>NCJK01000013.1 GCA_002282445.1 Burkholderiales bacterium 39-55-53 | reverse complement strand
AGGGCAATCCACGTGAGCGTAGTGGCGAGACTCAGTCTCGTACTCAACGTGAGCTGTGTTGATCGTGATACCGCGAGCTTTTTCTTCTGGAGCCGCGTCGATTTGGTCGTAAGCCTTAGCTTCGCCGCCGAACTTCAAAGACAGGATCGTGGTGATCGCAGCTGTCAAAGTTGTTTTACCGTGGTCAACGTGACCAATGGTGCCAACGTTCACGTGCGGTTTGGTACGTTCAAACTTACCTTTTGCCATTTCTCGACTCCGAAAAAAATAGGTGAATCACAAAAAAATCTGGTGCCCTTGGCGGGAATCGGACCCGCGACCTCTCCCTTACCAAGGGAGTGCTCTACCACTGAGCCACAAGGGCAAATCAATTGACCGCCAATCAATCCTTTGAAAACCACAGGTGGAGCGGGAGACGGGAATCGAACCCGCGTCATTAGCTTGGAAGGCTAGGGTTCTACCATTGAACTACTCCCGCATCAGATCAGAAAAGATCATCACAGTTGCAGGCCTGCCGGCGCTTCTACTTGTTGGTTTTCGCTGGTGGAGGGGACTGGATTCGAACCAGTGTAGGCGTAAGCCAACAGATTTACAGTCTGCCCCCTTTAGCCACTCGGGCACCCCTCCGGCGAATCGCGAACTATAGCAGAGTTTTCATGCTTTCGCGAGTTCTAGCGGCCAAATGGCTCACAAATTCCAATCCAAACTCAGATTTCTTTGTGCCAGCCATGTTTTGGCTTGTGAAAAATGACCACAGCCGATGAACGGCACAGGCGGGCGCAAGGCAGACAAGGGCGATGGGTGATTGGCCTTAAGCACCAAGGCCTCACGCTTAGCGACCCCGTCCTCACGCAAACCCACAAAACCCGCAGGTTGAGCCGCGGTTTCGCGCTCGATCAGCTCAGCTTTAGCCTGGGCATGACCACCCCAAAGCATGTACACACAGGCGGGCGCTGCTCGCGCCACCTCGCCCAGCAAGGCATCTGTCAAGTGCTCCCAACCGCGTTTGGCGTGGCAGGCGGGCTGACCATCTTCTACAGTCAGACAGGTGTTAAGCAACAAAACGCCGCGCTTGGCCCAAGCCTCTAGCGAGCCACTTTGGGGCGCGGGCTGGTTGAGATCGCGTTGTAATTCTTTGAAGATATTGCGTAGCGATGGCGGAATCTTCACGCCAGGCGCCACAGAAAACGACAAGCCCTGCGCCTGGTGCGGCCCGTGATACGGGTCTTGCCCCAAGATCACCACCTTCACTTGCGACAAAGGCGTGAGCTGCAAAGCCCACAAAGGGTGCTTTGGGTAGATCACGGCGCCAGCATCTAAGCGCGATTGCACAAAAGTAGCCAACGACACGCCTTGCGCGCTTCGCCAAAACGCGTCAAGCGCTGGCTGCCAATCAGGCTGCGTGGGCCAATCGGCTGGCGACCACTGCGTCAAACGAGGCGCATCTGCAGAGCTCGACGCCTTGCCAAACAAATCGCCCGTCATGCGAATCAAGCGGCAAACAGGTCCGCCAAAGCGACGCCTGGATCGGGTGCGCGCATGAACGCCTCGCCCACCAAGAACGCATGCACATTGGCATCGCGCATTTTTTGCACATCGCTGCGCTGCAAGATACCGCTCTCAGTGATGAGCAAACGGTCAGCCGGCACATCCTTGAGCATGCCGAGGGTGGTGTCGAGCGACACCTCAAACGTGCGCAGATTGCGGTTGTTGATGCCGACCAATGGCGTTTTGAGTTTGAGCGCGCGTTGCAGCTCGGCTGCGTCGTGCACTTCCACCAACACAGCCATGTCAAGACTGCGCGCAATGGCTTCCATCTCCGCCATTTGCGCATCGGTCAAGCAAGCGGCAATCAGCAAGATGCAGTCCGCGCCCATCACACGCGCCTCGTACACCTGATACGGGTCAACCATGAAGTCTTTGCGCAGCACGGGCAAGTCACACGATGCGCGAGCTTGCTTGAGGTAATCCACTTGGCCTTGGAAGAAGTCTTTATCGGTCAACACCGACAAACACGCTGCGCCATGTTCGGCATAGCTTTGGGCGATGTCAGCAGGAATGAAGTCCTCGCGAATCACACCTTTGGATGGGCTGGCTTTTTTGATTTCGGCAATCACCGCAGGCAAGCCTGCTGCAACCTTGGCACGTAGTGCGCCCACAAAGTCACGCGTGAGCACACGGCTTTCAGCGTCAGCTCGCATGGCCGCCAGTGACTTGCGTTGCAGTGCAGCGGCCACCTCTTGATGTTTGACCGCAACGATTTTGTTCAGGATGTCACTCATGACTGGGCTTTCTTTTCGCTTTCGGGCGACTCATTGCGCTCACCCGAAGGCGGCTCATTTTTCAAAACATTCACAAACACGCGGTGCATCACCACGCCTGCAATCACAAACCCCACCGACACGCCGATGGCAATCCAAGCTTCTGGGTTATTCCACATCTCTCAGCCCTTAAGCCGACAGGGCATGTGCCGCCGCGACCAACTGATCCAACTTGGCCTTAGCAGCGCCTGAGGCCAGCGCCTCGCGTGCTTTGGCAATACCCGCTTCAATGCTGCCCACCACATTGGCCGCATACAAGGCCACGCCCGCATTCAGCACCACGATGTCGCGTGCAGGCCCCTCTTGGTTATCCAACACGCCAAACAACATGGCGCGAGATTGCTCAGGCGTTTCCACGCGCAAGGCGCGGTTGCTGCTCATGGCAAAGCCAAAATCTTCGGGGTGAATTTCGTACTCGCGCACTTGGCCGTCTTTGAGCTCACCCACCAAGGTGGCAGCACCCAAAGACACTTCATCTAAACCATCGCGACCGTACACCACCAACGCATGCTCAGCACCTAAGCGCTCTAGTGCACGCACTTGAATACCCACCAAATCTGGATGGAACACGCCCATCAAGATGTTGGGGGCGCTGGCTGGATTTGTCAGCGGACCCAAGATATTGAAAATGGTGCGCACGCCCAGCTCTTTGCGAACAGGGGCCACGTTTTTCATGGCGGGGTGATGATTGGGTGCGAACATGAAGCCAATGCCGACATCCGCAATGCACTTGGCAATTTGCGCGGGTGGCAAGTTGATGTTGACGCCCAAGCTCTCCAACACATCGGCGCTGCCGCTTTTGCTGCTGACGCTGCGGCCGCCGTGTTTGCTGACTTTGCCGCCTGCAGCAGCCACCACAAACATCGAACAGGTCGAAATATTGAAGGTGTGCGAACCATCGCCGCCTGTACCCACGATGTCCACCATGTGTGTGCGGTCGGGCACATCCACCTTGGTAGAGAACTCGCGCATCACTTGAGCTGCAGCGGTGATCTCACCAATGGTTTCTTTCTTGACGCGCAGCGCGGCAATGAAAGCCGACATCAGCACCGGCGACATTTCGCCCGACATGATGAGGCGCATGATATGCAGCATCTCGTCGTGAAAAATCTCGCGATGCTCGATGACACGTTGCAACGCTTCTTGGGGCGTGATTGCGTGAATGGTGGTTGTCATAGCCAGCCTTTACAGAAAGTTTTTCAGCATGGCATGGCCATGCTCGGTGAGGATGGATTCTGGGTGGAACTGCACACCTTGAATATCCAGATCAGTGTGACGCACCCCCATGATTTCGCCATCATCCGTCCACGCCGTGACCTTAAGACAGGAAGGACATGAAGAACGTTCAATCGCGAGTGAGTGGTAACGGTTGACCGTGAACTTCTCGGGCAAGCCGCCAAACACACCTTCTTGTGTGGTGGTGATGACACTGGTCTTGCCGTGCATCAACTCTTGCGCACGAATGATCTTGCCGCCAAACGCTGCACCAATGCTTTGATGGCCTAAGCACACGCCCAAGATGGGCAGCTTGCCCGCAAAGTGCTGGATGGCGGCCACCGAAATGCCAGCCTCAGCAGGTGAGCAAGGGCCGGGGGAAATGACCAAGCGATCGGGTTTGCGAGCCGCAATACCTTCGAGCGTGATTTCGTCGTTGCGAAACACTTCAACCTCTGCACCCAACTCACCAAAGTATTGGACGATGTTGAAGGTGAAGCTGTCGTAGTTATCGACCATGAGGAGCTTCATAACTGACCTCCATTTTGGGTAGAGCGCAAGCGCTCAAACTCTTGCGCTTCGAAAGCAATGTAAGCCTCCATCATGTCGCGGTAAATGCGCTCCACCACATCGGGGTGCCCCCCCTGCTCTAACGCTGCGGCTCGCACACGCTGAACAATGGCTTCGATGCGAGCTTCATCGCGCACATCACTCGCGTTAGCTTTGATGCGGGCAGCCTGCGTCATATACGCACCACGCTCCACAAGCAAGGGCACGAGGATGTCATCCAAAGCGTCGATGTGCTGACGCACCTCTTGCATAGAAGCGCAGTGCTTGGCCTTGTATATTGCTTGCGTCATTCCAAGCCCTCCTCAACCAATTCGCTGGCACGCAACAAGGCGCGCGCTTTGTGTTCTGTTTCTCTCCACTCCAACTCGGGCACTGAGTCGGCCACCACACCGGCGGCAGCTTGCACATAGAGCGTGTCGTTCTTGATGATGCCGGTGCGAATGGCAATCGCCACATCCATGTCGCCCGCAAAACTCAAGTAACCGCAAGCCCCGCCATACAAACCGCGTTTGGTGGGTTCAAGCTGATCGATCAATTCCATCGCGTGCACTTTGGGCGCGCCCGTCAGCGTGCCAGCAGGGAATGTGGCTTTGAGCACATCCATGCTGGTGAGCGGTTGGCCATCTGCGCCGTCGAGCAACAAGCCTTCCACGTTGCTCACGATGTGCATCACGTGGCTGTAACGCTCCACCACAAAGGCCTCGGTCACTTTGACGCTGCCTGTCTTGGCAATGCGACCAATGTCGTTACGAGCCAGGTCAATCAACATCACATGCTCGGCGCGCTCTTTGGGGTCGTTGATGAGCTCAACCTCTGCCGCCTTGTCGGCCTCGGGCGTTGCACCGCGTGGGCGCGTACCGGCCAATGGACGGATGGTGACTTTTTGCCCTTCGGGCGTGGATTCTTGACGCACCAAAATCTCGGGTGATGCGCCCACCACGTAGGCATCGCCGAGGTTGTAGTAATACATGTACGGACTGGGGTTCAGCGAACGCAACGCACGGTACAACGACAGCGGACTGGCCGTGAACTTTTTGTGAATGCGCTGACCCACCTGCACTTGCATGAAGTCGCCAGCTGCAATCAAGTCTTTGGCGCGCAGTACCGCCGCTAAGTAATCGTCTTTCGCAAAGCTGCGCTCAGCGGGATGGCTGGCACATGGCGCAATCGATGGCGCTTGCGCAGGTGCTTTCAAACGCAACTTGAGCTCTGCCAAACGCGCATGGGCCTTTGCATAAGCATCAGGCAGCGCAGGGTCCGCGTAGACGATGAGCGAAAGCTTGCCCGAGAGGTTGTCAATCACTGCCAACTCTTCGGTTTGCAGCAACAAGATGTCGGGCATGCCGAGGTCATCGGGCGGGCATGAATGAACCAGCTTCTTTTCGATGTGGCGCACCGTGTCATAACCAAAGTAGCCTGCCAAGCCACCGCAAAAGCGCGGCAAACCTTGACGCAGCGCCACTTTGAAGCGCTTTTGGTAGTCAGCCACAAAGTCGAGCGGGTTGCCTGCATGGGTTTCAACCACCACACCGTCGGTCACCACTTCGGTCTTGGCCGCTTCGCCAAAACCACTGGCACGCAACAAAGTTCGAGCTGGCAAACCAATGAAGCTGTAGCGCCCAAAGCGCTCGCCGCCCACCACGGACTCCAGCAAAAAGCTGCGCTCGCCCTTGTTTTGCACATGGGCCAGTTTGAGGTACAGCGAAAGCGGGGTTTCTAAGTCTGCAAACGCCTCAGCCACCAACGGGATACGGTTGTAGCCCTCTTGGGCCAATTGTTTGAATTCGGTTTCAGTCATTGTGAGCCTCCACAGCTCGGCCCCATCGCATTGGAGCGTTCATTCGGACAAGTGCTGAGCAGCTAGCATGGCTTCAGCGCGGGCACGGCATCAGTGAACCTGAGCGTGCTTTTAAACAAGCGCAGACGACGGCGTACGCCAGGGCCAAGCTCCCCGGTCGTGACAACCTGTGACAGTGCTGCGATGAATGAACATGCTTGCAGTTTAGCAAAGGCTCAGGCCTTGTCGGCCAGCGCTTGTGGGATTTGCGTCAGGGAATCTACATGGGCATCAGCATCCACACCGTCCACGGGTTCGCCATGGTTGTAGCCGTAGCGCACCAACACCACGGGACAGCCCGCGGCGCGGGCAGCTTGGGCGTCGTTGCTTGAATCCCCCACCATCAAGGCCTGTGAAGGCTTGACGCCCAAAGCCTCGCACGTTTTGAGCAACGGCAACGGGTCAGGCTTTTTGCGCTCAAAGCTGTCGCCACCAAAGACATGTGTGAAATATGTGTCCAGCCCTTTGTCAGCCAACAGGCCGGTGGCAAACGCCAAAGGCTTGTTGGTCAAGCAAGCCAGCTGTAACCCCGCATCGCGCAACTGTTGCAAGCCCTCCACCACGCCTGGGTACACATCGGCGAATTGCCCATTGATGAACAGGTAGTGGTGTTGATATCGCTGCAAGGCCAAAGCAAAGGCATCCGCCTCTGGCCACTGCAGCACGTTGGGGGCAGCAGCTTGCACATCCGGCAAAGTCAGCTGATGCGCCAGCACAGAGCGCACCAAATGCTCAGAGCCCTTGCCCACTGTACGTTCCACCAATGCGCGTGTGATGGGTGGCAAATCCAAGTCAGCCAAAGTGCGATTAAGGGCGACTTCAAAGTCGCCCAAGGTGTCGACCATCGTGCCGTCGAGGTCGACGATGGCGGCTTGTAATGTGTGTCCGTGGATCTGCATGAAGAAATAACCGCCTTTTGAATCACTGCAATTCTAAAGATTCAATGACAATGCCATCACACGCTCACGCCACTCCACACCATGCGATTTAGCAGCCCTTTGCCTCGTATAGCTACTGCAAGCAGAACACTCATCACTTGCTTGGCATGCTCGTCTTCAACTTGGGCTGCTCCGTATGAACTACGCGTCTACTCTGACGACATCCCGAAGAAAGGCGAGTCTGAAATTGAGCTGGTCATGAGCGTTGCCAAGCCCAAACTCATGGATGAAGCGCCGCATGGTCAAGTGTTTCAAACACTGCTGGAGTATGGCTATGGCCTCGGCAATGGCTGGAGTATTGGCCTAGAAGTGCCAATGTCACGCGTTGATGGACACGACAAGCTCAATGGGCTCAAAGTAGAAGCCCAGTATGTCGCCGAACACAATGCGCACCATGGTTTCTATTGGGGTGTACGCAGCGACGTGGGCTACAGCTCGAGTGCGTATGAATCACAAGGCATTAACAGCATAGACATCAACCCCATCTTTGGCTACCGCTGGGCGGCTTGGCACATCGTGGTGAACCCGTCGATTGAAGTTCCGCTCAGTGGTCTAAACAAGCAAACGCAATTTCAGCCCTCGGCCAAACTTGCGCGGAGCATCAGCGGCACAACTCAATTGGGGTTGGAATACTTCAGCGGCTGGGGCGCAGTGTCAGCCATTCGTCCACAACGCGAACGAGACGAGACGATTTATTGGGTGTGGGATGAAAAGTTTGCCAGCAGCCGATGGAACCTAGGGCTAGGCAAGCCCTTGAATCCATCGGGTGGGAGTGTTGACAAATGGGTGCTGAAGATCGGTGTGAACTTAGATTTGGACTAAGTCCAATCAGTCCACCGCCTTGACCATATCCTCGACGACCTTTTTGGCGTCGCCAAACACCATCATGGTTTTGTCCATGTAGAACAGTTCGTTGTCCAAGCCTGCGTAGCCCGAGGCCATGGAACGCTTGTTCACGATCACAGTCTTGGCTTTGTAGGCTTCCAAGATGGGCATGCCGTAAATCGAGCTGCCTTTTTCTAAGGCAGCGGGGTTCACCACGTCGTTGGCGCCCAAGACGATGGCCACATCCACTTGTCTTTGCATCTTTCAATTTGCCCCATTCCCTAGGGTTGTGGGACAGATTTGGGCCAAGAATTCGACCCAAACCCATTCTAAATTTTTGCTGAATCGATTGCAAGTCCATTAATTAATCCAGCCTATTTGCGAAGCGTAATTTCCCTGAAATTTGAACAAATTCCAGATTCGAAAATTAATTTAGACAACTTAGGGCGGAAAGTTAACTGTTTGTGGGTAGTTGGTTTAGTAGAGGGGATTGTCTTTCTACCGCCTTCGGGCGCAACGAGACCACAAAAGGCACTTTCAATGAGTAACACCCAAACCGAGACATCGTCTCATTCTTCTTCTAATCCCAGCCTTGATATTGATAGCATTCCCAGCGAATTGCAGGCCCTGCCTCAGTTCATTCTCTGTATAGGCAAACGTCCCGTTGACGAGCACGGTCACAGCCTGACTGGGTGGCCCGATAAAGGGCGACCATTCATAGAGGTTAGGGAGCTCCTAGCCAAAGAGCTGCAAAAACCACAGCAAGAACGCCAATTTGACGGTGTCGGTTTCATGCCTAAAGCGAACGGTCTGATGTGCATCGACATCGATCACGCTCGTGACCCTCAAAACAATCTCAAACCTGAGGTTGATCGGCTGATCAAGGATATCCAAGCCCATGGGGGCTGGATTGAGCAAAGCATGTCCGGCAATGTACATGTCTGGACCCGTGGCTTATGGCCTGCACCTAAGTCTAAGAAAGACGGTGTCGAAGTCTTTTTTGGATCAGGCTTTGTACGCTTAACAGGTCAACCTCTTGAGGGTTATGAGCGGGGATCGATTCCCGTGAGCCCAAATCCGCTAATTGCTTTGCGGGATAGCGTTCTAACAGCATCGATTAATAGCGAGCGAAGAGAAGATGCCCTGACATTCGAGGAGTTTGATCGCAGCAGCAAACTTGATCTACTGGTGTGGACACTCGATCGCGTCGAGCATGAGGTCATCCCTCGTTTGCCTGTACCTGACGAATACAACCTATGGTTCACAGTTGGGTGTGGTCTCAAGCATCAATTTGGAGACGAAGCGCTGGACCTATTTCATGAGTACAGCTCAACGTGCCCAGAGAAGTACTCAACGCTGGCAACGAATGATTTGTGGAGCAGCATCAAGGAAGAAAAGGGGACCAATTCCATAACGCTTCGTACCGTTTTGAAATTGGCCAGCCCATCAGAAAGCGTTTTACCAACTGCTCCACTTATCCAAACAGAGGATGAGCTTGATGCTTGGTTTCCTAGGGCAGATCTGGGCTCGCAAGAACCCCGGGCCTTGAACTACGTCATAGATGGCCTTCTTGCAGAGGGTATCTTTGTCATCGCTGGCGCTCCGGGGAGCGGTAAGTCCTCTTTGCTATTTCACCTCGCGACAGCTGTAGCGCACTTGTGCCCGAGCGATTACGCTCTAAAGCCCTTGTATCGTCGCCACGTGGTCTACATTACGGAAGATCCTGTTCAAGCCACAGACATGCTCTACGCCATGCAGCAATGGGGCGGCATGAAGCAGTCACAAGAGGAAATTAACGAGTGGTTAACCATTCGGGAAGGGCGGCGCACCGACTCAAATAAATTGGCAAACATTGTGAGGTTACTGGTTCGCACCAAAACGCGAACCCAATACAGCAGTGAAGGCAAGCCCATCCAAGTTCAACCTTTGATCGTGTTTGACACCGCGGCCTCCACGTTTGATTTGGAAAATGAGT
>NCJK01000008.1 GCA_002282445.1 Burkholderiales bacterium 39-55-53 | reverse complement strand
GCCCAAGCTTGATCCGCAAGCCATGGAAGAGTGCCTGCGCCAGTTGCCCAAAGACACCTTGGAAGCCGAGATGGCACGCGACCAACGCCTCATGGACCAGTGGGGCAGTAGCAAAACTGGGCGTTGAGCAGGGCCGCTGCTGCGGCCCGCGCTCACTCAATGCTTGTGTTGACTGTGGTCGTGGTGCGCAGCAGGCATAGCCGCTGGCTGTTGTGGGGGGTGTTGGTGCAGGGGTGCGGTTTGCACATTGACCGTGCCGCGCATGCCTGCTTCGTAATGGCCAGGAATCAAACACGCCATTTGCAA
The DNA here is from genome assembly GCA_002282445.1 of Burkholderiales bacterium 39-55-53. Classification (GTDB taxonomy): domain Bacteria; phylum Pseudomonadota; class Gammaproteobacteria; order Burkholderiales; family Burkholderiaceae_C; genus Limnohabitans. The sequence continues at coordinate 143,210 of NCJK01000008.1, read as the reverse complement.
AGCTTGGGCTTGGTCAAACTTCACCACCAACTCACCACGCTGGCCCGCTGGTACTGAGATAGCTGCACCTGCACCATGGCTATGCCCGTCGCCGTGCGCTGCGCCTTGCTGCATTTCTAAGGCATGGGCTTTGATTTGTCCTTCGTCACCCAACACCATTTCGTGTGTGGTTTGCCCATCGTTGTGCAGCACAAAGCGAATCGTTTCACCTGCTTGCACATCCACACGATTTGGCGTGAAGCGCATTTGGTCATCCATGCGCACCTCCACGCTGCGGCTGATGGCCCAAGCGCTCAGGCCAGTTTCGGGTGACGCATGTGCGGCCTCACCGTGTGAGTGGCCGTGGCCATCGCTCATGGCCGCCAGCTCGGGGTGATGTAACAGCCACTGCCAAGCACCATAACTGCCGACGCTCACCAACGCGCCCACCACCAACACATACGCGCTGGTGCTACGACGCCAGGTGTAGCTGCTGCTCAGCGCCAATGCCAAAACTGAAATGAAAAAGCCCAATGGCACAACCCACGCACTGCGCGCTGGAGAGTCGGGGAAGTGCTGCAAACCACCGGTGAAAAAGCCCAAGCCGATCGAGAGCAATGCCCCAATACCCAAAGTGCGCAACAAGCTAGCTTGCTCTGGCTCGTCATCGCTGTCAGTCAAACGATGCTCTAAAAGAGCGCCCAGCACAAATAAGCTGATGCCGATCGCCGCCGTCCACAGCGAACGTTCACCACTGAAAAAGCCGTGGTTCACGGCACCCGAAATAAAGCTGATGCCGCTGTACTTGAGCAGCATCGCGCCATGGTGGTGTTGAAATGCAAATGTCATGATTTTTCCTATGCGCCACATCGGCGCGCGTCTTCGAATGACTGCACAAACCATTTGCGCAGCCTGGTAATTCAGAAACTAGAAAAAATCAAATGGGAGGAGGCAGGTCTGGCCATGTGCGCCAGCTGACCCAAGACACCCGTGGACTGATGGGTTGCGCTTGCGGCAACGCGGGGATAAACACATGTACACCTACTCCGATGCCAACCGCGCAGCAATGATGGGAACTTACCTTTGCGTTGGTTTGCCCCGCAGCATCGTCATGCACCATCTGCTCATGGCAATGATGTGCTGGGCTGGCATCACGCCCGTCGGCAACACGCGAATCGACCACGGCCCAGCTGGTGCCAGCCGCTAGCTGAAGCAACAAGGCCAAGATCAATGTCCAAAGTGTGCGGTGCATGCGGTCATCATATGACACGCTGATCCATCATTGCGGGTTGGATTCAAAGTCCACAAATACGCGGTTCATATTGGCGCGATGCAGTTCATCAAAGTTTTGCAGGTGTTTGAATTGCGCAGGGGCCGCAAACTTATCCAAGGTGTCCGTGATGGGATCCATGTTTCGAGCAGCTGCACCCACGTTGTCGATGAGGAAGCGGTAGTAGTCACCCGATTCTTTTTGGGCTTGTGCCATGTCGGTCACGCGGCCATGTCCGGGCACCACCTGTTGGGGAGCAAGCGTGCGCAAGCGCGCAAAGGCTTGGTCACCTTGACGCACATTCGACTGGGGCAACACGCCCAGCATGCGGTCCACGTACACCAAGTCGCCCGTGAATACGGTGGACTGTGCAGGCAAGTAAATCCATGTGTCGCCAGGGTAGTGCGCGTTGGTTTGCACCCATTGCACAGCCACGCCGCCCAAGGTCAATGACGCCTCTGAGCCCTCATGCACTTGGTCCGCGTGCTTGGGCACAGTGCCTTTCATTTGGTCGCCCACAAAGCGAGTCATGCCCGCGATTTGCTGTTGAGCTGCGGCTTTTTGCGTCTGCACCGTGGCTGACATGGCATGGATCTGTGCGCCTTGACGCGCGAAATAATCGTTGCCCAACCAACGGTGATCTTGCGAACCGGTGTTGAGCACCCAACGCACGGGCTTTGACGTAACCTGTTTGATGGCCTTGTCTAGCAGCGCTGCGCTGTGGGCGCTGGCCCCGCTGTCAATCAAGATCACGCCGCTGTCGGTGATGACAAAACCATAGTTGGCATTCAGCCCCGCGTTGGCCGTGCTGCGCTGCCCCAACGGGCCGACGATGGCATAGACCGGGCCTTTGATGTGCTGAGCCTTTGGCACATAGACCGGCTCATTGGCTTGCGCCACTGCCAAGAAGCCAAACCACGCCACGGTCAAGCGGGCTAAAAATCGAAATGCTGGGGTGGCTTGGTTCATGGCTTGTCCCTGTTCATGGGTGGTTCATGTGTGAAAGCTGTGCACGTATGGCAATGGGTGTGAGTACACCCATGTGCGCTTTGATCAATCGGCCTTGTGCATCGTAAAACAAGGTGGTGGGCAAGCTCTTGCTGCCCACGGCTTGGCCTGTTTGCGCTTTAGCATCCAGCCACACATCGTTCAAACGCCAGCCTTGTTGTGTGATGAAGTTTTGTACATGGTCGCCGGCCTCGCCTTGGTTCACAAACACAAACCGGATGTGCGGGTTGTCTTGCTGCGCTTGCGACAAAGCCGGCATCTCATAGCGGCATGGGCCACACCATGTAGCCCACAGATTGACGACCACGGGCCTGCCATCCAGCAAACTGTTGAGCGCTTGTGTCTGGCCTTGTTGGAGTTCGGTCAACGGCACGGCTGGCATATCGGCCACCATTTGCTGATCCGCCCATATTGAGCCCGCCCACCACACCGCCACACCCACGGCTGTCGCACGCCACATGGATTGGCGAATTTCCATTTGATGGCGCAAGCGCCACACCAGCCACACCACCATGGCCACCACACCTGAGGGCGCATGCCAGCCGCCATCGCGAATGTCGATCACCGCCCAAGGGTTGTCCACATATAGGGTGGCGTGCAATGCCAAATACACAAAGCGCGAAGCAATCAAGCCCGCCCACAGTGTGGACTGCGCCAAATCTTTGGCCGCTTGCGCCCGCTCAGGCCCAGCCCACTTGGCAGCCAGCCAGATGGCCAGCCAATAACTCAGCAACAACCAAAACGGCTGAAAGGGAAAAGCAATGGGCCCGATAGAAAAGGACATAGATCAACTCATTCAATTCACGAAAACTGTTTCTATCATTACACGCTTATATAGATTTAAGTCGCTCTGCGGTAATTTAGCCATGTCTCTCTCTTCTAAAAGTAAAACCGCCATCACGGCTTTGGTCGATTTGGCCATCCATCAAGCCAGCGGCCCCGTGTCTTTGGTGACCATTGCTCAACGGCAAAACATCTCGCTTTCAAGCCTTGAGCAAATCTTTGGTCGCCTGCGCCAAGACGGTTTGGTGACCTCTGTGCGCGGTCCAGGTGGCGGCTATTCGTTGTGCCGCCCTGCAGCCGATATTCACATGGCAGATGTCGCTCGAATCTTTGAGTCCACACAGCCAAGCGACGCGCCCATGTACAACCACATCACACATGAGCTTTGGCAGAACGTTAAGCAGCACATGTTCAAGCTGTTAGACAGTGTGACTTTGCAATCCTTGGTGGACAAAGCCCCAATGTCCAAAGAGCACCTCAAACCCACGAAACCTGCTGATATCAGCCGTGGCATTGCACGCATGCCAGTGGCCAAACCCATGCACTTGCATGTCGCCAACTCTGTGTTTGCTCTTGGCAATCTCAATCGGTCCCATTGAGACAAACAATGAGGGTTAACCCGATTTGCGGGTTAACATTAGCCTCAATGAGATTCACTCATTCGATAGTTTTTAACAACCAACCAAAGGAAACCACATGTCTTTGATCAACACTCAAGTTCAGCCTTTCAAAAACCAAGCCTTCCACAACGGCAAGTTCATCGAAGTGACCGAAGCCAGCCTCAAAGGCAAGTGGAACGTGTTCATTTTCATGCCAGCTGCATTCACTTTCAACTGCCCAACAGAAATCGAAGACGCAGCTGACAACTATGCAGCTTTCCAAAAAGCCGGCGCTGAGGTGTACATCATCACCACCGACACTCACTTCTCACACAAAGTGTGGCACGAGACTTCTCCAGCCGTGGGCAAAGCCAAGTTCCCATTGATCGGTGACCCAACACACAAACTGACACGCGCTTTTGGCGTGCACATCGAAGAAGACGGCCTGGCATTGCGCGGCACTTTCGTGATCAACCCAGAAGGCATGATCAAGACCATGGAAATCCATTCCAACGAAATCGCTCGTGACGTGTCTGAAACACTGCGCAAGTTGACTGCTGCTCAATACACCGCCGCTAACCCAGGCCAAGTGTGCCCAGCGAAGTGGAAAGAAGGCGCGAAGACTTTGGCTCCTTCCATCGACTTGGTCGGCAAGATCTAATTTTTGCCCCCGTTAAACCCTGCTGACGCAGGGCGTTGACCGCAGCGCACTCTGGCAAACAGCGTGCGCTGTACTCAACGAACTTCCCCAACCATTTAAATCACCGGGTCAGCGCCACAAGCGCATGGCCGAGGTTTTCTGCACCCCGAAATAGGAGAACACCATGCTCGACGACGCACTCAAAGCACAACTTCAACAATACCTCGGCATGTTGCGCCAGCCCATCCGCTTGATCGCTTCATTGGACGACAGCGAAACCGGCAAAGACATGGGCGAGTTGCTCAACGCCATCGTGGGCTTGTCTGACAAGGTCACGCTCGACACTTCGGGTACCGATGCACGCAAGCCGTCGTTTGCTGTGGTTCGCGAGGGCGAGAGCCAAGGCGTGCGCTTTGCAGGCTTGCCACTTGGCCACGAGTTCACTTCTTTGGTGTTGGCCCTGTTGTGGACCGGCGGCCACCCACCCAAGGTGGAACAAGACGTGATCGACAGCATCAAAGGCTTGGATGGCGACTTCAACTTTGAGGTCTACATGTCTCTGAGCTGCCACAACTGCCCAGACGTGGTGCAAGCCCTCTCGCTCATGGCCATCGTGAACCCCAAGGTCAAGACCGTGGTGATCGAAGGCGGCGCGTTCCAGAAGGAAGTGGAAGAGCGTCAAATCATGGCTGTGCCCATGGTGTTCTTGAACGGCCAAGTGTTTGGTTCAGGCCGCATGAGCGTGGAAGAAATCGTCGCCAAGCTCGACACCAACGCTGCTGCACGCGACGCCGTGAAGATGAGTGAGAAAGCCCCTTACGACGTGTTGATCGTGGGCGGTGGCCCAGCCGGTGCAGCTGCCGCTGTGTATGCGGCCCGTAAAGGCATCCGCGTCGGCATTGCCGCTGAGCGCTTTGGCGGTCAGTTGAATGACACCATGTCGATTGAGAACTACATCTCAGTGTTAGAGACCAACGGCCCCAAGCTCGCCGCTGACCTCGAAGCTCAAGTGCAGCACTACGGCGTGGACATCATGGCCATGCAGCGCGCCAGCAAAATTGTGTCTGCCGAACAGAGTGGCGGCATGACCGAAGTGCACTTAGAAAACGGCGGCGTGCTCAAAGCCAAGAGCGTCATCTTGTCCACTGGCGCACGTTGGCGCAATGTGAATGTGCCCGGTGAAGCCGAGTACAAAAACAAAGGCGTGGCCTACTGCCCGCACTGCGACGGCCCCTTGTTCAAAGGCAAGCGCGTGTCTGTGATCGGTGGTGGCAACTCAGGCGTGGAAGCCGCCATTGATTTGGCTGGCCTCGTCGAACACGTGACGCTCATTGAATTTGCTGACCAGCTCAAAGCCGATGCCGTGTTGGTGAACAAGCTCAAGAGCTTGCCCAACGTGACCATCCACGCCAACGCGCAAACCACCGAAATCACCGGTGAAGGCGGTAAGGTCAATGGCCTGAGCTACAAAGACCGCGCCACTGAAACCGTGCATCACATCGAACTCGAAGGCGTGTTTGTGCAAATTGGCTTGGTGCCCAACACCGAGTTCTTGAAAGGCTCGTTGGAGCTGAGCAAGTTTGGCGAAATCGTGGTGGATGCCAAAGGCCACACCAGCATGCCAGGCGTGTTTGCGGCAGGTGACTGCACAACCGTGCCTTACAAGCAAATCATTGTGGCGGCGGGCGAAGGTGCGAAGGCGGCTTTGTCAGCGTTTGATCACTTGATTCGCCAATAAAAACTCGGTCTACGACCGAGTTTCATCCGAGAGGCAAGTGCTTGGCACTTGCCTTTTTTCATTTCAAGTCGCTGGCTAGGCTGGCGAGTGTGTCGGGCTCCACCACTTTGTGTGCTGGGTAATTGGTGTGGTCACAACCGACCTTCACAGCTGCACCGGCTTTCACCGAGGCGCACATGACAGGTGTCAGTTCAAAGCGCACAAAATGAACAGCCGATGTTTTCTCGTCATTTTCGCGATCTAAGTCTTCATCTGCAATCGCATAAACGCGTGCGTGCCCTTCGACTTCGACAAACATGCGGTCTTCGATGCCAATCAAACGGGCTAGCTCGCGTTTGCGCTCGTGGATGTCGGTGTATTCCAACATCATGGTGGCTTTCCAATTGCTGCCATCTGGCATGAGTGGGGCATACGCCTCAATTTCATCCAAGATGCCTTCTTCTTCAAAGATCTTCTCGATGCGCAGCATCTCTTGGATTTGATAGCGAATGGTGGTTTCGCTTTCAAATTGAAGGTTCACGTGCTCGCCCAATTGAACGCTGCGCAGTTTGCGGTGCGTGATGATGTCTGGCTTGTGCAGCTTGCGCCACTTGGTGTAAGCCTCAAGCGACATGAGGCTTTCAGGGGTGATGTGTCCGGTCAGTTGCATGTTTTACATCCTCTTTATTTCAAGCCATAAGCTTTGCGCACCAAAGTGAGCGGGTGATTGAGTTCTGGTGCGCCCAGACCGTTTTCTTCAAAACCTTGCGCAATGTGGTGGCCACCCAACGGACAGTCTGAGCTGATGAAGTCGGGCTTGCTGCCGTCTTTCATGGTGGCCATCGCTTTGAACACCGGTTTGCCAATCTTCATGGCCATGTCGTGGGAGCCTTTTTTCACGCCATAAGTGCCTGCGTGCCCCGAACACCTTTCGATGGTGTTGACCTCGGTCCCGGGAATCATCTTGAGCATTTCTTCGGTTTTCTTACCGATGTTTTGGACTCGCCCGTGACACGGAATTTGATAACTCACGTTGCCCAATTGCTGCGGGAATTCTGTTTTCAACAAGCCGTCGCGCTTGCGGGCCATGAGGTATTCAAACGGATCCCACATGTGCTCTTTGACCAGCTGTGTATCGGCACAGTTTGGAAACATCAGCGGTATTTCTTGTTTGAACATCAATGCACAGCTGGGCACAGCGGCCATGATGGCAAACCCGTCTTTGGCATATTTGGCCAGCACGGGGATGTTGGCTTCTTTAGAAGCTTTGACCGACTCCAAATCACCCAGCTCTAGCTTGGGCATGCCGCAGCATTTTTCTTTTTCCACCAAGACATAAGGAATGTCGTTGTGGTCCAAGATTTTCAGCAAGTCGTGGCCGATGCCGGGCTCGTTGTAATTGATGTAGCAAGTGGAATAAATCGCCACTTTGCCGGGTGTCTTTTCGCCGTCCACTACCTGTGTGGCGCTTGCATCGGGCGCGCTTGAACGGAATTTACGCGTAGCCAATGCAGGCAACCAAGCGTGTTGATCGACCCCCGCCACCGCTTCTAACGCTTGGCGTGCCATCTTGGTTTTGTTGACGGCGTTGACCGCCTGAACCACGATGGGAATCCCCGCTAGTGAGCCATGCACATCGGTAGAAGCCAGCATTTGCTCTGCCATGCCGACTTCCCCTTTTTTGAACTTGATCGCTTTGGCGCGCAGCATCGTGTGCGGGAAATCCAAGTTCCATTCATGCGGCGGCGTGTAAGGACACTTGGTCATGTAGCAAAGATCGCACATGTAGCACTGGTCCACCACTTTCCAATAGTCTTGGCGTGCAACACCATCGACTTCCATCGTCGAGCTCTCGTCCACCAAGTCAAACAATGTGGGGAAAGACCCGCACAAACTCACACAACGGCGGCAACCGTGACAAATGTCAAAGATGCGCTCTAACTCGTCGAAGCATTTTTCTTCGTCATAAAAATCGGGGTTTTGCCAATCGAGTGCGTGGCGCGTGGGCGCTTGCAAGTTGCCTTCTGTGGCCATCGTTGTCTCCTCTTGATGTCGTTTTTGATTTCATAAGCCGCCCATGCACGTAGCAGCTTATGAAATCGCTGTGCGTTTGCAGCACAGCGACGGGACACGTTAGTCCACCAACTCGGTCAATGCTTTTTGGTAGCGGTTGGCATGAGAGCGTTCGGCTTTGGCCAATGTCTCAAACCAGTCTGCGACTTCATCGAAGCCTTCTTCGCGTGCTGTTTTGGCCATGCCTGGGTACATATCGGTGTACTCGTGGGTTTCGCCTGCCACAGCAGATGCCAAGTTTTGGCGTGTTGAACCAATCGGCATGCCAGTGGCGGGGTCGCCTGCTTGCTCTAGAAACTCTAGGTGCCCATGGGCGTGACCTGTTTCGCCTTCCGCAGTGGAGCGGAACAAGGCAGCCACATCGTTTTGACCTTCGATGTCAGCCTTGTTTGCGAAATACAGGTAACGTCGGTTGGCTTGTGATTCGCCTGCGAAGGCGTCTTTCAAACATTGCTCTGTGCGCGAGCCTTTGAGTGCGGCCATGGATTTGTCTCCTTTGGATTGAACAATTACTTTGACGAATCTGTCAAAGTCCTTTGCATCGTGACAGGCCAAAGCATGCGCATCAAATTGTTTAATTCAATCCCCGCAATTGAGCACCCCTATCAATAAAGGGTTAACACTAGGAAAAAACAAAGGTCAACGCGCTTCTGACGCAGCGGGCTTGATCTGCAAAAGCTCTGGGTCCACTTGGTTTTCGATGCGGTGTGGCTCTTGCACGGGCTTAGGCCCCAAACCTAAAAAATGCAAGCTGCCGCTGTTCCATGCCCAAAACAAGAGGTTGATGGCCGCAAGCGCGAACACCACGTTGCGCCAGAAATGTTTTGAGTTCATCGCTCTTCCTTTTTTGTTTCAACCGGCCGCACGCTCAGCTCTGAACTGCTGATGGCCTCTTGACCTTGTTCGGTGTCCACCAGCATCGCGCCGGTGGCATCCACACCCCTTGCCACGCCGTGACGGCCATCGCTCAAAGTAACGTTCAAGTTGCCCAGAGCATCGCGGGCATTGAAGGCTTTTTGCAATGGGGCAAAGCCTGTGCGTTCAAACGCCAGCAAGGTAGCCAGCAAGGGCTCGGCTACATTGGTTAAGGCTTGGGGCGCAGTGATGCCGCTTTGCAGGTCTTGCAGGCCCAATGGCGCGGTAGACAAGCCATCGGCCACAGGTGGGGCGATGTTGATGCCTATGCCCACCACGCAATACCGCCCCTCTTCGCTACCGTAACTCATGCCCGTAGGCAAAGCCGTCTCGATCAAGATGCCCGCCAACTTGCCCCAGCCCGTAGGGGTATCAGGGCGCTTCACCCACAAGTCATTGGGCCACTTCAGGCGCACGTCTAGCTCGCCCTGCGGGTCTAGGCTGCGCGCCAGCGACAGACCTACAGCCAAGGACAGGCCCGACCAGTCAGCAGGTTTGAGCATGAGGCCCAAGGAGAAGGTCAGGGCATGGCCCACTTCGCCATGCCAAGGTCGGCCTAAGCGGCCACGGCCTGCGGTTTGGGTTTCGGCCACCAACAGTACCGGCTCGGTTTGACCCGCGCGGGCGCGGCGCATCAACTCGGTGTTGGTGGAATCAATCTCTGGCAGCACCTCGACCGTCAAGCCGGGCTGCACAGCAACCATCGCAAGCCAGAGGTCTTCAGCGGGCCAGATCATGTGGTTTAGCCTTTTTTGGCTTTGGCCTTTTCAGATTTTTTATCCGTCTTTTTGTTCGACTTCTTCTTGTCGGATTTCTTGGCTTTGGACTCTTTGCCTTTGGGGAACTCAGAAGTAGAAGACAACAAAGTGCCACGGCACTTCTTCGCGCCACACCAGCAGGGGTATTCGAGCTTGAGCTCGGGCGTCATGGGCGCGTCGATGACCAAGCCGTAGTCGTAGTTCAGCTCTTCACCGGCCTTGATGTCGCGGATGGCTTTGATGAACACGCGGCCGTTTTCTTCATCGGGCTCGCAGCTAGGCTTGCATGAGTGGTTGATCCAGCGCGAAGAGTTGCCGCCGTACTTGGCGTCGATCACATGCTTTTCGTCGATGTGAAAGTAAAACGTGTGGTTGGGGTCGGTGGGGTCGTGCGGATGGCGGCGCAGCGCCTCTTTCCAGCTGATGATCTCGCCCACGTATTCAATGATGGTCTCGCCTTTGGCAAAGTCAGTGAGCGCAAAAACGCCCTTGCCATGCACGCCTGAACGACGGGTTTGAATGCGACGTCCTTTGATGGGCGCGGGGGTGTTGGCGGGGGATTTTTGGGTCACGGTATTTTTCTGTTAACTTAAATACGTACGCATGTGCGTGCGCGCGCATGGGCGCGCGTGCGTGCGCGCGAGAGAACGAATTGTAGTGGTCAGTTTTTAAGGAACTTTGAAATGAGCAAAACCCTCGTGATTGCCGAAAAACCTTCGGTCGCGCAAGACATCGTGCGCGCACTCACGCCTGTGGCGGGGAAGTTCGAAAAACACGACGATCACTTTGAGAGCGACACCTACGTCGTCTCCAGTGCCGTCGGTCATTTGGTGGAAATCCAAGCGCCCGAAGAATTTGACGTCAAGCGCGGCAAGTGGAGCTTTGCCAATCTGCCCGTGATTCCCCCCTTCTTCGACTTGAAGCCCGTCGAGAAAACCAAGAGCCGTTTGAACGCCGTGGTGAAACTGGCCAAACGCAAAGACGTGACCTCCCTCATCAACGCCTGTGACGCGGGCCGCGAAGGTGAATTGATCTTCCGTTTGATCGAGCAATACGCGGGCGGCAAAAAGCCACTCGACAAACCTGTGAAGCGCCTGTGGTTGCAGTCGATGACGCCACAAGCTATTCGTGATGGTTTTGACTCTCTACGCACCCAACAACAAATGCAAGGCTTGGCCGACGCCGCACGCAGCCGCTCGGAAGCCGACTGGCTAGTGGGTATCAACGGCACGCGCGCCTTGACTGCGTTCAACTCACGCGAAGGCGGCTTCTTCTTGACCACCGTGGGCCGTGTGCAAACGCCTACCCTGTCGGTGGTGGTGGAGCGCGAAGAGCAAATTCGCAAGTTCGTTAGCCGCGACTATTGGGAGATTCACGCGTCATTCCAAGTTTCTGCAGGCGCTTACCCCGCCAAGTGGTTCAACCCAGAGCACAAAAAAGACGCGGAAGACGCCGAGAAAAAACACGACCGCGTGTGGAGCGAAGCCGAAGCCTTGGCCATTGCCGACGCCGTGCGCAACCAGCAAGCCGCCGTCACAGAAGAGAGCAAACCCACCACCAAGGCCAGCCCCGGTTTGTTTGACTTGACCTCGCTGCAACGAGAAGCCAACGGCCGCTTTGGCTTCTCGGCTAAAACCACCTTGGCCTTGGCGCAAAGCTTGTATGAACGCCACAAAGCGCTGACCTACCCACGTACCGATTCACGCCACTTGCCTGAAGACTACGTGCCCGTGGTGAAAGACACCTTCACCATGTTGGCCGACAGCGGCATGAAGCACCTCGAACAACACGCCACCGTGGCGCTGAACAACAACTACGTGCGCAAACTACCCCGCGTGTTTGACGACAAAAAGGTCAGTGATCACTTTGCGATCATCCCCACCTTGCAAGCGCCCAGCGGTTTGTCCGAGGCAGAACAAAAGCTGTACGACTTGGTGGTGCGCCGCTTCATGGCGGTGTTCTTCCCTAGCGCCGAATACATGGTGACCACGCGCATCAGCACGGTCAAAGCCGCAGGCAAAGAGCACAACTTCCGCACCGAAGGCAAGGTCTTGGTCAACGCCGGCTGGATGGCCGTGTACGGCAAAGACGCCGCGCAAGAAGCCTCTGACAACGAAGAAGACGGCAAAACCCTCGTGGCCTTGAAGGCAGGCGAGGCTGCCAAGAACGAATCCGCCGACGCCAAAGGCCTGAAAACCCGCCCACCTGCCCGCTACAGCGAAGCCACCTTGCTGGGCGCGATGGAAGGCGCAGGCAAACTGGTGGAGGACGATGAGTTCCGCGAAGCCATGCAAGAAAAAGGCTTGGGCACACCTGCCACACGCGCCGCCATCATCGAAGGCCTGCTGAATGAGAAATACATCATCCGTGATGGCCGCGAGATGATTCCCACGGCCAAAGCATTCCAACTGTTCACGCTGCTGCGAGGCTTGGGTGTGGAAGAGCTGTCCAAGCCCGAACTCACAGGCGGCTGGGAACACAAGCTCTCGCTCATGGAACACGGCCAACTGAGCCGCGAAGAATTCATGCGCGAAATTGCCGAGATGACCGAGCACATCGTCAAAAAGGCCAAAGAATTTGACCGCGACACCATCCCCGGTGACTACGCCACCTTGCAAACACCTTGCCCCAAGTGCGGCGGCGTGGTGAAAGAAAACTACCGTCGCTACGCCTGCGTTGGCAAAGACGGCAGCGCCTCTGACTCCGGCGAAAACGGCGCAGGCTGTGGTTTCTCCATCAGCAAAATTCCAGGCGGCCGCACATTTGACGCGGCAGAAGTGGAAGAGTTTTTGACCAACAAAAAGATTGGCCCACTCGACGGCTTCCGCTCCAAAGCGGGCTGGCCGTTCACGGCTGAGATCGCCCTCAAGTACAGCGAAGAAGACCAAAACTGGAAACTCGAATTCGACTTTGGTGACGACGGTGCAGACTCAGGCGAAATCGTCGAGTTCAGCGACGCAGCACCCTTGGGCAACTGCCCCAAGTGCGGCAGCCCTGTGCACGAACACGGCAGCAACTATGTATGTAGCAAGGCCGTGCCCACACACGCACAAGCCACACCGAGCTGCGACTTCAAGAGCGGCAAGATCATCTTGCAACAGCCCGTCGAACGCGAGCAAATGACCAAGCTGTTGTCTGAGGGCAAAACCGATTTGCTGGACAAGTTTGTGTCCATGCGCACACGCCGCTCGTTCAAGGCCTTCTTGCAATGGGATGCCGAAGCAGGCAAGGTGAACTTTGCGTTTGAACCCCGCGTGAGCAAGTACCCCGCCAAAGGCGGCAAGACACCCACGACCAACGCGCTCATCAAAGCGGCTGGTAAAAAAGTGCCCGCCAAAACGACCAAGGCCACCAAAGCGAAAGCCGAAAAAGTGACCAAGCCCAAAGCACCGCGCAAAGTCACCGCGGGCTATCTGCCCAGCGCTGATTTGGCCAACGTGATTGGCGCGGAAGCCGTGGCTCGCACAGAGGTGATCAAGAAGCTGTGGGACTACATCAAGGCCAACGGCTTGCAAGACGCCACCAACAAACGCGCGATCAACGCGGACGCCAAACTCAAACCCGTGTTTGGCAAAGACCAAGTGACCATGTTTGAACTGGCAGGCATTGCCGGCAAACATCTGCGACCCATCGGCGAGTAATTGAGCATGACCGTCCACGCCCAACCCATGATTGCCACGCCGCAGGCGATGCACTTTGCTGACGCTTTGCTGTTGCAAAGCGGCTCACAAGTGCGCGACTACACGCTGGCCTACGAGACCTACGGCACGCTCAACGCTGATCGATCCAACGCAGTGCTGGTGTGCCATGCCCTCAACGCATCGCACCACGTCGCAGGTGTGTACGAAGGTCAAGCCAAAAGCGAAGGCTGGTGGGACAACATGATTGGCCCAGGCAAGCCCGTGGACACCAACCACTTCTTTGTGATCGGCGTGAACAACCTCGGCTCTTGCTTCGGGTCAACCGGCCCTATGCATACCCACCCCGACACGGGCAAGGTGTACGGCGCGGACTTCCCCGTGGTCACGGTGGAAGACTGGGTGAATGCCCAAGCCTTGCTGCTAGACCGATTGGGCATCACCCAACTCGCCGCCGTCTTGGGAGGCAGCTTGGGTGGCATGCAAGCACTGAGCTGGACGCTGCAATACCCAGACCGCGTGCGTCATGCCGTGGTGGTGGCGAGTGCACCCAACCTCACAGCCGAGAACATCGCCTTCAACGAAGTGGCGCGTCGCGCCATCGTGACCGATCCTGACTTTCATGGCGGCCACTTTTATGAGCATGGCGTTTTGCCCAAACGCGGTCTGCGTATCGCCCGAATGGTGGGCCACATCACGTATCTGAGTGATGATGTGATGAACGAAAAGTTTGGCCGCGAGTTGCGTGATGCAGTCGTGGGCAGCGCCACCGGCTACAAGTACTCCACGCAAGACGTAGAGTTTCAAATCGAAAGCTACTTGCGCTATCAGGGCGACAAGTTCAGCGAGTACTTTGACGCCAACACCTATTTACTCATCACCCGTGCACTGGACTACTTTGACCCTGCACGTACTTACGGCGGCGATTTGTCGGCAGCGTTTGCACGCACAGACGCTAAGTTTCTGTTGGTGAGCTTCACCACCGATTGGCGCTTCTCACCCGCACGCAGCCGCGAGATGGTGCAAGCCTTGCTCAACAACCAACGCGATGTGAGCTACGCCGAAATTGACGCGCCACATGGCCACGATGCGTTCTTGCTGGACGACGCACGCTACATGAATGTGGTGCGCTCGTACTTCACGCGCATCAACGATGAATTGACCTCAGGAGTTGCCGCATGACACACGACAACTTGAAAGCCATTGCCGCACTCGTGCCCCAAGGCAGCCGCGTGCTTGACCTGGGCTGCGGCGACGGCGCTTTGCTGGCCCACTTGCAGCAGCACAAAGGCTGCACAGGTTACGGCGTAGAACTAGACGACACCAATGTGCACGCTTGCGTGAAACGCGGCGTGAACGTGTTGCAGCTCAACCTTGATTTGGGCTTGAGTGTGTTTGCCGACCAATCGTTTGATGTGGTGCTGCAAATCGACACCTTGCAACACTTGCGCAACGCCGAAACCATGCTGCGCGAAACCGCACGCGTGGGCAAAACCGGCATCGTCGCCTTCCCCAACTTTGGCCACTGGCCCAACCGCCTGAGCATTCTGCAAGGCCGTATGCCCGTAACCAAGCGCTTGCCTTACCAGTGGTACGACACACCCAACATCCGCGTAGGCACATTCAAAGACTTTGAGGTGCTGGCCGAAAAGAATGGTTTGCAAGTGACCGAGGCGTTTGGCTTGCAAGATGGCCAGCGCGTCGATACGTGGCCGAACCTGATGGCAGGTACAGCTGTGTTCAAGTTCCAGCACAGTTGAAGCTGCCATGCACAGCACAACGCCAATACTGTCAACGCTAAGCACCGGCGTAGAACAGCTGGCCATTTATGACTGGCCTCTTATTGAGGGACAAGCCTCTCGCGGCACAGTAGTTCTGGTGCATGGTTTGGCAGAGCACATGGGACGTTACACACATGTGGCTGCGCAACTCAACGCATGGGGATTTCATGTGCGCGGCTATGACCAGTATGGCCATGGCCTTTCATCTGGTGTGCGCGGCCGTCTGCCATCCTCACATCAATTTACCGATGACTTGAAACTAGTGGTAGACGATGTACGCCTTCAAATACCTAGCAGCCCACTGATATTGCTCGGCCACAGCATGGGCGGAGTGGTCGCCGCTAGTTTTGTCGCGCAGCAAAAACTCCCAATTGATGGCTTGGTGCTGTCTTCCCCTGGGTTCTTGCCTCAGTTAAAGGTATTTGACAAGCTTTTGCTGAGTGTGATGAAACACTTAGCACCGCACATTTGTGTCGATAACGGACTCAACCCACACTGGGTGGCACGTGACCCACAAGCGGTACTTCGCTACAAGCAAGACCCGCTGGTACATCGCCAAATTTCGGCAGCCCTTGCGCAATGGATCATTGATGCTGGGCACGCATGCATTGCTACTGCTTCGCTCTCGCATACGCCGACTTTGCTTTTGTATGCTGGCCAGGACCACATCGTGCGCGCCGAAGGCAGTATCGCTTATGCCGAATCAATGCCAAGCTCTTGTTTGACAGTGCACAGCTACGCGGAAATGTTCCACGAGATTTTCAACGACCCCGACGTTGTTGAAGTATTTGGAGATTTACAAAGCTGGCTAGCGCACTTCAACCCAAATTCATAACGCATCAAGCTGGCGATCTCGTAGGTCGCTTGGTCTAAGTTGATCGTGTGTGAAGTTCAACGCATGAACAAGCTCGCGGCCATGGAGGCCACGAGCAACAGCGCCATCGTCCAATTGAAGATGCGTCGATAAAGATTAACTTGCAGGTAGTGGCCCATACGTGCGCCCATCACCGCCCACACCACAATGCTGGGCAAGTTAATCAGACTGAACACCAATGATGCTGCGGCAATTAACACCAGCCCCGCATCTTGCGGCAAGTAATTGCTGAAAAAACCGAGCGTCATCACCCACGCTTTGGGGTTGACCCACTGGAATGCGGCTGCGCCCCAAAATCCCAAAGGCGTTGAGCCTTCGTTGCTTGCCGCGTCTTCTGGCGGTGGCCCACTTCTGACGATGCCCCACGCCAAATACAGCATGTACGCCATCCCCAGCACTTGCATCACTTGGTAAATCATGGGTACGCGGATGAACAATTCGCCAAGGCCCATGCCAACGGCCATGAGCATGATGAAGTGTCCACATGAAATACCCAAGAGATGAGGCAGCGTCGCACGCACGCCAAAGTTAACGCCAGAAGCCAACAACATCATGTTGTTCGGGCCCGGCGTGATAGATGTCACAAATGCAAACACTGCCATAGACGCCCAAAGCTCAAGATGCAGGTCCATGGTGGCTGAGCCGTTCTAGGTCAGTGTGAGCAGGGCCAATGCGCCTAGAGCTGCTGTTTCGGCACGCAACACGCGCTCGCCCAAACTCAGCGCCACAAAGCCTTTGCCACGGGCTGCGGTATCTTCTGCATCGGTCAGCCCGCCTTCTGGGCCATTGAGCAAGACCCATGACTTGGCGCTTCCCACTACGGCATCACGCAAGGCATTCAAGGGCTGCGTGCTCGCGTGCAGCGACAGCACGCCGAGCACCACATCAGCCTGCGCGGCTTGACGTGCCAACCAAGCATCTAAACGCTCAGGCATGTCAATCACAGGCACGCGGTTGCGACCGCATTGCTCACTTGCGCTGGCAGCCACGGCTTGCCAATGCGCTTGCTTCTTCTCGGCGCGTTCGCCAGTCAGGCGAATCACGCTGCGTTCGGTCATCAAGGGAGTGATGCGATGCACGCCCAACTCGGTGGCTTTTTCGACCAACCAGTCCATGCGCTCGTTGGCGGGCATGCCCACGGCTAGGTGCACTTGGCACGCTGCTTCGCACTCTGCGTCGCGGTGCTCGCCCACGACCACGCGCACATCGTTGCGGCCCATGTGTTGCACCTCGGCGCTGAACTCACCGCCTTCACCGTTGAACAAGGTCAAGGTGTGGCCGGGCTGCATGCGCAGCACTTGTACATGGCGGGCAGCCGTCGGAGGCAAGTCCACCACTTGGCCAGTCACCAAGGGCAGCGGGCAGTAAAAGCGCGCCATGCTTAGCCCCGCCCGCCGGGCGTCAGGCGTGGAAAGGCCAAGCTGATGGCGGGTTCAGTGCCTTCAATCTTGTCTATCAAACGCAGCAAAGGCGTGAGCTCGCTGTAGCGGCTGGCTGTGGTGCGGATGTAGTTGATGAAGCGCGGCGCGTCGGCCAAGTACTTCGGCTTGCCATCGCGCAACGTCAGGCGCGCAAAGATACCAGCCACTTTGAGGTGGCGTTGCAGGCCCATCCACTCTACGGCGCGGTAAAACGCGCCGAAGTCGTTGTGCCAGTCTTCAAAATCCATCAAGCCGAGTTTGCGGGCACGCTCCCAATAACGGATGGTCACGTCCAGCACCACATCTTCTTCCCACGTCAAAAACGCGTCGCGCATGAGGCTGGCGATGTCGTAGGTGATGGGGCCATAGACCGCATCTTGAAAGTCGAGCACGCCCAAACGTTGTTCGGCGGGGTCATGCGGCATCATCAAATTGCGCGGCATGAAGTCGCGATGCACGTACACACTGGGAGCGGCCAAGTTGCGTTGCACGATGGTTTTGAAGGTCTTGTCCAGCATCTCGCGCTGGGTGCTGTCAATTTGCAGCTGTCGGTGCTGTGTGAGGTACCAATCAGGGAACAGCGACAGCTCGCGCTGCAGCAAAGCTTCGTCATACGCGGGCAGCACGCTAGGGCGGCTGCTTTGTTGCAGGGTCAGCAGAGCATCGACGGCACGCATGTAAAGGCCGTGATTGGCTTGTGGGTCGTCACGGTTGATGACGTCCATCATGGTTTGCGAGCCGATATCGTCGAGCAACATGAAGCCCTGCGGCTCGTCCCACGCCAAGATGCGCGGGGCGTACAGGCCGGCGTCCAGCATCAGGCGGGCGATGCGCACAAAGGGTTCGCAGTTTTCTTTGTCGGGCGGGGCATCCATGACGATGCATGAGCCGTTGGCTGTGTCGACGCGGAAATAACGCCTAAAACTGGCATCGGCCGAGGCAGAACGCACGGTGGCGGGCATCACGCCGTGGGCGTTGGCCCGGGCGTCTAGCCACTGCTGAAAGGCGGCTTGGCGCTCGGGCTGAGCCCATTCGAGGGGAGGGTGCAAAGACATGTTGGGAGATGCGCCCGAAGGCTGGGAAATAGTGGGTGTGCTCATGGATAATCTAAATTCTACAAACCGCCCCGCGCGGCCCGACTTCTTGGGCTTTGCAATGAAAGGGGTCGCTCAATTGAAGGTCTCGCCGTTTTCATGCTGTTACCCCATTTTCACCGCCAAATTCGCGCCTTGCCATGGCTGGTGATGGGTATCTTCGGTGGTCACGCCGCAGCACAGACAGGCACAGCATCTGAATCGGCCCCCTTGATCTTGCGTTCAAGCAGTTTGCTGCAAGAAGTCATCACGCCCAATGCACGAAAAGAGCTTCCTACCTTTTTAGAAAGCAACAAGCTGAACGAACAGGCCAGTGAACAAACTCAACTTGAAGGCCAAGTGACACTAAGGCGTGGCGATATTTTGCTCAAAGCAGACCAGGTGGAATACAACCAAGCGGACGACTTTGCTAAGGCGCGTGGCAATGTTTACGTCAATCGCTCCGGCAACATTTACCAAGGTCCGGAGCTCAATCTATACATGGACGCATTTGAGGGGTTTTTTACGCAACCCAATTACCGCCTGTTGAAAAATAAGGCTTATGGAACCGCTTCGCGAATTGACTTTATTGACCCATCGCACTCTGTGATGCACAACGCAAGTTTCACCACTTGCCAACGTAAACCAGGCCCTGATTGGATGCCAGACTGGTTTTTCCGCGCAGACAAAATCGCCATTGATACCGATCGGAACGTTGGTTTGGTAAAGGGGGGGTCCTTACAGTTTAAGGGCCTACCTTTGCTTCCCGTACCAGAGGTCGATTTCCCATTGGATGACGAGCGTAAATCAGGTCTATTGCCCCCGAGTTTTGGAGCTGACAACATTGGTGGCCTTGAGTATTCTCAGCCCTATTACTGGAATCTGGCGCCCAATCGTGACATCACATTTACCCCAACTTATTGGAGCCAACGCGGTATCAAGCTAAATACAGAATTTCGTTACCTTGAAGGCCTCGCTCCTCAGCCACCATTTCAGGGTTTGATGCGCTTTGACTATATGGAAAGTGACAAACTGAGAGAAAACAAAAGGCGTTGGAGCATGAACTTTGCACATGCAGGGTTGCCCAATTCATATTACGCTGGTGGAATGCTTGGTTTTGGCCTCAATATCAACAGGGCCAGTGATGATAATTATTGGAAAGATTTTTCACTGAGCAACACGCTAGGTGTTCAACGTCTGATGTCAAGTGATGTTGGACTTTCATGGACCAATGGCTTTGTTTCTACGACCATGCGGGCTCAGAAGTGGCAGACACTTCAGGACTTGGCCAACGTCAACAATCGGATTACACCGCCCTTTGATCGCCTTCCCCAATTGACGGCTCGTATTCAACGATTCAACCTAATTGGTGGTTTGGATTTCAGCTTAGACGGCGACTTCACTCGATTCAGCTCCGCCCGCGACATTGACTGTGCCACTGCGGCTAGCAACAGCTCTAGCAAACTGTTTTATAACTGTGCACCTAATGCAGACCGTGCCGTATCTTGGGCGCAATTGAGTCGCCCGTTCGTCACCCCCTACGGCTATTTCACTCCCAAGCTTCAGTTACATGGCCGGAGTTATCAATTCGATGGCGGATTGCCCACAACCCTGTTCTACAGCGGCCACCAGGGTCAAACCTCTGCGGGCATCACCACTCCCACCCTCAGTCTTGATGCGGGTATGGCTTTTGAACGTGAGAGCCGTTTGTTTGATCGCGGCTGGGTTCAAACTCTTGAACCCCGGATTTTTTATGTCAACACCCCTTATCGTGAACAGAACTACCTGCCCAATTACGACTCAGGTGGAAACGCATTTAACTTTGCAAGTCTCTTTACAGAAAACGCGTTTGGTGGACATGACCGTATCTCTGACAGCAATCTCTTGACCGTTGGTGCGACCTCTCGCTTCATTGATCCAGAAACTGGCGCTGAGGGCGCACGTTTTGGCGTTGCTCAACGCCTGCGCTTGAAAGAGCAAAGAGTGACATTGCCTGACGAGCCAACGGCTCAAACGGGTTTGAGCGACATTTTGGCTGGGGCTACTCTTAATCTTTCTCGCTCTTGGGCGTTGGACTCAACTGTTCAGTACGACCCCAATACCGATAACTTCAGACGTCGTATCGTAGGCGGTCGATACAAACCAGGTTCTTATCGAGTGATCAATGCCGCATGGCGCACTGAAAATGATGCACTTGGAAACTCTGTTTCTCAACAATTGGATCTAGGCTGGCAATGGCCCTTGCACGATTTATGGGGCGGAGTCGATAGCCATGATGGACTTGGCCGCGGATTGGGAGAGGGTCGTTGGTACAGTGTGGCTCGGTTTAATGTTGATATGCTT
Organism: Burkholderiales bacterium 39-55-53; assembly: GCA_002282445.1. Taxonomy (GTDB): domain Bacteria; phylum Pseudomonadota; class Gammaproteobacteria; order Burkholderiales; family Burkholderiaceae_C; genus Limnohabitans. The sequence goes on along the minus strand of NCJK01000008.1, from coordinate 122,338 downwards.
ACCAAAAAGCCCGTCGAATCAATCCTTGGATTTGAATACGATGCGGGATGCTGGCTAAGTCGCACCGTCATTGAACGTCAGCTCATCGCAGATGGTTTAGCCCGGCAACGAATCTTGTTTCAACTTGAATTTGTCGGACTCTCTCGGTTAGGAACCAATGCTATTGGGTCATTGCGAAACAACGTCCCACGATATCAACCTCTGCGTCAACCTGCAATGACGCCTAGCCGTTTCGGCAATTACGAATGATGGGTATCCATGTTGTTAATTAACTCGCGCAATTTTTTCTTGTTGGCTTTGCTGGCCTTTTCTACTTTTTCATTTGCTCAATCGACCCGAACAGCAACTCTCACGGGTCAAGACTTCATCGTAGCCGTCGTCGACTCAATTCCCATCACCAACCACGACGTCACCCTGCGTGCGCCGCAACTTCGCGATCAACTCAAGCAACAAGGCCGTCATGTGCCCGATGGTCAAGCCTTGCTCAAGGCCGCTTTAGAGCGACTCATTGTTGAAAAAGCTTTGTTGCAACATGCCAAAGAAACTGGTCTGAGCGTTGATGAAGAAGCCGTCAATCAAGCTGAACAACGTTTGGCAGCACAAAGCCAACTGAGCTTGGCCGCTCTGCACCAAAAAGTCCAAGCGGAAGGTATGAGCATTGAACGCTTGCGCCAAAACCTCCGCGAGCAACTCATTTTGCAGCGTTTGTCAGAGCGCAATGTCCCAAGCCGCATCAAAGTCAGTGATATTGAAGTCGATCAAGCCGTTCGTGACCGTCAAAACGCCAGCATCAACACCAACCCAGACATTGAACTTGGCCATGTCATGGTGGCCGTTTCAGAGAAGGCGACCGACTCTGAAATTGCAGCTCTCCAGGCCAAAGCAGAGTCCGTCCTAGCCAATCTCAAACGTGGTGACGATTTAGCCCGTGTGGCCAAAGAGTTTTCCAACGGCGCAGAGCGCGACAAGGGTGGCTTGATGGGCTTACGCTCCGCAGACCGTTACCCTTCCTTGTTTGTCGAAACCACCAAAAATATGAAAGTCGGTGATGTGACCTTGGTGCGATCTGGTGCTGGCTTTCACGTGTTGAAACTTGTCACCAAGCGTGCCAGCAATGTGGTGACCATCACCCAAACCCATCCACGTCACATCTTGTTACGCCCAAGTGGCCAACTCAGCCAAACCACCGCGCGCGCCCGATTGGCAGAGTACAAACGACAAATCGAAGCTGGGAAAGCTGATTTTGCAAAGTTGGCGCGTGGGCATTCGCAAGATGCCAGCGGCCCTGAAGGCGGTGACTTAGGCTGGGTTTCTCCGGGCATGTTTGTGCCCGAGTTTGAAGAAGTTATGAACACGTTACAAATTGGACAAATTGCCGATCCCTTGGTGTCTCGCTTTGGTGTTCATCTGATCCAAGTTTTGGAACGCCGCGAGGCGCCTATCAGCGAACGCGAGCTTCGCGACATGGCTAGTAATAGCCTACGTGAAAAGAAGTTTGACGAGACCTACCAACTGTGGGCCCAAGAAGTACGCGGTCGCGCATATGTTGAATACCGCGACGCACCGCAATAAGCAGGGCCAACTTTGAAACACATTGCACGCAAGCGCTTCGGCCAACACTTCTTAACGGACGGCGCGATCATTGAAGGCATCGTCGATGCCATCAACCCGCTGCCCAATGACCCGATGGTCGAAATTGGCCCAGGCTTGGCAGCCCTCACGCAACCGTTGGTAGAGCGCTTAGGCAAGCTCAATGTCATTGAGCTCGATCGCGACCTGGCTGTGCGCCTGCGCGAGCACCCGCATTTGAACGTGATCGAGTCCGACGTACTTCGAGTGGACTTCACACAGTTGGCGGCCAGCCTGAACGCCCCCAAACTGCGCGTGGTGGGCAACTTGCCCTACAACATCTCGTCGCCCATCCTGTTTCATTTGCTTGAACATGTGGCCGTGGTGCAAGACCAGCACTTTATGCTGCAAAAAGAAGTCATCGACCGCATGGTGGCCAAGCCCAGCACCAGCGACTACAGCCGCTTGAGCGTCATGCTGCAATGGCGCTACGACATGGAAGACGTGTTGTTTGTGCCGCCCGAATCGTTTGACCCACCGCCCCGCGTAGACAGTGCGGTTGTGCGTATGGTCCCTGTGGCTCAGCCCCCGCAGATTGACGTCAAGCTGATGGAGGAAATGGTGAAAACCGCCTTCAGCCAACGTCGCAAGTTGTTGCGCAACACCTTGGGCCGCTGGCTAGAAGCCCGCAATTTCGCTGGAACCTTCGACGTGCAACGCCGAGCTGAAGAGGTACCGGTGGCGGAATACGTGGCCTTGGTTCAAAGTCTCTGACCGACTTAATAAAAAACCCGTCAGCAGTGTCCTGCGACGGGTTTTGTTTTTGGGTGCGGCGTGACCGCCGCAAACCAATTAAGCCGCTGTTTGCCAGTAGCCTGCGTTGAACGGGCTGCTCATGCGCAGAGCCATGGGCGACACATCGACCAGCTTGTCCGTTGGCATTTTTTCGCCTTCTTCGAGCAATTCAATACCTTCAGCTGTCATTCCGGCTTTTTCTGCGGATGGCACACGGGCCACCGAGAAAGAATAGAAGCAACGGAAGGCCACTTTGCGGTCTGACCAATAGTCAGCAGCTTCGCGGAAGATGTCCAACAACTGTTCGCGGGCTTCTTTGTCGAACTTGGCGTGGGCAGGGATGTGCTCCAAAACCAAGATGAAGCCTGGTTGAGGGCCAGATTTGTGCAATGGGTCAGTCATGCCGTCATACAAAGAATCGAAGTTTTTGCTAGACGTAGCAGACAAATTGAACTCTTTGGAGATGATGTCCAAGATGTCTTGTTTACTTTGGGCTTGCGCCAAATTCACATACAAAAAATGGTGGCCGAGGCCTTGGGCAGCTTCTTGTAAATCAGGTACGCGGAAGGCGCGGATAGATTGAACGATATTGGTTTTGACGGTACGCAGTGGCATAGGTTGTATTCGTTTCTAGTTCGGGTTAACCCCGAAATTTGGAACACGTAGTGTCGGTCAAATGGAACAAAAAAGCAAGGGCCCTGTCCATTACTGGAGGGCCCCTGAAGGGTTATTTAATTAAAATTAACTAATTTTGAGGGATAAATCCCGCTTTATCGGACCGCACTGGCATCTGCCACCGTCAAAGCTGTCATATTGACAATGCGTCGCACGGTGGTGCTGGCAGTCAAGATATGGACGGGCTTAGCAGCGCCCAAAAGCACTGGGCCAATGGCAATGTTGCCGCCAGCAGCAGTTTTGAGCAGGTTGTAAGCGATATTGGCCGCGTCCAAGTTTGGCAAAACCAACAAATTGGCATCGCCAATGACTGTGGTGTCTGGCATGTGGGCCACGCGCGCAGCGCCATCCAACGCGATATCACCGTGCATTTCACCGTCGATTTCTAGCCATGGTGCTTTTTGCTTAACCAGCACCAAGGTTTCGCGCATCTTGATCGCCGATGGCTTGTCGCTGCTGCCGAAATTGGAGTGCGACAGCAAGGCAGCTTTGGGTTGAATACCAAAACGGCGCATTTCTTCAGCGGCCATGACCGTGATTTCGGCCAATTGCTCTGCAGTCGGGTCGTAGTTGATATGCGTGTCCACCAAAAACACCTGACGGTCGGGCAAGATCAGCCCGTTCATTGCCGCATAAGTGCTTACGCCTTTTCGGTGACCAATCACTTGATCCACATAGTTCAAATGTGTGATGGGCGTGCTCCATGTGCCGCAAATCAGGCCATCCACTTCGCCTTTGTGCAGCATCATCGTGCCAATCAATGACAAACGACGGCGCATGTCGATCTTGGCCAATTGCTCCGTCACGCCTTTGCGGGCCGTCATTTTGTAATAGGTTTGCCAGAAATCGCGGTAGCGGTCGTCTTGCTCAACGTTCACCACTTGGTAATCAACGCCCTCTTTGAGGCGCAAGCCAAACTTCTCGATGCGCTGCGCGATCACGGCAGGACGGCCAATCAACGTGGGTTCGGCCAAATGCTCGTCCACCACGATTTGCACCGCGCGCAAGACGCGTTCTTCTTCCCCTTCGGCGTAGCACACGCGTTTTTTATTGCCGCGCTTAGCAGCCGCATAAATGGGCTTCATGATGGAACCCGAGGCATACACAAAGCCTTGCAGTTTCTCGATGTAGGCTTCCAAGTCTTGAATAGGACGTGTCGCCACACCACTGTCCATGGCGGCTTTGGCCACGGCAGGCGCGATCTTCATCATCAAGCGAGGGTCGAATGGCTTGGGAATGAGGTACTCAGGGCCAAAGGCCAAGGTCTCGCCTGCATAGGCCGCAGCCACCACTTCACTCTGCTCGGCTTGCGCCAATTCGGCTATGGCATACACCGCCGCAATTTCCATTTCGTCGTTGATGGTGGAAGCACCGGCATCCAACGCACCACGGAAGATGTAGGGGAAACACAGCACGTTGTTCACTTGGTTGTGATAGTCGCTGCGGCCGGTGGCGATGATGGCATCGTCACGCACGGCCTTCACCTCTTCAGGGGTGATTTCAGGGTTGGGGTTGGCCAAGGCCATGATGATGGGCTTGGCAGCCATCTTCTTCACCATCTCCGGCTTCAACACGCCGCCGGCTGACAGACCCAAGAACACATCCGCACCTTCGATGATCTCGCTGAGGGTGCGAGCATCCGTCTTTTGGGCGAATTGAATCTTGTCTTCGTCCATCAACTCGGTGCGGCCTTCATAGACCACGCCCGCCAAGTCGGTGACGTAGATGTTTTTGCGTGGCATGCCCATTTTGAGCAACAAACCCAAACACGCCAACGCTGCCGCGCCTGCGCCAGAGGTCACGAGCTTGACTGTTTTCAGGTCTTTGCCAGCCACTTTGAGGCCGTTCAAAATCGCCGCGCCCACAGTGATGGCCGTGCCGTGTTGGTCGTCGTGGAAGACTGGAATCTTCATGCGCTCGCGCAACTTGCGCTCCACATAGAAGCAATCTGGGGCCTTGATGTCTTCGAGGTTGATACCGCCGAACGTGGGTTCGAGCGCGGCAATGATGTCCACCAGTTTGTCGAGGTTCTTTTCTTCGATTTCTAAGTCGAACACGTCGATGCCGGCAAACTTCTTGAACAAAACCGCTTTGCCTTCCATCACAGGCTTGGAAGCCAATGGGCCAATGTCGCCCAAGCCCAAGACAGCTGTGCCGTTGGAAATCACAGCCACCAAGTTGCCACGCCCTGTGTACTTGAATGCGGCATTGGGGTCTTTGACAATTTCTTCACAAGGAGCCGCCACACCTGGCGAATACGCCAGCGCCAAATCGTGCTGGTTCACCAACTGCTTGGTGGCGTGAATCGCCAACTTACCTGGAGCAGGGAACTCGTGGTACTCAAGGGCTGCACGGCGTAATTCAGCACGAGCTTCAGGGCTATTGTGCGAGTGGTTAGAACTCATAAAAATCTCCTAATTAGCGCAAAAGGCGGCTTGCTTTGCAAAGCACCGCCGCCTTAGCTTGTGATTTCATTTTAGGCCTGTGTCTAGGGCAGTTTGTCCGTGGATGTGCGTATGCAAGTGGCAATGGTTTTTACTTATTCGCAAAAGCCAACTTGATTGGCTTACCAACCGATCGCTTCAGTGGTTGGCGTTGACGTCCGCTTGACGTGACGGGGTACGCGCTAGGGCTTACTGTCGCTTCGCGCCAGAATGGCGCCTACGCGCGCACCCCATCACATCAAGCTGGGGACAGGCACACCATACCGATTGAAAAGTCCAACAGCTAAAGCGCGTTACGAGAGGGGCAAACCCGACCGACGCAATCGAGGCGTCAGACTCTGAGGAGGGCGGGTTTGCCCCTCGCGTATCGCGCCGCCACATCAACGCCAAAGAAATTAACCGCGCATCAACGCCTCAATCTCGTCAGCAACAACAGGCACCCCGCGCGTGATGAGCTCACAGCCCCCCGCCGTGACGATGGCATCGTCCTCAATACGAATGCCAATATTCCAAAACGCCTCGGGCACATCATCTGCAGGGCGCACGTAGAGGCCTGGCTCGATGGTCAGCACCATGCCCTCATGCAAGATGCGGCTGGGTCGATTGACGATGGCTTCGCCTGACAACGGGTCTTTGCGTTCGCTGGTTTGGCCCAACTCAGACGGCTCCACATAGCTACCGCAGTCATGCACATCCATGCCCAGCCAATGGCTGGTGCGGTGCATATAAAAAGGAAAGTAAGCACGCTTCTCAATCACGTCTTGCGCATTGCCGTGTTTCGCTTTGTTCAACAAACCGAGGTCTAACAAGCCTTGCGCCAACACTTTGACGGTCGCGTCGTGCGGATCCACAAAACGTGCACCCGCTTTCGTGGCGGCCACCGCGGCGTCTTGACTGGCCAGCACCAAGTTGTACAAGTCACGCTGTGGGCCTGTGAACTTGCCGTTGGCCGGAAACGTGCGGGTGATGTCGGAGGCATAGCCATCCAACTCGCAGCCCGCGTCGATCAACACCAACTCGCCATCACGCACAGGTGCGGCATCGGCGCGGTAGTGCAGCACGCAGGCGTTCGCGCCTGCAGCCACGATGGAGGTGTAGGCGGGAAACTGCGAGCCGTGCATGCGGAACTCGTGCAACAGCTCGGCATCTAGGTGGTACTCGCGCACGTCTTGGCCTGCCCGCAACATGCGTGCACTGGTCTGCATGGCTCGGATGTGGGCTTGGGCGCTGATGGCGCTGGCACGACGCATCACGTCTTGCTCGTGCGCGTCTTTAATAAGGCGCATCTCATCCAGCGGGCCGCAAGCATCGCGCTGTTGCGCAGGGCATTGCGCGCCAAAGCGAACGCGGGCGCGCACAGCATTGAGCCAGCCATCCACGCGCGTTTCCAACCCCTTATGTGTGGCAAATGGGTACCAAACCGTGTGTTGGTTCTCTAGCAATTGAGGCAGTTGCTTGTCCAGTTCGGCAACCGACAGGGCGGCAGTCACGCCCAGCGCGGCCACGGCGGCGTCTGGCCCCAAACGGTAACCATCCCAAATTTCGCGTTCCAAGTCTTTGGGCTGGCAAAACAAGGTGCTTCGCCCTGTGGCGTCGAGCACCAACCATGCATTGGGCTCAGTAAATCCGGTCAGGTAATAAAAGTAGCTGTCGTGGCGATACGGAAAGTCGCTGTCGCGGTTACGTGCGTGCTCGGGCGCGGTAGGAATGATGGCCACGCCACCATCGCCCAACTGTGCGGCCAAACGGGCGCGACGTGCGGCGTAAATTTGGGCGTGTGCAATCGGGTGTGTCATGTCTTACCTTGTGTGTTCAGGCGGCGTTAAGTTGCGCCAAACGCTCAGGCGTGCCCACATCGGTCCACGCGCCTGTGTAGAGCGACGCACTCACCGCGCCATTGTCCATCGCGGCACGCAACATGGGGGCCAACGGGGCTTTCACGCCTTGAGGATTGCCGGCTGGAATATCGCACCAGGCGGCCTCGAAGAAGGCCCGTTTGTAAAGCGCGATGGTGCTGAAGGTGTAGCGCGGCTGCTCGCTAACAAGGCCAGTGGTCGTCGCTTTTGAGGGCAACTCTTCATGCCGCGTCTTAGCCGCCAACTTGGGTAGGTTGAGGGCCAGCCCCTCCGCCGACAAGCCAAAGTCGCCGCCCAAATTGTGCTCCGGGTTGGGCACCAGCCAAATGTGGGCGAGCTGCGAGCTGGCCTTGAAACGCTCATAGGCCTCGGGCGCAAACACAAAATCTGGGGCAAACACATCACCCGCTGCCACCCAAAACACATCAGCCAATTGGGGCAGGGCGCGAGCTATGCCGCCTGCGGTTTCCAGTGCGCCACCAAAGTCCACGCCTTCTTGCGAGTAGTGCAAATGCATGGGGGCGAGGCCTGCCGTATCAAACGCTGCGCCAAAGTGCTGAGGAATTTGCTCGCCCAGCCAAGCGGTGTTGATGACCAGGTGCTCTACGCCGCCACGCTGCAGGTCTTGCATGGCCCATTGCATCAGAGGCTGACCGCGCACAGGCAGCAACGGTTTGGGCATGGCGTCGGTCAGGGGACGCATGCGCTCGCCACGGCCTGCCGCTAGCAGCAAGGCCGTCGACAAGAGGTGAGAGGCATCAGAAACAGCTGTTTTTGTCATCAAGGGGCAGTGTAGCCAGCCGTCAGGCTTGCGTAGCGTGGCTCGCTAAAATCTTCGTTTTTCCTTCACCACTCGACCGGAGTCTCCTGACATGGCAAATTCCCAACAAATGGCCAGCGCAATTCGCGCTTTGGCAATGGACGCTGTACAACAAGCCAATTCAGGACACCCCGGCGCGCCCATGGGCATGGCCGATATCGCCGTCGCCTTGTGGGGCGATCACCTGCATCACAACCCCACCAATCCCCACTGGATGAACCGCGACCGCTTTGTGCTGTCCAACGGCCACGGCTCGATGTTGATTTATGCGCTGCTGCACCTCACCGGTTACGACTTGCCGATGAGCGAGTTGAAAAACTTCCGCGTGATGCACAGCAAAACCGCCGGTCACCCCGAAGTGGGCGTGACGCCTGGCGTCGAAACCACCACCGGCCCACTCGGCCAAGGCATCACCAACGCGGTGGGCATGGCGTTGGCTGAAAAGCTGTTGGCTTCTGAGTTCAACCGTGACGGCCACAACGTGGTGGACCACCACACCTTCGTCTTCATGGGCGACGGCTGTTTGATGGAAGGCATCAGCCACGAAGCTTGCTCACTCGCAGGCGCGTGGAAGCTGAACAAACTGATCGCCTTGTACGACGACAACGGCATCTCGATAGACGGCCAAGTGGCCCCATGGTTCGCCGACAACACACCCGAGCGCTTCAAAGCCTACGGCTGGAACGTGATTGGCCCGATCAACGGCCACGACGCCGCCGAGGTGAGCCAAGCCATTGCGAGCGCCAAGCTGAGCACAACCAAGCCCACGCTGATCGTGTGCAAAACCAGCATCGGCAAAGGCAGCCCCAACCGCGCTGACACGGCCAAAGCCCACGGCGAACCTTTGGGCGCTGAAGAAATTGCACTGACCCGCGCTGCCATCGGCTGGAACCATGCCCCGTTTGAAGTGCCTGCTGAGGTCTATGCCGACTGGGACGCCAAGGCAAAAGGCATGGCCCAAGAAGCCGAATGGAACCAAGCGTTCGCCGCGTACAAAGCCGCACACCCTGAACTGGCCAAAGAGCTGCAACGCCGCATGGCGGGCGAGTTGCCCAAGAACTTTGCGCAAACCGTGGTCGACACCGTGATCGACGCGCACACCAAAGCAGAAACTGTGGCCAGCCGCAAAGCCAGCCAATTGGCACTTGAACACTTCACCGCCGCTTTGCCTGAACTCTTGGGCGGTAGCGCTGACTTGACCGGCTCTAACCTGACCAACACCAAGTCCACGCTCAACCTGCGCTTTGACGCAGCAGGCCATGTGGTGAAAAACGAAGCTGGTCAAGGTGGCCGCCACATCAACTTCGGTGTGCGCGAATTCGGCATGGCTGCCATCATGAACGGTGTGGCGTTGCACGGCGGCTTCATTCCCTACGGTGGCACGTTCCTCACCTTCAGCGACTACTCACGAAACGCCATTCGCATGGCTGCATTGATGAAGCAACGTGTGGTGCATGTGTTCACGCACGACTCCATTGGCTTGGGTGAAGACGGCCCCACGCACCAATCCATCGAGCACGCTGCTTCGTTGCGTTTGATTCCTAACCTCGATGTGTGGCGTCCCGCCGACACAGCCGAAACAGCCGTGGCTTGGGCCGTGGCTTTGCAAAACACCAGCCGCCCAACCGCTTTGTTGTTGAGCCGCCAAAACCTGCCTTACCTGCCAAAAGGCGATGCCACTCCGCACAAAACGGCTGGAGACATCTCTGGTCTCGACGCCATCAACAAAGGCGCTTATGTGTTGGCTGAGCCGAGCGAAGTGGGCATTAAGAAAAAGGCGCAAGCTGTTTTGATGGCCACCGGCTCTGAAGTGCAACTGGCCATGAAGGCGCAAGCCTTGTTGGCCGAGCGCAAGATCGCCGTGCGCGTGGTGTCTGTGCCAAGCACGACCACCTTTGACCGCCAAAGCGTGGCCTATAAATCAGCCGTGTTGCCCGCTGGCGTGCCGCGCATCGCTGTAGAAATGGGCTCAACCGATGGATGGTGGAAATACGGCGTGTCCGCCGTCGTCGGCATCGACACCTATGGTGAATCAGCCCCCGCCCCCGTTTTGTTCCAACATTTCGGTTTTACGCCTGAAAACGTGGCCGACACGGTTCAGGCAGCATTGCAAAAGCGCGCTTGATCTCCCTTTAATTTCTTTCTTCCATAAAGGTACTTACATGACTATCAAAATCGGCATCAACGGCTTTGGCCGCATCGGACGCATGGTGTTTCGCGCCGCCATTCAGAACTTTCATGACATCGAAGTTGTCGGTATCAACGACTTGTTGGATCCTGAGTACTTGGCTTACATGCTCAAGTTTGACAGCGTGCATGGCCGCTTCCAAGGTGAGGTGTCAGTCGATGGCAATCACTTGGTGGTCAACGGCAAAAAAATTCGCTTGACGCAAGAGCGCGATCCCGCCGCTTTGAAGTGGAACGAAATTGGCGCTGACGTGGTTGTCGAAGCTACTGGCTTGTTCCTCGACCAAGCCACCGCTCAAAAGCACTTGGATGCAGGCGCGAAGAAAGTTCTGCTGTCAGCGCCTTCCAAAGACGACACACCCATGTTCGTGTATGGCGTGAACCACGCTTCTTATGCAGGTCAAGCTATTGTTTCCAACGCATCTTGCACCACCAATTGCTTGGCTCCCGTTGCCAAAGTGTTGAACGACAAGTGGGGTATCAAACGCGGCCTGATGACCACCGTGCACGCCACCACAGCCACACAAAAAACCGTGGACGGTCCTTCAAGCAAAGACTGGCGCGGTGGCCGCGGTATCTTGGAAAACATCATTCCTTCCAGCACCGGCGCAGCCAAAGCTGTGGGCGTGGTGATTCCAGAGATCAAAGGCAAGCTCACTGGCATGGCATTTCGCGTTCCAACCTCTGACGTGTCTGTGGTCGACTTGACTGTTGAATTGAGCACCGAGGCCAGCTACAAAGACATTTGCGCGGAAATGAAGGCACAAAGCCTTGGCGCACTCAAGGGCGTATTGGGTTACACCGATGAAAAAGTGGTGTCCACCGACTTCCGCGGTGAACCCTGCACCTCTGTGTTTGATGCTGAGGCTGGCTTGGCATTGGATGGCACGTTCATCAAAGTTGTCAGCTGGTACGACAACGAATGGGGTTACTCCAACAAGTGTTTGGAAATGGTGCGCGTCATCGCCAAATAAGCACGGTGGCACGTTGCGTGCCTTGTGTCTTCATCAACGCCGGTGCTTCATACGCACTGGCGTTTTTTATTTCTCAAGCAATGCCGCAGATTCTGTCACCGACGCCTCACCACCGAGCAAAACCAGAAGGCCCAACACCACAAAGATCACCGCGCTGATGCGATGCACCCATGTGAGCGGCACAAGCCGCGTGATGCGCTCGCCAAACCAAACCACTGGCGCGTTGGCCAACATCATGCCCAACGTTGTGCCGGCCACCACCCACATCCACGATTGATATTCCGCCGCCAGCATGACCGTAGCGATTTGTGTTTTGTCGCCCATCTCGGCCAAGAAGAACGCAATCACGGTTGTGCCAAACACGCCAAACCTGGGCTTTACATCTGCATCGTCATCGTCCAACTTGTCTGGCACCAGCATCCAAGCGGCCATCGCCAAGAACGAGACGCCCAGCACCCAGCGCAATACTGTGGGTCCCATGAAGCTGGTGATCCATGTACCAAACCCCCCAGCCAACGCATGATTGGCCAAGGTTGCTACCAAAATGCCCCACACAATGGGCCAAGGTCTGCGAAAACGCGCGGCCAGCACCAAAGATAAAAGTTGTGTCTTGTCGCCCATTTCTGCAAGGGCTACGATTCCGGTAGAGATCAAAAATGCTTCCATGTTGGGGATCCTACTGCTTCGCTTTTTTGAACTTTTGGTGCATTTTTTGCTTACATCTGGTGCGGTACAAATAACAGGTGCAAAAACGCACCAAATAAGTTCAATTTCCAAGGATTAGATTTATGGATGCACACAAACAGGGCGCAGATGCTTTGTTCATTCTGCTGGGTGCCATCATGGTGCTCGCCATGCATGCTGGTTTCGCGTTTTTAGAGCTGGGCACAGTTCGGCGCAAAAACCAAGTCAATGCGTTGGTGAAAATTTTGGTCGACTTCTGCGTGTCCACCCTCGCCTATTTTGTGGTGGGCTACGGCGTGGCGTATGGCACGGGCTTCATGATTGGCGCAGAAACACTGGCCGCCAAAAATGGCTACGACTTGGTCAAGTTCTTTTTCTTGCTGACCTTTGCTGCCGCCATTCCCGCCATCATCTCGGGCGGCATCGCTGAACGCGCCAAGTTTTGGCCACAGCTCATTGCCACAGCGGTGATCGTCGGCTTCATTTACCCCTTCTTTGAGGGCATTGCTTGGAATCAACATTTCGGTTTCCAAGCTTGGCTCAAGGAAGTGACGGGTGACGAGTTCCATGACTTTGCTGGCTCTGTGGTGGTACACGCTGTGGGCGGTTGGATTGCTTTGCCTGCTGTGTTGTTACTCGGTGCACGTAGCAACCGCTACCGCAAAGACGGTGCAATTTCTGCACACCCACCTTCTAGCATCCCATTCCTCGCCTTGGGCGCTTGGATCTTGATCGTGGGCTGGTTTGGCTTCAACGTGATGAGCGCACAAACACTCGACAAGATTTCTGGCCTCGTGGCTGTCAACTCATTGATGGCAATGGTAGGCGGCACATTGGTGGCGCTGATTGCTGGCAAAAACGACCCTGGCTTTGTGCATAACGGCCCACTGGCTGGCTTGGTGGCGGTGTGCGCGGGCTCTGACTTGATGCACCCCATGGGCGCATTGGTGGTGGGAGCGGTAGCGGGTGGTATTTTTGTGGTCATGTTCACATTGACGCAAAACAAATGGCGCATCGACGATGTGTTGGGCGTGTGGCCATTACACGGCCTGTGTGGCACATGGGGCGGCATTGCAGCCGGTGTGTTTGGGACCCAAGCCCTAGGCGGTTTAGGCGGCATCAACTTGACTGCACAACTGGCGGGTACCGCACTGGGTGTGGTGTGGGCGCTGGTCGGCGGATTCATCGTGTACGGCGTGTTGAAGATGACCGTTGGGCTGCGCATGAGCCAAGAAGAAGAGTTTGAAGGTGCAGACTTGACGATCCATAAAATCACCGCATCACCTGACCGTGAGGCAAGTTGGTAAGTTGCACAAACGTCTTTTTCGCGCACGAATTGCGTTAAATACAGGTAAACGCTTGGTATTTTTGCCAACTTGTGCACCATAATTGTTGCAACTTTGCGCGTGCAAGCACGGGCAAGGTGTATTTGGTGATCGGTCAGTTTCGGTTCGGGACTCCATCGCTTTGTTTTTGTGTTTTAAGGAGTCCCTTTCATGGGCAACAAACTGTACGTCGGCAACTTGCCGTATTCCGTGCGCGACGGTGATCTTGAACAGTCTTTCGGACAGTTCGGTTCTGTGACCAGCGCCAAGGTCATGATGGAGCGCGACACTGGCCGCTCCAAAGGTTTTGGTTTCGTCGAAATGGGCAGCGATGCCGAAGCGCTTGCTGCCATCGAAGGCATGAACGGCGCACCTTTGGGTGGTCGCAGCCTAGTTGTGAACGAAGCACGCCCTATGGAACCACGTCCTCCACGCACCGGCGGCTTCGGCGGCCGTGATGGCGGTGGCGGCTACGGTGGTGGCGGTCGCGGTGAAGGCGGCGGCTATGGTGGCGGTGGCCGCGAAGGTGGTGGCGGTGGTTTCCGTAGCCCCTACGGCGGCGGCGGTGCTGGCGGCGGTCGTCGTGAAGGCGGCGGCGGTGGTCGCGGCGGGTTCGGTGGTGGCAACAGCTACTAATCGATCTGCTTCACTGCAAATCAAAAGGCTCCTTTCGGAGCCTTTTTTACTTCTTGTCCTTAGGTGGCTGCATCGTGCCACGAACGCGTCCTGAAAGCTGCATGACTTGGTCTAAGTTGTCGTAACTCACGCCATCTTGCGAAGTAAATTGATCCCCAGCACCACGCAATATCACTACGGGCAAATGCGTGCGGACTTGTTCTTTATCGGCGAACAAATGCAAAAAATCACTTTGCATTTCATTGCGTGGCGTTTCCATGCCTTGCGCATTGGTAGCCGCTTCACGTACTACAACTGCTTTGTCAAACAACTGAACCTCTGACCCATCAGCATTAATGAGGCCTCTGACTGCTACGGCCGTTGTCACCCGTCCTTCTGCTCCCGAAATTCGAATTCTTGGCTGATCAATTTCTAGCGTATCTGTATCTGGAAAATGACGCCCTTCAGTACCAAGGATCTCGCTTTTTAGTCGACCATCTTCGCCGAAGACTTTGACTGAGAACTCCCGCATGAAATAGTCAGGTTCATGACGGCGCAGGGGTTCTTCTGTCAAGTTTTCTGCAGCAGGTGTCACATGTACCAACCAATAAGTCGTCATTGCCATCAGGCCCATAAGCACCAAAGGTAAATACACCACCGTACGGTCGAGTAAGCGACGCACGCGCATCAGCAGAGACAACGAGGCTGCTGAACTCATCCGATATAGCCTTTTAACAACTCAGCGTATCGGCCGCTAGCCACCAACAACAAATCGCAAAACTCGCGTGCTGCGCCGTGGCCACCTTCGCGCTGGGTCACGTAATGTGCAATGGCCTTGACTTCAATGTGTGCGTTGCTAGGCGCGCAGGCAAATGCAGCACGGGTCATCACGGCCATGTCAGGCCAATCATCACCCATGTGCGCGGCTTGTGACCAATCCAAGCCCAACTCATTGAGCATTTCTTGTGCGGCAGGGGCTTTGTCTTCTGTCCCGTAGCGCACATGCGTGATGCCCAGCGCTTTGAGCCGCGCACGCAGTGGCGCACTGTCGCGGCCGGTAATGACAGCTGGCGTAATACCTGCTTTTTGCAGCATCTTCAAGCCATGCCCATCGAGCGTGCAAAAACGCTTGATGGTTTCGCCGTTTTCGGTAAACAACAACCCACCGTCAGTGAGCACGCCGTCCACATCAAAGAATGCCACGCGCACGTTTTGTGCGCGCAGCAACAAGGACGGATCAAAGTTCAGCGCAGTTGTGTGTGTGCTCATCAGATGACTTTCGCACGCATGAGGTCGTTGGTATTGAGTGCGCCACAGAGCGTGCCTTGCTCGTCCACCACCAACACGCTGGTGATGCGGTGCAACTCCATCAGCTCTGCAGCTTCGGCGGCCAACGCGCTGGAGCGTACGGTGCGCGGGTTGGCATGCATGACCTGCTCCGCACTCAGTTGACGCATGTCTGTTCCTGTTTCGATGAGGCGACGCAAATCGCCATCCGTGAAGATACCCAAGACTTTTTTGTTGGCATCCACAATTGCGGATGCGCCCAAACCTTTGGCGCTCATCTCACGCATCAAGTCACTGAAACTGACCGTAGGCAAAACGCTTGGCACGTCATCTCCGCCGCGCATGACATCGCTCACATGGGTGAGCAATCGACGACCCAGCGCCCCGCCGGGGTGTGAACGCGCAAAGTCTTCGGCCTTGAAGCCACGCGCATCCAGCAACGCAACCGCCAATGCATCGCCCATGGCCATTTGTGCCGTGGTGCTGGCTGTAGGGGCTAAGTTAAGTGGGCACGCTTCTTTCAACACACCGGTG
The DNA here is from genome assembly GCA_002282445.1 of Burkholderiales bacterium 39-55-53. Taxonomy (GTDB): domain Bacteria; phylum Pseudomonadota; class Gammaproteobacteria; order Burkholderiales; family Burkholderiaceae_C; genus Limnohabitans. The sequence goes on along the minus strand of NCJK01000008.1, from coordinate 106,573 downwards.
TTGAGCACGATGTCGGCGTGATTGGCCAAGGTTGAATCAGCGCCGCCGGTGAGTGCAATCAAAGGTACACCTTGTCGCTTGAGCACCGGCAAGATAGCCGCCAGCTCATCGCTCTCGCCGCTGTTTGAAATGGCGATGACCAAATCCGTGTCTTTGACCATCCCTAAGTCGCCATGGCTGGCTTCGGCAGGATGCACAAACATGGCGGGTGTTCCGGTAGAAGCAAGGGTGGCAGTAATCTTGCGGCCCACATGGCCGCTTTTGCCCATACCCATCACAACCACGCGACCTGTCACTTTCAGAATGGCATGCACGGCTTGCACAAAACTTGGCGACAACCCATTGCGCAAATGGCGCACGGCGTCGGCTTCAATGTCTAAGGTGTCATGTGCCAGCTGCAGGATGCGCTGGTCATCCACCTTTGACATTGTTTGTGTGGTGTTGGCTTGGTTTTGGGTCATATTTTGATTTTATGTTCGCAGCCGACTTATTTGCCGATGCAAAAACTAGAGAAGATCACACCCAACAAATCGTCTGGCGTGAACTCGCCCGTGATGGTGTTGAGTGCGTTTTGGCTGAGTCGCAGCTCTTCAGCCAATAAATCAAGCGCTGGCACTTGGGCTTGCAAACAGGCGTTGGCCAGCATGAGGTGTTCGTCTACTTCATGCAAGGCTTGCACATGACGCTCACGGGCCATGAACATTCCCTCGGCGCTACCACCTTGCCAACCCACCACGTTCAGCAGTTGTTGACGCAAAGCAGGCAAACCATCACCAGTTTTGGCTGACAACGTGATGTGTGTCGCTGCTGTCGCGCCATCTTGGCTAGGCAAAGTTGCGGCCATGCTGTGTGCATCTGCTTTGTTCCACAAGTGAAGGACGGGTACATACGCGTCCAATTTGCCCTTTAAAGTTTTTTCAATTTGTTTGTCAGCCGCCGCATAAGCCACGTCTTCTTTGCGCGTGAGGTCATGCAAAAACAACACAGCATCAGCTTGGCTTATTTGGTCCCATGCGCGGGCAATGCCGATGCGCTCGACCTCGTCCACATCAGGATGTTCACGCAAACCAGCTGTGTCCACCACGTGCAAGGGCACGCCTTCGATCTGAATGGTTTGTTGCACCACGTCACGAGTTGTGCCTGCAATGGGCGTGACGATGGCGAGCTCTGCGCCCGCCAAGGCATTGAGCAAAGAGCTTTTCCCCGCATTCGGCTGGCCAGCAATGACCACGCGAATGCCTTCGCGCAGCAACGCGCCTTGCTTGGTTTGCGCCATCACGCGTGTGAGGTTTTGTTGCAAACGGTCTAACTGCCCTTGTGCGTCAGCTTGCTTTAAAAAGTCGATGTCTTCTTCTGGGAAGTCCAATGTCGCTTCCACCAACATGCGCAAATGAATGAGCGCATCGCGCAGTTGGTGAATTTCATTTGAGAAGGCTCCCGCCAGCGATCGACTCGCGCCTCGTGCTGCTGCTTCAGTGCTGGCATCAATCAAATCAGCCACGGCTTCTGCTTGGGCTAAATCGAGTTTGTGATTCAGGAATGCCCGCTGTGTGAACTCCCCTGGCTGGGCCAAGCGCAAGCCACTTAGCAAAGGTTTGTTGTGCTCATTCGGTGCAGCCGCTACGCGCAAGCAACGCGCCAAAATCAATTGCAGCACCACAGGGCCACCATGGGCTTGTAGCTCCAACACGTCTTCGCCGGTGTAGCTATTCGGCCCGGGAAAGTGCAATGCCAACACATGGTCAATGGGTGTGCCTGTTTCATCAGGTAACGGCAAGTACGTGGCTTCACGAGGTTTCAGTACCTTACCGCACAGCGCCTGTACCAATGTGCCTATGTTCTTTCCACTCACACGTACGATGCCCACGGCTCCGCGACCAGGCGCTGTGGCAATTGCAATGATGGGTGCGTCGTGTTGAGAAAGCATGGGTAGATTGTCCAGAAAAAAACCCGCCATCCGAAGGTGGCGGGTTTTTGGTTGCCTATTTTCTAAATCAGAACTTGGGCAAGTTGAATTGTGGTGGCACGCCCATGCGCACGTTGATGATCCATTGTTGTGCAATGGACAGCACGTTGTTGGTGATCCAGTACAACACCAAGCCAGCGGGGAAGAAGAAGAACATCACGCTGAAAGCCAACGGCATGATCCACATCAGTTTGGCTTGCATGGGATCTGGTGGTGCTGGGTTCAATGCGGTTTGCAGCAATGTGGTGAGCGTCATGACCAGCGGCAAGATGAAATAAGGGTCTGGTGCTGACAAGTCGTGAATCCAACCCACCCATGGCGCGTTACGAATTTCAACGGTAGACAACAGCACCCAATACAAGGCGATGAATACTGGAATTTGAATCGCAATCGGCAAGCAGCCACCCATGGGGTTGACCTTTTCGTCGCGATAAATTTTCATCATTTCCACTTGCATTTGTTGCGGGTTGTCTTTGAGACGCTCGCGCATTTCCATGATGCGTGGGTTGATGGCCTTCATTTTGGCCATGCTTTGGTAGGCGTGGGCATTCAACCAGTAGAAGCCTGCTTTGAGCAAGACCACCAAAGCCACGATTGACCAGCCCCAGTTTTTCAGGATGCTGTTGAGTTGGTCTAACAACCAGAACAATGGCTTGGCCATGATGGTCAACCAACCATAGTCTTTCACCAAATCCAACCCTGGGTACAAAGCCTCAAGTTTGTTTTCTTCTTGCGGACCTGCATAGAAGGTAGCAGTCACGCTTTTTGTTTGGCCTGGTTTGATCGCTTCTAACGGTGCAATCAATGTGGCGCGATAGCAGCAGTCAGCCAATGTTGAACCAATGTCGACAGCATCCATTGAGATGTTGCGGCTCATGCCATCCGGCAAGATCCAAGCACTGGCAAAGTAATGCTGCACCATGGCGACATAGCCCGTTGTCGATTGCTTTTCAACATCAACTTTCTTTTTCTTGATGTCCGCAAATTCAACCTTTTGGTATTTCTGCGCTTCTGTATAAACAGCTGGGCCTGTAAATGTCGAATAAAAAGAAGATTCGCCTGCCAACTTATTACCGTCACGCACCAGCTGGAAATACAACTGTGGTGTCACGTCTTGTGCGCCAGAATTCACGATGTCGTGTTTGACGACCATGTCATATGCACCACGCTTGACGGTGTATGTTTTAACCAGCTTCACGCCACCCTGCACAGGTGACTCAAATGTGATGAAAAGCTCGTTTGAACCCTCTTTGAGATGACGTGGACCAGGTCGTACCGTCATCACTGTCTTGTGTGTTGGTAATGCAACACCAGGCGTAGACGAGATCAAACCTGTCTGTGATGTGTAGACACGTTCTTTGCTGTCATCTAGCAAAACAATGTTGTTACCTGGCTTTTGCTCATCTTCGTGCTTGAGCAGCTCAACACGCACCAAGTTGGCGCCTTCTGTGTCAAACGTCAGTTTGGCAACATCGGTTTCCACTTGCACCAACTCTTTGTTAGTTGCGCGTGTTTCAACCACAGGAACGCTCGTTGCGCCTTGAGCCGCCACTGGCGCAGGCACACCTGCCGCTTGTGGCGCAGCTGAAGCTGCATCAGTTGCTAACTTGGCTTGTTGAGACGGTGTGGGGAAGAACGTGGCTTTGTTGCCGTTGTGAACTTGCCATTGGTCCCACAAAAGAACCATTGAGAAACCAAAGATCACCCACAGAACGGTGCGGCGAATGTCATTCATGAAGTTTTCTTTCCGGAGTTGGAAGAGGTCAAAGAGCTAAACAAAGCAGGGGGCACAGGATCATGCCCACCAGCACACCAAGGATGGCAACGCACCAAACGGCGCAAAGTCAAATAACTGCCACGCGCTGCGCCATGAAGCTCTAGAGCCTGCAATGAATACACAGAGCACGTGGGCTCAAACCGACATGACGAACCAAGCCATGGGCTCAACAGCAGGCGGTAACCGCGTACCAACGTCATCAAAAACGTTTGCATCATGGCGTTACCTTGTTTTGGTTCATACATGCAAACAACTGTTTGAGTTCTTGCCGAACAACTTGTTTCAGCACATCCGACGATGCACTGACAAATTTTTGCGGAGAGAACGTTGCGCGCAAACGAACCACATATGCTGTCTGCGTCAAACCTTTTTCAACCTCATGCGCAATGGCATGAACTTGACGTCGAATGAGATTGCGTGTGACAGCGCGTTTGGCCCAACGTTTGGGTGTGAGCGCGCCCATCATCAAAACACCATCGACAAACAGGGTCGGGGTTTCTTCAAACCCAGACCCTGTGGAGGCTTTGACAGGCGGCTGCCACTGGTGCAACACAAAATGCGGCGTACGTGCCACTGTGCCTGCCGACATGACGGCCTGAAATTCTGACCACTGCTTCAGACGTTCCACGGTTTTAAAGTCGCGGGCCTGCTCAGCGGTCAAAAATTAGACAGCGAGACGCTTGCGACCTTTGGCACGACGTGCATTGATCACAGCGCGGCCACCGCGTGTTTTCATGCGAACCAAAAAGCCATGGGTACGGGCGCGACGGGTTTTAGAAGGCTGGTAAGTGCGTTTCATGATTTTTCCAAAAAGCTAAGCCCTGAGATCAGGGAAACCCGTGATTATCTCAAACTTTTAGGGAATTTCCTAACTTTTATCCACACTCTTTAGGCACAAGCTGAAAAAAAGACTTCTGCATTTAGTCGTCCTGTGGATAATTTTTTGATAAAGTGCTCTATTGCCTCTGCTTTGCAGGCAGCTTATCCACAGAAAAATATCTCATGAATCAGGGTCTCCCTTCCTCTGCCACAGACGGCCTTCCATCCAGTTCGGGTGATGGTTTGTGGCAAGCGTGCGTGGACCAATTGGCACAAGAATTACCAGAACAACAGTTCAACACTTGGATCAAACCGCTGGTTGCGAACGTCGCAGATGACTTCAGCAAAGCCGTGATTTTGGTGGGTAACCGCTTCAAACTTGACTGGATTCGTGCCCAATATGCCAACAGAATTGCTGGGTTACTTCAACAATTACATGGCCAACCGATTCAAGTTGAGTTAGCGATTACTCCTAAAGAAACCCCCGTCAGAACTAAGTCTATCTCTTTTTCTCAAGAACTTGAATCCTTGCCCGAAAGCTTCGTCGGATTAGAGGAAGGCATCCCAAGTGGCCCGCGCACACGCCTCAATACAGCCCTGAGCTTTGATACCTTGGTTGAAGGTACCGCCAATCGCATGGCACGTGCAGCAGCCATGCATGTGGCCACCATGCCAGGTCAGTTGTACAACCCCCTATTTATCTACGGCGGTGTTGGTTTGGGTAAGACCCATTTGATGCACGCTGTGGGTAACAAGCTGCTTTCAGAACGACCAGACGCAAAAGTTCTCTACATCCATGCGGAACAGTTTGTTTCGGATGTGGTTAAAGCGTACCAACGCAAAACTTTTGATGAATTCAAAGAGCGTTATCACTCACTCGACCTGCTTTTAATTGACGATGTTCAGTTTTTTGCCAACAAAGAGCGAACGCAAGAGGAGTTTTTCAACGCGTTTGAAGCACTATTGGCTAAAAAATCACACATCATCATGACGAGTGATACCTATCCCAAAGGTCTCACAGATATTCATGAGCGCTTGGTTTCTCGCTTTGATGCTGGCCTCACAGTTGCCATCGAGCCACCGGAGCTTGAAATGCGAGTGGCTATTCTGATTAGCAAATCACGCGCAGAAGGCTCTGAAATGCCTGAAGAAGTGGCTTTTTTTGTTGCCAAGAACGTACGGTCGAACGTGCGTGAGCTCGAAGGTGCGCTACGCAAAATATTGGCTTACTCTCGGTTTAATCAGAAAGAAATCTCGATTCAGCTGGCCCGAGATGCTTTGCGTGACTTGCTATCTATTCAAAATCGTCAAATTTCCGTAGAGAACATCCAAAAAACTGTCGCCGACTATTACAAGATCAAAGTGGCTGACATGTACTCTAAGAAGCGTCCTGCATCGATCGCAAGGCCGCGCCAGATTGCCATGTATCTTGCAAAGGAACTTACCCAAAAGAGCTTGCCTGAGATTGGTGAGCTGTTTGGCGGACGAGATCACACCACTGTGTTGCATGCTGTTCGAAAGATCACCGCAGAACGCCAACAAATGGCTGATTTAAACCAACAATTGCACGTTCTAGAGCAAACACTCAAGGGCTAAACCATCAAAAAGAACAACCTTGTGGGTAGTTTCTGGATAACACCAGAGTTATCCACAGAAAAGTAGAAATTCAGAAGTTATCCAGTTTTGAACGACAGCAAAAAATCACAGTTGCCAACACTCTGCCAAGTAGCTCAAGTGCTTGAAAAAAAAGAGGAAAATGCTGTTGTCCACAGAAAGATGCTTTGCTTATCTACTACTACTAATTTAAATAAAGAAAACAAGAGGAAGAGATGATCGTACTGAAAGCAACACAAGACAAAGTTTTGTCAGTTCTGCAATCTGTTGCAGGCATCGTTGAACGTCGTCATACATTGCCAATCTTGGCAAATGTGTTGATTCGCAAAACTGGCAGTTCATTGCAATTGACTACCAGCGATTTAGAAATTCAAATTCGTACCACTGCAGAGCTTGATGGTGATGCAGGTAATTTCACAACAACTGTCGGTGCACGTAAGTTGATTGATATCTTGCGAACCATGCCTTCAGATCAAACTGTGAGTTTGGAATCCAATCAAAACAAATTGATTTTGAAAGGTGGCAAAAGCCGCTTTACTTTGCAAAGCTTGCCAGCTGAAGATTTTCCGTTAGTGCAAGAAGCTGCCAACTTTGGACCTTCATTTAGCGTTCCGCAAAAAACTTTGAAAGAGTTGTTGCACCAAGTGTCATTCGCAATGGCTGTGCATGACATCCGTTACTACTTGAACGGCATTTTGTTTGTTGCTGAAGGCAAACAACTCAGCTTAGTAGCGACTGATGGGCATCGCTTAGCTTTTTCATCTGCAACATTGGATGTCGAAGTCCCACGCCAAGAAGTTATCTTGCCGCGTAAAACCGTACTTGAAATGCAGCGCTTGTTGAGCGACAAAGATGGTGCGATTGAAATGCAATTTGCTGGCAATCAAGCCAAGTTCACTTTTGATGGTATGGAGTTTGTAACGAAGTTGGTCGAAGGTAAGTTTCCTGACTACAACCGTGTGATTCCAAAGAACCATAAAAATACGATAACTATGGGTCGTACCGCTTTGCTAGCAACCCTGCAACGTACAGCGATTTTGACCAGTGAGAAATTCAAGGGTGTTCGTTTGAACCTTGAGCCTGGTGTCTTACGCGTCGCATCAAGCAATGCAGAGCAAGAAGAAGCTGTTGACGAACTTGAAATTGATTACAACGGAGATGCCATTGAAATTGGTTTCAACGTGACCTATTTGATTGATGCCTTGACCAATATGGACCAAGACATGGTGCAGGTTGACTTGGCTGATTCCAATAGTTCAGCATTGATCACCATTCCAGAAAACACCACTTTCAAATATGTGGTGATGCCAATGCGTATCTAACGCGTAGTTGTTTACCTTTTTCCTGATTGAAACCGTGGGGTGCTTATGCCTCACGCACGAAGACTTGCTATGACCGAACCCACTCAAACTCCAGAAACCCCAGTGACGCCTCCAGCCGGTGAAGGCTATGGTGAGGGGTCAATTCAAATTTTGGAAGGCCTTGAAGCGGTTCGTAAGCGTCCTGGCATGTATATCGGTGATACATCTGACGGTTCAGGTTTGCACCATTTGGTGTTTGAGGTCGTTGACAACTCCATTGACGAAGCTTTGGCGGGTCATTGCGATGACATCGTGGTCACCATTCACAGCGATAACTCAATCAGTGTGACTGACAACGGCCGTGGGATTCCCACTGGTGTGAAGATGGATGACAAGCACGAGCCAAAGCGCTCTGCAGCAGAAATTGCTCTGACGGAATTGCATGCCGGTGGCAAGTTCAACCAAAACAGCTACAAAGTGTCTGGTGGCTTGCACGGTGTGGGTGTGTCTTGCGTGAACGCGTTGTCCAAGTCTTTACGCTTGGTAGTACGCCGTGAAGGCAAGGTCCACACTTTAGAGTTCGCTAAAGGTTTTGTGCAAAACCGATTGATTGAAGTGGTTGATGGTGTTGAAGTTTCTCCCATGCGCATCACGGGTGATACTGAAAAGCGCGGTACAGAAGTTCACTTTCTGCCTGACACCGAGATCTTCACGCAAAACACAGATTTTCATTACGAGATCTTGAGCAAGCGTTTGCGTGAACTCAGCTTCTTGAATAACGGTGTACGCATCCGTTTGGTCGATGAGCGCACAGGCAAGGAAGACGACTTCTCAGGTGCTGGTGGTGTCAAGGGCTTTGTGGACTTCATCAACTCTGGCAAGAAGGTGTTGCATCCCAATGCGTTCTACGCTGAAGGTGATCGTCCTGCTGATACCTACGGTGGTATTCCTGGTACCAGCATTGGCGTTGAAGTGTCCATGCAGTGGAACGATGGTTACAACGAAAACGTTTTGTGTTTTACCAACAACATTCCCCAGCGAGACGGTGGTACCCACTTGACAGGTTTGCGTGCTGCGATGACGCGTGTCATCAACAAGTACATCGAAGAAAACGAATTTGCCAAGAAGGCAAAAGTTGAAGTGACAGGCGATGACATGCGCGAAGGTTTGTGCTGCGTGTTGTCTGTCAAAGTGCCTGAACCAAAGTTCAGCAGTCAGACTAAAGACAAACTGGTCTCCAGCGAAGTGCGTGCACCTGTGGAAGACATCGTTGCCAAAACACTGACCGATTACTTGCAAGAGCGCCCCAACGATGCCAAGATCATTTGCGGCAAAATCGTTGAAGCTGCTCGCGCGCGTGAAGCAGCCCGTAAAGCTCGTGAGATGACACGTCGTAAAGGCGTGTTGGACGGTATGGGCCTGCCAGGTAAGTTGGCTGATTGCCAAGAAAAAGACCCATCGCTGTGCGAAATTTACATCGTCGAGGGTGACTCTGCGGGTGGTTCAGCCAAGCAAGGCCGTGATCGTAAATTCCAAGCTATCTTGCCTCTGCGCGGCAAGATTTTGAACGTTGAAAAAGCACGCTACGAAAAGCTGCTGACCAGCAATGAAATTTTGACGCTCATCACCGCTTTGGGCACAGGTATTGGTAAAGCCAGCGCTGAGTCTGGTAAGTCAGCAACTGATGACTTCAACGTTGAAAAGCTGCGCTATCACCGTATCATCATCATGACCGACGCGGACGTTGACGGTGCGCACATTCGTACTTTGTTGCTGACCTTCTTCTATCGTCAAATGCCAGAGCTGGTCGAGCGCGGTCACATCTACATTGCGCAACCACCTTTGTACAAAGTCAAAGCTGGTAAAGAAGAGTTATATCTCAAAGACGCATCCGCATTGGATGGTTTCTTGCTGCGTATTGCTTTGAAAGACGCAAGCATCACCACTGGTGGTGCTAATTCTCAAGTGCTGAGTGGTGACACTTTGGCTGAGTTGGCACGTAAGCATCAAGTGGCTGAATCCGTGATTGCGCGCCTGAGCGGTTTCATGGATGCGGAAGCTCTGCGAGCCATGGCTGATGGTGTGTCTATCAACTTGGATACGGTTGCTGATGCTGAGAAATCTGCCATTGCCATGCAAGAAAAATTGCGTGAGTTGGGCAGTGGTTCAGAAGCGTCTGGCGAGTTTGATGTGCGCGTGATTACCCAAGATTTCGTGCACGGCGCTGATTACGCCGCTCTGGCCGAAGCCGCTCAAACCTTCCGCGACTTGGTGGGTGAGGGTTCGAAGGTTCACCGTGGTGAAGGTGAAAAAGCCAAGGAAGAAAAAGTCTCTGACTTCCGCCAGGCCATGAAGTGGTTGATTGGACAAGCTGAAAATGCAACAGCCCGCCAACGCTATAAGGGTCTGGGCGAGATGAACCCAGCTCAGCTGTGGGAAACCACGATGGACCCAACCGTTCGTCGCTTGCTGCGCGTGCAAATCGACGATGCCATCGAAGCCGATCGTGTGTTCACCATGTTGATGGGTGACGAGGTTGAACCTCGCCGCAACTTCATCGAAAGCAACGCCTTGCGCGCTGCCAACATCGACGTTTAATCCGATTAGCTTGGTGGGCTTAGCCCATCAGGCCGGCCCGAAAGTCGTCTACTGCTTGTAACAGTTCCTCGCGCGTGTTCATCACGAATGGGCCGTACTGGGCAATAGGTTCATTCAGCGGTTTCCCAGCAATCAAAATCGCGCGTGTGTTTGCTTGTGCGCGCAACACCACACCATCACCATCGTTGGTCAGTACAGCCATGCGTTTGATGGGCACATCGGTTGCCTTGTTACCTTGACCAACTTTTAAGCCGCCACGGTACACATACACAAATGCGTTGTGGAGCGTCGGTAGCGGTTGCTCAAACACCGTGTCTTCAGCGTTAGGGAAGTGCAGGTCAAAGTACAACGGGTCTGTGTGTTCACGCTGCATAGCACCGGCAGTGTTGTGTGACTGACCTGCAATCACGCGCACCAACACACCTTCATCGGTAGTGACTTCAGGAATGCTTTCACTTTGAATGTCTCGATACCAAGGCTCGCACAGCTTATTTTTTGCCGGAAGGTTCAACCATAGTTGAAAGCCTTCCATGACGCCTTCCTCTTGTTCGGGCATCTCACTGTGCGTGAGACCGCGTCCAGCCGTCATCCACTGCACGCCGCCGTTTTGTAGCAAGCCTTCGTTGCCGCTACTGTCTTTGTGTCGCATGCGGCCTGCAATCATGTAGGTTACTGTCTCAAAGCCGCGGTGGGGATGGTTGGGAAAGCCAGCAATGTAATCACCGGGGTTGTCACTACCAAACGCATCAAGCATCAGGAACGGATCAAGTCGCTCTTGTAGATCGTGGCTAAGCACACGCGTCAGGCGAACGCCTGCACCGTCTTGTGTCTCTTGGCCCACGATTAAGCGCTCAACGCTCCGCGGGTGATGGATGATCGTCATGTCTTGTTGCAGATGAGCGTCAATTTATTTTTTGGCTTGTGCTCGCTTTTCAATGCGTGCGTTGATTTTCTTCAGCATCGTATCGTCTGCTTCTTGCCAATTCGCACCAGCTTTATTAGCCATAAATACGACGGCACCAGCAAATTCAGCCACTGTTAATTCAGCACGGCCCCCTTTTGCAGGCATGGCGCGTACGCCGCCGTAACCATCGGCAGTTAACTCGACTTGACCTTCTTTGATGAGTTTGCCCCACGCTTTTTTGTCACCAGTCTGTGGTGCACCAGCCAAGCCTTTTGCATGGCAGTTAGCGCACGTGGTGTTGTATGTTTCTTCGCCTGTTGCTGCCAAAGCAGATGTGGCGATCAGTGTGAGTAAAAGAATGCTGATGGTTTTATTCATGGTCATGCCCCGTGTTTGAGGTGAAGATTTTGTCCTAAAAACAATACACGCATAGGACTTGCCGCACCCTAGTAAAATCGCGCCCTTATTCAGCAGGGTGGCGCGCAGCCCTGCATTTGTTTGCGCGTGCGCACATCCCAAAGGTTGGTTTTATGTTGTACCCCCAAGAGTTTGATGTCATCGTGGTCGGCGGTGGTCATGCTGGCACTGAAGCCGCGCTGGCTTCAGCACGCATGGGTGCAAAAACTTTACTACTCAGTCACAACATTGAAACTTTGGGCCAGATGAGCTGCAACCCATCCATTGGCGGCATTGGTAAAGGTCACTTGGTCAAAGAGGTGGATGCTTTGGGTGGGGCGATGGCCTTGGCCACGGACGAGTCTGGTATTCAGTTTCGCATTCTCAACAGTTCTAAAGGTCCGGCCGTTCGCGCCACCCGCGCACAAGCTGACCGCATTTTGTATAAGGCCGCCATTCGTCGCATGCTTGAAAACCAGCCGAACTTGTGGTTGTTCCAACAAGCGGTTGACGACTTGATGGTGGAGGGTGATCGCGTGGTGGGTGCTTGCACCCAGGCCGGCATCCGATTCCGCAGCCGTACCGTTGTGCTGACGGCCGGCACTTTCTTGGACGGCAAGATTCATGTGGGCCTGAACAACTACGCCGGTGGCCGTGCGGGCGACCCGCCTGCCGTGAGCCTGTCGGCGCGGCTCAAAGAACTCAAATTGCCACAGGGACGACTCAAAACTGGTACGCCTCCGCGCATTGATGGCCGCACCATTGACTTCAGCCAATGCATTGAGCAACCGGGTGATGGCGTGGCCAACCAAACCGAAAGTGGGGCACGCTCGGCGGGTGTGCTGGGAGAAGTGCCTGTGTTCAGTTTCATGGGAAGAGCATCCATGCATCCGCAGCATATGCCGTGCTGGATCACACACACCAACCAACGGACTCACGACATCATCCGCTCTGGCTTTGACCGAAGCCCCATGTTCACCGGCAAGATTGAAGGCGTTGGCCCACGCTATTGCCCGAGCGTGGAAGACAAGATCAATCGTTTTGCTGACAAAGACAGCCATCAAATTTTCTTAGAGCCCGAAGGCCTGACCACTCACGAGTACTACCCCAACGGCATCAGCACCAGCTTGCCGTTTGATATCCAGTACGACTTGGTTCGCTCGATGAAGGGTTTGGAAAACGCCCACATCATTCGCCCCGGCTACGCCATCGAGTATGACTACTTTGACCCCCGTGAGTTGAAGCGCAGTTTCGAAACCCGCGCTATAGGCGGCTTGTTCTTTGCCGGACAGATCAACGGGACGACAGGTTATGAAGAGGCGGCTGCTCAAGGCCTGTTCGCTGGCATCAATGCCGCACTGCAATGCCGCAGTTTGGCCGGTGCGGCCAATGACTTTGACGGCGCATGGACGCCTGGCCGTGACCAAGCTTACTTGGGTGTATTGGTGGACGACCTCACCACCAAGGGCGTGACCGAGCCGTACCGCATGTTCACCAGCCGAGCAGAGTTCCGCTTGCAGCTGCGGGAAGACAACGCCGACGTGCGCCTGACAGAGGTCGGCCGCCAAATGGGCTTGGTCGACGATGCTCGCTGGGAAGCTTTCAGCCGCAAACAAGAAGCTGTTTCACGTGAAACAGAGCGGCTCAAATCTATCTGGGTCAACCCACGCAATTTGCCCGCTGCCGAATCGGAGCGTGTTCTGGGTAAGGCCATTGACCGCGAATACAACTTGGCCGATTTGCTTCGCCGCCCTGATGTGAGTTACCAAGGGTTGATGTCTTTGGATGGCGCTAAGTATCAAAGCCAAGAAGTGACCGACGGCTTCGCGGGCGACGATGTTTCACGTGAAACCACCCGAGCCATCATTGAGCAGATTGAGATTACCGCCAAATATTCCGGCTACATCGATCGCCAGCGCGACGAAGTAGGGCGTGCTGCCCATTACGAAAACCTCAAACTGCCTGAAGACTTGGACTACAACCAAGTCTCGGCCCTGTCCATTGAGGTGCGTCAGCGTCTCAGTCGCCAGCGGCCTGAAACTTTGGGCCAAGCTTCGCGCATGTCTGGCATCACGCCGGCCGCCATTTCTTTGTTGCTGATTCACCTCAAGCGCTCGCGCGTCAAAGGCTTCGCACAAGAGGCGGCTGCGCATGCGGCCGACAAAAGCACAACCGAGGCGAACTGATGCACCCGTTGTTGCCAACTTTGCGAAAGGGGCTTGACGGCTTGGGCTTGTCGTTGCCACCAGAGCAGCAAGAGCAGTTGCTGGCCTACATGGACTTGATCGGCAAATGGACCAAGGTCTACAACTTGACTGCGGTGCGTGATGCCAATGAGATGCTCACCCACCACTTGCTGGACAGTCTTGCCGTCATCGCGCCACTTCGACGCGAGCTGGCCAAGTTGCCCTTAGCCGATGCTGTGACGGTTGAGCCTGGCAGTAACGGTGGATTAAAAGTAGAAAGCCAGTCAGCTCAAACAAACAAACAAACGCAGTTCAGCCTATTGGACGTGGGGGCGGGTGCCGGTTTGCCCGGAATTGTTATCGCCATCACATGTCCAGAAATATCGGTGACTTGTGTGGATACGGTTGCCAAGAAAGCGGCGTTCATACAGCAGGTGGCTGCGACATTGAAACTGCCAAATCTCAAAGGTCTTCACGCGCGCGTCGAAAGCTTGACTCAGCCTTTTGATGTGGTGTGCTCCCGTGCTTTTGCTTCGCTGGTCGATTTCACAACTTGGTCTAAATCGGCCTTGGCCAGTCATGGCGTTTGGATGGCCATGAAGGGCAAACATCCAGACCAAGAGCTGGCTGTGTTGCCAGAAAGCGTCAAAGTGTTTCACGTGGAACAGCTTCAAGTTCCTGGCTTAGATGCTGAACGCTGCATCATCTGGATGCGCGGTTAAACTTCTTTCAGTTTTATATCTGAGTTTTCTATGTTTGGTATCGCTGACTACGGCGCATTTGTCGTGGCCATCATTGTCTTTTTGGCCATTCCTGGGCCCGGTAACTTGGCCTTGCTCACTGCAACAGGCAAGGGCGGAGTACGTTCGGGCATGGCCGCCACGTTAGGTGTGATCGCGGGCGACCAAGTGTTGTTGTGGTTGGCGGTGGCGGGCTTGTCGGCGCTGCTGATTAACTATCCCAGTTTGTACAGCTCCATTCAGTGGGCGGGTGCGGCATATCTAATTGGTTTGGGCTACTCGCTTTTCAATGCCAAACCCGGTGATGCACCGGTATTGGATATGAAGCCCGATCACTACTTTCGCCAAGCTTTGTTCATCACGGTACTCAACCCAAAAGCCATTGTTTTTTATATGGCGTTCTTTCCCTTGTTTGTGGATCCTGCCATTCACTTGGGGTTACTTACTTTTGCGGTGATGGCTGCCACCATTGCCGCGCTGACATTTGCCTATGGTTTGGTGGTCGTTATGTTGGCGCACCATTTGGCCGAGCGCGTACGCGCTAACCCATTAGCAACTGTGATGCTCAACAAAATTGCGGGCGCTTTGCTCATCGGTTTTGGCCTGAAGTTGGCCTTGTTTAAATAATTTTTCAGTCTCATTCGAAAGCTCTGTATGGCCAAAATTTTCTGCGTAGCCAACCAAAAAGGTGGCGTCGGTAAGACCACCACCACTGTCAACTTGGCGGCTGGTTTGGCATTTGTGGGCCAACGTGTGTTGATGGTTGACTTGGATCCCCAAGGCAATGCCACCATGAGTTCAGGTGTCGACAAGCGAGAGATGGAGCTTTCTGTTTATGACGTGTTGTTGGAAGAGGCCAGCATCGCCGAAGCGCGTATTCGCAGCAACTGGGGTACCGATGGCGTGCGTGCCAAGATCCCAACCTACGACGTCTTAGGTGCTAACCGAGATTTGGCCGGCGCAGAAGTTGAGCTGGTTTCTTTGGAGCGTCGCGAGAACCGACTCAAGCAAGCATTGGCCGCCGTGGATGCCGAGTACGACTTTGTTTTGATTGATTGCCCGCCGTCTCTGTCCATGCTCACACTCAATGGTTTGTGTGCAGCGCATGGTGTGATCGTTCCCATGCAGTGTGAGTACTTTGCCCTTGAAGGCCTTACCGACTTGGTCAACACCATCAAACAAGTGCACGCCAACCTCAACCGCGAGCTCAAAATCATTGGTTTGCTGCGCGTCATGTTTGACCCGCGCATTACTTTGCAGCAGCAAGTGAGCGATCAACTCAAAGACCATTTCGGCGACAAAGTGTTCGCTGCCGTTATTCCTCGCAACGTGCGTTTGGCAGAAGCCCCAAGCTATGGCCTACCCGGCGTGGTGTTTGACCCATCAGCCAAAGGAAGTCATGCATTTGTGGACTTTGCCCACGAGATGGTTGAACGCGTGAAAACTATTTAACTCGTTTTTGCGTGTCTACTCCCGTCCTCATCATTCCCGGCTGGCACAACAGCGGCCCTGACCACTGGCAAAGCCTGTGGCAGGCCCAACACGGATATGTGCGGGTGGAGCAACACAACTGGGACTTCCCACTGCGTGGCGACTGGATGATTCAACTCGAAGAGGCCGTGTTGGCCAACCCTGATGCCGTTCTCGTGGCACACAGTTTGGGTTGTGTGCTGGTGGCTGCATGGGCTGCGCACTCGCTGATTTCTCACAAGGTCAAAGGCGCTTTGTTGGTGGCGCCTGCTGACGTGGAGCGGCCCGAAATGCAGCACATGCTCCACAGTTGGAGCCCCATCGTGCGCGAACGCTTGCCGTTTGCCAGCATCGTGGCTGCAAGTCGTAACGATGCGCATTGCAGCATGCTGCGCGCCAGTGGTTTGGCCCAAGCATGGGGCTCGCGCCTTGTTGATTGCGGTGCTGTCGGCCACATCAACACCGATTCACGCGTAGGCGACTGGCCTGAGGGCTTTGCCTTGCTACAAGATTTACTGAAAGAAAAAAATGGTCACTAAAAAAACCAAAGGCCTAGGCCGTGGACTCGAGGCCTTGCTTGGCCCTAAAGTCGATGACAGCGTAGCCGCACAAGCCGCCGCTGCCGATGGCTTGCCCAACACCTTGTCCTTGAGCCAAATGGTGCCCGGCATGTACCAGCCGCGCACACGCATGGACGAGGGCGCTTTGTATGAGTTGGCCGAAAGCATCAAAGCCCAAGGCATCATGCAACCCATCCTTGTGCGTCAATTGCACGACGGCCCCAACGCAGGCAAATACGAAATCATCGCGGGTGAACGACGAAGTCGCGCAGCCAAACTAGCCGGGCTTGACACCGTGCCCGTGCTCGTGCGCAATGTGCCGAATGAAGCCGCTGCAGCGATGGCGCTGATTGAAAACATCCAACGCGAAGACCTCAACCCGCTCGAAGAAGCCCAAGGCCTGCAGCGCCTCATCAAAGAGTTTGGACTCACACATGAGCTCGCCGCGCAAGCCGTGGGTCGCTCACGCAGTGCCGCTAGCAACCTGTTGCGCCTGCTCAACTTAGCCGAGCCTGTGCAGTCCATGCTGATGGCGGGTGACATTGACATGGGCCACGCCCGTGCTTTGTTGGCTTTGGACCGCGCCACACAAATCACCGCAGCGAATCAAATCAGCGCCAAAAAAATGTCGGTGCGTGAAGCTGAGAGCCTGGTCAAAAAACTCAGCGCCGAATTCAACCTTGTGCCGCAAAAGCCCAAGAGTGAAAAGTCACGCGACATCAAGCGCATTGAAGAAGAGCTCTCCGACTTGCTCACCGCACAAGTGGAAGTGCGCGTTAAAAAACGCGTCAAGCGTCATGGCAGAGTTGAGGAAATGGGTGAACTGTCCATTCAATTTGGCTCCATTGATGAACTCAACGGCTTGATCGACAAATTGCGAAAGCACTGAACACATGTTTGAAAAACTGCGTCACGTCTTTTTGCCAAGGAGCTTTTTCACAGGCTCCCAGCTGGAGCGTCGTCGCAGTTTATTGATGTACATGTTGTTGATGGTGGGTGCATGCTCGCTGCCGTTCTATTTCATTCCGCATCCAGATTACAACCACATTGCCAACTTGGTGGGTACAGCAGGGTATTGGGGATTGTTGGCCGCGCTGTTGATCGGTGTTCCTTATTTGTTTGTCGTGCACGGCATCTTGGTTTGGTCAATTGGCTACGTTGCTTATCTTGCGGCCATGACGGGTGGCATCAACTCTCCCGTCATGGTGTGGATGACTGTGGTTATCTTGCCAGCCATTCTGTTGCTCGATCGAATTCCTGCAATGTTTTGGGTGGTTGCAGTTTTTGTCGCAAACTTATTGTTGTTGCTGATCAGTCAGCATGGCTTGGTCAATAGTGACATCAACATGGCCAACGATGTCATGGCTTGGACAGTTGCCAATAAATTGTTTGTCCTTGGCTTGGCGATGTACGTGGTGTTTGTCACAGAGCGGATGCATCGCAGTCAAACGGTCGAAATGGATGAAAGCAATGCGGAGCTTGAACGCACGCATCAAGCCTTGATACGTGCACAAGCCCACAAGGACGAGTTTATCGCTTCAGTGGGCCACGAATTGCGTACACCGATGAACGCTATCTTGGGGCTTAACGGTATTTTGCGCACTGAATTAGCAGCCAAGCCTGAAGACGCGGTGGTGGTGGACCACATTCGTCGTTCGACAGAGCAGCTACTTCAAGTGGTCAATGACATTTTGGATTTTTCTCAGTTGCAAGCTGGGCGGCTGGTGTTACACGAGGAGGAGTTCGCACTGCGTGAAACGCTGATTGGCGTATTGGCTGCGTATAACGAAAAAACGCAGACAAAGAAAATCATCTTGAGTCTAGAAGCTTCAGCCGTGCATAACATGTGGGTCAAAGGTGACCGACAACGTTTGGTGCAGGTGCTCAACAACTTACTAGATAACGCCATCAAGTTCACTGCAGTCGGGCAGATTGTGCTTCGCGCTCAGGCCGTAGGAGGCGGCGTCTTGTTTGAGGTTCAAGACTCAGGCATCGGCATAGCACCAGACCGTCAAAAGCAAATTTTCAATGGCTTTGAACACGCTGATGTGCAAACCAACCGCCAATATGGTGGCACAGGGCTCGGGCTGTCCATTTGCGAGAGATTGGTCTCTTTGCAAGGTGGAACGATTGGGGTCAGCAGCGTGCAAGGCCAAGGCTCAAGGTTTTGGTTTCAAATACCACTGCGCAGCATTGCGGTCAAAGAGGCTCAAGCAGCCGCAGAAATGGCACGCATGTTGATCGACAAGCCGATTCAAATTTTGCTGGTTGATGACAACGCCGTGAATCT
This sequence comes from Burkholderiales bacterium 39-55-53, assembly GCA_002282445.1. Taxonomy (GTDB): domain Bacteria; phylum Pseudomonadota; class Gammaproteobacteria; order Burkholderiales; family Burkholderiaceae_C; genus Limnohabitans. Next base: position 87,952 of record NCJK01000008.1, on the reverse strand, counting down.
CTTAGTGGCGCGCATGATGCTCAAAAAATGCTTCCCCAAAGCAGAAATTGCCCAAGCCAACAGTGGCAAAGAAGCGCTAGAAAAAATGAGAGATCAAGTCTTTGACTTGACTCTGATGGACATGGTCATGCCTGAAATGGATGGCATGGAAGTGACGCAAATCGTGCGACGCGATTTCCCGGCTCCCACAAGCGATATGCCGATTTTGGCGCTGACTGCCAGTGCCAATCCCGTAGACCATGACCGCTGCTTGGCATCAGGTATGAATGATGTGTTGCACAAGCCGCTGGATGAGCAGCAACTCATTTCAAAAATATCAAACGCTTTGGCTGCACATGCTTGGGGGCAAGCATGACACGCTTTACCTTAGAAGATTTAGCTGAATTGGCAATGCCCTATTTGCCTGTGCGCTTCAGAGAAGGCCGCCTGCCGTACTTGTTTTTCGTCGTTTGGCTGTTGATTGGTGTCATGGTGGTATTGGCCATCATCACGCCCTATCCCAACGGTGTACCCGTGCCATTGGCATTTGCGTTTGTATTGCTTGTTTTGCAGCTGTTGTTCATTTGGGGCATGCCATTTTCAGTGGCGGTGAACTTGGGCCTCTTGGCAGGCTTGTTGCAGGTAAGTTATGCGGCGTGGATGTCTGGCGGCATTTTTTCCCCGCGTATGGCTTGGATGACCGTCATTCCGTTGGTTCCGTTTTATGCTGTCAGTCGACGCGCTGGTTTTGGCTGGCTAGTGATGGTGTTGGCGGTTGAGGTTCTGATGTCTTATGTGACTTGGCAGGGTTGGTTGCCAGCGAATCCAACCTTGGGTGCTGCGCAAGTCATGTCGTCATTTGCCAGTTATTCGGTGGTGACATTGATTTTGATCACCGTGCCATTTTTGTATGACAACTCTTTTCGAGAGGCATATAACGCGAGCTTGCAGCGTCATTTGGAACTGGAAGAAAAACGAAAAGAACTTTTAAGAACTTCAGCCCTGCGTGAGCAATTCATCGCCACAGTCAGTCATGAGTTGCGCACGCCTATGAACGCGATATTGGGTTTTAACAACATGCTTCTCGGGCGCGTGTCTGATAACCCGCAAGCTTTGAAAATTTTGAATCACACGCGTCAGTCGGCGGACCATTTGTTAACCGTGATTAATGACGTGCTCGACTATTCACAGTTGCAAGCAGGCAAGATCAATGTGCAAGCCGAAACATTTGCCCTGCGCGATACGGTAAACACCGCATTTGATTTGTTTGCTCAACGTGTCGAGAGCATGCATCTGAAATATATTTGCACGATTGACGACAACGTGCCGCAATGGGTGCGTGCAGACCGGCACCGCTTGATGCAAATTTTGGTGAACTTGCTTGGCAACGCCATCAAATTTACGCACCAAGGACACGTCACTTTGTCTGTCCGTCGTCAGCCCTTATGTGTTCACTTTTCAGTACGAGACAGCGGCATCGGTATTCCAGAATCGCAACAGTCCAAAATATTTCAGCGATTTGTTCAGGCTGAAGACAACATTCAATCGCGCTATGGTGGCAATGGTTTGGGCTTGTCCATCACGCAGCGCTTGGTTGAGTTGATGGGGGGGCATATTGGCTTTGAAAGCACCGTGGGTCAAGGTTCCATGTTTTGGTTCACCCTGCCATTGGTTGAGGTTGCCCCGCCAAGTGAGGAAACGCCCACCATCAAGGTCACCACACAGGCACAGCATGCCGTTCAGCGGTTCTTGGTCGTAGATGATCACCCAATTAATCGCTTGCTGGTGCGACAGATCCTCAAAACCAATTGGAAAAAATGTGAAATCGTCGAAGCGGAGAACGGTGCCCTTGCACTCGAAGCGCTTCGTAAGCAAGAGTTTGATGTGATTTTGATGGATATGGTCATGCCCGAAATGGATGGTATCGAAGCCACCTCTTCACTCAGACTTACCTTTGATCAACCTACCCGAGACACGCCCGTCCTTGGCTTAACAGCCAATGTGAATCCGTTGGATTTAGAACGTTTTGCAGCTGCGGGCGTCAGCTCGGTTGTGCTCAAGCCTTTTGATGCGGCAAAGGTTTGCGCCCGTGTCGAAGAGATGCTTATAGAGAAAAGATCTTCCCTGGGTTCATGATGTTGTGCGGGTCCAGTGCCCGTTTGATCGTGCGCATCATGTCCACCGCGCCTTCCCCAGTTTCGGTGCGCAAGAAGTCCATCTTGTGCAAACCAATGCCGTGCTCACCGGTGCATGTGCCGCCCAAGTTCAACGCGCGGGTCACCAGCTTGTGGTTTAGCGCCTCGGCCAACGCACACTCATCAACGCTGTTGGGGTCAATCAAATAGCCCACATGGAAATTCCCATCGCCCACATGGCCAACTAAGAAGTAGGGCAGGCCAGAAGCGTCCGCCTCGGCAATCGAATCGAGCATGGCATCTGCCAACTTGCTGATGGGTACACAGGTATCTGTGGTCACTGCGCGGCAGCCGGGGCGGCTTTGAATGGCGGCAAAGTATGCGTTGTGTCGTGCAGTCCAAAGCCGAGTGCGTTCTTCGGGCGTGGTTGCCCATTCAAACGACACACCGCCATGTTCAGCCGCAATCTCTTGCACTGTTTCCGCTTGTTCTTTCACGCCCGCTGGAGATCCGTGAAACTCCATCAACAACATGGGCGCTTCGGTCAAATTCAGCTTCGCATACTGGTTCACCATGCGGACAGACCCAGCATCTAACAATTCCACGCGTGCAATGGGCACACCCATCTGAATCGTTGTGATTGTGGTGTGCACAGCCGCCTCAATGCTGGGGAACGAGCACACGGCGGCAGACACCGCCTCGGGCAATGGGTAAATTTTCAGCGTGATCTCGGTCATCACCCCCAGAGTCCCTTCACTGCCCACAAACAAGCGCGTGAGGTCGTAGCCAGCGGAAGATTTTTTGGCGCGTGTGCCCGTGCGAATCACTTCGCCACTCGCAGTCACTACCTCTAGGGTGAGCACGTTCTCCCGCATCGTGCCGTAGCGCACCGCATTGGTACCACTGGCGCGGGTCGCGCACATGCCGCCAATAGAGGCGTCAGCACCCGGATCGATGGGGAAAAACAAACCTGTGCTCTTGATCTCTTCATTCAGTTGCTTTCGCGTCACGCCGGGTTGTACGGTGACGGTTAAGTCTTCGGCATTGATACTCAGCACCTTGTTCATACGGCTCACGTCCACGCTGATGCCGCCTTGCACTGCTAATAAATGACCTTCCAGCGAAGATCCCACACCAAACGGAATCACGGGTACCTTGTATTGCGCAGCCAACGTCACCGCGTCGGCTACATCTTGTGTGCTCTCGGCAAACACCACGGCCGCAGGTGGCGGCACATGAACGAAGGGCGACTCATCACGGCCATGTTGCTCGCGAATGACCAATGCCGTTGAGCAATTAGTACCAAAGCGGGTTTGTAGCGCTGCAACCATCTCGGCAGGTACCTCGCGTTGTGCCACGGCAGGTGTTAAATGTTGGTGTGAGGTGGGTGCGTTCATACGATGTCTCCTAAACGATCAGTCATTCTAAGAACATGACCCTGTCTGTCAAAAGCCCCTGCGCGACAGGCAAAATAGACGCCAAACCACACTGACGAGGCAGCTGCACATGGGTAATCGACTTTCACAAATCGCCACACGTACAGGCGATGCAGGCACAACAGGATTGGGCAATAACCAACGTGTTTCTAAAAACAGCTTGCGCGTGCACGCCATGGGCGAGGTGGACGAGCTCAACTCCAACATCGGCGTTCTTTTATGCGAAGACATGCCGCAAGACGTGCGCGATGTGTTGGTGGAAATTCAGCATCAGCTGTTTAACTTGGGCGGCGAACTGTCTATTCCCGGTTTTGAGCTGCTCAAAGAAGAGGCGGTGCAAGCCCTAGACACTGCACTTGAAGCCTACAACGCCAAACTGCCCAAACTTGAAGAGTTCATCCTGCCCGCAGGCACGCGCGGAGCCGCACTTTCGCATGTTTGTCGCACAGTAGCGCGTCGCGCAGAACGTGCCGTGGTCGCCTTGGGCAACGAAGAAGCCATTGGCGATGCGCCACGCCAATACCTCAACCGCCTGAGCGACCTCATGTTTGTGTTGGCCCGCGTCCTCAACCGCATGAATGGCGGCGACGATGTGTATTGGAAAAGCGAACGCATGAAGCGCAACGAGGCTGGATAAGGCTTCATATGTCCTACTCCGCCTTAACGCCTTTAGAGCAAGCGCTGCAAAGTCAGCGTTTGGCGCACACGTCACAGCCCTATCCAAGTGCTGCTTCGCGTCGTGCAGACTTGCTCAAGCTCAAAGCCTTGGTAAAAGAAAACGCTGAGGCTATCGCACAAGCCATCAGCGCCGACTACGGCCACCGCTCACGGCACGAAACCAAGCTGGCCGAAGTGGTGCCCGTCATGCATGGCGTAGACCACGCCTTGAAACACCTCAAACAGTGGATGAAGCCGCAGCGCCGCAGCATTGATTGGTTCAACTTCTTTGGCGCTAAAAACCGCGTGCTACCGCAGCCCCTAGGTGTAGTGGGCGTGATCGTGCCTTGGAACTTCCCGATCAACCTGAGTTTTTTGGTCTTGGTCGATGCGTTTGCTGCGGGCAACCGCGCGATGGTGAAGATGTCCGAGAACTCGCGCCACCTCACGCGCTTGTTGATGGAACTTGCACCGCGCTATTTCAGCTCTGAGAAACTGGCATTTTTTGAGGAAACCGGTGGCGTGGGCGTGGCGTTTTCGCAGCTCAAATTTGATCACTTGGTGTTTACTGGTTCTTCACAGACGGGCCGTGCTGTGATGGCTGCTGCCGCCCAAAACCTATGCCCCGTCACCTTAGAGCTGGGCGGTAAATCGCCAGTCGTGGTGTGCAATGATTTTGATGTGCGCGTGGCTGCAGAGCGAATCATGTTTGCCAAGTGTTTCAATGCTGGGCAAATTTGCACATCCGTAGACCATGTGTATGTTCCAGAGAAGAAGGTCGAAAAGTTTGTCGAACTTTGCAAAGAGATTGTTCAAAAACGCTTCGCAAATTTAGACAGCCCAGACTTCACCACCATCATTGACGAACGCGCTTTTCAGCGTTTGTGCGACGCCTTGCTAGAAGCCCAAACTAAAGGCGCAACGCTGGTCCCCTTGTTGCCGGGTCAGCCATGGGACGCGGTCACTCGAAAAATTGCACCGCACATTGTGTTGAACGTCCCGCACGACTGCGCCCTGCACACCCGAGAAATCTTTGGCCCCATCCTTCCCGTGATTGGCTACGACGAACTAGATGCGGTGATTAAAAGCATCAACGCAGGTCCGCGCCCACTGGCGTTTTATCCGTTCACCCATCAAGCACACACGACCGACAAGCTGATCAAGCGGGTCATGTCGGGTGGCGTGGGTGTGAACGATGCGCTGTTTCACGCGGCACAGCACAGCATGCCGTTTGGCGGTGTGGGCGAAAGTGGCATGGGCCACTACCACGGGTACGAAGGCTTCGTGACGTTCTCAAAATTACGGCCCGTCTTTTACCAAGCGCGTGTCAGCGGCATGCGCATGATGTGGCCACCCTACCGTCAATTGGCAGATAAATACTTGAAGTTCTTGTTGAAATGAAACGTCGCGAATTTAACCAACACTTGCAACGCAGCGCCATCACATTGGCGCTGGCTCCTTGGCTCACGGCGGTGGCCGCACCGTCCTCTGAAAGGCGTCGATGGAAGATCAACCCATTTGCATTGGGTGTCGCCAGTGGCCGTCCGAGGGCTGATTCGGTCGTGTTGTGGACGCGCTTGATCTTTGGTGACGAAGACCGAGCGGTGGGTACAGAGGCTTTGCGTGTGCAGGTCGAAGTGTTTGCCGATGCGGCGCTGAAACGTCGCGTGCAAAAAGCCGAGGTGGTCACCAATGAAGCGCGCGGCCACAGCGTTCATGTGCATCTGCAGCAGTTGCAACCCAGCACCGACTATTGGTATCGCTTCATCCAAGGTGAAGCACGCAGCACCGTGGGCCACACACGTACAGCGCCTGCGCTGAATGCCGATGTGCGCGAGCTGCGCATTGCGCTGTCATCGTGCCAGCACTATGAGCATGGGCAGTTCATCGCACACCGTGAGATAGCGCAACAAAAACTCGACTTTGTACTCTTCATGGGTGACTATATTTATGAGAGCAGCAATCCGAAATACGCCATTCGCAAACACAGCAACGAAGAGCCCAAAACTTTGCAGGGCTATCGCGATCGTTACGAGCAATACAAACGCGACCCACATTTACAAGCTGCACACGCCGCACACCCATGGGTGCTGATGTGGGACGACCACGAGGTCGTCAATGACTACGCCAATGACCAAGACCGTCACTACACAGAGCCACAGCAATTCTTGTTGCGCCGTGCCGCGGCGTATCAAGCGTATTTTGAGCACCAGCCCTTGCTCTTAGGTCCTGATGTCAGTAACCCCGCCGATATGCACCTGTACGACCAACTCACTTGGGGCAAGCTGGCCGATGTGTGGACACTCGATTGCCGCCAATACCGAAGCGCCCAAGCCTGCCGCGATCCAGTGCTTGGCGGCGCACGCCCCGTCTTGCAATGCGATGAACTGAGCGATGCAAGCCGCACCATGCTTGGCATGGCGCAAGAGCGTTGGCTGGCCGAAGGTTTGAGTCAGTCCAAGCGCCAATGGAAACTGGTGGCACAGGCTACGCAAATCAGCTCCACCAGCATGCCCGCACCCGTGGGTCGAAGCTATTGGAACGACGCGTGGGACGGCTACCCCGAAGCACGCAAGCGCCTGCTTCAAACCGTGGTGGATGCCAAGCTCAGCAACGTTGTTACCTTGGGTGGCGATGTGCATTGCAACGTGGCCGCCAATTTGCGTCTTGAACCCAACAACCCCCAATCACCCATTGTGGCCAGCGAGTTTGTGACCACCTCCATCACCTCACGCGGTTTGGGCGATAAGACGGCCACAGTCATTCGTGACAGTAATTCCGACTTGTTGCACTACCGTGCCGACGAGCGCGGCTACAGCTTGATCACTGTCACGCCTAAAGAAGTGCGCTGTGATTTCAGAACCACCAAGTTTCCGGCTGGCAGTGAGGCGGGCTTGAAAACGCAAGCGAGCTATGTCGTGAAAAACGGCAAAGTGGGACCGCAGTTGGTGTCATGACCACGTTATGACCACACACGCGACACCCAGCTGGTACGACCAGCACGTCTTGCCCTATTTGGTGGACTTTGCCTGTGGCATGCCCATGATTCAAAGCCAGCGCCGCAAGGTGATTCCTTTAGCGGCGGGGCGCGTGTTGGAAGTTGGCATTGGCACGGGCTTGAACCTCAAGTTTTATGACACCAGCAAAGTCAGCAGCTTGGTTGGCGTAGACCCTGCTGCGCAAATGCACGCCTTGGCGCAGCGACGCAGCCTGCAAGCGGGCTTGCCCGTGGAGCTTGTACAACTGTCTGCGGAGTCGTTGCCGTTAGACTCAGCGTCCTTTGACTGTGTGGTGTGCACCTACACCTTGTGCTCGATTGACGATCCGTTTGCTGCGCTGCGTGAAATGCGACGCGTGCTCAAACCCAATGGTCGTTTGCTGTTTGCCGAACACGGTTTGGCTCCCGATGCTGCTGTGGTGCACTGGCAAAAACGCATCGAACCGTATTGGCGCAAATTAGCCGGAGGCTGCAGGCTGACGCGTGATGTGCCAGAGCTGTTGGGAGATGCAGGCTTTCAACTCCAAAGCGATGCTGCCTATGTGAGTTGGCCCAAAACATTGGGCTACAACTATTGGGGCGAGGCCAAGCCGTTTTAAGAGGCTGTCAGCACGCCGCGATCCAGCGTGTAACTGCGGTCACTCACCCACTGCGCAAAGTGAGTGTTTTGCTCAGACAGCAACACACTCAAGCCTTGGCGCTTGAGCGCCAAAATCATCTCGCCCATTTGTTCCACGATGACAGGGGCCACGCCCTCGGATGGTTCATCAAGCAACACCATCAACGGGTTGCCCATGAGGGTGCGCGCCACAGTGAGCATTTGTTGTTCACCGCCGCTCATGTGGCTCGCGGGGCGTTGCTGCATGTCGGCGAGGTTGGGAAACAAAGCGAAGATTTGTTCGAGCGACCATTGCGGTGCAGCCGTGCCATCTGCAAAAAGACGCGCTGCTTGAATGCCAAGTTGCAAGTTTTCTAGCACGGTCAGGTCGGTGAAGATGCGACGGTCTTCGGGTACATAGCCTAGGCCTAAGCGTGCAGCTTGATAGGGCTCGGCATGCGAGATGTCGTAGCCCGCAAACACCACGCTTCCGGTACGGCGGGGCATGAGGCCCATGATGGCTTTGAGCGTGCTGGACTTGCCCGCGCCGTTGCGCCCCATGAGCGCTACCACCTCGCCGCGCTGCACATGCAGCTGTGCGTTGAACAGCACTTGCGCTGCGCCGTACCAAGCGTTTAAACCTTGGACGTTAAGCAACGGGGTGGTAGTCGTATGGTTGGATGCTTGCGTCATGGTTGACCGCCTGTTGTTGAAGCACCAAATGTTTTGCCACTGCCAAAGTACACCGCCTGCACCTGTGGGTCTGCTTGAACCTGTGCGGGTGTGCCTTGCGCGATGAGTGCACCACGTGCCATCACCAGCACGCGATCGGCGTGTTCAAACACCACGTCCATGCTGTGCTCGGTGAACAGCACAGCCACGCCGCGTTGGTTGACCAAGCTGCGTGTGAGTGCCATCAGTGCGTGTCGTTCGTCGGGGGCCATGCCTGCGGTGGGCTCGTCCATCAGCAGCAAGCGTGGTTCGTTCGCCAAAGCCATGGCCAGCTCAAGGCGCTTCACATCGCCATAGGCGAGTGCGCTGCAAGGGCGGCTGGCCTGAGTGTCTAGCTGCACTTGCTCAAGCAGTTGCAGCGCATCTGCACGGCGGTAGTGGGTGGCACGTTGCCAAGGTGCGAGAGATTTGCCCTTGGCCGATAGCAAAGCCATTTGCACGTTCTCAGCCACCGTGAGCGAGCCAAAAGTTTGTGCAATTTGAAATGTGCGGCTCACGCCCATGCGCCACAACGCGTGTGGCTTGCGCCCCAGCAGTGAAACGCCATCCAAAGCGATGCTACCGCTGTCAGGCGCGAGCTGGCCGTTGACCAAATTGAAGGTGGTGGATTTGCCTGCGCCGTTGGGGCCGATGAGGGCCAACAGTTCGCCCGGCTGCAAATTGAACGACACATCGTTCACGGCTTGGTTGCCGCCGAAGGCTTTGTGCAAGTGCTGGACGTCTAGCAATGAGCCACCACTTTGCGCGGGCTTCTTTGCATGCGTTGCTGAGTGAGGGGTGTGCGTGGTCATGCTGCCACTCGTTTCTCTGAAGCGTATGAACCACGCAAACGTTGCCACAACGCTTGAACCGAGCCTGCAATCCCTTGCGGAAACACCAGCACCAGCAGCAACATGCTGCCACCCAACACGGCACGCCAGTAGTCGGTGCTGCGGGCCAGGCTGTCTTGCAGCGCCGTAAACGTCACTGCGCCCACCAGTGGGCCAACCAGCGTGTGCACACCACCCAGCATGACCATGACCAAGCCATCGACCGACTTGCTCACGCCCAACACATCGGGCGAGATGCTGCCTTTAGAAAACGCAAACAACGCGCCCGCCAAACCTGCAAAGCCTGCGGCCACCACAAAGCCCAGCCATTGCACATGCGCCACGTTCAGGCCCATGGCTTCAGCGCGGCCCACCGAGTCGCGGCTGGCACGCAGTGCGTAGCCGAGGGGCGACATCAGCACGCGGCGCAGCGCTATCACGCTGGCAGTAACTAAGGCAAGCGTGAGCCAGTAAAAAGAAGATTTGTCTTGCAACCAATCGCTAGGCCACACACCCGTGATGCCGTTGCTGCCACCGGTGAAGTCGTCCCATTGAAAACAGATGGACCACACAATTTGTGCAAACGCCAACGTGAGCATGGCCAAGTACACGCCCGATAAGCGCACCGCAAACCACGCAATAGGCGCGGCTACCAAAGCGCTGACGAGCGGGGCCAACAACAAGGCCGCTTCGCTAGACATGCCCGCACGCAACACCAGCAGCGCGGCGGCGTATGCGCCTACGCCAAAGTAAGCCGCATGACCAAACGAGTGCATGCCCGCAGGCCCCATGATGAAGTGCAAGCTGGCGGCAAACAATGCGGCGATTAACAAGTCAATGCCCAACACCAGTGTGTAGGGCGAGTCAGTAGTGAACAGAGGCAGAGCAAGTAGTGCAGCACCCATGCACAACCACACCCACTGCGAACGAACGCTGCCCAAAGTAAACGGCGCTTCTTGCTCAGTGCTGATGCGCGGCGCACTTTGTGGCTTGCCCAGCAAACCCCAAGGACGCACCATCAACACCGCAGCCATCACCAAAAATTCGACCACGAGCGTGAGCTTAGAAAAAGCAAACGACACGCCCAAAATGTCGATCGTGCCCACAGCGATGCACAGCGCTTTGATTTCGGCAATCAACAAAGCCGCTACAAACGCGCCGGGGATAGAACCCATGCCGCCCACCACGACCACCACGAACGCATCGCCAATCGTGGCCATGTCCAGTCCTAAATGCGCAGGCTCGCGTGGCAGTTGCAGTGCGCCGCCCAAGCCAGCCAATGCGCAGCCCAGCGCAAACACAGCAGTGAACAAGTGGCGTGGGTTCACGCCCAGAGCGCCCAGCATTTCGCGGTCTTGCGTGGCTGCACGTACCAACACGCCAAAGCGTGTGCGCTGCAAGCACCACCACAACAGCGCCAACACCAGCGGGCCAATGGCGATCAGAAATAAGTCATACGTGGGAAAGCGGCGGCCCAAAATATCCACCGCGCTACTCAGGCCCGGAGCGCGTGGCCCCAGCAAATCTTCAGCGCCCCACAGCCACAATGTGCTGTCTTGAATGACTAGTACCAAGGCAAAGGTGGCGAGCAACTGAAACAACTCAGGCGCTTTGTAAATGCGGCGCAGCAATAGCACCTCTACCAACGCACCCAACAGGCCGGTGACGAGCGCCGCGCACATCAACATTAAAAAGTAGGCAGTGGTTTGACCGGCAGCGTCACCTAACACCATGCTCAAAGCTGCTGACACAGACGGTGCAGCATGCGACACGAGTGAGTACGCCACATACACACCCAGCATGAAGAACGAGCCATGCGCAAAGTTGACGATGCGCGTCACCCCAAAGATGAGTGACAAACCCGCTGCCACCAAGAACAAAGACGAGGCAGCGGCCAACCCGTTGAGGGCTTGTACGAAGAGGCTGGCGGCGTCCATCAAGGTGTGTGGCTTTGAAATTAAAACGCCCGCAAGAGGCGGGCGTTGTGTTTGGGTTCGAGTGGCGTTTAGTTGCTCGGTCTGAGTTTTTTCACAACGTCATCGCTGGGTTGCACGCTGGCTCCGTCGATGTAGCGGTAGTCTACCAACACGCCTTTGCCATTGTCGTTTTTGGTGCGACCCAAGAACGCGCCCATGGTGGACTGGTTGTCTTGCTTGCGGAACATCACGGGGCCATAGGGCGTGCTGAATTTCAAACCGCTGAATGCAGTGACCAGCTTTTCGGTTTCTGTGCTCTTGGCCTTGGTGATGCCTGCAGCCAAAGCGTGAATCATGCTGTAGCCCACGACCGAGCCCAAGCGGGGGTGGTCGTTGTACTTGCGGTGGTAGGCCAAGTAAAAGGCTTTGTGCTCAGGCGTTTGCACGCCGTACCAAGGGTAGCCCGTGACAATCCAGCCATTAGGCGTTTCGTCTTTGAGCGGCTCCAAATACTCAGGCTCTCCCGTCAAGAGGCTCACCACTTCGCGCCCTTGGAACACACCGCGTGTGTTGCCTTCGCGTACAAACTTTGCAAGGTCGGTGGCAAACAACACGTTGAAGATGGCATCGGGCTTGGCATCGGCAATCGCTTGCGTCACCGAGCCTGCTTCGATTTTGCCCAGCGTCGGCGCGAGCTCGAGCACGAATTCCACATCAGGTTGTGCGGCTTTGAGCAGTTGCTTGAACGTGGCGGCAGCCGATTGGCCGTATTCGTAGTTGGGGTAGACCACGGCCCAGCGTTTTTTCTTGAGCTTGGCGGCTTCGGGCACGAGCATGGCCACTTGCATGTAGGTACTCGCGCGCAGGCGGTAGGTGTAGCGGTTGCCGTTTTGCCAAACCATTTTGTCGGTCAGCGGCTCGCCCGCTAGGAAAAACACTTTACGTTGCTTGGCAAAGTCGCCCAATGCCAAACCAATGTGCGAGAGGAACGCACCCGAAAGCACATCTACTTTCTCGCGGCTCAGCAGCTCTTCGGCGGCACGCACAGCGTCGCCGGGCGAGGCGTTGTCGTCACGGGTGATGAGCTGAAGTTGCTTACCGTTCACGCCACCTGCGGCGTTGATTTCTTCTACGGCCAATTCCATGCCTTTTTTATAGGGGTCAAGGAATGCAGGCTGGGCTTTGTAGCTGTTGATCTCGCCAATCTTGATGACGTTTTGGGCGAAGACGGGAAGGGCGACCACGCTCAAGGCGAGGGCTGCGGTGCGCAGGGCGGAGGCAAGAGGGGTGTTCACGGATGAGGCCTTTGAAAGCGTGGGATGTTAGAAATCACACGCACAGAAAACAGTGAAGCGTGGATTGTCTTTGAAACCTCAGCTTTTCTTGCATACGAAATGCGGAAATTTTTCAGATTTTCAAGAGAAAAGCCCCGCAAAGCTTTTGGCCTTGCGGGGCTTGTGATGGATTAAAAACCGGATTAAACAGTTTCCAATCGTGCTTCCAAAGATTTGAGCGTGTCGCTCATGGCCTTGGGCAGGTTGTAAGCCAACTTGCTGAAGTGCTCTTCGTGCAGCTTGAACTCTTCGGCCCAAGCGGCTTTGTCGATGCTGGTCACTTTGGCGAAGTCGTCGGCGCTGAACTCAATGCCAGACCAGTTGATTTCGCTGTAGTTCGGGGCCACACCAAACATGGTGTCGTGGCCTTGAGCTTTGCCTTCCAAGCGGTCAATGATCCACTTCAACACGCGCATGTTGTCGCCGTAGCCAGGCCACACGAACGAGCCAGACTCGTCTTTGCGGAACCAGTTCACGCAGTACAACGCGGGCAGTTTGTAGCCAGCAGCGGCTTGCTTAGCGCCGATGTCTAACCAGTGTTGGAAGTAGTCGCTCATGTTGTAGCCGCAGAAGGGCAGCATGGCGAATGGGTCACGGCGCACCACGCCTTGTGCGCCAAAGGCGGCAGCGGTGGTTTCAGAGCCCATGGTCGCAGCCATGTACACGCCTTCGGTCCAGTTGCGTGCTTCGGTGACAAGTGGCACGGTGGTGGAACGGCGGCCGCCAAACATCATGGCGTCAATGGCCACGCCGTTGGCGTCGTCCCACTGAGGGTCCAAAGCTGGGTTGTTGGTGGCAGCCACGGTGAAGCGGGCGTTGGGGTGAGCCGCCTTGGTGCCTTTTTCTTTGGCGATGGCGGGTGTCCAGTCGTTGCCTTGCCAGTCGATCAAGTGCTCGGGCATGCTGCCGGTGTCTTTTTCCATACCTTCCCACCACACGTCGCCGTCGTCTGTGAGCGCCACGTTCGTGAAGATCACGTCTTTGTGCAAGCTCAGCATGCAGTTGGGGTTGGTCTTCATGTTGGTGCCAGGGGCGACGCCAAAGTAGCCAGCTTCTGGGTTGATGGCGTACATCTTGCCGTCAGCGTGTGGCTTGATCCAAGCAATGTCGTCACCGATGGTGGTGACTTTCCAGCCATTGAAGGCTGCAGGTGGCACCAACATGGAGAAGTTTGTTTTGCCGCAAGCGCTTGGGAACGCAGCTGCCACGTGGTACTTTTTGCCCTCTGGCGAAGTCACGCCCAAGATGAGCATGTGCTCGGCCAACCAGCCTTGGTCGCGGCCCATGTTGGAGGCGATGCGCAAGGCAAAGCACTTCTTGCCCAACAAGGCGTTGCCGCCGTAGCCCGAACCGTAAGACCAGATTTCGCGGGTCTCTGGGTAGTGCACGATGTACTTGGTTTTGGGGTTGCAAGGCCAAGTGGTGGTGTCTTTTTCGCCAGCGGCCAAAGGCGCGCCAACGGTGTGCACGCAAGGCACGAAGGGGCCGTCAGTGCCGATCACGTCGTACACGGCTTTGCCCATGCGGGTCATGAGTTTTTGATTCACCACCACGTAGGCGCTATCCGACAGCTCAATGCCCACGTGGGCAATGTGTGAACCCAGAGGGCCCATGCTGAATGGGATGACGTACATGGTGCGGCCCTTCATGCAGCCGTCGAACAGGGGGTTCAACGTGGCGCGCATTTGGGCGGGTTCCATCCAGTTGTTGGTAGGGCCGGCGTTTTCTTTTTTGGCTGAGCAGATGTAGGTGCTGTCTTCTACGCGAGCCACGTCTGATGGGTCGGTTATGGCGAGGAAAGAGTTGGCGCGCTTGGCGGGGTTGAGCTTTTTGAAAGTGCCTGCGTCGACCAGTTCTTGGCACAGACGGTCATACTCTTCTTGGCTGCCGTCACACCAGTACACGGTGTCTGGCTTGCACAAGGCGGCCATTTCGGCAACCCAAGCGACCAGCTTGGGGTTCTTTACATAGGCGGGTGCGTTGATGTTCATAAAAGCTCCTAAGTCAAAAAATTGAGGTCAGAGCCCAGCGATCTGCTGCGAGGCTCTGACCTCAATTCATTGCCATTGGCCTACACCAATGGGGTGACATTCTATGAATCCCACCCCTTCACGAAGCTTTCAAATGTCCTGTGAGTTACATAAAACAACATAAAAAGTAATGCTTTTTTATCGTTTTCATGTAACAACGAGGGTTTGGCCCTAGCTTGAAGTTACCACCCGAAGCACCTCGCCACCATAGGCTTCGAGCTTTTTGGCCCCGATGCCGGCGATGCCCTGGAGAGCTTCGAGGTCATGCGGCTCGGCCTGCGCGATGGCCGCCAATGTGGCGTCATGGAAGATGACGTAAGCGGGCAAGTTGTGCGACTTGGCCACCTCAGCGCGCCAAGCTTTGAGGGCGTCGTAACGCTTTTGACCTGCGTCGTCCAGCGCGATGGGCGCGGGTTTGGAGGTGCCGCTGGCGGTGCGCTTTGCTTTGCGGTCTGCGGGTGTGGATACCGACGCGCGCAGGCGCACCGTGACTTCGCCCTTGAGCACAGCCCGTGACGCCTCGGTCAAATACAAAGTGTTGAAAGCTTGCGCGTCCACACCCAAAGCGCCCAGTGCGATGAGCTGGCGCAGCACGCCGCGCAGCTGGACCTCGCTGAAATGCGCACCAATGCCAAAGGTGCTGAGCTTCTCGTGGCCGTATTGGCTGACCTTTTCGGTGGCTTTGCCCCGCAAGATGTCCATCACATGGCCCGCGCCAAACGACATGCCGCTTTGCTGTTTGATGCGGTAGATGGTGGACAGCAGCATGCGAGCGGCTTCTGTGCCGTCCCAAATTTCGGGCGGATTCAAACAGTTGTCGCAGTTGCCACAGGTGTAGCGTGGGGCTTGTTCGCCTTGGGGCTGCTCGGCGTCGGGTTGCGCTTCGCCCTTTTCGGGTGCGTAGGTTTCGCCAAAATACCCCAACAAACGCACCCGACGGCAATCGGTCGCCTCGGCCAACGCCAACAGCGCATCAAGCTTGCCGCGCATGACTTGCTTGAACTCTTCGCCCGCCGGGCTTTCGTCAATCATGCGGCGTTGGTTCACGACGTCGTTTAGGCCGTAGGCCATCCACGCATGGGCGGCTTGGCCGTCGCGGCCGCCACGGCCGGTTTCTTGGTAATAGCCTTCGATGTTTTTGGGCATGTCCAAATGCGCCACAAAACGCACATCGGGCTTGTCGATGCCCATGCCAAAGGCGATCGTGGCCACCATCACCAAACCTTCTTCACGCAAAAAGCGGTTCTGGTGCTTTTGGCGAATGGCGCTGTCGAGTCCCGCGTGATACGGCAGCGCGGCAATGCCTGCGTCGCACAAGTTTTTGGCCACTTCTTCCACGCGCTTGCGCGATTGACAATACACAATCCCGCTGTCTTGCCAGTCTGGCCCTGTGTGCTCGCGTTGGATGAAGCGCAGCAGCTGCAGCGAGGCGTCTTTTTTCTCGACGATGGTGTAGCGGATGTTGGGGCGGTCAAAGCTGCTGACGAACTGTTGTGCGTCTTCCAGCTGCAAGCGCTCCACGATGTCGGCGCGCGTCAGCGCATCGGCGGTGGCGGTCAGCGCCATGCGCGGCACGCCCGCGTAGCGCTCGTGCAATACCGTCAAAGCGCGGTATTCGGGGCGGAAGTCGTGGCCCCATTGGCTCACGCAATGCGCTTCGTCAATGGCAAACAGGCTGAGCTGGCCTTGCTCGTGCAGCATGTCGAGCTGCGCCAAAAAACGCGGCGTGGTGATGCGCTCGGGCGCGGCGTACAACAGGGTGATGTCACCACGGCGCAGGCGTTGCTCCACCGCATTGGCTTCTTCGCCACTGAGGCTGGAGTTTAAAAACGCAGCCTCAACACCCGCCTCGTGCAGCGCGCCAACTTGGTCGTGCATGAGCGCAATGAGTGGTGACACCACGATGGTGATGCCGTGCCCAGCGCGTTGGCGCGCAATGGCCGGAATTTGGTAACAAAGGGATTTGCCGCCGCCCGTGGGCATGAGCACCAGGGCATCCCCGCCGCCGCACACGTGGTTGACGATGGCTTCTTGGGGGCCGCGAAAAGCGTTGTAGCCAAAGACTTCGCGCAAGATATTTTGCGGGTTCGCATCGGCCACTGCTGTGTCAGTGGTGTTGGAGGCGTGGGGCAAAACGTGCGGCATGGGGCGGTATTGTCGCCCTTCTTACAATAGAGGCATGACTCAAGCCTACACCCGCGCAAAAGAATTACCCGCCATCTTGGCCAAACGCATAGCCATCCTCGACGGCGCGATGGGCACCATGATTCAGCGCTTCAAGCTGAATGAAGAGCAATACAGGGGCGAGCGCTTCAAAGACTTCCACAAAGACGTGAAAGGCAACAACGAGTTGCTCAGCCTCACCCGCCCTGACGTGATTCGTGACATCCACGAGCGTTACCTCGCCGCTGGCGCTGACTTGATCGAGACCAACACCTTTGGCGCGACCACCATTGCGCAGGCCGACTACGACATGGCCGACTTGGCCTACGAGATGAACTTGGCCTCGGCTCGCATTGCCCGCGAAGCCTGCGACAAATACAGCACGCCAGACAAACCCCGTTTTGTGGCTGGCGCGGTAGGCCCCACGCCCAAAACTGCCAGTATCAGCCCCGATGTGAACGACGCTGGCGCACGCAATGTGAACTTTGAAGAACTGCGCGCCGCCTATTACGACCAAGTCAAAGCCTTGGTTGAAGGCGGCTCAGATGTGCTGTTGGTCGAAACCATTTTTGACACGCTCAACGCCAAAGCAGCGCTGTTTGCGATTGAAGAATTCTTTGAAGCCTCGGGCGAGCGCCTGCCCATCATCATCAGCGGCACGGTGACCGACGCCTCGGGCCGCATCTTGAGCGGTCAAACTGTGACTGCGTTCTGGCACAGCGTGCGCCACTCGCAGCCGCTGGCCATTGGCCTCAACTGCGCGTTGGGCGCGACGCTGATGCGCCCCTACATCCAAGAACTCAACAAAGTGGCGGGCGATACCTTCATCAGCTGCTACCCCAACGCCGGCTTGCCCAACCCCATGAGCGATACCGGCTTTGACGAAACGCCAGATGTGACCAGCCGTTTGTTGCACGAATTTGCCGCTGAAGGCTTGGTCAATATCGTGGGCGGCTGCTGCGGTACCACGCCCGACCACATTGCGGCCATTGGCCAAGCGGTGTCGGACCAAAAGGCGCGAGCTTTGAGCGCTGGGCCTTTTTATCGTGAAGCGGCTTAATAGTTTTTTGGTTGCCACTTACAAGACATGTAAGTGCTAGGCGAAATTCATACGCCAAGTGGCGGATTTACAGGCGAAGCAGAGATTATGAAAATTGACGTAATTGAGAAATTCATTACGCCATGTCAAGTCAAGCATTTATCGAAACCCCTGCCGGCCGTCACTTAAAAAGCCGTGTGGACGCCGTTATGGCCATCTACAAAGAGCATGGTCATATCAACCGCACACTCATCTCAGAAAAACTGGAGTTGACCAAGCTCCAATCCAGCCAGCTCCTGCGAGAGTTTTTAGGTGCCCATGCGCCCGTGCTGGAATGGGATAACTTCAAGAACGGCTACAAAGCGCATAGCAAGTTCAAGGCGCACTGAACCACTTTTGCTCAAATAAAGCCCGCTTATTCAGCGGGTTTTTTGTTTGCGGTGGTGGGTGCATGACATGCCCCGTCTGACAACCACTTCGCTTTGGCGTTCTTCATGACGCAACGTGTGGGATAGGTTTTTTGCTCGCCTTTGTACTCGCCACAAGCAGGTGCGTACTCGCGCGTGCAAGCCGAACTGTCGGCCAATGCCGGAAGCGAGACGGACAATAAAACAATGAGTATTTTTTGCACGGCTCGCATTTTCGGCGTGAAGTCAGCCGTTGAAAACGCAGAGGTTAAAATATGAGCTACCCCAAGGAGCGTTGCAGCTTCACCCGTCCTTTCAGGACTCGCGCGTGAAGTCAGGCTTGGGGCCGAATCTTTTGCAACGACGCTCACCTGTATTGATAGCCCCCAGGTGAGTACCCCCATGAATTCCACTGCAGTTCCCCCCATGAAGCTGTCTGGCCTTGAGCCAGTCTCTATTGGCGAGGGCAGTTTGTTTGTCAACGTTGGCGAGCGCACCAACGTCACTGGCTCCAAAGCTTTTGCGCGCATGATTCTGAACGGCGAGTACGAGCAAGCTTTGGCCGTTGCGCGTCAGCAAGTGGAAAACGGCGCACAGGTGATTGACGTCAACATGGACGAAGCCATGTTGGACAGCCAAGCCGCGATGGTTCGCTTCCTTAACCTGATGGCGGGCGAGCCCGACATTGCGCGCGTGCCGGTGATGGTGGATTCATCGAAGTGGTCGGTCATCGAAGCGGGCTTGCGTTGCATTCAAGGCAAAGGCATCGTCAACTCGATCAGCATGAAAGAAGGCTTGGACGAGTTCAAGCGCCAAGCCACGCTGGTCAAGCGCTACGGTGCGGCTGCGGTGGTGATGGCGTTTGACGAAAAAGGCCAAGCCGACACCTACGCACGCAAGATTGAAATTTGCGAACGCGCTTACCGCGTGTTGGTGGACGAAGTGGGCTTCCCACCCGAAGACATCATCTTCGACCCCAACATCTTCGCCATTGCCACCGGCATTGAAGAACACGACAACTACGCGGTGGACTTCATCGAAGCCACGCGTTGGATCAAGCAAAACCTTCCCGGCGCGAAGGTGAGCGGCGGCGTGTCGAACGTGTCGTTCAGTTTCCGCGGCAACGACCCTGTGCGTGAAGCCATTCACACCGTATTCCTGTACCACGCCATCAAGGCGGGAATGGACATAGGCATCGTCAACGCCGGCATGGTGGGCGTATATGACGACCTCGAGCCCACACTGCGTGAGCGTGTGGAAGATGTGGTGCTCAACCGCATCCCCAAATACAAAGAAGGCGAAGCACACCTCACGCCGGGCGAACGCCTGATTGAAGTAGCCGAAACCGCCAAAGGCGCAGCCAAAGACGACAGCCAAAAGCTGGCTTGGCGCGGCACTGCTGATGCCCCCGTGACGGTGGCACACCGCCTGAGCCACGCGCTGGTGCATGGCATCACCGACTTCATCAACGAAGACACCGAAGAGGCTTACCGCGAAATATTGGCCAAGGGCGGCCGTCCCTTGCACGTGATTGAAGGTCCGTTGATGGACGGCATGAACGTGGTGGGTGATTTGTTTGGCCAAGGCAAGATGTTCTTGCCGCAGGTAGTCAAGTCGGCCCGCGTGATGAAGCAAGCGGTGGCGCACCTCGTGCCCTACATCGAAGAAGAAAAACGCTTGCAAGCCGAAGCGGGCCAAGACGTGAAAGCCAAGGGAAAGATCGTCATCGCCACGGTCAAGGGCGACGTGCACGACATTGGCAAAAACATTGTCACCGTGGTCTTGCAGTGCAACAACTACGAAGTGGTCAACATGGGCGTGATGGTGCCTTGCCACGAAATTTTGGCCAAGGCCAAAGAAGAGGGCGCAGACATCATTGGCTTGTCTGGCCTCATCACCCCGTCGCTGGAAGAAATGCAATACGTCGCGGGCGAAATGCAAAAAGACGATTACTTCCGCTCGCGGCTAATGCCGCTGATGATTGGTGGCGCAACGTGCAGCCGCGTGCACACCGCCGTGAAGATTGCACCGCATTACGACGGCCCCGTGGTGTACGTGCCCGATGCCTCACGCAGCGTGAGCGTGGCGCAAGGTTTGTTGTCAGACCAAGCGGCTAAATACATTGCCGAGCTGAACGCCGATTACGCCAATGTGCGGGAGCAGCACGCCAACAAAAAGCAAACGTCGTTGGTCACCTTGGCCCAAGCGCGTGCCAACGCCACACCTGTGAGCTTTGATAGCTACAAACCCGCTAAGCCCAAGTTCATTGGCCGTCGCGTGTTCAAAAACTTCGACCTCGCTGAGCTAGAGAAATACATCGACTGGGCCCCGTTCTTCCAAACGTGGGATTTGGCTGGCCCATTCCCCGCCATCCTCGACGACGCGGTGGTGGGCGTGGAAGCCAAGAAGGTGTATGCCGACGGCCAAGCGATGCTGAAAAAAATCATCGCCAACCGCTGGCTCACTGCCAATGCAGTGGTGGGCTTGTACCCTGCACAGCGCGTAGGTGATGACATTGTTTTGTACGCCGACGAAACCCGCCAACAGCAAGTGATGACATGGCACGGCTTGCGCCAACAAACGGTCAAACCAAACAACAACCCTAACCGTTGCTTGGCCGACTTTGTGGCTGACCAAACCCAAGCCGCTGACTACGTGGGCTTGTTTGCGGTGACCGCAGGCCTAGGCGCAGAAAAGCAAGAAAAGCGTTTCATCGAAGCGCATGACGACTACTCCGCCATTTTGTTCAAAGCCTTGGCCGACCGCTTGGCCGAAGCCTTTGCCGAGTGCATGCACCACCGCGTGCGCACCGACTTGTGGGGCTATGCCGCAGACGAAGCGCTGAGCAACGAAGACCTGATCAAAGAAAAATACCAAGGCATTCGTCCAGCGCCTGGCTACCCAGCCTGCCCCGACCACAGCGCGAAGCAAGACATGTTTGCTTTGCTGCAGTGTGACGACATCGACATGGGCTTGACCAGCAGCTTGGCCATGACACCCGCAGCCAGCGTGAGCGGTTTTTACTTGGCCCACCCAGAAGCAACCTACTTCAACGTGGGCCGCATTGGTGAAGACCAAGTGCACGACTTGGCGCAACGACAAGGTGTGACGGTGAAAGATTTAGAACGCTTGCTAGCGCCTAACTTGTAAAAGCAAAAAGGCTCCGTTGACACGGAGCCTTTTTTGTTTGCGCTGCGTGTGAAGTTGCAGCGTGATGTGTAAATACTCAGCGAGGCACTTCAGCGCACGCCTCACCAACGCAACAAGCGTGAACCTAGTAACGCGCCCACGCCCGTCATCACGGCCATGCCCGCCACATACCAAACCGCCAAAAACGCATAAGCAGTTTCGGGGCAGTGGAGCGAGTACACCAAGCCCGCGATCGCGCCTGCCATCAAGCCAGCACTTGCGCCCGCCAAGGCTGGGCGCGTAGGGGCCATGCCGCGCAGCATCCACAACAAAGCCGCCAACAACGGAACAGACAGCGCCACAATGCTGGCGCTGCACACTTGCCAAGAGCCGCCCAACATCAGTTGCATGCCTGTGTCCTCATCCACTGTGGCCACTTGTGCCAAGGCCAGCATGGCCATGCCCACCAGTGCGGCAGCGATGCCCCACACGCCTCGGCCGGCGGCCACGCCGGGGCGGGCTAAGTGCATCACCACAGGCATTGCAAATGTGCAGGTGAGCACCAGCCACACCACCTTTACCCAAAACGCTTGGGTGAGGGCGAGGGCGTTCAGCTCTGGGTTCAAGCCCCACAGTGTTAGCACCAGTGCCAAGCTGATGGCTACGCCAGCGGCGGTGGCTTGAGCGCAGCGGCGCAAGGGCGAGACAGTCGGTGTGGCGCTAGCTTCAGTCGCCAGCATGGCAATGAGATCGTTGGTTTTCATGGTGTGACTCCAAACTTTTGGGCCAAGGCTTTGAGCCCGCGGTGGATGTTGACTTTGACAGCTGCTTCGCTCTGCCCCGTGAGCTGAGCAGACTCAGCAATCGACAAGCCTTGCAGCTTGGTGTGCTCGATGGGCAGGCGTTGCTTATCGGGCAGCTCGGACAACAGCTGGTGAACATCGCGCGAGGCATCGCGTGCCTCGTTGTCGTTGTCGACCCACAGTTGTTCTGCCCAGTCGTCGATGTCGTCGTGCTTGCTTTCGCGGCGCGAATGAGCGCGCAAGTGATCAATCAACTTGTAGCGCGCAATCGCATACACCCAAGCCGTCAGCGGTTGATCGCTTTGGTAGGTGTGTCGCTTTTGATGAATGGCAAACAGGGTTTCTTGCACGAGGTCCTCGACGTCTTGGGGCCGTGAATACAAACGACGTTTCAAAAACGCCCGCAAATGCCCACTGATGGCTGACAGCGCTTTTTCGTAGCTAGGCGCGTGTCCGGCTAACGCTTGAATCCAGGTGGCGTGCAGTGAGGTTTCTAAGGTTTGTAAATCCACGGTCACATCAGTTCGTTGGTGAGGAATGAAAAGTTACAGAAAAACTTTTTATAAATGTTTGTAACCAATTTGTTTGCGGCGGCGAATTACCCAAAGACCGCTGGTCATGATTATCAACTCACCTTTCAAAGGACTCTCATCATGAAAAAACAACAACTCCTCTCTTTGGCTTTGGGCTCTGCATTCGCTGTGGCCGCTATCAGCCCCGCTATCGCAGCCAACCCATTTGAAGCCAGCAAACTCGACAGTGGCTACCAATTGGCCCAAGCTGACATGAAGCAAAAAGACGGCAAATGCGGCGAAGCCAAGTGCGGTGCAGACAAGAAAAAGCAAGCCTCCTGTGGCGCTGACAAGAAGAAAGATGCTTCTTGTGGCGGCGACAAGAAAAAAGACGGCAAGTGCGGTGAAGCCAAGTGCGGCGCTAAGAAGTAATTCAGCAACCTTGCGTGGAGTGACGCCATCATGAACCGACCCCTCTCAGGCGCAGGCCTTGGCTTTCGCCGTGAATTGATAGAGCCGCTGAAACACAGCGTGCCAAACGTCATCGACTTCTTTGAAGTTGCGCCCGAAAACTGGGCTGGCTTGGGAGGCCGGTCGGCCAAAGACTTGCGTCACTTCACCGAACGCTACCCGTTTGTGTGCCACGGCTTGTCCCTCTCTTTGGGGGGGGCTGCACCGTTGGACACACAACTGCTGCACAAAACCAAAGCCTTCATGAAGGCGCACGGCATGCAGCTGTTCACCGAGCATTTGTCTTGGTGTTCTGACGAATCGCACTTGTACGACTTGCTTCCCATCCCCTGCACCCAAGAGGCGGTGATGTGGACAGCCAGGCGCATCAAGCAAGCGCAAGACATTTTGGAAATGCGCATTGGCATTGAAAACGCATCCACCTACATTGCCCCACCCGGCGCGGAAATGAGCGAAGCCGAGTTTGTGGCGGCGGTGGTCAAAGAGGCAGATTGCCTGTTGCATTTGGATGTGAACAATATTTACGTCAACAGCCAAAATTTCGGCTTTGACGCCTTGGACTATCTCAACACCTTACCGCTAGAGCGCACGTGCTATGTGCATGTGGCCGGTCATTATGTAGAGCCCGATGGTCTGCTGATCGACACACACGGTGCAGAGGTGATCGACCCCGTGTGGCATTTGCTATTGGCCGCGTATGAGCGCATGGGCGGCGATGTGCCCACCTGCTTAGAGCGCGACTTCAACTTGCCCAGCTTGGACGAGCTGACGGCTGAAGTCATGCAGATTGCACGTTTGCAGGCGCAAGCGCCACGCATGAAGAAGGTGGCGTGATGACGGCCTTGTTTCAGAGTTTTCAGCAAGACATGGCGCGCCATTTGCGTGACCCACATCACACCATGCGCCCCGCAGGCGTGCCCGCACGGCGCATGGCGGTGTACAACGAGATGCTGTTTAACAACGTGTGCGGCTTCATCGACACCTGCATGCCGTTGAGCCGCAAGTTGCTGGGTGACACCGCTTGGCGACGTTTGTGCCGTACTTTCTACCGCGACTGGCCTTTGCACACACCGTGGTTTCGAGACATTCCACGTGAGTTTGTGCGCTATTTACAAGAGGGCCAACCTAAGCAGCCTTTGCCACGGTGGCTACCTGACTTGGCGCATTACGAATGGGCCGAGCTGGCGGTAGATGTGATGGACGTGACGCGCCCCGTTGCCAACGCACAAGGCAACCTGATGGCAGAGATCGTGGTCCTCAACCCTGCACGCATGGACTTGCACTACGACTGGGCTGTGCATCGCATAGGTGAGCAACACAAGCCACGCAAACCTATGGACACGCATTTGGTGGTGTATCGCGATGCAGACGATGCGGTGCAGTTCACAGAGGTGAATGCTGCTACCGCTCATGTGCTGGCGCTGCTAGACGCGCAGCCCATGACCGGCAAACGAGTGATGCAGCTCATCGCTGAACAAATGCAACACCCGCAGCCCGAACTGCTGATGGCATTTGGTGTCACCTTGCTCCAACAACTACAAGATCAAGAAATCATTTTGGGAACGCAGCCATGAGCCACAACATCCATCACGTGTGTATGAAAACACGCCTCAACCAATACCTTGGCACATTCGACGCGCTGGGTTTGTGGGTGGGCCTACTCAGCCTGCGTTTAATTCTGGGCTGGGACTTTTTTGAATCCGGTTTAGAAAAATTCAACGGCGAAAACTGGTTTGCAGATATTCAAGACCAGTTTCCGTTTCCGTTCAACCTTGTGCCACCCAACATCAGTTGGCAAATGGCCACGTGGTTTGAGCTGCTCGGCGGCATCGCTTTGGTGATCGGGCTTGGCACTCGCTTCTTTTCGGTGTCTTTGTTGGTGCTGAGTGTGGTGGCCATTGCCAGCGTGCACTGGCCCGAGGCATGGCGCACTTGGACTGAGCTGGCGCAAGGCTATGTGTTCACAGACAAAGGCTTTGGCAATTTCAAGTACCCCGTGGTGCTGATGGGCATGTTGTGGACCTTGTTGTGGATGGGCCCCGGCCGTTTGTCGTTCGATTACGTGTTGCGCAGCCGCTGTGCCAACCACAACGCCGCCACCCCCACCACGCTAGCTGCCAGCATGCACCACAAACCCACGGTGTAACCGGCCTCGGCAGACCACAGCAGCCCCATCAACCAAGGGGCTGCGGCGCGGGCCAGTGCCATGGGCAAACCTAGCAAGCCGTTCAAGCTCCCCATGTGCTCACGGCTCACGTATTGCGCCATCACCGTGCCTTTGACGATGGTGAGCATGCCGTTACCCAAACCATAAAACACCACAAACAACACGCCCCACATCCCGTGGCCTGAGCCAATCAGTAGCGTTAAAAAGCCAAGCGGAATCAGCACCGTCACCCAACGGTTGGCGACGTGCACATCCACGCGATGCTCGGTCACATATAAACCCAAGCGCCCCATCACTTGCAACACGCCAATGCTGGCTGGTACGGCAATCGCCCATGATTCATCCATGCCTGTTTCGCGCAGTAGGCTCACCATGTGGGCGGGTAGGGCCGACGCCACGCCCATGAGCAACACCACACAGGTAGCCAGCAGCCAAAACTGAGGCAGGCGCACGAAGTGCCAAAGTGTGGCGCTGTCGGTGTGTGTGGATGCCAACACGGCGCGCCGTGGCGCATCACGCAAGAGCAGCCAATGTACGGGCGCACACACCAGCAGGTGCATGGCGGCCAACGCGCACAGGGCATCGCGCCAGCCCAACGCGTCAATGAGCCACGCCACGAGTGGAATAAACACTGTGCTGGCCAACCCGCCCAAAAAGCTGAGGATGATGATGGCGCGTCTGAAGTGCTGTGGAAACCGCCGCGTCAACACCGCAAACGCAGGCGGGTACAAAGTGCCCGCCAAGCCCACACCCAACAAAGCCCACACCGCATAAAACTCAAGCGCGGTGGTGATTTGGCTGTGCAGCACAAACGCCAATGCCACCAGCAACGAGCCACAAGTCATCACCGCACGTTCATGCCCACGGTCAATCCAGCGGCCCACAGGAAAAGCCAGCACGCCTTCGGCCAACAACATCAAGCTAAACCCCAGCGACGATTCGGCCCGGCTCATGCTCAAGGCTTGTTCGAGCGGCTCCATGAACAACGCGAATCCGTAAAACACACTTCCCCAACTGATGAGTTGCAGTAGCGAAAGTACCCAAACAAAGCGGGCATCGCGTGAGTGAAACTGGTTTTGAGACATGGGCTGTTAATGATACGCAGCCTCAATTTTTAGAGTGACGCCTACGCGATTTGTGATGTTTTGGGGCTGCTATCAAAAAGGTGGTGATTTGCAAATTCGTTTGTTCATGTTCTCAGAAGCGGTGACGAATACGAGGCTTGGAGCCATGCATTGGCACTTTGTATGAAAGCAACCTTATGAAACATCACATCCTTCAAGGCGCGGGCCTAGCTCTGCGACCTGCGCTGCTAGCGCCGCTGAAAAGCCGTGCGCCTGATAACTTGCAGTTTTTAGAACTCACCCCTCCCGATTGGATTGGCATCGGCGGCAAGGTGGGTAAAGACTTGCAGCAGCTCACACAGCATTACCCCAGTGTGTGTTTGAGTCAAAGCCTGTCGTTGGGCGGCCCCGGCGTGTTGGACAAAGAAGTGTTGCGCGATTTGCGCAGCTTCATTGCAGAGCACGGCATCCAAGTGTTTTCTGAAGCGCTGGCTTGGAGTGCTGACGACACGCCCTTGTTCATCAACTTGCCCATCTCCAGCACTCGCGAAGCGGTGAAGTGGACGGTGTCACGCATTGCCCAAGTGCAAGAGGCACTGGGTTTGCGCATCGGCATTCGCAACGTGATGCACCACATGGCACCCACTTTGGTGGAGATGAACGAGGCAGAGTTCATCTCTGAGGTTGTTTCAGCATCGGGCTGCAGTCTGCATTTGGATCTGCACGCACTGGCCGCGAACGGTTTGAACTATGGCTTTGACCCGCATGCGTTTTTGCGTGCGTTGCCACTAGGCAGCATCGACTACGTGCGTGTGGGCCGTGAATATCCCCTGTTAGGAGACGTGCTCGCACGTACGCATCGCCGTGTGGCGCGTTGCGTGGACGATGTGAAACAACTCAACTTGGAGGCCCTGACATGCTGAACGATTTCCGCCAATATCAATTTGCCTTGGCTCGCCACTTGCGCGACCCATTGAGCGTGCCCGCCCCCGAAGGTGTCGATGCCAAAGCTGCCGCAGTTTGCACGCAAGAAATGGTCAAGCATTTACGCGATGTGTTGGAGCCCGCGTTTCCGATTACGCAAGCCCTGCTGGGCGAAGATATTTGGGAACATGCCGTGCGCTTGTTCTTGAAAGATGCGCCGAACCACACGCCGTGGGCCAGCACCACGCAACGTGCATTTGTGGATCATGTGTGTGAAAGCCCAGACATGCAAACCTTGCCTGCTTTGTTGCAAGACTTGGCGCATTTCGAGTGGCTGCAAAACGCGGTCAACACCGCACCAGTGCAGTGGCCCGCCTTCAATGCCAGCGCCGACGTGATGCAACACGCGGTGGTGCTCAACCCCACGCATGTGGAAGCAGCCTACGAGTGGCCCGTGCACAGCATCGACACCGACCACAAACCTGACGACATGCAAAGCACCTATGTGTCGATGCTGCGCGACATGAGCGACGAGTTGCATGTGTTGGAGAGCAGTGTGTTCAGAGGTCAGTTACTCGACCTGCTGCGCGAAGGTCAGACGGGCGAGCAAGCCTTCATGGTGTTGGCGCGTTGGTTGTCGCACCCCGAGCCCGATGTGTTTGTGCGCGAAGGTGCAGAGGTAATAGCGCAATTGCAACGCGAAGGTATTGTGTTGGGCGCTCGCGCCTAAGACAGCACGCGCCGGTATTGCAGGGCCTCTGCCACATGCGCCACTTGGACGGTGGTGCTGTGGCTCAAGTCTGCAATGGTGCGTGCCACGCGCAGCGCACGGTGTGTGCTGCGGCTCGACCAGCCTAGTTTGGTGGCCGCGTTTTGTAAAAACGTGGCAGCTGCCACATCTAACTGCATGTGCGTTTCTAAAGCTTGGCCTTGCAGGGTTTGGTTGGGTGTGCCTTGTCGTGCCACGGCTTTGGCATGAGCGGTCAAGCATCGCGCGCGCACCGTGGCGGTGGACTCGCCAGGTGCAGTTTGCATCAACACATCGGCTGTCAGCGTGGGCACTTCCACCTGCAAATCAATGCGGTCTAGCAACGGTCCGCTGAGCTTGCCTTGGTAACGCGCCACTTGGTCGGGCGTGCATCGGCAGGCTTTGATCGAAGAACCTAAGTAGCCACAGGGGCAAGGGTTCATCGCAGCGATCAGCTGAAACCGTGCCGGAAACTTGGCCTGCGTCGCCGCGCGTGAGATGGTGATGTGGCCGTTCTCTAAGGGTTCACGCAACGCTTCCAAGGCGCTGCGTTTGACTTCAGCCAATTCATCCAAGAACAACACGCCGTTGTGCGCGAGAGATATCTCACCTGGTCGTGGCGGTGTGCCACCACCCACCAGCGCCACAGAGGTGGCCGTGTGGTGTGGGCTGCGCGTGGGCCGCTGCATCCATTGGCTCAGCTCAAAGCGTCCGGCCAAGCTGGCGATGGCCGCACTCTCTAAAGCTTCATCTAAGGTCATATCAGGCAGCAGCGCTGCAAAGCGTTGCGCCAGCATGGACTTACCTGTGCCGGGTGGCCCTACTAATAGAAGAGAGTGCCCGCCTGCTGCGGCAATCTCTAGCGCGCGACGCGGAATAGCTTGGCCTTTGACATCTGCCAAGTCTGGGCCGCGTGCGTGAGGGACTTTGTCTTGGTGCGTACTCAGTTGAGGTGTTTCGATGCGACACCAACCATCGGTGGTGTGCACATCGTGCGTTGTGCCTTCTTCGCGCTGAGCCACCAAGCCTTTGAGTTCTGGCTTGGCAAAGTGCGCCACCACATCGCTCAGGTGCTGTGCACGGTACACCTCGGCCGTGGGCACAAGTGCGGCTTCTTCAGCACTGCCCGGCGGCAACACCAAACGCGTGCGCACACCCGCACCGCGAAGTGCTAGCCCCATGGCCAGCGCACCACGCACAGGTCGAAGCTCGCCAGACAAAGACAACTCGCCTGCAAACTCATGCTGCGTCAAAGCCGCAATGTCCAGTTGTCCGTGGGCAGCCAAGATGCCCAAGGCAATGGGCAAATCAAACCGGCCCGAGTCTTTGGGCAAATCCGCTGGCGCTAGGTTGACGGTGATCCTCTTATTAGTAGGGAAGTCCAGCCCTGCGTTTTGAATGGCGCAGCGCACCCGCTCACGCGCCTCTTTGACTTCGGTATCGGCCAAGCCCACCAGCGTGAAACTGGGTAGACCATTGGCTAAATGCACCTCCACGGTCACGGCGGGTGCTTGCAAACCCAAAAGTGCACGACTGTGAATCAGAGCCAGTGACATACAACTTCCATTTCCAAGGGTTATCCCCATTGCGGGGCGATTAGTACGAAGTAGTGCACCAAAGAAGTGCATCAAAATGGTGGGGTAGTCAGACTACTGCATCACTTTGGGTCGTGGGTCACGTAGAGAGAACACTTTTGTGAACAATCGCGCTGGCACGGACCCTGCTAAGTAGATGTATCCCTCTTTTATTTTTCAACGGAGAAAACTATGAACCTCAAGTCCAAACTCGTACTGGCCCTCTTGGCCACATCTTCAGCAGCTTTTGCACAAACAGCACCAGCTGCTGCTGCGCCTGAAGTGACCTACAACGTGGGCGTGGTCAGCCAATACCGTTACCGCGGTCTTGCTCAAACTAAGGGCGATGCTGCTTTGCAAGGCGGTGTGGATTACGCAAACGCAAATGGTTTCTACTTGGGTGCTTGGGGTTCGACTATCAAGTGGATCAAAGATGCTTTGCCTGCGTCAGGTTCATCCTCAGCTAAAGGCGCTGTTGAACTCGATATTTACGGTGGTTACAAGTTTGAAGCAGCTGGCGTTGCATATGACGTCGGTTACTTGCGCTACCAGTACGTGGGCAACACATACAAAGATGCCGCACCTGGTGTGAACGTGAACGCCAACACTGACGAAGTCTATGGCGCAGCTACATACGGCCCAGCAACTTTGAAGTATTCGCAGGCTACTTCAAATCTTTTTGGTTACTCTGACAGCAAGGGCAGCACCTATTGGGATCTGAGCGCCACATTTGATTTGGGCAATGGTTACAGCTTCGTGCCTCACGCTGGTCGTCAGAGCATCAAAAACGCAAACCAAATCTACGGTTACAGCGATTTCGCTTTGACTTTGAACAAAGACTTGGGCGATGGCTTGTCTGCTTCTGTTGCAGCAATCAAAACTACAGCAGATGAAACGCTGTCACGAGGCTTGTCTTCAACGAGCTACTACGCTGGCAAAAACGCAATGGTCGTCGGCGTCAAGTACAGCTTCTAAACCAAGCTAACTGTCTTCTCTAGGAGCAACCATGAAACTCATCACCGCCATCATCAAGCCGTTCAAGTTGGACGAGGTCCGTGAGGCCCTCTCTCAAATTGGCGTGCAAGGTATCACTGTTACTGAAGTCAAAGGCTTCGGCCGTCAAAAAGGCCATACCGAGTTGTATCGCGGTGCTGAGTACGTGGTTGACTTCTTGCCAAAGGTCAAGATCGAAGCCGCGGTCGACGCTGAACACGTCGAGCGCGCGATCGAAGCCATCGAAGGTTCTGCCCGCACCGGAAAAATCGGCGACGGCAAGATTTTTGTTTACGACCTCGAACAAGTCGTCCGCATCCGCACCGGTGAAACCGGTCCTGAAGCGCTTTAAGAAAGAAGACCATCATGAAAAAATTCTTAGCCTCATTGGCCATTGGTTTTGGCCTGCTGCTAGGCGGCACTGCCGCCATGGCACAAACAGCCCCAGCTGCTGATGTCAAAGTCACAGCCCCTGCCGCTGCACCCGCTGCTGCGCCTGCCGCAGAAGCTGCCGCTCCAGCGCCAGTGCCTAACAAAGGCGATACCGCCTTTATGACGATTGCCACTGTGTTGGTGATCTTGATGACCATCCCCGGTTTGGCTTTGTTCTACGGCGGTTTGGTTCGTAGCAAAAACATGTTGTCTGTGTTGATGCAAGTCTTCGTGGTCAGCTCACTCATTTATGTGTTGTGGGTCATCTACGGTTACTCAGTGGCATTCACAGGCGGCTCTCCATTCTTTGGTGGCTTTGATAAATTGTTTTTCCAAGGCATCACACCTGACTCTGTGGGCGCGACCTTCAGCAAGGGCGTTGTGATTCCTGAGTTCACATTCGCTGCATTCCAAGCCACCTTCGCTGCCATCACTTGCGCTTTGATCGTGGGTGCATTTGCTGAGCGTGTGCGTTTCTCTGCGGTGTTGTTGTTCTGCGCCATTTGGTTCACGTTCAGCTACTTGCCAGTGGCTCACATGGTTTGGTACTGGGACGGCCCTGACGCCATTACTGACGCTGCTTCTCTGGAAACTGTGACTGCCGCTGCTGGCTGGTTGTGGGCCAAGGGTGCTCTGGACTTCGCTGGCGGTACTGTGGTGCACATCAACGCTGCGGTGGCTGGCTTGGTCGGTGCTTATGTGATCGGCAAGCGCGTCGGTTATGGCAAAGAATCCATGGCGCCTCACAGCTTGACATTGACCATGGTCGGTGCATCTCTGTTGTGGGTGGGTTGGTTCGGTTTCAACGCCGGCTCTAACCTCGAAGCCAACGGTGTTGCTGCCCTCGCTTTCGTGAACACTTTGGTGGCGACTGCTGCTGCGACTCTGGCTTGGATTGCTGGTGAAGCATTGGCCAAAGGTAAAGCTTCTATGTTGGGTGCTGCCTCTGGTGCAGTGGCTGGTTTGGTGGCGATCACCCCAGCGTGCGGTTTCGTGGGCCCCATGGGTGCTATCGTGATCGGTGCTGCTGGCGGTTTGTTTGGCCTGTGGGGTGTGAATGGTTTGAAACGCCTCTTGGGCGCTGACGACTCACTCGACGTGTTCGGCGTGCACGGTGTCTGCGGTATCGTGGGCGCTTTGTTGACCGGCGTGTTTGCAGCCCCATCACTGGGCGGTACAGGTGTGTTTGATTACGTGGCCAACGCTGCCAGCGCTGACTACTCAATCGGTGGACAAGTGTTGATCCAGCTCGAGGCTGTGGTGACCACCATCATCTGGTCAGCAGTGGTCTCTTTCATTGCCTTCAAACTGGTCGACTTGGTGGTTGGTTTGCGTGTGACGGAAGAAGAAGAGCGCGAAGGCCTCGACATCAGCTCACACGGCGAAACGGCTTACCACCGTTAATTTTCAAGACTTCAAGTTTTCTTGGACTTCACAGCCCGCACCTGAGAAATCAGGGCGGGCTTTTTTATTTTTAACAGGGCTGTGCAAAAAATTCAAAACCCCTGTCAGGCCCAGCGGCTACCATGATGGCCATGCAAGACACCGCGCAACACACCCTTCAAGATTTCACCGATCGCATTCTGCAAGCCTCCCAATCTGGCCAAGCTTTGCGCCTACGCGGTGGTGGAACGAAAGACTTTTTAGGCCAATCCCTGCAGGGCGAGGTGCTGGACACCACTGCCTACAGCGGCATCTTGAGCTACGAGCCAAGCGAGTTGGTCATTACCGTGCGCTGCGGCACACCCTTGGCAGAGGTTGAAGCCGCCTTGGCGCAAAAAGGCCAAAGCTTTGCATTCGAGCCACCGCACTTTGGTAAGGGCGCGACGATTGGTGGTATGGTGGCCGCAGGCCTGAGCGGCCCAGCCCGCGCCAGTGTGGGCACAGTGCGTGACTTTGTGTTGGGCGCTCGCGTGATCAACGGCAAAGGCGAACACCTCACCTTTGGCGGTCAAGTGATGAAGAACGTGGCGGGCTACGACGTGTCGCGTTTGTTGGCCGGTAGTTGGGGTCAGCTAGGCCTGATCACCGAAGTGTCTTTGAAAGTGTTGCCCGTCTACCCAGGCGAAGCCACCTTGGTCTGCGCGGGTGTGACACAAGCGCAAGCGCTGAAACTCATCAACCAATGGGGCGGTCAGCCGCTGCCATTGAACGCCAGCGCATGGGTGCACGACAC
Source organism: Burkholderiales bacterium 39-55-53 (assembly GCA_002282445.1). Lineage (GTDB taxonomy): Bacteria > Pseudomonadota > Gammaproteobacteria > Burkholderiales > Burkholderiaceae_C > Limnohabitans. Next base: position 54,726 of record NCJK01000008.1, on the reverse strand, counting down.
CACAGCTTCTCCTGCGCAAGACTTTTTCTTTGTCCGCTTGCGCGGCGCAGTGGCCGCAGTAGACGCGGCCATCGTGAAAATGAGCGCCGAGGTGAAAGCCCTCGGTGCACACGTGAGCATCTTGGACCAAGCGCAAGCCTCGGCCGACTGGCAAGCCAGCGGCGAGCAAACCTTAGATTTCTTCAAAGCGCCCACCGAGCAAGACTGCTTGTGGCGTTTGAGCGTGCCGCAAACTGCGCCTGTGTTGGATGTGCTTGTGAACGGCGCTGCGTGCGCGCAATACGTTGAATGGCATGGCGCACAGCGCTGGCTGTGGGCCCCAGCCTCGGCTGCGACCCAAGTGCGCGAAGCCGCGGTGAAAGCGGGTGGCCACGCCACCTTGTTCCGCACCAGCGATGCCAGCCAACAAACTTTGGGCGATGTGGACAAGCAAGCGGGCGTGTACACACCGCTCAACGCTGTGCAACAACGCATTCAAAACGAACTCAAAAAACAGTTTGACCCAGCGGGTGTCTTTAACCCCGGTCGCGCCTAATACACAGAGCCTCACATGCAAACCAACCTGGCCCCCCAATACGTCGGCACGCCCGAAGGCGAAGCAGCCGAAGCCATTTTGCGCAAGTGCGTGCACTGCGGTTTTTGTACAGCAACGTGCCCCACCTATCAACTGCTGGGCGACGAACTGGACGGCCCACGCGGCCGCATCTATTTGATGAAGCAAGTGTTTGAAGGTGCCACGCCCACGCGCGCCACACAACAGCACTTGGACCGCTGCCTGACTTGCCGCAACTGCGAAAGCACTTGCCCCAGTGGTGTGCAATACGGCCACTTGGTGGACGTGGGCCGCAAAGTGGTGGACGCGCAAGTTCAGCGCCCCATGGGCGAGCGCATCATGCGTTGGGCTTTGAAAGAAGGATTGACTTCGCCTCTGTTTGCGCCCGCCATGAAGTTGGGCCAAGCCGTGCGCGGTGTGTTGCCTGCCGCACTCAAAGCCAAAGTGCCAGCCCCGCAAACGGCAGAGCGCAACGGCGTGGTGTGGCCCAAGGCGCAACACGCTCGCAAAGTGCTCATGCTCGCTGGCTGTGTGCAACCCGCGATGCTGCCCAACATCAACACCGCCACTGCGCGTGTGTTGGATGCGGCCGGTATTCAAACCATCGTCGCACCAAAGGCTGGCTGCTGTGGCGCGGTGAAATTTCACTTGAACGACCAAGACGGCAGCATGGTGCAAATTCGCGCCAACATCGACGCCTGGTGGCCGTTTGTCGAGCAAGGTGTGGAAGCGATTGTGATGAACGCTTCAGGCTGTGGCGTGATGGTGAAGGACTATGGCCATGTACTGAAGGATGATGCCGCTTACGCCAAAAAAGCCAAACGCATCAGCGACCTCACGCAAGACTTGAGCGAGTTGCTGCCAGACTTAGTGCCGGTGCTCAAACCCAAACTCAATGCAGCGGCGGTTGCTGCTGCAGGTACTCAGGCGTATCACCCACCTTGCACCTTGCAACACGGCCAAAAGCTCAAAGGCGGCGTCGAGCAACACATGGCCGCTTTGGGCTTTTCGATTCAAGTGGCCAACAACGAATCACATCTGTGCTGCGGATCTGCGGGCACATACAGCGTGCTTAACCCAGACATCAGCTACACCCTGCGTGACCGCAAGCTGGTCAACTTGGATGCGCTCAAGCCCAAAGCCATCCTGAGCGCCAACGTGGGCTGCATCACCCACTTGCAAAGCGGCACGGATGTGCCCGTGAAGCATTGGGTGGAAGTGTTGGATGAGGCATTAGGAGATGCGTATTAAAAACCCCAAGCTCCCGAAAGCCAAAAAGAAATAATTTGTACTATTTAATTGGTAATTTCCCATTTGAGGAGATATCAATAGATGTACATGATGTATGTGGATGAGAGTGGCGATGTTGGATTGAATGGATCCCCGACGCGTTACTTTGTATTGACGGGCTTAGTCATTCACGAGTTACGTTGGAAGCAGACACAGGAAGAATTACTGCAATTTCGTAGAGATCTAAAGCTCAAATTTGGATTGCGGCTGAGAGATGAAATTCACGCAAGTCCATTAATCTCAAGGCCAGGAGATTTGGCTCGAATCCCTAAACAACATAGGTTAGAAATCTTGAGGCGTTATGCAGACAAACTAGCCTCCATGCCGCATGTGAGTTTGATTAATGTCGTTGTTGATAAGGAAACGAAGGCCCTAGATACAGATGTTTTTGAACTGGCATGGAAAGCATTGATCCAACGCTTTGAAAATACGATTGCTCATCAGAACTTCCCTGGCCCGAAAAATTCAGACGACATGGGGCTTTTATTTCCAGACATGTCAGATGCAAAGAAATTAAACGGGTTGTTAAGAAAGATGAGAGCTCATAACCCAGTTCCGAATGCCATGACGAATGGGTATAGAAACTTGTTGGTGCGACACGTGATAGAAGACGCTAACTTCAGAGATTCTGCGCATTCGTATTTCATACAGTCAGTCGATGTTGCAGCTTATTTGTTGTATCAACAACTTTCACCCTCTGCATATATGAAGAAAAAGTCAGGGCAAAACTATTTCGGGCGAATGGCCTCGATATTGTGTAAAGCAGCAACACCGAGAGATGCGCAGGGAATCGTAAGACTATAAAAAAGGGCCCCTAAGGGCCCGGGTGAGACCTACTCCCCAGACGGGCCAGCTTTCAGACTCAGCATTAATATAACTCTATTTTCATTATTGAAACTGATCAAATGATGGTCATTTTGTAATTACGCAACTAAAGCCGTCTCGATGTCCTTCGATAACTTCGCAGGCGCATCCATCGACGCATAGCGCTTGATGACGCGCCCGTCTTTGCCCACTAAGAACTTCGTGAAGTTCCATTTGATGGCTTCGCTGCCTAACAGGCCTGGCGCTTCTGCCTTGAGCCACTTGAACAATGGGTGTGCAGCGTCGCCGTTCACATCTACTTTTTCCATCATCGCAAAGCTCACGCCGTAGTTGCGTTGGCAAAACGCGCCAATCTCTTCGTTGGTTCCTGAGTCTTGCGCGCCAAACTGGTTGCACGGAAAACCGATGACGGCCAGGCCTTGCGCCCCGTAGGTTTTGTGCAGCGCCTCTAAGCCTTCAAATTGCGGTGTGAAGCCACACGCGCTGGCGGTGTTGACGACCAGCAGCACTTTGCCTTGCAGTTCGGCGAGTGACAAGGGTGTGCCGTCAATGCGGTTGGCGGTGAAGTCGGTCAAGTCAGTCATGTGCGAACCTTCGAAAAAATAGAGGATGGGCTATGCGTGCGCAAAGGCACAACGTCGGAAAAATCAAGCCTGAGGATTGTCTGTGTGCGCTTGCGAGGCCAGCAATGCTGCCAACACAATCATGCCCCCGCCCAATCCAATGCGCCATGAAAGCGTGGATGCCCCTAGCGCCACTGAGGACACACTGGCAAACACCACTTCCGACATCATCACCATCGCAGTGGTGTGCGCGCTCAAACGGGCTGCGCCGTATTGCAGTGTGAAGTTGGAAATTAAAAAGGCAAAGCTCAGGCCCACCACATAAGGCGCCCAGGTGGAAATTGCTTGCAGCGTCGACTCGTCAAAGCCATTCAATGACACCACTTCCACCGCAGGGATCACACCGGCGAACGTGGCAAGTGCTGCGCACACCGTGGCCATCAAAGCACCACCGCCAAACATGGCCACCATGCGTGATGACTCGGGTGTGTGCTGCAAACGCAGCAGCCAAATGTTGGTGAGCGCAAAAGTAAAACCCGCAAGCAAAGCCAACACATCTGGCAAATCTTGCGGCAGTGGCCAAGGAGATTCAGGTGTTTTTAGGACCAGCACCACACCCAACAGCGCTAGGCTCAAGCGCATCAACGCACCGCGCGTGGGGCGTTCGCCCAGCATCCACCAAGCCAGCAACAACGCCCAAGTGGGCATGAGATAAAACAGCAACACCACGCGCACCACATCGCCCGTGGTGACGGCCCAGTTAAAACCAATGTTGGTCAGGCCCGAAGCGGCCATGAGCCACCAGAGCTGAGGGTGTTGTTTGAAGTGACGCCAACCTTGTGGGCTGATGAAGCTCAGCACAAGGGTGGCCAGCGTGAATACGGCAGCAGTAGCCCACAAGGGATGCAAGCCATGGGCATGAAGTTGGTGAAGTGGCCACCAAGACAGACCCCACACCAAAGCATTCAGGGCCAAGGCCAACACGGCCAGAATGGGGCGCGCGGTCATGGCACAGGCGTGCACGGATTAACCGTGCAAATCGTCATTGCGAGCGATATGCAACAAACGGGCTAGCTCTTCACGGTGGTGGGCATGGTTGTACTCGTGCCAGAGTTTGATGAGCCACATCACAAAACCGACGAGTAGACCAAAGGCGGTGATCGCACCAAATGCATTCAGGCCCATGCCCGTGCTGAAGGTGTACAAAAAGCCCAGACCCAAAATGCACAGTTGCTCGTTTAGGTTTTGTACGGCGATGGAGCGGCCTGCACCCATGAGGTTATGACCACGGTGCTGCAACAGCGCATTCATGGGCACAACCAAGAAGCCGCCCAAGCCACCCAAGATGATCAGGAAAGGCACAGCCAACCAAAGGTTGTCAATGAAGTTCATCGCCACCACAAACACACCCATGGCGATGCCCAAAGGCATCAAGCGTGGTGCGTGGTCAAGCTTCATCTTCATCGAGGCGACGACTGCACCTACCGCCGTGCCAATGGCGACCACCCCGACCAAGCTAGAAGCTTGTGTGGTGGTGTAGCCCAAAGCGGCGGCACTCCAAGCCAGCACGATATAGCGCAGGTTGCCACTCACGCCCCAGAACAAGGTGGTGGTGGCCAAGGAGATCTGACCTAATTTGTCTTGCCACAGACGCTTGTTGCAATCCCAGAAATCCGGCACCAAAGCCATCAAATTGCGCGTCATGCTTTTCTCTGGATCCAAGCGCATGGGAATGTAGGCCGCGCCTGTGAGCGGAATGCGCTTGTTGAACCAAGCAGCCAAGGCGTACAAGGGAATCAACAAACAAATGGCGGCTTCGGCAGAAGAGTCGATGCCCGTGGTGATGAATGGCAAATCAAATGACAACAACCAAGCCGACAAATGAGGGCCGACCAATTGACCGCCCAACAACACGCCCAAGATGATGGATGCAATCGTCAAGCCTTCAATCCAACCGTTGGCTTTGACCAACTGCGATGCTGGCAACAGCTCGGTCAAGATGCCGTACTTGGCGGGCGAATAAGCCGCCGCGCCCAAACCCACCACTGCATAAGCCAGCAAGGGGTGAACACCAAACAACATCATCAAGCAACCCACCACCTTGATGGTGTTGCTCATCAGCATCACCTCACCCTTGGGTCGCGAATCAGCAAAAGCTCCGACAAATGGCGCGAGCACCACATAGAAGAGAGCAAACATGGGCACCAAAGCAGCACGCTGCCACTCGGGAGCCCCATCTGATCGGAGGAGTTCTACGGCTGTCACAAACAGTGCGTTGTCGGCCAGCGAGCTGAAAAACTGCGCCGACATGATGGTGTAAAAACCGCGCTTCATGGGTAGGTCTGGCAGGCGTGCAGAAGTCTGCAGGCCTGTTGATTCTTCTTTCTTTTTTAACTACCCGAGGTTATATCACGCGGGTGCCACAATATTGACCATGCCCCGTCCCATACAAGCCTTTGTTCACACCGACGCTTTGCGTCACAACTTAGCCCGCATGCGCGCCGCTGCACCCGATGCCCGTGTCTGGGCGGTGGTCAAAGCCAACGCGTATGGCCACGGCATTGAGCGCGTGTTTGAAGGCTTGCGTGGCGCAGATGGGTTTGCATTGCTCGACTTAGACGAAGCCCAACGCATACGCGGCCTAGGCTGGCGCGGCCCTGTGCTGTTGCTAGAAGGTGTGTTTGAAATGCGTGACCTTGAGCTGTGCTCGCGCTTAGACCTATGGCACACCGTGCATTGCGATGAGCAAGTGGACATGCTGAGTGCCCACAAGACACAAGTGCCGCATCGAATATTCCTCAAAATGAACAGTGGAATGAACCGCTTGGGTTTCACGCCCACGCGCTTTCGTTCGGCTTGGACGCGCTTGAACCAGTTGCCGCAAGTGGACGAAATTTCATTGGTCACTCACTTCAGTGATGCCGACGGCCCCAAAGGCATCACCCAGCAAATGGCGACCTTTGCCAAAACCACCGAAGATTTGCCAGGCGAGCGCACCACTTGCAACAGTGCTGGTTTGTTGCGCCATGCCAACGATGTGGCGGTGGCCGCCGATTGGGTGCGACCTGGCATTGCGCTGTACGGCAGCGCCCCCGATTACCCAGAACGCGATATTGCCGCGTGGGATTTGCAACCCACCATGAGTTTGCGCAGCCGCATCATCGCGACACAAGACCTGCAAGTGGGTGACACTGTGGGCTACGGCTCGTCGTTCACAGCAGAAGCTCCGATGCGCATCGGCGTCGTGGCCTGTGGTTATGCAGACGGCTATCCGCGTCATTGCCCCACGGGCACGCCTGTGCTGGTGAGCGGTGTGCGCACCCGAACCCTAGGCCGCGTGAGCATGGACATGATTGCGGTGGACTTGACGCCTTGTGCAGATGCAGGCTTTGGCAACGAAGTCACGCTGTGGGGTAAGTCCAGCAATGGCGCGGTGTTGCCGATTGACGAGGTGGCGCAAGCTGCGGGGACCGTGGGCTACGAGCTGATGTGCGCTGTTTCTAGCCGCGTGGGGTTCACGCAATACTAGCGCCTTGCAGTACTGGCTATTTATCCAGTAATATTGGTGCATGGCCAAAGAAAAAACCCAATACACCTGCACCGACTGCGGCGGCATCACCGCCAAGTGGTTGGGCAAATGCCCCAGCTGCAACGCGTGGAACACGCTCATTGAAACAGCGGTCGACAGCAGCGGCCCCACCAAAAACCGCTACGCGGGTATGGCCGCATTGGCCCCCGCTTCTGAAGTGGCGATCCTCTCAGACATCGAAGCGCAAGACGTGGCGCGCACACCCACAGGCCAAGAAGAACTCGACCGCGTGTTGGGCGGTGGCATGGTCGAAGGTGGAGTGGTGCTGATTGGCGGTGACCCCGGCATTGGCAAATCCACCTTGATTTTGCAAGCCATGGACGGCCTGCAACGCAGCGGCATGAGCACCTTGTATGTGACGGGTGAAGAGTCTGCTTCGCAAGTGGCTTTGCGATCGCGGCGCTTGGGGCTGGACCACAGCCAAGTGCAAGTGGTGGCTGAAACGCAACTCGAAAAAATACTCGCCACCGTCGACAAACTGCAGCCTGCAGTTGTGGTGATGGACTCCATCCAAACCGTTTACTCCGATCAGCTCACCAGTGCCCCAGGTTCTGTGGCGCAGGTGCGCGAATGTGCATCCCACCTCACACGCATGGCCAAGTCCACCGGCACAGCGGTGGTGTTGGTGGGCCATGTCACCAAAGAGGGTGCATTGGCTGGCCCACGTGTGTTGGAACACATGGTGGACACGGTGTTGTACTTTGAGGGCGACACGCATTCGACATACCGACTCGTGCGCGCCATCAAAAACCGCTTTGGCGCAGTGAACGAAATTGGTGTGTTCGCAATGACCGAAAAAGGCTTGAAGGGCGTGAGCAACCCCAGCGCCATCTTCTTGAGCCAACACTCAGAGCCTGTGCCCGGTAGCTGTGTGTTGGTCACGCTCGAAGGCACGCGGCCTATGTTGGTGGAGATTCAAGCTTTGGTGGACAGCGGCGGTCCATCACCTCGCCGTTTGAGCGTGGGCTTGGACCGCGACCGCTTGGCCATGTTGCTGGCGGTGTTGCACCGCCATGCAGGTGTGGCGTGCATGGATCAGGACGTGTTTGTTAACGCGGTGGGCGGGGTGCGCATCAGCGAACCGGCTGCGGATTTGGCGGTGTTGTTGTCCATCCAAAGCAGCTTGCGTGGCAAGCCATTGCCTCAGGGTTTCATTGCATTTGGTGAAGTTGGTTTGGCTGGCGAAGTGCGCCCCGCGCCGCGTGGGCAAGAGCGCTTGAAAGAAGCTGCCAAGTTGGGCTTTACCGTGGCTGTGATTCCCAAAGCTAACGCGCCCAAGAAGCCCATCCCAGGCATGACCGTGCATGCGGTGGAACGGGTCGATGAAGCTATAAGTTTGGTGCGTGAGCTGGGTTAATTCATAAGTAGGCTACGTAGAAGTCACGTTAAGGCCACATCCGAGGCTGAGACAATAGCCGCATGAACTTTCAAAGATATTTGGTGCCGATTGGCACGGTGGGCTTTACAGCTTGGGCTTGGCAAAGCTGGGGCTGGATGGGCATTGCCATGGTGGTGACGGGTGGCGTCATGTGGCTGCTGCTGTATTTCACGCGTTTGGTACAAATCATGAAGCGGGCCAGCAGCCGTCCGATTGGCTTTGTGGACAGCGCCGTCATGCTGAACGCCAAGCTCAAAGCGGGTGTGAGCTTGATGCACGTCATTGCCATGACCAAGGCCTTGGGTCAAGCAGAGACCGATAAGGGCGCTCAGCCCGAGGTGTTCAGCTGGCGCGACGGCAGCCAATCGGTGGTTCGGTGCGTTTTTGCGCAGGGCAAGTTGCAAAGCTGGACCTTGGATCGGCCGTTCCACGCCACTGACATCGAACCCGTGAGCCACGCGGCCAACGACTAAACCTGTAAATGAGCGGTCTTTAGGGCCGCTAAAATGCACCATTACGCCAAAATTGGCGGCCTCTACAACATCAGTCCAAAGGAAATCCCATGAGCGTAGTCATCCCATCCATGTCTGACCGTGACGGCAAAATCTGGATGGACGGCCAGATGGTCGATTGGCGCGACGCCAAGATCCACGTGCTGAGCCACACTCTGCACTACGGTTGCGGGGCATTTGAAGGCGTGCGCGCTTACAAAACTGAGCAAGGCACAGCGATCTTCCGTTTGCAAGAGCACACCGACCGCCTGTTCAACAGCGCCAAGATCTTGCGCATGAACATCCCGTTTACCAAAGATCAAGTGAACGAAGCACAACGCGCCGTGGTGCGTGAGAACAAGTTGGAAAGCGGCTACATCCGTCCCCTGACTTGGATCGGCGACAAGAAATTGGGCGTGAGCCCCAAAGGCAACACCATTCACTTGATGGTCGCTGCTTGGACTTGGGGTGCGTACCTCGGCGAAGAAGGCATGAAGCGCGGCATCCGCGTGAAGACCTCTAGCTACACACGCCACCACGTTAACATCACCATGACGCAAGCCAAGGCGGTGAGCAACTACACCAACTCCATCTTGGCCAACATGGAAGTGACCGACGAAGGTTACGACGAAGCCCTGTTGCTCGACACCTCAGGCTTTGTGTCTGAAGGCGCTGGCGAAAACATCTTCGTGGTGAAAGATGGCGTGATCTACACGCCCGACTTGTCGGCTGGCGCTCTAAACGGCATCACCCGTAACACCATCTTCCACATCGCCAAAGATTTGGGTCTTGAGATTGTGCAAAAGCGCATCACACGCGACGAGGTGTACATCTCTGATGAAGCGTTCTTCACAGGCACAGCCGCTGAAGTCACACCAATTCGTGAACTTGACCGCATCCAATTGGGCGCAGGCAGCCGCGGCCCGATCACCGAAAAAATTCAAACCGCGTTCTTTGACATCGTCAACGGCCGCAATCCCAAGTACGCACATTGGTTGACTAAGGTTTAAAAATGAGCAACACAGTTGAACTCTTGGCCAAAGACCTCAACGGCAACGGCGGCGTGTATTGCCCCAGCGCCAAGGCCGACATGAAACTCTGGAACAGCCACCCCAAGGTGTACTTGGATGTGGCCAGCACCGGTGAAGCCAAGTGCCCTTACTGCGGCACTGAGTACAAACTCAAAGCCGGCGAGCACGTTGGCGGCCATCACTAAAAACGCGCTCATCATTGCGCCCCAATGGATTGGGGATGCGGTGATGACCGAACCCTTGCTTCGCCGCTTGGCTGCGCGCGGCGAGCGCCTCACCGTCGCTGCCTTGCCTTGGATTGCACCGGTTTACCGTGTCATGCCTGGCGTGGCCGAAGTGATTGAAATGCCGTTCAAACACGGCGGCTTGCAGCTGATGGGGCGCATTAAACTCGCCAACCAATTGCGCGGCAAGTTTGACGTGGCCTATGTGTGCCCCAATTCCCTGAAAAGCGCTTTGCTGCCGTGGATGGCCGGCATCGCCAAGCGAGTGGGCTACACCGGCGAAATGCGCTTCGGTTTATTAACCGACCGCTTAGACAACCCCGACACCGAAGAACGCCCACCCATGGTGGAGTGGTATGCGGCATTGAGCCTTGTGGGCCAAACGCGCACCGGCCCCATGAAGCTGGTGGGCGATTTGCGCCCCGTGCTCAAAGCGGGTGTGGGCTTGCTAGATGAGGCGCTGGAAGAGCTGGCCACCAACATGCCCACGTTGCCGACCTTGGCCAAACACAGCTATGTGGTGTTCGCACCGGGCGCTGAATACGGCCCCGCCAAGCGCTGGCCTGTCAAACACTTTGCCGAATTGGCCAGCAAGATCGACCGTCCCGTGTTCTTGTTGGGCTCTGGCAAAGAGTTCGACATCTGCCAAGAAATCGCGACAGCAGCCAATGCAACTAAGCCTGGTCATTGCTTTAACTTGGCAGGCCAAACTAATTTGATGCAAGCCTTTGCACTCATTGCCTATGCGCATCGCGTGGTGAGCAATGACTCTGGCTTGATGCATGTGGCCGCTGCTTTTGGTGTGCCGCAAGTGGCGGTGTTTGGTTCATCTAGTCCAGAGCACACGCCGCCTTTGAACGACCGCGCGCGCGTGGTGTGGTTGCGCGTGGATGGCAGCTATCAACCACCGCTTGCTTGCTCGCCTTGCTATGAGCGCACGTGTCCGTTAGGCCACATGCGTTGTTTAGAAGACGTGTCGGCTGAGCGTGTGTATCGTTTGTTGTGAAAATAATGGCCATGATTTATGGCTGCTAAATAATTGAATTGAGAATGTATGTGGTCCAACTCTGAAGAGCTCTTCTTGCTCACCGACAACCTTGCCGGCGGGAAGATGCAGACCATGAAACGTCGCTTGAAGTTCAAGCTAAGACAAACACTATTTAGTTCCGAGTTGGCAGAGGTTCAACAATACTTCGAGTCTCGTCAGCTCACCGGTTTGCTGGAACAAGACCCTTCTTTGTTACTCAAATGTACGCGTGCCTATCTTTGGTCGGGTTTGGATAGTCATACACGCGTCAAGGCTCAGCTTGCTTTCCTTGATTGGTTTGAGAATAAGTTTAAATTGCCTTATACGCTTGCTTTTTATGAACCAGAGCGGGTAGGAGTTGCAAAGATCCAGCACAACAATACTGAATTTGATGTCATGCTTGGCCCCAGCCGTGGCTTAGGCCCAGAGGGTGAGTTGATGTTGACCCTGCACGTTAATGGAACTCTTTTGATGCGTTCATCTATCAGCGTTTTGCCAGCCCATATGCTCGGATTGCCAGGAAATGGGCATGCGCTATTTTTGGGTTGTTTCCAAGGCGTATCGAATACCAAAGATTTGATCAAGCAAGCAACACAAGCCTTAGAGCGCACAAAGCCTGGTTTCTTCTTACTCAACGCATTGCAAGCCCTAGCTCAAGCATGGGGCCTGGTGGGTATTGTGGGTGTTGCTGATAAAAAACATGCGTATGCTAACTACTTCAGTTTGTCAAAACGCATCAGTATGAGTTACGACGAACTTTGGCAGCAACTCGGTGCAATAGAACAAACTGCACAAGGGCACTGGTTGATGCCATTGGTGTGGCAGCCTCGCCCAGAGCATGAAGTTGAATCAAAGAAACGATCCGCATTGAAGCGACGTAACGCTTTGCGCCAGCAGTTCACAGATACCTGTTTGTTTGGCTTTCAGCAATTGGGTGCAGAGCACGGCAGTCAATTGGCGTGAATGTGGCGGCGCGTGTGATGTGATGTGATCACCTCATTCAGCGCCTTTATTGCATCAGACACATCGATATCGCTCACCATTTTTTCTGGCGCTGCCTCAATTTGTATATAAGTATCAGAAAGAGGCGTCCACACTTTGGTTGGCCCACTGGGTAAATACAAAGCAACGACAGGGATGTTCCAAGCGCTGGCAGCATGCACGGCGTAGGTGTCGGGGGTGAGTACAACGTCGGCAGTGCTGATAATTTTTAGCGAGCGACTCACGCTTGGGTGAAACGGTGAAACAGACACAAGATCACCCAAACCTACCATCGCATGGGTCAGGTCGGCTTGGTGGTTCGGGCTTGCACTTAAGAGTTGGACAAACATTGTCGGATGTTCAATTCTGACTCGAGATACAAAATCATGAAGCCAGCGCAAAGACAAAGACCGATTAGACGTGCTGCTTTGGCTATTGATGACAAGCAAAGGCCCTGTGTCTTTAATTAATGCGGTTGAATTTTGTGCTTCAAAGCGTATGTCGTAGTGATAGACGTCGGTGGAAATGTCCATAGAACGCAAAAACCGAATGTGTCGTTCAGAATAATGAGACGCATCGGTAATTCCATGAATAACGACATCGTTTGGTAAAGGCTGAGTCGGATGCGTTGCAAATAAAAAGCGCTGCTTGGCATTGACCATCTTCAAAACAATTTGTTGCGAAGGGTTTGCCAAATCTAAGCCAAAGTGAACAACTATGTCATACCTCAACAAACGCGCCTTGAAGCTGGCCCACATGCGTGCAAATACGTTGCGACTTGCGGATACATGTAGCCTTTTCACATCTGGATGGTGCTTATAAAGTGCAACATTAGTTGGACCACACAGAACGCCAATTTCACAATCGGGTATGTGCGCTCGCAAGGGTTTGAAAAGGCCTGTCGCTACTATGGCGTCGCCTACTTTGTTGTCGTGCGACAAAATCAGGATGCGTTTTTTCATGGGTTAATTGGGCGAGCGCGCCATGACAGATATTACGTAACACATCATAGTCGTCATGTATATTTTTGTTGATGTGGTCAGCGCTAGGATTCATACCAGCAGATAGAAAGATTGCCATGTCATTGACTAGTTTTTGTGGCGCACAGTTTCCGCTCATCCAAGCCCCCATGGCTGGTGCGCAAGACAGTGCACTTGCGATCGCCGTGAGCAGAGCGGGTGGCATGGGCTCATTGCCAGCTGCCATGCTTGACGCGGCAAATCTGCGACAAGAGTTGCAAACGTTGCAGTCGAGTGGCTTGCCCTACAACGTGAACTTCTTTTGTCATCAAACGACAACGCCAACACAGGCTGCAGAGGCCAAGTGGGAAACGGCACTGCAGCCTTACTATCAAGAGTTTGGCATTGATCCAGCAAGCATTCCGACAAATGCAGGACGGCGCCCGTTTGATGAAGAAATGGCGGAAGTCTTGGAAGAGTTTTCGCCAGCAGCCGTGAGTTTTCACTTTGGGTTGCCCAAGCCTAGTTTGTTAGCGCGTGTCAAAGCACGAGGTGCTTGGGTGATGTCTTCGGCAACCACATTGGATGAGGCGCGTTGGTTGGTGGCCCATGGTGCAGATGGTGTGATTGCACAAGGCCTTGAAGCGGGTGGGCATCGTGGCCATTTTTTAGATCGCGACGTATCGCGCCAATCCAACACCTTGGATTTGCTCAAACAGCTCTGCGCCAACATTGAGGTGCCCATCATCGCGGCAGGCGGTATTGCTCATGCACAAGATGTTCAAGCAGCGATGGCAGCTGGCGCGTCAGCAGTGCAAGTTGGCACAGCATTTTTGTTATGCCATGAAGCAAAAACCAGTGCTTTGCATCGAGCGAGATTGAGCGATGCAAATGCGCCAACTGCATTAACCAACTTGTTCACGGGTGGATTGGCGCGCGGCATGTTCAATCGTGTCATGCAGGAGTTGGGGCCGCACAATGACGCTGCGCCACCTTTCCCGCTAGCGACTCAAGCCATAGCGCCCTTGCGTAAGAAGGCAGAAGCAAAGCAATTAGATGATTTCACACCACTTTGGTCGGGTAGCAACCGTTCAGGTTGCTTTGAGGGGCCTGCATCAGAAGTGGTGCAGCGGTTGGCTGCTGGTTTTGTGAACTAAGTCAAGCAGACAGAATCAGCACAAACTGCGCATCCAGCCTATTTGTCGGCAGCGCTCTCGCCGTGTGCAACAGGCAGTATGCGCGATGCCAACCAAACCAACAGCAGCACAGGCGCACCCAATAGTGCAGTGCTGTTGAAGAAGGCCTCATAGCCGTGGGCATCCACGTACACACCCGAGAAGCCAGCCAACCATTTGGGTGCGAGCAACATCATCGAGCTGAACAGTGCGTATTGCGTGGCCGAGTAGTTCACATTGGTCAGGCTAGACAAATACGCAATGAACGCGGCAGACGCAATACCGCTGGCCAAGTTGTCGGCCGAGATGACCCATACCAGCGCCGTCAAATCGTGCCCGCGCGTGGCCAACCAAGCAAATAACAAATTGGTGATGGCGCTCAGCACTGCGCCCAGCATGAGGATGCGCATCACGCCTAAGCGCATGGACAGCACACCACCAATGAACGCGCCCAACAAAGTCATGATGACGCCAAACACTTTGGTGACCGCCGCTACTTCGTCTTTGGTGTAGCCCATGTCCACGTAAAACGGGTTGGCCATGATGCCCATCACCACATCGCTGATGCGATACACCGCAATCAAACCCAAAATGAGCGCTGCCTGCCAGCGGTAGCGACGAATGAATTCGGCGAAGGGTTCGATCAACGCGCCGCGCAGCCATTCGGCTGCGTTGCGAGCGGGGGGCATGTCGCGCGGCGCGGGTTCGGGCGACAACAAAACGGTGAGCACGCCCAAACCCATGGATGCAGCCATCACCAAATACGCGGTTTGCCAAGCGGTATGCACATAGGCTGTTTCATCCGCGCCTGCTGCACGTGCTGCCACCCACAGCACGCCCGCACCCGCCCAAATCATGGCGAGGCGGTAACCGGTTTGGTAGGTGGCTGCCAAGGCTGCTTGGTGTTGTGCGTCGGCTGATTCAATGCGAAACGCATCCAGGGCAATGTCTTGTGTGGCAGACGCAAACGCCACCACCAGTGCGCACCACACCACAGGCTCCAGCGCCACTTGAGGGTCAAGTAAAGCCATGCCGATCAAGCCAGCGACTACCGTGAGCTGTGCCAGCAGCAGCCAACTGCGACGGCGGCCCAGCCATCGTGTGAGCAATGGAAGCGGCAAGCGGTCCACCAGTGGCGACCACACCCACTTAAAGCCATAGGCGAGTCCCACCCAGCTTAAAAAACCAATCGTGCTGCGGTCGATGCCGGCTTCGCGCAAGCGAAAGCTCAGTGTGCCCAGCACCAACAACAACGGCAAGCCTGCCGAAAAGCCCAAGCACAGCATGCGCCAAGAGGCGGGCTCCAAGTACACGCGAAATGCCGCCAACCAGCTCAAGTTTTTAACCTTTGTTGTGGATGTCGTGGCTGGACTTGTTGTATCGTTCATGCCTCTATTTTCAGGCTTTCTCATAAAGACTTTTCATGCTCACCAAACGTTCTTTTATTTACGGTTGTGTCGGTTGCGCCTGCGGCCTAGGCACTGGCGCAGTGTTGGCGCGTGAGGGCGTGGAGGTGAACAGAGAGTCGTCGGTGTTTGCTGGGCTTGTACCTGCAGGTGAAGTGGAGCAATCAGCCCGCAAACAATACGGCGACATGATGCGAGAGGCGGCCAGTAAAAATGCACTCGGCCCAGACAGCCACCCTGAAGTGATCCGTCTGCGTCGAATTGCCAAAGAAATCATCCCCCACAGTTATGAATGGAATTCACGCGCCAAAGAGTGGAAATGGGAAGTCAATTTGGTGGGGTCAAACCAAATCAACGCGTTTTGTATGCCCGGGGGCAAGATCGCGTTCTACAGCGGCATCTTGACGCAACTCAAGCTGACGGATGATGAAGTAGGCATGGTGATGGGCCATGAAATTGCGCATGCTTTGCGTGAACATGCGCGCGAGCGCATGGGCAAAGCCTCGGCGACGAATGGCGTAGCCGCCATTGGCAGTGCTGTGGCCTCTGTGTTTTTTGGTGTTAATCCGCAACTCACCGATTTAGTCGCCAAGCAAGGCGCGAGCTTGCTCAACCTCAAATTCAGCCGTGACGACGAAACCGAAGCGGACTTGGTGGGCATGGAAATAGCCGCTCGAGCGGGCTACGACCCGCGTGCGGGCGTGACCTTGTGGCAAAAAATGAGTGCTGCCAACAAAGGTGCGCCACCGCAGTGGCTCAGCACCCATCCTTCGGGCAACACGCGCATTGAAGAAATTCAGGCCAACCTGCCTAAGGTGATGCCGCTTTACGAGCGCGCAAAGTAAATAGCGACTTCGTTAACTGTTTGGCGTTTAGGTCCCACCCACATAAGGGTTGGTTTTACGCTCACGGCCAAATGTGCTTTCAGGTCCGTGACCTGGAATAAACACGGTGTCGTCTCCCATGGGCCACAAGCGCTGCGTGATGCTGTTGATCAGATCTTCGTGGTTGCCGCGTGGAAAGTCGGTGCGACCAATGCTGCCTGCAAACAGCACATCACCCACAAACGCACGCTTGATCTCTGGTGAGTAAAACACCACATGGCCTGGCGTGTGGCCTGGGCAGTGGCGCACTTGCAGTGTGTGCTTGCCAAGCGCTACCGTGTCGCCATCGTGCAGCCAACGGGTGGGGGTGAAGGGGCGTGCTGGGGGGAAGTGGTAGCTGGCTGCTGCCTCGGGCAAGCCATCGATCCAAAACTGGTCGCCTTCATGAGGGCCGGTGATGGGCAGATGCAGTTGCTCAGCCAAGTCGGCGGTCGCACCAGCGTGGTCAATGTGTGCGTGAGTGATCCAAATTTGTTCTGGCGTCACGCCCAGTCGATTGCAGGCTGCGAGTAAAACGGGCAAGTCACCACCGGGGTCGATGATGGCGGCTTTCATGGTTTCATCGCACCACACGATGGAACAGTTTTGTTGGAACGGGGTAACGGGAACGGTTTCGTACTGCAGCATGCAGCAAATGGTAGCCTGAAAGCAGGGATTTAAAGGCCTAGCTTTTTCACATCATCTGAGTAGTTGCGTATGGCTCGCACAAAGCAGTACACCGTCATGACAAGTGCCATGGTCAAAATGACCACGTCGAACATGTAGCCAGAAAAATCGCTCAGATAAATCAGCGCAGCTTCGCCAAAGGCCACGAGGACCAAGCTGGCTTTGAGACTGAAACTGAAAAACTGTTGGACGCGACGCACGATAGACACCTTATTGACGTGTAACAAGAATATCCAAGGCTGTGAGTGGCGTCATTCGGGACATACGCATGTAAGTCGTTTTGGACAAAGTTAGTCGCGGTTAGTCTTGGTGTAGAGAGCTAGCTCTAAAGTACACGTTATGGTTTGATTTTCAAAAATACGTCGATACCATCAATCCATCGAATTTATTTTTTTAAAGGATTAAAAATGCAAAACCAAATCAAACCTCAAGTTGATGCATCGATCGCAGCAGCTTTGGAATTGGCCAATATGTCGTTCAGCCAAGTTGAACGCGCCACAGAGTTGGCCATGGAACAAGCCAAAGTCAGCGCAGAGTTGGCTCAAGAGCAATTGGCTGCAGTGATGGAAGTCAAAGACCCAGCCGCAGCCATCGAGTTGTTCAAGTCGCAATTGGAAAACTCTGTCAAAAGCTTGGCTGGTTTTGCCGCCACTGCGTTTGAATTGAGCCAAGAGTTCCAAGCCGAAGCCACTGCTTTTGCCGAAGGCCACTTTGACCAAGCGCACGCTGCCGCCAACAAAGCCATCAACGACAACTTGAAGCAAGCCCCAGAAGGTTCAGAAGCTGCCGTTGCAGCAGTCAAGGCCGCTGTGGAAGCCAGCAACAAAGCATTGGCTGAAGCACGCAAAAACGCCAAGAAAACAGCCGAATTGGCACAAGAAGGCATTGCCAAGTTGAAAGAGCACGCCCCTAAAGCCGCTGCCAAAGCACCTGTACGCCGCAAAGCACGCGCTTAATCACACGCGCTTTCGCAAAAGCCGCCATGCAGCAAATGCATGGCGGCTTTTTTGCGTAATGCCTTAAGCCTTGCAGGGCAAAAGCGGACCGATTTATAGTGTCGATGTTGAAAGGAGACTTTCTCAATGAACACCATCAGCGTCACTTCAGTCAATGTCCCCACTGCGGCGAGCATGTCGGCGCAAGTGTCTGCGCGGCCCAACAAGGTGGCTGGTGAGCCTGCGCCACAAGTGGCGGGTGTGTCGAAGAACGCGCTAGACGTCAAGCAAAAAGAAAAGCCAGACATGCTGGCCAATATCAAGGCGATTGAGGCGCAAATCGCTGAACGCGCCAAGCAAGCGGCTGATGTGAACTCGCTTGATATTTCATACAACAAGAAGCTGGCCGAACTGTCGGTCAAAGTAGAGCAACAGCAGACGGGCGATTTAATCCGCGAGCTGAAATTCAAAGACTACAAAGCAATGGCCTACGGCCAGCACGGTTTCAAAGGCGCGTACGTCGATACCGCTGCTTAATCAGCACTCATCCGTGCCATGCCCAGGCGCAGCCTGAGTAGGCACATGGTGGCGCCAACCTACCTGTTGGTTGTGCTCATCCACAAACACCAACTGAGGTTCATGCTTAACCACATCAGCTTCCGCCACTTGTGCGAATGACGCAATGATCAACAAGTCACCCACGCTGGCGCGGCGTGCGGCTGAACCATTCACAGAAATCATGCCTGAGCCACGCTCGCCTTTGATGGCGTAGGTGATGAAGCGTTCGCCGTTGTTGATGTTCCAGATGTGGACTTGTTCGTTCTCACAAATGTTGGCAGCGTCCAGCAGGTTTTCGTCGATGGCGCAAGAGCCCTCATAGTGCAATTCGCACTGAGTGGTTGCAACGCGGTGGATCTTCGATTTCAGGAGGGTGCGGAACATGGCAGAACGATCTAATAACTAAGCAATACACCAATCATAGAGCCCGAAGCTGAGCCTAGCCTAACAAATGCTTTGCAGCGCCTAGGCCCGCTACGCGGCCACTGGCCAAGCAGGCGCTGAGCAAGTAGCCGCCAGTGGGGGCTTCCCAGTCCAGCATTTCGCCAGCCACAAACAAACCGGGCAGGGCGTTGGCCATGAGGTGCGCGTTCAGCGCTTCTAGGCGCACGCCACCTGCGCTACTGATGGCTTCATCAATCGGGCGCGTAGCCGCAAGCGTGATGGGCAAATGCTTGATGGCTGCTGCCAGTTGTGCGGGGTCGTTCATGGCCTCTTTGCTGAGCACTTCGTGCAACAGTGCTAAGTGCAAAGCTGTGAGGTTGAGGCGGCTTTTCAAATGGCTGCTGAGCGATCGGCTGCCACGTGGGTGCGATACCTCGGCCAACACGCGCTCGGGCGTGAAGTCGGGCTTGAGGTCAAGGTGCAAGGTGGCTTTGCCACTGCGTGCAATTTCGTCGCGCAACAACGCAGAGGCAGCGTAAACCAAGCTGCCCTCCACGCCAGTGGCCGTCACCACAAACTCACCACGGCGGCTAAAACTGTTGCCCGCGCTGTCAGTGAAAGATAAAGCGACAGACTTGAGCGGTGCGCCTGCAAACTGTTCTGACAAATGTGCGCTCCAGCCCGATTGGCCATCACGTCCTTGCACATCAAAGCCGCAGTTGGCGGGGCGCAGCGGCGACACGTCAATGCCCAATGTGCTGACCCACGGTTGCCATGCACCGTCTGACCCCAACTTGGCCCAGCTTCCCCCGCCCAGTGTCAATAGCACCGCATCGGCTTGTGCTGTGTGTGTGCCTTGTGGCGTGTCAAAGTTCAGCGTGAATTGCTTGTCGCTGTGTTGCAGTGCACCGTTCCAGCGGTGGCGCATATGAAACGTCACAGGCACACCTTGCGCGGGGTGGCGCAGGCGGTGCAACCACGCACGCAACAGAGGCGCAGCTTTCATGTCGGTAGGGAAGATGCGCTGTGAGCTGCCCACAAAGGTGTCTAGCCCTAAGCCTTTGACCCAATCGCAAATGGCGGCTGCATCAAATGTTTTTAGCCATGCTGAACAGGCCTCACTGCGTTCGGCATAGCGGGTGGTGAAGATGTCAAAAGGCTCGGCGTGTGTGAGGTTGAGCCCACCTAAGCCAGCCAGTAAAAACTTGCGGCCGACCGAGGGCATGGCGTCATACACATGCACATGAACACCTGCGGC
This sequence comes from Burkholderiales bacterium 39-55-53, assembly GCA_002282445.1. Taxonomy (GTDB): domain Bacteria; phylum Pseudomonadota; class Gammaproteobacteria; order Burkholderiales; family Burkholderiaceae_C; genus Limnohabitans. The sequence continues at coordinate 34,549 of NCJK01000008.1, read as the reverse complement.
GCTGAGCACTTCAGCTGCCATCAGGCCAGCGGGGCCTGCGCCAATGATGGCGATTTGTTTATTTGTATTTGTAGTCACCTCCCAAGTGTAGGCGGGTACACGCGGCATCACTCAAACTTGAAACGCAATCCAAATCGCCAAGGGCAAAAACAGCACGCTGAAAAAGTGGCCCACGATCACCATCGACGCAACTTTGTTTGGCTCAACCTGAAAGCGGTCAGCCAGCATGAAGTTAAACACGGCTGATGGCAAACACGCAAATAGCACCAAAGCGCCGCGCTCGACCCCTTGCAGCGGTACGATCTGCAGCACCAACAACGTCGCCAATAAGCGCAACACCAGTGTGAGGATGGAGGCTAACGCACCCACTTTGACATCGCTGACTTGGCTGCTTGACAAGCGTGCCCCCAATGACAGCAGCATCATGGGGACCAACACATTGCCAATCATGAGCAGCGGCGTGTTGAGCGCAGTGGGAAGTTCTAAGTGGAGCTGCGAAAAGCTCACCCCCAACACCGTGGCCCAAACCAAGGGGTTGGCCCACACCATGCGCCAATCCACCCGCCCGCTCATCACACCAGCACCAACGGTGAAGTGCAACAGGTTTGAAATTACCAGCAACACGACTGCGGGCGCTAAACCCTCAGGACCATACGCCAGCACGATGAGTGGAATGCCCACGGGCCCTACGTTGGTAAACATCACACATGGCAAAAATGCGCGCACACTCGCGCCTGAAAACCGAGCCACAGGCCATGCCAATACACCGCTGACGAGCATCAACAGAACGGATGCACCTGTGAAGGCGATCGCTGCTTGTGGATCGAAGTTTTTGGTCGCCAGCGAAGTGAAGATCAGCATGGGCAGCGCTATGTCAACCACCAGCTTGTTAGCACTAGCTAAGTCGGACTTGACGCGTCGGCTGTAGACAAAACCAATCAATGCAATGGCAAAGATGGGCAGTGTGATGTCAATGATCTTTAAAAACATGGGTGTCCTGCGGACTTAGACCGCGCCTGTGTATTCGCCGCGGGCTGGGTAGTCCTTGGCCAAGGCAAAGTCGATCGCACCAAGCAAGTCTGCAAAGTTGGGACGAGCAAACGGCATGGTTTGCACCGCGCCGTAGTACAGCGTGGTGTCTGGTCGAACGATGTAAACCGCGGGTTCAGAGAACAAGGCGGGCTCTTCAATGCCAATCGAGGTCAAGCCGCGTGAAGTGCTGATGTACAAGCCCCATTGACGTGCCACATCCAACGCCAAGCCATACCCCATGCGCAGTTCTGGCACATTGAGTTTGTCTGCCATTTGCTGAGCACGCTCTTGGGTGTCGCTGGACAAAGCAATCACCTTGACGCCGCGCTTTTCAAACTCAGGCGACAAACGTGCGAGCTCTAACAAATACTTCATGCAAATTGGGCAGTGCAGGCCGCGGTAGAACACCATCAAGGTGAAGTGCTCTGCAGCATCTGTCGCCACGCTGAACATGCCGTGCTGCAGAGTAGGAACGCTCAAAGCGGGGGTGTTTTGACGGGGTAGCAACATGGTCGAGTCCTTAAAAAATAGTGTCTGATGTGCATTGTGTTTGATGAAATGCAACAATAAATGCGGATTTATTTGCTTAAAGTACGGAAATGACGACTCTACGATTAGATCGACTGTCTGCTTTGCTGGAGGGCTTGGCGCCTCGCGTGTGGCTGACCGACGCGCCGCAGGGCTTTGCTTTGCACATCTTGGTGCACAGCCTAAGCAATGACAAACCCTTGGACGTGAGCGGTATGAGTTTGTTGGTTTGTCCGCCGCACACCAGCGCAGATGAGTTGGCACAAGCTCAGCGCGAGGGGCACACACGGTGGATGAGTTTTGAAGTCGCTTTGGAAGGCCCAGTTGCGCCTATCTTCTTGTCAGACTTTGTGGCCCCGCTGCAAATCGATTTGGCTAGCGCCGATGCATCGCTTGCACAAATTGTGCGTTTGATTGCGGGCGAGATGTCGGTCACCCGCTGCGGCCAGCCGCTGTTGATGAATCGTGCGGGTGATATTTTGCTGATTGGTTTGTTGCGTCACTTGGTGTCACAACCGCAAAAAACCACAGGCTTATTTAGCGCATTGGCCAATCCGCGGATTGCCAAAACGTTGGTCGCCATGCATGCAGATGCGTCAAAGCCTTGGTCCCTCGAAGCCTTAGCCGACGAGGCGGGCATGTCGCGCACCACGTATGTGAACCAATTCAAGAGCCTCATGCAGGTATCGCCGGGCAAATATTTAGAAAACTTGCGTCTCGCATTGGCGCAGCGTTTGGTGTCCCACGGCATGGGTCTCAAACAAGTGGCACAGAAGACGGGCTATGCCAGCGCGTCTACCTTGTCACGCGCCATGAGTCGAACAGCGGTTTGAGATCGCCCCACATGACGCCTGTCAAACGCCGTCACAATCTTGCTTCAGTATCAAGCGCCTTGAAGGTGTTTGACGCCCATTGACTGTCCTCAAGAAAGTCCGCTATGAATATCGTTCCTTTCTATGCCGCGTTGTTGGCCTTGCTGTTTATTTACTTGAGTGCGCAAACCATCAAAGTACGCCGCCGTGTTCGCGTGGCCGTGGGCGATGGGGGCAACAGCGAGATGCTGCGCGCCATGCGCGTGCATGCCAATTTTGCAGAATATGTGCCCTTGACCCTGGTGTTGTTAGGCATGTTGGAGCTGCAAGCTAGCCCTGCTTGGGTGTTGCATGCCTTGGGTGTGTTGCTGTTAGTGGCACGCTGTTCACACGCCTACGGCGTGAGTCAAAGCGATGAAAATTTCCGCTTTCGTGTGTTGGGGATGATGGGTACGTTCAGCACCATGGGTGTTGCGGCTGGTTTGTTGGTGGCTATGCCATTGATTGGTTGAGTGCCGCAGATGCGCTTTGATTTTGCAGTCTTGAGCGTTAAAGCCCGCTGGGGTATTTTGATTTGTTCAAGTGCCCCATTGGCTGCATTGCTAGCCGCCGGTCATTTGCCCGCAGCAGTGTTGTTAGGTTGTATGTTTGCGGCCATTGCAATGGCCACGCATGGCGCAGTCATGAGCGTGCCCAAATGGAGTCTTGGGATGGCGCAGGGCGTGGTGGGTTGCTTAATGGCGCATAGTCTGCAACCTGAGGCCCTGCATCGAGTGATGAGTAGTTGGCCATTGTTTCTGGGCGTGTCCATGTCGGTGTTGGGCGCCAGTGCTCTCTTAGGATGGTGGTTGATGCGGCGTCAAATATTCTCTGGCAGCACTGCTGTTTGGGGTCTTGCTCCGGGCGCGACATCCGCCATGGTCGTGATGGCTGAGTCGTACGGTGCAGATGTTCGTTTGGTAGCGTTTATGCAGTATTTGCGTGTTGCAATAGTTACGGTCATTGCAGCCCTTGCTGCGCATTTTTATGCCGTAGCAGATGCAGCGACAGTTCAAGCGGCACAAGATTGGCGTGTTCAGGATATCCAGCATTTTGGGTCCACAGTGATAGTGGTTTTGGTCTTGTCCACCCTTGCTCGTAAGTTTGCGATACCCGGAGGGGCTTTGGTGTTACCACTGATCATTGCTGGTGTATTGCAATATTTTGGGTGGTTGGTTATCGAGCTACCCCCTTTTGTGTTGTGGCTAGCTTATGCAGTCATTGGTTGGAGTATTGGCTTGAGATTTAATCGAGACATCATCTTTCACGCACTCCGCGCTTTACCTGAAGTGTTGATGGCGATCATGGCATTGATTGTGTTGAGTGGTTTGATTGCTGTAGGTCTCTTTTTCATCGGTGGGCATGACCCAATGACGTCATATCTAGCATCAAGTCCTGGAGGTGCTGACTCAGTGGCTGTCATTGCAGCGACAAGTGCAGTGGATGCCGGCTTTGTGATGGCTATGCAATTGGCCAGATTTTTAATGGTGCTGCTGTTTGGTCCGTCTGTGTCGAAATATGTTGCAACGCGCCCTGCACAAAAGTTCTAGGTTAGGAGTTGTATGCGGATATTGTTAGCAGAAGACGAGGCAGAACTGGCCAATTGGCTGATTAAGGCGCTACAGCAGGTTGACTTTAAAGTGGACTGGGTCAACGACGGTCGGTTGGTCAGAAGTGCACTCAAAGATTTTCGTTATGACGCATTGATACTTGATTTAGGTTTGCCCGGACGTGGAGGCCATGATGTGTTGGCAGATTTGCGCGATGCAGATCATAAATTGCCAATTTTGATTCTGACGGCCCGCGATTCTCTGAGTGAGCGAGTGACAACTCTAAGAGAAGGTGCAGACGATTTTTTGGCCAAACCATTTGAATTGGCAGAGCTTGAGGCGAGATTGATTGCACTGATTCGACGATCGCGCGGGGGAGATCATGCGCGATACATATGTGGTCCACTGACGTTTGATGCTGGTAGCAAGCAGTTCATGCTCAAACAAATTTTGCTTTCGCTTACGCAACGCGAACATGCAGCGTTGCGCGCATTGATTCAGCGCAGCGGCGAGCCTTTGTCAAAGCAAGAATTGGTAAGCCGAGTGTTTTCTGACGAGCAAGAAGTTAATCCAGAAGCGATTGAGGTGTTAATACATAGGCTACGAAAGAAACTCGCAGGTGGCGCAGTACAAATTTCGACCTTGCGTGGCTTAGGGTATGTATTGGAGGGCTCGTGACAGCACAACCACAAGTGGCTAAGCGAAGTTTGCGCAGCACATTGCTTTTGACATTAGCGCCAGGTTTGTTTTTGCTGGGTGCTGCGGAGGTTTGGCAGGCATGGCGAACAGCCGAAGATGCAGCAAATGCTGCGTATGACAGATCTCTATATGGCGCTATCAAAGCTATGGATGCCAATATCTCGACCGCCAGTGGTGGACTGGGCGTTGAGTTACCTTATCGTTTGTTAGAGTTCTTCGAGCTGACGGCTAATGGTCGTGTGTATTACCGTGTTGCAACGGAAGGCGGTTTGGTTGAAATTGGCAATGCCGATTTACCTCTGCCAACAGAAACGTTATTGACAAAAATTCCTCATTTCCAAGATGCCATCTACTTTGAGGAGCCCGTTCGTGTTGCAAGTTACGCCAGAATTTTGGCGCCGCCCTTGGCTGGGCAACCTGTCGGTCAGCGTGTGGTGATTCAAATCGCAGAAACTTTGGAGTCCCGCCAAGCCTTTATTCGTCAATTGGTGTGGGAATCAGTTACGCGTGATGTGCTTTTATTGGGTTCTGCAATGGCCTTGATGGTTTTGGCTGTCGCTTGGGCCTTGGAACCGATTGCGCGTTTGCTCAACGAGGTGCAAGCACGTTCGGCATACGATCTCACGCCGATTTCTAGCAATGACATTCCCGCAGAACTAAAACCGTTGGTTGAGGCTGTTAATCATCACATCGAACGAAACCGGCAACACACCGAGGCTAGACAGCGGTTCATTGATGATGCCTCGCATCAACTGCGAACACCTTTAGCAACCTTGATGACACAAGTGAGCTTTGCCTTGCGAGAAGTTGATCCAAAGTTGCAGAGGGAGGCGCTGGTTGCAATGAAGTTGCAACTTGAGGAAACAGTGCGCCAAACGAATCAAATGCTGGCTCTGGCACGTGTGGATAGTGCGGGTATTCATTCTGAAAGTACAAACATTGCGCCGATTGTTGAGCAACTAACTCGGGCATGGTGGCAAAGCGCTCGTGAAAAAGGGATTGATTTAGGTTATGAGTCAGAGATATCAAACTTGATAGTTGATGTGCAGCCTGGCATGCTCAAGGAAGCGATAACGAATTTATTGCATAACGCAATTAGCTATACGCCTCTTGGTGGCCACATAACTGTAAGGCTTAGTCGTAACGCGACCCAGGCACGTATCTCAGTGATTGACGATGGTCCAGGTATTTCAGAACAAGACCTGGCGCATGTCGGGGAACGATTTTTTAAGACGACACTCAGCACTCAAACTAGTACAGGCTTAGGTTTGGCCATCACGCGATCGATCGCTGAAAGGCATGGCGGCATGTTGGAGCTTGGTGTAGGGGATCGATGGCAAGGGCTATCTGCGAGTATTGTTTTGCCATTGACATAGCCGGGGGTTTCCCCTTGCTTTTCAGTCAACGTTTTGAAAGCGGTTTGAAAGCCGAGTCTTTATAGAGTTATTACATACCTTTGTAAAAAGGTTTTTTAACTTTGATGGAGACCGTATGAAACTCAAATTAGCATTAATGTCGTTGGTGATGATGGGCGTGGGTAGTGTTGCAGTCGCTGGCCCTTTGGATAAGACGGAATGTATTGCTGCAGCTAAACCTGGCGGTGGTTTTGACCTGACATGTAAGCTTGTTCAGTCAGCACTGATGGAGGGGAAGTACACAGCTGACCCCATGCGTATTTCGTATATGCCAGGCGGTATTGGCGCTGTGGCGTACAACACCATCATTGCACAGCGCCCTGCAGAAGCTAACACGTTAGTTGCTTTCTCCGGCGGTTCTCTGCTTAACATTGCCCAAGGTAAGTTTGGCCGATACAACGAAAACGATGTGCGTTGGCTGGCTGCAGTAGGTAGCGATTTTGGCGCAGTCATTGTGGCGGAAAACTCACCATTTAAATCACTGAAAGATCTGGTGGCAGCAGTCAAAAAAGACCCGACAAAAGTTGTTTTTGGTGCAGGCGGTTCAGTGGGTAGTCAAGATTGGATGAAAGCCGCATTGACAGCACGCGCTTCAGGCTTAGATCACAAAAGCATGCGCTTTGTAGCGTTTGAAGGTGGTGGAGAGGCCATCACAGCATTGCAAGGTGGACATGTTCAAGTTTATTCAGGCGATGCTTCCGAGGCTGAGCAACAAATAAAAGCAGGGGCAAAAATTCGCGTGCTCGCTGTCATGTCTGACAAGCGTTTGGAGGGTGGCTTGTCAAATGTGCCAACAGCAAAAGAGCAAGGCTTAGATATTGAGTGGCCCATCATTCGTGGCTACTACGTAGGCCCAAAAGTGAGTGACGCAGATTACAAAGTCTGGGTCGACACATTTAACAAAATGTTGGTGACGCCTGAGTTCAATAAGTTGCGCAGCGAACGCGGGCTGTTTAGATTTTCGATGACTGGTAATGAGCTAGATGCATACATTAAAAAACGTGTGGCGTCTTATCGTGATTTGGCTGCAGACTTTGGATTGAATGTGGCGAAATGATGAGTGATCGATTTCTTGGTATCGCATGCATTCTGATAGGTGCAGCAATGGCGTGGGCAGCTCAAGGTTATGCAGCCGCTATTTCATATGAGCCGGTTGGTCCGCGGGCCTTTCCGCTATTGTTGTCAGTGCTGATGATGGCAATGGGCATTTGGTTGGCAATTCGCCCCAGCTCGAATGGCTTTGGACTATCGGCAACTCAACTCAAACCCATCGTATGGGTGGTTTTGGCAGTAGGTGCGTACGCTGCGTTGTTTGAATGGTTAGGCTTTACTTTGGCAACCACTGTCATGGCCATCCCTGTTGGTATCGCTTTTGGCGGGGCTTGGAAGCAAGCGTTGATGGGCGGGCTAGGTTTAGGCTTGGTGCTTTTTGTAATCTTTGACAAAGTGCTTGACGTGGTGCTACCAAGCGGCATGCTGGCCATCGTATTAGGGGGGCGTTGATGGACACGCTTCAATATTTATTGGCAGGATTTTCTGTCGCGTTGACACCAGAAAATTTGGCTGTGGCTGCTCTAGGTGCATTTATTGGCACAGTTGTAGGCATGCTGCCAGGTTTGGGACCGATCAATGGCGTGGCAATCTTGATGCCGTTGGCATTCGCATTGAAGCTACCGCCTGAAACAGCGCTCATCCTGTTGGCGGCTGTATATATGGGATGTGAGTATGGTGGACGTATTTCATCGATCCTGCTGAACGTACCTGGTGACGCAGGTGCGATCATGACAGCATTAGACGGCTACCCCATGGCTCAAAAAGGTATGGGTGGTGTGGCTTTGTCGATTTCTGCTTGGAGCTCTTTTGTTGGCTCTGTAGTGGCAACCGTTGGCATCGTGTTGTTTGCGCCGCTGTTGGCGCGATGGGCTTTGGCCTTCGGTCCAGCAGAGTACTTCGCATTAATGTGCTTTGCATTCGCTTGCATCACTGGTTTGATGGGTGATGCGCCTTTGAAAGCCGCACTGGCTGCGGTGTTGGGCTTGTCATTGTCAACCGTAGGTTTGGATTCGAATTCTGGCGTATACCGCTTCACAGGTGACAACTTGCATTTGTCAGATGGCATCCAATTTATCGTGGTAGTGATTGGCGTCTTCTCGATAAGCGAAATTTTGTTAATGCTTGAGCAGCATTACAAGAGCGAAGGCTTGATAAAGGTCACGGGAAGAGCATTGTTTAATTTCAAAGAGATGGTGCAGACAGGTTGGGGGACGTTGAGATCGTCAGTTTTAGGGTTTGTCGTGGGTGTATTACCAGGTGCTGGTGCGACGATAGCTAGTGCGATGGCATATGCCATGGAAAAACGGATGGCAGGCAATGACGGTCATTTTGGCGAAGGCGATATTCGTGGCGTCGCTGCACCCGAAGCTGCTAACAACGCGTCTGCGGCTGGATCATTTGTTCCAATGCTGACTTTGGGAGTGCCAGGTTCAGGGACCACCGCAGTAATGGTGGGTGCATTGTCTCTGTACAACATCACACCCGGTCCAGCTTTGTTTTCACAAAACCCGACACTGGTGTGGGGGTTGATTGCGTCCTTGTTTATTGCCAACGTGATGCTGCTGATCATCAATATCCCGATGGTTGGCGTGTTCACTCGAGTGTTGCGTTTGCCCCAATGGCTTCTGGTGCCGGGCATTTTGGCTGTCAGCGCGATTGGTGTGTTCTCTGTTCATGCCACAACATTTGACTTGTTGCTCATGACATGCTTTGGCGTAGTGGGTTATGTCTTGCGAAAACAAGGAGTGCCGATGGCACCATTGATACTGGGCTTTGTGCTGGGTGACATGATGGAGCAAAACCTTCGTCGGGCTTTATCAATGACCAATGGGGAGATGGGAATATTGATAGAAAGTCCGATAAGTCAAGGCTTGTGGTTCTCGGCTGTCTTGATGGTGCTGGTGCCCCCGCTGTTGCGTTGGCATGCCCACCAAAAAATTTAAATTAAATCTTTGTACGAAATGGTAATTGGAGCGTGGTCTGAAAACTTTTCGTCTTTGTAAATTGCATCGGTGAAAGCCAGGGCCGACACCGCCGGCGTAGCCAAGTGGTAGTCCAAACGCCAACCCACATTGTTGGCGTAAGCTTGGCCGCGGTTGCTCCACCAGGTGTAGCAAGCGTCTGTGGTGTCGGGTTGCAGTTGGCGATACACATCGACGATGCCACCTTCGGTGGTGAGTCGTGTCATCCATGCGCGCTCCTCGGGCAAGAAGCCGCTGTTCTTTTGGTTGCCTTTCCAGTTCTTTAGGTCACCTTCTTTGTGGGCGATGTTGATGTCACCACACAGTACAAATTCACGTCCGTTCTTCAAAGCTTGTAGGTGTGGATACATCGCATCTAGGAAACGGTACTTGGCTTCTTGGCGCTCAGGGCCGGATGAGCCGCTGGGAAAGTAGCTGCTAATGATCGACAGTTTTTGTGTGGGCGTGTCAAAACGCAGCTCGATGTAGCGGCCTTCTGCGTCGAACTCGCCGCCGTCAAACCCAACGATCACGTCGCTGGGCTCGTGCTTGGTGTAAACGCCCACGCCCGAGTAGCCTTTCTTCTCGGCGTAGTGAAAGTGACCTTTCAATCCTGCCAAGGTGTCGAAGTTGCCTTCGATGTCTGGTGCTTGGGCTTTGATTTCTTGGACGCAAATACAATCAGGGCTGGCTTTTTCGAGCCAAGCTTCCACGCCCTTGCGGGCGGCCGAACGAATGCCGTTGAGGTTGAGGCTGGTTAGTTTGAACAAGGAATTTCCCCATGAGTAAGAGTGCGGCTGCCAACGATGCGTTGGCACAAGAATTTGTGCAATTTTCGCTGGATTGTGGCGTACTGAAATTTGGGGAGTTCAAAACCAAAGCGGGCCGCATGAGCCCTTACTTCTTCAACGCCGGTTTGTTTGACGACGGCGCGAAGTTAGGCAAGCTCGCCAGCTTTTACGCACAGCGCTTGGTGCAAAGCGGCATCGAGTTCGACATGATTTTTGGCCCCGCTTACAAAGGCATTCCATTGGGTGCTGCCGTGGCGATTGAGCTGGCACGTTTGGGCAAGAACGTCCCCTTTGCCTACAACCGCAAAGAAGCCAAAGACCACGGCGAAGGCGGCAGCTTGGTGGGCGCGCCCCTCAAAGGCCGCGTGTTGATCGTCGACGATGTGATGAGCGCGGGCACAGCCGCACGTGAATCGATTGCCCTCATCAAAGCAGCAGGCGCAACACCACACGCCGTGGCAATTGCGTTGGACCGCCAAGAAATGGCCACCGAAAAACAAGCCGATGGCTCGACCAAAGACGTGCCCTACAGCGCCGTGCAATACGTGCGCGAGCAGGTAGGTTTACAGGTGTGCGCGATTGCTGAGTTGAGTGATTTACTCACGTACTTGAACACGCAAAACGGTAACGCGATGGGCGAGCACTTGGCACGCACACAGGCATATCGTGAGCGCTACGGTGTGAAGTAAAAACATTGCGCTGATGCAAAAGACAAAGGGCCGCTATGCGGCCCTTTGTCTTGGTGCGCAGCACGCTGATCAGCTGAGTTTCTTCATCAGCAGTTCGTTCACTTGCGCAGGGTTGGCTTTGCCCTTGCTAGCCTTCATGATGGGGCCGACCAAACCGTTCAAAGCTTTGGCGTTGCCCGCCTTGAACTCTTCCACGTTCTTGGGATTGGCGGCCAACACTTCGTCGATGATGGCTTCAATGGCGCCGGTGTCGTTGATTTGTTTGAGGCCTTTGGATTCGATGATGGCGTCAACTTCGCCTTCGCCATTCCACAAACCTTCAAACACTTGGCGCGCAGCGCTGTTGCTGATGGTGTTGTCGCTGATGCGGCTGATCAACGCGCCCAGTTGTGCGGCGCTGACGGGGATGCTGTCAAACGTCACTTCACCGCTGTTCAAGCGGCGAGATACTTCGCCCATGATCCAGTTGCTTGCTAACTTTGGTTGGCCGCAGGCTTTGGCCGTGGCTTCAAAGTAGGCAGCAGCGGCTTTGCTTTGTGTGAGTTGCGTGGCATCGTATTCAGGCAGTGCGTAGTCTTTGACGAAACGCTCTGCCATCACTCGAGGCAACTCAGCCATTTCGCTTCTCACGCGTTCCACCCAATCGCGACCAATCACCAAAGGTGGCAGGTCAGGGTCGGGGAAATAACGGTAATCCGCCGCATCCTCTTTGGTGCGCATGGCGCGGGTTTCGCCCGTGTCTGGGTCAAACAATACAGTAGCTTGTTCGATGGTGTGGCCGTCTTCGATTTGGTCGATTTGCCAACGCACTTCGTAGTCGATGGCTTGTTGCATGAACTTGAAGCTGTTCAAGTTCTTGATCTCGCGGCGCGTGCCCAAAGGCGCGCCAGGCTTGCGCACAGAAACGTTCGCGTCACAACGGAACGAGCCTTCTTGCATGTTGCCGTCGCAAATGCCAATCCAAGTGACGATTTTGTGCAACTCTTTGGCGTAAGCCACAGCTTCTTCGCTGCTGCGCATGTCGGGTTGGGTGACGATTTCTAGCAGAGGGGTACCTGCACGGTTCAAGTCGATGCCAGATTGGCCAATGAAATCTTCGTGCAGCGATTTGCCCGCATCTTCTTCAAGGTGGGCACGCTCTAAGCGCACAGTTTTATGCACGGTCTCTTTGCCAACTTCCAAGAAGAACGACACCTCGCCTCCTTGCACCACCGGAATTTCAAACTGGCTGATTTGGTAGCCCTTGGGCAAGTCGGGGTAGAAGTAGTTTTTGCGCGCAAAGATGCTGCGCTCGGCAATGTGCGCGTTGACGCCCAAGCCAAACTCAATCGCGCGCTCGACTGCGCCCATGTTCATCACGGGCAGTGTGCCGGGCAGGGCCATGTCCACTGCGCATGCTTGCGTGTTGGGTTCTGCGCCGAAGGCCACCGAGGCGCGGCTGAAAATTTTGCTCTTCGTGGAGAGTTGGGCGTGTGTTTCGAAGCCAATGACGACTTCGTAGCCTTGAACTAATTTAGCGGTCATTTCAGATGCCCTCCGGTTGTTGGAGGTGATGGTCAGTGGCCAATTGATATTGGTGTGCGACGTTCAACAAACGTGCTTCTTGTAAATAATTGCCAATGAGCTGCATGCCCACAGGCATATGGCCTTCGCCAAAGCCCACAGGAATGCTCATGCCGGGCAAGCCTGCCAGTGAAGCGGGCAGGGTAAAGATGTCGGCCAAGTAGTCAGCCAACGGGTCGCTGGCGTTGTTGCCCAGTTTCCATGCAACCGAGGGGGCGACGGGCCCGGCGATGACATCGCACTCGGCAAACGCGCGTTGGAAATCGTCCGCAATCATGCGGCGAATTTTTTGGGCTTGTAGGTAATACGCGTCGTAATAGCCGTGGCTCAGCACATACGCGCCGGTCATGATGCGGCGTTTGACTTCTTCGCCAAAGCCTTCGGCGCGTGTCTTTTTGTACATGCTCACGAGGTCGGTGTACGCTGAAGCGCGATGGCCAAACTTCACACCATCAAAGCGGCTCAGGTTCGAGCTCGCTTCGGCGGGCGCAATGATGTAGTACACGGGGATGGCCAACTCAGTGCGTGGCAAGGTGATGGGCACAAGCTTGGCGCCTTGAGCTTCCAGCGTTTTGAGCGCTGCATCAATGGCCGTGCGTACGTCAGCAGCGAGGCCTTCGCCAAAAAACTCTTTGGGAATGCCAATGCGAAGCCCAAGCAAGTTGTCGCCAAGCTTGGCTGAGAAGTTTTCAGCTGGTACATCGAGCGACGTGGAATCGCGGTCTAAATCGGCACCGCACATGGCGCTGAGCAACAACGCGCAGTCTTCTGCCGTGCGGGCCATGGGGCCTGCTTGGTCGAGGCTCGATGCGTAGGCAATCATGCCGTAGCGACTGGCGCGGCCATAGGTCGGCTTAATGCCGGTGATGCCGCAAAAGCTGGCGGGTTGGCGAATCGAGCCGCCGGTGTCGGTGCCCGTCGCGGCAGGCGCCAAACGTGCAGCCACAGCCGCAGCGCTGCCGCCGGAGGAGCCGCCAGGAACGCGCGAGGTGTCCCACGGGTTAGTTACCGCGCCGTAGGCGGAATTTTCGTTGGCAGAGCCCATGGCGAACTCGTCGCAATTGACCTTGCCCAAACTCACCATGCCAGCGCCGCCTTGTGCGTTCACGCCAGCGCCGAGCTTTTGCACGACTGTGGCATCAAACGGCGATCGATAGCCGCTGAGAATTTTGGAGCCAGCAGTGGTGGCAAAGTCGCGGGTCACAAACACGTCTTTGTGCGCAATTGGCACGCCTTCCAGCGCGCCCGCCGTGCCAGCAGCAATGCGGGCATCGCTGGCTTGGGCTTGGGCCAGCGTGACTTCGCTGTTGATGTCCAAAAACGCGTTGTGTGGGTTGCCACCCGTGCGGGCCAAAAAGGCTGTGGCCACTTCGACAGCGCTGGCTTGTTTGGTTTTGAGCGTTTGGGCCAGTTGGGCCACGGTCATGTTGTGCAATTGGGTCATGGTCTGGGCCTTACTCAATCACTTTGGGAACCAAGAACAAGCCACGCTCGACGGCGGGGGCGCTTTGTTGGTTCAGGTCGCGAAGGTTAGGCTCGCTGGCCACGTCAGGGCGCAGGCGCAGTTCGATGTGGGCGCCTTGCATGGCGTCTACAGGATGAGCCATGGGCACGACGCCGGTGGTGTCAACCGCGCGGATTTGCTCGACGATGCCGAAGAAATCGTTGATTTTGCTGAGCATTCGGGCCTCTTCATCAGGCTGGAGCTCTAGCCGGGCCAGGTTGGCAATGCGGCTGATGTCTTGTGGGTTCAGGGACATACTTTTATAAGGGGAAAAACCCGCGGTTTGCAAGCGATGCGGTATTATCCTGCCTTTGTGTCCGCGCCCGCGGGCAAGCTTTGAGGACAGACATGTTTGGATCTTTTCGTCGGTATTTCTCCACCGATTTGGCGATTGACCTCGGTACCGCCAACACCCTGATTTATGTGCGCGACAAAGGCATCGTGTTGGACGAGCCTTCAGTGGTGTCGATTCGCCACGAAGGCGGCCCTCAAGGCAAGAAGACCATTCAAGCCGTTGGCCACGAAGCCAAGGCCATGTTGGGCAAAGTGCCCGGCAACATCGAAGCCATTCGCCCGATGAAAGACGGCGTGATCGCCGACTTCACCGTGACTGAGCAAATGCTCAAGCAGTTCATCAAGATGGTGCACCCACGCTCGGTGTTCCGCCCTAGCCCCCGCATCATCATTTGCGTGCCTTGCGGCTCTACCCAAGTGGAGCGTCGTGCGATTCGCGAATCCGCTTTAGGCGCTGGCGCCTCAGAGGTGTACCTCATTGAAGAACCCATGGCAGCGGCCATCGGCGCGGGCTTGCCAGTGTCAGAAGCTTCTGGCTCCATGGTGGTCGACATCGGTGGCGGTACCACCGAAGTGGGCGTGATCTCTTTGGGCGGCATGGTTTACAAAGGCAGCGTGCGCGTCGGTGGCGACAAGTTCGACGAAGCCATCATCAACTACATCCGTCGCAACTACGGCATGCTGATTGGCGAGCCAACGGCTGAAGCCATCAAGAAACAAATTGGTTCTGCATTCCCTGGCTCTGAAGTCAAGGAAATGGAAGTCAAAGGCCGCAACTTGTCAGAAGGCGTGCCACGTTCTTTCACGATTTCGTCGAACGAAATTTTGGAAGCTTTGACCGACCCACTCAACAACATCGTTTCCGCCGTGAAAAACGCGCTGGAGCAAACGCCTCCCGAACTGGGTGCAGACATTGCCGAGCGCGGCATGATGCTCACCGGTGGTGGCGCGTTGTTGCGTGACTTAGACCGCTTGTTGGCCGAAGAAACTGGCTTGCCAGTCCTGGTGGCCGAAGACCCACTCACCTGCGTGGTGCGTGGTTGCGGTTTGGCCCTTGAGCGCATGGAGCGTTTGGGCTCCATCTTCACGAGCGAATAATTAAGTGCCACTGGGCACCCTCGACCGCTCCCCCCCGGCCTTCTTCAAGCAAGGCCCTTCAGCCGTCTCCAAATTGCTTTTCTTCAGCGCCTTGTCGGTGCTGTTGATGGTGGCTGACGTGCGTTTTGGTGTCACACAGCCCTTGCGTGCCACTTTGTCAGTGGTGCTTTACCCCGTGCAGTGGTTGGCCATGCGACCTCAGGCGTTGGCGGAGTTTTCGTCTGAGTATTTTGAGGCGCGTGATGTGGCACAGACCTCAGAGCGTGAGGCGCGTGAACAGCTTTTGGTTCAAGCTCGTCGTTCGGGGCAAGTCGAGCAACTGGCGCTGGAAAATAAACAACTGCGCGAATTGTTGAGCCTGAGCAAACGGCTTGACACCAAAGGCCAAGCTGCCGAGGTCTTGTACGACGCTGCTGACCCTTACACCCGCAAGCTCATCATTGACAAAGGCATGACGGATGGCATCAAGACGGGCTCGCCTGTGATGGATGAGCACGGAATGTTGGGGCAAGTTACCCATGTCTTACCTCTGATGAGCGAAGTAACGCTGGTGACGGACCGTGAACATTCCATCCCAGTGCTCAACACCCGAACCGGTGCGCGAGGTGTGGCCTACGGCGAATCAGGTGGCGCGCCTTTGCTGGAACTGCGCTTCATGGCAACCAACGCTGACATTGAAGTGGGCGACATGTTGTCTACCAGTGGCGTAGACGGTATTTATCCGGCAGGTGTATTGATTGGCAAGGTCACCAAGGTGGAGCGTCGTGCCGAAACTGCGTTTGCGCGCATTTTGTGTGAGCCTGTGGGTCGTGTTCAAGGTGCACGACATGTGATGGTTTTGGATCCGTTGACTGACCAATTGCCACCGCGTCCTCAGATTGAAAAGCTGCACCCTGTGGCCGCGCAAAAAGGAGGCCGTCGATGATCATGCCTCGCGGCCAACAGTTGTTGTTGCCAGCCAATCCCCTGTTCATTTTGTTCACGCTTTTGGCTGCATTATTTGCCAACATGGTGGTCAACATCAGCATGGTTGGCAATGCGGCGTGGATGCCAGACTTCTTGGCACTGGTGCTGGTGTTTTGGTGCGTGCATCAGCCACGGATGGTGGGGATTGGCGTGGCTTTCTTTTTTGGCGTAGCCACGGATGTGCACCAATCCGCATTGATGGGGCAGCATGCCTTGAGCTATACCGCTTTGGGCTTCATGGCCATCATGGTGCATCGACGCTTGCTTTGGTTCACTGTGCCCTCTCAGGCCATGCAAGTGCTGCCACTGTTTGCAGTGGCGCATGGCTTGGAGTTGTTTGTGCGCATGATGTCAGGTGCCTTGTTCCCAGGTTGGATGATTTTCTTGGCGCCGCTGCTCGAGGCTTTGTTGTGGCCCGTCATCAGCGTTTTCTTGTTAGCGCCACAGCGCCGCGCCCCCAACCCTGACGCGAACCGACCGCTATGAGGGTGATTCGCGACATCGAGTCCGACCTGCGACGTTTCAGGTCGCGCATGGTGGTGGTGGTGGCCGCGATTTTGGTTTTGTTTGGCTTGCTTGCACTTCGTTTGTTTTATTTGCAAGTGGTGCGCTACGACGAGCTCAATGCGCAAGCGGAGAACAATCGCACGTCCATCGTGCCCATCGTGCCCAACCGTGGCGTCATCATGGATCGCAATGGCGTTGTATTGGCCACCAACTATTCGGCCTACACCTTAGAAATTACTGCATCCAAAGTCGTGGCTCCGCTTGAAGAGGTGATTGAGCAGCTCTCAGGTGTGATTGATATTCAAGCCCGCGACAAACGCCGCTTTAAAAAGCAACTGGGCGAATCCAAGAGTTTTGAATCTGTGCCAATTCGCAACCGCTTGACGGACGAAGAGGTGGCTCGTTTTGCAGCGCAGCGCTACCGTTTTCCTGGCGTTGAAATTCGCGCGCGTTTGTTCCGCAACTACCCGTACAACCAATTGGCCAGCCATGTGATTGGCTACATCGGTCGTATCAACCAGACGGAAAAAGGCAAGATCGAAGAGTCGGAAGACGCAGGCAACTACCGTGGCACGGACTACATCGGCAAGCTAGGCGTTGAGCAAAGTTACGAAAAGCAATTGCACGGCACAACGGGTGTGCAACAGATGGAAACCTCGGCAGGTGGCCGCGCCGTGCGTCGCCTCAACAGCAGTCAAGCGATTCCTGGCAACAGCGTGGTCTTGTCGATTGACATCAAGCTGCAAAAGTTGGTGGAAGACTTGTATGGCAAGCGACGCGGTGCATTGGTGGCGCTCGACCCAAAAACGGGTGAAGTGCTGGCCTTCGTGAGTAAGCCTACGTTTGACCCCAACTTATTTGTGGACGGCATTGATTCTGAAAACTGGACGGCATTGAATGAGTCGCCTGACAAGCCTTTGCTCAACCGAGCGTTGCGCGGTACTTATCCACCAGGATCAACCTACAAACCGTTCATGGCCTTGGCGGCTTTGCAAACAGGCAAGCGAACAGAAAAAGCGGCTATTTCTGACCCCGGTTACTTCATGTTTGGCAACCACAAGTTTCGCGACGACAAAGAAGGCGGCCATGGCACGGTAGACATGTACAAGTCCATCGTTGAGTCGTGCGACACCTATTACTACTTGCTGGCGCGTGACATGGGCGTGGATTTGATGCACGACCAAATGAAGCCGTTAGGTTTTGGTCAGATCACCGGCATTGATATTTTGGGTGAGTCACGTGGCGTATTGCCCTCTACGGAGTGGAAGCGCACAACCTATAAAAAGCCAGAGCAGCAACGCTGGTATGCAGGCGAAACCATCTCGCTGGGTATTGGTCAGGGTTACAACAACTTCACCATGTTGCAGGTAGCGCATGCCATGGGAACGGTGGCCAACAATGGGTTGAAAATGAAGCCACACTTGGTGCGAGAAGTGGTGGACGTTGAAACCAAAGAGACCACCTATGTCGCCAAAGAGCCCATTGGGCAACTATCGCTTTTGCCAGAGCATCTAGAAATCATTAAGAAGTCGATGGTCGGGGTGAACATTGAGGGGACCTCAGCCACCAGCTTTATCGGTGCCCAGTATGTGAGTGCTGGCAAGACGGGCACGGCTCAAGTGTTCACGATCAAGCAAAACGAAAAATACAACGCAGCGGCGATTGACGAACGCTTGCGTGACCATGCCTTGTTTGTCGCTTTTGCCCCCGCCGATGATCCCAAAGTGGCTTTGGCCATGGTGGTTGAAAACGGAGGCTTTGGTGCGCAAAGCGCGGCACCGATTGCGCGACGCGTGTTCGACTTCGTGATCATGGGTCAATATCCCTCGCAAGAAGACATCGACGCTGTGCAAAAAGGACAAGCCACACGCCCCATTGGCAAGCCTCGCCCGGTGGCCAGCGTGCCATGGCCTCCTAAAGCTGCAGAGTTGGCTGTCGAAGAGCCGATTGCAGCAGCGTCGGCCGCTGAAAAAGCAGCATCAGCTGCCGCCAAACCTGCATCCGCAGCTTCCAAGCCTGCTAGTGCTACAAGTACTGCTGGTGTGGCAAAGCCAGTGGCGAGCGGCGCACGTTAAGCTTCAGCTATGCCGCTCGTTAGCGGCGTTCAGTGACGCGGATCAACGCAAGAACGCGTCGTAGCTGGTTTTGCAAATCAGCGCCGTCACCACCACGATGAACATACCGCGCACAAAGCCAGCGCCGTGTTTGAGAGCCATGCGCGTACCCAGCAGGCTGCCTGCTACATTGGCCAATGCCAAAGGCAAAGCCATGTGCCACCACACATGGCCTTTGTAGGTGAACAGCACCAAAGCAGCAATGTTGCTGGACAGGTTCAGCAGCTTGGCTGCCACCGACGCATTCAAAAAGTCATAGCCCAGCCAGCGCACCAGCACGAACACAAAAAAGCTGCCCGTGCCTGGGCCAAAAAACCCGTCGTAAAAACCAATCGTCAAGCCTATCGTGGCCGTGGCCCACAACTCTGCGCGGCCGTTAAAACGCGGTACGTGCTCGCGGCCCATGTCTTTGCGCATGAGCGTGTAGATCAGCACAGCCAGTAAAACGACCGGCAGCAAGCGGCGCAAAAATTCAGCTGAAACCAGAGTGACCAACCATGCGCCGGCAAATGAAGCCACCATGGTGGCAGCAGCGGCAGGCAGCAAAGATGGCCAGCTGACCTTCACACGACGGCTGTATTGCCAAGTGGCAAACGCGGTGCCCCAGACCGATGCGCTTTTGTTGGTGCCCAGCAAGGTCGCAGGCGTCGCTGATGGGTAGGCCGCAAACAGAGCGGGCAGCAAGATCAAGCCGCCGCCGCCCACGATGGAGTCCACAAAGCCCGCCAATGCAGAGGCTAAGGTGGTGAAGAAAATTTCCATGCGCAGATTGTGGGCTGAAAAAATGGGAGGCGAAAAAACGAAAGGCACCGGGGTGACCGGTGCCTTTTCGGGGTGACGTTCCTGTGGAATCGTCTGTTGTGTATGTCTCCTCAGACCCTCGTTGTCACAGCGCTAGCGCTGTTCCGAGTGATATGAATGTAAGTGCAATCACCTTGGAGATTGCCTAGGACATTCCCTTGAGGAAAAACCCTAGGCAGCGCGCCTTAGGCATGTTCAGCCTCGTGCGCCAGCCACTGCGCGGCTTTTTCGGCCATCATCAACGTGGGGCTGTTGGTGTTGCCGCTGGTGATGGTGGGCATCACGCTGGCATCCACCACACGTAAGCCGCGCACCACGCCTCCGCGGCCATCGCGCACGCGCAATTCGGGGTCAACCACGGCCAGCCGGTCATCGACACGACCCATGCGCGCAGTGCCCACGGGGTGGAAGATGGTGGTGGCAATGTCGCCAGCCAAGCGCGCTAAATCCTCGTCGGTTTGGTATTGCACACCCGGTTTGTATTCCACAGGCTTGTACTTGGCGAGGGCGGGTTGAGCAGCAATGCGGCGTGTCACGCGCAGTGAATCAGCAGCTACTTTTCGGTCGGCCTCGGTACTCAAATAGTTGGGCGCAATCTTGGGTGCATCGGCAAAGTTGCCGCTGGTGATATTCACCGTGCCACGGCTGGTGGGGTTCAAGTTGCACACGCTGGCGGTGAACGCGGGAAAGCTGTGCAGCGGTTCACCAAACGCATCAAGGCTGAGCGGTTGCACGTGGTATTCGATGTTGGGGTAGGGCTGGTCAGGGCTGCTGCGGGTGAAGGCGCCCAGCTGAGAAGGCGCCATGCTCATGGGGCCTGTTCGTTTGAAGGCGTATTCCAAACCAATCTTGGCTTTGCCCCACCAACTGCTGGCCAAGGTGTTGAGGGTGTCTACGCCTTGCACCTTGAAGACCGAGCGAATTTGCAAATGGTCTTGAAGGTTTGCGCCTACACCAGGCAAATCAATCAGCGGTTCAATGCCATGCTGTTTGAGAAGCTCGGCAGGCCCAAGGCCCGAGACCTGCAAGATTTGCGGTGTGCCAATAGCACCAGCGCTAAGGACGACAGACTGTGAGGCGGTGACGGTCACATAGCCGTGTCCTGTCCACACGTCGACGCCAGTGCAACGCTGCGAGCCGTCAGCATCCGTGCTCATGACCAGCTTGGCCACCTGTGCAGATGACCAAAGCTCAAAGTTGGGGCGGGCATAGCAAGTGGGACGAATGAAAGCTTTGGCTGTGTTCCAACGCCAGCCGCTTTTTTGGTTCACCTCAAAGTAGCCCACACCTTCGTTGCTGCCACGGTTGAAGTCGTCGGTGGCGGGGATGCCGGCTTCTACCGCAGCTTGGGCAAATGCATCCAGCACATCCCAGCGCAGGCGTTGTTTCTCGACGCGCCATTCGCCGCCTGCAATGTGGTGGCGCAGGGTTTCGCCGTACACCGTGTTGTCGGCCAGCAGCACTTCGCTGCGTTCGCCTTTAGCGCCGTGCGACGCGTTAGCACCGAGGTAATGGTCCTCGTGCAGCTTGAAATAGGGCAGTGCATTGTCCCAACGCCAGCGTGCGTCGCCTGTGATGTCGGCCCATTGGTCGTAGTCACGCGCTTGGCCGCGCATATAAATCATGCCGTTGATGCTGGAGCACCCACCCAACACTTTGCCGCGTGGGTAACGCAGGCTGCGGCCATTCAGACCTTGATCGGGTGCTGTTTTGTAGAGCCAGTCAGTGCGTGGATTGCCAATGCAGTACAGATAGCCAACGGGTATGTGTATCCAGTGGTAATCGTCTTTGCGACCAGCTTCAATGAGTAATACGCGTTTGCTGGCGTTGGCGCTCAGGCGGTTGGCGAGCAAGCAGCCGGCTGTGCCTGCGCCGACGATGATGTAGTCAAACTGGGTGTCACTCATGCAGATGTCTCAAGTCTCTGTTGTTGTGTGCAGGGATATTAGCTTGCTTGTGTGGGTTTGTTGTTGCAGTTGTCAGAGAAGGGGCGGGCTGGGCGGTGTGTTTTGCGCCTCGTCTGCTGCGCATCCGAATGTCGCTGCAACAAACCACCCAGCCCGCCCCTTCTCTGACAACATGGGCCTCGCTGTTTTACACAGCATTGGTCCATGCTTATCACCCGTTTCTGAGCTCGCAGCGCCCTAGCGTGTACAGCGGTAGATTGGGGTGGCATGTTGCCGCGATATTCGGATGCGCAGCAGACGAGGAGCAAAACATGTCACCCCAAGCTTCCGATGCACACGCAACCGCGCCAACCCCAAAGAACTACAACTTACTTAGACGTTGGCATGACGAACTCAGCGCCCTTGCCAATGCTCTCAGGCCAACGTTGCATGACGCTCTTTTGCTTCGTGTAGAAACGCACGCCTTCTTCGCCGTAGGCGTGCATGTCGCCAAACAAGCTCTTCTTCCAGCCACCAAAACCATGCCAGGCCATAGGAACTGGAATTGGCACGTTGATACCAACCATGCCCACTTGGATGTGGCGTGCAAATTCACGGGCCACGTTGCCGTCGCGTGTGAAGCAGCTCACACCGTTGCCGAATTCGTGGGCGTTGATGAGGTTCACGGCTTCGGCCAAGTCGGCCACGCGCATGCAGCTGAGCACAGGGCCAAAGATTTCTTCTTTGTAGATGCGCATCTCAGGCGTGACGTTGTCAAACAAGGTGCCGCCCATCCAGAAACCATTCTTGCAACCGTCGCCTGCGGTTGCGCCATCGAAATGACGACCGTCCACCAGCAGATTGGCGCCATCTTTCACGCCTTGCTCGATGTAGCCAGTGATGCGCTTGTGCGCAATGTCGGTCACGATGGGGCCCATTTCGGCGGCAAGGTTTTCGCCGTTGAGCACTTTCAAAGCCTTGGTGCGTTCTATCAGTTTTGGCATGAGGCGATCAGCCACATCACCCACCAACACGGCCACGCTGATGGCCATGCAGCGCTCGCCAGCAGAGCCGTAGGCTGCGCCGATCAACGCGTCTACGGCTTGATCGACGTCTGCATCGGGCATGACGACCATGTGATTTTTCGCGCCGCCTAGGGCTTGCACGCGCTTGCCGTGGTGTGCGCCGGTTTCATAGATGTAGTTGGCGATGGGTGTGGAGCCTACAAAGCTGACAGCTTTCACGTCGGGATGAACCAACAAAGCGTCCACCGCTTCTTTGTCGCCTTGCACCACGTTGAACACGCCGTCTGGCAAGCCAGCTTGCTTGAGCAATTCAGCAATGAACAACGAAGGTGAGGGGTCAATCGGGCTGGGCTTGAGCACAAAGGTGTTGCCAGCAGCGATGGCGACAGGGAACATCCATGCGGGCACCATGACAGGGAAGTTGAATGGCGTGATGCCAGCCACCACGCCAAGAGGTTGACGCATGGTCCAGTTGTCGATGCCAGTGGAAACTTGTTCGGTGAAGTCACCTTTGAGCAACTGAGGGATGCCTGTGGCGAATTCGACGATGTCGATGCCACGGCTGACTTCACCTTGAGCATCGGTGAACACTTTGCCGTGCTCAGCCGTGATCATGTGGGCCAGCTTGTCTTTGTTGACGTTCAACAATTCCAGGAACTTGAACATCACACGGGCTCGGCGCAGGGGCGGGGTATCGGCCCAAGCTGGGAAAGCTTTCTGTGCTGTTGCGACGGCTGCATTCACATCGGTCACGTTGGCCAAGCTCACATGGCCAGTGACCGCGCCTGTGGCGGGGTTGTAAACGGGTTGTGTGCGTGTGCTGCTGCCGTTGGCAACTGCGCCATTGATGTAATGCGCGATGTGGGCTTGTGTCATGGGGAGTCTCGTTATGTGGAAAAGATGACGCAGTGTAGGCAGGGCATGTGCGTCCAACAAGAGTCAAACATTGAATTGATTGTTCAAAATGGTGAACAATCGGACCATGAATGATCAAAAAATCAGCGAACTCTGGCACCACCTGCATTGGCTCAGTGTGTTGGCGCAACAAGGCAGCTACACCGCTGCTGCCTCACGCCTTGGCGTGAGCAAGGCAGCCATGAGCCAACGCATTGCCGAGCTAGAGCGTGCTGCACGCGTACCGCTGGTGCAGCGCACCACCCGCAGCGTGCGCTTGACGGAAGCGGGGCAGCGGTTGGTGGACGACACGCGCGCGTCATTTGAGCAAATCGAGCACAGCTTTGCCCAAGTGCGCGACTTGGCTGGTGTGCCCAGCGGCCTGCTGCGTGTGACTGCACCTGTTGCCTTTGCACGTCAGCAGTTGGCCCCACGTTTGGCGGACTTCTTGCGCGATTATCCAGACGTGCGTTTGCAGTTGGATATGTCGGACCGACTCAGCAGCTTGGCCACCGAAGGGTTTGACTTGGCCATACGTCACACAGCGCGGCCGCCAGACACACATGTGGCTTGGACCTTGTGCCACACAAACTCAGTTTTGGTGGCAAGCAAAACCTATTTGCGGCGTGCGGGCACGCCGCAAACCCCAGCTGATTTGCAAACCCACAACTGCTTGCATTACTTGCGAGCGCAAGACACCCCCACATGGACGCTGGCGCGTGCGAAGTTCAAAACAAAAGACAAAGCGAATGACGAACGCATCACCGTTCCAGTGACAGGCCAGCTTGCTGCAAACAACAGCGAGGCTTTAAGAGAAGCTGCGTTGACGGGGCTGGGTATTGCGCTGTTGCCAGACTTCAGCGCGCAAGCGGCTTTGCAGCAAGGAAAGCTCGTACAGGTGTTGCCAGACTGGCAGCCCGTGGGCGCGTTTGCTGAGCAGCTCTATGCCATTCGCCCGTATTCACCCCATGTGCCGCGCGCGGTGACGGCGTTTGTGGACTATTTGCGCAAGGCTTTGGCCGAAGGTTTTGCTGCTTGAGCTGCTGATGTGACGGCGCTTTGCGGCAAGGGGAATACGGGTGGTGGATATTTAGCGCCCGCCAGAGATTTCCATCATGCTCATGGTGGTGTAACTAGACGCGTCGCTGAGCAGAAACACAATGGCTTGTGCCACTTCTTCAGACGTACCCCCGCGTTGCATGGGTACCAAGTGCGCCAAGTCGCGCACACGGTTGGGCAAGCCACCCGAGGCGTGGATGTCGGTGTCTATTAAGCCGGGGCGCACCGCGTTCACGCGAATGCCCTCGTTGGCCACCTCTTTGGCCAGACCGATCGTGAAGGCATCAATCGCGCTCTTGGCTGCAGCGTAATCCACGTATTGGCCGGGCGCACCTAAGCGTGCCGCAGCACTCGATACGTTGACGATGCTGCCGCCCGAGCCACCGTGTGCGGTGCTCATGCGTTTGACCGCTTCGCGTGCGCAGGCGAACGAGCCCAGCACGTTGATGCGCATCATGCGTTCCCATCTGGCCCAGCTTTGGTCTTCTATTTTGGCGGTCACATCCACCACGCCTGCGTTGTTGACAAGGCCAGAAATACGCCCCAGCTGGCTGTCGACTTCAGCGAACATGCGCAGAATTTGCGCTTCGTCGCCCACATCGGCTTGCACGGCGATGGCTGTGCCGCCAGCAGCGTGAATTTGTTGCACCACGTGTTTAGCAGCCGAGGCATTGCTGGCGTAATTCACGGCCACAGCCCAACCTTGTTGAGCGGCCAACACAGCAGTGGCTGCGCCAATGCCGCGGCTAGCGCCAGTGATTAAAAGGACGGGTTTCATGTGTGTCTCCTGTGTGCGTGCTTTGCGAGCAGATGGGCGGCACGATACACCGAAGGATTTGAAAACCGAGTAACCTGTTTGATAGTGACTTTAGAAAACTGAAGAGAGGCATTTATGACCGTTCGACTCCACGCCGCCGATGGCTTTGAATTTCCAGCTTATGTGGCTCAGCCCAAAGGTGCACCCAAAGGCGCTGTCGTCGTGTTGCAAGAAATCTTTGGCGTCAACGCGCACATTCGCGAAGTGGCGAATGGTTATGCAGCCCAAGGCTATTTGGCAGTTGCGCCCGCCACTTTTCATCGTGCCAAGCATGGTGTGGAGTTGGGCTACACGCCAGACGACATGCAGGCGGGCATGGCGCTGAAAGCAGCGATTGAAACCATGCCCGCTCCAGGCGTGATGGCCGATATTCAAGCCGCTGTGGATTACGCCGCCAAGACCAGTGGCGGCAAGGTGGGCATCGTGGGTTATTGCTGGGGCGGTTTGCTCACATGGCGTGCCGCCGCTTTGGTCAAGGGGCTTAGCGCGGCAGTGCCTTATTACGGCGGTGGCTCAACCACTGATGAAGAAATTGCGCGTCATCCCAACTGCCCCGTGCTGGCGCACTACGCTGAACAAGACCATTGGATTCCGCTCGACACCGTGGATAAGTTCAGCCGTGCGCACCCCGAGGTGGAGGTGCATTTGTACCCAGCTGACCACGGCTTTAACTGTGACCATCGCGGTGCTTACCAAGAGGCGTCAGCCAAGATGGCGTTGCAGCGCACCTTGGCGTTTTTTGCCAAGCACGTTGGCTAAGGATCGGCCCACGCACGCGCAGTGATCTGCGCTGCGCTTTAAGCCAGTCCGTGTAGTTTCTTCGCGGCGTCGATGGCGAAGTAGGTGAGCACACCATCTGCGCCTGCGCGTTTGAAAGCCAATAAGCTTTCCATCATCACTGCGTCATGGTCAAGCCAGCCGTTTTGTGCGGCGGCTTTGAGCATGGCGTATTCGCCGCTCACTTGATAAGCAAACGTCGGAACCTTGAACTCGTCTTTGACGCGGCGCACCACGTCGAGGTAAGGCATGCCGGGTTTGACCATGACCATGTCTGCGCCTTCGGCGATATCCAGTGCGACTTCGCGCAGGGCTTCGTCGGTGTTGCCGGGGTCCATTTGGTAAACCTTTTTGTCGGCCTTGCCCAAGTTAGATGCCGAGCCCACGGCGTCGCGGAACGGACCGTAAAAGGCGCTGGCGTATTTGGCGCTGTAGGCCATGATGCGTGTGTGAATATGGCCTTTGGCTTCGAGCGCTTGGCGAATCGCGCCAATGCGGCCATCCATCATGTCGCTGGGGGCCACGATGTCCACGCCGGCATCGGCTTGGGTCAGGGCTTGTTTGACCAGCATCTCTGTGGTGACGTCGTTCAAGATGTAGCCGGTGTCATCCAGTAAGCCGTCTTGGCCGTGGCTGGTGAAGGGGTCAAGCGCCACATCGGTCATCACGCCCAATTCTGGGAAATTCTTTTTCAGCTCGCGCACCACGTGGGGCACAAGGCCGTCGGGGTTGGTGGCTTCAATGCCATCAGGTGTTTTAAGGTGGGCGCTGATGACGGGGAACAGCGCCATCACGGGAATGCCCAGCTTTACGCATTGCTCGGCCACGGGTAGTAGCAAGTCCAAGCTCAGACGCTCAACGCCGGGCATAGAGCCCACGGCCTCGCGGCGCTTTTCGCCTTCGAGGACGAAGACGGGGTAAATCAGATCGTTCACGCTCAACGCGTGTTCGCGCACCAAGCGGCGGGTGAAGTCGTCACGGCGCAAACGGCGAGGGCGGTTGGATGGGAAAGAGGCGAATGGATGTTGCATGGGTGAAATTGTGCCTGTTTATCGGTGTCGCCAACGTGCAAAAAGCCGTGTTTGCCCCATTGAGCCTCAACAAAGGGTTTGCTAGATTGGCTGTGGGTAGCTTGCTGCCCCCCGCTTTTCCTCCCTAGGCGGGCGTCTGAAGCTTGAAAGCCATCAGGCGATTTCGCCCGACCTCGTGTCGGGCTTTTTTTGCGCGGCTAAACTGGCCCCATGCTTTGGATCAAATCTTTTCACATCATCTTCGTGGCCAGCTGGTTTGCTGGCTTGTTTTATTTGCCACGCATTTTTGTGAATTTGGCATCTGTACCTGAGGGTTCTGAGGCTGAAGAGGCGCGCTTGCTGCTGATGGCGCGTAAGTTGATGCGCTTCACCACCTTGTTGATGATTCCTGCTGTTGTTTTAGGTTTGGTGCTGTGGCTGTATTACGGCATTGGTCTGGGCCCTGGCAACGGTTGGATGCATGCCAAGCTGACCATTGTGCTGCTGGTGTTGGGTTACCACCATGCCTGCGGCCGCTTGCTACGCAAGTTTGAGGCGCGCGTCAACACGCGTGGCCACGTTTGGTATCGCTGGTTCAATGAGGTTCCTGTGGTCTTGCTGACCATCGCGGTGATCTTGGTGGTCGTCAAACCTTTCTAAGTCAGCGGCTGGACCATGCGCAAAACCTCCGCCTGGCCCCTCTCGCAAATTTGCGTGGCGATCATCGTCTACGCCAGTCTGTATCCGTTTGATCAGTGGCGTGACCAGGGCATTTGGACGTGGTCATTTTTGGCGGCACCTTGGCCCAAGTATTGGTTAGGTTTTGATGTGGTGGCCAATGTGTTGGGATATGCCCCGTTGGGTTTCTTTCTCACCCTAAGTGCCATGCGTATGGGCTGGCGCACGCGGGTGGTCATGCTGTCGACGGTGGCGGCTGCCCTGTTGTCTCTCACCATGGAAGGTTTGCAAAGCTATTTGCCTGCTCGCGTACCTTCGTTGCCGGATTTTTTGCTCAACACGCTGGGTGCGTTTGTGGGCGCTGTATTGGCTAACTCACTGGAGCATTTTGGGTTGCTGCGCCGATGGGGCCAGTTCCGTGAGCGTTGGTTTGTGCGCGACGCCTACATGGCCTTGGTGTTGATGGCTGTATGGCCTGCAGCGCTGTTATTTCCGGTGGCTGTGCCATTGGGCTTGGGGCAAGTGTGGGAGCGAGTGGAAGATGCGCTCACCAGTGCGTTTGAAGCCACACCGTTTGAAGATTGGATTCCACTGCGTGCATTTGAACTAGAACCGTTACTGCCTGGCGCGGAGTTGCTGTGCGTGATGTTGGGTTTGCTCGTGCCGTGTTTGTTGGGCTTTGGTGTGATTCGCCAAGTTGGACAAAGATTTTTATATGTGCTGGTGGTGTTGGGCATGGCGCTTGGTATGAGCGCTTTGTCTGCAGCACTGAGCTACGGCCCTGCGCACGCGTGGACTTGGTTGAACTTGCCGGTGATTTTGGGTCTCATTTTCGGTTGTGTGGTGGCTCTGCTCTTTTTACCGTTGTCGTCGCGTACCGCATGGACATTCTTGTTGCTGGCCTTGTTGGTGCAGCAAAGCGTGCTCAATCAATCGCCGGAAAGTGCGTATTTCGCCCAAACTTTGCAGACGTGGGAGCAAGGGCGATTTGTCCGGTTTCATGGCTTGGTGCAATGGCTGGGTTGGTTATGGCCTTACGCCGTGCTGATGTTGGCGCTGGTGCGTTTGTCGCGTGATCGCAGCACGCAAAACTAGAATCTACACATGACCCAATCTTCGTATTACAAACATCACATATTTTTCTGTCTCAATCAGCGTGACAACGGACAAGACTGTTGCGCTGATCACGGTGCGCAAGCCTCGTTTGACCACTGCAAAGCGCAGGTCAAAGCCGCAGGCCTGGCTGGGGTCGGCGGTGTACGCGTGAACAAAGCCGGTTGTTTGGATCGTTGTGCTGGCGGCCCCGTGGCTGTGGTCTATCCCGAAGGTGTTTGGTACACGGTGATGGACACGCACGATGTGGACGAGATTGTTGAGAGCCATTTAAAGAATGGTCAAGTGGTCGAGCGCCTTGTGATTCCTGCAGAGGTGGGGCGCTGAGCCATGAATTCCCAAACCCAGAAAATCACGCTGCATGGCGAGGTGGGGGCTATTGAAGCTTTGCGAGATGAGCCAGAGGGTGTCTCTCGTGGCGTCGCTATCGTGGCACATCCGCATCCATTGTTTGGCGGGACGATGGACAACAAAGTGGTGCAAACGCTGGCGCGTGCTTTTGTGCAATGCGGCTGGACGGTGGTGCGATTTAACTTCCGTGGCGTGGGCGCTTCGGCAGGTGAGCACGATGCAGGCGCTGGCGAAGCGCGCGATTTTTTGAGTGTGGTCGAACAAGTTGCGCCCACGGGTCCGCTAGCAATTGCAGGCTTTTCGTTTGGCTCGTTTGTGGCAAGTCATGCCTTGGCTGAACTTCAAGTGCATCGCCAGATTGAGAAGGTGGCATTCGTAGGCACGGCTGCTCAGCGTTTCACGGTGGCCCCCATTGCGCCTGAACTGCACGACAAAACTTTGGTGGTGCATGGCGAGCAAGACGACACCGTGTCACTGGCCTCGGTGATGGATTGGGCCCGTCCACAAAGCCTGCCTGTGACGGTGGTGCCAGGTGGCGGTCATTTCTTTCATGGACAATTGCCGCTTCTGAAGAATCTGGTGGTGCGCCATTTGCAGGGCTGAGTGCTGTCGATGGTGAGGTGCATTGACTCCCAACCGCATCCCATTTTTTGACAAATTTTTTTGAAGACAGCCATGACACGACTCCTGCGTACCACATTGACCGGCTTTTTGATGGCGTTGATTTGCGTCTTGCAGGCGCAAGCGCAAGTGCCGCAGCCTCCAGAAATCGCAGCGCGAGCCTATTTGCTGGTGGACTTGACAGCGCAGCAAACCTTGGCGGAGTTGGATGCAGACAAGCCCATCGAACCTGCATCACTTACCAAACTCATGACGGCTTACATCGTGTTTGATGCACTCAAGGCCAAAAAGATCAGCCTGCAGCAAACCTTCGGCGTGAGCGAACGCGCATGGAAGATGCCCGGCTCGCGCATGTTCATCGATCCCAAGATGAAAGTGCCAGTGGAAGATCTCATCAAAGGCATGATTGTTCAATCGGGCAACGATGCCACCATGGCGCTGGCCGAAGGCGTGGGCGGTACGGTGGAGCATTTTGTGCAGATGATGAACGCCCAAGCCAAAGTCTTGGGCATGAAATCGACCGGCTACAAAAACCCAGAAGGTTTGACCGAACCTGGTCACACCACCACCGCGCGGGATCTGAGTATCTTGGCCAGTCGCCTGATGCATGATTTCCCAGACTACGTCGGCTACTACGCGATCAAAAAATACCGCTACCCAGGCACGCCTGCAGCCAACGAGAACAACCGTAATTTGCTACTGTTCCGTGATCCCAGTGTGGACGGTCTGAAAACAGGCCACACGGATGCTGCTGGTTTTTGCTTGATTGCCACTGCCAAGCGAGATGCGCCTGGTGTGGGACAGCGTCGTTTGTTGTCGATTGTGTTGGGCGCTTCTAGCGAGAATGCACGCGCCACCGAGTCGCAAAAGTTGATGAATTGGGGTTACAGCGCATTTGATGCCATCAAATTGTTTGATGCCAACCAAGCGGTGGTCACGCCCAATGTCTGGAAGGGTCGTAGCAGCCAGGTCAAACTGGGCCGCTTCGCACCCATCGTGGTCGCGGTGCCTGCTGGCGCTGCGGGCCGCATCCAAACCCAAGTGGCTCGCCCTGAGCCCTTGGTGGCGCCCCTCAACCGTGGCCAAGCGGTGGGTGCTTTGAAAGTTACCTTGGACCAAAAGCCGCTGGTGGATGTGCCTTTACTGGTGCTGGAGACCGTTGAGCAAGCCAGCTTTGTGGGTCGCGCATGGGATTCTGTGCGTTTGTGGGTGAAATAAACCCTATTTGAGGTATTTCGCACTAGATTTGCCTCCCTCTCTCGATGCTGATACACTAGAAGGCTTTTCGGAATTTCCGAAGGGATTCACGTTTTCTTTTAATTTCAACGTTTAGGGACGTTACAAACAATGCCAACCATCAATCAATTGGTGCGTCAGGGGCGCGAGGTCGAAACGATCAAGTCCAAAAGCCCTGCGATGCAAAACTCTCCACAACGCCGTGGCGTGTGCACCCGTGTGTACACCACGACGCCTAAGAAGCCAAACTCTGCGCTGCGTAAAGTTGCCAAAGTTCGCTTGACCAACGGTTTCGAAGTCATTTCGTACATCGGCGGTGAAGGCCACAACTTGCAAGAACACAGTGTTGTGCTCGTGCGCGGTGGTCGTGTCAAAGACTTGCCAGGTGTGCGCTACCACATCGTGCGCGGTTCGCTCGATTTGCAAGGTGTTAAAGACCGTAAGCAATCACGTTCTAAGTACGGTGCAAAGCGTCCAAAGAAAGCTTAATCCTCAAGGGTTAATTGGTTTTCTGGCCTAACGGCCGCCAGCCTTAGCGAGGCTTAATTCGTCAAATCGGTGTTTTGGTCGTCAGGCAGACGGCGCAAAACGAAGTGACCCCAAGCATCCGAGTTGGATGTGGGTCGAGTAAGTGGAAGTCATGATGACTTTCGCGGTGTCCGAAAGGATGCCAACTGAAGCAATATGAGGTGAAACAATGCCACGTCGTCGCGAAGTCCCTAAACGTGAAATCTTGCCGGATCCAAAATTCGGTAATGTTGAGCTGTCCAAATTCATGAACGTGATCATGGAAGGCGGTAAAAAAGCTGTTGCCGAGCGCATCATTTATGGTGCCTTGGAGCAAATCGAACAAAAATCGGGCAAAGATCCGCTCGAGTTGTTCACTGTGGCCATCAACAACGTCAAGCCCATGGTGGAAGTTAAATCCCGCCGCGTGGGTGGTGCTAACTACCAAGTGCCCGTTGAAGTTCGTCCAGTTCGTCGCTTGGCTTTGTCCATGCGCTGGTTGAAAGAGGCCGCTCGCAAGCGCGGTGAAAAGTCCATGGCTCTGCGCTTGGCCAACGAATTGTTGGAAGCGTCTGAAGGTCGTGGCGGTGCCATGAAAAAGCGTGACGAAGTTCACCGCATGGCCGAAGCCAACAAGGCGTTCAGCCACTTCCGCTTCTAAATTCAAAGGTAAAACATGGCCCGCAATACCCCCATTGAGCGCTATCGCAACATTGGTATTTCAGCGCACATTGACGCTGGTAAGACCACAACGACAGAGCGTATTCTTTATTACACCGGTGTGAACCACAAGATTGGTGAAGTGCATGATGGCGCTGCCACCATGGACTGGATGGAGCAAGAGCAAGAGCGTGGTATCACGATCACTTCTGCTGCCACCACTTGTTTCTGGAAGGGCATGGATGGCTCATTCCCAGATCACCGCATCAACATCATTGACACCCCTGGCCACGTTGACTTCACGATTGAAGTTGAGCGTTCCATGCGCGTGCTCGACGGTGCTTGCATGGTTTACTGTGCTGTGGGTGGCGTGCAACCCCAGTCTGAAACCGTGTGGCGTCAAGCTAACAAGTACAAAGTGCCACGTTTGGCCTTTGTGAACAAGATGGACCGTACAGGTGCCAACTTCTTCAAGGTCGTGGACCAGATGAAATTGCGCTTGAAGGCCAATCCTGTGCCAATCGTGATCCCAATCGGTGCTGAAGATAACTTCACAGGCGTGGTTGACTTGCGCAAGATGAAAGCCATCATTTGGGACGAAGCGTCTCAAGGTATGAAGTTCACTTTCGAAGAGATCCCAGCTGACCTCGTGGCAGTGGCCAAAGAGTGGCGTGAAAAGATGGTTGAAGCTGCTGCTGAAGCCTCTGAAGAACTGATGAACAAGTACCTCGAAGAAGGTGACTTGACTGAAGAAGAAATCACACACGGCTTGCGCGTTCGCACGATCAACAGCGAAATCCAACCCATGTTGTGCGGTACAGCGTTCAAGAACAAGGGCGTTCAGCGTATGTTGGATGCGGTGCTTGAATTGATGCCTTCTCCTCTCGACGTGAAAGCCATCAAGGGCTTTGACGAAGACGAAAAAGAAGTGATCCGCAAAGCTGACGACGACGAGAAATTCTCTGCTTTGGCATTCAAGTTGATGACCGATCCATTTGTGGGTCAGTTGACATTCGTGCGTGTTTACTCTGGCGTTCTGAAAAAGGGCGACACGGTTTACAACTCGGTGCGCGGCAAGAAAGAGCGTATCGGTCGTATCGTGCAAATGCACGCCAACAATCGTGAAGAAGTCGACGAAATCCGCGCTGGCGACATCGCTGCTTGCGTGGGCTTGAAAGACGTGACCACAGGCGAAACCTTGTGCGATCCAAACGCAGTGATCACCTTGGAGCGCATGGTGTTCCCTGACTCCGTGATTCGCCAAGCGGTTGAGCCAAAAACAAAAGCTGACCAAGAAAAAATGGGCATGGCTTTGTCACGTTTGGCTGCAGAAGATCCTTCTTTCCGCGTGCAAACAGACGAAGAATCTGGCCAGACCATCATCGGTGGTCAAGGCGAATTGCACTTGGAAATTATTGTCGACCGCATGAAGCGTGAATTCGGCGTTGAAGCCAACGTGGGCAAGCCTCAAGTGGCTTACCGCGAAACCATCCGCAAGACTGTCGAAGAAGCCGAAGGCAAATTCGTTCGTCAATCCGGTGGTAAGGGTCAATACGGTCACGTGGTGCTCAAGGTTGAGCCTCAAGAAGCCGGCAAAGGCTTCGAATTCGTCGACGCTATCAAAGGCGGTGTGGTTCCTCGCGAATACATCCCTGCAGTAGAAAAAGGCGTGATCGAAGCGTTGGGCCAAGGCGTGTTGGCTGGTTACCCAGTCGTTGACGTCAAGGTGACATTGCACTTCGGTTCGTACCACGATGTGGACTCGAACGAAATGGCGTTCAAGATGGCAGCTATCTTTGGTTTCAAAGAAGGTTGCCGCAAAGCTCAGCCAGTCATTCTGGAGCCGATGATGGCTGTGGAAGTTGAGACACCTGAAGACTACGCTGGTAGCGTGATGGGCGATTTGTCCTCACGTCGCGGCATGGTGCAAGGTATGGACGACATGGTCGGTGGCGGTAAAGCGATTAAAGCTGAAGTGCCATTGTCTGAAATGTTCGGCTACTCAACTACTCTGCGTTCGATGTCACAAGGTCGCGCAACTTACACGATGGAATTCAAGCACTACGCTGAAGCTCCACGTAACGTTGCAGAAGCCATCGTGGCCGCTCGCGCTAAATAAAAAACCCCATGGGGCTGCGCAAGCGGCCCCTGTCTGCGACGATGCGCCGCCCTGTCACCCGTGCGGGGCGAATCAGCAGCATCGTGCAGACATAAAACCTGTACACGGGCACTGCTCTTTGGAGAAAAGAAATGGCAAAAGGAAAATTCGAACGTACCAAGCCACACGTGAACGTTGGCACCATTGGTCACGTTGACCACGGTAAAACAACTTTGACAGCTGCGATCACCACGATCCTGTCTTTGAAGTTTGGCGGCGAAGCTAAGGCTTACGACCAAATTGACGCGGCTCCAGAAGAAAAAGCTCGCGGTATCACGATCAACACAGCTCACGTTGAGTACGAGACTGAGTCTCGCCACTACGCTCACGTGGATTGCCCT
>NCJK01000007.1 GCA_002282445.1 Burkholderiales bacterium 39-55-53 | reverse complement strand
TTTTGCGATCCCTAGCCGCTCGGCTAGCTCAACCTGCGACCAACCCACCGCCGCGCGAGCCATTCTTAGGCCGACAACCAACTTAATTTCATCTAATTTGTCTTGCATGTGTCTAATAGTCACGTTAAAATACATTCATCAACTTTTCAGGAGCCCTAAAAATGCCAAAACTCTCATTGACTCCCTCCCTTGTTTCTAACGTCATTTGTCCTGCAGAGGCCAAACGCGTTGACTTCTTCGATACCAGCACCAAGGGGCTGATCCTTGAGGTTCGCAAATCTGGTGGCAAAACGTACTACCTCCGGTATCAGAATCAACGGGGCAAAACTCGCCAATTGCGACTTGCAGACGCAAAGGATGTGACATTGTCGCAGGCAAGGACCCTTGCTGACAAGGCTCGAAACAAAATTGCCATGGGTGAAGATCCGTGTGATGACAAAGCTTTGATGCGACAAGTGCCAACTTTTGCTCAGTTCATTGAGGACCAATACCTGCCCTTCGTTAAGAACTACAAACGTAGCTGGGATACCGATGTCAGCCTTTTGAAAAACCACTTGCTTCCGCGCTTTGCAAATAAGCACCTAGACAGCATCACACGGCAAGACATTGTCAAGATGCACCACGACCGTCGTGCATCAGGTGCAGCCCCGGGTTCTGCCAATCGACTCTTAATCTCCATGCGCTATATCTTTAACTTGGCAATCAAGTGGGAAGTCCCCGGTGTCAAAGTTAATCCCACCAAGGGCGTGCCATTGATGGAGGAAAACAACAAGAAAGAACGCTATTTAAGCGTTGATGAGGCACACCGTCTGTATGAAGCGGTATGTACAAGCGAAAACACGATGTTGAAGTACATCGTGCCAATGCTGATACTCACTGGTGCTCGAAAACGCGAATTGCTGGATGCCAAATGGCAGGACTTCGATTTGGCACGTCGTCTTTGGCGCATTCCTGTGACAAAGTCTGGCAAAGCCCGCCATGTCCCACTGTCAGATGGCGCACTGAATCTTTTGATTACTGTTCCTCGGCACGAAGGTTGTGAATGGGCCTTTCCAAATCCAGACACGAAAAAGCCATATGTTGGTATTCATTACGCTTGGAATACCGCAAGAAACAGGGTCGGCCTAGGAGACGTGAGAATTCATGATCTCAGGCACTCGCACGCCAGCTTTTTGGTCAACGCTGGTCGAACACTTTATGAGGTTCAACAAATTCTTGGCCACACACAGGTCAAGACCACGCAGCGTTATGCCCACTTGAGTCATGACACTTTGCTAGATGCCACAAACGCAGCAAACAAGGCCGTAGGGCATTTGTTCATTCCCCTAGCCTTAGTTGAGCCAGTTCGGTTGGCGGCTTAGTCATATTTACAAATTATCGGCATGTATTGACATTTGCCGGTAATTTGTAACAATACATCTATGCAAACACTCACGCCACCCCAAAAACTTATGCGAACACGCGATCTTGAGGCACAGGGCTGGAATCGTGTTGCCATCGGTGTGATGCTCAGACGCGGCCAGCTTGTGCGCATTGACCGTGGTCTGTACGCATCGCCGGACTTCGTACCTACCGATGAATCATCACTGGCGCAAGTTTCCATCAAGTACCCGAAGGCCGTGTTTTGCCTACTGACAGCTCTGAGGCTACATGGCTTGACCACTCAAAACCCACATGAGGTGTGGATCGCCATTGAGCATAAAGCCAACACCCCAAAGATGGACCACCCTCCACTGCACATCATCCGGTCAACAGGCGTTGCACTAAGCGAGGGCGTAGAGCAAATCACTGTGGACGGCGTGGTTCAAGTGCCTGTAATGGGAATAGCTAAAACGATTGTCGACTGCTTTAAATTTCGCAACAAGATCGGACTAGATGTAGCCATCGAAGCACTCAAGGAGGCTTGGTACGCCAAGAAAGTCACCATGGATGAGCTTCACTACTTTGCCAAGATATGCCGCGTAGAAAACGTAATGCGCCCCTACATGGAAACACTGGCATGAACGATAGCAAAAATTTAGCCGCTTCGGTGCAGGCCCGTTTGCTCAATATTGCAAAAGCTGAGGGACGTGATTACGGTCAGGTGTTAACCAAGTTTGCACTTGAGCGATTGCTTTACCGCTTGAGCCAGTCAACGCATGCAGACAGTTTCTTGCTCAAAGGTGCTTTGCTCTTTGATCTCTGGTTTGATGTACCGCTGCGACCTACTCGTGACATTGACTTACTAGGATTCGGCTTGGCTGAGTTACCTCATGTCATCGGCGTGTTTGATGACCTGTGCAGCATCACTATTAACGACGGCATAGTGTTCGTTGCTGAGAGCATCAAGGCTGAAGAAATTCGCAAAGAAGCGAACTATGCAGGCATTCGCATTTCAATGATTGGTCTACTAGGTACTGCACGTACGTCTATTCAAGTTGACATTGGCTACGGGGATGCCGTTACGCCTGCACCTGAGACTGCAATCTACCCTGTATTGCTGAAAGATTTTCCAGCGCCAGAACTACGTGTCTATCCGCGTTACACCGTGGTTGCAGAAAAGCTCGAAACACTTACGACGCTTGGCATCGCCAACACGCGGATGAAAGATTACTTCGATTTATGGGTTTTGCATGAGCAAGGAGAGTTTGATCAAGAAATCCTTCGCTCGGCTATTGCCGCGACCTTTGATAGACGCGGGCGTTCAATTCCAACTCGCTTGCCTTTAGGGCTTAGTGATGAATTCGCTAACGACGCTCAAAAGCAGCGGCAGTGGCAAGTATTCTTGAAAAAGAACCAGCTGAATCCAATTGAATTAGCCGAAGTTACGCAAACTTTAAGAGTATGGTTATGGCCGTTGATGAGGGCATGAGTCTGACACCTGCTCAGAAGAGTTTTGAAAAATGATTTAGAGAACTTAGGGCGGAAAGTTAACTGTTTGTGGGTAGTTCGTTATGTAGGAGGACTGACTTTCTACCGCCTCCGAGCGTTTCGGAGACCACATATGGTAATTTCAATGTTTAACTCTCAACCCAAGACACAGTCTCACTCATCTTCAAATTCAACCCTTGATATAGATAGCATTCCCAGTGAATTGCAGGCCCTGCCTCAGTTCATTCTCTGTAAGGCCAAGCGTCCTGTCGACAACTACGGACAAAGCCTAGCTGGCTGGCCCGATAAAGGGCGGTCATTCACCGAGGTTAGGGAGCTTTTAGCCATAGAGCTAAAAAAACCAGAAGTTGAACGTCAATTTGACGGGGTCGGTTTCATGCCTAAAGCGAACGGTCTGATGTGCATCGACATTGATCACGCGCGTGACCCCAACAACAATATCAAACCTGAGGTTGATCGACTGATCAAGGAAATCCAAGCCCATGGGGGCTGGGTCGAGCAGAGCATGTCCGGCAATGTTCATGTCTGGACCCGTGGTTTATGGCCCGCACCTAAGTCTAAGAAAGACGGTGTGGAAGTCTTCTTTGGATCGGGCTTCGTGCGGTTAACAGGTCAACTACTTGAGGGTTATGAGCGGGGATCGATTCCCTCAAGTCCAAATCCGCTAACTACAGTTCGCCACCAAGTCCTTAACGAGTCGTTTCAATCGGAACCAATAAAAGAAGTCCCGACGTTTGAGGAGTTTGATAGAGGCAGCAAAATTGATCTACTGGTGTGGACGCTCGATCGCGTTGAGCAGAAGGTGATCCCTCGATTGCCAGAACCTTATGCGTATGACCTTTGGTTCAAGGTAGCGTGCGGTCTCAAGCATCAGTTTGGGGATGAGGCTTTGGAGCTTTTTCATGAGTACAGCTCAATGTGCCCAGAGAAATACTCAGTGCAGGGCACAAATGATCTGTGGCGCAGCATCAAGGACGTAAAGGGGGCCAATTCCATTACGCTTCGCACCGTATTGCAATTGGCCAACCTATCAGAAAGCGTTTTATCAACTTCCACGCTAGTTCATACAGAGGATGAGCTTGATGCTTGGTTTCCTAGAGCGGATCTGAGCTTGCAAGAGCCTCGGGCTTTGAACTACGTCATAGATGGGCTTATTGCTGAAGGTATCTTTGTCATTGCTGGCGCACCGGGAAGCGGTAAGTCATCTTTGCTTTTCCATCTTGCGACAGCTGTGGCGCACCTGTGTCCGAGCGATTACGCCCTCAAGCCCTTGTATCGTCGTCACGTCGTCTACATCACCGAAGATCCTGTTCAAGCCACAGACATGCTCTACGCTATGCAGCAATGGGGCGGCATGACTCAGTCACAAGAAGAAATTAACGAGTGGCTAACCATTCGGGAAGGTCGGCGCACCGAATCTAATAGATTGGCAGACATCGTGCGGTTACTGGTTCGCACTAAAACGCGAACCCAATACAGCACTGAAGGCAAGCCCATTCAAGTTCAACCATTGATCTTGTTTGACACTGCAGCCTCAACGTTTGATCTGGACAACGAGTCAGATAACTCCCAAGTCAGCCGGGCGATTTCAGCTGTTAAGTTTGCATGCTCTGAGCAACAAACACCGCTTTGGATCTCTGCCCATACTGCCAAAGTGTTCAGTGAAGCTGATACCAACCTGAGTGCAAGGGGGGCTGGCGCATGGACCGGTGATGTTCACGGCACAGCGTATGTCTGCAAGCCTAAAAACGGTCCTGACAACGAGCGCGTGATGACTCTTGGAAAGATTCGCTATGAGGCCGAATTTAGGTCGATCACTTTTAAAACCGAGACTCACAAGACTATGGTCAAACACCCTCTTGGTCATCTGGTCGACAGGTCATATCGAGTTGGTAGTGCGTTCATACTCTCCGACGAAGCGATCTTGCAGCGTGCGAAAGAAAGTGCAAAGGAATCAACGCAGCGACTGCGAATTGAGATCCTTAAAGCGCATTTAATGCTGAGCCAGACCGGCCTAAAGATTACGAGGGCAGCGATCAAGAAGCATGTCACAGGTAAAGGTCAAACCGTGACTGATTCCATAAATACCTTACTTGCGGACGGCCACCTCTTTGACTCTAAGGATGGCTTACTCAAAGGCGACGGGGCGCTATGGGAGGAATGTACAAGGGGGGACTTTTCAATTTAACTGTTCCCGGCTTGTTCCCGGCAATTGCTGTTCTTAAATTAAAGCCAGATATGACACAAACCAGAGAGAGAAATTTCATTTCTCTCTGGTCTGTTCTGGTGGGATGATCATTCCTCGAAGGCATTTACTAGGGCGGGGAACGGGAACAGTTTTTCTAATTAAGTACTGGGGCGCCTTTTGGTCAACTTATGGGTAGTTACTTATACAAGGGCTGTGAATCCAAAAGCTCTTACGCGTGCGCGAAGACGAACTGGCCAATTCACAGCGTTTTTGCCCCCACACCCCTCTTAGTTAACCGAACGGAATGAAAAACCATGAAAAATACAGACATTAAATCCACTCTGACAACCAACCAAGACATTGCAAATCTTGCAATCGTTCTCTGGGACAACTCTGACTATTTGATTCGATCGCTGACAAGTGCCAACGTGCTGGCTAAGTACCGTGCCAAATTGGTTCGTATGACCATGCGGATGCAACGAGAGGCGATGCAACTAGGTGAATGCTTGGAGCCACCGAACAAAGACGCGTTTGTTTCGTTGCCTGCTGCAAAGGCGTTTTCTGCGCAACTTAACTAACTTGACCCCACCTATGGGGCCACCGCACCTACTTGGGATGGGACCCAAAATTGGGGTGTGACCTGCAAAAAAGCCCACCCCTCAAACATAAAGACGATGTGCTTTAGTGCTGGGCAGGCAGTCATTTCCTCTTCTTTGGTTCAAAGTACCCCCAATTGACCTTGAATACATGGGGCATAAAAAAGCCCCGCAT
Source organism: Burkholderiales bacterium 39-55-53 (assembly GCA_002282445.1). GTDB lineage: Bacteria > Pseudomonadota > Gammaproteobacteria > Burkholderiales > Burkholderiaceae_C > Limnohabitans. The sequence goes on along the minus strand of NCJK01000007.1, from coordinate 164,501 downwards.
CAGCGAGGCTCCTAGGTCACACTAGCAACAACACGTTCTCTCCATCCAACCCTGCATCAGGCAAACCGGTAATCACCACACGGTCTTCTTTACCTTCACTGCTCACATGGAGATAGGCGCCATTCTCCAAGGGTAGCCAACCGATGGACTCGGCTGCTAGCTCTTTGAGCTCTTGGTCGAAGTTGGGGAACATCTACTTAGTTGAAGCTGATCTTGTCGCCCATTGCAGGCGTTAGTGCTTCATTCAAAGCCTTGGCATAGGCAATACGTGCGGTTTGATAGGCAGCGGCTTGGGCTTGCAGGCGTTGCAGCTCTTGATCGCAGAACTGGAGGCTGAGTAACTGGGCTTTGGCCTCGTCAGAGAGTTTGTCGAAGTCGTATTCTTTGTCGTCGATTTTGATTGTTGTCATAAATTGATACCTTTCACAAAAAGTAAAACCCCGCTACCTTGTGAGTAGCGGGGCGATGTTAGTTAAATTAATAACTTGATTTGCTTATGCCTGTGTGGTTGTTAAACCACAATGAAGTTAGCAACTGTCAAAGCTCCAGCAGCAGCAGGTGTAATCGTACCAACGGCGATCACGCCAGCAGTCCAGTTACCATCAGCGTCATAGAAAACAGCGCCTGTATCAGATGCAATCGCATAATGAATATCGTTTGCATAGGCAGACTGATCACCGATTGTTACACCAGCAGCACCAAGGTTTGCAATAGTATCAACAATTACCCTGTTAGCAGCAGATGCATTTGCAGCAACCGTCTGAATAGTGAGTGCAGTACCAACCACCAAATCATTGGCAATGGCGGACAAACCCAACAAATCATCAGCGGCAACAAAGGTAATGGTGTCATTGTTTGCTGCACCTGTGTGCAAAACAATAGTGTCAGCACCAGCGCCGCCGTTAATAATGTCAACTCCAGCACCACCAGTAATAACGTTAGCAGCAGCGCTACCAACAATGTAGTCAGCACCAGTTGTACCAGTCACGTTTTGGATGTTGGTAATGGTATCTTGAACTGTTGAGAACAAAGCGCTTTGAGTTGCGTAAACCAATGCAGTTTTACCCGCGGCAACGCTTGCCAATGCGGCAGAGATACCAACAGTGCCTGTCAATGCAGTGTTAATGGTTGCTGCAGTTATTGCAGTTGTACCCAAGTTAACAACTACACCTGTTGATGTACCGGAGTTCAGACCTTCGATGTCAGTACCGATCATGCCAGCAGTCAACAATGTGTTGGTACCTGTACCGCCATCAATCACGTCAGCACCTGTACCGCCGTCGATTGAGTCGTTACCAGCGCCACCGTTGATAGTGTCAGCTGTGTTTGTTGTAGCAGCTGAACCACCAGTCAATGAGTCGTTACCTGAACCACCAGTGATGGTTGTAGTAGCAGAGTTTGCTGTGGTAGTCACGGATGTATAAGTCACAGCCAAAGAAGCTGCATCAGCAGCAGCACCAGTCACACCAGAAGCGTCAAAGGTTGCAACTTTAACGTTACCGTTGTTTGTGTAAGCCAAACCTGCATTGCCAGTTACTGTGATACGAGTCGCATCGACAGCTACCAAAGCCAATGTGTCTTGCTGTGCAGTTGTGTTCGTGTCTGTTGTAGTGATGTTGACAGTCTCAATACCAGCAGCTGTCAATGTACCTGCGTCAACTGCAGCAGCACTAGAGATAGTGACATTCAAAACGTCGCTTGTACCAGTTGCATTTGCCAACGTGTAAGCAGTAGTTTGACCAGGAGCGGCCAAGTACTTCAGGGTTGTACCTGCAGCAACGTTGGTAAAGCTTTGAGCACCAGCTAAAGACCCGACTTCCAAAGCTGTAAAGCCTGTTGCGTTGTGAGCACCTTGAGCAGCAGCACCAGCAACACGCAGTGTTGTGAAGTTAGTGATGTTTGAGTTGCCAGACAATGTTGAAGCGTTGGTGTTAGCAACAATAGTGTTGGTGCCTGCGCCGCCGTTAATTGTTCCGCCAGTACCTAGGGTTTCAGTAGAGATGGTCACGACGTCGTTACCGTCGCCCATGTTGATGGCCTTGGTAGTTGCAGCTAGAGAAACGCTATCAGCACCAGCGCCACCAACGAACTGTTGGGTAGTAGCAAGTGCGGATGTCAAAGTAGTACCAGCTGTGTTAGTAGAAGTAATAACAGCAGCAGATGCGAGAGTTTGTGCAGAGATAGTCACGCCAACTGAACCAGAAACGTTCACGGCAGTTGCGCTTCCATCAACCAAACTTGCAATGGTGTTAGCCGTGCCAGCACCAGTGATGTTGATTGTTGTGATGTCAGTATCGACAGTCAAAGCGCCAGTGCTAACAGCACCAGTTAGGTTAACTGTCAATGCAGTGTTCGCAGGAGTTGTCAAAGCACCCAGAGTACCAGCATCAACAGTTGTCAATGTGCCACCCAAGTTCAAGGTTGTCAAAGCGCCAGAGTTAACTGTTGCTGCACCTGAGTTGTTCAATGTCACAGTCGTGATCTTACCGGCGGCTGTTGCAGAGGCACGGTTCACGTCGTTCACAGTTGTTGCACCAGCAACGATAGCGGCAGTTCCAGCACCAGCAGTAACAACGGCAGCTGCAGCGGCTGATTGGTTGATAGTCACGGCAGTTGTATCAGCTGTACCAGTAACAGTAACTGCACCTTGTGTGTAGGTAGCTGTAATAGCACCAACTTTGATTGCTGTCGCAGCGGCTGCAGTTGGAGCCATTGTTTCTGTAACAGTGACAGTTGAACCGCCGGTTACAGCAATTGCACCACCAGTAGCTGTGTTGCCGTTTGCACCAGCAGATGATGTGTTAGCAACTGTCACGTTAACTGCGCCAGCTACTGCGGTTGTACCGCCGAGAGTAACAGCAGCGCCCACTTCAGTTGTAGCAAGTGCTACGCCTGTGGTACGAACTGTAACGCCTGTGCCACCGTTAACTGTAGTAAGACCAGCAGCACCAGCGTTAGCGCCGACTGGAGCAGCAGTAGCGACAACGTTGACTGCTTGACCAGCAGCAGCGGTAGCAACTGCGTTTGTAACGGCATTAACGTTAAGTGTTGCAACGCCAGCAAAACCAGCAACAGATGTGTCAGCAGTAATAGCAGCTGCGCCGTTCAAAGTCAACGTTTCAATGCTTGTCAATGCACCGCCAACTGGGAACGCCAAAGTAGCAGTAGCGTTTGCAGCCAAGTCATTGAGAACCAAGGTGTCAGTACCAGCGCCACCGTTGAGTACGTCACCGATGTTGAATGTTGGAGCACCAGCAGCACCGTTAAACGTACCAGTGTATGAATCGTTGCCAGTTGTGTTTGAAGGCGTATCCGCACCTGTTGTGAGCGTTAGGTATTGATCATGTAAGTGATTGTTTTAAATCATAAAATTTCTTACCAATTTCATTAACGACGAAATAACGACGCAAAACGTCGTTGAACGACAACAGATGCAAGGCTGAAAAATGAGATCAGTTTTTTGTTTTCAGAGAATTAGCTCATGAGTAAGACTGATTTGACTGAAGATAGCTTCGTCGGCGGTATGGTTTGTCCTGAAGAGCGCAGTCATATCGAGGTGTTTGACCCAGAACTGAAGGGGTTTTATTGCGACCTATTGCGCTCTGGACGCAAGAGCTACAGGCTTCGCTACCGTGTAAACGGCAAATTGCGTGTGATCACCTTGGGTGACGCGAAATATGTGACCGCAGCACAAGCAAGAACGCATGCCCTGAAAGTGCTCAGTCAAGTTAGGTTGGGCATAGATCCATCCTTAAAGAAGGGCGTGCCCCATGTGCTGGGCCCAACGGTGGAAGAGTTCTTCAACGAAAAGTACTTACCCTATGTCAAAAGCTACAAGCGCAGCTGGGATACTGACGAGTGCATGATTCGTTTGCACTTGATACCGCAACTGGGGCGGCTGCACATGATGGCGATGAAGGAACGTGATGTCGCAGCCTTCATTGAACATATGAAGGGCAAAGGCTATGCAATTGGAACTTGCAACCGAGCGCTCGTATTACTGCGTTACGGCTTTGAGCTAGCCGTACGCTGGGGTGAGTTTGGGTCTGATTGCAACCCCATGCGCCTTTACAAGAACCTCGTAAATGACAACAAGATCGAGCACTTTTTATCAAAACAGCAGACGCAGACTTTGCTAGTAGAGGTTCGCCAAAGCGAAAACGAAATGCTGCAATGGATCGTGTTGTACTTGCTGTACACAGGCGCTCGCAAACGCGAGGTTTTGGACGCAAAGTGGGCTGACGTTGATATTGAGCAGCGGTCTTGGAGAATTCCCAAAACCAAGTCTGGCAAGGTCAGGCATGTGCCCCTCTCTAATGGGGCGGTGAAGGTGCTAGCCGAAGTCAAAGAAAAATATGGCAAGCATGCATTTACGTTTATCTTTGCAAACGAAAAAACTGGCTTGCCTTTTGTGAGTATTTTTTACAGTTGGGATGCAGCCAGGATGCGAGCTGGGCTCGACCATGTGCGCATACATGACCTACGACACAGCTTTGCTTCGTTCTTGGTCAATGCAGGACGCAGCCTGTATGAGGTGCAAGAAATATTGGGCCATGCCGACAGCCGCACCACGACCAGATACGCCCACCTCAGCCGCGATCGGTTGCAAGAGGCAGTGGAGTCGGTCCCGCTTGTGATCTGAAATATCGCTTAAGCCCCAATTCAGGGACCCGCTAGCCTAGCTTTCTTGCTAGATCTGCGGCCTTGGGGTGGTAGTACCTCTTGAGCATCGCCAAACTCTTGTGGCCCGAGACGGCCGAGAGTTCGATGATGTTTGGTAGCTTCTGCGCCATTTGAGTAATGGCCATGTGCCGCAGGTCGTGGAAATGGAAATCCGATATTTGAGCTCGCTCAAGCGCTGTATCCCATGCCTTTGACACGGCGCACCCATTGATTGAGAAGACACGACCGTCGATACATCTGGGGAGCTCTTTCAAAATTTTGATGGCTTGCGTACTCAGTGGAACGACTCTTGTCTGTCCATTCTTGGTTTCCCAAAGTGTCGCTGTACGCTGAGCTAAGTCGATGTCGCTCCATCTCAACGAGAGCAGCTCACCACGGCGCATCGCAGTTTCAACGGCCAGCAGCACTAAGGGCTTCATCCAAATGCTGCGCTTACCTACAGGCTCAAGGACCGCCAGCAACCGTGTCATCTCAACATCACTGGCCATGCGTTCTCTCCCCTTGGGTGAGGAAGGTTTACGAACGGATTGAACGGGGTTCGTCATGCTGATGCCCCACTCCTTGCGCGCAATGTTGATGACCGAGCTGATGCATGCCAGCTCACGTATCACGGCGGCGGGAGATACCGACTGAAGTCTTTCATCACGATACCTAGCGACAACTTGGGCCGTGAATACAGCCATATTGACCCGTCCAATTGAGCTTCGTGCCATCGCTCTAAATCGAAACGAGTGGGTTTTTTCGTGCTTATGCCCTCGCAGGACTTCTAGGAGGTAGCGTTCGATCAGGTCGGCGAAAGTGTATTTCTGCGCCTCGACTGTACTGATGAACGAACCCCGATCGATTTCTATCTCGACCGAACGGGCCCAACGCTCGGCATCTTGCCGATTGACAAAGCTTTTCACTTCATCTGGGTGACCTTGACGCCTAACTCGAGCTTGCCAGCGATTGCCGCGATGTCTGAAGGATGCCATGACTATTCCAAAAATGGGACAGAAATGGGACAAACCTCAGATGCAGGACCTCAGCAGACGGCCTTTCCTAGACGGTGGCTGGCTTTGCAGCCACTCAATCAACCGCCTTGACCATATCCTCGACGACCTTTTTGGCGTCGCCAAACACCATCATGGTTTTGTCCATGTAGAACAGTTCGTTGTCCAAACCTGCATAACCTGAAGCCATAGAACGCTTGTTCACGATGACCGTCTTGGCTTTGTAGGCTTCCAAAATCGGCATGCCGTAAATCGAGCTGCCTTTTTCCAAAGCTGCGGGGTTTACCACGTCGTTCGCACCCAAGACGATGGCCACATCGACTTGGCCGAATTCGCCGTTGATGTCTTCCATCTCGAACACTTGGTCGTAAGGTACTTCGGCCTCCGCCAACAACACGTTCATATGGCCAGGCATGCGGCCAGCCACAGGGTGAATGGCGTACTTCACGCTGATGCCTTTGTGCATCAACTTCTCAGCCAACTCGTTCACCGCATGCTGCGCACGCGCCACGGCCAAGCCGTAGCCAGGCACGATCACCACGGTCTCGGCGTTAGCCAAGATGTAGGCGGCGTCATCGGCACTGCCGCTCTTCACTGGGCGTTGCTCTTGTGAGCCGCCAACAGCCGTGACGGCCTCAGCACCAAAGCCACCCAAGATCACGCTGAAGAACGAACGGTTCATCGCCTTGCACATGATGTAACTCAGGATCGCGCCCGAGCTACCCACCAACGAGCCTGCAATGATGAGCATGCTGTTGTTGAGTGAGAAACCAATGCCAGCTGCCGCCCAGCCTGAATAGCTGTTGAGCATGGACACCACCACGGGCATGTCTGCACCGCCAATTGGGATGATGATGAGCACACCCATCACAAACGAGAGTGCCAACATGGCGTAAAACGCGTTCATGTCTTGCGTGACGGTATAGACCAGGCCCAGGCCCAAAGTAGCCAAGCCCAACACCAAGTTGAATTGATGCTGACCTGCAAACGTCACCGGTGCGCCTTGGAACAAGCGGAATTTGTACTTGCCAGACAACTTGCCAAACGCAATGACAGAGCCACTGAAAGTGATCGCACCAATCGCAGCGCCCAAGAACAGTTCTAAACGGTTTCCAGCTGGGATCGCGGGCACTGTGCCATCAGCTGCTTTCTGAACAATTTGGAAGGCCGCTGGTTCAACCGTGGCGGCAATGGCGATAAACACCGCAGCCAAGCCAATCATGCTGTGCATGAAAGCCACCAGCTCTGGCATCTTGGTCATCTCGACGCGTTGCGCCATGATCGTGCCAGCGCCGCCGCCGATCACGAGGCCGAGCAACACCCAGCTCATACCCATGCCTGAGCCGGACAACTTGACGATCAAGGCCGCGGTGGTGATGACAGCAATCGTCATACCTGTCATGCCAAACACGTTGCCGCGAATGGATGTGGTGGGATGGCTCAAGCCTTTGAGCGCTTGAATGAAACACACGCTCGCCACCAAGTACAACAAGGTGACCAAATTCATAGAAACAAAGTCTAAGTTCATGCTTTGTCTCCTGCAGCTGCTTTAGCTGGCTTCTCTTTTTTTCTAAACATTTCCAACATGCGACGCGTGACCATGAAGCCACCAAACACGTTCACTGCGGCCAAAGCCACAGCGAGCACACCCATGGTTTTACCCAAAGTGGTTTCAGTCATCGCAGCGGCCAACATAGCCCCCACGATCACGATGGCAGAAATCGCATTGGTCACCGCCATCAGAGGCGTGTGCAGTGCGGGCGTGACCGTCCAGACCACGTGGTAACCCACGTAGATGGCCAGTACAAAAATAATCAGGTTGACGAGGGTGGGGGAAACTGCATCCATTTTTATATCTCGTTTATTTCTTCACAACCGCGCCGTCGCGGGTGACTAAGCATGCGGCAACGATGTCATCTTCCATGTCAATGTGCAAAGCACCTTCTTTGTTGATGACGAGCTTTAAAAAGTCCAACACATTGCGCGCATACAGTGCGCTTGCATCTGCGGCCACCAATGCGGGTAAGTTGGTCTCACCCACAATGGTCACGCCATGCTTGATGACAGTCTTGCCAGCTTCAGTCAAAGGACAGTTACCGCCGACGCCATCAGCACCTTTGCCTGCAGCAATGTCGATGATGACTGCACCTGGCTTCATGGCCTTGACCATGTCTTCGGTCACGAGCACAGGCGCTGCGCGGCCGGGGATGAGCGCTGTGGTGATGACGATGTCTGCCAACGCCACGCGCTTGGCCACTTCGACCTTTTGACGGTCGAGCCAGCTTTGCGGCATGGGGCGGGCGTAACCGCCCACACCTTCGGCCGCATCTTTTTCGTCTTGGCTTTCAAACGGCACGTCGATGAACTTCGCGCCGAGTGACTCGACTTGCTCTTTCACGCTGGGGCGCACATCGGTGGCCTCAATCACAGCGCCTAAACGTTTAGCGGTCGCAATGGCTTGCAAACCAGCCACGCCCACACCCAGGATGACCACGCGTGCAGCTTTAACGGTACCCGCAGCCGTCATCAGCATGGGGAAGAAGCGTTGGTATTTATCAGCGGCCAGCATGACAGCTTTGTAGCCGGCGATGTTGGCCTGGGAAGACAACACATCCATGCTTTGGGCACGGGTGGTGCGCGGCGCAGCTTCAAGCGCAAAACCAGTCGCACCGGCAGAGGCCAAACGTTGCAAACCTTCGGCATTGAACGGCTCCAACATGCCGACCACGGTGCTGCCTGCTTTGATGTTGGAAGCTTCTGCAGCCTCAGGCGCACGCACCTTGAGCACCAAATCGCTCGCCCATGCAGCTTGTGCACCTACCAGCTCAACACCCACAGCCGCATAAGCATCATCTGGCACGCTAGCAGCAACGCCAGCACCTGATTGCATGCGGACCACATGGCCTTGCGCGATTAATTTTTTAGCTGTTTCAGGCGTTATTGAAACGCGCGACTCACCTGCTGCAGTCTCGGCAGGTACACCGATGACCAGTGATTTTCGATTTTCCATGAGCAAAGCCTAGATAACACGACTGACCTTAATCAGTCATGACTTATTAAAGAGGGCGTAGTATGCCTTTAAGGAGCCGCCAGCGTCAATCCGTGCGACTGAAATAACTTCAACAATTCTCCACTCTGACGCAATGCTGACAAAGCGCCGTCCAATGCACTGGCCAACTCTTTGTTATCGGCTTTAACCGCCATCCCCAACGGCCAGCCTGCGGGCATGACGCCAGGCAATGGAACCGAAGATAAGACCCATGCCGACTTATCGGAAGTCATATGCACAGCCGATTCGGCTTGGGCACGGCTGACATAAGCTGCATCAAATTGGCCGGTCGTGACCATCTTGGCAGCATCAACACCATCTTTAAATATAGAAATCTTTTCGCGCAACATACCGCCGCGATATCCCATCAAAGCACTGGCCGCACCGCTGCCTTTTTCAACAGCTATCGTTTTCCCTTGGAGATCCTCTGGATTGTCTACACGGGACAACTTGGATTGGTTGTGCAAGACCACCAAATGCTCTCGCACATACGAGCCAAAAATCAACACTTGTTTGTTCTCGTTCATCAAGTAGCGGTCCACAGGTACATGGATCATGACATCGGCTGGTCCATATCCTAGGTAATGACCTTTCCAAACCATGTTGCGCAAATCGTCATTCATGTTTTCGCCCGCATCAAACGGGAGCAACGCCAACTGCAGATTCAACTTAGCCGCCAGCGCTTTGGCAAGTGCAACGTCTAAGCCTTGAATGTCGGCATTAGGCCCGCTGGAATATGGCGCGTTGTCTTTGTAAACCGCGACCTTGAGCACGCCCCTAGACTTGATCTTCTCCATGGGGCTCGGCTCTTGCGCGCCAACCATTCCATGAACGCCCAGCATCAGTGGCGCAGCCGCCAACACTTGTCGGCGGGACAGACCTGCTTGCTTGGTCGAATTGAGAACTTTCAAAGTGTGCTCCTTAACGCTCACGGCGTGTTTCGAGGTAGGTCTTGATTGACCAAATAGCTTCTTGTGACAGTGTGCCTTCAAATGGAGGCATGTAAACGCGGCCATCGCGTACGCGACCACGACGCACGGTGGCTACAAAATATTCGCTGATTTCTTGGTAACAAGCATTCTTTTTGGCGGCATCCGCCAAATCAGCACAGTCATTGTCAATTTTGCGTAAATCGGGTGAGATGCCACCAGATATGGCCTCAAGACCATGGCAACGCGCGCAATTTTGGTTATAGGCCGATGTACCAATTCGCAACGCTTCCTTGTTCGCTGCGCCACTTGAGTACGGGTTGTTATCTAGCCACTTTGCACCGAGCTGTGGCAAGGTGGATGTATCAACAGATTGAGGCACAACATCGCCATGCGCCCAGCTTTGCTGTGCAGCAAGCGTCAGCAATAGCGCGAAACAAAAGGCAATCAGTGGACGTTGGGAAGATTGGCGATCGATAAACATAACTTACAGGGCCTCGATTTGTGGAGTGAATAAATGGTGTTATTGCACTAAGCAATTACCAAGCCATAGATATTGATGCTCAATTGTTTCAATTTGAAACACTTTTTTGAGACACCCTAGGGAAATAACTATCTTGTTGACGAAGGTCGGGGGCTGAAAATATTTGAAAGTTAAGGATTAAATGGCCAGCCGCACTTCACGGATTTTTAAATGATGAATCCCAGCCAACCAATTCACCGTGGCGTGATGAATGCGAACGCACTCAGCGCCTCTTACAACAGCCCAGAGCACGTCGCCATCATTGCGTCATCTCAGGAGCGCTCTCGCGGATACGGGTTAACCCCCAACAATGCACAGGACTACAGCGGCACATCAGCGGCTTGCGTGAGCGCGCTTCTCGAGGAAAACCACTTTTTGTACCAACATGCAGCGCCAGTCATGGAAACGCTGTACGAACAAATTGCAAACACGCAAAGCATGGTGCTGCTCACCACACGTACTGGCACGATTCTTCACTCTCTTGGTGACACAGACTTTTTAGAAAAGGCATCTCAAATTGCCTTAGCGCCAGGCGTGGACTGGTCCGAAAAGAGCAAAGGCACCAATGCCATCGGCACGGCATTGAAAGAAGGCCAAGCGCTGGTGGTGCATGGCAGTCAGCATTTTTTGCAAGCCAATCAATTCCTCACTTGCTCTTGCACACCTATTCTTGACCCTCACGGTGATGTCATAGGAGCCCTAGACGTAACGGGCGACTACCGCAGTTACCACCAACACACCATGGCCTTGGCACGCATGTCAGCGCAGATGATTGAAAACCATATGTTTGCTGATGTGTTCCCCACTGAGGTGCGCATCCACTTTCATGCGCGGCCAGAGTTCATGGGCACGATAGTTGAAGGTATTGCCGTTTTCACCACTGACGGTCGATTTTTATCTGCTAACCGAAGCGCTCAATTCCAATTCGGGATGTCCATCAACGCGCTTCGTGCACACACGTTCTCATCGCTCTTTGGCATTGGCATCTCGCAGTTTTTTGACTATGCACGATCCGCAAACGGCCAACACTTTCGACTGTGTCTGCACGATGGCGTGAGCGTATGTTGCAAAAGTGAACTCAAATTCAACAGCACTATTTCACAACTGTCACACCTAGGCGGGGACTTGAAACAGCCCAATCCTGCTTACAAGAGACGAAAGGAAGAAAAGATCCCTCTCTCCAGCTTGCGTTATCTGGACACTGGGGATCCACAAGTCGCAAGCGTCGTACAAAAACTGCGCATCATTCAGGGGCGCGACATTCCCATCATGATTTTGGGCGAGACTGGCACGGGCAAAGACTTGTTGGCTCAAGCTATCCACAACGACTCCTCGCGCAGCCATAAAAACTTTGTGTCTGTGAACTGCGCCTCTATTCCTGAAAACCTCATCGAGTCAGAGTTGTTTGGTTACGAGGAAGGTGCGTTCACGGGAGCCAAACGCAAAGGCTCAACAGGCAAGATTTTGTTTGCCCACGAAGGCACTTTGTTCTTGGACGAAATTGGCGATATGCCTTTGCACCTGCAAGCCCGCTTGTTGCGCGTGCTGCAAGAGCGCAAAGTCAATCCACTGGGCTCGGGACGTGAAGTTGATGTCGATATCACAGTCGTCTGCGCCACCAACAAAAACCTCAAAGAAATGATTGCCAACGGCACATTCAGAGAGGACTTGTATTACCGACTCAACGGCCTCGTGGTCAAGTTGCCCGCTTTGCGTGACCGCAAAGATCTAGAAGTAGTGACCAAGAAAATCTTGGTAAGTTTATGCAGCGCAGAAAAAATCATTGGCATCGCTCCAGATGTCATGGAAGTATTTCATCGCTACGCTTGGCCTGGCAACTTCCGCCAGCTTTACAACTTGCTGCGCACTGCCGTGGTCATGGCCGAATGCGAAGGCGACATTCAGTTGCACCATTTGCCTGATGATTTCATCTCTGAAATCCACCAACTTGCGCCCATACAGATGACTGCTGATGTGCCGGCCTCTGCGTCACAGATGCCATCGCAAGCACAGGCAGCAGCACCCACTTTTGAATCACGCCCCTCACAAGCCTTGAACTTGGAGAATGTCGCTATCGAAGCCATTGCGCAAGCCCTGCGCACATCCAATGGCAATGTCTCTGCTGCAGCCAAACTGCTTGGCGTGTCACGCAACACGATTTATCGCAAAAAGCACCTCTTGCCCAATGAGGCTTTGAATTAATTCAAATCTGCTTCAACGACCTTTTCGATAGTTGCCCATTCATCATCCGTGAAGAGCCGCGATCGGGTAAGAAAGCCCTTGCCTGTCGCGCTCTCAAGTGAAAAGTTACCCCCTTGCCCCTCGATCACATCAATGATGAGTTGGGTATGTTTCCAATAGTCGTATTGTGATTTGCTGATGTAAAACGGCACACCACCGATTTCACCAAGCTTGACATCTTGGGCCCCAATCATGATTTCATTGGGTAGAAAACAATTGGGCGCGCTGCCATCGCAACACCCACCCGACTGATGGAACAACATGTCACCATGTTCATTCTTGAGCTGTTCAATCAAAGCCAGTGTTGCGTCTGTGGCCACTACACGTTCAACCATATGTGCTCCGTTCGATTAAGTATCAAGAAAGATCTTTCTCCACAAGATGCTCGATTTGCGCCCACTCATCATCAGTAAACAGCCTTGATCTCGTATGAAAAGCTTTCCCTGTGTTCCCTTCTAATGAAAAGGTTCCACCCGTTCCTTCAATCACATCCAATATCAGCTGCGTATGTTTCCAATACTCGTATTGCAGTTTGCCAATGTAAAAAGGCACGCCACCTACGTCACCGAGGTTCACGTCATAAGGGCCAATCGTGAGATCGGAAGGAAGATAACAGTTAGCAGCACTGTTATCGCAGCAGCCACCTGACTGATGAAACAGAACCTCTCCATGTAGAGACTTCATCTCTTCAATGAGAGCCAAAGCCTCTGGCGTAGCGACGACACGTTCAACCATGACATGCTCCTTGTAATTAAAAATGGGGCGAATTGCTTCGCCCCTATTTCAGTTTCGTTTACGAATTACAAATTAGAAGAAACCCAACTTGCTTTCGCTGTAGCTGACCAACAAGTTCTTGGTTTGTTGGTAGTGGTCGAGCATGACTTTGTGTGTTTCACGGCCAATGCCAGACTCTTTGTAGCCGCCGAACGCAGCATGTGCTGGGTAGGCGTGGTAGCAATTGGTCCATACGCGACCTGCCTTGATGGCGCGACCCATACGGTAGGCCACGTTGCCGTTACGGCTCCACACACCAGCACCCAAACCGTAGAGCGTGTCGTTGGCGATAGCCAAGGCTTCGGCTTCGTCTTTGAAGGTCGTCACAGCCAACACGGGGCCGAAGATTTCTTCTTGGAAGATGCGCATTTTGTTGTGGCCCTTGAACATGGTGGGCTGCACGTAGTAGCCGCCTTCGAGGTCACCACCCAGATGGGCTTGTGCGCCACCGGCCAATACTTCCGCCCCTTCTTCTTTGCCCAATTCGAGATAGGACAAGATTTTGGTCAGCTGTTCTTTAGAAGCCTGTGCTCCCATCATGCTGTCCGTATCCAATGGGTTTTGGTGCTTGATGGCAGCCACGCGCTTCAGCACGCGCTCCATAAACTTGTCATAGATGCTTTCTTGAATCAAGGCGCGTGATGGGCATGTACACACCTCGCCCTGGTTGAATGCAAATAGCACCAAGCCTTCAATGGCTTTGTCAAAGAAACCATCGTCCTTGTCCATGATGTCGGCAAAGAAGATGTTGGGCGACTTGCCGCCCAATTCCAGTGTGGCAGGAATCAGATTGTTTGCAGCAGCTTGTGCAATCACGCGGCCTGTGGTGGTGGAGCCTGTGAACGCGATCTTGGCGATGCGCTTGCTGGTGGCCAATGGCATGCCGGCTTCACGACCATATCCGTTCACGATGTTCAAGACACCTGGTGGCAGCAAGTCGGCGATCAGCTCAGCCATCACCAAGATGGAAATAGGTGTGGACTCCGCGGGCTTCAACACCACGCAATTACCAGCGCCCAAAGCAGGGGCCAATTTCCATGCGGCCATCAAAATGGGGAAGTTCCAAGGAATGATTTGACCGACCACGCCCAGAGGCTCGTGGTAGTGGTAAGCCACGGTGTTTTCGTCGATATCTGACAACGCGCCTTCTTGTGCGCGCACGCAGCCAGCGAAGTAACGGAAGTGGTCCACAGTCAATGGAATGTCGGCATTGAGTGTTTCGCGAATGGCTTTGCCGTTGTCCACGGTTTCAGCGTAAGCCAACATTTCGAGGTTGGCTTCGATGCGGTCTGCGATTTTCAACAAAATGTTGGCGCGCTCTGTGGGAGATGTCTTACCCCATGCATCAGCTGCTTTGTGTGCAGCATCCAAAGCCAAGTCAATGTCTTTTGCGCCTGAGCGAGCGGCCTTGGTGTAGACCTTACCCGTGATCGGCGTGATCACATCAAAATATTGCCCATCTACTGGGGCCACAAATTTGCCACCGATGAAGTTGTCGTAGTGAGCTTTGTATTGCACTTTTGCGCCAGCAGCGCCTGGGTTTGCGTAAATCATGTCATCTCCATTTTTTGAACATCAAGAATTTCCCACTCGGGTATTTCTGATTTCGCAATAGCTGTACCAGGCCTATATCTGCGATTTCGTATCGTCTTGCCACACTCGACTGTTCCGCAAGGTCACACATGCTCCAACTTGTCACAATATGAAATTCATTTCATAGGTCTTGCAATGAATGTGCCGCGGCAACTGCAGATGGATAGTTTTGTTCCGCAGAACGTTTAAGCCACATCAAACTTTGTGCATCATCACGCACGCGTCCACGGCCTGTGCGCAACATCACAGCCAGCGCATACTGCGCTTCTGCATGGCCTGAGTTGGCTGCAATTTCAAAGCGTCTCGCAGCCTCACCCAAGTCCTGGGGCACACCTCGGCCGGCCTCATACATCCATGCCAAACGGGTTTGTGCTGTGGCATCTCCTGTATCAGCCAGCGCGCTGTAGAGCTTGGCCGCATCTATATGCTGTCCTTGTGCGCTGAGTAAATCTGCTTGCTGTAGTGGCGTAGGTGGTTGTGATACATCACTGAGCTGCGCCAACAACGACACGGCATCTTTGTCACCATGACGCGCAGCTTGACTCAAATACACACGCGCTTTTTGAACATCTTTATTAAGCAAACCACCGGCGCTGTAAAGCAGACCCAAGCGGTATTGCGCCTTGAAGTTATTGCCATTGGCTGCACTGGTGTAAAGCGCTTCGGCTTTGGCCATGTTTCTTGGCTCACCCAAGCCATCTTCGGCCATGACACCCAAGTTAAATAAGGCATCGCCATTGCCAACTTCAGCCAAGGTTTCCCAGACCTCACGGGCCTTGGCGTAATTCGTCATTTTGAATTCTGCATAAGCCTTGTAGTTGCCCATAGCAGGATTGCGCAGCCAGTCTTGGCGATCACTGTCTTGCGCAAAAGCACTTGATGCAACGATCACACCTAACAACCATGCAAGGTGTCGCTGGACCAAGCGCTTTAAATTCATCAATTACCTTTGATCGTTAACACCCAACGCGCCAGTAAGTTGATGTCTTCTTGATTCATCGTTCCATGAGCAGGCATCGGAATACGACCCCATTTGCCAGCTGAACCATTGCGGATGGATTGCGCCAATGACACGGCGGCATCAGCATCTGCGCTGTACTTGGCGGCCACTTTGGAATAGGCGGGGCCTACGATTTTTTCATCGAGTGCATGACAACTCATACAACCGCTGCTTTTGGCCAATTCTGCAGCTGCCGCTGCTTCTTTTGCGCTGAGCGCGGGGGATGCAAACGCCACATGCGCTGCAGACATCATTAATAAGAATGTGATTTTTTTCATAAAGTTTGCCTTGATTTAAAAAGGGGCTTCAGAGGGCTTGCGCCATCCGAAACCCCTTCAAGGATTGACTAAACCAAAGTTAAGCCATTACTTGGAAGCCACATTGGTTGACGATGGGATTTTGAAAGTCCAAACAGAACCACCTTGTTCGAGGAAGTTGACTTTTTTGGCCACTTCACCACCCCACAGTGGCACAGCACCGCCCCAGCCAGAAACAACGCTCACGTATTGGTCAGCGCCATCGTTCCAAGTGATGGGAGGAGCCACCACACCAGAACCTGTTTGGAACTGCCACAACACTTTGCCTGTTTTAGCATCTGCTGCTTTGAGGTAACCCTCAGGCGTACCCCAGAACACCAAATCGCCAGCGGTTGTCAGCACACCACCCCACAAAGGTGCGTTGTTCTTAACTTCCCAAGCCACTTTGCCTGTCTTTGGATCGATGGCGCGCAAGGAGCCAATGTGATCGTCAAACAAAGGCTTCATAGTGAAGCCAGCGCCCAAGTAGGCAGCGCCTTTTTTGTAGCTGATGGGTTCGTTCCAAATGTCCATGCCCCACTCGTTGGTAGGCACGTAGAACATTTGTGTCTTGGGGCTGTAGGCCATTGGCATTTGGTTCTTGCCACCCAAGAAGCCAGGAGCTGCAAAGACTGATGAACCCTTCTTGCCATCGGCGCTTGCCGTTGGATCGCCAGGACGGTTGGCCGGATCAAATACAGGGCGACCTGTTTTGATGTCAATGCTCGAAGCCCATGTGACTTTCTTCACAAATGGGAAGGCATTGATGAGCTTGCCGGTCTTGGCATCGTTGACGTAGAAGAAGCCGTTGCGGTCAGCCTTGCCACCGACGCGCTTGCCGTCCATGTCGAAGGTCACGAACTCGTTCACACCATCAAAGTCCCAAGCGTCGTTGGGCGTGTTTTGGTAGCTCCATGCAATCTTGCCAGTCTTGACATCGATCGCCACGGTGGACGATGAATACAAGTTGTCGCCTTTACGCACGTGGCTGTTCCATGGGCCGGGGTTGCCTGTACCGAAGTAAGCCAAGCCAGTGGAGGCATCATATGAGCCGCCCAACCAAGTAGAAGCACCACCGGTCTTCCATGTCTCACCCGGCCATGTGGCGTTGGTTGTGCCACTGATGCCGTTTTCTTTGCCGTCTTTGTAGCCCATGTGGCCTTCAACGGTAGGACGTGTCCACAGCAACTTGCCGGTCTTTGGATCGCGCGCATCCACACGACCCACCACACCAAATTCGCCACCTGAAACGCCGGTGAGCAACATGCCTTCAGCAATCAAAGGTGCAGCTGTGTAGCTGTAACCTGCGGTGTAGTCTTCAATTTTTTCACGCCACACCACTTTGCCGGTGTTTTGATCCAAGGCGACCAACTGCGCATCCAAAGTACCGAAGATCACCAAGTTGTCATACAGGGCAGCGCCACGGTTAATCACGTCGCAGCAAGGCATGATGCCTTCTGGCAGACGGTGTTCATACTTCCACAGCTTTTGACCAGTCTTCACGTCCACTGCAAAAATGCGTGAATAGGAAGCCGTGACAAACATCTTGCCTTTGTGAACCAAGGGCTGAGATTCTTGGCCGCGCTGTTTCTCGCCACCAAAGGACATCGACCACACGGGCACGAGTTTGTTGACGTTTTTGGTGTTGATGGTGCTCAAGGGCGAAAAACGCTGACCTTGTGTGCCCATACCCCAGCTCAACACAGATTCTGTATCGGCTGCATCCTTGGCAATCATGGCGTCGGTAACTTGGGCCGTTGCATCCGCCGTGGCGAGTATGACGAGCACGCTTAGAAGTTTTCTTTTCACAGCTTTTCTCCTGTAATTTCAATTAATAAACCAACGTGCGCGCACGTCACTTGAATCGTTGCGGAAACAGTGGTCATTTCCATGTCCCCATATCCGTACAAAACGTGTGTGCAATACACATGCCAACTCGTCACCAATGAGACTCCTTAAATTCATCACGGGAATTCATCCCAATCTCAGTAATTACCCTTGCTTAAGCTGGGCATATCAACCCAAGCATGTGACATGCAACTGTGACAACTGTTCACTTTTGGAACAGTGCGTTGTTGCACATCATGACCCTGCAACACGAGGGAACGAATGAGATGCCTTCCATTCCCCGTTCTTATGAACAACCAGTGCGGAAACGCCCCAGCTCTTGGCAATCTGTAACGAACGCTCGTACCCGCCTACAAATAGCACCTTGGTCAAAGCATCTGCCATCGCACAGGTCGAGGCGGCCACGGTGACACTGGCAATGTCTAGCGGCGAATAGCCTGTGTGAGGATTGAAAATGTGATGGTGCTTGCGGTCATCACTGAAAGTGCATTGGTCATCCGCCGATGTGGCAATACTCAAACCGTTCATGACCACCCGCGCCAGCCATTGGTCTGCTGCACGGGGATCGGAAACACCCAAAATCCATGGGCGCTGGCCATCGGCTGATCCAATCGATGACCACTCTCCCGTGTTAATCAAGGCGTGCGCCACACCATCGCGGCTCAAACTCGCACGCACCAAATCTGCGGCATAACCTTGGGCCACGCCATTCAAAGACACGCCCATCCCGGGCTTGGCCAGAGTGACCTGAGTCTCGTTAACTTGTAGATGTTGCCACCCCACGGATCTCTGCGCCTTGGCCACCTCCTCGGGCCGAGGCAACCGGCCACCTTGATTTGCCTGTGCGTAGAGCTGCCACAGCGGCTGCACGGTCACATCAAAAGCACCGCGACTTTGCTGCGCGACACGCTGGCTCAGTTGCAACACGTGCAACAACGCTGGCGATGGACGGTGCAACACACCGGTTTGATTGAGTTGGCTAAGCTTGCTGTTGGGGCGGAACAAACTCATTTCATCTTCTACATGCGCAACCACCTGCCGAGCACGCTGCAGCGCCAGCGCCAAAGCTTGGGCATCAGCATGTGCCGCACGAATCGACAAGGTTGTACCCAAACCGGCAAATATGGTGTCCCTCCAATGCAGGCTGCTGGCAGGCATAGCACCCTGTACGGCGTCATGGGCCGCAAATAGCAAACCGCTACCCAGACTGGACTGAATGAATTGACGGCGCTTCATTTCTGCCCCTTGTCTGCCGCATCAGCGACGACCGCTTGAATTGGAATGACGGCGCGTTGCTCTCGCGCCTCCAGAATACGTGGGACACACAAACTGTCACTCTCGTAAATCACCACGCAATCCATGCACTGGAAACACTCGTCGTAATCCACCGCGCCTTGCTTGTCGATGGCCTGATACGCGCAATCGTTGCGGCAGCGCTGACAAGGCTGTCCACATTCGCTGCGACGCGTAATCCAATCCCAACGGCGCAGTTTGCCCAAGACGCCCATACCTGCCCCCAAGGGACACAGATAACGGCAATAGCCCTTGTACACAAATGCGCTTAAAAACACCATCGCCACAGCCCACAGCACAAACGGCCAAGCACGCACAAAATTAAGCGTGATGCTGGTTTTGAAGGGCTCAATTTCGACCAGTCGGTCGGTCCAAGTCACTGACACGGCAGCACTCATGAGCAGACCAGCAAGTACGACGTATTTCAACTTTTTCAGCTGCGTGTCCCAACGCTGCGGGACCCGCCGCCAAGCCAAGCCCAAGCGCTGGGTGATCTGGCTGATCAACTCTTGCAACGCACCAAACGGGCAGAGCCATCCGCAAAAAGTGCCACGACCCCACGCAAAAAAGGTGAAGGCCACAAACACCCACAACACCACCGTCATGGGGTCGTACATGAAAAACTCAAGGCTCTGCCCCGCCACAGCAGCCTGCACCACCGCCGTCAGGTTCACGATAGACAACTGTCCCTGCGCAAACCAGCCGATGAAACACAAAGTGAACAACAAATAACCACGCCGAAACCAAGCCATGCGCTGCGGATGTTTCACCAGCCAAGGCGGTTCACGCAACGCCCACACCAACACGGCCAAGGCACAGAGCAACACGGCCAGCTCCCACCAACGATCCAACCAAATGCCATGCCAAGTCTTTTGATCTGACTCTGCCATCTCCACATAGTCGTGTGGCAGCTCAGCCGCGATGGCAAAACTCTTGGTCACCAACTCCGGAAACAACATGCCTTTGCTGCGCGTGACATGCAATTCATAGCTCAACGCCTGTGCGGGGTCTAGGCCTGCGGGGGCGATCACGCGCACCGCCAACCATTGCGCATCAGCCAATTCGGGCGGCAAATTCAGAGCCACGTCCAAATCTAGATCGCGTATTTCGATGGGTAACTTTTGCTGATTCAGCGACACACGATCAGGGACCGTGCCGCGTACAAAGTCCTCCCCCATCAATGCGTACCTGCCTTTGGCCAGAATCAGCAGGGCATGGTCCCCCGGGTCAAGTCGTTGCTGCAAATAAGCCCATTTGTCGGCGGACAACAGGTTTTTACCAACCGTTGGCACGCTTAAGTGGGCGACATACACATCGGCAAACACCTCGTTGGGCTGCTGTAAAGCTTGGTCGTCCACACCCTCACCGGCCGTGTCTTTGAAAGCTTTCTCGACATCACGGTTCTTGAATGTCGCTTGATGTATCAAGCCTGCTTTGCGCAAGCCAGCCCAATCCATGGACTTAAACACATCGGGCCGAACTTTAGCAATCTGGTCTGGGTCGCGTCCTTCGCTGTAACCCAACTTGGCACGTGCCACCTTCAGCGAAGCCGCCAACAGCGTCTGGTTCAGGATGCGCACAGAGGCTGTGGCCTTGGTCACGCCATCAATATAGACATTGGCCCCCGTCTCTTTGCCACTCTTGCTTTGACCAGTACCGATCTTGATGCTCTGCTTCAAAGACAAGTCTTTGTACTGCTCAACAAATGCAAACAACGGTTTCTCGCCCAACCCCTCCAAAAAAACTGGCTCATGATGTGACAGCACACGCACATCCATGAACTGCCCATTGGGGTCCAACGCAATCAGCAAATTAAATGGCGTGCCTGAAAAGCCGGGAATGCTGGCGAAGTCTTGTGATTCAAAGGCATAGGCAGCAATCGTGGTGGACGTGAGCTCTTGCCGAAAAATCGGCCACACAGGCAAATCGCGGTCTTTCTCACCCACCACCAAAGGCGCTGGGAACACCTGCTCCATCGCCTCACGAGTCATCACGCCGGCATGGGCGCTCATCAGGAACAACCCTGAGAGAAACACCATCACGCTTGTTAGAAGATGCGTCATCACACGAACCATCAATTGATCAACCTTGGTACACCTAGTTTCTGAATAGAACTGAAGTAGCACGAACGATGCCATCGTCCATGGAACACTTTTGGGTGGAATGGGTTTTGCTATCCAATTTAAGAGACAACTGATTCATCAAACTTTGCAAACTGCGCGAACCATGAAATTTCACAAAAGCAACACCCCCCATCACGCACTGACCGTCGGCGCGCTTCTTTGCCTCAGCGTTTTCCCTAGCTCGGGCCTGTATGCGCAAACTACCAGCAATGATTTGAAAGAAATCATTGTGCAAAGCGGGCGTTTGGAACAAAAGCAATTTGATGCGCCAGCATCGGTCTACACCATCGATGCTGACACCCTGCGCAACTCGGGTCCGCAAGTGAACATTTCCGATGTGCTTAACCGCGCACCAGGCGTGGTGGCGCTCAACCGCAACAACTATGCACAAGATGTGCAAATTTCAATTCGTGGGTTTGGGTCACGCGCTGCGTTTGGCATGCGCGGCATCCGCCTCATTACCGATGGCATTCCAGCATCGATGCCTGATGGTCAAGGCCAAGCATCGACCGTGAGCATGACTTCTGCTGACCGCATGGAAGTTCTGACTGGCCCACTAGCGCAGCTGTATGGCAATGCCTCCGGTGGTGTGATTCAAACCTTTACGCGTGAAGCCGGTGACAAACCAGAAGCGCAGGTAAGTTTGTACTCGGGCTCGTTTGGATTACAACGCACTGATTGGCAAATTAGCCAACGCTCTGGCAATGTTGGACTAGTGGCTGACTACAGTACTTTCTCAATTGATGGCTATCGGGCCAATAGCTCGGCTGAACGCAAGCAGCTCAACAGCGTTATTACGGTTGATGCCAAGCCCGACACGCGCTTCAAGTTCATCGTGAATATTTTTGATATGCCCATCGCGAACGATCCTCTGGGGCTGACTGCGGCACAACTGGCATTAGATCCTTCACGAGCTGGAACTAATGCGATTGAACGCAGAACACGTAAAACGGTCAAGCAAGAACAAGTTGGAGCTGTGGCTGAGCACCGCGTGAACAGCGACCTCAAGCTACAAGCCAGAATTTACGGCGGCACGCGCAGTAACTTGCAATACCAAGCCACCAATGCTTGGACAGGACTTGAGCGCAGGTATGAAGGCTTCGGCTTGCAAGCGAATGGCAAAACTTCTGTATTAAATGGCCGAGCCATGAACTGGGTAGTGGGCGCAGACATTGATCACGCGCAAGAACAGCGCCAAGCAGGCACTGCTTCAGCCGGCGAGAAATCTGGCGCACCCACTCGTAACGAGCTCAACGAAGCCAGCAACCGCGATTACTTTGCGCAAGCCAACTGGTCATTGAGCGAGCGCTACACCTTAACCACCGGCGCACGCCAAAGCGAAGTCACACTGAAAAGCCGAGACGACTTGCCCACGCCAGTTGATGGTTCAGGCTCTGTCACCTACAAAGCCACCAGTCCTGTATTGGGCCTGACTTGGCATGCACAAGACAACCTAAACCTGTACGTCAACCAAGGTAAAGGTTTTGAAACGCCCACCATGGTTGAGGCCGCTTACTCCCGTGACAGCAGCAACAATTTTGTTGAGAAGTTCAATCCTAATTTGCAAGCTTCCCGCAGCAAGCACTTAGAGATAGGCTCCAAATGGTTGGCAACACCCAGCACAAGAATTGATGCCGCTTGGTTTCAAATTGACACGACCAACGAAATCGTTGCGGCATTGTCTTCCAACGGTAAAACCGCCTACGACAACGCCGCGCAAACCAAACGCGACGGTTTTGAGTTGGCGATTCGCAACCAACACACATCCAACTGGCGTTCACAAGCTTCGGCTTCAGTGATCAATGCCACCTACCAAGCTGGGAGCGCAAGCTACAGCCCACCTAATGGCAACAGCCTGCCTGCAATCCCAAAACAGCAACTCTTCGCCTCGGTGCAATGGTCTGAAAAAGGTTTTGCGCAAGCAGGCCAAAAACCCAAGATGGGCTTGGAGGCTGGCTTAGATGTGGTGTACCGGTCGAGTATGTGGGCCAATGATTTGAACACTGCCACCAGCGCAAACTACGCTTTGGCTCCTAGCCATACCTTGCTTAATGCACGCGTTCGTCAACGCTACCAAATCGGCTCCGCTCGTGTTGAAGCCTTTGTGGGCGTAGACAACTTAACCGACAAGGACACGGTTGGCTCAGTCATCATTAACCAATTTTCTAAACAATACTTCGAACCCGGCCTGCCCCGCTCTTGGGTGATTGGTGTGCAAAGTCAAATTCCACTCTAAGCGTTTCATACGTTTCATCTGAAGTTCATTCGCCCATGAAAATCCATCTCCGTGTTGCCAGCCTATGTCTGTTTGCCGCAGTCGCATCTTCAGCGTTTGGTGCAGACCAAGTTTTTGTCACCAACGAAGGCAGCGCTGATATTTCTGTCATCGATGCAAAGACGCAGGTCGTGAGTCAAACCATCGTCACGGGCGGCAAGCCACGCGGTTTGGCTTTGTGCAAGAACGATGTGCACTTGTATGTGAGCAACCAAAAAGACGCGCAACTGCAAGCCATCCACACACGCTCCGGCAACATCGCCAAGACGCTGACACTCGGCGACTCGCCCGAGGCCGTGTATTGCTCACCCGATGGCGCATGGCTGGCCATTGCCAATGAGGGCAGCAACAGCGTGAGCTTTGTTTCTGTCGCGGAGTGGAAGCTGATGTTTGACATCGTGGTCTCAGGCAAGAACCCAGAGCATGCGGTGTTCAGCCCTGACGGCCAACGCATGTTGGTGTCCGCCGAAGAAGCCGATCAAGTTGACGTACTTGACCTCAAAACTCGCAAACAAATTGCCAGCATTCGCGTGGGGAATCGTCCGCGCGGTATCGCGTTCAGCCCCGATGGCAACATGGCTTATGTCGCTGTTGAAAACGACAGCTTGCTGGCTGCCATTGATATGCAAAAACTCACTGTCAAATCGACGCTGGCGGTTGGCGCACGCACCAACGGCTTGGCCATGCACCCCAACGGCAAGTGGTTGTTTGCCAGCAACGGGGGCGATGCCAATGTGGCTGTCATCGACACGCAAAGCTTCACCGTTCACACCAAAGTGCCTGTAGGTTTGCGCCCATGGAACATGGCCATCACACCTGATGGCAGCAAACTGTATGTGGCTGCAGGTCGCAGCCATGCCGTGACCGTCGTGGACGCCCATACCTTTACGCCTATCAGCACCGTGCCGGTAGGCAAGCTGCCTTGGGGCGCTGCTGCCAACTGAACGAAAGCAACTCATGGAAGAGAACAACGCAGAAGTCGCTGAATCAGTCGAGACACCTACGCGCTACACAAGCCTTGCCATTGCCCTGCATTGGCTGCTGGCCATCGGCCTGATTTACCAACTCTGGTTAGGCGTGTGGATGGGCGACATCCCCAAAACGCCACCTGGCTTGCGTGCGGAGTGGTTCAACTGGCATAAATCTGTTGGCATTGTGTTGGGCTTGCTCATTGTGTTGCGCGGACTTTGGCGTTTGACGCATCGCCCCCCAGAACTCCCAGACTCCATGCCTCTGTGGCAAACATGGGCTGCAAACACCAGCCATGCCGTGCTCTACATCTGCATGGTGGCTATGCCTTTGAGCGGATTTTTGGGGTCTAGCTTCACGGCCTACCCTATCAAGTTTTTTGGCACACCGCTCCCTAGACTATGGGAAGCCTCGGCTGATTTGAAAGAGATATTTAGTGGCATCCATACGGCATGTAGCTACCTGTTCATGCTGATGATTGCCGTGCACATCTTGGCAGCTGTGTTGCACATGATGCGACGAGATGGCATTGCCAAACGAATGCTGCCATGACACCCAAAATAACAACGCCCGCCTGGCGCGACTTGCTTCGCGTGTTGGTGGTGGTCGCGTTGTTTTGGACTATGGCAATGCAGTGGGAGCTATCAGAAAAGCTTGCACACTGGCTACAAAGTTATGAACGTTTTCAGTTGGACGAAATCCCCTTGACTCTGTTGGCCTTGTCTCTCGGCTTGGCTTGGTTTGCATTTCAGCGCATGCACGAAGTGTCTGCACTACTCGAAGCCAACCGCCATCTCACACAGCGCTTGATCAGCGCACAAGAAGATGAACGTCGCATCCTTGCCCAAGAGTTGCATGACGAAGTAGGTCAAGCCTGCACAGCACTCCGCATTGAGGCTGCCTATATTGGCAAAGCCATTCACAACAACCCCAACGCAGCACTTGAATCCGCTAAGCGAATTGACCAATCTTCGCTGCGCATGCATAGCCTTGCGCGTGACATGCTCAAGCGCCTCCGTCCCCCAAACCTTGACAGTTTGGGTCTTGAGGAAAGTCTGAAAGAACTTTGCAGCAGTTGGGAACAGCACTGCCACATCCAATGTCACACACTGATCAATGCGCTGCCGCATGATCTGCCAGACGCACTCAGCACCACCATTTACCGTGTCACCCAAGAGGCGTTGACCAACATCGCCAAACATGCCAACGCCAGCCAGGTCTGGATCAGTCTTAATGGCAGCCAGGATGTGCTGACTCTTTCCATCTCCGACAACGGGCAAGGTCTGCATCCAACGCCAAGCGGCTCACACGGCCTTGGCCTCACAGGCATGCGCGAACGCATTGCCAGCTTGCAAGGTCACATTCATTTTGAAGACGCACAGCCCGGACTTCGCATTCACGTACAACTTCCAATCACGCAGGTGACTTCATGATTCGTGTCTTATTGGTCGATGACCACCCAGTCGTTCGTGCAGGCTACGCTCGCTTTCTAGAGCAAGAAGGTGACATCACCGTTGTGGCCGAAGCAGGCTGCGCCACCTCTGGTTACATCTCGTACTTGCAGCATCAACCCGACGTAACAATCTCTGACATTTCCATGCCCACAGTGGGGGGGCTTGAGTTGCTACGCAAAATCAAACTGCGCGATGCCAAGGCCAAAGTATTGATGTGCAGCATGTACGACGGCCGCAACTTGGTTCGCAGCGCTTTAGATGGTGGGGCGATTGGGTTTGTGACCAAAAACTCTCCGCCCGAAAATTTGGTCACTGGTGTGAAGTTCGCACACAACGGGCAACACTATTTGAGCGACGACTTGTCGCTCAACCAATTCGAACATGCGGCGGATGACGAAGCCGAGCGCATTGCCCAACTCACTTTGCGCGAGTTAGAAATTTGGCGCTTGCTGGCCCGAGGCTGTACGCCAGCGGAATGCGCTGAGCGTTTGAACATCAGCCTCAAAACGGTAGCCAATAACCAAACGCAAATCAAAGAAAAGCTTGCTGTCAACAACACAGCGGCGTTGGTCCATATGGCCCAACGCCATCAGTTGATTGATGCTGTGCTTAATTAAAACTGTGACGCATGCTCAGCCACACACTGCGTGGTGCACCGGGCGCGACTGACATCGAATGCTGCTCGCGTGTTGAGCTTGATACAAACTGTTGCCCGTTAGCGCTGAATGCAGCAGGCCCCAACTGGCCGGCAGTCGAATAACGACGATCGAACAAGTTCATCACGTTCAACATCCATTGCGTATTTTTGCTAGAGGCGTAGCGTGCGTTCGCATTGAACACGGCATAACCTGCCGTTCTTCCCGAACCTAAGTGCTCATCACCATCGGGTTGGTGTTGGTTGTTCTCATTGCCACGGGCATACACGCCGCTAAACGCCGTCATGCCCAGACCTGTGCTCCACGCTGGCGACCAAGCGTAATCAGCATGAATTTTCAAAATGTGTTTAGGCGTCAACTGAATCGTGTTGCCTGGCTGAATAGCGATATTGCCACCCGTATTCGTGCTGTTTGAATCACCACCCAACACCTCACTACTTTGATACGTTGCTTGCAGCCATGTGTAGTGAGTTGCAAACTTGAAAGCCCCTTGCTGGCTATTCAAGCCCAGCTCTATGCCTTGTCGCTGTGTCTTGCCGAAGTTCTTGAAATAGCCAAATGAGCTGACATCTGGCGCGGCGACAAACAAAATGTCATCTGTGCTTTGTGCGTGAAACAGGCCAGCTGTCCAATGCGTTTGCTTAGATAGTGCGCCACGCAAACCCGCTTCCCATGTTTTTGTGACCACTTGCTTTAATGGTGGATCGCCCGCCATTGCATTCGGCAGTTTGCATGGATTGGCGGGGTCGGCACAACCCAACTCGATAGAGGTAGGCGTGCGGTTACCTTCGTTATAGCCCAGGTAAGCTGTGAGTGCGGGTGTCCAAGCGTAAGTGGTTCCGATTGCTGGATTGAAGCGTTGGAACACATGGTTGCCATCTAATGAGCCCGCACCACCCCCTGGCAGAATTTGATCTTCGTTGATGATGCGCGAGCGGTTGTAACGCCCAGACATCGTCACATGCCAACGGTCATGCAAAGAAATGGTGTCCGTGGCAAACACACTCCAGGTGCTGGCTTTGCCCTTCAAGTGAACATTCGGATCCAACTCGTCAGCAAACACTTGTGTGCCAGTCACGCTTCGGTCTGGATTGATGTAGCCAAACTCACTGGACTGTTTAAAGTCAGTGCGGTTGGTGTCATAGGCAAGGCCCGTGGTGAACTGATTCTTGTATCCCGCCAATTTTTCGAGCAACGTGACTTGACCTGAGAAACCATAGTTTTTTTGCTTGGTTGTGCTGCGATTGAGCAAGCCAGTACAAACTGGTTCTGCATCGTCATCATCCGCAGCAGCAAGGCATGCGGAATTTGGAAATGCGCCGCCGCCCAACAGGCCCTGAGCGGTTTCCAACGCGTCGTCATTCACATCGCCATTAAGCGTTCGCGTGCTGATCGAGCGGTAATACGCATTGCCAGCAAACAAGGTGTTGTCATTGATCACATGCTTACCCGTGAGGTTAAGCAACGTAGACCGGTTATGCGTTTCGTCGGGTTTGGTGTAGATGCTGCGGTAGTCGTTGGCGAGCATTCGCTGTTCTTGCAGACCGTTTCCGGTGAGTGCGTTGTTGGCATGGCTCAGCGTCAAAGCGACATCGGTCGGGCCATCTTTCCAGCCCAGCTTGCCAAAGGTTTGGCGTACGCGTGAGGGCGAAGCATCGCGCCAGCCATCTTCGTTAAACCCATTACCCGTGACAAACCAATGCAAGCCTTTGTCATTGCGCCCGCCGTGCTCCAACTCGACAGCACGACGTTGGTGCGAACCGATCGTGGTTTGCATGGAAGTACCCGCATGCGTGAGACCGGACTTAGTTTGAACAGCCAATGCGCCGCCCAGCGTGTTAAGGCCAAACAACGGGTTAGAACCAGGCATCAAAGTCATGTTGCTGATGGCGGATCTTGGAATTAAGTCCCAGCTCACCACGTCGCCAAAGGGTTGGTTCATGCGCACACCGTCCATGTACACAGACAGGCCTTGAGGCGTGCCAAGCAAAGGGGAGGCTGTGAAGCCACGGTAGTTCACATCCATTTGATGTGGGTTTCCTTGCACCTCGTTCACATACACACCGCCCATGCGCTGGTTCATGAAACTAGACAAATCCAAAGCTTGGCTATTCGCGAGATCCGTGCTGTTGGCTGTTTGAACGGCCGATGGAATCTCCGACAAAGGCTGAGAAATGGCAGGAATTGGCATCGCGCCAACAACCGTGACCACTGGCAGCTGATCAACGGCTTGCGCCAGGGCTCCTGTACTTGTACAGACAGCCAGAACTGCCAATGAAACTAATGTGGGGCGAAGCTTTTGCATACGAACTTTTCAAAATCGAAACCAAACAGGAAAGGTGATGCACCTTCAAAACATGGTTCTTAATTTAGACAGTTCGACTCAAAATTCGTAGGGAATAAATCCCGCTCACCACAGCAAAAGCACTAGGTAAAACCCGAGCACTAACCAAATTGCCACAAAGCACACAGCCGCCAGCCAGCTGCGCGGCTTGGCCAACAAGGTGTCGGCTTTAGCTCGAGCATTCATCATCACCTCTTCTGGCATCAGTCGCATGACCAAGAGTAAGCCCAATGGCACGATGAGCAAATCATCCAAATAACCTAGAACGGGGATGAAGTCTGGAATCAGGTCTATCGGGCTGAGCGCATAGGCCGCGACCAAGCCCGCCAAGATACGCACCAGCATGGGGGCTTGAGGATCGCGAGCAGCAAAGTACACCGTCACCACATCGCGTTTGATGCCACGCGCCCATGTCTTCAGCCGACTGACAACCGAAGCTTGTGGTGGCGCTGTATCAGTCATATCAACAATGCGTGTGAATGCCTTGGGCTTAGGCTAACGCCACACGCATCTGGTCAATCACCGCCTTGTAGTCAGGCTTGCCAAAAATTGCACTGCCCGCCACAAACGTGTCTGCGCCGGCATCGGCCACTTGGCGGATGTTGTCGGGCTTGATGCCGCCATCCACCTCAAGGCGAATGTCTTTGCCACTGCGCTCGATCCACTGGCGCGCCAACTCGACTTTGCGCAGGGCGGAGTCAATGAAGCTTTGGCCACCAAAGCCGGGGTTCACGCTCATGATGAGGATGAGGTCAATCTCGTCAATCGTCCACTCCAACACGTCCAGTGGCTCGGCCGGGTTGAACA
The DNA here is from genome assembly GCA_002282445.1 of Burkholderiales bacterium 39-55-53. Taxonomy (GTDB): domain Bacteria; phylum Pseudomonadota; class Gammaproteobacteria; order Burkholderiales; family Burkholderiaceae_C; genus Limnohabitans. The sequence continues at coordinate 134,652 of NCJK01000007.1, read as the reverse complement.
CCAAACCGGCTTTCACGCCCTTGCTCTTGATGGCTTGGATGCTGCGGTGCACATGCGCGCTCGCGTCGGGGTGAAAGCTGATGTAGTCCGCGCCAGCTTCGGCAAACGAAGCGGCCAAAGCGTCGACCGGCGAAATCATCAAATGCACGTCGATCGGCACAGCCACGCCAGCGGGTGTTTTTGCGTGTGGTTTCAGGGCTTGGCACACCATCGGGCCGAACGTGAGGTTGGGCACATAGTGGTTGTCCATCACGTCAAAGTGAATCCAATCAGCGCCAGCGGCGATGACGTTTTTCACCTCGTCACCCAATCGGGCGAAGTCGGCAGACAAGATGGAAGGAGCGATATTGAATGGGGTGCGTGGGCTGGTCATGGGGTGATTATTTCACCCCTTCAGCAGGGTTTTCGGCTTAGGCCAAAATCACCCCATGCTGCGTTACAAATTCCAAGTCGAAGTCCACCCGCAATACCTGTCTGAGCAGTCCGACCCTGACGGCGGCTTGTACATGTTTGCCTACACGATCACCATCACAAACGTTGGCAACATCGCGGCTCAACTGATTTCACGCACTTGGAATGTGAACGATTCTGAGGGCATGCACGAAAAGATCCGGGGTCTTGGCGTGGTGGGCCACCAGCCATTTCTCAAGCCCGGCGAACAGTTTGAATACACCAGCGGCACACGCCTGCGCACGCCTACGGGCACCATGCACGGCAGCTACTTTTGCGTGGCCGAAGACGGTGAGAAGTTTGATGTGGACATCCCCATGTTTGTGCTCGACGCGCTCAGCGATACGCCAGGCAGCCGTAACCTGCACTAAGGCTAAAACCATGGGTGAATTTGACCTGATCGAGCGCTACTTCAAGCGCCCCACACACAAAGCAGCAATGGGCGTGGGCGATGACTGTGCGCTGCTCCGCCCTACCGAAGGCATGCAGCTCGCTGTGTCCAGCGACATGTTGGTGGAAGGCCGCCACTTCTTAAGCACGGTTGACCCAACCCGCTTGGGCCACAAAGCCTTGGCAGTGAACCTGAGCGACTTAGCCGCCGTGGGCGCAGAGCCCTTGGGCTTCACGTTGGCCCTGTCTTTGCCCCGCGTGGACGAAACTTGGCTGGCTGGTTTTTCAATGGGTTTGTTGCGCTTGGCCGATGCCCATGGCTGTGAACTGGTGGGCGGCGACACCACGCAAGGACCACTGAATATTTGCATCACCGTGTTTGGCGAAGTACCGCCGGGCGACGCGTTGCTGCGCCAAAACGCGCAAGTGGGTGACGACATTTACATCAGCGGCACGGTGGGCGATGCGCGCTTGGCACTCGAAGTGTTTCGTGGCACGCACTGCATTTCGGGCGAGGCCTTTGAGCAAGCCCGATTGCGCATGGAACAACCCACGCCACGCGTAGCACTAGGCACTGCACTTCGCGCCGTGGCCAATGCTGCCATTGATGTGAGCGATGGTTTGCTCGGCGACCTTGGCCACATCCTCAAACGCTCGGGCGTGGGCGCGCAGATTGACACAGCCTGGCTGCAGGCTGCCGGCCACTTTGGCGAAGCACGCTTAGCCGCAGGCATCACCACTGTCATGGCTGACTTGCCTTGGAACAAGCGCCTAGAGTTTGCGCTGTCGGGTGGCGACGACTACGAGCTGTGCTTCACCGCGCCCGTGAACCAACGCGAACTGGTGCACGCTGCTGCGTGGGAAACCAACACACCTGTCACCCGCATTGGCCGCATCACGCAAGAACAAGGCTTGGTCGTGCTCGACCCACAAGGCCAGCCCATTGCCAAACGCTTTGCGTCGTTTGACCACTTCGCATAGAGCGTAAACCGTATGACTGACTTCATTCCCCAGCTCAACCGCCGCTTTTTGATGTCGCACCCTGCGCATTTCATTGCGCTCGGCGCAGGCTCAGGCCTGAGTCGCTTGGCACCGGGCACTGCGGGCACGCTTTGGGCATGGGCCGTGTTTGCCCTCTTGCAAATGTGGCTCAGCCCGTTACAAATGGGCGTACTGATTGCCGCATCCACGTTGGTTGGTTGGTGGGCTTGCACCGTCACCGCGCAGCACATGGGCGTGGCAGATCCTGGCGCGATTGTGTGGGACGAGGTGATTGCGTTTTGGTTGGTCCTGTGGTTGGTCACCCCCACCACGGTTTGGGGCCAACTGGCCGCGTTTGTTTTGTTCCGCTACTTTGATGCAGCCAAGCCTGGCCCTGTTCGCTGGGCCGACAGCTTGTTCAAAGGTTTTGGTTGGCGCGGGGGCTGGGGCATCATCTTTGATGACTTGGTGGCAGCGTTTTGTACTTTGTTGGTCATCGCCATTTGGAGGTCGCTATGAGTTCACTTACTTTGACGGAGCAACTGGCCGAAGTGCTGCAACAACACGGTTGGATGCTGGCCACAGCAGAGAGCTGCACCGGCGGCATGATCGCCGCCAACTGCACAGACTTGTCAGGTTCTAGCAATTGGTTTGAACGCGGATTTGTCACCTACTCCAACGAATCAAAGCACGAAATGTTGGGCGTGGACTCGGCCTTGATTGCGGAGCATGGCGCAGTCAGCGAAGCCGTGGCGCAAGCCATGACGCTGGGTGCAATGCGCCGCTCTCATGCGCAAGTGACATTGGCTGTTACTGGCATAGCTGGCCCCACGGGTGGCTCTGCCGACAAACCTGTGGGCACAGTTTGGTTTGCATGGGCCACTCCCAGTGATGCAGGCCCTACGCTAGGCGCGGAAACAGCGTGGGTCAAAACTGAGTTGATGCACTTCAGCGGTGACCGGGCAGCGGTGCGTGAAGCTGCGGCGCAACATGCGCTGAAAACTTTGCTAGATTTACTCGAACAGCACTAAGCCGGTTCTAAGCGGGCAACGCCGCAGGAAACACCTTACCCACCGCCACACCCAAACGCGCCATGCGGTTGCGCATGGTCAACACCGCTTTGTCTTTGCTGATGAGTTGGGTTTTGTGTTGTGCCGCTAAGTCGATGAACTTTTGGTCATCGCCGTCTTTGCACACATACAGCGCTTTACCCGCAATGGGCATCAGTTGCGCGTGCGCATCAAACTGCGCCAAGATGTCTTCAGCAGTGAGCTGGCTGAACGCCAAGCGTTTGACGATGTGGGTGTAGGCCAGCACGCGCTCAAGCTCGTCTCGCATCACTTGCGTGGCCAGCCATTGCACCGATTTGTTTTCCAGCGCAGCCAACAACGTGGGCGTGGCTGCGTCTTGGTAAAGCCACAGATCGAGCACGATGTTGGTGTCGAGCACCACACGCACGGGTGCTGCGGTGACACCCGCACTCAGCTCAGCACTCACGACTGCGCTGGCCCGTTGCCCTCGGTGGGCTGAGCATCGTTGGGTTTGTTGCGCATCGAACCTGCACGCAAGTCAAAGCGGAACATGCGGCACTCAATCGGGCCGTTCCACATGGGGACGCGGCGCGATTCTTTGAAGCGCATGCGGCTTGGCAACTTGAGGTCTGGGGTCAACATCCATGCAGACCAACCGGCGTAGTTTTTCTTCCAGTGGCTGGCCAGCTGCGCAAAGAAATCGCCGCCGTCTTCAGTCTGTGCAATGTCGCGTGCGCCAAAGCGAGGCACGTCGTCGCGCAGCATGCCGTTGCTATTTCCACCACCAAGCGCTTCGTCATCAAAACCGGCATCGCCATTTTGATTAACGTCTTCATAGGGCGACACATATTCGGTGGGCGGCGAATAACGCGCGCGGCGGGCTGCACCCGCAATACCAGCGGCTTCGATACGTTCGCCATAAGGAGGGTTGACCAGCATCACGCCGGGCACTTCGCTGGGGGGCATACGCTGCAGGGCATCACCACCGCGCAGCTGCACGGCGTGGGCTACGCCACCGCGCTCGGCGTTGCGTTGCGCGAAGTCGACCATACGGAAAGCCACATCACTGCCAAACACTTGGGCACGAGGCTCGCACTCTTGAGCGCGGGCATTGTCTAGCAAGCCGTTCCACACGTGCTCTTGGTAAGGAATGAGTTTTTGGAAACCAAATTTGCGCATCGAGCCCGGCGCGATGTTGCAAGCGATTTGCGCTGCTTCCACCGCGATCGTGCCGCTGCCGCAGCATGGGTCATACAAAGGCACACCTTGCGCCACCCAGCCTTCGGGATTGGCCGCTGTGCCATCGCCTTGACTCCAACCGCTGGCTGCCAACATGGCGGCAGCCAACGTTTCTTTCAACGGCGCATCGCCTTTGTCAGCGCGCCAGCCACGCTTGAACAAGGGCTCACCCGAGGTGTCGATGTAGAGCGTGCATTCCTCGGTGGTCAAGTGGGCGTAGATACGCGCATCGGGCCACTGCGTGTTGACGTCAGGGCGCACACCAAATTTGTGACGGAATCGGTCAGCCACCGCATCTTTGATTTTGAGCGCCGCAAAGTTCAAGCTTTTGAGCGGGCTGTGCTGCGCGGTGATTTCAATCTTGAAGGTTTCTTTGGGCGAGAACCACAGCTCCCACGCCACCTCACCCGCAGCGCGATACAGGTCTTGCTCTTGACGGTACTGTGTGTGCGACAACTCCACCAGCACGCGTTGAGCCAAACGGCTGTGCAAATTGAGCTGCAACACATCGCGCCACGAGGTGCGCACCATCACACCCGCACGAAACGCGCGAATGTCGTCGTCGCCCACGCCAGTGATGCGACGCACTTCCTCGGCCAAATAGGATTCGACGCCTGCCGCACAGGGCAAGAAGAGATGTAATTGATTCATAGGATTCTTTAAAGCGCTTTGCGCAATGTCGTGGGCGCAATCCGCAGCGCCTCACGGTATTTGGCCACGGTGCGGCGTGCGCACTCAATGCCTTGCTCTTTGAGCATTTCGGAGAGCTGATTATCCGACAGCGGCTTTTTGGGGTTCTCGCTCGCCACAAATTGCTTGATCAGCGCGCGCACCGCCGTACTAGAAGCGTTGTTGCCACTGTCAGTCTCCAAGCCAGAACCAAAGAAATACTTGAGTTCAAACGTGCCGTAGGGCGTGCTCATGTATTTGTTGGTCGTCACACGGCTGATGGTGGACTCGTGCAACCCCAGCTCCTCGGCAATCTCGCGTAGCACCATGGGGCGCATGGCGAGTTCGCCGTGGATGAAGAAGTTCTTCTGGCGCTCAGCAATCGCGTTGCTCACGCGCAAGATGGTGTCAAAGCGCTGCTGGATGTTCTTGATGAACCAACGCGCTTCTTGCAAACGTTGTTGCAAACCTGCGTGCGCTTCGCCTTTGCCGCCTTTGAGGGCGTTGGCGTAAATATCGTGCACGCGCAAACGCGGCATCACATCGGGGTTCAATGCGACCTTGAACTTTGGCGCGGTGGTGGACTTGCCCACCCGCGTCACCAACACATCGGGGACCACCACATTGCGCTCGACATCGGCAAAGCGGCGACCGGGCTTGGGCTCTAAGCGGCCAATCAGCGCAATCGCCACTTTCACATTGGCTTCACTGTCACCCACGATGACCGCCAAGCGTTTGAAGTCGCGCTTGGCCAACATCTCCATCGGTTGCTTGCACATGCGAATGGCGGTGTCGCGAATTTGCAAAGCTTCTTCGCCTTTGGGCTCAAGCGCTTTGAGCTGCAGCGTCAAACACTCTGCCAAGTCGCGAGCACCCACGCCCACAGGCTCTAGGCTTTGCAGCAGCGACAAGGCCACTTGGAAGCGGTGTTCGAGTTCTTCGATTTGTTCTTCGTCGTCACCGCCCAAACCTTCGGCCAAACTACGCAGCGTATCTTCAAGGTAACCGTCGTCGTTCAGGTTTTCAATCAAGTAGCGCAAGGCCGCTTGATCGGTCGGGCTCAGACGCAGGGCCAAGGCTTGGCGGTGTAAGTGCGAAGTGAGCGACTCTTGCATGCGCGCCAGCTCGGTGGCGTCTGCCGTGTCACTGTCGGCGGTGTTGTTGTTATTGCTCGCAGGTGCGTCGCCGCCCCATTCAGAGTCGTCGGCAGAAAACTCAACGCTGCCGTCGCCATCCCAGCTTTCGGCCACGCCGTCGACGCTGGGCTCGGTATCGCTGGCCGTGTTGTCCACGGTGATTTCAGACATGCCGCCATCGAGCGATGGCACTTCGCGCACGGGTTCCACCTCTTCGTCACGTGCAGGTGTATCGGCTTTGTCAAGACCAAACTCTTCGCGCGGGGCTTCTTCAAATTCTTTGTCGAGAAACGGGTTCTCGTCGAGCATTTGCTCAATTTCTTGGCTCAACTCCAGTGTCGACAACTGCAACAGTCGGATCGACTGCTGCAACTGGGGCGTGAGCGCCAGATGTTGAGATACGCGGAGTGATAAGCCTTGCTTCATGATCACATTCGGAAATGTTCGCCAAGATAAACACGGCGCACGTCCGCGTTCTCGATGATTTCATGCGGCGTGCCCTGCGCCAGCACGCGGCCGTCACTGATGATGCACGCGTGATCACAAATGCCCAGCGTTTCACGCACGTTGTGGTCGGTGATGAGCACCCCCATGCCGCGCGCTTTCAAGAAACCGATGATGCGTTGAATCTCAATCACCGCAATGGGGTCAATGCCCGCAAAAGGCTCGTCTAGCAAGATGAAGCGCGGGTCAGTAGCCAAGGCGCGTGCAATCTCGACACGGCGTCGCTCGCCACCTGATAGGGCCACCGAAGGTGACATGCGCAAGTGATCGACGCGCAATTCTTGCAACAAGGAGGTCAGGCGCTTTTCAATGTCGTCACTCTTCAAGGGCTTACCGTCTTCGTCCCGCTGCAACTCCAACACGGCACGCACGTTGTCTTCCACATTGAGCTTGCGAAAGATGGATGCTTCTTGCGGCAAATAGCTCAGACCTAAACGCGAACGGCGGTGGATCGGCAAATGCGCGACAGGTTGGCCGTCGATGGTGATGCTGCCACCATCGGCGCGCACCAAGCCCACGATCATGTAGAAAGACGTGGTCTTGCCTGCACCGTTAGGCCCTAGCAAACCCACCACTTCGCCTTTGTTCACAGCGATAGACACATCGTGCACCACTTTGCGGCTGCCATATGCTTTTTGCAGGTGGCGCGCTTCCAGACGGCTTTCTGTCTTATCAGGGCTATGGGTTGGGGATAGGGTTTCGGTCACTGTGGTTCCAATGCTTTTTTGCGCGGCACGAGCACAGCTTTGACTCGCCCCGAACTTCCACTGCTACCGTCTTTGGCGGCTTGGCCGTCAATGCTCAATACATCGGCCAAATTGTCGTAAATGATCAGGTTGCCGGTCATCTGGTCTGTCAGCACTGCGCCGCGATAGCGCCGAGCTTCCGCAGAATTGATGAGCTTGATGCGATCGTTCTTGCCATCAAACTCAATTCGCAAGGCTTCACCTTCCATGAACTCATCATTACCTTCACGCTTTTGGCGAAAGAAAGCGCGTTTGTTGGGTTCAGGAAGGATGACGCCAGATTGGTAGCCATCGGCATCTTCACGCATTTCAATGCGTGCACCACGCATGACCATCGTGCCTCGGGTCAGTACGGCACGGCCGGTAAAAATACTGACTTGCTTGAGTTCGTCATGCACCAGGTTATCGGCTTCGATGTTGGTGGGTTTTTCTCGGTCTGCTTTTTCCGCCGACGCCGCTACCGGCACAACGGCCATCAAGAGAGCGAGAGAGAATGAAGCAAATGAAGTCAAGGCACGAATATTGCTCGTTGAGTTGATGGCATTCTAACCATCTAAAGGAAGCAATTTTCGTGCTGACGCACAGCCTGTGGGGCTGAAACCACCAATTGCTTAACGGCCGCGGCGCACTTCGCCAATCAAATAGTCAGCCACTTGCAGGGCACGGTCCATCGTCTGGGCCAAGCCGCCATCAGTGTAGAAACGACCGGCGATGCCAAGGGCAGGCACGCCCTGCACTTTGAACGCGTCTTGCAGCTGTGTGGCGCGTCGCGATTTGGTGGCGACACCAAAGCTGTTGAACGTGTCCATGAACTTCTTCTCGGGCAAACCGTTTTTATTGGCCCATGCGGCCAAGGCTTGCGCGTTGTTGAGCTGCTGACGCTCGGTGTGAATCGCGTGAAACAACTTGCCGTGCATGGCGTCAACCATATTGAGTGACTCGAACACATAGTACGCACGTTGTTGTGCTTCAAAGTCATCTCGGAAACGCACAGGCACACGCTGCACCACCACGTCTTTGGGGGCTGCTTTGACCCACGCAGCAAACTGTGGCTCAAAAGAGTGGCAATGTGGGCAGCTGTACCAAAAGAATTCCAAGACTTCGATCTTGCCTGTGCCAACGTCGGTCGGCACACGCTTGTCGAGTGACAAATAGTCTTTGCCTTCTACAGGCTTGGCAGCGGCAGGACCTTGGGCCTGTGCAGCCAATGGCAAACCTGCCACAGTGGCAGCGGCAGCTAAAGAAAAATCACGACGTTTCATGGGTTACCTCTTGGTGTTTAACGTTGCACCCGCACCATGGCGGAATCAATGTGAGCGGCTTCTAGTTTGGCACGCACGCGCTCGGCCTCGGCTTTGTCCATCGGGCCCACACGGACTCTGTAAACAGACCGCCCGCCTTGATCACGTTCGCTGATTTTGGTATCCAAACCCAGCATGGCGGTTTTGGCACGTTGAGCCTGGGCTTCTTCGTTGCTGCGGTAAGCGCCCGCTTGTACAAAGTAAATAAAGGGGTCTGCATTGGCAGGCTCAGCGGCTTTGGCATCTGCAGGCTTGACCTCGGGCATCTTGGCCTCAGCGGGCTTTGCCTCAGCGGGCTTTGCCTCTACGGGTTTAGCCTCAGGCGTTTTAGTTTCAGCTTTGGCTTTCACTTCTGGCTTGGGCTCGGCTGATTTCACTTTGGCCAAATCACCTAAGGGATCTGCACTCTTGGGATCAACCTTGGCTGCGGCGTCTGTGCTTGATTCTTCCGCCTTATCCCCAGACTTGCCTGCTTTCTTGCTGTAAAGCGGAGCATTCGGATCCCAGTCTTTGTTTTTTTCAGCTTCGGCAGCATCCGAATCCGCAGAGCGTGCTGGGCCTTTGCTCATGAACGGAATCGGCACTTTGGTGACGTAAATCGCGACCCCCAAAGCCACGGCCAAGCCCACCACCAAACCAATGATGAAGCCCACCAAAGTGCTGCCGCGTTGCTGATTCATGCTCAAAATCTCCGTCCTAATTACATGCTGGCGGGGGCTGACACACCCAATACCGCCAAGCCATTGTGCAGCACCTGTGCGGTGGCAGCGACGAGTGCCAGTCGCGCTTTTTTCACTGCTTCGTCGTCCACCAAGATGCGCTCGGCATCGTAATAGCTGTGGTAGCTGGCTGCGAGATCGCGCAAGTAGAAAGTCACGTCATGCGGTGCAAAGTCGGCCGATGCGGCGGTCAACATCGCAGGGTACTTGGCCAGTTGCAGCATCAGGGCTTGCGCTTGTGGGCTTTCGAGCGCAGACAAGTCCACGTCTTGTAGCGAAGCCACATCGCCACCGTCTTTGTCGGCCCACGCACGCAGCACCGAACAAATGCGGGCGTGTGCGTATTGCACGTAGTACACGGGGTTGTCGTTGTTCTTTTGCACGGCCAAGTCCACGTCGAAGGTGTACTCGGTGTCGGGCTTACGACTCAGCAAGAAGAAACGCACCGCGTCTTTGCTCGTCCACTCGATCAAATCGCGCAATGTCACGTAGCTGCCGGCGCGCTTAGAAATTTTCACCTCTTCGCCACCGCGCATCACGCGCACCATGGTGTGCAACACGTAGTCGGGGTAGCCCTCGGGGATGCCCACATTGGCGGCTTGCAAGCCTGCGCGCACGCGGGCAATCGTGCCGTGGTGGTCAGTACCTTGGATGTTCACCACCTTGGTGAAGCCGCGCTCCCACTTGGTGATGTGGTACGCCACATCAGGCACAAAGTAGGTGTACGTGCCGTCTGTTTTTTTCATCACACGGTCTTTGTCGTCGCCGTAGTCGGTTGACTTGAGCCACAACGCGCCGTCTTGCTCGTAGGTCTTGCCTGCTGCTTGCAAGCGGCTCACCGCATCGGCCACTTTGCCGCTGGTGTACAGACTGCTTTCCAAGTAGTAGTTGTCGAACTTGACGTCAAAGGCTTTCAAGTCGAGGTCTTGCTCGTGACGCAGATAGGCCACGGCAAATTCGCGCATGCCGTCCACATCGTTCACATCGCCGCTGGCAGTGAATTCGCGGTCATCGGACTTGACGGTTTTGCCAGCCAAGAAATCAGTGGCTATGTCTTGGATGTAGTCGCCGTTGTAGAACGCTTTGCTCTCTGGATTTTCGGGGTCCACAGGCCAACTCGCATCACCGGGCTTGATGCCTTGGGCACGGAAGTGCGTGCTCTTGGCCAAAGTGTTGATCTGCACGCCCGCGTCGTTGTAATAAAACTCGCGGTACACGTTGAAGCCTTGCGTGGCAAACAAGTTACAAATCGCGTCACCCAATGCCGCTTGGCGGCCGTGGCCCACGTGCAGCGGTCCGGTGGGGTTGGCAGAAACGAACTCGACCAACACGCGCTGACCGTTGTCAGCTTGAAAGCCGAATCGCTCTTTGGCAGCCAACACCTCACGCACGATTTGTTGCTTGGCAGCAGGCTTCAAACGGATGTTGATAAAGCCGGGGCCAGCAATTTCGATGTCTTGCACCCACTGTTGGTACACGGGCGCAGCCAGCAGCGCGTCGCGCAGCTGTTCGCCGAGCTGACGAGGGTTGAGCTTGAGGGGCTTGGCCAGCTGCATGGCGGCAGTAATGGCGTAGTCGCCATGCGCGGCGACCTTGGGAGATTCAAAAGCAGCCTTGTTGCCGGAACCGGGCAACAAACCGTCGAGGGCTTGGCTCAGAGCGGCCAGCAATTCTTGTTTAACTTGGAGCATGGCTAGATTTTACGGGGCACAAGACCCTCAAGCCATCTCAATTAAACCGGAAGCATCGGTTTTCCACTGCCCCGCACCACGCGCACGCTGGCATCCACCAAATGCTGCACAAAGTCGTGGCCAGCCAGGTAAGCAAACTCACGCTTGCGAGTGTTGCCCAGCGGATCATCGGCTTGGGCCGAGACGGCGGGGTTGCACATGATGAGCGCAGGTTTGTCTGCGGGCGTACTGGCCAGCCAGCCTTGCATGTGGCGGGCGAAGTCATCCATGCTGGCGTTAAAGCCATAGGTACCCAATACTGGACCGACAGATGGCCATGCGTAACTACGCGCCATTTTCTCCAACGGCGCAATGCCAGATGACACTCGCAACCAAGGACGATGCGCAATCGTGCCGTAGCGCCGCACCAACACATGCATCAATGCTTGGCGAAATACAGGCAATTGGTGAACATGCTGATGACTGTCAATGTGGTCTGGCGGTGCTTGCCATTGGGCTTCAAAGGCATCGAGTTGACGTTCAATTTGATCCTCAATGTTTTGTTGATCACACAGGCGCAAAGCAGCACGCAATTTGGTCGCTGTCAAACCTCGGCCATCCGCCAAGTCAACTGCAAAACTACTCGTCCAATCAAGATGCACCCCCACGTCCAAACGCTCGCGCACATCGCGCAAAGCCACCACATCTTCCGCCCAACGAGGAGAGAGGCTCATCACACTGGTGGCGCTTAAGCGGCCCAACACTGCCAAAGCCACGATGCCTTGCGACACAGGTGCGTTGAGTGCGTAGTCGTCGGCACACAGCACCACTTCTTTGATTTGATGTTGTGTCATGCAGCCGCACTCCAGTAGTTGGCATGACCGTAATGATCTTTGAGAAAGTCAATCCACAAGCGCAATCGCAGAGGCAAGTGCTTGCGCTGTGAGAACACGGCATAAATGCCATTGGGTGACGCAGCAAACTCTTCCAACACAGGGACAAGTTTGCCGCTGGTGATTTCTGCCTCGACCTCCCATGTGCTGCGCCATGCAATGCCGTGGCCCGCCAAACACCAATCATGCAGAACTTGACCGTCCGAGCAGTCCATCGGGCCGCTAGGGCGAAGGTGAATTACTTCGTGTGTTTGACCCTCTTGGCCTTTGCCATTGACGGGCACGCGAAATGCCCAACCGCGTGTTTGGGATGCGTCGCTGGAGAGCGTTAAGCATTGAAACCGCATCAAATCGCTTGGAACTTTGGGTGTGCCGTAGCGCTTTAAAAATTCAGGGGTGGCCACACACAAGCGGCGGTTGTCAGCCATGCGCACACTCACCAAGGATGAGTCGGGCAAATCGCCCACGCGCACGGCGCAGTCAAAGCCTTCAGCGGCCAAATCCACCACGCGATCGCTCAGGTTGAGCGACACCGTCACATCAGGGTGCATGCTGTGAAATTTGGGGACCAAGGGCGCAACATGACGCCGACCAAAACCCGCTGGCGCGGTAATGCGCAAGTGCCCACTGGCTTTGAGGCCGCCCGCACTGACGCTCGCCTCGGCGTTGGCCACTTCGGCCAGCAAGCGTTGACAGTCTTCGAGGAATGCAGTGCCTTCGTGGGTGAGCGTGATGCGTCGTGTGGTGCGCACCAAGAGCTTGACGCCCAAGTGCGCTTCCAAGCTGTCTAAGCGTCGCCCCATGATGGCGGGGGCTACGCCCTCGGCTTTGGCTGCAGCGGTCAAGCTGCCTTTCAAGGCCACCGACACAAAAGACTCAAAGGCTTTGAGTTTGTCCATGAGGCAATTATCCACACACCCAAGTGATTGAGCTAAGACCTAAAATTAGAGGATGACTACACCTGAATCCCCACACCACACCCCTAGCCGAACAACCCGCACCATCGCATCTTTGGAGTACCTCGCACCAGCGTGGTTTGCCTTGGTCATGGGTTGGTGTGGTTTGTCACAAGCATGGCTAAAAGCCTCCGATATTTTTGGCGACATGGCGCTTGGCCTTGGCTTGGTCGGTGCTGCGTTTTCTTTGTTCGTCTTTGTGTTGCTGTGCATCGCTTGTGTGATTCGACTCAGCGCACATCCCCATGCCGTGGCTGCGGATTTGCGTCATCCTGTGCGTCACGCTTTCATGGCCACCTTGCCCATTTCAATTTGGTTGTTGGTCAGCTTGGGCGTTCATTTGTTTTGGGGCACTTCCAGCACGCTCAACACATTGTTGACGTTTGCGTGGTGCGTGGGCTCTATCTTGGAAATCGCTGCCACAGTTTGGGTGGTTGGACGCTGGCTCAACAGCGCTGAAAACGGCGGCTTTCAATGGGCCACCTTCACGCCTGTATTTTTTATCCCAGTTGTCGGGAATGTGCTCGCCCCCATTGGTGGTGTACCCATCGGTTTAGAAAACTGGGCGACAGCACAGTTTGGTGTGGGCCTGTTCTTTTGGCCTATTTTGCAAACGATGCTGTTTGTGCGTGTGGGACAAGCCGGCCCGCTGCCGGCACGCATGGCACCTACATGGTTCATCGCGTTGGTCCCACCCTCCTTGGTTGGCTTGAGTTTGTTGCAGTTGGATGCGCCCATCGCTCTCGTTTGGTCTGTTTGGGGCATTGGCGCTTTCTTCTTGGCTTTGGTCCTCACCAAAATTCACACCATCCGTGAGCACGCATTTGGCATGCCATATTGGGCAACAAGCTTCCCAAGCGCCGCCTTCACCGCCTTCACGTTGCGCATGTCGCAAGAGTCTGGTGGCGCATGGCTGGAGCTGCCAGCCACCGTGATGCTGGCCTTGACCTCGTTGCTGATTCTTGGATTAACCCTGCAAACTTGGCGCGGCTTGCGTCACGGCCATTTGCTGGTGCCCGAGAAATAAACGCCAACCGAGCGATTACCACCCTATTTGTCACGACAGCCCAAAAGCTGGCGATGCAATCCACCCACCGCAATCCAATAAGATTCGTATTGATTTCCCGTTTTTGATTTATCCAGAGAGACCTCATCATGAGCCAAGACACCACCAAGCGCACTGCCGTGCACAACTTGCAAGTTGCCACCAATTTGCACAAATTCATCGAGACCAAAGTGTTGCCCGACACCGGCGTGAGCAGCGATAAATTCTGGAAGGGTTTCGACGCCATCGTGCAAGACTTGGCACCTAAGAACATCGCCTTGTTGGCAGAGCGTGACCGCCTGCAAACTGAGATGGACACTTGGCACAGCGCCAACCCAGGCCCCATCAAGAACATGAAGGCCTACCGCAAGTTCTTGGAAAAAATTGGCTACCTCGTGCCACAACCCGAGAAGGTCAAAGCCACCACCAAAAACGTCGACGCCGAATTGGCCTTGCAAGCTGGCCCACAACTCGTGGTGCCTGTGCTCAATGCACGTTACGCCTTGAACGCAGCCAACGCACGTTGGGGTTCTTTGTATGACGCTTTGTATGGCACGGACGCTATTTCTGAAGCCCACGGCTGCGAAAAAGCAGGTGCTTACAACCCCAAGCGTGGCGCGAAGGTTATTCAATATGCACGCTTCGTACTGGACCGTACCGTGCCCTTGAAGAGCGGTTCACACATCGACTCCACCGGCTACGCCGTAGTGAACGGTGAGTTGGTCGTCACGCTCAAAGGTGGCAAGACCACCAAGCTGGCCAAAGCCGCTCAGTTTGTTGGCTTCCAAGGCAAGATGTCTGAGCCATCGTCTGTGCTGTTCGTGCACAACGGCTTGCACCTCGACTTGCAAATCAACCGCAACACCGCCATCGGCGCAACTGACCCAGCCGGGGTGAGCGACCTGATCGTGGAGGCCGCTTTGTCCACCATCCTCGACTTGGAAGACTCGGTGGCAGTGGTGGACGCGGACGACAAAGTGTTGGCCTACGGCAACTGGTTGGGCATCGTCAAGGGCACCTTGACCGAAACCGTTGAAAAGGCAGGCAAGACCTTCACACGTGGTTTGAATGCAGACCGCGAATACAAAGGCAAAGACGGCCAGCCCGTCAAATTGCACGGCCGTTCATTGCTGTTCCTTCGCAACGTGGGCCACTTGATGACCAACCCCGCCATTCTTTACAAAGGTAAAGACGGCGCGATGCACGAAATCCCAGAAGGCATCATGGACGCGGTCATCACCACAACCATCGCTTTGCACGACCTGCAAGGCCACGGTAAAAAAGGCATTCGCAACTCACGCACGGGTTCTGTCTACATCGTCAAACCCAAAATGCACGGCCCCACCGAAGTGGCGTTTGCCTGCGAGTTGTTTGGCCGTGTCGAGAAAGTTTTGGGCTTGGCTGACAGCACCGTCAAGCTTGGCATCATGGACGAAGAGCGTCGCACCAGCGTGAACTTGAAAGCCTGTATCGCCGCAGCGGCCAGCCGCGTGGCGTTCATCAATACCGGCTTCTTGGACCGTACCGGCGACGAAATGCACACCGCCATGCAAGCTGGCCCCATGTTGCGCAAAGGCGATATGAAGACCAGCGCATGGATTCAAGCCTACGAAAAGAACAACGTATTGGCAGGTTTGTCATGCGGCTTGCGCGGCAAAGCACAAATCGGCAAAGGCATGTGGGCCATGCCCGACCTGATGGCCGAAATGTTGAAACAAAAAATTGGTCACCCCAAAGCGGGTGCCAACACTGCTTGGGTGCCAAGCCCCACAGCCGCTGTGTTGCACGCCATGCACTACCACCAAGTCAGAGTGGTGGACGTGCAGAAAGAATTGGAAAAGGTCAACTACACCAAAGTGCGTGACAGCATCTTGAACGACTTGTTGCAAATACCTGTGACGAACAAGCCCAACTGGAAACCAGCTGAGAAGCAGCAAGAGTTGGACAACAACGTGCAAGGCATCTTGGGCTATGTCGTGCGCTGGATTGACCAAGGCGTGGGCTGCTCCAAAGTTCCAGACATCCACAACGTGGGCCTGATGGAAGACCGTGCCACGCTGCGCATTTCTAGCCAACACATCGCCAACTGGTTGCACCACGGTGTGGTGACCCCCGCTGAAGTCAAAGAGACTTTCAAGCGCATGGCTTCCGTGGTGGACAAGCAAAACGCTGGCGACAAGGCTTACCAAAAAATGGCGGGCCGCTTTGCCAAAGGCGCGGCTTACCAAGCCGCCCTCGACTTGGTGTTCAAAGGTAAAGAGCAGCCTAGCGGCTACACCGAGCCATTGCTGCACGCCTGGCGCTTGAAGGTCAAGGCGGGCAACGCCTAAAGTGAAGGCTGGTCAAGCTTAATCATCGCTAGGTGAAACAAAAAGAGAACGGCTCCTTTGGGAGCCGTTTTTTTTCACTCAGCGAACTATGATTCAACCATTGCATATTTTGATTGAACCATTCCCATGACACATCCCTTGATTAGCGCCACCCTTCGCTTTGCCTTGCGCACCGTGATTGGACTGGTATTGACAGTGGTCATTGGCGTTGGCGTCTACCTGCTGTTTTCGTACCACTTCACTTACTCCAAGGGTGACAGCGTTGGCTTTGTGCAAAAGCTCTCTTACAAGGGTTGGATTTGCAAAACGTGGGAGGGCGAGCAAATTCGCGCTTTAGCTACGTTGCCAGCCGTACCCGAGAAATTTGCTTTCACTGTCCGCGATGATGCGATCGCCGACCAAATCAACGCACGCATTGGACAGAAAGTGGTGATTGAGTATGAACAGCACAAAGGGCTACCAAGCTGCTTTGGCGAAACCGAATACTTCATCACCAAGGTCACACCTGCGCCGGGAGAATAAGGCGCACCAACGCACGTTTAAGGCGTGCGTGTCGGCAATGGGTAGACCAGTTGCTGCAAATGGCGCACGTTTTTGTTCACCTGCACCCACCATTTGCTGAACGAGTCCATGGGCTTGTCGAGTTGACGGAACAAGCGCGGCGCAGGCCTTAACTGAACATTGCTCTCAGCCAAGTCTGGCAAACACAGATGCGCCACAGTTTGCACGCTCTGCGCACCAGTCAATGCCTGCAACACGGCTTCAGCTGAGCCAAACCAGCGATGCGACGTGAGCGCTGCCATGCGCTCACCCACAAAATTCCAGCGCAAAGCATTCCACGGATGCGCATGTGTGTGTTCTGCAAAGACCACGGCTACGCACATCACGTCGTCTGGCAAGTCCTCTGGCAAATCGGCCAGTACCCAAGGATGCACCAGCCACACATGCTTGCCTGTCACGTCAGCGGCGACAGGTTTTGTAAAGCCTAATTCAGCTGGCGGTTCAGCAAACACAGCTGGCTCATCCCAAGCTAATTCGTTCTTGCGCACTTGCGCGACGGTCGCCTGACTGGTGGCCAGAATTTCCATCAGCTCATAACTCACGTCAATCGACGTGCCACGGCTGTACCAAATTTCTGGGGCAAATTTTTCAACCGTATCCGCATTGAATAAATACGGCTTATGACTACCGGTAGCCGCCACCCACTGCCAGCTGAGGTAATTACTGGCAATGTCACCATCTAACAAATGGCTGTACATCCAATCTGCAGCGACGCGCCAATGCACTTTGCGCAAGTGCACGATATAGCTAGCGACCCACAGGCGCGCATGGTTGTGCAAATAGCCCGTGGTGTAGAGCATGCGAATGGCGTTGTCGATCACTGGCACACGGGTGCACGCATGGCGCACGTCTTCAGGCAACTCGGTGCTGTACTCCGCATCCGGCAACACACCTTCGCGCAACGACTCACCAATGCCATCGCCCAAATGCTGATGCATGTGCTGAAAATACTCACGCCAACCCAGCTCGTAAATCAGCTTGTGCTGCACGCCCACGCGATACTGGTGGTACATGGCACTGGCCACATCGGTCACGCTCAAAAACCCATGCGTCAGGTACGGCGACAAATGTGTGACCGCACCATCCAAGGCATTGCGCGTGTGTGCATAGTCTTTGGGGCTGACATGGTCAAGCCGCAACTGGGCGGCTTCAGGCGTTGGCGGGAATTCGTACATAAGATTTTGCAATTGTGCCTTGTTCGCTTCGCTACACTTTGAGGCATGCCCAAACCCCTATCGGCCCCAGTTGATCCCTGCGCTTGCCCTTTGTGTGGCCAGCCTAATCTTTGTGCCATGGAATTGGCCAAATCAACAGGTCAACCGATGAACGTGTGTTGGTGTGTGAACATGGCGTTCTCCCCCGAGTTACTGGCCAAGGTACCTGCCGCCGCACAAAACAAGGCTTGCATTTGCCAAGCCTGCGCCACCTCATTCAACTCGCCCGACTAAGACCATGTGCCAACTGCTCGGACTGAACTGCAAAAACCCCACAGACGCGACCTTTAGCTTCAGTGGATTCGCCCAACGCGCAGGCGTGACGGACCACCATGCAGACGGCTGGGGCATTGCCTTTTTTGAAGGGTCTGAAGAAGACCGTGGTTTACGCCATTTCATTGACCACTTGCCAGCCAGCACATCGCCCGTGGCCGAATTGATCCGCAAGTATCCGATCAAAAGCCGCAATGTGATATCACACATCCGCAAGGCCACGCAAGGTGTGGTGTCGCTGGAGAACTGCCACCCGTTTGTGCGTGAATTGTGGGGCCGCTACTGGGTGTTTGCCCACAACGGAAACTTAGAGAACTTCGCCCCGCGCTTGCACGGCGGCTTTAAGCCTGTGGGCGACACCGATAGCGAATTGGCTTTTTGTTGGTTGATGCAAGAGCTGGCCAAGTCTCATGCAGACATGCCCCCTATTTATGAGTTGACACTCACCCTGCAAGAGCTCGTGCCACAAATTGCCAAGCACGGAACATTTAACTTTTTGTTGTCGAACGGTCAGGCATTGTGGGCACATGCTTCGACCAACCTTTGCTACATCGAACGCAAACATCCGTTTTCAAAGGCGACTTTGAGTGATCAAGATATGAGCATTAACTTTGCTGAACACGCGTCACCCGATGACCGTGTGGCTGTTGTTGTCACTGCGCCTCTGACAACCAATGAGGTGTGGACACCATTTGCTTCGGGCGAGTTAAAGGTGTTTGTGGATGGGCAGCTGCGAGACTGAATTACTTTTTAGCCGCAGCCTCAAGCGCGTCAATAAACATAGCCGCCACATCGAAGCCAGTCTGATCAAAGATCTCTTGAAAACACGTAGGGCTGGTCACGTTCACCTCGGTGAGGCAGTCACCAATCACATCCAAGCCGACCAACAATAAACCACGCTTGGCAAGGATGGGGCCAAGGTCTTCTGCGATTTCTTGGTCACGTGCAGAGATGGGCTGGGCCACACCTTTGCCGCCTGCAGCCAAGTTACCGCGCACTTCGCCACCTTGCGGGATGCGGGCCAAGCAATAGGGCACGACTTTGCCACCGATGACGAGCACGCGCTTGTCGCCTTTGTCGATGGCGGGAATGAACTTTTGCACCATCACGGTTTGTGCACCATCACGGTTGAGGGTCTCTGTAATTGCGCCCAGGTTCAATCCATCGTCCTTCACACGGAAGATGCCCATACCGCCCATGCCGTCGAGCGGCTTCAAGATGATGTCTCGGTGCTGTGCATGAAATGCCCGAATCGCATCGGCACTGCGCGTCACCAGCGTGGGGCTGATGAATTGGGCGAATTCCAAAATGGCCAACTTCTCAGGATGGTCACGCAAGGCAGCGGGTTTGTTGAATACCTTCGCACCTTCACGCTCAGCTTGCTCTAGCAAGTGCGTGGCGTAAAAGTACTCGCTGTCAAACGGTGGGTCTTTGCGCATGACGATGGCATCGGCACTTTTGAGTGCGTAGTGGTCGTCCACACTTTGCACTTCAAACCAATCTTTTGCATCACCCGTCAGATGCACGTGTTGCACGCGCGCCGACACTTGCTGGCCGCTTTGCCACACGATGTCTTGCGGCTTGCAAGCCATGAGTTGGTGACCGCGGCGTTGCGCTTCACGCATCATCGCAAACGTGGTGTCCTTGTAAATCTTGAAGGACGACAGCGGGTCTGCGACGAAGAGGATGTGCATAGGATTAGATTTCAATTTTGCTGCCCAGCTCCACCACGGAGTTGCTAGGCAAGTTCAAGAAGTCGGCAGCAGAGCTGGCGTTGAGGTGCATCTGAGAAAACAGCTTCTCTCTCCACTCAGACATGGCTGCACCCACGGTGGGCACGATGCTGTCGCGAGACAAGAAATAGCTGGTGCTCATGGGCTCCAACTTGCAGCCCATATCGCCCAACATTGACAACGCACCCGGCACATCTGGATCATCTTTGAATCCGTAATGCACCACCACTTGCCAACAGTCATTGCCCAAGGCTTCAACCTCTAAGCGCTTATCTTCTTCAATCCAAGGAACTTCGTGGTTTTGCACATTCACAAAGAGGTTTTGCTTATGAAGCACTTTGTTGTGTTTGAGGTTGTGCAGCATCGCATTGGGCACAGAGCCTTTGCCACTGGTCAAGAACACGGCCGAGCCTTCCACGCGCAGTGGCGGAGCTATGAACACAGCTTCTAAAAAGCTACGCAACTCCAAAGCATCTGCTTGACGCTTTTCGTAGAGGATGGCACGACCGTCACGCCATGTGAGCATGAGCAGCATGATGACGGAAGCAATCAACAAGGGGAACCACCCGCCTTCGACCAGCTTGAGCAAGTTTGACGCCCAAAAGGTGATGTCAACCACAAAGAAAAATCCCGTAGAAACCAAACACAACCACAGTGGGTATTTCCAGCTGTAACGAATCACAAAGAATGTCAGCACGGTGGTAATAAGCATGTCGGTACACACCGCAATGCCATAAGCAGCGGCCAAGTTGCTAGACGACTTGAACATGGCTACAGCCAACACGATGATGGCAAACAAGCCCCAGTTCACCAACGGAATATAAATTTGGCCCGTGTCTCGCACGCTGGTGTGCAGCACTTGCAAACGTGGCAAGAAACCCATTTGAACCACTTGCTTGGTCACACTGAAAGCACCTGTGATCAGCGCCTGTGACGCGATCACGGTCGCGGCTGTGGCCAAACACACCAAAGGCACGAGAAGCCAATCGGGGGCCATCATGTAAAAAGGATTTTTCACAGCTTCAGGCTCTGCCAACAACAAAGCGCCTTGGCCAAAGTAGTTCAACACCAAACAAGGCATGACCACTGCAAACCAAGCCAACCGAATGGGCTTCTTTCCAAAGTGCCCCATGTCTGCGTACAAGGCTTCGCCGCCCGTCACACACAACACCACAGCACCCAAAATCAAGAAG
This sequence comes from Burkholderiales bacterium 39-55-53, assembly GCA_002282445.1. Classification (GTDB taxonomy): domain Bacteria; phylum Pseudomonadota; class Gammaproteobacteria; order Burkholderiales; family Burkholderiaceae_C; genus Limnohabitans. The sequence continues at coordinate 113,618 of NCJK01000007.1, read as the reverse complement.
GTCACCTCAGGCTCGGTGAACATGAAACGCAAAGCATGGTGCGGGCTCAAGGCCCACAAAATTTCTGGATGGTCAACGATGTGATAAACGCCCAACGCGGCAATGACGCCAAACCACACCAAAGTAATAGGCCCAAAAAACTTACCAATGCCGCTGGTACCGTTTTTTTGCACAAAGAACAAACCAAACAAAATAAACAAGGTCAGCGGGATCACATAACGCTTGAGGCCGGGCGACACCACCTCTAAACCTTCCACCGCCGACAGCACAGAAATGGCGGGCGTGATAACACCATCGCCATAAAACAAGCAGGTCCCAAAAATACCCACCAGCATCATCTTGTTACGCAACGCGGGTTTGTCTTTGACCGCCATCGATGCCAAGGCCAGCATGGCAACCAAACCGCCCTCTCCGTTGTTGTCGGCACGCAAAACCAACAACACGTACTTCACGGAAACGATGGTGGTCAGCGTCCAAAAGAAGATCGACAAAATGCCAAACACGTTGTCGGGCGTGAACGCCACATGGCCGGAGCCAAACACTTCCTTCATCGCGTACAGCACACTGGTGCCGATGTCGCCGTACACAACGCCAATCGCGCCCAAGGTGAGCGCCGCAAGCGACGATTTGCCGTGTTGTTCCATCACTGACCTCAGTCGTAGTTTTCTGCTTCAGGGTCAGTGGCTTCTAGCTCATAGCTCGCTGCCAACATGGCCAAACGACCGATGACGCCATACATGTAAAAACGGTTCGGTGCACTTGCACCGGGTTTCATGCCAGGCTGCGGCGTGTGCGCGCTTTGCTCGAAAGCCAGCGGTACAAAGCTCGCGCCAGGTGCGTTCAAGTTCTCGTCCACGCCACGGTCAGCATGCACGCGGTAGAAGCCGCCCACCACATAGCGGTCCATCATGTAGACCACGGGTTCAGCCACGGCATCGTTCAAGCGCTCGTGCGTGAGCACGCCTTCTTGAATGATGACTTGACTCACCTCTTGACCGTCTTTGACCACGCTCATTTTGTTGCGGGTCTTACGGTTGAGTGCATCCAAGTCTTTGACATCGCGCACCGTCATGATGCCCATGCCGTAAGTACCGTTGTCGGCCTTGACGATGACGAAAGGCTTTTCGTTGATGCCGTACTCTTTGTATTTGCGCTTGATCTTGGTGAGCAAGGCATCCACATTGGTTTGCAAACATTCCATGCCTGTGCCTTCGGCAAAGTTGACTTCGCCGCACTGGTTGAACATGGGGTTGATCAGCCATGGGTCAATGCCCAGCAACTTGCCAAAGCGTTTGGCCACTTCTTCGTAGCACTCAAAGTGTTTGCTCTTGCGGCGCACGCTCCAGCCTGCGTGTAGCGGTGGTAACAAATGCTGTTCGTGCAAGTCTTCCAAGATGCCGGGAATGCCGGCGCTTAGATCGTTGTTGAGCAAGATGGTGCATGGGTCAAAGTCTTTCAAGCCCAAACGGTACTTGCTGCGAATGACCGGCTCCAACGTCACGCTGTCGCCATTCGGCAAATCAATCGTGGTGTTTTCTTTGATCTCGGGATTGATGGAACCCACGCGCACATTCAAACCCGCCATGTGGAAGATGCGCTGCAACTGCGCCACGTTCGACAAGTAGAAGGTGTTGCGTGTGTGGTTCTCTGGAATCAACAGCAGGTTGCGCGCTTCAGGGCAGATCTTTTCAATCGCGGCCATGGCGGCTTGCACTGCGAGGGGCAGCATCTCAGGCGTGAGGTTGTTCCAGCCGCCAGGGTAGAGGTTGGTGTCTACCGGTGCGAGCTTGAAGCCTGCGTTGCGAATATCAACCGAGGTATAGAACGGAGGCGTGTGCTCCATCCACTCCAAACGAAACCAGCGCTCGATGGCGGGCATGGAATCGAGGATGCGTTGCTCAAGCTCGTTGATGGGGCCATTGAGGGCCGTGATGAGGTGTGGAACCATGGTGTCTCAAAAAGTGAAGGATCATTTTAGGACCTATGGCCCACGCATTTTTTAGAGAGGGAACTCTCTAAAAAGTGTGGTTTAAACGCGAATTTCGCCCTGGCCCAGCACCACGTATTTCAAGGAGGTCAAGCCTTCGATGCCCACAGGGCCACGCGCATGGAATTTGTCGGTGGAAATGCCTATTTCAGCCCCCAAACCGTATTCAAAACCATCTGCAAAACGGGTGCTGGCGTTGACCATCACACTCGATGAATCCACCTCGCGCAAAAAGCGTTGGGCGTGCATGTGGTCACGCGTGAGGATGGATTCGGTGTGGTGACTGGAATAGTGGTTGATGTGCGCAATCGCCGCATCCAAACCTTCAACCACTTTGATGCTGATGATAGGGCCCAAATATTCTTCAAACCAATCTTGCTCAGTCGCGTCTTTAAGGTTGGCGCCTTTGACTTGCGTGAGGATAGCTTTGGCCACTGGGCAGCAACGCATCTCTACGCCTTTGGCGGCGTAGATCGCGCCAATCTTGGGCAAGAACTCTGCTGCCACGCCACGCGCCACCACCAAGCTTTCGCTGGCGTTACATGGGCTGTACTTTTGGGTCTTGGCGTTGTCGGCCACAGTCACCGCCATAGCCATGTCACAAGGGTCGTCCACATAAGTGTGGCAGTTGCCATCCAAATGTTTGATGACGGGCACTTTGGCCTCACGGCTGATCCGCTCGATCAAACCTTTGCCGCCGCGCGGGATGATGACATCCACAAACTCGGGCATGGCAATGAGGTGGCCCACAGCTTCGCGGTCGGTGGTTTGCACCAGTTGCACCGCGTCTGTGGGCAAGCCGCTTTCGCTCAAGGCTTGTTGCACCAACTTGGCCAAGGCTTTGTTAGAGTCAATCGCCTCAGAACCGCCACGCAAGATACACGCGTTGCCACTCTTGATAGAGAGCGAAGCAGCTTCAATCGTCACGTTGGGGCGGCTTTCAAAAATCATGCCGAACACGCCCAAGGGCACACGCATTTGACCCACGCGAATGCCGCTGGGCTGCTGCTTCATGCCAATGATTTCACCAATCACATCAGGCATGGTGGCGAGCTGTTCGCAGCCTTGCGCGCAGGTTTCCAGCACTTTGGGCGTGAGCTTCAAGCGGTCGACCATGGGGGCATCTAGGCCAGCAACCATCGCGCGCTCGATGTCTTTGGCATTGTCGATTTGCAAGGCGTCGATGTTCGCGCGCAGCAAAGCCGCAAGCTTGCGCAGTGCCGTGCTTTTGACGGCCGCTGAGGCTTTGGCCATTTGCGCAGACGCGGCTTTGGCTTGTGCGCCTAGCGCCTGCATGTGATCGGCAACGTTGAGAGTCTTCATGTGTGTGATCCTAATTAAGCGTTGCGCGGCATACAAGCGCGGCACAAACGCATGGCCAAACGCTGCAGGGCCTGCCAGTTGTCGGCAGGCCATTCTGGCGTTTTCAAACCTTTGACAATGCCGTCGACCTGATGGGCCGACTGCAACAATTTTTCAAGCATGCCTAAGCTCAAGCGCGGCAGCACGCGTTCAAACAACCGCTCACGCGGCCCCCATATGCGCTGCTCGCGCAAGGCCATGGGCAACGCTTTGCCAGCAGCCACGGCATCTTTGACGCGCTTCAAAGCGCGGATTTCTTCGGCCAGTGTGTAATGCACCAGCACCTCGGCTTCGCCCTCGGCTTTTAACCCGTCGAGCATGCGCTGCACACGCAAGGGCTGACCACTAAGCACTGCTTCGGATAGTTTGAACACGTCGTAACGCGCCACGTTCAGCACGGCGCGCTCCACTTGCTCAAAGCTCAGCTCGCCTTCTGGATACAAAAGCGCGAGCTTTTGAATTTCTTGGTGGGCCGCTAACAAGTTGCCTTCCACACGCTCTGCAAAAAACTGCAAGGTGTGTTGACCCGCTTCACCCGCAGCGACGCGTTGTTGCTGTGCAGCCAAACGCTGCGCAATCCACGTGGGCAAGGCATGGCGCTCAATCGGGTCGATCTGCACGCTGATGCCGTTGTTCTCTAAGGCGCTGAACCAGGCCGAGCTTTTGGTGGCTTTGTCGAGACGCGGCAACAGCACCACGGTGAGCGTGCTGTCGTTGCCCACGGCCAACTCAGCGATCTGTTGCAAGGCTGTGCTGCCTTCTTTGCCGGGCTTGCCTGAGGGAATACGAATTTCAATCAGTTGCTTATCAGCAAACAAACTCATCGAGCCGCCTGCGGCTAACACTTCACCCCAATCAAAGTGAGCGCCCGCCACGGTGTAGACGCTACGCTCGGTGTAGCCCTGAGCGCGAGCGGTGTTACGCAAAGCGTCTAATGCCTCTTGCTGCAGCAGCGGCTCATCGCCATGAAAGACGTAAAGGCTGCGCAACCCCTTGCTCGCCTGCGCTTGCAAGTGGTTGGCAAATTGAACGCTGGCGACTTGCATGACTTAAATTTTGCGAATGGCTGCCAAGCGGCGTTGCAATTGAAGCACCAAATCGTTTTCCATGTCTTTGTAGAGCAAAGCCTCTTCCGACTCTTTGGACAAGGCGCCGGTTTCATTGAAGTTGATGTCGCGTGTCAACAAGATTTCCGTATCCGGAATGAGCTCTATGCCGTTGCGTGAACGCACGCGAAATCGATAACGCAGGCGTAATTGAAATTCACGGATCGCGCCCGTCGATGTGCGACCCACAATCACTTTGTCGCGCAGCTCAAACAACTGATCAAAGATGACTTCAGCACGTTCGATTTGGCGCGCGTCAGTAATGACTTCGACCTGCCCCGACGACTCCAAGCTACGCGTGAGTTTGACACCAAACGGTGAAACGATGGGGATGCTGTTGAACAGCGTACGAAACGCATAGCTCGGTGGCTTGCGTAACTCAAAACCGCACCCCGCCAGCCCCGCAGAGAAAGCGGTGAACATCAACCAAGAGCGGCGTGTGGTTTGCATATCAGCCTTTAAACAACGATGTTGACCAAACGGCCGGGCACAACGATGACTTTCTTAGGTGCAGCGCCATTGGCTTGCTTGATGAAGGCCTCCGTTGCCAAAGCTGCTTGCTCGATTTGCTCTTTGCTCGCGGTGGCGCTGACCAAAACAGAACCACGCAGCTTGCCGTTGATTTGCAGCATCAGCTCTAACTCATCGCGTTGCAAGGCGCTTTCATCCACCTCAGGCCAAGCGGTGTCTAACAAATCACCTAAGCGTGCAGCGTAACCCAGCTCAGCCCATAAGTTGGCCGTGATGTGCGGGCAGGCGGGGTAGAGCATGCGCAACAAAACAGACACGCCTTCGCACAGCACAGCGTTGTCGCCATCCCTGCCATCGGCCTTGAAATCTTCCAAGGCATTGAGCAATTTCATGCAGCCCGACACCACGGTGTTGTATTGCATGCGGTCGTAGTCGTAACTCACCTGCTTCAACACCACGTGCATTTCGCGACGCAGATCGGCGGCTTCTTTGCGTGGCTTGGCAGCGCTCAAGTTGCCAGCCGTGGCTGCTTTGAGCGTGACTTCGTGCTTGTGCGCAAAGTTCCACACGCGGCGCAAGAAACGGTAGCTGCCTTCCACCGCCGCATCGTTCCACTCCAGCGTGGCTTCGGGCGGCGCAGTGAACATGGTGTACAGACGCGCGGTGTCTGCGCCGTAGCGCTCGATCAGGTCTTGCGGGTCTACACCGTTGTTCTTGGACTTGGACATGGTGCCCACGCCCTCGTAGTCGATGGCTGTGCCCACTGGCAATTTGCCGTCGCTGCTGTCGGCTTCGTTCTTGAGCTTGGCGCCCACCACTTTGCCTGCGTCGTCGAGGACGTGCTCGACATCGTGTGGCCAGAAATAGTCTTTGCCACCTTTGGCGGTGCGACGTGAATAGATGTGGTTAAGCACCATGCCCTGTGTGAGCAACTTGGTGAATGGCTCGTCCACTTTGACCAGCCCCATATCGCGCATGACCTTGGTCCAGAAACGGGCGTAGAGCAAGTGCAGGATGGCATGCTCAATGCCGCCAATGTATTGGTCCATCGGTGCCCAGTACTGCGCGCCATCGGCCACCATCGCGTCGGTGTTGGTCGGGTCGCAATAGCGCATGAAGTACCACGACGAATCCACAAACGTGTCCATCGTGTCGGTCTCGCGGCGTGCGGGCTTGCCGCACACGGGGCAAGTCACACCCGCATGGAAACCCTCGTGCTTGTGCAACGGGTTACCCGAACCATCAGGGATACAGTCTTGCGGCAACACCACAGGCAAATCTTTTTCGGGCACGGGCACTGCGCCGTGTTCGACGCAATGAATGATTGGAATCGGTGTACCCCAATAGCGCTGGCGGCTGATACCCCAGTCGCGCAAACGCCATGTGGTTTTCTTCTCGCCTAGGCCTTTGGCGGCGAGCAATTCGGCTACTTTGTTAACAGCAGCTTTTTGATTTAGGCCATCGAGCTCACCAGAGTTGATGCACACGCCATCTTTGAGCCCATAGCGCTCATGCCATTGGGTCGCATCAAAGAAGCGGCTACCAACATCAACAAGCACCTCACCCGTATGGACATCTTTTAATTCACGATGCGCATGACCACTGACTGTGTCTTTGTACTCATGAACGAGAACCTCGTCATTGCGCGCAACCACAGGCTTGATCGGCAAGTCGTATTTCAAAGCAAACGCAAAGTCACGCTCGTCGTGCGCAGGCACGCCCATGACCGCGCCATCGCCGTAAGACATGAGCACGTAGTTGCCCACCCACACCTCGACCTTCGCGCCGGTCAATGGGTGCGTGACAAACAAGCCCGTGGGCATGCCCTTTTTCTCTTGCGTAGCCAGTTCAGCTTCGGTCGTGCCGCCACTCTTGCATTCTTCGAGGAAGGCGACCATTGCGGGGTTGCTCGCAGCAGCATGCAGTGCCAGCGGATGCTCAGCAGCCACTGCACAGAATGTAACGCCCATGATGGTGTCGGCACGCGTGGTAAACACATACATCTTGCCGTCACCAATCAACGCACCGTCTGCACCAGTAATGTCGTGGGTGAACGCAAAGCGCACGCCTTCAGATTTGCCAATCCAGTTCTCTTGCATCAAGCGCACTTTGTCGGGCCAGCCGTTCAAAGTGGCTTTGTCGTTGCCCATTTGCACGTGCTCGAGCAATTCTTGTGCGTAGCTGGTGATGTCGAGGTAGTAGCCAGGAATCTCGCGCTTTTCCACCAAAGCGCCAGTGCGCCAACCTCGGCCGTCAATCACTTGTTCGTTGGCCAACACGGTTTGGTCGACTGGGTCCCAGTTCACCACTTGGGTTTTGCGGTAGGCGATGCCTTTTTCGAGCATCTTCAAGAAGAGCCATTGGTTCCACTTGTAGTAGGTCGAATCACAGGTGGCTACTTCACGTGACCAGTCGATGGCCAAACCCATCGCCTGCATTTGCTTCTTCATGTAGGCGATGTTTTCGTAGGTCCACTTGGCAGGTGGCACACCGTTTTTTAGCGCGGCGTTTTCGGCGGGCAAACCAAAGGCATCCCAGCCCATGGGCATCAACACATTGAAGCCCTTCATGCGCAGGTTGCGCGTGAGCATGTCGTTGATGGTGTAGTTGCGCACGTGGCCCATGTGCAGCTTGCCGCTGGGGTAAGGCAGCATGGAACAGGCGTAGAACTTTTTCTTGGACGCGTCTTCGGTCACGCGGTAAGCGTCGGCTTGGGTCCAAGCGGCCTGAACGGCACGTTCGACCTCGGTGTGGTTGTATTTGTCTTGCATGGAATCAGTCAGAGAACCCTCGCTGGAGTCGCGAGGCAGCGCCTTCAAACAAAGGCAAAGAATGCACTGATTTTAGGCCTTGGATTAAGGGCCATCGGGATGCCGAAGAAGGCGATGCTCAGCGGACGATAACGTTGCTAATTAAGGGGCGGAAACGGGCTGTTTGCGCTCAGTCACAAAACCGATGCGATTCATACCGGCTTGCTGGGCGAGGTCCATGACTTCGACCACTTTGCCGAAGGGCACGCGCTCGTCGGCGCGCAGCTGGACTTCGGGCAATTGGCCGTGTTCCACCGCCAAAGCCTTGGACGCTTGGGCATTCAGGCTGCGCTTCAGCTCATCCAACGATGTGGCTTTGTCATCCAAATAGACCACACCTTTGGCGTCGATACTGAGTTTGACAAAGCGCGGCGGCGTGCTACTGGCCTGCGCGCCCTCGGTTTTGGGTAAATCAAGCTTCAAGGCACTGACCATCAATGGCGCGGTGATGATGAAAATGACCAGCAAGACCATCATCACGTCGACCAAGGGGGTGACGTTGATGTCGCTCATGGGCGTTTGGCCCGGCGTGCGCTCAAAACGTCCGAAGGCCATCAGAGCTCTCGCAGATCGTGGGCAAAGCCTTCCAGCTCTTGCTCTAAGCGGTTGATCACGCGGCCCATCACGTTAAACGCCAACACCGCTGGCAAGGCTACAGCCAAGCCCGCTGCCGTCATGACCAAGGCCTCGCCCACAGGTCCTGCCACACGCTCGATCGTGAGCTGACCTGCGGTGGCAATGCCAGTCAGTGCGTGATAAATGCCCCACACGGTACCGAGCAAACCCACGAATGGTGCGGTGGAACCGACCGTGGCCAGCAACACTTGACCCGACTGCAAACGGTGCAACACGCCATGCAATGCATCACGCAGCACACGCGTGCGTTGGGCTGACACATCGCCTTGCGCACCTAGCGTGCCTGGCAATAACTGTTGATTGGCCTGCGCCAGCGGCAGCAAAACCACCGAACGGTCAACCGCGGCCAGCGCTTGCAAACCTTGCGCCACATCACGCGCTTGCCAGAAGGCGGCTTTGCCATGGGCCACATCCGCGCTCACGCGGTGCAGCAACCAAGCCTTATAAAAAATCACCGTCCAGCTGGCCACTGACATGGCCAACAAAGCCAAGGCCAGCGTGATGCTGAGCGCATCGCCTTCAAACACGGTTGCAAAAAGCTCCATGGCGATCAGCGCAGGTTCAACACGTCAAACATGTCGAACAATCCATTTTTCTTGTGCGCCAAGAAACTTGCGGCGCGCAAACTACCTTGCGCGTAAGTGGCGCGGCTAGAAGACTTGTGGGTGATTTCAATGCGTTCACCAATGCCTGCGAACAACACGGTGTGGTCGCCCACAATGTCGCCGCCACGGATGGTGGAGAAACCAATGGTCGAGGGGTCGCGCTCGCCGGTGTGGCCGTAGCGCTCATACACGGCGCAGTCTTTGAGATCGCGACCAATGGCGTCGGCAATCACCTCACCCATTTTCAAGGCCGTACCTGAAGGCGCATCCACTTTGTGACGGTGGTGAGCTTCGATGATTTCAATGTCGTAGCCAGTGGGCATGGCTTGTGCAGCCATTTGCAACAGCTTCAATGTGACGTTCACGCCCACGCTCATGTTGGGTGCCATGACGATGGCAATGTCTTTGGCGGCTTCAGCAATTTCGGCTTTTTGTTCGTCGGTGAATCCGGTCGTGCCGATGACGAGCTTGACGCCCAACTCACGACAGATCTTTAAATGTGCCAATGTGCCTTCAGGACGCGTGAAGTCAATCAAAACTTGGCTGTTTTGCAAGCCCTTGCGCACATCGGCTTCGATGTTCACGCCGCTGGCTTGACCCAAAAAGCCGGTGGCATCGTTGCCAATGCCGGGGCTAGATGGCACATCCAAGGCGCCAGTCAACTTACAAGTGGGGTCGTTGCGCACAGCCTCGATGAGCATGTGGCCCATGCGGCCGCTGGCGCCCGCGATGGCAATTTTCAAAAGTTCTGGGGATTGGGCCATGGTGTTTCGGCGCTTTCGATGGTTAACGAACCGCTTCTAGCGGCGGGTAAGTCACAGGTCCGGCAGGCGCAGCGGGCTGAGTCGCACCTGCTGCTGCGGCAGGTTTGGGTGGAAACTTGGCCAAATCGGCTTCGCTGGCTTTGAGCTCAGGCAACTTGGTCGGTGCACGACGCGTGTCCAGCTTCGCAGCAAACTCGGCCTCGGTTGGCAAAGGGTCACCTTCGATACGGTCGAGCTGATCGCCTTTGAAGAAGACACTGAAACGGCGTTGTTGCGGCTCAGCACCTTGGCGGCGAATGGTGAAAGCGTAGTCCCAACGGTCTGCATGGAACACACTGGTTACCAATGGTGTTCCCAGCACATCGCGGACCGCTTGACGAGGCATGCCCGCACGCAAAGCCTGCACTTGCTCACGTGATACGAAGTTGCCTTGCACAACTTCAGGTTTGTAAATGAGGTTGCTTGAGCACGCAGTGAGCCCAAGGCCCGCGACCACGCACGCAAGCGCCATGAAGCGACGTGGCTGACGCAAAAATTCCGGGGCATTTCGACAGGATTCAAACATGGTGTGAAAGGCCGAATGAGGCGCTAGGGCTATGATTCGATCATTGTAGCGGTGGGCCTGTTTCCACTGCAGAGCGAAAGACAAAATGGCACATCCAGACGACCTCAAAAGCATTGGCCTCAAAGTCACTGCGCCTCGCCTGAAAATTTTGGAACTGTTCCAACAGGGTACCCAACGGCACATGACGGCCGAGGATGTGTATCGCCATTTGCTGATGCAAAGCATGGACATTGGCATCGCCACGGTCTACCGCGTGCTGATGCAGTTTGAGCAGGCTGATATTTTGAAGCGCAGCCACTTTGAGAGCGAACGTGCCGTGTACGAGCTCAATGAGGGCGAACACCATGACCACCTGGTCTGTCTAGACTGTGGCCGCGTGGAAGAGTTTCATGACGAAGACATCGAAGCCTTGCAGATCAAAGTGGCCAAGCGTCATGGATTTGAAATTGCTGACCATGCGCTCAGCCTTTATGCCCATTGCCGCAAAAAAAATTGCGAGCACCGCCCTGCGGGTAAGTAAAACTTAGTCTTGCTGCATGGCGCGTTGATGACGCGCGATGAATTCTTGGTAAGTGTCCACACCTCGCAACTGCAGAATCGAGTTGCGCACAGCCGCCTCCACCAACACCGCAATGTTGCGACCGGCCACCACCTGAATGACCACTTTGCGCACAGGCACGCCCAACACGTCTTGGGTCAGGGGCTCGTGGGGTAAGCGCTCGTAGTCACGCTCTAGGGTTTCTTTGCGCACCAAATGCACGATGAGCTTCAGGCGCATCTTGCGGCGCACCGCCGTCTCGCCAAAGATGGCGCGAATGTCGAGCAAACCAATGCCGCGCACTTCCAGCAAGTTTTGCAGCAACTCGGGGCATCGCCCTTCGACCGTGGTTTGGTTGATTCGGTACAAATCCACCGCATCATCGGCCACCAAGCCGTTGCCACGAGAAATCAGCTCCAAACCCAGTTCGCTTTTGCCGAGGCCAGACTCGCCCGTGATCATCACGCCCAAGCCCAAAATGTCCATGAACACGCCGTGCATGGTGGTGCGGTCGGCAAAGTGTTTGGACAAATAAGCGCGGAGCAAGTCAATGACAAAGGCTGCCGACTCAGTGGTGGCAAACAGCGGAATCTGAGCCCGCTCACACATAGAAATCAAGGCCTCGTTAGGCTGCTGACCATCGGCCAACACCAACATCGGGGGCTCAAGCGTCACGATGCGGGCAATACGACGGGCGCTGTCTTCTGGGGAGGCTTTGCTCACGTAATTGGCTTCGCGCTCGCCCATCACTTGCACGCGATAGGGGTGGATGTAATTGAGGTAGCCCACCAAATCAGCACCAGAACGGGCGCTGCGCACAGCCACTTCGTCGAAGTGGCGCTCAGAAGCACCTAAGCCAGCAATCCATTCCCAACGCAGCCTTGCGCGAAAGGCTTCAAACAGCACATCCGCGCTGATGACCGATGGCCTCACGGCTGCACCGCGTTCCAAGTAGAGATGATGCGGTGCAGTTCCACCGCGTCATCGCAGGTTTTGATTTTTTCGCGCAAGCTTGTGTCGCTCAACAGCTCGGCGATTTCAGACAAGATCTCTAGATGCTTTTGTGTAGAGGCTTCTGGGACCAGCAAAAAAATTAGCAAACTGACAGGCTTTTCATCTGGGGCGTCAAAGCCAATCGACTTGTCCAGCTGGAACACCGCCGCCATGGGAGACTTCAAGCCTTTGATGCGGCCATGAGGAATCGCCACGCCATGACCTAGCCCCGTGGAGCCTAAACGCTCACGGGCAAACAAACTCTCAGCCACCAACGCGCGATTGAGTCCGTGCAGGCTCTCAAACAACAAGCCCGCCTCTTCAAAGGCGCGCTTTTTACTGGTGACCTCGACATGCACAAGAACTTGTGCTGAGGGAAGGATGGAAGCTAGGCGGTTCATGATTGAGCGCAGATTATGCACTCACAAAATAACAAGGGCTGAAATGACAAAACCGCCGGATTTCGGCGGTTTTGATAAGCTTTTGATGACTTACATCAGGCGCTTGGGGCTGGCATGGTGATGATCTTGCAGACGGTCTTTGTGGCGCACCACTTGACGGTCTAGTTTGTCCATCAACTCATCGACTGCAGCGTACATGTCTTCATGGGCGCTTTCAGCAAACATGTCGTTGCCTTTGACGTGGATATTGCACTCGGCCTTTTGACGACGCTCTTTCTCGGTTTGGTTCTCAATGCTAAGCAGCACCTTCACGTCCACCACTTGATCAAAATGTCGGGTTATGCGGTCTAACTTGCCTTCCACATAAGTGCGCAAGGCTGGCGTTACTTCAAGATGGTGACCACTGATCGTCAAGTTCATAAAAAACCTCCATTGGTGAGTTAGCGCTTTCACTATGCGCCCACCCTACGCAAAAGGCAATGGGTAGAACTCAAAAACCCATCAAAAACGCACTACGGAAAACCCCTAGAAGGCACCGCCACGGTGCGATAATCTGATCTACATCAACAGCGGAGCTATCTCCTTGGAAACCTACCCTAGTCGGTAGCTTTCGGATTGCATCAGACACGTAGCCGTGGCGCAAATTCGAAAGCTGCATTTCTCACCCTTCGAATTTCTGTGCCCCACGCGCAAGGACTGCCATGCTCAACATCTTCACGCTGGCCAACGGTCGACTCTTCCAAGAAGAGATCGAATCGCTGGAAGAACTCTCCAAATTTCAACCTATTTGGGTTGACCTCGAAGCCCCCACGCTTGAGGAAAAACGCTGGATCAAACAATACTTTGGCCTGTCCATCCCAGAAGACGCGATGGATGAGGACATTGAAGAATCCGCCCGCTTTTACGAAGAAGACAACGGCGAACTGCACATCCGTAGCGACTTTTTGATCGCCCATGAGGACGAACCCCGCACAGTGCGCGTGGCGTTTATCTTGAATCAAAACAACACCTCGCTGCGCAGCCGTGGTGTGCTGTTTTCGATCCACGATGAAGACGTGCCGGTGTTTCGCCTGCTGCGCATGCGCGCCCGTCGCGCGCCCGGTTTGATTGAAGACGACAAAGACGTTTTGCTCAAACTCTTCGATGCCGACGCTGAGTACTCAGCCGACACGCTGGAAGGTATTTACGACAAGCTCGAAAAGGCTGGCAAATTGGTACTGTCTGAAGACGTGACCGATGAATTGGCTGGCGAAGTGCTGGGCGCTATTGCGCACCAGGAAGACTTGAACGGTCGCATTCGCCGCAATGTGATGGACACACGCCGCGCCGTGAGTTTCATGATGCGCTCACGCATGCTCAATGCCGACCAGTTTGAAGAAGCCCGCCAAATCTTGCGTGACATTGAATCGCTGGACAACCACACGGCCTTCTTGTTCGACAAGATCAACTTCTTGATGGACGCGACGGTAGGTTTCATCAACATCAACCAGAACAAGATCATCAAGATCTTCTCGGTGGCCAGCGTGGCCATGTTGCCGCCCACTTTGATTGCCAGCATCTACGGCATGAACTTTCAGTACATGCCCGAGCTCAACCAAACTTGGGGCTACCCATTGGCCTTGTGCCTGATGATTGCCAGTGCGGTGGGTCCCATGTGGTACTTCCGCAAACGCGGCTGGCTCAAGTGATCAAACCGGCAGCTTAGACAGCAGGCGCTCTAGCACTGCCACGCTGTAGCGGCTGGCAATGCTTTGGATGAAGCGCGGAAAGTCCACATGCGCCGCGTCATCGGCTCGGTCTGAAATGGTGCGCACCGCCGCCAAGGGCACGCCGTAGTCGTGGCAGACCTGCGCCATGGCCGCGCACTCCATCTCCACAGCCAAGGCATCTGGCAACTCAAGTTGCAAGGCTTGGCTCTCACGGGTCTGCGACACAAAGCGGTCGCCACTGGCGATCAAGCCTTGGTGGACTTGGGCCTTGGCTAAATCTAAATTGAGCCACTCGGATGACGGTAAGGTGGCCAGCATGTCTTGCATGGCCAAAGGTGCGGCAGCAGCCAGGGCATCACTCAGTGCTACATCCGCTGCAAAACGCGTCACGCCAGTCAAGGGGACTTCGTGGCGTGGAAAGAGCGGCGACGCATCCATGTCGTGCTGAATGAACTCACGCGCCACCACCACATCGCCCACATTGACCTGCGGCGCTAAGCCGCCTGCCACGCCGGTAAAGACGATGCGGCTGACGCCAAAACGTTCAATCAGGGTTGTGGCTGTGGTGGCTGCAGCCACCTTGCCAATGCGCGAGAGCACAGCCACCACGTCATGGCCATGCCAGTGGCCCAGCCAAAACTCACGACCTGCAACAACCGTTTTCTGCTCGTCGGGCATGCGAGCCAGCACTGCGGCCAGCTCTTCGTGCATGGCGCTGACTAGCGCGATGCGACTCATGCAGGGTTTTTATCGCGCAGTTCGCGGCGCAGCACTTTGCCCACCGGCGTCTTGGGCAGTTCTGCACGGAACTCCACCACGCGAGGCATCTTGTAGCCTGTCAGGTTGTGACGGCAATGGGCCAACACATCGGCTTCGGTCAAGGCAGGGTCTTTCTTGACCACCACCAGTTTCACAGCCTCGCCCGAATGTGCGTCTGGAATGCCAATCACCGCGCACTCCATGACACCAGCCAAACCAGCCACAACTTCCTCCACCTCGTTGGGATAGACGTTGAAGCCGCTCACCAAAATCATGTCTTTCTTGCGGTCCACGATGCGGAAGTAACCGCGCTCGTCCATCACGCCCACATCGCCCGATTTGAAGAACCCATCGGCCGTCATCACGCGCGCCGTTTCGTCCGGACGCTGCCAGTAACCGGCCATCACCTGTGGCCCGCGAATGGCGATCTCACCAGGCGTACCAATTGGTACTTCGTTGCCGTCATCGTCAATGATCTTCATATCAGTGCTGGGCAAAGGCACGCCAATCGAACCATTGAAGGCTTTGTTGGTCACAGGGTTGCCGCTGGCTGCAGGGCTGGTCTCAGACAAACCGTAGGCTTCGCAAATCGGGCAGCCAGTTTTTTCAAGCCACAACTTGGCTACTGGACCTTGCACAGCCATACCGCCACCAACCGACACCACCAAGTGCGACCAATCGACTTTGTTGAAATCGGGGTGGTTGGCCAATGCGTTGAACAAGGTGTTCACCGCGGGGAACACATGGAAGCGATGCTTAGCGACCTCTTTGAACACCGCAGGCAAATCACGTGGATTAGGAATCAGCACCGAGCAGCCGCCCATGCGCATACACGCCATGATGTTGAGCGTGAACGCGAAGATGTGATACAGCGGCAACGGACAAATAAAGGTCGGAATTTCGTTGGCCGGAATGCGCTTGAGTGCGGGCTGGAACCAAGCAGACGCTTGCAACATGTTGGCCATCACGTTGCGGTGCAACAGCTCTGCCCCTTTTGCCACACCTGTCGTGCCGCCGGTGTACTGCAAGACCGCCAAATCGTCGCCATGAATTTCTGGCGAGGTGAGCGTGCAACTCTCGCCCAATGCCAAGGCATCGTTGAAACGCACGGCGGTGGGCAGCTCGAAGGCTGGCACCATTTTTTTAACTTTGCGCACAACATGGTTGACCAACATGCCTTTGAGCAAGCCTAGGCGGTCGCCCATGGCGCAGAGCACCACATGCTTGACAGGGGTGCGCGCCAAGCACTCTTGCAAAGTTGCGCCGAAATTTTCGAGCACCACAATGGCTTTGGCATCGGAATCTTTGAGCTGAGCTTCCAACTCGCGAGCGGTGTACAAGGGGTTGATGTTGACCACCACAAAACCTGCGCGAAGCACCGCCGCCACAGCGATGGGGTACTGCAAGACATTGGGCAACATGATGGCCACACGGTCACCAAACACCAGCCCCAAGCTTTGCAGATACGCACCAAATACTTGACTCAAACGATCCAGCTCGCTGTAAGTCAAGCCTTTGCCCAAGAAACTAAAAGCCGTGCGATCACCGTACTGGCGAAAGCTTTCTTGCATCAAATCCACCAGCGAGCTGTATGCCTTGGTATCAATTTCTGCAGGCACGCCCTCTGGGTATGCGCTGAGCCATGGTTTTTGTGTGGAGTTCATGTGTTGCCTCTCTTAGGAAGTACTTGTTCTTGTCAGAGTGACGCAAGGTTACACGAATTTCATGCTTTGTCTTGGGCGGAATAACCCGAAAGATAATGGCCAAATGAATAAACGTTGGAAGCCAAGTGTCACCGTCGCCGCCATCATCGAACGCGACGGTCGGTACATGTTGATTGAAGAGCACACGCCCGAAGGCTTGCGCCTGAATAACCCTGCAGGACACCTTGATCCGGGCGAGTCGCCCGAAGACGGCTGCGCGCGCGAAGCACTAGAAGAAACCACGCACACGTTTAAGCCCACGGAGCTTGTGGGTATCTACATCTCACGCTTGCAACGCCCCGCACACGAAGGCCACGCTGCAGAAGACGTGACTTACTTTCGTCTCGCATTTTGCGGAAAGCTGGGCGAACAAGTGCCGGGCGCGAAGCTGGACAAAGGCATCGTGCGCACGCTGTGGATGGCGCCAGACGAAATTCGTGCCAACGTTCACCGCCTGCGCAGCCCACTGGTTTTGCGCTGCATGGAAGACCACTTGGCTGGCCAACGCTTTCCACTGGACATGATCTATACCGACCCCAGTGTGCTGGCCCCCGCAAAGGGATAATTGCCGCATGGCAAATAACAAACGTGTAGTGGTGGGCTTGAGCGGCGGGGTTGACTCCGCCGTCAGCGCCTACCTGTTAAAGCAGCAAGGCTACGACGTCGTCGGCATCTTCATGAAAAACTGGGAAGACGATGACGACAGCGAATACTGCTCGTCCAACATCGACTTCGTCGACGCCGCCGCCGTGGCCGACGTGATTGGCATTGAGATCGAACACGTCAACTTTGCCGCCGAATACAAAGACCGCGTATTCGCCGAGTTCTTGCGTGAATATCAGGGTGGCCGGACACCCAACCCCGACATTTTGTGCAACGCCGAAATCAAGTTCAAAGCGTTCTTAGACCATGCCATGCGCCTTGGCGCTGAAAAAATTGCCACCGGCCACTACTGCCGCGTGCGCGAAGTGGCCGGCGAGTTTCAACTGCTCAAAGGCTTGGACCCGAGCAAAGACCAAAGTTACTTTTTGCACCGCTTGAACCAAGCGCAACTGTCCAAAACCTTGTTCCCCGTGGGCGAACTGCACAAAACCGAAGTACGCCGAATTGCGGATGAAATTGGTTTGCCCAACGCCAAGAAAAAAGACTCCACCGGCATTTGCTTTATTGGCGAACGCCCTTTCCGCGAGTTCTTAAACCGTTACATCGCCAACGAGCCAGGCCCAATCAAAGACGAACGCGGCCGCAAGATTGGCATGCATGTGGGTTTGAGTTTTTACACACTCGGCCAACGCCAGGGCTTGGGCATTGGCGGCTTGAAGGAAAAGGGTGCGCAGCGCGGCGGCGGCGAACACCAGCCTTGGTTTGTGGCCCGCAAAGACATGGCGACCAACACCTTGTACGTGGTGCAAGGCCACGACCACCCTTGGTTGCTTTACGGCGCACTGCACGCCGACGACCTGAGCTGGTGTGCCCCGCATCCGCCAGCGCCCGGCCGCTACGCCGCCAAAACCCGCTACCGCCAAGCCGATGCACCGTGCGAGCTGAGCTACAACGACGAAGGCGAGCTGGTGCTCGCCTTTGATGATCCTCAGTGGGCCGTCACACCTGGCCAATCGGCTGTGTTGTATGACGGTGAGGTGTGTATGGGCGGCGGGGTCATTGCCAGCGCTGCAGCGCTGAATGCAACCCCTGCCTGAGTTGCCCGCGGCTCAATGCCGCCTTTGCTTTACTTGATGACGGCTGCAGCAGCAGGCGCCTTGGCTTCCACTTTCTTGGTGGCATCTGTCTTCACCACAGCGGCTTTTTCTTTCACCACTTTTTTAGCTTCGGCTTTGGCAGCTGGTGCAGCTTCAGCTTTGGCTGTTGCAGCGGCCACAGCAGGTGCGGCGGTTGCAGGTGTTGCCACTGGTGCAACGGGTGAGGTTGCGAACGCGGCTGCAGAGAAAGCACCAACGATCAAAGAGGCAATCAACTTGTTCATACAAAATTTCCTTTGAGGTTTTGAACAACTCCAACATCGGAGTGATCAAACAACGGGGGCTGGCACACAACTGTTGACGCAAATATTTAATTATTTCGGTCAACGTTTTTGCATGCGCTTCGTTGTGCCGCGCCAACCAAAACGCCAAATTTGCCAATAGACTTCTTGCATGCCGAATTGGGGAGTTTTTGTCGCACGTTTGCTCAGCGCCATTGGCTCGTGGTTAGACGCGAGCAATTTGCGCAACCGCGTCTACAAGCTGGAACAAGAAAACGACATCATGCGTGTGGCACTGGACGACATTCAACGCATGGACCCAGAGGGTCGCATCGGCTGGATTGCGCAAGAGACATTGCACAACGTTAAGAAATACTGACCGCACACAGACGTAAAAAAACCGACGGGCTCATCACCGGTCGGTTTTTTATTGGGCGCTTAATTTGCGGCGACTGAATTAAAACGGAATGTCGTCATCCATGTCGTCAAAGCCACCCTTGGCTGGGGCAGCAGCCGCTGGGCGTTGCGCAGCTGGTGCAGCGGCGCGAGGTGCGGCTGCTGGGCGGCTGTAGCCACCGCCGCCTTCTTCGCCACCACCGCTGGGGCCGCCCATGCCTTCACGGCCGCCCAAGAGTTGCAACTCAGTGGCAATGATGTCCACGGTATTTTTTTCCACGCCTGTGGTTTTGTCGGTGTACACGCCGTATTTCAAGCGGCCTTCCACGTAAATGGGGCGGCCTTTTTTGACGTATTCGCCAGCGATTTCAGCCAAGCGGTCATAGAAAGTGACGCGATGCCACTGTGTGTCTTCAATCATCTCGCCGCTGTTTTTGTCTTTGCGGCGGCTCGATGTGGCCACGCTCACGTTGGCCACGGCTTGGCCGCTGGGCAGGTAGCGCACTTCAGGGTCGCGGCCACAGTTGCCGACGAGGATGACTTTGTTAACGGATGCCATGGGTAAATTCCTCCAGATAGGGGCTAATTATGGGGTCTTTGCGGAAGGGGCTGGACGCTTGGGCGCGACCATGGGCCAAGCTACCATCAGCCACAGCACCATGAGTGCCGCGCAAGTTAAAAACAGGCCTTGTGTGCCGTAGCTTTTGACCAGCTGACCGCCCATCACGCCACCCGCAAAAAAGCCCAGCGACTGCAGTGTGTTGTACACACCCATGGCCGCGCCACGGGATGACGCAGGCGCAATGCGTGACACCAAACTGGGCTGCGTGGCTTCCAACACGTTGAAGCCGCAAAAGAACGCAAACAGCAACCAAGCCAAGCCTGTGACGCTGGGAGCGCCAGACGACACCCACAGCAGGGCCACTTGCACCAGGGCAATCAAAGCAATGGCGCTTAAAAATACGGCACGCAAGTGGCCTCGGCGCTCCAACCTAAACACACCACCCATCAGCAAGAACGACCCGAGCACAGCGGGCAAATAAATTTGCCAGTGCTCATCTTTGCCCAAACCGGCTTGCACCAAGAAGGCAGGAATCGCCACCCACATGGCCAGCTGCACCGCGTGCAACACAAACACGCCAATGTTCAGGCGCAGCAGCGCAGGGTTTGACATGACTTGGCGCAAACCACCACGACCGGCGTCTTTCAGGATTTCTGGCTCTGACGGAACCCACCACAGCACCACTGCAATGCCAAGCACCGCCAGCACCGCCGTCAACACAAACAAGCCTGACAAACCAATCAGCGCCGCAATCAAGGGGGCCGCCACCATCGACAAGGCAAACATCAACCCGATGCTTGCACCCACCAAGGCCATGGCTTTGGTACGCACCACATCACGGGTCAGGTCAGCCAACAACGCCGTCACAGCGGCAGACACCGCACCTGCACCTTGCAACGCACGGCCAGCCAGCACACCCATCAAGGTATCGGCACTGCCAGCGACCAAGCTGCCCAAAGCAAAAATCAGCAAACCAAAAATAATCACCCGCTTGCGACCCAAACGGTCAGACGCCACGCCGAGCGGGATTTGCAACATCGCCTGCGTCAGGCCATAAATACCCATGGCCAAGCCAATCAGCGCGGGGTCGTCCCCGCCCGGGTACTTGCGCGCTTCCAGCGCAAACACGGGCAACACCAAAAACAAGCCCAGCATGCGCAGGGCAAAAATGGACGCCAACGAGCCACTGGCGCGCAGCTCGGTGCGCGACATGGTGGGGCTATCGTCTAGCGTGGGGTCGGGGGTCAGATTCATCGTCACAGCCTGTTATTGTCCCGCATTCTTGGCCAAGTAAGCCCGCCGCCACTATCATGGCGAGTTGCCTTTTAATTTGAGTGTCCAGTGAACGCACCTTCTGACGGCGCCTACTTAGGCCAAGCCCTGAACCATCCTTCTGCCATGCGAAACATCAGCATTCGCGGAGCGCGCACGCACAACCTGAAAAATATCGACCTCGATATTCCGCGTAACCAGTTGGTGGTCATCACGGGTTTGTCGGGTTCGGGTAAATCGAGCCTTGCGTTTGACACGCTGTACGCCGAAGGCCAGCGCCGTTATGTGGAAAGCCTCTCGGCCTATGCCCGCCAGTTTTTGGGCCGCTTGGACAAGCCGGATGTGGACCTGATTGAGGGCCTGTCGCCCGCCATCAGCATTGAGCAAAAAGCCACCAGCCACAACCCGCGCTCCACCGTGGGCACGGTGACCGAAATTCACGACTACCTGCGCTTGCTGTTTGCCCGCGCTGGCACGCCCTATTGCCCCGACCACAACTTGGCACTGCAAGCGCAAAGCGTGTCACAAATGGTGGACGCCGTCATGGCGCTGCCCGAAGACACCAAGCTCATGCTGCTCGCGCCCATCGCGCGCAACCGCAAGGGCGAATACAGCGAAATCTTCACGCAGCTGCAAGCGCAGGGCTATGTGCGTTTTCGCATCGAGGGCAAGGTGTACGAATACGACGAGCTGCCCGAGCTGAAGAAAACCGAGAAGCACGACATCGACGTGGTGGTAGACCGCATCAAGGTGCGCCATGAAGCGCCAGCGGCCCCCGCGCCTGTGGCTGCGCCCAGCATTAGCGACATTGCCGTGGCCGCACCGCCGCCCGGATTGCGTCAGCGTTTGGCCGAGAGCTTTGAAGCTGCTTTGCGTTTGGCCGAAGGCCGCGCCATCGCGCTAGAGATGGACACGGGTGTGGAGCACGCCTTCAACGCCAAGTTTTCTTGTCCGCAGTGCACGTACTCCATCAGCGAACTAGAACCCCGCTTGTTCTCGTTCAACTCACCCGTGGGCGCTTGCCCCTCGTGCGACGGCTTGGGCCACCAAGATTATTTCGACCCCGCACGCGTGGTGGCGTTTCCATCTCTCAGCTTGGGCAGCGGAGCCATCAAGGGGTGGGACCGCCGCAACGCGCATTACTTCACCCTGCTGGAAAGCTTGGCCAAACACTACAAGTTTGACCTCGACACGCCATTCGAAGACCTGAGCCCCGAGACACGCCAAGTGCTGTTGTATGGCTCGGGCGAAGAAGAAATCAAATTCAACTACAGCCTTGAAAACGGCTCTGGCAAAAAGCTGAGCAAGAAGCACCCCTTTGAAGGCATCTTGGTCAACATGGAGCGCCGCTACCGCGAGACCGACTCCACCGTGGTGCGTGAAGACCTGTCGCGTTACCGTGGCGTACGTGCGTGTACCTCGTGCGGCGGCACTCGCTTGCGCCGCGAAGCGCGTCATGTGCGCATTGGCGAAGGCGAACAAATGCGCGGCATTTTCGATATCAGCCACACCACGCTGGGCGAATGCTTTGGCTACTTCAACACGCTCAAACTGCAAGGTGCAAAAGCAGAAATTGCCGACAAAGTGGTGCGCGAAATTGCCTCACGCTTGAAGTTTTTGAACGACGTGGGCCTGAACTATCTCAGCCTCGACCGCAGTGCCGACACCCTGTCGGGCGGCGAAGCGCAGCGCATTCGTTTGGCCAGCCAAATTGGCTCGGGCCTGACAGGCGTGATGTATGTGCTGGACGAGCCCAGCATTGGCTTGCACCAGCGCGACAACGACCGCCTAATCGACACCCTCAAGCACCTGCGTGACATTGGCAACAGCGTGCTGGTGGTGGAGCACGACGAAGACATGATTCGCGCCGCCGACTTCTGCGTGGACATGGGCCCCGGCGCGGGCGTGCACGGCGGCCAAGTGATGGCGCGTGGCACACCTGCCGAGATTGAAGCCAACCCCAACTCACTGACCGGCCGCTACTTGGCGCAAGCGCTGCGCATCGACGTGCCAGCCAAGCGCAACGCATTCTTACCCGTGGAAGCGGAAGAGCTGAAGTTCCAACGCAAGCTACACAAAGATGCGTCGGAACACCAAGTCATTCGCATCCGTGGTGCGCGTGGCAACAACCTCAAAAACGTCACCGCCGATTTCCCTGTGGGCTTGCTCACCTGCGTCACGGGTGTGTCGGGCTCGGGCAAATCTACACTGGTCAACGACACGCTTTACACCGCAGCGGCGCACACCATTCACCGCGCACACGACGAGCCAGCCGCGCACGATGAAATCACGGGCCTCGACTATTTCGACAAAGTGATCAACGTCGATCAGTCGCCCATCGGCCGCACGCCACGCAGCAACCCCGCCACTTACACCGGCTTGTTCACGCCCATCCGAGAACTGATGGCCGAAGTGCCGATGGCACGCGAACGTGGCTATGGCCCAGGGCGCTTCAGCTTCAACGTGGCCGCAGGCTCAGGCGGTGGCCGCTGCGAAGCTTGCCAAGGCGACGGCATGGTGAAAGTGGAAATGCACTTCTTGCCAGATGTGTATGTGCCTTGCGATGTGTGCTTGGGGCTACGCTACAACCGCGAAACCTTGGAGGTGATGTACAAGGGCAAAAACATTGCGCAGGTTTTAGACCTGACAGTGGAAGCCGCTTTGCAGTTCTTCAACGCCGTGCCCAACATCGCCCGCAAGCTGCAAACCTTGATGGACGTGGGCCTGTCGTACCTGCAACTCGGCCAAGCCGCCACCACCCTATCGGGCGGTGAAGCGCAGCGCGTGAAGCTGGCCTTGGAGTTGAGCAAACGCGACACAGGCCGCACGCTTTACATCTTGGACGAGCCCACCACGGGCCTGCACTTTGCCGACATTGCGCTGCTGCTGAAAGTGCTGCAACACCTGCGCGATGCAGGCAACACCATCGTCATCATCGAACACAACCTCGACGTCATCAAAACCGCCGACTGGCTGATTGACATGGGCCCAGAGGGCGGCAGCGGTGGCGGCACGGTGGTGGGTGTGGGTACACCCGAAGACTTGGCGGCCAACCCTGCCAGCTTTACCGGCAAGTACTTGAAACGCTTGCTAACCAGCTGATATCAATGCTGATGCCCATGCGTGCCATGCACATGGCGGTGGGCAATTTCTTCAGCCGTGGCGGCGCGCACATCCGTCACGGTGCAACTGAAACGCAGCGCCTGGCCCGCCAACTCGTGATTGCCGTCTAGGTGCACTTCGGGGCCTTTGATCTTCACCACGTTGAACACGCGTGGCTGGCCATCGTCGCCCGCGCCTTGCAACTGGCCGCCCACTTTCACACCCGGCGGAAACTCCGCCTTAGGGATGACGCGTACCAAGGATTCGTCACGTTCGCCAAAGGCATCTTCAGCGCTCAAATCCAGCTTGACGGCAAAACCCACAGCTTGACCATTGAGGGCTGCTTCGACCTTCGGAAAAATGTTTTCGTAGCCGCCGTGCAGATACGACAAATGCCCCGAGTCCAAAGGCTTGCCTGCGGGTGAGGTGACTTGGTATTTGATGGTGACGGCCGTGTCTTGAATGATTTGCATGGCTAGGCTTTGAATGAAAAATGCCATTGTCCACGACCTCTGCGATGGCGCGTCATCAAGCCTTACCATTCACCCCCATGAAACCTGTCATCCGTGCCTTTTTCCAAACCCTGCGCCTTGTGTTGGGCCCCGTCATGTTGCTCAAAGAGCGCCTCACGAACCCCGAGGGCGTGCAACGCGACGCTGTGGCTCAAGCGGCGGTTGATCAGCAATGCCAAAGCTTGGCGCTGTACCAATTCAACACCTGTCCGTTTTGCATCAAGGTGCGCCAAGAGATGCGCCGCTTGTCGCTGCCCATTGAAAAGCGTGATGCACAACACAACGCTGTCAACCGTGAAGAACTTCTTCAAAGTAGCGGCGCTACCAAAGTGCCTTGTTTGAAAATCACCGAAGCCAATGGCCAAACGCGTTGGCTGCAAGACTCGAACGCCATCGTGGCCTACTTGCGCGAACGCTTCGGCACATCAGCAGCCTGAACCTCTGCATCTGCCGACACACCGCATGGAAACCGAACTCAAGCTCAGCCTGCGCCAGCAAGACGTACCCGCGCTGCTGGCTCACCCGCTGCTGGCCGCGCCTGCCGATTTGCAGCGTCTGCTCAACACCTACTTTGACACGCCCGCTTTGGATTTGAAGCAACGCCGCATGGCTGTGCGCGAGCGTTTGGCTGGCGAGCAATGGCTGCTGACCGTGAAGACCGCTGGCAAAAGCGAAAACGGTTTGTCACGCCGCCAAGAATGGGAAGCGCCCACCACGCCCGGCGCGTTGGACTTTGCGGCGCTGGTGGATGACGCTGAATTAGCCGCATCTTTGATGGCTTTGCGTGCCGAGCTCAAGCCCTTGTTTCGCACCGACTTTGAACGTCACAGCTGGGTGTTAAAGCACGACAGCGCCAGCATAGAGGTTGCACTGGACCAAGGCCACATCACCGTGCCGGGAACAGCGTTGAGCGAAGGCATTTTGGAATTGGAGCTTGAGATGCTGAGCGGGCCAGAGGTGGCCCTGCATGCATTGGCGGATGCGCTGCGCCACACGCCGAGCGGTGCAATTGCGCTCACGCCATCTGATGCGAGCAAAGCGCAACGTGGATTGGCGCTGTTTGCGCAATCCGCTCCAGGCTAACAATCAAATCGCTTGACGAGCAACCCGCCAACCGGTTTTCAGCTGGGATGAGCGATCGCCCTAGATCATCTGCTGATCCAGCCCGCCTGCGTGAGTGAGCGAGTCACCTGCTGGCTCATCAGCTGATGGCCGTAAGGCGTGGGATGAAAGCCATCCGAAAAGGCATAGGTCTTCCACCAATCCGCGCTGGTTTGACCCTCAGGTGGGTTGCTAGACAGGCTGGCTGCTGTACATGTTTCAAAGTTGTACTCGGGCAACCCATCGCCCCCCGCGCCCACCGCTGGACAGGCTGGCGTGGTGACATTGGTTAAACCATATTGCGCAGGATGCGCCACCTGATCAAGAAAGGCCGCGTAAAAGTCCACGAGCACCACGCGTTTGTCAGTCCCGATGTTGCTAGCCAGTTTGGTGTTGAAGGCTTGAATCCACACATTGAAAAGTGCCTCAGCGCCTGCACGCGCTGGTGCGCCTGCAGACTGCTCCACGGCTGCCAATACGGTTTGAAACCTTGGCGTTTTGGTAATTGCTGGAATATTCAATACCGTCACATGGGTGGCGTCTTTGTTGAGTGCATGGGTTTTGATGCTGTCGTAAAACTCATCGGCCAAAGCCTGCATGTATACCGTGCCGGCTGTGGGCAAATCAGCAGACTGCAGGGCCGCCAAAACAGCTGAATTCGGCATCAGGGTAGAAGTCACGATGGCAGAAAAAGCAGCCCCACTGTCCGCTGCCGCGCCCAAATAGGCCCCTACCAAATCCGCCGCATCGTTACCACCACCATCGATCAACAGCAAATCTGAGCTTTTATAGTTGCCTAGGGTTGCGGAAGTGGCAAGTTGGGTCGGAATTGAAAAAGGGGCAGCGCCAGATGAATCCGTTTTGTAACGGTTGTTGATGCGCCCACCCCCCACAGCAAAACTTCCACATGTTGCTTGGTAGGTGAAGGTGGTGCCCGTGAATTTGTAAAAACTACACGGCGCAGGGGCCCCAAGCTGAGTCGCCAATCGTTCCGTCCAAATAGGCGTCGTCACGCCTGGGCTGGCTTGCACAGAAAAAATTCGTCCGTAACCTGAGCCAACTGGCAACTCCCCAAAAACACCACTGTCAGACAAACTGTCTCCCATCACCTTGACCGAAGACAGCGTAGGCGCGTAATCGTTGCCACCACAGCTTGCCAAAAGCACCACGCTGGTTGCGGCAAACCAAACAAAAAATTTTGAACGAAGCATGCTTACCTCCAAGTGCTGATTAATGACTTGAATATAGGCACGAATTTCTCCGTCAGACCCAGAACAAACCCTGCATGGGTTGGCGAATTAGCTCTATCTGCGCAATCCGCTCAAAGCTAAAAGTTAAGCCGCTTTCGCCACCTGCAAAGTCTCGCGCGTTTGCAAGGCCACGCGACGCGCAGCTTCTGCAAAGTCGTCACCCTTGGACGCATACAAAATCGCACGCGATGAGTTGACGATGATGGGGCCGGTGGTCGTGTCGCCGCTCACACGTAAGCCTGCCTTCACCGTGGCTACCGCATCGCCACCCTGTGCACCCACGCCTGGGATCAGCAAAGGCACAGTGGGTGCGAGTTCACGCACACGCTCGATCTCTTTGGGGTAGGTTGCGCCCACCACCAAGCCCAATTGACCGTTGAGGTTCCAAGGACCTTGGGCCAATTTGGCGATGTGTTCGTACATCAAGGGCTGTCCCTCGACAGACGCGAGACGTTGGTTTTGCAGATCATCACCGCCGGGGTTGGAGGTGCGGCACAGCAAGAACGCGCCTTTGCCGTGGTACTTCAAATATGGGGCCACCGAGTCCCAACCCATAAAGGGTGAGAGGGTCACGGCGTCTGCACCGTAGCGCTCGAAGGCTTCGATGGCGTATTGCTCGGCGGTGCTGCCAATATCGCCGCGCTTGGCATCCAAGATGATCGGCACATGGGGCGCGACGCGGCGCATGTGCTCCATCAAACGCTCCAACTGCCCTTCGGCGCGGTGCGCAGCAAAGTAGGCAATTTGGGGTTTGAAGCTGTTCACCACATCGGCGGTGGCATCGACGATGGCCGCGCAGAAGTCGTAAATCTTGTTCGAGTCGCCCTTGATGCGGTCTGGGAACTTGGTCGGTTCTGGGTCAAGGCCCACGCAGAGCATGGAGTTGTTTTGGCGCTCTGCGGCGCTGAGCATTTCAAGGAAGGTCATGGCGTGATTTTAGAAGGCTTACCATGCACCCCATGTCAGCCCTGCCCAGCCTCACCCGCCGCCAACTTTGGACGCTCATCACACTCACCTTGGTGTGGGGCTTGAACTGGCCCATCATGAAGTTTGGCGTGACGGGTTTTCCACCGCTCACGTTTCGCAGCTTGTCGATGCTGATTGGCTTGCCGGTGCTCGGCCTCGCGCTGGTGCTGATGAAAATTCCGTTTCGCATTCCACGCAGCCACTGGCGCGAGCTGTTCACGCTGGCTGTGTTCAACATGTTTATCTGGCACGTGCTGGTGATCTTGGCGCTCCCCATGTTGTCGAGCGGGCGCGCGGCGATCTTGGGCTACACCATGCCCATCTTCTCGGCCATTTGGGGCGTGATTTGGTTCAATGCACCGCTACGTGCGCGTCAATGGCTGGGCGTTATAGCCGCAGGCATTGGCGTGTTGCTGCTGCTGTGGAATGAACTCAGCCACTTGTCGGGACAACCTGTGGGGGTGCTGATGGTGTTGGTGGCTGCATCCACATGGGCCTATGGCACGCAGCGGCTGCGCCACACACCGATGCCCGTGCCCACGCTGACCATTGCGTTTTGGATGACGAGCATGACCACGATATTGCTGACGGTGCTGGCCTGTGTGTTTGAGCAAGACCGCTGGCAAATGCCCGCCGAGAGCACGCAGTGGGCGATTCTTTACAACGCGCTGGGCGTGTTTGCGTTTGCGCAGGCCGCGTGGCTAACGCTGGCACGTGGGCTGCCGCCTGTGGCATCTACTTTGAGCGTGATGTTCATTCCCGTGCTGGGCGTGTTCACAGGGGCGTGGCTACTGGATGAAGTGCTGCACTGGCAAGACTGGACAGCCGTGGTGCTGATGGTGGTAGCCATTGCGTCGGTGCTGTGGCCAGCGAGGTCTACTCAGAACCCTTGAGGTGAGCCAAGGCCAAGCACAGGTCCGCCCAAACCTTGGCCTTCTCAGGCAAGTTACGCAGCACATAGGCAGGGTGATAGGTCACCACCACCGGCACACCTTGGTATTGGTGCACACGGCCACGCAGTTTGCCCACGGGTGTGGTGTCCACCTCGGGAACGCTGTCGCGCAACAAGGCCTGCACCGCAAAACGGCCGACAGCCAAAATCATTTTGGGTTTGAGCAACGCGACTTGGCGCTCTAGGTAGGGCAGACACTGCGCCACTTCTTCAGGCTTGGGGTTGCGGTTTCCGGGTGGGCGGCACTTGAGCACGTTGGCGATGTACACGCCGCCACCCTCTGCCGTGCGCTCACCGGTGCGTGAGAGCTTCATCGCGCCCAGCATGTTGTCAAGCAGCTTGCCAGCTTGGCCCACAAACGGCTCGCCCTGACGGTCTTCATCTTCGCCCGGCGCTTCGCCCACGATGAGCCAATCCACTTGAGGTGCTTGGCCATCTTTGGCGGGTGCGCCCACACCAAACACGGTGTTTTGACGCGAGCCGCACAGCGTGCAAGCTTGGCAGCCTGACACGGTGCTGTGCAAGGCTGACCAATCCATTTGGTCAATACCTTCGGGGCGTTGAATGATGATGGGGGCAGGCTCTGCCTTGGCCACTGGCGCGGGCATTTGTCGCGCTGCGGTTTCATAGCCTGCTGCATTGGCAATGGCTTGTGTGGCCAGCTCGCTGGCAGCGGCAAAGCTGTGCGCTTCTTCTGCATGCGCTTGCATCACCACTTCAGCGGGTGCAGAAGCGGACGTGTCGACCACCAAAGTTTCCACCGCAGGCGCGCCCATGACGGCAGCCTCAGACATGGGCGACCAAACGCGCACGCCCATTTCGGCCAGCATGGCGCGTTGGCGTTTGTCGAGGTGCAAGGTGTCGGTCATGGTGAGTAGCTTACAGCTTGAGCGACATGACCACCGCGTGCTCGCGTTGGCCGTGGTCGGCGGGGTAATAGTTTTTGCGTTCGCCCACACGACGGTAACCATAGCGCTCGTACACCTGCATGGCGCGGGTGTTGCCAACGCGCACCTCTAGCCACAGCCATTGGGCTTGGCGGCTTCGCGCCCACACCGACAAGGCGTCGAGCATGAGCACGCCATAACCTTGGCCATGAAACTTTGGCGCGACGGTGATGTTGAGCAAGTGCACTTCCTCCACGCCCTCCATGGCCACAAAGTAGCCAATCAAGGTGTCGCCGCCCATCAACGCCAGCAGCTGGTAGCCCGACTTGAGCGAATCCGCAAAGTTGCCCCGCGTCCACGGGTGGGCGTAAGCGCTGTTTTCGATGCGCAGCACGTCGTCGAGCAGCGCTTCGGTCAGCGGCTCTAGGCGTACTTCGGGTTTTAAAACGGCGTTCATTGCGTGGGCAAAAGTGGCGGGGGAAGTTAGGGCGTGATTGTCGGCGTAGAAGTTTGCGCGGTTTGCTGCGCTTTAATTTGCATGCGTTCATCCGTGGTTTGCGCCACTTTGTCGCGGATGTAGAGTGGCAGCGCTTCTTCCGGCGGCACAGCTTGGCCTGCGTCCCAAGCGGCAGGGGCGAGGCGCAACAGTGCAGCGGCGGTGGGCAAAGCCATCAGTTGAGGTGCGGTGAGCGCAGCGGGCCAACGGCCTGCGTACACGGGCCATGCGTTGCCAGCAGCGATGAAGCTGTCTTGCGACCAATCGGCGGGCCAATGCAGAGATTCGGGGCTGTGCAGCTCGGGCGACTGCACACAGCGCCATGTACCTTGCGAGATGTGTGCGTTGGCTGCTGCATTGGCGGCGCTCAGCGTGAACTCATAAGCGGCCACATACACCTGCTCCATGCGCGCATCCATCACGGCCAAGACGCGCGTCACGGGCACGCCGCCTATTGATGCATTAGCCGCACGCGCCTCTTCAGCCACGGCCAGCAAAGTGTCAATCGGCAACACGGGCAAGTCCGCGCCAAAAGCCAAACCCTGCGCCACCGAGCACGCCGTGCGCAAACCCGTGAAAGCGCCCGGCCCACGGCCAAACACCACGGCTTGCAAATCGGTCAGGGCCAAACCGGCCTCTTTTAAAAGCGCCAAGGTTTGCGGAATCATGTGTGTGGACGTAAGCGCACCGCCTGCGCTGGTGTGCGTCCACGTCTGTGTGCCGCGTGCGACCGCAAGAGAAAGTGTGTCGGTGCTGGTCTCTAAAGCCAGCCACTGGTTGGTGTGCATGCACTGATTATCCCAGCCGTGATAATTTGTCCATGACTTGCTCGCACATGCCCACTTTGCACACACTCACACCCCGCATCCAAGCTGCACGATGGCACTTTGTGCGCTCGCCTTTGGCCTATGCGTTCATGGTTGCCGTGATGTGCGCCACAGCTGTAACGTCGCACGCAGCCCCCAGTTCCAAAGCTGTGCGCGGCGAGCCGCCCAAGCACACCGCAGGCGACATTGGCCAGCTGCCGCCCGAAGTACAAGCCGCGCTGCAACGCGCCAAAGTGCCGAGCGACAACTTCCATGTCATGGTGGTCGACACAAACACGGGCAGCACACCTCGCCTAAGCCACCAAGCCCAAGAGCGCGTGAACCCGGCTTCGCTGATGAAGCTGGCCACCACCACCGCCGCGCTTGACACCCTCGGCCCCGCCTTTGTGTGGCGCACGCCTGTGTATGTGGACGGATCAGTTCGCGACGGTGTGTTGCACGGCAATATCTACATCAAGGGCAGCGGCGACCCGCGCTTGGTGGTGGAACGCTTGTGGCTATTGATGCGCCGCATCCAAGGCTTGGGCATTCAAAAAATTCAGGGCGACATCGTGCTCGACCGCAGCGCGTTTGATGTGCCTGCGCGTGATGCAGCCAGTTTTGACGGCGAACCCCTGCGCCCCTACAACGCTGCGCCTGATGCGCTGCTGCTCAACTTCAAATCACTGCTCATTCAGTTTGTGCCCGACCGCGCCGCCAATGTGGCGCGTGTGCAAATCGAGCCACCTTTGGCCGGTGTTCAATTCCCCGTCACCGTGCCATTGAGCAACGGCGACTGCAGCGACTACCGCAGCGCCTTGCGCGCCGATTGGAGCGACGCCACACGCATCCGATTTGCCGGCAACTACCCCGCTGCGTGTGGCGAAAAGATGTGGCCCATCGCCTATGCCGCGCCTCAACAATTTGCGCCACGCGCCATCTTGGGTATGTGGCAGCAACTCGGCGGGCAGGTCAGTGGCCAAGTACGCGATGGCAGCATTCCCGCCAACTTGCAACCCATCTTCAACATCGAATCTGCTACCTTGGCCGAGACCATTCGCGACATCAACAAATACAGCAACAACGTGATGGCCCAGCATCTGTTCCTCACGCTCAGCCAACAGCAACGCGGCGTGGGCAGCTTTGACGCGTCGCGCGATGTGATGCAACGCTGGTGGCGCGAACGCGTGGGCGGCGAAGTGCCCATATTCGACAACGGCTCTGGCCTGAGCCGCGAAGAGCGCATCAGCGCGCAAGCCTTGGCGCGTTTGCTGCAAGTGGCATGGGCCTCACCCCATATGTCTGAGCTGATGAGCTCGTTGCCCGTGACCGGCCTAGACGGCACGATGAAACGCAGCAAAGCACAAGCCAGTGCGCATTTGAAAACCGGCAGCTTGCGTGACGTCGCAGGCATAGCTGGGTTTGTGGACACCGCCAGTGGCAAACGACTCGTGGTGGTGGCTATCCTTCATCACGCCAATGCCAATGCAGCGCGCCCTGCGCTAGACGCGATGATTGACTGGGCTGGCAAGCAGCCCTAATTCAGAAAGACCCGAATGAACTACACCGAATGGATCGGCTACGCCGCTGCCAGCCTCACCACCGCGAGCTTTATGCCGCAAGCGTGGCTGACCTTCAAGACCCGCGACGTGAGCGGTATTTCGTTGGGGATGTACAGCGCGTTCACCCTCGGCATTGCGCTGTGGTTGGCCTACGGCTTGCTGATTGAAGCCTGGCCCGTGGTGTTTGCCAACGTGATCACGCTGGTGTTGGCCGCCAGCATTTTGGCGATGCGCTTGCGCTTTGGGCGCAAGGCATCTGTGGCGGATTAACGCCAGCCTTGGGCTGTAGAGTTAAATAAATACTGGGCGACCCATGAGTTACCCGCAGGAGTCAGGTGAATGCCATCGGCAAACAACATGGTGGCGTAATTTGCATTTGCAGCACTCGCATCACAACCAATGAAAACAGCTGCATTGCCGCAAGCAGGCACAGTCCCTGCGGCTGTACCGTTGTAACCTGTATCGGTGAATGGGCTGTATGTAGTGATGGATGTTGCAGTCAAAAACAATGACGTCACACCAGAAGCGTTGGCGTAAATCACAGAATTGGGGCTCTGGCCACCAAAAGCTGTGCTCAACGCGCTTAAGACCGCAGTATTGAATGTGTTTGTCGCTGTTGTGTCAAAGTTGTTAGCACGTCCCCAAGGGGTACGAGAAACATCTAAGACTGGCATGATCAAAATGTGCGACACGCCTGCTGCTTTGAGGCGCTGAACTTGGGTCACAAGAGTCTGCGCCTCTGTCGCTGGTGTTGCGCTCGCTTTTACGTCAAATGTTCCGACTGTGATCACCACCAGATCACCAGATGAAAAACTACCGATTGTGTCGATCTGTCCGGCTAAATCAGATATGCGAGCCCCACTGGTCGCGGGACTGACGACATTTGATTGACCAAAGTAAGCTGCCACACGCTCAACCACCGAACTCGTCGTGCCTGCGCCGGTGCGCACTGTAGGCGCTGCGCCGCCAGTTGCCGTGCGGATGTCGTTATAGCCATCCCCCAAACCAATCACTCGCGTAGGCCTGAATGGATCAACCGTACTGCTTGATCCGCAAGACGTCAGTATGACTGACACAGCAATGAGGCACAGGGCTTTAAAGGTTCGGCTAATAGTTGAATTCATCACAGGCTCTCTTTTGAGTACCGCGTTAGTTTAACGAGTTGGCGTGGCGGCCCGCGTTAAGCGGTCTCGCACACCATCCCATTCTGGCGTTTGAGGTGGGCTTTCCACCCAAATGTGCGCCACACCTTGGGCATCGAAGCTGCGCAATTGGGCAAACAGTTGGTGGGCACAGTCTTGGGCCGTTGCTGGCATGGACTGGCATTTGATCTGATGGACGCTGCTATCCGGCACCTGCATGGAGCTGCGCGACCAAACGGCAACCGTTGTATGGGCTGCGGCTTTGGCGCAATCGTCGATGGCTTTTTGCAAATCCACCGCCGACATCAGCTGCACTTTGGCCATGGGCGCATAGTGTGATTCCAGCGTACCGGGCGCACGCGGCGCATCTGCATCGGGCTCGTTGGGTGTGATGACCGTCACACCACTCGCCTCGCTGAGTTGCTGCGGTGTGATCACACCGGGGCGCAATAACACTGGGGCAGCGCGAGTGCAGTCGACGATGGTGGACTCAATGCCCACATCGCATGCACCACCATCGAGGATGAGCAAGCCATCGCCAAACTCACCGGCCACATGGGCTGCCGTGGTAGGGCTGACGCGGCCAAACAAATTGGCACTGGGTGCGGCCACACCAAACACGCCCAAGGCTTCAGCGCGTTGCAAGACGGCATGCGCCACTGGGTGTGAGGGGCAACGCAAGCCCACCGAGTTTTGTCCGCCTGCGGCCACTGCGGCGACTTCTGGGCGGCGCGGCAGGATGAGCGTCAAAGGGCCGGGCCAAAACGCATCAATGAGTTTTTGAGCAAAGTCCGGCACATGGCTGGCAAAGCGCTGCACACCTTGCGCGCTGGCCACATGCACGATGAGAGGGTGGTTGGCGGGGCGCCCTTTGGCTTCAAAAATTTTGGCAACAGCGGCATCGTTGCCCGCGTCTGCGGCCAAGCCGTAGACGGTTTCGGTTGGCAAGCCCAGCAACTCACCGCGCTGCAAGGCTTGTGCAGCAGCGGTGATAGATTGAGGTAACTGACCGTCAAGAATCATGGGGCAAGTGCGTCGTCGTTTGATGCGTGTCTGCAATGGGTAGAGGCCATTAAAACGGCGCGATACCAAGAATTGCGGCCGCTTGCAACGCCACAGCACGCGCAGCCTCTGGCGTGGCAGCCGTGATGTTGAGGTGGCCCATCTTGCGGCCCACACGCGCTTCCACTTTTCCATACAAGTGCAAATGCGTGCCAGGCAGTGCCAGCACTTTTTGCCATGCAGGTTCGGTCTGCAAAGAATTGGGTTCTGACCCCGATTTCTCTGACTCTGATGGCTTGAACCACAGATCGCCGAGCAGATTGAGCATGATGGCGGGACTGTGCAAACGCGGCTGCGTCAAAGGCAAATCGGCCATGGTGCGCACTTGCAGCTCAAACTGCGACACGTCGCAAGCGTCTTGGCTGTAGTGGCCACTGTTGTGCGGACGAGGGGCAATTTCGTTGACGACCAACGAGTTGTCAGCCAACACAAAAAACTCCACGCACAACACGCCCGCATAGCTCAACTCTTGCGCCACCGCTTTGGCGGCGGTGATGGCTTGGTTGGCCAAGGCTTCAGGCACATTGCCGGTAAACACCTCGGTCACGGCCAAGATGCCATCGCGGTGCAAGTTGCGTTGCACGGGCAAGTTCACCATCGCACCATCGCGGCCACGCGCCACGATGACCGAGCACTCGCTGGCCAAGGGCAACATTTTTTCCAGCACGCAAGGCACGCTTCCAAGCTTGACCCAGCCGGCATTGAGCTCGTCGCGTGTGGCAACGCGCAACTGACCTTTGCCGTCGTAGCCCATGCGGGATGTTTTCAAAATGCCTGGCAGCAAGTGGTCGTTCACAGCGGCAAGTTGTTCTGCGGTGTCGATCACTGCATGCGGGGCCACAGGCACACCACAGGTCACAAAGTGGGCTTTCTCACGCGCGCGGTCTTGTGCCACGGCCACGGCAGATACGGCGGGTGACACGGGCAGCGTGGCGGCGAGTTGCGCCAGCGCGTCGGCGGGCACGTTTTCAAACTCGGTGGTCACTGCTTGGCACACAGTGGCAAGTTGCTTCAAACCTGCAGCGTCTAAATAGTCGGTGTGAATGTGGTGATGGCTCACCAAGCCTGCGGGGCTCTGTGCATCGGGGTCGAGCACCGCGGTGTTGTAACCCATGCGCTGCGCCACATGCGCCCACATGCGACCCAACTGGCCGCCACCCAACACGCCTAGCGTGGAGCCGGGCAGCAAAGGCTTTAACGTTTGACTCATAACTTGGCTTATTGGGGAGGCAACGTCATGTTGCGCGCCACTTCAGTTTGCGCCACGCGGAAGGCTTGCAGCTTCTCGGCCAAGACTGCATCGGTCGATGCGAGCAAGGCCACAGCAAACAAAGCCGCGTTGGCCGCGCCTGCATTGCCAATGGCGAATGTGGCCACTGGAATGCCTTTGGGCATTTGCACAATGCTGTGCAAAGAGTCCACGCCTTGCAAATGTTTGCTGGCCACCGGTACACCCAGCACGGGCACAATGGTTTTGGCCGCAATCATGCCGGGCAAATGGGCTGCACCGCCCGCACCTGCGATGATGGAGCGTAAGCCACGT
Source organism: Burkholderiales bacterium 39-55-53 (assembly GCA_002282445.1). Classification (GTDB taxonomy): domain Bacteria; phylum Pseudomonadota; class Gammaproteobacteria; order Burkholderiales; family Burkholderiaceae_C; genus Limnohabitans. The sequence goes on along the minus strand of NCJK01000007.1, from coordinate 77,617 downwards.
TCTTGCGCCGCCTCAGCATACGCAAACATGTCATCAGGCATGCGATGGGCTGAAACAACGCGGGTTTCAAAAGTGACGCCAAATTCTTGGAGAATCTGGGCTGCATGTTGCATGGTGTCCCAATCAGAGTTGGAACCCATGACGACACCGACTTGGCACTGGGTCATGATGTGGCTGTGTGTGAGCAAAAACGAATTTTAGACGGGACCCCAAGATGGATGTGACGATGGAAAATTTCGAGGCCGATGTGATCGCTGCCTCACAAACCACCCCTGTGTTGGTGGACTTCTGGGCCGACTGGTGCGGCCCCTGCAAATCACTCGGCCCCGTGCTCGAAAAGCTAGAAGCCGACTACCAAGGCCGCTTCAAGCTGGCCAAGGTCAATGCTGACACGCAACAAGAATTGGCGGGTGCTTTTGGCGTGAAGAGCCTGCCCACCTGCATTTTGTTGATCGGCGGTCGCCCCGTGGATGGTTTTATGGGTGCGCTGCCCGAAGGCAAAGTACGCGAATTCTTGGACAAGCATTTGCCATCTGATGGCGAACTAGCAGCGCAAGCCGACGCCCAAGAAGCAGCCCAACTGGCAGATGCAGGCGACGCGCAGGCCGCCATTGCCAAACTGCGCGAGGCGGTCAGCCTCAACCCAGCAGATGGTGAAGCCCGCTACAACTTGATCAAACTCTTGATCTCGGAGGGCGAACTCGAAGAAGCACAGGCCGCACTGGCCCCTAAGCTGACTGAAATTCCATTGTTACTGCGCTTTGATGCACTCAACTACTGGCTGCAAGCCTTGCTGTTCGTGGCCACAGACGAGCGCGGCGGCTGGAGCTTTGAGCAATTTGACGCACTGATCGCCCAAAACAAACGCGACTTCGACACCCGTTTGGCCAAGGCCCGATTGCTGATTGCCGCAGAGTTGTTTGAAGCTGCGATGGATGAATTGCTGGAAATCATCATGCGCGACAAGACGTGGAACAACGATGTGGCGCGCAAAACCTATGTGTCCATCTTGGAGCTGATGACGCCACCCAAGCCCAAAACGGACGATGCCGCCTTCGGCAAAACCGCAGGCGGCATCGAGTTAACCGGCAAAGCCGCGGTGCAAGAAGACCCCGTGTTGGAATTGATCTCTCGCTACCGCCGCAAACTCAGCATGGCGCTGAATTAATCGCAGCAAAGGCTCAGTCCTTCAACCGATCCCAAGCCTCTTGGTACTTGGCGGCTGTTTGGGCAATCACCTCTTGCGGCAAATGCGGCGCAGGCGGTGATTTGCTCCAAGGCTTGCCTTGCACTTGGGCTGTTTCCAGCCAATCGCGCAAGAACTGCTTGTCGTAGCTCGGTGGGTTCACGCCTTCTTTGAAGCTTTGCGCATAGCTGTCAGCAGGCCAGTAGCGTGATGAATCAGGGGTGAGCACCTCGTCCATCAACACGAGGTCGTTGTGGGCATCCAAGCCAAACTCGAACTTCGTATCAGCAATGATGATGCCTTTGGCTGCGGCCACGTCACGCGCTGTTTCGTACAAAGCGATGCTGACGGTTTTGATCTTCTCGGCCAAACCGCCACCAATCATCTCGACCACTTGTTCGTAGGTGATGTTCTCGTCATGGTCCCCCACCGCCGCTTTGGCAGCGGGTGTGAAGATGGGCTCTGGCAATTTGCTGGCGTTCTTCAAACCTTTGGGCAGCTTGACGCCGCACACCGCTTGGTTCTCTTGGTATTCCTGCCAGCCGCTGCCTGCCAAATAGCCGCGCACCACTGCTTCCACAGGGATGGGCTTCAAGCGTTTGACCAACATCGAACGACCAATGACCTGACCCACTTCGTCCGCACTCACCACGCTCTCAGGCGCTTCGCCTGTCAGGTGGTTGGGGCAAATGTGACCCAGCTTCTTGAACCAAAACAAAGCCATTTGGGTGAGCAATTCGCCCTTGCCTGGAATGGCTTCGCCCATGATGACGTCAAACGCGCTGATGCGGTCTGAGGCGACCATCAAGATGCGGTCTTCGCCCACGGCGTAGTTGTCGCGCACCTTGCCGCGTGCGAGCAAAGGTAAAGAAGTGAGCGCAGAGGTGTGCAGAGCGGTCATGTATTACTTCACCAATTGAGCGAGTTCGCCCTTGGCGTACTTGGCAGCCACCACAGAGAGGCTGTCACCCTTGACCTTCGCACCTTGGCCTTCGCAACCGAATTCCAAATAGCGTTGTTTGCAGATGTTCATCGCGGCTTCGCGAGCTGGCTTGAGCCATTCGCGGGCGTCAAACTTGTCTGGGTTTTCAAACAAGAACTTGCGCACTGCAGCGGTCATGGCCAGACGGATGTCGGTGTCGATGTTGATCTTGCGAACACCATGCTTGATGGCTTCTTGAATCTCAGACACGGGCACGCCAAACGTGGTTTTCATGTTGCCGCCGTATTGGTTGATGATGGCCAACAGGTCTTGCGGCACGCTGCTAGAGCCGTGCATCACCAAGTGTGTGTTGGGAATGCGTGCGTGAATTTCTTTGACACGGCTGATGGCCAAGATGTCGCCAGTGGGCTCGCGTGTGAATTTGTAAGCGCCGTGGCTGGTACCGATGGCAATGGCCAAAGCGTCGAGCTGCGTGGCTTTGACAAACTGCGCGGCTTCTTCTGGGTCGGTCAACATTTGGCTGTGGTCGAGTTTGCCGACTGCGCCGATGCCGTCTTCTTCACCTGCTTCGCCAGTTTCCAAGTTGCCCAAGCAACCCAATTCGCCTTCGACGGATACGCCCACTTTGTGCGCCATGGCCACCACTTGTTGGGTGACTTGCACGTTGTACTCAAAACTTGAAGGCGTTTTGCCATCTTCCATCAACGAGCCGTCCATCATGACGGAGCCAAAGCCTAGGTCAATCGCGCCTTGGCAAACTTTCGGCGATGTGCCGTGGTCTTGGTGCATGACCAAAGGAATGTGAGGATAAGCTTCGGTGGCCGCTTGGATCAAATGCTTGATGAACGGCTCACCCGCGTATTTACGTGCGCCAGCGCTGGCTTGCAAGATGACGGGCGCGCCAACAGCGTCAGCTGCGGCCATGACGGCTTGCACTTGCTCTAAGTTGTTGACGTTGAAGGCTGGAATGCCGTAACCGTGCTCAGCAGCATGGTCCAAGAGTTCGCGCATTGATACGAGTGCCATGGGGAAGTCCTCAAAGAATAAAAAATGATGTAACTGCTATCAATTTTAAATGCCGCACCATCACACGCAGCTGACAAACATCAGGGCTGTCAGATGCGTGCAGGCGTTAGGCTGGGGCTTGGGGCGATTTAGCGAACTTCGCTGATGCGCAGCATGTTCGTGCCGCCAGGCGTGCCCATCGGGTCACCGCTGGTGATGGCGTACACATCGCCCGTGTTCACAATGCCGCGCAGCTTCAAGTGCGCTTCGGCTTGACCCAAGGCCGTCTCGCGGTCGGTGCTGGTGTCCATCAACAGGGCACGCACGTTGCGGAACAAGGCCATGCGGCGTTGCGACGCCACTTTGGTGGTCATCGCGTAAATGGGAATGTGAATGCGATGGCGGCTCATCCAAAGCGCGGTAGAGCCCGACTCGGTCAAAGCCACAATGGCTTTTGCGCCCAAGTGATGCGCGGTGAACAAAGCGCCCATCGCGATGGTTTGGTCGATGCGGCTGAAGGTTTGGCCTTTGAAATCGGCGTCCAATTCCACGTCTTCGGCGGCCTCGGCGGCTTCGCAAATCTTGGACATTTCCTCCACCGTTTCCAGTGGGTATTTGCCTGCGGCGGTTTCGGCACTCAACATGACGGCGTCTGTGCCGTCGATCACGGCGTTGGCCACGTCACTCACCTCGGCGCGGGTAGGCACGGGGTTGGTGATCATGCTCTCCATCATCTGCGTGGCGGTGATCACCACCTTGTCGTGTTGTCGCGCCAGCTTGATCATGCGTTTTTGCAAAGCGGGTACTGCGGCGTTGCCCACTTCCACCGCCAAATCGCCGCGAGCCACCATGATGCCGTCGCTGGCCTTGAGAATCTCTTCCAGCAGCGGGATCGCTTCTGCACGTTCAATTTTGGCAATCAAGCCCGGCTTGTGATGGTATTGCTCGCCAGCCACGTTGGCCAATTGACGCGCCATTTCCATATCAGTGGCATTTTTAGGGAAGCTCACCGCGAGGTAATCGGCTTGGAAGCTCATTGCCGTTTTGATGTCTTCCATGTCTTTGCCTGTCAGGGCTGGGGCGGTCAAGCCGCCGCCTTGTTTGTTGATGCCTTTGTTGTTAGACAACTCGCCACCGACCTTGACAATGGTGTGCACTTGCTCGCCGCGAACAGCTTCAACCGTCAACACAATCAACCCGTCGTTGAGCAACAGCAAATCGCCAGGCTTCACGTCACGAGGCAGTTCTTTGTAGTCGAGGCCCACGCCTTGCAAATCACCAAGTTCGGTGCGGGAGGCGTCGAGCACAAACTTCGCGCCGTTCTCCAGCATGACCTTGCCTTCGGCAAATTTACCCACACGAATTTTGGGGCCCTGCAAGTCGGCCATGATGGCCACTTCGCGGCCTGCACGCGCTGCCGCTTCGCGCACAAGGTGCGCGCGCTCGATGTGATCTTGCGCTTTGCCGTGGCTGAAATTGAGACGAACCACGTTCACGCCAGCGCGAATCATCGCCTCTAGCAATGCTGGGTCGCTCGAAGCGGGGCCCAAAGTAGCAACAATTTTGGTGGCGTGACGTGCCATGTGCGTGTCTCCCTATGGATTTAGTTTGCTTGATTCTTACATGTTTAACGGCCGTATTCGCGTTGGTTTTCAGCACACAGGCCTTGTCGAATGATGCTTTATGTCTCATTTATGCCTGATGGCCTTGACTCGCCAACGGGTAAACACCCGCTTTTTCTCACTCTACGGCGATAATCCATTGAGTAATTGATGCAAATCAGTGCACATCTGCACCGGCCACCTAAGATTCATTTCCTATGACCACAAATATCCAACCTATCCTTCCCGGCGAACCCATGCCGCACCGCAAAGTCATGCGCGAGTGGCTGATTCCTTTGGCAGAGCGCACCACCGTGCTAGCCATTGTGTTGCTCGTCGTTGACTACGTGCTGTGGGGCGCTCTCATGGCCGGTACTGTTTTGTTTGAATCTTGGTGGGCCAAGCTCTTGAGCGGTTGCGCTGCAGGCTTCGTCATCGGCCGCTTGTTCATCTTGGGCCACGACGCTTGCCACCAAAGCCTCACACCACATCGCAACCTCAACAAATGGTTGGGTCGCATTGCATTCTTGCCTTCGTTGACCGCCTACAGCCTGTGGGACATCGGCCACAACGTGGTGCACCACGGTTACACCAACCTCAAAAACTTTGACTTCGTGTGGGCCCCTTACACCCCTGAAGAATTTGAAGCTTTGAGCCCTATGCAAAAGCTCAAAGACCGCATTTACCGCAGCGGCTGGGCACCTGGCCTGTACTACATGATCGAAATCTGGTGGAACAAGATGTTCTTCCCGAACGAAAAGAACATGCCTACGCGCCGCCCCATCTTCATGAAAGACTGTTTGCTCATCAGCGCTTTCGGTGCAGCTTGGATTGCCGCCATGGTGTGGGCCGCTTTGGCCACCGAGCAATCAGTGGGCTACATCTTGTTGATGGGCTTTGGCGTTCCGTTCTTCTTTTGGGTCAGCATGATTGGTTTCGTCGTGTACGTGCACCACACCCATGTGGACGTGTCTTGGCACGAAGAGCGCACAGGCTGGTCAAAGGCTTCACCCTTTGTGTCGACCACCGTGCACTTGACATTCCCCATGCAAATCGGCGCGATGATGCACCACATCATGGAGCACACCGCTCACCACTTGGACATGAGCATTCCTCTGTACAAGCTCAAGCAAGCTCAAAGCAAACTCGAAGAGTTGCTGCCTGAACGCATCATTGTTCAAGCCTTCTCTTGGAAGTGGTATTTCCAAACCGCTCGTGACTGCAAGCTGTATGACTTCAAAACCGACAGCTGGATGACATACGACGGCAAGGTCACTAGCCCTCGCGCAATGACGGCTTAATTGCCAACATTCAAAGCCCCGCAAGTTCACACGAATTTGCGGGGCTTTTTCTTGTACGCTTTACACCCATGAAACGCCTGGTTTTAATTTCGCTGCTCCTCGCCTCTGCCGCTGCACAGGCCATGTGGGTGACCGTCACACGCAATGAAGTGGCCACCGTCTACATCGACTCAAGCGCCATCACCAAGCTAGGCTACAACCGCCGCGTGTGGGTGGTGTACGACCTGACCAGTCCCGACAAAACAGGCCAGCAATCGGTCAAGTCGCACATTGATTACGACTGCACCGAAGGCAAATACCGCACCATCAGCGCTACTAGCCACCCCAACAAAATGGGCAATGGCCCAGCCATCAAAGCTCTGCCCGTGCCAGAAGGCTGGCGGCCTGTGAGCCAAGACGCGATGAGCCGTCAATTGTTTTCGTTTGCTTGCGCTTGGTGAGTTTGAAACAGCCAACAAAAAGCCCCGCAGTCATCACGACCGCGGGGCTTTTGTTTTGAGAGATGGGTGTGATTAACCCGCAGCGCGCTTGGTCAAAATTTCAAACGCAGGCAAGGTCTTGCCTTCCAGCACTTCCAAGAAAGCGCCGCCGCCTGTGGAGATGTAGCCCACTTGTTTTTCGATGCCGTACTTGGCAATGGCAGCCAAAGTGTCACCGCCGCCTGCGATGCTGAACGCGCTCGATTCGGCAATGGCCTGTGCGATGGTTTTTGTGCCGTTCTCGAAGGCTGCAAATTCAAACACGCCCACAGGACCGTTCCACACGATCGTGCCGGCTTTCATCAGCTGCTCGGCCAACTTGGCTGCCGTCTCTGGACCGATGTCCAAAATCATGTCGTCGTCGGCCACATCGGTGGCTTTCTTGACGGTGGCCACGGCGTCAGCAGCGAATGTTTTGGCGGTCACCACGTCTGTGGGGATTGGCACTTCTGCACCGCGTGCTTTCATGATGTCAATCACCGCTTTGGCTTCGCCAACCAAATCAGGCTCGGCCAAGCTTTTGCCAATCTTCAAACCTGCAGCCAGCATGAAGGTGTTGGCAATGCCGCCGCCCACGATGAGCTGATCCACGTTGTTGGCCAAGCTCTTGAGGATGGTCAGCTTGGTGGACACCTTGCTGCCCGCCACGATAGCAGCGAGTGGACGCTTAGGCGCAGCCAAGGCTTTGCTGATGGCGTCCATCTCGGCAGCGAGCAAAGGGCCTGCACAGGCCACGGGCGCATATTGCGCGATACCGTAGGTTGTGCCCTCGGCGCGGTGCGATGTGCCGAACGCATCGTGAACAAAAATGTCGCACAGCGCGCCCAGCTTGCGGGCCAATTCGTCGTTGTTCTTTTTCTCGCCCTTGTTCACGCGGCAGTTCTCGAGCAGCACCACTTGGCCTGGTTCGACCTTGACGCCATCCACCCAATTGGCGACCAGCGGCACATCGCGGCCCAACAGTTCGCCCAAGCGCTTGGCCACGGGAGCCAATGAATCTTCAGGCTTGAACTCACCTTCGGTAGGTCGACCCAAGTGAGACGTGACCATCACTGCAGCGCCCGCCTTGAGCGCCATTTCGATCGCGGGCACAGAGGCACGCACGCGAGTGTCTTCGGTGATGTTGCCTGCATCGTCTTGCGGCACGTTCAGGTCGGCACGAATGAAAACACGTTTGCCATTGGCTGAGCCGTTGGCGCACAAATCAGAGAAGCGAATGACGTTCATGGATATAAGCAGAAAAAGTTAATAACTATCACTATTCTAAAAGTTCAATCAACCGCGCCCCACAAACGGCATCTTGGTGGCCATGACTGTCATGAACAGCACGTTGGCGCTCAGCGGTAAACGCGCCATGGCCATGAAGCTGTCGACCACGCCTTGCATGTCCATGCGAGCTTCGGGCTTCACGCTGCCATCAGCCTGCAAAGCGCCTGCGGCGAACTTCTCGGTCATGTCGCTGGCGACGTTGCCAATGTCAATCTGGCCCACCGCAATGTCAAACGCACGGCCATCGAGCGCGGCCGCTTTGGTCATGCCCGTGATGGCGTGCTTGGTGGCCGTATAGGCAATCGAGCCGGGGCGCGGCGCATGCGCTGAAATCGACCCGTTGTTGATGATGCGCCCGCCCTGTGGGCTCTGATCTTTCATCAACTTGAACGCGTGCGAGAGGCAATAAAACGCGCCATTGAAATTCACATCCACCGAACGACGCCAGTCAGCCCCCGTCAAATCGCCGGGCATGGTGGCGGGCAAAAAGATGCCTGCGTTGTTGAACAGCAAATCCAAGCGGCCGTAGTTCACGCGCACCTGCTCAAACAGTTTGGCCACGTCGTCCTCGTTGCTCACGTCGCAAGGCACGGCCAAAGCGTTGCCTGCATTCACGCCCGCCGCTTGCACGGCAGCTTGCAGCGCATCCGCACGACGCCCCACCAACACCACTTTCCAACCTTCGGCCAACAACGCCAACGCGCATGCTTTGCCAATGCCAGAACTGGCTCCTGTGACGATTGCTATTTGACTCATGTACGTTTTCCTTTTTTACAAATGTGATTGTCAGCACGTCATTGACACAACCACTTAACCCCACTGACGTCTGGGTCAATTTGTCACTTCGGTAGGTGTAAGTCCTAGTCGTATTCATGACTCACGACGAACACTTCTCCCTATAGTCCACACGTAGGAGATATGGTTCTCCGCCTACCACTTTAAGGATGCGACGATGCGAATTAAAAACGGTTTTATTGTGACTGCTGTTTCAGTGTTGTTAGGGGGCGCGAGTCTTTCTGCCCATGCCCAAAGTCAAGGCGTTAGCGCCAACGAGATTTTGATTGGCAGCATTCAAGATTTGTCAGGCCCATTGGCGGGCTTTAGCAAAATGGCCGCAGCAGGCATGCAAATGCGCGCCGACGAAATTAACGCCAAAGGCGGCATCAACGGTCGCAAGCTGAAAGTGATCGTTGAAGACTCTGCCTACAACCCAACCAAAGCCGTTCAAGTTGCGCAAAAGCTCGTCAACCAAGACAAGGTGTTTGTGGTCGCAGGCACGATTGGCACTGTCGTCAATAACGCCGCCATGCCCGTACAATTTGAAAAGAACGTGATGAACTTTGCGCCGCTCACAGGGGCGCGCGACATGTTTGAGCCAGTCAACAAATTGAAGTTTGCAATTTTGGATGACTACTATGGCTCGATGAAAGAGCATGCGCCCGTGCTCTTCAAGAAAGTCAATGCCAAAAAGGCCTGCATCTTGCATCAAGACGACGAGTTTGGTTTGGAGGTCGCGCGTGGCGTGACTGACGGACTCAAGTCCATCAATGTGCCCATCAGTGAGACAACGACGTACAAGCGCGGCGCAACTGACTTTTCCTCACAGATCGTGAAGCTCAAGAACGCCAATTGCGACTTCGTCGGTATGGGTACATTGATTCGCGAAACACCCGGCGCTATTGCTGAAGCACGTAAAACGGGTTTCAACCCAACATTCATGGGTTCGATTGGCGCCTACACAGAGCTCGTCCCTATGTTGGGCAAAGAGGCTGTGAACGGTTTCTATGCTGTGTATTCGGCAGGCATTCCTTATGCTGACTCAAGCAATGAAAACGTCCGCACTTGGGCTGCCAACTACAAGACCAAATACGGTTCGGACCCGCAACTGTTTTCACTCTACGGGTATTGGATCATCGAGTTGCTCAGCAGAGGCATGGACAAAGCCGGCGCTAATTTGACAACCGAGACGTTGGTGAAAGCACTTGAAACGATGGGCCCACAAACCAATAACTTGGGCGTGCCGACGGTTCAATTCTCAGACAAGAACCATCTCGGCTCTAGCTTCTCTGCACTTGCACAAATCCAAAATGGCCGCTGGGTTGAAGTGAAGTAATTCACCGCTACCTTGGTTGGCTAGGAGCCCTCTATGAGGGCTCCTAGCTAAAGCTACGTTTTATTTTTATGAATGAGCGCCATGTTGCAACTGGTTTTTGGTGGCATTTCTCAGGGCTGTATTTACGGTCTTATCGCTCTAGGCTTTGTGCTGATTTACAAAGCGACTGAAACAATCAGCTTTGCGCAAGGAGAGCTCATGATGGTGGGCGCATTTGGCGCTCTGCTGTTGACAAAGTTTCTTGGTTTTTCCTATGGATTCGCGGTTCTGACCGCAGTCATAGCGCTGGCATTGATAGGTCTGATGTTGGAGCGCATGGTCATACGCCCCGTTCTGGGCCAAACCTCTTTAGCGATTGTCTTGATCACGCTTGGGCTAGGGTATGTTGCCCGGGGTTTAATCGCCATGGCTCCAGAAATCGGAACTGAAACGCACACCTTAGAAGTTCCGTATGCGGGCAAAGTCCTTGACGTCGGAGGCGCTGTCATTTCCTATGACCACCTGATTGTCATTGGCGCAACGCTGCTTGTCAGTCTGTTTTTATATGTGATGTTTCGTTTCAGCAAAGTTGGCATCGCGATGCGAGCAACTTCGCAAAATCAATTGGCCGCGCATTACATGGGCATACCAGTCAAACGCATCAACGGCTTGGTCTGGAGTATGGCCGCAGCTCTTGCATGCCTTGCGGGCATTTTGCTTGCCCCCATCACATTCATCCACGTCAACATGGGATTCATCGGTCTCAAAGCTTTACCCGCTGCTGTGGTGGGCGGCTTTACCAGTTTGCCCGGTGCGATATTGGGCGGCATCATCATTGGCTTGGTTGAAGCATTTTCTGGCTTTTATTTGCCCGAAGGATTCAAAGAGGTGTCTGCTTACGTGGTGATGCTTTTGGTTTTGCTTCTCTACCCAGAAGGCTTGCTGGGTGAACGCACGCGCAAGAAAGTCTGAGCATGAGATTCATTTTCAAAACAAGCTACGACCAAGACATCAATATCGTCAAACACACGGGTCAAGCCTTCTGGTACAGCGTTTTGGTGTTGATCTTGGCGCTTTGCCCCTTCCTTGTGAGTGAATTCTGGATGGCGCAAATCAACATCATCCTGATCTACTCCTTGGTTGGGTTCGGAACGATGATTCTCCTCGGCTATACAGGGCAGCTGTCTTTTGGCCATGCTGCTTTTTTTGGATTGGGCGCTTTTGTTCAAGCCTTCTTCACCAATCAAGGTTGGCCATTTTTTGCAGCGCTGAGTTTGTCTATTTTGGTGAATGTCATTCTTGGAGCCTTGATTGCCTTGCCTGCACTGAGAGTGAAGGGGATCTTTCTAGGCGTTGCCACACTGGCTCTTGGACTCATTGTGGAGGAAGTGTTCGTCAAGTGGGAGTCGTTTACCAATGGCACGTCGGGTTTGGCCGTGAAACCTGCGCAAATATTTGGGGTGGTTTTCAACACACAAGGCTCTTTTTTCTACCTGGTCTTGGGTGTGGTGGTGGTGGCAACCTTGTTGACCATTAATTTATTACGTAGCTCAACGGGGCGAGCTTTCATTGCCATTCGCGACTCCGAAATATCTGCTCAAAGCATGGGCATTCATGTGGGCCGCTACAAGATCATTGCGTTCATGATTTCCGCTGGATTTACAGGGGTAGGTGGCGCGATGTATGCGCACTACCTGAGATTTATCTCACCCGAGAACTTCAATCTTTTCTTGTCTTTGGATTTTGTATTGATGGTCATCATTGGTGGCCTAGCCAGCATTCATGGCATTTTCTTTGGGGCAATTTTCATCATCATCATGCCGCCTCTGATTGCCAACTTGAAGGACCTGCTGCCGGTATTCATGGCGAACGCAGCCGGTTTGCAAAACGTGATCTACGGCGTCATCCTCATTTGCTTTGTTCTGTTTGAACCCATGGGCTTGTATGGGCGTTGGGTCAAAGTTCGAACCTACTTTCAAATCTTCCCCTTTTATCGCGATGGCATGTTTAAGCGACAAAAGTCATTCCAAAAATCTGATCGTCTGAAGTGAGCCATCTATGACGCAGACATTGTTAAAGGTTAAAGACATCACCCGCCGTTTCGGCGGTTTGGTGGCTGTCGACCAGGTGAGCTTTGATGTTGTTCAGGGCGAGGTGCTCACCATCATTGGGCCCAATGGCGCAGGCAAGTCGACGTTATTCAACGTGATCAGTCGCATCTATCCACAAAGCAGCGGGCAGCTATTTTTTGAAGGGGTTGATCTCGGTGAAACGCCCCCACACAAAATTGCAAACCTGGGCATTGCGCGCACCTTTCAAAACATTGAATTGTTTGAACATGCGACCGTTTTGCAAAACTTGCTCATTGGCCATCACAGCTTGAGTCGCACAAGCTTGCTGAGCAATCTCTTGTTCCTGAAAACGACCCGTGAAGAAGAGCTTGCATCGCGTGCGCGAATCGAAGAGGTGATCGACTTTCTTGGCTTGCAAAAATACCGAGATAGCTTTGTTTCTGGTCTGCCGTATGGCATCCGAAAAGTAGTTGAGTTGGGACGTGCGCTCAGCATGAACCCAAAGCTGTTGCTGCTTGATGAACCATCGTCTGGGTTGAACCCTGAAGAAACCGAAGAGATGGCGTTTTGGATCAAGGACTTGGTGAATGACTTAGGCATCACCGTTGTCATGGTCGAGCACGACATGTCTTTGGTGTCTCGCGTTTCCAACCGTGTGGTTGCCATGAACCAAGGGCAAGTCATCGCGATTGGCACATCGGCTGAGGTTCAAAGTCACCCTGAAGTGATCAAGGCATACATTGGTGCAGAAGATGAGGATGGACATGACTGATATGCCAACGCCCCCTTCAGACGCAGGATCGGCACTTCTGAAACTGACCAATATCGAGAGCGCCTACGGCCCCATCAAAGCCATTCGCGGGGTGAGCCTCGAAGTTAAGAAAGGCCAAATCGTCACACTGCTCGGCTCAAACGGCGCTGGCAAAACGACCTTGTTGAAAACCATCTCTGGCATTTTGGATCCAGTCAGAGGCACGGTCGAATTTGCCAATGAAGACATCACTGGCGTGGAGTCTTCAGACCTTGTCAAAAAAGGGCTCAGCCATGTGCCCGAGGGACGCGAAGTGTTCCCGTTGCTCACGGTCTATGAAAACCTGATGATGGGCGCTTACACCAGGAGCGATCGTGATGGCGTCGAACGCGATTTAGAGCAGGCTTATCGGTATTTCCCCATTTTGAAAGAGCGCGAAACCCAACCTGCGGGCCTACTGTCGGGCGGTCAGCAACAAATGTTGGCGATTGCGAGAGCCTTGCTGGCAAACCCACAAATGATTTTGATGGACGAGCCCAGTCTTGGCTTAAGTCCTAAATTGACCAAAGAAATTTTCGACATCATTCGAATGATCAATCGAGACAGCGGCAGGTCGATCCTCTTGGTTGAACAGAATGCTCGGATTGCACTCCAAACCGCAGACTTCGGATACATCATGGAAAACGGCCGGATCGTGATGCAAGACACTTGCGCGCGCTTGATGGAAAAAGATGACATCCAAGAGTTTTACCTCGGCATCAAGCAAGAAGGCGTTCGCACGGAACGCCGATGGAAAAAGAAGAAAACTTGGCGCTGATTTTTGTTTAACTCTATGAACCACCTATTCACGACTTATCTGAAACGGGAGAGCTTTGATGCGTTACCTCTGGCAAATTGACGCTGAATTTGCTCGCGCAGAAAAACACACGGCTCCGCCCTTGGCAGGCGACACAGTTCAGGCCCTGTTTTGGAACGCGGTCGCGGCACGAAAAAACGATGTGTGGTTGCGCCAAAAAGAGTTGGGCATTTGGCACGCGTGGACATGGCATGAAACGGGTGAAATCGTCAAAGAAATAGCCATGGGTTTGCATGCCCTTGGCATGCAAGTTCAAGATCGCGTTTCGATTTTGGCCAACACACGGGCTGAATGGCTTTGGGCTGATTTAGCCATCCTCAGTTTGGGCGGCACTTCAGCCGGTATTTACCCAACGGACGCTGCATCACAGGTGCACTACATCCTGAGCGATAGCGAAAGTCGCTTCTTGTTTGTTGAAGACGAAGAGCAACTCGACAAAGTACTCGAAGTCTTGCCCGACCTCCCGCACCTGATCAAAATCATCGTGTTGGATAACAAAGGCCTGCGCCATTTTGAACACCCACAAGTTTTGTCGCTTGAAGCATTGCGTCAACTGGGTGCAAAAGCAATGGCACTCGACCCCCATCGCCTAGACACCCTCAGAGAAGCATCATCGCCAGAGCACTTGGCAATTTTGGTCTACACATCTGGCACGACTGGCAAGCCAAAAGGCGCCATGCACCATCATGCGGGCTTGGTGTACGCCATTCGTGGACACACACAAATCATCGCGCAAACACCACAAGATGAGCGCATGTGCTTTTTACCGCTGTGCCATATTGCCGAGCGCGTGGGCGGCGCCTTCGTCTGTATGTACACAGGAACAAAGATTAACTTTGTTGAAAACCCTGAAACTGTCCCAGAGAATATTCGCGAAATTTCACCCACCATCATTTTGGCTGTTCCTCGCGTGTGGGAAAAGTTTCAGTCGGGTGTGTATTTGTCGCTGAAAGAATCGACAAAGTTCGAGCAGCTCATGTTTCACTGGGCCATTGAACTTGGGACAAATATCGCAGACCAGTTTCTGGATGGACGCCCGATTGCACTTCACCAACGTCTGGCCTATCGTGTGGCGCAGTGGCTTGTACTCGCCAATGTCCGAAAATCGCTTGGCATTGACAAGGCGCGCTTTTTACTGAGCGGCGCAGCACCTATTTCGCCAAAAATCCTGCGCTGGTTCTTTGCACTTGGCGTGCCCATGTTTGAAATTTGGGGCATGACCGAAACATGTGGCGGATCGTGCGCCAACTACCCTGGCTTTATCAAAATTGGCTCTATCGGCGTGCCTTCACCGCATAACGAAATGAAGCTAGATCCTGAGACTGGTGAAATCCTGATCCGAGGGCCAAATATTTTTTCAGGCTACCTCAACCTGCCTGAAAAAACCAAGGAGGTCTTCGATTCTGAGGGTTGGATGCACACAGGTGACGTGGGGACCATGGATGCGCAAGGCTTCTTCTCCATCACAGACCGGATGAAAGACATCATCATCACGGCAGGCGGAAAGAACATCACGCCCAGTGAGCTTGAAAACGAGTTGAAAGCTTCACCCTACATCACGGATGCCGTCATTGTGGGCGACCGCCTGCCTTATCTCACGGCCATCATCATGGTGGACCATGACAACGTCGAGCAATACGCACAGTCTCACGACATTGGCTTTACCAACTACGAGAGCCTGACGCAAGCCGCAGAAATCACAGAACTCATTCAATCTGAAGTCGATCAAGTGAATCAAAAGTTTGCGCGTGTTGAGCAAATCAAAAAGTTCTTTTTGTTGAGTAAAAAACTAAGCCCAGAGGACGAAGAAGTCACGCCGACCATGAAGCTCAAGAGAAAACTGGTCATTGAGAAATACTCAGACTTGATCCAAAAAATGTATTCTGAAAGTGCATGAAGCATCGGCTGAATCTCTTGCTACAGTCGCGTCTATGAGCACATTCAACAAAGTCATCCTCTTCACCGACACCGACGGCTTCGCGCGCTTCCGCGAAGAAACGGTGGAACTCACCGAAGGCAAACCACAAGCACGCTTGTCGTCCCTCATGCCCAGCGGCGGCATGCAGCTGCGCCGCAGCCCTGTGGGGTTTCGCAGCGACTTTCATTGCACCGACAACCCGCAGTGGTTGTTTGTGTTGGAAGGTCAGATGGAAATCTTTTTGCAAGACGGCACGTCGCGCGTCTTCGGCCCAGGCGAGCACTTTTACTCAGCCGATGTGTTGCCCGCGGGCGCTACGTTTGACGCCAAGGTGCACGGCCACTGGAGCCGCCAAGTGGGGCCTGACGAACTCGTCACCTTATTTGTTCGCGGCTAATTGATGCGGGCTAAGCCACGCAGGGCGCGTGGCTTACCAGCCAAGCCCCAAGTGCAAGGGCAAGTAAACGCCCATGCCAAACACAATGGTGAGCAACACATTGCGCTTGGCAAAGTACACCGCCACACCCACTGCTGCCGCAAAGATGCGGGCGTCTTGCCAGGTGGCAATCAGCTCGCCTTGCGTCATCACAATTTCGGGCACAACCACGGCTGACAGTGCAGCGATGGGCGCGTATTGCAAACCGCGCTGCGCCCAGTGGGGCAAGTGCCATTCGCGGTTACTCAAAAAGAAGAAGCTGCGCGACACAGCCGTGATCACCGCCAAGCCCGCGATGACCAGCAGCGTCCACACATCGGTGATGTTGGCTTCAACACCGCTCATGTGGCCCTCGCCTTCAGAGTTTTCAGTTGTTCAGCCATCAAACACGCCACCACGGCGACCGCAATGGCCAACACGATGTTGAGCTTCAAAGGCAAGGCATACGACAGCACCGCCACCATGCCTGCCACGATGGCCGACAAGACACGCAAGCGCGAGCTGGCCAAGGAACACTGAATGGCTAGCAAACACAAGATGCCGGCAAAGCCCAATCCCCACGCGGGTGGAATGGCGTTGGCCAAGCCAATGCCGATCAAGCAAAACGTCATCCAGCCCGTCCAATACGCAAAGTTCATTCCTGAAAAGTAGGCTTCTTGCGCCAAGCGGTCTGCCTCGGACGACGCAGGATGCGCAAAACGCTGGGTGAACAACACGTACGACAAATCAGTGGTGAAGTAGCCTGTCATGATGCGACGCAAGCGTGACAAATGCATGAGGTAGCCGCGCATGTGCAGGCTAAACACCACAAAGCGCAAGTTCACACAAAACGCGGTGATCAACACCACCCACGCGGGTGCACCGGCCATGATGAGCGGCGTTGCCGCTAATTGCGCGCTGCCCGCGTAGACCATCAAGGTCATGAATACCGATTCAAACAAGCTCAGACCTGAGTTGACCAAGGCCACGCCCGTCATCAACGCCCACGGAATTTGCCCCACCGCTTGCGGAGCCAAATGACGTGCGCCCTGTTTGAACTCAGGGTGTTGGTAAAGCGTGCGGTCCCAAAACATCAGCTGGTTTTGTGAGCAGTGTGTGGCTCAAAACATTGGCCAGCGGTGAGGGGGAAGCCGCGCAAAAAGTCGGCCGCGTTCAAACGTTTACCACCAGCGCGTTGCAGCTCGGTCACGCGCAACACGCCTTGGCCACAGGCCACGCGCACGCCGTGCTCGTCTGCACTGATCACCGTGCCTGCTGGCTTTTGGTGTGCGGTGTTTTCTACTGTGGCGCGCCACAGCTTGATGACGTCTGCACCCAGCTGCGCTGATGCGGCAGGGAAAGGGTTGAACGCGCGCACACGTCGGCTAATTGCATCCGCAGACTGTTGCCAGTCCACAGCGGCTTCGGCTTTTTCAATTTTGTGGGCGTAGGTGATGCCCGCCTCGGGTTGCTTGCGCGGCTGCAATTTGCCCGCTTGTGCATCGGCCAGCGCACGTACCACCAATGCGCCGCCCATGTCGGCCAAGCGGTCGTGCAGGCTGGCGGTGGTGTCGTCTGCGGCAATGTCGAGCACATCGGTCAGCAGCATGTCGCCGGTGTCGAGGCCTGCATCCATCTGCATGATGACCACGCCCGTTTGCGCGTCACCCGCTTCAATGGCGCGGTGAATCGGCGCTGCACCGCGCCAGCGTGGCAAGAGCGATGCATGAATGTTCAGGCAGCCCAAGCGCGGCGCGTCCAGCGTCCACTGCGGCAGGATTAGGCCATAAGCGGCCACAACCATCACGTCCGCTTTGGTCTCGGAAATGGCGGCTTGTGCAGCGGCTGCGTCGTCTGGGTATTTGCCGTTCAAGCGCAGGCTCAAAGGTTGCGCCACGGGAATGTTGTGTTGTACGGCCAGTTGTTTGACCGCCGAGGCTTGCAGTTTCATGCCTCGACCGGCGGGGCGGTCGGGCTGGGTCAGCACCAAGGGCACGGTGTGGCCAGCGGCCAAAATTTTGGCCAAGGCCTCGGCCGCAAATTCGGGCGTACCTGCGAATATGACGCGCAACGAATCACTCATCGTCGCGCAGGGCTTTGAGCAATTTGGTTTTGATGCGGTTGCGCTTCAAGGGCGAGAGGTATTCCACAAACACTTTGCCCAGCAAGTGGTCGAGTTCATGCTGAATGCACACGGCCAGCAATCCTTCGGCTTCGATGGTGCGCTCTTTGCCATGCTCGTCGAGGGCCTTCACCTTCACATGCGTGGCGCGTTCCACGCCGTCGTAAATACCGGGCACAGACAAGCAGCCTTCATCGCCTTTGACGCGCTCGTCACCCATCCACGTGATTTCGGGGTTGATAAGCACCATGGGCTCATCGCGCTCTTCAGAGGTGTCAATCACCACCAAGCGCTCGTGCACATCCACTTGTGTGGCGGCTAGGCCGATGCCATTGGCGTCGTACATGGTTTCCAGCATGTCGGCAATCAGGGTCTTGATGCGCGCGTCAATTTCTTTGACGGGCTTGGCGACAGTGTGGAGCTTGGGGTCGGGGAATCGGAGGATGTCTAACTTGGGCATGGCAATATTGTCTCCGCTTCTGACAGCGGTTTTGGACCCTTACGGTAATGTCCCCGCGAGGGCTAAAGGTAACGCTTTAAGGCGTCAAAACCAGCTCATGCACCCAAGCCTCTGGCTTGCTGCGCAAGGGTCGATATTTGCCTGCGGCCCATTCGTTTTTCATGTTGCTGTATTGATCGGACCAAACCAAGCCGCTTTGGCCTGTTTGGTAGATGAACTGCGATTGCTCAAGGTCTGACAAGTCGTACACCACGCGCAGCGAAGCCGCATGACGGTTGGCAAAGGGCAGGTATTTTTCGCCCGCCCAATACTGGCCCACGTTGACGGTGAACAAGTCGCCATCTGAGGGCGTGCGCACGCTGAACCAATCCCGCAGCACGGGTACTTGGCCAAATGGCTTGTGGGTGCTGAGCGCCAAATGCGCCTCACCCCATTTCCAACTCGCAGGCGTTTTCCCTTGCATGGTGGCAATGCGGTCAAGCGCACGGTCTAGGGCGGCTGTGGATTGCTCGGCACACGTTTTGGGCGCACACCAAGGGCTGTTGGGTTGCTGCATGACGTTTTCCAGCAGCAATCTGAAATGCCGCTTGCCGTATTGCGCTTTGAACACATCAGCGCCTAGCTTGGGCTCCACCAATCCACGCGTGAGTTCATCGGTCCACACTGCGAAGAGGAGTGGCGCTGCTTTGTCGGCATCCATTCGGCCATCAAAGCCTTCTAAGGTTTGCAGTGCTTTGGCTGCCAGTGCGTGTTGCGACGATGTGGCTTTGAGCACGGGCAACAGCGTCAGTGTGGACAAGGACAGCGTGTCGTTTTGTAAAGCCTGCATGTCTTTGAAGCTGTGTTGCGGCTTGGCTTTGAGCACTTGCTCAATACGCTCAAAGCGGTGCGGCGTGTTCCAGTCTTGACCCAAGAAGTGCGGGTAGTTGGGCGGCGTGATGCGCTGGTTGGCAGTGGACACCCAGCCTTTTTTGCCGTCGTCAGCAGGCATGTCGGCATATGCGATCCAGCCAGTCCAGTCGTAGCGCGCATCCCAGCCGGGAGCAGGGGCAACGCCTCGAATGTCGTTGGCCGCGCTGCGCACCGGCACACGACCCGCCGCCTTGTAGGCAATGTTGGCTTGGGTGTCGGCCATGACGATGTTCTGCGTGGGCGAATGGTTGTCGCCATAGGCTTTCAGCAAGTCGGCCACGCTTTGCGCTTGCTGCGCTTTGAGGCCACCGACCAAGGTGCGGTTGTCCGCATCCAATGCGCTCCAGCGCAAGGCCAACACAAAGCGCGACATGTCCAGCACTTCCGCATGCACGGCTTGTGCATCGCTGATGACGGGGCCGTGGCGCGTGCTGCGCACCACATGCGTGACATCAGGCTTGCCTTTGACCGCGATGATCTCGGTGCGAGTGTCAAACGCTTGCCAGCCTGTGGGCGTTTTGTAGCGCGTCGGGTTGGCTGCATCGATTTGTTCAAGATACAAATCTTGCACATCAGGGCCTGTGTTGGTGAAGCCCCATGCCACATGCGCGTTGCGTCCCAGCACCACAAAGGGCAAACCGGGCAAGCTGGCTCCCATCACATCGGTGTTGGGTGTTTTCAAATGGGCGTAGTACCAAATGGCCGGCGCGCTCAAAGCGAGGTGCGGGTCATTGGCCAATAGCGGTTTTCCAGTGGTGGTGTGTGAGCCTGCCACCACCCAGTTGTTGCTGCCTCGGCCTTCGTTAAAGCCGGGCTCGCCAATGATGGGGAGAGAAAAAGATGTTTTCAAACCTGCATCGTTTTTGTACACGCCCAAGTCTCGGTAAAACTTGGCAAGGTCTACGGCCGAAGCAGGTTTTTCGCCGGGATAAGGCGGATAAAGATCCCACAGCTGCTCGGTGCTTAGCTTGCGGGCGGCAGCCAAGCGGGCAAACTCGTTGCCCCAGTTGCCACCCAAATCCAGCGCCATGACCAACGCCCACGCCACGCTATTGACAGGCTGCCAAGCTACACCTTTTTTGCCACCAGGCTGCGTGCGCATCAGCGCAAACTCTGGGGGCAAACCTTGTGGACGGTTGGCATGAAAGGCGTTGATGCCATCGCTATAAGCCTGCAACTGTTCGCGCACATCATCTGGCAAAAGTTCGAGCTGCTTTTGCGCGGCTTGCATCAGCCCCAAGGTGCGCATGAGTTTGTCGGTGGGCAAGGTGGTTTCGCCCAAGATTTCAGATAACTCACCTTGCATGATGCGGCGGTTGAATTCGAGCTGCCAACTGCGGTCTTGCGCATGCGCAAAGCCTAAAGCGAATGCCGCATCTCGATCAGTCTGCGCAAAGATGTGCACCACATCAGCTCCATCACGCTTGATGTTGACTGGGTCTTTCAAACCCTCGCTTCTGAGCTGCCCGTCATACATGGGCTGGGTATGAAACACCCCCAAGCCCAAGCCTGCGGCCAACAAGACCACCACCCCTAACAGGGCCTTGAGAATTCGTTTAACCCAGCGCGTCATAAGCGTCCTTTGCGTTTGCTTGTGTTGGACTTTAACCAATCCGTTTACTTTATAAGTTTTCGAGAGATGGCCACGCACGCAGGTGACACCCCTTCTGACAATGGTTTTCACATTCCAATGGAGGAGCACATGGACAAAGACGAATTGCGTGCGTGGCTGCGCTTGGGCATGACCGCCGGCGTGGGCAACGATGCCGCGCGCAAGCTGCTGGCTTGCTTTGGCAGCCCACAAGCGGTGTTTGAGCAAACCGAAGCTGGACTGTGCCAAGTGGTTAGTCCTAAACAAGCGCAAGCCCTGCTTACCGTGCCCAACGAGCTGGCCGTGCAATGCGTGCGCACCCACCAATGGCTGATACACCAACCCGACACGCACACCCACGCGCTGTGGACCTTGGGCGATGCGCACTACCCCGCCGAGCTTTTGCAACTGGCCGACCCACCCTTGATGCTTTATGTGATGGGTCAAACCGAGCGCACTCTGGGCAATGCAGTTGCCATTGTGGGCAGCCGCAACCCCACACCGCAGGGCGCGCAAACGGCCGAGCAGTTTGGTGAGGCGCTAGGGGCGGCGGGCTTATGCATAGTGTCTGGCTTGGCGTTGGGTGTGGATGGCGCGGCGCACAAAGGGGCGCTGCGTGGCGGCACAACCCAGGCCCACTGGCACACCGTGGCGGTGGTAGGCACAGGGCTAGACCGCGTGTACCCACGACAACACCAAACGTTGGCTGGGCAAATTGCCTTGCACGGTTTGTTGATCAGCGAATACCACTTGGGCACTGCGCCACTCGCGCACAACTTTCCCAAGCGCAACCGCATCATCGCCGCACTAGGCTTGGGCACGCTGGTGGTTGAGGCTGCGCTGAAATCGGGCTCGCTCATCACAGCCAAGATGGCGCTGGATTTGAACCGCGAGGTATTGGCCATTCCAGGCTCGATCCACGCCACACAATCGCACGGCTGCCATGCACTGATTCGCCAAGGTGCAAAGTTGGTGGAGAACGCGCAAGACGTGTTGGAAGAATTGCAGCTCGCTCCACAACAGCAAGTCAATCTGTTTGCCAATGCGCTTGGTGCTGATGAAGAGACGAGCACTGACGACACCGACCACCCGTTGCTCACGCACATGGGCTTTGCGCCTGTGAGCCTCGATGCCTTGCAAGCCCGCTGCGGGCTAGACACCGCTGCCCTGCAAGCGCAGCTACTCACCCTAGAGTTGGATGGTGCAGTGGGGCGTTTGCCCGGGGGGCTGTTTCAACGTTTGGCCACCGCATGATTAAGGGTCAACACCCATACGTGTGACATTTATCGACACAAAAAACATGTATATTGGCCCCATGTTTGAAGTGCTCGTATTCGTCTATGAAAACTATTGGCGAGGCGATGCGTGTCCAGAGCTAGAGCAACTGGGCCGCAAACTCAGCGCTGCTGGTTTTAACGTAGAAGACATCCAACAAGCTTTGTCGTGGCTCGACGAGCTGAACTTGGCGTCGCACAAAACCGAGCTGATCGACATCAGCCAAGCCGCACGCGAACACCACACCGAGTCAGCCCACAGCATGCGCGTGTACTCGGTGGCCGAGCAAGACCACTTGGGTGCAGAGTGCTTAGGCTTCATCAACTTCCTTGAATCGGCCGACGTGTTGTCGCCCCACATGCGCGAAATTGTGATGGACCGCGCCATGGCCATTCCCGGCCACCCCATGCATTTGGACGACCTGAAGATCATTGTGCTCATGGTCTACTGGAGCATCGGCCTAGAGCCAGATGCGCTGGTGCTGGATGAGTTGTGCGACGATGCAGATCGGGTGGCACACTAACTACACACACAGAAGCCACAGACACAAAAAAACCGGTTCGCAAACCGGCTTTTTCTTTAGAGCGAGGTCGCTTAGACCACCGCACCCGAATTCTCATCATTGGGGTCGCCCGCCACTTTGTTGTGGTGGTGCTTGATCAGGTCATCGCGACGAATGCCCAACCACATGGCAATGGCAGCCGCCACGAACACGGATGAGTAAATGCCAAACAAGATGCCGATGGTCAGCGCCAGCGCAAAGTAGTGCAGGGTTGCGCCACCGAACAACAACATGGACAACACCATGAGCTGCGTACAGCCGTGGGTGATGATGGTGCGGCTGATGGTTGACGTGATGGCGTTGTCGATGATCTCGACCGTGTCCATCTTGCGAAAGCGTCGGAAGTTTTCGCGGATACGGTCAAAGATCACGACGGATTCGTTGACTGAGTAACCCAACACCGCCAGCACGGCAGCCAATACAGGCAACGAGAACTCCCACTGGAAGAACGCGAAGAAGCCCAAGATGATGACCACGTCATGCAAGTTCGCAATGATGGCGGCCACAGCAAACTTCCATTCGAAGCGCATGGCCAAGTAAATCATGATGCCCACGACCACAAAGGCTAAGGCCTTGAGGCCGTCTGCCGCCAACTCGTCGCCCACTTGCGGGCCGACAAACTCGGTGCGGCGCAGCTGCACATTGGCGTCGCTGGCTTTGAGTGCGGTCAGCACTTGCTCGCTTTGCTGGGCAGAGCTTTGGCCTTTGACTGCTGGCATGCGAATCATCACATCACGCGCCGTGCCAAAGTTTTGAACTTGCACATCGGTCAAACCGAGTTTGGCGATTTGGTCACGCACGGCATTGAGGTCAGCCGGTTGGCTGTAGCTGACTTCCATCAGCGTGCCGCCCGTGAACTCGACCGACAGGTGCAAACCACGACTGAACAAGAAGAACACTGCCGCCACAAACGTGATGAACGAGATGGCGTTGAACGCCACCGCGTGCTTCATGAACGGGATGTCTTTTTTAATCTTAAAAAATTCCACGATGACTTCCTTTTAAGCGCGCCAAACAGTGCCGATAGACACGCTTTGCAATTTCTTCTTGCGGCCATACCAAAGGTTGACCAAGCCGCGCGAGAAGAACACCGCAGAGAACATGCTGGTCAAAATACCAAGGCAGTGCACCACAGCAAAGCCGCGCACAGGTCCAGAACCAAAAGCCAACAAGGCCAAGCCTGCAATCAGTGTGGTGACGTTGGAGTCGAGGATGGTGGCCCAAGCGCGGTCGTAACCGGCATGGATAGCAGACTGTGCGGATGCGCCGTTACGCAACTCTTCGCGCACACGTTCGTTGATCAGCACGTTGGCGTCAATCGCCATGCCCAAGACCAAGGCCATCGCGGCCATACCGGGCAATGTCAATGTCGCTTGCAACATGGAGAGCACAGCCACCAAGAGCAACAAGTTCACGGCCAAAGCCACGCTGGAGAACACGCCAAACAACATGTAATAAATACACATGAAGGCGGCCACGGCGACAAAGCCCCAAGTGACCGAGTCAAAACCTTTGGCAATGTTCTCAGCACCAAGGCTTGGGCCAATGGTGCGTTCTTCAATGATTTCCATCGGCGCAGCCAACGAGCCAGCGCGCAATAACAAGGCGGTGTCGTTGGCTTCCACGGTGCTCATGCGGCCAGAAATTTGCACGCGGCCACCGCCGATTTCGCTGCGAATCACAGGCGCGGTCACGACCTCGCCCTTGCCTTTTTCAAACAGCAGAATCGCCATGCGCTTGCCCACGCTCTCACGCGTCACGTCTTTGAAGATGCGTGCGCCTTTGGCGTCGAGCGTCAAATGCACAGCAGCTTCTTGGTTTTGCGTGTCAAAGCCAGGTTGTGCGTCGGTGAGGTTTTCGCCGGTCAAGATGACTTGCTTTTTCACAATCACGGCTTGGCCGTTGCGGTCCATGAAGCGTTCTGTGCCAAATGGCACGGGGCCATTGCCAAACTCTGCGCTGCGGGCTTCGGCGCTGTCGTCCACCATGCGGATTTCCAGCGTGGCAGTGCGACCCAAAATATCTTTGGCCTTGGCCGTGTCTTGCACGCCTGGCAGCTGCACCACGATGCGGTCTGTGCCTTGCTGTTGTATCACAGGCTCGGCCACGCCCAACTCGTTGATACGGTTGTGCAAGGTGGTGATGTTTTGCTTGATGGCTTGCTCTTGCACGCGCTTGGCGGCCACGGGGTTGATCACCGCGGTGAGCTTGAAGTCAGCGCCATCAGGTGCGCTGGTGGTTTGCAAGTCTAAGAACTGGTCTTGAATCACGCGTTGCGCAGCTTCCAACGTGGCCATGTCGCGAAAGCGAATTTCGATGGTTTGGTCGTTACGGCTGATGCCGCTGTGGCGCACGTTCTTTTCGCGCAGGCCGGTTCGAATGTCACCGGCCAATGACTCGGCTTTTTTGGTGAGGGCTGCAGGCATGTCAACTTGCAACATGAAGTGCACACCACCGCGCAAGTCCAAACCCAAATACATGGGCGCTGCGTTGAGCGAAGTCAGCCACGCGGGTGAGCGGGCCAACAAATTGAGCGCGACAACGTACGAGGCGTCGTTCGCGTCAGGCACCAAGGCTTGCTGGATGGCGTCCTTGGCTTTGAGTTGTTTGTCGGTGCTGTCAAAGCGCACTTTGAGCGAGCCGTTGTCCAGCGCCACCACATCGGGGGTGAGACTAGCAGCCGCCAGAGCAGCTTGCACACGCTCTTGCACAGCCAGGTCCACCTTGACGGAGGACTTGGCGGCTGACACCTGCACCGCAGGTGCTTCACCATAAAAGTTAGGCAGCGTGTAGATGCTGCCGACCAACAAAGCGATCACGATGATCGCGTACTTCCAAAGGGGGTAACGGTTCATGATCGCTTCGTCGTCTCGTGGCTAATGTTTACAGAGTGCCTTTAGGCAACACTTGCACCACGGCTTGGCGTTGCAATTGCACTTCCACGCCAGCAGCGATTTCGATGGTCACATTGGCTTCGGACAACTTGGTCACCTTGCCAAGCAAGCCACCCACTGTGGCGATTTCGTCGCCTTTGGCGAGTGCATCGATCATGGCTTTGTGTTCTTTTTGACGCTTCATTTGTGGGCGAATCATCACGAAATACAAGACCACAAACATCAACACCAAAGGCAACATGCTGGTGAGAGAAGTCATCACATCACCACCTGCAGCGGCGGCAGGCGCGGTTTGGGCAAAAGCAGAAGAAATCAACACGGTCAAACTCCAATTTGAGGAACGACTGCCAGGGTGCAAAACGCCCCAGCAGACCAACCGCGGATTGTATGCGGCTGGCTCAGTGCCTCAATTGGGGGCAGGCCACTGTGCTTTCAGCTGGTTCCACTTCTCACGCGCCACCGCTAAATGACGGGCTTTGACGTGACCAAATCCTTTGATTTGTTCAGGTATTCGCGCCATCTCTAATGCCAAAGCATGGTTGCTGGCGTTGAGCTGGCCCAGCATGGTGTCCACACTGGTTTGGTATTGCGCGATCAAGGCACGCTCGGTGCGGCGTTCTTCGGTGTAGCCAAACACATCCAAAGCCGAGCCACGCAACCACTTGAAGCGCTTGAGCACTTTGAAGCCTGTCAACATGAACGGTCCAAACTTTTGCTTTTGCAATTCGCCTTTGGCGTTGGTCTTGGCAATGAGCGGCGGGGCCAAGTGGTAGTTGAGTGTGTAGTCACCCTCAAACATGCCGTTGATCTTTTGCAAGAAGGCTGTGTCGGTGTGCAAGCGCGCCACCTCGTACTCATCCTTGTAGGCCATGAGCTTGAACAAGTTGCGAGCCACAGCCTCGGTGAGCGTGGTTTTGTGCAACGCAGCTTCTGCGGTGCGCACGCGCTCCACCACGGCAAGGTAGCGATTGGCATAAGCAGCGTTTTGATAGCTGGTGAGGAAATCGACAGGGGCCAACAAGGCCTGCACGGCTTCCCAATGCTCGGCGCAGTGGCGGCCCCATTCAAACGCTGCCTTGTTTTGCGCCACGGCCATGTCGTTGAGTTCCATCGCGCGCATCAAGGCTTCATGCCCCAGCGGGACCCAACCTTTTTGCCAAGCAAAGCCCAAAACCATGGGGTTCACATAAATGCTATCGCCCAGCACTTGGGTGGCCACCCGGTTGGCATCAAAGGCGCTCACGCCTTCAACGCCTACGGCTTGCGCGATGGTGGTCACACATTCTTCGCCCGGGTTTTGCCAATTGGCGTTACGCACAAAGGCAGCTGTTGGTGCGCTGTGGGCATTGAGCGCCACATGGGTGCGGCCTGCACGCATGCGCTGCAGCGTTTCTTTACCGGCCACCACGATGGGGTCACAACCGATGACCAAGTCTGCCGCCGCCGTGCCCACACGGGTGGTGCGAATGTCGTCTTGGTGGTTGGCAATGAGCACATGACTCCAAGTGGCCCCGCCTTTTTGGGCAAGGCCTGCCGCGTCTTGCGTGACGATGCCTTTGCCTTCGATGTGCGCGGCCATGCCCAGCAACTGACCCATGGTGATGACGCCCGTGCCACCCACACCCGCCACTACCATGCCCCAAGCTTGGGTGGTGTCAGGCAAGGTCGGCTCTGGCAACGCCAAAGCGGGTAACTCGATGCGTGAGACGCCTTTGGCTTTTTTCTTCAGCTGTCCACCTTCCACGGTAACAAAGCTTGGGCAAAAGCCTTTGACGCAGCTGATGTCTTTGTTGCAGGTGCTTTGGTTGATGGTGCGCTTGCGGCCAAACTCGGTCTCGAGCGGCTCTACGCTCATGCAGTTGCTTTGCACGCCGCAGTCGCCGCAGCCTTCACACACCAGCTCGTTGATCAGCACACGTGTGGCAGGGTCGGCCATCGTGCCGCGTTTGCGGCGGCGGCGTTTTTCGGTGGCACAGGTTTGGTCATAGATGATGACGGTGCAACCTTTGACCTCGCGCATCTCGCGTTGAATGCGGTCCAGCTCATCGCGGTGGAACACGGCCACGCCCTCGACCAAGCCTGAACCTTCGTATTTCTCGGGCTCGTCTGTGACCACGGTGATGCGTTGTGCGCCTTCAGCTTTCATGCTTTGAGCGATTTGCAAAACACTGTGACCTTCAGGACGCTCGCCCACGCGCTGCCCGCCCGTCATCGCCACCGCATCGTTGTAGAGCAGCTTGTAGGTGATGTTCACGCCCGCGGCAATGCTTTGGCGAATGGCCAAGATACCGCTGTGAAAGTAAGTACCGTCCCCCAAATTGGCGAAGATGTGCTGGTCGTTCACAAACGGTTGTTGACCCACCCAAGGCACGCCCTCGCCGCCCATTTGCGTGAAGCCATGTGTGTCGCGGTCCATCCACAACACCATGAAGTGGCAGCCAATGCCGGCCATGGCACGCGAGCCTTCTGGCACTTTGGTGGATGTGTTGTGCGGGCAGCCCGAGCAAAACCAAGGCATGCGGTCCGCCTTGAGCGTGACGGTTTGCATTTGCGCTTCTTTGGCGCTGATGATGGCCAGCTGTGCGTTGATGCGTGCGGTGGTGTCAGCATCCACGCCCAGCTTGAGCACACGCTGCGCAATGGCTTTGGCAATGAGAGCGGGGTTGAGGTCGGCATTGGCGCGCAACAGAGTGTTGGCACTTGGGTTGGGCATCGACCATTCGCCGCCACTGAAATCACCATCGATCTCGTTGAACTTACCCAACACATTCGGCCGCACATCGGCGCGCCAGTTGTACAGCTCTTCCTTGAGTTGGTACTCAATGACTTGGCGTTTTTCTTCAATCACCAAAATCTCTTGCAGGCCCGTGGCGAAGTCGCGCGTGAGCTGCGCGTCCAACGGCCACACCACGGCCACCTTGTGCAAACGAATACCCAAGCGACGGCACGTGGCATCGTCCAAACCCAAGTCGAGCAACGCTTGGCGGGTGTCGTTGAAGGCTTTACCACTGGCAATCAAACCCAGCCGATCGTTCGGGCCTTCGATGACGTTGTGGTTCAAACGGTTGGCACGCACATAGGCGAGTGCGGCGTACCACTTGTAGTCAAACAAACGCGCCTCTTGTTCTAGCGCGGTGTCGGGCCATCGGATGTGCAGGCCACCGGGTGGCATTTCAAACTCTGGAATGACGATGTTCACGCGCCGTGGGTCAATCACCGCAGTGGAGCTGGACTCGACAATTTCTTGAATCGTCTTCATGCCCGACCACACGCCGCTGAAACGGCTCATGGCGATGGCATGCAAACCCAAATCCAAAATTTCTTGCACATTGCTGGGGAAGAACACGGGCGTGCCGCAGGCTTTGAAAATGTGGTCGCTTTGGTGGGCGGCGGTTGAGCTCTTAGCCACATGGTCATCACCCGCCACTGCCAACACACCGCCCCACGGGGTGGTCCCAGCCATGTTGGCGTGTTTGAACACATCTGAGCAACGGTCTACACCCGGGCCTTTGCCATACCAAATGCCAAACACGCCATCAAACTTGTTGCTGCCCGGCGGTGCAAAGCCCAGTTGCTGCGTGCCCCACAGCGCAGTGGCGGCTAGCTCTTCATTCACACCCGGTTGGAAGACGATGTTTTGCGCTTCTAAATAGGGCTTGGCTTTCCACAACGACTGGTCATACGTGCCAAGCGGTGAGCCGCGATAACCACTGATGAAGCCTGCCGTGTTTTTGCCTTGCAAGGCATCGCGTTGACGCTGCAACATGGGCAGCTTGACCAAAGCCTGCACACCGCTCATGAAGGCTCGGCCCACATCGAGGCTGTATTTGTCGTCCAGCGTCACGGTGTCGAGTGCGCGGCGAATTTGCTCGGGCAGGGGGGCGTTCATGACTAGCTCCAATCAATGGCATGCGTTGCTAAAGTTTAGAGCGAGATCTGAAAATCCACACGCCTTAGGTGACACCTAAGGCTCATGGTCTACCCGCAATCAGTGAATGACGGGAGAGCCGCTAGGTGTTGAAAGGCTTGGGCTCACATCATCCGCCTCTGCTAACCCCACACCCCAATTGGCAACGCCTTGCAACTTGTCGAGCAAAGCCAGCATCACGTTGAGCACGGATGAATTCATCTTCACTTCCACCGACTTGCCTGACTCCAAATCAAACTTAAGCGTCACCTCGTCTCCCGTTTGATTGAGCATCAAGCCCGTCACCAACAAAGGCGCTTCACCCATGGGCTTCTCTTTGGCGGCTTGGAAGGTTTCTTGGAAATTGAGCTGCTGTGTGACCGAGGCTTGCTGAAACGACTGCATGACTTGCGCCACTTGCGGTGGATGCACTTGCTCTAAAGCCTGCACCGTCAGTTGCTGTGCACCTTGCAACAAACCTTGAAGTACATAACGAGTGAGCCAAAAGCTGAACTCTTGATCTTCGCTGGTGTTGAAGCGAAACAGCACGCGGTCTTGCTGACACACCCATTCGCCGTTGAACTGCTTGATACTCATCGCGTTACTTGGGCCACAGCACCCACAAGCGCAAGCCCTGTTTCATGCGACCGGCATAGTCACCCGCCTCAGCGCCTGTACCTGCAAAGTAATCGGCACGCACCGCGCCCAAGATGGCGCTGCCTGTGTCTTGCGCAAACACCAAACGCTGCAAATTGCCATTCGGTCCCGTGCTGGTGAGCCAAACGGGCGTGCCATAGGGAATGGAATCTTTGTCCACGGCGATGGAACGGCCGGCCGTCAGCGGTACACCTTGTGCGCCACGAGGGCCGAGGTCTGCATCAGCTGCGCTGCGTGTTTCTTCGCGGAAGAACACATAGCGTGGGTTACTCCACAACATCTCTTGCACCAAACGCGGGTTGCTTTGTTGGGTGCTGACAATCCATGCCTTGATGCCTTGCCACGACGCATCTTTGATCAAGCCACGGTCTAGCAACCAACGGCCCACGCTTTGATAAGGCTGCTCGTTCGAGCCGGCAAAGGCCAAACGCACTACGCGGGTTGTGCCATCGGGTTTGGCCATGCGCACACGGCCTGAGCCTTGGATGTGCAGCACCAACGCATCAATCGGGTCAGCCAACCATGCCACTTCGCGGCCGCGCAGGGCGTCGCGTGCCTGTGAATTGGTATCTATGTCTTGACGGCTGAACCACGGACGACCTGCGCGACGCGCCTCAGCCAAGCCATCGGGGGGTGCATACAAGGGCACTTCAAAGCCGGGACGCATCTGTGCCGATGCATCAAACAAGGGTTCGTAATAGCTAGTGAGCAAGCCATCCACGGCCCCGTCGAGTGACTCGACACGGTAGGGCTGCAAGTGGCTCATCATCCACAGGCGACGGTCATCGTCGCTACCCAACATGAGTTGGCGCACGTCTTTACACAATGGGGCAAACAAGGGGCCGGGACGCACGCAGTTTTGCAGCCACGCGTTCCATGCATCTTGCAACTGATCGTCTTGCCATCCTGGCACATCGTTCCACGAAGTGGCCACCCAACGGCTGCGGTAGCTTTGCTGTGGGCTGGGTGTGCCGGGCGTGCCGGCCAAACTGCCACTGGCGCGTGGCGCTTCAGCGGGAACACGTGCGGCGGGGTAAGGGCGAGGCGTGTCAGAAATGGGCGCACGACGGGTTGTACCGCAGCCCACCAACAAGGCGGCTAATGTGATGGCGAGATACGCCTGAATCCATCGAGCCATCATCTGCCTCATTCGCCGCGCAGCAAATTAGCCAGCTCCACGGCTGACTTCACGTTCATCTTGTCGAACACGCGGGCGCGGTGTACTTCGACTGTGCGCACACTGATGTCGAGCTGGTCGGCAATGAGTTTGTTGGGCAAGCCTTCAACCACCAAGTGCATGACGTCTCGCTCACGCTCTGTCAGCTCGGCCAAGTTGTGTTGCAAGTTTTGTTTGCTGCGCAAGCTTTGCAGGGTTTGCGATGAACGGCTCAGGGCTTGCTCAATGCGGTCTACCAAGGCGTTGTCCGAAAACGGTTTCTCACAGAAATCAAAAGCGCCGCGCTTAACGGCATCCACAGCCGTGGGCACATCGGCATGGCCTGTGAGAAAAATCACGGGCAGCATATCGAGCAATCGGCGCTCGATGAGTTGCTCAAACAAAGCCAAGCCACTCATGCCGGGCATACGCACATCCAGCAACAAGCAACCGGGCTGATTGGGTTGCCACATGCGAGGCGCTTGATTCAAAAACGCCGCGAAGGCATCCGCACTGTCAAACGATTGGCTAGGCAAGCGGCGCGAACGCAGCAGCCAAGCCAACGCCTCGCGCACGCCTGCGTCGTCGTCAACGATGAATACCAATGCGTCTTCTGTGGGTTGCATGTGTCTGACCTTTGGTCACGATTGTGGCAGGGTGAAACTAAACACCGTCCCGCGTGGGGCATTGGGGCGATGGCTCAGAAAACCGCCGTGCTGCTCAACCACGGTACGGCACAAACTCAGGCCAAGGCCCATACCCTCTTGCTTGGTGGTGAAAAACGGGGTGAAGAGTTTGTCCGCTACTTCTGGTGCGATGCCATGGCCCACATCTGCCACAGTGAACTCCAACCAGCGGCTGCTGGCATTGGCATTAGCAGGCTGCACGCTGAGGGTGAGGTCTTTGTGCGCTGTGTCTTCGGCCATGGCTTGCATGCCATTACGCGCCAAGTTCAACAGCACCTGCTCGACCATGGTTCGGTCACACAAAACTGGAGGCAAGTCCGGCGCACAGTTGACCTGCAAGCGCACCCCCAACTTGCGCGCTTGGAGGCTGACCAAGGGCATCACATCGTCAAGCAAAGCGCACGGGGTGACCGCCTCGCGCGCTTGGTCGCGGCGACGCACAAAATCGTGCACGCTTTTGATGACCTTTCCCGCACGCTCAGCTTGTTGACCGATGCGTTGGATGGCGCTGCTGAGGTTGTCGGCCAACTGCGGGTCTGTCACAGCGGCATCTTTGAGCAAGTTCATGCTGCCCGTGGCATAGCTGGAAATCGCGGCTAAGGGTTGGTTCAACTCGTGGCTTAACAGTGAAGCCATCTCACCCACGGTAGCCAAACGTGCGGTGGCTTGCAAGCGCTCTTGGCTGGCACGCGAGACTTCTTCGACCCGACGTTGCTCGCTGATGTCGAGCACTGCGCCCATCCAACCGGTTTGTTCGCCGAGCGCGTTGATGAGCGGGGCTTCAAAAATCATCACGGCAAAACGCTCACCGTTTTTGCGCATGAACACCGACTCTGCACCTTCACGCGGCGGCGCGTTACCCGCCAAACGCAAGGCTTGGCGCTGGCCGTATTCGTCCACCATTTCAGGCGGCCAATACGGCGCGGGAATGCTTTTGCCAATCAACTCATGGGCTTCAAAGCCCACCATCTCGCAAAACGCGGGGTTCACATAGGTGATACGGCCTTGCTTGTCACGCGCACGCAAGCCGGTGACAAGCGAATCTTCCATGGCTTTGCGAAATGCCAAGGCATCTGCCAAATCCAACTCCACCCGTTGGCGGCGGCGCATGTCACGCGCCAGCATGATGAGCACCGTGACCAGCGCCAGCGCCATGGCCGTGACCAATGCGGTCAACACGTTGGGAAACAAATCAGGCGCGCCGCGCCAACTGTCCATGCGCAAGACCATGGTGTGGCCGGGCAGGTCCAGCAACTGCTTGGCGATGAACACGCGCGAGCCTCGATTGGCCGTGCCATGCATGGCCAATCGCGTGCCGTCTGATTCGGTGAACGACACCTCTTGGCTGCGTGTGAGTTGCGGCCCCACCATGTTGACCAAAATTTCGTTCAAGGCATAGGTAGCCACGGTGTAGCCCGTCAACTCACCCTCGGTGATGACGGGTAGGCACAGGTCCATGATTTCTAAGCCAAGGCCATCGGTTTGTGGCACATACGTACTTGCGCCATAACCAGCACCACTCTGACGGCGCGCCACGCCACAGGCTTGCACCACTTCGGGCTGATTGGCATCTCGCCCGAAACGGTGGAAAACAGGTGCGCGAAACGGCGTGTCCACACTTTTGAGCACTCGCAAATCTGCGTCGCGTAGCTCTAAACGTAACCACTCGCGGTGTTCGCGCAGCATGGTGTGCGCGTCTTGCTCCCACGGTGCAGCATTTCTGTCGGCGTATTGGAGGGATTGCAAACTTTGCACATTGCGCGTCAGGGCTGTGCGAATGTCACTCACCGCATCTGAGGCGTCTCGTTCCAAACGGCTTTGAACTTGCCCCACCTCATAGCGTCCGGCTAACCAGACCAAGGTGCTGAGCATAGACAACACCAACACCACCAACAGGCCCCACAGCACCCATCGGCGAACTTGCGGTGCGGGGGCGAACCACATCAGTCGACCTTGGTGACGCGGGGGTCAGACCATGTGCCGTCGACATGAAATTCTGTGGTCCCCGCCCGGATCAATGGCTTGCTCAACACCATCTGCGCCAAATAACTGGTCAAACCAATCAGTGGATTGATCGTGGCGACGTACAAAGATGCAGTTCCCGCGTTGATTTCGGGAACCACCACCACTTTGAGGTTTTGCGTTTCTTTCACGATGTCTGCGCTTCCTTCAATCAAAGCGCCAGCCACAACGCCCTTCATTTGCAAATTATTGGTAAAGGCTATGCCTTGTTCTATGCGCACGTCGCCGCGTACAAAATCAAACGCAAACCCATCGCTGAATAGATCGCTGAAATCCAAGGTCAATCGACGTGGCAAGGCTTGCAAATTCAGCACCCCCAACAGACGCGCCGCACCCGGCTCTGTTTTTAAGAACTGTCCTTTGTCAAGGGCGAGATGCATCTTGCCCGTCATGCTGGCATAGTCCAACGTGATTGGAGAACCTTGCCATGTGATGTCGCCTTCTAGGCGACCCTCACCTTCACGTATGGCGCCTGGCGTTCCTAGTCGGGCCAACAAATCTCCACTGTCACGAATAGCCAACACGAATGACAACTGTGTCTGACGCGCGCGTGGGCTACCCGCCATCCAACTGCCATTGGCTGTGAAGGTGGCCTCTGGCACTTGTAGGTTTAATTTATTCAGCCGCCACTCGCGTGACGCGTTAGCTCCAACACGGTTGACAGCATCAATTTCAAGGCGTCCAAGTTTCTTACCCCGCAAGGTCAACTCACCCACCACGATGTCCAATGTCGGAATGCTGCTGGGTTGCTCGGTCAACATTCTCTCGACATCAGACACGGAACTCGGTGGGATGTTGAGGTAGGCCAAGCGGACAAACAACTGCGCGGGAACATTGCCACTAGGCGGACGAACCTCGGCAAATCCATTGAGTTCATCTGCGCCAATGTTCAACCGCCACAAGTCTCCTTGACGCGTACCGCCAACCACCACTTTATGAATGATGCGGTCCGTGACTTTAATTTGGCCAGCTTGCAGCGCAGCAAATGTCGGCATGTAGTCTTGCGCGCCGTCTGTGTCAGCTTCACTGCCGACCACCGTGTTGGGTTTTCTTCGCTTGATTGGCGAAGATCCTGTGATCTGGGTCAGCGCAAGATTCCAAGCATCGATGTCGACAGAGGGCAAATTCAAATTCAAACTCACGGCGTTGTCGCGCATGGGTACGGCATCTATGACTGACTGCCCCACAGCGATGCCGCCCCGCACAACTCGCGTCTTGGGACCACTGATGTCACGAACATAAATGACGGAGGCGGTGCGATCGAGTGAAACACTGATTTGGTCTTGTAGCACCCGTGATTTAGGCTCCAGCGACTCTCGCGTAAGTTGGGAGGCGATGCGCAGCGGCATCTTGGCTGAAGCTGCCTTATTTAGCGGCGCTGGCAGACCTAAAGCCATGCCGGCAAGGTCACTGGTAATCACAAGATCTGGATAACCCCGTTGCAAACCCAAGATCGCGCTGTAGTTTGTTTTACCCGTCGCACGTTGTGCCAATCGCGACACCAAGCCCAGTTCACGCGCTTGGCGCAATCCCTCTGCCGTCAAATGACCGGCAATTTTGAGTTGCAGTGGGGACTGCCCCTCTTTTGCAGTGAATGACAAACCACCCTCTAACGTGGCATCTCCCCCGAGCAATTGCGCTTTAACCCCCTTGAGCGTAAAGCCACTATCGCTGAACTGCAATGCACCACGCGCACGGTTGAGCACAGGCGTGCCGGGAATGACTTGCAAGGCGTTGTCTGTAAAGTTCACGCTGCCTTGCACCTGTGTTTTAGCCAACTCTTGAACCGGCAATTTGAGCGACAGATTGTATGTAGCCTCGCCGCTGGCTTGGCTTTGGTTGAGCACGCTGCCGGTCAAGTCGTTGAGCGCAGTCTTAGCCACCGTGTCCAAAACTTGTTGCAAGGGGCCTCGCCCTTCGCCCGTCACACTGACCTCCATCGTGGACAAATCTGGAATATGCGCTTCAACTTTTTGCCATGCGACATCTGGCGCACTGGCCAGTTGTGTTTGACCCTTGAAATGCAAAGCGCTGCGGTCGAATACCAACTCGCCATTCACATTTGTCAATGATGGCCACCCCAAAGTGGCGGCTTTACCCTTCTCAGGCTTTGACGGGACATAGGCATATTGACCATCGGTCACAGGTATGACGATGCGGAATTCGCCTTGCTTGGGATCGTTAAATGGCATGTCATGCAAGTTACCCCGCAGACGTAAATTCACTTGGCTGGCACTTCCCGCTTGAACAGCGTCATGAACATATGCACGAACCTCGGTCGACAAACTGTTTGGCAAGTAGCGATGAACCTGCGCAAGTTTGGCTTGGCTGAGGCTTGCGGTTAAATCCAAGACACCGGGATAACGGGTATGACCTTCACCAGCTTTCCAGCTGCCTTTGAATTCGCCAGTCACGTCATCGTTCACCACGCGGCCTTGGGTAAATTGCACGGCCAAATCAGGGCCTTTGACTTGCCACGCAATTTGGGCTGAGGCTTCAGTCAATGGGATGTAGGGCTCATCTAAGCCCACTGGCAACGTCAAGCTGCCCTGCTGAATGCTCACGCGCGCTTTACCACCCGTGTGCGTGACATCGAACTCCAACTGCGCGGCTTGCATGCCGGGCAACCCTGCCAAAGGGCTTTCTGGTAGGGCATCGCGCTGAAGCGACATTTGCCGCACTTGACCACGGGCGCTGTAATTGAGAATGTCATTCCCATTTTTTTGCCACGTCGCTTTGAGTTGATTGACCTGACCTTGCGGCTGAAGTCGCGACAGCATGGCGCGTAATTTTTCGGGTAATGGCAAACGCTGGCTGATTTGGTTTAACGCATCCAAGTCCAAGCGATCTGCTTGCAAGGCGCCCGAAGCAAAAGTGTCGGCAGCCCAGCTCACACGCAACACACCTCCGGGCCAATGCTCGCCCTCTAGGGTGTCAAACACCAAGTCTTGGCTGCTGATTTCAACTTCGCCACCGACAGCTTGAGCGCCTATACGGCCGTGTACGTGACGCAAGCCCAACGGTTGCAAATCAACACCCAGCCTTGCATCAACGGCATCCAACGCCACATCTGCCGTGACGCCCGTGAACTTGCCATTCTGCACATCACTCCACAAACGGACCGAGCCACGGCCCTCTTGCAAAGACAGTCCTCGATCCATCGCCACCCAGTCACGCAATGTCGCTAAATCAACATAGGGCAGCTCTGCAAATAGCTCGCCCGACCATAGACTGATATCGCCAGCTGGCTGCCAAGGCTTTTGAGTTAATTTGCCCCGCACCGACAATCGCTTGCCCAAGGCTTCGGGCGGTGTCACGTCGGCTCGCAGGTCATGGCGAAACCATCGATTTTGAATCGTGACGTCAACGTCGTGCAACGTCAAAACAGGCGCGCTGGATTGCAGCGCGCCAGCACGGGTTTCGTCACGCCAGTGCACCACACCCCCACGCACCAAAAACTCAGGCTGCGAAAAAAACCAATCTGCACCGCCACCCTCACCACCCACGCTGGTGTCTAAGCCAGCGACCCATACATGGCCGTTGGCGTCGCGACGAATTTCCAACTCTGGCTGCTCGATGTCAAGCTGCTCAAAATTACCACGCAACATGGACAACGGGGACACCGCCGCCAACACACGCGGCAAGCTGAGCGCTTCGCGTCCTTCTCGGTCGTACAACTGAATGTCGTTGAGCTCAAACCAAGGGACCAACCAGCCACCTTGCGCACGGATCTGCCCAATTTCAACGCGCAGCCCTAAGGCGCGTGTGGCTTGTTGTTGCAACACCTCACGGTAATCGCCGATTCGCGGCACAATGAAAACGTGCAAGGCGCTCCATGCGAGCAACACCACCACCCAAGCAAACGCCACCAAACCTAAAGCCCAGCGAAGCATGCCTCGCCAACTCGACTTGGCAGGCAAATCGAGGTCGATGTGTTCGGGGTTGGAATTCACTGAGTCAGACAACTGTTTCACGGTACGAGCAATATGACGGGAATTATCCCCTGCCCCATGCAGAATTTGAGTAGTTATTCACGCTTCGTTCAGCGTTTGCGTCGCCGCTATGCCAACGAGCTGCCTTTGCTGCCCGCAGGTGCACCTGTTTTGGCCACCATGCAGACCTGCTTTGAGGCCCTGCGCCAAACGCACAGCTGTGGCGATTCACTGCGCATGTTGCGTCAATTGGTGATGGAGCGGCTTGTGGTGCTTGACTGTGAGCAGCACGTCAGCCTTGAAACGATCACCCGCGCAGTGACTGAGCTGGGCGAATTCACACTCGATGTTGCCTACCATGAAGCACAGGCTCAGCTCGATGGCAGTTACGGTATGCCCACCACACCGACTGGCGATAGGGCCACGTTGTGGATCATCGGCATGGGCAAGTTCGGGGCGCGTGAGCTGAACGTGTCCAGCGACATCGACCTGATTTATGTGTACGACGAAGACGGCGAAACCGCTGGCTTGCCCGATGGGCGTGGGCGCATCAGCAACCACGACTACTTTGCCAAAGCCGTCAAACTGATTTACACCTTGATTGGCGACACCACCGAACACGGCTTTGTGTTTCGCATGGACTTGGCCTTGCGGCCCAACGGCAACTCCGGCCCCAGTGTGGTGTCGAGACAATCGTTGGAAGAGTATTTCTTGGTTCAAGGACGCGAGTGGGAACGCTTTGCTTGGCTTAAGAGCCGCGTGGTCGCGCCATTCAGCGCTACGGCCAATGCGTTTGAACTGCGCGATACGGTGCTGCCCTTTGTGTTCCGCCGCTATTTGGACTACAGCGTGTTTGAGTCGCTGCGTGGCTTGCACCAACAAATTCGCAAACATTCGATCACGCAGAGTGCGGGCAGACCTGAACGCGCCAACGATGTGAAGTTGTCGCGCGGCGGCATTCGTGAAATTGAATTCACAGTACAACTGCTGCAAGTGGTACGCGGCGGTCATTTTCCTGAACTGCGCACACGCCCCACGCTGCAAGCCTTGCAGCGTTTGAGCCAAGCCAACCTCATGCCTGCTGCCACTGCCGATGCACTGGCCAAGGCCTATGTGTTTTTGCGTCAAGTTGAGCACCGCATTCAATACTTGGACGACCAGCAAACCCATGTGCTGCCCACCAACGACGATGACTTGAACTGGATGGCACTCACGCTGGGTTTTGGCGATGTGTGCGACTTTTTAAGCCAGCTCGACAGCCACCGCGAGCTGGTGGCACAAGAGTTTGACCGCTTACTGGGCTTGGGCGAAAAAACCGAAGCTTCGAACAACGGCGATTGCAAAGGCTGCACGCCCAAGAACGACTATGTCGACTTGGCCTCTTTGCTACCCGACTTGAACCCTCGCTTGCGAGATCGCGTGACGCACTGGTCTGAGCAGCCGCGCATGCGTGCGCTACGCGACGAAGGCGTGCAGCGCTTGCTCAAGCTTTTGCAACGTACCAATGCATGGATTGACGAGGGCCGCGTGAGTGAAGAAGCGGCTGTGCGCTGGACCGACTGGATGGAGCCACTGCTGCGCCGTGAAAGCTATTTAGCGCTTCTGATTGAACGCCCGCGCGTGCACGAGCAACTCATGCGTTTGCTAGGCTTGGCACGTTGGCCCGCTAAGTATTTGCAGCAGCACCCAGGGGTGATTGACGAACTCGCGGGCGAAGCATTGCTGGTTGAGCGTTTTGTGCCCGCTGAGTTTGAGCAAGAGCTGGAGCGTCGCCTTACATCTTTGCAGTCCACCGGCCAAGCCGACGAAGAAACTTTGCTTAACCTGTTGCGCCGCGCACACCACGCCGAAGTGTTCCGCACCTTGGCACGTGACGTCGAAGGCCGCATCACGGTCGAGCAAGTGGCTGATGATTTAAGCGCCTTAGCCGACAGTGTTTTGAAGATCACCAGTCGCTGGGTGTGGCAACTCTTCAAGCAACGCCACCGCGATGAACCCCTGTTTGCCATCCTTGCCTACGGAAAACTGGGCGGTAAAGAGCTGGGCTACGGCAGCGATCTAGACATTGTGTTTGTCTACGAAGACCCGCACGAACGCGCAGGCGAAATTTATGCAGCCTATGTGCGCAAGCTCATCAACTGGCTCACGGTCAAAACAGGCGACGGCGATTTGTACGAGATCGACACAGCGCTGCGCCCCAACGGAAACTCCGGGCTCTTGGTGTCCACCTTCAACGCCTACGCCGACTACCAATGCCAGCGCGGCGAGAACACCGCGTGGACATGGGAGCACCAAGCCATGACGCGTGCGCGGTTTTGCCTGGGCTCACCCGAACTCAAAACGCGATTTGATGAGGTGCGCGCCAACGTGATCAATGCCAAACGTGACCAAGCTGCGCTGCGCCAAGAAATTGTGGCCATGCGCGACAAGCTTCGCGCAGCGCACACGGTCAAGCCTGATTTGTTTGACGTCAAACACAGCGCAGGAGGCATGGTGGATGTGGAGTTTGCGGTGCAGTACTTGGTGCTGGCCCATGCGCAGCAGCATCCGTCATTGCTTGCGAACGTGGGCAACATTGCCTTGTTGCTCAGCGCTGAAAAGGTGGGCTTGTTGCCTGCGGGCGTGGGTGAAAAAGCTGGCAGTGCCTACCGCGAACTACGCCGTGTGCAACACCGCGCGCGTTTGGACGAACAGCCCACGCAAGTGCCACAAGCTGAACTTGCAGATGAATGCGCGGCGATCAAGGCCTTGTGGCAGGCGGTGTTCGGCTAAGCCTGACGCTTTAACCTTGGCGAATCTTCTTCACCAAGGCCGTGGTGGAGTAACCATCGACAAATGGAATGGCTTGGGCACGGCCGCCATAGGCCTCAACCACTTTGGTTTCAGCCAGCTTGCTCATGTCGTAATCGCCGCCCTTCACCAGCAAGTCGGGGCGCAACTCGGTGATGAGTTCAAGCGGCGTGTCTTCGTCAAACCACGTCACCAAGCTCACCGACTCCAAAGCGGCCATCAAGGCTGCGCGATCGAGTTCGTTGTTCAGCGGGCGGTCTGGGCCTTTGCCCAAGCGACGTGCAGATGCATCGCTGTTCAAAGCCACCACCAAACTGCCGCCCAAACTGCGAGCTTGCGCCAAGTAAGAGGCATGGCCTCGGTGCAAGACATCAAACACACCGTTGGTGAACACCACAGGCCCGTTGGCGCGCAAGGCCGCTATGCGCTGCACAGCGTCTTGGCGCGAAGCCAATTTAGATAGAAAAGCAGGGGGGGGCAAAGTGGTGTCAGTCATGGTGCGCCAATTCTAGGCCGCACCACGCCGAACACCTGAAAGATCAAGACCAGCCGTCGGCCTTGTTTTCAGATTTGATTTTTTGGCGACGCCAGTGGTTCACGGCTTCGGCGATGGAGTTCAGGTCGTGCATCACCATCACGCGCTCAATTTGGCGACGACGCAAAGCAGGCGCTCCGCCACCCACCCAGACTTCAACCGAGTCGGGTAGCAAGAGGTTCAACTCCATCAAACCATCCACCACATGGTTGGGGTTCATGTTGACGCTAAAGCTCAACGCCACCACATCGGCGGCATGGGCCATTGCGGCTTGGGCAATGTCACGCACCGGTGTTTGAGTACCCAACGATACGCAACGGCAACCTTGCAGCGTCAACAAACTCTCCACCATCAGCAAGCCCAAACCATGGGCTTCTTGTGGGAAAGTAGTCAGTAAAACGGCAGGTTCGCCACCGCCCGAAGGCTTGGGAATTGACACAATGGCTTGACGCATCAAAGCACCCACGCACTCGGTGTACAGATGCTCTTCATGCACGGCCAAATCGCCGCGCGCCCATGCATCGCCCACCATGAACGTGAGTGGGGCAACCACCTGGGTCACAAAGTGTTGCAGCCCGTTTTGTGACAAGGTTTTCAACAACTCGCGGCGAATGCCCTCATGGTCTTGCATTTGCAGCATGGCAATGTAGGCCAGTAAGTCTTCACGGTCGTGTGCGCCGTGTTCCGTATGTCCCGCTTGCAGCGTGGCCTCTCCACGGCTGAGGTGCTGCAAGGCATCGATGCTCAAGGCCACGATGCGGCCTGGCCGATGCCCTTGATCCATCAAACGCTTGATGACACGCAATTTTTCGACTTGCGCCATCGGATAAATACGCTCGTCATTGGCATCACGGCCGGGGGTGGGAAAGCCATAGCGGCGCTCCCACACGCGGAGTGTGTCTTTGCCAATTCCCGTGTCGCGCTCGACAGCAGCGATGGAAAGCGTCATCTGTGAGTGGTCATCACGTGAGTTCATGAATAGAAATCCCCTGTCTTTGAACATGGAGAATGCATCTGTCCTAGACAGAAGTGCAATACTAAGCCATGATTGTCCACTATTACAGAAGGGCCATGTTGTGATTTCTCGTTTTCTTTTCATTGCGGCTTATTTGCTTGTTAGCGCAAGTGCTGCCCAAAGCGCTCAAGAAGCGCCTGCCAGCGCCACCGCCTGCCCAAAGGTGCTTCAGCACACCGTGGCTCGATTGCAAGACGAAAAACCTCAAAACCTGTGTCAGTATTCCGGCCAAGTCGTGGTGGTGGTCAACACGGCCAGCTTTTGCGGCTTTAC
Organism: Burkholderiales bacterium 39-55-53; assembly: GCA_002282445.1. Taxonomy (GTDB): domain Bacteria; phylum Pseudomonadota; class Gammaproteobacteria; order Burkholderiales; family Burkholderiaceae_C; genus Limnohabitans. The sequence continues at coordinate 34,940 of NCJK01000007.1, read as the reverse complement.
CACGCAGTACAAAGGACTCGAAGCCTTGCACGCCAAATACAAAGACCGTGGCTTGGTGGTGTTGGGTTTTCCGAGTAACGACTTTTCACAAGAGCCTGAGAGCAATGCCAAGATCGCCGACTTTTGCGAAAACACCTTTGGTGTGAAATTCCCTATGTTTGTGAAAACCACAGTCAAGGGCGCTGACGCACTGCCCCTGTTCAAACAATTGGCACAACAAACGGGCACTACGCCCAGGTGGAACTTTTACAAATATGTCATCGGTCGCGATGGCAAAGACATCAAGAGCTTCAGCAGCATGACAGGCCCACAAGACAAAAGCTTTGTTCAAGAGATTGAAAAACAACTGGCCATGAAAGGTGCTGTGCAATGAAGCCACGCATCGCCATCGTTGGCTCCGGTATTTCGGGTCTCTCAGCCGCACACCATTTGCACAGCAAAGCCGAGATCACACTGTTTGAAGCGGGTGACTATTTCGGCGGTCACACCCACACAGTGGACGTGACTTTGCCCACGCCTACGGGCGTGCAAACACATGGTGTGGACACCGGCTTCTTGGTCTACAACGAGCGCACCTATCCAGGGCTGATTGCACTGTTTGAAGAATTGGATGTGACCACGGTCAAATCCGACATGTCGTTCTCAGTGCAAGTGCCGCACAAAAACGGCCAAGGTGCTTTGGAATGGAACGGCGCGAACCTGAACACTGTGTTTGCCCAACGCAGCAACCTGTTCAAGCCCAGCTTCTTGTTCATGCTGCGCGATGTGATTCGCTTCAACACGCTGGCCACTGAATTGGCTGAGCGCAACCAAGACCACGAACTGGCGCAGCCTTTGAGTGGCTTTTTGTTCTCGCACAAATTCAGCGACGCGTTTCGCGATTGGTATTTGCTTCCCATGCTGGGCTGCATTTGGAGCTGCCCCACCGACCAAATGCTGAAGTTCCCTGTGGCCACCATGATTCGGTTTTGTCACAACCACGGTCTGATTCAAGTGAACAACCGGCCCCAGTGGTACACCGTGGCGGGTGGCGCGCGCCACTATGTTGAAAAAATCTTGGCTCGCATTCCAGACAAACGCCTCAACACCCCTGTCATCAAGATTGAGCGCGATGCCCACAGCGTGACCTTGCAAACCCACCAAGGCGCAGAGCGCTTTGACAAAGTGATTTTGGCCAGCCACGCTGATCAATCTCTGGCCATGTTGGCCGAACCCACCGCGCAAGAGCAAGCCACTCTGAGCGCGATTCGCTACCACCCTAACCGCGCCGTGCTGCACACTGACACCTCGGTGATGCCCAAGAAAAAGCTCGCGTGGGCCGCTTGGAACTACGAGCGCGCCGCACACGACAGCACCGAGTCCACCCGCGTGTGCCTGCACTATTGGCTCAACTTGTTGCAGCCGCTGCCTTTTAGCCAAGATGTGATCGTGTCGCTCAACCCCGTGCGTGAGATTGACCCTGCTCATGTGATTGGTGAATACGAATACGCACACCCTGTGTTTGACCTGCCCGCCATTCAAGCGCAAAGCCGCATGCCCCAGCTGCAGGGCCAACAACACACGTGGTTTGCCGGCGCTTGGATGGGCTACGGCTTTCATGAAGATGGTTTCAAAGCTGGGCGCGCTGCCGCACAGAACTTACTGGCCAGTTTGGGATGATGCAGCTCATGACGCCCAGCACCACCTCAACCACCCAGACCTTGCCTTTTTCAGCACCCAGTTCGCTGCCTGCTGAAACACCGCAAGCGATGATTGGGTTTGGTCAAGTGCGTCACATGCGCCATCGACCCAAGGTACACGCGTTCAACTACAGCACCTTCTTTCTGTTGCTGCCTATGCGCACCCTAAAAATCACAGGCGATGCCGCGTTGCCGATCAACAGAGCAGGTGCGATCAGTTTTCACGATGTTGACCATGGCGATGGGCGCGGCGCTGAGACTGGCGGTGCACTGGCTTGGCTCGATGAATTGCTGCACAGCGAAGGCATTGTGGATGCCACAGGCGAGACGTGGCTGCATTGCTACCCCCGCGTGCTGGGCTACACCTTCAAGCCCGTGAGCTTTTGGTATTGCCATGCGGCAGACAACAGCTTGCGCGCCATCGTGGTGGAGGTGAACAACACCTTTGGCGAGCGCCATTGCTACTTGCTAGAAAACCCACAGTACGGCGTGGAGCAACGCGCCAGCAAAGTGTTTCACGTGTCGCCGTTTTGCGAAGTGCAGGGCGATTACCGCTTTCGATTCATGCGCACGGCGGACCACACCGTGGCCCGCGTGGACCACGACGATGCTGACGGCCCACTGATTGAAACCAGCGTGAGCGGCCTGCTCAAACCCATCACGCGCAAAGAACTAAGACACGCCCTGTGGGGCTACCCGCTGATGACGCTGATGGTGATGGCACGCATCCACTGGCAAGCGTTGAAGCTGTGGCTCAAACGCGTGCCGTTTTTCACCAAGCCCACCCCGCCACAAGACTTTGTGACCCGTTGACCTAAAGAGAAGCACAGCCATGAACCCCACCACGACCTCGGCCCCCGTTATCTCATCCACCCAAGCCATGCCGGCCGCTGCGCGACGCGTGGTCAGCCTGCTGCAACGCTTGCAGCACGGCACACTGCATGTCCAATGGCCCGATGGGCGCGTGGAACAGTTTGGCTCTGCCAACGGTGAAGGGCTCAATGCCACTTTGCATTTGCACAGCTATGCGCCGTTGACACAAGCCATGAAATCGGGCGACATCGGCTTTGCAGAAAGCTACATCGCGGGCGAGTGGACCACCAACAACTTGGCCGAGTTGCTGCAACTCTTGGTGGCGAATCGCCGCGACATGGACGAGCTCATTTTTGGCAGCTGGTTGGGCCGCTTGTTTTACCGTGTGCGCCATTTGTTGCATCGCAACACGCGCAGCAACAGCAAGAAAAACATCCACGCGCATTACGACTTGGGCAACGCGTTTTATGAGTTGTGGCTAGACCCCACGATGAACTATTCGTCGGCTTGGTTTGACAACGACCGCACGCAGCCCATGGCACAAGCGCAAACCGCCAAAGTGCGCCGCGCACTGCGCATGGTCGACGCCAAAGCGGGTGACCGCATTCTTGAAATTGGCTGCGGCTGGGGCGCATTGGCCGAGCTGGGTGGAAAAGAATTTGGCGCGCACATGAGCGGCGTGACCTTGAGCCACGAGCAACTGGCCTTCGCCAACCAACGCATGCAAACCCAAGGTTTGGCCGCCACCAGCAACCTGCGCCTGCAAGACTACCGCGACATTGACGATGGCCCTTACGACGCGATTTGTTCCATCGAAATGCTCGAAGCTGTAGGCCAAGAATATTGGGAAACTTACTTTCAGAGCGTGGCGCGCTTGCTCAAATCAGGTGGCAAAGCCTGTGTGCAAACCATCACCATCGACGACAGCTTGTTTGACCGCTATGTGAAGAGCACCGACTTCATTCAGCAATACATCTTCCCCGGCGGCTGCTTGCCTTGCCCACGCGAGTTCCGCGCACATGCAGAGCGCGCAGGCCTGAAGGTGGTCGACGAGTTGGCATTTGGTTTGGACTACGCCGAGACCTTGCGCCGCTGGCGTCACCAGTTCATGGCGGACAAAGCGCAGGTGTTGCAGCTGGGATTTGACGAACGCTTCATACGCATTTGGGAGTTCTACCTCGCTTACTGCGAAGCCGCGTTTGAGCAGCACAACACCGATGTGATGCAGTTCACCTTGGTCAAACCATGACCACACGCCGCACAGCATTGACCCAAATGATGCGTGCGGCGCTGGTGTGCTGTGCTGGCGGCCTCACGGCCACGGCACATGCCAACCTTCAAGAGAATACAAAGTCGAACTCAGCCGCAGCACCTAGCGCTGTACGTACCTTCTTTCGTGGCACACCGCGCTTGATTGGCCAGCACCGGTTCACCTATTGGGGCTTTGAGGTGTACGACGCCAGCCTGTGGGGTAGCACGGCGTTTTCGCCGCAGGACTGGGCCAAGCAAAGCCTGGTGCTAGAGCTGCGCTACCTGCGCGATTTCAAAGGCGCAGACATTGCGCAGCGATCGATCGACGAAATGCATGGCCAGCGCGCCTTGAGTGCCGCCCAAAAACAAACTTGGGCTGGCGTGCTGCAGTCGCTGATTCCCAATGTGCGCAGCGGTGAACGCCTGACCGGCATCTACACCCCCGACAAAGGCATGCAGCTCTTGCACCAAGACCGCCTGTTGGGCGAGGTGACCGATCTCGACTTGGCCCAGCGCTTTTTTGGCATCTGGTTGGCCCCTGAAACATCGCAGCGCCAGCTCCGTCAGCAATTGCTGGCCGGCGCGCAACCATGAAGCCCACCCTACCGTCGTTGTGGGCGCTCAGCGCTATGGCCTTGCCTTTGGCCTTTGTGAGTTTGCCCTTGTACGTGTTGCTACCCAACCGTTATGCCGCACAGATGGGCGTTTCTTTGGCCAGCATCGGCGCATTGCTGTTGGCCGTGAGGGCCTTGGATGCCGTGCTCGACCCATGGCTGGGCCAGCAATGCGACCGTTGGTTTGCGCGTGGCACAGCGCACGTTTGGCGTATCAGCTTGGGACTCAGTTTGGCACTGACGCTGGGCTTTACCGGTTTGTGGATGCCGGATGTTTGGCTGGCCTTGATGGGGTTACAGCCCACAGCCAACGCTGTGTTGTTGGCCGCCGCCCCCTGCTTGGTGCTGGCGTATTTAGCTGCTACTGGGTTGAATTTGACGCTGCAAACTTGGGGCACGCGCTTAGGCGGCAGTGCGGTGCAACGCAGCCGCATCACCGCATGGCGCGAGGGCTTGGGGCTTGCCGGTGTGGTGCTGGCCAGCGTGCTGCCTACCGTGCTGGAAGCGCATTGGCTGGTGAGTGTGTTTGCTGTGTTGATGGCCATCGCTTTGTGGCTATGGGCCCGCGCTGCGAACTTTGCGCCACACACACATAGCGGTGAAGTGAATGCGCCAGCACCTCATGCACACAGCGAACTTTCGATAACAGCCTCATCTGTTCACGCTGTCACTGGCTCATGGCTAGGCCCCTTACGTCAAACCAAATTCCGCGCCTTGCTGCAAGTGTTTTTGCTCAACGGCATTGCCAGCGCTATCCCCGCCACTTTGGTGATGTTTTTCATTCAAGACTTGTTGCAAGCGCCGGCAGGATCCGAAGCGCTTTATTTGGGCGCGTATTTTTTAGCAGCCGCTGTGTCGCTGCCTCTGTGGCTTCGCGTGGTGCAGGGTGTGGGCCTGGCACGTGCTTGGCTGGTGGGGCAAGCGCTGAGCGTGGCCGTGTTCATGTGGGCGGTGAGTTTGGGCGCGGGTGACCTGTGGGGCTTTGCAGCGATTTGCGTGTTGTCAGGCGCAGCCTTAGGCGCTGATTTGGTAGTGCCTGGTGCACTGCTCACGGGTGTGATTCAACGCAGTGGTGACAGCGGTCAAGCCGAGGGTGCTTACCTCGGCTGGTGGCAAGTGGCCACCAAACTCAACTTAGCCTTGGCCGCTGGTTTGGCATTGCCGCTGCTGCAAATGTTTGGCTACAGCGCGGGAACACGCAGCGAAGCTGGACTGTGGGCTTTGAGCGTGGCCTACGGCGTATTACCTTGCGTGTTGAAGCTCTTGGCCATTTGGCGTTTATGGGCGGCTCGCGTTGAACTTTGGGAGAAACCACATGGTGAATAGACGACAACTCTTAACCCGCAGCGCCACAGGCGTAGGCGCAATTGCTGCCTTGGGCTTGAGCGGCTGCGCCAGCCACTCGATTGACGACTACGCGCAAGACAAACCCTCGCTCGATTTGCGCAGCTATTTCAACGGCAAGGTGGATGCGTGGGGCATCTTCACCGACCGCCAAGGCAAAGTGGTGAAACGTTTCACCGTGGACATGACTTGCACATGGCAAGGCGAACAAGGCGTGCTGGATGAAAGCTTTGTGTATTCAGATGGCACGCAAGAGCGCCGCATTTGGAAGCTCACCCACTTGGGCAATGGCCAGTACCAAGGCACTGCGGGCGATGTGGTGGGCACAGCCACCGGCCAAACACGCGGCAACGCGTTTCGTTGGGGCTACACCTTGGCCTTGCCCGTGGACGGCCGCGTGCTGCATGTGAGCATGGACGACTGGATGTATTTGATGAACGACCGTGTCATGCTCAACAAAGCCCGCATGAGCAAGTGGGGCGTGCACTTGGGCGACGTCACCCTGTCATTCACACGCCGAGGTTGACATGCCTTTGCTCAAACCCCTGAACACCCCCATCACCAACTGGCAAGGCCGCAGCGTGTGGCTGATTGGCGCGTCCAGTGGCATTGGCTTGGCCACTGCCAAAGCCCTGCACGCCGCAGGCGCACAGGTGGTGGTATCGGCACGCAATGCTGAACTACTGCAACAGTTTGTAGACGCCCACCCCGGCGCACAAGCCGTGGTGCTGGATGTGGCCGACACGGCTGCCATTGCCACAGCCGCCCGCTATGTGAAAACTCAGCAGGGTTTGGATGTGGTCATGTACTGCGCGGGCTACTACCAAGCCATGCGTGCGGCCGACTATTCGCTGAGCGAGATGCTGCGCCACTTGGATATCAACTACACCGGCGCACTGCGTGTGTTGGATGCGGTGTTGCCTGAATTGCTGCCGCAGCAGCGCGGCCACATCAGCTTTATCTCGAGCGTGGCAGGTTTTCGTGGTTTGCCTCGAAGCATGGCTTACGGCCCGACCAAAGCAGCGCTCATCAATTTGGCCGAGGCTTTGTATTACGACGTGTCGCCCCACGGTATCGGCGTGAGCCTGATCAACCCTGGATTTGTTGAAACGCCCTTGGTGGCCAACAACGATTTCCCCATGCCCGCACTCATCACGCCTGAAAAAGCAGCTGCTGAAATTTTGAGCGGTTGGCGCAAAGGCCAATTTCACATCCACTTCCCCAAGCGTTTCACGCGCATGCTGCTGCTGCTGCGCTTGCTGCCCTATCGCTGGTACTTTGCCTTGGTGCGCCGTGGCACAGGCATGTAAGAGGTCTTCATGTCACTTCACATCAACCACCCTGACACCCCAGAAGCTGCGCTGCAACGCGTGGTGCATTTTTTTGAACACCTGCAGCCCAGCGACGTGGCGCAGATTGCGCAGCTCTACACCGCAGACGCGCAGTTCAAAGACCCCTTCAATGAGGTGCAAGGCATCGCAGCCATAGAGCACATCTTCACGCACATGTTTGAAGCACTGGATGCACCACGCTTTGTGATCAACCAACAAGTGCACAACGGCGCGCAATGCTTTGTGACCTGGGACTTTTTCTTCTCAATGCCGCGCATGGATAAGGGCGCAACCCAAATCATTCGCGGGGCAACCCACTTTGTGCTGCGCGAAGAGGCTGGCGTGTGGCGTGTGGCTGTGCATCGCGACTATTGGGATGCAGCTGAAGAGTTGTATGAAAAGTTGCCAGTGGTCGGTGGCTTGATGCGTTGGCTAAAGAAACGTGCCAACAGCTAAAGCCTCCTCATCTTTCGAAGGCCTAAGTCAAGAAGCCAAAGAAAAAGCCCTTCAACGAAGGGCTTTGTTCATTCAAACACACATCAAGTCGGCAAGGTGTCTTTGAAACTCTGACGCTGAGACAAACGCTCATACAAAGCGGCCAAGTTAGGGTGACGTCCGCGCCAATCGATGTTGGCAAAACGGAAATCCAAGTAACCCACCGCCACGCCCACAGCGATGTCGGCCAAGCTAATTTGAATGCCCACGCAGTTGCTGCGCTCTGCCAAGGCGCGATCCATCGCGGCCAAGCTGTCGTCGATTTTTTTGAGTTGACGGTCAATCCATGCTTGGCTGCGTTCGCCTTCTTTGCGACCAGGCCATGTGGCTTCGAGGCGCGCAAGAATCGCCGCGTCCAGCAAGCCATCCGACAAAGCTTCCCAAGTTTTGACTTCAGCGCGCTCACGGCCACGGTCTGGAATGAGCTTGCCAACGGGGGAGAGTGTGTCCACGTATTCCACGATGACACGCGAGTCAAACAAGGCTTCGCCGCCCTCCATCACCAAGCAAGGCACTTTGCCCAAGGGGTTGGATGCCGCGATTTGTGTGTCTGCAGCCCACACGTCTTCAGTCACAAAGTCAAAATCCAGTTTTTTCTCGGCCATGACGATGCGCACTTTGCGCACGTAAGGGCTGGTGGTTGAACCAATCAGTTTCATTCGGTGTCACTCTTTTGTTGAAGCCCTATTTTATCTGCCAGCGCGTATACATGGCACTTGGGCCCAGCACCTAAAATTGCAGGATGAGCCATACAAACCAAACTTCCCAAGCCATTTCCCAAGTTACCGCCTTGTCGCCCTTAGATGGCCGCTATGCCGGCAAAGTTGCCGCCCTGCGCCCTTTGATGAGCGAGCAAGGCTATATGCACCGCCGCGTGCAAGTGGAAATTGCGTGGTTCATCGCCTTGAGCGATGCTGGGTTTGCTGAGTTCAAGCCTCTGAGCGCCACATCGCGCGAGTATTTGATCAGCTTGGTGACCAACTTCAGCACAGAAGACGCGCTAGCCATCAAGGATGAAGAGAAGGTGACGAACCACGACGTGAAGGCCGTGGAGTACTGGATTAAGAAGAAATTCAAAGGTCATGCAGAGCTCGAGGCCTCTGCCGAGTTTGTTCACTTTGCTTGCACCAGCGAAGACATCAACAACACCAGCCACGCACTGCAACTGCAAGCAGGCCGCGATGAAGTGATCTTGCCCGGCATTGATGGCTTGATCGCCAAGCTGCGTGAGATGGCCCACACCTACGCCGACGTGCCCATGCTCAGCCGCACTCACGGCCAAACTGCCAGCCCCACCACCGTAGGCAAAGAAGTGGCCAACGTGGTGATGCGTTTGAAACAAGTGCGCGAACGCATTGCAGGCGTGCACATCATGGCCAAGATGAATGGCGCGGTGGGCAACTACAACGCCCACCTAAGCGCTTGGCCCGACTTCGACTGGGAAGCCTTCAGCCGCAAAGTGGTGGAAACGCCTGCGCCTTTAGGCTTGGGCCTGACCTTTCAGCCCTACAGCATTCAAATTGAACACCACGACTACATGGCCGAGTTGTTTGACGCTGTGGCACGCGCCAACACAATTCTGATTGACTGGTCGCGCGACGTGTGGGGCTATGTGTCGTTGGGCTACTTCAAGCAACGCCTAAAAGCTGGCGAGATTGGCTCGTCCACCATGCCGCACAAAGTCAACCCGATTGACTTTGAAAACGCCGAAGGCAATTTGGGGCTAGCCAACGCCGTGCTGAAACACCTGAGCGAAAAGCTACCCATCAGCCGCTGGCAACGTGACCTGACCGACTCAACCGTATTGCGCAACATGGGCGTGGCCTTGGGCTACACCGCATTGGCATATCAATCAATGATGGTGGGCTTGAACAAACTCGAACTCAACGAAGAAGCCTTGGCCGCCGACCTTGACGCCGCTTGGGAAGTTTTGGCCGAACCCATCCAAACCGTCATGCGCCGCTACGGCGTTCAAGGTGCTTACGAGCAGCTCAAAGAAGTCACGCGCGGCAAAACCGTCACGGCTGAAGCGCTGCATGGTTTGATTGCTTCACTGCAAATCCCGCAAGCGGACATTGATCGCTTGCTGGCCATGACGCCCGGCAGCTACGTGGGCAAAGCCGCCGAACTGGCGCGTCGCGTCTAAGCAAGATGGCGATCAAATCCACCATCTTCAAAGCGAACGTCCAAATCGCTGACATTGACCACAGCTACTACGCCGACCACGCGCTGACCCTAGCGCGCCACCCTAGCGAAACCGACGAACGCATGATGGTGCGCTTGGTTGCACTGTCACTACAAGCGCACCAGCTGCAAGACATGTGCGGCGGCGACGGCGTACTGGCTTTCGGCGCAGGTCTGTCTGACCCAGACGAACCCGATGTGATGCTGACCGATTTCACGGGCCGCAAACGCTTGTGGATTGAAGTGGGTCAGCCCGAAGAAAAGCCACTGCTCAAAGCGTGCAGCAAGGCCGACCAAGTGATGTTGTATGTGTTCTCCAGTTCAGGCGATGTCTGGTGGAAGAACATGCAAAACAAACTCATCAAGCCGACCACCTTGCAGGTGTGGCGCATCCCTAGCAGCGCGTCGCAAGACTTGGCCAAGCTCGCCGAGCGCAGCATGCAGCTGCAAGCCACGGTTCAAGAGGGTGTAGTGATGATGAGCAACGGCAAGACCACGGTGGACATTGAGTGCGAGCGCTGGAAATAAATGCCATTCACCCAACTGAAAAAGCGCACTTACGGTGCGCTTTTTTCATGCAGCCGTCTTAGCTTCACCCTCGACTTTCGGCTCACCCACATCCACAGATGCACACGCCAACGCACGCTCTGCATATTTGTTGAAACGCCAAGATGTGCCGATCATGGTGATGCGTCGCCATGTGCTGCGCTTCTCGCCAGGCGACATTTCTGGCCAGAACTGCACCTCTTCAAAGGTGCGGCCACAGCCCTTGCACTCTTCGTCACCTTGGCTGGTGGAGCAAATGGCAATGCAGGGCGCATCGGGTGTGGTGTTGTACCAGCCTAGCCATGCGTCATATGCTTTTTTAGGAAAGCCTTTTTCAGCCGCTTCGTCGTGGTGGTAGTAAATCATCAACGCATAGACCTCAGCCAACGCACGAATTTCAGGCGCTAGCGTGACGCCATCGGGCGAAGGCTTTTGTTCGCGCCAATAGTTGATAGCCGCTTCAATGTCGGTGATGTGAATGCCAGCCATAACGTTAGAGTTGGTAACCTAGAAAGCAGGGTGAAAGTCGGGGTGTGGATGATAGCGGCAATGCTATGCTGACACTGCAATGAAACTACTTTTAACTTGGGTACTGCATGCCACGGCCTTGATGGCTTTGGCGCATCTTTACAGCGGCGTTGAGGTCACGGGCTTTGGCGCGGCCATGGCAGCGACTTTTGTCATTGGCATCTTCAACCTGATCGTTCGCCCTGCCCTGGTGGTACTGACCTTGCCGGTCACGTTTTTCACACTGGGCTTGTTTTTGTTTGTCATTAACGCGGTTTTGTTTTGGGCTGCGGCGGGCCTGCTCGAAGGTTTTTGGGTCAGCGGATTTGGCTCGGCGTTGCTGGGCTCGCTGATTTACTCTGCGTTTGGCGTGTTAATTGATGCCACGCTCCAGCGCTTGTTCCCGCCGCAAGTTCTCTAAGTCGCGCAAACGGGCGTCAATGATGGATGCCTCCATGTGCCCCCCACGGTCTAACTTTCCCTCGCTTGCCATTTGGTGCGCCAATAACTGTGCCGCCTTGAAACGGTCGACTGCTGCTCCGTAGTCCAGCTCCATCGCACGTGCTTCCGCTTGAGCGCGAATGGCTCTGAGTGCATCGCCCTGAAGCTCAAAAGCCGAGGCCTGCACCAACCACGCCGTGGCATCGCGTGGATGCTGGCTCAGCCACAAAGACAAATCGCTGGCGGCGGCTTTGCCTTGCGCTGGCTTGCGTGTCGCCACACGGCTTTGTGCCAGCTGAATGCGCGTGGCACGGTCGTTGTTAGCAATGACTGTGGTTTTACTTTCTAATAACGAGACCGCCTGCGCTGCATCGCCCGCAGCCAAAGCCAGTTCAGCCGAAAGCAATCGCACCGCGCGCTGCGCATTCACATCAAAACCACCCAAAGCCTGCAAGCGCCCTAGGTGCTGACGTGCTTCTGCAAAATTACGTTGTTTCATATCGGCCATGACTGCGCCATACAGCACGCCAGCTTGCTTGGCTTTTGGGCTTGATGTGAGGGTGCTCGAATTGGCTTGTGCGGCAATGGTGCGCAAGACATCCACACCAGGCTTGGCCAGCACCTGCGCACGCGCTGACATCATGGCGTGCATGGCCGTAGTTGGAACTGGACCTTTGGCGGGCAATAGTTGCTGACGTGCCTGTGCATCCGAGATTCGTTCCGTCGTCATGGGATGACTGCGCAGATAGGGGAATGAGCCGTTGTCGTTCAAGCGAGCGGCTTGCTGGAGCTTCTCAAACATGGTGACAAAACCTTGCGGTTCGTAACCTGCCTCTGTCATCACGCCGTAACCCACACGGTCAGCCTCTCGTTCCATGTCGCGTGAAAAATTCAATTGGCTTTGAATCGCAGCGGCTTGGCCGCCGATCAGCACCGCGTTTGCGGCACTCATGCCACTCGCCGTCGGTGTGCGACTAGCGGCCAACATACCCAAAATCATGGCCCCCATCACCAAAGGACCTTGACGCCCTTGTTGTGAAATCATCCGAGCAATGTGGCGCTGGGTGACGTGACTTAGCTCATGCGCCAGCACCGATGCCAGTTCGTCACCGCTGCTAACGGCGGAAATTAACCCCAAATGCACGCCCAAGTAGCCCCCGGGCAATGCAAACGCATTGATGCTGCGGTCGCGAATCAGCGCGACCTCCCAAGCAAACTGCTGCTCCAACTCCGCCGTTAATTCACCGCGCTGTCGCGCTGAGGCCAACAAGGGTTGCCAGATGGATTGGAGGTAGTCACCCAATACAGGGTCATCTAGGTAGTCGGGGTCACGGTAAATTTCTCGGGCAATGCTCTCGCCCAAACGTCGCTCCACACCCAGTGGAACCTCAGCCCCATCACCTAAATTGGGCAGTTTGCTTTGGTTGCTTTGGGCTTGTAAGGGCGCAACCGGTAACAGCATGGCAGCACAGACGCTCAGCACGCCTAAACGCTGCAGCAAACGAGATGAAACCAAGGATGAAAACATGGGGGCAACGGACCTTATGATGCGTCTTTCATGTTAACCCCTTGCACACAAAAGCATGTCCACACTTACACACTTTGACGCACAAGGCCTCGCCCACATGGTGGACGTGGCCGACAAAGCCCACACCAAACGCGTAGGCATCGCCACGGGGCGCATTGTCATGCTGCCCACGACACTGGCACTGATCCAAAGTGGTAACGCCAAGAAAGGTGACGTGTTAGGCATTGCACGCATTGCGGGCATTCAAGCTGCCAAAAAAACCAGCGACTTGATTCCCTTGTGCCATCCCCTCGCCATCACCCGTGTCGCTGTTGAATTTGCCATTGATGAAGTCGCTCACGCGGTGCATTGCACTGCAACTGTGGAGACGGTAGGACAGACGGGCGTGGAAATGGAGGCACTCACCGCCGTGCAAGTGTCCTTACTCACAATCTACGATATGTGCAAAGCCGTGGACCGAGGCATGACGATGACCGATGTGCATTTGCTGGAGAAGCATGGTGGTAAGTCGGGCAGCTACGTGGCGACTTAATGTGCATTTACTTTGCAGCAGCCTTTTCGGCTTGCTGCATTTGCCAAAGTTTTAAGTACTTGTAATAACTGGTTTCTGCATTAGAAATAGATAAAGCCAATCCATGACCGCCGTCTAGGAAACCTCGCCGAATTACGTATGTGCGGAAGAAGGCCCAAGCGCCATGGCCGAGTGCTCCGGCCACAGACGAACGCTTGCCACGGGCATACGCTTGCTTGGCTGAGGCGCTGGAATAGGCATCCACTTTAGAGAGCACTTGCGAGAAGTTGAGATAGCTGTAGTGCAACAAATGGTTTTGCAGCGCCACCACGGACTGGGTGGTTACCACGCGCTCGTGCACGAGGTCATCTGAGAACCTTGCCGTGCCACGTTTGAACAAGCGCAACACATAGTCTGGCTGCCACCCAGCGTGGTGAATGAACTTACCGCAGTAATAAGACAAGCGCGGCAATTTGTAAGCCACTTCTGCTCCGCCCGTATCTAGAAGGCTTTTTATTTCGCCTGCTAACTCGGGCGTGACACGCTCGTCCGCATCAATCGAAAACACCCAATCGCAAGTTGCCAAGTCAAGGGCTCTGTTTTTTTGCGGGCCAAACCCTGGCCAATCTGCGGGCTGCGCTACTTTTGCGCCATGCTGCTTCGCAATCGCCACTGTGTTGTCCGTGCTTTGACTGTCCACCACAATGATTTCATCGACCAAGCCTTGCATGGACTGCAAGCAGTCATGCAAGTTATGCGCTTCGTTGCGCGTGATGACGATGGCCGAGAGGGTGGGGTGCGCGTGGGTCATGTTGCACATGAGTTTAGCGTGGTGTGTTTTGCTTCACATCTTCCAAACGCTCTGCCAATTCCTGCGCTTCTTTGTCATGCCCCAGCAACGTGCCGCTATCAATCACACGCTGCACCACACGCGCTTCGGGTGAATAGTGCATCAATCGTCGTGCTTGTGGATAGATCGCAGCGGCATTGTCTGCCGTCACGGTTTGCGTGGTCAGCTCAGCAAAGTCTGCCTGGTTCTTGAACAGCCACGATTGTTTGGCGTGGTGTAAGGGGTTGTCTCGGTAGGCCGCATCGCGCGAAGCCGCTTGACGGTAGATCTGCCCGACACGGTTGAAATCCCAAGCCGCATACAAACACCCGAGGAAGAGCAATGCCGCCATCAGCATGGGGCCCTCTTGCGCCTCAACTTGCGTAGGCGAATCTGTCGGCGCCCACAGCAGACCAATGGCCAAACCCAAAGTCATCTGGAATGGGCCGTACCAAAGCGGATACTCCAACGAGCTATGCAAGCCCACCACCAAGACCAATCCCCAGGCCATCACGCGCCACGGCTGCTGCTCACGCCATGGACTGCGCCGCAAGACCCAAAACCCGACCAATGCCATCACAACCACCGCAAACGGCACGCCAAACTCCAACGCCAAGTGCAGCGGGAAGTCATGTGCGTTGTCCAGCATGTCACAAAAACGCAGGCTGCTATAGCCCGTCATAAAGTGTGCATAGTCAGTCTCACCCCAACCCCAACCCAACCATGGATGCTGCGCAATCAATGCCAGCACATTGGCCCACAATACGCGGCGACCACCGCAGGCGGCGTAGTCTTGGGCCTGACCAGTGACCCGCAAAATCATGCTCGCGCCCCACTCGCCGGTTGTTTGTAATGCCAGCCACGGCATGACGACCGACCACACCGCCACCAGCACAGGGGTAGCCAACGCCAACCACACCAAACCTTTGCCAAATGTCGCATCTTGCTTGGCACTACGCCAACCCCATGCAGCCATCAACACACCGACCAACACCCATTGCACAGCCCCTGTGCGAGAGACCGAACACGCTACGCCTGCAGCCAACAGGTTCAACAACGCAAAGGCCAACGCCCAGCATCTAGACGTCATGTTTTGCGCTTTGGCACGTGCCGCCACCCAACCCAGCAAGGCCACAAGGCCTAAGCTGGTGAGTGAAGCAAACTGATTGCGCTGACGCAAGTTGGCAAAGGCATCGCCCTTCAATGGCTGATTGACCCAAGGTGACAGCTCGCGCGCCAAACCCAAATACTGCAAGACACCTAGCACGGCGCTGACAACCGCAGCCGCCAACAATCCCGCCACCAGCCAACGTAATAGCGACTCATCCACCGCTGCACGTCGGCCCACTGCGGCCATGAGCCACACACACACGAGTGACGCCAGCAGCCCCAGCGTCAAGGCTCGGTCCACCACTTGTGGAGCCCATATCAGCAATGCCCCTAGCCAAACCACCAACGCGCCACACACCACAACCTCAACGGCTGACCAACGCGGCTTTGCCAGCGGCAGATCCACCACCGCCAGCAGCGCACACGCAGCCATCATCCAGCTCACCAGCAAAGGGATAACCGCCGTAGAGGGGCTGCTGGCAAATGGGTTGAGCCATGGCATGGCCACGCACAAGACCACAATCACATTGCGCACCAAAGTGCTTTGAGCAAGAAACGGGTTCATGCGGTGATTTTCCATCACCGGCTAAGCTTGCGTTTTACGAATGACGCACTTGCTCTAACAAATACGTCACCACCTCCAAGACGCGGGCGTTGCTTCCGCCGGCCATCGTGGGCGATGTGCGGTAAAGACCAGCCACGCCAAACTGCGGGACGCTGGTGACACCATAGGCATTCACGATTGCATTGGCCTGATCCATGGCTTTGGCCACCTCGCGTGAGTGCCACGCCGCTTCAAAGGCTATCGGGTCCACCCCGCGCCCGTGCATCCATTCGCTGATGTCTTTCAACAATTCAAAATGTTGACCTTCGCGATGCACGCCGTCATAGACGGCCATGTGCAGTCGCCCAACTTGCCCCATTTGCCGCAAAGTCAAATGAAGCTGCTGATGCGCGGTGCTGTGGAATGACACGGGGATGTACTGAAAGCTTACATCCGCCGGCAATTGCTGACGCCATTTCTCCACCATGGGTTCGAACTGCGCGCAAAACGGGCATCCATAGCGAAAGAATTTCACCACCTCCACGCGCTGCGTTGCCATGCGCGGCACTGGCGTTTTCAAGCGCAAGAATTCAAATCCTTCTTCTGGCGCTTCTGCTGCAATAGCTTGCGTCTCTAGACCGAGGGCGCTCAGCCCGACCATTCCCGCTGCACCGAATTGACGTCTGCTCCACATCGCACGCTCCTTGCGTCACATGACACTCACTCAATTTTGACGCACAACCCAAAGTTTGCCCAAGCTAATGAAAAAGCGCCCTACAGGGCGCTTGGTTGAAGGCTACGAATATTTACTTGCAATCGCTCGGCACATACTTTTTGTCCAGCGCATCCGTAGGCACAGAGACGTTCACAAACGCATCTGCACCTTTGGCCATGCACTTCCATTGCACCGCACCCTCAATCGCCACGCTCGTCGCTGTCGGTGCTGGCAGGGCCGTCTCTGTAGTTCCGCTCTTGGTATAGGGAACCAACAGCAGACTCCCGCCACCGGCTGTCGCCGTGGTGGTGATGGTGATCACGCCGGTGCTGGCCGCGATGTCAATGCTGCTGATGTTCTTGGTTGCACCACCAAAGGTATAGCCAGTTTTGTAGCCATTGGCCGCAGTGGCCACATTGCCACTGTTGAGCACATCCAGCACATTCGTTTTGGCAGCAGATGCCAGCCCGAGACCCTCGCTCACGCGTGCACGAATCATGTAGTCTTGGTAAGCGGGCAGGGCCACAGAGGCCAGCACGCCAATGATGGCCACCACAATCATGAGTTCAATCAAGGTAAAGCCGCGTTGCAAAGTTTGTTTCATAGCGAGTCCTTTGAGGAGTTGGGCAGAAATTCTAGACAGCGGTTCTTAACCACATGCCCATGCATGAGTTCAAAAAAAAGCGAGCGGTGAAACACCGCTCGCTTTAATCTTGGTAATTCCAGAAGGAGATTACTTCAACTGAGCCTTGAGCAATTTGCCCAATTCAGATGGGTTGCGTGTGACGATAAAGCCGCACTCTTCCATGATGGCCAGTTTGGCATCGGCTGTGTCTGCGCCGCCAGAAATCAAAGCACCTGCATGGCCCATGCGCTTGCCGGGAGGGGCAGTCACACCAGCGATGAAGCCAACCACTGGCTTCTTCATGTTGGCCTTGCACCACTGAGCAGCTTCAGCTTCGTCTGGACCACCGATTTCACCGATCATGATGACGGCGTCTGTGTCTGGATCTTCGTTGAAGGCGCGCATCACGTCGATGTGCTTCAAACCGTTGATGGGGTCACCACCGATACCGACGGCGCTGGATTGGCCCAAGCCCACTTCGGTCAACATCGCCACGGCTTCGTATGTCAATGTGCCTGAACGAGACACAACGCCGATACGGCCTTTGCGGTGGATGTGACCGGGCATGATGCCGATCTTGATTTCGTCAGGCGTGATCAAACCTGGGCAGTTAGGGCCGAGCAACAAGGTCTTCTTGCCGCCAGCAGCTTCCTTGGCTTTCATCTTGTTACGGACTTCAAGCATGTCACGGACTGGGATGCCTTCGGTGATACAGATGGCCAAGTCGAGGTCGGCTTCCACAGCTTCCCAAATGGCAGCAGCAGCACCAGCTGGTGGCACGTAGATCACTGACACAGTTGCGCCAGTTTCTTTGGCAGCGTCCTTGACGGTCGAGAAAATTGGCACGCCGAAAATGGACTCGCCAGCCTTCTTGGGGTTCACACCCGCGACGAAACAGTTTTTACCGTTTGCGTACTCGATGCACTTTTCAGTGTGGAATTGACCGGTTTTGCCAGTGATACCTTGGGTGACGACCTTGGTGTTTTTATTGATGTAGATGGACATGTTGTTTCCCTTACTTCACAGCGGCAACGATAGACGTCGCGGCTTCGGCCATGGTGTCGGCAGAGATGATTGGCAGACCTGACTCAGCCAACATTTTCTTGCCCAGCTCGTCATTGGTGCCCTTCATGCGCACGACCAATGGCACGGACAAGTTCACGGCTTTACAAGCTGTGATCACGCCGCTGGCGATGGTGTCGCACTTCATGATGCCGCCGAAGATGTTGACCAAAATGCCTTTGACATTGGGGTTCTTTAACATGATCTTGAACGCTTCTGTAACCTTCTCGGCTGTTGCGCCGCCGCCCACATCGAGGAAGTTGGCTGGCTCGCCGCCGAACAACTTGATGGTGTCCATGGTGGCCATGGCCAAGCCAGCACCGTTGACCAAGCAACCGATGTTGCCGTCCAAGGAGATGTAGGCCAAGTCGAACTTAGAAGCTTCCACTTCAGCCGGATCTTCTTCGTCCAAATCGCGGTAAGCCACGATTTCTGGGTGACGGAACAAGGCGTTCGAGTCAAAGTTGAACTTCGCATCCAAGGCCATGATGTTGCCTTTGCTGTCGCAGTTCAGTGGGTTGATTTCCACCAAAGATGCGTCAGTGTCCATGTAGCACTTGTACAGTTTTTGCAGCACATCAGCCGCTTGATCGGCAGAGCCGCCTGTCAAGCCCACTGCGTTAGCGATCTTGAGTGCTTGAGCTTGGCCCAAACCTGTCAATGGATCGACCAAGTCAGTGATGATTTTTTCGGGCGTAGAGTGCGCCACTTCTTCGATGTCCATGCCGCCTTCGCTTGATGCGATCACAGCCACTTTTTGCGTGGCGCGGTCGGTCACGATGGACACGTAATATTCTTTGTGGATGTCAGCGCCGTCTTCGATGTAGAGGCGACGGACTTTTTGGCCTTCTGGGCCCGTTTGGTGCGTCTTGAGCTGCATGCCCAAGATTTCGCCGGCGATGCGTTTGACATCATCAATGGTCTTAGCCACTTTGACGCCGCCGCCTTTGCCGCGGCCACCTGCGTGGATTTGGGCTTTCACAACCCAAACTGGGCCGCCCAACTTTTGCGCGGCTTCCACCGCTTCTTGTACTGTGAACGCAGGGATACCGCGTGGCACTGGTACACCAAATTGACGCAAGATTTCCTTGCCTTGGTACTCGTGAATCTTCATGAGATCTCTCTTAGTAAATCGGTGGATTTGTAATACCTTCGCCGAGGATATTCCTTGTAGAACCGCTCCGGCTAAAGCTCTGAGAATGTATCATGCTGCATCGCGTCAAGCTTTTAACTGGCTTACAAGCACCTAGCGGCGCCTCACTTTCTTGTACTTTTTGGCGACATCTATGTCTAAAGTCTTCATCGACGGCGAAGCCGGCACCACAGGTCTACAAATTCGCGAACGTTTGGCGCTCATGCCAGCGGTTCAAGTGGTCAGCATTGACCCCGCCAAACGCAAAGACCCCGAAGCCAAACGCGAGTTGATGGCTAGCGTGGACATGGTCATCCTCTGTCTGCACGACGACCACGCCCGCGAATCGGTCGCCATGATCGACAGCCTGAGCGGCAAGAAACCCAAAATCATCGACGCATCCACCGCGCACCGTGTTGAGCCGGGCTGGGTCTATGGCTTCCCCGAGTTGGCAGCTGGCCAGCGCGATGCCGTGGTCAACGCCGACCGCGTGGCCAACCCCGGCTGCTATGCCACGGGGGCGATTGCTTTGTTGCGCCCCTTGGTGGATGCTGGCTTGGTGCCTGCCGACTTTCCAGTGGCCCTACCCTCGGTCAGCGGCTATTCGGGCGGCGGCCGCACCATGATTGAAGATTACGAAGCAGGCAAAGCGCCGCTGTTTGAAGCCTATGCGCTTGGCTTAGAGCACAAACACATCCCAGAAATCATGGCCTACACAGGTCTCACACGTCGCCCCTTGTTTGTGCCATCGGTGGGTAACTTCCGCCAAGGCATGTTGGTGCAACTGCCGATTCATTTGGACATGTTGCCTGCCAAACCCAAAGCGGCTGACCTACACGACGCACTGGCTAAACACTACGGCCAACACCCCGACGGCTGGGTGAGCGTGCATCCCGCGACCGACAACGGCAAGCTCGACGCCACGGCCTTGAACGACACCAACCAATTAGAAATTCGCGTCTTCGCGAACGAAACCCATCATCATGCTGTTTTAATGGCGCGTTTGGATAACTTGGGCAAGGGCGCTAGCGGTGCTGCGGTGCAGAACTTGCAGTTGATGTTGGGCGTTTAAGGCTTCTTCTTTGTACTGGCGTCAGCGCTGTGGGCACATGCGCTTGGCTCATACTCGCTGCGCTCGCCAAATCGCCAAACACACGTACCCACATCACTGACTTTGTGTGGATTAGAAGTCTTCTGAGCCAGCCACCACGCGCTTGACGACTTCCGGCGCAAATCCACGGCTTACTAAAAACCGCACTTGCTTGACCCGCCCCGCTTGGTCAACCGGTGGCTCGCCAAACTTCTTTCGCCAAACTTCGCGGGCTCGCTCAAGCTCGGTGCTGCGCATCTCTTGCACGGCTTCGGCGATGGCCTCGACAGGCAACCCCTTGGCTTGCAATTCTTGACGCACCCGGGATGCACCGAGCTTGCGAGAACGGCTGTTAACGACTGACTCCACCACGCGCTGCTCGTTGATGAAGTCTTTGGCCTGCAAAAAATCCAAAGCCTCGGCCAACTCGCCCGGCGTTTCTTCAAACGGTTTGAGCTTGCGCTCTAGCTCAAAGCGCGAGTGCTCACGTTGCGAAAGCAAGCGCAAGGCTCGGCCTTTGAGCGAGATTTGAAACCCCTTGGCCCTTTTCGCCTGAGGTTTCTCTTCTCCGTTTGAATCGACGTCGTGTGTCACGAGGCTGGCTATTTAATAAGCGTTAAGCGACCACGCCATCGGCGTCAGGAACCTTTGGCTCTTTTGCAGCTTTGGCTGCTTTTGGTGCTTTTTCTTCTTTGGCTGCAGGCGCTTCCACGCCACCGGCCAGCAAAGGAATGCCCAAAGATTCGCGTACTTTGTTTTCGATCTCAAAAGCCAAGGCTTCGTTTTCGCGCAAGAACTCACGGGCGTTGTCTCGTCCTTGACCGATCTTTTCGCCTTGGTAGGCGTACCAAGCGCCCGACTTTTCGATGACCTTGGCGTTCACGCCCATGTCAATGATTTCGCCTTGGCGGCTGATACCTTCGCCAAACAAGATGTCGAACTCGGCCGTCTTGAACGGAGGCGCGACTTTGTTCTTCACCACTTTGACTTTGGTCTCGTTACCCACGGCTTCGTCACCACGTTTGATGGTGCCGGTGCGGCGAATGTCCAAACGTACAGAGGCGTAGAACTTGAGCGCGTTACCACCGGTGGTGGTTTCGGGTGAACCAAACATCACACCAATCTTCATACGGATTTGGTTAATGAAGATGACCGTGCAATTGGTCTTCTTGATGGAAGCCGTCAACTTGCGCAAGGCTTGGCTCATCAAGCGAGCTTGCAGGCCTGGCAATGAATCACCCATGTCGCCTTCGAGTTCGGCCTTGGGTGTGAGGGCGGCCACAGAGTCGACCACCACCAAATCCACCGCGCCAGAACGCACCAAACTATCGACCACTTCCAGTGCTTGTTCGCCGGTGTCGGGCTGGCTGATGAGCAGGTCTTGCAAGTTCACACCGAGCTTTTGGGCGTATTGCGAATCCAAAGCGTGCTCGGCGTCCACAAACGCGCACGTGCCGCCTTGCTTTTGCATCTCAGCGATGACTTGCAAGGTGAGTGTGGTTTTGCCCGATGACTCTGGGCCGTAGATTTCGATCACGCGACCACGAGGCAAACCGCCCACGCCCAACGCGATGTCCAAACCCAATGAGCCGGTGGACACGACTTGGATGTCGTCCACCACTTCGCCTTCGCCCAAGCGCATGATGGTGCCCTTGCCGAATTGTTTTTCGATTTGCGCCAAGGCGGCTTGGAGGGCTTTGGCTTTTTCGCTGTCAGCGACGATGGGTTTGTTGTTCATGAGAAATCTCCGTTAAATCAAGGGCTTACCGAGAATGTCCAGCCACTGCATTTATCAACAGCTGGATGCTTGACCAGTACTTTACCGCAAAGTCAAAACTTGTAAACACTTTTTTTGGTCAGTTTGCCTTACCATTTGCAAATGGCTTCTGCACCCACCTTTTCCACCCAGCAAGACTGGCGACAAATCCACCTTGGCCGGCTGTTAGGCCACGCCATGCGCCGCTTTGACGCCCGCGTGTTGCACCTGATGGCGCATAACGAGGATGTGCCTTTGGCCCTGTCCAACCTCGCTGCCCGCACGCAGGTGAGCGCCGCGCACATCCACATCACGCGCCACCTCAGCCTTGAAGGCTCGCGCCTGATCGACCTCGCCGCCAGTGCCGGCATGACCAAGCAGGCCATGGGCGATCTCGTCACCCAGTGCGAAGCATGGGGCTTGGTGCAACGCACGCCCGACCCGCAAGACGCGCGCGCACGGCGCATTGTGTTCACCGAAACAGGCCTCGCATGGCTACGCGCTTTTGAACAAGCGGTGGCGCAAACCGAGGCGGAATTCAAACAAGAAGTAGGCGCAGACGTCGCCACCGTGGTAAGTCTTGGGCTGGAGGCCTATGCAGGCGGCTACTCCAGCCTAGAATCTCCCACCTGACACATCTCAAAACGCGAAGAAGCTGGAGACAACACATGCGCATCCTGATTGCAGAAGACGACTTGGTCTTGGCCGACGGCCTGTTGCGCACTTTGCGTGCGTCTGGCGCTGCCGCTGACCACGTGGCCAGCGGCACCGAAGCCGACGCCGCCCTCATGACCACCGATGAGTTTGACTTGCTCATCTTGGATTTAGGTCTTCCCAAAATGCATGGCCTTGAAGTGCTCAAGCGCTTGCGCTCACGTGGCTCGTCTATTCCTGTACTGATCCTCACCGCTGCCGACAGCGTAGAAGAGCGCGTCAAGGGTTTGGACTACGGCGCTGACGACTACATGGCCAAACCCTTCAGCTTGCAAGAGCTAGAAGCCCGCGTGCGCGCACTCACACGTCGCGGCATGGGCGGCACTTCATCGTCCATCAAACACGGCCCACTGGTGTACGACCAAACCGGCCGCGTCGCCACCATCGACGGCAAGATGGTCGAGCTGTCTGCGCGTGAGCTCGGCTTGCTCGAAGTGCTGTTGCAACGCAGCGGCCGCTTGGTGAGCAAAGACCAGTTGGTCGAGCGCTTGTGCGAGTGGGGCGAAGAGGTGAGCAACAACGCCATCGAGGTGTACATCCACCGCCTGCGCAAGAAGATTGAAAAAGGCCCTATCCGCATCGCCACCGTGCGGGGCTTGGGTTACTGCCTCGAAAAAATTCCGGGCTAAACACGGCGCACTTGCATGGCAAAGCTGTTTAGGCGCGAGCAACACTCGCTGTTTGGCGAGATCCTCGATTGGATGCTCACGCCACTGCTCTTGCTGTGGCCCGTGAGTTTGATTCTGACTTGGCTGGTGGCGCAAAACATTGCGGCACGCCCGTTTGACCGAGGCTTGGAATACAACGTGCAAGCCCTGGCGCAGCTCGTCAAGAGCGACCAAACCCACATGTATTTCAATTTGCCATTGCCTGCTCGCGAAATTTTGCGCGCAGACGATGCCGACTTGATTTACTACCAAGTGCTGGGCACGCGCGGCGAGTTTGTCAGTGGCGAACGCGATTTTCCGTGGCCGCCAGATGAAGAAGCAAGGTCACCAGGTGAGGTGCGGATTCGCGACGATGAAATGCGTGGCGCGGAAGTGCGTGTGGCTTACACCTGGGTGCGTGTAGATATTCCGGGCGCGAGACCAGTGCTCGTACAAGTGGCTGAAACCCTCGAAAAGCGCTCGGTACTGGCCACCGAAATTATCAAAGGCGTGATGCTGCCGCAGTTCGTCATCTTGCCCCTTGCGGTGCTGTTGGTGTGGCTGGCTTTAGCGCGCGGCATTCGCCCGCTCAACAAGCTTGAAGAACGTATCCGACTGCGTAAGCCCGACGATCTGAGCCCCCTTGATGAAACAGCCGTTCCTCAAGAAGTGGCTCCGTTGGTAGCCTCTATCAACGACTTGCTCACGCGACTCAAAGAATCGATTGCCACGCAAAAACGCTTTTTGGCTGATGCCGCGCATCAACTCAAAACGCCACTGGCGGGGCTGCGCATGCAGGCTGACTTGGCGCAGCGCGCTGACTCAAGCGCGGATGAACTGAAACAGTCGCTCAAGCTCATTGGCCGCGCCAGCATTCGCGCCACACACACGGTTAACCAGTTGTTGTCATTGGCGCGGGCCGAAAGCAGCACCACCAACATTGCGCGCAGCCCTTGTGATTTGGTGGATTTGGTCAGCGATGTGATCCAAGACTCATTGCCCCGCGCCATGGACAAGCACATCGACCTTGGCTATGAAGGCGCAGAACTTGGCAGTTCAGGTGTTCGCGTGATGGGCAACCCCACACTGCTCAAAGAAATGGTGCGCAACTTGGTGGACAACGCCATCAATTACACGCCATCCACCCAAGACAATCCCGGCGTCATCACCGTGCGTTTGTTGGCCGACAAGTTTGGCAAGGTGGTGGTGCTGCAAGTGGAGGACTCTGGCCCCGGCATCCCTGAAGCCGAGCGTGATTTGGTGTTCCAGCCCTTCTACCGCGCACTGGGCACAGAGGCCGATGGCTCAGGTCTTGGCTTGCCCATCGTGCTGGAAATTGCCCATCAACATGCCGCGGTGGTCACACTTGAAGACGCCTTTCCTGGCAAGCCCATGCCGGGTGCGCGATTCTCAGTGCGCTTCTCCAATACACAGGCTTGATACACGCCGCAAGCCCGCCGCGACGCGTTGACTTAAGCCGCGGGCTTCACATGGAAGTGAATGGGCTGCTCTTGCATTTGCGCATGTTCATGCGGTGCTTCGTGGTCCGCGCATGGCATGTTGCACAAGTCATGACCATTCACAGGGCATGAACGGTTGAAAGTCACCACGTGATCGACTTCGGCGCGGATACCAATCCACTCGCCCACGGTGTGGTCGTGATGGCTGGGGACATGTGCCATCACACTCTCGCCGCTTTTCAGGCGCAGGGTGTACAAAAACTCTGAGCCACGAAATGATTTGCGAATGATTTCGGCTTTCACGGGGGCATCGTCGTCATGCACGATGTCATCGGCGCGCAGCAGCACATCGCATTCACCTGCAGCAAAGGTGCAGGGCAATGGGCACTCGGCCACATCCACCAAATCACCCATGGGTGTGCTGACCACGACTTGGTTGTTCACCTCGCGCAAAGTGGCGGGGGTGAACACGCCGTGGCCAATGAACTCAGCCACAAAGCGCGTGGCAGGGCGGTGGTACAGCGTGTAGGCATCATCCCACTGGTGCAAGCGGCCTTCGGACATGACACCAATCACATCACCAATGGCAAAGGCTTCCATTTGGTCGTGCGTCACAAACAGGGCTGTGGTTTGCGCTTCTTTCAAAATGCCGCGTACTTCCAAAGCCAAGCGTTCGCGCAGTTCCACATCTAGGTTGGAGAACGGCTCATCCAGCAATAACAGTTGCGGCTTGGGGGCCAATGCACGGGCCAAGGCCACGCGCTGCTGCTGACCACCCGACAACTCATGCGGGTAACGCTGTGCGCTGCTAGACAAGCCCACCAGCGCCAGCACCTCGCGCACACGCGCTTCCCGCTCGACGCGCGGCTGCTTGTGCAAACCAAAGCTGATGTTGTCTTCCACGCTCAAGTGCGGAAAGAGGGCGTAGTCTTGAAACACCATGCCGATGCGGCGCGATTCAGGGGCCACATGCGCGGTGGCACTGCTGACCACCGACTGGGCCAATCGAATTTCGCCAGCGCTGGCACGCTCTAAACCAGCCACTGCACGCAACAGCGTGGTCTTGCCGCAGCCCGACGGGCCAATGAGCACGCCCATTTCGCCAGCACGCAGCGCCAGGGTCACGCGGTCCACCGAAGGGCGGGGGCGTTCTGGGTAACTGACGGAGAGCTGGGCGACATCTAAAAACATACCGCCATTGTAGAGACGGCCTTTAACGTTGGACGCCGTGCGGCTACCTACAATGCCGCATGGTTTTTAGCTCTCGCTTGTTTTTACGCTGTGTGTTGGTTGTGCTGGCATTTCTGTTGGCACTGCCGGTGTTGACCGTGTTGTTTTCGTGGGCACAGTGGAACGAAGCCTCCGCCAGCATCTTGGCCGAGATGTCCAGCACCGTGTTGCCTGACTATGTGGGCACTTCATTGCTGCTGTGCGCCTTGGTGAGCGTAGGTGTGATCAGCATGGGCACGGTGTCTGCAGCGGCAGTCACGCTTTTTGATTTCCCCATGCGTCGTACCTTGGAGTGGGCGCTGCTCTTGCCACTGGCCATGCCCGCCTACGTGGTGGCCTATGCCTACACCGACTATTTGCAATTCAGCGGTCCGCTGCAAACGGGCATTCGTGCGGCGTTTGGCTTTGAGGGCCGCGTGTTCCCAGAGGTTCGCAATGTGTGGGGCGCCGCGTGCGTCTTCACCTTGGCGCTTTATCCCTATGTGTATTTGCTCGCACGCACCGCCTTGTCTGAACGTGCCAACCATTTGATGGAAGCCGCTCGCTTGCTTGGTGCGCCACTCTCACGCCGCATCCTGCGCGTGGCTTTGCCGTTGGCTCGCCCCGCGATTGCCGCTGGCACGGCTTTGGCCTTGATGGAAACACTGGCTGACTTTGGTGTGTCGAGCTACTTTGGCATCCAAACCTTTACTGCGGGTATTTACAAAGCTTGGTTGGTCATGGACAACCGCATAGCTGCCGCGCAACTGGCCACCCTGCTGCTCATCGTGGTGGTGGTTTTGTTGGCGGCTGAACAACGTGCGCAGTCGCGCTTGCGTTTCTCCAGCGCTCGGTCTGACCGTCACAGCAGTGAGTCACAACCTTTGAAACTGCACGGTATCTCTGCCGCGTTTGCGTGGACGCTGTGTGTACTGCCCGTTTTGTGCGGTTTTGTGTTGCCTGTGTTGTTCATGTTCCGCGCGTTGTTGCAAGGCGATGGTGTGGCCGACTTGCCCTGGGACCGCTTCATGCAATGGTCGCTCACCAGCTTGTCGCTGGGCGGCATGACAGCGTTGCTGGCCGTGGGCGCTGCGCTGCTGCTGGCTGCGCAAGCACGCTTGCACCCCAGCTGGCTCACGCGCCAAGCCATGGGCGTGGTGAGCTTGGGCTATGCCGTGCCAGGCGCGGTGATTGTGGTGGGCTTGCTCTTGCCTGTAGGTTGGGTGCAAAGCACCTGGCCGCAATCGGGCGTGGGCTTTTGGCTGACCGCCACGGTGCTGGGTTTGGTGTGGGCGTACTTGGTGCGCTTTGTCGCCGTGGCTTTGCAATCGGTGCAAAGCGGCTACGCACGTGTACCAGCGTCGCTGGATGACAGCTCTCGCATGTTGGGTACTTCGGGCTTCTCGCTCGTGCGCCGCGTGCATTGGCCTTTGCTGAAAAAACCACTCGCAGCAGCCACGCTGCTGGTGCTGGTCGATGTGATGAAAGAACTGCCCGCCACCTTGGTGCTGCGCCCCTTCAACACCGACACATTGGCCGTCATGGCCTACCAACTGGCGCGTGACGAGCGCTTGGGCGAAGCTGCTTTGCCCTCGTTGGCTTTGGTGCTGGTGGGCTTGTTGCCCGTCATCCTGCTCAGCCGCACCCTGCGCCGTAACTGACTTGGATAGCCGAAACCTGCATTTCTGTGGGGCATTTGATCCAAGTCAAATGATAATGATTCGCATTTGATGTACACTGCATCCAAGCTTTTAACTTGGAGTCGCTTCATGCGCCGCACCCTCACTGTTTTGTCTTTGGCTGTTTCTGCCATCTCCGCCGGTTTGTTCAGCACCTCGGCCGTTGCTAGCGAACAGGTCATCAACCTGTACTCCGCCCGCCACTACCCCACTGATGAAGCGCTTTACAGCGACTTCACCAAAGCCACGGGCATCAAGATCAACCGCGTTGATTCGGATGACGCTGGCATCATCGCCCGCCTCAAGGCCGAAGGCAGTGCATCACCCGCCGATGTGATCTTGCTGGTCGATGCGTCTCGCCTTTGGAAGGGTGAGGTCGATGGCATGTTCTTGCCCGTCAAGTCCAAAACCTTAGAAACCGCAGTGCCCGTTCAACTGCGCGCCAAAACCACCGATGAAGGCAGCACAGCTTGGTTTGGTTTGTCCACCCGCGCACGCGTAGTGGTGTATGACAAGCTCAAAGTCAAACGCGAAGACGTGGACACCTACGAAGAACTGGCCGACCCGAAGAACAAAGGCAAGCTATGCATCCGCTCTGGCTCGCACCCCTACAACCTGAGCCTCTTTGGCGCAATGACCGAACACCTTGGCCCAGCCGCCACTGAAACGTGGCTCAAAGGCATGGTCGACAACATGGCCCGCGCACCAAAGGGCGGCGACACCGACCAAATCAAAGCGGTGGCCAGCGGTGAGTGCGGCATTGCGGTGACCAACACCTATTACTTGGCCCGCTTGATGCGATCGAGCAACCCCGCCGACAAAGCGGTAGCTGAACGTGTGGGCGTGGTGTTCCCGAACCAACAAAGCTGGGGCACTCACGTGAACGTGGCTGGCGGTGCGGTGGCGCGCTATTCGAAGAACCAAGCCAACGCGGTGAAGTTTTTGGAATACCTCGTCAGTCCCGAAGCACAAAACCACTTTGCCAACGGCAACAACGAGTGGCCCGTGGTCAAAGGCATGAAGCTGGACAACCCAGCCCTCAAAGCCATGACCGGTGGCAACTTCAAAAGCGAGCTGGTACCTATCAGCGCCGTGGGCATGAACCAAATCAAGGTGCAACAAATGTTGGACCGCGTGGGTTTCAAGTAAACACCACGCTTGCGTTGCGCAGACGATGCGCAACTTCTCGAACAGCCAGCCACTCACGCCTTCGGGTCGTTGATAGCCAGCCATTGATCAGGCAGCTTGCCTGCCACCTTTTCAATGTTGGAACTTCAAATGAAACACTCCGAAGGCACATCCTTGCGCCAAACTTGTTCGCCCGAACTCGTCGCCAAAACACCTAGCAACTTGCTGCCTTTGGCCGCCTTGATGTTGGCGGGCTCCATGGGCGCTGCGCAACCCGCCCTTGCGCAGAGCGAAGAAAAAACACTCAAGACCGTCACCGTCAAAGACACGCAAGACCCCAACTTGACCAAGGAAAGCTTGCTGGTCAAACAAACAGGCATTGCCAAAGGTAACCAACAGCTCAAAGACATCCCACAAACCGTGACGGTGATGACTGAGAAGCTGATGACCGATCGCAACTACGACGACTTTCGTGAAGTACTCAAGTCCACCGCCGGCGTGACATTTCAAGCGGGCGAAACAGGCGAAGAAGATGTGCGCATGCGCGGCTTTTCACTGGGCCAAGCGGGTGACATTTACGTCGATGGGCTGCGCGATGCCCCCCTGACCGAACGCGACACCTTCAACACCGACCGTGTGGAAGTACTCAAAGGCTCAGCGTCGATGCTGTTTGGCAAGGGCTCCACCGGCGGCGTGGTCAACCAAGTCAACAAGCAGCCCTTCTTGATGGACCAAAACGAAACCAACGTCACCATCGGCAGCGGCCAAATGCGTCGCATCACCGGTGACTTCAACAAACAAACCGGTGAGTCCTCAGCGTTTCGTCTGAACGTGATGACACACGAGGCTGACAACTGGGGTGCGAAGGCCGACAAAAAGGGCATTGCCGGGGCCTATCGCACAGGCATTGGTGAGCGTGACGAATATTCCGTTGGCCTTTACCACCTAGAAACCGATGGACGCCCGCTGTACAACCACCCTTGGATGATTAGCAACGGCACAAGCACTGCCAGCAGCAATGGATCGGGTGTGATCGTTCCGGTACTGAATGCCAAAAATTATTACGGCCTCACCAGCGATTACTTAAAAACGCAAACCTCATATCTGACGCTCGGCCACACACACCGATTCAACCAAGACAGCGCACTGAAAACCACCGTGCGTTACGGCCACTACAAGCGTGATTTGCTGGCAAGCGCAGTGCGCTTCACAACCGCCACCTCACTCTCTAGCCTCAATGGCAACACCCCACTGTCACGAAGCTTCAAAGCGCGTCGCGGGGAAAGCGATGTGCTGCAAGTGCAAAGTGACTACAACAATAATTTTAAATGGATGGGCCGTAAACACGAGCTGATTGCAGGTGTCGATTTCACGCAAGATAAAGCCTTTCGCAATAACAGTGCAGCCACCGGACTACCCAGTGCTGTTGCTACGACAGTCGGCACGCCCAACGATGGCGCATCCATCACCGACAACCGCCAAGTAGCCATGAACCGTTTTGATGCAGAGAACTTGGGGCTTTACACCCAAGACACCATCAGCATCACCGAACAGTTCAAAGTGCTAGGCGGTCTTCGCTTAGACCACTTCAGCGCTAAGTACCGCGACACGAGCAACAACAGCTTTCAGATGCGTGAGAGCCTCTGGAGCCCGCGCATGGGTGCAATTTGGCAACCCACCGACAGCGCCACGTATTACGCCTCATACGGCACGTCATACAACACATCGGGTGACACCTATCAGTTCGCTTTGGGCAGCTACGCACCAGGATCCAACAACGCCAAAACTGCCAACACACCACCCGAGAAGAGCCGCAACATAGAAGTCGGCAGCAAGTTTGAAATCTTCGAGAAAAAGGGCTTGCTGGGCATCGCGCTCTTTCACTCTGAGAAGTACAACGAACGCAACACCGATGCAGACAGCGCGGCTGCACAACAGCTGCTCTCTGGCAAGCGACACGCCACGGGCATGGAGTTCAACTTCGCAGGACGTCTAACACCCGCATGGGAAATGTTCTACAACCACACATGGATTCCTGAAGCCACCATAGACGAGAGCAATATCGTTGCAGCGGGCACAGGTGCGCAAGGCAAAGGCGACCGTTCCGCACTCACCCCCAAGCACAGCGCCAGCTTGTGGACGACTTACCGTATCAACCCGCTGTGGCGCTTGGGCTCGGGCTTGAACTACCGCGGTGAGCAAAACCCAGATGGCGCTCGCACAAAAACAGCGGCCGCCTTCACCACGGTTGACGCGATGGCCGAATACACCGTGAACGATGCCAACGTGCTCAAGCTCAACATCTCCAACCTCACCAACAAGCTCTACGCCGATTCGCTGTATCGCGGCTTTTATACCCCCGGCGCACCCCGCCGAGTGGAGTTGAGCTGGAAATCCATGTTTTAAAGGAAAGCCCTCATGCTGCTGCACTTGCGCAACGTCCTCACCGCCGAGGAACTCCAAACGGCCCAATCTTTGCTGCGCGACGACGCCCCTTGGATGGAAGGGCGCATCAGCGCAGGTTCGCAAGCCGCGACGGTGAAGAACAACTCCCAGCTGTCGCAAAGCAGTGCGCAGGCCAAGCAGTTGCAAGCGCTCATCTTGAGCGCGTTAAAGCGCGATGCCTTGTTTTTCTCTGCGGCCTTGCCACGCAAAATTTTCAACCCGCTGTTCAACCGCTATTGCGGCGACGCCAACCACTTTGGCCCGCACGTCGATGGCGCAGTCATGCATTCGCAAGCCACAGGTGAGTGGGTACGCACCGATGTGTCGTGCACCCTTTTTCTGAGCGACCCCACGAGCTACGACGGCGGTGAGCTGCTGGTGCAAGACACCTATGGCAGCCGAGGCGTCAAGCTTGCCGCAGGGGATGCGGTGCTTTACCCCGGCACTAGCGTGCATGAGGTCACGCCTGTAACGCGCGGTGAACGTGTGGCGAGTTTTTTCTGGATTGAGAGCATGGTGCGCAGTGACGAACAACGCCGCACCTTGTTTGAACTCGACATGAACTTGCTCAAGCTACGTGCGCAGCTGGGCGAAACGCCCGAGACCACCGCGCTCACAGGCGTCTATCACAACCTGTTGCGTCAATGGGCCAACACCTGACCATGCGCATGAACACGCTTAACCCGCACCACATTACCAACACACGACTGCGCAACACCATCGCAGCCGTGCTGCTGGTGCATGTGGCGCTGTTGTGGGTGGCACAAAGCCAGCTAGCCGAATTACCCGCCTCTGATGAATCTGGCCAAGTGGTGATGGCCGATGTCGTGTCTGACATTCCCAACCCCGCGCCGCTCACACACGCCAAACCAGCGCCAACAACGACACCTACGCCGCCCAAGAGCGTGACTAAAACCGACACGCCCGCGCTTACACCCAACAGCAGCAACACCCAAGAAGCCCCTGCCTCTGCCTCTACCGCTGCAGCGTCACCTTCTGCCGCATCAGGCAAAACTGGCTCGCCAAGTTTGGTCGAACCTTCTGCTGATGCGGACTATTTAAAAAACCCACCGCCGGGCTACCCGCGCATCAGCCGCCGCAATGGCGAACAAGGCACGGTCATCGTTCGCGTGTTCATCAGCACACATGGCACACCAGAAAAAGCTGAGGTGCGCGCCTCCAGTGGCTTTGCTCGTTTAGACCAAGCTGCGCTGGAAGCCGTGCAGCGTTGGCGTTTTGTGCCTGGTCGTCGCAATGGCACGCCAGAGGCCATGTGGTTCAACATCCCCGTTCGTTTTATTTTGGAGTAAGTCATGCCCTCATCATTTGGTTTTTCAAATATTTGGCTGCAAGGTGATTGGGTCACGCGCAGCATTTTGTTGCTATTGCTCGGCATGTCATTGGCCAGCTGGGTGGTCATCGTCATCAAAGCCTTGGACACATGGCGACACAAAGAAAATGCGCTCAACAGCGAACAGTTTTGGCACTGCACCAGCTTGGCTGAAGGCCTGAGCGTGCTGAGTCAACGCCCAAACAACCTGTTTCATCACTTGGCACTGACGGGCCAAGAAGCCACCGAACATCACCAAGCTGCACAAAGACAATTGCATGACCGCTTGGACATCAGCGATTGGCTGACTCGCAGTTTGCGCAACGGCATTGATGACCACACCTCACACTTGCAAAACTGGCTCTCAATCTTGGCATCGATTGGTTCAACCGCGCCATTTGTGGGCTTGTTCGGAACGGTCTGGGGCATTTACCACGCGTTGGTGAACATTGGCACAACGGGCAACGTTGGCATTGATGCCGTGGCAGGACCCATCGGCGAGACCTTGATCATGACGGCATTGGGTTTGGCCGTAGCGATTCCAGCCGTGCTGGGCTACAACGCCTTGGTGCGAGGTAACAAATTCATCATCGCGCGCATGAACCGTTTCGCACATGATTTGCACGCTTATTTCGTCACAGGCGCACGCGTGCACAGCAGCGCACAAGGAGCCAGCCATGTCGTTTGAAGCCAATGATGACAGCGATGAGGTGATGAGCGAAATCAACATGACACCTTTGGTGGACGTGATGTTGGTTTTGTTGGTGATCTTCATCATCACCCTTCCCGTGATTCAACACGCCGTCAAGGTAGATCTGCCCAGCGCCAGCAGCGTGCGCAGCAGCCCGCCTCCTCACAATTTGCAACTGTCTGTCGATGCACAAGGCCAATACTTCTTGGGCAAACAAGCCATCAGCGCAGACGCTTTGCAACTGCGCTTGAAAGATGAAGCCAGCAAAGACCCGCAACCACAGCTCTTCATCCGCGGGGACAAGCGTGTGCCTTACGAGTTTGTGGCGCAAGCCATGAGCAGCGCGCAACGTGCGGGCTTGCAGCGCATTGGTTTTGTCACCACACAGCCATGAACCAGCCTACTGACTCGAAAACCACGGCATCCGCTGCAGCTGGCACCTCATCTAGCACTGCTGATGGCATTCGGACGCTGGACAGCCAAGAGTTGCTTGGCAAAGAAGGTGTGCTCTACATCCGTCATCAAGGTGAGACCTACCGACTGCAAACCACCCGCTTTGGCAAACTCATCTTGACCAAGTGAACACTGCAAGGGCGTTGCAGTGCTGTTCAAAACTTAGTGTTTGGCTTTGCTAGTGGCCTTGCTCGCAGCGTCAAAGCCGCCTTTGGCTTTCCACTCTTCCATCCCGCCTTGCAGAATGCGCACGTTGTCCCACCCAGCCACACGCAGCGCAAAGCCGGCTTGGGCTGACAACGAACCTGTGTTGCAATAAATCAGCACAGGCTTGTTTTTGGGAATGGTGCTTCGCTTGGCCAGTACCTGACGCCAATCCATGTTGACCGCACCTGGGATATGCCCTTTGGCAAACTGAGCGGCATCGCGCGCGTCGATGACCATCATCTTAGGCCACTCGTCTTTGGGAATTTGCTCCGCAAAGATCACGCCGCCGCCGTAATCGACGAACTCCAAATACGCCTCCATTTCGTCTGCGGCGATGGCTTTGTTGTCAGCGTGTACGTGTGGCGCGGCCAACAAACTGCCTGCAGTGGCGGCCCAAAGAACCAAGGTGCGAATGTTCATGTTGTCTCCATTCATTCGGAAAATATCAGTCGGTTCTAATATTGTCCTTCATCACGATGTCCAATTGGCTGTATGCCTCGTTTCACCAACTTTTCATATCTCGCAGCGCTTGTGTCTTTTGGCATGCATGCTTTGCTGCTTGTGTTGTTGGGAGGGGCCTCGTTCAAACTCACACCAGAGCCTGCACCACCCGATGAACCACTGGTGCTCATGCGCATTCCAGCTGACCCTGCGCCTCTCAAGCAACCGGCCGCACTGATACCTGAAACCTCAGCCAACACCTACCCCAGCCAAGACGCCCCCAAAAATCCGCCAGCCTCTATGGACGCACCGCCTGCGCCCACCCCCGAAGAATGGGCGTTTGCCGCCAAGTACACCAACAAGAACAGCAAAGGCTATCGCCACAACTGGGGCCAACAAGTGCGCAGCATGATGGGCACAGCCATTGAA
>NCJK01000012.1 GCA_002282445.1 Burkholderiales bacterium 39-55-53 | reverse complement strand
TTCAATGGCTGTGCCCATCATGCTGCGCACTTGTTGGCCCCAGTTGTGGCGATAGCCTTTGCTGTTCTTGTTGGTGTACTTGGCGGCAAACGCCCATTCCTCGGCGGTTGGCGCTGGCGGGGCGTCCATGCTGGCCAAGGGTTTGTCGGGTGCCGCAGCCGTGTGTGCGTCAGGCTGAGGCGCTAAAGCGGGAGGCGGTGTGAGCTTCTTGTCCGGCGGCAGCGGCTTGAGTTCAAGCAACAACATGGGTTCTTCAGGCGTGGGCGTCTTGTTTGGCTTAATGAGCAGCAAATGGCTGTTGACAAGCGCAAACACAGTGGCGTGAAGAGCCACTGAAAATAAAACAGCCAAAAAGTTGATGCGCGTTTGTTGCATGAGGCGCACATTGTGAGCGTTGGGATGAGCCATCATTCTAACTATCGTTAGAATGATGGCATGACCAAACGACAAATCAAAGATTTGCTCTACGAGCAAGTCGCCCGTATCGGCAAAGCAGTTGCCAGCCCAAAGCGATTGGAACTACTTGAGTTGCTGGCTCAAGATGAAAAGTCGGTAGATCAGCTGGCGGTGGAGTTAGACATTGACATCAAGCTCGCTAGCGCCCATCTACGTGCCCTGCGCGAAGCAAGATTGGTGACCAGTCGTAAAGATGGCAAGTTCGTCGTCTATCGACTCAGTGGTGATGATGTCGCAGGCTTGTGGGTCACGCTTCGTGAGGTTGCCCAAGAGCATTTGGTGGAGTTGCGCGTCGCACTCGATCAGATGGTGGCCGAGCCCTCCAAGTTGTTGAAGGTTGATCGGGAGACCTTACTCAAACAGGCCAAACGTGGCGAAGTGATGGTCATTGATGTTCGGCCGCAGTCTGAATACGACAAAGCGCACTTGCCGTATGCGCGCTCGATGCCTGTTGACGAAATAGCCCACCGTTTGTCAGAACTTCCCAAGGACAAAGAGATCGTGGCTTATTGCCGAGGGCCATTTTGTTTGTTCTCGGAAGAGGCGTATCAGTTACTCAGTGACAGGGGCTATCGAGTGCAAAAGTTACTGGATGGGGTGAGTGAGTGGCAGGCCGCAGGCATGCCCTTGGTAGTGCAAACAGCAAAGGAGTAATCGATGTTCTTCAAACAGTTGGCCGCGCGTGAGTCTTCACTGTCGTATTTTTTTGGATGTGCGGGGCTTGGCAAGGCAGTCGCGATAGATGTCGTTGCTGGAGATGAGGATTGGTTTGTTGAACAAGCTAAAGAAGCTGGTGTCCAAATTACACATGTGATCGACACCCATGTGCATGCAGACCACTACACGGGTGGGCGTGAATTGGCCCGTCGCGTAGGCGCACCCTATTGCCTGCACGAGGCGGCCAAGAACTTTGTGGCATTTGACTTTGAGGCGCTTCATGATAGCCAATTGATTGATGTTGGCAACGTCAAAGTTGAGGTTTTGCACACGCCGGGGCACACCATCGACAGCATGTGTTTGCTCGTCAAAGATGCAAGACGAGGAGATGCATCGTGGTTCGTGGTGACGGGTGACACCTTGTTTGTTGGTGCAGTAGGCCGACCAGATTTAGCCGGACATGAGGAAGAAATGGCAGAACAACTGTGGGAAAGCCTGCAGCACAAATTGCTGTGCCTGCCCAACGAGTTAGAAATCTACCCAGGCCATCAAGCGGGTAGTGCCTGTGGTGCAGGCCTGTCAGGGAAGCCATCGTCCACGATAGGTTTTGAGAAGAAATTCAACCCAGCCTTGTCGATGGACAAAGCGGCCTTTGTGCGGGAGGTGACGGCCAACATACCACCGCGGCCTGCAGACATGGATCGCATTGTTACTGCAAACATCGCCGCCTAAAGCGCAACGACGTATGACGCACGAACACGGCATCAAAGCCAACCTAAACCAGTTTGTGCACCTGCTGCTGCAGGTGCTGCTGGTGGGTTTAACCATCGGCATGATGCGCACAGTGGTGCCTGCCTTGGCCGAGTCAGAGTTTGGCGTGCCAAAAAATTCATTCGTCTTGCTCTCGGCCTTTGTGATGGCATTTGGTGTCGTCAAAGGCGTGATGAATTTTGTGGCGGGACGGTTGTCTGAGCGCATCGGACGCAAAAGTGTGTTGCTGCTGGGCTGGATCGTGGCACTGCCGATCCCACTCATGGTTTGGTACGCCCCTAGTTGGAACTGGGTGGTGGCAGCGACGGTGCTGTTGGGGGTCAACCAAGGCTTGACTTGGTCGATGACGCAAACCGCTAAGCTCGATATCACACGCACACAAGAGCGAGGTTTGACGCTAGGGCTCAACGAGTTTGCGGGCTATGTGGGCGTGGCACTGGCAGGTATTGCCACCGCATGGATGGCGACACTGCTGGGCGCGCGCACGGGTTTGTTGGTTTTTGGCACGGTTGTGATCACAAGTGCCTTGTTGTTGACTCAGGTGTGGGTCCGCGAAACCTTGCCTTGGGCGAAAGCAGAGGCAGCGAGACAAACGGCTGGCTCTCAACCCACAGCAGATATGCCACGTTACCCAAGCAACATCAGCAATCATCCCAGCACATGGGAGGTGTTCACCCTGATGAGCTGGCGCGACCGTCGATTGTTTGCGCTGAGTCAAGCGGGTTTGGTTGAAAAATTTGTCGATGCATTGGTGTGGGTGTTCTACCCGGTTTACCTTTATCAACAGGGCTTGAGCCTGACGCAAACGAGCACCGTGATTGGTGTGTACGGCTTGGTTTGGGGAGGCGCGCAGTTGTTCACAGGCCGATTGTCAGACCGCGTTGGGCGGCATCGACCTAATGTCTGGGGCATGTGGCTATGCGGTGTCGGAGTGGCCCTGATGGTCAGCGGTCAGGGCGTACTTTGGTGGTCGTTGTCTGCGGCACTTTCGGGCTTTGGCATGGCGCTGTTGTATCCCAATCTTTCCGCTGCAGTAGCTGATATATCGCACCCGAATTGGCGCGGCTCTGCTATCGGCATTTATCGTTTTTGGCGTGATCTTGGTTACGGAATTGGTGCGCTTGGCTTAGGACTGACCGCGCACTTCGCAGGCCATGTAGAAGCGGCGTTTTGGTTTGTCGCATTCGCTATGCTTGCCTCAGGTTTTGTATTGTGGTGGCTGGGTGAAGAGACTTTGCCGCGTTTGATTTTTTATAAGGAGACAACATGAACCGTCGTTATCAAATTCTTGCAAGCTTGGCGCTTTCGGCTTTATTCTTAAGCCCAGTTGCACACGCTGACAACAAAGCCATCGCAGCAGACGAAATGGAGGCGTATTTGGAGTTCGTCGATTACGGCGGCGGTGTGATCTTTGCGGAGCAAATTCCCAAAGACGAGTGGCCCAAGATGATGGTCATCGACGCGCGCGATGCCGCTCAGTTTGCCAAAGGGCACATCCCAGGTGCGGTCAACATGGATTGGCGTCAGGTACTGGCCAAGCGAAGCACCATTCCCAAAAACAAGCCTGTGCTGATTTATTGCAACACGGGTTCGTTGTCAGCCCAAGCCGGCTTTGCGCTGCGTGTGGCTGGGTGGGACAACGTGCGTATTCTGCAAGGCGGGATGGAAGAGTGGAAAGCCAAAGGCGGCTTTGACGCTGCGAGCAAGGCCACTAGCAAAGCCAAACACTAAGTTTCGAATAGCACTGCAATGCCCTTGCAGTGTTCACTTGGTCAAGATGAGTTTGCCAAAGCGGGTGGTTTGCAGTCGGTACGTCTCACCTTGATGACGGATGTAGAACGCACCTTGTTTACCAAGCAACTATTAGTTGTCCTGGCTCGCATACATACCTTTAGGGATATTTCTTAGCGCAGTTTGACTCTCCACAGAGTCGAACTCTAGATCAAACTAATTCAACAGCGGCCTTCAACTGACTTGGGCTGCTGTACAGGTAAGCAGCGGTTGTGCTGATGCTGCGGTGGCCAGCTAACGTTTTCAAGATATGAATTGCAGTGCCCTTATTGGCGAGGTTTGTTAAAAACGTTCTGCGCCCACTGTGGCTGCTAGCACCTTCTAGTCCAGCGCCTTCATATAGCAGCGCAAAAGTTTGTGCCAAGCTGTTTGCATTGAAGCCTGCCCGGATGCTCTTTTGGCTAGCAAAGAATGGGAAGCTGCGATCCACGCACTTTGCTTGCTCAGCATAGGCTCGCAATTCTGCTTTTAGCTTAGCGCTGACAAAAACAGTGCGGGCATGACGCCCTTTTGTCATGTCGGGTAGTAAGCGGATCTCGTCTTTAATCTGTCCGTCTGTGGTTGTGACATCGCTCCAGCGCAAGCAGGCTACTTCGCCGACTCTTAAACCTGCCCAGTGTGTGAGCAGCATCATTGATCTGTTGCGAGCTGCGTACTTGCGTGTATTGATATGCGCTAACAAGCGCTCAATTTCTGTAGTTGTCAGTGTCTTTGCTTGTGCCATGCTGTTATCTCCTGAATCATGTGTTTGCGTTAATTGCATTGTGTTTTCATATATTTATCTGGACAACCTGAGTCCGTCCAAACTGTCGGGTTTCTGAGTGGGAGCAGAGCAAAATGAACTGGCTGTGGATAACTTTTTAGCGGTTTTTTTCTTCAATGATTTCAACGCTCGAACATAGGAATCTATGAAAAGCTAACTTTTTCGTGATTTTTCTTGGATAACTTGCGCGAGCTGTGGATAACCAGCGCAGATTGGCGAGCAAGCCCTACAAGCGCTGATCTGGGCTCTCAGCAGTCAAAGTATTCGGGCAGGGAAATCGACGCGCTGTAGGGCTTTTAAATGCGTCGCATTTTGCTGTCAACGGGTGAAATTTATGCGAGTAGTGCGGTTTCTATCTAAAGTACGAATGGGTCCTGTAGGCCTTAATTTCTGCGCTGCGGATTTTTTAGGTTAAGTACTTTTCAAATCACCATGGTGATTTTTACTCGGTATCCGTCCAAGTTATCGGGTTACCAAAGTTCGGTTGTCCATTTGCGTGTCTGAAAACAAACTTTAGTCACTCAACGACAAAAGGACTGAAGATGTTGGACAACAAAGAACTTCAAGAAATAGTGGCACAGCAAGTTCGCGAAATTGCTAAGGAACGTTTGCAATCCGCGATCAACTCCTTGCAGCGCGCGATGTATGACTCAGAGGTGTACGCAGACAAGTTTGATAACGCTGGCACGGATTACGAGCGTGGGAAGGTTATGAACTACGCGATCAATCATCTGTACTCCAACATTCAACCTAACTTGCGCATTGACCTGTTGGCAGACAGCCAAGCTGATTTGGCAAAGCTGGAGGTCTCAAATGCGTAAAACGTTTGATGCAACCCAACTCACGCAATTTATTGGAACAACAGGCTATTACCGAATTAGCCGCAGGCATCTGCTGACTGATGGCACCAAGTACTTGGCAGAAGAGGCCGAGTGCTTTTGGATGATGGACGCAATTGCCAGTCATCTAAGCGAGATTGGCACTGAGGACTGGTTTGTCCAAGTGCGAATGACTGTAAATGGCAAAAGGGCGACGATGATCTACGAGGATGGCAGTGGGAAAGAGCATGCTCGTCAAGAGATCCCATACACAGACTTCCCCATGCATGCGATATCGTTGTTTGCCTGCTGGGACGGTGAGCATTGGGTCATCATGCTGCCTAGTGAGTACTGAGCATGTCCAGCTATTGCGCTGATTTTAAAAATAAACTACAGTGTAGTTATGAGCAATATCAAATTTGAATGGGATGCCAGAAAAGCTTCTGCAAACGAAAAGAAACACGGCATTTCTTTCGATGAAGCTCGTACGGTTTTCTTTGATGAAAACGCCAAGTTGATTGATGACCCTGACCATTCCGGTGATGAGGAAAGATTTGTTCTATTGGGTCTAAGTAGCTCGCTCAAAGTTGTGTTGGTCTGTCATTGCTATCGTGAAGAGGGAAATGTGATCCGGATCATTTCTGCACGTAAGGCGTCCACGCATGAATCTAAGCAATACCGATAAGAGGTGCACCATGAGAAAAGAATACGATTTCACCAAGGCGCGTAAGAATCCTTATGCTGCGCAGCTGAAAAAGCAGATCACTATTCGTTTGGATGAAGATTCAATTGGCTACTTCAAAGGTATCTCGGAGCAAGTTGGCATCCCATACCAAAGCTTGATTAACCTTTACTTGCGCGATTGTGCAGCCCATCACCGCAAGTTAGATCTGCGTTGGAAGTGAGTTGTCAACGAGCTTGAATTCAATTTGAGCTTCTGACCTGACTAGGGCCAGACTGTATGCTGTGGAATCCCCACTGAGCCCATAGCAACCAACGCGCGTCTTGCGCGTTCAGGGCTCGAACTTCGGTCTTGATCACTTGGCTGCGGCCATTAACCTTGGCTCTTACTGATGCTTGGTAGGTGTGCATCAAGTACTTATCAATAATGCCGCGGGTTATTTCGGAACCATTGCCAGACAACGAAGGACTTGTTAAGCGCTGGGCAATTCAAAAACAAAGGCCTGTAGCAGTGGGCCCTCGTAGGCAATTTTGTCCTCTGGATCGACGAAGTCAACGTCGTCACCTCTGGGGCTTTCCATTGTGACTTTCATCGGTTTGTTGATTCCACCGTTAAATTCCCAATGATCCCAGTAAAAATTTTCATCAGTAGGGTCTGGATTATCGGACGTGTCTAGAGACCATCCAATGCCTTTTATGGATACAAACTCACCTGCTTTGATACGTGACCAAGTACTCGCATCAACATTAATGTGAAGTCCTATCCAAGCGTAATCACATTCGGGTTCGATGAATGCAGAAAAGGGTTTGTTGGAAGTTAGCTGGTTGACCTGCAGTCTTAATGTGCTTATTTCCCGCGACTGCGAAATCAACTGCTTATTGATTTCATCGAGAGTTGACTCAATTTTTCTTAAAAGATCGGACATCAGAAAGACCTTCTGTTCGATGTTTTGACTAAATCAACCTTAGTGCTTAGCGTCTTGTTGGCGTAACTTGATCAAATCAGCCGCTGTCAATTCAACTGTTTTGCCATCAACTGCTACAACGATTCCGGTGTTGGTTTTGATAGCGAGATCTTGCGCTGTACGGGCTGCACGTTCCATGGCTGCGTATGAGCCAGCTAGATCTGGATCAGTGGAGGTGCGAATGTCTTTGGTGTTCATTTGTTGCTCCAGTCAATTAGTTTAGGGTGCATGCCTGAGCTGTCATAAAACGCCCATGAGTTCACAACCTTGCTGTAACGCTCACTGAATTTAGCTAAGCCTGCCTTGAAACGGCTGCTCATAACGCGATTTTATGCTCTGCAGGCCTAATTGCCAACCAACCAGTTTGGGCCAAATGTCTCTGAAATTCAGGACCTGCTTGTGATCAAGAAGGACTTGCTTGACTTGGCATCAATCAATCCAAGTGACCCATTTATGGGTCATTTGGCACATGTGCTCATGACTTGAATTGATTAATTACTATAAGCGTGTGACTTTTTACCTTTTTCTTGATAACCTGTAGAAACCAGTTAAATACGTGTGAATTCCAGGATTTCTCGAGTCCTGACTACATGGGGCGGCAGATGATCAAGATCACAGTTAACAGCGCAGTTTATGAGGCCTTGCAGAAGGCTTTCCCCAAACCTGCTAATGCTGCGCATCGTGCGCTCAATAAATACGTCACGACCCTTGAGAACATGATATTCAAGAGTCTGCACTTTCAAGCAACTCCCATGCAGAGCAAGCTAGATCTGTTTGCCATATCACTGCAACAGCTAGCCAATCGCGGTGGACAGATTGGGCCTAAAAAAGTGCGATTGCATGCCTGGCTTCGTGACAACAACCTCAGTCTTATTGAGCCAGTCATTGTGGGCTCCAACTTAACGGGAGAGCTTAGCCAGTGCAAGCTGACTAGTTTGGTCACTTTGGTGGATACGCTGGAGGTAGAGGAAGAAATATTGAAGAGCGCCAAATTAGATCGGGAGCTTGACGCTTACCTGTGCGGCGATGATTTTGGCAACGTGCAAGTACTCAACTTGTTGTATCCCGAATTCAAGAGTCGAATCAGTCGAGGTGAAATTGAGCAACTGTTTGACTTTCTACCTGTCGATGTCGAATCTCTTAAGAGCTACATCGTGTGGCTAGTTAGTGAGGCTGAGTTTTTAAGCAGTGCGCAAAAAGAACAAGCGCTGAGGCAAGCGAGGATTATTCTGGCTGTAGCTAGTGTCCTGGATGGGCATTTTGTGCAGCGTAAAAAGCCCAGTGATTTTGGCCGTATGTACTACGAGGGCGTGAGCGTTCAAAGCATCAATAAAGAGCTAAGAAGGGCGGTGCTGGGTAACTGCTGGGAATACGATGTCAAAAGTAGTGTGGTTGCTTGGAAGATGGGGTGGGCCAAGCAATACATTGATTCCCGAGGGCGTGGCGAGGATTTGCGCAAAGTCTTCAGTGCAACGCTGAACTTTCTGGAAGACAAGGCTGAGTTCATGGAATGGGTCCAGCAAGCCACATTTGAAGATGACAGCCTTGTGCCACCAGCATTGCAACCAAAGCTATTGAAGCAGGCATTTACTGCAATTAGTTTTGGAGCCCGCCAAAACGCCCACGGATGGCAAAACGAGTCGGGTGGCTGGACAAATCCGGCCCTTGTCGACATCATCAAAAACAGCAGGGACAGGGAGAGATTTTTGGCTGACCCGACTGTGAAGTTCTACATTGAGGAGCAGGGTATTTTGGATGCTCATTTGTACGAGCGCGTTAAGGCGGAGCGCCGAGACTTGCTCAGTAAAACATATCTTCAAACAGCTAGCGGTAGACCTAGTCGATCCAAGATACTGGCTTATCTGTACCAGCATGATGAAACTGAAATCATGAACGTCGTCTGTGCAGTTGCCGCCAAATATGATCGTGAGCCACTCGCAAGAGTTCACGATGCAGTGTTTTTCAAACGCAAGCTTAGTTTAGATATTCGTCATGAGATGGAGTTGTGCATGCGTGAGCATTCAAATAATCCGTACTGGCGTTTGGGTCATAAACAGTTGCAGCGATACGACCCTAGGCACTTAGATCAACTAGCTGATGAGGCAGCGCACAGGCTGCGAATTCAACAAGAAGAGGCGCATGCCCTCGGCTATAAAAGCCCATTCTGGAATTAGATTCGTCAACCGATAGTTTGAGCCCTTTCATTCTTCTGGGTTACCTCAGATTTAGGTTGCTCTGACCATTAGGTCGAAACTAAATTTGTTATTCCTGCAACACACAAGGAGTAACTATGTCAGGTTTAAGCGCATTGAAATTGGTTACCAGTAAGCGTCAGCAGGGCACTAGCCCACAGTTTGCGCGTCGTCAAAAACTTAGCAGCAAGTTGGATGAGCAAATCCAATTAGCCAAAGCACAGCAGTCTGGTACGGAGTTTTCACCCGTCAAGA
Organism: Burkholderiales bacterium 39-55-53; assembly: GCA_002282445.1. Taxonomy (GTDB): domain Bacteria; phylum Pseudomonadota; class Gammaproteobacteria; order Burkholderiales; family Burkholderiaceae_C; genus Limnohabitans. Next base: position 12,312 of record NCJK01000012.1, on the reverse strand, counting down.
TCCGCACAGTCAAAGACGAAGCAACAGGGGAGAGCCGCAAGGTTGAAGTTCCCAAGAAGTTGAAGCCTTGGTGGTGGACTGGTGAGAACGGCAAGCTGTGCATCACGGTTCGCTACGGCGCTCGCACACTGGAAATTGTCGAGGGCAAGAACGCTATAGAGACTGACAGCATTGCTGATGTCATCACATCGCTTCAAGTTATCCGCACAGCAGTTGATGCTGGTGAGTTGGACAAGCGTATAGAGGCACTGGCTGAAAAGGGCAGATCTAGTGAGATTGTTCAAGCGCCAGCAGCCCAAACAGAAAAACGATCTATTTTGAGACTGCCCGGCAAGTCCTAACGTAAAGATAAAAAGGCACCGATTGGTGCCTTTGTCTTTTCAACTCAAAACTGAATGAGTGTCAGCCCAGTACCTACACACTTCATCTGGTTGAACTTCTGGGTATTGGTCCATCCGTCCTTGTTTTCGCTCAGCAGGTGGTTGCGAAAAGTAGCCATATCCGCAGCGCAGTCCTGTGGATGAGCTGTCCGATTTCAATTGGTTTGAGCAGGTCAAACAGTTGCTTATGTGAGTTTTAGGTATGGGGTTAAGAAGCATTGATCAATTAAATTTTTCTTTAATTTTCTAACGTTTGCTTCGGCAACTGCGTTGACAAATGGAGCTTTAGTGCCAACGCTCTAAATGACGGGTTTGACGGGTCTGATTGCTTGCAGAGCTTTTTGTGCTCGTTGCCTTTTTTGGCGGTCTCTCTCCACTTTGACTGCATCTCTCGCCCGTTTGCTGTTGGCGCGAAGTTGGTCTAAGCGTTGTTGCTCAGGCGTTCTTGGTTTTTCGATTTCAAAGATCCGCATATAACTATTTATGAAGGGTTGTTCAATAGCAGGTTGATCTGGGGCTCTTTTTGCTAAATAAATGTAGAGAAAGGAGATCAACTATGCGATTTACAGAAATAGCTAATCCAGAAGACCAACTGGCACTCTGGAAACTGGTGTCTGACAAGATGTGGGCAGCGTTTGGACAACAGGCTCAGCAACAGCCCAACCCTATGCCGACCCAGCAGCTTGGGACATCGACCCCCAAGGCAACGGCTAAGCCGATATCGCGTACCCCAACTAAGCCCCTAGGCAAACGCAAGGCCACCCCCGTAAAAGCGCACAAACCTAAGAAGGCCCCCATGGCTCCTGCACCCAAGCCTCTACCCAAGCCCAAGCCTTTTCAGGTTACCCGCACCCAAGCTAGCAAGCAGCAAACCCAACAGCATCAGCAACTTGCTCATCACATTAACCAGGCCTTGACCAAAAAATCGCCAGCCCCCAGTACCCCTCAGCCAACCCAACCAAGGGGGCCAGTTGCAAATGTGGTGGCCCCCATGAATAACAGCAACTCTGAGCGAGACAAAGATGAGCTGGTTTTGCACCGCAGAGATAACCCACTTAAACCGTTGCGAGACCAAAAACAGCTCTAAAGACCCGAAAGACGGGGTATTTGGCGGTTTTTTATGTGTTTTAAAAATCTTTGGTCGTGGTGATGACAGGCATAGCAAAAATGGTTAATTAGTAATTTTTAAAGAAGATGGCGAGGTTCATTATGATTAAAGGTAATTATTTTTAAGTATTTTTAACGTTCTGTGGGCGTGGTCACAATTGCGTTGTAGTCTGTCACGCTCAAATGCTGAGGGACATACACAACACCTTGGTTTTCTAGATTTTTCACAAATGACCGAAGATGGTTGCGCGATCCCTTAGCCAAGTTGTCATACACCATGCGAATGTCTTGGTTATCGATAATTTGCAATGCGGTCTCAATATCCAGCAAATCGATCTCCTCAATGGCTGCGCCAACCTGCAAAGCTGCCACCAGCGATGCAGAACCTTGCCCAACAAGCGTCGTGTACAACGATTGCAAACTCGCATCTGCATATACACCCGCTTGCAAATTTAAAGCGGGGTCAGCCAGGCCATAGCGAATCAACAATTGACGAACGGCCTCAGTATGCGACGCCTCGCTTTGTGCAATGTTGCCAAACACACGGACTTGGCTACCCCACAAGGTGTTCAATTGCGAGTACACGTCATACGCCAGCTTTTCTTCTTCGCGCATAAAGGCTAATGAAGCAATCTCGTTTGCACTCAAAGCTTCAATGGGCAAAGCAGCCAAGGTGTTGAGTAAATTGGTCGTATCAAATGTGGATGTGCCATCTTCGTTGACTGACATCGGCGGGCCACCACGGCCCGCATCTTCGCTGCTACCGCAAGCGGTCAAAGTGAGGGCCATCAACAGGATGGTTAAAAGTTTAAATATTGTATTTTTCATGATGAGTTACCTGTTCTTTGTTGAGCGCTAAATCAATGGTGGCGGTGCGACATAGGCCAGCCGCCAATTCCCCAATAAACACGAACGGGGGATGTGTATACGGGCTGTTGGTAAATGGGCGCGCTCACGGTATAGGGCACTGACGCAGGACTTGCCACAACGGCGACACCCGTTGTGGCGGGGCCTGCTGCACCCGCTGGCAACACTTGCAAATCAATTTTTTTACCAGGGTCAGACGGCATCTCAGCTGTGTGCGTCTTACCCGCATAGGTATAGGTCACCCGATAGCCCACGATCTGGTTTTCGTAACTGGTTTGCAGCTCACATCGCTGCACCTGTTGCACAGTGGTGTTGCCTGAACCTTCAATTTGATCGCCAATGGCAGATCCACCCACAACGCCGATCATCGTGGCGGCGGCCCTTCCAGCCCCATCGCCGACAGCGTTCCCGATCACACCACCAGCAATTGCACCCATCACAGCCCCTGCACCAGAGGAGGGCTGTTGCACAGCCACGTTCTCAGTTCGGCATACCTGCTTTGGAACGGCTACGCTCTGGACCATGGGCACAGAGGAAATGACCTTACCTTGCTCTTGCGCAGACACTGCTGCGACCGATGCCGCCATAGCAACCATCATGATTTTTTTCTTCATATCAACTCCTACTAATTTGTTAACGACGACCGTTCAATGCTTCAACTTTTCTGGCCTCATATCCGCTGCCGTATGGCAGCCCTTGAAATCTCGTTGAGCCCCCTGTGTTGTCCACACCTTGCGCGACAGGCGCAACCGCCGAACGAACACTCGCAGGCGACTGACTGAAGCGCTCATCACGCGCCTGAGTTTGTGACGCGTCAGCCAAAGCCGCGGGGCACAAGAAGCTGATGAAAACCATCAACCCTATGTGGGCTACGCTTAGTGAGTTTGAACATTTGCGATCCATGCCGTGATCTTCGGATTGATGTGTATCCGTGACATGTCGAAACCCTTGTTTTTTGTCGCAGTTTGTATCTGGGGAGCGCCGCAGCCAAGAATGTGACTTCGGGTGAATACACTTGGTGCATGACGAATACACACATCCCCCACGTCATCGTGGTTGATGACGACCCTGATTTACGCGAGCTGCTCTCAACTTACCTTCAAAGCAACGGCATGACCGTGAGCACAGCTGAAGATGCAGCAAGCATGCATGCGGCGTTAGCGACCCAGCAGCCGGATGTGATGGTGCTTGACTTGATGCTGCCGGGCGAAGATGGGCTATCCATTACGCGGCACGTCAAAGCTTCGCACACATTTCCTATCCTCATGTTGTCAGCACGTGGTGAAGAACTGGATCGAATCATTGGCCTTGAAGTCGGGGTCGACGATTACATGGCTAAACCGTTCAACCCACGCGAACTGTTGGCACGCCTCAGGGCTCTGCTGCGCCGCCCTGTGGCCCACAACGCCACTTCTACACCCTCAAGCCAGAACACGCAGGCATTTGGCCCCTACATGCTGGACTTGGCATCACGCACGCTCAAACGCGACGGCCACGACATCGACCTCACAACCGCTGAATTTGAGCTCCTTGAGGTGTTCGTCACGCGCCCCAATCGCGTGCTGTCACGAGACAGCTTGGTTGACCTGCTGAAAGGCTTTGATCGCAACCCGTTTGATCGCAGCATCGACAACCGCGTCACACGGCTGAGGAAAAAGATAGAGCCTGAGTCAACATCACCTCGATACATCCGCACTGTGCGTGGTGAGGGTTATCTCTTCAACCCCAATGGAGAGACGGCTTGAAAAAAATACCAAGCCTCGCAAGCCAGTATTACCGCTGGCTCAGCACCGTGTTCATTTCATTCACGCTGCTCATCTCGGCGCTGTTCATCAGCTTCCTTGTTGTGCCAATGGCGCAGCGCGCAGCCACTGACCTTGCAGGCTTGATCGTCCTATCGGCGCAAACATGGTCTGAACTGCCACCCGAAGCTAGGCCAGCTTTCCGTAACGAATTGCACATCAACCATGAGCTTGAGCTACACCCAGCCAAGCGGTACGCTGCAACCGACGACCTGCACCCACCTTTTATCTACCTTGTTGAACAAGCCCTTGCAGCAAAGATTCCCAACGCATCGCACTTACTGAAAGAGCGCCGAGGTGATGAGGTTTGGTATTGGGTCAATGTACCGACCGGATCGGATGTGATTGCCATTGCCTTCCCGCAAGACAGATACGACAGCCAGCCCTTAGAGATCTTGGCTGCTGGACTTCTGATTGGCATTTTTGTTTCATGGGTGCTCGCGCGATGGATCTCCAAACGCATCGCTGAACCTATTGAAAAACTATCCAACGCGATTTCAAAAGTTGGCCAAGGTAACTCTGTTGCACCCATTCAAGAGTTTGGACCGAAAGAAATTGCAGCCCTCATTCAACACTTCAACCTGATGACGCAACAGGTGCAAGACTTGATCGCGACTCGCACGCACTTGTTGGCTGGCATTTCCCACGATCTGCGTACCCCCCTTACACGCATGCTGCTCTCGCTAGAGCTCATGCGCATCAAACCTGATGCTCCGTTGATTGAACGGGTCGAAAAAGACGTTCACCACATGAACCAGCTCATCAGCCAAGTGTTGGACCTTTCGCGCGGGCTTGGTCAAGAGCCTGCTCAGAACCTCAACACCCAGCAATTCATGCAGGCATTGGCCGATGAATACTCACCCAAAACTCAGCACATCTCTTTACATGTGCAAGATGGCGTGTTGCATGCGCCACCCATCGCACTAGGTCGCGCGATCACCAACCTTTTGGAAAACGCCCTGCGCTACGCCCCTGGCAAGCCGATTGAACTGCATGTGGAAATGGACTCAAGCAAGGTTCGAATTGGCGTGCTTGACAACGGCCCTGGCGTGCCCGAGTCGCAGCTGTCTTTGATTTTGGAACCATTCCAACGCTTGGAAACTTCTAGAAGCCCACTCACCGGCGGTTCAGGTTTGGGCTTATCGATCGTCAGCGAGCTTTGCAAAGCAAACACTTGGGCGTTTGAAGTCAGCAACAGGCCCAACGGCGGGCTGCAAGCGTGGATCAGCATATTCTTTAGAACTTGACTTCAATCAATAGTCACGATGAGTTGTGAGCATAGTTATTTCTAGTAAAAAAGCCCGACAAGCTGCTCGTTGATATTCCGTTACTGAGACGACTTCAGCATATTTTTAGCCAGCGTTGTACAGGTGATTTGAGTGCCGCACGAGCCCGTTTAAGCGCCAGTCACGCAAACACTTTGTCGGTTTAACCGACATCTGAGTAGCAGGGTCACTTGACACACAGTTGGAAAAGCCAAGCAGGCTAGGTGCGAAATTGCTAAGCCCCACTAGAAATGTGGAGCTCTATTTCAATGCGCCATTTAGTTATTTGAGGTCAACATAAACAGTCAAGCTAGATGCCATTGAAGACGCGGTGGTGCGCGAAATTCATGACAAGCGAAGCCTGCCCGAAGACTGAGCGTTTTCTGTTCAACGTGCGTTGGATTGAATAGAGGTCAACGCACGGTTGTAATCGGTTGCGCGGCGTAGCTCAGCCGCTGTGAGTGTTTTTGCTTATGGCATCTGTGCTCCAAAAAGTAATAAATACAGAGCTACAGTTTGTTTTCTTTGATTCGGTTTGGGCAACCGAAGCCCGTCCAACCTATCGGGTCAATGAAATCAAGCACTTACGCGATAACTACATGAAATGTGGATTAGCTCTGATTTTTTTTAGCAAAGTAATTACATCGCAGTAGCATCGCATGAGAACTTTTATGCTTCCAAAGTTTAGTCATCGTCACCGTGACCGCTGCCATAGCGGCGGTCTTTAGCTTCAATCTTGATGACCTTGAAAGTGCTACCTGTCAAATAGCCTTTGGCTTCGACGTAGCCATTGACAATGGCTTGATAGTCGTCCCAGCGTGCCGTTGACATATCTGCTGTGTAAGTCACAGCACCGCGAGTCAGCGTGCAGCCTACATTGAGTGCCGAGCAGCTCAGTGCGCCATAGATTTCAAAGCTGCGGTTGGCTTGAAGCTCGCTGGCTGTGTTGAGGGTGGACAAGCTGCGGTGATGCAAACCATCCGAGTCTGAATCATTCCAGTCATCTGAGTAGCCGTTGGAGGTGCTGCCTTCAAACTCAATACGAGTGGTGTTCAGCACGCCGTTGCTCAAAGTACCCTTGGCTTCGACATACGTACCGTTGGCAATGCTGTTGCACAGAGCAGCACTGCTGGCTTGCACTTGGATGCCTTGAATCCTGAATGTGCAACCCGTCACGTTGACACCGCTGTAAGTCAACGCTTTGTCGGATACTGCGCCATAAAGCTCGTTGCGCTCATTGGCCACACGTGTAGTGCCGCTGTAGTTACTGGCGTAGCTTGTGTAAGTGCTGGAAGTGGTGCTGCGAATTTGCAGGCTATTTGCTGAATAAGTGCTTGCCGTGGTGGTGGCAGATGACTTTGCAACCACCACTGCACCTGCCACTAATCCGCTAGGCGGTGTGATGCTGGTGTAGTCAATCGTGATGGTGTTAGCAGAGGTGCCAAGCACCAAGGTTTTGGCATTCGTGTTGATACTTTGCACGGTACCCACCATTTTCACGGGGTGGGGCCCAAGTTCCGCTTCTACCAAGGTGGCTAAAAACGAACCGTCGGCTTGTGGCAAGCCATAAACCTCGACGTTGAGGTTGTTCAGTGCTGCCAAGTTGGTTACGAAACCATTGGCATCTAGCAAGATGGTGGACGTATCAGTGGTCACAGGTAGGCCTGCAACAGTGAGGCTGTTGCCTACATAACTGGCGATACCTTGGATGCCACTTTGTACCAAAATTTTTCCTGCAACGGGACGCAATGTAACCGGGTCGGTGCCGTTTTGTTCAACGCTCACAGTCATGCCGATGCGCAGCGGTGTGGTGATGGCTGTGATGCCATCGTCTGCATCCAACACGTTGGCACCTACGCTTTCATAGCGAACGCCGTTCACGATGATGGAGCCTAAACCACTGATCGTGCCTGAACTCAGGGTGCCAGTCGAAGGTGAAACGCTGGCTGAGCCGCCACCGCCACCGCCACACGCAGTAAGCAAGCCAGACGCTGCCAAAAGCAAGGCCAGTAACTTGGGTTTGAAAACTCTGTGTGACATACCAACTCCATTCTTGAACGATGGGGAAATTGTGCTGTCCCCAGATTAAGGCAGCCTTAAGCAATCCACAGTCTTAAGAAAACCCTAAGCAGCTCTCACTAGCATCTGTTTTGAAAGGCATAAAACCATGCTCCAAAAGTTCTTCGCACTGTTGTTATTTGTCTCTCTCAACGCCTTGGCCGCCTCGCCCGCCGAGTTGTTAGCTGGCTACACCGCGCAATCGGGCCAGCCTGCCAATGCAGCAAAAGGAGAAACGTTTTTCAAAGCCAGCCACGGCCAAGAGTGGCAATGCACCAGCTGCCATGGCAAATCACCCATGACGGGTGGGCGTCATGCCAGCACCGACAAAGCCATTGAGCCCCTCGCGCCAGCGGCCAACGCCAAGCGTTTCACCGACAGTGCCAAAGCCGAAAAGTGGTTTCGCCGCAATTGCAAAGATGTGTTGGCGCGTGAATGCACCCCTGCCGAAAAAGCCGATGTATTGGCTTGGCTTATCAGTGTGCGTTGATTGGAGATCGCAATGAATTCAACTTTTTCAAATTCAGGTCGCGCCTTACTCGTGGCAGTTTGGTTAGCAAGTACCAGCGCATGGGCTGACAGCTACAAGGGTCCCACACCGCCTGCGGTGTACACCCAAGAGTGCGGCAGCTGTCATTTGTCATTACCGCCCAACTTGTTGCCTAAGGCGTCTTGGCAGCGGGTAATGAGCAGCCTCGACAAACACTACGGCAGCGATGCCTCGTTGGATGCTGCCACGCAAAAGCAGATCGACACATGGCTGCAAACCTATGGCGGTCAAGGCAAGCGTGCACGAGAAGGGCCGCCACAAGACCGTATTACCCGTTCAGCTTGGTTTGAGCGCAAGCACCGTGAGGTGCGTGCGGCCGCCTTCAAACGTGCATCCATCAAAAGCCCTGCCAACTGCGCGGCCTGTCACCGCGATGCGGCGCAGAGTGACTTTGACGAAGATCGTGTGAGGATTCCCAAATGACCGATACCGTTCTAAACCCTGCTCAAGTGAGCTTATCCATGCCCGATCTGCCTAAGCGCAAGCCCGTGGTTGACTTAGGCACGCGCATGGCCCACGCCAGCATGGCTTTCGCATTTCTCATTTCATATGTCACGTCAGAGTCTGAGTATTGGCGCTTGGTCCATGTGTACAGCGGCTACAGCTTGGCTGCAGTGTTGGCGTTTCGCTTGGTGTGGGGTTGGGTTGGGCCTGCTTCAGCAAGGTGGGGTTTGTTGCTGCGCCGCGTGGCCATGTGGCGTGTATGGGCTACCAAGATCAAGCAAGGCGAATGGCTCACGCGCAATTTTTGGGTGGGTGCCAGCAGCTGGGTGCTCAGCGCTGCAGTGCTGGGTATTTATGCCTTCAGCACGGTGGCCATTGCCAGCGGGTGGGCTACCTACAATGAACTTTTAGGCGATGGCTGGTTGAACGATGCCCTTCAAGAACTGCATGAAGGGTTGGGCAACGCGGCCATGGCTGTGGTGTGTATCCATGTGGGGTTGGTGGTGATGCTGCGCGTTTGGCGTGGTCCACAGGCCCTGCGACCAATGTGGCGAGGCTATGCGAATACTTCTGGCCGAGGATGATGAGCTGCTGGGCAGCGGCTTGCGTGCGGGCCTAGACCAACGTGGCTTCCAAGTAGATTGGGTGCGCGATGGCGTGGCTGCCGAGCGTGAACTGCTGAGCGCGCAGCATCAAGCCGCTGTGTTGGATATAGGCCTGCCGCGTCAAGACGGTTTGGCGGTCTTGCAAGCGGTGCGTGCGCGTGGCATCGACACACCTGTGTTGGTGCTGACGGCACGCGACGCAGTGGCCCAGCGCATCGAAGGGCTCAACTTGGGTGCTGATGACTATGTGGTCAAACCTGTGGATTTGGATGAGTTGGCCGCTCGCTTGCATGCCTTGGTGCGTCGTGCCCATGGCAAGACACAAACCATGCTGCAAGTGCGTGACGTGGTGATGGACCCCAGCGCTCGGCAAGTGACCCGCGCGGGTGAAGCCATCAGTCTGTCCACCCGTGAGTTTGATTTGCTGCAAGCTTTGTTGCTCAATGCAGGGCGCGTGTTGTCTCGCGAGCAACTGGAGCAGCACCTGTACCGCTGGGGCCACGAGGTGGAGAGCAACACCATTGAAGTTCACATTCACCACCTGCGACGCAAGATGGGCGCGGGGCTGATCGACACCGTGCGGGGTGTGGGTTACATCGTCATGTCTTGATAAGCAGGCCAACAGCATGTCTCAAAAATTCTCATTACAACAACGCTTACTCACCCGCACCTTGGGCGGTGTTTTGACCGTGTGGATCGCAACCGCTGCCTTTGTGTGGAACGAGGCGCAGCATGAGGTGGATGAGCTGCTAGACGCTCATTTGGCCCAATCGGCAGCCTTGTTGGTGGTGCAACAAAACGCCACGCCAGAAGACGATGAACCCATGCTGGATGCGCCGACCTTGCACAAATACGCACATCGCGTGGCCTACCAAGTGTTTGACGAAAACCGCTTAGTCATGCACTCGCCCAATGTGGCGCACGCGCCCATGGCCCAACACAAGCAAGGTTTTGAAACTCTTACCTTGGCCGATGGCAAATCGTGGCGCATCTTCGCTGCCCCTGGCCGTGACCGCGATGTGCAAATTTATGTCGCCGAGCGGGTGGACAGTCGCGATGAAATTTTGCGCGCTGTGATGATGGGATTTTTGCCGCCCCTCACCATCGCGTTGCCGCTGTTGCTCATTGGCCTGTGGTGGAACGTTCGTTCAGGCCTGCAGCCTTTGCAACGCCTGCGCCAAGCGCTGTTGAAGCGCGACACTCAAACCCTCACGCCTGTCAGCCTGACTGAAACGCCCCAAGAAGTGCAGCCCATGTTAGAAGCGCTCAACGACTTGCTGCAGCGCTTGGCTCAGCGCATGGAAACTGAACGCCGTTTCACCGCCGATGCCGCGCATGAGTTGCGCACCCCGATTGCCGCTATTCGTGCGCAAGCTCAAGTGGCATTAAGTTCGATCACGGACGACCAAGTGCGTCAACAAGCGCTGCAAGACACTTTGCTGGGTTGCGACCGCGCATCGCGGGTGGTGGAGCAGCTACTCACTTTGGCCCGAGTCGAGGGGCCGCATGATGTGGCTTCAGAGCCTTTCCTCCTAGATCAACTGGCTCAACAAGTCATGGCTGATCTCACGCCCGACGCCTTGCGGCGTGGTCAAACGCTTGAACTGCTGGCCCCTGAGCCGCTGCAAGTCAACGGTCAAAGCACGCTGTGGCAAATCTTGTTGCGTAATCTGATCGACAACGCTTTGCGCTACAGCCCCGACGGGGCAGTGGTGCGCATCAATGCGCAGCGCTTAGACCCCAGCCATGTGCAAGTGACCGTGCAAGACAGCGGCGCGGGGCTTTCCAGTGCAGACATGGCTCGCTTGGGCGAGCGGTTTTTCCGTGTACTGGGTAATCAAGCCACGGGCAGCGGCTTGGGCTGGTCCATTGTGCGTCACATCGCCCACTTGCAGCAGGTCGATGTTCAGGTTGGCAAGTCGTTCGACTTGGGTGGTTTGCAGGTCATTCTGCGTTATCCAGTTCATTAATTTTCATTCACATCAATCGCATATTTACAAGGGATACTCATGCGCTTTTTTAAGCACTCTCTTATTGCTTGTGGCATTCCCCCAAACCTGTAGACACTTTTCATAGCGCAGTTTGACGCTGCCGCTCGAACTCATAGGGACTGAGCTGATCGAGGTGCTTGTGGCGTCGAACTCGATTGTAGAAACCCTCGATGTAATCGAAGATGTCTGATTTGGCCGCAGCTCTTGTGCTGTAAATCCGCTTCTTGATTTGCTCGCTCTTCAAGTTACTGAAGAACGACTCGGCCACCGCGTTATCCCAGCAGTTACCCCTTCGACTCATGCTCGGGCTCAGTCGGTTGTCTTTGCACCAACGATTGAACTCATCGCTGCCAAATTGGCTGCCCTGATCCGAATGGATGATCATGGAGTCATTGGGTCGTCTGCGCCACACCTCCATCGTTAACGCATCCAGTACTAGGCTCGTTTGCATGCGTGACCCCATGCTCCAGCCAACCACGGCACGCGAATGCAAGTCCAACACAGCCGCCAAATACAGCCAACCTTCACGTGTGCGGATTTAGGTGATGTCCGTCACCCAAGCTTGGTCGGGTTCGTCGTGTTGGAACTGGCGCTGCAATTGGTTGAGCGCAACCAATGAAGGCTTACCCACTTTGTACCTAGGGCGTTTGTAGCCTCGAACTGATTTAATTTGAGCCGCACGCATCAGTCTTGCAACACGGTTCTCGCTGCAAGCCACGCCAGCTTCACGCAAGTCACAGAAGATGCGTGGGCTGCCGTAGATGCCCATGCTCTGGTCTTAGAACTCTTTGATCTTTGCCGTTAGTACCTCATTGGCCTTTGCCCTTGGTGGCAGCGGCTCATGCAGCCAAGCGTAGAAGCCGCTGCGGTGAACTTTGAGAACTCGGCACATGCTGGTGAGTTTGAATTCGGATCGGTGGGCTTGAATAAATGCGTACTTCACCCGGACTGCTTTGCAAAGTACGCGGCGGCCTTTTTTAAGATATCGCGCTCCTCGGTAGTGCGTCTCAGCTCAGCCTTGAGCTTGGCCATCTCGGCTTGCAGCACCTTTAGATCGTTGGTAGATGGTTCATCAGCCTTTTTGAACTTACTGACCCACGCATAAAGCACGTTATCTGGGATGCCAGGTCGCTTGGCTACATCGACAACCGAGTGGCCTTTGTCGATGACTTGTTTGACTGCCTCGTCCTTGAATTCAGGAGCGTATTTGGTCCGTTGCATTTGCTTTTCTCCATTTCAGTTT
>NCJK01000011.1 GCA_002282445.1 Burkholderiales bacterium 39-55-53 | reverse complement strand
ATACGAAAAATAATCAATAAAATATTACCTGATATTATTATTTCATTCCTACCGAATGTTAATATAGCTGCAATATTAGCAATCCCATTTATAAATGTAAAATTAATTATTTCTGAGCGTAGCGATCCACGTGTACAAGACATTTCACTTTTTTGGAAAATATCCCGCAAGATACTCTATAGATTTTCGGATTGCTTAGTTGTGCAAAATCAATCAAATTTAGCAATTTCACGAATGTTATTTCCTGGCCTTAAAAATATCTCCGTTATCCCCAACCCAATATCATTTAACCGCCAAAATCTCTCTCACTCAAGCAATAAAGGTTCGCGTAAAAATCTACTGAGTATCGGACGTTTGGCCAGCGAGAAGCAAGTCGACCACATAATTAATGCATTCTTTCTTCTTTCGACAGAATTTAGTTCGTGGGATCTTGTTGTATATGGGAGCGGCCCTCAAGAGGCAACACTAAAAAAAATGGTTAATGAATTAGGTTTGTCTACAAGAGTAAAGTTCATGGGCGCTACGTCTCACCCTTACATAGCATATGCCCAGTCAGATATATTTGTAATGACTTCATCTGGGGAGGGCTTTCCGAATACTCTATTAGAAGCTATGGCGGTTGGGTTGCCAAGCGTTGTTTACGATTGCATTAGTGGCCCAAGAGAAATTTCCGAAAATGGTAAGTTCGCGATTCTTGTCCCGCTTAATGACCAATTGCGTTTGTATAAGGAGTTGCGTAACTTAATGCTAAATCCATTATTGCGTATGAGTCTTGGAAGTCAGGCTGCAGAATCTGTATATAAACGTTATGAACTTAAACTTATATTAAAGAAATGGTATTCCTTGATTAATCAAGTCATTCTATCGAAATGAAAATTGTTCACATAATTGTTGGGTTAAACGTAGGTGGAGCAGAATTAATGCTCTTGCGTCTAATTAATCAGCAGGCAAAGACAAACAAAAATATTACTAATATTGTTGTTAGCCTAACTAATATTGGTGATGTCGGCAACCAAATTAAATCATTAGGTATCTCTGTATACACTCTAAATTTGCGCTCAGTATTCTATATTCCAGTTATTTTCACTCAACTTTATTTTTTATTGAGAAGGCTTAATCCAGATATAGTCCAAACTTGGATGTATCATTCAGATTTTTTGGGCGGTCTAGCTGCAAGGCTTTCTGGTTGTAGACGTGTTATTTGGGGCATCCGAACTACAGATATTAAATTTGGTGGATCATTTCCAACTCTCTTAATTCGATGGTTTTGTGCGCGTCTTTCTAATGTAGTTCCAGACGCCATAATTTGTGTTGGCTTTAAAGCTAAAAGGTTGCATGAGTCGATTGGATATCAGTCGAATCGCATGACTGTAATTCCCAATGGCTATGATTTCTCTTCATTAAATATAGATGCCATTTCGACCAAATCCCTTCGACTCGCTTTAGGAATCAAGAAAGGTGCATTGATCGTAGGTACGCTAGGTCGGTTTAACCCAGTCAAAGATCAACTTAACTTTGTGAGAGCGGCCGGGCTAATAGCAGCCCGTAACCAAAACGTTCAATTCATAATGGTTGGTCGAGGATGTGATTATGTTAATCGTGAACTTATGTCATGGATTAAAGCAACGGGCTATGCTGATCGATTTCAATTATTGGGAGAAAGGCAAGACACGACAGTTTACCTATCTATTATGGATGTATTTGTACTTTCATCGAGAACTGAAGGCTTTCCAAATGCTTTGGTAGAGGCCATGGCAATCGAGAGGGCTTGTGTTTCAACAATGGTCGGGGATGTTGACAGAATCCTCGGTAGATGCGGAATAATTGTTCCTCCGGAGGATAATGAGGCTTTGGCTAAGGGCATTGATGAATTATTAAATGTTAGTTGCGATCAACGTATACGTTATGGTTGCGCAGCTCGTAAACGGGTTACTGAGAGATACTCAATTCATAAATGTTCAGATCGATACATTGAACTTTACAATAACTTAATGCAAAAAATATAGGGATATTATGTGCGGTATTAGCGGATTTCTATCTGAAAATGCAATGTCAGACGATATTGTTATTGGCATTTTGAAGTCTATGAATGACTCTATTAGGCATCGTGGTCCAGATGCAAGTGGAGTATGGTGTGATACGAAGGCTGGAATTGGACTTGGGCATACAAGGTTGTCGATCATCGATCTCACTAATGCAGGGTCTCAGCCTATGCATTCAGCAACTGGTCGTTATACGATAGTATTTAATGGGGAGCTATATAATCATTTAGAGATTCGTGCCCAATTAAACCAAAGTTCATTATCCCCAGAATGGCGTGGTAACTCTGATACTGAAACTCTATGCGCTGGATTTGAAGCATGGGGGATTAAGGAAATGCTTTGCAGGACCATTGGAATGTTTGCGATTGGAATATGGGACCGTCAAAGCCAAAATTTGACTCTAGTGCGTGATCGACTAGGTGAAAAACCACTTTACTATGGTTGGCAAGGTGTTGGCTCATCTAGGTTTTTTCTATTTGGCTCAGAGCTAAGTGCCCTTAACGCACACCCTGCTTTTGGCGATGAGATAGATCGTGACGCATTACGCAATTATTTTCAACAAATGGCAGTGCCAGGCAACCAAACTATCTATCATGGCATCTATAAGCTGCAACCCGGTTCGCTGCTAACTGTTTCACTAAGATCACCAAAGCCTGAAATCCAGGCCTACTGGTCGGCTTCAGATACTGCATTGCGTGGTTTATTAAATCCATTTCAAGGTACTCTACTAGAGGCTACTAACTCATTAGAGATATTACTTAAAGATTCAGTTTGTAAGCAGATGGTGGCCGATGCTCCACTTGGAGCATTTCTCTCCGGCGGGGTTGACTCCTCAACAGTTGTAGCGTTAATGCAGGCTCAGTCAAGCAGTCCAATTAGAACTTTCACAATTGGCTTTAGTGATCCAAAGTTTAACGAAGCTCATCACGCGAAAGCTGTAGCTGATCATCTAGGCACCAAGCATACACAGTTATATTTGAGTGAAAAAGAAGTTATAAATGTTGTTTCCTCGCTACCGAAGATTTACTCCGAGCCTTTCGCCGACTCATCGCAGATCCCAACTTTTATCGTCAGCGCGCTTGCTCAGCAAGATGTGAAGGTATCACTTTCGGGAGATGGTGCAGATGAGCTTTTCTGTGGATATGGTCGATATGCAACTACTGAACGTATTTGGCGCCAAATTTCCAGGCTACCGATTACTTTTCGCCGCAAAGTCCAAAGATTGACTCATTTAATCCCAGTTGAGGCTATTAATTCTCTGGGGGGCTTGCCTTTTCTGCCGCATAATTTCGCAAAGCTCGGTGATCGACTTGAGAAGCTTGGCACCCTACTTGACTCGCAGTCAATCTCAGATCTTTATCAAAAATTGAATTCTAACTGGTTGAATCCTGAAGAACTTGTTATTGGAACCAATAAGTCACTTGATTCTATTTTCGATCAAATGAAAATAACATCAGATTTTTCTGCCATTGAAATTTTGATGCTATCTGATTTGTTGAAATATTTGCCTGATGATATTTTAACAAAGGTTGATAGAGCATCGATGAGTATAGGTCTTGAAACTCGAGCCCCCTTTCTTGATCATCGCTTGGTTGAGCTTGCTTGGTCCCTACCAATGAAATATAAGCTTCATCCAGAAGGTAATAAACTTACTAACAAGTGGATCTTAAAGGAAGTTCTTTATCGATATGTACCAAAGGAAATAATTGAGCGGCCTAAAATGGGTTTTGGGGTGCCTATAGCATCATGGCTAAGAGGACCTCTTCGTGACTGGGCAGAAGATCTTCTGAGTGAGGATCGGTTGAAACGTGATGGATATCTTCATGCCGCACCTATAAGGAAAAGATGGTCAGAACACTTAAGTGGAAGGCGCAATTGGCAAAACTCATTGTGGAGTGTTCTCATGTTTCAGGCATGGCTATTGCAGCGGAATGCGAATCGACACACCTCAAGATTAAAGCTTTGCTAGCACCAGTTTACAAAAAATTAGCAACTAACTTAAAAACAAACTACAAAAAATTTCCGAAATTAGCCTTGAGGGAAAAGAACGGACTTCCACATACTCATAACTTTTTTTTCATTAAAATTTAGACGAATATCTTTTGCTGCCTGATTGCCAATTTTTAATCGGAGCTCTGGGTATTTAATAAGTCGAATTATTGCTAACGAAAGAGTATCTACGTCATCTGAAGGAACGATCAAACCATTAACTTCATTTTCGACCATCATATACCCCGCTGGAATAGTTGCAATAATCGCTAAACCATATGCCATAGACTCCAATAAAGAATTTGGAAATCCTTCAAAGCGTGAAGGTTGCACGGCTATCGATGCTTCTGCCATCCATTTTCCAGGATTACTTACGTACCCTTGAAACTGTACACTATCCTCAAGGTTTAGAGAACTTGCGAGTGATTGCAGGGAACCTCTTTCAGCTCCATCTCCAAGAATGACCAATCTCCAACTAGGGTGCTTCTTTACAACAATTGAAAATGCATATAGAAGAAGATCAAATCCTTTTTCATGAACCAACCTTCCCGTTGCAACTATGACACTAGAGGATAGATTAGATTTGGCAATAAAGCCTGAATTAATATAATTTGGTATTTCATATGCTTTGGAGCTAGTAAATGCTACAAGCCAGTCTTTAACTTGAGGTGTTTGCCCTACAACTGCATCTGCATACCTGTAGAGGGCCTTTCTTCCGAATTTCCAAATGACTTCATCAGGGGAAGCCCTTGGATCCGTTCGCTCAGAAATAACCGTATGAACTCCAGAGCCCAAAGATGCCAAGACTGTATAAATATTTGTTTTTAAAATAAAGGAGAGAACTGCATCAGGTTTGCGTGCAATTATTAACTTGCGAAGCTTAAATATTCGTATAACTTGAGAATAAGTTTTAGTAAAAAAATTACTTCCATTGATGAAATTGAACGTGATGCGTTTAATATTCGGGTTGCCTAAATCGTATTCCTCAGCGTTTGAGCCCTGAATAGTAACAATGGTGACATCAACTCCGAGCTCTGCCCAATAGTTAGCAATTCTTATTAAAACTCGTTCAGCGCCACCCCTGCCGAGAGTTGCAATAATGAGAAAAAGCTTTTTTTTATTAATATCGTTCATTTATTCACTAATATTGAACAATACTCCATGACATTTAGATGGGGTGATGCGTGCAATTATGAAAACGTAAATTTAAATCAAATAATTAAATAATAATTCATTAATAACGACCATAAATATTTCTCCCATAATCTTAAGCTCAAAATGCCATTTTCCAACTTCATTTTTTTATAAGTTTAATTTTACGGAGCAAGAGTGCTGCGACTTGTGATCGTTCGGCAGCGCTGAATAACAGTCGAATACCAAAAATAAGTGATCCAACCGCTAATCCAAGGTAAAGAATTGATCCAATACCCGCACTATACACGTCGTAGATGGGCAGTACACATGCACTCAAAGCTAGTATCACCACAATAAAAATTAATACTGGCTTAAAACTCCAATCCAGGGGATGTGCTCTGTGCGCAAGCCAACTCGCGATAGTTGCTTTTGCGAGCTGGCCAAACAATACGCCAATAGCAACCCCAATTAACCCCCAAAGAGGAGCCAATAAGTAAATGGCTGACAGAGTAACTACCAAATAAGCGGCATACGCGTAAAGGCTTAGATAAGAGCGTTTGGATATGCCAATGCCTATCTCTGTAATCCACCCTAGCCCCTGAATAACAAGGGCTAATGCCAAAGGAAAAACAACAATGGCACTCATAGCATATCGTTCAGTCGCTAAAAGCGTTATCAAAGGTAGTGATATTGCTCCGAGAAATAGGGCTAATGGCATCATCACCAAAATAAATCCCTTTAGCACCAAGTTATATGTTTCTATCGCATCTTCTTGCTTGTACAGAGACAGAGAAAATGGCCCCCAAGCTGTTTGAAAAGCACCAACAAAGATTGCCACTAACATGGCAGCACGTGCGCCTACTGCAAAAAGACCAAGATCATTCATACTCAATAGGTTTACAGTTAACCAACGCTCAGCTGTTGGTGCAAATGCACCCAGACTACAGGTAATCCCCACTGGGAACGAGTAGCGCAGCATTTCCTTCAAGTAACAAAAACTATTGGGGATAATCAACCACTTACGAATAAACCAGATGCCCAACAAACCAAAAAATGCATAATTGATTATGCCAATCCATAAGATCCCAGCTATACCAATGTCAAAGAGATAAATGCCGCTAATCAAAAGGGCGGCACTAAATAGGGTTGATCCCAACGAGATAAATAGGAACCTACCTCTTTCGAAGGTCCATTTTAATAAATTTTGTGAAAAATTCATTAAAATAAGAAAAGGGGCTTGGATAACAATTAATTTAAAAAAAACTGATGCTTCGGGTATTTTGGTAAGTGCATCAGCAACAGGCGAAGCCCAGCTGACTAGCACCGCCACTACTACTATGGTAATGGCAAGTTGAAGAATGAGAGATTGGGAAATTAATTGGGAGCGTTTAAATTTTTCATCAAATTCATAAAAAAACCGAGCAACAGCAGAATCTTGCCCAAATATTATTAAAACACCAATAAAAGTACCCATAACTCCAAATAAATCAATAACTCCATAATCATCGGTTGAAAAATGTCTAGCAATCAACGGAAATGTAATGATTGAAAATGATTTACTGAGGACTGAAGCGCCTCCGTATATTAACGAATCATTCAATAAAAAAGAAAGGCGGGCCCGGTGCGATAAGTCTCTTGGGCTGCGGATTTTCATTAACGATCAGCCCGGTAATTTGAATTCATTGAGTTCTAGTTGTACATATCGTAAGTGCAATTAAGATATGACGTGTAGGCGCATTCTATTTATTATTACAAAAATATGAAAATTAAATGATATCTTTATATATGTAGTATACAAAGAGATAATATGCTTATCGAGCAATTTTTCCAAGTTCACTTGCCCTATTGATAAGATAATTGGCATACATACTGATTGCTTTATTCACCACATTATTCAAGTACCATGTATGCCCTGCAATGCCATTATTCCTGCCAGAGTCCGGATTTACAACAAATTGCTGAAGATGTCCTGCAATTGCTTCAGGCGTTCTTGCGTTATAAATAGGATAGAGATTGGCAGATTTGGCGGGATTTTTGTGTTCATCGCTGTGCATAATTAAAGGCTTACCCATAACCAAAGCCTCATAGATAATACCTCCACAAATCCAAGATTGAATGAATTCAGCCGCCACAATATCTGCCATGGACAGACCCGCCATTAAATCTTTACGATACATTAATGGTAGCCAACTAACGGTTGACTCTAGACCAAGATTAGCAATGTATTTCTTTGACGCAATAACGTCAGGGCCATACTCAATGAAAACTAGAGTCTTTTTAATTGAAGGATTACGCTGACAAAATAATGACCAGCCATCGATGAGGACTTTATTCCCTTTTGCATTCATGTTACCTGAACCACCCCAAACATGACGACCGTGCGCCATAACCAATAAATCTGAGGTCTGTCGTATTTTTTTAAACTCATCCAGCCAGTGTGTATTTTTTAATTCTTCAGGATTTGAATATTGCCTATGATAAACCATAGGTATACCAAATTCCCAAATTGACGCTCTTGGTGCAAACTTTTTACATCTAAGGCCATAAAGGCTTTCAGAATTTGAAAGGTTAAAGCACTTAACATGCTTCAACCCCTTTCGCTGAAAAAAAACCGAAGATAAATGCCTTGGTAAATAGTGAGGTGATGAAATGCGGTATTGCGTTGCCTCCCAGATATCTGATCCATACGGTATCATTATATCAAGTGCACGTCGAGCCTTATATAAGAAAGCCGGGGACAAGCCACAGCCGATTAGTACATCATAACAATCAATGTCAGCAGAGATTAATTTTGGACTAACTGTCAACAATTGGCGCTCAGAGCCCCACGTTAGTTGCTTTACCCATGATTGATAATCCAAATCATAGGTATCGCACTTGGGATGAAAATGCGGTAGCTCATCCTTTAGCAAGAGTAAATCACAATTAAAACCTTCATCGCGTAAATATCTTGCCAATGCAAAATGATTATTATTCATGTTGCCAATCAGAGCAATTTTTAGTCTACTTTTTAATTGGCTCATGCTTAATATTTAGTTGCCACTACTTCATAGATTCCAACTTGGCCGCCGTACTCGCCCTTGAAAAAAGGAATGGGGCATGGAGCCTTATTATTTAAATGAAGACAACCCTCGGCCGCAATTTTTATTTCATAGAAATCATTAGCTTCCAACTCATTTTTTAGGGCCTGAGGCTCGATAATTAAGCTTGTCCCTTGCACATAAAAACCGCTTCTATCATAGTTAAGGCTACTACTTAATGCATTTGCAGCTAAAGCCTTAGGATCGTAGTCAACTGACTTATTATGCTCATCGTTCCATAAAAATATATACCATCCTAACCCATTTGCATTGACATAAATTCGACCGCCAGGCTTCAAAACCCTCTTAAGTTCAGCAAGCGACTCCTTCCATGGGGTTAGAAAAATAACCCCGTAGCAGAAAATCGCATCAAAATAATTATCTTCGTAGGGCATTTCATAAATTTGACTAACTTGAGAATTTAGATTTGCAATAGAAAGTTGCCCTGAAAGGGCTTTTAGAAAGTTAGCTCGAGTTTGGGAAATATCACATGATTCAACAAATTGGTTTAAGCCCGCCAAGGCAAGAGACCACTGACCAAAACCACAGCCTGCATCCAGCACCCTGTGCATGCCCACAAAGTCAATCGCCCTGAGACGATCAGAATACTTCTGCAGACCATCTGCATACACTCTTTGCAGGAACATGCGATCGTTATCACTTAACCTCTCTTCTATTAGCGATTCAATATGATTAACAGCATTAATTATTATTTTTTTGCTTGACATGATCCGGTTAGTAAATTTTTTAAAAAATATTGCAACATTAAGATAATTGATTATTAAGTTCTTGATTAAATCTTTATTCAGGTGAGTCTACACATAATTTCAACAAATCAACTAATCGATTTCTAACGCCGTAACCTTTAAATCGATGCTTTATTAGCTCTGCAGGATTCATATGCAATAAACGGGTTTGCTCGTACCGGCCAATTGATTCAGTATTTAAAAAAATATGTATCGGATGAAAATTAGCCATAAAATAATTTGGTAGTTTAAATTTTATTGGCTGCCCATTCTCATCGGAATAATCGCCCCACTGAAAAGGACACATAACCATTCCAGTTGGATGAACGAAGGGATATATTGTTTGGCCGCTATTAAGTGGAATTTTAATATTAGACTCGTGACTTAGGCCTTTCGAATAGAATATCGATGTTAACTTTGAACTAGTTACCAGCGAATGACTTCTGATACTCAATGCTGATGGCAATAGATTCATTAAACTATCAATTACTTCATTAATGCTATCTTCCTTAGTATTTTTACCTTCCAATAAATTATTAAAATTTGGATGTATCCCAAGCTCGTAAGAAGATTTATTTTTTTGAAGATAACTAAGACAATCAAATTTATTAGTCATGAAAATTGTTGCTTTTGCATGATATTTTTCTAGAATTGAAAGTGTATCCAATAAAATGTCCTCATGGCACCAATCCGTATCGATTGTGAGGAAAAAATTTTCTTTTGATTTCAAATCATAGAAATTGAGACCGTTTCCTATTTCAGATATTTTTCTCGAAATTAGCATTATTGTTTTTAAATAGAGACGTATTTTACTCTTGAGTACCTTATTTATATAGAATTGGTATAAAGTATATAATCAACTTAAAATTGTGCTGTAAATAAGAAGTAGTCAATTCAAAACTAAAGATTTTAAAATAAATGAGCCCTAAAACTCAGGATATACAGTCTTAGTATAGCCTAAATAAAGGGAATTCAGATATCAGCAAAACTAGGAAGCCTTGAACTAATTGAAATATTACTTCATAAAATACAGATAATTTTATATTTTTATGGATAATGAATACTAAGAAGACACATGGGAGTTTAGAAAAACTAATAATTGCCCTAATGTGCTAATTCTCATAGAGTCCTCTTCATTAATTTTAATTTTATATTCTTCTTCAATAGCCAGAAAAATAGCAAAAACCTCCAATGAATCGATCCCGTTATCTCTGAAGGATTTATGAGGATCAAATTTACCAATATCCCCCACTACACCTGTCTTATCAATCACTTTAATAAGATCATCAATACTATACATTCCGGTCTCCAGTTCGTTTACATATACAACTAGCCAATGAGAGGCCAACACCAAAACCACACAACACAATAGTCTTTATTTCATCGTTTTTAATTTGAGGCTGAAGCAGTATTGGAATTGATGATGATACCGTATTGCCGATATCCTGTATATCCATCAGGACCTTTGACCTATCTAAATCTAGACGTTTAACCAACGTTTCTAGAATGAAATGGCTACCTTGATGAAAAATATATGAGTCAATTTCACCCTTTTCTAGCCCAGCCTTTTCTAAAAGCTTATTGATATTAGGGGGTACATAAGTTGCTGCGAAATTGAATACTTCGCGACCATTCATTTGAAGATAGCCATCTCTAAAAGCTAAGGCCCCCATTAAATCTCCCTTAGTGCCAAAAGTAAAGGATGAGCATTCAAGAATTGGATCAACTCCAACCAATGTTGCCGTGGCAGCATCACCAAATAAAAGTACAGTATTTTTATCACTCTGGTTAATTATTTTGCTGTAGGGATCACAAGTTATCAAAATACCTTTTTTTAGGCTGTGAATAGAAAGAAAAGCCATCAAGATGGAAATCCCATAAACATAGCCAGAGCATCCAAGAGAGATGTCAAAAGTAGCGCAGTCAGATGAAAGGCTTGCCTTAGCGTGTACTAATCCCGATACCTGAGGTAAATTAGAATCAGGATTTTGGGTTACCACAACAAGCACTTGAATTTCTTCGCGCGACACTTTCTTTTGGGATAATAATCTCTCCAGAGCCTTTAGGGCCATGTCGCTGGTATCTTCATCGTCCGCTCTTATTGCCCGATGCATAACACCAATTTTATTAATAAGGAAAGATCTGTCTATTTCGAAGCGATCAATCAAGTCTACATTTGAAACGCGCCGCTCTGGCAAATACACCGCTAAATCAACAATACCAAGCATATCTTCTCTCAAATGATTGAAAAATATATTTCACCAACCTTAGTGCCATCTCGAAGCGCATCACAGCGTGTCAATTTATAATTAAACTCTGAGACAAAAATTATTGAGCGCTCTTGACATTTTGAGTGAGAGAAATAGTCCGGGAATCGTCCGCGTACGAATATCCACTTGCCACTTAATTTGGGGAATAATTTATAGTGGAGCGCTTTGGTCAGCGCTACCCATTGCTCAATATCGCTAAATGAGTTCTCGCCATGAAGCAATACTCGGCGCTCTGATAAATTAAAATCCATCATTTTTAGCATTTCATCCTCGGGGTATGGTCTACGAGAGATGACTGGGTAAATAGTTTCTGTAAGGTATACTTTTTCACAAGCGACCGAAGATGTAAATGTACAGGTTGCAACAATCTCATGCTTTGGTGGTGTTGAACCCACAATAGCCATTAATTGACTATAAGCAAACCGGTGAAACATAAAGTCGATATCTCTAATATCTTTTTTCTCTAGAATTAACCAGGAAATTGTTTCATTAAAAATATCGGAACCATGAATGTAGTTCCTATCACCTTTGTATCCCATTTCGAATAAACGCTCTAAGATCATTTTTTTATCTAATTACCTATTTTTTATTAGCAGTCAATTTACGATTAAAATCTCCAAGTGGCGCCAGTATTCTTGACGCTGGAACCCCAAAGACAATGTGGTTATCTGGCACATGTTTAGTCACAGCGCTGCCGATACCAACAACAGAATGCAACCCAAGTCGAACACCATCAGCTAAGCACGAATTTGGGCCTAAATGGGATGCTTTGAGCATGGAACTTCTTCCACACAAAGTCGAGTTTGGCCCGATATAGCAATAATCTTCTATAACAACATCATGCCCTATATTAGCACCACCCCTAATTGAGACATGATTTCCAATTTTTGCCCCTGGCTGAACAATGACATTCGGGCCGAGATAGCTACCAACACCGGTCAAGCAATTTTTAGAAACACGAGCTGTAGAATCAATTACGCTTCCCCAGCGTTGCAATGGGATACCAAGTGATTGAACTCTAGATGCACGAACCTTCATTTGCCTTACCTTATGAAGTGCACTGATAAAGTATGTATCATCAGGAAGGGTCCGCCAGTCCTCAAGCTTGCCTAATACAGCCACCCCGTTTATAAAACTTCCCTTTTCAATGGCGTCATTTAGAAACCCAACTAATTCCCAATGGGTGTCAGAATTATTATTTTGAAATGCTAGAGAAGCAGCAATTACTACTCCATCTCCAGGACCACCTAATATTACAATTTTTTTCATCTAAAATGGCATCCTTACCTGATTCAAAACAATCTTTAAGTTAACCTTTGATCTGAGTTACAAATAATCGACAAGGCATTGTTCAACGTTTAATAGTGACCATATCAGCAAACGACGATTTTGTTGTCCAGTAATATGCTGGTTAACCAATGCAATCACAGAATCTCGATCGAGCACTCTATAGATGTGGGCATTTTTATCAAACAATGTACGCTTTACAAAGTCTATACTTTCACCCTTAAACCAACTGGCATCAGGAGAGGAGAATCCTTGTTTTTCGGCTTTTGTGATAATGCTAGGAATGTAATTGGTCATTACATCTCGTAATATCTGTTTTCCGTCATTAGTTTTTTGAAAATATTTATCAGTTTTGCTGCCGATCTCATTCTCATTAAGCCTCAAAACCTCTGCCAGATTATTCAATTTTAAGCCAACTGGGCACTGCATCGCAAAATTAACTAGGTCATTATCCATGAACGGCACACGGTTTTCTAATCCGTGCGCCATACTGAGCTTATCTTCGACCACGAACAAGCCATGCAAAAAGGTTTTAGCCTCAAAGTATAGAGAGTGATTGATATAGTCCTCGGGCCTCTTGAGTTCGTTGTCATGAGTGGCAAAGACATCACGAAAGATATCACGCGTCCAAACCTGATCGATATCATCCCAGATTGGAGCAAACATCTGCTTAAGTTGAGTGTTACTCGTCAAGCGTTGCCAGTAAAGGTAGTACTTATCGATGTAATTTTCAAAACTTTGGCAATTAGCACCTCGGTAGTAGCGCCAAGGATAACCGCCAAAAAGCTCGTCACCACCACTACCTGACAGCACGACCTTCACAAATTTACTAGCCAGTTTGGCGGCATAAAAATTGGGGTAGCTTTGCCCTACTCGTGGTTCCTCTAAGTGCCAAGCAAGCTTGGGCAAACAGCGCTCCATATCTCCTGCTTTGAGCACCATTTCGTAATGCTCAGTTTTAAAGAGGGCCGACATGGCTTCAGCTTTTGTGCGCTCGTCAAAACCAAGCTCAATTCCCGAAGCAGAGCTGAGGTCAAAACCACATGTAAATGTTTTCAGGTAGGGAATCTGCTGCGCAGCAATAGCAGTGATTGAGCCTGAGTCCATCCCGCCACTGAGGTAAGCGCCCATCTCCACATCACCTACAAGCTGGCGATTAACCGATTGGCGGAACAGGCGATCGAGCTCTTCCACATATTCTTGTTTGTCAGCTTTGCAATCTGGCTCGCGAAAACGGTAGTCCCAATACTGATGCTGGCTCCATTGGCCTGTTTTTGCATGCAGCGTAGCGAAATACCCTGCCGGCAATAAGCAAATATCTTCTAGTAAGGTTTGATCAGTAAATATGTTCTGGAATGTGAAATATTCTAAAAGCGCCTTTTTATTCAATTCCTTTTTAAAAGCTGGTTGGGCAGTAATCGCTTTTTGTTCAGAGCCAAATGCAAAGCAATGGCCTTGCCGAGCGTAATAAACAGGCTTAATGCCGTAACGATCGCGCGCCAACAAGAGCGTTTGTTCTTTTCTGTCCCACAATGCCAAACCGAACATGCCGTTGAACTTGAGCAAGGCATCAGAACCCCAATGTGCCAAAGCATTCAGCACGACCTCGCTGTCAGTCTGACTCCTAAACCAATATCCGTGGGTCTCTAGCTCGCTACGAATTTCACGGTAGTTGTAAATCTCGCCGTTGTAGCTCAATACATAGCGGTAATCGCTCGAAATCATAGGCTGGTGTCCAGCTGAGCTGAGGTCGATGATAGCCAAGCGCCGATGCCCAATGCCTACATTCCCCTCTATCCAATGCCCCTCTCCATCGGGACCCCGATGGGCGATGGCATCGGTCATTTTTTTGAGGATCACCGGCGAGACTGGCTCGCCATTCAAATGGATTAACCCAGTGATACCGCACATTAGATTGCGCTCTCCAATACTTGCTCAATTACGTAGTCTTGTTCTTCGGTAGTCATGCCGTGGAACAAAGGCAATGAAATACTGCAATCATTCGCTGCATAAGCACTTGGAAAATCGCGTGGATTTAATTTGTATTTATGTCGATAGAACGTAAGCATGTGAACCGCATGGGTTGCAGGCCTAGTTGAAATCCCGGCATTTTGTAATTTGTCCATCCAAGCATTACGTCGCTCATTAATGCGAGGTACAGCTTCAAGATTAATGTTCTCGGGCAGAAAGAGACAGGGATAACTTTGATAGCCATGATCATATCCAGCACGATGAACGGGTGTACGTAGCCACGGTAACTTAAAAAAGGCTTCGTCATAACGAAGGGCAAGACGCTGTCTTTCCTGAATAATGTCAGAAGCCCTGTCCATCTGCGCAGAACCGAGTGCCGCCTGGAAATCGGTCATGCGCTGGTTGTATCCAGCATCTGGGTGATCAGCCAATAAATAAGGTTTGGCTCCTAAATGACGCTGCAGGTCTGACATAGCTGCTCCATGATCACGCAATCGACGCAACCTTGCAGCCAGCTCGTCATCCTGGGTGGTGATCATGCCCCCCTCCCCGGTGGTGATCGCTTTACGAGGATGGAAGCTAAAGACGCCCATATTACCGAGAGTGCCGACGTGCTGTTCGTGATACCGACTACCAAATCCACATGCCGCATCCTCCACCACCCACAACTCGTGTTGTTTTGCGAACGCGTTGATTGGTTCCATATCTGCAGCCATGCCGAATAAATGAACTGGCAAAATAGCTTTTGTTTTGCTTGTTACCAAGGAAGCCAGCTGCTGAACATCTAGGTTGAAAGTATCAAGATCAATATCGCAAAAAACGACCTTAGCGCCTAAATGCTCCACTACATTAGCCGTCGATATCCAAGTGAATGCAGGGACAATCACTTCATCATCAGGTTGCAAACCTAATGCAGCAAGGGAGAGGTGCAAGCCTGTTGTACACGATGTGACAGCAATGGAATGTTTGGCGCCTGTAAATGCAGACCATTTATCTTCGAATTCCCGAACCTTGGGGCCCTGAACAAGCCAACCTGAACGTAGTGGCTCCATGACACTCTGAATCTCGCATTCCAGCAGTGAGGTTCTGGCGATGGGTACATTCATATGCGTGATCGACCTCATGAAAGTAGTCCCACAGCATGGCGGCGCGCAGCAACTTCGGCTTTATGCGAGGCGCGCCAATTAATTAATCGCTTTAAACCCTCATTGAGGTCAATTTGAGAAGTAAATCCAATTTCTGCGCCGGCCTTTTTAGTCGAACCAACACGGTTACGCACCAATGTGGCCTGGCTGCGAGGAGCAAATTGTATTGGTTTTTGACTTCCCGTCAAAACTAACAGTTTTTCTGCTAGATCTTTTAAGGATGTACGCTTACCAGTGCCAACATTGTAAAAGGAATCTACAGCATCGGACTTCATCGCACAGACGTTTGCTAATGCACAATCTTCAACTGCGACAAAGTCAAATGCCTCAGAGCCATCACCCATAATAATGGGGCTTTCTCCTTTATCAATAGCGTCAAGCATTTTCATAATAACGGCAATATAGGCACCATGGTAATCCTGCCTTGGGCCATAGACGTTCATATACCGCAGCCCAACAAAATTGAGGCCATAACGATGATGAAAGGATCTCATCATCGCCTCACCTGCAATCTTGGTCGCACCATAAAAGTTTTTGTTATTAAAGGGGTGGTCTTCGGTCATAGGTTCTTCAACGGCATCACCATAAACCGAGGCAGATGAAGAGTAAACCAGTCGTTTAACACCCTTAGCTACACATGCTTCCATAACGTTAAAAGTCCCACGTACGTTCACATCAAAAGCGGTGCGAGGATATTCGTGGCACTGGAGGAGCCATAAGGCTGCCAAGTGGAATACGCCATCTGCCCCCTCAAACGCCGACTGCAAGATATCAGTTTGCATAATATCCCCACCTACATCGTAAATTTTGACTCGATCGTCCTTAAGTGCATTGTTCAAATTTTCTCGGGTTCCACGCACAAAGTTGTCGTAAATAACTACTTCTTTTACATCGTCTTTTAGTAGCGTATCAACAGTATGCGAGCCAATAAGACCAGCACCACCAACCACTACAAACTTTTTACCTTTGATGTCCATAAAAAACTCACTTTATTGATTTTTGAAGAAGAAGTCTCGGAAACACTATGGTTGCAAAAAGGCAGTGAATCCAAGATAAAAAATGGGGGGTAATCATGATCTATCGTGCTGATGATCGAATATGTATGGTGGTAGTGAGTTGACAAGCAGAGGTTATGTAATAAGTTGATGAATGTCATACTGTTTAGGCAACTACATTAGCCGCAATATACTGAACTTGATCAGGCTTAAGGTAAGGACTCATTGGCAAACTTATTACTTGCTTGGACAATTCATTAGCCACAGGGGTGCAATCTGGGCAACACAGGTTCTTGTAAGCAGGCTGCTCATTCAGCGGCAATGGGTAGTGTACTGCGGTTGGAATACCCGACTCAGCCAAGCGATTTTGCAGCGTTTCGCGGTTGATCACTTTAATCGTATATTGAGCATAGACGCTGGTTCGATCTGGCCGTAGCTGCACCCGGGAAATACCAGCCTTGTCTAGTAACTGGTTGTATTGCTGACCTATTTCCATGCGTTTTTGCACTTCCCATTCGAAGCGCTCCAGCTTTGCAAGAACAATGGCGCATTGAAGCGTGTCCATTCGGCCGCCGACACCAATACGAGTATGCATGTAGCGCTTACTTTGACCATGTATGCGAATTTCCCGACAGGCTTGGGCAATAGAATCATCACTTGTAAAAATAGCCCCGCCATCACCATAGCAACCGAGTGGCTTGCTCGGGAAAAAGCTGGTACAGCCTACAGTACTTAGATTGCAACTTTTTTTTCTTTTATATTCAGCTCCAAAACTTTGGGCGGCATCCTCTATCACAAATAAATTGAATTTTGCAGCAATTTCGTTGATCTCATCCATATCGGCCGGCTGACCATAAAGGCTTACTGGCATGATCACTTTAGTTTTAGCTGTAATGGCAGACTCAATTAATTTCGCATTAATATTGCAAGTATCAAATTCAACATCCACAAAGACAGGAATAGCCCCTAGTAGAGAAATAACCTCAGCGGTTGCCGCGAAAGTGAATGGTGTTGTGATTACCTCATCGCCTGCTTTAATGCCAAGTGCCATTAGGCTAATTAACAACGCCTCAGTCCCGCTGGCAACAGTAATACAATTTTTAGCACCAGTGTAATTAATGAGTTTGTCTTCCAACTCCCTTACTTCCGGACCCATAATGTACTGGCCATGATCTAAGACTCTTTGAATCCGATTATCAATTTCAGTCTTGAAGGCCAGATACTGGGCTTTTAAATCCATGAAGGGAATCATGCTGGTAGACATGAGCAATTTCCATTCTCAAGAACATAATGCATCCCAGTGTGACTGCAGATTGCACTTCCAGAGCCAGCCAAAGGTAAATCAAGTCTGTCGCCGTATTGACTGATCCAGCCAAGTTGACTTGCCGGTACTCCGGCCATCAGGGCATAAGGTTTAACATCGCGGTTAATGACAGCACCTGCTGCAACAAAAGCATACTCCCCTACGGTGACGCCGCAAATAATAGTCGAGTTAGCCCCAAGTGTTGCACCTTTTTTTATTAATGTGACTCTATATTCATTTTTACGGATCACTGCTGATCGAGGGTTATATACATTAGTAAAAACCATGCTCGGACCACAAAATACATCATCCTCTAAATGTACAGCGTCGTATATGGAGACATTATTTTGAACTTTGACATTATTTCCAAT
Source organism: Burkholderiales bacterium 39-55-53 (assembly GCA_002282445.1). Lineage (GTDB taxonomy): Bacteria > Pseudomonadota > Gammaproteobacteria > Burkholderiales > Burkholderiaceae_C > Limnohabitans. Next base: position 5,219 of record NCJK01000011.1, on the reverse strand, counting down.
AGTTACATCGTTGCCAACAAAAACATTTTGACCAAAAGAACAATGTTTTCCAATTTTGGCTCCACCGCAAATGTGGGTATAGTGCCAAATACGAGTTTCGGGACCAATAACGGCACCCTCATCAACGATTGCTGTTGGATGAATTAAGATTGTCATTAATACTCCAATGGGAGCGCTATACGTTTACCATCTCGGGCTGAGAGGTAAAGGGCAATTAAAAGCTCTAGAGACTTAAGCCCCTCCCTTCCATCGGTATTGGCCAGCGCCTCACCTCGTAAAGTATTAATAACGTTGTTATAGTAACGTGGGTGACCAAAACCATAAACAGATGTTGTTTCATAGCTAGCGCTTTTAAATAGCTCGTCATCTTGATGGGGTTCGATAAATTCCCATGTCTGAATATCATTCACTGCAACACCACCAATTCGAACAGACCCCTTCTCACCAAGAACAGTGATGCTACCTTCCATATTCTTAGGATAAGTCAACATAGTAACATTCAAGGTTCCCATAGCGCCATTTCGCCATCGAATCGCAGCAACTCCAGTATCTTCAACCTCGATATCTCGTGCAAGTGTGCCTGTGTAGGCCATAACACTTTCTACCGGTCCAATTATCCAATCCAGCAAATCAATATAATGGCTAGCTTGGTTCATGAAGGCGCCACCATCAAACTCCCAGGTACCACGCCACGGTGCACTGTCATAGTATTCTTGTGGACGCGTCCAAAAAACATTCAGAGCAACTGAGAAAATTTTTCCAAAACGCTTTTGCTCTACCGCACGTTTTAGCAGAAGGAGAGTTGGATTAAAGCGATTCTGCTTGACAACAAAAAGCTTTGTGCCGGCTCGATCGCAGGCTTCCACCATCTTTAGACCATCCTGCCATCTCGTGGCCATCGGCTTCTCGGTAATGACATGTTTACCTGCCAAGGCAATCTCAATTGTTTGGCTTGAATGCAGGCCACTTGGTGTAGTTAGGATCACACAATCAGCATTAGAGGTTGCCAGCAAGGATCCAAGATTATCATGGCCTTGAACACGATATTTATCTATAGCCAGTAGCAAGGCAGCTGGATCTGTATCGCACACATCGACTAGCTCACATCTATCTGAATGCTTCTCGATCGCAGCGAAATGATTTGCTGATATTCGACCGCAGCCAACCAAAGCAAATCTAACCTTTCGATCCATAATGGGCAAATTGGGTTTCATAGCTTAGCTCTGTAATGGAGTAAATAAGACTTACAGGCTAACTTGATACCTTGACGAACGCTATGGGTAGGCTTGTAGCCTAATAAATAGTGGGCTTTGGTGATATCCGCAAGACTATGCCTTACGTCTGCCTGCCTAAAATCACGATAAATAGGAGATGATCCTTTCAAACTAACATCAGATAGAAGCGCCTCATTGATCAGCTTGAATAGCTCATTAAGCGTAGTCCTCTCACCAGCTGCAACGTTATACACTTGATTTCTAGCATTTTGGTTTGCAACTGCAGCCAAAATATTGGCCTGCACAGCATTTTCAATAAATGTAAAGTCTCTGCTAGATTCTCCATCGCCGTTAATGAAGATTGAATCACCGTTTAATAAGGAAGTAATCCACATGGGAATCACTGCTGCATAAGCTCCGTTAGGATTTTGCCGCCGCCCAAATACATTGAAATACCTTAATCCAATAGTATTAAATCCATAGCATGAGGCAAAAACATCGGCGTAAAGTTCATTGACATACTTCGTAACAGCATAGGGGCTCAACGGCTTGCCGATTTTATCTTCTAATTTGGGTAATGCAGGATGGTCCCCATACGTTGAGCTACTTGCTGCGTAGGTGAAGCTCTCAACTTGTTGATCGCGACCGGCCAATAGCATATTTAAAAAACCAGATATGTTAGTTTCATTTGTTGCTATGGGATCTGCTAGGCTTCTTGGGACGCTTCCAAGTGCCGCCTGATGGAGCACGTAATCAACGCCATCACATACCCTTAGACAGGTCTCCAAATCACGAATGTCACCCATGTTAAATATAAACCGCTCCCACTGTTGTGCAGTAACAGAGCGTTGAACCTCAACAAGATTATGCTGAAAGCCGGTACTAAAGTTATCCAAACCTATCACTTTTTGATCGAGCTTTAAAAGGGTTTCGAGTAGATTGCTACCAATAAAACCTGCTACGCCGGTAACAAGCCATTTTTTGGGGCTCATTCTAAGCTCATCCTTAACTTGCTCATATAGACTTAATGCCATCAAAGCCTTCCTTCAGCATCGCCCTTGGGTAGGATGCTTTTCACATCAAAAATAATAGAATTTGGAGAGCCAAGCGCTCGAATTGCAGTCGCACCGGCTTGAACAAATTGTTTGTGCCCTACAGCCAGTATGATTGCTCCATAAATACCCGACTTCGGAAGCTCCTTTAGGCAATTAAAGGAGTACTCTAATTTTGCCTCTTCAACATCAATCCATGGGTCATAAATATCGACTTGAACGTTATATCGGTAAAGTGCCCTAACAATATCAACTACCTTGGTATTTCTAAGATCCGGACAATTCTCTTTAAAAGCAAAACCAAGGATTAGCACCCTACTCCTCAGCACCGGAATCCCATTTTTCAACATTAACTTCACAGTTTCATCAGCAATAAAATCACCCATAAGATCATTAATGCGACGGCCAGATAGTATTACTTCAGGGTGGTATCCGACCTCAACAGCCTTATGCGTCAAATAATATGGGTCTACACCAATGCAGTGCCCTCCTACCAACCCCGGTCGGAATGGCAAGAAATTCCATTTAGTACCTGCAGCCTCAAGCACTTCTAAAGTGTCAATACCTAATTTGTGAAAGATGAGCGACAACTCATTCATCAGCGCAATATTGAGGTCACGTTGAGTATTTTCAATTACCTTAGCAGCTTCTGCAACCTTGATACTGCTTGCCTTGAATGTACCCGCTTTAATGATGCTACTGTACAGGGCATTAACCTGATCCGCAACCTCGGGAGTGCTACCGCTCGTAACCTTTACAATATTAACTAACCTATGTTCCTTATCGCCTGGATTAATCCTCTCAGGACTATAGCCGCAATAGAAGTCCTGATTGAACTTAAGGCCACTGAACTCCTCAAGCACTGGAACGCAAACTTCTTCGGTTGCGCCGGGATAAACTGTCGACTCATATACGACTATGTCACCAACTTTTAGAGCTTTACCAACCGTTTCACTGGCTTTTATCAAGGGGATTAAATTCGGTCTATTCGCCTTATCAACTGGGGTGGGAACAGTGATTATATATATCTGGCAGGATTTTAATGCCCCGGCATCGGCAGTGTAGGTAAGGTACTTTGCTTTAGCAAAATCTTCCGCGTCGCACTCCAGTGTCCTATCCTCTCCAAGCTTTAGCTGATCTATGCGGTCGGTACAAATATCAAAACCCAAAACAGGACGAATCCTTCCAAACTCGATGGCGAGAGGAAGCCCAACATAACCGAGACCAACGATAGCAATTTTTTTCATAATAAATAGTTGCAATAGTAAAAATTAATATTAAGGAAAACATAGACTAGGTAATGGCCCGTAGATTGCCATAAGGGCAAACCCAACAAGATTATTTTCCAATGATGGGTTGCCCTAGTTAGAATAGATAGCTATTTAAGAAATTAAATTAAGACAATATTATGAATGGAAAATAGTAAATTAATATTTGTCACTACCAAAAAGCTTTTTCCATAAAGGCAGTGATGGTGGCATCTTAACGAATCGTCTTAATAAAAATCCAATCTCCTGAAGCTTAGCATTAGTATCAGGGTCTTTCTTTGCGTTTATATAACCCTTGCGAATAAAAATAAAAAAAAGAAAGGTAAAGAAACCAACAAGAGTTGTTAAGAAAACTATCTTACTCTTGTTTGGCTTACTTCTCGATTCGGGGGGTAGTGCAAAATCAATTTGCATAAAAGTAGGCCCTTCTCGGGCTGATTCGATTAAAGTATTGTTGTATTGTTGGATTAAGCCGCTAATAATCAATTGTTGACTGATGGTGTCGTGAAAGGAGCGAGTGGATACTTCCTTAATTTGGGCCTCTAAAAAATCTTGACGGTTATTTGCCTCTTGAAGTTCAAGACGTCCGACAAATAGCCGAAGTTCCTCAACAACTCCATTGGCAACTGTAGCTGCAAAAATTTTATCAACATCAGAAATCATTATTGAAATTAATCCTGATTTATTATCTGAGGTGACTGTAAAATTACTATCTAATATTTGTCGTGCTTTGTATAAATTTTCCACACCATAATGCTTGTTCAGATCATATTTTTTTACGATAAGGTCTAAAAAAGTATCGCTATTGAGAAATGCAATGTATCGCTGCGTTGGATCTTTGACACCGGGTAAGCTGCCAACAATACCGCCAAGCCCACCACCCAGAGCCCCCATTACTAGAGAGCCTGCTGAGGCTGAGTTACTATTTATGGGCGGGAGAATGGTTGCCTTTGCTGTATAAATATTTGGCAACGCGAATGTATATAAAAGTGCAAACAACCCTAAGCATAGAGAGCCAAAAACCAGTAGCTTGAGATTCTCTGCAACTGTTAGCGTCAAATCCAAAAGGGGTGACTCATTGTTATCAGGCCATTCCTGAACTAAATCAGAGTTTGATTTTGAATCTAGGTCATTAACCCTAATTTCATTCTTCTTCATGTTGGCCTGACCCCAATAATCATTTCAGATTCAAAAATCATCACTTGAGCACCTGAATTGCTGCTGCACCTAAGCCAAGCTGGAAGAAAATCTGCGTCCAGTCTTTGAGGCCTTGGGTAAAGGTTGCCCAGGCGGTTTGTCTGAGGATTCTCTCTGGCACAACTATGGCATCGCCTGGCATGATTTCATCATCCATCACGCTGTTGGTGTTAAACCAGCCTGATAGGTCTGGAGCTCGTACTGACCCATCTGCTCTGTAGACAAAGGTCCAGGCTGTTTCTGCTGTAGGGGTTGGGCCGGCATTTTTCAAATAATCTGTGACTGTTAAATTATCTTTGAAGAGCATGGCTGATTCGTTATAGACAGCGCCATAGATCCCTACGCTAGAAGGCACTCTTGGAATGGTGATTTCATCTCCATCTTCTAGGGCAATTTCTGGATACTGGGGATCTTGTGGGTTCATCTCCAGGGCAAGACGACCATTGGGGTTCATGACCTTAAGTTGCTCAATTTTTTGGGCAAGGTTG
>NCJK01000006.1 GCA_002282445.1 Burkholderiales bacterium 39-55-53 | reverse complement strand
GATCCACCCCATTGCGATGGAAGAAGGCTTGCGCTTCGCTATCCGCGAAGGCGGTAAGACAGTTGGCGCTGGTGTGGTTGCTAAGATCATTGCCTAATCGAGGAATTTAAATGTCCTCGAAGCAAAAGATCCGCATCCGCCTGAAGGCGTTTGACTACAAATTGATCGACCAGTCTGCTGCTGAGATCGTTGACACTGCCAAGCGCACCGGCGCGATTGTCAAAGGCCCAGTGCCTTTGCCAACACGCATGAAGCGTTTTGACATCTTGCGTTCGCCGCACGTCAACAAGACCAGCCGTGACCAGCTCGAAATCCGTACCCACCAGCGTTTGATGGACATCGTGGACCCAACTGATAAAACAGTTGACGCCTTGATGAAACTCGACCTGCCAGCGGGCGTGGACGTCGAAATTAAGTTGCAGTAATGCGACTTTGGAGTGGGTCAAAAGCCCATTCCAGCCCCCGCGCCAAAGAGTAGTTGCTCTTGGCGCGGTTTTCGCGATATACTCGCGGGCTCTGTGCAATTTGCACAGAGATTTATCAACCGTCTTTCACGCAAAAACGTAACTGCCAATTGAAGTGGTTGCGGTGAGAGTTTTGGAGAAAACAATGAGTCAAAGCATCCGTTTGGGATTGCTGGGCCGCAAGGTGGGCATGATGCGTCTGTTCACTGATGATGGGGATTCGATCCCTGTCACGGTGTTGGATGTGTCCAACAACCGCGTGACCCAAGTGAAAACCCAGGAAAACGACGGCTATGTGGCCTTGCAGGTCACATTCGGTTCACGCAAGGCATCTCGCGTGACCAAGCCAATGGCTGGACACCTTGCGAAAGCAGGCGTCGAAGCCGGTGAAATCATCAAAGAATTCCACGTGACTGCTGATGTTGCAGCTAAGTACGCCGCTGGCGCTACTGTGCCTGTGACTGATGTGTTTGCAGTGGGCCAAAAGGTGGACGTGCAAGGCACAACCATCGGTAAAGGCTTTGCTGGCACCATCAAGCGTCACCATTTCAAGTCACAGCGCGCGTCGCACGGTAACAGCCGTTCGCACAACGTGCCTGGCTCTATCGGTATGGCACAAGACCCAGGTCGCGTGTTCCCCGGTAAGCGCATGTCTGGCCACCTCGGCGACGACATCGTGACGACACAAAACCTCGACGTGATTCGCATCGACGAAGCTCGCCAACTGTTGTTGATCAAAGGCGCTGTGCCTGGTTCAGCCGGTGGCTTCGTGACTGTGCATCCCGCCGTCAAAGCTAAAGGAGCGAACTGATGCAAGTCGAACTCCTGAACGACCAAGGTCAAGCTGCGTCTAAGTACGACGCACCTGAAACCGTGTTCGGTCGTGAATACAACGAAGATCTGGTTCACCAGATCGTGGTCGCTTACCAAGCTAACGCGCGTCAAGGCACTCGTGCCCAAAAAGACCGTGAGCAAGTTAAGCACTCCACCAAGAAGCCGTTCAAGCAAAAAGGCACCGGCCGCGCTCGCGCTGGTATGACGTCATCGCCACTGTGGCGTGGCGGCGGTCGCATTTTCCCGAACATGCCTAACGAGAACTTCACACAGAAGATCAACAAGAAGATGTACCGCGCTGGTATGGCTTCGATCTTGTCTCAATTGGCCCGCGAAGGTCGTTTGGCTGTGGTTGAGTCTTTGAAGGTTGACGCTCCAAAAACCAAATTGTTGGCAGCTAAATTCAAGGCGATGAACCTTGAGTCAGTGTTGGTGATCTCCGAGGAAGTTGATGACAACTTGTACTTGGCTTCACGTAACTTGCCAAACGTGTTGGTGGTTGAGCCACGTTATGCCGATCCACTGTCATTGGTGCACTACCGCAAAGTCCTCGTGACCAAGGGTGCCATGGACCAACTCAAGGAGATGTTCGCATGAGCGCACACAAATTTGACGAAGGTCGTTTGATGCAATTGTTGGTCTCTCCTGTCGTGTCCGAAAAGGCCACCATGGTTGCAGAGAAGCACAACGTTGTGACATTCAAGGTGCTGCAAAACGCTACTAAACCAGAAATCAAGGCCGCAGTGGAATTGATGTTCAAGGTTGAAGTTCAAGGCGTGAATGTAGTGAACACAAAAGGCAAAACCAAGCGTTTTGGTAAGTCCATTGGCCGTCGCGACAACGTTCGCAAAGCCTATGTGACCCTGAAGGCTGGTCAAGAGCTGAACATCTCTGGGGAGGCCGCTTAATCATGGCAGTCATCAAGATGAAACCTACGTCGCCCGGTCAACGTGGCGTCGTTAAAGTTACCCGTGATCACCTCCACAAAGGTGAGCCTTACGCTCCGTTGCTGGAACCCCAGCACCAAAAATCGGGTCGTAACAACAACGGTCACATCACTACCCGTCATAAGGGTGGTGGTCACAAGCATCACTACCGCGTTGTGGATTTCAAGCGTAACAAAGACGCTATCCCTGCGAAAGTGGAACGCATTGAATACGATCCAAACCGTACGGCACACATCGCTTTGGTGTGTTACGCAGACGGCGAGCGTCGCTACATCATTGCTCCACGTGGTTTGGAAGTTGGCGCATCGTTGCTCAGCGGTTCGGAAGCCCCGATCCGTGCAGGTAACACCTTGCCAATCCGCAACATTCCAGTGGGTTCAACCATTCACTGTATCGAGTTGAAGCCAGGTGCTGGTGCACAAATCGCGCGTTCAGCCGGTACATCAGCCACTCTGTTGGCTCGTGAAGGCACTTACGCTCAAGTGCGTATGCGCTCTGGTGAAGTTCGCAAGATCCATATCGAATGCCGCGCCACCATCGGTGAAGTTGCAAACGAAGAACACAGCCTCCGCCAATTGGGTAAAGCTGGTGTCAAGCGCTGGATGGGTATTCGCCCAACCGTGCGTGGCGTCGCTATGAACCCAGTGGATCACCCACACGGTGGTGGTGAGGGTCGCACCGGTGAAGGCCGTCATGCAGTTGACCCATGGGGTAACCTGACAAAAGGCTACCGTACCCGTAACAACAAACGCACACAAGTCATGATTGTGTCGCGTCGTAAAAAGTAAGGGGTAACAAATGACTCGCTCTCTCAAAAAGGGTCCGTTTGTTGACCATCATTTGGTTGCAAAGGTCGACAAGGCCATCGCGACTAAAGATAAAAAGCCAGTGAAAACTTGGTCACGTCGTTCCATGATCTTGCCCGATTTCATCGGCTTGACCATCGCTGTGCACAACGGCAAGCAACACGTGCCCGTGTATATCACTGACCAAATGGTGGGTCACAAGTTGGGCGAATTCGCTCTGACTCGTACCTTCAAAGGTCACCCCGCGGACAAAAAAGTCCAGAAGAAATAAGGAAAGACCATGGAAACACGTGCAGTCCTTAGGGGCGTCCGTTTGTCGGTCGACAAAGGCCGTTTGGTCGCGGACATGATCCGCGGCAAAAAAGTTGACCAGGCTCTGAACATCTTGACATTCACGCAGAAAAAAGCTGCTGGCATCGTCAAGAAAGTTTTGGAATCTGCGATTGCTAACGCTGAACACAACGACGGTGCAGACATCGACGAGTTGAAGGTGAAAACCATCTACGTCGAAAAAGGCGCCACGCTCAAGCGTTTCACTGCCCGCGCCAAAGGCCGCGGTAACAGTATCAGCAAGCCAACCTGTCACGTTTACGTGACAGTCGGTAACTGAAAGGTATAGGAAGATATGGGACAAAAAATCCACCCCACAGGCTTTCGCCTTGCAGTGAGCCGCAACTGGGCTAGCCGTTGGTACGCAAGCAACAATGACTTCGCTGGCATGCTGGCCGAAGACATCAAAGTGCGCGAATACCTCAAGGCCAAGCTGAAAAACGCTTCTGTCTCTCGCGTTCTCATCGAGCGTCCCGCTAAAAGCGCACGCATCACCATCTTCTCGGCTCGTCCAGGCGTGGTGATCGGCAAAAAAGGCGAAGACATCGAGAACTTGAAGAAAGAACTCGCAGCGCGTTTGGGCGTGCCCGTCGCAGTCAACATCGAAGAAGTGCGCAAGCCTGAAATCGATGCTCAATTGATTGCTGACAGCATCACTCAACAGCTCGAAAAACGCATCATGTTCCGCCGCGCTATGAAGCGCGCTATGCAAAACGCCATGCGTCTGGGTGCTCAAGGCATCAAGATCATGTCGGCAGGTCGTTTGAACGGCATCGAGATCGCACGTACCGAGTGGTACCGTGAAGGTCGCGTGCCACTTCACACCCTGCGTGCAGACATCGATTACGCAACTTCTGAAGCTAAAACCACTTACGGCATCATCGGTGTCAAAGTGTGGGTTTACAAAGGCGATACCTTGGGTCGTAACGACCTGCCGGCCGCTGCTGAGCCACGTGCTGAAGAAGAGCGTCGTCCTCGCGGTCCTCGTCGTGACGCTCGCCCAACAGGCGATCGTCCCGCACGCTCAGGCGCTCGTCGCCCAGCAGGGACCAATGCCGCACCAACGGATGGCAGCGATAAACCCGCTGAAGCCGCTGATGCCCCTAAAACTGCCGTCAAGCGCGTCCGCAAGGTTGCCGCGCCCGCATCCACTGGCACGGCTGCGGACGGAACAGGAGAATAAGCATGCTGCAACCAGCACGCCGTAAATACCGCAAAGAGCAAAAAGGCCGCAACACCGGCATCGCAACACGTGGCAACACAGTTGCATTCGGTGACTTCGGTCTGAAATCCACCGATCGCGGCCGTCTGACGGCCCGCCAGATCGAGGCCGCACGTCGTGCGATCTCTCGTCACGTCAAACGTGGCGGCCGTATCTGGATTCGTGTGTTCCCTGACAAGCCGATTTCCAATAAGCCTGCTGAAGTGCGTATGGGTAACGGTAAAGGTAACCCCGAGTACTACGTGGCTGAGATCCAACCCGGCAAGGTCCTCTACGAAATCGTAGGCGTCCCTGAAGAGTTGGCCCGTGAAGCATTCCGTCTGGCCGCTGCAAAGTTGCCCTTGCGTACCACTTTTGTGGCTCGCATGATCGGCCAGTAATCAGGAGAAATAAGAAATGAAAGCTGCTGAACTGCGCCAAAAAGACGTTGCCGGCCTAGAAGCTGAAGTCAAAGAGTTGCAAAAAGCTCACTTTGGCTTGCGCATGCAAAAAGGTACGCAACAACTCAACAACACGTCACAACTGCGTTCAACACGTCGCAGCATTGCACGTGCGAAAACCATTCTTGCTGAAAAGCAAGCCGCTGCAACCCCGAAAGCTTAAGGAGCAAACATGACGGAAGCTAAAAAATCCCTCAAACGCACCTTGATTGGCAAGGTGGTTAGCGACAAGCGCGCTAAAACAGTGACAGTGCTCGTGGAGCGTCGTGTGAAGCACGCCCTCTACGGCAAAATTGTTGCTAAATCGAGCAAGTATCACGCACATGACGAGACAGGTGAATACCACTTGGGCGACATGATCGAGATCACTGAAAGCAAGCCAATTTCGAAAACCAAAAACTGGGTTGCGACCCGTTTGGTTGAGAAAGCTGCTGCGGTTTAAATACCAAAGGGCTTCGGCTCTGCAAGGCTAAAGAAAACGACCCACAATGTGGGTCGTTTTTGTTTTTGTAACTACAACTAATTGGAGACACCATGATCAAAGTTGGAGACACCCTGCCACACACCACCCTGATGGAATACTCAGACGTCGAAGCTGAAGGCTGCAGCATTGGCCCGAACGCCGTAGACGTGGCCAAAGCCACCGCAGGCAAGACCATTGCCCTGTTTGCTTTGCCAGGAGCGTTTACGCCCACTTGTTCAGCCAAACATGTGCCCGGTTACGTGGCTTTGCACGACGAGTTCAAAGCGGCTGGCGTGGATGAAATTTGGTGCGTCAGTGTCAACGATGCATTTGTGATGGGTGCTTGGGCACGTGACCAACACACCCATGGCAAAGTGCGCATGCTGGGAGACGGCAGTGCTGAGTTCGCCAAAGCCACAGGCTTGGTGTTGGACTTGACAGCACGCGGCATGGGCGTTCGTAGCGACCGATATTCGATGCTCGTCAAAGACGGCAAGGTCGTCACGCTGAACGCAGAAGCACCAGGCAAGTTCGAAGTGAGCAATGCCGAGACTCTATTGGCACAAGCCAAAGCGTAATCGACACTGCCTAACAAAAAGCCGCGCTCAGCGCGGCTTTTTTAATGGGCAATGGTGACCTTTAGGCAATGTTTACCAATCGGTAAACCAAATAAGCACAGCCTGCAAAAACGCCAAGCGCAAAGAGGCGAGATGTTCGTGTATCGCGAGAAGCATGCACCTCTGTTGTAAATACTTTGTCGCCGGTAATCATGGGGGTGATCAAGTCTTCATGCTTGATTCGCTTGTAATAAAGCACAGTGCCCACGTGCAAAATAATCAGCAGAATCAAAAGAACTTTGCCGATGTCGCTGTGGTATTCCGTAGCCAGTTCAACCCAATTGGCAGGAACCAGGGCAGACCATGGGCCTGTGTTGGAGATCTCATCATCACTCATCATGCCGCTGAAAACTTGAAGCAAAAGTAAACCCAAAAGCCCAAGCACAGACAAAGCCCCCAAGGGGTTGTGCCCGATGCTGAGAGGCGCTTGTTTGGCGCGTAACGCTTGAATGTGGGCGAATAACTTGGCTGGTGTGGGAACAAAATGGATGAACCTAGACCAGTGGCCACCCACGAAGCCCCACACCAAACGAAACAGCACCAAGGCAAAAACAACATAGCCAAGCCAAAAGTGAAGCTGCATGAGGCCAATTTCACCGGATGCGACAAGGCCAGCAACGCAAAGCGCTAGAAAAATATGAAAGCTGCGCGTGGGCAAGTCCCAAATACGGATGCGTTGCAGAGAATGGCTGTGTGACATGCGGTAAATTAATATTGAGAAAAGACAATGACTTGCAAAGTTCGTAAACTAAGATCATCAGATCACCGTATTTTCAACTCAATAGGACAATCCATGAAAAAAATTATTCTGACAGCAATTGCTGTCAGCGCCTCAGCGATGAGCTTTACGGCCGCAGCACAGTTTGCCAAACCTGAAGACGCTGTGAAATATCGCAAAGCCGCCTTCACTGTGACAGCTGCTCACTTTGGCCGTATGGGTGCAATGGCTCAAGGTAAAGCACCATTCGACGCCAAGATCGCTGCTGAGAATGCAGAGATCGTCGCAAACATGGCCAAACTGCCATGGCATGCATTTGGCGAAGGCACAGAAACAGCTGAAACCAAAGCCAAGCCAGAAGTTTGGAAACAAAATGCCAAGTTCAAAGAACTGTCGGAAAAGTTCCAAGCAGAATCAGTCAAGTTGGTTGCTGCAACCAAAACTGGCAAGGAAGACGCATTCAAAGCTGCATTCACAGCGACAGCCGGCACATGCAAGTCTTGCCACGACGACTTCAAGAACAAGTAAATCCTGAACTGACATGCACCAGCCGCAAGGCTTGGGTGTAACCAACGGGGCAAAGGCTACTCAGCCTTGCCCCGTTTGTCTTGATAATTGCCCGATGAAAAATCACAGAGGAAGTGCGAAGCCATGAACCACGATGTATTGCCACGTAAAGCAGCGGTATGGGTATTTGTGGCATTTGCTTCGGCCTACTTCTTATCGACGCTGCTACGTGCGATCACAGCCACCTTGTCACCTATGTTGACTTTGGACTTTGGCTTGGAAGCGCGTGATTTGGGCTTGCTTGCAGGTGGATACTTTTTTGGATTTTCACTCACGCAGCTACCCATGGGGCACTGGCTAGATCAGCATGGCCCCAAAAAGGTGGTGTTGAGCTTTTTGTGTGTTGCAGTGCTGGGGTGTTTCGCATTCTCATGGGCAACAGATTTTTATGGCTTGTTGATGGCGCGTGTGTTGATCGGCGTAGGCGTGAGCGCATGTTTGATGGCCCCACTCACTGGGTATCGCCGATGGCTCGCCTTAGAGAACCAGCAACGTGCCAACTCATGGATGCTGATGACCGGAGCCTTCGGCATGCTGGCTTCAACACTCCCTGTGCAATGGCTGCTGCCAGTCATTGGCTGGCGTTGGATTTTTGTGGGCTTGGCGTTGCTCATCGTGATGTCAATGGCCTTGATGGCGTGGCAAGTGCCAAAGTGGCGACTCCCAGAGTCAGTGGTTGAAGCAGAACCAACAAAACGCGTTGGCATTTTGGCGAGCTACAAACAAGTGTGGGCACACCCCTATTTCCGCAGCCTCACGCCGATGGGTTTTTTCAATTACGGTGGCTTTGTGGCCATGCAAACCTTGTGGGCAGGGCCTTGGATGGTCAAGGTGGCAGGCTATACCCCACTGGAAGCGGCGACGGGATTGTTCTGGTTGAACGTGTGCATGCTGATCACGTTTTGGTTGTGGGGCTTGTATACGCCAGCATTGACTAAGCGTGGCTACAGCGCCGACAAGTTAATGACCTACGGCGTACCGTTGAATTTTTGTGTTCAAACCTACATCATCTTGGCGGGCGCGGATGCAGGCGCATTGCATTGGGCCTTGTTTTGTATCAGCAGCTCGTTTGTAGCCTTGGCACAGCCAGCCGTGGGCATGGCATTCCCAGCAGCGGTCGCTGGCAAGGCTTTATCGGCCTACAACCTCGTATTGTTCTTGGGTGTATTTGTTGTGCAATGGGGCATGGGCCTGATGATTGATGGCTTCAAGGCGCAAGGCATGCTAGAGCCAGTGGCATTCCAAAGTGCTTTGGCTGTTTATTTTGTCTGTTGCTTAGCGTCATATGGCTACTTTTTAAAACACAAGTCAGACAGCCGATAATCGACGCAATAATTTCTAACTTCTATGAGTAATCGCATCCTCATCATTGCCCACGCGCCCTTGGCGCAAGCGCTGCGTGATTGCGCCCTCCATGTTTACGCTGAGTGTTCAGCAGACGTCGTTGCCATTGATGTGCAAGCTGATGCTCAACCGGAAGACACATTAATTCAAGCGATAGATGCTGCAGGTGCATCACTAGATACAGGCTTGCTCGTGCTCACCGATATTTTTGGTGCTACGCCAGCCAACGTGGCTCAAAAGCTCGTGGCGGGTAGCAATGCCAAACTCATCGCGGGGGTGAATCTGCCCATGCTTTATCGAGCCGTATGCTATCGCCATGAACCCCTTGATGCACTCGTCGCGCGCGCCCTCACAGGGGGTACGCAAGGCGTGATGCAAGTGGCCATCACAGCTCCTCAGAACCAAAATCGTCGAATCCATGATCAAAACCACAACGACAATCAGCAATAAATTAGGCTTGCACGCACGAGCATCTGCCAAGCTCACCAAGCTTGCAGGCAGTTTTCCATGTGAAGTTTGGATTAGCAAAGGCGAACGACGTGTGAATGCCAAAAGCATCATGGGTGTCATGATGTTGGCCGCAGGCATTGGTAGCGAAGTCGAGCTTGAAACCGACGGTGCGCAAGAGCAAGAAGCCATGGACGCATTGTTGGGTTTGATGGCCGACAAATTTGGCGAAGGCGAGTAAGAACGCATGACGTTTTCAGTTCACGGCCTTGCAGTTGCACGCGGCATTGCCATTGGGCGTGCCGTGTTGGTGGCCTCTAGCCGCGTGGATGTGGCGCATTACTTCATTCAGCATGCGCAAGTGAGTGAAGAGTTAGAACGACTGACCCAAGCACGCGAAGCGGTTCTTGAAGAGTTACAAGGCCTGCACGACAACTTACCCAAAGATTCGCCGCCAGAACTGGCTGCCATTTTGGAAGTCCACCTCATGTTGGTGCAAGACACCATGCTTGCCGATGGTGTGGCAGGCTGGATCAAAGATCGTTTCTATAACGCCGAGTGGGCGTTGACATCGCAACTGGATGTGGTGGCGCGGCAGTTCGATGAAATGGACGATGCCTACTTGCGCGAGCGTAAAGGCGACTTAGAGCAAGTCGTCGAGCGCATGCTCAGGCATATGAAAGGTGTGGCGCATGTCGTACCGCAAGCGTCCAACAAGCGCAGCAATCAGCCTAGACAGCAAGATTTGCAGCTAGACGATGAGATGGATGTTCCACTGGTGTTGGTGGCCCATGATTTGTCACCTGCCGACATGTTGCAGTTCAAGCAGAGTGTGTTCGCAGGTTTTGTAACGGATGTGGGTGGCAAAACATCCCACACGGCCATCGTGGCGCGTAGCTTGGATATTCCTGCGGTGGTTGGTGCACGTACTGCCAGCCAATTGGTGCGACAAGACGATTGGATCATCATTGATGGTGACGCCGGTGTCGTGATAGTCAATCCTTCGCCAATCATTTTGGCGGAGTATGGGTTCAAGCAAAGACAAGCAGATTTAGAGCGCGAACGACTCTTGCGCTTGCGTCACACGCCGGCAGTCACCTTAGATGGTCAGCGTGTGGATTTGTTGGCCAACATCGAAATGCCTGATGATGCACCCGCTGCGTTAGACGTGGGCGCTGTGGGCGTGGGCTTGTTCCGCAGTGAGTTTTTATTCATGGGGCGCGCTGGCGCACTACCCGATGAAGAAGAGCAATACTTGGCCTACAAACGAGCGGTGGATGGCATGAAAGGTCTACCCGTCACGATTCGAACAGTGGACATTGGGGCCGACAAACCGCTGGACCGCACCGCCAAAGATGAAACACACCTAAACCCTGCCTTGGGTTTGCGTGCCATTCGTTGGAGCTTGGCTGACCCTGCCATGTTTTTAACGCAGTTGCGTGCCATCTTGCGTGCTGCAGCGCACGGGCAAGTGCACTTGCTCATCCCGATGTTGGCGCATGCGCGAGAGATTCAACAAACCTTTGCCTTGCTCGAAAAGGCACGCAGACAATTAGACGCGCGTGGCGACGTGTTTGGCCCTGTGAAAGTGGGTGCCATGATTGAAGTGCCTGCTGCAGCCTTGAGCGTGAAAATGTTCTTGCGTCATTTCGACTACTTGTCGATTGGCACGAACGATTTGATTCAATACACCTTGGCCATTGACCGCGCAGACGAATTGGTGGCGCATTTGTATGACCCCTTGCATCCCGCCGTGTTGCGCTTGTTGGCCGACACGATTGCCGAAAGCCGCGCTCAAGGCAAAAGTGTGAGTGTGTGTGGCGAGATGGCGGGTGACCCCGCCATGACGCGCTTGTTGTTGGGGTTGGGGCTGCGAAACTTCTCTATGCACCCCACACAAATCTTGGCCGTCAAGCAAGAGGTAATTCGCGCAGATGCCTCACGCCTTGAGGCATGGGCGCAAGACGTGCTGGCCAGCGACGAGCCAGCCCAGTTGATGGGTCTTTAAGCCTTCGCCGCTTCAGACGCTGCGTGGGCTTGTTGGTCTGCGTGATAGCTTGAGCGCACCATCGCGCCAATGGCTGCATGGCTAAAGCCCATCTCGTACGCTTTTTCTTCAAACATCTTGAACGTGTCTGGGTGCACATAGCGGCGCACGGGGATGTGGCTGGTGCTGGGCGCTAAGTACTGACCGATGGTGAGCATGTCGATGTTGTGGTTGCGCATGTCTTGCATGACTTGCAGAATCTCTTCGTCTGTTTCGCCCAGGCCCACCATCAAACCACTTTTGGTGGGCACGTTAGGGAACAAGGCTTTGAACTTCTTGAGCAAGTTTAGGCTGAAGGCGTAGTCGCTGCCGGGGCGAGCTTCTTTGTAGAGGCGTGGCACGGTTTCCATGTTGTGGTTCATCACATCAGGCGGCGCGGCTTTGAGAATTTCCAACGCGCGGTCATCGCGACCGCGGAAGTCGGGTACCAAAATTTCAATTTGTGTTTGAGGTGACAGTTCACGCGTGCGCTGAATGCAATCCACAAAGTGTTGGCTGCCGCCGTCGCGCAAATCGTCGCGGTCGACGCTGGTAATCACCACGTATTTGAGTTTCAAGGCCGCAATGGTCTTGGCTAAATTTTCTGGCTCGTTCACATCGAGTGGATCAGGGCGACCGTGGCCCACATCGCAGAACGGGCAGCGACGTGTGCACTTGTCGCCCATGATCATGAAGGTGGCCGTGCCTTTGCCAAAGCATTCGCCGATGTTGGGGCAGCTGGCTTCTTCGCACACCGTTACCAATTTGTTGGCGCGCAGCACGTCTTTGATCTCGTAAAAACGGGTCGAGGGCGAACCTGCTTTGACGCGAATCCAATCGGGCTTTTTGAGCACTTCGCCTTGCTCGACTTTCACAGGAATACGAGAGAGTTTGGCGGCCGCTTTTTGCTTGGCAGAAGCGTTGTAGTTTTCGACGGTTTGCGCTTCGCGCACAACAGAGTTGTCAGGGGTAGACATAGCAAGTGGCCTTGTAGATTCAGGGCGCTAAAAGAGTGGCGAGCTTGTGGCTCAAAACATCAGAGGCTTCCTGCCAACTGACCGAAACACCGATTGTAGAAAGGTCCACGGTTTGCAAACCTTGATAGCCGCAGGGGTTGATTCGTTGGTAGGGGCTTAGGTCCATGGCCACATTGAGTGCGACGCCGTGGTATGTGCAATGGCGGCTGACCTTGATGCCCAATGCGGCAATTTTTCCAAGCCCTGCAAAGTCTGGATCTTTGGGGGCGTCCTTCTGCGGGCGTTGGGCCAACATGGTGTGGCTGTGCGGATCATCTAAGCGTACATAGATGCCAGGCGCACCAGAGACGCGATGGCCCGTCACGCCAAAGTGATCCAGTGTGCGGATCACAGCCTCTTCAATGCGGTACACATATTCTTTGACGAAGTAGCCAGCACGCTGCAGATCAATCAGTGGATAAGCAACCACCTGGCCGGGGCCATGAAATGTCACTTGTCCGCCGCGATTGGTGGCAACGACGGGTATGTCGCCAGGCGATAACAGATGGTCTGCAAGTCCTGCTAGACCTTGCGTGAATACGGGCGGGTGCTCGCAAACCCAAAGTTCATCGGGTGTGTCGGCGGTTCGGGTCGATGTGAAATCCTGCATCGCTTGGTAGGTCGGCAGGTATGGCACGAGGCCAAGTTGTTTGATCACAGCACCACTTTCACCAAGGGATGAGATGTCAGGGTGCGGTACAGCTCGTCGAGTTGTTCGCGGCTAGTGGCTGTGACGGTCACTGTGACACCGAGGTATTTGCCGCCAGAACTTTCGCGCAACTCGACTGTGGTGGCGTCGAAAGTAGGGTCAAATTGCTCGGCAATGTAGGTCACGGCATGCACAAACCCGTCTACTTTGGCGCCCATGACTTTGATGGGAAACAGGCTTGGATACTCGATCAAAGTGTCAGCGCGGGGGTTATCTGGGGGGAGGCTAGGGGTTGTCATACATCAAATTATCCTCTTCTTAGTTCAATAGGTCTAAACGTGTATGGGTTTTCACGTATAATGATTGGTTCTATAGGACAAGACGGATGTAACCTGGGCGTAAACAAACATGACCAGAATACATCCCGAAGATCAAGAAGACGTACAAGAAACGTTTGAGCCACTTACAGCCGAGCAGGTTGCTGAGTTGCGCAAGCAACAGCCGCTCCTCTCCGTTTGGAGGGTGGTGGGAGTCCAAGTGGTGCTTGGATTTTTGGTGGCAGCTCTTGTGTGGTTGGTGTCAGGGCAAATGGCTGCGGTCTATTCCGCTGCTTATGGTGCACTGGCGGTGATAGTCCCTGCGGCGCTGTTTGCAAGAGGTCTGACCAGTCGGGTGGCCTTGATGAATGCGGGTGCGGCAGTATTTGGTTTTTTCCTCTGGGAAATGGTCAAAGTAGGCCTGACAGTGGCGATGCTGATGGTGGCGCCGCGTTTGGTGAATGATTTGAGCTGGCCTGCCATGTTGGCAGGTCTGATCGTGACAATGAAGGTTTATTGGGTGGCACTTGGCTTTCGCAAAGTGTTTTATCCGGTTAGGCCAACTTAAAGAAGAGCGAACGAATGTCTGTTGAACATGGTCCGACCGCTGGTGAATACATCGTTCACCACCTGACGCATCTGCAAAACAAGCCGATGGCTGGCGTCATTGACTTCTCCGTTTACAACTTGGACTCGATTTTCTGGTCTGTGTTGTTGGGTGTGGTTGCTAGCTTCTTCTTGTGGCGTGCGGCCCGTGGCGCAACTGCCCACGCACCAGGCCGCTTCCAAGCGGCTGTGGAAATCTTGGTTGAAATGGTGGATAGCCAAGCCAAGGGCATCATTCATAACGCTGAGAGCCGCAAGATGGTGGCTCCTTTGGCTTTGACTGTGTTTGTCTGGATTTTCCTGATGAACGCGATGGACTTGTTCCCGGTTGATTTGTTCCCCAAGATTTGGGAAATCATCTATGGTGCGAACGGTGGCGATGCTCATCACGCCTATATGCGTGTCGTGCCTTCGGCTGACCTGTCCACTACATTGGGTTTGTCTACTTCTGTTTTGTTGGTCTGTGTGTTCTACAACATCAAGATCAAAGGTATCGGCGGTTGGGTGCATGAATTGTTCTGCGCTCCCTTCGGTGCGCATCCCCTCTTGTGGCCTGTCAACTTCATCATGCAAATGATTGAATTCGCAGCCAAGACCGTGTCGCATGGCATGCGACTGTTTGGCAACATGTATGCTGGCGAATTGGTATTCATGCTGATCGCGTTGATGGGTGGCGCTGCTGCCGCCACATTGCCTGGCGTTTTGCTGCCAATCGGTCACGTTATTGCTGGTTCAATCTGGGCTATCTTCCACATCATGATCATCACATTGCAAGCCTTCATCTTCATGATGTTGACGCTGGTGTATGTGGGTCAAGCGCACGACGCGCACTGATTTCGGTTTTTCTTAACTTTTCTCTCTCATCCATTCTTTAGGAGCAACAAAATGGAACACGTCCTCGGTTATGTAGCACTCGCAGCTGGCCTCATCATTGGTTTGGGCGCTATCGGTGCTTGTATCGGTATCGGCATCATGGGTAGCAAATACCTCGAAGCAGCTGCTCGCCAGCCAGAGTTGATGAACGAATTGCAAACAAAAATGTTCTTGTTGGCTGGTTTGATCGACGCTGCGTTCTTGATCGGCGTTGGTATCGCCATGATGTTCGCTTTCGCGAACCCCTTCGTCCTGAAGTAATTCTCGCAACTACCAAAAGAAAGGTGTTGCCGTGAGTATCAACGCAACCCTGTTCGTCCAGATGATCGTTTTTGCGGTCTTGGTGTGGTTCACGATGAAATTCGTGTGGCCACCCATCGCAAGCGCACTCGATGAACGTTCAGAAAAAATTGCCCATGGTTTGGCTGCTGCCGAACATGCCAAGATTGAACTGTCCAACGCGCACAAAGAAGTGGAATTGAAGCTGGCTGAAACCCGCAACGAATCTACCGCTTTGTTGGCTGATGCAGAGCGTCGTGCACAACATTTGATCGATGAAGCCAAGGCTCACGCCACGGAAGAAGCGAAAAAGATTGTGGCTGCCGCTCACGCTGAAGCTGCGCAAGAAGTCGTGAAAGCCCGCGAACACCTGCGTGAGCAAGTGGCCGCATTGGCTGTCAAAGGCGCTGAGCAGATTCTCCGCAAGGAAGTCAACGCCAGCGTTCACGCCGACTTGTTGGGCCGTCTAAAGACTGAGCTGTAAGAGGACAACATGGCCGAACTCGCCACCATTGCCCGCCCTTACGCAGAAGCTTTGTTCAAGGCTTCGGCCGCAGACCTGAGTGTTACTGCTGCATGGCTCGATGAGCTTGCAGCGATCGCTGGGAACGCCCAATTGCTGCAATTTGCAGAAGGCCCCAAAGTCACTTCAAACCAAGTGTTTGACTTGATCGTTGGTGTTGCCAAATCCAAATTGCCAACTGCTGCGCAAAACTTTTTGCGCGCCGTGATTGACAACGGTCGTTTGAGCGCGCTGCCCGAAGTGGCAACGCAATTCCGTGCCCATGTCAACGCGCAAAGCGGTACGGCAGACGCTGTTGTGTACAGCGCTTTCGACATCGACGCAGCAGCTTTGGCTGATGTGAAGGCTGCTCTCGAAAAGCGTTTTGGCCGCAAACTCAACGTCTCTGTGGCCTTACAGCCTGAGCTGATTGGCGGTATTCGCGTGGTGGTGGGTGACGAAGTGTTGGACACTTCTGTCAAAGCCCGTTTAGATCAAATGAAAGTTGCGCTGACGGCTTAATGCCTGTCAGCCCTAACAAGAAAGAAGGAAAGAGTCATGCAACTCAATCCAGCAGAAATCTCTGAACTGATTAAGAGCCGTATCGAAGGTTTAGGCACTGATGCCAACGTTCGTAATCAAGGTACCGTTTTGTCTGTGACCGACGGTATCGTTCGCGTGCACGGTCTTTCAGACGCGATGCAAGGCGAAATGTTGGAATTCCCCAACAACACATTCGGTCTGGCCCTGAACCTCGAGCGTGACTCGGTCGGTGCTGTGATCTTGGGTGAGTACGAGCACATCTCTGAAGGCGACGTTGTCAAATGTACAGGTCGCATTTTGGAAGTGCCAGTCGGCCCTGAACTCATTGGTCGCGTGGTGAACGCTTTGGGTCAGCCTATCGACGGCAAAGGCCCAATCAACGCCAAGATGACTGACGTGATCGAAAAGGTTGCGCCTGGCGTTATCGCTCGCGAATCTGTGAGCCAACCCATGCAAACGGGTCTGAAGTCCGTTGACTCCATGGTTCCCGTGGGCCGTGGCCAACGTGAGTTGATCATTGGTGACCGTCAAACAGGTAAAACAGCTGTTGCGATCGACGCCATCATAAACCAAAAAGGTCAAAACATGACCTGCGTTTACGTCGCGATTGGCCAAAAAGCCTCGTCGATCAAAAACGTGGTTCGCGCTTTGGAGCAAGCTGGTGCGATGGACTACACCATCGTTGTGGCCGCTTCAGCTTCTGAATCTGCAGCGATGCAATACGTGTCAGCCTACTCAGGTTGCACGATGGGCGAATACTTCCGCGATCGTGGCGAAGACGCCTTGATCGTGTATGACGATTTGTCTAAGCAAGCTGTGGCTTACCGCCAAGTGTCATTGCTGTTGCGTCGTCCACCAGGCCGCGAAGCTTACCCTGGCGACGTGTTCTATCTCCACAGCCGTTTGCTCGAGCGTGCTGCCCGCGTGAACGCCGACTACGTCGAAGCATTCACCAAAGGCGCCGTCAAAGGCAAAACAGGTTCATTGACTGCATTGCCAATCATTGAAACCCAAGCCGGTGACGTGTCTGCTTTCGTGCCTACCAACGTGATTTCGATCACTGACGGTCAAATCTTCTTGGAAACATCGTTGTTCAACGCTGGTATCCGTCCTGCGATTAACGCTGGTATTTCAGTGTCTCGCGTGGGTGGTGCAGCTCAAACGAAGTTGATCAAGAACTTGTCCGGTGGTATCCGTACCGACTTGGCTCAGTACCGTGAATTGGCAGCGTTTGCTCAGTTCGCCTCTGACCTCGACGAAGCCACACGCAAACAGCTCGATCGCGGTGCTCGCGTGACTGAATTGCTCAAGCAAGCTCAGTACAGCCCACAGTCCATCAGCATCATGGGTGCAACCCTGTTTGCGGTGAACAAGGGCTTCATGGACGACATCGAAGTCAAACAAGTTCTGCACTTTGAATATGAGATGCATGCTTACCTCAAAGACAAGCACGCTAAATTGTTGGCCAAACTAGAAGCCGACAAAGCCATGGACAAAGAGGCTGAGGCTGAACTGACCGCAGCATTGACTGCGTTCAAGAAAACCTTCGCTTAATCCGTACCTGACACAAGGAGCCTCAAATGGCAGCAGGTAAGGAAATTCGCGGCAAGATCAAATCGGTGGAAAACACCAAGAAGATCACCAAAGCCATGGAAATGGTGGCCGCGTCTAAGATGCGTAAGGCGCAAGACCGCATGCG
Source organism: Burkholderiales bacterium 39-55-53 (assembly GCA_002282445.1). Taxonomy (GTDB): domain Bacteria; phylum Pseudomonadota; class Gammaproteobacteria; order Burkholderiales; family Burkholderiaceae_C; genus Limnohabitans. The sequence continues at coordinate 111,517 of NCJK01000006.1, read as the reverse complement.
TGCGGCTCGCCCTTACAGCGAGAAGATTCGTCATGTCGCGGCTAACCTCGGCAAGGCCAATCCTGAGTACGTTCACCCCTTCATGGAAGTGAACTACGCCAAGGATGTGGGCTTTATCGTGGTGACCACAGACAAAGGCTTGTGTGGCGGTCTCAACACCAACGTGTTGCGTATGGTCTCCAACAAGCTGCGTGACTTGCAAGCCGAAGGTGTCAAAGCGCAAGCTGTGGCCATCGGTAACAAAGGACTGGGTTTCTTGGGTCGTTCAGGTGTCAAAGTGGTGTCGCATGCGACACAACTCGGTGATACACCTCACCTCGATAAACTCATTGGCCCCGTCAAGGTGCTGTTGGATGCGTACACAAACGGCGAGATCAACTCGGTCCAGCTGTGTTACACACGCTTCATCAACACCATGAAGCAAGAGTCTGTGGTTGAGCAACTTCTGCCCCTGTCGGCCGAAGTGCTGAAAACGCACGAAGTGCACAGCACTTGGGACTACATCTACGAACCGGACGCACAAACCGTCATCGACGAATTGTTGCTCCGTTACGTGGAAGCTATGGTGTATCAATCCGTGGCTGAAAGTATGGCGTCCGAGCAATCGGCCCGTATGGTTGCGATGAAGTCTGCGACCGACAACGCTGGGAACGTGATCAACGAACTCAAACTGGTTTACAACAAGACGCGTCAAGCCGCGATTACGAAAGAACTTTCGGAAATCGTTGCAGGTGCGGCTGCTGTCTGATTTTAATTTTTGGAGCAAAAAATGGCTCAAGCCCAAGGCAAGATTGTTCAATGTATTGGCGCGGTGGTGGACGTCGAGTTCCCACGCGACCAAATGCCCAAGGTCTACGACGCGCTCAAGCTCGAAGGCACTGCACTGACTCTGGAAGTTCAGCAACAGCTCGGTGACGGCATTGTCCGTACCATCGCGTTGGGTACTTCCGACGGTCTGCGTCGTGGTTTGATGGTGACTAACACTGGCGCTGCGATTACCGTTCCAGTGGGTAAAGCCACTCTCGGTCGCATCATGGACGTGTTGGGTAGCCCCATCGACGAACGTGGTCCTGTTGACCAAACTCAAACCGCTTCTATCCACCGTAAGGCCCCTGCCTATGACGAACTCAGCCCTTCGCAAGAATTGCTCGAGACCGGCATCAAGGTGATCGACTTGGTCTGTCCTTTCGCTAAAGGCGGTAAGGTCGGCTTGTTCGGTGGCGCGGGTGTGGGTAAAACCGTGAACATGATGGAACTCATCAACAACATCGCTAAAGCGCACAGCGGTTTGTCCGTGTTCGCTGGTGTGGGTGAGCGTACCCGTGAAGGTAACGACTTCTATCACGAGATGGCTGACTCTGGCGTTGTGAACTTGGAGAACTTGGGCGAGTCCAAAGTGGCCATGGTTTACGGTCAGATGAACGAGCCCCCAGGCAACCGTTTGCGCGTTGCTTTGACAGGTTTGACCATCGCTGAATCATTCCGTGACGAAGGCAAAGACGTGTTGTTCTTCGTGGACAACATCTATCGCTACACATTGGCCGGTACTGAAGTGTCCGCTTTGTTGGGTCGTATGCCTTCTGCTGTGGGTTACCAACCTACATTGGCTGAAGAAATGGGTCGTTTGCAAGAGCGTATTACCTCTACCAAAGTGGGTTCTATCACTTCCATCCAAGCCGTTTACGTGCCAGCTGATGACTTGACCGACCCATCTCCAGCTACAACGTTTGCTCACTTGGACTCTACGGTTGTGTTGTCTCGTGACATCGCTTCTTTGGGTATTTACCCAGCTGTGGATCCATTGGATTCAACCAGCCGTCAATTGGACCCATTGGTTGTGGGCGAAGAGCACTATTCCACAGCGCGCGCAGTGCAGGGTACGCTGCAACGCTACAAAGAATTGCGTGACATCATCGCGATTTTGGGTATGGACGAATTGGCTCCTGAAGACAAGCTGGCTGTGGCCCGCGCTCGTAAGATCCAACGTTTCCTGTCTCAGCCATTCCACGTTGCTGAAGTGTTCACTGGCTCGCCCGGTAAATACGTGACCTTGGCTGAAACCATCCGTGGTTTCAAGATGATTGTGAACGGCGAGTGCGATCACTTGCCAGAGCAAGCCTTCTACATGGTCGGTACCATCGACGAAGCGTTCGAAAAAGCTAAGAAGCTCTGAGAGATCCTATGAGTACCATCCACGTAGATGTTGTCAGCGCAGAAGAGTCCATCTTCTCAGGCGAAGCCACTTTTGTGGCTTTGCCAGGCGAGGCGGGCGAGCTCGGTATTTATCCGCGCCACACGCCGCTGATTTCACGCATCCGTCCAGGTTCGGTGCGCATTCACACGGCTGATGGTGGTGAAGAGTTTGTTTTCGTAGCAGGTGGCATTCTTGAAGTGCAACCCGACTGCGTCACCGTCATGTCTGACACCGCGGTTCGCGGCAAAGACATGGACGAAGAAAAAGCAAACGCAGCCAAACTCGCAGCTGAAGAAGCCGTTAAGAACGCAAAATCAGAGGTCGACATGGCTCGTGCTCGTTCAGAGCTGGCCATCTTGGCTGCTGAATTGTCGGCCTTGCGCCGCTACCGTGCTCACAAGTAATTGCTGTGCGCGTCAGCGTTCAAAAAGCCCCTGCCTCGCGGTCGGGGCTTTTTTAATGTCAAGTGCAAAAACCATGGAAAATTTGAACCATGCCTAAAGCCAAACTCCAAGCTGCCACAGTAGGTGGTACAGCCGACGCCATAGAAACTCAATTCTATGAAGCCCTGCAAACGGGTGACATCGAAAAACTGATGGGCTGCTGGGCCGATGAGGATGACATCGTGTGCGTTCATCCTGGAGGCCCGCGCTTGATTGGCAGTGCCAGCATTCGTGCCGCATTTGAAGCTATGTTTGCAAACGGAACGATAGCAGCTCGACCCGAGCACATTTGCAAAGTCGAATCTCTCACCAGCGCCATGCACAACGTGATTGAGCGCGTGGCATTGCTCACCACCGATGGCACGCAAGAAGCAGTCGTCGTCGCTACCAATGTGTATCAACGCACGCCACAAGGCTGGCGTATGGTGGCGCATCACGCAAGCCCCGGCACAGCACCCACCCACGCAGAAGCGCACGAAGCTCCACAGGTCTTGCATTGATTTGGGATTACCAACCGCCTTGGTGGTTGCCAGGCGGGAACGCACAAACCATTTATTCCGCCAAGCTGGCACAACGCTATGTCGGCGCAAAGCCGCGTTGGCAGCGTGAGCGTTGGGACACGCCAGATGGCGACTTTGTCGATGTCGATTGGCGCAGCGACGACATCGAATTGCCCGATGATGCGCCATTGCTGGTACTGTTTCACGGCCTTGAGGGATCATCCAGCAGCCACTACGCACAAGCCTTTGCGCAAGAAGCCAAGTTACGTGGATGGCACATGGCTGTGCCGCATTTCCGAGGATGTAGCGGTGAACTCAATTGGGCTCCCCGCGCGTACCACTCGGGTGACTTTGAAGAAGTGGGCTGGATATTGAGCCGCTTTCAAATGCAGCATCAGGGCCCATTGTTCGCCGTTGGTATTTCGCTAGGGGGTAATGCACTCATGCGCTGGGCGGGCGAAATGGGACAATCGGCAAATCAAGTGGTTCAAGGCATTGCATCAGTGTGCTCCCCGATTGATTTGACAGCCAGTGGTCATGCCATCGATACAGGTTTTAACAAGGCTATCTACGCGCGCATGTTCTTGGCCACCATGAAGCCACGCGCCATGCAAAAGCTGGCCCAATTTCCGGGCTTGTTTGATCCGCAAGAGCTGCGGGCAGCCAACACCTTGTATGCATTTGACAATGTCTTCACAGCGCCTTTGCATGGCTTCGACGGCACAGATGATTATTGGGACAGGGCCAGCGCAAAACCCGGGCTCACACGCGTAAAAGTACCAGCATTGGTCCTCAATGCCCGCAATGACCCCTTTATCCCTGCCACTTGTCTGCCTACCCAAGACCAAGTCAGCGACCATGTCACACTCTGGCAGCCCGAACAAGGTGGGCATGTGGGCTTTGCCTCTGGCACGTTCCCAGCCGATTTACAAGAAATGCCTTGGGCCGTGATGGAGTGGATGACACAGCATGGATGATCTCGTCAAACAAGCCATGGCCAAATGGCCCAATGTGCCCGACTGCTATGGCTGGCTGGGCCTAGACGCACGCGGCGATTGGTACATGAGAGATGACCAAACACAGGCGCAGGGGCCCTTCACCAAAAGCAAGGGTTCGCGACTGCAACACGAAAAGCTCATGGCATTCATCGGTCGTAACTACACAAGTGACAAGCAAGGCCGCTGGTACTTTCAAAACGGCCCACAGCGCGTGTATGTCGAGTTAGAAGCCACGCCGTGGATTTGGCGCATACAACCCGATGGAGCAATTCAATCGCATACCGGAGAGCCAGCACGTATGCAACGCTGCATCGTCGATGAGCATGGCCGCTTGTACATAGATACCGAACAAGGCTTTGGATTGGTCCACACGCAAGATGTGGTGCAAGCAGCGGAGTACATCGAGTCTGGACTGTGGGTCCCGCAACAATTGCCAACGCGAGAATTACCAGAGCGATTCGGCTATGTGCGCAGCCCGCATAGCGAGCAACAAGTACAGACGTAAAAAAACCGGTCATTGACCGGTTTCTTTATTGAAGCAATTGAAAGCTTACTTACCTTCTGGCTTCTTAGGTTCGGCAAACTTACCACCCGCTGCATTGGCCATATAAGCAACGCCGCGGCCAATTTCGTAATCTTCAAAGTCGCCACCACCCTGAGGGCCCATGTTGCCTTTGCCTTTGAGGGCCGAGGTCAACAAAGCATCGTAGCCTTTGCCAATGCGAGCACCCCAAGCGCCTGCATCGCCAAACTTAGGCGCACCTGCAGCACCTGTTGCGTGGCAAGCTGAACATTGGGCTTTGTAAACCTCTTCACCGCTGCGTGCAGCACGGTTGGCATCTTTGATTTCAACAGCGCCGACTTTCTGAATGCGGGCAGCGATGGCTTCGGGTTCGTTGGAACTGGTCACCACGTCGGGACGCAAAGAAGCCGCGAGATAAGCGATCAATCCCAAAACCACCACCACGGGCAAAACAAAGGCTTTCATTGTGGAAGAGAAAACTTGCGAGGTAGATGTGGACTGATCGTGGTTGCTCATTTCAATATTCCTGTGGGATAGCTCTAAAACTGTGGAAATTATAGCGGGGCGCCTACAATCAAAGGCTGACAACGTGCGGCTGTAGCTCAGTGGATAGAGTATTGGCCTCCGAAGCCAAGGGTCGTGGGTTCGATCCCCGCCAGCCGCACCAAGTCTTTCAGTCTGCCGAAGCTTGTTTTAGTACCAAAGCACGGTCATACAGGGTGTTCTTGGCCGCACCGCTGATGTCTGCTGCGACCTTGACGGCTGTTTTGAGCGGCAGCTCATGCATCAAAATCTTCAGCAAGCGATCATGGTCAGCGCCCTCGGTTCGTTCCAAGGCTTGTGCATGAACCACCAATGCAAATTCACCCCGTGTGCGCTGCGCGTTGCCAGAAAACCAACTTACCAAGTCTTTGGCAGCGACGGTGGCAATTTCTTCAAACTGCTTGGTCAACTCGCGTCCCACGGTCACAGGACGATCGCCCAACACGTCTAAAGCGCTGGCCAAAGCCTCAATGCGGTGGGGAGCCTCAAGCAAAACTTGGCTGCGCGGCTCTAACGCCAATGCCTCAACCGCGTGGCTGCGCTCCGTGGCTTTGGAAGGTAAGAAACCGACAAACACAAAGCCCGAAGCATCGTGCGTGGGCGTGCCGCAGGCGCTTAACAGCGCAGTCACACTGCTAGCACCAGGCAAAGGAACGACGCGCAGGCCAGCGCTTTGCACTTGCCATGCCAAACGTGCGCCGGGGTCGCTGACCGCTGGCGTACCTGCATCACTCACGTAGGCCACACGCTGGCCTGCTTGCAGACGACGAATCACCTCTTCAGCGGCCTCGGCCTCGTTGTGCTGATGCACAGCCAGCCAGTGTGAGGAGTTCTTGTCGATTCCGTAGGCGCGCAACAAAGTTTGTGAGTGGCGCGTGTCCTCACACGCCAAGGTATCGCAAAGACTCAGCACATGCAAAGCGCGCAGGCTGATATCGGCCAAATTGCCGATGGGGGTGGCCACCACATAAAGCGCACCGGCTGGGTTGTTTTGGGCCGCTGCTGCAGCGTGTGCCGCAGACAAAGCTGAATCAAAGTTGGCGTTCATCAAGGAGTTGCTGTGAACAAGCCTGAGAGTCACATGCGGATGCAAACGCACACACAAGAAACCACCAAGCAAAAAGGAGATGCGGCCGAAGACCGCGCGTTGCAACATTTACAAGACCGAGGACTCAAACTGTTGCAACGCAATTATCGGACGCCCGGCCGCGGTGGTGGAGAAATAGATTTGGTCATGCATGATGTTGATGGCACGCTGGTCTTTGTCGAGGTGCGACGCAGGGGCAACGCCAAGCACGGCGGGGCAATGGCCAGCATTACCAATGCCAAGCAGCGGCGCATCGTGTTTGCAGCACGCCATTACCTGTTGAAACTGCACATCACACCCCCATGCAGGTTCGATGTGGTGGCTGTGGAAGCAGAGCAACTGCAGTGGTTCAAAGCCGCATTTGATGCCCAATGAAGGGCAGGCGAGCGCAAGACACAAAAGGTATCATTCAGACATGCTTGAGCAACGTATCGAACAACACTTCATCGACTCTGCCGACCTGAAATACCAGGCCGCGCAAGTCTTGTCTAAACCTATCGCCGCAGCTGTTTCAGCAGTGTTGGCCAGTGTCACCAGCGGTGGCAAAGTTCTGGCATGCGGCAACGGCGGTTCAGCCGCAGACGCCCAGCACTTTGCAGCTGAGTTTGTGGGCCGTTTTGAGCGCGAGCGCCCTGAATTGGGTGCGATTGCGTTGACAACAGACAGCTCCATCATCACGGCCATTGCCAACGATTACAGCTTCGAACAAATTTTTGCCAAACAAGTGCGTGCCCTCGGTCAGTCGGGCGATGTCTTGTTGGCCATCACCACCAGCGGCAGCTCGCCCAACGTGTTGGCTGCCATTCAAGCCGCGCATGAGCGCGACATGACCGTGGTGGCACTTACCGGCAAAGGCGGCGGCAAGATGAGCCAAGCCTTGCGCGAAACCGATGTGCACATTTGTGTGCCACACGACCGGACCGCACGCATTCAAGAAGTTCACTTGCTCGCCATCCATTGCATTTGCGATGGCGTAGATGCGCAATTACTAGGTGACACAGAAGGTAAAGAATGAAAATTTTGAACAAGTCCACAGCATCCTTGCTGTCTTCATTGGTCATGTGCTTAGGCTTGGCTTCTTGCGCAGCACCCTTGATGTTTGGCGGCGTGATTGGCGGCGCGATGGTCGCGAGCGACCGTCGCTCAACAGGCATCCAAGTTGAAGACGAAGGCATTGAGCTACGCAGCGCAACAGCCATTCGTGAAAACTTTGGCAGCAAAGAGCACATCAACATCACGAGCTACAACCGCCAGGTGTTGATCACTGGAGAGGTGTCCAACGACACCGTTCGTCGCCAAGTCGAGTCACTGATTGGCCGCGTTGAAAACGTGCGTGCCGTGGTCAATGAGTTGGCCATTGGGCCAGCATCGACCACGAGCGATCGTGCCAGTGATGTGCTGTTGGTCGCCAAAGTCAAAGCCTCGATGGTCGATACAGAAGACGTGTTTGCCAATGTGTACAAAGTCGTCGGCGAGCGAGGCACGGTTTACTTGATGGGCCGTGTGACCCAGCGCGAAGCCAAGCGTGCCACCGATGTGGTTCGTGGGGTCAGCGGCGTCAAGCGTGTGGTGCGTGTGTTTGAGTACATCACCGAAGACGACTTGCGTGCCATGCAACCCAAACGCAGCAGCAATTCACAGTCAGTCGACCTCAACGCACCAAGGCCCAATGCCGCGCAACAACCTGTTGTGACGCCTATTAAATAAGCGCATACAACAGACATAAAAAAGCCCCGCATGCGGGGCTTTTTACTGCGCGTTTGGTTTAACGCAAACGCTTGATCAAGCTAGATGTATCCCAACGTTTGCCACCCATGTCTTGCACGTCGCCATAGAACTTGTCGACCATCTGCGTCACAGGCAATACAGCGCCGTTGCGCTTGGCTTCGTCAAACACAAGGCCTAAATCCTTGCGCATCCAATCCACGGCAAAGCCGAAATCAAACTTGTCGGCCACCATGGTCTTGCCACGGTTATCCATTTGCCAGCTTTGTGCCGCGCCCTTGCCAATCACGTCGAGCACGAGATTCATGTCGAGGCCGGCTTTTTGGCCAAAGGCAATCGCTTCGCTCAAGCCCTGCACTAAGCCTGCGATACAGATTTGGTTCACCATCTTGGTCAGCTGGCCCGCGCCTGGCTCACCCATGAGGGTGAACGCGCGAGAGAAGGCCATAGCCACAGGTTTGACCTTTTCAAACACAGGTGCATCGCCACCGCACATGACGGTTAACAAACCGTTTTGTGCGCCGCCTTGGCCACCGGACACAGGTGCGTCGATGAAGTGGATGCCAAGGTTCTTGGCAGCTGCATAAATCTCACGTGCCACGTCGGCTGATGCGGTGGTGTGGTCTACCAACACCGTGCCTGGCTCCATGCCGGCCAACATGCCGTCAGCGCCAAACACCACCGAGCGCAAATCGTCGTCATTGCCAACGCAGCAAAACACAATGCTTGCGCCTTTGGCGGCTTCGCGTGGAGTCAGTGCGCTCTTGGGTGCTTTGCTGGCTGCAAACTCTTTCACCCACGCCTCGGCTTTGGCGGGCGAGCGGTTGTACACCGTCACCGCGTGGCCTGCGGTGGCCAAGTGGCCGGCCATGGGGTAGCCCATGACGCCCATGCCGATGAAGGCAACGTGGGCAGATGCAGCGGGTTCGTAGGTTTTGGCGTTGATGCTAGACATGGTTGTTTCCGTAGTGGTTTGAATTGCGGTGCATCATAGGGGTAGAGGAGTGCCTACGCATGTCACGCAGGTAACCCAGCACGCCTTGTTAAAGTAGCCCCACATGAGTAATTCAGACACCGTCTTACGCGACAACCTTCATGCCGTACAAGCCCGCATCGCGGCTGCGTGTGCAGCCAGCGCGCGCAGTGCCAACAGCGTGCAGCTGCTGGCCGTGTCCAAAACCTTCAGCGCCGACGATGTGCGCCAAGTCGCCGCCTGCGGCCAACGCGACTTTGGCGAAAACTACATCCAAGAAGGCGTGGACAAAATCATCGCCCTGCAAGACAGCCAGCCCGCATTGGTGTGGCACTGCATCGGCCCCATGCAAAGCAACAAAACCAAACTCGTGGCCGAGCACTTCGATTGGGCGCACACGGTAGACCGCCTCAAAATCGCGCAGCGCTTGAGCGACCAACGCCCCGCGCACCTAGCGCCGCTGAACGTGTGCCTGCAAGTCAACATCGACGGCGGCGAAACTAAATCAGGCATCGCCCCCGCCGACGTGCTGGCGCTGGCAACCGAAGTAGCCAAGCTGCCCCGCTTGGCGTTGCGTGGCCTCATGACCATCCCAGACCCCGTGGAAGGCTTTGACGCACAAGTAGCCGTGCACGCCAAAGCACGCGCCTTGTTTGACGAGGTGAAAGCCGCATTGAACCTGCCCCAGTTCGACACCCTGTCGATGGGCATGACAGGCGACCTAGAAGCCGCTGTGCAGGCGGGTAGCACGATGGTGCGGGTGGGGACGGCGATCTTTGGTGGGCGGACTTACGCCGCGTAATTAGCTATTTGACATTAGTCATGCGTAGCGTTACTATTTGCGTATGGCGATCAAGTCTTTCAAGTGCATAGATACACAAAAGCTGTTTGATGGCAAACGTGTGGCGCGTTGGGTCAACATCGAGCGGCCTGCTTTGCGCAAGTTAGAGCAGCTGGATTGGTCAAGCGTTTTGGATGATTTGCGTGCGCCACCTGGAAACAGACTTGAGTCGCTCAAAGGCAATCGAAAAGGCCAATACAGCATTCGCATCAGCGACCAATGGCGAGTCTGTTTTAAGTGGGGCGCTGAAGGCGCATTTGATGTGGAAATCGTGGACTACCACTGAGGTGAAATGACATGAGAAAAGTTGCACCCGTTACCCCCGGCGAAATGCTGGAAGAAGAATTCCTTAAGCCCTTGGGCTTGAGCAAATATCGACTGGCCAAAGAAATTGGCGTACCCGCTCAACGCATTGGCGAAATCGTGGCGGGCAAACGATCCATCACTGCTGATACAGATCTGCGCTTGTGCCGTTACTTTGGCTTGAGCGATGGGTGGTGGTTGCGTGGGCAAACCAACTACGACATGGCAATTGCGCGCGAGTCGATGGGTGAAGCGTTGGCGAAGATTCAACGCTGCACTTTGCTGGCAGCTTGAACTTAAAAGCGCGGCAAATCCGGGTGCTTAATCTGCCCCGCACGCACCAGCATCTTGCCGTACTCGGCACAGCGGTGCAGGGTGGGGATGACCTTGCCGGGGTTGAGTAAACCTTTGCTGTCAAAGGCGCGCTTCACGCCAAACATCTGTTCGTTTTCTTCGGCGCTGAACTGCACGCACATGCTGTTCACTTTCTCGATGCCCACGCCGTGCTCGCCCGTCACCGTGCCGCCCATGGCCACGCTGGTTTCCAAGATGTCTGCGCCAAACTGCTCGCAGCGGTGCATTTGGTCTGGGTCGTTTGCATCAAACAGAATCAGCGGGTGCAAGTTGCCATCGCCCGCATGGAACACGTTCAAGCAGCGCAGCTGGTATTTCTTTTCCATCTCTTGAATGGCTTGCAGGATGTCGGCCAAACGCTTGCGCGGGATGGTGCTGTCCATGCACATGTAGTCGGGGCTGATGCGGCCCGAAGCGGGGAACGCGTTTTTGCGGCCGCTCCAAAACTTCATGCGTTGCGCTTCGTCGCGGCTCACGGTGATGGCGGTTGCACCACAGCCGCGCAGCACTTCGCTCATGCGGCCAATTTCTTCTTCCACCTCTTCAGGTGTGCCGTCGCTCTCGCACAGCAAAATCGCGGCGGCGCTCAGGTCGTAGTCGGCGTGGACAAAGTCTTCCACGGCGGCGGTCATGGGGCCGTCCATCATTTCTAAGCCGGCGGGGATGATGCCTGCTGCAATCACTGCAGCCACGGCATCGCCCGCTTTGCGCACATCGTCAAAGCTGGCCATGATGCAGCGCGCCAGTTGTGGCTTGGGCACGAGCTTGACGGTCACTTCGGTGGTCACCGCCAACATGCCTTCGCTGCCCACAACCACGGGCAAAAGGTCGAGGCCCGGTGTGTCGAGTGCATCGCTGCCAAACTCAATCGGCTCGCCCTCGATGGTGAAACCCTTCACCTTGAGCACGTTGTGCACGGTGAGGCCGTATTTCAAACAATGCACGCCCCCCGAGTTCTCAGCCACGTTGCCGCCGATGGTGCAAGCAATTTGGCTGGATGGATCGGGCGCGTAGTACAGACCATATTGCGACACCGCTTCGCTGATGGCGAGGTTGCGCACGCCGCACTGCACGACTGCAGTTCGAGCGATGGGGTCAATGTTGAGAATTTGGTTGAACTTGGCCAGCGACAGCGTCACACCCATGGTGTGCGGCATCGCACCACCCGACAGGCCTGTGCCTGCACCGCGAGCGACCACGGGCACGTCGAGCGCGTAACAAGCTTTGAGCACGGCCTGCACTTGGTCCACGGTCTCGGGTAAGGCCACACACATGGGGCGAGCGCGGTAGGCGGTGAGGCCGTCGCACTCGTAAGGCACGGTGTCCTCGGTGGTGTAGAGCAGGGCGTGCTGGGGCAGCACTTGCAGCAGGGCTTGCACGACTTGAGCTTGGCGCTCGGCGCGGGCAAGGGTGTTTTGCTGGTCGGAGGTGAGTGGTGCGTTCATGCGTTGCACTTTACGGCAAAACTGGCGTTGGGCGTGTGAAGAAAGTTACAGCTTGGTTTGAAAAGGTTTTGTTGTCTTGCTTCGGTCGCGTCAAGTGGGCAGTGGGGCACGCCCTGCGGCTTACATCGCTGCGCGACGAATGGCGCCGCATGACGTACCCCACTGCCCACTTGACGGATATTTGGTCGCGCAAGGTCGACATCTATGGCCAAGCCTGGCTGCGCGCGTTGGCCGGCCAAGGTGTGCCAAAAGGTATGTGTTTCGTTGCGCTAGTTCAAATGTCGTGAATGGGAGGGGTCGGTGCCGTCATACGGCGCCATTCGTCGCGCAGCGATGTAAGCCGTGTGGCGGTACCGGCCCCTCCCATTCACAGCGAGAGAAAACAACGCAGCGAAAGAAGTGACTTAGGGAACAGCCTTCTTTAACCAATCCGCAAACGCCGCACACTCCCAGCGGTCCATCGCCCCCGTGCGCCAACACAGGTAATGCCCATGCGGGCTAGGCACTTGGCGCGGGAAGATGCGCACCAGCGTGCCGTTTTCTAGCCACGGTGTGCCCAGCTTTAAGCGCACTAGGCCGACGCCTAAGCCCTGCGCTGCGGCATCGCACATCAAGCCAATATCGTTAAAGCTGCTGCCGTCAATCGGCTCGGGCCAGTCTTGGTCATGTGCTGCAAACCAAGTACGCCAAGGCTCCAAGGGGCTGCGCAACAAGGTGGCATCGGCCAAGTCGTCGGGGGTGTCAAACGGGCCGTGTTCGCGGATGTAAGCGGGTGAAGCCAAGGGCGTCACGTCGTCTTTCATGATGCACACGTGTTCCACATCGGCATAGCGGCCTGTGCCAAAGCGGATGGTCAGGTCGGCGTCTTCGGCCACCACATCTAGCAGCGGAATGCTCACTTGCAGGGTGATGTCGATCTCGGGGTACGCATCAGCAAACTGGCGCAGGCGCGGCATCAGGATGGAGCGGGCAAAGGTGGGTGTCACGGCCAAGCGCAGTTTGCGTTTGCCAGGTGTGGCGCTGCCGTCTTTGCCGGGGAAGCGTTCCAGAATGGCCAAGCCCTCGCGGACGTGGGCCAAGTATTCGCTGCCTTCGGTGGTGAGCGAAAAGTCCGCACGGCCAAAGAGCTTGACGCCTAGCAACTGTTCCAGTTGCTTCACGCGATGGCTCACCGCGCTGGGCGTGACGCATTGCTCTTCAGCGGCTTGCGTGACCGAGCGTAACCGCGCCAACGCCTCAAACGTGAGCAAGCACTGAATGGGCGGGATGCGGCTGGTCATGAGGTTTTACTTGAAGATGACGGTCTTGTGGCCGTTCAATAGCACACGGTGTTCGCTGTGCCATTTCACAGCGCGGGCCAATACTTGGCTCTCGGTGTCGCGGCCTTGGGCGGTGAAGTCTTCCACGGTTTTGCTGTGGTCCACGCGGGCCACGTCTTGCTCAATGATCGGGCCTTCGTCCAAATCGGCAGTCACGTAGTGGGCGGTAGCGCCAATCAGTTTCACGCCACGGTCATGCGCTTGGTAATAAGGCTTTGCACCCTTGAAGCTGGGCAAGAAGCTGTGGTGAATGTTGATGGCGCGGCCAGACAATTTCTTGCACAGGTCATCGCTCAAGATTTGCATGTAGCGGGCCAGCACCACCAGCTCAGCGCCTTCCGTCTGAATCACTTCGTACGCTTTGGCTTCGGCTTGTACCTTGGTCGCTGCGGTGACGGGGATGTGGTGGAACGGCACGTTGTAGCTGGCCGCCAGTTGGTAAAACTCGCGGTGGTTGCTGATGATGGCGCGAATGTCCAAAGGCAGCAGGCCACTTTTGACGCGAAACAACAGGTCGTTCAAGCAGTGGCCTTCTTTGCTCACCATCAACACCGTGCGCATGGGTTGGGTGGTGTCGTGCAGCGTCCACTTCATGCCGAAGGTGTCGGCAAAGGTGGCGAGCTGTGCACGTAACTCGTCTTGGCCCACAGCGTCGCAGGCGAATTGCACGCGCATGAAGAACAAGCCCGTGGCGGGGTCGTTGTACTGAGCGGCTTCTTCGATGTTGCCTTTGCGCTCCAGCAAAAAGCCAGACACGGCGTGCACGATGCCCTGGCGATCAGGGCAAGACAAATTAAGGATGTATGCAGTCATGTGCGCAATTGTAGGTAGGACTGGGCATGAAAAAGGGCGCCGAAGCGCCCTAGGTGTCTTGTGTGTTCGGGCTCAGTGCACCACAACCGGGTTTTGGGCCAGCTCGGCGTAGCCAGCCAAGGTGTCTTCCACCTCTTCTTGGCTGGGTGCGTTTTCTTGCCAAGCGCGCAAATGGGCTTGGAATTGCTCGGCCCATGAGCCTTCAAGGTAAATCTCTTTGCCTGAACGCTTGTCCACGATCTCAAAGCCGTGGCGGGCCAAGGCAGGCACGTCGGGGCGAACAGGCACAGTCGCATCATCCACTTGCAGGTGCATGACCGAATACGTGTCGGAGTTGTAGAGCATATCCATAGGGATCTTTCGGCGGAAAACGAATTGCATCTAAGCATATCGGATTCAAATGCCCAAATTCAAGGGGAGGGCTTTTCGGCTTTGCTTAAAAGTTGGTCCACAAAGTCACCATTGGCGTTGGTGATGCGCAAACGCACGGGCAAATAGCCCAAAGTGGGGGCAAACCAAAGCTCAATTTGCTGGTCAAACTCTCGTCTGGGCTTGCGGTTGACCTTGATGGCGTTGATTTCGCCAAAGGGCAGTTGTAGCAATTCTTCCTTTTCCAACAAGAAATGCCACACCTCAGCTTCACGTTGTGAGGCCGTTTGGAACGACAACATCGTGCCCAGCGGAAAGCGAGTGGGATCTCCCGCCAAAAGGGTACTGATTTGAAGTACCACGCTCAAGCGGTCTTGTGCACCTTTAAGCAGCGGGGCATCTGGCGAGTTGGCGCTGAAACTGATGACGCCCTTGTCGCGCTGGAAATGGACTGCCAGCTCACTGCGATTCTTATCGCCAAAACGTGTGGGCATGAGGCCTTCAGATCCCAAGGTTCCTTTGCTCATTTGGGTGCGCGAGCCTAGCAAAAAGGCACTCACGGTCAGGCGCGAGTCATAGTTTTGCCCATCTTGTTGCCACACCAGTTCGGCATTGGCCCAGTAATTCAGTCCTTTGGCGAATCCTTCAACCTTGTAGGACAACACCGCCGATTCAGGCGCTTTGAATGCTGTGGCTTGTGTGAGGCCGTCGCTTCCGGTGCGGTTGTAGGGGGGCAGGTCCAAACCCGATGCATTGCGCGGCGGCAGTGTGACGGGTGCGGCCAAATCAGCGCCGAAATCGTCGAAATTCAAAGGCTTGGCTTTGGCTTTGGCTGTGGTTTCGGTGACTGCCTCTGCGCCGTCGGATGGCGCGGGTTTAGTTGGTGCTGGCTGCACAGGCTTGGGTACTTGCGGGGCGCGTGGTGCAGCGACCTCGATTTGGCGCGTCACCATGGCCTGTGGGTGCAAGGGCTCGCCGGGCTCGGGTGTGAGCCACATGGGGCCACCCGCCAAGAGCCACAAGTGCATCAGCAACACGCCAGCCACCAGCAGCGCCGCGTGTTTGCGCTGCAAATGCGGAGGGCTGATTGGTGCGTGGTTGACGTTGGCGGCTACCTGCATGGCGGGCGCGTGTTCTTTCATAGAATCGTGGCATGAAATTAGCCACATACAAAGACGGTACACGCGATGGACAACTGGTGGTTGTGTCGCGCGACTTGAGCACCGCGCATTATGCGACGGGCATTGCCACCCGCATGCAGCAATCGCTGGACGACTGGGGCTTCATCGCCCCCCAACTGCAAGACTTGTATGAAACCCTCAACAACGGCAAAGCGCGTCACGCCTTTCCGTTTGACCCCGCCTTGTGCATGGCCCCGTTGCCCCGCGCTTATCAGCGCCTGACGGGCACAGCCTACGCCAACCACGCCGCCTTGTTGGGCGAAGGTGAGGGCGATTTGGTGATGCACCAAGCCGCCAGCGATGCATTGCTGGGCGCACACGACCATGTGCTGTGTGCCAACGAAAACTTAGGCGCAGATTTCTCTGCTGAAATCGCCGTCATCACAGGTGACGTGCCCGTGGGTGCATCGGCTGACGATGCGCTTGAAAGCATCCGCTTGGTCATGCTGTCCAACGCCATCACCCTACGCAACGTCACACACAACGTGCAAAGCCACCCCGCTGCGTCATTCAGCCCTGTGGCTGTGACGCTGGATGAGCTGGGCGACGCGTGGGACAACGGCAGCGTGCACCTGACCGTGCAAGTGGCATGGAACGGCCGCAAGGTCGGCATGTGCGACGCAGGCACAGACATGACGCATCACTTCGGCCAGCTCGTGGCCTATGCCAGCAAAACGCGTGCACTGCGTGCAGGCACTGTGGTCAACAGCGGCACAGTCAGCAATGCGGGCTTTGAGAAAAATGGCAAAACCGAGTGGCCCAAAGGCTACAGCAGCATCGCCGAAAAACGCGCCATGGAAACTGCGTTGGATGGCAAAGCCACCACCGAGTACATGAAGTTTGCCGACACCGTGCGCATCGAAACCAAAGGCAAAGATGGGCAAAGCGTGTTTGGTGCGATTGAGCAAGAGCTGTCAACGCTCAGTGCTTAAATAAATTCAGCGCAATAAAAAAAGCCCGCTTAGCTAGCGGGCTTTTTTGTGGGTGGCGCGAACGCCAACCAAGATTACTTGATCAACGCTGGGTCTGCGCCCAAGTTGTCAAACTTCTTGAAGTAGTGGCGAGCCATGGCCACCACTTGTGCGTCGGTGGGGTGGTCGCTGGCGACGCTGTCCACCACGTTCACATGGGCGTGGTGTTGTTTGCACCAGTCACGGAACTCGTCGCGTGCCAAGCCTGGGCCAGTCACCAGCACCTCATGTGTGCCTTCGAGTGCTTTGGCGATGTCAGCATACAGATGCGCGACTTCGTTCGGCTTGCCTTGGTGTTTGTGATGGCTGCGTGATTTGACGCGTTGGCTTTCAACGTGCTCACGGTCAAACATCAGCACGTGGGCTTCTTGGTGGTCCATCCAAACAACGGCGTGAAAAGTAGTCATGTGTTTCTCTTTCTCTCTTAGTGGTGGTTGTGTTCGGTTTTTTCTTGGCAGCCAATGCAGCGGGCCGCTTCGGGTGCTGCGTTCAGGCGTGCTTCAGGAATCGTGGCATCGCAGTCAATGCAGTGGCCATACGTGCCAGCACTCAAACGCGCCAAGGCTTCGTCAATCGCGGCCAGTTCAGCGGTTTCGTGTTCGTTGATGGCGAACTCCAAGTCGCGCGCGGTGTTCACCTGTGCGTCTGAATCTTCGTTATGCGCGAAATGCTCGGCGGCTACCTCTACGCGGCTGGCTTTGCCGCCACGTTGCTCTGCAATTTGTGCCAACAGCTCGGCGCGTTGGTGCTCAAGCTTTTGCTTGAAGGCGGTGGCGTGTTGTGCGTCCATGAAGGCTCCTCTTTGGTTGCCTTCATCATGCGCCTGTATGTGCAAAGCTTTGTTGACCCGTGTCAAAAGAAAGCAAGGTGTTGCATCCCGTACAAATGCACGAGTGCGACAAGGGAGAACTTTGGAGCTACTGCAGCTTAGTGGTGGTGGGCTGGTGTGCCTGATTTGGGTGTCTGCACATACACCATGACTTGGCGCTCGCCCGAGTTTTTAAATTGCAGCCACAGCTGGAATCGATCACCGTCTTTGAGGGGCTGTTTCAGGTTCATCAGCATCAGGTGGTAGCCATCGGGTGTGCCGTGCATCATGCGCAGCTCAGCATTGGCGGGTAGGTCGATGGCTGATACGGGGCGCATCTTCATCACATCGCCGTCCATTTGCATTTGGTGCAACTCCACGCTTTCAGCCACAGTGGTGCGTGCGCTGATCAGTTGGTCGGCTTGCTTGCCGTTGTTCTTGATGCTGCGTATATACGCGGCCCCTGTCTTGCTGCCTTTGAGCGAAGGTGTGGCGTAGGGATGGTTGATGGTGAGATCGCCTGCTTTGAAACCGTGGGCTTGTGCGTTGAAGCCAAGTCCGTTGATGGCGAATACAAGCAGCAATGAAGTGAGGGCTTTGATCATGTGTCAATCATTGCAGGCGTCCATTTCAAAAGATTGAGATAGGTCAGTCTTTTCCCTAGGTAATGGATTGGTCATCCTGTAGATAGAATCAAAATCATGAACAGCCTTCGCAACGCCATCCACATCACCCGCTTTGTGCTGGTGTGGTTTGCGTTGTCTGTGGGCGTGGCCATTGCCTCGCCCGTGGTCAACCCCAAGGGCATGGAGATGGTTTGTTCTAGCGCTGGCATGGTGAAACTGGTGGTGCAGGGTGAAGACGGCGGTGAGGCATCAAGCCTGTCTATGGACTGCCCCTTGTGTGCTGCTATCGGTGCGCCTCCCCCAGTGTTCAACACCACGTTGACCCAGCCTTCCCCTCTCGCCCATGTCATGCAGCCCATCGCTGCAGCGCACATTGCGGCCGTCACTGCTCCCCCGCTGCCATCGCGTGGGCCGCCTGCACTTTTCCTTTGATCTTTAAAGCGGGCGTTCGGCTTTAAGCCGTCGCCTCATTTGTTGGCCTTGTGCTGCCTATGGGCGCACACATTGGTCATCGAGATTTCAGGAGAAGTTTCATGAAGAAACTAAACACCATCAAGCGTGGCCAAGTGTTGGCTAACGCTGGCGAATATGGCCCCGTGTGGCGCATCACCGAAGGTTTGTTTCGTATAGAACGCGAAGGCATGGATGGCTTGTCGCTGGTGCAACTGGGCTTACCCGGCGATTTACTGGGCGTGGAAGCTCTGTGTGCCGAACCTTACGCCTACACCATCACCGCCGTCACCACCGGCCAAGCCGAGCTGGTCGATGCGAACCACGAGCTGTCACGATTTGGCATCGTGGCCAAAGCCTACTTGCAGCAACAGCGGCGCACACACGACATGATGAAGCTGCGCGGTGGCCCAGTGAACGAACGCTTGGCGAACTTCTTAAAACTGCTCTCGCGCAACACCGATGGCAGCGAACGCGAGCTAGACCGCCGCGACTTGCCCATCCTCAAAGAGATTGCCTCCATCTTGGATACGGCCACCGAAACCGTGTGCCGCGAACTCAATGCCTTCTTACCTGCACGTGTGTATCAGCGTCCTGCTAAGCGCGAGGCTTGGTCTGGGTTGGCGATGGCTGCTTAAGAATTACGAAGAACACCAAAGAAACGTTATGAGAAAAGTAATGAATAAACATTTCAAACCGTTGCATGCCATCGTCATGCTTTTTCCCGCGCTAGCCATGGGGCAAGCAGTTGTGAGCTTGCCAACGGTTACCGTGACAGACTCGTCTTACCGTGAAGACTTGCAGCCCAACAATGTGAAAAACTCGTTTAGGACACCAGCTAGTAGCAATGGTCATGTCCAGGTTATTACCCGAGAAGAGATAGAGCAGCTTCGTGCAAGTGATGTGTTTGAAGCAGTCAATATGGCCAGCGGTGTGGTGGCAACGCCGCGCAGCTCGCGAATGGGTTTTAGCGGCCTCAGCATCCGGGGCGATAGCAACTTTCGCTGGATGATTGATGGCGTTTACTTAGACGCAGGAACGGCGGCACGCATCATGCGTGCTGTTCCACTCGCGGCGGTTGAAGAAATCAAGGTGGTTCGAGGGAGTAGTGCACTAACGCTTGGACCCATGACCAATACCGAAAACCCATCGGGTGGCGCTGCTGTCGATGGCTTTATCGTTGTACGCACACGAAAGCCACAAAAAACAGAGGCTCAAGCACGTGTTGCATTTGAGTCCAACAAAGGCAGAGAGCAAAGCTTGTGGTTGGGTAAAACATTTGATGGTGAAACCAAGGGCTATATCGCGGCTCTTGGAGCCCATTCTGAAAATGGAAATCCCGGCGATAAGCTGGATAACGGCAAGAGCTACAACGTTGGAAGAGATGCGGATAAGGCGTTTCTCAAAGGTGGTGTTGATGTGGCGGGATGGAATGTGGACTTGATGGCATATCAAGACAAAGGTTCCTATCAAATTCCAAACACGAACAGCCATATCACCAGCGCAGGAAACAACGATTGGTTTGTGGATCCTTCACAAACCACCATCATGGGATTGAGTGGCAACAAAACTTGGGATGCGCAAAACACCACCTTGTTTAGTTTGTCAAAGGTAGATGTTGAGCAAGTGGTTCATTCGCGCGGCGGTACAGATACCTCGGCGCTCGTCGCCAGAACACCCAACATCACGCACGCCACGCATTACAACCTTAAGCATGTGATGTCGTTCGATGTCGCCCGTTTAACGGCAGGATTGGACTATCGTCACTGGGAGGTGCCTAACGGACAAAACCCCGCTTACTACCCAGGCATACGTCGTGAGGAAGTCACAAAAGGTTGGTTTGTTCAAGCCGAGCGTGACCTCATGGATGGACGTTTGAGCCTGGATGCGAGTGCGCGTCAAGACAATGTCAATCAAGTGCATGGGTTGAACTACATGTTTGGAGGCGTTGGTGGCAACAGTGGTGTTGCCAATACAAAGATTGATAACGTGCAGTTACCTAATGCGTTGTTCTGGAGCATGGGGTCGCGTTACAAAATGACACCCGACTGGGCGCTGACGGCGCGTTACGGACAAGCCAGCCAGCCCTTGACCGCCGAAATGAAAGCGGCGACAGGAGTGAATTTGCAAGCCGATGCGCAAACCAAATGGGAGTTGGGCGTGGACGGGCGTTTGAACACCATGCACAAGTTGTCATTGAATTACTTCTCTCGCGAAGCGCAGTATGAGAAAAAGATTGCGGGTTACACCACGCCAACCGCCAATTGCACAGCCAGCGTGACATCGCCTACTGCAACCAAATACGTGCCTTGCTATTCCCAGAGCGACACAACACGTGCTGGTCTAGAAGCTGCGGTTACGGGCGACTGGCATGGAGGTGGGCATTACCGCGCAAGTTGGACGCATTTCACAAAACTGGATGGCACGCTGAACAACGCATCATTGACGGTGCAAACGCCAGAGAACTTAGGCGAGCTGGTGCTTAGCCAGCCAATTGGGCGTTACACGATGACTGGGGCGGCTAAATATGTCAGCCAATACATCGGCACCGCTAACGGTTCCGTTGGGCAGGTGGCGTACTCAGGTGGTTACACCAAGTTGGATGCAGGTTTGAGTTACGACTGGGAAGTTGATAAGACCAAGATGCGTACAGGCGTTTATGTACGCAACCTCACCAACAAAAAGTTTGAGACGGCCACTGGTATTCAAGATGTTGGACGCGTGTTGGGCATCGAGCAGATGGTCCATTTTTAAGCGCATCAGATGAAAAACGAAAAGAAAAAACCCTGGACCGCCCGTCGCCTCCATCTGTGGGTTGCCATCATCGTGGCCATTCCCATGCTGCTCGTGGCGGTGAGTGGTGTGTTGATCGCCATGCGCGGTGTGACACAAATTCAAGTGCCCATGTCTTGGATGGGTGCAGAGTCCACGCCGGATCGCTTGCCCATCATGTCGTATGCCGAAGGGCCTGGCGATGTGGTGTGGCTGGGGAATGCACAAGGCTTGAACAAAATCCATGCAGGTGGCGTCGAGTCGATCGCCAACTTTGAGGGACAAGAAGTCGTGGGCTTGGCGGTTCTCAAAGATCACGCCATGCCCGTGGTTGCCACCCGAATGGCTGTATGGGTAGAAAAGGATGGCGAGTGGACAGCCGTGCGTCGCGGTCGGGTACGCCAGCTCAACACTCTCAGTGATGGTCGTGTGTTGGCCATCTCCGGCGGGCGTGGCGAGCTGGCTGATGGTCGCCCGTTTGTGACCAGTGATGGCGACAACTGGCAGATCTACAAACCCGCGATGCAGGCCAACAAAAAACTGCCAGAGTTGACTGAGCCCAAAGTGGCGCTGCACCAGTTCATGCGCGAGCTGCACTCTGGCGCATTCTTCTTTGGCAAGGGTTTGGGTGAGCGAGTTTGGAGCAATGTGTTGGGTTGGACCTTGGTGCTGTTGTCACTCACCGGCTTATGGATGTGGGTCAAGCAACAACGCCAAAAAGCCAAAGAGCGTGCTGCGCTGTTGCAAGGGAGCACATCATGATTTTCTTGATTGCTTTCTTAGCGCTGAGTTTGTTGGCAGGCGTTGCGCTGACCTTGTGGGGTTTGCTGCAGCTAGCACGCCACCGCAAAGCGCCCAAAGTTAACGCGCCAAACACCATTTCGATTGAAGACCATGAAGCTTTGTCCATAGAGCCTGGTGTGCTGCTCAACACCTTGTGGGCACATTTGCCCAATGCAGAGTGCCAAGCAGGCGAATGTGGTGGCTGCAAGGTGCAGCTGCTGAGCGGCAACGTCAAGTGGGTGCAAGAGCCCGTGGTGGATGTGAACCGTGGCACCCACTTTTTGGCCTGCAGTTGTGTGGCCCAGACAGATTTGCATTGCCGAATTCCAACTTAACTAGGAGAAACTCATGAATATCAAGATCATTTCAGGAATAGCGATTGCCGCTCTGTTAGCCGGTTGCAGTTCACTCGACTCATTTTCATCAAGCCAACCCGTTGAAATCAAATTCGCTGGCGCAATCAACGGGCAGCCATTTGCGTGTGGCCAGAACTACGCCAATGTGGGCACAACACGTTCAACCATCACGCCTAGCGATTTCCGTTTTTATGTGAGCGAAGTCAACCTCGTTCGCAAAGACGGCAGCACAGTGCCTGTGCAACTGACTCAAGATGGTGTGTGGCAACACCAAAACGTGGCCTTGATTGATTTTGAAAATGGATCAGGCCCATGTCGCAATGGCACAGCCGCTACCAACACCAGCGTACGCGGCAAAGTTGCAACTGGCGACTACGTGGGTGTGGCGTTGACCGTGGGTGTGCCTTTTGCCTTGAATCATCAAGACCCCACAGTTGCCCCCTCACCGTTGAACTTGACCGCCATGTTCTGGAACTGGCAAGGCGGCTACAAGTTCATCAAGTTTGATACAGCCAGTAGCGGCGTGAGCGAACAAAGGCCAGCAGCCCCCAATGGCATGGGACCTGTGACACGTTACTCGGTTCACCTAGGCAGCACTGTGTGTGCAAGCGCTAGCAAGACGCAAGCGCCGCAAGCCTGTCAAAACTCAAATCGCGTGGTAGTTCGCTTTGACAAATTTGACCTTGCCAAAGGTCAAATCGTCGCGGACATGGGCGCTGTGCTGTCGCAGGCAAACGTGGATATCAACGCCAAAGATACGTCACCAGGCTGCATGAGTTTCCCCAAAGATGCAGATTGCCCTCCAGTCATGGGAGGCTTGGGCTTGGGGTATGACGGCGTTGCCTCAAGCGGAGCTCAACGCTTTTTGAGCGTTCGCTAATTACAGCTGCTCATGAAAGCTCGTGGCGTTTATTACTGGTTGGCAGTGGTTGTGGGTTGGTGTTTGCTCACAGGCAGCGCTTTGGATCGCTACAGATGGCAGCTGCCAGCTTGGGTGCCCATACCCACTGTGCCGGCCGATAACCCCATGAGCGAAGCCAAGGTCGAGCTAGGCAGGCACTTGTTTTACGACAAGCGCTTGTCAGCCGACCAAAGCATGTCCTGCGCAACATGCCATCAACAAGACAAAGCATTCACTGATGGATTAGCGGTGACCGAGGGCGTCACTGGACAAAAAGGTGCGCGTAGCGCCATGGCGTTGGCCAATGTGGCGTACTTGCCGGTGCTGACATGGTCAAACCCGAACCTCACAGCACTCGAAGTGCAAGCCTTGGTCCCCCTGTTTGGCGAGCACCCTGTCGAGATGGGAATGGCTGGGCGCGAGAAAGAAATGTTTACACGTTTGCAGGCAGATCCGATTTATCAGCGCTTGTTTGCTCAGGCCTATCCCGCTGAAGCTCGCCAAGGACTCGACGTCCTTTACAGCTTGGCCACGGTCACGCGAGCCATTGCCAGTTTCGAGCGCAGCTTGTTCTCGTTTGACAGTCCGTATGACCGCTACACCTATGGCGGCCAGAAAAACGCCATGTCAGCATCGGCGCTACGCGGCGAAGCACTTTTCTTTAGCGAAAAGATGGAGTGTTACCACTGTCATGGCGGCTTCAACTTCACCGACAACATTCAGCACAGCAAGTTGCCTTTTGCCGAAAAAGGTTTTCACAACACGGGCCTTTACAACGTGGATGGCAAAGGGGCTTATCCCAAAGCCAACCCCGGTATTCGCGAGCTCACGGGGGACGCGGATGACGAAGGCAAGTTTCGAACACCCAGCTTGCGCAATGTGGCGCTGACGGCTCCTTACATGCATGACGGTTCAATCCCTACGCTCACAGCGGTTATTCGCGATCACTATGCTGTAGCTGGTCATGCCGCAAGCAGTGCCAAAGGTGTGAGCCCCATGCGCAGTTCATTGATTGCAGGATTTGAATTAACCAACCAAGAGGTGAGTGATGTGGTTGCTTTTCTCAACAGCCTCACGGACGAAAGCTTTGTGCGCAACCCCAAGCACGCAGACCCGTGGCTCAAGCCTATACGTCATTGAATGTCCATATGCCAGCTAGTTCACTTCACCTTCGCCTTAGCCCTAATTGTTCATGCAGCCCCAAGGTCATGATGACGGTATTGGGCTTGATCGCCTGCGTGTCCATTTGCATCAGTTTGGTGTTTTGGTTCATGGGTGCACCGTGGGTCTTGCCATTTGCGCTGCTTGAGTCGTTGCTGTTGCTAGGCGCATTTGTGTTGCATGCCAAGTCGATGTGCGACTTTGATGACATCACATTGAATGACAGCCATTTGCTGGTGCACCAAGAGCGTCGCGGGCAAGCCAAAGTGCATCAATTCACACGAGGTTTGTTTCGTGTATCAATGACCGATGAGCCACGTTCGCTGGTGCGAGTGGCAGAGTCCGGCAAACACGTTGAGTTTGGCGAGTGGCTGCTGCCCCGAGAACGGTTGTCACTGTGTCAACTATTAAGATCATCTTTAACCTAAGGAGCTTTTATGCAATTTTCTAAACACCTCATCGCCGCTGCGCTCACCACCGTGTGTGCCGTTAGCGCGTACGCCCAAAACGTGACCGTGACCGACGCTTGGGCGCGTGCCACGGTGCAAGGCCAAAAGGCCACGGGCGCATTCATGAAGATCACCGCCAAAGAAAACGCCAAGCTCATCGCTGGCAGCAGCCCTGCAGCTGGCGTGGTGGAAATCCACGAAATGAAAATGGAAAAAGACGTGATGAAAATGGCGGCTTTGCCTAACGGCCTAGAGCTGCCAGCAGGCAAAGCGGTCGAGCTCAAGCCCGGCGGCTATCACGTGATGTTGATGGACTTGAAGGCCCCTCTGGCCAAAGACACCACAGTGCCTGTGACCTTGACCTTCCAAGACGCCAAAGGCGTGAAGAGCAATGTCGAGCTCAAAGTGCAGGTGGGTATGCAAGCGCCCATGATGCAGCACCACAAGCAGGGCGAGCCCATGCCAGGTGGCCACCACCACGGCGATCACAAGCACTAAGCTGCTCGTTTCGCTTTGTCAGCGAGACGCTGGCTGGGGTTTGGTTTAATGCGACCTATACATTCAGGAGACAGACATGACCAACCCAGCCGGTTTTGATTTCACCAAGTTCGTTCCGGGCTTTGACTTTTTAAAGAATCTCACGCCTGGCGCGAACGCATCGGGTGGTTCAGCCGCTCCGGGCTGGGTGGCTCCTACGCTTGATCCAGAAGAACTAGAAAAGCGCATCCAAGAGCTCAAGACCGTGCAGTTTTGGCTGGAGCAAAACACCAAGGCGGTAGGCGCAACCATTCAAGCCCTCGAAGTGCAGCGCATGACGCTGAACACCTTGAAGGGCATGAACATGAGCTTCAACGACTTGGCCGAGTCGCTCAAAGCCAAGCCGCAAGAAGCAGCCGCTGCTGCGCCAGCCAAGCCCAAATACACATTCACCCAAGCCGAGCCTGCGCACGTTGAGCCCGAGCCAGAGGTGGAAGCTGAAGAGGAACACGAGGCTGAACCTGAAGCGCCTCAAGCCCCGAAAGCTAGCAAGCCCCGTGGCAAGAAAGCAGCCGCTGCAGCGGGTGGCGTGGACCCATCGCATTGGTGGGGCGCTTTGACGGACCAGTTCCAGCACATTGCCACACATGCCATGAACGACATGGCGCATCGTGCTGACGCACATATCAAGGCGCATGCGAAGCCTCAAGCACCCGCGCATGCGGCCAAGCAGAGTCAAAAGCCTGCCGCTAAAAAAGCTGCACCTAAAGCTGCGCCAAAAGCAGCTGCACGCAAAGCCGCCCCTCGCAAAGCTGCAGCAAGCAAGACAACGGCGCGTAAAACAGCCCCACGTAAAACCGCAGCTAAATCCAAGCGATGAAGTTGTTCCCCTACGGTCACGCCACCCACCCGCAGTGGGAGATGGCCGCAGGCTTGGTGCTGGCGCAGTTGCGCGCGCACATGGCTTTGCCCGAGTACGCCGATGCGCCAACGCTGGGTCTGATTTACATCACCGACCACTATGCCATGCATGCGCAAGACATCTTGCTGCACCTGAGCGATGAGCTGCCTGAGGTCACAGATTGGACGGGCACGGTGGGTGTGGGCATTGCCGCCAATAACGTGGAGTACTTTGACGAGCCTGCTTTGAGCGTGATGCTGTGCGACATTTCGCCCGAGCATTACCGCGTGTTCAGCGGCGTTGCGCCGCTGACGCAAGCGGGCATGGGCGCGAAACGTGGCAGCAGCTTTGTGCCGCACACGGCGCTGTTGCATGCCGATGCGCAAACCCCAGATGTGCCCGAGCTGATTGCCGAGTTGGCCCAACGCACAGCCAGTGGCTATGTGTTTGGTGGCTTGTCGGCCAGCCGAACAGACGTGGTGCAGTTTGCTTTCAGTGGCGACGGCAACATCGCAGGGCAGGGCCGCGCTGCAGGCGTGTTTCATGGCGGCTTGAGTGGCGTGGCGTTTGACGCCAGCGTGGCCATGGTGTCGCGCGTGACGCAGGGGTGTTTGCCCATCGCCCAAACGCACACCATCACCAGCGCTGACAACAACGTGGTGCTCACCTTAGACCACGAACCCGCGCTGCACGTGTTGGAGCGCGATTTAAAAATCAGCCTGGCCGATAAGCAGCCCGCCATTGCCAAAGTGCGCGCCACCTTGGTGGGCTTGTCGGCCGAGCACGACCCCTCGGTCAAGCGCACGGGTGAATTCGATGAAGCGGTGTTGGTGCGCCACATCATTGGCATCGACCCCGCGCGTGAAGCATTGGCTGTAGCGCAGCCAGTCGAGGTGGGCATGCGCCTCACCTTTTGCCAGCGCAACCCAGCCGCTGCCCGCGCCGACCTGACGCGCATCTGCGCCGAAATTCGCGAGGCCCTAGAGCCCGAAGAAATGACCGCCGATTTGGCGGGCGCATTGAGTGCCGACACCAACATCAACCCACACCCCGCACGCCGCATGGCTGGCGCGATTTATGTGAGCTGCGCTGGGCGCGGGGGCCCACACTTTGGTGGCGAGAGTGCCGAGATGCACATCGTGCGCCGCGCTTTGGGCGATGTGCCGCTGGTGGGCTTCTTTGCCGGTGGCGAAATTGCCCACCAAGAGTTGCATGGTTACACCGGCGTGTTGACGGTGTTCACCACTGAGGCTTGATGGCGTTGCCGCCTTGCGGCGTGGTTCAAACCCCGCGTGCGCGATCTTCTTTGAATTTGGCGCGGAATGCGCTGAACTGACCAGCCTCTAGCGACTCGCGCACTTCACGCATGAGGTTGAGGTAGTAGTGCAGGTTGTGCACGGTGGTCAGCATGGGGCCGAGCATTTCGCCGCAGCGGTCTAAGTGGTGCAAGTACGCACGGCTAAAGCCGCCGCTGCTTGTGCCGTCGGGGCGTGTGTGGCCCGCGCAGGTGTAGCAAGTGCACGTGCTGTCGAGCGGGCCGTGGTCTGCCTTGTGGCGTGCGTTGCGCAGCTTTAAGTCGCCATAGCGGGTGAAGATGGTTCCGTTGCGCGCGTTGCGTGTTGGCATGACGCAGTCAAACATGTCCACGCCATCGGCCACGCCTTGCACCAAGTCTTCGGGCGTGCCCACGCCCATCAAGTAGCGTGGTTTGTTTTCGGGCAAACGGTGCGGCGTGTGCGCCATGATTTCCAGCATTTGGTCTTTGGGTTCGCCCACGCTCACGCCGCCAATGGCGTAGCCGGGGAAGTTCATGTCAACCAGTGCGTCGAGTGACTCTTGGCGTAAGTTGGTAAACATTCCGCCTTGCACGATGCCAAACAAAGCATTTGGGTTTTCTAAGCGTGCAAATTCGTCCTTGCTACGCACAGCCCAACGACGGCTCATCTCCATTGACTTGCGTGCTTCCGCCTCTGTAGTGAGGTGGCCTTTGGTTTCGTAGGGGGTGCACTCATCCAGCTGCATCACGATGTCGCTGTTGAGCGTGGTTTGAATTTGCATGCTCACCTCGGGTGACATGAACAGCTTGTCGCCGTTCACGGGCGAGGCAAACGTCACGCCTTCTTCGGTGATCTTGCGCATTGCGCCGAGCGACCACACTTGAAAGCCGCCACTGTCGGTGAGGATGGGTTTGTTCCAACGCTCAAAGTCGTGCAAGCCGCCAAAGCTTTGCATCACATCGAGACCGGGACGCATCCAGAGGTGGAAGGTGTTGCCCAGAATGATTTGCGCGCCCATTTCTTCGAGGCTGCGTGGCATCACACCTTTGACCGTGCCGTAGGTTCCCACGGGCATGAAGATGGGGGTTTGCACCACGCCGTGGTTGAGCGTGAGCGTGCCGCGGCGGGCGTGGCTGGATGTGTCTTTGGTGAGAACGTCAAACTTCAACATGGTCGGTCTTTCAAGCGGTTTTTTTCTCTAACAGCATGGCATCGCCGTAGCTGAAAAATCGGTATTGGTTGGCAATGGCGTGGCGGTACAGCGCATGCATGTGGTCGAAACCCGCAAACGCGCTGACCAGCATGAGCAAGGTGCTCTTGGGTAAATGGAAGTTGGTGATCAACACATCCACCACCTTGAACGTAAAGCCGGGTGTGATGAAGATTTGCGTGTCGCCACTCGTCAGCCCACTCTGTGCCCAACTCTCTAGCGTGCGCACGCTGGTTGTGCCCACCGCCACTACGCGGCCACCGCGCGCGCGGCAGTCGGCAATGGCTTGGATGGTTTCTGGCGGGATGTTGTACCACTCGCTGTGCATGCGGTGCTCGGCCAGGTTCTCGGTCTTGACTGGCTGAAACGTGCCTGCGCCCACATGCAGCGTGACGCTGGCGCGTGACACGCCTTGGGCCTCTAGCCCTTGCAACACGCCCTCGTCAAAGTGCAGCGCGGCGGTGGGCGCAGCGGCCGCACCCGGGTGTTTGGCAAACACGGTTTGGTAGCGGCGCTCGTCTTCGGCTTTGTCTTCCTCGGTTTCGTGTTGCGCGTCAGCCGTGTTTTGATGGCGCTCAATGTAGGGCGGCAGTGGCATGTGGCCGTGCGCTTGCATCAGTGTGTGCGGCTCGTCGCTGAACTTGAAGCGAAACAGTTGGCCGTCTTCGTTGGGCCATCGGCCCAAGAGCGTAGCGGTGTACCCGCCGACCATCAACAGCTCAGTACCCACGGGCGGCTTTTTGCTCACCTTCATGTGGGCCACCACTTCGTGGTTCGTCAGCACGCGTTCGACCAAAAGCTCTAGCTTGCCGCCTGTGGGCTTCTCGCCAAACAAACGGGCTTTCACCACTTGCGTGTCGTTGAACACCAGCAAGTCGCCAGCTTTCAGTAACGAGGGAAGCTCTTTAAAGGTGCGATTGGCAAATTCAGCGCTGCGGCCATCGAGCAAGCGCGAGGCGCTGCGTTCAGAAGCGGGGTGCTGGGCAATCAGGGACTCAGGCAGTTCGAAATCGAAATCGCTGAGCGTGTAAGTGTGTGACATGTGCTTGAGGGCCGGACGGGCCCGTTCCAAGTTGAAGGGGATCAAATGACAGAGGCACAATTGTCCCATGACTCGCGCCAAGCCATCCGTGAAGCCTGAAGCCAAAACGGACAACAAACCCCTCTCTGCGCCGCAAAAAGCGTTGCGCAAGCTTGGGCTGGACCGCGACATTGATTTGGCCCTGCACCTGCCGCTTCGCTACGAAGACGAAACGCGCATTGTGCGGCTGGCCGACACGCGCGAGGGTGACATGGCGCAAATCGAAGCCACGGTGGTGTCGTGTGACATTGCCTACAAACCACGCCGCCAATTGCTGGTGGTGGTGGACGATGGCTCAGACACGTGCACGCTGCGCTTTTTCAGCTTTTACCCATCCCAACAAAAAGCACTAGCAGTGGGCAATCGCCTGCGTTTGCGTGGCGAGGTGAAGGGTGGTTTTATGGGGCGCGCCATGATGCACCCCAGCTTTCACATGGCGGGTGGCGAGCTGCCCAATGCACTCACACCGGTGTACCCCACCTCGGCGGGGTTGCCGCAGGTGTATTTACGCAAGGCGGTGCACAGCGGGCTGGTGCATGCGGCGCGGCATGGTGCATTTGTCGAGACGATTCCACCTGAGTACATGCCGCGCTCGGCCATGAGTGCTGGCGCGAAGGCTTGGAGCCTTGAGCAGTCGCTGCACTTTTTGCACCACCCCACGCCCGATGTGTCGCTGGCGCAGTTGGAAGACCGCACGCACCCTGCTTGGCAGCGCCTGAAGGCCGAAGAGTTACTGGCGCAGCAGCTGTCGCAGCTGCAGTCCAAACGTGCGCGTGATGAACTGCGTGCGCCGGCTTTGGTACTGACCAAAGGTGGGTTGCACGAACAGTTGCTGGGTGTGTTGCCGTTTGGTTTGACCGGCGCGCAACGCCGCGTGGGTGAAGAAATTGCACAAGACTTGATGCGCCAAGTACCCATGCACCGCTTGCTGCAAGGCGATGTGGGCTCAGGCAAAACCGTGGTGGCGGCATTGGCCGCAGCGGTGGCGATGGATGGCGGCTGGCAATGTGCGCTGATGGCCCCCACAGAAATTTTGGCTGAGCAACATTTCCGCAAGCTCATTGGTTGGCTAGAGCCGTTGCTCACACCGCTGGGCAAGCGCGTGGCGTGGCTCACGGGTAGCCAAAAGAAAAAAGAGCGTGCGGAAATGTTGGGGCTCATCGCCAGTGGCGAAGCTGCTTTGGTGGTGGGTACGCATGCGGTGATTCAAGAGCAGGTGCAGTTCAAAAACTTGGCCTTGGCCATCATCGACGAACAGCACCGCTTCGGCGTGGCGCAACGTTTGGCCCTGCGCGAGAAGATGCTCACGCACGATGGCATGCCACAGCAAGAGCCACACATGCTGATGATGAGCGCCACACCCATTCCGCGCACCTTGGCCATGAGCTATTACGCCGACCTTGATGTGTCTACGCTGGATGAGCTGCCGCCGGGACGTACGCCAGTGGTGACCAAGCTGGTGTCAGAGTCGCGACGTGATGAGCTGATCGAGCGCATTCGCCACCAGCTGGACGAAGGCCGTCAGGTGTATTGGGTGTGCCCGCTGATTGAAGAAAGCGAAGCGCTCGATTTAACCAACGCCACCGAAACACATGCCCTCTTGATGGACGCGCTCAACTACCCAGGCACAAAGCCTGTGCTAGTGGGGCTGCTGCATTCACGCATGCCACCCGCCGACAAAAAGGCGGTGATGGCGCAGTTTGAAAGCGGCGCAATGGGCGTGCTGGTCAGCACCACCGTGATTGAAGTGGGTGTGGATGTGCCTAACGCTTCGTTGATGGTGATTGAACATGCTGAACGATTTGGCTTGAGTCAGTTGCACCAGTTGCGTGGGCGTGTGGGGCGCGGCGCAGCTGCATCAGCCTGTGTGCTGATGTACGCCACAGGCGAGAGTGGGCGAGTGAGCGAGACGGCGCGTGAGCGACTGCGTGCGATGGTAGAAACCTCAGATGGGTTTGAGATTGCGCGGCGAGACTTAGAAATTCGTGGCCCGGGTGAGTTTTTGGGCGCGCGGCAATCGGGTGCTGCCTTGCTGCGATTTGCAGACTTGGCCGAAGACGGTGAGTTGCTGCAATGGGCCAGAGAATTAGCACCGCTGATGTTGGACAAATACCCAGAATTGGCCGATCGGCACGTGAGCCGCTGGTTGGGTGGAAAATCGGATTTCTTGAAGGCTTAAATCTATGACGCTGACCGAACTCAAATACATCGTAGCCGTGGCCCGTGAAAAGCATTTTGGCCGCGCCGCTGAAGCTTGCTTTGTGTCGCAACCCACGTTGTCTGTGGCGATTAAAAAACTCGAAGAAGAGTTGGATGTGAAGCTGTTTGAGCGCAGCGCCAACGAGGTGGCTGTGACGCCATTGGGCGAAGAGATCATCCGCCAAGCGCAAAGCGTGCTGGAGCAAGCGGCCAACATCAAAGAGATTGCCAAGCGCGGCAAAGACCCGTTGGCTGGCCCTTTGAAGTTGGGTGTGATCTACACCATTGGCCCGTATTTGTTGCCAAGCTTGGTGCGACAAGCCATTTCCAAAACGCCGCAAATGCCGCTGATGCTGCAAGAAAATTTCACCGTCAAGTTGATGGAGATGTTGCGCACGGGCGAGATTGATTGCGCCATCTTGGCAGAGCCTTTCCCAGACACGGGCTTGGCCACTGCACCCTTGTACGACGAGCCTTTCATGGCCGCTGTGCCGAGCAACCATGCCTTGGCCACCTTGAAGCAAGTGAGTGCGGAAGAGTTGAAAAACGAAACCATGCTGCTGTTGGGCAATGGCCATTGCTTTCGCGATCACGTGTTGGAGGTGTGCCCTGAGTTTGCGCGCTTCTCTAGCAATGCCGAGGGCATTCAAAAGAGCTTTGAAGGTTCATCGCTCGAGACCATCAAACACATGGTGGCGGCTGGCATGGGTGTGACATTGGTTCCTCGATTGAGCGTGCCAAAAGAGGCTTTGGATACACAAGCCAAGCGCAAGAAGAGTGAAGAGACCTATGTGCGTTACTTACCCATCACCGACGACAAGGGCGGCTTGCCGCCCACGCGCCGTGTGGTGTTGGCGTGGCGTCGCAGCTTCACGCGCTACGAGGCGATTGCGGCTTTGCGCAATGCCGTGTATGCCTGCGAGTTGCCAGGCGTGACGCGTTTGTCTTGATGGGTGTGTGCATGCGTGAACGCTTGAACCTCTATTTAGATTTGATTCGTTGGAACCGCCCAGCAGGCTGGCTGCTGCTGCTGTGGCCTTCGCTCTCTGCGTTGTGGGTGGCGGCGGATGGCTGGCCGGGTTGGCATTTGGTGGCGGTGTTTGTGTTGGGCACGATCCTGATGCGCAGTGCGGGGTGTTGCATCAACGATGTGGCAGACCGAGAGTTTGACCGTCATGTCAAACGCACGGCAGACCGTCCCGTCACGCGTGGTGCAGTGTCGGTACGTGAAGCCTTGTTGGTGGGCGCTGTGCTGGCGCTGGCGGCGTTTGGCTTGGTGCTGACCACCAACCCTGCTGTCATCGTGTGGTCGTTTGCAGGCTTGGCGGTGACCTTGATTTACCCCTACGCCAAACGCTATGTGTCGATGCCGCAAGCGGTGTTGGGCGTGGCGTTTAGCTTTGGCATTCCCTTGGCGTTTGTGGCGGTGGGCAGTGCCAACTTGGCGTGGCAAGACATCAACCTGCAAACCTTGAGCGAGGCCGTGCCCATGCAGGCGTGGGGTTTGATGTTGTTCAATTTGTTTTGGGTGTTGGCTTATGACACCGAGTACGCGATGGTCGATCGTGATGATGACATTCGAATTGGCATGAAGACCTCGGCCATCACCTTAGGGCGTCACGACATATCGGCCATCATGGCGTTTTATGCGGTGTATCTGTGTGGTTGGTATGGTTTGCTTGTGTCAGAGAAGTTGGGCGGCGCTTGGACGTTTGCCTTGATCATGGCGGGCCTGCAAGCTCTGTGGCACTTCTTGCTGATCTTGGATCGCTCGCGTGAGGGGTGCTTTCGTGCATTCCGTTTGAACCATTGGCTGGGAGCCACTGTATTTGCCGGTTTGGTCCTTGGTTACGGGATGCGATAAACCTACGACGAGAAAAGCAAAAAAGCGCTTGGGCATTTGCCGCAAGCGCTTTTTGTTTGGTGTGAAAGCGGTTGGCTTAGTGAGCCTTTGCTTTTTTAGATTTCTTCTTTTTCAACTTCTTTTTCTTGGCTTTTTTTGCTTTCTTGTCTGCTTTAGCAGGAGCCTCTGGCGCGACATTGGTATTGCTAGGTGCAGCTTGGTCAGGTTGAGCCACTGGTGCAGTTGGCATGGCTGGCGCTTGCGCTTGCGAAGATAAAGGCAAAGCCAATGCTGCTACTGACAAAAGAGAAAAAAGAAGTTTGTTCATGAATACGGAAGTTTAAAAAATCAACCCTGTCATTATCTCATTTCTTGTAGGGGATTAAGCCCCAAACTCGTCGCCGAGCTCGTGTGCGCGCAGTTCTGCGGCTTTGAGCGCTGCTTGAAATAGCTCGCTGACATGGGCGTTTTGCATGGAGGTGAGCGCTGCATAAGTCGTGCCGCCTTTGGATGTGACGCGCTCGCGCAGCACGGAAGGTGGTTCGTTGGCTGTCTTGGCCAGTTGTGATGCGCCTTCAAACGTACCGATGGCCAGCTGTGTGGCTTGCTCCGCGGTCAGGCCCATCTTCACGCCGGCTTCCACCATGGCTTCGATGAAAAAGAACACATAAGCAGGGCCAGAGCCTGAGATGGCGGTGACTGCATCCAGCAAGGGCTCGTCTTTGACCCAAAGTAATGCGCCGGTGGTGGCGACCACTTGCTCAATCCAAGTCTTATCTGTTGCGGTGACGGCCGCACGTGCAAACAGACCCGTCTGGCCAAGACCCACCAAGGCTGGTGTGTTGGGCATGGCGCGTACGACGCGCTCAGTGCCAAGCCAGTTGGCAATGCTGTCGCTGCGAATGCCAGCAGCCACGCTCAGATGCAGGGCGTTGGCGCAGAAATCACGTGTTTGTTGGGCGGCTTCTTTGAAGGTTTGTGGCTTCACAGCCCAAATCACCAAGCCTGCTTCGGCCAAAGTGGCATCGGCTGCAGCTAAAACGCGCACGCCAAATTGGGCTTGCAGACGCTGGCGAGCTTCTTCAAAAGGTTCCACCACCAAGATGTGATTAGCAGGCGTGCCTTGTTGAATAAGGCCGCCAATGATGGCGCTGGCCATGTTGCCGCCGCCAATGAATGCAAGGGTTTGAGGGGTGTTGGAGGGTGTAGTCATGCAGGAATTGTCTGCGAAACCAAAAAGAATCGTAAAAATAGTTTGACGCGGGCTAAAAAGTTATGGCATAATCTGCGGCTCCGCTAAAAAAGCGGGGTTTATCTGCCCCAAGTTGAAGCGTTGCGAGTGGTTCGCGATGTGGATGACGGGCCCAAGACTGATCGGTTCTACGTGTGGCTAGCCTGTAAAGGCGAGTTGTGCAAAAACTGATGCAAGTTGGGAATATTGAAATGATCCAAACTGAAACACGGTTAGATGTCGCTGACAACACCGGTGCGAAGTCCGTTTTGTGCATTAAGGTGCTCGGCGGTTCTAAGCGTCGCTATGCAAGCGTGGGCGACATCATCAAGGTGAGCATTAAAGAAGCCGCTCCGCGTGGCCGCGTCAAAAAAGGCGAGGTGTATAGCGCTGTTGTGGTCCGTACTGCCAAAGGCATCCGCCGTGGCGACGGTTCGCTCGTCAAATTCGATGGCAACGCAGCAGTGTTGCTGAATGCAAAGTTGGAGCCTATCGGCACCCGTATCTTCGGCCCAGTGACGCGCGAGTTGCGCACTGAGAAGTTCATGAAGATCGTGTCATTGGCTCCTGAAGTTCTGTAAGGACTAAACAATGAACAAGATTCGCAAAGGCGACCAAGTCATCGTCCTTACTGGACGCGACAAAGGTAAACGTGGCGTTGTGTCGCTGCGTAAAGATGACAGCCACTTGGTGGTCGATGGCATTAACTTGGTGAAAAAACACACCAAGCCAAACCCAATGGCTGGCACACAAGGTGGCATCGTTGATAAAACAATGCCCATCCATCAGTCCAACGTGGCCATTTTCAATGCTGCTACTGGTAAGGCTGATCGTGTTGGCATCAAAGTCCTGGCAGACGGCAGCAAAGTGCGCGTCTACAAGTCCAGCGGCGAAGAAATCAAGGCGGCATAAATATGGCACGACTCCAACAACACTACCGCGAAAAAGTTGCGGCCGAATTGACTGCTAAGTTCGGTTACACATCGCCCATGCAAGTTCCACGTTTGACCAAAATCACGTTGAACATGGGTGTGAGCGAAGCTGTGGCTGACAAGAAAGTCATGGACAACGCTGTGAGCGACCTGACCAAAATCGCCGGCCAAAAGCCAGTGGTGACCAAGGCTAAGAAAGCTATCGCGGGTTTCAAAATCCGTGAAGGCCAGCCAATCGGTTGCATGGTGACTTTGCGTGGCGTTCAGATGTATGAATTCCTGGACCGTTTCGTGACCGTGGCTTTGCCTCGCGTTCGTGACTTCCGTGGTATTTCTGCTCGTGCCTTTGATGGTCGCGGCAACTACAACATCGGCGTTAAAGAGCAAATCATTTTCCCTGAGATCGAATACGACAAAGTTGATGCTTTGCGCGGTTTGAACATCAGCATCACCACGACGGCTAAGACTGACGAAGAGTGCAAGGCGCTTCTCGCTGGTTTCCGTTTCCCATTCAAGACAGAGGTGGCACGTGGCTAAACAAGCATTGATCGAGCGCGAGCTCAAGCGTGACCGTTTGGTTGCAAAGTACGCTGCTAAGCACGCAGAGTTGAAGGCTATTGCCAACGACTTCAAGCGTAGCGATGAAGAGCGCGCAGCTGCCCGTTTGGGTCTGCAAAAGTTGCCTCGCAACGCGAACCCAACACGTCAACGTAACCGTTGCGCAATCACCGGTCGTCCACGTGGCACGTTCCGCCAATTCGGCCTTGGCCGCGCCAAGATTCGTGAATTAGCCTTCCAAGGCAACATTCCCGGCATCACCAAAGCCAGCTGGTAATAGGCAGGGAGATTCAATATGAGCATGAGTGATCCAATCGCCGACTTGCTGACTCGCATCCGCAACGCGCAAATGGTGGCTAAGCCCACTGTGATGGTGCCTTCTTCCAAAGTGAAGATCGCCATTGCGCAAGTGCTGAAAGACGAAGGCTACATCGACGGTTTTCAAATTAAAAAAGACGCTGGCAAGACTGAGCTTGAGATTACTCTCAAGTACTACGCAGGTCGTCCAGTGATCGAACGCATTGAACGTGTGAGCCGTCCTGGCCTGCGCGTTTACAAAGGCTGCGGCGCTATCCCCCAAGTCATGAACGGCATGGGTGTGGCAATTGTCACAACACCTCAAGGTGTGATGACTGACCGCAAAGCACGCGCTACCGGTGTCGGTGGTGAAGTGTTGTGCTACGTCGCTTAACCGCAGCCTAAAGGAAAGACTGAAATGTCCCGAGTAGGAAAAATGCCTGTGACCGTCCCCCAAGGTGTGGACGTGTCTATCAATAACACCCAAATCAGTGTCAAGGGTACCGGCGGTACGCTGTCGATTGCCGCTAACGCATTGGTGAAGGTTGTCAACGAAGCTGGTCAAGTGACTTTCGCCCCAGCTAATGAGTCCCGTGAAGCCAACGCGATGAGCGGTACTTTGCGTCAATTGGTCAACAACATGGTGACCGGTGTGACCAAAGGCTTCGAGAAAAAGCTGACTTTGGTTGGTGTGGGTTACAAAGCTGCTGCGCAAGGTTCTAAATTGAACTTGGCAGTGGGCTACTCTCACCCAGTCAATATCGATATGCCTGAAGGCATCAAGGTTGAGACGCCAGCCCCAACTGAAATCCTGATCAAAGGTGCTGACCGTCAACGCGTCGGTCAAGTGGCTGCTGAGATTCGTGCTGTTCGTCCTCCTGAGCCTTATAAAGGCAAGGGCATCCGTTATTCGGATGAGAAGATCACGATCAAAGAGACCAAGAAGAAATAAGGAGCTGCAAAATGTTGACCAAAAAAGAGCAGCGACTCCGCCGGGCACGTCAAACACGTATCCGCATCGCCAACCAAGGCGTTGCACGTTTGATGGTGAACCGCACCAACTTGCACATCTACGCAACTGTTGTTTCCGCTTGCGGTACAAAAGTTGTGGCGACAGCATCCTCAGCCGAAGCCGATGTGCGCAAGCAACTGGGCGCAACAGGCAAAGGCGGCAACGTCAATGCGGCGCAAGTGATTGGCAAGCTGATCGCTGAAAAAGCGAAAAAAGCTGGCGTCGAAAAAGTGGCGTTTGACCGTTCAGGTTTTGCTTACCACGGTCGCGTCAAGGCTTTGGCCGACGCAGCCCGCGAAGCTGGCTTGCAGTTCTAATCGGATTGGAAATTACACATGGCTAAATTTCAAGCTAAAGCGCAGGGTGATGGTCCAGAAGACGGACTCCGCGAAAAAATGATCGCGGTCAACCGCGTCACCAAAGTGGTTAAGGGCGGCCGTATTCTCGGTTTTGCAGCTTTGACTGTGGTGGGTGACGGCGATGGCCGCGTGGGCATGGGCAAAGGCAAGTCGAAAGAAGTGCCAGCTGCTGTTCAAAAAGCGATGGAAGAAGCCCGTCGCAACATGACTAAAGTCACTTTGAAAAACGGCACGATTCATCACACGGTGCACGGTCGTCACGGTGCTGCAAACGTCATGATGATTCCAGCACCTAAGGGTACCGGCATCATCGCGGGCGGTCCAATGCGCGCTGTGTTCGAAGTGATGGGTATCACTGACATCGTGGCAAAAAGCCACGGTACATCAAACCCATACAACATGGTTCGTGCAACCTTGGATGCTTTGAATAATTCAACTACGCCAGCAGAAGTTGCTGCTAAGCGTGGCAAAAACATCGAAGAAATCTTCGCTTAATCTCGGAGCATTCAATGACTACCCCTCAAACTGTGAAGATCCAATTGGTGCGTAGCCCAATTGGCACCAAAGAATCGCACCGTGCCACCGTTCGTGGCTTGGGCTTGCGCAAACTGAATTCTGTGAGCGAGTTGCAAGACACGCCTGCAGTGCGCGGCATGATTAACAAGATCAGCTATCTGGTCAAAGTGCTGTAAAAGGTTGAAGATGGAACTCAATAACATCACCCACGCACCTGGCGCAAAACACGCCAAGCGTCGCGTTGGTCGCGGTATCGGCTCTGGCCTCGGCAAGACTGCTGGTCGCGGTCACAAAGGTCAAAAGTCTCGTTCAGGCGGCTACCACAAGGTTGGTTTCGAAGGCGGTCAAATGCCTTTGCAACGTCGTTTGCCTAAGCGCGGCTTCAAGTCCACCACTTTGAAGTACAACGACGAAGTGACTTTGGCTGACTTGCAACAACTCGGCGCTGCTGAAGTTGATATGTTGACATTGAAGGCCGCTGGCCTCGTGGCATCTATCGCTCGCGTGGTCAAGGTTGTCAAGACTGGCGAACTCACAACAGCTGTCAAGCTCAATGGCATCGGCGCAACTGCCGGCGCTAAAGCTGCGATCGAAGCCGCTGGCGGCTCTGTCGCTTAAACGTTAGATACAGGAAAAGCACTCCGTGGCAACTACCTCTCCATCGATTGGCAATACTGACAAGTATGGCGACCTCCGTCGCCGTCTGGTCTTCTTGTTGCTCGCCTTGGTGGTATACCGCGTGGGTGCGCACATTCCTGTGCCCGGCATCAACCCAGACCAATTGCAACAATTGTTCAAGGGCCAGCAGGGCGGTATTTTGAGCTTGTTCAACATGTTCTCGGGCGGCGCGCTCTCGCGCTTCACCGTGTTCGCGTTGGGCATCATGCCTTACATCTCTGCATCGATCATCATGCAGCTTCTGACATATGTGTTGCCTTCTCTGGAGCAACTCAAGAAAGAAGGCGAAGCAGGTCGTCGCAAGATCACGCAGTACACGCGTTACGGTACTTTGGGTTTGGCTTTGTTCCAATCCATGGGTATTGCTTTGGCGTTGGAAGCTTCTGCTGGTTTGGTCAATGTGCCAGGCTTTGGTTTCCGTATGACTGCCATGATCAGTTTGACTGCAGGAACCATGTTCTTGATGTGGTTGGGCGAGCAAATCACTGAGCGTGGTTTGGGTAACGGTATCTCAATTCTGATTTTTGCTGGTATCGCAGCAGGCTTGCCCGGTTCTATCGGTGGCTTGCTTGAACTGGTGCGTACTGGCGCGATGAGCATTTTGGCGGCTATCGTCATCGTGATTGTTGTGGCCTTGGTCACGTACTTCGTGGTGTTCGTTGAGCGCGGCCAACGCAAAATCTTGGTGAACTATGCGCGTCGCCAAGTGGGTAACAAGGTGTACGGCGGTCAATCGTCTCACTTGCCCTTGAAGTTGAACATGGCAGGTGTGATTCCTCCCATCTTTGCTTCGTCCATCATTCTCTTGCCCGCAACTGTGGTGAGCTGGTTCAGCTCTGGTGACAGCATGCGTTGGCTCAAAGATATTTCTGCAGCACTTGCACCTGGACAGCCTGTCTACGTGATGTTGTATGCAGCTGCGATTGTGTTTTTCTGCTTCTTTTACACCGCCTTGGTCTTTAACAGCCGAGAAACAGCGGATAATCTGAAGAAGAGCGGTGCTTTTGTGCCCGGTATTCGTCCCGGCGACCACACTGCCAAATACATCGACAAAATTTTGGTTCGACTCACGCTTGCGGGCGCCGTGTACATCACCTTTGTGTGTTTGCTACCTGAGTTCTTGATCTTGAAATACAACGTGCCTTTTTACTTCGGTGGTACTTCGTTGCTGATTATTGTGGTTGTCACCATGGACTTTATGGCCCAAGTGCAAAACTACATGATGAGTCAACAGTACGAATCGCTGTTGAAGAAGGCAAGTTTCAAAACAACGCTCTAACGGGCCAAGTAAAAAAGTCGTGTTTCATGCCAATGAGGGTGTGAAATGAAATGAGTTTTAGGAGAGTGAAATGAGAGTTTCGGCTTCGGTCAAAAAAATTTGCCGCAACTGCAAAATCATCCGCCGCAAGGGCGTGGTTCGTGTGATCTGTACAGATCCACGCCACAAACAGCGTCAAGGTTGATTGAACTGGTTTAAAGAGGACGCACATGGCACGTATCGCTGGCATTAACATTCCGCCGCACAAACACGCTGAAATCGGTTTGACATCGATTTTCGGTATTGGTCGCACACGCGCTCGCAAAATTTGCGAAGCATGTGGCATTGATTACGCAAAGAAGATCAAAGATCTGACTGACTCGGACCTCGAAAAGATCCGTGACCAGATCGCTGAATTCACCATTGAAGGTGACTTGCGTCGCGAAACAACAATGAACATCAAGCGTTTGATGGACATAGGTTGCTACCGCGGCTTCCGTCACCGTCGTGGTCTGCCAATGCGTGGTCAACGTACGCGTACCAACGCTCGTACACGCAAGGGTCCGCGTAAAGCAGCCCAGTCGTTGAAGAAATAATAGGATTGAACAATGGCTAAATCACCAAGCGGCGCAGCTTCACGCGTACGTAAAAAGGTTCGTAAGAACATTGCTGACGGCATCGCGCACGTGCACGCGTCGTTCAACAACACCATCATCACCATCACTGACCGCCAAGGCAATGCTTTGTCATGGGCTTCGTCAGGTGGTCAAGGTTTCAAGGGCTCACGCAAGTCCACACCTTTCGCAGCTCAAGTGGCTTCGGAAGTTGCTGGCCGCGCTGCCGTTGATCAAGGCATCAAAAACCTTGATGTCGAGATCAAAGGTCCAGGTCCTGGCCGTGAATCTTCAGTGCGCGCTTTGGCCGCATTGGGCATTCGCATCAACTCGATTGCTGACGTGACTCCAGTGCCGCACAACGGCTGCCGTCCACAAAAGCGTCGTCGTATCTAAGCGTTCTTCGCTTTTTACTGTTAACCACAAGCCCACCGCCGCTGGCTAACCCCCAGCGGCTCCTCGCTTCTAGCGAGCAGCTGATTAGATAAGGAAATTCAAGTGGCACGTTACCTAGGCCCCAAGGCCAAACTCTCACGCCGTGAAGGCACCGACTTGTTCTTGAAGAGCGCACGCCGCTCTATCAGCGACAAGTGCAAATTCGACAGCAAACCAGGCCAACACGGCCGCACATCAGGTCAGCGTACGTCTGACTTCGGTTTGCAATTGCGCGAAAAACAAAAAGTCAAACGCATGTACGGTGTGTTGGAGCGTCAGTTCCGCCGTTACTTCGCAGCTGCCGACCGCCAAAAAGGTAACACTGGTGCAAACCTGTTGACCATTTTGGAAACACGTTTGGACAACGTGGTGTACCGTATGGGCTTCGGTTCTACACGTGCTGAGGCACGTCAGTTGGTGTCACACAAGGCCATCACTGTGAACGGTCATCAAGTCAACATCGCTTCATACTTGGTGAAAGCCGGTGACGTGGTGGCTGTGCGCGAAAAGTCTAAAAAGCAAGGCCGCGTGTTGGAAGCGCTCGAGTTGGCAAAACAAGTGGGCATGCCTGCTTGGGTTGAAGTCAACCTCGAAAAAGCAGAAGGCATCTTCAAGAAGACGCCAGACCGCGACGAATTTGCTGCGGACATCAACGAATCGCTGATCGTCGAACTTTACTCGCGTTAATCCTGGTTGAAGTTTTCAACCTAACGCGCCCCACGCTGCCTGCTCGCGCAGCGTGGTCCAGACACCCAGCCTTACCGGTGTAACGAACCGGGGGTATTGAGAGGAAATCTGAATGCAAACGAACTTGCTGAAACCAAAAAATATTCACGTCGAGCAATTGGGTCCTAACCGCGCCAAGGTCACCTTGGAGCCGTTTGAGCGTGGCTACGGTCACACGTTGGGCAATGCCCTGCGTCGCGTTTTGTTGTCATCCATGGTTGGCTATGCAGTGACTGAAGTCACCATCGCTGGCGTGGTGCATGAGTACTCGTCAATCGACGGCGTGCAAGAAGACGTGGTCAACATCTTGTTGAACCTCAAAGGCGTTGTGTTCAAAATGCACAACCGCGATGAAGTGACTTTGAGTTTGCGCAAAGACGGCGAAGGTGCTGTGACTGCTGCAGACATCCAAGTGCCTCACGATGTTGAAATCATCAACCCTGAGCACGTGATTGCTAACTTGTCACAAGGTGGCAAGATTGACATCCAGCTCAAAGTTGAAACAGGCCGTGGCTATGTGCCAGGTACTGTGCGTCGTTATGGCGAAGAGCCAAGCAAGTCCATCGGTCGTATCGTGTTGGATGCTGCGTTCTCTCCAGTGAGCCGCGTCAGCTACAGCGTCGAAAACGCACGCGTTGAACAACGTACCGATCTCGACCGTTTGGTCATGGAAATCGAAACCAACGGTGCGATTTCTGCTGAAGACGCTGTTCGCGCATCTTCCAAAATCTTGGTTGAGCAACTGGCTGTGTTCGCACAGTTGGAAGGCGATGCTTTGACTGGCATCATGACTGCGCCTGCTGCAAGCAGCCAATCATTCGATCCGATTTTGTTGCGCCCTGTCGACGAGTTGGAATTGACGGTTCGTTCTGCCAACTGCTTGAAAGCAGAAAACATCTATTACATCGGTGACCTGATCCAGCGCACTGAAAATGAGTTGCTCAAGACCCCTAACTTGGGTCGTAAGTCACTCAACGAAATCAAAGAAGTGCTCGCTTCACGCGGCTTGACTTTGGGTATGAAACTCGAAAGCTGGCCACCTGCCGGTTTAGAGCGTCGTTAATTTAAAACCACTGACTTTTAAAAGTCCACTGGCCGTACCTGATACGGCGGCCGGCAAAACATCAAAGGAAATCAAAATGCGTCACGGACACGGACTTCGCAAACTCAACCGCACTAGCTCACATCGTTTGGCTATGTTGCGCAACATGATGAACTCGCTCATCGAGCACGAAGCCATCAAAACCACATTGCCAAAAGCCAAAGAATTGCGTCGCGTCATCGAGCCGATGATCACTTTGGCCAAAGAGCCTACCGTTGCAAACCGCCGCTTGGCATTCGATCGTTTGCGCGATCGTGACAGCGTTGTGAAGTTGTTCAACGAATTGGGCCCACGTTTCAAGACACGTCCAGGTGGTTACACCCGTATTTTGAAAATGGGTTTCCGCGTGGGTGACAACGCGCCGATGGCTTACGTTGAATTGGTTGATCGCCCAGAAGTTTCTGAGGCTTCTTCTACCGAAACAGCCGCTTAATAGGTTATACTAATCCTCTTAACGCGCGATGGAGCAGCCTGGTAGCTCGTTGGGCTCATAACCCAAAGGTCGTAGGTTCAAATCCTACTCGCGCAACCACTTTAAAACGCCCGCTGAATTTATTCAGTGGGCGTTTTTCTTGGAAAATTCACACATGGACATCACACGTGTCGAGGCCCTGTCACAACGCATCGTGCAAAGCTATGCATGGGGTCAAGCTGTCTGGCATGTATGGGGCTCGAAGAAGCCGCTACAAGTCGGCGCAATGACAAATGTGAACCTTGACGATGGGCACGACATGCCAAGACGTTTGGTGCTGTTACACGGTGGTTCTGGCAGCTGGACACACTGGTTGCGCAACGTTGAACATTTCGCCCAGCATCGTGAAGTGTGGGCGCTTGACATACCTGGCTTCGGCGATTCGAGTTTGCCAGAGGGGGTCACAGATGCTGATGGCTTAGTGCCTTACATCGCTGAAATCCTAAAGCACACATTTCATCTCGACGCTGTAGATGTGATCGGTTTTTCTTTTGGCGGCATGACGGCAGGACTGGTGGCTGCAGAGTATCCGGCACTGATGCGCCAATTGATCTTGGTTGGCGCACCTGGCTTGGGGTTGTTTGGCAAAGAGTTGCCCATGCGTGGCATGACACCAAATATGGACAAAGTTGCGCAACGTCAAGTACATAGACACAACCTCAACACCATGATGTTTGTGCAACCAGAAAGTGTGACTGAGGGTGTGATTGATCTTCAAGTTGCCAACGTTGCGCGAGACAGGTTACGACGTAGACGCATTGCTCGAACTGACGTATTGGCAAAAGTGCAA
Source organism: Burkholderiales bacterium 39-55-53 (assembly GCA_002282445.1). Classification (GTDB taxonomy): domain Bacteria; phylum Pseudomonadota; class Gammaproteobacteria; order Burkholderiales; family Burkholderiaceae_C; genus Limnohabitans. The sequence continues at coordinate 66,661 of NCJK01000006.1, read as the reverse complement.
GCACGGTGGGCCTGCCCTGTTCATGGTGTGTGGGCAGAATCAGATGCTTTGTACAAAGAGACATTGCTAGAAATACCAAACGTGCTTTCAAACATGTCGTCATTCCATGTTGTGCACGATGCCGGTCACTGGGTGATGTTTGAGAATCCACAGGCCTTCCATGCAGTGGTGGATCCTTTGCTCGGACAATGAGATAAACAAAGTTGACGAAGCGCTACATAAGCGCACAATGAAAACATGTTGTACAAATTCAAATCGAAAGCCACTGGCGACCTCATCATGTTGGAACCGCAAGGCAAGCAGATTCTCAAAATCATTGGTAAAGATCCAGGTGTAAAAGGGATCATCCTCGCGCATGAAATGTTGACTGCAATTGATGCCTTAAATGATGCAGTGGCACAAGAAGAACTCGCCATTCAAGCGAGAAAAGATGTGAGCAGAGGTGAGGGTGAAGACGAGGCGGCAGCGCCGTCTGCCGAAGGTCCTCGAACCATCAGTTTGAAGCAACGTGTCGTGCCCTTCATCGACATGCTGCGCCGCGCACACGCCGAAGACAAAGAGGTTGTCTGGGGTGTTTGACAGCGAGGCCAAGCACCACGCCTATGAAGCACTAACGCCCGATGTGGTGCTGGATGCACTGGCGGATTTAGGGCTGGAAGTCGATGGCCGTCTCACAGCGCTGAGCTCTTACGAGAACCGTGTTTACCAAGCTATGCTGGATGACAACAGCTCAGTGGTCGCCAAGTTTTACCGGCCAGAGCGTTGGAGCGATGCGCAAATCTTGGAAGAGCACAGTTTTGCGGCAGAACTGATGGCTGAGGAAGTCCCATTGGTAGGGCCGCTCAATTTGCATGGCAAGACCTTGCATCATGCACATGGCTTTGCATTCAGCGTCAGTCCACGTCGCGGCGGACGTATGCCTGAGCTAGACGATGCAGAAGTGTTGGAATGGATCGGTCGCTTCATCGCGCGGATTCACAACGTCGGCGCACAGCAAGACTTCACATCTCGCCCCACATTAGATGTGAATACATTTGCCGTTGAATCGCGCGATTGGCTGATGGAGCACAGCATCATCCCCATGGACCAACAAACCGAATGGCTGGCCGTGTGCAACCAAGCGATAGACATTGCTAAGGATAAATTTGCAGCACATCCGGCGCATCACATTCGCCTGCATGGCGATTGTCATCCTGGCAATATTTTGTGGACACCCACAGACCTGCCCAATGGCGGCCCACACTTTGTAGACCTCGACGATGCGCGCATGGGGCCTGCCATTCAAGACTTGTGGATGTTGCTCAGTGGCGAGCGTGCACAACAAACGCAGCAGCTGTCGATGCTCCTAGACGGCTACGAACAAATGCGCGAGCTCAATCGCAGCGAACTGGCGTTGATCGAACCATTGCGCACCTTGCGTTTGATTCACTACAGCGCATGGCTGGCAAGGCGCAGAGACGACCCAGCCTTTGTGCAGCACTTTTCATGGTTTGGCAGCAGCGACTATTGGGCTGGTCAAACGCATATGCTGGTTGAGCAATGCGAAGCCATGCAAGAAGATCCTCTGTACGCTTAACAGCCGAGTAGGTCGGCCAGTGCGTGAATGTCCCGCGCATGCAAATCGTTGCCAGCTTGAGGCGACACATCTTTAGGCTGAGCTGCACCAAACTCAAAAGGTCGCTCAATGTAGGCCGTACGCAAGCCACTTGCGCGTGCGCCTTCTAAGTCATCGTGATGCGCGGCGCACAGCATGACTTGGTGTGGTTGTAAATCGAATGTTGAAGCAACACCCAGATAAGTCGCAGGATCGGGCTTGTAGGCGCGGAATACCTCAGCAGACAACACACAGTCCCAAGGTAAACCGGCTCGCTTGGCCATGTTAGTGAGAAGCCCGATGTTGCCGTTAGAGAGCGAGCAAATGGTGAACTTGTTTTTCAATCTTTGTAGGCCCGCCACGCTGTCAGGCCAAGCGTCTAATCGATGCCATACGCGGTTGAGGTGAACACGCTCAGCCTCCGTCAAATGCGACAAGCCGAACTTGGGCAGCAAGTCATCCAGAATCAAACGGTGCAGCTCATCAATGCGCGTCCACCCTAATTCGCCCAAGCGAACACGCGCCATGGCAGGCTGATAACCAGCACGCCAAGCCAGCGCAAAAGCGTTGGCATCCACAGCAGGGTAAAGCGCTTGCATTTCGCGCACGATGCTGCCGTACCAGTCGACCACCGTGCCAAAAATGTCAAAGGCCAACACTTGCGTGTTGGTCTTCAAGTCGTCTATAGACGCGGGGTAGGGGGTGTCCATGTGTGCCATGGACCATGTTTTACACCAAAAGTGCGTTCACACGTTTCACATAGGCGGCAGGGTCGTCTGGCAAGCCACCTTCAGCCAACAAGGCTTGGTCAAACAAGATGTGCGCCAAGTCGTTGAAGTTAGGGTTGGCATCGCCGCTCAGCTTCTTCACCAATGCGTGCTCAGCGTTCACTTCCAAGATGGGCTTCATCTCAGGCGCTTGTTGGCCAGCTTGCTTGAGCATGCGGGCCAATTGCATGGACATGCCGTGGTCTTTGACAACCAAGCAGGCAGGTGAGTCAACCAAGCGGGTGGTCACGCGCACGTCGTCGGCTTTGTCTTTCAAAGCTTCTTTGAGCTTGGCCAATACAGGCTTGAAGTTTTCAGCAGCATCTTCCGCTGCTTTCTTCTCGGCTTCGTCTTGCAGCGAGCCTAAATCCACAGCCCCCTTGGCGACAGATTGCAATGGTGTGCCGTCAAACTCTTGCACAAAGTTCAAGGCCCACTCGTCCACGCGGTCGGTCATCAACAAGACTTCGATGCCCTTTTTGCGGAACACTTCGAGCTGTGGGCTGTTCTTGGCAGCAGCCAATGTGTCAGCGGTGATGTAGTAGATGGCCTCTTGGCCTTCTTTCATGCGAGCTTTGTAGTCGGCAAATGACACGCTCACGGTGTCAGTGCTGGTGCTGGCAAAGCGCAGCAGCTTGGCGATCTTGTCTTTGTTGGAAAAGTCTTCGCCCAAGCCTTCCTTCAGCACTGCGCCGAACTCGGCGTAAAACTGGCTGTATTTGCCTTGCTTGGGCTTGTCTTCGTCATTCAGCACATCCGTCACGCCATCGTCTCCAGCCGCAGGAGCTTTGTCGTGTTTGGCCAAGTCTTCCAACACGGCCAACACGCGGCGAGTGTTGCCTTCGCGAATGGCTTTGACGTCGCGGCTTTCTTGCAGCAACTCACGGCTCACGTTCAGTGGCAAATCGGCCGAGTCCACCACGCCTTTGATGAAGCGCAGGTAAGAGGGCATCAAGGCCTCGGCATCGTCCATGATGAACACGCGTTTCACGTACAGCTTCAAGCCCGCTTTTTTGTCGCGGTTGAACAAGTCCATCGGCGCTTTGCCAGGGATGTACAACAGCTGGGTGTATTCGGTGCTGCCTTCCACGCGGTTGTGGCTCCAAGCCAAAGGTGGCTCAAAGTCGTGGCTGATGTGTTTGTAAAACTCGTTGTGTTGCTCGTCGGTCACGTCCTTCTTGGGGCGTGCCCAGAGCGCGTTGGCTTGGTTGATGGTTTCCCATTCGTCGGTCAGCACCATTTCGCCGGGCTGATCGTTCTGGCCCTCTTTCCATTCTTCTTTGCGCATGCGGATGGGCAAAGAAATGTGGTCTGAGTATTTGTTGATGACCGACTTGAGCTTCCACGCGCTCAGATATTCCTCGGCGTCGTCACGCAAGTGAAGAATGATTTTTGTGCCGCGCTCGGCTTGGGTGATGGTCTCTACCTCAAAGTCGCCCGTGCCGGTGCTACTCCAGCGCACGCCCTCGCTCGCTTTCAGGCCTGCGCGGCGAGATTCCACCGTGATGCGGTCCGCCACGATGTAGCCAGAGTAAAAGCCCACACCAAACTGGCCAATCAAAGCGCCTTGGTCTTTGGCATTGGCTTTGTCATCGCCGCTGAGCTTGCCCATGAACTCGCGTGTGCCGCTCTTGGCAATCGTGCCGAGGTGGGCGATGGCTTCTTCTTGGCTCATGCCAATGCCGTTGTCGGCAATGGTCAGTGTGCGAGCGTCTTTGTCAAAGCTCACGCGCACTTCGAGGTCTGACTGTCCTTCAAACAAGGCATCGTTGTTCAAACCTTCATAGCGGAGCTTGTCGCAGGCGTCGGAGGCGTTGGACACCAGCTCGCGCAAGAAGATTTCTTTGTTGGAGTACAGCGAGTGCGTGACAAGGTGCAGCAGCTGTGAAACTTCGGCTTGGAAGGAATGGGTTTGTTTGGTCATGGTCTTCAAAAACTAAATTACAAAAAAACAACGCCCCAAGATGTGGGGCGCAGGCCTAAATTTCAAGAGGGATCAAGCGCAGGAAATTTGCGGAAATTAAAAGCGCTCATGCGCCCCAAGGTAGCGCCATTGCCCCGCAGGCAGCTGCCCCAGTTGGACGTGTCCAATACGGATGCGCTTGAGGCCTACAACCTGAAGGCCGACTTGTTCGCACATGCGGCGAATTTGGCGCTTTTTCCCTTCGGTCAGAACAAAGCGAAGCTGCTCTGGGTTTTGCCATTCCACTTGTGCACGTTTGAGTGGCTTGCCATCCAAACTCAAGCCGTGGCGTAAACGTTCGAGCTGAGCCTTTGGAAAGACCGATTGGACGTTGTTGGTCACGCGGTCGTGGTCGCCAATGGCGCTGAGTTGGTTGGCTCTGCCGCCATAGGTGGCAGATGCAGCGGTGGCCGCGGCGGTGTTTTCTTGGCCGGTGTAGGTCACGCGCACCAAATACTCTTTTTCCATGTCCGAGTCTTCGCCAATCAACTGGCGCGCAACGCGGCCGTCTTGGGTCAGCACCAACAAGCCAGTGGAGTCGATGTCGAGTCGGCCCGAAGGGGCGAGGCTGCGCAACTGTGTGGGTGTGAAGCGTCGCTTGGATGAGTCGCCCGTCCAATGCGTGCGAGGGTTGATCAACATGATCGCGGGCTCATGCCCGTCTTCGGCTTGGCCGCTCACATAGCCCATGGGCTTGTGCAGCAGGATCGTGACTTGCGTGTCTTGGTGGCCCTTGGCGCGAGGATCCACCTCCACGCGGTCGTTGGGGCCAACTTTCACGCCCATTTCAGCAGGGCGGCCGTTGACCAACACCCAGCCTTGGTCTATCCACGCATCGGCCTCGCGGCGTGAGCACAGGCCAAGTTCGGCCATGCGTTTGTTGAGGCGGATGAGTTCTGAGGGGGTGTCTGGCATAAGGGGCAAATTCTAAGTGCCACTGGCGCGTAAAGCCGAAAGGTTGAGCACGCGCATGCCGCCGTATTCAATGCGAATCGCGCCTTGCTCTTCGAGACGATTCAACGCGACATTCACGCGCTGGCGCGACAAGCCAACGAGGTAGGCCAACTCTTGCTGAGTGATGCGCAACACCTCGCCCACGCCTGGGTAGAGCGTGGGATTAAACAGTGTGGCCAAGTTTCTCGCTACGCGCACATCGGGGTCAGTGGAGCGGTCAATCTCGCGTGCTTCAATGAACTGTGCCAAACGCTCGTTGAGTTGATTCATCACAAAGCGGTTAAAGCCAATCGAGTTGTCGAGCAACCAGTGAAAGGTGTCGACAGGAATGCCAGCCACCACGCTGTGCCGCAGCGCCATGATGTTGTAGCGGTAAGTCTCACGCTTGATCGCTGTGCCCTCGCCAAACCAGCCGCCGGGCGGCACGCCCGTGAAGGTGATGGTGCGGCCGCTGGCGCTGTCAGTGCTCATTTTCAACAGGCCTTCCACCACACCAAACCAAAAGGTGGCTTCACGTCCCATGCGGCACACATAGTCGCCAGGCATGGGATCGCTCACCACCACTTGAGATTCGATGCGTTTGCGCTCGTTCAAAGTCAACAATGCAAGCCATGGGATGGCGGCCAATTCGGAGGGGGTTGCGCTACGTCTGCGCTGAAAAACACTCGATGCATTTGCCATAGCCGTCAATCAAGTCAAAAGTTTTATTCGGGTAATCACTGCTCAGTGTCTACCCTAGATTGTCGTCGAAACGACAACTTGGCGTCAAACCCGAGCCTACTATCGCACCCAACATCTGAAGCGCAGTTCTTGCGCGTCATGATTTTTTGTCGAACACAACGCAAGGATTAGGAATGCAGACCACGTTCCCACGACTGTTACTCAAGCATGCCAGCGAGCGTCCCGCAGCGCCCGCCATGCGTGAGAAGGAATACGGCATTTGGCAAACCACCACTTGGGCCGACATGGCCAAGATGGTGGAGCACATGGCGTGCGGCTTGCACCAAGCAGGGCTCACGCGCAACGAGCACATGGTGGTGATTGGTTCCAACCGCCCCCGCCTTTACGCCACCATGCTGGCGGCGCAATCATTGGGCGCAATCCCAATTCCTCTGTATCAAGACGCGGCAGCGCCAGAGTGCGTGTTCCCACTCAACAACGCCGAAGTGCGTTTTGCGGTGGTGGAGGACCAAGAACAAGTCGACAAGCTGCTCGAGATTCGTGAGCAATGCCCACAAATTGCACGCATCTTCTTTGATGATCCACGCGGTCTTCGCAAGTACGACGAGCCAGGTCTGGGGTCAATCGAAGAATTGCTCGCGGCTGGCGAGGTGTTTGCAAAGCAGCATCCTGAGTTTTTCAAAGACGAAGTTGAAAAAGCGCACACCGACGACGTCGGCGCGATGTTCTTCACCTCGGGTACAACAGGTAACCCCAAAGGTGTCGTGCACACGCACAACTCGCTCATCAACCGTGCTGAAGCTGGCGCTTTGTTCGACAAACTCACCTCTCACGAAGACGTGTTGGCCTATTTGCCACCCGCTTGGATTGGTCAAAACATCTTCAGTTACGCCCAGTGGTTGTACTGCGGTTATGTGGTGAACTGCCCCGAGTCGGCTGCCACCGTCACCATCGACTTGAAAGAAGTTGGCCCCACTTACTACTTCGCGCCACCCCGCGTGTTTGAAGGCTTGCTGACCAGTGTGATGATTCGCATGGAAGATGCCAGCGCACTCAAGCGCGGTATGTTCCATTACTTCATGGACGTGGCTCGCAAATACGGCCCCACCAAAATGGATGGCAAATCCATTGGTTTGGCCGGCAGCTTGCTCTACACATTGGGTAACTTCTTTGTGTATGGCCCACTGCGCAACAACCTCGGCATGAGCCGTGTGCGCGTGGCCTACACCGCAGGTGAGGCGATTGGCCCAGATCTGTTCAGCTTCTATCGCGCCATTGGCGTGAACTTGAAGCAGCTTTATGGTTCCACAGAAACCGCCGTGTTCGTCTGCTTGCAGCCCGACCACGAAGCTCGCGCCGACACCGTGGGCGTGCCTTGCTCCGGTGTAGAAATCAAAGTGGCAGACAACGGCGAAATCTTGGTCAAGTCACCAGGCCTGCTCAAGGGCTACTACAAGAACGACAAGGCCACCGCTGAAGTGCTCACTGCTGACGGCTGGTATCACACCAGTGATGCAGGTTTCTTGGATGCGCATGGTCACTTGAAAATCATCGACCGTGTCAAAGACGTGGGTCGCATCAAAGGCGGCGAAAACGACGGTGCTATGTTTGCACCGAAGTACGTGGAGAACAAACTCAAGTTCTTCCCGCACATCAAAGAAGTGGTGGCCTATGGCGACCAACGCGAAAAAGTGTGCGTGATGATCAACATCGACATGGAAGCCGTAGGTAACTGGGCTGAGCGTCGCAACTTGCCCTACGCTGGCTACACCGATTTGGCGCAAAAGCCTGAGGTATATCAGCTGATCAAAGAGTGCGTTGAAAAAGTCAACGCCGATTTGGCAGCTGATGAACTCTTGGCCGGTAGCCAAGTGAGCCGCTTCCTCGTTTTGCACAAAGAGTTGGATGCGGACGACGGCGAGCTGACACGTACCAACAAAGTGCGTCGTGGCTTCATCGCCGAAAAATACGACGCCTTGGTCACCGCGCTCTACAACGGCGCAACCGAACAATTCATTGAAACCCAAGTGAAGTTTGAAGACGGCCGCACAGGCAGCGTCAGCGCGACATTGAAACTGTCAGACGCGAAAACCTTCGCACCTGTGGGGAAAGCAGCATGAGTAAGAAAATCGGCGACGTCATCCTCGACGTCAACAACATCAGTTTGCGTTTCGGCGGCGTGAAGGCGTTGACGGACATTTCGTTCAACGTCAAAGAGCACGAAGTGCGCGCCATCATTGGCCCCAACGGCGCAGGTAAGAGCTCGATGCTCAACTGCATCAACGGTGTGTACACGCCGCAAGAGGGCTCCATCACCTTTCGTGGCCAAACTTTTGACCACATGGACAGCCACCAAGTGGCCACCATGGGCATTGCGCGCACCTTTCAAAACTTAGCTTTGTTCAAAGGCATGAGCGTGCTCGACAACATCATGACGGGCCGTAACCTGCGCATGAAGAGCAATCTCTTCATGCAAGCCTTGCGCATTGGCCCCGCAGAGCAAGAAGAAATGATGCATCGCGAAAAAGTCGAGCGCATCATCGACTTCCTTGAAATTCAAGCCTTCCGTAAAACACCTGTGGGCCAGTTGCCCTACGGTTTGCAAAAGCGTGTGGACTTAGGACGCGCGCTGGCGCTTGAGCCGCAAGTGTTGTTGCTCGACGAGCCCATGGCCGGTATGAACGTGGAAGAGAAGCAAGACATGTGTCGCTTCATCTTGGACGTGAACGACGAATTTGGCACCACCATCGTGTTGATCGAACACGACATGGGTGTGGTGATGGATATTTCTGATCGCGTGGTTGTGCTCGACTACGGCAAAAAGATCGGCGACGGCACCCCCGATGAGGTGCGCAACAACGAGGAAGTGATCAGCGCTTACCTCGGCACTTCACACTAAGGACAAGACCATGGGATTTTTTCTTGAAACCCTCTTCGGCGGCCTCATGGCAGGCATGCTGTATTCGTTGGTGGCCCTCGGCTTCGTGCTGATTTACAAAGCCTCTGGCGTGTTTAACTTCGCGCAAGGTGCGATGGTGTTGTTTGCTGCGTTGGCCATGGCCCGCTTTGGCGAATGGATCCCGATGTACTTTGGCATCACCCACTTTGTGCTCGTCAACTTGCTGGCCTTCGCTGGCGCTGCGGCGGTGATGTTCATCGTGGCTTGGGTGATTGAATACTTGGTGTTGCGTCACTTGGTCAACCAAGAAGGCACGACCTTGTTGATGGCGACCTTGGGTATTACCTATTTCTTGGACGGTGTGGGTCAAACCATCTTCGGCAGCGACATCTACAAAATTGACGTGGGCATGCCCAAAGAACCGTTGTTGTTGATGCAGTCTACTTTTGACGGCGGCATCATGATCAACCAAGAAGACTTGGTCGCGGCCGTGATCGCAGCTGCACTGGTTGCCTTGCTCAGTGTGTTCTTCCAAAAGACCACCACCGGTCGCGCCTTGCGCGCTGTGGCGGATGACCACCAAGCGGCTCAATCCATTGGTATTCCACTCAACCGCATTTGGGTCATCGTTTGGTGTGTCGCCGGTGTGGTGGCTTTGGTGGCCGGCATGATTTGGGGTTCTAAGTTGGGCGTTCAGTTCTCACTCTCCACCGTGGCTTTGCGTGCCTTGCCGGTGGTGATTTTGGGTGGCCTGACATCCGTGCCCGGCGCCATCATCGGCGGCCTGATCATCGGTGTGGGCGAGAAATTGTCTGAAGTGTTCCTCGGCCCCTATGTGGGCGGTGGTATCGAAATTTGGTTTGCTTATGTCTTGGCCTTGGGCTTTTTGTTGGTTCGTCCACAAGGTCTCTTCGGCGAGAAGATCATCGACCGCGTGTAAGGAAAAGAAACATGTTTTACAGAGAAAACGGTCAATTCAAAACCACTTACAAGGAAGATCAGCAGATCTTCCCGATCACGCAAGACCGCATTGGCGTGTTGCTGCTCATCGCATTTGCATTCATCGGCGTGCCCATGCTCGCTGATGAATACATGTTGCGCGCGATTCTTATTCCCTTCCTCATCTTGTCCCTCGCTGCTTTGGGTGTGAACATCTTGGTGGGTTACTGCGGCCAGATCTCCCTGGGCTCTGGTGCTTTCATGGCGGTGGGGGCTTATGCCGCTTACAACTTCTTTGTGCGTATCGAAGGCATGCCGCTGATCGTGGCTTTGCTGATGGGTGGTTTCTTCGCTACCTTGGTCGGCATGTTCTTTGGCATTCCAAGTTTGCGTGTGAAGGGCCTGTATTTGGCAGTGGCCACGCTGGCCGCGCAGTTCTTCTGTGACTGGGCGTTCCTGCGTATCAAGTGGTTCACCAACGATTCAGCTTCTGGCACAGCCTCTGTGGCCGACTTGCAAGTGTTTGGCATGCCCATCAACACGCCATACGAAAAATACACCTTCTGTTTGGTGTTCTTGGTGGTGTTTGGTTTGCTTGCTAAAAACCTCGTGCGTAGCGCGATTGGCCGTGAGTGGATGGCCATTCGCGACATGGACGTGGCGGCTGCCGTGATCGGCATTCGCCCGATGTACGCCAAGCTCAGCGCTTTTGCTGTGAGCTCATTTATTGTGGGCGTGGCTGGCGCTTTGTGGGCCTTCGTTTACCTCGGTTCTTGGGAGCCAGCGGCGTTCTCTGTGGACCGTTCATTCCAGTTGTTGTTCATGGTCATCTTGGGTGGTATGGGCTCCATCATGGGTAGCTTCTTTGGCGCGGCCTTCATTGTGGTGCTGCCCATTGCGATCAATTTGATCTTGCCATCCCTCGGGGCGATGGCGGGCATCGAGGTCAGCACCGCTGCTTTGACGCATGCCGAGCAAATGATCTTCGGTGCTTTGATTGTTTGGTTCTTGATCGTCGAGCCGCATGGCTTGGCCAAGTTGTGGAGTGTGGGTAAACAAAAGCTGCGTTTGTGGCCGTTTCCTCACTGAGTTGGTTTTCTGGTGTTCGCATAATTTTTCTAAGGAGACTTCAATGAAAATTCGTTCCCTCATGATGGCTGTGGCCGTTGCAGCAACTGGTTTGGCCAGCGCTGTGGTCACCACATCCGCTCAAGCGCAAGCTAAAGAGCAATTCTTCCCCGTGTTGCCATACCGCACGGGCGCTTATGCACCCAACGGTGTGCCATGGGCCAACGGCTATGCTGACTATTTGAAAGTCATCAATGCACGTGATGGTGGTATCAACGGCGTCAAGATCTCTTTTGAAGAGTGCGACACCGCTTACGCCACTGACCGCGGTGTGGAGTGCTACGAGCGCCTGAAGGGCAAAGCTCAAGGCGCGATCTTCCAGCCTTTGTCGACTGGTATCACATTCGCTTTGACTGAGAAAGCCCCTAACGACAAAAACTCGCTCATCACTGGCGGCTATGGCCGTTCAGAGTCCAGCGATGGTCAAGTGTTCAAGTGGAACTTCCCACTGATGGGCACCTATTGGTCTGGCGCTGACATCATCATGCAGCAAATCACCAAAAAAGAAGGTGGCAACATCAAGGGTAAGAAGATCGCTTTGGTCTATCACGACAGCCCATACGGCAAAGAGCCAATCGCACTCTTGCAAGAGCGCGCCAAGATGCAAGGCTTTGAGCTGAGCTTGTTGCCAGTGGCTCACCCAGGCGTTGAGCAAAAAGCCACTTGGTTGCAAGTGCGTCAAGCTCGCCCAGACTATGTCTTGTTGTGGGGCTGGGGCGTGATGAACTCTGCCGCGTTGAAAGAAGCTGTGGCCACAGGTTATCCACGCGAGAAGATGTACGGCATTTGGTGGTCAGCTGCTGAGCCAGACGTCAAAGACGTGGGCGAAGCTGCCAAGGGCTACAACGGCTTGATCGTGACAGGTGACGGCGGCAAGATCATTGCTGACATCAAGACTCACGTGCACGGCAAGAAGATGGGCACTGGCCCAGCCGACGAAGTGGGCACTGTGCTTTACAACCGTGGCATGGTCAGCGCCGCTTTGGCTGTGGAAGGTGTGCGTCAAGCGCAAAGCCGCTACGGCAAAGGCAAGGTCATGACAGGCGAACAAATCCGTTGGGGTTTGGAGAACTTGACTTTGGACCAAAAAGCACTCGACAAGCTCGGCTTGGGTACTGTGATGAAGCCAATCAGCACATCTTGCTTGGACCACGAAGGTTCGCGTTCAGCACGCGTTCACACATGGGACGGCAAGAAGTGGAACTTCACGTCTGACTGGATCGAAGCCGATGAATCCATCATCAAGCCTTTGGTCAAGCAATACGCTGACAAGTACGCCGCTGAGAAGAAACTCACACGTCGTAGCGCAGCAGACTGCGGCGCATAACAGCGACGCATGAAATCAGCCCTCTGGGCTGATGATTTGGCGGCTCTCACGAGCCGCCAAACCTCAAAGCAAACAACAGGGTTTGCTTTCAGGTTTGGTCCAGTCCAACAACGTTTTTTTAGCAAGGTAAGTTATGAGCGCCAACAACATCGTTCTCAACGTCAATGGCATTGAAGTCATTTACAACCACGTCATCTTGGTGCTCAAGGGCGTGTCGCTCAATGTGCCCGAGGGTAGCATCGTGTCATTGCTGGGCGGTAATGGCGCTGGCAAAACCACCACCTTGCGCGCCATTTCTAACTTGTTGCAAGGCGAGCGTGGTGCGGTGACCAAAGGCAGCATTGAGTTGCGTGGTGAGCGCATCGAGAACCTCACACCAGCCGACCTCGTCAAACGCGGCGTGGTGCAAGTGATGGAAGGCCGTCATTGCTTTGCCCACTTGAGCATTGAAGAAAACTTGCTCACTGGCAGCTATACACGCACCAGCAAAGGCGAGATCGAAGCCAACTTGGAAAAGGTTTACAACTACTTCCCACGTTTGAAAACGCGTCGTACATCGCAAGCCGCTTACACCTCTGGTGGTGAGCAGCAAATGTGTGCGATTGGCCGCGCTTTGATGGCCAACCCAAACATGGTGTTGTTGGACGAGCCCTCCATGGGCTTGGCCCCGCAAATCGTGGAAGAGGTGTTCAACATCGTCAAAGACTTGAACGAAAAAGAAAAAGTCACCTTCCTCATTGCAGAGCAAAACACCAACATGGCTTTGAAGTACGCCGACTACGGCTACATCATGGAGTCGGGCCGCATTGTGATGGACGGCGCTGCATCTGACCTCGCCAACAACGAAGACGTGAAAGAGTTCTACCTCGGTATGGGTGGCGGCGAACGCAAGAGCTTCAAAGACGCCAAGAGCTACAAACGCCGCAAGCGTTGGTTGGCGTAAGAGGAGCGTTGCATGTCCAAACACTACGACGCGCTCGAAACCCGTAACCCAGTCGAGCGCGAAGCTGCGCTCATGGCCGCGTTGCCTGCGCAAATTGCACACGCACAAAAACATTCACCTGCATTCGCCAAGTCTTTGGCCGGTGTGAATGCTGCCAGCATCACCACGCGTGAAGCATTGTCCAAATTGCCTGTGATTCGCAAATACGAGTTGTTGGCGCAGCAGCAAGAGCAGCGCGCCACCAACGTGTTTGGCGGTTTTTCAGCGATTGGTTTTGGCAAAGCCATGCCGCGCGTGTTTGCCAGCCCCGGCACAATTTACGAGCCCGAAGGTGCGCGTGCAGACTACTGGCGTATGGCCCGTGCCATTTACGCCGCAGGCTTTCGTCAAGGCGAACTCGCACACAACTGTTTCAGCTACCACTTCACGCCTGCGGGCTCGATGATGGAAACCGGTGCTCACGCCATTGGTTGCACTGTGTTTGCCGGTGGTACAGGTCAGACCGAGCAGCAAGTGGGTGCGATGGCTGAGTTAAAGCCTGCGGGCTACATCGGCACACCGAGCTTCTTGAAAATCATTGTGGAAAAAGCTGCCGAGATGGGTGTGAAGTTGCCCAGCGTCACCAAAGCCTTGGTGTCGGGCGAAGCGTTTCCTCCTAGCTTGCGCGATTGGTTGGCAGGGCACGGCATTGCCGGCTACCAGTGCTATGCAACAGCCGACCTTGGCTTGATTGCCTATGAAACCGAAGCTCGTGAAGGTTTGGTGCTTGACGAAGGCGTGATTGTTGAAATTGTTCGCCCCGGTACTGGCGACCCCGTGCCTGAAGGCGAAGTGGGCGAGTTGGTGGTGACATCTCTCAACCCCGATTACCCGCTGATTCGCTTTGGTACTGGCGACTTGTCTGCTGTGTTGCCCGGCCAATGCCCTACAGGTCGCACCAATGTGCGCATCAAGGGTTGGATGGGTCGTGCTGATCAAACCACCAAGGTGCGCGGTATGTTTGTGCACCCAGGTCAAGTGGCTGAAGTGGTCAAGCGTTTTCCTGAAATCAAGCGTGCGCGTTTGGTGGTCACTGGCGAAATGGCCAACGACCAAATGTGCATCAAAGTTGAAGCAGCGCAGGCTGAAGGTTTGGCGCAAAAGATTGGTGATGCCGTGCGCGACATCACAAAATTACGCGCGGAAGTCGAGCTCGTTGCAGAGGGCAGTTTGCCCAATGACGGCAAGGTGATTGAAGACGCGAGAACGTACCAATAAAGTTCTCTTAGCACTCGCTTTTACCTACGTAATTCCCGCCGATGCAGAGGTATTTTTTGCTTCTACTATCATGCGCTGTAACTTAAGGAGACCCTATGAAAAAACTGTTTGCATTGAGCGTGTTGGCCGTGGCCACACTGACTGGCGCTAACGCTGCCGATTTCCCTATCAAAGACAAGCCCGTCACCATCGTGGTGCCGTTCGCTGCTGGTGGTCCAACCGACCGCGTGGCACGTGACTTGGCTGAAGCCATGCGCAAGCCTTTGGGCGCTACCGTGGTGGTCGAGAACGTGGCAGGTGCTGGTGGCACGATTGGCGCAAACAAAGTTGCCAAGGCTCCACAAGATGGCCACACCATCTTCTTGCACCACATCGGCATGGCCACATCGCCAGCCCTGTATCGCAAACTGCCTTACAACACCCTCGAAGATTTCGAATACTTGGGCATGGTCAATGACGTGCCTATGACCTTGATCGGTCGCCCCACATTGCCCGCCAACAACTACAAAGAGTTGACCACTTGGATCGAGCAAAACAAGGGCAAGATCAATTTGGGTAATGCTGGTTTGGGCGCTGCCTCACACCTGTGCGGTTTGATGTTCCAAAGCGCATTGAAAGTCGACATGACCACCGTGCCTTACAAAGGTACTGCGCCTGCGTTGAACGACTTGATGGGCGGCCAAATTGATTTGTTGTGCGACCAAACCACCAACACCACAGGTCAAATCGAAGGCAAAACCGTCAAGGCATTTGCGGTCACCACCAACAAGCGTTTGACCACACCTGCACTGAAAGACCTGCCAACCCTGCAAGAGTCTGGCCTCAAAGGTTTTGAAGTCACCATTTGGCACGGTTTGTATGCTCCTAAAGGCACCCCCGCTGATGTGACTGCGCAAATCAACAAAGCACTCAAAGTCGCTTTGAAAGATCCAGAGTTCATCAAGAAGCAACAAGCCTTGGGCGCTGTGGTTGTGAGCGACAAGCGTGCTGATGCAGCAGAGCACAAGAAATTCGTGGCTGCTGAAATCGCCAAGTGGGCACCTGTCATTCAGGCCGCAGGCGTTTACGCTGATTAATCAAAACCACTCGGTTTTGACCAAAAGAAAAGCCACCCTCGGGTGGCTTTTCTTTTGGGGCTTCAGCAGCGCTTAGTAGGTGTAAACGCCTTTGCCGGTTTTGCGACCCAACTGACCTGCGGCCACCATCTCTTTGAGTAGCGGGCAAGCGCGGTATTTGCTGTCACCAAATTCTTGCAAGTACACGTCCATCACAGCCACGCACACATCGAGGCCAATCATGTCGGCCAAAGCCAATGGGCCAATGGGCTGGTTGCAACCGAGCTTCATGCCCGCGTCGATGTCTTCGGCCGTGGCCACACCTTCGGCCAAGACAAAGAAAGCTTCGTTGATCATGGGCACCAAGATGCGGTTGACCACAAAGCCGGGAGAGTTCTTCACGGTGATGGGGCTCTTGCCTAAGCGGGTGGACAGGTCATGTACAGCCGCATGGGTGGCATCCGAGGTTTGCAAGCCACGGATGATTTCAACCAAGGCCATCATGGGCACAGGGTTGAAAAAGTGCATGCCAATGAAGCGGTCAGCGCGAGCAGTGACCGCGGCCAGTTTGGTGATGGAGATGGAAGATGTGTTGGAAGCGATGATGGCTTCAGGGGCCAACATGCCGTCGAGTTGCTTGACGATCTTGACCTTGAGGTCGTAGTTCTCGGTGGCGGCTTCGATGACGAGTTGTGCGCCTTTGAGGTCGTCGTAGCTGGTGCTGGTTTTGATGCGTGACAAGGCGGCAGCTTTGTCGGCTTCGGTGATTTTTTCTTTCTTGATCAAACGGTCCAAGCTGCCCGACACGGTGGCGAGGCCTTTGGCCACAGCTGCGTCAGAGATGTCGACCATCACCACGTTCACGCCAGACACTGCACATGCTTGTGCGATGCCATTGCCCATGGTGCCAGCGCCGATGATGCCTACGGTTTGAATGCTCATTGGGAAATCCTTGTTGTCGGTTGAATCAAAAAAATCAATGTTAGCGGGGGAAGGGTTGCGTTTGGCTGACGTGCATCAATTTCTTGCGCTCCAGCGAGTTGACTTGGGGCGGCTTCCTCATGCTGGAGTACCAGAAATCGTCAGCCGCCCCAAGCCAACTCGCTTACGGGAGTTAGGCGCGAAAGCGCTTCTTCGTCAGGTGCAATGCAATCTTCCAACCTATCAGTGCATAAGCCGCCAACACGCCTAAGTGCAGCGCAGGGTTGGCAGGCCACTGGTCTAGGAACAAGGGTCGTACGAGGTCGATGGCTTGGGTGAGGGGAAGCCACGCCGAGATATCGCGCACGATGCCTGGCAGCTGATCGCGCGGGAAGAATACGCCGCTCAAGAACATCATGGGTGTGAGGAACAGCGTGAAGTAGTAGGTGAAGAAGTCGTAGCCTTTAGCCAGCGCATTGAAGATGAGCGCTATGCAGCTGAAGGTGATGCCTACGAACAAGAGGATGGGCCACGCGGCCAAGAGCTTCCAGCTTTGGGTGATGCCCAAAGCAAACATCACTCCCAAGATGGCGGTGATGGTGAACAGGGCTTTGAACGCGGCCCACAGCATTTCGGCCAAGAGCACATCGTCCAAACGCATGGGGGCGTTCAAGATGCCATCCCATGTTTTTTGCACATGCATGCGAGAGAAGGCCGAGTACAGCGCTTCAAACGTTGCTGCATTCATGGCGCTCATGCAGATGGAGCCGCTGGCCAAGAACAAGATGTAAGGGACTTTTTGTTCATCCAAAGTCACCTCGCCAACTAGAGCGCCTAGGCCATAGCCAAAGGCGACGAGCCACATCAAAGGTTCGGCAATGTTGGCCACAAGGCTAGGAATGGCGAGCTTGCGCCACACCAACAGGTTGCGCAAGAAGACGGGCCAGAAACGGAAATAGGTGTGCATCGCGTTTAGCCTTCCTCGCGGATTTGGCGTCCGGTCATTTTCAAAAACAAGTCTTCCAAATTGGCAGGGCGGTGCAGCGTTCGCAAGCCTGCGTGGGCGTTGAGCGCTTGCAGCAATTGCGCGGCATCTTGGGTGTAGAAGAACACGGTCTCTCCGCTGGTTTCCACGCGCTGCGCCAGTGTGGCGATGGGACTATCCACCAAAGCCAATGCGCCATTGCCGTACACCTCGACCACGTCGGGTTCTAGGTGCTGCGCAATCAAATCACGCGGTGTACCTTCGGCAATCTTTTTGCCGTGGTCCAGCACCAACAGGCGGTTGCACAGGCGCTCGGCCTCGTCCATGAAGTGCGTGGTCAGCAAAATCGATTTGCCTTGTTGCAGCAGTTGTTGCAAGCGCTCCCACATCAGGTGGCGGGCTTGGGGGTCTAGACCGGTGGTGGGCTCGTCTAGCAGCAGCAAATCGGGGTTGTTGATCAGGGCACGCGCAAGGCTGAGTCTGCGCTTCATGCCGCCCGACAACTCGCCGGGTTTGGCGTTGGCTTTGTGTGAGAGCGCAGCGAACTCCAGCAGTTGCGGAATACGCGCTTGAATGTCGGCCTTCTTCATACCGAAGTAGCGGCCAAACACCATCAGGTTTTCGGCGCAAGTGAAGTCAGGGTCTAGGGTGTCGAATTGGCTCACTACCCCTAAGCGCGCTTTGATGGCCAGTGCGTCATCGGGCATGGACAAACCAAACGCGTTGATGCTGCCGCCATCGGGCTGCGCGAGCCCAAGGCACATGCGCAGCGTTGTGGTTTTGCCTGCGCCATTGGGACCAATGACGCCCAAGCATTCGCCGGGGGCGATGCTGAAAGACACATCGTTCACCACAGTGTTGTCACCATAGCGTTTGAGAAGGTGCTTGCATTCAAAAAGTGAGGTGCTCATGGCGTCAATTGTGCCTGTGGCACGGCAGTTTTGCTGTGCGGTCTGTCGCTCGGGCGCGAGGCGTGAAGCGCCTAAAATCTACGCAACTTATTACAAGGCAAGCCTGTGTCCGATACCTTATTTGTTCTCTCCCAATATGTGATGCCCAAACAGTTGCTCACGCAGTTTGCAGGCGCTGTGGCGCGAGCGCGTTGTGGCAAATGGACACACGCCCTCATCAAGTGGTTTGTGGGCAAGTACCAAGTCAACATGGACGAGGCAGCCCAGCCCGACATCACGCAGTACGCCTGCTTCAACGACTTCTTCACCCGCGCCCTCAAGCCCGGTGCCCGCCCCTTGGCCGATGCCGCGTTTGTGTGCCCGGTGGACGGCGCGATCAGCCAGCTGGGCCACATCGATGGCGACCAAGTGTTCCAAGCCAAAGGCCACAGCTACAGCACCCAAGCGCTGGTGGGTGGCGACGCCACCTTGGCCGCGCAGTTTCAAGACGGCGAATTTGCCACGATTTACCTCAGCCCCAAGGACTACCACCGCATTCACATGCCTAGCGCGGGTCGCCTGCGCCGCATGATTCATGTGCCTGGTGATTTGTTCTCGGTCAACCCCGCGACGGCCCGTGGCGTGCCCGGCTTGTTTGCGCGTAACGAGCGCGTGGTGTGTGTGTTTGACATGCCTACCGCCTCGGGTGAAAAACCTCAGCAATACGTGTTGGTGTTGGTCGGTGCGACCATCGTGGGCAGCATGGCCACACCGTGGCATGGCGTGGTCAACCCACCCCGCCCCGGCACGGTGCGTGAGTGGAACTACGACGACCAAGATCTGAGCTTGAACCAAGGCGACGAAATGGGCCGCTTCTTGCTGGGCTCCACAGTGGTGTTGCTGTGGCCAAAGAACACCATCGCGCTCAACCCTGCTTGGCAAGCCGCACAAGGTGTGCGCTTGGGCGAGAAGATGGGTGATGCAGTGCGCGCTTAAAGCAGCGCCTTGCACACGTGAAAGCCGCCTCTGTTGAGGCGGTCTTTTTTGCGCTTGACTTGAGGCGAGTTGCTTATTGAAACGCCACTTCAGCAAAGCTGCGCAGTTTGCGGCTGTGCAGTTGCGCAGGCCCTTGCTGGCGCAATAGTTCAATTGCGCGCATACCAATGCGCAAATGTTGGTCCACGCGCTCGCGGTAAAAGTGGTTGGCCATGCCCGGTAGTTTGATTTCGCCGTGCAGCGGCTTATCGCTCACGCACAGCAGCGTGCCGTAGGGCACACGGAATCGAAAACCATTCGCAGCAATCGTGGCGCTTTCCATGTCGAGTGCCACAGCACGGCTTTGGCTGAAGCGGCGCTGTGGGGTGTTGTCTGGTAACAGTTCCCAGTTGCGGTTGTCGGTGCTGGCCACAGTGCCTGTGCGCAAGATGCGTTTGAGCTCTGCGCCTTCGCACTGCGTCACATCCTTCACTGCTTGCTCTAGAGCTACTTGAATTTCGGCCAGCGCGGGGATGGGGACCCACAGTGGCAGCTCTTCGTCCAGTACATGGTCTTCACGCACATAGCCGTGGGCCAGCACGTAGTCGCCCAGCTGTTGTGTGTTGCGCAAGCCCGCGCAGTGGCCCAGCATCAGCCATGCGTGCGGGCGCAGCACGGCGATGTGGTCGGTGATGTTTTTGGCATTGGCAGGCCCCACGCCAATGTTCACCATTGTGATGCCGGTGTGGTCGGCGCGCACCAAGTGGTAGCCGGGCATTTGCGGCAGACGAGGTGGCACTTTGCCTAGCGCATCGTTGGCTTCGGCGGGCAGGCCAACGCGGCGCGTGACCACGTTGCCAGGCTCCACAAACGCGATGTATTCGCTCTTGGGGTCTTGCATGGCCTCATGACCCAAGCGCACAAACTCGTCGATGTAGAACTGGTAGTTGGTAAACAACACATAGTTCTGAAAATGCTCAGGCGATGTGCCGCTGTAGTGGCGCAGACGCTGCAACGAATAGTCCATGCGTGCTGCGGTGAACAGCGACAAAGGCTGCGGCTCGTTAGGCTTGGCCTCAAACGTACCATTGGCAATGCCGTCGTCCATGGCGGTGAGGTCGGGCAGGTCAAACACCTCGCGCATGAGCTGGCGACGCTCCGCGCTCATCTCGCCTTCCACATGGTCGTGGTCTGCAAACGAAAAATGCACGGGGATGGGCTGATGGCTCACGCCCACCTCCAGCGTGCCGCCGTGGTTTTGCAACAGTAGGCGGAATTGCTCGCGGTAATACGCGGCAAACAAATCGGGGCGGGTGAGGGTGGTCTCGTAGCGGCCAGGTTCGGCCACAAAGCCGTAGCTTAGGCCTGCGCTTTCGCTGTTGGCTTGTAGCGCGCCTGTTTTGGTGTGGATGCGCACAAACGGGTAGAAGGCACGCACACGTTGTTCAAACTGCTTGCCCGCCACAAACTCGCGCATGGCTTGGCGCAGGTGGTCAAGGCTGGTTTGGTACAGCGCCTGCACTTGGGCAAGGGCGCTGTCGGCGTCAGTGTGACGGGTGGGGGCGGTGAAGGGTGGGCGAATACTCATGCCCCGATGTTACAGATTACATATTGCGGCGGTACTGACCACCCACCTCAAACAAGGCGTTAGTGATTTGCCCCAGTGAACACACACGCACCGCGTCCATCAACACCTCAAACACGTTGGCGTTGTCGATGACGGCTTGTTGCAGGCGTGCCAGTTGCACTTCAGCTTCGGCCTTGTGGTGGGTGTGGAAGTCGTTCAAGCGCTTGAGCTGACTTTGCTTTTCCTCTTCGGTCGAGCGGGCCAGTTCGAGCTTGTCCATCACTTGTTCGCCGTGCGGGTTGCGGAAAGTGTTCACGCCGATGATGGGCAGCTCGCCGGTGTGCTTGAGCATTTCGTAGGTCATCGATTCGTCTTGAATCTTGCCGCGTTGGTAGCCGGTTTCCATCGCGCCCAACACACCGCCGCGTTCGGCGATGCGCTCGAACTCAGCCAGCACGGCTTCTTCCACCAACTCGGTGAGTTCTTCGATGATGAACGCGCCTTGGTTGGGGTTTTCGTTTTTGGCCAAGCCCCACTCGCGGTTGATGATGAGCTGAATCGCCATGGCGCGACGCACCGAGTCTTCGGTGGGCGTGGTGATGGCTTCGTCAAACGCGTTGGTATGCAAGCTGTTGCAGTTGTCGTAAATCGCAATCAGCGCTTGCAGCGTGGTGCGGATGTCGTTGAACTGAATCTCTTGCGCGTGTAATGAGCGGCCAGAGGTTTGGATGTGATATTTGAGTTTTTGTGAACGCTCATTCGCGCCATATTTCTCTTTCATGGCCACGGCCCAAATGCGGCGTGCCACGCGGCCCATCACGGTGTACTCGGGGTCCATGCCGTTGCTGAAGAAGAAGCTCAGGTTCGGTGCGAAGTCGTCGATGTGCATGCCGCGCGCCAAGTAGGCTTCCACAAATGTGAAACCGTTGGACAACGTGAACGCCAGTTGAGAAATGGGGTTCGCACCCGCTTCGGCAATGTGATAACCGCTGATCGACACGCTGTAGAAGTTGCGCACTTGGTTGTGCACAAAGTACTGCGCGATGTCGCCCATCACCTTCAATGAAAACTCGGTACTGAACAAGCACGTGTTCTGACCTTGGTCTTCTTTCAAGATGTCGGCTTGCACCGTGCCACGCACGTTTTGCATGACCCACTCTTTGATCTTGGCAGTCTCGGTTTCGGTGGGGTCGCGGCCGTTGTCCTTTTTGAACTTCTCGATGTTTTGGTCGATGGCGGTGTTCATGAACATCGCCAAGATAGAAGGTGCAGGACCGTTGATGGTCATCGACACGCTGGTGGTGGGGTTGCACAGGTCAAACCCGTCGTACAACACCTTCATGTCGTCCAGCGTGGCCACGTTCACGCCTGAGTTGCCCACCTTGCCGTAGATGTCCGGACGTGGATCTGGGTCGTTGCCGTAGAGCGTGACCGAGTCAAACGCGGTAGACAAACGCTTGGCATCCATGCCCTCGCTCACCAGCTTGAAGCGGCGGTTGGTGCGGAAGGGGTCACCTTCACCCGCAAACATACGGGTTGGGTCTTCGCCTTCGCGTTTGAACGCGAATGTGCCAGCGGTGTAGGGGTAGCTGCCGGGAACGTTGTCGAGCATGAGCCACTTCAAAATTTCGCCGTGGTCTTCGTACGTGGGCAATGCCACTTTACGAATCACTGTGCCGCTGAGGGACTTGGTGGTGAGTGCGGTGCGAATCTCTTTGTCGCGAATCTTGACCACGTATTCGTCGCCTGCATAGGCGGCTTGCATGTCAGGCCACTGGGCCAAGAGCTTGCGCTCTGCGGCGCCTAAGTTTTCTTCGCGTGCAAAGGCCAAGTCGATGGCGGCTTCAGAGGCTTTGGCGCGGCCTGGTTTGTCCTCAGACAACATGCGTGCAGCTTCGCGTAGTTGTTGAATTTCGCGAGCCAGTTTGGCTTGTGTTCGTGCGCGTTTTTTGTAGCCGCGCACAGTGTCGGTGATCTCGGCCAAGTAGCGTGTGCGAGCGGCAGGCACCACAGGCATTTGGTTGCTGCTGTGGCGCACGTCCACCAGCGGCAAACGGCCTTCTTTGAAAGTCAGGCCCAGCTCGGTCAAGCGGCCTTTGAGGGCTTGGTACAGCGCGGTCACGCCGTCGTCGTTGAAGCGCGCAGCCATCGTGCCAAACACGGGCATTTGCTCGGTGGGGGTGTGCCACGCTTCTTTGTTGCGCTGCACTTGCTTGGCCACATCGCGCAGCGCGTCGCTGGCGCCTTTGCGGTCAAACTTGTTGATGGCCACAAACTCGGCAAAGTCCAGCATGTCGATTTTTTCCAGCTGGCTGGCTGCGCCAAACTCAGGCGTCATCACATACATGGGCACATCTACGTGCGGCACGATGGCGGCGTCGCCTTGGCCAATGCCTGAGGTTTCCACAATGATCAGATCAAAGCCAGCGCACTTGGTGGCGGCCAATACATCGGGCAGGGCTGCACTGATTTCGCTGCCAAAGTCGCGTGTAGCCAGTGAGCGCATGAACACGCGTTGTCCGCTGCTCCATGGGCCGATAGCGTTCATGCGAATGCGATCGCCCAACAAAGCACCACCGCTCTTGCGACGTGACGGGTCGATAGAGATCACGGCAATGCGTAGCGCATCGCCTTGGTCCAAACGGATGCGTCGCACCAGTTCGTCGGTGAGCGATGACTTGCCCGCACCGCCTGTGCCTGTGATGCCGAGCACGGGCACTTTGTGATTCAGTGACTCTTTGCGCACGGCTTCGACCACTTTTGGATCAGCCTTCTCGTTCTCCAGCGCAGTGATGAGCTGCGCCAACTTGCGCCAAGACATTTCGTCATGGCCTTGAATCTCTTTCACGGCCTTGGGTGCGTAGCCAGACAAGTCTTTGTCGCAACGCATGATCATCTCACCAATCATGCCTTGCAGACCCATTTTCTGACCGTCTTCTGGGCTGTAAATGCGTGTCACGCCGTAGGCTTGCAGTTCGCGAATTTCTGGGGGCACGATCACGCCGCCGCCGCCGCCAAACACTTGGATGTGTTCTCCACCACGTTGGCGCAGCAAATCGACCATGTACTTGAAGTACTCCACATGGCCGCCTTGGTACGAGCTGATGGCAATGCCTTGTACGTCTTCTTGCAGCGCTGCCGTCACCACCTCATCCACCGAGCGGTTGTGGCCCAAGTGAATCACTTCAGCGCCCATGCCCTGCAAGATGCGGCGCATGATGTTGATGGCGGCGTCGTGGCCGTCAAACAAAGATGCAGCAGTGACGAAGCGCACTTTTTGCGTGGGCTTGTAGTTGGCAAGGGCTTGGAATTCGGCGGACAAGTCAGACATGCGGTGCTCCGGAAGACGGAAGATTAAACACAGTTTACGTTTACGTAAACGTCAATGATACCGATTTGCCGGCACATGTGGGAATAAGTTGGCTATGAATTGGGGAGGATTTGCCCTAATAAAAAAAGCCGCAGGGCCAAAGGCGCTGCGGCTTTGCGTGGTGCTAAAGCAGCTTATTTGTAAAGCACGTTAGGCAGCCACATGCCAATCGCTGGGAACATGTAGAGCAAGAAGATGGCAAACACTTGGATCGCCATGAACGGCAACATGCCCGCAAAGATCTGGTTCAACGTCACATGAGGAGGGCTCACACCCTTCAAATAGAACGCTGCCATCGCCACAGGTGGGCTCAAGAAGGCGGTCTGCAGGTTCAACGCCACCAACAAGCCGAAGAACAGCGGGTCGATGTTGAAGTGCGGCAGCAACGGGATGAAGATGGGCATAAAGATCACGATGATCTCAGTCCACTCCAGCGGCCAGCCCAGCAAGAAGATCACGACTTGCGCCAAGATCATGAACTGAGTCGGTGTCAGGTCCATGCCCAGCACCCAAGTGTTGATCAGCTCTTGTCCGCCCAACAACGCAAACGCTGCTGAGAAGATGCTAGAGCCCACAAACAACCAGCACACCATGGCACTGGTCTTGGCGGTCAGGTACACCGACTCGCGCATCACCGTCATGTTGAGACGGCGGTAAGCGCCCGCCAACAATAAGCCACCCATCGATCCCATGGCTGCAGCTTCCGTGGGTGTGGCCAAACCAAACACGATGGTGCCCAGCACGGCCAAAATCATGATGGCCAGTGGGAAAAACGAACCCAGCAACATCTTGAAAATCTCAAGACGTGCAAAGCTGAAGTACGCATAGAAGATGGCCAAAGCCACCGCCACGCTGACCAAGCCAATCCAGAAGGAGGCTGGTGCATCCAAGCGCTCTTGCGCAGCCGCAGGTTCGGCGGGGGCAGCTTGCGCCGAAGGTGCAGCCTCGGCTACAACCTTAGCCGCTGCGTCGTCAGTGCCAGGAGGGGCTTGCAGGCCGTCGCCTTCAGGTTCGGCCAATGCACCTTCTTCTTCTGCTGAGGGCGCTTCGTCAAATCCTTCGCCCATGGCCACAACGCCTTGCGTTTCTTCCAGCGGCGCTGGTGCAGTCACGGCCATGAAGATGGCTCCCATGATCACCAAGGCAGAAATAGCAGGCAACAAGGCGATGCCCAGTTGCTTGAGCAACTCGTTCATTGGCACAGCAGCGTTGCGCTTGCCTTTGATCGCGCCGATCAAACCAGGCAACACTTTGTCGCTGATGGTCATTGACACTTCGTGTGCCACAGGTGGCAATGGCACGTAGCGATCTTCAGCTGACATGGGCGGTGCCATGTGTGGCTTGAGTTTGGCCAAAATAATCACATAGGCCAAATACAAGGTCGCCAACATCAGACCGGGGAAGAATGCACCCGCATACAACTTAACCACCGACACACCAGCCGTTGCACCGTACACGATCAACATCACGGATGGTGGAATCAAGATGCCCAAACAACCACCAGCGGTAATCGCACCCGCAGACAACTGCACGCTGTAACCCGCACGCAACATGGCGGGTAAGGCCAGCAAGCCCATCAAGGTCACCACCGCACCCACAATGCCGGTGGCAGTTGCGAAGATGGCGCAGGTGATGATGGTGGCCACAGCCAATGAGCCTGGCACACGCGCGGTGGCCAAATGCATGCTCTTGAAGAGCTTTTCAATCAAGTTGGCGCGTTCAATGAGGTAACCCATGAACACGAACAACGGAATGGAAATCAACACATCGTTGGACATGACCGAATACGTGCGTTGCACCATCAAGTCTAGGGTTTGCGTCACAGCCAGTTCGGGGTTCTGGCTTCGATAAGCCAGCCACGCGAAGATCATGCCCATGCCCATCAGGGTAAAGGCGGTGGGGAAGCCCAACATGATGGCCACCACAACCAAGGCCAGCATCAGCAAGCCCAAGTGACCATTGGTCATTTCGGAAACGGGAGGCAGCAAAACAAAGGCGGCTAACACCACCATGGCCATGATGCTCAGGCCAAACCAAATTTCTTTTTTCATTTGTGTGCTCCCTTGTCGCCCACAACGTAGACATCGAGCTTGGCGATGTCTTCGTCTTTCACGTGAACCATTTCTTTGAGTTTTTCTACGTCCACTTCGTCCACGTCGTCACCGCGTGAGGGCCATTCGCCGGTTTGCAAGCAAACCACGCAGCGCACAATTTCTACCAAACCTTGCAGCAGCAACAAAACGCCCGCAATCGGAATGATGGTTTTAAAGGGATACACCGGAGGGCCGTTGGCCGTCACGTTGGAATGTTCGTTGATCGCCCAGGATTCGCCTGCGTACTCGAAGCCGGCCCAAGCCAAAGCCACGATGCCCGGAATGAAGAAGAGGATGTACAGTGCCAAATCAAAACTCGCTTGCAAGCGTGGTGTGAAAAAGCCATACAACACGTCGCCACGCACATGCCCGTTCTTGGACAAGGTGTACGCGCCGGCCATCATGAAGAGTGAGCCATACATCATGCTCATGACGTCAAACGCCCAAGGGTGTGGGTTGTCCATCACGTAGCGTGAAAACACCTCCCAAGTGATCATGAGGGTGAGTGACAAAATTAACCAAGCAAACGCTTGGCCGATCTGCGTGCTGATTTTGTCAATGGTGAGTAATAGTTTTTGCATGGTGTGCTGACTTAAATGAATCAGCCACCCGAAACAATTCGGATGGCTGATGAAAAACGCAATAGCTCGTGAGAGCTAAGTGAGTTTAGGCCTTCTTAGCACCGAAGAAGTGGTTGACCGCCATGCGACGGTTGATGTTGGTGTCTTGGTCCCACTTCACTGCACGTTGAGCGAAGGCTTTTTGTGAAGCCACGATCTCTTTGAACAGTGGGTTCTCAGCAGACTTCTTCTCCACAATTTCAGACCACAGCTTGAGCTGCTCTTGCAAAATCGCGTCAGGTGTCTTGTAGAACTTGACCTTGTCTTTGGTTTGCAACTCAGCGTAGTCTTTGGAGTAACGGTCCACAGCCTTCCAAGACATGTCAGCAGAAGCCGCTTCAGTCGCGCCGGCAATGATGGCCTTCATCTTCGATGGCAACGCGTCGTACTTGGTCTTGTTGAACATGATCTCGAATGTTTCAGCGCTTTGGTGGAAGCTTTGCAACATGCACACCTTAGACACATCAGGGAAGCCCAACAAGCGGTCAGAAGTGGCGTTGTTGAATTCAGCGCCGTCCAGCAAGCCGCGGTCCATCGCTGGCACGATCTCGCCGCCTGGCAATGCGTTCACAGCAGCGCCCATGGCGGTGAACAAGTCAATGGCCAAACCGTTGGTACGGAACTTCAAGCCCTTGAAGTCAGAAGACTTGGTGATTGGCTTTTTGAACCAGCCCAGAGGTTGGGTAGACATTGGGCCGTACAAGAATGATTGCACGTTGCCGCCGATAGAAGCGTACAACTTGGCCAACAACTCAGCGCCGCCGCCGTACTTGTGCCAAGCCAAAATCATGTTGGCGTCCATGCCGAAGGCTGGGCCAGAGTTCCACAGAGCCAAAGCGTTTTGCTTACCGTAGTGGTAGCCCAACACGCCGTGACCACCGTCCAAAGTGCCTTTAGACACAGCTTCGAGCAAACCGAAAGCTGGCACCACAGAACCTGCGGGCAACACTTCGATCTTCAAATCGCCACCGGTCATGTCGTTGACCTTCTTCGCGTAGTCGAGTGCGTACTCGTGGAAGATGTCCTTGGCGGGCCAAGTGCTCTGCCAACGCATGTTGATTGGGCCAGTTTGTGCAATGGCCATTGGCGCGGCAACAGCACCAGCGGCGGCAGCTGCGCCCTTGAGTACGTTGCGACGTGCAGTTGTCTTCTTGATATCGGTCATGAGGGGAGTCTCCTAGTGTTTTGTCAAAGACATGAATGGGAATCGCGATTCTTATCTCTTGCAGAGGCGGCTCGGGGTGGGTTTGCCCTAGGGCGATGCATCAAAACCCCCGAATTTGTCTCCTTGGGGACCGCCCGCTTCTATACTGAGCCACAAATTGATTGAACGTTACAACTATGAGCAACAACGAGCTGGGTTACGCGGGTGATGTCACCCCTGAGCTTGCCAACGAATGGATGCAGTCCGGTCAGGCTGTGATGATTGACGTGCGTAGTGACGCAGAGTTGGCTTGGGTCGGCTTTGTGCCGGGCGCTGTGCCCGTGCCTTGGAAGCAGTGGCCGGGCATGGCCATGAACGCTGCTTTTGACGAGGCCGTCAAAGCAGCAGCTGACGGCAAAAAAATTGTGTTGCTGTGTCGCAGTGGTGTGCGTTCCATCGCCGCCGCCAAACGCGCCACAGAGTTAGGGCTTGAGGCCTACAACATCCTCGAAGGCTTCGAGGGCGATGCCAACGCAGATGGCCATCGCGGCACACAAGGCGGCTGGCGCATGCGCGGCTTGCCTTGGCGTCAAAACTGATTCACATTCCATGACATTTCTTGCACTCGATGTGGGCAACACACGCCTCAAGTGGGGGCTGTACGACAGCCCCGCACCCGGCGCCAAGCTGCTGGGCAGTGGCGCGGTGTTCCTAGAAAACATCGACCGTTTGGCCGACGAAGACTGGCGTGAACTGCCAGAACCCACCCATATGCTGGGCTGCATCGTGGCGGGCGAAGCCATTCGCCGCCGCGTCGAAGAGCAAATGGAGCTCTGGGACATCACGCCCCACTGGGCCGTGTCCTCTGCTGCTGAAGCGGGCTTGACCAACGGCTATGACCACCCCACACGCCTAGGCGCAGACCGCTGGGTCGCCATGATTGGGGCGCATGCACGCATGCTTCGTACCGTCAGCGGTGGCGCTCCCAAACCCATGGTGGTGGTGATGGTGGGCACGGCGGTGACGGTGGAAGCTATTGATTCGAATGGCAAGTTTCTGGGTGGTTTTATCTTGCCCGGTCACGGCATCATGCTGCGCGCGCTCGAGTCCGGCACGGCAGGCCTGCGCGTGCCAACGGGTGAGGTGTGCGAGTTCCCCACCAACACCAGCGATGCCCTCACCAGCGGCGGCACATACGCCATTGCAGGCGCGGTCGAGCGCATGGTGCAACACGTCCGTCAACACTGCGGCACAGAGCCCGCGTGCTACATGACGGGCGGTGCAGGCTGGAAGATGGCCCCGAGCATGTCGGTGCAGTTTGAGCTGGTTGACTCGCTGATCTTTGATGGACTGCTGGAAATTGCCAAGCAGCGTTTAGACCATCCATCGCCTGTGTGGCCCTCACGCGCGCTTTACTAACGCGCTGTAATAACTTTGGATTGAACGGGATAGCCCTTCATGACAGAGGGCCAGCGCTGCGGCTAGACTCAAGCACATGCAAGTCCTTGATTCACTCACCAAGCAAGCTTCCTCCATTGCGGCCATTCGGCGCGACATCCACGCCCATCCCGAGCTGTGCTTTGAAGAAATTCGCACGGCCGATCTGGTGGCGCAAAAGCTGACCGAGTGGGGCATCCCCATCCATCGCGGCATGGGCAAAACTGGCGTGGTGGGCATCTTGAAATGCGGCACGAGCGACCGTGCCATAGGCTTGCGCGCCGACATGGACGCCTTGCCCATGCAAGAGTTCAACCAATTCGCCCACGCCAGCCAACACGCCGGCAAGATGCACGCTTGCGGCCACGACGGTCATGTGGCTATGCTCTTGGCGGCAGCGCAATATTTGTCAAAGCACCAAGACTTTGATGGCACGGTGTACTTCATCTTCCAGCCCGCCGAAGAGGGCGGTGGCGGCGCACGCGAAATGATTCGTGATGGCTTGTTCGAACAATTCCCCATGCAAGCCGTCTATGGCATGCACAACTGGCCGGGCCTCAAAGAAGGTCAGTTTGCTTTGAGTGCTGGCCCAGTCATGGCGTCAAGCAACGAATTCAAAATCACCATCCACGGCAAAGGCTGTCATGCCGCCTTGCCACACAACGGCATTGACCCAGTGGTGATTGCTTGCCAAATGGTGCAGGCCTTTCAAACCATCATCAGCCGCAACAAAAAGCCAGTGGATGCAGGCGTGATCTCTGTCACCATGATCAACGCAGGCGAAGCCACCAACGTCGTGCCTGACCACTGCGAACTGCAAGGCACGGTGCGCACCTTTAGCGTCGAAGTGCTAGACATGATCGAGCAGCGCATGCGCGACGTAGCCGCACACACCAGCGCCGCCTTTGGCGCGACCTGTACCTTTGAGTTTGAGCGCAACTACCCGCCCACCATCAACCACCCCTCTGAGGCCAACTTCGCACGCGAAGTGATGGCTGACATCGTGGGTGCAGACAACGTGTTGGGGCAAGAACCCACCATGGGCGCAGAAGACTTCTCATACATGCTGCAAGCCAAACCCGGCGCGTATTGCTTCATCGGCAATGGCGATGGTGTGCATCGCGAAATCGGTCACGGCGAAGGCCCATGCACCTTGCACAACCCCAACTATGACTTCAACGACGCACTCATTCCTCTGGGTGCGACCTATTGGGTCAAGCTCGTTGAGTCCTCGCTACGTTAATTTCTCTAATCGGGGTCAGAGCCCAATTATTTAACTCACAGCGGTTGTGAGTGGTTGGGTGTCAGTAAGCAGAGAGCAGCGCGTTCAAGTGCTCTTTGTGTTCCGCCGTTGCATAGGGCAGCAACAAACTCAACACACTCTTAGCGCCGCGCAGCAGCGATGCCTGCGCGCTTTCAGGCTCTAGTGCATGGCGCGGATCGCGCACGTATTCGTAGCTTAGCCACCACGTCAGCATTACCACCATGTGCGTTGCGGTGGCTTCACGTTCGCTCACGGTGATGGCCAGTGCGCCGTCGTGCTGTAGGCTGTCCAGCAGCGTACGAAACGCGGTGGTCTTGTGCAGCAGAGCGTCTTTGATGTGGGTTTCCAGCTTGCGGTTCTTGCTGAGCAAGTCGTTCAAGTCGCGGTACAAAAAGCGGTATTGCCACACCAGCTCAAACAGCGTGTGCATGAAAAACCAAGCGTCTTCCACATCGTGCACGCCTGGCGCTGCGTCTAGCAGTTCATTCAGCGCCGCTTCATAGCGGTTGAACAGCGCCGTGACCAGCTCCTCTTTGGCAGGGTAGTGGTAGTACAGGTTGCCGGGGCTGATGTTGAGCTCGGACGAGATCAACGTGGTCGACACATTGGGCTCGCCAAAGCGGTTGAAGAGGTCGAGCGTGACCTCCAAAATCCGCTCTGCGGTACGGCGTGGCGCTTTCTTTGCCATAGTTAACTTATTGGGGTCAGAACCCAATTATTTTTTGGCTGTTTTCTTGGTTGGCGCTTTCTTCGCGGCAGTTTTAGTCGCTGGCTTGGTCGCAGTTTTCGTTGCGGCTTTTGGCTTTGCACCCAGCTGAGCTTCCAGCGCAGCCACACGCGCATGCAGAGCTTGCAACTCAGCTGCTGACGGCACGCCCAAACCATGCATGGCCTTGGCCACGCGATCTTCAAAAATGCCTTCCAGCTTGCCCCATTGGCCGGTGGCGCGCTCGCTCAGTGTGTGGGCTGCTTGCTGGGCTTTCTGTGTGGCCTCGGCCAGCTTTTCTTCGGCTGTGGTGTGTACCTTGCGTTGCATGGTGATGCCATCGCTCACCAACTTTTCAAACGCTTTGGTGCCGTCTTGCTGTGCCTTAGCAAATGCGCCCAAGCCAGCCAGCCAAATTTGCTGGGCTTGCTCTTTCACGTTGTCGGACATGGCTGCGGGGTCGAATGGGTTTTTGGTTGACATGGTTAGTTTTCGCGATGGTTTGAGTTCGCCCCACTTTAACTTGTAGGTTATCTTGAATCAATAACTTATTCTTAAAGAAATCTTAGGGAAACATTAGGTGTGATGGTGTGATTGATAATGAATGTTGTGATAAATAATAATTCCGATATAAGAAATTAAAAAAATGAAAGTAACACCTGTAGTGCTATGCGGAGGATCGGGGTCGCGGCTCTGGCCCTTGTCTCGATCTGGATTTCCAAAACAGTTTCTAGTGCTCTCTGGAACGGAGAGCCTTTTCCAGCAGACGCTTAGGCGTATATTTCCGGTGGATGAGCAAGGATACGTGTTGAACACACCCTTGATCGTGACCAACGAAGAGCACCGCTTCTTAGCGCTTGAGCAATACCGTGAATTGCACCATGGCGAGGCAATCTATCTACTTGAGCCTGAAGGCCGTAACACGGCCCCAGCCCTCACGCTTGCAGCGTTACAGGCGACTGAGGGGAGTGAGGATTCACTGCTCGTGGTCATGCCCGCAGATCAGACGGTCAAGGACGACCAGGCCTTTATGGGTTCACTGTGCCGATGCCTTTCTGCCGCGCAAAGAGGTGATATGTTGACCATGGGCGTAAAGCCCACCAGGCCCGAAACTGGGTTCGGCTATATCAAACGCGCAGCCAAAGATGCAGGCTCTTTTGGCGATTATGAGGTCGAAGCCTTTACAGAAAAGCCAAACCTAGAACTTGCAATGGACTACATGTCGGGTGGGCGCCATACGTGGAACAGTGGCATCTTTGTGGTGCTGGCGAGCAGATGGCTTCAACTCTTGCAAGAATTCCGTCCGGATATCAAGCGGGCTACGGAGAGTGCTTGGCAGGGCAGGTTAACAGACCAGAGGTTTATTCGTCCGTCAAAAGAATTATTTGCACACATTCCAAGCGAGTCGATTGACTATGCGGTGATGGAAAAGTGTCCAGGCACAGAGTTTGGTGTCCGTGTCGTGCCGCTCGATGCAGGCTGGAATGACTTGGGGGCATGGGAGTCAGTCTGGATGACATCAGATCAGGATGCCAATGGCAACGTGGCCAAGGGAGATACCGTCATTGTTGACACGAAGGACTCCTTGGTTTTTGCTACCTCACGTCTGGTTGCAACTGTCGGTATAAGCGACCTCGTGGTGGTTGAGACGGCAGACGCAGTGCTTGTCGCTCGACGAGACGCTAGCCAAGAGGTCAAGAAGGTCGTTCAATCACTCGAGTCGCAAAATAAGCGAGATGTGCACCTGCTGCATCGCAAGGTGCAGCGCCCTTGGGGTTGGTATGACTCCTTAGAGGAGGCCGACAACTTCAAGGTCAAACGGATTTTGGTGAATCCAGGTGCCAGCCTCAGCCTGCAAAAACATGCGCACCGTGCAGAGCACTGGATCGTTGTTCGAGGCACCGCAGAGGTGACCTGTGCTGAGAAAAAATTCACACTAAATCAAAACGAATCGACCTACATCCCTGTGGGGGTCGTGCACCGCCTGACCAACACGGGTGGTGTTGACCTAGAGATGATTGAGGTCCAGTCCGGCAGCTACCTTGGCGAGGATGACATTGTTAGGTTGGAAGACAACTACGGAAGAGTTGAGGCGGGCGGGCTGTGAGTTTGAAGGTCGCGATTGTTCATGATTGGCTGGTCACATACGCTGGCGCTGAACGAGTCTTAGAGCAGATGCTGCTCTGCTACCCAGGCGCAGAGGTGTTCAGCACCGTCGATTTTGTCCCGTCAAAAGACAGGGCCTTCCTGGGCGGGCACAGCGTCAAGACTACCTTTATTCAGGGGCTGCCTTGGGCTCAAAAAAAGTACCGGCATTATCTTCCGCTCATGCCCTTGGCCATCGAGCAGCTGGACTTGTCTGGCTACGACCTCGTGATCTCTAGCTCACACGCAGTCGCAAAGGGTGTGCTGGTCTCGCCAGACCAATTGCATATTTGCCTTTGCTACACCCCCGTTCGATACGCATGGGACCTGCAGGCCCAGTACCTGAGGGAGGCAGGCCTCAGCGTTGGCATCAAGAGCTGGGCCGCTAGGTGGCTGCTTCACCGCTTCAGAATTTGGGACTTACGCACCGCAAACGGGGTCGATCATTTCATCGCCATCTCTAAGTTCATTGCGCGTCGCATCAGCAAAACATACCGCCGGGACTCGGTGGTGATCTACCCGCCGGTTGACACTGACAACTTTGAGTTCATCCTTCAAAAGCAGGACTATTACGTGACCGCCTCGAGGATGGTCCCCTACAAGATGGTCCCTCTCATCGCTGAGGCGTTTTCAAAGATGCCGGACAAGCGGCTCGTCATTATTGGTGACGGCCCAGATTTTGAGCGCTGCAAGAAAATGGCTGGCCCCAATGTCGAGTTACTAGGACACCAGCCCAGCGATGTCTTGAAGATGCACCTCCAACAAGCACGCGCATTTGTCTTTGCTGCGGAGGAGGATTTTGGCATCGCCCCTCTCGAGGCTCAGGCCTGCGGCACACCTGTGATCGCCTTTGCCAAAGGGGGGGCAACAGAAACCCTGTGCGGGATCGACGCCGCACAGCCTACAGCCGTTTTCTTTGCCGAGCAGAGTGTGGACGCCATCATTGACGCCGTGCTCAAGTTTGAGCAAACAAAGATTAATGGGGCAGCGTGCCGTGAGAATGCCCTGCGCTTCTCTCAAGGACGATTCAGGCTAGAGTTCTCGGCCTTCGTCAATCAGAAGGTGGACGAGTTCATGGCTGCGCGCTTGGCCTAGAAAAAGAAGATATGAGCTCCCTCGAGTCAAACCCACGATCACGCCTGCGGTTGTCGTCCCCGCTGATGGCATACCTTGCCATGGCCGCTGACGTGGTTGTGATCAACGTCGTGGCAGTCTTTGCCTACTGGTTCTACCTTGACGCGTTCCTCTTGCCCCACGAGATGCCGTCCACATACTGGCTACTGGTAGGTGCGCCCATCCTCCTACTCGCGTTTCAGTTTGACCGGCTTTACCGGTCGTGGCGGCTTAACAAGATTTTGGCGCTGCTTGGGACGTGGTCCAAGGTCTGGATGGCTGTTCTTATGGTCGAGATCGTCGTCCTCTTCTTGAGTAAGTCGTCCACGCACGTGTCGAGGGGGTGGTTCCTCTTGTTTGGCATTGGCACGTTCGTCGCGTTGTCGGTTATCAGGCTCTTTGCCTACTACCTCTTGCGCTCCCTGAGGGGGCGCGGCTACAACTACCGCACACTGTTGATCGTTGGCCACAGTGCCACCAGTGACGAGGTGATCAGGATCATCGCAGCATCCCCCTTTAGCGGGCTGCGTGTGGTGGGGCAGGTGCAGCCTGAGCAGCTCGCCGAGCAGTTGCAGGTTATGGGGGAGCGTGGCCCTCAGGAGGTCTGGATCTGCTTGCCCATGAGTGAGGAACGACGTGTTCAAGTCGCCCTAGAAGCGCTTGGTCAGAGCACGGCAAATATACGACTTGTCCCTGATTGGTTCTCGCTGCGCCTGATGAACCATGGCGTGAGTGAGATGCTCGGGATCCCGATGTTGGACATCTCCTCAGCCTCGAACTCGGGGATGAGTTGGATGCTCAAGGAGATCGAGGACAAGGTCCTCGCCTCGATCATCTTGGTCTTGATCAGCCCGTTGATGTTTGGCATTGCACTTGCTATCAAAGTCAGCATGGGCGGGCCGGTGATCTTCAAACAGCAGCGCCATGGCTGGAACGGGCGGCGTATCAATGTCTATAAGTTCAGAACCATGGTCCAGCACTCAGAGGGTGCAGAGCAAGTAACACCGGCTACCCGTGACGATCCGAGGGTCACACCTTTGGGTAGGTTCTTGCGCAGAAGCAGTCTGGATGAGCTGCCACAGTTCATAAATGTCCTGCAAGGGAAGATGTCGATCGTTGGGCCGCGCCCACACTCTGTTGTCCACAACGAATACTACAAGGTACACGTTCCTCGCTACATGCTGCGCCACAAGGTCAAGCCAGGCATCACCGGCTGGGCGCAGGTCAATGGGTACAGGGGTGAGATCGATCGAATGGAAAAGATGGAGAGGCGCGTGGAGATGGACCTGTATTACATAGAGAACATGTCACTGGCACTCGACTTGAAGATCATCGTACTTACTGTGATTAAAGGCTTTTTTCATAAGAACGCCTACTAGGCTCAGACTTCTGTGAACGAGACTTCTTTGCGTGCCAGCCGAGATAGCTGTCCACACTTCGGACTAGATTAGCGCGCCCACAGTGTGGCGCCGCTGGCAACTCGTGATGCGTCTAAGCGACTTTGGAAGACATAGCCCGCAAGCTGCCCTGACTGACCGATAGGGTTTGCAAGCACGCCCTGAACATACGTATTACTGTCAATCGCAAACTGGCTGGAGTTGGACAAAGACCCGTTAGTACCAACAACACCATTGGCGTAGAGGTTGATCTTCTGATTGCTGGAGCGCAGGTCAAAAGATGTGTTGAAGGACTGATTCGCAAAATTGACCTGAAGTTTTCCGTTCTCAATGCTCGCAGCTTGGGGCGCAGAGTTGTTCGCATCTAAGATCTGTGCGCGGTAATCGGACAACCGAAAGTCAACCAGCGTTTCTTGCGGCATGAGCCACTGCGCATTGTTGGACCTCAAGGCTGCAAAGTGAGGGGACAGTCCGAAGAGCTTTGCTTGGTCCATCGCGCCGACTAGGTTTAGGTCAGCGGCTTGATCGGCAAGGGCTTGCCAGCGGCCCCAGATAATGGCTTGTGGCGTATTGAGTTTTGCGAGCCTAGCATCCTGCAGCAATGAGACTTTTTGAGTGTTCAGTGAGCTCTCAATAAGTGTCTGGTCGGTGCCCTTTTTTGCAGGCTCGTCGGCACGTGGGGGGGCGACACTGTCAGGGTTCTGAGTCATGTCCTTGATGGCTTGGGGTAGCATCGTCCCTCGTTTGACCTCAAGTGCAACACCTGTCTGGCTTGCCAGCAGGCGCTGGCCTGATGAAACGTTGCAAGGCCCGAGGCTCTCTGCGCTACAGCCAGGGCCTATCCCGCTGACGATCACACCACCACTTGAAACAATGATTTTTGAAGTCTCAGCATCGGTTGAGACAGTGAAGTCCGTGCCCAAGACGCCAATCGCTGCTATGGGTGTGTTGAATCGATAGTTGCCACGCGCCGGTGCAACAGCACTGCCCGAGACGCTGCGCGCGACGCCACTCTTGAGCTCAAACTTGAATTTGCTGTCAGCAGGAGATTTTGGGTCAACTCGGTATAGAGGAACACTGGCCTCTGTTCTAGGACGTAGAATTAGAAAACCGTTATCAATTGTCTGAATGTACAAGTACCCATCGGCTCCTGTTGAGAGCTGTGCTCCCTCGATTACAGGGGTGCCTTTCTGGGCCAACTCCCCGCCCACAAATGCTTTTCCAACAGCCTGTAAGACTCGACCCACCTCAACTGCCGAGGGCTCGGCACGGGCTAAAAAGGCAAGCGTCAGTCCAAGCGCAACTACCAATGTGCGCGTTGCAAGTTTCCATGTCGAGATTGAACGGTTATCCATGAGACTGATTGTAGGCCAGCAGTCTGGCTTGGCGCAAGCCGTGAGGTCATGGCTGGTGTTGTTTGTGTTGTGCCTCTATTCCTTTTGTGCACATGCACAAGATTCAACAAGCCCAAAGGGTGAGGAGGTTTACCAGCAGGGCCTCGGCTATCTCGCAAGGAGCGACATATTTCAAGCCAAGCTGCTCATGGAAAAAGCGGTTGAGTTAAATCCGAACAATGCCGGCGCGTGGCTGGACCTGAGCCTGATCCATTGCCAGCTCGGCGACGTCGACAGGGCAAACCAGATCTGGGACGAGATCGAGGCGCGCTTTAGTCCTCCCTTGTCGCTAAGGGCTGTCATCAACCAGGGCCGTTCTCGAGGTTGCTTACAAGAGTCGGCAATGCGTGAGGTTGAGCTTGAGGTGGCGCGTGGTCACACCAGCAACATGAATCAAGGTGTGAGTAGCCTGAGTCTTGAACTTCCAAGTGCGGTCGGTCCTGTTCCCGTGCAGCTCTTGCCCCAGTATGGCAAGACGCCCGATGCTTACACGCAGATCAGTGGGGCCCTCAGGCTTGCCAGCCCGGGGGCTGGTGCGAATGCCCAACTAAGCTTTCAGCAGAGGGACAACGACCAACTCAAATCGCTCAATGTGTTGAGCGTGGGTCTAGATACTTCGATTCCACAGCACACGGAGTTTGGCCGACTCGACTGGGGCGCGGGGCTAGCTCAGGCGACACTCGGAGGCGCGCCTTTTCAGCGAAGCACGAGGCTGCGCCTTGGCCTCAGGCCACGAGCACAGCCACTTCCTGGTTGGGATTTGATTTTGGGTGTTGCCGCCAGTCAGGTCGATTACACCGCTTATGCAAACATGTCTGCCAGACCAAGGGACTTGCAGCTATCGTTGAGCCGCGAGTGGGTCGGCTCGAGGCTCGAGGTTTATGCGCAACATTCAACGGACTCTGCAAAAGAGACTCGTCCGGGGGGTGACAAGAGCGGCAACAGACTTGGATTTAACTTGCTCCAAGTGATGGGAATGCTGAGAGACAAGAGCGTCTTTTTCAAGTTGGCCTGGGATGCGCAGTCTTGGCGAGGCTCGCAGGCTTACTCCCCTGGTCTCATCGACGAGGCCCGTAACCAGTTGATCTCAACGACCTCTGTCGCGCTCTTGTTGCCCCAAAGCAAGACCGAGCTGTGGTCCTTAGAGGCAAGACACCAGCGCAACCAAGAAAACGTCAAGCTCTTTGAGTACGAGGCCAGGTCGTTGCAGCTGAGCTACAGAAAGACTTGGGGCTATTGAGCCCCTTAGCCTCATGCTTGCAGTGGTGTTATCGAAGGAAATTCATGGGAAGTATCAAGGTCATTCAGGTCGGAAAAGCCTACAGGCAGTACCCTAGCCGCTGGGCGCGCTTGGCTGAGTGGCTGTTGCCTAATGGACGGGCGAGATATCATCTTCGGTGGGTCCTGCGAGACATCAGCTTTGAGGTTGAGGCCGGTCAGGCCGTTGCCATCGTTGGGCTCAACGGTGCCGGCAAGAGCACCCTACTCAAGCTCATCACCGGCACCAGCCACTGCACCACAGGTAGCGTCGAGATACGGGGCAAGGTTGCCGCACTGTTGGAGTTGGGCATGGGCTTTCACCCAGACTTCACTGGACGCCAAAATGCCGTCATGGCGGGCCAGTTGATGGGGGTGAGTGCCCAGCAGATGCTAGAGCTCATGCCTGAGATCGAAGCCTTCGCGGAGATCGGTGAGTACATCCATATGCCCGTGCGGGTCTACTCCAGTGGCATGCAGGTCAGGCTGGCCTTTGCGGTTGCCACTTGCGTGCGGCCCGATGTTTTGATCGTCGATGAGGCGCTGTCTGTTGGCGATGCGTACTTCCAGCACAAGAGCTTTGAGCGGATCAGGGAGTTCGCTAAGCAGGGCACGACGCTGCTGCTCGTGAGTCACGACCGCAACGCGATACAGGCCATCTGCGACAGGGCCATACTGCTCTCCAATGGTGAGGTGGTCAAGGACGGGCCGCCTGAGCTCGTCATGGACTACTACAACGCACTGCTCTCGCCAGACGCGGCGGACTCTGTTCAGCAAACCCAGATCCAGGAAGGGGCGGTGTCAACCCGTTCGGGCTCACTGGAGGCCATCGTCCAAACGGTGAGGCTTTTAGACCAAGCAGGTGAGCGTTTGGAGGAGCTGCACATAGGCTCCCTCGCGCGGCTGGAGGTCGTCGTGCTCGTGAACAAGGACCTGCCGACTCTGGTGCTAGGTTACGGCATCAAGAACAGGCTCGGACAGGTGATGTACGGCACGAATACTTGGCTGACCAAGCAAGCCTTGGTCGGTGTGAGGGCAGGGACTCGGTACAAGTTTTTGATCGAGTTTCCTGTCAACCTAGGTGAGGGGTCATTTTCAGTGCAAACTGCGCTCGTTGATGAGGGGTCGCACATCGGGGCTAACTACGAGTGGAAAGACCTTGCCTTAATCTTTAAGGTTGTCAATGTTGATAAAACAACTTTCGAGGGCTTGGTCTGGGCCGAGCCAGTGATAAGGATTGAGGAAGTATGACCTTTATTTCCCA
This sequence comes from Burkholderiales bacterium 39-55-53, assembly GCA_002282445.1. Classification (GTDB taxonomy): domain Bacteria; phylum Pseudomonadota; class Gammaproteobacteria; order Burkholderiales; family Burkholderiaceae_C; genus Limnohabitans. Next base: position 26,612 of record NCJK01000006.1, on the reverse strand, counting down.
CGCGCAAAACCGGGAAGATGTGTTGCTTTGGCGTGCACTGAGGCATGTTCGTGGTGGCTTTTATGTCGACGTTGGGGCGAACCACCCGAGTCACGACTCGGTGACTAAGTCCTTCTACGATAGGGGTTGGTCAGGCATCAACATCGAGCCGCTGCGGGAGCACTACGAGGAGCTTGCGCGCGTGCGCCTGCGAGACGTGAATCTGCAAGTCGCTGCTGGTGCGCAGGAAGGGGAAATTGATCTTTACGACTCAGACGTTCGCGGGCTTGCCACTGCCTCCTTGGAGGTGGCGGAGGCGCGACGAGCTGCTGGAGGCGTGGTTCGACAGTGTCGGGTGCCAGTTCAACGGCTCGATACGATTTTGGCGGCTCATGCCCCCGAGCAGATTCACTTCTTGAAGGTCGACGTGGAGGGCTTTGAGGCCTCGGTGCTTCAGGGCATAGACCTCACTAGGTGGCGTCCCTGGCTTGTGGTTGTTGAGGCCACCAAGCCTAACTCTCAGGATCTAGAGCTCGGGTGGGAGCCCTTGCTGACGGACTCCGGTTACCGCTTTGTGTGGTTCGACGGTTTGAACCGTTACTACGTGGCTGACGAGCGTATGTCGTTGGCTGAGCACTTTGTTGCCCCCCCCAATGTCTTTGATGACTTCGTGCCGGCTGAACAAGAAAGGCTGCGCCTAGCTTTGGAGAAGAGCCAGCTTGACTTAAGGGCCTTCAAAGAAGAGGTCGTGACTGCATCACATGAGCTAGAGCAGGCAGAGAAATTCAGGTCCGAGCTTGACGCGGTTGTAAACAGCCTTTCTTGGAGGCTAACGCGTCCACTGCGTTTGGTTGCTAGGGCCCTCAGGGCCCTAAAAAAAAAAGTAGCCCGTCATAAGTTAGGGGGGCCTGAGGCCAAAGATGCTGGGCCCGGTCATGACTCTTCGGTTTCACTCGAGGGAAGTTTCCAAAGCTCGTCCCATGGCCCGTCGAAGCCTAGGTTCACTTACTGGCACGAGAATGTGCTCGGCAAGCACGCCCTTGCGCCTAGGCTTTTGGAGGCCGCGCAGGGTGGTCCAGAGCTCTGGTGGCGGTTGACGGGGCACCTGGAGGGGCACTACAGCCTCGCTGAGGTGAACAGGTCACTCGCGACTGAGTTGGATCAGCTCAGCCAAGGGCGCCTGCGTTTTGTTCCCTGGCACGGCCAGGGCTTCACCCCCAAGTCTGTGTCTACAAATGCCCTTGAGCAGATGGTGGGGCGAGCCCTCCCCGAGGGCTCTTGCGTCGTCTCCCTCGTCCACCACTACCCGCCGATGTCGGATCCCGAGGCGTCACAGCTTCGTCTGGTGATGTTCTTCTGGGAGGAGTCGCTGGTCCCCAAGGCGGTCGTCGATCTCCTTAACTCTGGGTCCGATGGGGTGCTAGTCGCGAGTCGTTTCGTTAAGCGTGTGCTGAGGCACTCGGGGTGCGACCGGCCAATATTTGTCGTCCCTTTGGGTGTGCGTGGCGCGGCTGAGATGGATCCTTCTGTTAAGAGGGGTTCAAGCGACGGGCGCTTCAGATTCCTGCATGTCTCGTCGGCCTTTGAGCGCAAGGGGGTGGATGTTTTGCTGCGTGCCTATGGGGAGACGTTTGACGGTGACGATGCGGTAGAGCTCTACCTCAAAACCTTCGCAAACCCGCACCACGACATAGGTCGACAGGTGAGTGAGTGGCGCGCTGGCCTGACCAATCCTCCCCCGGTGACGCTTGACGTGAGCGAGCTCAACGAGGGGGAGATGGACGCCCTGTACCGCAGCGCGTCCGCGATGGTCCTGCCCACGCGTGGTGAGGGCTTTGGGCTCCCGCAGGCACGGGCCTTGGCGATGGGCACCCCACTGATCACAACCGCGGGTGGTGGTCAGTCTGACTTTGCCTCGCTTGAATTTGCTGGGCTGGTCCCCTACAGGTGCGCGCCCTCTCGAAGTCATGTCAACGAGGGGGATGCACACTGGCTGGAGCCAGACGCCCACCTGCTCGGCGTGCATATGGAGTCTGTCTGGAATCGTGCAAGAAATGTGGTGAATCAGGAGGAATTGGGTCCATTGCTCGCAAGCTCTGAGCGTCAAGGCGATGCCCCGCGCTGGATGGCCGAGCGCTATGGCTGGGGCGAGTGCGCACTGCATGTCGACGCGATTGCGCGTCGGCTTCTACAGGCCCCTGCGACACAGAGTCGTCGACAGCGCTTGGCTGTGGTCAGCCCGTGGCATACCACCTGCGGCATCGCAGAGTACGCGCAGGCGCTCTTTGCGGGCTGGCAGGAGCACTTTGACGTGCGTGTCTACTGCGACCACAGGACCACGGCGGATCCCTCGCAGTCTCTCTTCGTGCCGAGCTGGGTGGTCGGTCGGCAGTCGGGCGTTCTTGAGTTGCTTGACGCGCTCTGCCAGCAGGCCGAGTCGGGCCTATTGGACGTGCTGTGCGTGCAGCACCAGCAGAGCCTGTTCTTGCTCACGGACGAGGTCTGCACGGCCCTGGGCCGGATCAGGGCACACGGGGTACGAGTCATCGTTGAGCTCCACTCAACGTTGCCCATGGTCCGAGAGGGCCGCATCGGGCGTGTCGCGGCGCAGGCCTTGAGAGGCCTTGACCTGGTCGTCGTGCACAAGGTCGACGACGTGAACTGCATGCTGGGCCTCGGGCTCGCGGAGAACGTGATGTGCCTGCCCCTAGCGGTCGCCAGCCTAGACGCGCCGCTGCCCGAGTCTGCGCGCGATCGCTTCGGCTTTGCCCAAGCGGATCTCGTGCTGGGCTGCTTTGGCATCCTGTGGCCCCACAAGGGCGTGGAAGCGGTCGTCAGGAGCATGCCGCTCCTCGCGCAGGCCAGCGGCAGGCGTGTCAAGCTCTTGGCAGTGACTGCGGTGATCGACGAGGCCTCGTCCCAGACGCTGGCCGAGTGCCAGAGCGTCGCGCAGGCGCTTGGCGTCGAAACGGACATTGTCTGGGTCACCGACTTCTTACCCCTGGAAGAGTCACTGCGCTGCCTCGGCGTTGCGGACGTGCAGCTCTTTGTCTACGGCCCCACCCGCGAGAGCGCGAGCGGCGCGGTCACCGTCGGGCTTGCGACCCACAGGCCCGTGCTCGTGAGCCCGCAGGAGATCTTCTCCGACCTGTCCGCGTGCACCTACCGCCTCGAGGGAACCCAGCCAAGCGACGTCGTCCGTGGGGTGACCGAGCTGCTCGCCTCGCCCCACACGGAGTCGACCGTCTACGCGAATCAACGCTCGTGGCTAGCTTCAAGGTCCTGGTCACACGCTTCCCAGAGGCTGCGTGCTGCCATACGCGGGCTGGACGAGGACCGCCGCCACCCGCAAGTGTTTGAGTCGCCCAATTTCGAGAGTGATCCCGAGCTCGTACCTGAGCGCATGCAGGGGAGTAAGCGCGGGCTGCTGGTCGACGTCACACAGATCGCCAAGCACGACACGGGCACGGGCATCCAGCGCGTCGTGCGCAACATCTTGCGCGAATGGCTGTTGAGCCCTCCCAAGGGCTACGAGGTGCTGCCGGTGCGCTTTGATGAGGCCAGCGGTGCCTACTGCCACGCGCGGGCCTTTACTGGCGGTGTCGCCCGCGCAAACGGGCCCGAGTTGGGTGTCGAGCCGGTGCGTGTTGGGGTGGGCGACGTCTTTGTGGGGCTGGACCTCACGGCGCACCTCTTCCCAGCGGCGGAGGCGTTGCTCACCCGCTGGCGGGTCTCGGGCGTGCGGGTCTGCTACGTGGTCTACGACATCATCCCGCTACAGCACCCTGAGCTTGCTTATCCGGGCACGCCCGAGGCGTTTGGCCACTGGGCCCGCTCCCTTCGCCGCCAGTGCGACCGTGCGGTCTGCATCTCGCGCTCCGTGGCCGACGAGCTGCGGCTGTGGTGGTGCGCACACACGGAGGAGGGGGCGCTGCCCGAGATTTCGCACTTCCGCCTTGGGGCTGGCCTGGAGCACGCGGGTGGCGTCGCGCCGGAGCCAGGTGAGGGTGGTGTGGGTGTTGCCAGCGAGTCTGTGCGGCAGGCTGAGCTGTCTGGCGCTGTCCTCATGGTCGGCACGGTCGAGCCACGCAAGGGCCACGCCCAGGCGCTGGATGCCTTCGAGGTGCTGTGGGCCGGCGGTGGCAGTGCCCCGCTGGTGATCGCGGGTGCCGCGGGTTGGGACGTCGGGCCACTGTGCGACAGGATCAGGTCCCACCCCGAGCTGGGGCGAAGGCTCTTCTGGTTTGAGTCTGCCGACGACGCGAGCCTTGCCCACCTCTACGCAAACTGCGCGGGCTTGCTGATGGCCTCTATGGCCGAGGGCTTCGGGCTGCCGTTGGTCGAGGCCGCACATCACGGGCTGCCAATCCTGGCGAGGGATATTGATGTGTTCAGGGAGATCGCGGGGCCCTTCGCGACCTACTTCGGGACCGAGGACGCGCACGGGCTGCGGGACGACCTGGCCGCCTGGCTAGGGGTCGTCGAGCGGGGCGAGGCGCCCCAGAGCTCGGGCGTGAAAGCAACGAGCTGGCAAGAAAGCGCGGCGCAGCTGCTGGCGGAGGTGCTGTGAGTGCCGGCAACAAAAATACAAGGACGAGGGTGCGACATGACTAAGCTTGAAATGAACAAGGCTGAACTGACCAGGGGAAAGAAGAGGCTGGTGACTGGCGACAAGGGCTTCGTTGGTGCGCTGTGCCTAAGGGAGTGGCCCGACGCAGTAGGGCTGTCCGAGCTGGCGGGCAGTGATGTGGATGTGCGCGACAGGGATGCGCTTGTCAGAGCGCTTTCTGGTACAACTTTTGATGAGGTCGTGCACCTCGCGGGCATCAGCTTCGTCCCCGAATCGGTTGCAGACCCTCTGGGCACATATGGGGTTAACTTTTTGGGGACCCTGAGCCTATTGGAGAGTCTGCGCGAGGTGGGCTTTAAGGGGCGCTTTCTGTTCGTGAGCTCGGGCGATGCTTATGGGCTTGTGGACGAGGCAAGCCTTCCCGTGACTGAGTCCACGCCGCTGGCGCCGCGTAACCCCTACGCGGTGAGCAAGGCAGCGGCCGAGGCGCTTTGCTACCAGTGGAGCCAGACGGGCGGGTTCGAGGTCCTCGTCGCCCGTCCCTTCAACCACATCGGACCCGGCCAGTCGGAGCGTTTCGCTCTCTCGGACTTTGCAAGGCAGATCGTGTTGCTGGTCCGTGGCGGGGCCCCTAGGGTGCTGCTCGTTGGCAACATCGGGGTCACACGCGACTTCCTCGACGCGCGTGACGTTGTGCGTGCCTACGACATGCTGTTGGAAGGTGGAGTTAATGCGAATGTTTATAATATTTGTTCGTCTCGGGAGTACTCCCTGAGCGATCTCGTGAGCAGGCTGATCGAGATCTCCGGCCAGGAGATCGCGGTAGAGACCGATGCAGCGCGTTGGAGGCTCGCAGAGCAGCGCAGGATGCTTGGCAGCAACGCCAAGCTGGTAGCTGCGACGGGGTGGGCCCCGGCCTTCGACCTCGACGAGACACTTATACAAATCTACAGGCACTGGGAGCAACAAGTTGACGCATAAATCTGCCCTTATCACTGGCATCACTGGGCAGGACGGTGCCTACTTGGCCGAGCTTCTTCTCGGCAAGGGCTACGAGGTCTTTGGTGTGCACGCGAGGCGCTCCACGGACACGCTTTGGCGCTTGCGCCACCTGGGCATCGAGGACCGCGTGACGCTGATCTCTGCCGACCTGACGGACCTATCCAGCCTTGTTCGATGTCTTGACGTCTCCAAGGCCGATGAGGTCTACAACCTGGGCGCTCAAAGCTTCGTGGGCTCCTCTTGGGACCAGCCCATCCTCACCACCAACGTCACAGGCACGGGCGTGGTGAACATGCTCGAGGCGGTGCGCATGGTCAACAAGGGCGCGCGCTTTTATCAGGCATCCACGAGCGAGATGTTCGGGCTGATTCAGGAGGAGATGCAGAGCGAATCCACGCCTTTTTATCCGCGCAGCCCCTACGGCGTGGCCAAGCTCCTTGGCCACTGGATGACGGTTAACTACCGCGAGAGCTTTGGCATGCACGCCTCAAGCGGCATCTTGTTCAACCACGAGTCCCCCCTGCGCGGCATCGAGTTTGTGACGCGCAAGGTGACGGATGCGGTCGCGCGCATCAAGTTTGGCAAGCAAAAAGAACTTCGTCTTGGCAACATCGACGCCAAGCGTGACTGGGGCTTCGCGGGCGACTACGTCGAGGCCATGTGGCTAATGCTGCAGCAAGAAGTGGCCGACGACTACGTGATCGCAACAGGCGTGACGACCACAGTGCGCGAGATGTGCCGTATCGCTTTCTCCCACGTTGGGCTGGGTTACGAGGACCACGTAATCATCGACCCCAAGTTCTACCGACCCGCGGAGGTCGACGTGCTGCTGGGCAACCCCGCCAAAGCGCAGAGGCAGCTCGGCTGGAAGGCCAAGACAAGCCTCGAGAAGCTGATCGTGATGATGGTCGAAGCGGACCTCAATCGCGTCGGCCGAGAGTAGGGCGCGGTTCCTGGTGGCGCTCTCCGGCCGTGACGACGTGCTCAGTGCGGTCTCGGGCCTCTCACTTTTTGAGGGGCTCGACGAGCACGTGCTCAGGCAGGTCGCCCAGAGTGCCGAGTTCAGGACGCTGGAGAGGGAGGAGTGGGTGATCCACAAGGGGGAGAGGGGCGCGCACCTGTTCTTCCTGCTCATGGGGCGTCTGCAGGTGATCGACTCGACGGAGGAGGGGCGCGAGATCGGCATCAGCTTCTTAAAGCCAGGCGACTACTTTGGCGAGCTCTCGGTGATCGATGGGCTCCCAAGAAACGCGTCGGTGGTAGCCACCTCCAAGTCCAGGTTGCTTGCACTTCGCAGGTCCATGGCGCTCGAGCTTTTTCACAACCAGCCCCTCGTCGTGGAGCGCGTCCTCAGCAGGCTCGCCAACACGGTGAGGGAGAGCTCCTTCCAGCGCGTGATCCTCTCCATGCCCACGGTTAGCCAGCGCGTTTGCGCCATGCTCTCCCACCTCACGGTGGTGGCCCCCGGCGGGCTCTGCGTCATCAACAACGTCCCCACCCAGCAGCAGCTTGCGATCATGATCAATACTAGTCGAGAGACTGTCACGCGTGCGATGCGGGTTCTCGTCGAGCGAGGGGTCATCGAGCGCGACTACCAGCGGCTCATCGTGCGCAGGCCCGACGAGCTTAGGCGCGGCTCAGGGCTGGGTGAGCTCGCGTGAGCCCGCGCCTCGCTCGTCGTGCCCTGGCTCTTGGCTCGCGCTTGCTTGCGCGCTCGGCCGTGCTCGCCTCGCAGCCCGACAAGCGTCAGCATGTGGCCTGCAGTTTCGTAATCTACATCGCGCTCAGCGTGATCGCGCCGGTTACCGTGGCGCTCGCGCTCACCCTATTGGTGGGGCTCGTGAAGGAGGTCTGGGACAAGTACTTCGGCACGGGCTTTTGCTACTATGACTTGTTGAGCAACTGCGTGGGCGTGGGCCTAGCCGTCCCCTTCGGCCTCCTCATCAACGCATCGATCCGCACATGAAAGTCCTCGTTAACGCCAGCCCCCTGATGACCCCGAGAACGGGCATCGGCCAGTACATCCACAACCTCTTCTCCGCCATGGAGCGCGTGGGCGGCGCTGATCTGCGCATGTCCTACGGCTCTCGAATCGTCCGCGGCTACAGCAATGCGCCCGAGCCCGGGGTGGTCGACTCGCCCTTTCTCAGAAAACTCGCCCTGAAGGTGCTGCCAAGGCCTAGGGCGGCCAAGCGTCTCGTCGAGGGGCTGATGTTTCGCTACCAGACACGCCACGCCCTGCGCGACGCCATTTACCACGAGCCCAACTACCTGCCGATCAAGTTTGAGGGTCCGCTCGTGCTGACGGTGTGCGACATGTCGTGCTTTGACCATCCTGAGACGCACCCCAAGGAGCGGGTGAGGCTATTTCATGAAGGCCTGCCGCCGGCCCTGGAGCGCGCAGACCACGTGCTGGTGATCTCGCAGGACTCCAAGAGGGCCCTGCAGCGCTGGTTCGGGGTGCCCGACGAGAGGATCACGGTGACCTACCTGGCCGCGGCACCGTCGTTTCGCCCGCTCGGGCGCGACGAATTGCTGGGGCCGCTGGTGAACCTGGGTTTGAGCCCCAAGGGCTACGTGCTCACGGTGGGCACGCTCGAGCCGCGCAAGAACCTCTCGACACTCTTCGCCGCGTTCGCGGGGCTGCCAAAGCAGCTGCGTCAGCGCTTCCCGCTGGTGGTTGTGGGAATGATGGGGTGGAAGTATGACGAGCTGCTGGGCAACGCGCGCGCGCTGGTCGACGAGGGCGAGCTGCGCTTTCTTGGCTACCTGGACGACGTGCAGATGCCCGCGGTCTACGCAGGGGCGGCCGCTTTTTGCTACCCGTCGCGGTACGAGGGCTTCGGGCTGCCGGCGCTGGAGGCGATGGCGTCGGGCGTGCCCGTGCTCACCTCTAACGCCACGTCGCTGCCCGAGGTCGTGGGCGCAGCCGGTCTCATGGTCGACCCCGACGACGTGGGCGGGATGCGCGACAGTTTGGCGTCGATGCTCGAGGACGCGGAGCTCTCTGCGCGCTTGGTCGGGCTGGGGCTCGAGCGCGCAGCCTCGTTTAGCTGGGAGCGTTGTGCGGAGGAGACGCTGGGCGTGTACAGAAAGGTCGCAAGGGCCCATGGCCTGAAGGATAGCCCCAGCTCTGGTGAACGCGCCCACGGCGAGGGGTGTTCGCTTGCCGGGTCGGCTGGGGGAGTCACGAGGTGACGGCGTGGGCGCGTCGCCTTTGCCGCGCTGCATTTGCGGCGTTAGCTTTCGCGCTGGTCGTCCTGCTGCAGTCCCTGCAGCCCGCTTACGTGGCGAGGTTTGACGAGGGGCTCAGGGACATCTTCGTGAGGCTGCACGCGAGCGAGCAGCCTGAGGAACGCATCGCCGTGGTCGACATCGATGACGGCTCGATCCAGGAGCTCGGGCCGTGGCCGTGGCCTCGCGCTCGGGTCGCGGACCTCGTTGAGGTGCTTGTGATGGAGCAGGGCGCGAGGAAAGTCGCGCTTGACATCGTCTTTACACGCAGGGGCGACGAGGTCGGCGACGAGCGACTCGCGCTGCTCCTGGAGAACATGCCCGTCACCGAAGCTCAGGTGCTCGACTACACGGGCGGCCGCGGCGAGCCTCTCGAGGAGGGTATGCCCAACGGCGGCATGGAGCTCGGCGCTGGCTTTGGCTTGGGTTCAGAACTAAGCTCGAGGCCCGAAAAGCTTGGCTACCTCCAGGCCCACGGCCACATGGCCAACCACGAATTCTTTTCTGGCGCGAGGTGCGCGGGCAACGTTGGCTTCGTGCCCGACGCCGACGGGGTCTTGAGGCGCCTGCCTACCCTCAGCGTCTACGAGGGGCTAGGCTACGTGGGTCTGTCGGACGCGATGATGCGTTGCGCGACGCCCTCGAGCCCTTCGGACGTCGCGCACCCCGTTGACGGTTTTTACTCGCGCTCGACGTGGCGCGTGCCCTACACCCGCGCGCAGTCCGCCTACACGGTAGTATCCGCCGGAGATGTGCTTGCAAACAGGCTGCCCGAGGGCCTGCTCAAGGGCCGTTACGTGCTGGTGGGCTCCTCCTCTTTGAGTCTTGGCGACCGCGTGAGCACGCCGCTGGCGCCCCTCACCGCGGGGCTCATGGTGCACGCGGCCGCGCTCTCTGGCCTTTTGGACCTCCGACAGGGGGTCGTCTCGCTGCCCGCGGACGGCTCTGGCGTAGTGGTGCTTTGGTGCTTGGTGTTTTTCTCGCTCGCGGTGTGGGTGGTCGCGAGGGGCGGCGCGCTCGTGAGTATGGCCTACCTCGTAGGGGCTTCCTTCGCTTGGCTCGCGCTCGCCTACCAGATGGCGGCTCGCCAGTACGAGCTCTCGCTGGTCTCGCCACTCTTGGGTATCTTGGCACTCTTGGTCACGCTGGTGCCGCTCGAGTGGTGGCTCTCGCAGGCGCAGGGCAGGAACCTTCGCAGCACGCTGAGCAGGTACGTGGCGAGGCCCGTGATTGACGCGATCACCAAGAGCGGTGACTTCCAAGTGCTGGTCCCGCAGGCGAGGACCGTGACCGTGCTAGTTGCGGACATGGCCGACTACACGCGCCAGACCTCGAGCGTGCCGCTTGAGGAGATGGTTGAGCTCACGCGCGAGTTCTTGGACTGTATCACCGGCCCCGTGCTTGAGAAGGGCGGCACACTCGACAAGTACATGGGAGACGGGCTTCTCGCGTTTTGGGGGGCGCCGCTGCCGTGTGAGAACTCCGCAGACCTCGCTATCGAGGCTGCGCTTCAGATCCTCGCGGACTTCGCCAAGCTAAACGCCCGCAGGGCCGAGAGGGGGCTCGAGCCGATCGGCATGCGCATCGGTGTCGAGGGAGGCGATGCGGTGGTGGGTGAGATGGGCACGCGATTTAGGACGACCTACACGGCAATCGGCGAGTGCGTGAACCACGCCTCTCGTATCGAGGCCGCGGCTTCAAAGTTCGGCGTGAGCTTGCTCGTGGGGCCGGTCGCTGCGGGGATGTCCTCGCAGCACGCTATAAGGCTCGTGGGCAGCCTCGACATCAGGGGCACGGACTCGCAGATCGACGTCTATACTTGCGGCGAGCTAGGGCCTGCCGAGCTGCAAAAGGCCATCGTGGAGGGGGAAGGGACAGGAAACGTCTATGCCTCACAGAGCCTGCACCAGCCGAAAAATTAGCCAGTACAAAACCCCTGCAAAGCCGGTTCAGCTGGCGTTTTTGTACAGACAGTTTGAGATAGCGCCGAGATGTTGCGGGGCTGGCAACAAGGCAGCAATAAAGACACCAAACCACGAGCCCGCACTGAGTAAGATCATGAAAAAGACAACGGCCACCACGCACGAAACAGAAGCAGCAAGCGGCGACGTAAAAAATCAAAATTTAAATACCGAAGCATTGAAGGCTGGCGCTTCTTCAACGAACACACCTGTTTCGAGTTGGGGTGAAAGCGCAACACTTTCCACGCTCTGGGGCGCACGCCACTTTGTCGCGGGCAGCGTGCGCCGCGAGTTCCAGTCGCGCTACACAAACTCTCTGCTCGGCCCCGCGTGGCCCTTCCTGCAGCCCGCAGTGATGATCCTCATCTACACGGTGGTCTTCTCGCGACTGATGCAGGCCAAGATTCCCAGCTTGCAGGGTGAGGCGAGCTACAGCATTTTTCTTTGTGCGGGGCTCGTAGCTTGGAATCTCTTCGCTGAGTTATTGACACGTCTGACCACTCTCTTTGTGGACAACGCGAACCTCTTGAAGAAGGTTCGCTTTCCATGGGAGTGCTTACCCGTGATCACGCTCGCGTCTGGCGTGCTCAACCACATCATCATGACCTCGCTAGTGTTTGTCGTGCTGCTCTTGCTTGGGGGCGGAGCTTGGGGCGTGTGGCCGCACCTGCTGCCAGTGTTGGCACTGCTTGTTTTTTTTGCCTCGGGGCTTGGCCTCGTGCTCGCCCTTGTGAATGTGTTCTTCAGGGACGTTGCGCAACTCTTGGCGATAACGTTGCAGCTGCTCTTTTGGCTCACTCCGGTGGTCTACCCGCTCTCCGTGCTGCCAGAGTACGCGCAGAGGGTTATAGCCCTTAATCCACTCCTCCCGATCGTGCAGGCCTACCAGTCGGTGCTGGCGTATGAAGCGGCCCCCGAGTACTCAGCGATGCTTTACCCGCTCGTACTGGGAGTTGTTGTTTGGGCGATCGCGCTGCGCATGGCAAAAAAGTTGTTGCCAGATGTCGTAGACGAGCTATAATGTATTCGGAGTGTTGTTGAGCCGCAACAATGCCGTGGCGTGAGCACAATTCTTTTCTGAATTAGCGCATTCCATGTAAAAATGTGATCCAGGTCACAAAATTGTGGCTAAGGCTCGCTAACAATTGGCAAGCCAACGGTCATAACCGTCCATGGGCATTCGCTGTGAATGCTTGTGTCAAACTTTTTTTTAACGAGGTATCAAACATGGCACTAACAACTGCGCAAATTCAACAAGCGTACGTCACATTCTTCAGCCGCCCAGCGGACCCAGTTGGCTTGGCTTACTGGCAAGCTTACACAGGTTCAGTTGCTGACCTGTACGCAACATTCGCTCAGCAAACTGAGTACTCAGCTGCATTCAGCGGTTTGACAAGTGCGCAAAAAGTGAACGTGGTTTACCAAAACTTGTTCGGTCGTGATGCTGAAGCTTCTGGCTTGCTCTACTGGGCAGGTCAAGTTGAAGCTGGCAATATTTCTGTTGCTAACTTGGCTCTGGCAGTTTCTGCTGGTTCTCAAGGTACCGACAAGGTGACAGTTGATAGCCGCGTGACTGCTGCTACTGCTTTCACAGCAGCTTTGGACACAAACGCTGAGATCTTGGGTTACACAGGCGCAACTGCTAACGCAGCTGCCAAAACATGGTTGGCTGGCGTGACTACTGCTGCTAACTTGGCAACTGCTGTTGCTGCTGTTGATACAGCTGCTGCTGCTGTTGTGGCTGTCGGCGGCGCTGCTGGCTCGACTTTCACGCTCACTACTGGTTCGGATATCTCCGGCAACCTGCAAGCCGATGTTACAAAGTCAACTGTGACAACTGGCAACGACACATTTATCGCGACAGTGGGTATTGCCGCAGCTACATTCGGAATCGGCGACGCTATCGATGGTGGTACAGGTACAGACTCTTTGACATTGAATGACGCTGCTGCTAACGCAACGGCCTACACACTCGCAATGCCTGTCGGTGCTTCAGTGAAGAGCATGGAAACATTGAGCATCAATGGCTCACTTGGCGTTACAGCAGACACAACAGCGGCCGCTTGGGCTACCGCTGGTATCACAAAATTGAACGTTACTGGTACAGACGACATCGCCATCGTAGCAGCAGCTACAACAGACGTAATTGCAAGCGCTACTGCACTGTCTAGCGACGGTACTAATGCTGCGGAACTTTCAGTTAACGGTGGCAAAAACGTCACTACAGTTTCTGCAGATTCAGTTACATTGACCAACGGTCCAGCAACATCAGGTCAAATCATCATCGGTGCTACAACTGCCGCTAAGGGTGCTGTATCTGTAACTCACACAGAAACAGGTGTTGACGGTGTAGGTAACGTTGATGCAACTGGTTCCACAATCTCCATCACCGGTGGTACAACAGTTACAGTTAACAGCTTTGTTACTGCTGGTACTGGTGATGATACCGGTGACTCATTGACGGTCGGTGCGGTTGGTGTTACCGGTACTGCTGATACAACATCGGTAACTGTGACTCAAACAGCTGCCGCTGCTGGTGCAACTGCTACTGTGGTAGACATCCTCAACGGTGCTGTCACTATCACCGACGTTAACGCTGCTGACGCAACTAAGGCTGGTTCCATTGCTTCAGTCTCATTGACAAACTTTGGCAACTCAACAGTTGACTCAAGCGCTTTGACCAGCGTCACATTGGGCGGCACAGGCGGCACAATGGGCATCAGCCGCGGTGCTTTGACAGCCGTTCCTACAGCAAACACATTGGCCTTGAACACCAATACTTTGACTGGCACAAACACAATTACTGACTCTGAAGCTGCTGCTGATGACGGTTTCACGACGATCAACTTGACCAACACTGGTACAACAGTGATCGCCGATCTAGTTGCTGCCGACATGACCACATTGAACATTGCTGGTTCTGGCAGCCTGAAACTGACAGCCAACACTTTGGGTGGCACTTTGACAACTACTATTGTCAACACATCTACTGGCACTGTTGAATTGGCTGGCGCATTGACTGCTGCTGCTACTTACACTGGTTCAGCCACTGTGGATAAGGTTACTGCTGGCGCTGGCGCTACAGGAACCATTAACACTGGTGCTGGTGATGACACGATCACTGCCTCTACATTGGGTACAGGTAGCATCAATGGTGGCGACGGTACTGACACATTGTTGATGGCTGCCGCTGACGCTGCAACCGCAACTGCAAGCGCTGCTTTTGCTGCCAAAGTGACTAACGTTGAGCGTTTGTCTTTGGGTGCTTACGCTGATGCTGCTGGTGTGACAGTTAACTTGGCCAACATGAACAACTACAACCACGTGACATCGGCTGGTGCTACTGCATCTACTGGTGGTGCTCGCGCCCAAGTGATCTCCGGTTTCACTACTGGCGGTACGTTCAATCAAACTGCTTTGTTGGGTACTGCACAAAACGTGACTCTGTCTGGCGCTGCATTCGCTGCTGGCACCAACGACAGTTTCAACTTGGGTATGACTGGCACTGATGGCTATGCCAACGCCGGCTCCTTGACTTTGGCTGACATTGAAACATTGACCATCACAACTACAGATAGCGACACAACAGCTGCAGCAACAGCTTTTGACGCTAATTTGGACAGCACTTCAGTGAAAACTGTGACTATCACAGGTAACGCTGGCATGACCTTCGCCAACAGCGATTTGGGTACTGCTTTGACTTCGTTCAACGCTTCTGGAGTCACAGTTGGTCCAGTTACATACACAACTGCAGCTTTGGCCGCAGCGGCCACCATCACTGGCGGTGCAGGTAACGACACATTGAACGCTGCCTCAGCTGCTGTTGCTGGCGTAACCATCAACGGTGGTGCTGGTAACGACACCATCACCGGTTCGGCTACCAAAGCCAACACATTGAATGGCGATGCAGGTAACGACTCCATCACTGGCGGCTCAGCTGCTGACGTGATCGATGGCGGTGCAGGCACCAACACTTATGTGTTCTCTTCTGCAAACGTTGTTGAGCAAGCTGGTTCTGGCACTACATCAGGTGCTGTGATCAACTTGAGTGCTGATGCTTTGACTGCAACTGCAGTGAACACAGCTAGTGCTCTTTTCTTGACTTCACTGCAAGCAAGCGTCGCAGCAGGTTCATCGACTTACTTGTTCAGCAACGAGTCGAACACCAACGCTTCTGTGATTGACACATTGGCAAACATCAACAACGTAACTGGCACCAACTTAGCTGACTACATTGTTGGTTCTGCTACTGCCAACACAATCATTGGTGGTGATGGCGTGGATGTAATGACTGGTGGCGCTGGTGCTGATACCTTCGCTGTTCAGATTACAGAAGCTGATTTGGATGTCATTACAGACTTCTCCGCAGCAGACTTCTTGTCAATTGTTGTCGGAACTCCCGCTGCTAACACCTACTTTGAAGGTGCGGCTGCCGGTGTTGCTACCACTGATGAAATTGTTGTATTGACCGCTGTGGGTTATGCCAACGTTGCTGCAGCTTATGCTGCAGGTACTTTTGCAGCGGCAAGTGAAGTAACGGTTATCTTCTTTGATACCGATACAAACACAGCTAAAGTTGCTTACGATGCAAACGGTGAAACTGCTAACGACGCAGTTGAATTGGCTAACTTGACTGGAATTACTTCACTCGCACTCTTGGCTGCAGCATTTGCAACTGGCTCAGTTATCTACTCTTAATAAGTCCAATCAAACCCCAGGCTTTGGCACGGGGTGAGGTTAAAAACCTACAAACCCCATCCCTCATAAGGGGGTGGGGTTTTTTTGTTAAAAAGGATATTTTTATGACCACTATAACCATCGATAACAAAGAATACGACAGCGACAAAATCTCCGCCGAAGCAAAAGCCCAGCTGATCTCCATGCAGTTTTGTGATCAAGAGCTAAAGCGCCTTCAAGCGCAGGGTGCTGCATTACAAACTGCACGCCAAGCCTATGCCAAAGCACTGCAAGCATCGCTAGCTGCTGAAGCAATCCAAGGCGACAAGATCAGCTTCAACTAAGCACCATGCTCCCCAACCTCGAGCAAGAACTAGCTGGGCTAGCCGCCGAGTCCATCGGTTGGCTACCTTTAGAGAACGGTGCTTATCTGCACATCAGCAGTGAAGGCAAAGACGACCGTGTGGTGATCACAGGTCTGCCTGATGCTGGGTTGGATGGGGAGAATGTGCTGTTGCTGGTGTGAGCTTGTACATTAAGACATGCAAACTGTTCTTGGCATTCACAACGCACACCATTATTGGCAAGAAGTAGTTGAACCAAATGCAATCGAATATGAACGGACTAAGACAGCTCGATCTGCATTCAACCTTGCAACGTGTTTATGGCATCTACAAGAGTGGGTTGTAGTTCAGCTTAATCCTGACGCAGACAAAACTACATTAAAAGATAAGAAAAAATCTTTCCGACTTGAGTTGTTACAGGAGTGTCCAGAATTAGGCATATTGCATGATATAGCTACCGCACACAAGCATGCAGTTGTTTCAACTCCTAATGGGAAAGTTGCGTCATCGGATTCCCAGATCACTGGCGTTCATTTCTCATTCATAGGAGGCAATCCAGTAACCGAACACGAATCGATGCTATTCGTAACTCTAGAGAATGGGTCTAGATTGGCGCTTGATGAAGTGTTTGGTGCAGCAATTAATTATTTGAAATACAACCTTCCAATTTGGTGTGCTTGATTCGGCTCTGCAGACTGGAATACTAAGACCTGCTGGTGTGAGCAACGGATGAGAGCCTCACTGATGCGGAGCTTTTTTATTTTTGAAATCGAGTCTTTCACAGATGCAAAGAATGCATCAAGCTCTGAACGACTTGTAAATTACAGGCCAAGTTCGCTATGTGATCCCATACGCACTAGCTGCAAAGTACCGTTATCTGGAAGCCTATAAATCAGAACTAAGTCAGGCTTGATATGCAAATCACGATGGTCGCTCCAGTCGCCGCTTAACGGGTGATCGCGATACTTTGTTGGCAGTGGCTTGTCTTGTATTAGCAACCGAAGAACGGCGAGCAACGAGGCATCAAGCACTAAGCGATGTTGCCCTTTAGATTCTCGTTTGTAGTCGCGTTTGAATTGACCAGTTTTCTCAATCACCCGCATGTAGGTCAGCCATCAACGAGTCAAGTGATTTGTGTTTGGTAGTTTTGCCAGCACGTGCTTCACGCATGGCTTTGATGGTTGTAGCGTTTGGTACAAGTGGTTCAAATGGCAGAGATTGCTCGCGCGCAACACGAGTCAACATCATGCGCAATGCATCCGAGACAGTAAGCCCCATAGTGGCCAACACGACGCTGGCCTCTTCTTTAATTTGCTCATCAATACGAGCGCGAACTACGGCATTGCTAGACATATAAACCCCCACTTGTAGCTACATTGTGGCACAACTAAATTGATCATGCAACCAACAAAATTGAATGATCGTTGATCAAAGGTGATTATGTTAAGTGGATTCAATAATTAACATCAGCCATAGCAATTCGCTGGAACCTGCGATCCACCAGATCCTCAAATCGTTCTGCAACATCTAAGAACTTGTCATAGGTTCGGCTGAACCGAGCCGCCTTCTTTAACTTCCAGTTAAACACCTTGTCTGATAGCGAGTGGTACTTCCACACCATCCGATCTTCGGCATCACCAGACTGTGACTGGTATGAGATCTTTTGGCACCTGCGGCACCCAAAGCATCTGTTTCCGAGATACAAAACACCCATGCGATTTTGGCATGTTGGGCAAATGAACCAGCGACGATAACCTCCAAGGTGACAGCGTGTTTGCGTCAAGAAAAGACAATGCGAAGTTGATCCAATATCAATGGTGATGTAGCGAGCAGATGCCTTGATAAGCCCCGTCAAACGTATCTCGTCAAATCGCTTCCAATAAACACGCTTCCAGTTGCCATCGATCAGATAGCCGTTTCTCGCGAGATAGTTCACATCAAGTGCCGTTGTGTCTTCTGCTTTCAATCGATGCGCTGGACGACCAGCCCTCCATCTTGCGCCACCTCTTGCCATGCAAACCTCCTGAAAACGAAATCAACTGGATTTACGCCCGTTGAAGGAGATGTTTACTTGAAACACACAGACCCCTTCGAACTAAAACAAAGCCGCTTGCGTGCCTCTTTGAGAAGGCGGCGACGCATTCCTTAAAGAGTCCAAATGTGCAATGCGCGCCGCGCAAAAACATTGAGAGAAAGCATCCTGCTTATGCCTTTCCCGTAGGGGAGGAAGGAATAGACCTGAAGGGAGTAAGCCTTGTCCAGCTTGATCCGTAAGTGCCGTTCTTGTCTGTCCCATCCAGCCTTGTCCTGCTTGTCACTTTTCTTTAGGGTGAGTTCGCCTAATCAAGGCCCAAGCCCTGTCACCCACCGCTCGGTCTCCATTTAGGTCAGACCGAGGTCGCTTGTTCTGGCGTGGTGGGAAAAACCAACTTGACGTCAAAGCCGTCTGAGCAGTGGTCAAGCATGTATTCGATCCAGCCAGAATCGCTGTAAGGCTTGATCACCAGTTGATGGCCAAGCCCTTCAATTTGATGGATGGCGTTATCAATCTCTTTCTTCATCGCCTCATGTGAAAGCCCTGACGGGGCAGCAAGAGTCATGTGAATGTGAGGATGGTCACCATACGGGCCAGTTCCAAAAACGAATGCAGAACCGATCTTGTGACCATTGCGAACGTTCCCACGGCCCAGTAAATTTCTGTTGAGCACGTTCACCAAATGATTGGCAGTGTTGCAAGCGGCTTGCTCACTTGGAGCGATGCCAAACTTGCTTCGCGGAAAGGTTAGCGTCACAGCATGAGTCCACACCGCGCTTGAGTCGATCCAAGCAGCGCGCTCTTTACGTAACAACAACATTGTGGGTCGAGTGGGGTCGAAGGCCATATCAATTCCGACGCTGATTAGCCCTATCAACTTGGCGTTGCAAATCGTTCACCATCTTCACTGCTGTATTCTTTTCGTTCATGAGTGACGCGATGCGGATTTCTTTTTGAGCCACCAAGTAGTTCAAGCGAGTCACCTCGTCGTGGAGGAGTTTCATGGGCTCGTTCGAGTCAAGTATGTCGTTCAGTAATTTGCGGTCGGCTTCCATGGCAAGCTCCATCGCCTTCAACTCTTCCTCGTCGGGGGCGTGGCCTTGATCAAGGTGTTGCCCTTCAATGGCAGGTGAATCCGTCAGATTGACGTCAAGTGCGATCGGATCGCACTTGCCATCATTTTGAGCGCTAGAGTATTTCTTCTCGTTTGAGTTTTTGCGATTGCTCTCTTGCTTTTCCTTGGCCTCTAGGTTGCGGATTGCAGCCACAAACTTGTCGGACACTTGGCACAGCTTGGCCAATTCACGATTGCTTTTCTCAGCGTGGCGAGTCATGGCTAGAGCTGCTTCAACTTGCTTGCGCTTGGTCTCGTTGTTGCGGTTGTGGCCATGGTGTGCATTGGCACTCAATGCCAAGTCCTGTGCGTCCTCTTGGGCACCGGGCATGAACTCCACCTCGGCCTGCTTGATGCCAATCGACTTGATGGCTAAGTAACGGTGAAATCCGTCCCAAAGCCAGTAATGCTTTCCATCGAACGTGCACTGCATCGGTGGGAACTCCGCTCCGTCGAGCATTGCCTGTTTGTATTCTTTGACCACGTCTTGGTTAATTTGGTCTCGGAACTGCGTAGCGCCATCTATGCGAATCTGATCAAGTGCAATAAGTTTCAATTGCCCCATGGTCATGCTCCAATAGATATTTGTGATGTCGATGCATCAGAGGCGGCAACAAACGGCAGGAACATTCCACCAACGGCTCGGTTGGCTGCGTTTGTGGCATCCAGCAAGGTGTCTGGTGAAAGGTGTGCGTAGCGTTGCGTTGTCTTGATTTGCGTATGACCCAGTAGACGCTGGACCTCATACAACGTTCGACCAGAGTTAACCAAGAAAGACGCATACGAATGACGCAGGTCGTGCATTCGGACATCACTCAGCCCAACTGCATTGCGCGCTGTATCCCATGAAGAAAAGATCTGAACGTATGGCTTGAGCGTTTTAGGGTTTGGCAAAACCCACTCGCAATCAAAACGAGGAATGGAGTTGAGCAGTGAGATCACACCATCCGACAAAGGAACATGGCGTGGACGCCCCAGCTTGGTTGTATGAATCCGCCATGAGCGACGTTCGAAATCAAAGTCCTCCCAACGGGCATCCAGAACTTCACGCTTACGAGCGCCAGTCAGGATCAGCATTGGAACGATGTACTGAAGCATCTTGTTGTCGGAGCGCTTCAGCTCTTCGTAGAGGGTGTGTGCTTCTTCAGACGTCAGAAAGCGTTCACGTTGGTTGTCCTCTTTCATCAACGGAATGCCTTCCGTTGGATTGCTCTTGATGGCTGGAATTTCCCACTTCTTTGCCAGTGAGAACATGTATCGCAACAAAATGAGCAGGCGGTTACATGAACCGGGCGCGTGCGTAGTGCGGTGTTTGGCAAACAGAGAAATGATGTCTGCCTTGCTAATCTGGTCTAGGTACTTCTTGCCCCAGACAGGCTCGATGTGCTTTCTTAGCAAGCCTTCGTCGCATTTCCACGAACGCTTGTATCCCTCAACAAATGGCAGATAGCTGTTGTGTATGAAGTCGTAAAGCGTGGGGACTTGTTTGAGTTCAGCTTTATCGGAAGCTGGGTCCTCCCCCATTGCGATCATGCTTCGGTACTTGTCGGCCATCTGTCGTGCCTGCACCAACGATAAATCTCTGGAATCCCCAACTTTTAATAGGCGTGTTGTGCCTCTAGCATCCTGATAACGCAGATAATAGGTCGCTGTCTTAGTTGATCGAACCTCAAGAACTAGCCATTTGCAATCCATGTCGAAGTAGAGTGTTTTTCTCTTCCCATGCTCGCAAATAGCTGACTTGACGAACTGTGGCGTGAACTTGAGTTTGGGCATTTTGAACTGTGTTTGAGAGATCAATAAACTTGCTTTTCTGGTCTAATAGTAGCATAACAGGATATAAGAATCCATGTCATCTTTGAAAAAAAATGTGAAGATTGCTGTCGCCCTGCGTACTGCGCGTGCTGCAATTGGCTGGAATCAGCAAGAATTTGCTGATGAAATGGCTGTTGCGAAGTCGACCATTGCACGTATTGAGACGCTTGAAGTAAGCCCTAAAGCTGATCTATTGCTTCAGGCAATGGAAATTTTTAGCAAAGCTGGCGTGCAAGTGGACTTTTTTAGTGGGGGCAACTTGACGGTAGTAGCTGACACACAAGCCTTGGACAATGCCGAGTTGCGTTTAATGAATGAGGCGTTACGCAGGTCTGATCGCAAGGGCCCCTTGACGCTCGCAAGCGAAGAAGTCGCTCGGCAAAAGATGCTGATGGGAAAGAAAGGGCCCTTAACTGAACTCAGCCAACAACTCGCACCGCAGGACATCAGTCCAATAATCAAGGGCCCTTTGTCTGAATTGGGAGAGCACCTTTTGCGTAAGCGAAAAGCTAAAGACTAGGTAGTCGAACTTGACGCGCTTGGGTAATTTGTGGGTCATTGGCTGACCGAGATTTAAAGACGTTGCTGAGGCGCCTTCTATCAAATGTTCGTTTCCTAGGGTGGTTGAACTGGCTGCTTGTCCCAAAGCAATGGCCATTCGTTGGTCAAACGGATAAATAGGCCTATTAGTAGCATTTATGCATTTAAAATCAATAACTTAGAGTTTTGGCTCATAGGTCGCTCACTACTGGTGTGGATACAGTTACAGGTACTGCAAGCAATGATGTATTTAACGGAACAGTTGTTGCTGCAAACGCAGGTACGTTGAACTCTTTTGACGCAATTGTGGGCGGCCTAGGCACAGACACACTGAATCTAGCAGTGTCTGATGCTACTGCAGCACTCACAATCCCAGCTTCTGCAACATTTTCTGGTCTTGAGAATGTAAGTATCAGCCGTACTGGTGCAGCTACAAACACAACTGCTATCACCAATACAACTTTCGGTACAGGTGTGAAAACATTGTCTGTTACCGATGCGGGTGCTACAGGTGCTGGCGCTCAGTCTGCAGTGTTGGCTGCGGCGACCTCGATCTCTTTCGTTAGCACGGCTAATGCATTTGATGCTGTGACAATCACTGATACTGATGCAACTACAACTGCAACTCAGGGTAGCACGCTCAATACAGCTACAGTTACAAAAGCAGCTTCGGCAGCAATCAACGGCAACGGTGTTACAACTGTGAATATCAACGCGGTTGCAGGCTTGACAACTGTTACTTCAGCTGCTGGTACACGTGCCCTGACAATTAATGCTTCTGGTACGACTACGCAAGGTGGATTAACTGATGCACAGGCAACTACAGCAACTTTGAATGTGACCGGCGCACAAGACTTCGGTACATTGACTGTTGCAAAGGCCACTACTGTTAACGTTAATACGAATGCCGCAGCGACTACAGCTGTCGTTGCTGCTCTTGCGACAACATTGAACCTTGGCGGTACAAACTTGAACACATTGACAGCTGGCGCAGGTAATGCTGCCTTGACTACAATCAATGTTACAGGTTCTGGCGGTGTTGCTGCTGATGTGTCTGCTGTTGCAAACTTGGCAACTTTGGATCTTTCTGCATCTACAGCTGCAGCTCCAGCTTCTGGCTCCTTGACTGGTGCTAACACATTTACTGTTGGTGTAAACACTGCAGTAATCGGTGGCGCAGGTCAAGATCGTATTTCTGTTGGTGCAACAAATAAGGCTATTGCATTGGGTGCTGGCAATGACATTGCTACAGTGTCGGTTACTGCTTTGGGCGCCTTGGGCTCAATTACTGGTGGTGATGGCACTGACACCTTGAAATTGTCTAACGCTAATGCCGTTACCTTGTCTACTGCTGGCGCCGTTCAAACTGCCTTCGCAACTGCCGTTACGGGCTTCGAGACATTGGATATCACTGCACAAGCTGCATCAACTATTGACTTGGATGCGGTTGGAACATTCAATACGGTCAAGTTCACATCTGCCGCGGCTGCTCAAGTCTTTACAGGTGCAGCGACTGGTTTAACCATTGAATCTACTTACAGTGCAGCTGGTACTAGCGTTACTACGAACACAATTACTGGTGCTTCTGATGTGATCAATGTGAGCCTCAAAGGTGATCTGTCAACAGCGGCTCGCGTGTTTGGTACTTTTGCGCTCCCTGGTGTCGAAACTGTGAACATTGCTCTTGATGATTCCACAGCGTCAACTACTGCCCAAAAAGCAACAATGACACTCACGGATGCAAATGCAACCACAATTAATGTAAGCGGTGACAATGGTTTGAATTTGACCCACACTGGTACGGCATTGACTACATTTAATGCATCTGGTGTGACAAAGGCCGGCGTGACATTGACATCTGGTGCTCTGACAACTGATTCAGTTGTGACAGGCTCTACAAGTGGTACTGACGTCTTGGACTTCTCAGCTGCACTCGCTAAAGTAACAATGACTGCTACTGCAGGTGCCAACACACTCAAAGGTAGCAGCACTATTGGTAGCGTAATTAATGGTGGCACAGGCGTGGACACTATTACAGGCGGTTCAGGTGTTGACACCATTAGTGCTGGTGCAGGCGAAGATGTAATCACGGGTGGTACTGGTAACGACATCATGACAGGCGGAGCAAATGCCGATACATTCGCGTTTGATGCTGCTGCTGCTGCTGCCAACCATTCAGCTATCGGTGGTTTTGATACTATTACCGACTTTGTCGCTGGCACAGACAAACTGCAATTCCTGACCGTTACGGATGTTGTTTCTGTTGAGCAAACTGCAGTTCAGGCTGCTGTTACTGCTCTCGCATCTACTTCAACTGCTGCACAAATTGCAAATGCAATGGCTAATGCAAACGCAACTGATCTCGGTGTTTCTTTTGCAACATTTGGTGGCGACACTTATGTTTTGTATGAAACAAATGGTGCAAACACAACGTTCACTGTGGCTGATGACATTTTCATTAAGTTGACAGGCGTGACTACTGTGCCAACATTTGCTGCAGACGTTACAGCTTAATAGCCAACAAACCAAATCACCCCACAAAAGGGTGACTGGTTAAGGTTCTACACCTTCCGCCCCACTACTCAAAAGGTAGTGGGGTTTTTCCTTTTATGAAAGGTCAAATCATGACAACAATCAACATCGACAACAAAGAATACGACTACGACAAGCTGTCCGGCGAAGCCAAAGCTCAATTGATTTCAATGCAGTTCTGTGACCAAGAGTTGCAGCGCCTGCAAGCCCAAGCCGCGGCTTATCAAACCGCACGTATGGCGTATGCCAAAGCATTGAATGAAGCACTAGCGCCTGCCATGGGTGACAAAATTAGCTTCAACTAAGCACGATGCTCCCCAACTTCGACCAAGAACTCAAAGAGCTAGCCGCCGAGTCATTCGGTTGGCTGCCTTTAGAGGACGGTGCTTATCTGCACGTCAGCAGTGAAGGAAAAGAAGACTGCGTGGTGATCACCGGCCTACCTGATGCAGGGCTAGATGGGGAGAATGTGTTGTTGCTGGTGTGACGTTTAGGTAGTGTCACTATGGGGCCTCGCTGTTGCGGGGCTTTTTTGTTTGTGGTCAGGCTGTCAAAGCCGCAATCACTGCTTTCGGATTGTGTTGGATGACGTTGAGCAACACTAAAGCTGGGCCATGAGGCACGCGGTCACCTCTTTCCCAGTGGCGTAGCGTCGCAGTAGAGAAGCCAAAACGCGCAGCAAATTGCTCTTGCGTCATGCCAATTTTTGTACGCACAGACTTTACGTCAACTGCGTGTGGACGGTGAATAACGGTTTTCGGTAAACGGCCTTCGGCATGATCAATGGCCTCAAGCAAACCTTGTTTGATGCTTTCGAATTCAGTGTTCATTTCGTTTCCTTTGCCATGCGCGAACCAACAGGGCTGTCAATTCAGACAGATCATTGCGCTGCGCTTTAGTTAGATTGCTGCGCTCATTTTTTGCATACAGGGTCAACAGATAGAGCGGCATGGATTCATTGTGAAAGTAGTAAATCACACGAACCCCACCGCTTTTCCCTTGGCTTCCCCTGCTCCAACGTAGTTTGCGCACACCACCAGTGCCTTCCATCACATCGCCAGCTTTGGGGTGCTCCGCTAGGTAGCGGATCACATCTTGGCGCTCACCAGCATCCAACAGCTTTTCGGCGCTGCGTATAAATGTGGATAACTCTGCGATGGTCAACATGGAATTAGTGTAATCCACTGGGACGGTTCGGTCAAGTGGTTCCAATTGCAGTAGCGTCATACCCACCATCTGCCATGGCAATGCGCTGTAGACCTCGCTCCACCAAATCTTCAAACTGGTCTGCAACATCTAAGAACTTGTCATAGGTTCGGTTGAACCGAGCCGCCTTCTTAAACTTCCAGTTAAACACCTTGTCGCTTAGCGTGTGGTACTTCCAAACCATCCGATCTTCTGCATCACCAGACTGAGATTGGTAAGAGATCTTCTGGCATCTGCGGCATCCAAAACATCTATTGCGCAGATACAAAACAGCCATACGGTTTTGGCATTTAGGGCAAATGAACCAGCGACGATAACCGCCAAGGTGACAAGGCGTGCGCGTCAAGTACAACCAATGAGTGGTTGATCCAATATCAATGGTGATGTGGCGATCAAACGCCTTGATCAATCCCTCCATACGCACCTCGCCATACTGCCGCCAATAAAGACGTTTCCAATTTCCCTCATCGAGATGCCCATTGCGGGAAAGGTAGTTCACATCAAGTGATGTTGCGTTCTCAGCTTTCAACCGCTGGGCTGGACGACCTGCCCCCCATCTTGCGCCACCACTTGCCATGACAAACTCCTGAAAACGAAATCAACTGGAATAACGCCCTTTTAAGGCGACGTTAACCTTATGCACACAGACCCCTTCGCATCAAATGAAGAGCGCCTGTACGTCCATTTAAGAAGCCTGCAACACACTGCAAGACGGATCGAAATGTGCAAAGCGCGCCGCGCAAAAACATTGAGAGACAACATCCTGCTTGTGCCTTTCCTGTAGGGGAGGAAGGAATAAACAGGAAGGCGGTCAGCCTTGCCTAGATTGATCCAGCCGTACCGTACGGATCCATTCCAGTTAGCCTTGTCCAGCTTGTCAATTACTTTCACTTTCACTTTCACTTTCTTTAGGGTGAGCTCGCCTAATCAAGGCCTCAGCCCTGTTACCCACCTCTCGGACTCCATTTAGGTAAGACCGAGGTCGCTTTTTGAGGCGTGGCAGGAAAATTCAACTCAACTTCAAAACCGTCTGAGCAATGATCAAGCATGTAGTCAATCCATCCGGCATCTTTGTAAGGCTTGATCAGCAACTGATGGCCAAGCCCTTCAATTTGGTGGATGGCGTTATCTATCTCTTGCGTCATCGCCTCATTTGAAAGGCTAGGCGGGGCAGCAAGGGCCATGTGAATGTGAGGATGGTCACCATACGGCCCAGTTCCAAAAACGAATGCAGAACCGATCTTGTGACCATTGCGAACGTTCCCACGACCGAGCAGAATTCTGTTGAGTACGTTCACCAAATGATTGGCAGTGTTGCAGGCAGCTTCTTCGCTTGGAGCTATACCGAGCTTGTTGCGCGGGAATGTAAGGGTCACAGCATGAGTCCACTGTGCGCTTGAGTTAATCCAAGCGACCTGTGTTTTACGCTGGAACAACTGAGAGGGGCGGGTGGGATCAACGGCCATTGGGGTAAAGAATCTTTACTAATTTGTAATACTTGGATTGGCATTCCCCCAAATCAGTAGACAAATAATGATGTCAAAACTGAAATGGAGAAAAGCAAATGCAACGGACCAAATACGCTCCTGAATTCAAGGACGAG
>NCJK01000005.1 GCA_002282445.1 Burkholderiales bacterium 39-55-53 | reverse complement strand
GTTGTTAAGCCTTGTCGCTACCTAGTGTTTTTTTGTTCGACGCTTTGACTAACAAACAACATCTTCAGGTCTCTTGGTTAAAACTTCATGGCTTCTTGTTGCAGACAGGCAGAAACTCTCCCACTCACACATCATTACTCTGCGTCGTTGCAGTAAATTCCCACGCCTATAGGCAGCCTCAACTTTGTTTCTGATTGTGTGTGCCAATGCCATTTCGGCAACCTCTGGGGTATGGGCTGTTTCTTCCGATACCCAATCTCTAAATGAGCTTCTAAACCCGTGAACAGTCGCTTGGATGTTCAGATACTTTAATAGCCCACCCAAGGCGGTGTGGGTTAGGCATTTACCTTTTTTAGAGAATACGTATGGGCTATCTGGGTCTAGTTTTCTGGCCTCGGCAATGATTTCAAGAGATCGTTGGCACAATGGGATTTGATGAGGTTGTCCGGCTTTCATCCGTTCAGCAGCTACCGTCATAACATCGCCGTCGATTTCTTCGCGCCTAGCGAAAGCGGATTCTGATGATCTAGTGGCGTTCAATATGATGAATTGAAGCACTAGCGAAGTCAGGCTATTTTTGCTATTTAGTAGTGCCATTAAGGCCGGTACATCTTGGTACGCCAATGCCTTATGGTGGGCAGTGCTTCGACGCACATACGGAATAAGATTTTCTAGATGACCTTTCCACTCTGCGGGATTGGGGCCTTCTCTAAGTCCTTCGGTGATTGCTGCTGATAAAACTATTTGTATGCGTGATTGGACTCGTCGTGCTGTTTCATGCTTTGTAGACCAGATGGGTTCCAGAATTTTTGTTACGTGGTCTGTGTTTATCCGATCAACCGAAAGGTTTCCAATGATTGGGTTGGCGTGTTGTTCAAGGGTTCGTCGCCATTCCGCTTCATGGGCGTTTCCCTTCCACTTTGGCCTCATCTTTTCGATGCGTTGGATCGCATAGTCCCTGAAGGTAATTACTTTTCTCGTTTGTTGCCGTAGATGTTCAAATTTCAGCCTTCTTGCTTCGATCGGATTGATCCCATTAAGAAGTTGCCTTTTGGCCGACATAGTCTTCTCACGTGCCTCGCAAAGCTGAATTGTGGGAAAGCTGCCAAGACTCATGTCATATCGTTTGCCCAAGTGCGTGAATCTAAATATCCAAAATTTACTTTGATCTTTTCTAACCCAGAGGTGCAAGCCTCGAGTGTCAGGAATGCCATAGCGTGTAGGTTTAGATAAGTTTTTTAGTGTTCGTATGACAAAAAAACACTAGGTAGCGACAAGGCTTAACAACCTTCAGTGCGTTTGTTAAACATGCAGAGGCATGAATTAACAAGGCAGTAAAAGGATTTGCTGTGTTCGGCCGAGACCAAGCTGCGTTGTGCGCTGATGTCTTTGCGCAATGCCAAGAGGTCTAGGTTTTGTTCTTTGACGTACTGGCGAATTTGCCCGTAGTTGTCGGGCAAGGCTGGCAACAGTTGCAAGAAGGGCAAATGCAAGGTTGTTGGGATGACGCCTGTGAGGCGATCCAGTTCAAACATGGCATTGCGATAGTTGGTTTGCTGCTCAATACGCGTTTGGCGAGCGTTCAAAACGCGGGTGCGCGCGCGCTCTAAGTCTGCTTGGCTTGAGGCACCTGCGCTAGCGCGTGCTTCGAGATAGGTCAGGATTTTGTTGAGCTGCTCAAGTTGTGCATCAGAAAAGTTCAGCGTGATGCGCGCTACTGCCACATCAATCGTGGCTTTTGTTGCAGCCAGTGACGTGGCTTCACGCATTGATTGCAAACGCAGTGAGCTTGCGGCTTTGGTTTGACGACTGCTGTCAAACTCTTTGAACACAGGCACGTTGAATACCGGCTGCGTCAAGCGCATGGTGCGGGTGTAGTAAGTGTGTTTATTTGTGCCTGTGGTTGGCAGTGCTGTGACAGTTGACTCTGATTTCTCAGGTCCTTTCGCAATACGAACGCTTGCGGTTGGGAGTAGATCTGCGCGACTCATGCCCACACGTGCCTCGGCGCTTTCGAATTGGGCAAGTGATTGGCGCATTTGTGGGCTTTGTTGCAGACTGAGTGCGACAAAGTCGGGCAGGCTCATTCCTTTGCCGATGGTTGGCGTTGCTGCTGGTGCTTGATCACTTTCGACGTTGGGTAGATCAATCAGGTCACTGCCAGCGAGGTCTGCTAAGCGGAACTTTGCTGGCAACTGAGCAGACGCTACTGTGATGAAAGCACAAGATGCTAAGAGGCATGCGCTAGATTTAAGAGTAGAAAATTTTTGCATCTAAAAGTTCAAATTTGGATTAGTTGATTTGATAAATCTGTGTACTTGTTGGTTTTGTTTCTTGCATGTTGGTAATTTATGTTTAAAACGCTATACAAAGTTTTAAGATTTGTTAGGCGATAGATGAAAAAGTGATTTCAGATTCATTTTTTAAATCACAGAGCATCTTTTTTGTTGAAAAAATGAATCTATAAAGAGCTACTTAGGTGTAACTATATTATCAAGTGAGTACTAGTGTATCAATAAATTTATTGATTTAACCGATTTTTATCAAATATCACTTAAGTATTACTTCGGTTTGGAATTGCCATAAAAAAAGCGCGCCGATGTGGCGCGCTTTATCTGCCTGAAAACTAGGCGACTACTGATTAAATTGTTTTGATTATTTTTTCATAAAGTGCTTCATCCGCATCAGGAAGAACGCCAAACCATGCCTGAAAAGCTGGGCGCGCTTGGTGAATCAGCATGCCAAGCCCGTTTACCGTGCGGTTGCCCCGCAAGCGTGCATCTCTTAATAAAGGGGTTTCTAAAGGGATGTAGACCGCATCAGAAACGAGGGCTTGCTTTGACAGGTTAGTTAGGGGCAGATCGAGTGGAGGTTGTCCATGCATGCCTTGGTTCGTGGTGTTGACAAGTAACGATGCATCGGCAAGTACGTCTTGTCGCGCATCCCATGAAACACTTTTGACAAACGGGCCAAATTCTTGAGCAAATTCATCTGCTTTGCTGCGTGTTCGATTGATCACGCGAACTTCATTGGCTCCAGCATCAAGAAGGGCAACCACAATAGCGCGTGCAGCGCCGCCTGCGCCAATAACTACGGCTGGGCCTGCGTTTGCTTGCCAGCTTGGCTGAGCTTCAAGCAGGCTTTGAATATATCCAAAGCCGTCATTGTTGTAACCGTTCAGTGAACCATCGGGTTGCACCACGATGGTGTTGATGGCTCCAATGCGTTGAGCTAAAGGAGTTACCCAGTCAACTAGCTGCATGGCATTCACTTTATGAGGAATTGTGATGTTGCATCCTGCGATACCAAGCGCTTTCAAGCCGCGGATGGCTGTTTCAAGTTGCGCGGGCTCGACGGGGAACATGCCATAAGCACCGTTTAAGTCATGCTTATGAATCCAGTGGTTATGAATCAGTGGAGACCTAGAGTGTGAGACAGGCCAGCCCATAACACCAGCGAGGGTAAATGTATTGTTCATGAGTTTTTTTGTAGCTGTAGCGCAATGTTAGCGATGCTTTGCTTAGGTTGCAAAAAGCAAACTGTCAGCTACGAATAATGAGTCGCGAACTAAATGAGTGTCAGGAAGCACATTTAAAAAATACGCTAAGTGCTTGCATTGAATGGAATTTTTTTAACAAATAAACAACATAAATTTCGGATTTATGTGGTTTTTGATGGTTTGTTTGTTAAGATTGAATCAAGGAGTCCATATGTCTAATCAATCTGATTCGTTAGAAAGTGTTGTGATCGGTGACGGCGTTGTCGTCAAAGGTACATTCACAGTCCCATCAAAAGCCATCATTAACGGTGTTATTGAGGGTGATTTAACTGCAGAAGAAGTCTTGATCGGCCCAACCGGCAAGATCACAGGTCGAGTTTCTGCCAAGGTGATCGATGTGCGTGGCCAGCTCCACAACACCATCATCTCTGAGAAGAGCTTGATCGTTCGCTCTACCGGCAAGATTGCTGGCAAGGTTCAGTACTCTGAAATTGAGATTGAAAAGGGCGGCGAAATTGAAGGTACCTTGAGCCAAGACGCCAATGGTCCAGTTGTCAACGTTGGCGGCGCTAACGCAGCTTAACCGACGCACTGAATATGTTGCTGCGCGTCATATCGACTGTCCGACTCCTGCCTGGGCTTGTGTCCAGTGGCTGGTCGCGCCAGTACGACGATGCGCGCATCATCCTCGAGCAAAACGGCGATCTTCATTATCTCAATGTCAGCGCGCGAGTTCAGCGTATCTTGGTGCGCGGCGGCATCCTCGCTACTGGGGCGATGTTGATTGCAATTGGCGTTTTGTTGGCAACCAGCATCAGTTTGATGTTGAGCCGTGCCAAGTTAGAGCGTTCTCATGAAGAGGTCTATCGTGCTTTGCTCAGTAGCGCTTCTGACTCTGAGAATGTCGACCAGTTGGCAATGAGTGATGAGCAAATGGTTGCATTGGCTCAAACAATTCGTGATCGCGACATGAGCATCCGCCGCTTTGTGGATACCTCAATGGTTGCCGTTTCGCAAGAAAACGTCACCATGAAGTCGCAACTTGAAGCTTCTGGTTTGACCGAAAAGATTGTGAAGATCATTCAACAAAATGCTGCTAACGGCGGCTTCAACATCGATGATGATGTGAAGAGCAATCCCCTGCTGCGTGGCAAAGTCGCGGATGAGCTGTCCACAAACCGAGGTTTGCGTGAGGTTCTCTACGCATTGCCTAGCAAGATGCCCGTGCCAAACTTCAGTGTGACGTCCGACTTTGGTGTGCGCCGACATCCAATTTCTGGCCAGACTCACTTTCACACAGGTTTGGACTTGCTGAGTCAAACAGGCGATGAGAAAGTGCATCCTGTGAAGCCGGGGGTTGTTGTATTGGCTCAGTTCCATACGCAGTACGGCAACACGGTTGTGATTCGTCACACCAATGGTGTTGAGTCGCTTTATGCGCACTTGGCAAACATTGAAGTTAAGTTAGGTGACAAAGTCACTACCGAATCTGTGTTGGGTAATATCGGCAGCACAGGATCTTCGTCAACAGGAAAGCACCTGCATTTGGAAATCTTGATTGGTGGTTATCCAGTCAACCCACAAAAAGTAATACGGACGGCACAATATGTTCAACAAATCCAAAACCAACAACGTTAATCAACAACCATCCATCAATTCGACGCCTGCCGTTGAAGATGCACAAGTTGAAACTGTCGAGGAGGAAGTTTCTGAACAGCCAGTCGCAGCTGCTGCTCCTGCAGCGCTAACAACAAACACAACTACTCCCGTAAGAAGCAGCATGATGGACATGATTTCAACAACAGCTACCAAACCCTCCATTTTGAGCGAGGGTTTCTCCTTCCGTGGTGAGATTGCAGCCAAAGGTGCGATCCACGTTGAAGGTGCATTGAATGGTCAAATTCAAGTCGACGAACTCACCATTGGCGCACGTGGTCAAGTTGAGGGCGTGGTGACTTGCTCAAGTTTGCACATCAAAGGCAAATTCTCAGGCACAGCAACATGCAACGAGTTGATCGTGACATCGTCTGCATCTGTTGATGGCCATGTGGTTTACCAAACGTTGTCAGTCCAAAAAGGCGCTTCTATCAAAGGCGAACTTTTGCTAGTGAAGTAATTCGAATTTAGCCGCATCAAGCTAATCAGCGTTTAACCATGAGCCAAGAAGGAGTTTTCATCAACGGTGAGCTTTTGCGCCTGCGTCGCGAAGCTCAAGGCTGGGTGTTGAACGACATGGCTACGCGTGCTTGCATGTCGGTAAAGCAAATTCGCCAACTTGAAGAGGGCGGCATGAGCTCCTTCTACAGTGTGGCAGTCAAAGTGACTGCTGCAAAGAAAGTTGGTGCTCTTCTAGGTTTGTCAGCGGAAGAGGTGTTTGCGCAAAACGTAGATCCTGTCGTCGTTGAAGAGTTGGTTGAGCCTGAGGCTCCGATTAACGAAGTAGTAACTGAGTCAGTAGCTGCTTCGAAAGTAGAGGATGCAACTGTTGCACATGCTCAAGTTGAGTCAAAACTTGAACATACAGAACCTGTGGTTGTTGAGTCGTCTGACACTTCTGAGCCAAAAGATGAGACGCCAAATTCAAAAAATTCACTGTGGCTGATTGCTGCTTTGTTGGGTATCGCCTTGGCCGTAGGGGCTTATTTCCAGCCTCAAGAAGAAACCGTAGCTGAACCCGCCCCACCCATTCAGGTGCTTCCTCCTGCTGATGCGATTGATCCTGCTAGCGCTGCCAGCGCTGCTGATTCGCCTGCATCTGTTGCTGAAGTCATAGTCTCACCTGCATCCGTTGCATCTGTTCCAGCGCCTGTGACTCAAAAGCCGGCATCTACTCCAGCTCTGAATTCGACCGCAGTTGTACCAGCTGCAAGTTCTGCACGAGTGGTTGTGCCAGCTGCCAGTGGTGCATCGGTGATGCGAACCGCTAGCTCACCTGTTGCTGCAACACCTTCTGCACCGACTGCCAGCAAAGCTCCCTGATAGCTTCATATTCCGATAAAAAATGCCGCTTTTCAGCGGCATTTTTTTTAGTCTTTCGCGCCTAGTGCCAGCGCTTCATGTCGGCTGATTTGTAGCTGCTTGGCATCATTCTCAAGCATCGGCCAGCCACCCATGTGAGATTGACACAGCGCATGCATACCTTGAACCCAAGTCTGACTATCGTTCAAGCAAGGGATGTAGTGAAACACTTCACCGCCCGCATGCAAATAGGCTTCTTGGGCTTCTTGTGAAATCTCTTCCAAAGTTTCTAGGCAGTCGCTGGTAAAGCCTGGGCAAATCAAATCAACGCGTTTGACACCTTGTTGGGCCAGTGCAATCAGGGTGGGTTCAGTGTAGGGCTCCAGCCACTTGGCTTTGCCAAAGCGGGATTGGAAGGTCACCATGTATTGCGACTTGTTTAAACCGAGAGCCTCGCCGAGTAATCGAGCCGTTTTGTAGCATTCGCAGTGATAAGGGTCGCCTAAGTGCAATGTACGTTCTGGCACACCGTGAAAACTCATCACCAAGCGATCTGCTTGACCGTGTTCAGCCCAATGCGCACGCACGCGTTCAGCCAGTGCTTGAATGTAGGAGGGATGGTCGTGGTAGTGATTGATAAAGCGGAACTCTGGCAATACGCGGCTGCGCAGGCCCCAGTGGTACACAGCATCAAACACACTCGCAGTGGTTGTGCCTGAATACTGTGGGTAGGCAGGCAATATCAAGATGCGTGTGAAGCCTTCTGCCTTCAGTGCGTCAAGCTGGCTTGCAATGGATGGATTGCCATAGCGCATGGCATACCGTACGGTCACATGTTCGCCATGGGTGTTGAAAACTTCTTGCAACGCTTGTGCTTGTTTATCTGTCCAGATTTTCAGTGGAGAGCCTTCATCGGTCCAAATCGTGGCGTACTTGGCTGCCGATTTGGCGGGGCGCACGCGCAAGATGATGCCGTGCAGAATCGCCATCCACACCAAGCGGGGGATTTCGACGACGCGGTGGTCACCTAAAAATTCAGCCAAGTAGCGACGAACAGCAGGTGCTGTGGGTTCGTCTGGGGTACCTAGGTTACAAAGCAGTACAGCTGTGCGCGATGCTTGACCGTGACTGAAGGGGGGTTCGGTATTGAAAGCTGATTTAAGCATAGCCCTGTATTCTCGCCTAGCATGCTCAATCTTTCCAAAATTCAAGCCATAACCTTAGACCTTGACGACACTTTGTGGCCAGTCTGGCCAACCATCGCGCGTGCTGAGGTGGTTTTGCATGATTGGTTAGAAGTCCATGCGCCACAAACAGCGCAACTTTGTTCTGATGCCGAGGTCAAAAAGCGTATCCGCACAGAAGTGAACCAACGCCATGCAGACAAGGCACATGACTTGAGTTTCTTGCGGCGCGAGTCCATCCGCGAAAGTCTGATTCGCGCGGGTGAATCGGCGTATTTGGCTGATGAAGCGTTTGAGGTGTTCTTTGCTGAGCGTCAAAACGTCACGCTCTATGACGGTGTTGAGCAAGCCCTTGAGCGTTTGGCCGCTCGCTACCCGTTGGTCGGCTTGTCCAATGGCAATGCCGATGTGTTTCGCACAGCGGCAGGCCCGTATTTCAAAGCGTCTGTGAGTGCGCGCTTGTTTGGTGTGGCCAAGCCGGACCCACGTATTTTTCATGCAGCCGCAGCGCAATTAAGTTTGGCTGCTGAAGCGGTGCTGCATGTAGGCGATGACGCGACCACCGATGTACTTGGGGCCATGAATGCGGGCATGCAAACCGCGTGGGTCAATACACAAGGCCATGATTGGCCGCACGAAGTGGCTCAACCCTTAACCGTGAGTCACTTGGCTGAGTTGTGTGACCACTTGTTGGCCTGAGCGGACAGCGCCTTCAAGGGTGGAAGGGTAGGGGCCGCGGATGTAATCACCGCAGGCCCAGAGGTGGGCTGCTACAAACGGCTCAGGCCTGTTAAGCCTTGGTGTGCATGCAAGCGTGGCCCGCTTTTCGACCACGGTTTGAATGACCTCTAACTGATGGAGCCCAACTTGTTCGCTCACTTGGGCATGTACTTGTGTTGTCAGTTCATCGCGTTCTGTGGCACATGCACTCGCCACAGCGGCCAATAAGCCTTTCTGGCCAGAGAGCACACCTTTGTCAAACACAAACTGCGCGGGGGTTTCTGGTCCGCTGTGCATTGCCACCATGGGCTGCGATAGACCTGCGAAGCGCTCATCTTTGCAATGCAAGTACACAGTGGCGATGGAGGTGTGTGTCAGGGCTGCACATTGCTCAGCCCACAGAGGAGCAATGTTTGCAGTCAGTCGCGCAGCTTCCCACGGAGGGCAAGCCAGCAACACTGGCGATGCGTTGTGCTGAAACTCTTCCACCTGTGAAGCCGAGACGCGTTTGCCAAGATGAATCAGTGCCCCATGCGCGCTGAGCCACTTCAAGCAGGCATCAGGCAGCAATCCGCTCAAATCCACCCGAGGAACCAACAGGTCAGAGCTACCTGCGCCGCCAAGAAGTGCGTCACGCAACACGCGCAAAAACACAGTGGCACTGGCTTCATGCAAGGGTGTGTTCAATGCAGACAAACACAAGGGCTCGATGAGCTGCGTTGTCACACGTGGGCTCAATTCAGTGACCTGGCAGAGTTGAGCAACTGTCCATGTGAGGTCGCATTCAAACTTCGCGCGTTGCCAACCCCACGCTGCTTGGATGAGGCTGGTTTTGTCTTTGAGGCTCCATCCCCGTGCGGTGCTAATGCCTGCGAGCAAGTTGAGTGGTGCAGGCCAGTCTGGCAAACTCAGGCCTTGGCCGTCGGCATATCGCAAATCAAGCTGCAGGCGTTGCAGCAGATCGTCTGGGTTGAGGCCCACTGTGCGCATCAAAGCCAGTGTGTCGTGATAAGCACCAATGAGGATGTGTTGGCCATTGTCTAAAGGCTGGCCTGCAAAACTTTGTGGCAATCTGCGTGCACGACCACCCGCCGTGTTGGCTGCTTCAAACAACTGCACATGCCATCCCGCTTGAGTGGCTGCGACAGCCGCCGCCAAACCTGCCCAGCCTGCGCCCACGATGGTCAGTTGCTTCATGTTGGGCTCAATGAAATTTAGAAGCGCCCCAAAGCTTGCATCTTCCAAGCGAGCCAAAGTTTGCGCAGCGGTGTGAGGGCCACACGTTGTGTGAGCACTGGAAACTTCTTGGCTTCAATTTCTCGCAACAAGGTGCGGTAAATACTGGCCATCATCAGACCTGGTTTTTGGTGCTTCCAGTCGTTCGCGGGCAGCAGTGCGAATGCTTCGTCATACAAAGCGTGTGCACGTGCAGCTTGGAATTGCATGAGTGCTTGAAAACGATCCGAGTCAACGCGGTTCAAAATTTCGTGGGCTTTCACATCGAACTGCTGCAGCTCGGTCACGGGCAGGTAAATGCGTCCCCGCAGAGCGTCTTCACCTACGTCTCGGATGATGTTGGTGAGCTGAAATGCTTGGCCTAGTTTGTGGGCATAAGCGGTGGTGGCCAACTCGGTTTGCCCAAAAATCTTAGCGGAGACTTCGCCCACCACGCCTGCCACCAAGTGGCAATAGCGGGTGAGGTTGGGGTAGTCAAGGTAGCGGGTTTGTGTCAGGTCCAACTCGCAGCCGTCAATGACGGATTGCAATGAGGCTTCTTCAATGCCGAACTCTGACACATGAGGTATCAGTGCTTGCGTGACGGGGTGATTCGGTTGGCCTGCAAAGGCTTGTCGCACCTCGTTGTGCCACCAAGCCAGTTTGCTGGCGGCCACGCCTGGGTCGCTCACTTCGTCCACCACATCGTCGACTTCGCGACAAAACGCATAAAACGCGGTAATGGCCGTGCGGCGTTGTGGAGGAAGGAATAAAAATGCGTAATAAAAGCTGCTGCCCGAGGCGGAAGCTTTTTGCTGAACGTAGTCTTGAGGTGTCATGTCTGTCCGATTATCGGATACGCTGGTGTCGGCCCTGCGATAGCCCCACTTGAGATCACCTCACATACGAATGCAGCGCCAAGCTATGCGGATGAAGTCTGGCTTGTGTAGGGTGGGACGGGCCAGTTGTGTGTGATGGCTGGTTTCACCTCGTGTATCCAGCTTGTCCAAGATGCGAAGTCCACCCTGCACGACGGCGCGCAATTCCCAGCCTGCACGGCCCTTGACGCGATGCACCAAGGGTGCACCTTGCAGCATCAATTCGCGTGCAAAGTGAAGTTCTTCTGACAGGGTGTGGCCCTCTGGCAAATAGTCGCGGCCACGGCGTAAATCGTCAGCGATGTCTTGCCAAAAGTTAATCAGCTGCAAGGCCGTGCAGATGGCATCGCTTTGGGCAAGCGATGTGGCGTCGTTCACACCATACAAATGCAGCATCAAGCGCCCCACAGGGTTGGCCGAACGCCGGCAGTAATCCAACAATTCAGCACGGTTGCGATAGCCTTGGCCTACGCTGGTGTAGACCACATCTTGTTCAAACGCATCGAGCAAGTCGAATAAGGGTTGCGCAGGGAGTTGGCATTGATGGGCCGCCAATCGCAAAGGACCAAACACATGCGGCCAACGCACACTCTCGATATTGGCTTGGCTCAAGCAGTTTTGCAGGTCTGCGCGGTATTCGCCCAAAGCATCTAGTCGGTGGTGTGCTGGCTCATTCCCTTCATCTGCCAAATCGTCAGCAGTACGGGCAAAGTGATACAGCGCTGCAACGGCTGGTCGCAACCGAGCAGGGCATAGCCAAGAGGCAACAGGGAAGTTTTCGTAGTGATCGATGCTGGACATATCTGAGTAGATTGTCGCTCCCCCTTGTAAATACAGGGGTAATTGAGATAAGTTACATTACTAACCAATCAGTCATTAATATTTTGAAGACTTTATGATTCCCACTCCTCACATTTCTAAGCGTTGGCTCTTGACTCTGATCAGCATGGTCATTTTTGCCGGGTGCAGCAAAGCGCCACCAGAACAAGATCCAGTTCGAGCCGTCAAAGTGTTGACTGTGGCAGCATCTGCGACGAGGTTTGATCTGGAGTTTTCCGGTGAGGTGCGTGCTCGCACCGAATCAACGCTGGGGTTTCGTGTGGGCGGCAAGCTCATTGCACGCCAAGCCGAACTTGGTCAACGCGTCAAGGCAGGCCAGTTGCTGGCACAAATTGACCCGCAAGACTACCGCGTCGCTGCAGACGCTGCTGCCGCACAGTTGATCGCTGCGCAAAGTAACCGTGATGTTGTCGCAGCTGATCTCAAGAGATTCCAAAGCTTGTTTGAACAGGGCTTCATCAGCTCGGCAGAGCTAGAGCGTCGCCAAGCCGCCGACAAAGCTGCACATGCGCAATGGCGACAGGCGCAGGCGCAAAGTACGGTGCAAGGTAATCAATCCAATTACACGCATTTATTGGCCGATGGTTCCGGTGTTATCACCTCGGTTGACGCGTCTGCTGGGCAAGTGGTGGCTGCAGGTCAGCCTGTGATGCGTTTGGCTTTGGATGGTCCACGTGATGTGATTTTCTCAGTCTCTGAAGATAAGCTGGCTTCTCTCAAGGCTGGTGTGGTGGTCGACGTGCGTCAATGGACAGATGGAAAAACCATAGAAGCCAAAGTGCGCGATGTGTCTGCCAGCGCCGACGCCATCACCCGCACCTTTGTGGTGAAGGCGGCTTTGCCTAAGGA
Organism: Burkholderiales bacterium 39-55-53; assembly: GCA_002282445.1. Taxonomy (GTDB): domain Bacteria; phylum Pseudomonadota; class Gammaproteobacteria; order Burkholderiales; family Burkholderiaceae_C; genus Limnohabitans. Next base: position 121,327 of record NCJK01000005.1, on the reverse strand, counting down.
TGCAACCCCCGTCTTGGGTTCTACTGTGACCGTCAGCTTAAGAGCTGCCAATCTGAAGGGTGAAACCCCTCGCATTAAATTGCCCACCAGTGCTTTGCGTACCGAAGCCGGTGCCACATCGGTCTGGGTGCTAGACCCTGCCACCATGACCGTCAAATCACAACTCATTCAAGTGACTACGGCTGATGGCAACGATGCTGTGGTGGATTCAGGCCTGCAAAACGGTGACCAAGTGGTGTTGTCCGGGGTGCACGTTTTGACTGCGGGCCAGAAAGTGTCGATCTTTGGCGCAGCCAAGTGAGATGAGCATGGAAAAGTTCAATCTCTCAAAGTGGGCCATTGACCACCCCGCACTGACGCGTTACCTCATGGTTGTGCTGATGGTTCTCGGCATGGCGTCCTACTTTCAGTTAGGGCAAGACGAAGACCCACCTTTTACCTTCCGTGCCATGGTGGTTCGAACGTATTGGCCTGGTGCGACTGCGCAACAAGTGGCTGAGCAAGTCACAGACAAGTTGGAGCGCACGCTGCAAGAGGTGCCCTATGCCGACAAAATTCGCAGCTACTCCAAGCCGGGCGAGTCGCAAATCATTTTCCAAATCAAGGACTATTCCAAGCCGGCAGATGTCCCCAATGTTTGGTACTCCGTGCGCAAAAAGATTGGCGATATCCGCTACACCTTGCCGCAAGGTGTCCAGGGACCTTTTTTCAACGATGAGTTTGGTGATGTGTTTGGCGTGATTTACGCTTTGGATGCACCCGGCTTCAACCCCGCAGAGGTGAAGAAGTTTGCTGACGATGTGCGTCAGCAACTCTTGCGCGTCAAAGATGTCGCCAAAGTTGAGCAGTTTGGTGTGCAGGACGAAAAGATCTTTGTTGAGATCCCTCAAAAGCGGTTGGTGCAATTGGGGCTCGATCTGAGTGCTGTTCTCTCCCAGTTGGGGCAAGAAAATGCCATCGAAAATGCAGGCACGATTCAAACCCCGATCGATGTGTTGCAAGTGCGCATTGATGGACAGTTCAAGACCGAAGACCAGTTACGCGCCATGCCTATTCGCGGCAGCTCTGGTCAGCAGGTAAAGCTGGGTGACATAGCGACTGTCAAGCGTGGCTATGCGGATCCTGCTGTGGTGAAGGTTCACCACCAAGGTAAACCAGTCATTGCATTGGGTGTGTCGATGGCCAAAGGCGGCGACATCATTGCGTTGGGCAAGGCGCTTGAAGTGGCCACCGCACGCATTGAGAAAACCCTACCCGCAGGCGTGACCTTGGCGCAAGTTCAAGACCAACCCAAGGCGGTCGCAAAGTCAGTGGGTGAATTTGTGCGCGTGCTGATTGAAGCCGTCTTGATTGTGTTGGCGGTCAGCTTTGTGGCGCTCGGACTGCACAAAGGTGGTCGTTACGGTTGGTATGTGGATGTGCGCCCAGGTTTGGTGGTGGCCATCACGATTCCTTTGGTGCTGGCCATGACGTTTTTGGCCATGAACTATTGGGGCATTGGACTGCACAAAATCTCATTGGGCTCACTCATCATTGCTTTGGGCCTTTTGGTGGACGACGCCATCATTGCGGTGGAGATGATGGTGCGCAAGATGGAGGAGGGTTACGACCGTATCCGTGCTGCCACCTTCGCGTACGAAGTGACGGCCATGCCCATGTTGACGGGCACGCTCATCACAGCGGCGGGTTTCTTGCCCATCGGCATGGCCAAGTCCACCGTGGGCGAATACACCTTTGCAATTTTTGCGGTCACAGTGATCGCGTTGGTTTTGAGCTGGTGGGTGTCGGTGTACTTCGTGCCTTATTTGGGAACCTTGCTTTTAAAAGTCAAACCACATGCTGAGCATGGCGGTGAGCATGAGTTATTCGACAGTCCTTTTTACAAACGCTTTCGCGCCGCGGTGACGTGGTGTGTGGAATACCGCTGGAAAGCTATTGGCATTACTTTGTTGCTTTTTGCCTTGGGTTTGGTGGGAATGGGGCGCGTGCAGCAGCAGTTCTTCCCTGATTCAGCGCGTCCTGAAATCTTGGTGGACCTCTGGTTTCCCGAAGGAACCTCATTCAAGCAGAACGAAGCCGTGACCAAGGCGGTGGAGCAGCGATTGCTCAAAGAGCAGGGCGTACAAACAGTGAGCACTTGGATCGGTTCAGGTGCACCACGTTTCTATTTGCCGCTTGATCAAGTGTTTCCTCAGTCCAACGTCTCGCAAATCATCGTTGTGCCAGATGACTTGAAGTTACGTGAGTCTTTGCGCTTGGCGTGGCCCACGATGCTGGCGCAGGAGTTTCCAGAAGTGCGCGCCCGTGTGAAGCTCTTGCCCAATGGCCCGCCAGTGCCCTACCCAGTGCAGTTCCGCGTGGTGGGCCCTGATCCCAAGGTGCTGCGTACGCGGGCAGAGGAAGTCAAAGTGGTGATGCGCGCCAACACCGCGACGCGAGGCACGAATGACAACTGGAACGAGAACGTCAAAACCATCAGTTTGGATGTCGATCAAGCCAAGGCTCGCAACTTGGGCGTGAGTAATCAGTCCATCGCGCAGGCCGTTCGTACTTTGTTGGTGGGCTCAACAGTGGAGCACTTCCGCGAAGACACCAAGTTGATTGACATCGTGCTGCGCCAACCCTTGGAAGAGCGTGATGCCATCACAGACTTAGGCAATGCCTATGTGCCCACTAGTTCTGGTCGCATGATTCCTCTGGCGCAGATCGCCAAATTGAATTTCACATGGGAGCCTGGCGTCATGTGGCGTGAGGGGCGTGAATATGCTATCACCGTGCAGTGCGACATCATCGAAGGTCTGCAAGGCGCAACTGTGACGTCGCAGCTTCTACCCGAACTCAAGCAACTCGAAGCCAAGTGGGCGCAATCAGAGGGTGCAAATTACCGCATTGAGGTGGCGGGCGCGGTGGAGGAAAGCTCTAAAGGTTCCAGCTCCATTTCTGCAGGCATGCCCGTGATGCTGTTCATCACTTTCACACTCTTGATGTTGCAACTGCAAAGTTTTAGCCGCGCCATGTTGGTGTTTTTGACAGGGCCTTTGGGTTTGGCGGGTGTGGCTGGCGCGTTGCTGACACTCAACCGTCCATTCGGTTTTGTGGCTTTGCTCGGCGTGATCGCCTTGATGGGCATGATTCAGCGCAACTCGGTCATCTTGATTGACCAAATCGAGCAGGACCGAGCCAATGGTGTGCCTGCATGGGAGGCGATTGTGGAGTCAGCCGTGCGTCGTTTACGCCCCATTGTGTTGACGGCTGCGGCTGCTGTATTGGCCATGATTCCGCTCACCCGCAGCGTTTTTTGGGGTCCCATGGCGGTTGCCATCATGGGCGGCCTCATCGTGGCCACGGTATTGACACTTCTTGCACTGCCGGCAATGTACGCGGCGTGGTTTAAGGTCGAAAAGCCGTCTAAAATGGCAAGCTGACCGATTTCAAGCGGGTGGTCTACCTGACCACCCGTTGTTATTTAGAAACCCGCGCGGGTGGCGAAATTGGTAGACGCACCAGGTTTAGGTCCTGACGTCCGCAAGGATGTGCGGGTTCGAGTCCCGCCCCGCGCACCACTTGATTGATAGCAAGCTGCCTTGTGGCCGCTTGACCCTGCCAAATTAGGAGAAATACATGGCTGTGACCGTTGAAACTTTGGAAAAACTGGAACGCAAGATCACTTTGAGCTTGCCCGTAGATGTGATTACCAAAGAAGTGGACGTGCGTTTGAAGCGCGTGGCACGCCAAGTCAAGATTGACGGCTTCCGTCCAGGCAAAGTGCCAATGAACATCGTGGCCCAACGCTACGGATATTCCACCCAATTCGAAGTGATGAACGACAAAGTGGGCGAAGCGTTCCAATTGGCCGCCAACGAAGCCAAGTTGCGCGTTGCTGGTCAACCTCGCATCACTGAAAAAGAAGGCGCACCAGAAGGCCAAATGCAATTCGACGCCATCTTCGAGGTGTACCCAGAGGTGAAATTTGCCGACATGGGCAGCGTTGAAGTGGAAACTGTGTCTTCCGAAGTGACAGACGCTGCCATCGACAAAACCATCGACATCTTGCGCAAGCAACGCCGCACATTCGCTCAACGCTCTGCTGACGGCGCTGCCGCTGACGGCGACCGCGTGACCATCGACTTCGAAGGCAAGATCGACGGCGAGCCATTCCAAGGCGGCAAAGCCGAAGACTTCCAGTTCTTGCTCGGCGAAGGCCAAATGCTCAAAGAATTTGAAGATGCTGTGCGCGGCATGAAGTCTGGCGAAAGCAAGACCTTCCCATTGAGCTTCCCCGCCGATTACCACGGCAAAGAAGTGGCTGGCAAACAGTCTGACTTCTTGGTGACTTTGAAGAAAGTCGAAGCCACTCACTTGCCAGAAGTGACCGACGAATTGGCCAAGTCTTTGGGCGTGGCTGATGCCACAGTTGCTGGCTTGCGCGCTGACATCAAGAAAAACTTGGAACGCGAAGTGAAGTTCCGTTTGTTGGGTCGCAATAAGCAAGCTGCGTTGGACGCAGTGGCTACAAAAGCCGAACTCGATTTGCCTAACGCCAGCGTGCAAGCTGAGCTCGAGCGCATGGTTGAAGGCGCTCGCGCTGACCTCAAGCAACGCGGCATCAAAGACGCTGACAAAGCGCCTATCCCTGACGACATCTTCCGTCCACAAGCTGAAAAGCGTGTGCGTATGGGCTTGGTGGTGGCTGACTTGGTTCGCGCCAACAACTTGCAAGCCACGGCAGATCAAATCAAAGCCCACATCGAAGAGTTGGCATCGAGCTACGAGAAGCCCGCCGACGTGGTGCGTTGGTACTACAGCGACATGAGCCGTTTGGGCGAAGTTGAAGCCATCGTCATTGAAAACAACGTGACTGACTTCATCTTGTCTAAAGCCAAGGTCAACGCCAAAGCAATTTCGTTCGACGAATTGATGGGTCAGCAAGGCTGATTCACCTACAAGGAAACAACATGAGCGCACTGGATACACAAGCTTTGGGCATGGTCCCCATGGTCATTGAGCAGTCGGGCCGCGGTGAGCGTTCTTACGACATCTATTCACGTTTGCTCAAAGAGCGCGTGATCTTCTTGGTGGGCGAGGTCAACGACCAAACCGCCAATTTGGTGGTTGCGCAATTGTTGTTCCTTGAGAGCGAGAACCCAGACAAGGACATCTCGCTCTACATCAACTCGCCTGGTGGCTCTGTGAGCGCCGGCATGTCGGTGTTCGACACCATGAACTTCATCAAGCCCCACGTCTCTACGCTGTGCATTGGCATGGCTGCGAGCATGGGTGCGTTCTTGTTGGCAGCAGGTGAGAAAGGCAAGCGCTTTTCTTTACCTAACTCCAAAGTGATGATTCACCAACCTTTGGGCGGCACACGTGGCCAAGCCACAGAGATCGAAATCCATGCACGCGAAATCTTGAAGACACGCGAGCAATTGAACAAGATCTTGGCTGAGCGTACAGGTCAACCGTTGGAGAAGATCCAGCGTGACACCGAGCGCGATTACTATCTGAGTGCAGACGAGTCCAAAGAGTATGGCTTGATTGATCAAGTGATCAACAAACGCGGCTAAACGTCACAACACACACCAAGCACTTACATGGTTGATAAAAAAAGCGCTTCAGGCGAAAAAACGCTTTACTGCACCTTCTGCGGTAAGAGCCAGCACGAAGTCAAAAAACTCATCGCAGGCCCTTCGGTCTTTATTTGCGACGAGTGCATTGACTTGTGCAATGAGATCATCCGTGATGAGTTGCCCGGCTTAGATTCTGCAAAAGACAAAGAAAACGGCAGCGATCTGCCTACGCCTGCTGAAATCAAAGCCAACCTCGACAACTACGTGATTGGCCAAGAGCCTGCCAAGCGCACCTTGGCTGTGGCGGTGTACAACCACTACAAGCGCTTGAAGCACAAAGAGTCGTCTAAGAAAGACGACGTTGAGCTGACCAAGAGCAATATCTTGCTGATTGGCCCTACAGGTTCTGGCAAAACATTGCTGGCGCAAACCATGGCGCGCATGTTGAACGTGCCTTTCGTCATGGCCGACGCTACCACCTTGACCGAAGCCGGTTATGTGGGTGAGGACGTTGAGAACATCATTCAAAAGCTCCTGCAAAGCTGCGAGTACGACGTTGAACGCGCGCAGCGTGGCATCGTCTACATCGACGAGATCGACAAGATTTCACGCAAGTCTGACAACCCCTCCATCACCCGTGATGTGTCGGGTGAGGGCGTGCAACAAGCCTTGCTCAAGCTTATTGAAGGCACGATGGCTAGCATTCCACCTCAAGGTGGTCGTAAGCACCCCAACCAAGATTTCTTGCAAATCGACACGACCAACATCTTGTTCATTTGCGGTGGCGCGTTTGCTGGGCTTGAAAAAGTCATTGAAAACCGCACGGAAGCATCCGGCATTGGCTTTGGCGCAACAGTCAAGAGCAAAGAGTCACGCAGCTTGTCTGAGGTGTTTGGCGAGGTTGAACCTGCTGACATCATTAAGTTTGGTTTGATTCCCGAACTAGTAGGCCGTATGCCAGTGGTCGCCACCTTGGCCGAGCTGACCGAAGACGCGCTGGTGCAAATCTTGACCGAGCCAAAGAACGCTTTGGTCAAGCAATACAGCAAGCTGTTGGCCATGGAAGGTGCTGAGCTTGAAATTCGCCCTGCAGCATTGCGTGCGATTGCCAAGAAAGCTTTGGCGCGCAAAACAGGTGCGCGTGGTTTACGCTCTATCCTTGAGCAATCCCTGATCGACACCATGTACGAATTACCAAATTCGACGAATGTTGAGAAAGTGGTGGTTGAAGAGGCCACCATCGAAGAAAACAAACCTCCTTTGTTGGTGTACCGAGAGGCCGCCAAAAAGGCTTGATGATTGAACTCGGGGACAGTGCAACGATGCCTGTCCCTTTTTACTGGAAGGCTGACCATGTCTGGACAACCCCCGCTGCCCGCTACCCCTTTAGAACTGCCACTGTTGCCTTTGCGTGACGTGGTGGTGTTTCCGCACATGGTCATCCCATTGTTTGTGGGACGCCCTAAGAGCATCAAAGCCCTCGAAGCCGCTATGGCTGCTGAGCGTCGCATCATGTTGGTGGCACAAAAAGCCGCAGCCAAAGATGAGCCCTCTGTCACCGACATGTTCGAAGTCGGCTGTGTCTCGACCATTTTGCAAATGCTCAAGCTGCCTGATGGCACGGTGAAGGTGTTGGTCGAAGGCCAGCAACGCGCCAAGGTGGATGGCATCGAAGATGGTGAGTCGCATTTCACAGCTCACGTCACGCCCATTGAAGTGCTGCCTGCTGAGTCGGGTAGCGAAGTCGAGGCCTTGCGCCGTGCGGTGATGCAGCAGTTTGATCAATACGTCAAACTGAACAAGAAGATTCCGCCTGAAATCTTGACCTCGATTTCCAGCATTGACGATGCAGGCCGCTTGGCCGACACCATTGCCGCTCATTTGCCTTTGAAGCTCGAGAGCAAGCAAGTGGTGCTTGATTTGTCGCCTGTGCGCGAGCGTTTGTCCAACTTGTTTGAGCAAATCGAACGCGAAGTTGAAATTCTTAACGTCGATAAAAAGATTCGCGGCCGCGTCAAGCGCCAGATGGAGAAGAACCAACGCGACTTCTATCTGAACGAGCAGGTCAAGGCCATCCAGAAAGAACTGGGCGAAGGCGAAGAGGGTGCGGACATTGAAGAGATCGAGAAAAAGATCAAAGCCGCACGCATGCCTCAAGAGGCACGCAAAAAGGCAGAGGCTGAGTTGAAGAAGCTCAAACTCATGTCGCCTATGTCAGCGGAAGCCACCGTGGTGCGCAACTTCCTTGACGTGCTGGTGGGCTTGCCTTGGAACAAGAAAACCAAAATCAAACATGACTTGGCCAATGCCGAAGACGTTTTGAATGCTGATCACTTTGGTTTGGAAAAAGTCAAAGACCGCATCTTGGAATATCTTGCTGTGCAACAACGCGTGGACAAGGTCAAGGCACCTATTCTTTGCTTGGTAGGACCTCCTGGCGTGGGTAAAACCTCGCTGGGTCAATCCATCGCCAAGGCGACGGGGCGTAAGTACGTGCGTATGGCTTTGGGCGGTATGCGCGACGAAGCTGAGATTCGTGGTCACCGCCGCACTTACATTGGTGCGATGCCAGGCAAGGTGCTGCAAAGCCTGACCAAGGTCGGCACACGCAACCCCTTGTTCTTGCTCGATGAAATCGACAAGCTCGGCATGGACTCGCGTGGCGATCCTTCCAGTGCCTTGCTCGAGGTGTTGGACCCTGAACAAAACAATAAGTTCGCAGACCACTACGTCGAAGTCGATTACGACTTGAGCGACGTGATGTTTGTGGCGACGTCCAACTCGATGAACATTCCACCAGCCTTGCTGGACCGTATGGAAGTGATTCGTTTGTCGGGCTACACCGAAGACGAAAAAACACACATTGCCGTGAAGTATTTGCTGCCCAAGCAAATGAAAAACAATGGTGTGAAAGACGAAGAGCTGTCGGTGGACGAAGCGGCAGTGCGAGATATCGTGCGCTACTACACCCGTGAAGCGGGTGTGCGTTCGCTCGAGCGTGAAATGTCCAAGATTTGCCGCAAGGTGGTCAAGGCTTTGTTGCTCAAGCAAATGACACCACAGGTCAAAGTAACGGCAGACAACTTGCCCGACTTCCTGGGCGTGCGCAAGTACACCTATGGCCGTGCAGAGGCCGAGAACCAAGTGGGTCAAGTCGTTGGCTTGGCATGGACCGAAGTGGGTGGCGATTTGTTGACCATTGAAGCCGCCATCATGATTGGCAAGGGCACTATCACTCGCACTGGTTCGCTGGGCGATGTGATGAAAGAGTCGGTGGAAGCAGCGCGTACTGTTGTGCGCAGCCGTGCACGCCGTTTGGGTATCTCGGAAGACTTGCTCGAAAAGCGCGACATCCACATTCACGTGCCTGATGGCGCGACGCCCAAAGACGGTCCAAGTGCAGGTGCTGCCATGACTACTGCGTTGGTTTCAGCCCTCACGGGCATTCCAGTGCGTGCAGATGTCGCCATGACAGGTGAGATCACTTTGCGTGGTGAAGTCACAGCCATTGGTGGTTTGAAAGAGAAGCTCTTGGCAGCATTGCGCGGTGGCATCAAAACCGTGTTGATCCCGGAAGAGAACGTGAAAGACCTGCAAGAAATTCCAGAAAACGTGAAGAACGGTTTGGAAATCGTGCCGGTGCGCTGGATCGACAAAGTGCTTGAAATTGCACTCGAGAAGATGCCCACGCCATTGCCTGATGAAGTGCCGGCGGTGGCTGCCGCAGCTGCTGCAGACGCTGTGGCGAAGGCCGAAGCAATCAAGCATTAAGATTTTTCTAGCGCACACCAAAACAGGGTGAAAAATGCGCTAGAATATGCGTCTCATGCGGGAATAGCTCAGTTGGTAGAGCGCAACCTTGCCAAGGTTGAGGTCGCGAGTTCGAGCCTCGTTTCCCGCTCCAAATTCGATAAGGGAAGCACACCATGCTTCCCTTTTTCGTCAAAGTGAATGGCGCGATAGCAAAGCGGTTATGCACCGGATTGCAAATCCGTTTAGCCCAGTTCGACTCTGGGTCGCGCCTCCAAATAAAAAGCCGTTACTGTTCGCAGTAACGGCTTTTTTATTTCAGACTATTTTTCACTTTGCAAGTTTCATAGGTCGTAGCCGTCTACCAATGCGAGCGCGCCTGTAGAGTTGTTGGTCCGGTGCTCAATGATGGCTTGGTAGGCGTCACTGTTGTACCAAGCCTCGGCAATCTCACGGCTAGGGAATTCAATCACGACGTTGCGTTCGCCCTGCGCTTGGCCTTCAAGTTGCGTGGCATGCCCACCGCGGACCAAGTATTTGCCGCCAAATGCCGCAATGGTTTGAGGCACTTGCGCTGAATAGACCGCATAACCTTCGGGATGGGTGACGGTGATTTGGCCGACTAAATACGTTTTGCTCATGTGCGCTTAGCGGTAAAAAGCTTCAACTTTGCCTTTGAGCTTGATCAGCAGAGGCTTACCTTTGCGGTCGAGTGTTTTGTTGGCGGGGACTTTGATCCAGCCTTCAGAAACGCAGTACTCTTCCACGTCAAAACGGTCTTTGTCGTTGAAGCGGATACCAATGTCGTGCTCAAACACTGCAGCCACATGGTGCGGACTGCGTGGATCGATGGACAAATGATCGGGAAGGTCGGGGCGTTGTGTGTTGGTGTCAGTCATGGCTTGATTTTCCATGATTTACGCTGTTGTTTAAGCGCACAGGCGGCTTTGGGTTTGCAAATAAAATCTGTGCAACTTATGTCCAAATATTTGTTTGTTCTCTGTGCGATCGCACTGTCCCCCTCTGCATGGGCGGGATGGGTGTTTCTCACGAACAACAGCCACGGTGCAAACGATTACTACTATGCACCTGTTGAGGACAAAGGCAAGACTAAGGTGTTGCGAACGTTCACGCAGTTACCTGTGGATGCAAAAGTGCCTTTTCACACGCCTAAGGCCGTCGTGAAAGTCACGCTCTACAACTACACCTCCGAGCAATCCACTTATGAAATCAATTGCAAAGACCAAACCATTCATTTGATGGAGCGGATCTTCTATCGGGATATGGTGGGTAAACAGCCGTTCATCACGCACAAGGTGAAAGACACGTTCATTCAGGAGAGTAATTCGGAGTTTGCCAAGCAGTTCATCAAGACGCCTTTGCACTTTGATGACATTAGGCACTACCGCATGCACGAGATCGCTTGTAAATAAAAAAGGGGACCGCTCTCGGCGGTGAATTGGAGTCCACACGCGCCCTAAAACTTCGGGCTGGTGGCGAGAGCGGTCATAAACCTAAGCAACCTTGAACCCTATATATCGGTCCAAGTTGCCAAGGCTTTAGTCGATTAGCCAATCAAATCCACACGGCCATCCAACCCCATCACACCCGTGATGACGCTGAGCTTGGGATGGCGTTTTTGTACCTGACGACGGAACTCATTGAGCGCTTCAGCGTGTGACTCGGTTTCAATCTCTTTGTTGGCGACTTTGTCTTCACCAAATGCCAACTTAGCCGCACCGCAATCGCGGTGGCTGATGCCCACCACGCGTTTGATGTGATGCAAAGACACGGTGATGTCCAAATTGTCCCAGTAGGCTTTGTGCCATGCCGAGAACTTGGGGTGCACGGCGCCAATCGGGCCGCCAGCGATAACAAACTGACTGTAGTTGTCGCTCAGCTTCTCGCGGCCGATACCTTGCAACAGGCCCATGTATTGCCAGCTCAGGGTGGTGAAGCGTGGGTCAATACAGTTGACCAACATGGCTTCGTAGTTACCGCTAGCAGCTTGGGCTTGGAAGGGCGCCATGCCCATCAAGCCGCCAGCCACGGTGGCTGCACCAGCGGCGAGAAAGCCGCGGCGTGAGTGATTGCCGGCCAATTGAAGCGGGCCGCAGCAGGCGCAGGAAGGGGTCATGTTGCTCACAGTGGTGTCCTTATTCTGTTGAAAAATGAAAGTTAGCCATTTGGTTTCGACATCAAGTCGATGATCTTTAGCGATACTGATGATTTTTACAGAATTTGTGTTTGGCAAAGGCTAATTTTGAGGGTTTTCCTCGCGCGTCGATAATGGGAACTCACATGTCAGAAACATCCCTAGCTACCTCATCTTTTCGTGTCTTGAGCCTCATCCCTCCGATGACGCAGCTCAACACGCCATACCCTTCGACAGCCTACCTGACAGGGTTTTTGCGTTCGCAAGGCTTGGACGCTGTGCAGGAGGACTTGGCTTTGGCGCTGGTGCTTGCCTTGTTCACGCCCACTGGTTTGAGCCAAGTAAGAGACGCTGCACTGGCAAAGCCCGAGGCCGAGCGAACGGCATGTGTGAACTACTTTCTCGACTATTTCGAGCGCTACCAATCCACCATTGCGCCCACGATCGCGTTTTTGCAGGGCCGCGACTCCACCTTGAGTCATCGCATCGCAGGCCGAGGCTTCTTGCCAGAAGGGCCGCGCTTTGTCGCCTTGGATGCGTATGACGATGAGGGGAGTGGTGACCCATTGGCTTGGGCCTTTGGCGCGCTGGGTCAGCAGGACCGTGCACGCCATTTGGCAACCTTATATTTGAACGACTTGGCCGATGTGCTGCGAGACGCCGTGGACAGCCGCTTTGAATTTGTGCGCTATGCCGAACAGCTGGCAGGCAGCCAAGCCACATTTGAGCCCTTGGCGCAGGCTTTGCAGGCGCCTCGCACCTTGGTCGATGACATGCTACAAGCGCTGACCTTGCATGTGATTGCTAAGCATCAGCCTCAGTTGGTGTTGTTGTCTGTGCCGTTTCCGGGCGCGGTGTACGCGGCGTTTCGTATGGCGCAGACCATCAAAGCACATCACCCACACATTCGCATTGGTTTGGGCGGAGGCTTTGTCAACACTGAGTTGCGTGAGTTGACCGAGCCCCGTGTGTTTGACTATGTGGACTTCATCAGCCTAGATGCAGGCGAGCGGCCCTTGCTTGCGCTGATAGAGCACTTGCGTGGCAAACGAAGTGTGCAGCGCTTGGTCCGTACTTTTGTGCGCAACGAGGCGGGCAAGGTGCAGTTGATGAACTGGGCTGAGCCAGATGTGCCGTTTGAAGAGGTGGGCACGCCCACTTGGGATGGTCTGCCGCTAGACCGCTACTTGTCGTTGCTCGACATGCTCAACCCCATGCACCGCTTGTGGAGCGATGGCCGTTGGAACAAGCTCACAGTGGCGCATGGCTGCTATTGGAAAAAGTGCAGCTTTTGTGATGTGAGCCTCGACTACATCTCTCGCTACGAAACAGCTTCTGCCACCACACTGGTGGACCGCATCGAACAAATCGTGGCGGAGACGGGGCAGACTGGCTTTCACTTTGTGGATGAGGCCGCGCCACCCAAAGCCTTGAAAGCTTTGGCTGAAGAGTTGTTGCGTCGCAAGGTGCATATTTCGTGGTGGGGCAATATTCGGTTTGAAAAAACCTTCACGCCAGGGCTGGCCGAGTTGCTGGCTGAGAGCGGTTGCATTGCCATGTCAGGTGGCTTAGAGGTGGCATCGGATCGTTTGCTGACCCTCATGAAAAAAGGTGTTTCGGTCGAGCAAGTGGCTCAAGTGACCAAAGGTTTTTCAGAAGCGGGCATCTTGGTGCATGCTTACCTCATGTACGGCTTTCCAACCCAAAATTTGCAAGATACGGTGGACGCGCTGGAGTATGTGCGTCAGCTGTTTGAAAACGGTTGCATTCAAAGCGGTTTCTTTCACCGCTTCGCTTGCACGGTGCATTCACCCGTGGGCAAGAACCCCGCTGACTATGGCGTGCAAGTGGTGCCGTTACCAGAGGTGAGTTTTGCCAAGAACGACATTGCATTCATAGATCCGACAGGCACAGAACATGACACCTTGGGGCAAGGTCTGAAAAAAGCCATCTACAACTACATGCATGGCGTGGGTCTTGAAGAAGATGTGCGCCAGTGGTTTGAATTGCCAAAGGGCAAGTGCCCTAAAACTTCAGTGCCTCGACACAAGATTGCCAAGGCCTTGGGGTATTGAATTTTTCTTCACGTCACTCTTAAAAACGAGTGAATTTATGATTAGAATACATCTTTCGGAATTAATCACTCCACGCGGGAATAGCTCAGTTGGTAGAGCGCAACCTTGCCAAGGTTGAGGTCGCGAGTTCGAGCCTCGTTTCCCGCTCCAAATTTAAAAGCCCTCAGATGAAAATCTGAGGGCTTTTTCTATTGCTGCTTTATTTCTTGGGCAAAGTGCCGCCGCTCTTCACGCATTCATCCACAGTTTTGAACTCTGTGAACTTCTTGGTGCGTTCGTAGCTGGGGCTGTTTTTGTCGTGGCAAATGCCAGAGTCTGATTTTTTAACGATTGGCTCAGCGGCGGCTGCTGGCTGTCCGGCTGCAGGACGACCACCGCTTTTCACGCACTCGTCCATTGACGCAAATGCAGTGAACTTCTTGGTGTTGCCAAATGAGGTGCTGGTTTTGTCGTGGCAAATACCTGTTTCAGACTTTTTCACCACGGGCTCGGCAGCTTCTTTTTTGTCTGCAGCATGGGCCAAGCTGACGCTCAAGCCGAGCAGGGCGGCCAATAAAAAGTGGTGAGTGGTGCGGTGAATCATGAGCAGTTTCCTTAAGTTTTCTATGTGGGCGTTGGTTTAAGTCGAGCTTAAAAATTTCCAGCGCCAATATAGACGAAAAAATATCAGAAATCAGCCATGACTTGCCCGAGTCTCAGAGGCGGCTGGCGTAAAATCTGCAGACACAACGACACTGCCCGAGTGGTGAAATTGGTAGACACAAGAGACTTAAAATCTCTCGCTTCCGTAAGGGGCGTGCCGGTTCGATTCCGGCCTCGGGCACCACTCAACAGGCACAAGGAAGGAGTTTCGTCATGGCACGCTACAACGCCGCGTATGAAATCCATGTGCATGGACTGGTTCCTTTACATGCTGATGTCGGTTTAGAACAATTGCAAGACGCTCTGCGCCCTCTATGGCAATACGCAGGCGCCTCATCCCTCGAAGACGGTGCGACCAGCTCATACCCAGAAGAGCCAGGCATTCGTTTCAATCCCGAAGAACGCACATTGCAAATGTGCTGGACTGTGTCCGGTGACGATGACTTCCGTCAAAGCGTGGATGAGATGTGCATGAACTTGAACGAGCTGACTGCTGCTGGTGCACCGATTGAAGTCACGTTTTACGACAACGACTTTGATGATGAAGACGAGTCGCGCGGCCAAGATTCACGTGACGACTTCATGATGCTGTTCGTCGGCCCAACACCTGCCGACATCATGCAAGCGCAACGCGACATGTTGGTGAATGACGTGATTCATCTGATGGAGCGCCACTTTGATGGCGCTGAGTTGGGTGGGGTGGTCAACGAGATCGACAAACTCTTCTCTGAGCGCTTTGACAACCTCGTCAATTCGCTCGATTTGGGGCGCCCACCGCGGGGCCCCAATGGCGGCCATGGCGGCGGCGGTCATGGTGGCCGCAAACCTCGCCACCTGCACTGACAAGACATTAAAAAAAACCGGCCTCTGCAAAGAGTGCCGGTTTTTTCTTGGGTGCTTAAAACGCTTTGCGCTTTAAGCCTTCAAGATCAGTTGGACTTGATGCCAATGCCTTTGAACTCACCCGTAGCAATGCGCTTTTCCCACTCGGCTGGGCCGGTGATGTGTGCGCTGGTGCCGCCCGAGTCAACAGCCACCGTCACGGGCATGTCGACCACGTCAAATTCATAAATGGCTTCCATGCCGAGGTCCGCAAAGCCCACCACTTTGGCGTGCTTGATGGCCTTGGACACGAGGTACGCAGCGCCACCCACCGCCATGAGGTAAGCAGACTTGTGCTTCTTGATGGCTTCAATCGCAGTTGGGCCACGTTCGGCTTTGCCCACCATCGAGATCAAGCCAGTTTGGGCCAGCATCATCTCTGTGAACTTGTCCATGCGCGTGGCGGTGGTAGGGCCTGCAGGGCCTACCACTTCGTCACCTACGGGGTCAACAGGGCCGACGTAGTAAATGACGCGGTTGGTGAAGTCCACAGGCAGCTTTTCGCCTTTGGCCAACATGTCTTGAATGCGCTTGTGCGCGGCATCGCGGCCAGTGAGCATCTTGCCGTTGAGCAAAATGGTTTGGCCTGGTTTCCAGCTCGCCACTTCTTCTTTGGTGAGGGTGTTGAGGTCGACACGCTTGCTTTTTTCTGTGTCTGGTGTCCAGTCCACGTTGGGCCACAGGTCGAGTGAAGGAGCTTCCAAATACACAGGCCCAGAGCCGTCCATCACAAAGTGGGCGTGACGCGTGGCAGCGCAGTTGGGAATCATCGCAATGGGCTTGCTGGCTGCGTGCGTGGGATACATCTTGATCTTCACGTCGAGCACGGTGGTCAAGCCACCCAAGCCTTGTGCGCCAATGCCCAGAGCGTTGACCTTGTGGTACAGCTCCAAACGCAGCTCTTCGACTTGGCTGAGCTTGTCGCCCTTGCTGGATTTCTCTAGCAACTGATACATGTCGAGGTCGTCCATCAAGCTTTCTTTGGCCATGAGCACGGCTTTTTCAGCAGTACCGCCAATGCCGATGCCCAGCATGCCAGGAGGGCACCAGCCTGCGCCCATGGTGGGTACAGTTTTTAGCACCCAATCGACAATGTTGTCGCTGGGATTGAGCATGTACATCTTGGATTTGTTCTCGCTGCCGCCGCCTTTGGCCGCAACAGTGACGTCCACCTTATCGCCCGCCACGATTTGCGTGAAGATCACTGCAGGCGTGTTGTCTTTGGTGTTTTTACGGGCGAACTGAGGGTCATCGACCACAGATGCGCGCAGCATGTTGTCGGGGTGGTTGTAGCCACGGCGTACGCCTTCGTTGATGGCATCTTCCAAGCTGCCTGTGAAGCCTTCCCAGCGCACATCCATACCAATTTTCAAGAACACGTTGACGATGCCGGTGTCTTGGCAAATTGGGCGGTGTCCCAAGGCGCTCATCTTGCTGTTGGTCAAAATTTGCGCGATGGCGTCTTTGGCCGCAGGGCTTTGCTCGCGTTCGTAGGCGCTGGCCAAGTGCGAAATGAAGTCAGCAGGGTGGTAGTAGCTGATGTATTGCAAAGCGGCGGCGACCGATTCAATCAGGTCGTTTTGGCGGATCGTGGTCATGGAAATAGTCCTGAAAAAGGCCAGAAGTAAAAACAGCGGCTGAGTTTACTCAAGGCCGCTGTCGCAAGGCTTGCAAACCTAACGCGCTTATTTGATGGTCAACACCCAAGCAGCCAGTTTTTTAGCCTCGGCGTCACTGACTTGGGGGTTGGCAGGCATGGGTACAGGGCCCCACACGCCAGCGCCACCTTTTTGAATTTTGGTGGCGAGTTTGTCGACAGCAGTTTTATCGGAAGCGTATTTGGCTGCGACATCTTTGTAGGCAGGGCCTACGAGTTTTTTGTCAGTGGCGTGGCAGGCCATGCAGTTTTTGGAGGTTGCCAAGGCTGGGTCAGCCCATGCAGGAAGACTTGCGCATGTGACGAGAAGTGCAATGAGGGTACAGAGACGTTTGTTCATTTCGATGCATCCAATGGGTACCTGAGTTGCACCAGTGTAATGTGCTTAATTTTTGTGCACTTTTTGCTTCGTCGATATGTGGGTTTATCACTCACAGCACAGACCTAGTTTGGGTGTGGGCGATAATCTAAAGAGTTAATTCATGCACTTCATTGACCGGAGCTCACACATGCCTGCTTATCGTTCCAAAACATCCACCGCTGGCCGCAACATGGCGGGTGCCCGCTCTTTGTGGCGTGCCACAGGCATGAAGGATGACGATTTTCAAAAGCCCATCATCGCCATCGCCAACTCGTTCACACAGTTTGTGCCAGGCCATGTGCATTTGAAAGATTTGGGTCAACTGGTGGCACGCGAAATTGAAGCGGCAGGTGGTGTGGCCAAAGAGTTCAACACCATTGCGGTGGACGATGGCATTGCCATGGGCCACGACGGCATGCTGTATTCGCTGCCGAGCCGTGACATCATTGCAGACTCGGTCGAGTACATGGTCAACGCCCACTGCGCCGACGCGATTGTGTGTATCTCCAACTGCGACAAGATCACCCCCGGCATGTTGATGGCAGCGATGCGCCTGAACATTCCCGTTATTTTTGTGTCGGGTGGCCCGATGGAAGCGGGCAAGGTGCGTTTGGCCAATCCGCAAACGCAAGTCATGGAATTCAAAAAGCTCGACTTGATCGATGCGATGGTGATGGCCGCTGACGACAAGGTGAGCGATGCTGACTTGGCTGAAGTCGAGCGCTCCGCTTGCCCCACTTGCGGATCATGCTCAGGAATGTTCACCGCCAACTCCATGAACTGCTTGGCCGAAGCTTTGGGCTTGGCCTTGCCAGGCAACGGTACTGTGGTGGCAACGCACGCGGATCGCGAGCAACTGTTCAAACAAGCGGGCCGCACGATTGTGGAGCTGTGCAAACGCTATTACGAGCAGGGCGACGAGTCGGTGTTGCCCCGTTCCATGGGTTTCAAATCCTTTGAGAACGCCATCGCTTTGGACATCGCCATGGGCGGCTCGACCAACACCATCCTGCACATCTTGGCGATTGCCCAAGAAGCGGAAATTGAATTCACCATGGCCGACATCGACCGTATGTCCAAAATCGTGCCGCAGCTGTGCAAGGTTGCACCCAACACCAACAAGTACCACATCGAAGATGTGCACCGCGCAGGCGGCATCATGGGCATCTTGGGTGAGCTCGACCGCGCAGGCAAGCTGCACACCGATGTGGGCACCGTGCTGGGCAAGACCATGAAAGAAGTCTTGGACGAGTGGGACATTGCACGCAACCCTTCCGATGCCGTGAAGAAGTTCTACATGGCTGGACCTGCAGGCATCCCCACACAAGTGGCCTTCAGCCAAAACACACGCTGGCCTAGTCTCGACACCGACCGCGCAGAGGGTTGTATTCGCGCCGTCGATCACGCCTTCAGCCAACAAGGTGGCTTGGCCGTGTTGACGGGCAATATTGCTTTGGACGGTTGTGTGGTCAAGACCGCCGGCGTGGACGATAGCTTGCTGGTGTTTGAAGGCCCCGCCCATGTGGTGGAGTCACAAGACGAGGCCGTGGAGCACATCCTGAACGATCAGGTCAAAGCGGGCGACATCGTGGTGGTGCGCTACGAAGGCCCTAAGGGCGGCCCCGGCATGCAAGAAATGCTGTACCCCACCAGCTACATCAAGTCCAAAGGTTTGGGCAAGGCCTGCGCTTTGTTGACCGATGGTCGTTTCTCTGGCGGTACATCAGGCTTGTCGATTGGCCACTGCTCGCCAGAAGCGGCAGCGGGCGGCACGATTGGTTTGGTGAAGAACGGCGACCGCATTCGCATTGACATTCCTAACCGCAGCATCAACGTGTTGGTGAGCGACGAAGAGTTGGCCAAGCGCCGCGTTGAGCAAGACAAGCTGGGTTGGAAGCCTGTGTTGGCACGTCCACGCAAGATCTCGGCTGCACTCAAAGCGTATGCCTTGTTGGCCACTTCGGCGGACAAAGGCGCGGTGCGCGATTTGTCGATGCTCGACTAAGCTGCTGGGCAAACACGCATGCTGATTCACCCGCAAATTGACCCCGTCGCCATTGCGCTGGGGCCCATCGCCATTCACTGGTATGGCCTGACCTACTTGGCTGCCTTTGCCTTGTTTGTGGGCTTGGGTCATTTGCGTTTGAAGCATGAACCTTATGCTGCACAAGTGGTGCTGGGTTCATGGTCCAAGCAAGATGTTGAAGACATCTTGTTTTATGGTGTCATGGGCGTTGTCTTGGGTGGGCGCATTGGTTACTGCGTGTTTTACAACCCCAGCTACTACGTTGAGCATCCGCTTGAAGTGTTTGCCGTGTGGCAAGGCGGCATGAGTTTTCACGGTGGCATGCTGGGTGTGTTTGTGGCCACGGCAGTATTTGCTTGGCAGCGTCACCGCCCATGGTTGTGGGTGACCGATTTCATTGCGCCTTGTGTTCCAACTGGCTTGGCTGCAGGCCGTGTGGGCAACTTCATCAATGGCGAGTTGTGGGGTAGGGCGGCTGACCCATCCCTAGCTTGGGCCATGGTGTTTCCACAAAGCGGGAGCTTGATTCCGCGTCATCCATCGCAGATCTATCAGTTCTTGGGAGAGGGCATTTTGTTGTTCGTCGTCTTGTGGCTTTATGCCCGCAAGCCACGCGCTATCGGTGCCGTGTCAGGTGTGTTCATGATCGGCTACGGCAGCCTGCGCTTCCTGGCGGAATATTTCCGAGAGCCCGACGCACATCTTGGCTTACTCGCCTTGGGTATGAGCATGGGTCAATGGCTCTGCGTGCCCATGGTTCTGGTGGGCGTGGCCTTGTGGCTGCACGCCACACGTAAAACTCAGTCTGTTTAATCTTTTGAGTTAAGGGTTAGTCCTTGCGGGTAATTCCCCGCAATCTGAGGTGGTCAGGTCGCCTTTTGAATCTCATAATTACGTGTAATTACAGAGAATTAAGAAGCACCCCAACCCCATGCGCGCGCTACCCAGCTCCTTGCACGATGATGTGGCTTCACAGCTGCGCAACTACATCTTTGATGGTCACCTCAGTCCTGGCAGTTTCATCGATGAGGTGACCTTGTGCGAGTTGTGGTCCATCTCTCGCACGCCGTTGCGTGAAGCCCTCAAGGTCCTTACAGCAGAAGGTTTGGTGCGGCACGAACCGCGTCGCGGCTGCTTTGTGAATGAGGTGACTGAGCAAGATCTCGACGATATCTTTCCCGTCATTGCCATGCTCGAAGGTCGTTGTGCCTTCGATGCCACTCAACGTGCCACGCCTGCTGATGTGCAAGCGTTAGAGGTTTGGCATACTCGCTTGCAAGAACACGCCAAAGCTGGTCGCATCAACGATTACTACGAAGCCAATTTCGCCATTCACGAAGCCATCATTCAATTGGCCCGCAACAAGTGGTTGGCGCAAACGATTGCTGATCTGCGCAAAATTTTGAAGCTCGCGAGGCTGCAACAGCTCCATGCGCCCGGGCGTCTGGAGCAGAGTTTGAAAGAACACATGGCTGTGTTTACGGCGCTCAAGACTGGAGATGCTGCAGGTGCGGATGTCGCCATGCGTGACCATTTGTTAAAGCAACGCGAGGCTTTGCGGGAATTGGCCTTAGTGAAACGCAGTGTGTTGACGGCTTACAACTAGACAAAGGGATGGGATGAACGCGACAAATTGGCTCAGCAGCAAAATCAATTTGCTTCGTAAATCTGCCTCTGCGGCCGTGGATGTGCCCAAGCAAGAAGACCGCTCTACACGTGAACGTTTGGATGCCACATTGCGCCAAAGGAAAGAGGCCTTGTCGCCCCGCACATTGCGCCGCACCCTCACGCTCTTGCAAGCGGTGGTCGACCCACGCGTGAGCGAGGTGGAGGGCGGTCGCCGCGCCAAAGCCTTGGCCGATTGGTACGCCAAAGCAGAACCCGCAGAACGTCAAGATTTGTGGCTACTCATCAGTGAGCAGTTTGGACCAGATGCCGTCAAAGTGCGCGCCGCGCGTGATGACTACGATGCTGCATTGGGTACGGTGGATGAAGGCCCAGCCGAGATTCGCTTGCGTCGGGCTTTGGTGTCACCGCGCACCCGTTTACTGCAACGATTTGCCGCTTCTGCTGGCGGCATGCGTTTCTTGGTTGATTTACGTGCCGAGTTGTTGCCGCACCTCAAAGGCAACAAGCGTTTGCAAGCTTTGGACGCCGAGTTAGAAAACTTATTTTCTACTTGGTTTGATGTGGCCTTCCTTGAGCTGCGCAGCATCAGCTGGGATTCGCCTGCATCCTTGATTGAAAAGCTCATCAAGTACGAAGCGGTGCACGACATTCGCAGCTGGGCCGACTTGAAAAATCGTTTGGACAGTGACCGTCGCTGCTATGGATTTTTCCATCCTAGTTTGCCCAATGAGCCTCTGATTTTTGTGGAGGTGGCATTGCTGAATGAAATAGCCGACAACATCATGCCGCTGCTGGATGAGTCTGCCGCTCCTGAAGATTTGCAAAAAGCCACTGTCGCTATTTTTTATTCCATCAGCAACACGCAAAGTGGTTTGAAGGGTGTGAGCTTTGGCGACTCACTCATCAAACGCGTGGTCGAGACCCTCAAAGACGAATTTCCCAAACTCAAAACCTTTGCCACTTTGTCGCCCATTCCAGGTTTGCGTCCATGGCTGGCCAAAAATGCCACTGAGTTGCTCGGACAACTCAACGAGAAAGAGCTGTCGGCCCTTGGGCGTGAAATTAGTTTTGAGCCGCCCACGGCGAGTCATGTGTTGGCGGCCATTGAGCAACCTCAATTGTTAGAGGTGTTGTCGGTCAAGTCGCCACTGCGTCAGTTCCTCACACGTGCGGGTGCGCATTACCTCGGGTTGGGTAAGCAAGGTGAGCAAGTGCTCGACCCTGTGGCACGCTTTCACTTAGGTAATGGTGCTCGCATTGAGCGCATCAACTGGTTTGCTGATCCGTCCACCAAAGGCATCAAACAATCCCACGGCTTGATGGTCAATTACCTCTATGACCTCAAACGTTTAGATAAACACCGTCAACTGCTGGACAAAGGTATTGCACCTGCATCTGGCGGTGTAGAAAACATGTATTTCAAGTGAGTTAGTTCAACACAACCATCAGGAGACAACCATGACAAAGTTCAACACACGCACAAGCCGCCGCCATTGGGTAGCGCTAACAGCTGCAGCATGCGCGGCAATAAGTTTTGGCGTTCAAGCTCAGTCCACGTGGCCCACCAAGCCTGTGACACTTGTTGTGCCGTTTCCCGCTGGTGGTGGAACGGATTCATTTGCGCGCCCACTTTCTGCTCAGTTCACCAAACAAACGGGAAAAACATTGGTCATCGATAACCGAGGCGGCGCAGGCGGTAACTTGGGCGCAGGCGTAGCTGCTAAAGCTGCTCCTGATGGCTATACCTTGTTCATGGGCGCAGTGCACCACTCGATCGCACCCTCGATGTACCCCAAGCTTGATTACGACTTAGAGCGTGACTTTGTGCCGCTCGCCGTGGTGGCTAGCGTGCCACACGTGTTGGTGGTCAATCCCAAAAATATGCCAGGCGACTTCAAAGCCTTTATGGATATGGTGCGCAGCAAGCCCGGTAAATTCAACTACGGTTCAGCTGGTGGCGGCACATCGCACCACTTAGCAGGTGAGTTGTTCAAACTGCAAAGCAAAACCTTCATCACACACATTCCATACCGCGGTGCTGGCCCAGCTTTGCAAGACTTGATTGCTGGCAACGTGGACATGATGTTCGATGGTCTGGGTTCTTCGGCACAGCACATCAAAGGGGGGCGTATCAAAGCTTTGATGGTGTCTGGTAGCAAGCGCAACCCCGCATTTCCTGATGTGCCTTGTGCCGCTGAGCTGGGGTTGCCCGATTACAACGTGACCACTTGGTATGGACTGTGGGCACCCAAGGGAACGCCTGCTGATGTGCAAGCACGTGTCATTGAAGAGGTGCGTAAAGCTGCTGCTTCAGATGACATCAAAACCAGCTGGGCCAACAGCGGCGCTGAATTCCCTAACGTGACAGGCGCTCAGTTTGGCAGTTTTGTGTCTGCTGAAATCAAGAAGTGGGCAGCCGTTGTCAAAGCGTCTGGCTCTAAACTCGATTAACTCTGAGACTGAAGATGAACCATAACCTGTATGCGGCCTTGCGTGCTGCATTTCCGAATGACTTGAACGCTACCGCCATCGAGACGGATGATGGCTTGCGCTACAGCTGGTCCGATTTAGAGCGAGCCAGCGCGATGATGGCCAATTTATTGGACGCGTTGCACATTCCTAAAGGCTCACGTGTGGCTGTGCAAGTGGAGAAGTCGGTCGAGGCCGTCATGCTCTACCTAGCTACCTTGCGTGCGGGTTATGTGTTCTTGCCCTTGAACACGGCTTACCAAAGTGCTGAGATTGAATATTTCATTGGTAACGCTGAACCTGCGGTCGTGGTGTGCAGCAGCAAAAACTTTGGTTGGGTCAGCAAGATCGCCTTCAAGGCAGGCACGCAAAACGTGTTCACCTTGGACGACAACCGCACAGGTAGCTTGCTAGAACGCGCAGCACATTGCTCCGACAAACACCAAGTGGTGCAAAACAAGGCCGATGACTTGGCTGCCATTTTGTACACCAGTGGGACCACAGGTCGCAGCAAAGGCGCGATGCTCTCGCACGGCAACATGCTGAGCAACGCACAGACCTTGAAAGACTATTGGGGTTGGAAGTCAGGCGATGTGCTCATTCATGCCTTGCCCATCTTCCATGTGCACGGTTTATTTGTGGCCATTCACGGTGCTTTGCTGAATGGCAGCAAGATGATTTGGATGTCCAAGTTCGACCCCAAACTCGTGATCGCCAAAATGCCCGAAGCCACCGTGTTCATGGGCGTTCCCACGCTCTATGTGCGCATGTTGGCCGAGCCAAGCCTTACCAAATCACAAGCCTCGAACATGCGTTTGTTTGTCGCCGGTTCTGCGCCGTTGTTGTTGGAAACCTTCAACGAATGGCAAGCACGCACAGGCCAAACCATCCTCGAACGCTACGGCATGAGCGAAACCGTCATGCTGACCTCTAATCCATATACGGCCGATGCGCGCTACCCCGGTCAAACCGAGCGCCGTGGCGGTACGGTGGGCTTCCCGTTACCCGGCGTCTCTTTGCGCGTGCAAGACGACGAAGGCAAGTCTTTGCCCGTGGGTGAAATTGGCGGCATCCAAGTCAAAGGCCCCAACGTGTTTGGGGGCTACTGGCGCATGCCCGAGAAAACCAAAGAAGAATTCACGGCAGACGGTTATTTCAAAACCGGTGACGTGGGCAAAGTGGATGAGCGCGGCTACGTGGTCATCGTGGGTCGTAGCAAAGACCTCATCATCAGCGGCGGCTACAACGTGTACCCCGCAGAGATTGAGGGCTACATCAACGAGATGCCTGGTGTCGCTGAGAGCGCGTTGATTGGTGTGCCGCATCCAGACTTTGGTGAAGTTGGCGTGGCGGTGGTCATTGCCAAGCCTGGCGCTAATGTGGATCCTGATGCAGTGATTGCAGCACTCAAGTCACAGTTGGCAAACTTTAAGATCCCCAAGAAGTGTTTTGTGGTGGCTGAGCTGCCAAGAAACACCATGGGTAAGGTCCAGAAGAACTTGCTGCGAGATCAGTACAAAGGCTTGATTTAATTTGCGCGCCCACATTCGGATGCTGATGGGGCTGTGCGGCGGCTGACGATATTCTGGTACCCCAGTGAGGCAGCCGCCGCACAGCCCCTTCAGCATCAGCGATAGAACACAGCAGAAGCACAAACAAAAAAGCCACTCCCAAAAAGAGTGGCTTTTGAATGGAAGCAGAAAAACTTAGCCAGCCAAAGCAGCCGAGTTCACCCGTTGCGTGATGTGTGCCAAAGCTTCATCCACTTGGTCAATCAAGATCAAGCACAAATCGCCTTTTTGCAAGCGCTCCATCGCACGGTCAATCGCCAAAAATTCGCCATGAATTTCGTCAATGTGCGACGTGCGTTTTGCGCCGTCCAAACCCTGGCGCAAGAGCTTCAACACCTCGCCATCTACACGGCCGCGTTGGCAGGCGTCTTGGTACAACACCACATCGTCAAACGCTTCACCAATGATGCGCGTTTGTTCGCGGATGTCTTCGTCACGGCGGTCACCCGCACCGCTGATCACCACGCTGCGGCGTTGGGCGGGCAGGTTGGTCACGGCTTGAACCAGTGCTTTGATGGCGTCTGGGTTATGGCCGTAGTCGGCAATCACGGTCGCGCCTTTGTAGTCGAACACGTTGAAGCGTCCGGGCACGGCATTGCTGTCGCTCACAAACGTGGCCAAACCTTTGCAGATGGTTTGCCAAGGCACGCCCACCGCCCAAGCCGCACCAATCGATGCCATGGCGTTTTCAATTTGGAAGCTGATCGCGCCACCGCGTGTGACGGGAATTTCTGACAGAGGAATGCGCACCGAGTGGTTGCCTTGCATGGCCACGATTTGGTCGTCTTCCACAAACAGCACGCGTTTGCCTTGTGCACGGTGTGTGGCAATGACAGGGTGGTGTGAGTCCAAACCAAAGAAGGTCACTTGCCCTGGGCACTTATTGGCCATCGCCACCACCATGGGGTCGGTGGCGTTGAGCACCGCTGTGCCTGACTCGGCCACGTTTTGCACGATGACGCGCTTCAACACAGCCAAGTCTTCGACGGTGGTGATGTAGTTCAAGCCTAAGTGGTCGCCCATACCGATGTTGGTCACTACGGCCACTTGGCAGCGGTCGAAGGCCAAGCCTTCGCGCAGCATACCGCCACGTGCAGTTTCGAGCACAGCTGCATCCACATCGGGGTGTGCCAATACGTTGCGACCACTGCGTGGCCCGCTGCAGTCGCCGCTGTCGGTTTGACGGCCGTTCACATACACACCATCGGTGTTGGTCATGCCCACGCGCAAGCCATTGGCGCGCAGCAGGTGAGAGGTCAAGCGCACCGTGGTGGTTTTGCCATTGGTACCGGTGACGGCAATCACAGGAATACGACCATCACCGCCATCTGGGAACATGGTGGCCATGACGGCCTCACCCACGTCACGGCCTTTGCCGAACGAAGGGCTCAAGTGCATGCGCAAGCCAGGGGCTGCGTTGACTTCGACCACGCCACCGCTTTGTTCTTCAAGCGGGCGCAAGACAGATTCGCACACCACGTCCACACCGCAAATGTCGAGGCCGACCATTTGTGCGGCTGCAATGGCACGCAGGGCAACTTCTGGGTGAACGTCATCAGTCACATCGGTGGCTGTGCCGCCGGTGGAGAGGTTGGCGTTGTTGCGCAAAATCACGCGCGCGCCTTTGGCAGGCACTGAGTTGGCCTCAAAGCCTTGTTCTTTCAGGCGCGCAATGGCGATGTCATCAAAGCGGATTTTGGTGAGTGATGTCGCATGACCTTCGCCACGACGTGGGTCGGCGTTGACGATGTCCACCAGTTCACGCACGGTGTTTTTGCCGTTGCCAATGACCAGCGGTGGTTCGCGGCGTGCTGCGGCAACGAGCTTGTTGCCGACCACCAGCAAGCGGTAATCACTGCCTGGCAAGAAGCGTTCAACCAACACTTCTTCACGGCAAGCGCGAGCCGCTACGAATGCAGCTTTGACGCCTTCTTCTGTGGTGACGTTGACGGAGATGCCTTTGCCTTGGTTGCCATCGCGTGGTTTGATGACCACGGGCAATCCAATTTCTTGCGCTGCGGCCCATGCATCGTCGGGGCTGATCACAGGGCGACCCAATGGCACAGGCACGCCTGCTGCGTGCAGTAGCTTTTTGGTGAGTTCTTTGTCTTGTGCGATTGATTCGGCAATGGCGCTGGTCGAGTCAATCTCAGCCGCTTGAATACGGCGTTGTTTGCTACCCCAACCCAATTGAACCAAGCTGCCTTCAGTCAAGCGCCGGAAGGGAATACCACGCGCGATGGCTGCGTTGACGATGGAGCCCGTCGATGGGCCTAAGCGAATGTCTTCGTCGAGTTCGCGCAGCTGGTGAATGGCGGCATCCACATCGAAGCTGGTGTTATTAAGCGCTGCCAAACAAAGTTCATGAGCCAATCGAATGGCCATGCAACCCACTTGTTCTTCGGTGTATTCCACCGCCACTTGAAACAAACCGTGGTCTGTGGTGGCCGTGGTGCGGCTGAAGGTGACAGGGCAGCCCGCCTCGATTTGTAAATGCAAGGTGGCAGCTTCCAAAGCATGCGCCATGCTCAGCTTGACCTTGTGATCGGTGGGTTGCAAGTTGCCAACGCCCGGAAAGAGGTTGCGCAAGCGACCTTCAAAGTCAGGGTGTTGGTTCAGGTCGACTTCACCATCCGCACACTTGACCATGGCTTCTACTGCGGTGTGACGGGTCCAGAGGTTAGGGCCGCGCAGGGCGCGAATACGAGAGACTTCCATTAGCCATTCATCCTTGCAACGTCTTTGGCAACTTGTTGGTTTTGTTGTCCGAAATTTTTCAACCCAGCACGAATCAGCAATGGGGCAATGTCGAGGGACCAAGCCGCTGCCACGACGGCCAGTAGGGTGGAGGTGTGCAAACCGTTCTTCAGCAAGCGTGCAATCAACTCGAGGTCGAGGTGAAACAATTGTGTTTCTTGGTCACCACGAGCCAGCGTGACGTGGCCATCTTTGCAAAACACGGCGCGACCGCCCTGTTGCAAGTGAGCCAAGACCGTGGCGTTATCTTTGTCTTTCGCGTAGTAGACCACTTCACCGTCGCTTAACTCGGCCAAACTCGTCACAGCTTCTTCATCCGCATTCAGCACTGCCGTGCCTTCAGGCAATACCAAGTCGACTTGGGTGCGAATGACGGTGCGCATTTGCTCTGCGGTTTGAATGTCGTGTTTTTCAATCAGTGCCGCATCCGTTTCGGGCATGTTGGTGACGACACCGACCATGCAACGGTCGTAAGCCAAGCCTTCATCCAAGATGAGGGCGGGAGTGGTTTCAAACACAGCCGCATCAAGCGCGCGATTGATAAGCAAACGCTCCGAGGCGGCGAAGCCACGCGAATCTGTCTTGCCCAAATGCTGTTGGTCCATGTACAGGCCGTCTTTGCAAGCCAAGCCTGTGCGTTTGCCTGAGAGGTGCAGCAACCAAGCCACGAGCTGCGACAACTCTGTGGTTTGCTGGCTACCCACAATGCCCACCACGGGAATGCGGCCAGACTCGTTGGGGCCAAACAAATGCTCGACGATGGCTTTGCCGACGGGGCGGGGTTGGCCCACGGCAGGTTTGACGTGCATCAGCAAGCCGGGGCCGGCGTTGACTTCAATGATGGCACCTTTGGTTTCTTCCAAAGGACGAGAGATGTCTTGTGTGACGATGTCGATGCCTGCAATGTCCAAGCCAATCACACGTGCGGCGAGGGTGGCCACAGCGGCGACTTCGGGGTGAACCAAGTCAGTCACATCGTTGTTGAGGTTGCCGTTGCGTTGCACCACCACAATGCGGCCTTTTTCGGGCACGCTGGTGGGCTCAAGGCCTTGGCGTTGAATTTCGAGCAGCGACATTTCACCGCGTGGGGTGTGCAGGCGAATCAAGTCGAGCGGAAAGCCTTCGGCAATGCCGCGACGTGGGTCGGTGTTGATTTGGCTATCAATCAGTTGTTCAACAGTGGAGGAGCCATCACCCGTGATGCAAGCGGTTTCGCCACGGGTGGCCGCCACCACGCGGTCGCCCACCACCAAAACGCGGTGTTCATCACCCAGCACATAGCGCTCGACCAGCACGTCGCTGCCTTCTTTTTCAGCTGCGACCCAGGCTTTGCGAACGCCTTCTTCTGAATTCACGTCCAGCGATACGCCCCAACCACGGTTGCCGTCGAGGGGCTTGACCACGACAGGCAGGCCGATGTCTTGGGCAGCTTCCCAAGCTTCATCCGCGGTTTTGACAATTTGGCCTTCTGGCACTGGAATACCGCATTGCGTGAGCAAGCGCTTGGTCAAGTCTTTGTCGCTGGAGATGGTTTCGGCAATGGCGCTGGTGCGGTCAGTCTCAGCTGTCCAAATGCGGCGTTGCTTTGAACCATAGCCCAGTTGCACCAAGTTGCCTTCGGTCAAGCGAATGAAAGGTGTTTTGCGTTCGACTGCTGCATCCACAATACAAGCGGTGCTGGGGCCAAGGCAGCGCAAGTCGGCAATTTTCTTCAAACGCTCCACAGTACCGTCGATGTCGAACGGCTTGTTATTGGCTGCAGCCATGACGAGCTCGCGGGCGGCGAGGAAACTTTCGCGACCCAGCTCTTCGTGCTCGGTGCGAAATACCACTTTGTATATGCCGCGCTTGCTGATCTCGCGTGCTTTGCCAAACTCGGCTCGTGCACCCGCCAAGAGTTGCAGCTCGATGGAGACGTGCTCCATGATGTGGCCCATCCAAGTGCCGCCCACCAATCGGGTGAGGAAGCCGCCACGATGACCCACGCCACAGTGATGCTCGACCAAGCCTGGCAACCAGCCATTGATGCGGTCGTTGAAACCGTCAATTTTGTTGGAGGGGTGGTCTTCCATTTCGCCCAAGTCAATGAGCGCTTCGATGATGGGGCGGTAAGTCCAGATATTGGGTCCGCGCAGATAGTTCATGCGCAGGATTTGGATGTCTTTGAATGCCATAAATGAGCTTCAGTTTTAGCGGAGGTTTGGGGTGGCTGAAGCAGGGAGGAGAGCCAAGGTCACCACAGCGACCTCCGAGGCTGCGGCGATACAATCATTTGCAAACGTACTGGGGTTTAACAAAGTCTTGGCTCCTGCTCTTTATTTTTATCGCCGTCCATCGATTGACATCGATTGAAGCAGCAAAATTCCAATAATGAATTCTTCTTTATCGGCTTCCACCAAAGTTGTTCTACCCGAGGGCTGGCGAACTTCAGCGATTGCACAACTGTCTGCTCATGAAAACGTTCTAGCTTGGCTAGAGGTTGACCTGAACGCCCAATTGCATTTTTCGCTAGGGCTACTAATTGTGACAGACCAAAGGGTGCTTTTTGCCACCCAAGACGCCAGTTCTGCGCCTGTTTGGGACAGTTGGCCTTTGGTGGCGGGCATGAAGATGACCCACACCGATCACGCAGGTGTGGGCACTCTCAGTTTGGTAGACGCCACACGGCGAATCGCCAGCTGGCGATTCACCTTGACCCACAACATCACAGCCATGCGGCTGCAAGAGAAATTGGCAGAGCGCTTGGAGGTGTTGACCCATGGCAAATCTTTGGCCACCTCTGTCCAAGCGCGCTGCCCACAGTGCAAGCTGCAACTTGAGAACGCAGGGGACGAGTGCCCCGTCTGTAGCCGTGAGCAACATGCGCCGCTGTCGACTTGGGGCTTGTTCCGCCTGTGGCGCTTTGCCAAGCCTTATCGATGGCGCTTGTTAGCGGGTTTCTTGTTGACACTGGCTTCCACGGCTGCCACCTTGGTTCCGCCATACCTCACCATGCCGCTGATGGACGACGTATTGATTCCGTTCCAAAACGGCAAAGACATTGACCATGATTTGGTTTATTTGTACTTAGGTGGTCTCTTAGGTGCGGCCTTGCTGGCTTGGGGTTTGGGATGGCTGAAAACCTATATCTTGGCCTTGGTGTCTGAGCGCATTGGTGCGGATTTGCGCACCACGGCTTATGAGCATTTGATGCGCTTGTCGCTTGAGTACTTTGGTGGTCGACGTACGGGCGATTTGATGAACCGCATTGGCGCAGAGACCGACCGTATTTGCGTGTTTTTGTCGCTGCATTTGCTGGACTTTGCGACCGACGTGCTCATGATCCTCATGACTGCTTCAATTTTGATCAGCATCGACCCTAAGCTAGCTGCCGCTACCTTGCTGCCGCTGCCTTTCATCGTGTGGCTGATTCACACTGTGCGCGACAAGCTGCGCACGGGCTTTGAGAAAATTGACCGCGTGTGGTCAGAACTCACCAACGTGTTGGCCGACACCATTCCTGGTATCCGCGTGGTCAAAGCGTTTGCCCAAGAAACACGCGAAGCCAACCGTTTCCGCGATGCCAACAAACATAACTTGGCGGTGAATGACCGCATCAACTTTGTGTGGTCATTGTTCTCGCCCACGGTCACGTTGATGACCGAGGTGGGTTTGCTGGTGGTGTGGGGCTTTGGTATTTACTTGGTGTCGCACAACCAAATTTCGGTGGGTGTGTTGGCCGCGTTCTTGGCCTACATCGGCCGCTTTTACACACGACTTGATTCGATGAGCCGCATCGTGTCTCACACCCAAAAAGCGGCGGCGGGTGCGAAACGTATTTTTGAAATTCTGGACCACGTCTCTAGCGTGCCCGAAACCACCCACCCGCAAAAATTGCCTACGCCTGTGCAAGGTCGCATCGAGATTCAAGATGCCGGTTTCCGCTATGGCAACCGCGCCGTGATTCGCGGCATGAACCTGACCATCCGTCCCGGCGAGATGATTGGCTTGGTGGGTCAAAGTGGCTCGGGCAAGAGCACTTTGGTCAACCTGATTTGCCGCTTTTACGACTTGAGCGAAGGTTCGATCAAGCTCGACGGCATCGACATTCGCAACATTGCTTTGTCGGACTTTCGCAGCCACATTGGCATGGTGCTGCAAGAGCCGTTCTTGTTCTTCGGCACGATTGCAGACAACATTGCTTACGGTAAGCCAGATGCCACGCGCGAAGAAATTGTGGCGGCAGCCCGTGCGGCACATGCCCATGAATTCATCTTGCGCTTGCCGCAAGGCTACGACTCGTTGGTGGGTGAACGCGGTCAAGGCCTCTCGGGTGGCGAGCGTCAACGCATCTCCATCGCCCGTGCGTTGCTGATCAACCCACGCATCTTGATCTTGGACGAGGCTACAGCCTCGGTGGACACCGAGACCGAACAAGAAATTCAAAAGGCTTTGGATAACTTGGTGCAAGGACGCACCACGATTGCCATTGCCCACCGTTTGTCTACGCTCAACAAAGCTGACCGCTTGGTGGTGATGGAGCAGGGCGTGGTGGTGGAAGAGGGCGATCACGACACGCTCATGGCGCGTCAAGGTGCGTACTTCCGTCTGTACGAAGCCCAAGCCAAGAATGCAGAAGACGCCGTGGTGCGTGCTTCGACGAAGGAGTCTGTATGAGTGACGCTATGACTGTCGATTTCTCTCTGGCTTTTGACCCCTTTGGCAAATTGGTGGTGAACTTGGCCGATGGCACGCAGCACGTCGGTGCTGTGGTGGCCAGAGCGTTTCCTATAGCGACGCCCGATCACTGCATTTCCATTTTGAGCGCCGAAGGCAAAGAGTTGGCTTGGGTTGAGAACTTGCACGACCTTCCTGCTAACGAACGCGACATCGTGGCGCAAGCGCTGCAAGGCCGCGAGTTCATGCCCGAGATCTTGCGTTTGGATGGTGTGAACAGCTTCTCCACGCCCAGCATTTGGCGTGTGCAAACCAACCGTGGCCCAGCGCAGTTGGTGCTCAAAGGCGAGGAAGATATTCGCCGCTTGAGCGCATCTCGATTGATCGTGGCTGATGCGCATGGCGTGCAGTTTTTGATCCGCGATTTGCCGTCGCTAGACCGCCACACCCGCAAGTTGCTCGACCGCTTTTTGTAAAGCGGCTTGCGCGACGCCTTAGTGTTTAAGTTGGCCAGGCGCTGCCGTGCTCTGGCACGATGGCGCGCCAATTGAGGTCGCGTTCAATGCGTTGACGTAAAGCATCCGATGCTTCGGGCTCGCCGTGCACCACATAGACCTGATCGGGCTTGTTCTTCATTTGACCCAGCCAAGCAACCAACTGCGTGGCATCGGCGTGTGCCGATGACGATTGAAGTTGCACCACTTCGGCGTGGATTGCTACATCTTGTCCGTGCATGCGCAGCATGGCGCCTCCACCCGCAATGGTGGCTCCTCGTGTGCCCGGTGCTTGGTAACCAGTGAGGATGACCATGTTGCGGTGATCTGGCAGGTAGTGCGCCAAATGGTGGAGTACACGCCCACCCGTGGCCATGCCACTGGCTGCCAAGATGACCATCGGGCCGTGGCGCTTGGACAAGGCTTTGGATTCTTCCGTGGTTTCAATCATGGTGGCCACATGCTTCAAGCCTTTGAGTGCGTGTGCATCTAGGCGGTGCGCGTCTGGGTGGCGTTGGAACAAATCGGTGGTGTGCACCGCCATCGGGCTGTCCAAGAAGATGGGCAGGCCATGCGGAATTTCGCCACGTTCTTTCATCAAGGCGATGGCATGCAGCAAGGCTTGTGCGCGGCCCACAGCAAACACGGGAACAACCGCCACGCCACCTCGTGCAGCCACACGCTTGAGGGCGGGGGCTAGCTCGGTCATGATGTTTTCATGAGGATGCTCACGGTTGCCGTAGGTGGATTCGATCAGCACGGTGTCTGCTTCGGGTGGGGGCGCAGGCGGGTTCATGATCATGTCGTCGGGACGCCCCAAATCACCGCTGAACAGAATGCGCCGTCCAGCGACTTCCAACAAGATGCTTGCTGCTCCAATGATGTGGCCCGCATGCGAAAAGGTGGCTTTCCAACCGGGCAGTGGCGAGAAGCTGATGCCTTCGCGTTCAGGCTTAAGCAGCTGCAAAGACAACAGCGCATCGTGTTTGCCATACAAAGGCATGGCAGGCTCGTGCTTGGTGTAGCCGTGGCGGTTCAAAAAGGCAGCGTCTTCTTCTTGGATGTGGCCGCTGTCTGGCAGCAAGATGGCGCATAGGTCGCACGTGGCGGGCGTGGCGTGGATGTGGCCGCGGTAGCCTTGGCGGTAGAGCAGGGGCACATAGCCGCTGTGGTCTAAGTGCGCGTGCGTGAGGAGAACCGCATCCACATCTGCGGCCTCGATGGGCATCGGGTTCCAGTTACGCAAGCGCAGCTGCTTGTAGCCCTGAAACAAGCCGCAGTCGACGAGCAATTTCTTGCCATCGTGCTGAACCAAGTACTTAGAACCGGTGACTGTGCCGGTTCCGCCCAAAAATGTGATGTTGACGCTCATGGGCGAAGTATCCCCGCTTTAGATGAAGACACTCAGCCCGTGAGGATTAGTTGAAAAAGCGCTTGAGCTTGTCGGCCCATCCACCCTCAGCGGGGGAATGTTTGTTGCCACCTTTTTTGAGCGACTCATCCAGTTCTTTGAGCAGCTTGCGTTGGTGCTCGGTGAGCTTGACCGGTGTTTCCACAGAGATGTGGCAGTACAAGTCGCCAGGGAAGCTGGAGCGAACGCCCTTGATGCCTTTGCCACGCAAGCGGAACTGCTTGTCGTTTTGGGTGCCTTCAGGGATGTCAATGGCTGCTTCACCTGCGAGCGTGGGCACACGAATTTCACCACCCAACGCAGCGGTGGTGATGCTGATGGGCACTGAGCAGTGCAGGTCGTCGCCATCACGCTCAAAGATGTCGTGCTTCTTGACGCGAATCTCAATGAACAAGTCGCCGGGTGGGCCACCGTTGGTGCCGGGCTCGCCGTTGCCGGTGCTGCGAATGCGCATGCCGTCATCGATGCCGGCAGGGATTTTGACTTCCAGTGTTTTTTGCTTTTTGATCTTGCCTTGGCCATGACACATATTGCATGGATCAGGAATGATCTTGCCTGAGCCTCGGCAATGTGGACAAGTTTGCTGCACGCTGAAAAAGCCTTGGCGCA
The DNA here is from genome assembly GCA_002282445.1 of Burkholderiales bacterium 39-55-53. Taxonomy (GTDB): domain Bacteria; phylum Pseudomonadota; class Gammaproteobacteria; order Burkholderiales; family Burkholderiaceae_C; genus Limnohabitans. The sequence continues at coordinate 86,616 of NCJK01000005.1, read as the reverse complement.
TTTGCACCTGACCGCTGCCGTGGCAAGTGGTACAGGTCTTGACCGAGGTGCCGGGTTTGGCGCCTGTGCCGTCACAGGTTTCGCACTCGTCCCAGCCTGGAATTTTGATCTCTGCGTTTTTACCGTTGGCTGCTTCTTCCAGCGTGATTTCCATGGCATAGCTGAGGTCGTTGCCACGGTACACCTGGCGGCCACCGGGGCCGCGGCGTTGCTGGCCAAAGATGTCACCAAAGATGTCGCCAAAGGCTTCACCAAAACCTGCACCGCCAAAGCCGCCAGCACCCGGACCACCGCGCATATTGGGGTCCACGCCCGCATGCCCATACTGGTCGTAGGCAGCACGCTTTTCGGGGTCGGACAACATCTCGTAGGCCTCTTTGACCTCTTTGAATTGCGCCTCGGCTTCCTTGGCTTTGTCGCCTTGGTTGCGGTCGGGGTGGTGCTTCATCGCGAGTTTGCGATAAGCCTTTTTGATCTCGTCGTCGCTCGCGCCTTTGGCAAGACCGAGTACTTCATAAAAATCGCGTTTGGACATGTTGGGGCGTTGCCATTGTTGGGGCTTGATCAAGACTTCGCCGCGTGTTCACCTTTTCAGGCGAAACGCGGCGAGGTCAGCTCAGAAGTTGAGAAAAGGGCTTAGCCTTTTTTGACTTCTTTCACTTCAGCGTCGACCACGTTGTCGTCGGCTGGTTTGGCTTCAGGGCCGGCTGCTGCACCACCAGCCGCTTGGGCTGCTTGCATGTCAGCGTAGACTTTTTCGCCCAGCTTTTGTGAAGCGGTCATCAAGGCTTCGGTCTTGGCATCGATCTCGGCTTTGTCTTCGCCTTTCAATGCTTCTTCCACTTCCTTGATGGCAGCTTCGATGGCGTCTTTTTCGCCAGCGTCGAGCTTGTCGCCGTGCTCGCCCAAGCTCTTCTTCACGCTGTGAACAGCGGCATCAGCTTGGTTGCGTGATTGCACGATTTCGAGTTTCTTCTTGTCGTCAGCGGCGTTCAACTCGGCGTCTTTCACCATTTGTTGAATTTCGTCTTCGCTCAAACCAGAGTTGGCTTTGATCGTGATCTTGTTTTCTTTGCCAGTGGCTTTGTCCTTGGCGCCCACGTGCAAGATGCCGTTGGCGTCAATGTCAAACGACACTTCAATTTGTGGTGTGCCACGCGCTGCAGGTGCAATGCCTTCGAGGTTGAACTCGCCCAAGCTCTTGTTGCCAGACGCCATTTCGCGTTCACCTTGGTAGACCTTGATGGTCACGGCAGGTTGGTTGTCGTCGGCTGTTGAGAAGGTTTGTGCAAACTTGGTTGGGATCGTCGTGTTCTTGGCGATCATCTTGGTCATCACGCCGCCCAAGGTTTCGATACCCAAAGACAGTGGTGTGACATCGAGCAACAACACGTCGGTGCGGTCACCAGACAACACTTGACCTTGAATCGCAGCGCCCACGGCCACGGCTTCGTCAGGGTTAACGTCACGACGTGGCTCTTGACCGAAGAACTCTTTGACCTTTTCCTGCACCTTGGGCATACGGCTCATACCGCCGACCAAAATCACATCGTCAATGTCGCTCACAGACACGCCAGCATCTTTGATGGCGGTGCGGCAAGGGGCGATGGTGCGTTCGACCAACTCGTCCACCAGTTGTTCCAACTTGGCGCGGTTGAGCTTGATGTTCAAGTGCTTAGGACCAGAAGCATCGGCCGTGATGTAAGGCAAGTTGATGTCGGTCGATGTAGCCGATGACAACTCAATCTTGGCTTTTTCAGCGGCTTCTTTCAGGCGCTGCAAGGCCAACACATCTTTGGACAAGTCAACGCCAGATTCTTTCTTGAACTCGGAGATGATGAAGTCGATGATGCGTTGGTCGAAGTCTTCGCCGCCCAAGAATGTGTCGCCGTTGGTCGACAACACTTCGAATTGTTTTTCGCCATCCACGTCGGCGATTTCGATGATGGACACGTCAAACGTACCGCCACCCAAGTCATACACAGCAATCTTGCGATCGCCTTTTTCTGTTTTATCCAAACCGAAGGCCAATGCAGCTGCCGTAGGTTCGTTGATGATGCGCTTGACGTCCAAACCAGCGATGCGGCCAGCGTCTTTAGTTGCTTGACGTTGTGCGTCGTTGAAGTAAGCGGGCACGGTGATGACGGCTTCGGTCACTTCTTCGCCGAGGTAGTCTTCGGCGGTTTTCTTCATCTTGCGCAGAATTTCAGCGCTGATTTGAGGAGGGGCCAACTTGTTGCCGCGCACTTCCACCCATGCGTCGCCGTTGTCGGCTTTGGCAATGGTGTAGGGCATCAAGTCGATGTCTTTTTGAACTTCTTTTTCCGCAAACTTGCGACCGATCAAACGCTTGACCGCGTACAAGGTGTTGCGTGGGTTGGTGACGGCTTGGCGCTTAGCAGATGCGCCGACCAAGATTTCGCCGTCTTCTTGATACGCAATGATCGACGGGGTGGTGCGAGCGCCTTCTGCGTTCTCGATCACTTTGGTCGTGTTGCCTTCCATGATGGCCACGCACGAGTTGGTGGTGCCCAAGTCAATACCGATGATTTTTCCCATTTGTAACTCCAGTAACTTTTAAAGATTCAGATGAGGCTTAGTTGTGGATAACTTCGCCAATTTCAAGTGTTTATTTCGGCGCTGCCACGGTGACCAGGGCAGGGCGCAAGACGCGCTCAGCGATCAAGTAGCCTTTTTGCAGCACGGTGACCACGGTGTTGGCTTCTTGCTCTGCTGGCACCACACTGATGGCTTGGTGTTGCGCAGGGTCAAATTTGGCACCAGCCGCAGGGTCGATGGCCACAATCTTGTTGCGTTCCATGGCGCTTTTGAGCTGACGCAGCGTGGCTTCAGCACCTTCGCGGATTTGCTCAGGCGTGGCAGTTTGCACGGCCAATCCAGCTTCTAGGCTGTCGAGCACGGGCAGCAGACTATCGGCAAAGCTCTCCAGCGCAAATTTGCGGGCTTTAGACACTTCGTCATCTGCGCGGCGGCGGGCGTTTTGCACTTCGGCTTGGCCGCGGATGTATTGGTCTTGCAGCTCGGTCACTTTGGCTTGCAGGGCTGCCACTTCGGCTTGGGCTGCGGCCAACGGGTCTAGTGCAGCGGCTGGTTCAGCTGACGCAGGAGCTTGGTCCGCTGGGGCCATACCGGCCATGTGTGAAGCCAAATGTGCGGCTGCGGTATCTAGGTTTTCTGTAGGTTCTGACATGCTTTGTAGGGCTTGTTGGGGTGATATTCAGCAAAGCTGAGGGCATCCGACCCTATTTCAAGAGGGGTTTTGTAAAAAAATTGAACAAGGCAAAACAAAGCGGGGCCGCGCCCCGCTTGTGATCGGCAGCCAAAAAGCTGCCGTTTGGCCTGTTTATTCGAGGCCGAGCAGTTCGACGTCGAACTTCAAGGTGGCGTTCGGTGGAATCACACCGCCCGCGCCACGTGCGCCGTAGCCCAGCTCTGGCGGGATGATGAGGGTACGTTGGCCGCCAATCTTCATGCCTTGCACGCCTTCGTCCCAGCCCTTGATGACCATGCCAGCGCCCAATGGGAAATCAAACGCGTCATTGCGGTCGCGGCTGGAGTCAAATTTGGCGCCTTGCTCGCCATCTTTGTAGAGCCAGCCGGTGTAGTGCACGCTCACGTGCTGGCCAGCGGCGGCTTCAGCGCCGTCGCCCACCACGTTGTCGATGTATTGCAGGCCGGAAGGGGTGGTGTTCATGGCAAATCCTTGAAGGTCATAAGTAATCCTTCAATTTTACCCGTTGGATAATGCCCTCTAAGGCTAGAAGCAAACGTTGCTCTTTGGCCATTTTCATCATCGGCAAGAGGTTTTTTTGAATTCACGGCTAGTCATCCAAGAGCATGAGGCGGAGGTCACTGCCATCCGAGCTCAGGGGGCAGGGGGCCAAAACGTCAACAAGGTCTCTAGCGCCATCCATCTGCGCTTTGATGTGATGGCGTCCTCGTTGCCCGAGGAGGTGAAAGAACGACTGATGTGCTTATCTGACCAGCGCATCACGCAAGAAGGTGTGGTGGTCATCAAATCACAAGAGCATCGCAGCCAAGACATGAATCGCATCGAGGCTTTTGCGCGTTTGCATGATTTGGTGCAAAGCGTGGCTAAACCACCTAAGAAGCGCAAGCCCACCAAGCCCACTTATGCGTCCAAGTTGCGCCGCTTGGATAGCAAGAAAAAGACCTCGGCGATCAAGTCAAACCGAGGTCGGGTGCTGTAAGAGCTTTGGTTATTTAGGCTTTGCGCAAGAAGCAAGCTTTGAGCATGTAGTTGCCCACGTCCATCTTGCAGTCCACTTCGTGGTCACCGCCGACCAAGCGAATGCTCTTGACTTTGGTGCCCATCTTCAGCGTGGTGGATGAGCCTTTGACCTTCAAGTCTTTGATCAGCACCACCGCATCGCCGTCCTTCAGTACCGTGCCGTTGGCATCTTTCACCACGGCTTCGTCTTCGTCGTCAGCTGCGGCAGCGGCCACCATGGGCCATTCATAAGCGCAATCAGCGCACACATAGTTATCGCCGTCTTGGTAGGTGTTTTCTTGGCCGCATTGAGGGCAAGTTGGAATGGTGGACATCTTGTTGTTTTCTTGTAAAGGGGGTAAGTGTAAATTTGCGAGGCCAAGTTACTTAATTCAGCGCACTTTCAGTTTGATGCTATTAGCAGAGGCCGGCGTGATTTCGCCCACTTCGCAGGCATCGGCAAAGCCATGTTGGTGGAATATCGCTAACACTTCATCTACGGACTCGGGTGTGCAGGCTACCAACAAGCCGCCGCTGGTTTGTGGATCGCTCAACAAAGCTTGATCAATGGTATTGCGTTCGGCGGCGAGTTCAATCTCTTTGCCGTAGGCTGACCAGTTGCGTCCCGATGCACCCGTGAGCATGCCTTGCTCGGCGAGTTCTCGCACACCATGAAGCAGCGGTACTTGGCTCATATTCAGTTGTACGGTGTGCTGGCTTCCGCGCGCCATCTCAAGCGCGTGGCCTGCCAAGCCAAAGCCTGTCACGTCGGTCATGGCGTGCACGCCAGCCAAAGCTGACAGGGCTGCACCCGGTGTGTTGAGCTTGGTCGTGTTGGCAATCATTTGGGCATATCCCTCGGGACTGAGTGCATTTTTCTTGAGGGCAGCAGACAACACGCCCACACCCAGCGGCTTGCCCAAAATCAAACGGTCGCCCACACGTGCATCGGCATTGCGCTTGATGCGCTTGGGGTGCACGAGGCCTAAGACGACCAAGCCGTAAATCGGCTCGACCGAGTCAATGGTGTGGCCGCCCGCAATAGGGATGCCCGCTTCGCGGCACACGCTTTGGCCACCATCCAAAATTTTGCCTATCGTCTCGGCTGGCAACACGTTGATGGGCATACCCACTAAGGCCAATGCCATGATGGGTGTGCCACCCATGGCGTATACATCGCTGATGGCATTGGTGGCGGCGATGCGGCCAAAGTCAAACGGGTCATCCACGATGGGCATGAAGAAGTCGGTCGTGGCAATCAGCGCCTGCTCGTCGTTGAGCTGGTACACCGCCGCATCGTCTGCGGTTTCGATGCCTACCAGCAACTGTGGCGGTATGGGCATGGCGCTGGTGCTTTTGAGAATCTCGCTCAGCACGCCCGGTGCAATCTTGCAGCCGCAGCCACCACCGTGAGAGAGACTGGTCAGGCGAGGGATGGCGGTGGAGGGCAATGAACTCATGGCGGACTTTCTTAAATAGCCCTCGATTTTGCCAGCTACAAGGGCAAACCCATATCAAGGTCGCTTTTCCAATCAAGTAGGCTTTACGTAATCAAGACAAGGGAGATGGGCATGCGCTTTTGGTTGTGGCTGTTGGCTGCATTTTTTCCACTTGTGGCGCAGGCCTCGCCGCAACTGCGTTGCCACTTTGAGGTGAATGCCGAGCGTTTTGAGCACAGCTTTAGCCCTGTGTCTGATCCTTACACCGTCACCAGTGTGAACTTGGCGGATCGCTTTCGCTTCAAAGCGGTCGTGCTTGGCGACGACACACGCGTAGAGTTGATCAATTTGTACGTGTTCTACCAAACAGAACGCCAACCCATGATCTTGCAGCACACCAAATATATGGCTCCACAAGCTCAGTCAGCACCCGCTGCGAATGCCTTGACGGGGCGCGTGGCTTTGTACTCCCCGTTTTTAGGCAAAGAACTTTTGTACGGCTGTGCTTTGCATGAGGTGGCGCGATGAAGTCTTTAACTTGCTCCACCATCAAGTTGGCCGCACTGTGCGTGAGTGCTTTGCTGTGCATGAATGCGGCCATGGCTCAAACACCCGAGCCAGCTGTATCCGTGGTCTTTGCCGGCGACATCATGCTCGAAGGTGGCCCTGATCGCGCCATACGTCGTGGGCATGACCCTTTTGCAGGCGTGGCGCATTTGTTCAAAGGCGCTGACATTCGCTTGGGTAATTTGGAGTGCGTGGTGGCCACCGTAGGTTCGGTAGAGCCTGAAAAGCCCAACGTGTTTAGGGTGCATCCGCGTGGCTTGAAGTTTGTCAAACGCCACTTCGATGCGGTGGGTTTGGCCAACAACCATTCGGGTGACTATGGCCCTCAAGCCTTTGCACAGATGCTGGGCTTGCTTAAGCAGTCAGGCTTGGGCTATTACGGTGGAGGCCACGACCTGAAAGAGGCGCACAAGCCACACATCCTAGAGCGCCAGGGCTTACGCATTGCTATTCTTGGTTATGACGAATTTCAACCGCGCAACTTTGAGGCCGACCATGACCGTCCAGGCGTGGCTTGGAGCGAAGACGAGCAAGTGGTCCGTGACATCAAAGATGCGCGTCGTGTGTGGAACGCGGATGTCGTGATTCCTGTGATGCATTGGGGTTGGGAGGAGCCGATCGCCAACGCACGTCAACGCGCGCTTGCGAGATTGATGATCGATGCTGGCGCAGATGCTGTGATTGGCGGACATCCCCACCAGTTGCAAGACACCGATCAATACAAAGGCAAACCCATTTTCTATAGCTTGGGTAACTTTGTATTTGAAGGCTTTCCCGACAAAGTCAACAACGTGGCATGGGTGGTGCGCTTATCGGTTGACCGTCAAGGTGTGCGGGCTTGGAAGGCGCATCGGGTAGATATCGATAAGCAGGGATTGCCGCATGCGGCCAAACGTGCGATTCAAGAAATCACGCTCCGCTGACTTCCTTCAGATTGCGTTTTTCTAAGCAGGCGCCAAGGCCTTTAGCCACTTCGTGGCAGGTAAGGGCCAGCGCCCTTGTATGGCTTGTGCTTGTTGTTGCAGCATGTCTCGCTCAAACGTGCGAGGCGTGCGAAACGCCATCACGATGGTGTTGCCTGCGGTCGTAGGCTTGAATGCCCAAACTGCATCGTCACCAAAAGCCGTCTTGATTTTTTGCAGGCTTGCTGGGTAGCTCATGTCATGGCCAAATAAATTGACCGTCATGCAGCCTTGATCTGTGAGCATGCTTCGGCAATTGCGATAAAACTCTTCGCTATCAATGGCGGGTTGTGCCGCCTCTTGGTCGTAGAGGTCGACTTGCAGAGCATCGACTTTTCCTTGCCATTGAGTTTGTGCGGCAGCCTCGCCTGCATCACCCAAAACGACATTGAGCTTGGCGCTGTTTTCTGGCAATTTGAACCAGCGTCTGCATGTGTCAATCACTTGAGGGTTCAACTCAACCACCGTCGTTTGCATGTCTAGATGATGGCGGCAAAACTTGGTCAATGAGGCTGCGCCCAAGCCCAGTTGCATGGCGTGCATGTTTTTAACTTGGCAAATCTTAGTAAATAACAACCAAGCCATCATGCGTTGCAAGTACTCAAGGTGAATGTCAAATGGCTTGCTGATCTTCATCGATCCTTGCACCGCAGGTGTCCCCAAATGTAAAAAGCGCATGTCGCCGAAGTTGGTGAAGGTCACAACTGGCCATTGATCGTTATTTGGTGTGGATGGGCTAGGCGTGTCACTGTTGCTGTACGCACGCGCTTGTTTTCTTGCCATCACCATACCTACTAATGCAGCCAGAATGCAAGCGAACAAGGCCAAGGCTATATCAATGATTGAAAGAGAAGAAGTGAAGTCGAGAATATTAAATTTATCCATATCAAAATATCCTCGTCAATCCTGATGCGACGCCCCCAAATAAATCGCCTTCAACCAATGGCACACCCGCAAACTCCGCTTGCAGTGCTTCTTGGAATGTGCGCAACGCTGATGAGCCACCCGTTAGATAAATGGCATCAGGCTTACCGTTTTTGAGTTCGGCAAGTTCAACGCATTCGCGTGCGCACGCCACAGTGTTTGCTAGCAACTGTGACAAGTGCGTGTTCAGATCCTCGGTGCTGAGTGATGCGGCCAAGTGGGCATCAAGATAAGACAAGTCAATGGTAGTGTCGCTGTTGGTTTGTGAGCAACGAATTTTGGCCGCTTCCACATCGTGTGCCATATGGTGGCCGAAGCGTTCGGTCAACACGCGCATCAATCGGTCATGCAAGCGCGTGTCGGTGTAGTTGGTTTGCAAGGCTTTGGCTTGCGCCATCGCTTTGGGCTGGTATTGCCAGTTGATCAAGTGCCAGGTGGCCAAGTCAAAAAATACGCGGTTGGGAACTTCGCGGGTGTCGGGGCCGAGGTGGCCATAGCCCAACAAGGGCATGACTTGGCCTAGGCTCAGCTTTTGGTCAAAGTCTGTACCGCCGATATGAACGCCGGTGGTTGCCAAGACATCATCCGCACGGTTGGTTTGGTGCATGCGTTCAGGCCCTAACCGCACGACGGTGAAGTCTGAAGTGCCGCCGCCAATGTCGGCCACCAGCACGGTGGTTTCACGCGTGAGACGTTGTTCATAATCCAACGCAGCTGCAATGGGTTCGAATTGAAATGCGATGTCTGTGAAGCCCACAGCTTCAGCCGCTTGGCGCAACGAACTTTCAGCCTGCGCATCACGCTTGGCATCGTCATCCACAAAGTGCACGGGGCGACCCATCACCACATGCGTGGGCGCTGCCCCAAGGTGTTGTGCGGCACGTTTGCGTAACTCGGCCAAGTAGGTGGTGATGATGTCGGAGAAGTTCACCAATTGGTTGTTGATGACGGTGGTCTCCATCAGCAGCGGGCTGCCCAGCAAGCTTTTGAGTGATCGCATCAAGCGGCCCTCAGTGCCTTCTAGGTAATGGGTGATGGCTTCGCGGCCAAAGTGTGTGCTGCCTTCTTCGGCGTTGTAAAACACGGCAGTGGGCATGGCCAGAGCCTTGCCCTCTAAGGGAATGAGTTGTGCAGTACTTTGGGCTGACGCCCAAGCGATGGCTGAGTTAGACGTGCCGAAGTCAATACCCAAAATGCCAGTCGCACCTCGAGCGCTTTTAATAGAAACGGTCATGCAGAAAGTTAGCTCACCAGGCCCACATAAACGTTTTGCACATCGTCGTTGTCGTCAATCGCAGAGAGGAAGGCTTCGACTTCTTCCAATGCTTCTGGGCTCAGGTTGGCGGGGTCGACAGGGTTCTTAGGCTTGTAGCCAAGCTTGGCCGACAGCACATTGAAACCATGCGCGGGCAGGGCTCGGCTCACTAAGTCTAGGTCAGTGGGTTCGGTGATGAACACGGATGTACCTTCGTCACCCGCTTCAAAGTCTTGCGCACCGGCTTCGATCGCGGCTACTTCAGGGTCTGCATCTGGGGCGGTGGGTTCGGCTTCAATCAAACCGATGTGGTCAAAGTCCCATGACACAGAGCCCGATGTGCCGAGCTGGCCTTTGCGAAACAACACGCGCATTTCAGGTGCTGTGCGGTTGACGTTGTCGGTTAAGCACTCGACCATCACTGCCACTTGGTGCGGTGCGTAGCCTTCGTAAATCACACGTTCAAATTGAACCGACTCGCCTGTGAGGCCAGCCCCTTTTTTGATGGCGCGGTCCAGTGTGTCTTTGGGCATGGACACCTTGCGGGCTTGCTCCATCACCATGCGCAAACGTGAGTTAGCAGCTGGATCCGCGCCATTGCGTGCAGCCACCATGATGTCCTTGGCGAGCTTGCCGAACATGCGGCCTTTGGCGTTGGCGGCTAAGTCTTTGCCTTTGGCTTTCCATTGAGCGCCCATGTGTGTGTTCCTTTGAGTTTTGTATTGGGTGTTTAGTGGTCGGTACTCGCGCTCCAGCGCTCGTTCCATGCGTGTTCGATTTGGCGACGGTCGCGCTTGGTGGGGCGGCCATGCTCAATGCTGTGTGCAGGTTCTGCCGCCATGCGGTTTTGTTCAGCCAGTTTGGCGCGCAAAGCGATGCTCTCTGGCGTTTCTTCGTACAGCTGTTGCGCCAGGGGCGCGGGGCCACGTGCGGCGCTGATGCCTTTGACTTGAACAGTTTTAGTGATGTTGCCTTGGCGCACCGTGAGGGTGTCCCCCACTTTCACTTCGCGTGCAGGCTTGACATCTTGGCCGTTGATTTGCACGCGGTGTTTGGTCACTTCATCACACGCGAGGCTGCGTGTTTTGTAGAAGCGTGCGGCCCACAGCCACTTGTCGATGCGCAGACTGTCCATCAGTGGTTGAACATGTCCAATACGCGCGTGAGGTCATGGCCGGTGTACGAGGGCGTAGGGCCAACCGTTTCGAAAGGTAAATGTTGGCGGTTGATCCACAGCGTGGTGAAACCAAACCATGTTGCACCGAGAGCATCCCAAGCATTGCTGGAGACAAACAATATGTCTTCCTTCTCCGCGGGAATGGTCTGTTGAACCAAACCATACGATTCAGGCGATGTTTTGAACAGGCGAATTGGGTCAACCGAGATGACGTGGTCAATCACATCATGCATACCCGCACTAGATACGGCTGTGTTGAGCATCTCAGGGCTGCCGTTCGACAAAATGGCGGTGGTGATGCCACGCTCTTTCAGGCTTTGCAACACGCCCAAGTTTTCAGCGAAGGGCGTGAGCTTGGCGTACTGCCCCATCAGTGCCTCGACATGTTCAGGCTTGGCTTCTAGTTTGAAACGTTCCAGCGTGTAGAGCAGGGCGCTGCGCGTGATGTCCCAAAACGATTGGTAGTAGCGGCTGCCTTCTGCGCGGTGCGGGTCAGACATGGTGATGAGCCGCGTGTAGTCAATTTGCTTGTCACGCCACAGCACCGAGATGGCTGCGCCTTGGCCGGGATACAGCTGCTCTGCCAAAGCACCAATGGAATACACGTCAAACAGCGTGCCATAGGCATCGAACACAACAGCTTTGATGGACATAGTTAGCTTTCGTTAGGGAGTAAACAACAGGTGTCGCCACTGGCGGGGCGCTCAATTTTGATGCGGTGGATGTTGGGCAACGTGCTTTTGAGGTCGTTGTAGATAAATGCACACAGGTTCTCTAGCGTGGCGGGGCCGAGGCCTGGCACTTCGTCCAAGAAATGGTGGTCGAGCTTTTCACGCACTTTTTCAACTTCTTGGCGCAAAAAGCCAAGGTCCATCATCATGCCGGATTCAGGGTCTGGCTTGCCTGCAATGGTCACTTCGGCGTGATACGTGTGGCCGTGGATGCGCAAGCTGCCTTCGGCATCAATTTTGCGGCGCAGGGTGTGTGCGGCTTCAAAGTAGAAGCGCTGGCTGAGTTCGTATGTCATCGGATGCCAATCAACTTATGGGTTTGCACGCTCAGACGCCAGCGGGGATTCGCTTGGCAATAAGCCACGGCTGCTGCGGTGTTGGCAGCAGCGTTGGGTCCGTCCATGGGCTGCAAGTAAAAATTTTCAAAATTCAAAGCTTCATACAGCGCGGGTTCGGCGCCCACTTGCGGAAAGACCAATTTGAGCTCTTGTCCTGTTTCCACCACGCGCTGGCTACCGGCCTTGGGGCTCATGCACAGCCAGTCAATGCCTTTGGGCGGCAGCACCGTGCCGTTGGTTTCCACCGCAATGGTGAAGCCGAAGGCGTGCAGGGCTTCGACCAAAGCCTCGTCCACTTGAAGCAAGGGCTCGCCCCCAGTCAGCACCACAAAACGGTGCTCGGTGTCGCTGTCGGGCCAGAAGCCTGCAATGGCCTTAGCTAAGTTTTGGGCGTTGTCAAACTTGCCGCCGTGCGTGCCATCCGTGCCTACAAAGTCGGTGTCGCAGAACTGGCAAATGGCCGTGCTGCGGTCCTCTTCGCGGCCGCTCCACAGGTTGCAGCCGGCGAAACGGCAAAACACGGCGGGTTGCCCTGCATTGGCGCCTTCACCTTGCAAGGTGTAGAACATTTCTTTCACGCTGTATGTCATGCCCGTATTTTCGCAGCAAGTTACGTGTCACCTTTTTATGCATAAATTAGGGCATGACCAATGCAATCCAACCCCTTGCCAACACTTTCGCACCCACCGGTGAACTGCGCGTCGCCATCAACGTGGGCAACCCCATCTTGGCCCGCCGCCCCCCTGAGACGGGTGAGCCCGAAGGCGTGTCGATTGACCTAGCCACCCAGCTGGCGCAACGCCTAGGTGTGCCTTTGAAGCTGGTGGTGTTTGAGGCTGCCAGTAAATCGGTCGAGGCTGTCTCGGGCGAGGAGGCCGATGTGGGTTTTTTTGCCATCGACCCGCTGCGCGGTGCGGCCATCGCCTTTACCGCGCCCTATGTGCTGATTGAAGGCGCATACTTGGTCAAGCAAGACTCGCCGCTGCAAAGCAATGATGAGGTCGACCAAGCCCAACACACCGTGGTGGTGGGCAAGGGCAGTGCTTACGATTTGTACCTGAGTCGTGAAATCAAACAGGCTCAGCTCGTGCGCAGCCCCACCTCGCCCGAAGTGGTGAGCTACTTTTTAGAGCATGGTCACGACGTGGCGGCGGGGGTGAAGCCCCAGCTTGAAGCCGAGTTACCGCGCATTCCGGGTCTGCGCATGTTGCCTGGCCACTTCATGGTCATCTCTCAAGCCATGGGCCTGCCCAAGAGCCGTGGCGATGAAGCAGCCACTTACTTGCATCAATTTGTAGAAGATATGAAAGCCTTTGGTGTGGTGGCGCAGTCCATGGCGCGTCACCGCATTGAAGGTGCGACACTTGCACCTTTGGCTAGCTAAGAGGTTTTGGTTGATGGACGTCTTGACGACGCAAACCCTGTCAGGGGTGCAAACAAGCATTGAGATCGCAGGCACAGTGGCCTTCGCCCTGTCTGGGGTGATGGAAGCTGCCCGCAAAAAGCTGGATGCCGTGGGTGTTTGCGCTGTGGCCTCTGTGGCCGCCTTTGGTGGCGGCACTCTGCGCGATGTGTTGTTGGACCGTCGCCCGCTGTTTTGGATTGAGCAGTCTTGGTATGTATGGTCGGTGCTGGCTTTGTGCTTAGCTGCTATGTTGTTAATGCGCGCCAAGCACTTCAAGCCCACCGAGAAGTCGATGCAATGGCCGGATGCTTTGGGTTTGGGTTTGTTTGCCGCAAGCGGCACGCAAATCGCTTTGGGTCTGGATATGCCTTCACTCATTTGCGTGTTGATGGGTGTGATTACCGCCACCTTTGGTGGCGTGTTACGTGACATCGTGTGCAACGAAATTCCCACCGCATTTCATGACCATCATCCATATGCGGTGTGTGCATTTGCGGGTGGCTGGGTGGTGGTGGTGTTGCATTATTTGGAATTGGATCCCAATCTTGTGGTGGCCATTGGTGCTGCTTGCGTCACGTTGCTGCGATTGGCTGCGCTGCATTTCGAGTGGCGTTTACCCACTTGGAAGATTGAAGACTGAACGCGTTCAGTTTGTTGGCAACTGACGTGACCCCTGTTCTTTATTCATTTCGACGCTGCCCCTACGCCATGCGTGCACGCTTGGCTTTGCTTGTGAGTGGCGTCGCTTATGAGCACCGTGAAGTGGCCTTAAAAGCCAAGCCTGCCGAGATGCTGGCCGTGTCTCCTAAAGGCACGGTGCCCGTGTTGTGTTTACCAACGGGGGAGGTGTTGGAGCAAAGTCTGGACATCATGTTGTGGGCTTTGCAACTAAACGACCCACAAGCGTGGTTGCCCAATACGCCGGAGGCATGGGCGTTGACGCACGAGGGCATTGCTTTGAACGATGGCGAATTCAAAGCCCATTTGGACCGCTACAAATACCCGCAGCGTTTTGGCTTGGCCGATGGGGTACACCATCGCACGCAAGCGACTGACATGCTGATGCGTTGGCAATCACTTTTGCAAGCTCAGTCGTTTTTGGCAGGTGACAAGTGGGGTTTATTAGATGCCTGTGTTGCACCGTTTGTGCGCCAGTTCGCACATACCGACCGAGCATGGTTTGAGGCACAGCCTTGGCCGCAATTGGCAAAGTGGTTAGTGGCGTTTGAAAACTCAGAAGCATTCTTAGCGGTGATGCACAAACACCCGTTGTGGGTGTCGCCGCAAGTCTAAATAAGGATGATCAATCGCTTCGGCACGCGCAGGTATTGCCACTCAGTTGGCAGATTTCAAGAAATCCATCACCAATTGCCATTGCTCTGGCACGTTCAAGGCTGGTGCATGCCCGCAGCCCGCAATCTCTTCGGTTCGCAGCAAGCCCTTTGCGCCAGGCCCACGTGTGCGCATGGCTTGGATGGTTTCGGGGGAAATCAAATCTGAGTTCGCGCCACGCATCACCATCACAGGAATATCCAGCGTGTCGTACTCGTTCCACATCGGGTACTCGGGTACTTCGCGGAAAAACTGCTGGGTGATGTTGGGGTCGTAGTGCGGTGTCACGCGTCCATCGGGCAGGCGGCGGGTGGAGGTTTCGGTCAGGTGCGTCCATTGCGCATCGGTTTGCTGGCCGAATGGCGCATAGGCGGCGCGAAAAAAAGCCTCTAGTTCAGGCACGGTGTCAAAGGCAGGTGGCTGGCCAGCATACGCCTTGATGCGCTCAACAGCAGCCACCGAAATTTCAGGCGCGATGTCGTTGAGCACCAAGCTGCGAATACGGCCTTTGAAGGCGGGTAACTCTAACGCTGCCGCACAGACCAAGCCCAAAGCGCCGCCCATCGAGGTGCCAATCCAATGGGCTTTATCGATATGTAGTGCATCCATCAAGTCAAGCGTGATGCGGGCGTAGGTGGCAAAGCTGTAATCGCCTTTGGGTGCCGCGCTCCATTGGCTGAGGCCTCGGCCAATGGTGTCTGGGCAAATGACGTGATAGTGTGCAGCCAGTTGCTCGGCCAAGGCATCAAAGTCGCGCCCTGTGCGGGCTAAGCCGTGCCAAGCAATCACCACGGGCAGAGAGGTATCGCCCCATGCGGTGTAGTGGATGTTGAAGCCGTGGCATTGCAAATAGTGTGAGCTGGGTTTCATAGTGAGTTCAGTTTACGATTGAGCCATGCAATTGCAAGATATTTTGTATTCCCAAGGTTTTGGTACGCGCCGTATTTGCGCGGGACTCATTCAACAAGGCTACGTGCAGGTCGATCTGGGCGAGGGCTTGGTCACCTGTGAAGATGCGCTGGAAGACGTTGACGTGCATGAAGGCCTGCAGTACTCAGTGCAAGGTGTGCTGTGGCCTTATCACGCGAAAGCCTATGTGCTTCTGCACAAACCCGCAGGCTACGAGTGTTCACACAAACCTTCTGCGTGGCCCAGCATGTACACCTTGCTGCCGCCACCTTTGCGCTACCGCCCACAAAAAAGTGCGGTGCAAGGTGTGCAAGCGGTAGGTCGCTTGGACCAAGACACCACGGGCATGTTGGTGCTGACCGACGATGGCCCGCTGATCCACCGCATGAGCTCGCCCCGTCACCATGTGCCCAAGGTGTACGAGGTCACCACCGACGATCCCTTGGACGACAAACAAGTGCAACGCCTGCTCGATGGCGTGGTGCTGGATGATTCACCCAAGCCCGTCAAAGCCGCAGCCTGCGTGGCAGTGTCTGAGCATCACATGCGCTTGACCCTGACCGAAGGCAAGTACCACCAAGTCAAGCGCATGTTGGCGGCGGTGGGTAACAAGGTGGTGGGCTTGCATCGCTCGCAAATTGGCGCGATGCCTTTGCCAAAGAACTTGGCGCCCGGTCAATGGCGCTGGATCAGTGAAGATGAGTTGAAGCTATTAGCTACAAACGCTTAATTTCTATGACCGTTGCTGCTTTTTTGTCCTGCATCAATGATTTTTAGGGTGATTTGAATCCCTGCTTACCTTCGGGTAAGCCCTTGCTCGTTACACTGAGCACAGATTTTTCAAGGTTTTTTGTGTTTTTGATCCAACGTTTGTCGCTGGCTTTAGCTGGCATGCTGCTTTTGGCAGCGCCTGCCGTGCAAGCGGCCAATCCTATTTTTGTGCTCAATTCGTTGGATGCGAACGTCAGCGTCATTGATCCTGTCACTTGGCAAGAAACCCGTCGCATTCCCACGGGCAAAGAGCCACACCACATCTACCTCACACCGGACGAAAAGTCGGTCATCGTTGCCAACGCCGGTGGTGATTCGCTGACTTTCATTGACCCACGCACAGCCGAAGTGCAGCGCGTGGTGCGCGGCACGATCGACCCCTACCAGCTGCGCTTTTCACCCGACATGAAATGGTTTGTCACGGTGGCCAACCGGTTGAACCACATTGACATTTACCGCTGGGACGGCAAAGAGCTGACACTGGCTAAGCGCATCCCATCGAGCAAAACACCCAGCCACATTTGGATTGACACCAAGAGCACCACAGCCTATGCCACCATGCAAGACAGCAACGAACTCGTTGCAGTGGACTTGGCATCACAAACCATCAAATGGCGCATCAAAACAGGTGAAATGCCAGCTGACGTGTTTGGCACACCGAATGACAAATACTTGCTGGTAGGTCTGACTGGCGACAACCATGTGCAGGTGTTTGATGTGTCGGGCGCTCAGCCCAAAGCCTTCAAAACCATTCCAACAGGCGCAGGCGCACATGCCTTCCGTGCCGCTGGCGACGGCCGCCATGTGTTTGTGGGCAACCGCGTGGCCAACACAGTCAACAAAATCGATTACCTCAGCCTAGCGTCCGTCATGCAGTTCCCCGCGCCTGGCGGGCCAGATTGCATGGAAGTCAGCGCAGATGGCAAGCTGTTGTACGTGTCTTCTCGCTGGATTAAAAAAATGAGCGTGATTGACACCACCACGGGTCAACTAGTGCGCCAAGTCAAAGTCGGCAAATCGCCTCACGGCATTTGGACTTTGGACCACGCCAAACGGTATTGATGCGTATGCGTTGCTTGCGTTGGGTTGCCTTAGCCTCACTGAGCATCGCCGCGCACATGGCGCACGCGCAAGCGCCTTGTAACAAACCGCTTTACCTCACGTTTGATACAGGCCACATGGGTGTGGCGCAGCTGATAGCCGACGTGCTGAATCGCCAAAATGTGAAAGTGACCTTCTTCGCGGCTAACGAGCCCACCAAAGTGGGTGACGGCTCATTGGGTGATCACTGGGCGCCTTGGTGGAAGGCGCGAGGTGCAGAAGGCCATGCCTTTGCTTCGCACACGTTTGATCATGTGTATTGGCGCTCTGACTTGCCACGCGGCAGCTGGCAGATGCGCCCCAGTGCAGGCCCCAGCAAAGGACAAACCGAGGTGTGGACCAGCCAGCGCTATTGCGACCAATTGCAACTGGCCAACACCCGCCTAGAGCAAATCACTGGCGTGAAGCCTTTGCCTTTGTTCCGCGCACCCGGTGGCAAAACATCTCCCTCGCTGCTAAGCGCAGCCAAGCAATGCGGCTTTGCCCATGTGGGTTGGGCTGATGCCGGTTTCTTGGGGGATGAGCTGCCGAGTGACAAGTACCCTAACGCCATGCTGTTGAACCGCGCGCTGAACAACATTCGTTCGGGTGATATTTTGATGGCGCATTTGGGTATTTGGTCACGCCAAGACCCTTGGGCACCTGCGGTGCTTGAGCCCTTGATTGAAGGCCTCAAAGCCAAAGGGTTTTGCTTTGCCACATTGAAAGACCATCCACAATTCAAGCCATGGATACGTTGACCGATCTTTTTGCGGATGCACAGGCTGCTTTGTATGAGAACGTCATGCAGCCTCTTGCTTTTGCTGTGGGAATGGGCAATCGATTGGAAGAAGTATTCAACGGCACAGGTTGGCTGTTGGTGGGCTTGATTCAAATTGCGGTCATGGTGGCCCTGATAGGCCCGCTGCAACGTTGGCGTCCGGTTGAGCAGTTGACAGATATGCGAGCAGTTCGCATCGATGTGCTTTACACATTGATTCATCGTCTAGGTTTATTCAGGGTGGCGTTGTTTTTAATGGTTGAGCCGATACTTGACTGGGTGGTGGGTGAGCTGCGTGTTCAAGGTGTGGGTACGTTTCATCTTGAAGACCTGTGGCCGGGTGTGACCGATGGCCCATGGGTCAGCTTCGTCATCTATCTCATTGTGTTTGACTTCGTCAACTATTGGCTGCACCGTGCGCAGCACCAGTGGAACTGGTGGTGGGCGCTGCATTCGTTGCATCACTCGCAGCGCCAGATGACGCAGTGGACGGACAACCGCAACCACTTGTTGGATGACTTGATCAATGCAGTCGTTTGGGTGTTTGTGGCACAGCTCATCGGCATTGCACCGGCACAGTTTGTGGCCGTGGTGGCGATCACCCAGCTGTTTGAGAATTTCCAGCACGCCAATTTACGTTTGAGCTTTGGCAAGTGGGGTGAGTACTTGTGGGTCAGTCCGCGCTTTCATAGGCTGCATCACGCCATTGGTTTGGGGCATGAATCTAAATCCAAGACTGTGATGAGCTCCGCCGAGCCGACAAGCGAGGGGGTCGCATTAGGCGGGCACAACTTTGGCGTGCTGTTTCCTTGGTGGGATGTGATGTTTAAAACGGCCAACTTTGAACTTCGCTTTGATCCCACTGGTATCCGCGATCAAGTGGAGCAGGGGGCGGATTACGGCGAAGGTTTCTGGTCCCAGCAACGATTGGGTATGAAACGCCTCATGCAAGCTTTAGGTTTTTCATCTGTACGTTAACTAGCTGCGGTATGCTTTTGGCATGCGTTTGTTCTTAGATTCTTTTTGGCGTGCGTTTGCGTATTGTTTGATGCCGCGCGTCATGCTCCTGTCTCTGCTGCCACTGGCCATGTTGCTGGTGCTGTCGGTGAGCTGGGGGTATTTCTATTGGGCTCCCACGCAAGACTGGGTACGCGACATGTTGGCCTCTTGGCAAGTTTTACAAGGCATGTTGGATTGGCTGCAGGCTCAAGGCGCTGGTGAGTTGCAAGCCGTGGTGATACCGCTGGTGGTGATTTTTGCCATCACCCCTATCTTGGTGGTGATTTCATTGTTGGCCGTATCTCTGATGATGACCCCCGCTTTGGTGGACCTCGTTGTCCAGCGGCGTTTTGCCCATTTGGCTCTAAAAAACGGTGGAACCCCTTTGACAAGCTTGGTGTGGACAGTCGGCTCTACGTTGATTGCCATGGTTGCCATGGTGATTACTTTGCCGCTGTGGGCTGTTCCACCTTTGATGTTTATCGTGCCTCCGCTCATTTGGGGTTGGCTCAGTTACCGTGTGATGGTCTTTGACGCCTTGGTGGCGCATGCCAGTCGTGAAGAACGTTTGACCATTGGTCGTCAGCATCGAATGTGGTTGCTGATGATTGGTGTGCTGACCGGTTACATGGGGGCATTGCCCAGCTTGGTGTGGGCCTCGGGTGCTGTGTTTGCTGCCGCGTTTTTGGTGCTCATCCCCTTGGCCATTTGGATTTATGCCTTGGTCTTTGCGTTCACCTCGCTTTGGTTCACGCATTACAGTTTGGGTGCGTTAGAAGCCCTGCGTGCGGAGTCGGGCACTGTGGTGATGGGCGCCTCGGTGCCGCTTCCCACGGTAGCATCGCAAGATGACTCAAGCACATCCACACCCCCAAGCCTCTAAAGCGCGGCCAGAGTTTGGCCTCATCATCGTTGGCGATGAAATCCTCTCGGGCAAGCGTGCCGACAAGCACATGCCCAAAGTCATTGAACTCTTAAATGCGCGTGGCCTGTCACTCGATTGGGCTGACTATGTGGGCGATTCGCCCGCGCGCATCACGCGCACCCTTGCGCGTGCATTTGAGAGCAACAGCATTGTGTTTTCCTGTGGCGGTATTGGCGCCACGCCCGATGACCACACGCGTCAGTGCGCAGGCAAAGCTTTGGGGGTGGATATCGTGTTGCACCCAGAGGCGCAAGCCCTGATTCGCGAGCGCATGCAAGACACCGCCAAAGAGCAGGGTGTCGCCTATGAGCCCAATCATCCCGACAACATCCATCGTCTCAACATGGGGGTGTTCCCTGTGGGCGCGAGCATCATCCCAAATCCGTACAACAAGATTCCAGGCTTCACCTGCCACGGCTCTGGTGGTGCAGTGCACTTTGTGCCAGGCTTTCCCGTGATGGCTTGGCCGATGATGGCGTGGGTGCTCGACACGCATTACGCCCACCTGTTTCAGCACGATGCTTGGATCGAGCAGTCCATCGTGATCTATGGTTCGATGGAGGCCACCATCACGCCGCTGATGGAAGCCTTGGAGCGCGACTTTGAAGGTGTGAAGGTGTTCAGCTTGCCTAGCGTGGATCACCCCGTGCATGGTCGCCACATTGAATTGGGTGTCAAAGGCGCACCTGAGAAGGTAGCACCAGCCTATGCAGCCATGTTGCAAGGCCTCCAACCATTCGGATTCAAGACCGGCCCCGAATTGGTGCGAAAATAAATGCGAACCAATTTGGTGCAAAATGGCACCAAAAAGGTGTTATCCGTTTTTCTGCATTTGCGTGTCCGAATCCGCTTTTGCAGCTAATTTACGTCAATCTCGGTGCAAAATAGACGACTAGATGGTGAAGCGAAAGCTAGTGTCTGTGGCGCATACGCTGGCACAGAAACTGCATCCTTTCACCTCGAAACACTTTTTAACCCAACCTACCCTAGCAGGAGAACTTGATGGCCAAGACCGTCGCAGACGTAATGAAAATGGTGAAAGAGAACGAAGTTAAATTCGTTGACTTCCGTTTCACCGATACCCGTGGCAAGTGGCAGCACATCACTGCGCCCGTGTCGCAGTTTGACGAAAGCAAGTTCGAAGAAGGTCAAGCGTTTGACGGTTCTTCTATCGCTGGCTGGAAAGGCATCGAAGCCTCTGACATGTTGTTGATGCCTGATCCAAACAGCGCATTGATCGACCCCTTCTTCGAAGAAGTCACTTTGGTGTTGATCTGTGATGTGATCGAGCCAACAGACGGCAAAGCCTACGAGCGTGACCCACGTTCTATCGCCAAGCGCGCTGAGACTTACCTCAAGCAATCTGGCTTGGGCGACACGGCTTACTTTGGTCCAGAACCAGAATTCTTCTTGTTTGACGAAGTGCGTTGGAGCACTGAGCCAAACAACACTTTCTATTCGATCAACGAATACGAAGGCCCATGGAACAGCGGCGAGAAAATCGAAGGCGGCAACCGCGGTCACCGTCCTCGCGTCAAAGGTGGCTACTTCCCAGTGCCTCCAGTTGACAGCACACACGACATGCGCAGCGAAATGTGCTTGTTGCTCGAATCAGTGGGCATCCCAGTTGAAGTGCACCACCACGAAGTGGCTGGCGCTGGTCAATGCGAAATCGGCACCAAGTTCTCTACTTTGGTCGAGCGCGCTGACTGGACATTGCTGCAAAAGTACGTGATCCACAACGTGGCCAACGCTTACGGCAAAACTGCCACTTTCATGCCTAAGCCATACGCTGGCGACAACGGTTCTGGCATGCACGTTCACCAGTCCATCTGGAAAGACGGCAAGAACTTGTTCGCAGGCAACGGCTACGCTGGTTTGTCTGATTTCGCCCTGTTCTACATCGGCGGCATCATCAAGCACGCACGTGCTTTGAACGCGATCACCAACCCAGGTACGAACAGCTACAAGCGCTTGGTGCCTCACTTTGAAGCGCCAGTGAAATTGGCTTACTCTGCCAAGAACCGTTCTGCTTCGATCCGTATTCCTAACGTGGCCAGCGACAAAGCACGCCGTGTGGAAGCGCGTTTCCCAGATCCATTGTGCAATCCATACCTCGGCTTCGCAGCCTTGTTGATGGCTGGTTTGGACGGTATCGAGAACAAGATCCACCCAGGCGAAGCAGCGACCAAAGACTTGTACCACCTCCCTCCAGAGGAAGACAAGTTGGTCCCAACCGTGTGCTCTAGCTTGGATCAAGCCTTGGAAGCCCTCGACAAAGACCGCGCCTTCTTGACCAAAGGCGGCGTGTTCACTGACTCATGGATCGACTCTTACATCGAATTGAAGATGCAAGAAGTGACCCGTGGTCGCGTGGAAGTGTCTCCTGTCGAATACGACATGTACTACTCGCTGTAATTCGTTGCAACGAAGCGTGCAATAAAAGGACGGCGTGAGCCGTCCTTTTTTATTTCAAACCACACTTTTCCATGCGTTCTATCTTGTTCTACTTTGTGCGTTGTATGGCTTTGATGGGGCTCGCGTTGACAGCTTGGCCTGCAGCTGCCACGTCTGAGCCACAGCGCATTTACCGCTGTGGCAATGCCTATACCAACCAGCCCGATCCGGCGGCCAACTGCAAGCCTTTGGCGGGTGGCAGCGTGACGGTGATTGAAGGCACGCGTGTGCAAGGCGCACAAGCTGTGAGCCCTGCGGGGACAAACAGTGGCGGCGCAGGTGCTGCCAAAGTGGAAGGCTCAGAGCAACGCCAACGCGATGCGCAAGCACAGGTGGTGTTGCAAGCTGAATTGCAAAGAGCGCAACAGCAGCAGACCGAGTTGCTGCGCGAGTGGAACAACGGCGAGCCCGAGCGCCGCGCCGATGAATTTAGACAACCTCAAAAATACCAAGACCGTGTGGCCCAGCTTCGCGCTGCGTTGCAACGCACGCAGGCCGATGTGGCGGGCCTTCAGCGAGAGTTAGCACGCCTCGGTGTCAACAGCGTCGCCCCGACCGGAGCCAAGCCATGAAGGCTGTACCTAATTCCCCCACCTATCCCAGCTATGCGCAAGCTTTTGACTTGCTGGCCACCTTGGTGGCTGTGGTGCGCACCGATGGTGTGGTGGTGTTTGCCAATGCGGCCCTCGAAGATGTGATGGGTGTGTCACGCCGCACCATCGAAGGTTCGGCGCTGAGCAGCTTTTTCTCTGAAACCCAGTCGTTTGACAATGCCTTGCTAGGTGCCCAAACCAATGCGTTTGCCACCATGCGCTATGACGCCTTGCTGCGCCGTCCGTTGCAAGATGCTATGCCGGTGCACGTGATCGTGGCTCCCACTGAGGTGGCGGGCGAAGTGCTGGTCGAGTTGCTGCCCCTAGAGCAACAGACGCGCCAAGACCGAGAAGAGCGCCTGATTGACCAAGCCCAAGCCAACAAAGAGCTGATTCGCAACTTAGCCCATGAAATCAAGAACCCCTTGGGTGGCATTCGAGGTGCAGCGCAGTTGCTGCAGATGGAGGTGGAAAGCAAAGACCTCATCGAATACACCCAAGTCATCATCCACGAAGCGGACCGTTTACAGCTGTTGGTTGACCGATTGCTGGCTCCGCATCGCCGCCCGCATGTGGTGGGCGATGTCAACATCCATGAGGTGTGTGAGCGTGTGCGCAGCCTCATCTTGGCCGAGTTCCCCAAAGGCTTGCGTGTGGTGCGTGACTACGACATCTCGATTCCAGAGTTCCGTGGTGACCGCGAGCAGTTGATTCAAACCGTGCTCAACATCGTGCATAACGCCGCCCAAGCTTTGGTCGATCGTTTGGCCGCAGGCGATGCTGAAATTGTTTTGCGCAGTCGCATCAGCCGACAGGTCACTTTTGGCAAACAACGCTATCGGTTGGCACTGGAATTGCATGTAATAGACAACGGGCCCGGCATTCCGGAAGAAATCAAGGACAGGTTGTTTTTCCCCTTGGTTTCTGGACGAGATGGCGGTTCTGGCCTAGGGCTGAAC
Organism: Burkholderiales bacterium 39-55-53; assembly: GCA_002282445.1. Taxonomy (GTDB): domain Bacteria; phylum Pseudomonadota; class Gammaproteobacteria; order Burkholderiales; family Burkholderiaceae_C; genus Limnohabitans. Next base: position 62,760 of record NCJK01000005.1, on the reverse strand, counting down.
TTGGCACAAACTTTTGTACAGCAGCACCATGGCTTGATTGAGTGTGACAGTGTGCCGGGACGCACGGATTTCAAAATCCTCATCCCGTTGCCTTGACCTCTCAGGTGGCCCCTAACTTAGAAAAGAAAGTGCCGAGATGAAATCGATTTGGATTGTGGACGACGACCAGTCAATTCGCTTCGTGCTGGAAAAAGCGCTGTTGCGCGAGAACCTGCCCACGCGCAGTTTCACCAGCCCACGCGAAGTGCTGCAAGCGCTCGACTCGGTGAGCGAGGCGGATGGTCCGCAAATTTTGGTCAGTGACATTCGCATGCCTGGTGGCTCTGGTTTGGATTTGCTCACCAAAGTGAAAGAGCGTTTGCCTTCACTGCCTGTCATCATCATGACGGCCTTTTCAGATTTAGACAGCGCGGTGTCTGCCTTTCAAGGTGGCGCATTTGAATACCTGCCCAAGCCTTTTGATTTGCCCAAAGCGGTGGAGCTGATTCGCCGAGCCTTGGACGAGAGCCAGCGCGAGCAAGCGCAAACCGAAGCACAAGACGCCACCCCTGAAATGCTGGGCCAAGCGCCCGCCATGCAAGACGTGTTTCGCGCCATTGGCCGCCTGAGCCAAAGCAATGTCACGGTGATGATCACTGGTGAAAGTGGCTCTGGCAAAGAACTCGTAGCACGTGCGCTGCACAAGCATTCACCCCGTGGCGATGCAGGCAACAAAGGTCCGTTTGTGGCTATCAACACGGCAGCGATTCCGAAAGACTTGTTGGAGAGCGAACTCTTTGGTCACGAGCGAGGCGCATTCACGGGTGCACAAACTACGCGCCGAGGTCGCTTTGAGCAGGCCGAGGGCGGCACGCTGTTTCTCGATGAAATCGGCGACATGCCGTTTGATTTGCAGACCCGATTGCTGCGTGTCTTGAGCGATGGCACGTATTACCGAGTGGGTGGACACAACGCCATCAAGGCCAATGTCCGTGTGATTGCGGCCACGCATCAAGACTTGGAAAAGCGCGTCAAAGACGGTGTGTTCCGCGAAGACTTGTTTCACCGTTTGAACGTCATCCGTTTGCGCTTGCCCGCCTTGCGTGAACGACGCGAAGACATCCCCACCTTAACGCGCCACTTTTTGCAGCAGAGTGCACAACAATTGGGCGTGGAGCCCAAACGGATTGCAGATAGCGCCCAAACGGTGCTCAATCAGTTTGCTTTTCCTGGCAACGTGCGGCAGCTTGAAAACATTTGTCATTGGCTAACTGTGATGGCGCCAGCACAAGTGATTGAGCCCAAAGACTTGCCGCCCGAAGTGAGCTTGACGGGCGAAGCGCTCGCCGCCATCAATCACACGGGACAAGATACATCGGGCTTTCACGCTGTGCCAGCAACTGATGCACCTCATGCATCGGTTACGCCTAGTGTGGCGAGTGACAGTGGCGTCGCCCCTGTGGTGCTCAATATGCCAGGCGCAGATTGGGAGCAGGGCTTAGAGGCTGAAGCCATGAGTATGCTCGTGGCGGGTCGTACCGATGTGTGGGATGCCTTGGTCAATCGCGTGGAAGCCAAGTTGATTCAAACCGCCTTGGCCAACACGCGAGGCCGACGCATTGAAGCCGCGCAAAAGCTGGGCATTGGCCGCAACACCATCACCCGCAAAATTCAAGAATTGGGTTTGGACGATTAAGCCAGCGTCACCACCACTGGGGTGTGGTCGCTGGGGCGTTCGTTTTTGCGCGGTGCTTTGTCAATCACACAGGCTTGCACGGAAGCTTTGAGCGCATCACTCACCAAGATGTGGTCGATGCGTAGGCCGCGGTTGCGACGGAATGCAAACTCGCGGTAGTCCCACCAGCTATAGCTTTTCTCGGCTTGATCAAACAAGCGGAAGGCATCATGCGTACCGAGGTCGATCAAGGCTTGGAAGTGGTCGCGTTCTTCGACGGTGCAATGGATGGTGTCTTTCAAAGCCACAGGGTCCCACACATCACGGTCATCGACGGTGATGTTGAAGTCGCCCATCAACACCAGTTTGGGGTGTTGCTTGAGTTCTTCGCGCAGCCAGTTTCGTAAGGCATCGAGCCACCGCATTTTGTAAACAAACTTGTCGCTGTCTGGCGCTTGTCCGTTGGGGAAGTACGCGCCAATCACACGCATGCCATCGACTGTGCCTGCAATCACGCGGGCCATGTCGTCTTCAAAGTCGGGGATGTTTTTCACCACATCAACGGCATCCGTGCGAGAGAGCAGGGCGACGCCGTTGTAGGTTTTTTGGCCAAAGAACGCCACCTTGTAACCCGCGGTCTCGATGGCCTCTTGCGGAAACTTGTCATCCGTGCATTTGGTTTCTTGCAGCACCAAAGCATCGACGGGGTTGGCCGCCAACCAGTCCAGCACTTGCGGTAAGCGCACGGTGAGTGAGTTGACATTCCAGGTGGCGAGTTGCATGTGTGAGTTCTTTAGATGTGAAGCGCGGCCAAGATGCCAACGCCAACGCCAAGTGCGCCTGTGCCAAACATGGCGTACTCAACCCAAACTTTGCGCGTGAGCAATGCAATCGCAGCCAGGGCGATGGCGACTTGCAGCACAGTGGTGGCTTGAGCCCAGCGGTGATGTTGGTGCAGTTGCGCTTCAGACATTTCGTCAAATTCTTTGGACTTGGCTTCTAACTTTTCAGCATTGACCTTGATCTCGGCTTTCTCAGACTTGTAGCGTTTGATCTCTTCTGCATAGAAGTCTTTCTTGGCCGGTGGCGCTAATTCCAGCGCCAACTCCATCAGGTTTTGCTTGCTGCTTTTGGCCTGGTAATAGTTCCATTGGTTGGATGCTTCGGTCTTTTTGATGGCAGCATCGTTTTTGTACAAACCAGAATTGGCTTGTGTCGCGCCAGCCATGTAGCCAAAGATCGCACCAACGGTGGCGATGATCGCTGTGAACATGGCCACTTTGTTGGTGAAACTGTCACCTTGGCCATGCGCCGCATGTTCTAACTCATGGTCATGAGGGCCATGAACGTGAAAACCGTGTCCAGACATGAAGATCTCCCGATTAATAAAAACGCTGCAGGGTAACAAAACTAAATGTCAGTCCGTCGGCAGCCATTTGTGTGATTCTTGACGTCTCTTGCCAGCTGTTGTCAAAAGTGGGGGCGAAGGCATCGCCTTCAAAGTCGGCATCGATTTCGGTGACGACTGCACGTGAAGCCAACGGCATGGCTTGGGCATAGACCTCAGCGCCGCCAATCACCCACACTTGTGCGTCAGCAGGGCATTGCTGCAATGCTTCTTCGATGGAGTGGGCTACCACTGCACCTTCTGCCTGCCAATCGGTTTGGCGCGTCACCACGATGTTGGTGCGGCCGGGCAGGGGACGAAATTTAGGTGGGAGCGATTCCCATGTTTTGCGGCCCATCACCACGGGCTGGCCAAGCGTGGTTTGTTTGAAGTGTGCAAGGTCTTCGGGCAGGTGCCAAGGCAAGGTGTTGTCTTTGCCAATCACGCCGTTACGCGCCCGCGCAAAAATCAAATTCAAAGCCATCTTTAACGACCTTGTTCAGACCGCCACTGGGGCTTTGATCGCGCCGTGGCATTGGTAGTCCAACACCTCGAAGTCTTCAAACTGGTAGTCGAAGATGGAGTCGGGTTTGCGCTTGATGTGCAATGTTGGGTAAGCAAACGGTTCGCGGCTCAGTTGCAGCGCCACTTGTTCGTGGTGGTTGCTATAAATGTGGCAGTCACCACCCGTCCAGATGAAGTCGCCCACATCCAAGTCGCATTGCTGGGCCACCATGTGGGTGAGCAGGGCATAGCTGGCGATGTTGAAAGGCACGCCCAAGAAGATGTCGGCGCTGCGCTGGTACAACTGGCAGCTGAGTTTGGCTTTTTCGCCTGGGTTTTGCGCCGGTGCTACGTAGAACTGGAAGAACGCGTGGCAGGGCATGAGTGCCATTTTGTCGAGTTCGGCCACGTTCCAGGCGCTCACGATGATGCGGCGGCTGTCGGGGTTGCTTTTGAGGGTGTCGATGACCTGCTGAACTTGGTCGATGTGGCCGCCATCAGGTGTGGGCCAACTGCGCCATTGCACGCCATATACGGGGCCAAGGTCGCCGTCTTCACGGGCCCACTCGTCCCAGATGGTGACGTTGCGCTCTTTGAGCCAGTTGTTGTTGCTCGAACCGGTCAAAAACCAAAGCAGTTCTTGAATGATGGAGCGCAAATGTACTTTTTTGGTGGTGACAAGCGGAAAACCTTCGTTCAAGTCAAACCGCATTTGATAGCCGAACACACTTTTGGTGCCTGTGCCGGTGCGATCGGTCTTGGCAACCCCATGGTTGTCCACGTGTTGCATGAAGTCTTCGTATTGGCGGCGGATGGGGCGCATAAGGGTAATTGGGTAAGAAACTGAGTCAGAGTTTAAGTGCAGACCGCTTTTCGGAAGTTAGCATATTAAGTAATTCACTGTGAGTATTAAAGTAATCTACGCCACGTGGTGTATTGACGACTATTGCGTGCACTGCCACAGTACCATTTTTATTTTTATCCAAGTTGTGACAAAGCTGTCAAATATGACATCCCACGAACCCTCAGAAACCAAGCGCAATGTCTATGACGCTTGTGATCCGCAATACCTGCGTCAATTGCGCGAGGCTGCGGGTATGGATCATGTTGTCTTAGCTCGGACTGCATGCTTATCCGTGGCACAAGTTCGGCAGTTAGAAACGGATGACAGCGACAACTTGTTTTATTCAGATGCCATCAAACGGCAAGCCTACAAGCGTCTGCTGATGATTTTGGGGGCAGAGCCTCCCACGGTAGAAGTGCCTCAAGAGTTGCGTGATCCTGGCAAAGTGGCTGAGGCGCATCTCAACACCTTAGATCAAATTGTGGCCATGAGCCATCAGCCTGCGATCAGTCGTCCTGCATCTGATGTGTTCGCAACGGGGTTGGACAAGGTCAAGCAACATCAACAATTTTTTGGTGCTCTGTTTTTGCTAGTTGGAGCAGTTGCCTTGTTTGTTTGGAATGGCATTCAAAACGAAGCTGAGGTATCCCTTGTACCCGCCGTAGAAGCCACGTCGACGACTGTTGTCGCAGCCAGTGCCGTGCAGGCTTCATCGCCAACCGAGATCGTTGTGCCCGCATTACCTGCTTCGGCTTCGGCTTCCGTTGCTGCGGCTGTTTCTGTCGCCTCAACATCGACTGCGGCTACTGCTACTGCTACTGCTGTTTCTCCTGCTTTGGCTGCTTCTGCGGTAGCAAGTGCGGTGGCAACAAAATTAGGGGCGTGTGCTTACAGCAATGACGCAATGCCAGAGATTACGTCAGCCTATGCTCAAAAAGAGGGGCGTTACGTGTATTTTGAAACTGCGAGCGCCATTCAGATCTGTGTGGTTGATGGCAACAAACAAGCAACCTTGCTTCAACTGAACGCGGGCGATAAGCGCAGTGTCTATGGTGTCTCGCCTTGGCAGTTGTCAGGTGCAGGCTTACAAAAAGCGCAAATTTATTTCCAAGGTGGCCGCATCGTATTGCCAGATGCAAACACGACACGATTGAAGCTGGTCGAAGTTCCCGTCGCCAGATAACGCTCATGTTTAAGAAAATGAAATTTGGGCAGTCAGTCCAAGGCGCTGACACTGAAAAAACCATCATTGGTCAATCGGCCGTGGTGGTGGGCAACATCGTCTCGCAAGACTTGGTGCAACTCAAAGGGCATGTGGTCGGCAATATCGATGTCAATGGCAGCCCAAATGCTCAATTGTCCGTGTTGTCACAAGCGCATGTCGAAGGCGACATCAATGCTCAGCAAGCAGTGGTCAATGGTGTTGTTACTGGAAATATTGAATCAACCGGACGTGTTGAACTCCATGCAGGAGCGGATGTGAAAGGTAATATTTCATACGCCACCATGGCAATCGAGCATGGTGCGAAGCTATATGGAATGATGAGTAGTAATGAAGTCAAAGAGCAGTGAAAACATGCGCCCGCATGGGCACGTCATTGTGATTGATGACGATGCCTCGGTTCGTCGCAGTTTGAGCACAATGCTTGAACGTGTGGGGTACGAGGTCAGTTTGTACGATTGCGCAGATACATTCTTAGAAAATCCTGTGGTTCCTAAACCTGCTGTGATTGTTTTGGATATGCGCATGCCTGGAACGACTGGTATTGGGTTGCAGTCGCAATTAAAGACATTAGCGCAAAGCGTACCCGTGGTATTTGTCAGCGGTGACAGTCGCCCAGAAGAAATTATTGAAGCGATGAAGCAAGGGGCGGTGGATTTTTTACTCAAGCCATTTACTGCGCAGTCCATGATGGACGTGATTCAACGTGCCATGAATATGTCGCACCAAGCGGTCGTCGACGAAGATAAAAATTTGAAAGTTTCAGAACGACTCCAACGCTTGACACCTCGCGAAATGGAAGTGTGTCACTGGATGGTGCGCGGTTATTCCAACCAACAAATCGCCACCATCGATGGCGGCGCGTCAGCCACCATCAAACTGCATCGCGCACGTGTGATGGACAAGATGGGCGCAAGCACGCTGCCTGAGTTGATTGACATGCTGATCGGCTTGGACATTCCAGCGCCCCAGCGCCAAGCCTCTTAAGCGTTTCTTTAAGCGTTTCTTTAAGCGCTTGGCTCTTGAGTCAGCGGATGTGCTTTGGCGTGCTTCAAACGCAAGCGCACATGCATGGCACAACTGGTAAAAAGCACCACACATAAAACCACCTCGGCGAATGCGAAATAGTTGCTCGGCGATGCATCGCCCCAAGCGCGCACCACACCTTCAGTGAAGTACAGCCAAATCAACAGGCTTAGCCATCGGTAGGTGTACATACGGTTTTTCAGCAAGCCCGTGAGAGGAAAGCACAAGGGCAAGACTTTCAGTGCCAGCAATGTGCCACCGGGGCGCAAGGGGGCAAGCCAGAGCTCCCACACTAAGCCCAAGACGATGAGCCCCATCAAGCTGCTCACGGCTAAAAAGCGCGTGAGCGTCACGTGACGAAGAGAAATTTCTTGAGGGGCGAGGGTGGAGTCGTGCATAGAAAGTGGGATGATTCAAGACATGATTGTCACGCATCTTCAGAATTTCTTTCAACGACTTGCCCGATTCCCTTGGCGCAACACGGCGCGCACTCTGCGACAACGTTTTCGTGATGACCGCTTGGGTCAAACAGCTGGCAGTTTGACCTTTACCACCACCATTGCATTGGTGCCTATGGTCACAGTGGCCTTGGCTGTGTTAACCATTTTTCCTATGTTTGCTGATTTTCAAACCGTGCTGCAAAAGCGCTTGATTGAAAGCTTGGTACCCGAGAACATTTCTCGCCAAGTGTTGGGCTACCTGACCTTGTTTGCCAGCAAGGCCAGCCGGTTGGGGGCTGCTGGTGTGGCAGTTTTGCTGCTGTCTGCATTGACCTTGGTATTCACCATCGATCGCACCCTCAACGCCATTTGGCGCGTACGCAAGCGTCGCCCACTTGCGCACAGCATGCTGCTTTACTGGACGGCGATTACCTTAGGTCCGTTGGTGATGGGGGCCAGCCTGGTGATGATGTCTCAGTTTGTGGCGGCTTCACGTGGCGCAGTGCCCGATTTGATTGGTAACTTGCGCTGGGTATTCAGTGTGTTGGAATTTTTGCTTTTGTCATGGGCGGTGAGTGCGCTTTACCGCTTTGTGCCCTACACGCAAGTGCGCTGGAGCCATGCCTTGGTCGGTGGCGTTTGGGTAGCAGCAGCGACCGAAGTGGCACGCAAGGTGTTGGCCTATTACTTTGGCCAGATGCCCGCCTATTCGGTGGTGTACGGCGCATTTGCCACAGTGCCGATTTTGTTGGTCTGGATTTATCTGGCTTGGTCGATTGTGCTGATTGGCGCGGTGCTGGTGGCCAACTTGCCCAGCTTATTGGCAGGTATTTCGCGTGATGGCCGCAGCGTGGGCTGGCGTTTTCAGTTGGCACTGGAAGTGTTGCAGCGTTTGCAAGTCGCGCGCACCACAGATGAGCACGGCGCGAGCTTGAGCACCTTGTGTGAAGACTTGGCGCTTGACCCCTTGCAGCTAGAGGATGTGCTGGCGACGCTGGTGGATCTCGATTGGATTGCACGATTGAGCGAGTCCGTGGATGCGCGTCAAACCCATGTGCAAGAGGCCCGCTATGTCATGCTGGCAGACCCACACCGCACCCCATTAGCGCCCTTGATGGAGCGCTTGCTGTTGGTGCGCAGCCCAGAGGCTGAAGGGCTGTGGATGAAGTGGCAGGACCTGCGTTTGCGCGATGTGCTTTAAGCTTTGACGCCCAAGAAAGCTTTGAGCGCATCCAATGTTTCTTCAGGTGACTCGGTCATCTGGTGATGCCCCATCGGAACCTTCGCCACTGTGAAGGTTTTGTCATGGGCTTTGGCTTGGTCAATCAAGCTCTTCGCAGCACGCGGTGGTGTCATCTGGTCTGTTTCACCCAAGACAAACAACACAGGACAGGTGACAGCAGCCATCGCTTCTAAACCATTGGCATAGCTGTCACACGCCACAAAGCCGCGGTGAAAAATGTTGACTTGTGTGTTGCTCGCCAACACGCGTCTGCCCAGCGCTATAGAAGCGCCATACACCCATGTGCCAGGCCCCAGCGCCGATGGGGGCGCAGATAGCGTGGCACGTGAAAACACATTCACCATCTGCAAGGCCTTCATGGGTTCGTTGAGCGAGGCTTCAATCAAAGCAGGGGATACCTTCATCGGGAAAGCTGTGCCCACCAACGCGATGTATGTGATGCGGTCTTTCAGTCGAGCAGCGGTCTCCAGCGCAATCAAAGAGCCCCAGCTGTGACCAATTAATCCTGCGTGCTCCACGCCTGCTGCGTCTAGTAACGCCGCGACGAACTGCGCCGCTTCTTCGACGCTTGTTGGCGCATCTCCTCCACTGCGGCCATGGCCAGGCAAATCCACCGCCAGCACATTGAAGCCGTGATGCGCGAGGTAGCGCGTTTGCAATATCCACACACTGTGGTCATTGAGCACACCGTGGATGAATACGAGTGTGGGTTTGGCCGCATCAAACGCTTTGCCGCCTGTGTAGGCATAGGCTTCGTAGTCGTGACCTGCGGCAGTTTTTAAAGTCAATTTCATCACGCACCTGCCTTCTCTGCGGCTTTGAGAGCGCGTTTCAAATCATCCATCAAATCAGCGGGGTCTTCTAGTCCAATCGACAAGCGGATGGTGCCAGGCCCAATGCCTGCACCAGCCAATGCTTCGTCGCTCATGCGGAAATGTGTGGTGCTGGCAGGGTGAATCACCAAGCTGCGGCAATCGCCTACGTTGGCGAGATGACTGAAAATTTTGAGAGCTTCGATGAAAGCCTTGCCTTGCTCGCGCGAGCCTTTGATGTCAAAACTGAACACCGAGCCCGCGCCGCGTGCGCCAAAGCGCAGCAGCTTTTCTGCCAAGGCGTGGCTGGGGTGGCTCTCGATGAGCGGATGGCCCACACGGCTGACAAGCGGATGGCTGGCCAAGAACTGCACCACCTTTTCGGTGTTGGCCATGTGCCGGTCCATGCGTAGTGAGAGAGTTTCAATGCCTTGCAAAATCAGCCATGCGCTGTGTGGGCTCATGCAAGCGCCAAAGTCGCGCAGCCCTTCGCGGCGCGCGCGCAGCAAGAAAGCGCCAATCGTGCTTTCCTCGCTGAATACCATGTTGTGAAAGCCTTCGTAGCTTTGTGTGAGTTCTGGAAACTTGCCACTCTTTTCCCAATCAAAACTGCCCCCGTCCACCACGATGCCGCCAATCACCGTGCCGTGTCCACTGAGGAATTTGGTGGCTGAGTGGTACACCAAGTCAGCCCCCAGCTCGAAGGGCTTGATCAAGTAGGGCGTGGTGAGCGTGCTGTCCACCAGCAGCGGCACACCCGCTTCGTGGGCAATGCCAGAAATAGTGGGGATGTCGAGCACATCCAAGCCAGGGTTGCCCACGGTTTCGCCAAAAAACAATTTGGTGTTGGGACGCACAGCGGCGCGCCACGCATCGATGTCGTTGGGGCTAACGAACGTGGTCTCGATGCCAAAGCGACTCAGCGTGTAGTGCAGCAGGTTGTGTGAGCCGCCATACAAAGCTGTGCTGGCCACGATGTGCGAGCCTGCCCCCATGAGCGTGGCAATGGTCAGGTGCAAGGCCGCTTGCCCGCTAGCGGTGGTGATGGCCCCAATGCCGCCTTCCAGTGCTGCTACGCGCTGCTCTAAGACCGCGTTGGTGGGGTTGCTGATGCGGCTGTACACATGACCTGCGCGCTCAAGGTTGAACAGCGAGGCCGCGTGGTCGCTGGACTCAAATACAAACGAGGTGGTCAGGTGAATGGGGACCGCGCGCGCGCCGGTGGTGGGGTCGGGCGCTGCACCTGCGTGAAGTGCGAGCGTGTCAAAACTAGGATCGTTGTAGCCGGGCATGGTTTCCTCGGGGGTGTTTTGTCAGGTTTTCTATCGTCATTGTGGGCTATATTGCAAGCCTCAGCGGAGGAGAAAAACCATGAAAGTCAGCGATATCTTGCGGCTCAAAGGCCAAACGGGTGGTACTTTGTACACCATCCATCCTACGGATCAGCTGATCAGCGCCGTCAACATCATGGCTGACAAAGACATGGGCTCGCTGTTGGTGATGGAAGCTGGTGACTTGGTGGGCTTGTTGACATTCCGCGAAGTGATTCAAGCCTTGAGCAATAACGGTGGCAACTTGGGTGATTTGACTGTGCGCCACGCCATGCAAACGCAACCGCTGACCTGCACCACTGAAACCGATATTGATGAAGTACGCCGCATGATGCTTGAGAGCCATGCTCGCTACATGCCCATTTTGGATAACCGTGTGTTGCAAGGCGTGATCAGCTTTTATGACGTGGCCAAGTCCGTGGTGGACAGCCAAAACTTTGAGAACCAAATGCTCAAGGCTTACATCAAGGATTGGCCAGCAGGCAGCCCTGACGACAAGTGAGCAGACTGTTGCGTGGTGGTGGGATAATCCCACCCCATGAGCGGCAATACCTTCGGAACCCTTTTCACCGTCACCAATTTTGGTGAATCCCACGGCCCAGCCATTGGCTGCGTGATTGACGGCTGCCCTCCGGGCATGTCGCTGTGCGAGGCAGACATCCAGCATGATTTGGATCGTCGTCGCCCCGGCACGAGCCGCCATGTGACCCAACGCAATGAGCCCGATCAAGTGCAAATCTTGTCAGGCGTGTACGAGGGTAAAACCACAGGGACGCCCATTGCGCTGCTCATTCAAAACACCGACCAACGAAGCAAAGACTACGGCAACATTTTGCAAACCTTCCGCCCGGGTCATGCGGACTACACCTATTTCCAAAAGTTCGGCATTCGCGACCCTCGCGGCGGCGGTCGTTCTTCGGCACGTTTGACTGCGCCCACCGTAGCGGCAGGCGCAGTGGCCAAAAAGTGGCTCAAAGAAAAATACGGCACCACGTTTTACGGCTGTATGACGCAATTGGGTGAAATGACCATTCCCTTCGAGAGCTGGGAGCATGTGGGCCACAACCCGTTCTATGCGCCTTGTGCGGATGTGCAAGCTTTTGAAGACTACATGGACAGCTTGCGCAAAGCAGGCGACTCGTGCGGCGCACGTATTCGTGTGGTGGCCAGCGGTATGCCGGTTGGATTAGGCCAGCCCATTTACGACCGTTTAGATGCGGACATCGCCTACGCGATGATGGGGCTCAATGCTGTCAAGGGTGTAGAGATTGGCGCTGGTTTTGCCAGCGTGGCACAACGCGGTACTGAGCATGGTGACTCACTCACACCACAAGGTTTTGTCACCAACAATTCAGGCGGTGTGTTGGGCGGCATCAGCACCGGCCAAGACTTGGATGTGAGCATTGCCATCAAGCCCACCAGCTCCATCTTGAGCCCGCGTGACTCGATTGACCAAAACAGCCAGCCCACCGAGGTGGTGACCAAGGGCCGTCACGACCCGTGCGTGGGCATTCGTGCCACACCGATTGCCGAAGCTTTGTTGGCCTTGGTGGTGATGGACCATGCCTTGTTGCACCGCGCACAATGCGGTGATGTGCATGTGGCCATGCCTGCCATTCCAGGTCACATTGGCTGATGGCCTGGCTCGTAGGTCTACTTTGACATCTCCCACCTCAGAAGCGCGTTCGAGTAACGCGCTTTCTCGTTTTCAGCTCTTTCCTTTTGCGGCGCTGTCCGCGAGCTACTTTGCGCACATCGGGTTTTTCAATCCGTACTTGCCGCTGTGGCTCAAAGACCTAGGTTTTTCCATCACCATCATCGCCTTACTTACCGCTGTGCAGGCGGCTACGCGCGTGCTGGCACCTTATGGCTGGGGTTGGCTGAGCGACCACACGGGTGAACGCGTCAAGCTGCTGCGCTTTTGTGCAGGCGCTGCGCTGATCTGTTCGGCAGGCTTGTTGGTGGAAGGCAGCGTGGTGTGGATTGCAGTGGTGTTGCTGTTGATGTTCATCCACACCAGCGCCATGATGCCCATGAGTGAGGCAGCCTTGGCGCATTTGGTGAGTACCGACCAAGGCTTTGATTCGCGCCGCTATGGCCGTGTGCGCTTGTGGGGTTCGTTGGGCTTTTTGGTCACGGTGTTTGTGGCGGGTGCTTGGTTTGAAGTGCAGGGCATGCAGAGTTTTCCTGCGTGGTCGGTAGGCTCGTTGGTCTTGCTCAACCTGAGTGTGTGGTGGCTACCCAACCGCAAAGAAGTGGTGCACCACGACGATGAGCGTCCGTCGGTCATGCCGGTATTGCGCCAACGTAAGGTGCAGTGGTTTTTTGCGACCGTGTTTTTTCATGTGCTGTCGCACATTGGCATTTATGTGTTTTTCTCGCTCTACCTCGATGAGCTGGGTTACAGCAAAACCATGATTGGTGTGTTGTGGGCGGTGTCGGTGGCTGCGGAGATCGTGTGGTTCTTCACGCAAAGCCGTTGGCTACCCAAGTTCAGTTTGTCGATGTGGATGTTCATTTGCGCTGCTGCGATGGTGCTGCGCATGGTGCTCACCACTTGGGCAGCCGAGTGGCTGTGGGCATTGCTGTTTGCGCAGGTGTTGCATGCGTTGACGTTTGCCACGCACCACACGGCTTGCATTGCTTTGTTGTCCCACCACTTTCCTGGTCGTTTAAGGGGCAGGGGACAAGCCTTATATGCTTCAATTGGCTACGGGGTGCCCGGCGTGTTGGGGGCTTTGGTTGGTGGTGCATTGAGTGACGCTTTGGGGCTGTCATCAGTCTATGCCGTATCGATTGTGACCGCTGTCTTAGCTTGTGTCTCTGCATGGCAATGCATGCGACAACATGCCAAGCCATGAGCAAGACGCTTTAGTGGGCGAATCGAATATAGAGTTGTTTGGTCTGTTGCGACACCCAATGGTGAATGGGAACTTCTGCTTTTTCATGCAAAAGTAAACCGACGCCCACACAACAAAGCCATGCCATGCCAGTCATGGCCAAGGCTAGGTAAGGGTCATAAAAATGACTCTTGTTCCACACGTCACTGATGAGCACGATCACGCCGAAGTGCGTTAAGAACAACACATAAGCACTGTTGGACAAACGATGCACCACGCGTTTCATCGGGGTCCAATGCACCATGCCTTTGGGTTTGATGACGAGCCAGACTGCCGTGAGCAAAGCCAGTGACAAACGCGTGCGGAATTCGATCCACAAGGCGCCAATGGCCAGCAATGCGGTGAACCAAAATACCTAGGCTTCAAATGCTGATCTTTTGGCCCATGCTGCCAAGATGCCAAGGCCATAGGCGGCGAAAAAATAAATGGCCCAAATGTCCAGTTCATCCATGCGATTGAATTGCCACATCGAGGCCACACACAACAAGGCGACGATGGCAGACAGCCGCTTGTTGGTAGCGGATTGAAGCGCATGACAAAGCAAAATCAAGGCGGCATACAACTGAAAATCAATGGCCACGTACCAAGCGCCGCTAGTCAGTGCTTCAAATCCCAATATGTCGTGCAGCAGCAGACCATGTGCAAGGAATTGCCACAAGGTTGGTGCACTTGGAAGCCATGGCTCATGGATGGTGGTGCGTGACAGTGCCACTGCCATGCTGATGAGTGCCAAAGCCAGTACGTAAAACGGCACTAGCCTCAAATAGCGTTTGACAATGCTGCTGAGTGGCTGCAAGACAGGCTTGTGCATGACCGATTGGGCGGCCAAGTAGCCACTCACAACCAAGAATACTTGTACCGCCAAGCGCGCATAGTGGTAGAGCCACTCGATGAAGTGTGGCCACATCAGGTTCATGGTGTCGGCCATCGGGCCGTAGGCTGAAAAGTGGTGCCACACAATGAACTGCGCAGCCATGACTTTCAACACATCAACTGTGAAGGAGCGCTCTAACAAACGAATTTTTCCTGTGACGCTTTAGTCGTTGGGCTTGAACACCAGCAACAGCGGCGAGTGCACACGGCCATCGGTGTCGCGCGGCAAGATCTCAGTCTTGTCGATGGCTTTGAGGACCGCGTTGTCCCACGCTGAGTTGCCGCTGGACTTGACCAGTTTGCGGCTCACGATGGTGCCGTCAGGGGCGCAGCGCACTTCCACTTCGGCAGCTGGGTTGCCAGACACAGAGCTTGGGTCAAACGTGATGTTGGGTTTGACGCGTGCGCGGATGCGTCCACCATAGCTGTCTGATGGGCCAGAAGCCTTCATGGCCGTGCCTGTGGCGTTTTCGTTGCCACTTGCGCCCGCCAAGCCTGCGATGCGCTTCATGTTTTCTTTGCGAATGGCTTCGAGCTTTTTGGCTTCTTCAGCAGAAGCTTTGCTGTCTTTTTGCTCGGCTTGCTTCTTGGCTTCTTTTTCTTTGCGTTCCTTTTCGGCACGCTCTTTCTCTTTCTGTTTACGCTCTTTTTCCTTGCGCTCTTCTTCTTTCTTCGCTTCTAGCTTGCGTTTGTCTTCTTCGAGCTTGGCCTTGGCTTTTTTCTCGGCTTCTTTTTTCACTTCTTCTTTGCGGCGCTCTTCAGCCTTCAAAGCCTCTTGAATCTTTTTCTCTTCTTCAATCTTGCGTTTCTTGGCCAGCGCAATGTCTGCATCGCGGTTGGGTGCAGGTGGCTCAGGTGCTTTCACCACGGGCTTAGGCGCAGGCTCTGGTTTGGGAGCGGGAGGAGGGGGGGGCTCCTCGACCTCTACCAACTTCGGCGCTGCGGCCATGGGCACGGCAGACCACAACTCGGCTTCAACAGACAAACTGTTGTCTTGCTTCCACTGAATGCCCGCAGTCAGCGCCACGATGAGCAAAGCGTGCACCACCAAGGCCGCACCCACAGAGCGGGCGGTTCCTTCCGGTGGCGGTGGAGCAAACTCCAGATGCTTTGCTTGTGCGCTCATGGCTTAAAAATCAATCGACCAATTGAACCGCGAGGCCCACACGTTGCACACCCGAGCGCTGCAGCGTGTCCATGGCTTTGACCACAGTTTCGTATTTGATGGTGCGGTCCGCAGTGATCACCACAGGGCCTTGTGATGTCTCGCCTTGCAGCTCTTTCACGTCACGGGCCAATCCAAGCAAAGTGCTGTTGACCGACTTGTTCACCGTGCCTGTGCTTTTGACTGTGATGCGCTCTTCTTTGCTGATCTCCACATGAATCACTTGATCAGGCACGCTAGAGGCTTTGCCCACGCTCGGCAAATCAATCACGGTTGGCGAAATGAGGGGCGCAGTCACCATGAAGATGATGAGTAAGACCAACATCACGTCGATGAACGGCACCATGTTGATGTCGTTCATGGCGCGGCGGCCACGGCCAGAGCGAGGGGCGATAGAAGCCATGCTGCGTCTCCGGCTTAGTGGGTCATCGTGCTGGCGCTGTTGCGCTGCAAGATGTTGCTGAATTCTTCGATGAAGGTTTCTAACTTGATGGACACGCGGTCAATGTCACGTGAGAAACGGTTGTAGGCCAACACCGCAGGAATCGCAGCGAACAAACCAATGGCGGTGGCCACCAGGGCTTCGGCAATACCCGGGGCCACTTTGGCCAAGGTCACTTGCTGCATACCAGCCAAGCCGGTGAAGGCGTGCATGATGCCCCAGACCGTGCCAAACAAGCCCACGTAAGGCGACACAGAGCCAACAGAGGCCAGCATGGAGAGGTTGGATTCAATTGCATCCATCTCACGTTGGTAGCTCGCACGCATGGCGCGGCGTGCGCCGTCCATCAAAGCGCTGCTGTCGTTGATGCGCCGTTCGCGCAGTTTTTGGTACTCGCGCATGCCGCTGGCAAAGATGCGTTCCATGGGGCCAGAGGTCTTGGCGTTTTGCGCGGCAGCGGCGAACAGCTCGTTCAGGCTGGTGCCTGACCAAAAGTCGCGCTCAAACTCGTCATTGAGTTCCTTGATGCGTTTGATGGAGCCGATCTTGCGAAAGATAGCAGCCCAGCTCACGATAGAAACTGTCATGAGCATCAGCACCACAACTTGGACGACCCAACTCGCGTTGAGCAATAAATGAACGATGGAAAAGTCTTGTGTCATGTCAGGCGTTCCAATACAGAAGAGGGGATTCTCGCAGGCTTCATGGCGGCAGCATCGACCCAGCCGATGCGAATTGTGCCTTCGCACAAAAGGGTGTCACCCAGCCATGCCTGTTGGGCAATGACGAGGCTGGCTCGGCCGCCTTCAGCCAGTGTGGCAGTGACGCGCAGTTGGTCGTCCAGCTTGGCAGGGCGGTGGTATTTGACGGCAGTTTCACTCACCACAAACATCCCGCCAGTTTCTTCGCGCAAGGCGTGCTGACCAATACCAAGTGCGCGTAGCCACTCGGTGCGAGCACGTTCAAAAAATTTCAGGTAATTCGCGTAGAACACGATGCCACCGGCATCTGTGTCTTCCCAATAAACCCGAATGGGGTGCTCAAAAACGGTGCTCATGGTTTAGCTCACTAATTTTTGTAAACGTCCAATCGCTGCTTGCAATTCAGGCAGCGAGCGGGCGGTGGAAAAACGCACAAAGCGCGAGGTCTCGGCATGGCCAAAGTCGCGGCCTGGGGTGATGGCTAAATTTGCTTTGTTCATCACTTCAAATGCAAAGTCCCAGCTGCCGTTCACGCCCAGCTTCTTTGCTGCTGCCGTGCAATCTGCCCATGCATAGAAAGCGCCATCAGGCATGACGGGCACGTTGAGCCCTAATGCGTTGAGGGCGGGCACAAAGTAGTCGCGGCGAGTCTTGAACTCAGCACGGCGGCGTTCGTACTCGGCAATGCTCTCGGCTTCAAAGCAGGCGAGGGCAGCGTGTTGAGCAACCGTGCTAGCGCAGATGAACAGGTTTTGTGCCAAGCGCTCAATTACAGGTACAAGTGAATCAGGCACGACCAACCAGCCCAAACGCCAGCCGGTCATGTTGAAGTACTTGCTGAAGCTGTTGATGCTGATGATTTGGTCGTCGATGCCGAGAGCCGATTGACCAAACTGTGCGTCGTGACTCAGACCCAAATAAATTTCGTCAATCAGCGTTGTGCCACCGCGTTGCGACACCTCGTTGTGAATGCCGCGCAGCTCATCGGGTTGGATGGAGGTGCCGGTGGGGTTAGACGGTGAGGCCAACAACACACCGCGTGTATGAGCCGTCCAGTTCGCACGCACTTGCTCAGCGCTGAGCTGAAAGCGTTCAGCTGCAGTGGTGGGGATCAACACAGCACGGCCTTCTGCGGCACTCACAAAGTGTCGGTTGCAGGGGTAGCTCGGGTCAGGCATCAGCACTTCGTCGCCGGCTTCGATTAGCGCCAAGCAAGCCAACTGTAAAGCAGCGGATGCCCCAGCCGTGATGACGATGCGGCGTGCTGGCACATTCACACCAAAACGTGTGCTGTACCAAGCGCTGATGCGCTCGCGCAATTCTGAAATGCCAAGAGCAGGCGTGTACTGAGTGACGCCATCATGCACCGCGCGTGCGGCAGCTTCTTGCACCAAGGGCGGTGCAGTGAAGTCGGGCTCGCCGATGTTGAGAAAAATCATGGGCGCATCGGTGTGCGCTACCAAAGCAGCGCGTTCGGCGGCGGCCTTGGCCACTTCCATCACATAGAAAGGCTCTATGCGTTGCGCACGCTGGGCAATTTTCATCATCAGTCGCGGATCAGCTTTGGGTTTTGCCTTTGGCGCGGTCCGACTCAACTTCGAGTGCGCGCAGTTTGGGGGCCAAGCCATTGAGCACACCGTTGACGTACTTGTGACCGTCTGTGCCGCCGAAGGATTTGGCAAGTTCGATGTATTCGTTCAGGACCACGCGCCATGGCACGTCGATGCAATGTTGGAATTCGTAAGCGCCCATCCACATCACGGCGTGTTCGATGGGGGAGATCTCGTCGAGCTTGCGGTCGAGCAAGGGCTCAATGAGTGAATCCAAAATTTCGCGCTGCTCAATGCAGCCGTACAGCAGCGCGTCGTAATGCACCGAGTCTGATTTATGGAAACCGCTCAAGTCGCGGGTGAACATATCAATGTCAGCGGCTTCGTTGTTGCCTACCAAGAATTGGTAGAGGCCTTGCAAGGCAAATTCACGTGCGCGGCTGCGGCCAGATTTGGCAGCGCTTTTGGTGGTGCCAGTGCTGGTTGTTTTGCGCGGGGCTTTGTCTTCGGTATTCAGGTGTTCGCTCATGCCAAGCTCTCCAATAACAAAGCCATTTCCACCGCCACGCGGGCGGCATCGCGGCCTTTGTCGGTTTGACGCGCCACAGCTTGAGGCATGTCTTCAGTGGTGAGGATGGCGTTGGCAATCGGCACGTGGTAGTCCATACCCACACGGGTTACGCCTGCGCCTGATTCGTTGGCGACCAACTCGAAGTGGTAGGTCTCGCCACGGATGATGCAGCCTAGCGCGATCAAGGCACTGAACGGTTCTGGGTCTTCAATTTGTGCGAGTGCGGCCAAGGCCAATGGCACTTCGAGAGCGCCAGGCACATGCACGTGGGTGATGCGGTCATCCGCCACGCCCATGGCTTTGAGTTCAGCGATGCAAGCTGCGGCCAATGCGTTGGTGATGTCGTCGTTGAAGCGCGCTTGGACGATGCCTATTTTCAAAGCGCTGCCGTCGAGCTTGGTGGTGGAGGCGAGGTTAGAGACAAACATATTTTTATTCTTCGTGGTTTTATTCTTTAGACAGATAGCCTGTGATTTCAAGTCCGTAGCCCGTCATGCTGGGCATGCGGCGGGGGTTGCCCATGAGGCGCATTTTGTGAACACCGCAGTCGCGCAAAATTTGCGCGCCCACGCCGTAGCTGCGCAAGTCCATGCGGCCGCGTTCGGGGCCGTGGGCTGAACGGGCTGTGCCATCAAATTGATTCAGCAGTTGCTCACCGCTTTCGCCGCAGTTGAGCAAGACCACTACGCCTGTGCCCTCAACACTGATGCGCGCCAAAGCTGCATCCAAACCCCATGAGTGCATGACACGGTTGGGTTCCAACGCATCGAGCACAGAGAGGGGTTCGTGTACACGGGCCAACACTTCGGCGTCAGCGCCCCACGAGCCCTTGACGAGAGCCATGTGCACTGCGCCGCTGGTCATGTCTTTGTAGGCATTGGCCGTGAAATCGCCGTGCGCGGTGTGCATCGGGCGTGAGCTGACTTTGTGCACCAACGATTCGGTGCGACTGCGGTAGGCAATCAGGTCGGCGATGGTGCCAATCTTCAACCCATGCTCGGCCGCGAAGATTTGCAAATCAGGCAAACGGGCCATCGTGCCGTCGTCCTTCATGATTTCGCAAATCACGGAAGAGGGTGAGCAACCAGCCATCGCGGCCAAGTCGCAACCTGCTTCGGTGTGGCCGGCGCGCATGAGCACACCACCGTCCACTGCTTGCAGCGGGAACACGTGGCCGGGTTGAACCAAGTCTGTGGGCTTTGTGGCTTTGGCCACAGCCACTTCGATGGTGCGTGAGCGGTCAGCAGCAGAGATGCCAGTGGTCACGCCCTCTGCAGCTTCGATAGACACAGTGAACGCGGTGCTGTACACCGTGCCGTTGCGTGCGGCCATCGGGGGCAGCTTCAAATATTCGCAGCGCTCGCGGGTCAGCGTGAGGCAAATCAAGCCACGGCCAAAGCGGGCCATGAAGTTGATGGCTTCAGGGGTGACGTGGTCAGACGCCAGCACCAAGTCGCCTTCGTTTTCGCGGTCTTCTTCATCGACCAAGATCACGATGCGACCGGCCTTCATGTCGGCCACGATGTCTTCGACGGGAGAGATAGAAACGGGGGAGGCGACGGGCTTTAAGCCTTGGGTAGCGCTCATGGCTGGGCTTTCAATGCGGCAGCATCACCCAGCGTGGCGTCAACGCGCAACATGCGTTCAACGTAGCGGGCGACGGTGTCTATTTCGAGGTTCACTGTGCTGCCGGTTTTGAGCGAACCCAAAGCGGTGTTGTCGACAGTGTGAGGAATGAGGTTGATGCTGACTTCAGAGCCGCGCAAGCCCAAGGGGCCGTCTGCGTTGAAGAAGTCTTGCACGCTGTTCACCGTCAGGCTCACGCCGTTGATGGTGATGGAGCCCTTGTAGGCCAAGTACTTGGCAAGGTCGGTGGGAGCCATGATGCGCAGCTCCCAGCTTTCGCCGATTTGCGCAAAGTGGCTCACGTGACCAATGCCGTCCACATGGCCCGACACGATGTGGCCACCCAAACGGTCATGGGCGCGCAAAGCTTTTTCAAGGTTGACGCGGCCAAGCTCAGTTAAACCACTGGTGCGTGCCAATGATTCAGCAGAGATGTCGATGGTGAAGGTGTGAGTGTCGAGGTCGAAGCTGGTGACCGTCATGCAAGCGCCGTTGAGCGCGATGCTGTCCCCCAGTGCGACGTCGTCGAGATACCCAGCAGGCGACTCGATGGTGAGACGCTTGCCGTGGTTTAAAGAGCTACCCAGGTCGTGGACAGCGGTGATGCGCCCCACGCCGGTGATGATTCCGGTGAACATGGGAGATATTTTCGCAGGTTTACAGCCTGCTTACCGGCTGAGGCGAGCCAATATCCTTAAATCAGGGCCAATTTGTGTCACTTCGTGAAACGACAAGGCTTTTGCATCGTCCAAAGTCATGAAAGGTCCCAAATTTGTCATGCCGCGTCCTTGGCCCATCAGTTTGGGCGCGAGGTAGGTGAGCAGTTCGTCTACCAAGCCTTCGCGCAATAAAGAGCCATTGAGTTTGTGGCCAGCTTCCACATGCACTTCGTTGATTTGCTTTTGGCCTAGATCTTTGAGCATGGCAGCTAGGTCGACCTTGCCAGACGGGTTGGGTAGGCAAATGACCTGCGCGCCTTTGGCCTCAAGGGCTTGCCGACGTTCGGTGTTGTCGACTGCGCAATAAATCCACACTGGGCGTTGCGGCGTGAATAGTTTGGCCGTGAGTGGCGTTTCGAGCTGGCTGTCCATCACCACTAGGGTGGGTTGTCGTGGCGTATCTACGGCACGCACATCGAGTTGCGGGTCGTCTTCCAACACAGTGCCGATGCCTGTGAGCACCGCACAAGCGCGGGCACGCCATGCATGGCCATCGTCACGCGCAGGGGCTGAGGTGATCCACTGGCTCACGCCGTTCTCAAGCGCGGTTTGGCCGTCGAGGGATGCAGCCACTTTCATGCGCACCCACGGTGTGCCGTGCGTCATGCGTTTGAAAAAACCGATGTTGAGTTCGTGGGCTGCTTCGCCGAGCAAGCCCACGTCCACCTTTACGCCTGCTGCACGCAAGCGAGCAATGCCTTGACCAGCCACTTGTGGGTTGGGGTCGACCTCGGCCACGACCACGCGTGCCACACCCGCCGCTGCGAGTGCGTCGCAGCAAGGCCCAGTGCGGCCTTGGTGGCTGCAGGGTTCTAACGTCACATACGCTGTGGCGCCTTTGACATCGTTGTTATTGGCTTGCGCATCACGCAAGGCCATGACTTCGGCGTGCGCTTCGCCTGCACGTTGCGTGTGGCCGCTGCCCAGCACTGTGCCGTCAGCACCCACGATCACGCAGCCGACGCGAGGATTGGGCGATGTCAAAAACAAAGCCTCGCGCGCCAGGGCCAAGGCGCTTGTCATATGGCGGGTGTCTTGCGCAGAAAAAGTCATGGTGCAATTATGAATGCCAGTCGAGGTTCATCGACTCCAGCACTGCGCGGCCGTTTGGCTGGCCCCTTGTACGTTGCGCACGCCGAGGTGGTTGACCGTCAAAGTGCCGCAGGCGTCGGCTGTTTGTGTGCCAACTGGCGTAGCGCTGAGGGTGTAGCTTTGTGCGGTGCTGGTGAAGGTCATCCTGTAGCGTTGCCCGTCAATTTGTAGCACGCTTGCGGGTACATCGGCTGTTAACGGGTAGCTGCCGTTGGCGCTGGCTGTACGCTCCATCCAATGCGCGGCTTGCAACAGTGAGGCTCGGGCTTGAGCGCGTTGGCTACGCAAGATCAAGCTTTGATAGCTAGGCCAAGCGAGGCTGGCTAAAAGGGCCACACAGGCCAGTGCGATGAGCATCTCGATGAGGGTGAAGCCTTTTGGGCTGTGAGGGTGTGTCATGTGTGTTCAGTCGTGCAGCACATGCCAGCTGCGCCACTGGCCTGTGATTGATGTGTTGTTCTGCCTTGCCCAAACGGCTTGCAACACAGTGGCGCTGCCTGGCATGACGCCATGAGCCATGGCGGTGATGCGGTAGACGAATGGCGGGGGAGAAGTGACATTGGCAGCGCTTGTGCCATCGTTCGGAAACACTTCAACCCAATACCAAGCGGTGTTGTCGCCATAAGGTGTATCGGCTGCGCCAACGGGCATTGCGGATGCATTTTGCGTTTTCCAGTAGCTGGCTTTTGTCGTCTTGGGGTCGAGTGTGTGGGGTGCGCAAATGCCCACGCTGCATGCACTGCTCAGTGTGCCGAGGCGTTGGCGCAGCAGGTCGTACTCGGCCATCGATGCGGGAAAGAAAGCGTGGGTTTGTGAGGTGTTCCCTGCGACGTGGCGCAGGTTGGTAGTTCCGTCGCTGTTCGTTGCCGAGCCCATGATGTCCGCCAAGGCCACGGGCATTGCCGCCTCTGCTTTGTGCTGCGTGCGTAGCTGATCCGCTTCTGCGTTGAGCAGTTGGTCGTTCAACCAAAGATTGCGCATGGCTAGCAGTGTGGCGATGCTGGCAAGTGAGAGCATGACCATCAAGGTGGGGAGTGCAAAACCTCGCGCCATGTGTTTCATGGCATCACCCCATCGCGGTTACGCAAAGCCATCACGCGTTTGAAGGTGCGCCGCACGCGACCGTCAGACGGCAAGGCCTCATCTTGGCAGCCTTTGATATTCGTGTTGGGCGTGGTGTTGTGCACGGTGCTGATGCTTGCCACTCGAAGGCACACCTCAATGGCCAGCACTTGTGACATGTCTGTCACTTGGTTGGCAGTTTTCCATTGAATGGTTTGCATGCTGGGGGTGGCTTCGGCATAGCGCAGCTGAAAGTCTTCCACGCCTTCGGCCAAAGCTTGGTAGGTGCTGTTGCTGGGGTTGATGTCTTTGCAGCTCAGTTCTTTGTTGGTGTTGAGTTTGTAGTCGTTGCGCACGCTGGTGTGGGTGCTGCCGGTGTTGCCTTGGCAGTCAATGGCATCGAGCGCGCGCCAGTGGCCAAGGGTGAGACTTTCTATACTTTTGGCGCCGTTGACACCTGCCAACGCAGCTTGTCCGATGTCCTCGGACGGTGAAATTTCGACGTTGAAGGTGACAGTGCTGATGATTTCGTTCGTGCTCACCTTGAAGCTGCTGGCTTGTAAATATGAAGCCCCTGCCATGTGCGCTTGCTCACGGATGTTGCGCAAGGCGGCGCGTGCGTTGGTGTGCACCGCATCAGCGGCGGCCATGGCATTCCATGTTTGCTTACTGGTGCCGTAGGCCGATGTGGCTGCGGCGATGACCAGAAGGCCGAGCGCCATGCCAAAGAGCAGCTCAGGCAGGGTGTAGCCCCGCTGCTTTTCGATAGAGCGTTCGAGTGGGCTCATCGATCGGGCCTGAAGAGCAAGCGCCAGCAGCTCATCTGTGCGGGGCAGGGTGGAGAGCCAGATGCTGTATCGGTGCGGTAGGTTTCATTTGCATCGCGCCAAGCAATCGTGACGCCCCACCAGTTAGGCGTACCCGTCAAAGTAAAAACGGCAGCATCGCCTTCGGGGAGCTGGCTTTGCAAGGTGAGTTGCAGCTGTTGCAAGTCCCACGCAGCCAACTCTTGGCGTGTGCAAGCGTTGGCGGTGCAATCTTGTGCAGCAGTTGTGTTGCTGCTGGTATTACCCCATGCTTTGGCATACATCGCACGTTCAGCCGCATTCAAGTGCATGCGCTCAGCCAAGTCGTCGGCGATACCAATGGCTACAGAGCGCATGAGTTGTTGCCGCTGTTGTACCAAAGCTTGTTGGTGCATCCACAGCAAACCAAGCACCCCAAACGCGAGCACAACCAAAGCGACGAGGGCTTCGAGCAACGCAATGCCAAACGGCAGCTTTGTTGTTCGCCTTTTGAGTTGCAAGCGTCGCTGCTGGCGTGGCAGGTTCAGTTGCTGCATGACTCACCCGATTGCCAGCGCAAGCGGCTGGCGCTGCTGAGGCACAACACGTTGGCCATGTTGAGTGAAGACTGTTTCGACTTAATCACCCATCGATCACCCACTGTGCCAAGGTCTCCACGGTGGCTAACGTCTAGCGGGTCTGATTTGGCAAACGTGACTTGCAGCGGTGTGTGCAGCTGCGAAGTGAGCAGCACGGTTTGATCCGCTTTGACGACCAGCTGCCAACCACAGCTCCAATCATTGCTGGCTGACGTGGCCCATGTGCAATCACGCAGCCGACTCAGCTGCAATGTTTCACCCCTTTGCAAGGCACGCACACGTGCAGTTTGCAAATCGTTCATCAGTTGGTCACGGGCTGCTTCGACACGGCTGCGTTCTTGCAGGCGTTGCCATTCTGGGATGGCAAACGATGCCATGACACCGAGAACGCCCAAACACACCAGCATTTCAACGAGTGTGAAACCTTGTGTTGAGGATTGCGAAGACATAAAAAAACCTAGCGATTGCATGGCGCAAATGCTAGGTTTTGAAAGGGCATCAGCGCATGGCTGAGACTCGAAAACTACTTGCGAACTTCGTCCACCAAGCTTTTGAAGTCGTCGATGTCTTCAAAGCTGCGATACACGCTGGCAAAACGGATGTAGGCGACTTTGTCTAGCTTTTTGAGTTCGCGCATGACGAGCTCGCCAATGCGTGTGGAGGGCACTTCGCGTTGGCCAAGGCTGAGAAGTTTTTCTTCGATGCGCTCGATGGCGTTGTCCACCTGCTCAGTACTAACGGGGCGTTTGCGCAATGCAAGACCCATGGATTCAAGGATCTTTTCGCGTTTGTATTCGATGCGGCGACCGTCTTTTTTGACGATGTTGGGGAAGCTGACGTCGGGGCGCTCGTAAGTGGTGTAACGCTTTTCACAAGCACCGCATTGGCGGCGGCGGCGAATGGAGTCGCCGTCTTCGGACATGCGGGTCTCGACGACTTGGGTTTCTAGGTGGCCGCAGAAGGGACATTTCATTTGTTGTTCTCTCTTTTGCTTGTTGGGTTGCGGTGCTTTTGTGTGCTTTGTTTTGTGCTGGGCTCGCTGAGGGCATTTGGTATTGGCCGCTTCCTCATGCTGTAGTACCAGAAATCGTCAGCGGCCAATACCAAACACCCTCAGTCTGCGTCCTTGCTTTGCTTCGCTCGCATGTTTCAGTCGCAAGGGGTAGGCGGCAAAGTTGCAAAGCAACGAGCGAACCATTTCGAACCTCAAGCAGCGCGGGTTGTAGGTGCGGCGGGCGATGATTTCTGGTACCCCAGCATGAAGAGCCCGCCGTACCTGCAACCCGTGCCCTATCCGGCGAGAAACTCTTAACGAGCGAAGGAAGAACCGAACAAAACAGCGAAGACAAACAAAAACCCCGCCACAAAGGACGGGGTTGAAGACAAAGTTACTTGTAAACAGGAAACTTAGAAGTCAGCGCATGCACTTTGGCACGCACAGCCGCAATGTTCGCCTCATCGTGTGGGTTGTCCAACACGTCAGCAATCAAGTTAGCCGTGATGCGAGCTTCTTCGTCCTTGAAACCGCGGGTCGTCATCGCTGGCGTGCCGATGCGCACACCGCTGGTGACGAATGGCTTCTCTGGGTCGTTCGGGATGGCGTTCTTGTTGATCGTCATGTGGGCCGCGCCCAAAGCAGCTTCGGCTTCTTTGCCTGTGATTTTCTTGGAACGCAGGTCCACCAACATCACGT
Source organism: Burkholderiales bacterium 39-55-53 (assembly GCA_002282445.1). Lineage (GTDB taxonomy): Bacteria > Pseudomonadota > Gammaproteobacteria > Burkholderiales > Burkholderiaceae_C > Limnohabitans. The sequence continues at coordinate 36,519 of NCJK01000005.1, read as the reverse complement.
GGCTTTGTGTGCCGCCGCTGACGATGCGCAAGCCGCGTGCAGTCAAAGTCTCAGCCACGATCTTGGCGTTTTTCACCACTTGGGCTTGGTACTCTTTGAACTCAGGCTGCAAAGCTTCTTTGAATGCCACTGCCTTGGCAGCGATGACATGCATCAATGGGCCGCCTTGCAGGCCGGGGAAGATGGCGCTGTTGATGGCTTTTTCGTGTTCGGCTTTCATCAAGATGATGCCGCCACGTGGGCCGCGCAAGCTCTTGTGGGTGGTCGATGTCACCACGTCCGCATGAGGCACGGGGTTCGGGTATTGGCCTGCGGCGATCAAGCCAGCGTAGTGGGCCATGTCGACCATGAAGATTGCGCCAACTTCTTTGGCGATCTTGGCAAAACGTGCCCAGTCGATGTGCAAGCTGTAAGCAGAAGCGCCGGCCACGATGAGCTTTGGCTTGTGTTCGCGGGCTTTGGCTTCCATGGCTTCGTAATCGATCGCTTCGTTGGCATCCAGACCATAAGAAACAGCGTTGAACCACTTGCCAGACATGTTCAATGCCATGCCGTGGGTCAAGTGACCGCCTTCGGCCAAGCTCATGCCCATGATGGTGTCGCCTGGCTTCAAGAAAGCGAGGAACACGGCTTCGTTGGCCGATGCACCGCAATGGGGTTGCACGTTGGCAGCTTCTGCACCAAAGATTTGTTTGATACGGTCGATGGCCAATTGCTCGGCTACGTCCACGTTTTCGCAGCCACCGTAGTAGCGCTTGCCGGGATAGCCTTCGGCGTATTTGTTGGTCAGTTGCGAGCCTTGGGCTTGCATGACGGCTGGAGACGCGTAGTTCTCGCTGGCGATCAATTCAATGTGGTGCTCTTGGCGGGCGTTTTCGGCCTGAATGGCGGCCCAGAGGTCTGGATCGGTTTGTTCGATCGTGATGTTGCGGTTGTACATACTGGCAGTCCTAGAAAAAGGTGAAGTAATGGCTGCCCAGGCGAACGGCAAAACACCTCTGTGAACAGAGGCTGCGCGCTTCCCAGTGGTCATACATCCACGTCAGCGGTATCAGGTCAACCTGTTACGCCTATCGCCAGTTGCGCGCGGGTCAGAGTTTACCGCGCTTCACAACAACTTATTCCTCGTCATCTTTACCAAAAGGGGTTAAACGCTGGGCTTTTTCCCACAAACTCTCCAAACGAGCAGTGGCAGCCTCGGCAGCGGTGGATGGCGGGGCGGAAATCGGCACTTGCACGCCCTTGGCCACTTGTTGGAGGCGTGCGTTTTCGGCCATGACCTTGGCCGCGTAGCCTTGGTCGTCTTTCATATTGCCAGCGCCCACATAGAGTTTGAGGCCGCCTTCTAGGCTGCCAGCACGGTTGATGCACTCTTTGAGCACGTTCACGCCTACGCGCACGTTGGCTACGGGGTCGAATGCAGCCAATGCGCCACCAAAACCTTGGTATTTTTGTTCGTGGACCTTGGTCATGACCTGCATCAGGCCTTGAGCGCCCACATGACTTTGGGCAAATGGGTTGAATCCGGACTCAATGGCCATGACGGCCAAGATGAGGGTGGGCTCGATGTTGTTGTCTGGGCCCACGTCATAAGCTTCTGACACCAAGGCACTCAATGGCTCTGGCGCGACGCGGTATTTTTTGCTTAACCAATAGGCAAGATTGGCTTGTTGCTTGGGTAAGTCGCGGGGGTCGGTGGCGGTGGCGCGGTCAACAGCATCGGCATCGGTGGCAATGCCCAGTTCGTCGTATTGGCGCTCTTGTAGCCAGCTGATGATCTTGGCCTCGGTAACCACACGCAGGTCGGGGCGCACGGTCAGCGCCACGACAAAGAAGAAGATGGAGAGGCCCACGACGGCTAAGCCGTTGTGGGAAATGGCAAAAAAGCCTTGCGCAACGTCCGACGCAAAGGTACGTAGACCTAGCTGTAATCGGGCGAACATGGGAATAGACATAAATTAATTAAATAGGAAGTAGCCGAAATTTTAAAGCCTCGGCGACAATCACCCCTAATTTACTGTGAGCCCTACTTGTGACTGATTCTTCCAACAAATCCCTCGACCTCGCCGCCTTAGACAAATTGACTGGCGGGGCCTTCACCGTTTCTACCTCAGCAGAGCGCACCGCGCACCTGCGCGACTGGCTGGCTGGCCAGCCCACCTTGGAGCAGGTTCAAGCCGTCTTTGACGAAATGAGCCACCGCGACAAAGGTGCTGCCAAAGTGTTGCGCGAAAAGTTGGACGAATTGCGCCGTAGCAAAGATCAAGACGCATTGATCGTCGAGTGGGCCGCCAAAGGCGAAGCTCTGCGCGATGCGCCCCACATCAATTTGGCTGACGCCATGGGTTGGCAACGCGATGCGGCCAAAGCAGGTGCGCCGTTATCGCGCGAACCATTGGCCGGATTGAAAACCGCCTTGGCCGAACGTGTCAAAGCCATTGAAGACTTGCAACACCAAACCCAAGTGCAGCGCGAAGCCGCTGTGTTGTTGGCTCAGCGCATTGAAGTCTTGTCCACCAAGCCTTGGCAAGAAGCCTTGGCTCAACGCGAAGCCTTGCAAGCCGACCTCGACCGTTGGCTGGCCCAAGCCCAGGCTTTGGCGGCCGATACCCAATGGCCGAGCGTCGACGCCAAGTTTGCGCCTGCGCTGCAAACCAGTACCCAACAAGTGCAAGCCGTGTGGACTGCTTTTGGCGAGGCCTTGACCTTGACTGAAGCCGCTGCGGCCGATGCTGCAGCGCCGTTGCCAGCCGTGCCAGCATGGTCTGACCAAATTCGTGTGGCGCGTGGCGAAGTGTTACCCCAAGCTGCCGTGCCAGAAAAAGCAGCCAAGCCCGCTGCTGGCGTGGACGCGACCCGCAAGGTCAAGCCTACGGCTGACAAAGCCGTGGTGGATCAAAAACGTCTAGAGCTGGCCATGCAAGCAGAGGCTTTGTTCAAGCCTGCGCCTTCGGCCAAGCCCGCAAAAGCCAAAGTGGCTAAGGCTGATGAAGCAGCACCTTCCCACGAGGCAACAGCTGAAGTCATCTTGAATGAGGCAGTGGCCACTGAGGTCGTCAGCACACCAGAAGCTAGTGCAGCGCCTGCCTTAGAAGTTGCGTCACCAGCAGAAGTGACTAACGAGACGACTGCGCCCGACGCTTCTGCGCAAGCGCCTGCCGCAGAAAAACCAGCTGCCAAAGCGGATGAAGTGGTTCGGATTCCCGCCATGGGCGGCCGCAAGATGCAAGAGACCTTGCGTGGCCTGCGCGAGCAATGGAAAAAAATCGACAAAGAAGCTGCACCCAACCCCGCGTTGTGGAAGCGCTTTGACAGCGCTTGCAACCGTGCCCACGAAGTGGTGGATGCCTGGCTCAAAGAAGCCCGTGCTCAAACCACGGCGCACAAAGCTCAACGTTTGGCTTTGATTGAAGAAGTCAAAGCGTGGACGGTGGAGCATGCCAATGGCCCAGACTGGAAAGGTGTGGCTCGTCAGTTGCACCAGTTCGCACAACGCTGGCGCGAAAGCGGCCACCTGAGCGAAAAAATGTTCGCCGAATTGCAGCCTGTTTGGAAGGCCGCTATTCACGCAGCGCATGAACCGCTGGAAGTGATGCAAAAGGCCAGCCTGGCGCGCCGCCATGCGCTGATTGCCGAAGCGCAAGCTTTGGGCGCTGCGCCCACCTTGCGTGTGGATGCCGTCAAAGCCTTGCAACAACGCTGGCAAGAAGAAGCTCACGCTGTGGTGCTCGATCGCAAGCAGGAACAAAAACTGTGGGACGCTTTCCGTCAACCGATTGACGAAGCGTTTGCTCGCAAGTCATCGGTGCGTGAACAATCCCAAGCCGCGCTGACACCTCACGACAAAGCAGTGTTAGATGCCGCCAAGGCTTTGGATTCGGCCACCGCCAAAGGCGATGCAGCAGCTATTCGTGCAGCGATGCAAGTGTTGGAGCAAATCGCGCGTGGTGAAGTGGTGGCCCCAGCGGCAACCCCTGCGCCTGTTGCTACCCCTGAGGCTTCAGCTGAAGCGGTCGCCGCCAGCGCCGCGGCTGAACCCACTACAGAAATGACGACTGACGCATCAGCCGAAGCTGCATCAAGCGGTGCAGCACACAGTTCGGACGAAGCAAGCGTTGAAGCAAACGCAGAGCAGCCTGCTGACAACTCTGCAGAAGCCGCAGAGCCAGCAGCCGAAGTTGCGCCTGTCAAACCCAAAGTCGCACCTCGCCCTGTGGTCGCTGTGCGCGGTGATGACCGCCCAGGCCAAAAACGTACCGAAGTTGCACCCGCTGGTCGCGGCCGCGATGGCAAGCCAGGCGGCAAGTTTGGCGACAAGCCAGGTTTTGGTCGTGACGGCGGCCGTGAAGGCTTTGCGCCTCGTGGTCCACGTTTGGGCGATGCGGCTTTCCGTGCGCAACGTCATGCTTTGGAGTCAGCGCAAGACGCCTTGCGTCGATTGGCTTCACAAGCCCACGGCGAAGTGTTGACCCAGTTGATGCACGCTTGGGAAAAGCGCGATGCAGCCCAAGTACCAGCCGCGCAAGCGATTGGCAGCAAGCTCAACCCTGCTCAGCGTACGCAATGGGCGCAAGCAGTGTCTGCCGAGCCAAAAGGCGAGGTGGTGACACCTTTGTTGCGCTTGGAAGTGGCAGCTGACTTGCCTACACCTGCCGCGCACATGGACGCCCGTCGTGCCTTGCAGTTGCAAATGCTCACGCGTCGCAATGACCCATCACCACAAATGACGTGGGCGACTGATGCGGCTCAGGTGTTGGGTGGTGCTTATGACGAAGCGTTGGCGCGTCGTCTGCAATCGGCACTGAAGGTGTTGCTGAAGCGCTAATTCAAGCGTTCAGACAAACGCTAAGCCACGCTCAGTGGCAATCGACAAAGCTCCCGTGTGGGGCTTTGTTCGTTTTGGCGAAGCCAGCTCAAAACTTCTAGGCGAGGCGGCTGGGCATCCGCATGCCAATCGCTCAGCACCCAACGGCTCAAGCCATTGCCCAAGTCATGCACCGCAGGCTTATGGGTGTGACCGTGCAGAAGTATTTGGGCATCTGTTGCCTTGAGCCACGCGATGGCCGCTTGGGTATCGACATCGGCATAGTCTGTGTGACTGCGCTTGAGTGCTTCACTTTGGCTTCGCACGTCTCGCGCATAGGCTTGGCGCTCGGCCAAAGGCTTGGCTAAGAAGGTTGCTTGCCACTCGGGTTGGCGCACTTGAGCGCGAAACGCCAAATAGTCCTGGTCGTCCAAGCAGAGGGCATCGCCGTGGCTGAGCAAGATGCGCGTGGGTGTTGCGCCGTTCGCCGAACCAAGGTCAAGCACCGAGGGGTCACTCAAGCCCTGCATGCCAGTGGCTTCAAGTAAGCGCGCACCCACCAAAAAATCTCTGTTGCCGCACATGAAATACACGGGCATACGCTGCGCGGTGGCTTTGATTGCGGCGATGCACTTCAAAGCGAAGGGGTCTTGGTTGTCGTCGCCTACCCAGACCTCGAACAAATCACCCAAGATGAATATGGCGTCTGCGGATGTGTGCGCCATGTGTTGAGCCCACGCCTCAAATGTGGCGGGCTCATGGGCATCTAGATGCAGGTCTGAGATGAAGTCCACACGCTGCCAGTGCTGCGGTGCTTGTACGCTGGGTACAGGCTGGGGCAGCAGAGGTGGTGTGGACATAAATGAGGCTTAGAGCGCCACTGCTTTTTCGATCACGACGTCTTCTTTTGGCACGTCGTCATGGAAGCCTTTGCGGCCAGTTTTGACAGCGGCGATTTTGTCGACCACGTCTTGGCCAGCTACGACTTTGCCAAACACGGCATAGCCCCAGCCTTGCATGCTGGGTGCTTTGTGGTTCAAGAAGTCGTTGTCAGCCACGTTGATGAAGAACTGGGCTGTGGCCGAGTGTGGATCGGATGTGCGAGCCATGGCCAACGTGTAGTGGTTGTTTTTGAGGCCGTTGTTGGCTTCGTTCTCGATTGGCTCGTCGCAATCTTTTTGTGTCATGCCTGGCTCAAAGCCGCCGCCTTGCACCATGAAGCCTGGAATCACGCGGTGAAAAATGGTGTTGTTGTAGTGACCCTTGTTCACGTAGTTCAAGAAGTTTTCAGCGCACTTGGGCGCTTTTTCAGCATCGAGTTCGATGGTGATGATGCCTTGGCCGGCGATGTGCAGTTCGATTTGAGGGTTGCTCATGGTGTATTTCCTTGAATTGAATAAGAGGGATTTAAGCCGTGTGCTTAAAGCAAGCGGGCAGATTGAATCACGATGGGTGTTTGCGGCACGTCAGAGGGAAAGGGGCCACCAAAGCCTGTAGGCACGCTGCGAATTTTTTGAACGGTTTCCATGCCGGAGACGACTTTGCCAAACACGGTGTAGCCAGGCTGCTGTGGGTTGGGGTCCAGAAAACCGTTGTCCACCACGTTGATAAAGAACTGAGCAGTGGCTGAGTGAGGTGCGTTGGTGCGTGCCATGGCCAGAGTGCCCACTGTATTGCGCGGACCGCCCTTGGCCAAGGCTTCACGGCCTTCGTGTTCAACGGGTGGGCGTGTGCGACGTTCCAAATAGCGTTGGTCGTAGCCGCCACCTTGCACCATGAAGTTAGCAATCACGCGGTGAAAAATCGTGCCGTCGTAATGCTTATCGCGTACGTATTGCAAGAAGTTCTCGACTGTTTTGGGGGCTTTGTCTGGGTAGACCTCGACCACGAATTCACCGGCATTGGTGACGAACTTGACGCGTGGCGCTTCTTGGGCAATGGCGCTGTGCGTCAAGCCTGCGAAGGCGAGGGCCAAAAAGCTGGCTTTACACAATAAACGGCGGGTCACAGATGAAAGTGTCATGGTTTGCCTTGGGTAATTTCTAGGACGGGTTTGATTTGTTCAATCTTTTGGGAAATGCCACTTTGCTTGGGCTCGATGGTCAAAGAGCGTTCATAGGATTGACGCGCCATATTGACCAGCAAATCACCCATGTTCTCGTGGGCTGCCGCGTAATTCGGATTGGCACGCAAGGCATTGTCTAGTGCTGCTTTGGCCTTTGGGTAGTCACCCTTGGCGGCGTAGATGGCCCCTAAGTTGTTAAACGGCTCAGCCAGTTCAGGAAACTCGCGGGTCAACTCTAGGTAGACCTGAAGCGCCATGTCAGGTTGTCCCATCTGTTCAAAGATAAACCCTTGCCAAAACCGCATTTGTGGATCACGCGGGTTGGTGGCTAGGTTTTTATTGACCAGCAGCAATGCTTGTTGGTACTTCGCTTGGCGCAACAACTTTCGAACATCGTTATGGGGCGTGCTGGCAATTTTTTTGATCGTCAGCGATTGACCCGGTTGCCATTCCTCTGCGTCCACGCTTTGGGCTTGGATTGGACTTATGGTCGCCAATAACGAAAATCCCAATGTCAAAAAGCAAAACTTATGAACTTTGCAAAGGGCGAGTGTGCGAAGTTGAAAGCTATCGATCATGGCCAAAGGCATGCGATTTGAGAGTGCGTGAGGGTTTGTCATGTGCTTTGTATACTTCATACATTGTAAAACAGAGGGTCTGGACGACTCTTTGGCTTTCACCTCATTACCGACCCATCTTTGCGGTCTTCTCTCGATTCACTCATGACGCTTCGCATTCACAACACGCTCACGCGTGCGCTGGAGAACTTTTCGCCGTTAGAACCTGGCCATGTGCGCATGTACGTGTGCGGCATGACCGTGTATGACCTGTGTCATCTGGGCCATGCCCGTTCGATGGTGGCGTTTGACGTGGTGCAGCGTTGGCTCAAAGCTAGTGGCTACCGCGTGACCTATGTGCGCAACATCACCGACATTGACGACAAGATCATCAAGCGTTCGCTGGAAAATGGTGAAACCGTGCGCGGCCTGACTGATCGCATGATTGATGCTTTGCACCAAGATGCGGATGCTTTGGGCATCGAGCGCCCCACGCACGAGCCCCGTGCGATGGACTATGTGCCGCAAATGTTGGCCATGATTGGTACTTTGCAAGACAAAGGCTTGGCCTACCAAGCCAGCAATGGCGATGTGAACTACGCTGTGCGCAAGTTCCCAGGCTACGGCAAGTTGTCGGGTAAATCATTGGATGAGTTGCAAGCGGGTGAGCGCGTGGCCGTGGACGACGGCAAACAAGATCCGTTGGACTTTGTGCTTTGGAAATCCGCCAAAGAGAGCGAGCCAGAAGAGGTGAAGTGGGCCAGCCCCTTTGGCGCAGGCCGCCCAGGCTGGCACATTGAGTGCTCTGCTATGAGTTGTGAGATGCTGGGTCAGAGCTTTGATATTCATGGCGGTGGCGCTGACTTGCAGTTTCCACACCACGAGAACGAAATCGCCCAAAGCGAAGGTGCCAATGGCCAAAAAATGGCCAGCGTGTGGATGCATAACGGCTTCATTAACGTGGACAACGAAAAAATGTCCAAGAGCTTGGGCAACTTTTTCACCATCCGTGATGTGCTCAAAGAGTTTGATGCAGAGACGGTCCGCTTCTTCGTGGTGCGCAGCCACTACCGCAGCCAGCTCAATTACAGCGATGTGCATTTGAACGATGCACGTGGTGCTTTGAAACGCCTTTACACCGCGTTGGGTACTGTTGTTCCTGATGAGGTGACGATCGATTGGACCGAGCCCCATGCAGCGCGTTTTAAAGCCGCGATGGACGAAGACTTTGGTACGCCCGAAGCTGTGGCTGTGTTGTTTGAATTAGCTGGTGAAGTCAACCGTACACAGTCTGCGCAGACTGCTGGCTTGCTCAAAGCCTTGGGCGGCGTTTTGGGTTTGTTGCAAGACGATCCCAAAGCCTTTGCCCAAGCAGGCGCTGGCGTAGACGAAGATGCTATTCAAGCGCAAATCGCTGCACGCGCAGCCGCCAAGGCCGCCAAGAACTTTGTAGAAGCCGACCGTATTCGCCAAGCTTTGGCAGCCGAAGGCATCGTGCTCAAAGACTCGCCCACGGGCACGACGTGGGAGCGTGGCTAAACATGGCCCCTAACGAAAAAATCATTGTTGCCACACCCGAATACTGGGGTGAGGCCTGCAAACACCTGATGAAAAAAGATCGGGTGATGAAGCGCCTGATTCCTCAGTTTGGTGAAGCTTCCTTGCAGTCGCGCGGCGACGCGTTTGTCACGCTGGCGCGCAGCATTGTGGGCCAACAGGTGTCGGTCAAGGCGGCCCAAACCGTGTGGGACCGCTTTGCCAGTCTGCCTCGCAAAATCACACCCGTCAATGTGCTCAAGCTCAAGGTGGATGACATGCGTGCCGCAGGTTTGTCCGCCCGCAAGGTCGAATACATCGTGGATTTGGCGCTGCACTTTGACAATGGCGCATTACATGTGAAGAAATGGTCTGAGATGACGGATGACGCCATCATCGAAGAGTTGGTCGCTATTCGCGGCATTGGTCGCTGGACGGCTGAGATGTTTTTGATGTTCCATCTCATGCGGCCTAATGTTTTGCCGCTGGACGATGTGGGCTTGATCAACGGGATTAGCCACAACTATTTCTCGGGCGAGGCGGTCAGCCGCAGCGAAGCCCGTGAGGTGGCTGCGGCATGGGCGCCTTACTGCAGTGTGGCGACTTGGTATATTTGGCGATCGCTAGATCCGCTGCCAGTGGCTTACTGAGCGGCTAAGGAGTAATGAATTTTGGCTAAACGAACTTTCCTCGACTTTGAACAACCGATTGCTGAACTAGAAGGCAAGATCGAAGAGCTGCGCTATGTGCAAAGCGAGTCAGCGGTGGACATCTCGGACGAGATCGACCAGCTCAGCAAGAAAAGCATGCAGCTGACCAAAGAGATTTACAGCGACCTCACACCTTGGCAGATCACCAAAATCGCCCGCCACGCCGAGCGTCCTTACACACTGGACTACATCAAAGAAATCTTCACTGACTTTGTTGAAATGCATGGTGATCGTCACTTTGCCGATGACTTGAGCATCGTGGGTGGTTTGGCCCGTTTCAATGGCAATGCTTGCATGGTCTTGGGCCAACAAAAAGGCCGCGACACCAAAGAGCGCGTAGCGCGTAACTTTGGTATGAGCCGTCCAGAGGGCTACCGCAAAGCTTTGCGTTTGATGAAGACCGCTGAGAAGTTCAAGCTGCCTGTGTTCACCTTTGTGGACACCCCCGGCGCTTACCCCGGCATTGACGCGGAAGAGCGTAGCCAATCTGAAGCGATTGGCCGCAATATTTTTGAAATGGCCCAACTCGAAGTGCCGATCATCACCACCATCATTGGTGAAGGTGGCTCGGGCGGCGCATTGGCCATCAGCGTGGCTGACCAAGTGCTGATGCTGCAGTACTCGGTGTACTCAGTCATTAGCCCTGAAGGCTGTGCCTCGATCTTGTGGAAAACATCTGACCGTGCCGAAGATGCTGCAGAGCAATTGGGCATCACCGCCCATCGCCTGAAGGCCTTGGGTTTGGTCGACAAAATCGTGAATGAGCCAGTGGGTGGCGCGCACCGTGACCCCAAGCAAATGGCAGCTCAACTCAAGCGCGGCCTGAACGACGCTTGGCGCCAAGTGACGGACATGAAGGTCAAAGAGTTGCTCGACAAGCGTTACGAGCGTCTGCAAAGCTATGGCCGCTTCACCGACACCAAAGCTGAACGCTGATTTCCCCTCGCTGGACGCGCTCCAGCACTTAGGCCCATTCTCCGTTGCACTCAGCGGCGGGGCCGATTCCACCGCCTTACTAGTTGCCTGTGCCACACGTTGGCCGGGCAAGGTGCATGCTGTCCATGTGCATCACGGTTTACAAACGGCAGCAGATGATTTTGAAGCGCATTGCGTGGCGCTGTGTGAGCGCCTTTATGTGCCGCTGGTGGTGCAACGGGTCAACGCAGCTCACGCAGTGGGCGAAAGCCCAGAAGATGCCGCTCGTCAAGCCCGTTACCGAGCGCTGGCTGAGGCACTGCAAAATAACTGGGGTGGACACATCAAAGACATGGCCTTGGCGCAGCATGCGGATGACCAAGTGGAGACCTTGCTGCTGGCGCTCTCACGTGGTGCAGGCTTGCCTGGTCTGGCTTGTATGCCAGCCGTGGCTGAGCGTCATGGTGTGACTTATCACCGCCCTTGGTTGGATGTGCCTGGGGCCGCCTTACGTGATGCTCTTAGGGCTTCAGGCCAAGCCTGGGTTGAAGACCCCACCAATGAAGACACGCGCTACACACGCAACCGTATCCGTGCTGAGTTGCTGCCTGTGATTGAGCAGGCATTCCCATCTTTTAGGCAAACCTTTGCGCGCAGTGCTTCGCATGCGGCGCAAGCGCAAACCCTGCTGCAAGAGGTGGCTGAACAAGATTTGCAAATCGTGGGCAATCCACCTGCGATCAAAGCTTTGCAGCAACTCAGTGAGGCTCGGCAATCGAACGTGTTGCGCCTTTGGCTGGCGCTAGAGCACTCTCAAGCCAGCGCAGCTCAACTGCAGGCATTGCTGGTGCAGGTGAAAGCTTGCACCACACGAGGCCACAACATCGATATCAAGGTGGGGCGTGGTTTTGTGCGGCGAGATGGGGCGGTCTTGCGTTGCTACAATCTGTAGGTTTTTTGCCCATAACACAACAGTTTTAAAGAAATATGGCATTGATTGTTCATAAATACGGCGGCACGTCGATGGGCTCGACAGAGCGCATTCGCAACGTCGCTAAGCGCGTGGCCAAGTGGGCCCGTGCAGGTCACCAAATGGTGGTGGTTCCCTCCGCGATGAGCGGTGAGACCAACCGTTTGCTTGGCCTGGCCAAAGAATTGGCCCCTTCCAAAGCCGACTCGGCCTACAACCGCGAACTCGACATGCTGGCCTCAACGGGCGAGCAAGCGTCTTCAGCGTTGTTGGCTATTGCTTTGCAGGCCGAAGGCCAGCCCTCAGTGAGCTACGCTGGCTGGCAAGTGCCGATTCGCACCAACAACGCCTACACCAAGGCCCGCATTGAGTCGATTGACGATGTGCGGGTTCGTGCTGATTTGGATGCTGGCAAAGTGGTCATCATCACGGGCTTCCAAGGCAAAGACGAACACGACAACATCACCACCTTAGGCCGTGGCGGCTCTGACACCTCGGCAGTTGCCGTGGCAGCAGCTCTCAAAGCCAAAGAGTGTTTGATTTATACCGACGTGGATGGTGTGTACACCACCGACCCACGTGTGGTGCCTGAAGCCCGTCGCTTAGAAACGCTGTGTTTCGAAGAGATGCTGGAGATGGCATCTTTGGGTAGCAAAGTTTTGCAAATTCGCTCGGTTGAGTTTGCAGGTAAATACAAGGTGCCGCTGCGCGTGTTGTCCAGCTTCACCTCGTGGGACATTGACATCAACGAAGAAGCCAAATCAGGCACGTTGATCACCTTTGAGGAAGACGAAAAAATGGAACAAGCAATCGTATCGGGCATCGCATTCAACCGTGACGAAGCCAAAATCTCTGTGGTCGGCGTGCCAGACAAGCCAGGTATCGCTTACCAAATCTTGGGCGCTGTGGCTGAAGCCAACATTGAAGTGGACATGATCATCCAAAACATCAGCAAGGATGGCAAAACCGACTTCAGCTTCACCGTGCACCGTAACGATTACGCTCGCACAACAGATTTGTTGAAAGACAAAGTGTTGCCAGCCTTGGGCGCATCTGATGTGCAAGGCGATACCAAGATTTGCAAAGTCTCTATCGTGGGTATCGGGATGCGCAGCCACGTGGGTGTGGCCAGCAAAATGTTCCGTTCATTGAGCGAAGAGGGCATCAACATCCAAATGATCTCGACATCTGAAATCAAGACATCTGTGGTGATTGATGAGAAGTACATGGAACTCGCTGTGCGCGCGTTGCATAAAGCTTTCGATTTGGACCAGCCTGCTGCTTAAGTTAGGGCATAATATGCACCTGCTGGAAACGTGACCGAGTGGCCGAAGGTGCTCCCCTGCTAAGGGAGTATGGGGTGTAGAGCCTCATCGAGGGTTCGAATCCCTCCGTTTCCGCCAGCAAACAAGCAAAGACGCCCCTCACGGGGCGTTTTTCATTTCTGTAGGACATTTCTTGTGCGGTAGATGCGCTGTGTCTCATGGCTCTTTGCAGAGACCAAAATTGAGTCTTGGGCGGCAGGTCTGTCGCTCGAAGTCAGGCCACAAAGCAGCTTGGTTCGGATTCCTTCGGCTCAATTCGCGCAACAGCATCGGATTAATTCAAATGCTGATACAAATACAAACAATCAAGTTTAAAAATAACCTTGATCACGAGGACTATCTTCTAGATTAGTGGTGCGGCTAGTGGGGCAGGTCTTGGCCACTACTATCAAAGTCAGACATGGCTACTGTTGTCATCTTGGTTGCACCAGTTGGGTCTACTATCACTCAGTAGAGGTCAAAAATTTCTTTTGAACTTGATGAGTCTGGCGTCGATGTTGATTTGAAATGCCTACACAGTGCCTACATGAATGCCGTGACCCAAAAGAAAAAGGCCTTGCATCTCTGCAAGGCCTTGTCTTTATTGGCTCCTCGACCTGGGCTCGAACCAGGGACCTACGGATTAACAGGAAAACATGCTCGTCAAAATCCTATATAAATCAATGACTTATTGGTGTTTTTGATAAACGTGTAATATTTCGTGTAATTGGGTCAAAAGTTGCGTTTCGCAACTTTTCCGACAAAAGAGCAAAATTAGCACTATTGGTTTGCCATTTTACTCTCGCCACTCAACCGAGAAAGCTATTGCCAGCTTGAAATTTCATAAAAATTTCAAAAAAAGGTATACCTAAAATTGTCATTGTTGCTGAGAAAAAAATCAAACGAAACCAGAATCAAACCGTGGAATAAGTTGTGTAATTCATCGCACTTTACATGCTGCTCAAAAATGAACTTTCTGAGTGATGGGTTATTGGGGCTAGGTTGCTCATTAACAAAGCAGAAGCAACACTACGCGAATGAAACGTAGTAAAGACGAAATGACAATTGATGAGCTCAAGCTTGTTGAAGCTCGTGAGGCGAGGGCGGACGCGCTAAAAGCATTGCTTCATGCAAAAAATCAACTTGCAAAAGCTTCAGTAATTTTGGAGCAGATGGCGGTTGATTTTCAGAAAACCCGTATTCCGGTACGGCGAATAGCTGTCCTCAATGAAGCAATAGATTATCTTGTCAAGTCTGTTCTACCGCCGCTAAATATTGCGAAAATGGCATCTATTCAAAGTCGCTTGTCGATGCGCGATCAGATTTGAAAGTGTTGAAATTTTCCGAAACAAGCTAAGTCGCATTGTCAAAAATATTTTTAAAGTTGAGAAGACTGGAAATTGAGTTGAGGACCATCATTGATGAAGTCTTTGCGTCATCGAACCCGTAAACCTACTCATCCTGGAGCTGTGCTCCGTGAAGACGTGTTGCCTGTTATGGCCTGGACGCAAGTTGAATTTGCTGCGCGTTTGATGGTTAGCAGGCAAACTGTTTCAGATTTGTTGCATGAGAAGAGATCCGTGACAGCGGCGATGGCTATTCGAATTGCCAGAGTAGTGGGGGGGACGCCTGAGAGTTGGCTTCGTATGCAGGGGGCGTTAGATCTATGGACTGCGGAAATGAAGTTCAAGAATTAGCCTAGGTTTTGCGGCAGTGGAAATTGGGTTAGCTTTTCTATCGGGGGTGTGTCCTCGATTTTGTCTAGATATAGTCAGATTAAGTTAGCTAGCAACTCTCGTGGTTCGACTCTCTCGTAAGTCATCGAACTAAAACCTGTGGAAGTTCGAGACTACATGGGGTAGGGCTGTCCAGATTCTGGACGCTTGGAGGACTTTTGGCGGGTAGGGTGCGTCAAGAATCTTGACGCTGAGGCATTAAGTAGGGCATCTCATGGCTGCTGCATCTTCTTGTTGGATGCATCACGCTAGAACTTGTTGAATTGGATTACAAAAATTCATATGCTCACGCTACGTGACAAGAATGCTTGTGAAAATTTGATCGCATAATTCGCCATTGCACCAATGGGGTGCAAACTAGTATTTAATTGAGTACGTTATTCGAATAGATCGCGGTTCTCCAGGGTGGACCAGTGCTTTGTCCGAGATCAATGTGCCGTTGCGGACGGTTCTTAATGGGTCGGGTGCGTAGTACGAAATGTCATTGAATTTTCGATCAAAGACGTTGAGAACATCAACATAAATCGCTTGGTTGTTTTCGAAATTTCTACGAGCTTTGAAGTTGATGATTGAGCTCGAATTCGATCTGACGCTGTTATCTTCAACTAATGCAGCAGGTCCGATGTATCTGAGTTGTCCAGTTAAGTTCCACTTGCCAACATCTTTTACTGTGGCAGCTAACAAGGCTACCTTCTCAACTGCATTAGGGACAAACACACCAGATCCACCTTCAGTGTTGTAACGAGGTTTTGTCCAAGCAAGGTCAGCGTCTATGACTAACGTAGAACTTGGCATCCAGCGGTTATTCCATTCGACACCAGTTCTTCGGCTAGAACTTCCTGATTCAGTTCCTCCTGCATCCCCTACGTAAACCAACTCAGCATCGAAATCCAATCGCCATAGTGAAAGGGAGGACTGCAAGCCTTGTATGGCCTCGGTTTTTATGCCGACTTCATAGCCTTTGGATGCAACTAGACCAGGAACGCTTGCAACAGTTTTAGTGGAGTCAATGGGGTCAACCTTTGCTGTCGTACCGCGAGCATCGTTACTGTGAAATCCTTTCCCAGCATTGAAGAAGTATTCAGTCTTTTGCCATGGACCAAGGACCATGCTGAATTTTGGTGACCATAAGCCTGCAGTAGCTGCTCCAGAATTTTGGTTTTGCAAAACGCTCTTAACATGGGTGCTGTATTGGTCATATCGCAATCCAAAGTTAGTTCTGAGCCATGGCGTCCAGTTTGCCTGTGCGTCACTAAAAATCCCAGTCAAGTTTTGCCTCACATTATCTTGTCGAATCCATGAACTGACTGAGCGTGATTGAGTGTTGGCTAGATCAACATTTATTAAATCGCTTCTGCTTTGAAGTCCTAGCGTGTTGATCCATTCAACGTCGCCATCAATCACCCATTGACGTAAACTTTTGACGCCATAGACATTGCGATGCTCTTTTTGCATGAACTGATCACCATTGACGGGATCATTGGTGAAATAAGTGAAGTTTGAAAACAGAGTGAGGTCATAGTTGATGGCGTAGGCCATGACTTTGTCGGAAACTTTCCCGTGTGACTGTCTCCAATCCAGAGATAGGCTTGAGCGATCAGTCTTTCCTCCATCTGATGAATCTAGGCTGTCAAATCGCCCAAAGGGTTGCCCATTGTTCAGGCCTGAGTTGATCAACGATTGGGGTACTTGATCTGTAGACGTCCAACGAGCTTGATAGCTCATAAGACTTGCGGTCCACCCGTTGGCTTTGCTTCCATCGCTGAGCATGAAGATGCCGTTAGTTCTTCTAAGACCCTCAGGCGTTGACCAAGGGCCGTTGTTGTTCATTCGCTCTAGACCCACAACGTAGTTCATTCCGTTGGAAAGTTCATGCGATGCTGCTCCTACAAAGCGTTGATAGCCGCGCTGACCCAGTGTGAATTGCGTGAAGTCCTTGTCTAGCTTGGTCTTGTAGTGAAAGTCGGCGGAACCAGCAGAGGAGAAATCTCCATCTTGTGCGTAGTAAGGTCCTTTTCGGTAATCGATTCGCTGCACAAGCTCAGGGATCAAAAAGTTTAAATCGCTGTAGCCTTGACCGTGTGCATTGGTTGGCATGTTGATCGGCATGCCATTGATGCTGGTAGCGAAGTCACTGCCATGGTCGAGATTGAAACCACGCAAAAAATATTGGTTAGCTTTGCCGTCGCCTGAGTGTTGGGTGACAACCATGCCCGGAACATATTCAAGCATTTCACCGGGGCGTAGAAGAGGGCGGTTTTCTATGATTTGAGAGTTGATCACCCCTTGAGAGGCTGAGTCACTGCTACCCACAGAGTTATCGTAGTTTCCTACAACTTCAATTTCTGCAACACCAGTGTGAGCTGGACTGATGCACGGAGCGATGGTCAGAGCTATGGTTAAGCACCAGTTGGAAGTGCACCAGATATACTGATTATCTTTTCTAATCACCATTCAAATTCATGAGCAAAATTAGGACTCATTGTTTTTGAATTTTAGGATGTTTGGCATTCTTCCAAACCTGCAGACACTTTTCATAGTGCAGTCTGACATGCCGCTCGAACTCATAGTCGGGTCCAGAATCTGGACGCTTAGGGTGCTCTGGACGGGGCAGGGGCGTCAAGAATTTTGACGCAATGAGCCCTGAAACGTTTAGGAAACGTTTTGTGATTCCTGAATTAGCTGCTTATGTATAGTGCGTCTAATTCGTTGTGAAATTTTTCTAGCCTCTTTTGGGTGTGGCAAAATTGATTTGGAGCGAATAGCGTTCTGCTTGTCAGAGCTATGATTGCAGCGCTTAGAAAAAATTAGTAAAAATGGCCGGTTGGCAAGCACATCTCAAACTCGAATACACCCTTAGCGCTGAGCGCACGGTTGCTAAATTCGAACACGAAGGCCCACTGCGCGTCTTGCAAAGCCTTTACCCCGAAGGCGATGCTGTGTGCCACAACGTGCTAGTGCACCCACCCAGCGGTTTAGTGGGCGGTGACTTGTTAGACATTCAGTTGAACCTAGGTTCCAACACTCACGCGCTACTCACAACACCAGGGGCGACACGTTTTTACAGAAGCGAACAAGGCTTAGCCACGCAACAAGTCAAAGCTCATGTGGGCGATTGCGCACGCCTAGAGTGGCTGCCACTCGAAACCATTGCCTACAACGGATGCCACGGTTTGAACCATGCTGTGTTTGACCTTGCACCCAGCGCCGAGATGATGGCGTGGGACATCACGGCCCTCGGATTGCCCAATGCCAACTTACCGTTCGAGCATGGACAGTTGCAGCAGCACATGGAAGTGTCGGGTGTGTGGTTAGAGCGCGGTTTGATTGACGCACGTGATGCACGCTTGATGGATGGTCCACTGGGTTTGGCGAAGCATCGTTGCATGGCCACATTGGTGTTTGCGTGCGGCGCCGATTTACCGCGGGAACGACGCGATTTGGCTTTGGCCTTGGCGCGTGAGTTGACTGAGGCTGTACCAGCGGGTTTGGTTGCTGGTGTGACCTCGCCGCATCCCCGCATTGTGGTGTTGCGTACCTTGTCGCCATTGGTGGAGCCAGCGCAAAATTTGTTGCGTGGGGTTTGGGCAGCTTGGCGTCGCGGGTTGTGGGCGATGGGGGACAAGCCACCGCGTATTTGGTTTATGTAGTTTTGCCTTTTTAGATAGCCACTAATTGGCGAACGTTGTTGCGTTGCATGTCCGAACCTAAGCCGCGCGCAATTACCTCACCCCGTTCCATCACCAAGTAGTCGTCAGCCAGTTCTTCCGCAAAGTCGTAATACTGTTCGCACAACAAGATCGCCATGTCGCCACGGCTCGCCAACATGCGAATGACGCGGCCAATATCTTTGATGATGCTGGGCTGAATGCCTTCGGTCGGTTCGTCCAATACCAACAACTTCGGCCCCGAAGCCAGCGCACGTGCAATTGCCAGTTGCTGCTGTTGACCACCTGACAAATCGCCGCCGCGGCGATGCAGCATTTGCTTGAGCACAGGAAACAGTTCGAACAACTCCGCAGGAATCTCTGTGCCTGGGGGTTGCGTGGCGAGGCCCATGCGCAAGTTGTCTTCTACCGTCAGACGCGCAAAAATTTCGCGCCCCTGTGGGACATACCCAATCCCTGCGCGCGCGCGCTCGTACGGCGCTGCACGTTCAATCGATTGGCCGTTGAAAGTGATGTCGCCATCGCGAATGGGTACAGCGCCCATCAGTGATTTAAGTAACGTGGTTTTACCCACGCCGTTGCGGCCCAGGAGGACGGTGATGCGGCCTAGATGGGCCTCAAAGCTCACATCGCGCAGGATGTGTGAGCCGCCGTAAAACTGGTTGATGTGAGCAGCTTGAAGAATGGGAGTGTCGTGTGTTTGCATAGTCAACATCAGAGTTAGCGGCCTAGGTACACCTCAATCACGCGCTCGTCGGCTTGCACTTGTGCCAGCGTGCCTTGCGCCAACACCGAGCCATCGCACAGCACCGTGACGATGTCGGAGATGGTGTTGATGAAGCTCATGTCGTGCTCCACCACCATTAGCGAGTGTTTGCCTTTGAGGGTCAAGAAAAGTTCTGCTGTGCGCTCGGTTTCAAAGTCCGTCATGCCAGCTACGGGCTCGTCGAGCAGCAAGAGCTTGGGGTCTTGCATGAGCAGCATACCAATCTCCAGCCATTGTTTTTGGCCGTGGCTCAGGTTGCCAGCTTGTCTTGTGACGCTACCTTCCAAGTGAATGGTGTGTAACACTTCGCTCAGGCTATCGCGTTGCGTGCCGTTGAGTTTGAAGAACATCGAAGCCGCAACACCTTTGTGTGTTTTCAAAGCCAGTTCTAAGTTATCAAAGACGCTCAAGTGTTCAAACACCGTGGGTTTTTGAAACTTGCGACCAATGCCCAGTTGCGCAATTTCGGGTTCGTTATGCCGCAGCAAGTCGATGGTGCTGCCAAAGAACACTTGGCCCGAGTCGGGTTTGGTTTTGCCGGTGATGATGTCCATCATCGTGGTCTTGCCAGCACCGTTAGGGCCGATGATGCAACGCAGTTCACCAGGCGCAATGTCAAGAGACAAACCGTTGATGGCTTTGAAACCATCAAAGCTCACATGCACATCTTCCAAGTACAAGATCCGGCCATGCGTCAGGTCTAGGCTGCCAGGTTCGTGCACGCGGCCGTAGCCTGCGCTGCGGTCGCCTGAGGTGACTTCAGTGACCTTACGCGCTTGGTGCGTGGCTAAGCGTTCAGTTCCTTGTTCAAACAAGTCGGGGGTCATACACGCTCCTCTGCTTTTTTCTTGGTGCTGAGCTTTTGTATCAAGCCCACCACACCGTGTGGCATGTACAGCGTCACGCCAATGAACAACGCGCCAAGGAAGTACAACCAAAATTCAGGCGCTGTCACCGTCAACCAGCTCTTCATGCCGTTGACCAGGAATGCTCCCACGATGGGGCCAATCAAAGAAGCACGTCCTCCGACAGCAGCCCACACCGCCATCTCAATCGAATTGGCAGGGCTCATTTCACTGGGGTTGATGATGCCGACTTGCGGTACATACAAGGCGCCGGCAATGCCGCACATCACGGCCGAAATGACCCAAATGGTGAGCTTGTAGGGCATGGGCGAGTAGCCGGAAAACATCACGCGGCTCTCGGCATCGCGAATGGCTTGCAGCACGCGGCCAAACTTGCTCTGTACCAACCAACGAGCAAATAGGAAGCTCATCAATAAGATCCAACCTGTCAGTACAAACAGGGTCATGCGCATGGCTGGCGTAGCAATTGGCAAGTCCAAAATCCGCTTGAAATCGGTGAAACCGTTGTTGCCGCCAAAACCCGTTTCGTTGCGGAAGAACAGCAGCATGGCCGCAAACGTCATGGCCTGCGTGATGATAGAGAAGTACACGCCTTTGATGCGGGAGCGAAACGCGAAATAGCCAAACACAAAGGCGAGCACACCTGGCACCAACACAATCAAAAGTAATGTGGCGAGGAAGCTGTCGCTGAAGGTCCAGTGCCAAGGCAAGGTTTTCCAGTCGAGGAACACCATGAAGTCTGGCAGGTTGCTTTTGTAGTTGCCGTCCGTGCCAATTTGACGCATCAGATACATACCCATCATGTAGCCGCCGAGCGCAAAAAACAAACCATGGCCGAGCGACAAAATCCCGGTGTAACCCCAGATCAAATCCATGGCCAGCGCACAGATGGCATAGCACATGATCTTGCCGACCAAGGCCACGGCGTAGTCACTCATGTGGAATATGCTGCCAGCGGGCACCCATAAATTGAGCACCGGAACCACCATGCAAATGGTGATCAGCGCTGTTAAGAAAAATAGCCAGCCCTTGGTTCCCAATAACGCGGGAGGCTCGGGCAACTGCAAAGTAGAAGTGTTGTGTGTCATGTCATGCCTCCGCACTGCGGCCTTTCATGGCAAAAATGCCTTGGGGACGTTTTTGGATGAAGATGATGATGAACACCAACACCGCAATCTTGGCCAGTACCGCGCCGGCCACGCCTTCGAGTAATTTGTTCATCAGGCCTAAGCCCATCGCGGCGTACACCGTGCCTGCCAGTTGGCCCACGCCACCCAACACCACCACCATGAAGGCGTCGACGATGTAGCTTTGGCCAAGGTCTGGTCCCACGTTGCCAATCTGGCTAAGCGCACAACCGGCCAAGCCTGCAATGCCGCAGCCGAGCGAAAACGCATAGGTGTCAATGCGTGCGGTGTTCACACCCAAGGCCGAGGCCATTGGACGGTTTTGGGTGACGCCGCGCACAAACAAACCCAAACGTGTCTTGCTAATCAGCAGCGTCATGCCCACCAACACAAACACTGCAAAGCCAATGATGATCAAACGGTTGTAGGGCAACGAGAGGTTGGCCAGAAGTTGCACGCCACCGCTCATCCAAGATGGGTTTTCAACGCCTACGTTTTGTGCGCCGAATATGCTGCGCACACCTTGCATCAACACCAAGCTGATGCCCCAAGTGGCCAACAGTGTCTCGAGTGGGCGGCCATACAAGTGGCGCAATACCAATCGCTCCAACACCGCGCCAACCAGCGCGGCAGTGAGAAATGAGGCCGGCACAGCCACCAACAAATAGGCGTCGAATATGCCGGGTAAATATTGGCGGAATATGCCTTGCACCACGTAGGTGGCGTAAGCACCAATCATCATCAGCTCTCCGTGGGCCATGTTGATCACGCCCATCAAGCCGTAGGTGATGGCTAGGCCTAAAGCCACCAGCAACAAGATGGAGCCTAAGCTGATGCCCGTGAATAAAGCGCCGAGTTTTTCACCCCAGCTCAATGCCGCTTGAATGGTGAGCAGGGATGTTTGCAGTTGGGCGCGAACCTTTTTGTCGTCTTCTAGGTTCAGACGTTGGTTGAGTAAAAGCTGGGTGTCCGGGGTTTGGCTGTCGGCCAAGGCTTTTGCAGAAACAAAGCGTTCATCGGCGTTGTCGCTGTTAAGCAGAACTGCAGCACGTGCCAACAGCATGTGTTTTTTGACGCCCTCATCTGCTTCGCTTGCCAAGGCTTTTTCCAGCAAGGCAAGTTTGGTGGGGTCGGGCTCTTTCAGTACTGACTTGGCCGCTTGTTCACGTGACGCTGCATCAGGGCTGAGCAATTGCAGGGCAGACAAAGCGGCATCAATCTCGCCGCGCATGCGGTTGTTGTTGATCACGTCTTCTGCGGTATCGGGTAAGGCGGTGGCTTCGCCGCTTGTGGGATCGGTCGCTTTACCATCGCGAACGATCAGCACTTGTGTACCGTTGACTTTCACCGCGTCATCGGCCATGGCTTGTAAGAAGGCGGCGGTTTGTGCGTCAGGTGCGGCCAGCGCTTTTTGCAGAGCAGTCACACGTGAATCTGTGTCGCCCAATGTGAGTGCGCGTGCTTGATCAGCGGTCAACGCGATTGAGGGTGTGTGGCTGAGTACACCAAGTGCCAATGCGCAAATACTCCGCAGAGCGATCTGGCGTAACCAGACGGGTAAAAAAAAGCAAGTCATCCAAATTCCCATAAAAAAGGGGAGGGTACGGCCCTCCCCCAAGTCGATCCCTCGGAGAAAGGTTTACTTCTTCACAGGTTCATCAGGCTTTGAAGCGTTGCCTTCGATGAAGGGGCTCCATGGCTTGGCTTTCACAGGGCCTGGTGTTTTCCAAACCACGTTGAACTGGCCGTCAGCCTTGATCTCGCCGATGAACACCGACTTGTGCAAGTGGTGGTTCTTCTCGTCCATCTTCGAGGTGATGCCGCTCGGTGCCTTGAAAGTTTGGCCAGCCATCGCTGCAATCACTTTGTCGGTGTCGGTGGACTTGGCTTTTTCAACCGCTTGCTTCCACATGTTGATGCCGATGTAGGTGGCTTCCATGGGGTCGTTGGTCAAGGGCTTGTCTTTGTGGCCAGCGATGTTTTTGGCCTTGGCATATGCAGCCCATTTCTTGATGAACTCGTCGTTGGCTGGGTTCTTGATGGACATGAAGTAGTTCCATGCTGCCAAGTGACCGACCAAAGGCTTGGTGTCCACGCCGCGCAACTCTTCTTCACCGACCGAGAAGGCAACCACAGGAACGTCTTTGGCTTTCAAACCAGCGTTGCCGAGTTCTTTGTAGAAGGGCACGTTGGAGTCACCGTTGATGGTTGACACCACGGCAGTTTTGCCGCCGGCAGAAAACTTCTTGATGTCAGCCACGATGGTTTGGTAATCGCTGTGACCAAACGGCGTGTACTTTTCGTCGATGTCTTTGTCAGCCACGCCTTTGCTCTTGAGGTAAGCGCGCAGAATTTTGTTGGTGGTGCGTGGGTAAACGTAGTCTGTGCCCAACAAGACCCATCGCTTGGCAGCGCCACCGTCTTTGCTCATCAAGTAATCCACAGCTGGGATGGCTTGCTGGTTTGGCGCAGCGCCTGTGTAGAACACGTTTTTGCTCAGCTCCTCACCTTCGTATTGCACGGGGTAGAACAGCAAGCCGTTCATTTCCTCCACGACGGGCAACACCGATTTGCGAGACACCGATGTCCAGCAGCCGAAGATGACAGACACCTTGTCTTGACCGATGAGTTGCTTGGTTTTCTCAGCGAACAATGGCCAGTTAGAAGCGGGGTCAACCACCACGGGTTCGAGCTTCTTGCCCAACACGCCGCCTTTGGCGTTGATTTCGTCGATGGCCATGAGCACGGTGTCTTTCAACACGGTTTCAGAAATTGCCATGGTGCCGGACAAGCTGTGCAGCACGCCAACTTTGATGGTGTCTGCGGCCGACGCTTGTGGCGCTAAGACCAATGTGCCGACAGACAGTGCTGCTGCAGCAGCCAAAACTTTCAAATTTCCTCGACGATTCATCATGGGGGTTCACTCCAAAAATTAAGGGTTGTTCGGCGCTCGCGGTAGCGGTGCGCTTCGAAAGACCTATCGCAAACCCTGTGCCAACTTGTATTTCTCCTAGATGCACAAAATGATGTCTATATAAGGGCTTGCTAAGGACGAGACAGACTGCACCATTTGTGGTCAAAAAAATAAATATGCACCATACTGGGGCTGAAATTTGCCTCAAAAAATGCGCACCAAGAAAGGATTTGCGCACCAAAGCGTGCATTTGGGCTGTGGAGTGCTGTGCAAAACAGGGCACGCAAGTTGCATAGAAAATTGAACTATGGAACTCACACCCCGCGAAAAAGACAAGCTCTTGATCTTCACTGCCGCCTTGTTGGCCGAGCGCCGACGAGCCCGTGGCTTAAAGCTCAACTACCCCGAGGCCGTGGCCCTTATCAGCGCCGTTGTCATGGAAGGTGCGCGCGATGGCAAAACCGTGGCGCAATTGATGAGCGAAGGCCGCAATGTGCTCACCCGTGCCGACGTGATGGATGGCGTGGCCGAGATGATTCCAGACATCCAAGTTGAAGCCACATTCCCCGACGGCACCAAACTTGTGACCGTGCATCAACCCATTGTTTGAACAGCTATGAAAAAACTTGTTTCTCTCACCTCCTTTTTGCCTGTGATGGCGGTTGCTCATGAAGGCCATGGCATCGAAAGCGCTTCGCATTACCACGCGACCGATGTATGGGGCTTTGTCGCATTTGCCTGCGTGGTCGCGGTCATGTGGTGGCTCGGTCGTGACAAATAAAGCGAGGAATGCATGACACCCGGTGAACTGTTTATCGACGAGGGGGAACACATCCTCAACCCAGGACGACGCACGCACACACTCGTCGTACAAAACGCCAGCGACCGCCCCATTCAAGTGGGCTCGCATTACCACTTTGCAGAGACCAACGCAGGCCTGAGATTTGAACGCGTTGCTGCACATGGCATGCGTTTGAACATCGCATCAGGCACCGCGGTGCGCTTTGAACCAGGCCAACAACGCACAGTCGAGTTGGTGGACCTGAGTGGCGACCGCCAAGTGTTTGGCTTTCGCGGTTTGGTGAACGGCGCGATTGATCAAGGCGCAGCCGATAAAGGACACAAGTAATGGCAACCATCGGCAAACGCGCCTACGCAGAAATGTTTGGCCCCACCGTGGGCGACCGCTTGCGCTTGGCAGACACCAATTTGGTAGTGGAAGTTGAACAAGACTTCACACTCAAAGCGGGCGGCTATGGCGAAGAGGTGAAGTTCGGCGGTGGCAAAACCATCCGCGATGGCATGGCGCAATCGCAGCGCACACGCGAAGGTGCAGGCACGGGCCCGCAAGCGGGCGGTGCTGTAGACACGGTGATGACCAATGCGCTCATCATCGACCACTGGGGCATCGTTAAGGCCGACATTGGTTTGAAAGGTGGCCGCATCGTGGCCATTGGCAAAGCGGGCAACCCCGACACACAGCCGGGCGTGGACATCGTCATTGGCCCAGGCACCGAGGTCATCAGTTGCGAGGGCAACATCGTGACCGCAGGTGGTGTGGACACACACATCCACTTCATCGCGCCACAGCAAATTGAAGAAGCGTTGACGAGCGGTGTGACCACCATGCTCGGCGGCGGCACAGGCCCCGCCACTGGCACCTTTGCCACGACTTGCACGCCGGGGGCTTGGAACATTGAGCGCATGTTGCAATCGGCGGATGCCTTCCCGATGAACCTAGGCTTCTTAGGCAAGGGCAATGCCGCTTTGCCCGATTCGTTGCACGAGCAAATCAACGCAGGCGCAATTGGTTTGAAGCTGCACGAAGACTGGGGTACTACACCCGCTGCCATCGACAACTGTTTGAACGTGGCCGAAGCCACCGACACGCAAGTGGCCATCCACACCGACACGCTCAATGAGTCGGGCTTTGTGGAAGACACGGTGGCCGCGTTCAAAGGCCGAACCATCCACACCTTCCACACCGAAGGTGCAGGCGGTGGCCACGCGCCAGATATTTTGAAAGTGGTGGGCGAGGCCAATGTATTGCCCAGCTCGACCAACCCAACCCGCCCTTACACGGTGAATACGCTCGACGAGCATGTGGACATGCTCATGGTGTGTCACCACCTCGACCCCGCGATTGCCGAAGACTTGGCGTTTGCCGAAAGCCGCATTCGCCGCGAGACGATTGCGGCTGAAGACATCTTGCACGACCTAGGCGCCATCAGCATGATGAGTAGCGACAGCCAAGCCATGGGCCGTGTGGGTGAGGTGATCATTCGCACGTGGCAAACCGCGCACAAGATGAAAGCGCAACGCGGCTTGTTACCCGGCGATACCGACCGTCACGACAACGCACGCGTGAAGCGCTACATCGCCAAGTACACCATCAACCCCTCCATTGCACACGGTATCAGCCATGAAGTGGGCAGTGTGGAGGTAGGCAAGTGGGCTGACCTCGTGGTGTGGAAGCCAGCATTCTTTGGCATCAAGCCCAGCATTATTTTGAAAGGTGGCTTCATCGCCATGGCGGCGATGGGCGACCCGAATGCATCTATCCCAACGCCTCAGCCCGTGCACTACCGCCCGATGTTTGGGGCCTATGGCGGTGCGCTGCATCGCGGCTCGCTTACCTTCGTGTCGCAAGCGGGTATGACCGCAGGCATTGGACAAAAGTTTGGTTTGCACAAAACTCTCAGTGTCGTGAAGAACATTCGCAGCGTTGGAAAACGTGACATGATTCATAACGACTACGCGCCGCGCATGGAAGTGGATGCGCAAACCTATGCGGTGCGCGCCGATGGTCATTTGCTTACCTGCGAACCTGCGGTGAGTTTGCCCATGACCCAACGTTATTTCTTGTTTTAAATTTCTCTGATGCTCACTTGTTCTAAATTAATCGCGGGTGGCCAAGGCTTGGCCGCGGCACTGGTCAAACGCGCCGCCACGGTGGAGCTGGATTGGGATGTGCGCCAAAAAAGCCGATTTGATGCGACCGATTCAAATGGCCGTGCCTTTGGTGTTTTTTTGGCACGCGGCACCTTGGTGCGCGGCGGCGATGTGCTGGTGCTGGAAGACGGCTCACTCGTGCGTGTGCAAGCTGCTCCGCAAGAAGTGCTGCGCATCACCGCGTGTGCCGAGCACGGCTCATCGTTTGATTTGACGCGTGCGGCATATCACTTGGGCAACCGACATGTGCCGATTGAGTTGCAACCCGACCATTTGAAGATCGAGCCCGACCATGTGTTGGCCGACATGCTGTGTGCCATGCACATGACGGTGGTCACCGTGCAAGAAGCGTTTGAGCCAGAAGGTGGCGCGTACAGCAGCCATGGGCATGCGCAAGGCCATGGTCACACCCATGAGCACAGCCACAGCCATGATCACGCAGATCACTCACACGGTCATGTGCATGGGCCCAACTGCAAACATGACCATTGATGCCGCCACTGCAGCGCCGTTGTCAACGCCAGTGCTGCTTCAACTCATCTGGCTCGCGTCACCCGCGTTGCCGATTGGGGGCTTCTCGTACTCCGAAGGATTAGAAGCAGCGATTGATCATGGCATGGTGCATGACGAACACAGCGCAGCCGAGTGGTTGGTGGACCAGCTGCACCTCACGCAGTCGCGTGGCGACATGGCGGTGCTCGGTCAAATGATCACGGCATGGAAAGCTCGCGATGAGGCGCGTCTGGAAGCTTTGAGTCAGTGGGTGCATGCGACCCGTGAAAGCGCCGAGCTACGCTTGCAAAGCGAACAAATGGGTCGCTCCATGTTGGAGTGGCTGCGTAACCAAAACGCGATTGACGACCACACCATCGCCATGTGCAACCGTTGTGTGCCTACCTATCCGCTGATGTTTGCCTTGGCGCTATCGCGCACTGGCGCGCCCCTTGACCAATGCCTGCAAGCCTATGCCTTTGGCTGGGCCGAGAACATGGTGCAAGCCGCCATCAAGTCGGTGCCTCTGGGGCAAAACTCTGGCCAACGCATCTTGACTAAATTGGCCCAACACATCGCACCCGCCGTCAGCAACGCACTGCAAGTGACGGACGACACACGACAAGCTTTCTCACCCATGCTGGCCATTCTGTCGGCTCAGCATGAAACTCAATACTCTCGACTGTTCAGATCATGAAGCACTTACATACCATCGCCAACCGCACCAAAAAACTTCCACCTTTGCGCGTGGGCATCGGTGGGCCTGTGGGCTCAGGCAAAACCACTTTGTTGGAAATGCTGTGCAAAGCCATGCGCGACACCTACGACCTCGTTGCCATCACCAACGACATCTACACCAAGGAAGACCAACGCTTGTTGACCATCAGCGGCGCGCTGCCTGCTGAGCGCATCATGGGTGTAGAAACGGGCGGTTGCCCGCATACCGCCATTCGCGAAGATGCGTCGATCAACCTCGAAGCGATTGATCGCATGTTGGTTGAGTTTCCAGATGCCGACGTGGTGTTCATCGAAAGTGGTGGCGATAACTTGGCGGCCACTTTCAGCCCCGAGCTGAGCGACTTGACGATTTACGTGATCGACGTGGCGGCTGGTGAGAAGATTCCCCGTAAAGGTGGCCCTGGCATCACCAAGAGCGATTTGTTCATCATCAACAAAACAGACCTCGCGCCCTACGTCGGCGCAAACTTGGATGTGATGGAGGCCGACACCATACGCATGCGTACCAACGCGAGTGGCTTGAAGCCTTTTGTTATGACCAACCTGCGCACGCTGGATGGTTTGCAAGAGGTGGTGAAGTTCATCGAGACTAAAGGGATGTTAGTTTGAGGCACTTAATCATTCGATTGTGTTGTGCCTTAGCTGCCTTGATCTTGATTGCTGCACCAGTGCGTGGGTTACGACCTGTGCGAGCAGCACGCTTACCAACAGAAAAAGAACCGAAACCAACGAAGGAAACGGTGCCGCCATTTTTGTGCGTCTTCTTGAATGCATCAATGATGGATTCAAGTGCGCTGGTACCGGCCTAGTTTCGCAGGTCAGTTGCCTGTGTTTAGCGTTTGAGTTCTCTATAAAAGTTCTCATGCGAGCCAAGTAGCAGCAGATGACGCGTCTTGGGATCGAACTCATAGGCAAGCAACATGAGTTGCGTTTGACTTTTGAATTTATAGACATAAACGCCAGCGAGATCACCGCGCTTAGGTTCGCCTACTAGAGGGTCAGCAACGATGACATCAACAGCTGCGTCGACATCATTTTTTTGCTTAAGGTGTAATTTCTTGTAGCCTCGAGCAAAAGCTGAGGATTGGGTGACTTGAATTTGCTTTGAAGCCATTAGTGTTTGCTTTGCGGCATAAACGGAGTGGCCAAGGATTTACCTTCACCTTTTGCGATCATCAAATCGCGCACAAAGTCGATGGGCAAGTCTGGGTTGTCCAGGGCGGCCTTACCAATCATGGCCCAAAACTCAATTTGTCCAGATATAGTTCTTCGCTCTGCATGCGCGTGTGACTTGGCTTGATCGTAAAGATCACTGTCGATTCGAACGGGCAGTCCCATAACTTCTCCAAAAATTAATTCTTGCTACAAATGTAGCAAGAAAATTCAAAACTGTAAATGATTAATCTGGAATATTTTTTGAAGATCTTTAAACCTGGTTACTTCATATTTCATATGAACTAAGTATGACTCAAGCTGTGAGTTTGCCTCTCCCGCACAGAGTCGAAATATTTCACAGATTCATGCTCCCGCAGCAGCACATCTGGCGCAAATGCAGGCCTTGCCTTTAGCTGACTCAGGTACTTTATCGATCATAGCGGGCGTAAACACTGCATCCACGCACCAGCAGCGCTCGAGCTCGCTGCCAGTTGCCTTTGCCTTTTCCATGGCACAAATATTCAGTTCGTTACAGATCGGACAACGAGTTGGATCAATTGGGTGCATTTGTACTTTCAGGACTTGTATCAGTCGTAGAGGAGATCAGCTGCTCTCAAGTAGTTAAGCCATAAGGCGCAAAGTACTCAGCCCATCGAGCTGAGTCATACAACTCACCATCAATGCTAGCCTCAAACATCTCACGTATCACTCTGACTCCATCTGCGGTGGGCTTGGGTGGTAGATGTGTGTCAAGGTCCTTAAGTCCGTAAACATCTACTGCTTCTCGTTCAGTACTACTGAGGGCCGATTCCTTGAATGCCCAATACGATTGGTCATAGTTGGCGTAACCACTTTTATCAGTCTTTTTAATAGTGAAGTCCATGCCCCGTTCGATGTCGCAAGGAGACTCTAATAAGTCTCTGTGCATCAGCATGTTCAGCACTAGGCAGTGAATTTGTGGGCCGATGATGAACTGACGAATCGGATTTTGAGGTGCCTCTGATTCGTGAAATGGTGATTCGCGAACAAAGCCTTGATAGAAGTAGCTACGCTTTTTCCAATACCGTCGTGCCATTTCTTCAAGGGTTGGATCTTTCATCCATGCTCGAACCTCTTGAAGAACTGGACATTCTTCGTCGTACATCTGCATGCATGGCACCAAAACTTGTAGAGGTTTAATTTCTGGTTTCCCTTTGATGCCAGCAAATGGAAGTTTGATCATGTCTCGCTCAACCCAAAAAAATGAGTTGTTAGTGTTCCCATCAGGAAGAAACCGCAGTGTTGCTGTCGCGTTCAATGCCATTTCCCAATGCCGGTAGATGGATGTATCTGCGCGAGGTTTCGAAGCTAGAGTTGCTAATTCAGGATTCTTAGTGGTTAGCAATTTACGCATTTTTTCAAGAGAATTACTCATACATTCAAAGCTCCGGTTTGATGAGCATTACCAACTTCTACTCATCAGGCAAGCAAACTACAGTCCCGAACACTAAACTGCAATTGTGTGCACAAATTTCACGCCAACCAAAAAGAGCCAGTGGGTCAAAGATAAGCTGGGAGTAGCGCTACCAGCTGATTACCCAGCGGAGTCATACCCGGGATTTGCTGCGCCCGTAGTTGTGAAAAGCCACCAAACAGGGCGCGTAGCCTGCGGGTTGGCTAAGTTTGGACTGATCCCAACATGGGCCAAAGACGAGAAAATTGCACGTCACACCTACAACGCCAGGAGTGAGACAGCGGCGGAGAAGCCAAGTTACCGAACTGCGTGGCGTCAACGTCAATACGGTCTCGTCTTGGTCGATAACTTCTATGAGCCAAGTTATGAGTCGGGCAGGGCGATGCGCTGGAAGATTGAACTCGCTTCAAAGGAGCCGTTCGGAATTGCTTGCCTTTGGGACCGGTGGACTGATTCAGCATCTGGCGAACTGGTGGTCAGTTTCTCCATGCTCACGGTCAACGCCGACGAGCACCCTGTAATGCGTCAGTTTCACAAGCCGGGTGACGAGAAGCGCACCCCTGTGATCATTGCTCCAGATCTCCACGATGCATGGTTAGGCGCTGACGTAGCGCAAGCATCCGAACTGATGACTTGGTCACATATGCCAGAGCTCAGAGCCATGTCTGCGCCGAGACTATAAAAATTCTAGCCAAGAGCTACGATTGGCACAGGAACACTAACTTTGCCAAACTCCATAGCCCAACTGCTGCAACCTGATGGCTAGATCGACTTCCATGTATTGAGCATCACCATAGGGCATTGGGTTGAGTTTTTCGTAGATCTCGGGCATCAGTCGAATGCCGTACTTCATGGCGTACTTGTTGGATTTGATACCAGCCTTGTGTTGGTCAAAGCGAGTGTCGGGGTCTTGACCAGTCATGCCTACATAGACACAAGGCTTGCCAGTTACGTAATCCGGATTGGCTTTCTTGAATTTGGCCTCGTAAAGAACGTCTTTGTCTAATTCGATGACGTAGACGTTGTGACGTTCACGCATGTTTGATCAGAGACCTAACTTCGCCCAAGCTTCTTTCTTTGCAAGCTTACGAGCGGCAGCTATGGCTGGTAGTTGGCTTGCACGTGGGCGAGACTTCTCAGCTTCCCAGTGATAGACCGATTGCGCTGAAACGCCAATCAACTTTCCCATCTGTTCTGCGGATAAATCCAGCTTCTTGCGAAGGGTTGCAAAACCACCAGCACGGAAGCGAAGGGCGGTGGCTGGCTCTTCCTCAACTTTAAGTACAGGCTTTGGTTGACCCTTTTGTAACTTCTTCACAGTTGCCTCAAGAGCACCGATGTGACGCTTCAAGGCGGCGATGTCTGATCGATATTGGGCAGATGCTTTCTTGAGTTGGTGAGTCTCAGCGCGAGCCTCTTTTTTAGCAATACGTGCGATTTCAGATTTGAGCTGATTGGCAAAGGTAGTCATTTGTAATGTTTATTCAGCTAGAAAAGGTGAGTGAGTTCGAGTATTTTCAGCGACATCAGTGATTGCTGCAACTTGTCAAAGTTGATCAGTTTTGAAGATGAATTTGTAAAGACACACATTAAACCAATACGTGTTAAAGTAATTCATCAATTACTTAATTAATGAGGGGTGACTTTTGCGACCCAAGCTCAAAACTGAAGATCGGCAAGCCGAGTTAGTAGCCGCTGCTTTGCTTTTGGCTGCAACTAAGAGTCCCAGTGAAATTACTACGGGTGACTTGGCAAATGTCATTGGAATCACTCAAGGCGGTGTGTTTAAGCACTTTGACAGTAAAGAGGCCATCTGGCTTGCTGCTATTGAGTGGGCGCATCAAGATCTAATGAAAAAATTGATGCTGGAAGCCAAAGTAAGAAATCAAACGGCCTTTAAGTCCTTAAGAGCTGTGTTCATGGCTCATATCAGCTTTGTTCAGCAATATCCAGGCGTTCCTAGGTTGATCTTTCAGGAGCTTCAGCATCCCGAGCAGACCCTGCTTAAAGAGAGGGTTCAGCTGCTTATGGCTGACTACCGGCAATTGATTTCTGGACTCCTGGCACAAGCTCGCAAGGATGCTGAGATTTCACCTGAAGCTGATTTGCAAGCAGCTGTGGTTCTGTTTATTGGCGCAATCCAAGGCCTGGTGATGCAGTCACTAATTACTGGCAGTCTCGAAAAGATAAAACAGCAAGCAAAAACAGTGTTCAGCATTTATGAGGCGGGACTTCTTGCTTCTTCCGTGAAAAAAGCAGGTACGTCCAAATGAAAATTCCAAAATTAAGCAAGCAACAGGTCGTAATGGTTGCAGCAACTGGTCTAGTGCTAATCACGATTGGTTTCGTGGCTTTTCGCATGGGACCGTTAGCACCAACAAAAGTTACTGTCATCCAAATTAAAAAAGAGAGCCTAACCCCCTCTGTGTTTGGAATCGGCAGTGTGGAGGCTCGTCAAAGTTGGCTTATGGGTCCAACCGTAGCTGGTCGTGTGTTGCGAGTACATGTGGATGTGGGGCAGGCGGTAAAAGCAGGTCAGTTGCTGGCAGAAATGGACCCAGTCGATCTAGACCAACGCTTGAATGCACAAGAAGCTGCTTTGTCTAAAGCATCTAGCGTGGAGATGGCTGGTAAAGCTCAAGTCGCTGACACCAAGGCAAGACGAGAACTTGCGAACGCAAATTTGAAGCGTTATGAAGAATTAGCAAAGCAAAATTTCATCAGTCCTGCGGCTTTAGAGGGACGAGATCAAGAGCTGCAATCTGCGGATGCGGCGTATCAAGCTGCTCAAGCTAACCTGCAAGCCGCTAAGCAAGAAACCCTGCGTTTGCAGGCTGAACGAACTGCGGTTGCTTTGCAAAAGCAAAACACCAAATTAGTAGCACCAGCTGATGCCGTCGTAATTAGCAGAGATGCTGAATCGGGCAGCACGGTTGTCGCTGGGCAACCTGTTCTTAGGTTGGCTAATCCATCCAGTTTATGGATCAAGTTGCGGGTAGACCAAGGGCGATCATCTGGTCTTGAAGTTGGGTTGCCTGCGCAGATCGTACTGAGATCTAGTCCTCAGCACTCGCTCCTAGGTAAGGTTGAACGGGTGGAACTACAAGCGGACGCTGTAACTGAAGAGCGAATTGCTCAGGTCGCCTTTGAGCGAATGCCGCCATCTTTATCTATTGGTGAAATGGCTGAAGTCACACTTAACTTAAAGGAAGCAACGGACGCCTTAGCCATACCGCAAGCCAGTGTGCAAACTTATCAAGGTCGTTCAGGTGTCTGGCGAGTCATTGATGGCCGACTTGAGTTTGTGCAAGTCCAATGGGGCGCTGCCAGCCTTGATGGTCGAGTTCAGGCAATTCAAGGGCTGGCTTCAGGTGACACCGTGGTTGTTTATAGCGAAAAGGCACTGTCTGAAGGTGCCAACTTTCGTGTGGTGGATGCTTTAGTTAAAAAGATTAAGCCATGATTAATCTCGCTGCACGCGACATTCAACACAGCTGGGCTAAGTTCGTTTTAACAGGCCTAGGTCTAGGCTTGCTGATTGGCGTCACGCTAACAATGGCTGGTGTATTTCGCGGCATGGTTGATGATGCGCAGGCGCTGCTCAA
This sequence comes from Burkholderiales bacterium 39-55-53, assembly GCA_002282445.1. Classification (GTDB taxonomy): domain Bacteria; phylum Pseudomonadota; class Gammaproteobacteria; order Burkholderiales; family Burkholderiaceae_C; genus Limnohabitans. The sequence goes on along the minus strand of NCJK01000005.1, from coordinate 2,186 downwards.
CAACAGCGGCGCTGATTTATGGGTAGTTCAAAAAGACACCCAAGGCCCTTATGCAGAAGCCTCAAGTCTCAAAGACGATGTGGTTCGAAGCATCACGGGAATGCCGGGTGTCGACATGGCGTCCAACATCACTTACTTCACCATGCAGGTTAAAACTGTTGGCGGTAAAGAGGCGAGAGCCATGGTTGTTGGTATTGAGCCAGGAGCCAAGGGGTTACCAGGGCAACCCAGCTATTTGTTAGCTGGGCGTCACCTCATGCTTAGCCACTACGAGGCGGTTGCCGACATTAAAAGTGGTTTGTCTATAGGTGACAAAGTCGAGATCCGACGCCACACCTACGAAGTAGTAGGACTGACACGTCGCATGGTGTCATCGGGCGGGGACCCTATGGTCTTCATTCCACTCGAGGATGCGCAAGAAGCACAGTTCCTCAAAGACAACGAGGCAATCGTGAACGACCGTGTGCGAACTGCCGTAAATGGTGCGTTCAATAGGCCAGCAGTGCCCGGTTTGCTAGAAGCTGTACAAAACTTACAAACCAGTAGTCGTAATGTCAATGCGGTCTTAGTGCGAGTGTCAGATGGGTGGTCTGCCGATCATGTGGCTGAACCTATTCGCCGCTGGAAGCATCTGACCGTATTCACTCGTGCAGACATGGAAGAAATCCTGATTGAGAAATTGATTGCAACATCTGCCAAACAAATTGGTATGTTTTTAGTCATCCTTGCTGTTGTGAGTGCCGCAATCGTGGCTTTCATCATCTACACGATGACTCTTGGAAAGATTCGAGAGATTGCTGTATTGAAATTGATTGGTACACATAACGTCACCATCGCGGCCATGATCTTGCAGCAAGCATTGGGTTTAGGTGTGATCGGGTTTGTGGTGGGCAAAGTTGCTGCCACGATTTGGGCACCAGTATTTCCTAAGTTTGTTTTGCTTCTGACGCAAGATGCGATTGTGGGTTTTGGGGCCACGATGCTTATCTGCGCATTGGCTAGCACGATGGCTATTCGTGTTGCCTTACTTGTTGATCCGGCTCAGGCCATCAGTTGAGGTGTACGAAATGACATACAAAACAGGTGGCATCCTTATTGAAAACCTACGCAAAGTCTACGGGCATGGGGACACTGCCGTCGAGGCTTTGAAGAACGTCAACATGCAAGTTTCTGCGGGTGAGGTGGTTGGACTTGTTGGCCCTTCTGGCTCAGGTAAAAGTACGCTTCTCAAATGCTTGGGTGCCATCATTGAGCCCACGTCGGGGCGAATGACTTTGGGCGATGAAGTTATCTATGACAACGGATGGAAGATTCCAGATTTACGAACCTTGCGACGCGATCGTATTGGTTTTGTATTCCAAGCGCCTTATCTGATTCCTTTTTTGGACGTGACAGATAACGTTGCTTTGTTGCCAATGTTGGCTGGTGTTCCCAATGAGCTTGCAAGACAAAGAGCGCTTGAGTTGTTGACATCTTTAGATGTGTTGCACCGCGCAAAGGCTGAACCATCTCAGCTTTCTGGTGGTGAGCAGCAACGAGTGTCCATTGCTCGCGCGTTGGCAAACAAACCGCCTGTAATTTTGGCTGATGAGCCTACAGCACCTCTTGATAGCGAGCGTGCTCTTTCTGTGATTCGAATTCTTAATGACATGGCCCGTCTCGCACAGACAGCCATCATCGTCGTAACACACGATGAAAAGATCATCCCAACCTTCAAACGCATCTATCACATTCGTGATGGACAGACGGTTGAGGAAAAAGGTGAGGGACGCTCTCTTAAATAATTTAAGAGAGCACAGTTTTATTTTTAATTGGAGTGAAAAATGACCGTCAATAAACTAATCAGCATCATGGCAGGCTTCATGGTGACCCTGGGTTTAGCCCTTGCTCATTTAAATGGACAAGTTGATCTGAGTTCGCCTGGCTGGTTGTGGCTTTGCGCATTTGTTGGATTGAATTTGTTTCAATCTGGATTTACAGGCTTTTGTCCAGCTGGGAAGATATTTAAGGCACTAGGAATTAAAGAGGATGGAAATTCCTGCTGCGTTTAATCAGTACATCATCGGCCAGTTTTGCTACTGCCCCATTGGTCCATGAGGCGTTGGTCGCGTGCCATCTCGGCTTCCAAGGTGTCTTTGGGCAACTGGCGCAGGCACTCTTCCATGGCTTGCGGATCAAGCTTGGGC
>NCJK01000002.1 GCA_002282445.1 Burkholderiales bacterium 39-55-53 | reverse complement strand
CTCGTCCTTGAATTCAGGAGCGTATTTGGTCCGTTGCATTTGCTTTTCTCCATTTCAGTTTTGACATCATTATTTGTCTACTGATTTGGGGGAATGCCAGAGGGTGCCAAAAACCGTCCGTAGTAGCCTCATTCACAGTGGTTATGGTCGGGAATTTTTATCTATCAGTGATTGCAAAGTCAAATCGTCTAGCGTCTTAAAAACATCAAGATTAATTTCTTCAAAAAGCTTATGCACTGTGTTTACATCGATAGGGCTACGACTTGGCGGCTGTTGCAATTCAAAAATTCGAACTATTTCGCCGAGCTTGATATCTAGGGGGCTGATACAAATTTTGTAGCCACCTCCTGGCCCTTGTCTGGAGCTCACAATGCCTTGTTCACGTAACCGTAAGAAAATTTTTTGAAGATTTGGTACCGATATGTTTAATCTTGCCGCTATGGAATCTAGGGAAACTGACCCAGTTTCTTGATTGGTGGCTAGGTCAATTAATGCAGACACAGCAATTTTACTTTTTAAGGAGATAGCCATTGGAGAGACAGGTATAAATCTAGATTGCTGTGCAAATCTTATTTGAAATTTTTGTACGTTGTATGAATGACTGTTGTCAAGTGTAGCTGTCTACTTTCACTTGATTTGCTTCAAGATGGTTCGATGCATAAATGAACCATCGAACCAGGTACGTACCAAGCAAGCAAGGCCAGGGCGTAACCCGCGTACCGGTGAGTCTGTTACGGTTGAAGCTAGACGTGCCGTTACTTTTCATGCCAGTAATGCACTGAAGATAGAGATTAACGCTGGTTGATTTTCAGATTGCTGTTTTTGAGGTCGTGCTGAAAAAACTCTGATGCGTATCGCGCAAATCAGTCAATAACGCCAAGCACTTCGCTTGCGCATGGCTTTCTACAAAGACTTCACCCACGATGTGACTTGGCAGCATGAAAGCATGCTCATTTGTGAACCAATTGGTTTTTTGCCAATGACCAGCTGATACTGCTGCGTCTAATTCTTGTTTTTGTTCAGTGGTCCAGCGCTCACGTGTCTCCACTTTTTTGCTGCTAGGAAAGCGGCCGATCTCAACGTTCTCAATTAACTTGGCTGCCATGCTGAACGCCTGACTGTTGTTAGTTCGCATGGCTTTTTGTTTATTCTTTGTTCTGATGATTGAGTCACCTGGCTGAGGATGATGCTGGGGGCAAAGCTCCAGGAACCTAGACATTTGATAGTTGCCCCAGTTGTTGATTTGATCGCTAGAGCAGCTGTGCTCAATGCAGATTCTCAAAGCGTAGGTGAGATAAGCAGGCTTGATACTGTGAAAGTTTTTCTCATTGCCTCCTTTGATGACTTGATAACGCGCGTCGGTGTCGTAATGCTTGCCTCTGACTCGGGCAGTCTCAAACAACTTAATGATGGCGGTGCTCGCGGATGCTGAATCTAACTTGATTGGTATCGCCAAACAAATCATCCCAGGCTGAGGCTGCTTGAGGTCAGTGTTCAGCAAGAGGCGCAAACCATGCGTGAGCGCTTGGCTTAGGTCCATTTCAAGCTGCGGCGAATCGAAGAGGGCAGAGCCTTTGTGCAACCACCATTGTGTGAATGACTCGTATTGGAAGATGTCTCCGAAGTCGTTCCAAACTTTGACCAGCCGCTCATCCAAGCATTTGCCGTTTTGTTGGCAGATCCACCAAAAGTCTTTGCTACAGCGCAAAAAGGCAATCCACCAAAAATGCATGCTGGACGCCATCAGGTCCTCAGAGTGCAGGGTGTGGTTAGGCGTATCCAAATTGATCTCCCTGCTGATTTAGGGTTATCAATATAAAAAATGTTACAGATTCTGTCTAGGACGAATATGTATCGCGTAGCGGACTTAGTCTCGGTTCCAGCAGCAATCGGCTGCCATAACCTGGAAGGAAATAGTCATGCAACTCACCAACGGAGCTATCAAAACGGCAGTACAGCAGCCCCCAATGAACCCATCAGCTGTAGATGAGTATGAAGGTGTGGATTTGGAAACGTTCGATCTGAGTGCTTTTGTGATGCCGGTGCAAAGTGCCGCAAATATCGCTAAAGCATCATCAAAGGATGTCAAAAATGCAGAAGTAGAGAAGATCATGAGCGACTGCTCGGAGCTTCTAAAGCTGAGCGAACAGTACGAAGTTGATGTCGTCGAGCGCGGGCACAAGGCGCTTTATGACTTGTTGGCATCCATTTATGACATGTCGCTGAGGATTGAGCAAAACCAGCATCGTGACAAGATTCTGGAGGCCATCCGCACGGAACTTAAAGCGACTCGCAACATGTCCGTCAAAGCCAATACACCTGCTGCTGCTTTGATGGTTAAGTATGTGGTCCGCTCGGATAAACCAACTATCAGTCGCTATACCAAGGTCTTGAGCGTGGCGCAGCAAGAAAACCTCGCCCCAGCTGATTTGCCTGCGTACATCACTCGTCGCGGTGGCGTAGGACAGATCCAAGAAGTGGAATCCATCGCGCTAGCTAAGAAGTCTGGTGACAAAAGCAGCAAAGAGCGCACAGCACTGATCCGTGAGCTTTTTGAAGTCATGGGCATGTCATCCAAAATGGATTTCCAGTTTGACGGCAATGTTGTGATCCACAACGAAGAAAAGGAATCCAGCACTGAAAAGACTGAAGCGTCGTCATTTTGCGTTTTTGTTGCTCACCACGTGACTGACAACAAATACAAGATCATTTCTGCAAATGATTTGGGTAAATCGTATGAGGACACTTTGGTCAAGTACCTTGGTAAAGCCATGCCTAATGATTTGACGGTGCTCGAGCACGGCGTGCGCAATTACAAAAAGAAGATCACCATGGATCCAAGTCAGCCTGAGAGCTTGCGTCGAGAGATGGAGAAGCAGCTGGCTGCGCCCATGAAGTACAAAAAGGTAGAAGTCATCGAGGCTGAAGCCAAGGAAATGGATGCTAAGTTTTAACGAGCTGTCACCCAGGGTCAGTGACCCTGGGTCTAACGCATAGGAGCGGCATCATGACCAAATATCTCATCTTCAAAAACGATCCAGTATCAAAGAAACTAAACGCGCCTGGAAGCCCTGAGCAGGTAGCTGATATTGCCCGTGCTATTGAAATGGACGGGGCTCCAGCTAACGCTTTTATCGTTTATCCCGCCGATAGTCCGTCCGCATCCTTTGAAGCACTCAAGGCAACTCCTCGATTTTCAATTGAATTGGATCAAGCCAAAGTTGATCAATGGCTTAACGAAGCGGAGCCGTTACTTGAAAAAATCTACAGCGTTCATGATGCACTTGGAACGGCCTACGGAATCATCATGGATGCAATCCGTGATTTGGAGTCTGACCTTGAAAGCAGTGAATCTTTCCACGATTTACAGCTAACCAGTGACATGGACATAGATAGGGCGTTTGAGTACATCGAGAACCCCAGCGAATATGAATTTGCGTCCAAGCTGGCGGAAGTTTTTGACGTCAAGGTATTTGAAAATAATTGAAGGAGTCGGATATGGATCAAGCTCAATTGTTCAAGCGATTGCACGCGATGGCGATGGATGAACTCGAAGCGTTCATTAAGTCTGATGAGGACGTGACACGGGCTCTTTACAGGCTAGATCTGGCCGGTAGAACTCGACACATTTTGAATTCGATTCAACTAGAGGACATGTGGCAAGAGTTAGATGAAAAAACTCAACTCTTCAATGTTTTTCTTGCAATGCGTTTGTCACCCGAGTGCTTGAGCTCTTGCTTGGATTTCCGTGAGGATATGAATAGCCTAGAGTGGCGCTTCGTTTTTCCCAAAATAAACGACTTGCCTGAGGATAAGAAACCAGTTTGTTTTGGTGATTTTTTGGAGCAGCTTGAACGCGTCGATATAGTGAACGTCAATGAATACGACATTGAGGTTGCATGTGAATTTTTAGATCAAGTCTATGACTTCACACCACACCACAATCCGCCATCAAAGTTCAGCTAGTCAGTGCGATAAAGGTTAAATTCTTTTCTAGCTCTTTGCGCGCTAGTTGGGCTGCCATAGGATTTTTGCCAGCATTTATTAAAAGACTAAACGTTTCACCAGCTGAGGCGATGTGAATCTTGACTGTGCCAGCTGAACTCTTGAATTCGTATTTGAGTTCAGCTCTGGGTAGCTGCTCACGGTCGTTGGTTGTCATCACGCACTTGAATTTACCAATTTCTTGAAGTCGTGCATGAATGTTCCAAGCGCCAGCAAGTCGGGTTTTATATTCAGCAATAGCTTCGTTGACGACTTCCATCGTTGCTGTTGGACCAACCTTGGCGATGATTGGAAGTTGGCTACTGAGATCCTCTTTTTTAAGCAAACGTAGCTTGATTCGCTCGTAATACCTGATCGCAAGCAATGCAGACTTCGTTCGCTGAATAGAGCTTTCAGCGAAGTCCTCAAAGTACTTGGTGAGTTGATCAGTCATGGCGATAGGTCTGTTGTTGAAATTTCAGTCGTGAGGTTGGGGTAGGGGTGTGTGACTTTTTGTCAGGAAGACTTTTTGCGTTTGGCTTTAAGCCGATTTTCAAAGTCGTCAGTTAATTCTTGACTTTGAACTACTAGTGGAACTGACATACCAACGCCCATCTGAACCAAGTTCATGATGTTGTCATTGGCAATTTGTGCAGCCATGATGCTTCTAATTTGGGCGGCATCTCCCGTGCCATTGGGGTCTACAACTCCAGCGAACTGTTTAGCCTTCATGAGTGGCGTTAAGTGGCTGTAGTGCTTGGTGATCATCAGCACAGATGTGCCCATCTGCTCAGCCAAGTCGTGAATGGGAATGCCTTCAAGCAGTCGCTGTGTGGCGTAGTAGTGGCGCAAGCTGTACAGGCTGCGTTCCTTGCCTGTAACTGGGCAGTTGAGTAGCTCTGAGTCCTCAAGCCACTGACGGAATGGTTTGTTCCAGTTGTCGGGTACGGAGCCATCAGAAAGTCGGAATAGCAGCTTGGGGATCTTTTTCTTCAAAACTTCCTCAAGCGTCATGCCCGCCAAGTCCGGACTGAGCTGACGTAGGCGGTCTAAAAGCAGCCAACAGCTGTTGTGGGCTACAAAGTTACGTGCGCCGCGTTTGCCGCGCTGTAGACGGAAATGCAGCACGGGTTGTCCGTCTCGGATTTCAACATCAATATGGCGCCATTCCAAATATTCAGCTTCAGTACCTGGGCGCATGCCTGTAGCGGCCATGAAGGGAACATAGATAGCCAGCAGCTCACGGATGATTTTTGTGCGAGCAGTGCGACCGTCTCCCACGAACTTAGGCGCATAGGACATGAGGGCTTCTAGCTCATCATGACTGAACTCAGCGCGGCGGTCGCTGTCTGCACCGGTGTTCTTTGTTAATGGCCGTTCATGAGCTGTCATGTAACCACGCTCTATGGCTTCATCAAAAATCAGGTTCAGCGCAGCGTTGTGATTGTTCTGGGCGCTACCTGAGAGCTCGCGTCCAACCTTTTCGCGCCGCCAGACATGAAATTCCGAGATTGTTGATGGCTTGATGCCATCCACGTTGTACAGGCCGTAGAAGGGGATTAGGTATAGCTTGATGGCAGAAACATAGTCTCGAAAGCTTGGTTTGGCAGTTCCGGCTGCGATTTCAGCCTCCATACGGCGCAAAACAATCTCGGCAACTGGCTTGAATTTCTTGCTGATGACAGGGCGACCTTCCTCATGGTCAAAGGTCGCTTTCATCCACATGCGCTCAGCTATGCGGCTTGCTTCTTTAACGTCAGCAGTGTCTGAGCTACGACGGAACCATGTTTTGACGCCTTCCAGCTTGTAATGGACTTGCCATTTCTTGCTGTCGTCGCGTCGCACAAGCCTTATCTGTTCAGGCTTGACTACGATGGATTCAGAAGACACTATGCGCATGCCAGCAGTTTAATGTCACTTTTAATCAAAAGCAAGTAGTGGCAGCTTAATTATTCGTGTAATAACCGTGTAATTAATGTAGAAAATAAAAACAACGAGGTAAGTCGTTGTTTTTATTAGCTTTTTGGCTCCTCGACCTGGGCTCGAACCAGGGACCTACGGATTAACAGACAATAGTGTTGTTGAGAAGGCTATGTTTTATGGGGCTTGTAGTGGAAAAAATATCACTGTGCAATATTGTGTGTAATTGATGTTTTCTCATCATTTGCCACAGTCGTCCAGCTCTGGACGCTTGGGGTGCTCTGGACGGTCGAGCTATTCTGGACGGTCTAGGGGCGTCCAGATTCTGGACGCTTGGGGTACTCTGGACGGGTAGGGGCGTCAAGAATCTTGACGGTCTGCATAGAAGTGGGCATCTCATGGCGCTGAAACTAATTTAGAGCCGACTTGTTCGACTCTAATTTCGGGAGTCGAACTTGATGAGTTGCGCGGCATCGGAATTAAGAGTCGTGTCATACCTTGTGTGATTGGGTAGCAGTTAGTGGGCTGGTGGGCTCAATCTGAATGTCATCAAACTTTCTTATAGTTCTATTACTGTTGAACTATGGAAGACAAATACGTCATCAAAGCCCTAGCGGCGCTAGCTCAGCCTAATCGTCTGCAAATCTTTCGCTCTTTAGTGGTGAAGGGCAGTCAAGGGTTGACGCCTGCGCTTTTAGCGGAAGAGCTAGGTATGTCAGCAAATACCCTTTCATTTCACTTGAAAGAGTTGATGCATGCCGATCTGATTTCACAGGAGCGCAGTGGTCGTAACTTGATTTATCGAGCTCAGTATGACCGCATGAATGCCGTGCTTGCGTATCTGTCCCAAAACTGTTGCCAAGGAGACCCTTGTGAGGTGACTCCTGATGAAATTTGTAAAACCTGTTAAAGCAGAGGAATTCAAAGTGACTGATGCAAAACTATTGAACGTACTTTTTCTTTGTACCCACAACTCAGCTCGTAGCATCTTGGCTGAGGCATTACTCAACCATATAGGGCAAGGTAAGTTCAAAGCCTTTTCAGCTGGAAGCAGCCCTAAGGACAATCAAAAGCCTAATCCGATGGCTCTTGCTACTTTGGAAAAAGCAGGCATTTCAACGGAAGGTTTGACCAGCAAAAGCTGGGACGTTTTTGCAACTCCTGATGCGCCTCACATGGATTTGGTAATCACTGTTTGCGACAACGCAGCAGGCGAAGTTTGTCCCTATTGGCCAGGTCAACCTGCCACAGCTCACTGGGGATATCCAGATCCTTCTGAGACTGCTGGAACTGATGAGCAAAAACTAGAAGCTTTCAAGCAAACGCTGCATCAAATCAAAAGGCGACTTGACATATTCACAAGCCTGCCTTTGATAAGTCTTAGCAAGATGGCGTTGCAAAATACAGCACGAGAACTGGCAAAAAAATGATCCATTGGCGGCGATATTTTGCTGAGCTAGTTGGCACAGCGGCATTGTTGTGTGCGGTGATCGGCTCAGGCATCATGGCCGAGAAATTGGCTGGTGGAAATGTAGCCGTCGCTCTTTTGACAAATACGCTCGCTACTGTTTTTGCGCTTTATGCATTGATTGAAACACTTGGGCCAATCAGTGGGGCTCATTTCAATCCAGTTGTTTCGATGGTGCTTGCATTTCGCAAAGACTTGGCCCGACACCATTTGATTGGCTATGTGATTGCTCAGCTCATTGGCGCTGTATTGGGTGCATGGGCAGCGCATACGATGTTTGAGCTTGAAATACTGCAATGGTCTACCAAAGTGAGATCGGGTCCAGCGCAGTGGTTTTCTGAAGCAGTCGCTACTGGCGGTTTGCTATTTGTCATCTTGCGCTCCCCTGAAGGAAAAGCATCTTCAATAGTTGCTTGCTACATCGGCGCAGCATATTGGTTCACCGCCAGCACATCTTTTGCAAATCCAGCAGCTGCATTCGGACGCATGTTTACAAATACATTTGCCGGCATCGCACCTTTTGACGTGCCTGAATTTATTGTTGCGCAGATGGTTGGTGGTGCATTAGGTCTGGCATTGCATCACATCTTTGTGCACTCAGATAAGCATCAAAGTTAGTCTTTCTATGGTGAGAAAGACATGGCCATTGGTTGCGAGTTTAGGTGTTACGCAAACAGTAGCTTGGGCCTCCACTTACTATTTGCCTGCCATTCTTGGCTATCCAATTTCTTTGGCTTTAGGAATTGATGCCTCAGATTTTTATCTGGCATTTTCAATGGCTTTGGTCGTCTCAGCTGTGTTCGGTCCTATGTTTGGTAAAGCGATTGATACGTTGAGCGGTCATAAAGTACTGCCAGCATCAAATGTATTTTTTGCAGCAGGACTTGCCCTTCTTGGATTTGCCAAGAGTGAGTTGGAGCTTTATCTTGCATGGTTCATCATTGGTTTAGGGATGGCTGGCGGTCTCTATGAGTCAGCCTTTTCTACTTTGGTTCGAATTTATGGACAAGATGCAAGGTCAGCAATTACTGGTATCACGCTCATTGCAGGCTTTGCAAGCACTGTTGGCTGGCCATTGAGTGGATGGGTTCTGAGTTATTGGGGTTGGCGAGAGGCTTGTTGGGCATGGGCATCTCTGCATTTGCTGCTAGCTTTACCGCTAAATTTGGCAATTGACAGGTTATCCGCTGTTACGAGTTCGGGTGTCACTAATGGCAGTGAAGGTCTTGCGCCTAAACCCAATACGCCCATTGCGCAATCAAATGATGAGAAAGCACCGACACTAAAGCAGGCACTTCTTCTTTCTTTTGTGTTCTCGGCAACTTGGTTTACAAGTACTGCGATGGCAGCTCACTGGCCCAGAATGCTTGAAGCGACTGGCGTTAGCTTAGTCAGTGCGATTGCCATCGGTGCCATTATTGGACCTGCTCAAGTTATCGCAAGGATTTTTGAATTTGGACTATTGCGAAAAATGCATCCCTTGTTTTCAGCTCGCCTTGCTGCAATGGCGCACCCAATAGGGGCTCTCTTAATGGTTGTTCTTGGACCAGTAGTGGCACCTATCTTTGCCTTTTTACACGGAGCCGGTAACGGCGTACTGACAATAGCCAAAGGAACTTTGCCGCTTGCTTTATTTGGCCCAAGCGGGTACGGCTACAGGCAGGGTTGGATTATGTTTCCTGCTCGAATAAGCTCAGCATTTGCGCCATGGATTTTCGGGGTGGCCTTAACCAATTGGGGTGCAGGGGCGCTGGGCGTTACCTTTGCACTTGGGGCTTTATCAGTCTTTTCGTTGTACGTCATTAACGTAAAAAAGTAGCCAAGCGTCCTCATCAATTCATTCAAAAACTAACCGGATAAGCATCTCAGATGATCACTATTTTTCACAATCCAAACTGCGGCACGTCACGCAATACATTGGCCCTGATTCGAAATTCTGGCGTTGAACCTGAGGTGGTTTTGTACTTGAAGACTCCTCCTTCAAAGGAACAACTCAAGAAGTTGATTTCTGATATGTCCATCCCAGTCAGGAATGTGCTTCGTCAAAAGGGCACGCCTTTTGATGAGCTGGAGTTGGAGAATGAAAAATGGTCTGACGAGGAACTGTTGGATTTCATGATGGCGCACCCCATTTTGATAAACCGTCCCATTGTGGTTACTCCAACAGGCACAAAGTTGTGTCGTCCATCCGAGTTGGTGCTTGATATCCTCGAGAATCCTCAGCGTGGGGCTTTTACAAAAGAGGATGGTGAAGTCGTCATCAACGAAAAGGGCGAACGTGTCTAAGTTCACTGATAAATTGCCCAATCTGGATGAAAGTTGTTTCCAATTTTCGCAGCAGACGTTGTTAGCGCCAAAGAATGTGGCAACTCATGCGCCAAGAATTTTGATGTTGTATGGTTCTTTGCGTGAGCGTTCTTACAGCAAGCTATTGACGCTGGAAGCAGCTAGGTTGCTTGAGGCTATGGGAGCAGAGGTGAAGGTGTTTGATCCATTGGATTTACCTCAACCTGATGCTGCACCTGATACGCATCACAAGGTTAAAGAGTTACGTGATCTTGCCGAATGGTCTGAAGGCATGGTTTGGTGTTCTCCAGAGCGTCATGGCGCCATGACAGGCATCCTGAAAAGTCAGATCGACTGGATACCGTTGTCTGTAGGTGCAGTCCGACCAACTCAAGGAAAAACCTTAGCTTTGATGGAAGTATGCGGCGGTTCGCAATCTTTCAATGCAGTGAATCAAATGCGAATTCTTGGACGCTGGATGCGGATGCTCACGATTCCAAATCAGAGCTCAGTTGCCAAAGCATTCTTAGAGTTTGACGAGGATGGACGTATGAAGCCATCGGCCTATTACGACAGGGTTGTTGATGTAATGGAAGAGTTGGTCAAGTTCACACTGTTAACTCGTGACATTGCACCTTACCTTGTAGATCGTTACAGTGAACGTAAAGAATCAGCAGGCGAGCTTTCTAAAAGAGTTAATCAAAAAAATATCTAAACTTTGACCCCATGGTCCCCAACGATCAAGCCATATTTCATAGCATTTTTTGATGCCGTATGGCTTTCAAACTTCATCACTTGAAGAAGGCTCTTAGGGAATTGCAATCAGTTCGAAAGATAGATTTGCACCTTGCACATTAACTTTTACGGCCCTTACGTCAGTTTGACCAGGTACTATGATCCTAGTGATATTTGTTAAAGGTTTGCGATTAAGAGTGAATGGTTGATCAACTTTGAACCTATGACTATCACCATGAATGATAAGAACAGGCTTGCCCCACTGTTGAGCTAATGGCAGAAGTGTTTCAGCAATAGATTTCCGAAAGCCTGACCAGCTCGGAAAGTCTTCGTAAATGTTCCTAGCTTCAAAAACATCTGCTTGAAAGGCAAAGACTAAGAGGTCAATCTTTTGTTCCGAAGCGACAGCAAACGTATCTTTTATCCAAGCAACATTTGCTGCATCACGGTGAAAGAATTCATCAACAGCAGAAGGATTACGAGCTTCGAAGTTGTTGTTACTTCCGACAATGTGAAGAGTCGTAAACAACGAACTCTGGTGCTGCCAGCGAAGATTTTCAACATGCCTAGAAAAGGCTGGCATGCGTTGTGATTGGCTGGCAACAGAGATTGGGTTTTGACCAAAGGTTTTCCCGTCTCTAAAAAAATCTTTGCGCAAAGTGTTTAACCGTTCAAGCGGGTCGAAAGCTCCGTTGTTATCTCGATGGCAATCTGTCCATTCGTTATCACCTGGGGTGTATATGAGTGCAGTTTGAAAACTTTGGAAGTGTGCAATTTGATTCGAGAATTCTTCGTCACTGCACAGTGTCGAACCAGACTTAAAGTCACCTACGTGTATTGAAAAGCTTGGTTCTGCTAAGTTAATCTGCTTGATTAATGTACGGTATGGTAGATATGAAATATCGCTAGGACCATAGGGTAGGTCGCCAAGCGCTACAAAAGAAAAAGACTGTTGAGCATAAGAAATCGGCATTGAAAGTAAGACCATCAATGCCAACCACACTCGAGCTCGCAGGCACTTTGCCATTGAGAATTTACTCGATGCTTTTTGCTTGCAGAGCTGTGCTGATTGCTTTGGCTTTTCCTTCGTAGTACCGATCCAATCGCCAGTCGTTCATGACTTCGATCATCAACTCAAAGTCTTTCATTTGCAATTCATACAGTTGTTTGAAGCTGAAATGAGCGTCAGTTTCTAGAGCAAGAATTAGTGAAGTTAGAGCTTTGGCGGCATCTGAACTTGGATCGGTTTCAATAATTCTTCTGGCTTTTTTGATTGCTCGCATGATGGTTTTCCACAGATGAATGACAAAAGAAATGTCTTAACGACTCCTGGTAACTGTACGCGAGAAAGCGTGAATGATTCAATAGATTCGAGGTCATAAAACTGTAACGAAACTGTAAATTTCGGATTGAGTTCACATTTCAAAATATCTGTGTTTGCTACTCACCAACCCCCCAATTGAAGTGATGTTGGATGGCTCTAGATGCGTGTCAATGATTCTTTGAGTTTTTCATGCTATGGCAAGATTTCTATAGCGATCTAGCTGGTGGTACTCATGTTCAAACTCATCACTACACAGTCCATTGGAAATTTTTTCCAAGTCCAAGAAATTGCAAACTTCAAGAAGTACTTCTGGCTTGAAAGTGACGGGATGTGTTTCACCCGCAACTTCAATTGCCTTGCCGTTTGGTACCACTTGCTGGAACTCTATCTGATCAAGAACTGTGCACAGCTCTGAGTGTTCTGCACGAAGCAAAAGGATAGGCCCCTTAAATTTAGCTAGTGATTTATGAAAATTGATACCGCGAAGATTGAATCTGTAATGAATGTCGATGTGAGTAGGAAGCCTGATTTCCTTGAGCAATTTTGGATCTAACTCTTTTTGTTGTGACAGAGTTTCTATTTGTAACGACGCTTCAGACGACTCAAACTTCCCAAACAATTTAAAAAGACCACTCCAACTTATGGACAAAGCGACATCGTTAAGGATTAAACCCTTGACGCGCAAGATCGGATTAGAGGCTAGGTTCATTGACAAAATTCCACCCATGCTCGTACCTAGAAGATAGAGCTGTCTGATAGCTCTCTTGTGGGATGCGTGTATGTGGGTGATCAGTTTTTCAAGATCATCAAGGTAAACGCTCATCTTGTAGGTTTCACCTACTGATAGCCACTCAGAATTTCCTCTGCCGCAATGATCAACAGTAATCAGTCTGCAACCCCTATGTTGCTCAACATAAGTCACAAGAGCATCAAATGTTTTTTGAGTTTCAAGGATGCCGGGAATGCATAGCAAGATCACTTTGCCGTCTGGGTCACCAAATTCACGGTAGGCAATTCGTCGATTCAAATTTTCATGTTTCATTTCTTAGACTCTCTTGTGGTTGAGTAACTAAATGAAAGCTAGCTAGTCAAGGTAGAAGACTTAGCAAGCAAACTAACGCTTTGATTTTTCTCTTCATGTGAGAGTATCGACGTCTTGAGTCTTTATCAAGGCGAAAAATTAGAGTTCAAGATCTATTGTGTCAATCTTGTCATGACTCACCAAAAGATCTACTTCTTGGAGTAGTACGACTTAACAGATGCTCGTTGTGAATCGTCACTATGACGACATATTTGCAAGGAAACATGTCCATACATTTCTTTTGATCATCTTGAACTAAGTCACAAGTAATGAGTAAGACAAGTGTTTTGCCTTTGTCATTTCCCAAAGGGGTACAAGTATGGTTGCTAACGTTGCATTGATTACTGGAGCCGGATCAGGTCTCGGGTACCAGACCACGCTTGAATTGAACAAGCGCGGTTGGCACACAGTAGTCGCTATACGTAATTTAAGTGTCCGAGCTGCCGAGGTCGCAGAGTTGAAGTCTCAACTTCAAAGTGCAGAACTTTTCTCTGTCTTGGATCTAGATCTGTCAAATCTGCACAGCGTGAAGAAATGTGCTGCTGACTTCTTGGCATTAGGTCTACCTTTAAATGCGCTTGTCTTGAATGCGGGTGTAGCAGGTCAGCACGGCGAAACTGCACAAGGGTTTGAGCTAGCTTTCGGCGTTAATCATTTGGGCCATTTTTTGCTAACTGAATTGCTCATTGAAAAGTTATGTCAAACGGACAACGCCCGTATCGTCACCGTGGCTAGCCGTGCTCACAGACATGCGTCTAGCGGTATTGATTGGAATGACGTTCAACGTCCTACACGTTCGATATTTGGCATTCAAGAATATGCCCAGTCAAAGTTGGCAAACATCTGGTTCAGCAACCATCTCTCAAGAAGGCTAATGGGGACCGGTGTATCCACATACGCACTTCATCCCGGAGTTATTCGAACTGGAATTTGGAGACATGCGCCTAAATGGACCAAGCCGTTGCTATCAATTCGTCCGATGATTGACGTACAGGATGGAACTAAAACAACCCTTCATTGCATTCTGGATGCGCCCCAAATTGAAACTGGTCTGTATTACGCAGATTCTTCGGTTACGAAGGCCGCTCCGATTGCTTACAGCTTAGAGGATGCTGCTAAGTTGTGGTCAAAAAGTCAATATTTTTGCAGAGCGTATCTTTGAGGGATTGTCCTTCTCAAGACCTGCTTTTATCTCAGGCATTTACGTAGGCTTTTTGCAATCGCCGCACATGAACATGCTTTGATTCAGTAGGCGCTTGAAAGTGCCAAGTGCCCGTGGTTTATGTATGCCGCACTTGTAACAACTCATTGTTCCAATTGAGTTTGATGCCCCAAATGGTGAGCCGCTTTGTTTTGATTTGTAGCGGAGCCCATCGCTTTTTATCTCGGTTGATACATCTGCGCTCATAAGATTAAAAAATAGTTTTTGTACAGAAAAAAGCCCACCGTAAGTGGGCTCTGTGTTGGATCTGCGAGATCAGTTCAGATGATCTTTCAATCCTTTGCCAGGACGGAACTTAGGTATCTTAGCTGCCTTGATCTTGATTACTTCACCAGTGCGCGGATTGCGGCCAGTTCGAGCTAGACGCTTGCTTGCAGCAAAAGTGCCGAAACCTACCAAGGAGACTGTGCCTCCTTTTTTGAGCGTTTTCTTGACTGCATCAACGATGGATTCAATAGCGCGGGTAGCAGCTGCTTTGGAGATGTCTGATTGATCTGCAATGTGCGCGATCAGTTCTGTCTTATTCACGATTCAAATTCCTAATGTTCAATGCTTAAAGTGAAATCTTACTTTGTCTTTATGACAATTTAAAACGTTAAAGTTAGTAAGAAATTAGGAAAGCTGCATGTGACTTTAATGTTTTCTTTGTTTGTTCTTTTTCTTTTTCTCAGAAAGTTCGCCTGATGAAGCAAGCAAGGTGCCTCTACATTTTTTAGCACCACACCAGCATGGATATTCCGCTTTAAGTTTTTTGGTAAGGGGTGCGTCAATGACTAAACCATAGTCATAGCTAAGCTCTTCTCCAGCTTTGATGTCACGTATTGCAGTGATGAAAACTCTACCTTCTTCTTCGTCAGGCTGGCAGTTAGGCTTGCATGAGTGGTTGATCCACCTTGATGAGTTACCGCCATACAACGCATCAATCACATGCTTTTTATCGATGTGAAAGTAGAACGTATGGTTTGGATCCTTTGGGTCATGCGGGTGACGTCGCAATGCTTCTTTCCAAGTGATGACCTCACCAACGTACTCGATGATGATTTCACCTTTTTCGATGTCCGATAGGGCGAAAACCCCTTTGCCATGTACGCCGGAACGACGGGTTTGAATGCGACGGCCTAATGAAGGCTTAGAGAGAGGTTGCGCTTGATTTTGCATTTATTTAAAAAGTTATGTTGCTCTTGACAAGAAATTGAACACAATCTTTCGCGGTTAAGTTAATCCCGCTCACCACCCATGATTCCTAACAATGCCAATAAGCTTTGGAATACGTTGATGATGTCCAAGTACAGGGTCAGCGTGGCGCTGATGTAGTTGGTTTCGCCGCCGTCCATCACTTGCTTCAAGTCGTACAACATGAAGGCGCTGAAGATGGCCATGGACAACATGGAAATCACCATCATGCCGGCAGAGGAGCCGACGAAGACGTTGATGATGCTGCCGACCATCAAGACCACGGCACCCACCATGAGCCATTTGCCCATGCCGGACAGATCGCGCTTGATGACCGTGGCCAAGCTGGCCATCACAAAGAACACGCCGGCAGTGCCTGCAAATGCAGTCATCACCAGTTCAGCGCCGTTCTTGAAGCCCAACACCATTGCGATCATTCGTGAGAGCACTAACCCCATGAAGAACGTAAAGCCAAGCAATACATAAACGCCAGTGGCGCTTTCTTTGGTCCGTTCGATGGCGTAGATGAAGCCGAACATGCCTGCAATCATCAGAACCAAACCGATGACGCCTGAAAATGCTTGACTGATCCCAGTCGACACACCAATCCATGCCCCCAATACAGTGGGAAGCATGCTTACTGCTAACAACCAGTATGTATTTCTAACAACACGATTTCTCTCCTCGGCAGGCAGTACGTAGTTGTCAATTGTTTGAATTTGGTCAGTCATATGAGAGTCTCCTTAGTAGGTCTTGTGCTTTTATTTTTTAACTGGTTTACCGCCACTTTTCAAGCACTCTTCCATGGTTCGATAAGGCGTAAATTTATTTGTACTTGAGTAGTTCGCACTTGCTTTATCGTGACAAATACCAGACTCAGATTTTTTGACTGGGTCAGCTGGCTCTTTCTCTTTTGTTGTAGCTGGACTGCGTCCACCGCTCTTTAAGCATTCCTCCACATTTTCAAAAGGAACAAATTTCTTTGTTTGAGCGTATGAGGGACTTTTTTTATCGTGGCAAATGCCTGATTCAGATTTTTTGACATTTGGCTCACTTGCAGACGCGCTCGCAACTAAAAAGATAGACAAAAAAATTGCTAGAGGTTTCATGAGGTGCTTTCATAGAAAGTGAGTGATGTAAGAATTTAATCATGAAATTTGAGGCTGTAAAAAAGTTGTTTTGTGAAGTTTTTGTGTCACTTTTTTGGAGTATTCATATGCTTACGTGCAAGTTCTGAAAGATAGATAAAGACCTCAAAAAATTAAAGAGGGAGCAGGAAAATATTAATTAATTTTGAGGTTTATTGATCGGGTCAAAAGCTATCTGTTAACTTCGATTGTGATGAGCAATGAGCTTGGCCAGCAACGCAGATGACACGCGGGTTTGAGGGCTATCTGCACGGCTCGTAAGTGCGATAGGAATTTTTGCTCCCATCACGACGCCGCATACAGTCGCACCTGCTAAGTATTCCAGCTGTTTTGCCATCATATTTCCGGATTCCAAATCGGGCACGAGCAATACATCTGCCTGCCCTGCAACAGCGGAATTGATGTGTTTTATCTCCGCTGCATGTAATGAAATTGCGTTGTCAAACGCCAACGGTCCATCCATGATGCAACCGGTGATTTGCTGACGATCTGTCATTTTGCAAAGTGCAGCGGCGTCAAGTGTTGAAGGCATGCTAGGAGTGACAGTCTCGACTGCTGCCAACACTGCGACTTTAGGAGTTGGAACTCCCATGATGTGTAAAAAATCAACTGCGTTTTGAGCAATATCTAGCTTATCCGTCAATGTCGGCGCAATATTCAATGCTGCATCCGTGATGTACAGCGGCTTTGAGTAATGCATCGTTTCAAAGCGAAAGATATGTGACATGCGGCGACCAGTCTTTAGGCCCGGTTGCATCAGTACCGCATGAATTAACTCATCAGTGTGCAGGCTACCTTTCATCAAGGCCTCTAGCTCACCGTCAGCAGCCATTTTTGCTGCACGCTCGGCAGCTGCGTGACTGTGTGGAACATCAATGATGGTGACGTTAGTGATGTCGAGACCTAGATTGAACGCAAGTGATCGAATCTTTTTTTCGGGAGCGACGATCACAGCAGTTATGACGCCTTGAAGGTGGGCATCTAACGCTCCACGTAATGAATCTTCGTCACATGGGTGTACTACGCCACAACGAATTGGGTCGAGTCCATCTCCCATTGACATCAGTTGGTTGATACGTGCTTGTGCATCAAATAAGTTGATGTTTGCCGCACGAACGCGTGGAATGCGTTGTTTTTGTGTTGGTGCAAGAACTCGTGCAACACCACGCAATACGCATTCACCACGTTGATTGACTAATATGCATTCAAGGGAGAGTGTCTTTTTTTCTTCATTCTTTTCTACACAAGAGGCGCTGACTGTGAGCGTGTCACCGATACGAACAGGCTTTGTGAATCGCAGACTTTGCTCGAGGTAGATGGTGCCTGGCCCTGGAAATACAGTCCCAAGTAATGTTGAAATTAAAGAGCCGCCCCACATGCCGTGCCCGATAACGCCGTGAAACAAAGTGGCGTTCGCGTATTCGGGGTCTAGATGTGCAGGGTTCGTGTCGCCAGATACGGCGGCAAATGCCTGGATGTCTTTGAGTGTGAGCGTTCGAGTTATTTCAGCACTGTCACCTACGTCAATTTCAGAGAAGGTGTAATTTTCGAACCACTCGTCATTGACGTCGTTTGTAAAGGCGGTAATTTTTTTCATAGCTTAGGCCACTGCGTGGCATCCTGCATCAACATAAATGGTTTGTCCCGTCATGCCACTGGATGCATCAGTGCACAAAAACGTGGAGAGATGAGCAATTTCTTCCAATCGAACCAATCGTCCAAGCGGTGACTTTGCAATGTTGTGCTGCATCAGTTCATCAAAACTTTCTATGCCTGACGCAGCACGCGTTAATATGGGGCCTGGTGATACAGCATGAACGCGTATACCTTTTCCACCTAACTCCAGTGCCATGTAGCGCACCAATGATTCCAATGCTGCTTTGACTGGCCCCATTAATCCATAGTGAGGGACTACGCCATTCGCGCCTAAGTAGCTCATGGTGAGTAAGCTTCCGCCATGGGGCATGTGGGGAGTGCAGAGTTTGGCTAAGGTCGCAAATGAGTGGCAAGAAACCTCCATGGCTCTTGCAAAACCCTCGCTGCTTGTATCTGTCACATTCGCGTGAAGGTCTTCCAATGGGGCCCAAGCGATGGAATGAATCACGAAATCCAAGTGACCTAATTTTTCTACAGCCGATGTAACCAGTTGTTGCATCGCACCTGTTTCTTCGACATTGCAAGTCACGAGTTCAACACCTAAAGGCTCGGTAAGTGGTTCAACGTAACTCCGTGCTTTGTTATTTAGGCAAGTAGCAACAATATCAGCTCCTTGCTTTTGGGCGGCATGAACGCAGCCCCATGCAATGCTGTGTTCATTCGCTAAGCCAAGTACAAGGCCTTTTTTTCCATCCAGACTGAATGGTGAGGATGTGAATTCGTTAATAGATGACATATCAATTTCAATAAAAAGTAAAAGAAAGGGATTAGTCTGCGTAACGCGTTAAGACGTATTCACCAGGCGCATCACACAAGACATGCTTTGTTGATGGTGTTCGAGCCTTAACTTGATGGCTGCTGTTTTGTGTCAGCCATTCAGACCACGCTAGCCACCACGAGCCTTCAGCCGATGTGGCCGATTCGGCCCATTCATCAGCATGTGTCCATCCATAGTCTTTAGATGTGTGGCCAATTTGGTAATGTCGGTGCTGGTGACCAGGCTCAGAAATAATGCCCGCGTTGTGGCCGCCTGATGCAAGCACAAAAGTAATGTCGGTATCTGTGAGCAAATGAATTTTGTAAACTGAGCGCCAAGGCGAAACATGGTCGCGAACCGTACTGACGACCATCATTGGGGCTTCGATATCGCGAAGAGCGACTGCGGTGTTTTGTAAACGATATTGTCCGTCTGCCAAGGCGTTGTGCAAAAAGAAGTGAGTCAGGTATTCGTTGTGCATCCGTTCTGGAAGCCTGGTGTGGTCGGAATTCCAACTCATCATGTCGTTGCCGTTTTCATCTTTGCCGAGTAAATAGCGTTGTACGTTATGTGACCAAATCAAATCGCGTGCATTTAAAAATCTGAAGGAGTCAGCCATCTGACGACCCGACAGATAGCCAGTCTTGCTCATTTCTTCTCGCAAACTTTTCAACTGATCTTCATCAATGAAGACGCCTAATTCACCGGGTTCAGTGAAGTCGGTTTGTGCGGCAAGCAGCGTGACGCTTGCCAATGTTGGATAGATAGATGTTGAGGTTTTACCCAACCAAGCTGCCGCAATTGACAAAAATGTTCCACCTAGGCAATACCCCATGCTGTGCACATGCGTAGCCTGAGATTGTGTTTTGATTTGCGCTAGTGCTTCAAGGACACCTTGTGTCAGGTAATCCTCTAAACCAACATCTCGCATATGTTCATCAGGATTACGCCACGAGATCATGAACACAGTAAACCCTTGGTCAACGAGATATTTCACCATTGAGTTATGCGGTGATAAATCAAGAATGTAGAACTTCATGATGCACGATGGCACGATGAGTAGTGGTTCTGCGTGCACCTGATTCGTACTTGGTACGTAATGAATAAGCTCAATCAGATCGTTTCTATAAATAACTTTTCCTGGAGTGGTTGCGACATCAACCCCAACCTCATAAGGTAACGGAGCCAACTGTGGCTCATCGTTTGATGAAGTTTTTTGCTTCAAGTTTTTGTATTGGTCATGCAGATAATGCTGCATGCCCTTTGCAAAGCTCATGCCTAAGCTTTCGATACCAACGCGTAAGACTTCAGGATTGGTGTGGGTTGTGTTTGAAGGCGACATGGCATCAACGATTTGTCGCGTAAAAAAATTCACCACATGTTGATGATGCGGATGCATGCCGTCAATCTGTGCACATTGACGCCACCATTGTTCAGTAGTTTTGAAATTATTTTTTACAACGCTATATGGCCATTGCGTCCAAGTTCTATCTTTGAAGCGCGCGTCAGTGTCCAACTCATCGGACTGCCACGGACGTTTGGTGAGCTCAAGATTTTTTTCGGCTACACGCTGAAAGGCCTTCCATGCATCGTACTGGCGCAGTAAGCGATAGCCTGGGGATGAACTCAGATGGGCCAGCCAGTCGTGATAGGCGAGAGCCAGCGAGATGGGGGAGAGTCCCGGCGTCAACGATGCCCACTGTTTGTGAGCAGTCGCGTCAAGTTGTTTTGAGAATTTCTCAATCTCAATTCGAGTATCCACGTCGTGTGTGAGTTCAGTCATGTTTAACTCCGTGTCGAATTTTTTCTAAACGTTCAAAAAGAGCTGTGTCGGGTTGATTGACGACAGACAGGCGGCCTGAGTAAATGCAGCCTTGATTGCCGTCCAGTGTGAGAATGTCGCCTTCGCACAAACTGGTTTCGCCAATCGTCATAGAACGCTGTGCTTGATTGATTTTTAAATGCTGACAACCGACCAAGCAAACTTTCCCGAGCTGTCGGGCCACTACCGCTGCATGTGATGTGCGAGCCCCCCGTGCTGTAAGTAAGCCGACCGAGTATTCCAACGCGGCAATGTCGTTGGTTTCGGCATCTTGTCGGATCAAAATAACGTCAGCACCAGCTGCATTGCGTTCTTTCGCACGCGCCTCGTCAAAGGCAATTTCTCCCGAAACAATTCCGCTACATGCAGACATGGCAATTGCTATGGGACTTGCATGCACAGATGTGTCATCCTCGTTGGCCAGAATCTGATGGATCAAGTGGTCTTGCGTTAAGTGACTGGTGCGTTCTTTTGCCGTTCGTCTATCAATAACCCCTTCTTCGAATAAATCCAATGCAATTTGAGCTGAGGCAATCGCTGTTCTTTTGCCTGATCGTGTTTGCAACATGTAGAGCTGTCCGTCCTCGACGGTAAATTCAAAATCCTGCATGTCTGAAAATTCAATTTCAAGTGCATGGGTTGATTTTTGAAGTTGCAACCAAGCATCTGGTATGAGGCTTGCCATGGCATCTGCTCCATGCGCATTACGGCGTCCTGAGACCACGTCTTCACCTTGTGCATTGAGTAAAAAATCAATCCACAACGGCTTGTCACCGTTGGATGGGTTTCGCGTAAAACCTACGCCAGAACCTGAATGTGTTCCACTGTTGCCAAACACCATGCGTTGGAGTGTGACGGCCGTTCCCATCTTGTCTGAAATCGCATTGATATCACGGTATTCGCAGGCCTTATCTGAATGCCATGAGTTAAATACTGCTTGAATGGCGCCCGCTAGTTGTGTACGCGCATCCTGCGGAAAAGGTGTTTGCGAATGTGTCTCGTACAAGCTGAGATATGTGTTGGCTATAGTGCGCAACTCATCAAAGTCTAGGTTGCGTTCATCACGGCCTTGCGTGATTGCATCAAGTGCTTCTTCAAAAACTTGTCCTGAAATACCTGCTACAACTTCACCGTATGTGGCAATCAAGCGGCGGTATGAATCCCATACCAAGCGTGGGTTGCCTGTTTGTCTCAAAAAGCCACCCAAAGTGCTCTCTGTTAATCCGATGTTCAGCAATGTTTCCATCATTCCAGGCATCGACACAGGCGCGCCCGATCGAACAGACAAGATCAATGGGTTTTTTGAATCCCCAAGTCGCATCTCAGCGGTATGTTCTAAAGCAGGTAATCCAAGTGAAAAAAGCGGTTCAAGGCATTCGTCAGGTGCTTTGGTGTAGTGCGTTCCAATTACCAATGCGGCTGGTACGGTGAGTCCCAAGTCGGACATGCGCAAGAGATTAAATGCTTTTGATCCCATGCTGTTGGGCCCAGGCTTATGGTGATCAATAGTTTGATCCGAACCAATTAAATAAAAATGTTTAGGCCATTTCGTGTTCTTTTTCATAGGGTCACCGCATTCTTTTCAAAAACCATTTTTCGTAATTGATGTCCAACCGAGAGCAACGCGTCTGAGGCGCTTTCAATAGCACCTGCAAGGTCGCTGGTTAACCCAAAAGCAACCGGCTGATCATGTAAGTGGTTCACTATGAGTAATCGCGCTTCTCTGTAAAGCTCATCGCAGTGACGTTCGGCACGCAACATTTGCCACAATACTTTTAAGAACGCATCCGTGTCTTGTGATGTGCCATCGGATGTGATGTCACGCGCAATTTGAATCGCTTTGACGTAATCTTGAATTGCAGCTTGCGTGGTTTGAACGAGGCGTGCTAGTACAGCATTTACTTCAGGTGGAATGCTGTGTAAGGGAGCGTTAGACAGCATTGAGAGTATGAAGATCGACTCCTCCAGTGTGTCTGCGACATCATCAGATTGACTTAACAAATGAACCACAGGCTGCCAGCGAGGTTGGCGTTCTGCACGTTGACGTGCTTCAGTGAGTAAGTGATCAGCAGCGTGCTCCCATTCTTTGGCTTGGTCTGTGATCACCTTGTAAGCATCCGCTGTTTGGGTAGTGCTGGTTTCTAGACATTGCGCGAGCAGTTGCGAAAGGGCATGACAGTAGGCTGCGTGGTCGGCTAATAAATCGAATTCAAAACTGCGCTTGCGTAAGACGTGCACTAGCAACATACGTGCTTCGTCTGCAATCAGGCTTGTGGGTTGTTGGTCGAGCAGCATTGCACTGCACATGCGCATCAACTCTTCGAGAAATAGTTCTGCGGCATGCTCGCCGCACACTTCATCCAACCGATCGCCAATGCGAAAAGCGTCTGAAGCAACGCTTTGCATAGTTTGGTAAACCAATTTCTCACCACCGGCCAATAGCCAAGCCATATGACCGTACTCATCCTCAGCGCCTTGTGTCAGTAACTTGATGGCAATTTTTTTACTGACGAAATGTTGCAAGCGCTTTCTCGCACGGTTCCAGTCAATCACAAACACAATGCGAGATCCGACCATTTGTAGGGCTTGAAGGAGGTCTGTTTCGGTATTCGCCAGGTATGTTGCTTTGCCGACGTGGTAAGGCTTACCAGCATTTAAATCGGCAGTGGTGACAGGCTCAAAAACTTGCCAGTCGAAGTTCAACTTTTCCAGCATCGCTTTAAAAAATTCAAACCTACCTTTGTGTAACTCTGAATAAGTGAGTTCAATTTGTTTATCACGTACCTCAATTACCAACACATGAGCGTCATTGGTTCCAATGTCATTTTGAATCAGCAGACGCTGTTCATCCCGTGTGGCAGCAGTGTCTAGTCCTGGGTGTGAAAATTTCAAAGCGGCTGTGCGCTGTAATCCATGCATAAACGCTTCGATTCGCGCATGATCTTCTGGCAATACATGCCATGCATGTGCACCCGCAATGTTTTCTGTTGAAATAGTGGACGCTATGGCATTGATGCGTTTGTGTAAGTCCATGACCAGCAAATGAAAACTGTCATTTTGTTTTCGATCGCCATGTGTCAGGGCAGTGATAGTGGTATTTGAAATACCTTCTGAGATGGAAAACTTCTTTAAATGTGAATGCCAAATTTCACATCGCGCGCATAAATCTTCGTTGCCAGTGTCGCCTAACTCAATGACTGGACGCGCCATCAAACTTAGATTTTCTTGCAAATTTTCGAAAAACGTTTCTTGATTTGAAACTATTAATGTCTCATCTTCTAGGTAAGCACTTGTGGCGAAGTCCTTTACCCAATCGAGCTCGACAAAACCGGCGCTTCGGAAGTCCTTGCCCCAATCCAGTACCTTTGCTTCTGGCGTGAAGGCATGTTGCTTGGCTGATTGCAACAGTGTGATTAAAAGTTTGAGTCGATCATTTGCATTCAGTGCAACGGTGATCCATGCAGGTAAAAGTAACGACTGCTGCCCGAGAGATTCCACTGCTTTGTCTTTCAACATACCCATGCCCTTTATTGCGTCTGTATGAGCATGGTTGTGAGACAGCATGTCAGTGCGGTGACATTTGAATGCGATGTGATTAACGTTTGATGTGAATCAATTAAGCAGGTTCAAAAATTAAATGGCTATGCTTATTTGGAGCTAATTTCGTTAATGTCACCAAAGCTTCACCTTGCTAGTCCATCCTTGGGCTTGTAGCAATCCGCTGCACTCTAAATGGAGATTTTTCAATGACCAATGCCCAAACCCTTGATCCTGAAATCCACGTAGATGAAGAAGAATATGAGTCCTTGGCGGACTACCACCGCATTGCTGCTTTGCACTATTCGCAAGCAGCGAAACATCATTCATTAGCTGCTGATGCAGATGATCATGGTCATGCTGAGGCTCGCGATTCGCACGTATTTTTGGCATATCGTCATAAGCTCGTCGCCAACCAATACGCCGAAATGGCTGTAATTGAAAGTGATGAGTTGACTGACGATGAATCAGAGGAAATTCACGCTGCTTGATTGTGATTTCGGTATTGAAGCAATGGAAGAGTTTCTTCGAGACTCTTCCATTTTTCAATTAGTGCCTGACCTGAGAGTGCCGAGTGGGTTATTTTAAAGATCGGGCGTGTACCGATTTAGCATCTCTTCACGAGATTCAGCAGGCTCAGTACTCTTGGTTTGATCTCGGATGATTTCTCCAAGTGTAGGCATTGCTTCAATTGGTTGATGGCTTTCAATAGACCAAAGTTTGGAGCGCATCAACGCTTTTGGACAGTGCATATAAGCAGCTACTACAGAAACTTTGATAACCAATTTAGGCTTGTTTTTTAAAGCATCAAATTGATTCAAAAGATCAGTGTCAGTTTGAAGCGTAGCTTTTCCATTTACACGTACCACTTCATCAATACCTGGAATAAAAAATAGCAGCCCGACTTGTGATGTGGCAATGATGTTGGTTAGTGTGTCTAATCTGTTGTTGCCTATGGAGTCAGGAATTAGTAGCGTGTGCTGATCTTGAACTTTGACAAAACCTGAATCTCCGCCACGCGGTGAACAGTCCATTTGATGTAGTTGATCGCCACTGCTGATCACTACAAATGGCGATAAAGATATAAATTTCTTGATGTGAGGATCAATGTGCGTTAATTCTTTTTGAACAGCGCGTCCAGAAGGAGCCTTGTACAACGCACGTAAATGGTCTGTGGTTTGAATTTGCATGGATACAAGTTAAGGATGCGGATTTTGTGAACAGACGTTTCAAAATAGCCGCACCAAAATGACTGTGATTGAAAGGGAGTGTCTACAAAGACTATCCCTTTATTTTTTAATAGGCTACTTCAGCCAAGCGCGCCTGGTAGTGCTCTAGCCCTGGCACTGGTTTGTCTTTCACCTTGGCCAAGTCGTCGTAGCGACGCAGGCGTACGGCTTCCTCAGCGAAAGATTGTGCAATGAATGCATTAGCTTGCGCTTCATCAAATACGCCGCCTTGTTGTTCTAGGCTGTGCTTTGAGGCAATTGATAAATCGTTCCAATAACTGGGATCGATTAAGCACAAATAGCGTTTTGCATCCACATGCATGCGGATAGGCTCAAGCACAGCTTCGGGGAACAATCCACGCAAGAAGGGTAGTGCGATGAACTGATGCAGATCGTCTTCGGTGGTGTCGTGCTCGACCGTGCCTTCTCTCTCGGCGGCCAGCAAATGACCCAAGTCGTGCAGCAAGCAAGCCACGATGGTCTCAGAGGTTTCGCCGGCCAGTTCAGCCAAGTTGGCGCATTGCAAGGCATGCTCAAGTTGGTTGATAGCCTCTAGACCATATTGGGTTTGACCGCGGCGCAGCAGCAGGTCATGGACTTCTTGCAGGGTTAAAGACATGAATTTCCTCACACAAAGAATTTACGAATGCGAGCAGACACCAAGTCAATGACGCTCACAGTCAAGATGATGATCAGCATCACAGCGCCGGTTTCGGCGTACTGGAAGCCTCGAATGATTTCCCACAGCACGACACCAATACCGCCAGCACCCACCATGCCTACCACCGAAGCAGAGCGCACATTGGATTCAAAACGGTAGAGCGTGAATGAAATCCAAAGTGGGATGACTTGTGGAATCACACCGTACACAATTTCGTGCATGGCCGATGCGCCGGTAGAGCGAATACCTTCCACCGGTTGCGGGTCAATGGCCTCCACCGCTTCAGAAAACAACTTGGCCAAAATGCCCGAGGTGTGAATCCATAAAGCCAACACGCCCGCAAATGGACCCAAACCTACCGCCACCACAAAAAGCATGGCAAACACCATTTCGTTAATGGCCCTGAAGGCATCCATCAAACGGCGCACAGGTTGATACACCCACCATGGCACGATGTTGGACGATGCCAGCAAGGCCATGGGAATGGCTGTGATGACAGCTAAGGCGGTACCCCATAAAGCGATTTGCAGGGTGACGATCATTTCGTCAACATAGAGCCGCCACTCTCTGAAGTTAGGCGGAAAGAACTCTGCAGCGTATTGGCTCATATTGCCTGAGTCACGATACAAATCGGCAGGGCGCATGTCTGCACCTTGCCAGGAAGCTGCCAGCAGCACGAGGATGAATCCCCACATCAAATACCAGGTGAGGCTTCGCTTTGCACCAGCTGTATGAGCCAGTGCATGCAGTGGGGGATGGGCTATAGGGAGCATGTCAGTCACTTCAAAATAGACTCGGCTTCTCGCTGCACCTTGGGTGCAAAGAGAAGCCGGGTGATCGAACGAACGAAGGGTCTTACTTCACTGCTGCCAATTGCTGGTCGATGTCAGCCAGTTTGGCTTTCTTTTCAGCGTCAGACAGTGTGGTGTCGGCGTCGATCTTGTTGCGCTTGCTGAACAGGTCCAACTGGCGAATAGGCTTGAGTTGGTCGTTGGTCGAAGGCTTGAAGCCAGACAACTTAGAGATCTTCATGACGATCTCTTTTTCACGCGCATCGGTCTTGGCGTAGTTGTAGAAGAAGGTCTTGATCTTGGCCTTGGTAGCTTCTGGCAGGTTCTTACTCATCACCATAGGGTCCAGAGGAATCAAAGGAGAAGTCCAGATGACCTTGATTTCTTTGACCTTTTCTGGCTGACGCTCTTTCAGCTTATCCAAGTTTTCGCTGTTGTTGGTCGCCACATCCACTTGCTTGTTGGCCACTGCCAAAGCGTTGGTCTCGTGGTTGGCATTTCGCACCACTTTGAAAGCAGATTTTGGCTCCACTTTGTTTTGTGCGAATACATAAAAGCCCGGGACCAAGAAGCCAGATGTCGAGTTAGGGTCACCGTTGCCAAAACTTAGGTTTTTGGCATTGCTGAACATGTCGCTGAGGTTGTTCAAGGGGCTGTCTTTGTGCACGATGAGGTGTGAGTAGTAGCCTTGGCCGCCATCAGCGTTGACCATTTGAGCGAACACTTCAGCGTTGGAGCGGTCCACGGCTTCCATGGCTGATTTGTTACCCATCCATGCCATTTGTACTTTATTGAAGCGCATGCCTTCAATGATGCCCGCATAGTCTGGGGAGAAAAAGGCTTTGACTTTCAAGCCTGTTTGTTTTTCCATGTCGTCCAGCAAGGGCTGCCAGTCGGCTTTCAAATTTTGTGTGGCTTCGGTGGAGATGATGCCGAAGTTGATGTCTTGCGCCATGGCACCTGTGATGCTCAGGCCCATAGCCATCGCTGCAATTGTTTTCTTAAACATGTTTAGAAACTCCAGAAGGGTTGAAAAGAAAAAACAAGAATCAAAGTGAAAAGATCAAGCCGCTTGCGCCATCGATGTGGACCAAGCCAAAGTGGGTGCAGGGTGGTGTTCGGGTTGTGTGCTGAGTAATTCGCTGCCACTCAAAAATTCATCAGCTTGCATGCCATACAACTGGCGCAAGAGTTCGGGGGTGAGCTGAGCTGAAGGGCCGTCGTACACCACTTGGCCTTGGTTGAGGGCAATCACACGCGGGCAATAGCGAATGGCCATGTCCACTTGGTGAAGAGACACCACCACGGTGCGGCCATCTTCACGTTGGATGGTGGACAAAATTTCCATGACCTTGCGTGAGGACTCAGGGTCGAGAGAGGCAATGGGCTCATCAGCTAACACCAATTTGGCACCTTGCACCAAGGTGCGTGCAATGGCTGCACGTTGTTGTTGGCCGCCAGACAAGGTGGAAGCGCGTTGGGCATGGCAGTCAAGAATGCCTACGCGTTCTAGGGCGTCCAGAGCAATAGATCGCTCGTGTGAGCTGAACCAGCCCATGACGCCGCGCCACCATGGCATGTCGTGCAAGCGGCCCACCAACACATTGACCAACACGGGTAAACGGTCGACCAAGTTAAATTGCTGAAACACAAAACCTACTTGCGCACGAATGCTGCGTACATCACTGGCAATACGGCCATCGCGTTGCACGCAAAGGCCGTTGACTTCAATCAATGAACCAGCTGCAGCATCGGCTTCTAGCAAGCCTGCAACCATGCGCAGCAAAGTGGATTTACCTGAGCCAGATGCACCTATGAGTGCCACCATTTCGCTGTCACCAATGTGTAAATTGATGTCGCGCAAGGCGTGCTTGCCGTTGGCGAAATGCTTGTCTAATTTTTCGATACGCAACGCCATGAGAGTGGCCTTTTCAGTTGTCTATACAAACTCAGTGTGCACAGCCTGTGTGACAAGCTTTTGACATTGAAGAAATAATTTACAAAACTCGTTGGCCTTCGCGCCACACGGCACGCACCACGGCATGTCGTTTGCCATGTGGAAGATTGACCACACGTACTTGGATTAAATCGGCACGCAGGCCCACAGCGATCTGACCACGGTCATTAAGTCCAGTGGCTTTGGCGGGGTTATGGCTAACCGTGGCGATGGCTTGTGGCAGCGACAAAATTTCATCGTCGACCAAACGCATGGCCGCACTGAGCAAGCTGCCTGGCACGTAGTCGGAGGACAAGATGTCTAGCAAGCCATGACGCGCCAAATCGGCCGCAGCTACATTGCCTGAATGGGACCCTCCGCGCACCACGTTGGGTCCGCCCATTACATTGAGTAAGCCAAGTTCATGCGCCGTCTTTGCTGCCAACAAGGTGGTGGGGAATTCGGACATGCTGGCACCCTCTGCGTGTGCTTGTTTCACATGGGCCACTGTGGTGTCGTCGTGGCTGGCCAGCGCAATGCGGTGGGTTTGGCAGTAGTTCACAAAGTAGGCGCGGTGTGGAGCTGCGTAGCGGGCTTGTAGTTCGCCAGCCAGTTCAACTTGACGTTCAAACTTTTCATTCGACCAACCTTTTTTACCCGTGTAGTACACGCGGGCTACCTCAATGTTTTCCCATTGGCGTTGGCCAGGGGTGTGGTCCATCAATGAGATGAGAGACAACCGTGGGTGGTCGTGAAAGGGCGCAAACAACTCAATGGTGTTGGGCGCTGGCAGTTCACACCGCACATGCAAGTGGTGATCGGCACGCAGCAGGCCTTCGCGTGCGCAGGTGTCCAGCGTTTCGATGACGGGGTTCCATGTACTGCCGCGCAGGCTGTCGGGGTCGGCATCACCTACACCCAAGGCGTCAAACACGGTGGTGATGCCCGCAGCGGCAACTTCGGCATCGTGGGCCAGTAGTGCAGGCATTTCGGCCCATTGCACCTTGGGGCGAGGCATGAGGTGGCGCTCGAAGTTGTCGGTGTGCATTTCAACAAAGCCGGGCATGAGGTAGTCGCCTTGCAAGTTCCAGCCTTCTGCATGCGTTGCAGGCCCTTGGTCTACCGAGCTGATCAGCCCGTTGTGAACCGACACGCTGCCCAGCACCACTTCGTGGGGCAATACCAATTGAGCGTTTTTAAAAACGGGCGTGTTCATGCGATGTCCTTGGCGGTGTTTCTGAATTGCGCCACATCCACGTGGCGTGTGGCAACAGCTTGGCCCACATGGGCATCGTGAAAAATACCCATCACTGCAGCGCCGCGTGCAACGGCTTCTTGAATTAAGTCGATCACGGTTTGTGTGTTAGCTGCGTCCAAGGAGGCCGTGGGTTCGTCCAGCAACAAAATTGGCCGAGGCTTGATCATGTTGCGTGCGATGTTGATGCGTTGTTGCTCACCGCCCGAAAACGTGGCAGGGGGCAAATCCCACAACCGTTCGGGAATGCGCAAACGCGTGAGCCAGGTGCGGGCTTGCTCGCGGGCGGCTTCAATAGCGTGCGCTTGATCGGCTGCATCGTCGATGAGCGACTCGGCCACCACATCCAAGGCAGACACGCGGGGGATGACGCGCAAAAACTGGCTCACATAACCCACCGTGTCGCGGCGCATGCGCACCAACTCGCGTGGTGTGGCTTGGGTGAGTTCTAGCGTTCGGCCATCGGCTTGGCGTACCTCAATGGCACCACTGGTGGCACGGTAGTTGGCATAGATGAGTTTGAGCAAGGTGCTTTTGCCCATGCCCGATGGACCGTCTAGCACCACGCATTCGCCTGCTTTCAATGTCAAGTCGACGTTGTGGAGCACTTGCAGTTCAGCGCCGTGTTGATGGTGCAGCGTGAAGCGCTTGGACACCTGTTTCATGTGTAGCATGTCGATTCTTTCAAACGGATCAGGGTTGCAAGACCGAAGACACCAACAATTGGGTGTAGGGGTGTTGTGGGTCGTCTAGCACTTGGTCGGTCAAGCCAGCTTCGACTACGCGGCCACGCTGCATGACCATCATGCGGTGTGCCAACAAACGCGCCACGGCCAAATCGTGGGTGACGATGACCACAGCCAATTGCATTTGGCGTGTGAGCTGACGCAGCAAATCCAGCAGCCGTGCTTGCACCGACACATCCAAGCCCGAGGTGGGTTCGTCCATGAACACCAAGCGCGGTTGGGTGACAAGGTTGCGTGCAATTTGCAAGCGTTGGCGCATGCCACCAGAGAACGTGCGTGGTGTGTCGTCCATGCGGGCTGGGTCAATTTCAACGCGTTGCAGCCATTCTTCGGCGGTGCTGCGTAAGCGGCCATAGTGGCGCTCGCCCAAACCCATCAAGCGTTCACCCACATTGGCACCTGCAGACACATCCATGCGCAATCCATCCGCGGCGTGTTGGTGCACAAAGCCCCAGTCAGTGCGGGCCAGCAGGCGCTGTTGGGCTTCGGTCATGGTGTAGATGTCTTGCATATGGCCATCACGACCCAAAAATTCGATATAGCCAGCATCGGGGCGGGTGCGTGCGGCAATGGTGTTGAGCAGCGTGGATTTGCCCGAGCCGGATTCACCGACCACAGCCATCACTTCACCGGGCCATAAATCAAAACTTGCTTCGTGAAGCGCGACGCGATCGCCATAGCTTTTGCCCACACCGCGCACGCGCAGCAAGGGTGGGGAGTTGTCTAAAGAAGGCATGTCAAATCTCGATTGAAAAACTAAAGCCGTGTCGCTGAAAACCCAGCGACTCATAAAACGTATGGGCACGTTCACGTTTTTGATTGGATGACAGCACCAGCTTGTAGCAACCCGCCTCACGAGCTAGTGTCATGGCGTGGTGCATCATGTCGCGGCCAATGCCTTGCGACTGGTGCGTGTCGCTCACCACCACGTCTTCGACGATCGCCGAGGGCGTGCCTTGATGAGCCAGGTTGTGCATGACCAACAAAGCGAAAGTGCCCACCACGATGTCGTCCTCCGAGGCCACAAACAATCGGTAGTTGGGGTATTGATTGAACTGCGCGAACAGCTGTTCTGCTTTTTCAATCGTCAGCACCTTGCCGTTGTCCATGGCCGGCTGCGCATACAGGGCCAAGACGCTAGGTAAATCGGCAACAGTGGCTTGTCGCACATCAATCTTCATGTTCTCGCTCACGTCTAGGCTCATGCGGCCTCCGACGATTGATCGTCTTGCCGTGTTTGGCAGTAGTCGGAATCCGAGCACACGTGCATGCGGCCGCCCGCATCGTCGGTGATGATTTCGTCAAGGAACGAATCTGTGGCACCACATTTGGCGCACACCGCGTTCCATTTTTGGATTTCAAAGGGATGGTCTTCAAACGCCAAGCTCTCCACCGAGGTGTAGGGCGGCACGGCGTAAATTCGTTTTTCGCGGCCCGCCCCAAACAACTGCAAGGCAGGGTTCATATGCATCTTGGGGTTGTCAAACTTGGGGTTGGGCGAGGGCGACATGATGTAGCGGTGATTCACCATGACGGGGTAGTCGTAGGTGGTGGCGATGTGGCCGTAGCGGGCAATGTCTTCGTACAGCTTGACGTGCATCAGGCCGTACTCGGCCAAGCCGTGAAGGGTTCGCGTTTCAGTTTCGCGGGGTTCCAAGCGTTGCATGGGTTCAGGCACAGGTACTTGAAACACAATGATCTGGCCTTCGACCAAGGGCTTTTCGGGAATGCGGTGACGCGTTTGAATCAGCGTGGCTTCGTGGGTGCGTGTGGTGGTGTTCACAGCTGCTGTGCGTTCAAAGAAGCGGCGGATGTTTACAGCGTTGACCGTATCGTCGGAACCTTGGTCAATGACCTTGAGGGTGTCGTCTGGCCCAATGACCGAAGCTGTCACTTGAATACCGCCTGTGCCCCAGCCATAGGGCAGTGGCATCTCGCGAGAACCAAATGGAACTTGGTAGCCGGGGATGGCAACAGCTTTGAGGATGGCGCGGCGAATCATGCGCTTGGTGCGCTCGTCCAGATACGCGAAGTTCACGTCTGGAGTGGTGTCTTGATTCGCTGCCGTATGGGGGGTGTTCATGCTTGCTCCTCTTGACTGTCGCTGCCGTAGCTCGCGCGCATCTTGCGCACCAACTCGAGCTCGGACTGAAAGTCCACATAGTGCGGCAGCTTCAAATGCTGCACGAAGCCCGAGGCCTCCAAGCTGTCGCTGTGCGAGAGTACGAACTCTTGCATTTGCGCAGGCGACTCAATGGCTTCGCCCAACTCGTCGGCACGCAGGGCGCGGTCGACCAAGCTCATGGCTATGGCTTTGCGTTCGCTGTGGCCAAAGGCCAAACCGTAGCCGCGTGTGAATTTGGGGGGCTCGGTTTTGCTGCCGCCAAACTGGTTGACCATTTCACATTCGGTGATTTCTAGATCGCCGATCGAGATGGCAAAGCCCAGTTCTTCGGGTTCGATTTCGACCGCGATTTGGCCCATGCGCACCTCGCCCACAAAGGGGTGGGTGTGTGAATAGCCGCGTTGGGTGGAATAGGCCATGGCCAACAAAAAGCCTTCGTCACCGCGGGCGATGTTTTGCAAGCGCGTGGCACGGTCTGCAGGAAAACGCAACGGCTCACGCGTGAGGTCCATGGGGTTGGGGTCGTGCGCAGGGCAGGGGAAGGTTTCGATCAAACCTTCTTGGTTGAGCAAGTCCACCACACGCGGCACGGCGGGTGGCGGAGTGGCGTCGCTTGCCGCTTTAGCAGGATCGTCTGTCCCTGTGTTTGCGGCTTGGCCATTGGCCAGCAAGGTGAAGTCGAGCAAGCGTTGGGTGTAGTCATAGGTAGGGCCCAACACTTGCCCGCCAGGCAGGTCTTTGAAGGTGGCGGAGATGCGGCGGTCGAGCTGCATTCGTGATGTGTCCAGCGCGCAGGTGTTGCCCAAGCGCGGCAGGGTGGCACGGTAGGCGCGCAGCAAAAAGATGGCTTCGACCAAATCGCCGCTGGCTTGCTTGATGGCGAGTGCTGCGAGTTCAGGGTCGTACACCGAGCCCTCGGTCATCACGCGGTCCACCGACAGTTTAAGCTGTTGGCGAATTTGATCGACGGTGAGTTCGGCTTGGGCGGTGTCGCCACGGCGCTGCTCGGCGAGTAGCTTGTAGCTGTTGAGGATGGCGGTTTCACCGCCTTTGACGGCCACGTACATATCAGATCTCCTCTGTGTGGACGATGCGCGTGGTGCGCGGCAGGCCGACCACGTGGGTGGGCGTGGTGAGGAACACATCCACACCGCGGGGAAAGCTGGCGTGGTTGAGTTTCCATTGCTCAGCGAACGCAGGCGTGAGCCCCGTCACCTGCAGATGACGTTGGTCTTGAATGCCCGGGCCTTGCAGCGTCCAGCCTGCCACGTCGGCATGTACAGCCAGCGTTTCGACCACGCAAGTAGCCGATTGATCAGGGTAGGCATCGGTGCCCAAACGCAGACTGGCGAGGGCGGGCAGCGCATCGCCCAGCGCTACCCATACAAAGTTGGCGTCACTTGCCTCGGCCACGACGTGGCAACCTGTGTGAAAGCGCAGCCACGGCGCAGCATCGCTGCGGGCCAAGGCGGGCGAGAGCCACAGGCGGGTGTCTGCATCCAGCAAACCCAGCAGCAAGGCGGCTGCTGCGGGCTGGCCATGTCGTGGCAGTGAGCAGTCGATCGGCATGATCCCTGGACGGCCGGGATGGGACAGCGCATCCAGCGCAGCCCGAAACACGGCTTGGCTGCCAAAGGCTTCGTGGCTAAAGCCTGCGACTATGTGTTGCAAGTCTTGCGTTTTCATGACTCTTCTCCTTCGTCGTCGCCACCGGCTTCGCGGGCTACGGTGAGGAAGTCCACCTTGGTAGTTTGTGCACGTGCGTGACGCTCAGCTTGTTGTTGTTGCAGGTGTTCACGCAGTGGAGTCAGCAAACTAGCCTCTAGTGCCGCGAGCTGGGCAGGGTCTTGCAGCAGCGCATCGGCCACAGCGGCAAGCTGAGCTTGGCGGTGGTTGCGGCCCAGCACATAGGACACACCTACAGGCGCATCGGTGGCAGAACCGCTTAAGCGCAGGGCGCAGCGTGTGACGGTAACCTCACCGAGGTTGAAACGCTCGCCCGTGCCACCCACACGTCCTTGCACCATCATCAAACCCGTTTCGGGCCGGCGAAGCCATTGGTGCGGGTTGTCAGCCAGTCCCCCGAGTGCGTGATCTAGCAAGGGCTGTGGCGCTCTGGCCAGCAAGGCCATCCACGACTGGCGCGAAGGCGGCGAGCTTTTGTCAAACGGCTGAAACATCTTTATGGCACCCTATCACTTGTCTATACAACTCAAGCATGCATGCAAGCTTAGGCAATGCATGTGTAACTTTCATGACGGATGTGATTTCTTCTTCAGGTGAACCCGATCGCTTTTGGTCGCGCATCGCTAATGAGTTGGCCGAGGCGATTGGGCAAGGCGTGTATGCGCCAGGGGTGCGCTTGCCGTCAGAGCACAGCTTGGCTCAGCAGTTTGGCGTGAACCGTCACACTATTCGGCGCTCTTTGGCTAGCTTGGTACAGCGCGGCTTGGTGCATGCTGCACAGGGTCGAGGTACGTTTGTCGAGTCTTTTGCGGTGGATTTGGTTTTGGGCAAACGTACGCGACATCGCCACAGTTTGTCGCATGCTGGCTTGCGTGGTGGTCTGCAAGTGTTGCGAGCCTGTGAGGTTCAAGCGGGGTTGGATGAGGCGCAGGCTTTGCATATGGATGTGGGTAGCGCGCTTTTGTATTTGCAAGTGCTGGGTGAGGGCGCCAGTCAGCCACTGCATGTGAGTGAGCGGTGGTTTCCGTTGCCAAGATTTGCCAATTTGGCTGAAGTGGTACGCAGCAGTGGCTCCATCACCGAAGCGTTTGCACAGCACGGTGTGTTGGATTACATGCGGCTAGAGAGCCGTATCAGCGCACGTTTGCCCAATAAAGATGTGGCTGAACATTTGTCTCAGCCAATAACTCGTCCAGCTTTGTTGGTGACCAGTGTGAACGTGGATCTAAGCAACGTGCCGATTGAATTTTCCAAAGCTTGGTTTGCGGGCGACCGCGTGACATTGACGGTGA
Source organism: Burkholderiales bacterium 39-55-53 (assembly GCA_002282445.1). GTDB lineage: Bacteria > Pseudomonadota > Gammaproteobacteria > Burkholderiales > Burkholderiaceae_C > Limnohabitans. Next base: position 408,131 of record NCJK01000002.1, on the reverse strand, counting down.
ACCATCATGATTCTTGATGCGAAATATCTAGGCACACCGTACCGTTGTGCGGTGTACTTTGTGCCCGATCCAGATAGCGTCTGGTGGGACGCTGGTAGTTCTTGGCTCGGACGTTGCGCTGCGACAAGTCAGCCGGTACTTCAGCCTTTGATAGATGGCGTTTCGTCCAAAGAACAATGGGCTCTTACAGCAGAGCCCCGTCGTTACGGGTGGCACGCCACTCTTAAAGCGCCTTTTAAAATTGTTCCTGGCATCGACTTACGTTCTGTGATGTTGGCCTTGCGCGAAATTGGTAAATCTTTGCCGGCTTTTGATTTACCAGCTATGAAAGTTAGTACGGATGGGGGGTACATGGCCTTGCGTCCTCAAGACAGTAGCGCTGAGATTCAACGTGCAGGCGACGCTTGTGTAACTGGCTTACATCAATTGGCAGTTCCTTTAGGTGAATCAGAGTTGGCTCGTCGTCGAATGGCACAGCTAACGCCCTTGCAAGACCAGTTGTTGCAGGTTTGGGGATATCCGTATGTGTTGGATGAATTCTCATTTCATTTATCTCTCACGGGGCGATTAGATAACCTTTCAAAAGCTCAGCTTGCCCAATGGCAAGAGGCCGCTATGTCGCACTTTGGACATTTGCCGGCATGTCGATTTGATCGACTTGCATTGTTTGTTGAGCCTGAGCGTGGAGCAGATTTCCAGTTGTTTGATCAAGTTTTGCTCACATCATGAATCGACGTTTAATTTATGTAGTTGGCCCCTCAGGTGCTGGCAAAGACAGTGTGCTGTCGTGGTTGCGTCAACATACACCGTTGACCGCTCCAGTGCATTGGGCCAAGCGAACTATTGATCGCCCCAAAGTTGATCTGCCAAATGCAGAAGATCATTTCCCTGTAGATGCAGAAACCTTCGAACGAATGGTGGCTGATGGCGAATTTGCTATGCAATGGGAGGCCAACACACACCGATACGGAATTCGTTCGGATGAGTTGAAACATTTAAGTTATCCATCATGGTGTGTGATTGTCAATGGTTCAAGAGCGCACTTGCCTACTGCGGCGAGAGCTTTTTCGGGTTTGACTGTGTTGCACGTTACCGCCAGCACTGAAGTACTTCGGCAGCGCCTAGTAAGTCGTGGTCGTGAACCAGAAGAGGCTATCAATGCTCGATTAATGAGGACCGTTCCTATTTCAATTCCAGCAGGTTCCAATTTGATCGAAATAATTAACAACTCAACATTAGATGATGCAGGAGCTGAGTTACTTAAAAAATTACACTATTTGAATTTGCTAAGCTAGTTAATCACTAGTTGTTTCTGGCATTCCCCATACCCTAAACACTTTCATAGCGCAGTCTGATTCTTTCGAGCAGATTCGAACTCTTGATCAAACCAACTCAACAACTGCGCGCAGCTGCGCAGGACTGCTGTAAAGATATGCGGCGGTGGTTTGGATGCTGCGGTGCCCAGCAAGCGTTTTGAGCAAGTGAATTGAAGTGCCTTTATTGGCCAAATTTGTTAAAAAACTGCGACGACCACTGTGGCTACTGGCTCCTTCGAGTCCAGCTCCGAGATACAGCAGTGCGAGTGTCTGAGCGAGGCTATTTGCCGAGAACCCGTGCTTGACGCTTTTTTGTGTTGCAAAGAATGGGTAGCTACGATCCACGCATTTGGCCTGAGCTGCATACGCTTGGAGTTCACCTTTCAATTTGCTGCTCACAAACACTGTGCGTGCATGACGCCCTTTGGTCATATCAGGCAGCAAGCGAATTTCATCTTTAACTGTTCCGTCCATGTTTGTGACATCTTGCCACCGCAAACAAGCCACTTCCCCGACACGAAGACCTGCAAGGTGAGTGAGTAGCAGCATTGCACGATTGCGATGCGCGTGTGCACGTGTCTCTACATATGCAAGCACTAGTTCAATGTCTGTGCTGTTGAGTGTTTTTGCTTGTGCCATTTGTGCTCTTCCTAAATCACTGTTTTTCGTTAGTTCTATTGTGTTTTCATAGATTGTTTTGGTCGATCTGAAACCCGCCAAAACTTCGGGTTACCAACACGATTTAGTGGTCTAACAAAATCAATGACTTAGCCATGAAATCATTGAAAAGCAATGTTTTTCGTGATTTTTTTTGGATAACTCACGCGCTCTGTGGATAACTCGCGCAGATTGCATAGCAAGCCCTACAAGCGTTTATCTGGGTTCTCAGCGCTCAAAGTATTCGGGCGTTGGGATCGGCGTGCTGTAGGGCTTTTAAACGTGTCGAGTTTTACGCTTGAGCAATGAAATTTTGCAAAGTAGTGCGGTTTGTATCTACTGCCCGAATGGGGTCTGCAGACCTAATTTCTAGCGCTGCGGATTTTTTAGGTGAAGTACTTAGCCTTTTGACCTGGTAGTTTTTAACCAATGCCCGTCCTAGATGTCGGGTTACCAAATTTCGGTTGTCCATCTGTGTGTCTGAAAACAAACTTTAGTTACAGACAAAGGACTACTGATGAAAAATTTCGACGCTTCACAACTTGCTTACTTCACTGGCACTGAGAAGTACTATCGCATTAGCCGACGCCATTTGTTAACTGATGGCACAAAGTACTTGGCAGAAGAGGCGGAGTGTTTTTGGATGATGGACGCGATTGCCAGTCACGTCAGCGAAATTGATACACATGACTGGTTCGTACAAATCAAGGTGCAGGTGCATGGCATCAAAGCAACCATGATCTATGACGACGGAAATGGCAAAGAACTAGCAAGGCAAGAGATCCCGTACACGGATTTTCCGATGGTAGCTGTTTCGTTGTACGCCTGCTGGGACGGAGAGCACTGGGTGATCATGTTGCCCAGCGAGTATTGAGCGCAGATCTACTTGCCTGATATTTGGGTAGGTCCAGCTTGAATGCTGTGAAAACCGTACTGAGCCCATAGCAACCAACGCGCATCTTGCGCGTTTAAGGCTCTGACTTCGGTTTTGACTGATTGGGCTCTTCCTTTTACGGTTACGCGTACTGAAGCTTGATAGGTATGCATCTAGTACTTATGCAAGTGCTGTCGGGTCGTCGCGAAGTGATCCAGGTGCAAAGGAAGGACTTGCTTGAATTAGCTCAATAACCAATCAATTGGCTATGTGGGTACATATCAGGTCATTTGGATGATGAAATTACTATAAGCATGTGACTTTTTGCGTTTTTCCGAGAAATCTGTATAAACCAGCTAAATACATTGGAATTCCAGGATTTTTATGAGTCCTGTAGCCGTGGAGTAGCAGATGATTAAGATCACCGTAAACAGCGCAGTTTATGAGGCCTTAAGTAAGGCCTTTCCCAAACCAGCTGCCTCTGCTAAAAAAGCCATCACTAAATACATCACAGTTTTGGAGCAGATGCTCTTCAAGAGTCTGCACTATGAAGCGACGCCTTTGCAGCGAAAGCTAGACCTATTTTCTTTGTCTCTAGAAAAGTTAGCGCAGCAGGGAGGACAAATTGGACCTAACAAAATTCGTGTTCATAAGTGGTTGCAGGACAACAGGTTCAATCTTGTTGAAGCAGTGATCATTGGATCTAACTTAAATGGTCAACTCAGTCAGTGCAAATTGACCAAATGGGTAACTGTGATTGACACGTTAGAGGTTGAGGAAGAAATATTGAAATCAGCGAAAACTGATAAAGCGCTCGACGCTTACCTCTTAGGTGACGAGTTCAGTAACTATCAGCTCGTGAATGCTTTGTACCCTGAGTTGTCTGCTGAGTTCGAAAGTAAGCCAATTCAGGATTATTTTGATTTACTAGAGGTCGACATTGAGTCATTGAAGAGCTACATCTTCTGGATTGCTACTGAAGCAAAGCTTCTATCTCTTGAAAAAAAACAGCAAGCACTACGCCAAGCCAAAATTATTTTAGGTGTAGCAAGTGTCATGAATGGAAATTACTTGCAGCGCAGAAAGCCAAGTGAGTTTGGACGAATGTATTACGAGGGCGTCAGCGTTCAAAACATCAACAAAGAACTGCGCAGGGCAGTGCTTGGTGATTGTTGGGAGTACGACATCCGCTCAAGCGTTGTAGCTTGGAAGATGGGATGGGCTCAAAGCTACATCGATAGCCGTGGAATGGGAGAGAACTTGCGTCGTGTGTTTAGCGCAACCCTTGGATTCCTTGAGGATAAAGCGGACTTCATGGCAACAGTGCGATATTTCACTTTTGAAGAAGATAGCCCTGTCCCAAAAGATTTACAACCCAAACTCTTGAAACAAGCATTTACTGCAATCAGTTTTGGCGCAAGGGTGAGCAGCGTTGGCTGGCAAAACGAAGCTGGCGGGTGGAGTAATCCAGCAATCGTTGACATCATTCAAAACAGTAAAGACAGGGAGCGTTTCTTAGCGGATTCAACTGTCAATGCATTTATCCATGAGCAAAGCGAGTTGGATGCTCACATATACGATGTTGTCAAAATTCATCGCAAAGATTTACTAGCTAAAAGTTTCTTAAAAACTCCTAGTGGCAGATCCAGTAAGTCGAAGATTCTTGCGTACCTGTATCAGCACTATGAAACCGAAATTATGGATGTTGTTAGGTCAGTTGCTAAAGACCATGGACGAGAGCCAATAGCAAGTGTTCATGATGCCATCTTCTTTAAAAAGAAGCTTGGAATCGATTTGAAGCACGAGTGCGAGCTTTCCATGCGTGAACATTCCAATAATCCTTATTGGTACTTGTCACCAAAGCAGCTAGAGCGATATCAGCCCAGGCACTTAGATCTTGAGTTGGCAGAAGCAGAGCACAAAGCCAGAATCCAAGAAGAAGAAAGACGCGCTAGAGAGCACTTTGCCAATCTTTCAGTTGACTAAAAAAGCAAGAGATTTTTGAGTCCGTCCAATCTGTCGGGTTATGTAGGATTTCGGTTGCTCAGACCCCGAGGCCGAAACTAAATTTGTTATTCCTGCAACACATACACAAGGAGTAACTATGTCAGGTCTTAGTGCATTGAAATTCACAAATAGTAAACGTCAGCAGGGCAATAGCCCACAACAAGCCCGTCGCCAAAAGTTCTGCCTCAAGCTAGATGAACAAATCCAACTAGCAAAAGCACAGCAAGCCGGTACTGAGTTTGCGCCCATCAAGGTACGCACGATTAAAGATACGGAAACTGGTGAGAGTCGCAAGGTTGAAGTACCCAAGAAGATTAAGCCTTGGTGGTGGTCAGATGACAAAGGCAAACTTTGCATCACCGTTCGATATGGAGCACGAACGCTTGAAATCATCGATGGCAAGAATGCCATTGAAGCAGACTGCATCGCCGATGTGATCACTTCGTTGCAAGTCATTCGCTCAGCTGCTGATAAGGGTGAATTGGATAAGCGTATTGAAGCTGTTACATCCATGATTAAAGAGGGCTTGAGCGAGCCTGCATCTGCTGCGCCTGAGCGTCGATCAATTTTGGGGTTGCCCAGCCGCAAAGCTTTGTCCTGATAAAAAGGCACCCAAGTGGTGCCTTTAATTCAGTCTGAACGTTTTTCAGCCCAATGTTCGCAAGTGTCATTAGGCTGCTTTTCTGGATATGTGTCCATGCGTAGCTGTTTTCTCTCAGATGGGGGCTGAGAGAAGTAAGAGTATCCGCAGCGCATACTTGATGCGGAGCTATCAGACTTCATTAAATTTGCACAGTTCAGGCAATTTTTAGGTGTTGATTTTTTCGTTGCGCTTAGAGGCATGTGGCTATTTTATATTTGCTAAATCAACAACGATCTTGAGCATAGTTATGTTGACAGCGGTTTTTAAACGGAAATCGTTTTAATTAGTAGACGTTACTGGCCTAATTGACCGCAATGCTTTTTGTGCGCGTTGCATCTTCTGGCGATTCCGTTCCATTTTCAGTGCATTGCTTGCTCTTTTACTGTTGGCGCGAAGCTGGTCTAAGCGCAGTTGCTCTGGCGATTTGGGTTTTTCTATTTCAAAGATTCGCATAAATTTATTTATGAAGGTCTGCTCAATACCCATTAGTTTTAAGCCTCCTTTGGATAAATAAATGTAGAGAAAGGAGAGCAACTATGCGATTTACAGAAATCATTAGCCCTGAGGATCAATTGGCACTTTGGCGTTTGATATCAGACAAGGTATGGGCAACTTTTGGACAGTTACCACAGCAATCAACCGCACCTAAGCCCCAGTCCCCAATTGCCACAGTTGCTGCCAAGCCAACCCCCAAGGCTGCGACAAAGGGGGTACCTCCTGTAACTGCTAAGGCTATGGGCAAACGTAAGGCTACCTCAGCAAAAGGGCACAAGCCCAAGCGAGCCCCCATGGCACCAGCCCCCAAGCCTCTATCCAAACCCCAGCAACTTCAACCAACCCCCGCACAAGCTAAGCAGACCCAGACCCAGCAAAACCATCAGCTTGCCCAGCAAATACACCAGGCCTTCAGCAAGAAAGCACCAGCCCCCACCCACCCCCAAGCAATTCAGCCTAAGCCAGCAGTTGCTACTACCGTGGGCCCCATGAACAATAGCTACAGTGAACGTGACAAAGACGAACTAGTTTTCCATCGAAGAGAGAACCCACTCAAGCCATTGCGAGACCAAAAACCGCTCTAAAGGGTCAAAAGACGGGATATTTCACGATTTTTTATGTGTTTTAAAAATCTTAGTTCGTGGTCACGACAGGCATAGCGCAAATGGTTTCTCAGGCTTGCGATAATTTACGACATGGAACTCTCGTTTGACAGCATTGAAACACCAGCCCTCACTAAGGCTGAATTGGGCTTTTTGAGCAGATTGGCTTGAACAAGCGTGAGGCCAAGGATTTCATTGATGCGTTCTTCGAAATGATCACCCGTGAACTTGCTGCGGGTACGGATGTAAAAATTTCAGGGTTCGGAAATTTCCAAGTACGTACAAAGCAAGCTAGGCCTGGCCGTAACCCACGTACGGGGGAGTCCGTGTTGATTGCAGCCAGACGTGCTGTAACTTTTCACGCAAGCGCTAAGCTAAAGCAGTCCGTTTAAAACTAGCTTTTACATCGGCAAAAAATCATAAATCTCAACTGAATTCGGTTGCTCATTTGCACTATTGAAAGTAAATTTACTTTGTGCAAATTGAAACAGCTTTCTTGTGAGCGGCAGCGATTTTGAAATTACCAACACATTTCAAGAGCCTGTCTTACGGCGGTTAGTTCGGGTAAAAGGCGTTGAGTTTGATGAGGACTTCTTAGCCGAAATCATTGCAGATTACTTCAATAGAAAGCAAGCTGGTGCAGATCCTTTGCTTTCAGACGCAATGGCGATTTACTTGTACGAGAGTGATGCTAGTGACAATCGTAAATTCAGAGGAGATGTGCTGCATGTCTTCAACCGTTTTTCCTCTCTTTTGGGTAATCTACCGCTGAGAGATTTGAGATACGTACACGCCTGTGCATTTCGAGATTATTTGTTAGGCCTCGGGCTGAAGCCAGTCACAATTAGAAAACAGAATTCCATATTGAATGCAATGCTCAATGTGGCATTTCGCTATCTTGATATTGATAGATTTAGTCCATTCCGAGCCCTGAAGATTTCAGGAGTTGAGATTCGTCGTCCAATGCGTGTCATAACTGATGAGCTGTTGCTTGAGGTTAAGCATAGGTTGATGATTCGTTTTACACCCTACAAATTAGTTGGACTGATTCAACTCAACACAGGATTACGTCTATCTGAGCCCGTCTATGCCCGAGTCGAAGACTGTGTTTTGGAACATCCCATTCCACATATTTGGGTTCGAAGAAACGAGTTGTCGAACCGAAAAACCAACAGCAGTATTCGGGCTGTACCTCTGGTTGGTATTTCATTGTTTGCAGCTCAGAGGCTAGTTGAGTTTGCAAAGGAGGAGGGCAGTGAATGGCTTGTTCCTAAGTACGCTCACTATCACGGCAGCAATACTTGCTCAGCAACTATGAACAAGTATTTGGCTGATTTGGACTTTAGAAGTCACATGTTCAGACACGGGCTGATAGATAGGATGAAAGCTCGTAACGACATTCCAACTCGTTTAGCTGAGAGCATTACGGGGCACTCAAGCGGTGGGTCAGAGTTCAACAACTATGGAACTGTTGGGTACACGTTGGAGCAGAAGCTGGAAGTTATTCAGAAAATTTGTATCTGATTGAGCTGCGCTAGCTCGAAAAGTTCGATACTCAAAATAGTCATCGAACTAAAGCCTCTGGAAGTTCGAGGCTTACATGAGGGAGTCGAAACTTAATGGGAGCTTGGATTTCTACCGCAGTCTTTTGTAATTCCCGGGATTAAGGCATTGAACTCACGATCATCAACCCACCGCATGCGTAGATCGATCGAATCTCGAGCCAGAGGTGCTGGTACTTTGAGGCAAAGCCCTTGCGAACAGGATACAAGTTGAGCTGCTTGGAAAGCTTCATTTTTATCTGTGTCTTCAATCCGAATTGAGTCGATCAAGTTTAAGTTTTTACCGCTAACTAGCCATGAATCATTTGTTGCAGAACAAGTCGCATTTTGCAAATCAGGAAGCACTATGACTGATCTTGGTAAGTTGACCCATTCACTAACTTGGCCCGACGTGTTGTGCTGAATTCGGTACTCTAAAGAATTGATGACACTAGGTAAATCAGACTGAGAAAAGTTGACTGGATTTTTCGTGCGTAACTCATTGTGTGAAAAGTCAGCAATTAAAGGTGCATTGATTGGCTGACGATCAGAATGAGGATCGTCTTTGAAACGAATCTGAAGTATGTAAGAGCCACGCTGAAGTGTGTAGGGCGCTTTAGCTTGAAACAAAACATTCAGTCCTGAGTCTTCACTTAAATATCGATCCGTAGGTGAAAGGTTCCAGTGCAGAGCTTTTGCTGATGGGCTAATTACTAGAGAGTTGTTGACGCTGCTAGAAATACTGAATCGTGGCTTAGCTGCTTTTTTATTGAGTAGGAAACGCTGAGCAGAGGGTTCGTCATCTTGATGAACTATAAGCACTTGTTCTGGAAGTTTGGCGTTATCTCGAATGTCTTCTTCACATTTGAAGGTTTGTTCATTAACGATGGTGATGAATGGAGTAGAAATATCTAGAGTGCAAATGGATGCTCCGATCTCGATGCGTGAAATGCGTTCAAGTTGTGTACCGATGACCGATACATAGTTCTCCCATTGCGCGTGTTCAACTCGTGTAATGCGGGCTTTCGGTTTTAGTACCCTTAGGCTAACGGCAATAGGGTCAGTCCCTGATTGCTGAATACTCATTGTCAACGGTGTGGGAGCAGTCTTACTTAGATCTAGGTCAATTCGAGTTTGCTCTTTACTGTCGTTATGAATTTCTGAGCCATCTGGTAATTGAACCTCCATAGATCTAACGCATGATGCGCTATTGAGATCACGAATTTTCAACTGTCCCATCTCTCCTGAGATCAATGTTGATTTACCCTCAAGGGCTTTAGAAATTTCACTTGGGTCTATAAGCGGAAGCCTCATCCTAATGGTTGAGAGGGTTACTTTGGAGAATCCAAACTGTGTTGTTAGTTTGATCCCTACCTCATTTGATTGAGGACGAATTTGCGAGTCAAAAGCAAGTGGTTCAAAGCTCAAGATACCAGACTCTTGGTCGAATGAAATATTTCTTGCTTCACCAAGTAATGAATTGTTTTGAAGGTCGATGATTTCCATCTTCCAGTCATGCCAATAGTTGACTAATGGCAGTTTTCCTTGCACTTGCAATGGCAGGGTTCCGGTTGTGAAGCATTGCGTAGTTCTATCGTTATTTGATAAGACTGGTGCGGTTGAGTTAAACCAAGAGGGGACATAGATGTATGCAGTCTTTATGTTCCCAGAGCGAAAGCGTGCAACCGAGAACAACTCAATACGCGCGGATGATGACTGACGACGCCCAAATGTAGGAGCGAAGTCATAGCTATCTCTGTACTTGTTGCTTAGAAAGTCACTGGCTTCGGAAAACATGCGAAGGTTTGAAAGGAGAAAGCTGTTTAGATCAACTGCTTTTTTGTTTCCCACCATTGCACTTAAATCGCCGTTCGAGGGAAGAACGAAGTCCTTTGCAAACACAATTTGTGTTGCAACACATTCAGTGTTTACTGCATCATTTTTTATGCAATCGGGTTCTAGATTCAATACGCCAAATTTAGATGCAAGTTCTCGTGCTGCTTGAATTGCATCTTGTGGCTTTCGACCAGAGACGCGCTTGGAGAGGCCCTGACTGATAGCGAGAATCGCCTGGTTAATTTGATCAACCTTTTGAAGGTCAAAAAATCGCTGGGGATCAGCTCGTAATACTTCATTCAATAAACTGGCAGATTCATGAAGGCTGGTGTAGAGACCGAATAGGTTGCGCAACTGAGGCGCAAGCATGATTACTGGTGCTTGGTTATCTGCTGTGATTTCCAACTCGGCAGAACTTTTCAGATTTGATACTTCGTAATGCTGTGAAAAAACTTGGTTGCCTGTTGGCGATACGCGAGCTAACAGAAGAACCCAGTCGCCTTTGGCAAGAGTTTCAGTATCTGGGCGAACTAGCAGTCGATCGCCTTTGCGTAACTTATCAACTAATGCCAAAGGAAGTTGATGGTCTCCTCGTTTGACCTGTATGTCCAATACTGGACCGTGATGGATGACATCTTGTGTCCACGCAGCTGGACATGCGAGTATCCACATCGCTGCAAGTAATTTGTGGAATAACTTCAAGAAAGAACTCCGTATGAGATGTGGATCAAAGCTTAGTTTGAGAAAGTCAACTAGACACCATGAATCACGTGCGGTACCGGATTGTCTAGGTGGCCGGTTTTTACATAAATCAATGCGCCTTCTGATTTCGTGAATGGGGCATGTCTACTGTAACGAGGACTTCTTATCCATGTGCCAGCAGTGTAGGTGCCGTGTTCATCATGAAAGACGCCCTCTAGAACAAAGATCTCTTCACCTCCTGGGTGAGTGTGAGGTTTGAAAATTGTGTTTGCTTCCCATCGAACTAGTGCAGTCGCTATTCCCTCAAAATCATCAAGTGGCATGACAGACAGACCGGGTACAAGCCCTTGATGCCAAGTGGATGTATTTGTATTGACTCGAACTGAATCTTGATCAACAGGGTGAAAATGTTTGCTTTTTACAAATAGAGCACAACCGTCTTTAGAAAAAGGCATGTGTGCACAATGCGGTGGGTTGCGTAGATAACTCCCCGCTGGATAGTTGCCACTTTCATCGGAAAAAACACCTGAAAGTACAAGTATTTCCTCACCTCCAGAGTGTTTGTGCTCGCAATAACTTGAACCTGGGGCGTATCGAACTATGGAGGTGGCTCTACCAAGCTCACCACCAAATCTATCTAATTGTTTTCTGTCAACCCCAGGGATAGGAGAGGGTTCCCAATTTAATTCATTGGAATCAATTACTATTTTGAGGCTTAAATCGGCATTTTCATTCATTTTTTGGTTCGACGCATTTATCGCTACAGCAAGGATAGCCTGAATGACGAAACTTATCCTAAGCCCTAAATACGCAAAATGCGCCTATGATTTTGCAGAAGGCTAAATGTCGTTAGTGTTCAAGCGATTTGGCCAGAAATTAGTTCGCAGCGAACTAGAAGTTATTTATAGGAACGACAAATGACTGGATTTAAGAATCCCAAGGAACGCTGGTCTCAGCGATTTCAAACCGAGGAGTACATCTTTGGTGAGATGCCGAATGAGTATTTGGTCTCTCAACTGTCCCAACTTAAATCTGGCAAGGTTTTAGCTATAGCTGACGGTGAAGGTAGAAATGGAGTTTGGTTAGCACAGCAAGGTTTTGACGTCGACTCATTTGACTTCATTCAATCCGCCGTCGACAAAGCAAATAAATTAGCGCACGCAACGAACGTCAATGTAAATGCTGTTTGTAGCGATTGGCAAAACTTCGACTGGAAGCCCGCAAGTTACGACAACATTGTGGGAGTCTTTTTTCAGTTTGTTGGTCCAGAAGAGCGAGCCCAAATCTTCGAAAAAATGGACTTGGCTCTCAAGCCAGGTGGCGTTTTGATAATTCAAGGCTACTCAACTGAACAACTCAAATACAATACGGGTGGTCCAGGGAAGCTAGACCACTTGTACGATGAGGCGATCTTGCGTGACGCATTCCCTGCCTATGAAGTGCTGGATATGCGGGTTTATGAAGCTGAAATTCACGAGGGCTCTGCTCACAAAGGTATGTCGGGACTGTTAGGTTTTGTTGGCCGCAAAAAACACTAGTCATTTATTGGGTAAGAAGAAGTAAACCTTCTTCTCGTCGAATCAAGTTTTCGTTTTCCAAATACGCAAGTGTTCGATATAGCGCCTCATGCGTAACTCCCAGTTCTCCCACAAGCGATTTAAGACCGATGGAGACTTTAAATTTTCCATTTTTCCCCTCAGTGTTGATGAGGTGGAGGGCGAAGGTCGATCAGTTGATTGATACAAATATCGCCAATAACTAACTATTTGGACTTGTCTTAAATTGCGTATTTAACAAGTGCGTAGATTTCAAATATAAGTAGTGAGTTATGGAGTTGTAGACTACGCTCTGATTCAAATTGGAAGAGTTGTATGAACTTCATTGAGCAATATTGGCCAATCCTTGCACTGGCCCTGTGGTTTGGCTACAAGTGGTGGAGTGCAAAGCAAGTTGTCCGGATGCTCCCAGAGTTACGCCAAAACGGCGCCGTGTTTGTCGATGTTCGTTCGGCAGCTGAATTTGCTTTAGGCAATGCACCTGGGACCATCAACATTCCATTACCTGACTTGGGTTCGCGTTTAGCTGAGTTACCCAAAGATCGCGATGTGGTTCTGTGCTGTGCCAGTGGCTCGCGAAGTGGCATGGCCAAAATGATGCTCAGAACCAGAGGTTTTGCAAAAGTGCACAACGCAGGGACATGGAGTAATTTATGTTGAGCAAATTTCGTTTAAGTTTGGTGCTAGCCGTATTGGCTGTGCTCAGTGCCTGCCAAGATGCTAAGCCGGTTCATGTGGTGTTGGACGGTATAGCTCGTACGGGCGCAGAGCCTATGCTGATGCTGACGGATGAACTAGAGCCTATGGCAGATCCTACGTATGTGCATAAGAAGCGTGACTTGTACGACTGTCAAGGCATGGTGGCCCCATGGTTCCAAAAAGTGTTGGTAGCTGAACTTAATTATTTGGCTGAAAAAGAGAAGTTACAAACGATCAATGCACCAGTTTGTTTGCTGATCGTTGATAAAGACTTAGGGCCGAAAGAGGGACGTTTTAGTGTTCACTTTTATGAGGATGCACATGAGTTGAAAGAATGCGCTATCAATCATCGTTGCAAGCTAGCTCGAAATGTCAGTTTGGTTTTGAAGAATCAGTTGGTGTTTCGTTCATATTTTCTTTCCGACTTCAAACGCGAAAAGTACTACCAGCATTGCGTGACCCCTGATGACATGTGGATCGCTAACTCCACTTGCTACGTTGTTCCTTAATAAAGATTTGTAATGATGAGATCTTCCAAAAAATTAATTCAACAGCTCATTGGCGTGGTTATTTTTTCGTTGATAACTGCGGTCCTTAGTTCTGGATGCTCAGAGTCAAACGCTGCTGATCATGTAACGCTTGAGCAAGCGCGAGCTGAATTTGAGTCCGGTAAAGCAGTCTTGGTGGATATTCGTGAGACTCGTGAGCATAAAACCGGTATAGCAGACGGTGCGGTTCTGTTGCCAATGAGTGAGTTGACCCAAAAACCGAACTTGTTGCCTAAGAACCCGGACCAGCCTGTGCTGTTAATTTGCAATACACAAAACCGATCAAAGGCAACACTGCAATTGCTAAAGCAGCAGGGTTATCAAAATATCCGCTATGTTGAAGGTGGCATGAGTCAATGGTCAGCTCAAGGCTGGCCATTGGTGTCACCAAAATAAGCGCAAATCATCAATAGGAGAGTTTTATGGATGCATTCCAAGATCATTACCCAGAAAACGTAGCTCATTGCTACGGATGTGGCCACCTCAACGAGCATGGCCACCAAATCAAAACTGTGTGGGAAGGCGATGAAACCGTCACCCGTTTCAAGCCCGAGCCGTATCACACCTCAGTGCCGGGCTACGCGTATGGCGGCTTGATCGCGTCGCTCATTGATTGCCATTGCACAGGCACAGCCTCGGCCGCCATGTACAAGCAAGAAGGCCGTAGCCATGACTCATTGCCCGCGTTCCGTTTTGTCACTGGCTCTTTGCATGTGGACTTTTTAAAGCCCACACCGCTGGAGGGCGAGTTAGTCATTCGTGGTCGCGTAAAAGAAATTAAAGGCCGCAAAGTGGTTGTTGAAGCAACTGTTTACGCTGGCGATGTTGCAACAGCTCGTGGTGAAGTCGTCGCTATTCAAATGCCAGAAAGCTTTGGAACGTGATTAATTTTGAACTTGATTTGGACCAGTTGCCACTAGTTAATGACGAATTGGACGTTTTGGGGCAGATGGTTAACTTGAGCAATCAAGCGATCATCGAATTGGGGTGTGGCAATGCCCGTTTATCTCGATCCCTTTTGGGACGCTACCCAAATTGCAAGGTAACTGGACTCGAGGTTGATGCAGTTCAACATGCCAAGAACTTATTTCACTTACAGCGCGGAATTGAATTTGTAGAGGCGGGTGCACAAAACGTGCCATTCCCTGATGGAGCGTTTGACTTAGCACTCATGCTCAAGTCGCTTCATCATGTGCCTATTCATTTGATGGATCAGGCTTTAGAGGAGGTTGCAAGAGTCCTTCGCACTGGCAGTTTGTTTTATGTGTCTGAGCCCATTTATTCGGGAGCACTCAACGATATCGTGCGTTTGTACAACGATGAGGGTATCGTCAGAAGTGCGGCGCAAATGGCTTTAGATAGGGCGCTTGCAAAAAATTTAGATTGGACGCAAGTTGAGGAACGGCGTTTTGCTCAACCAGTTCATTACTCAAGTTGTGATGAGTTTGAGAAAAGAATGCTTTACCCCAGTTTTGCAGATCACAGTATTGATGCTCAAATGCTTCTTCGAATTCAAGAAGCGTTTACACCTCACCTTACCAAGGATGGCGCATCATTTGTTCGCCCAATACATGTACGCCTGCTTCGTAAAGTTTCTTAATTCTTGCTATTTAACAATGTGAGCTCTTACCCACTGAGCAAGATCAGAGGCAGATCTTGCTCCTGAAATTCGTGTGATTTCCTTGCCACCAATGAAGATCGCTAGGGTAGGTATGCTTCGAATGTTGTGCCGTACACCGACATTTGGATTGGCTTCAGTATCTACTTTTAGGAATCTGGCATAAGGTTCAATCAGGCCGCAAGCTTTTTCGTACTCGGGAGCCATCATTCGGCATGGCCCGCACCAAGGTGCCCAAAAATCGACTACGACGGGAATTTCGTTCTTAGCTATGTGTGAAGCAAGTTGTGACTCTGTAACTGCTGCTGGATGCCTATTAAATAGCTGCTCGTGACATTTTCCGCATGTGAGTTCAGCTTCAAACTTGTCGGCAGGAACCCGGTTTGTGCTGCTGCAATGTGGGCAAACAACGTGTTTCATTTTCAAGATCTCCATGCATCATCGATCAGTACTTCTTTATATAAGTAGTAATCAATTTGGAAAAATCAAGACCTATCAGCAGTGAATCCTGAATTTATTTGATGTTTATTGATGCATTTGTTGGTCAGCTACAAGTGCCACAGCTGGAACCTGAGGACAATTTACGCTGATAACCCATCAGAATTTTCTTCACAATTTTTAACGGTAGATTCCTAATCACCGATGGAAGGAATCTTGATGTTTTGAATGAAAAGGAGGCAGCCCATTTTGTGAATGGACGAAGCCAAGCAGTTGCTTCAAGAAATTCTTTTTGCTGTTGACTGTTCATGTCTGAATCCATTTAAGTAAAATATTTTGCTTACTTAGTAAGTATCCACTATATATTAGCAATGACTTATGTCCAATTGATAAGCTAAAAGGTTTGGCTTTACAAAAATTCATATTTCAAATGACTATGATTCGAATGGATTTTTTAAACTGTAAACGGAGAACCTGAATGAGTTCATTGAAAAGTATTGCAGCGACAGCGGTCGCTATTTTGTTGTTGTCTGCATGCAGCTCAACCAAGCTCGAAAACGTTTCTGATGCGAAAGCCTCGTCAGCTGTTGCGTCTGTCGTTGCAGACCACTTGAACCCAAACAGCGAAATTTCTAAAGAGCGCAGTGTTTACTTTGCATTTGACCAGTTCGACATCAAAGCGGACCAAGCTGCTGTTGTGGAGCGTCAAGGTAAGTACTTGTCTGCAAACGGCGCTTTGAAAGTGCGCGTTGAAGGCAACGCCGACGAACGCGGTGGCCGCGAATACAACTTGGCTTTAGGACAAAAACGTGCTGAAGCTGTTGTTCGTGGCTTGAAAGCCTACGGCGTTAAGGATGGCCAAGCTGAACCTGTTAGCTTTGGTAGCGAAAAGCCTAAAGCGGCAGGTCATGATGAGGCATCATGGGCACAAAACCGTCGCGCAGACGTTTCTTATTTGAGCAAGTAAGAGCACTTTTAGAGTGGAGACTTTGCGCTCCACTCTATTCGCTGTCATCAAGCGCATGAGGCAGCAGCAGGTTGTACTGATACAGCCATGAACTTTTCAAGGTGATTCATTGACTTATCAATCAATTAGAGCATTTGGCAAAGTTTCATTTACTTTCTTATTTGGTATTTTTTGCTTTGCTTCCTCATCTTTTGCACAGTTTCGAGTCGAGGTTTCAGGCGTTGGAGTCACGCAAATACCGATTGCCTTCGCCTCATTTCGAAATGAAAGTGCATCACCGCAAAAAATAACTTCTATTGTTCGAAATGACCTCGAGCGCAGTGGTCTATTTAAGCCTCAGTTGCTTAAGCAAGTTGTAGATGAAAACCAACGTCCCGATCTTTCAGCAATACGCAACAAAGGTGCTGATGCTTTTGTTTCAGGAAGTATTTCAGCTTTATCAAATGGGCAATACGAAGTTAGATTCCGTTTGTGGGACGCTGTGAAAGAGGAAGATTTGGGCGCTACGAGCTATGTTGTCTACACGCAAGACTTAAGAATCGCAGCTCACAGAATTGCTGATTTCATCTACGAAAAACTCACAGCTGAAAAGGCTATTTTTTCAACACGCATTGCTTTTGTGACGAAGCTGGGAGCCAAGTACAACCTTTGGATATCTGACATTGATGGTGAAAACTCGCAGTCAGCTCTTAGCTCACCTGAGCCAATCATTTCTCCATCGTGGTCTCCCGATGGAAAGTACATTGCTTATGTCTCATTCGAGTCTCGCAAACCAGTTGTTTATATCCACAAGGTTTCAGATGGAACTAGACATGCAGTTGCTGATTTCAAAGGCTCTAATAGTGCTCCGACTTGGACCCCTGATGGTCGGTCGCTCGTGTTAGCGCTTTCAAAGGACGGATCACAGCAACTTTATGTGATTGATGTGAAGGGTGGGGTACCCAAGCGCATTTTTCAGTCTTTGGGTATCGATACAGAACCTGTTTTCACTTCAGATGGAAAGACGCTTTACTTTGTGAGCGACCGAAGTGGTGGCCCTCAAATCTATCGTGTTGCATATCCAAACGGCACACCTGAGCGAGTTACTTTTGCAACACCATACAGCATCTCACCAACTATCAGTCCAGACGGACAATTACTTGCATATGTTTCTAAGGTTGGAGCGAACTACAAACTTCAACTTATGAATTTAGCTACTCAAGCAACGACAGAATTAACAGACACTGTCGCAGACGAAAGACCAAGCTTTGCTCCTAATGGACGAATGATTGTGTACGCCACTCAGCAAAGCGGCAAAGATGCCCTCATGACCACGACATTAGATGGAAAAGTCAAAGTTAAGCTTGCTGGACAAGTTGGAGATATGAGGGAACCAAATTGGGGGCCTTTTCTCTACAAATCTAATTGAAAAAAAGCCAGTTTGAAACTGGCTTTTATGCTGTTTATCTATGAGATTTAGTCTGCATAGACGCCAGCTGCTTGGATGATAGGGCCCCACTTAGCGATTTCATCTGCAACAAACTTTTTGTGCTCTGCTGAATTAATTCGTTTGTCGTTAACCACAATCGCACCGAGAGCTTCTTGTTTCTTGATGAATTCAGGATTTTTTAATGCAGCCTTGATTGCATTGTTTAGCTTGGCCGAAACATCGCTTGGAGTTCCCTTGGGTGCATATAGCCCGTGCCAAATAGTCACTTCAAAACCTTTGAGGCCAGACTCTTGCAATGTTGGCAAGTTCTTCAAAGCAGGTGTAGTCAAGCGTTTGGTGGTTGTCACAGCAAATGCTTTAACGGTTTTGCCTTCAATCTGGCTAGTCGTATTGGTAGTTTGGTCACAAAGCAAGTCAATCTGACCGCCCATCAAGTCGTTCATTGCAGGTGCGGTACCTTTGTAAGGGACTGTTGTCATATCAACTTGCAGTGCGCTTTGAAAAAGTAGACCACACAGATGTGACGCAGCCCCCAAGCCTGCATTACCTAGGTTGATAGTGCCTTTGCTTTGTTTGATCCAATCTTGCAGCTCTTTAAAGTTATTAGCCGGGAGGGTTGGTCGACCAATTAAAGTCATTGGTACTTCATTAACCATACCCAAATATTCAAAGTCTTCTATTGTGTTGTATGGGAGCTTTCGGTAAAGAGCCGGCGAGGTTGCCATTCCAATGTGATGAAGCAAGATGGTGTGGCCATCCTGACTTGCTTTTGCAACCTTGTTTGAAGCGATCGTTCCACCAGCCCCGGCTACGTTTTCGACAACAACAGTTGCGCCCAATGGTTTCCGCATTGCTTCCGCCAAGTCACGTGCCACTCTGTCAGTTGGCCCGCCCGCTGCGAATGGAACAACAATAGTTACTGGTTTGTCCTTGATGGGAAATTCAGCTGCGAATGTCGTTTGAGTCAGTGCAGCAACTGTCAGTAGGCTTAGTGAAATTATCTTTTTCATGAAAGTCCTTTTTGTAAAGCTTCATGATAAATAAGTATTTAATTATTTATCCTATC
This sequence comes from Burkholderiales bacterium 39-55-53, assembly GCA_002282445.1. Taxonomy (GTDB): domain Bacteria; phylum Pseudomonadota; class Gammaproteobacteria; order Burkholderiales; family Burkholderiaceae_C; genus Limnohabitans. Next base: position 389,137 of record NCJK01000002.1, on the reverse strand, counting down.
GGATTCACCTAGTTTTCAGACATGATTCATGCTTTCGCGTTTCTTAGGATCGCGCAACAGTCTGGCAATTTTTCTAATGCTCACACATCCCCAATTTGATCCCATTGCTTTGTCTATTGGCCCGTTGGCTGTCCATTGGTACGGAGTAACTTATTTGGCCGCTTTTGCGTTATTTGTAATTCTTGGTCGCTTGCGACTGAAACACGAGCCCTATGCTGCACAAGTGGTGTTGGGCTCTTGGTCTAAGCAAGACATCGAAGACATTTTGTTTTACGGTGTCATGGGCGTGGTCTTGGGCGGGCGCATTGGCTACTGTGTGTTTTACAACCCAAGCTACTACCTTGAACATCCGATGGAAGTATTTGCCTTGTGGCAAGGTGGCATGAGTTTTCATGGCGGCATGTTGGGTGTGTTTGTGGCTACGGCAATTTTTGCCGCGCAACGCCAGCGCCCTTGGTTGTGGGTGACAGACTTCATTGCGCCATGTGTGCCAACGGGATTAGCCGCAGGTCGTATTGGTAATTTCATAAATGGTGAGTTATGGGGCAGGGGAGCTGATTCGAGCCTACCTTGGGCGATGGTGTTTCCACAAAGTGGCAGCCTTATCCCTCGCCATCCTTCCCAGATTTACCAATTCTTTGGTGAGGGTGTCTTGTTGTTTGTAGTGTTGTGGCTTTATGCCCGCAAACCCCGAGCTACAGGTGCTATTTCTGGCGTATTCATGATTGGGTACGGCAGTCTTCGCTTCATAGCTGAGTACTTCCGCGAGCCAGATGCTCAGCTTGGATTGTTAGCTTTAGGAATGTCTATGGGGCAGTGGTTGTGTGTCCCTATGATCATGCTTGGATGTTTACTGTGGGTTCGCTCTGACATAAAACTATCAAAATCTTTAGTTAATTAAATAAGAATAGACTTATTTAATTAATCTTTACACGCTGATTTTCTATTGGCGTGTGATCCATCATTTCATGACACCGATTTGTCACATTGGCTGTCTAGAGTCAAAGATTCACAAAAACTCTAGGATTCGTATGACCTCGAAACGCACATTCATCAAATCGGTAGTCGCTGCTGCAATGGCAACGCTGACCATGGGCTCTGCTTTTGCTGCCGAAATCACAGGCGCTGGTGCATCCTTTCCATATCCTGTCTACGTTAAATGGGCTGAGGGCTACAAAGCTGCTACCGGTAACAGCTTGAACTATCAATCAATTGGTTCTTCTGGCGGTATCCGTCAAATCAAAGCGAAAACAGTGACTTTTGGTGCGACAGATGCGCCTATGTCCGGTGAAGATCTTGATAAAGAAGGCTTGGTCCAATTTCCAGCTGTGATCGGCGGAACTGTGCCTGTTTTGAACGTAGACGGTTTCAATCCTGGCGAATTGCACGTGACAGGCCCCGTTTTAGCTGAAATTTTCATGGGCAAGATTGCTAACTGGAACGATCCAAAAATCACTTCTTTGAACCCAGGCAAAAAATTGCCGGATCTACCTATTACGGTGGTTCACCGCGCAGACGGTTCAGGTACAACCTTCAACTTCACTGACTACTTGACTGCTGTCAGCAAAGAATGGTCTGCTTCAGTGGGCAAGGGCGCTGCTGTGAAATGGCCAGCTGCTTCCTCCGTAGGCGGTAAGGGTAACGAAGGCGTAGCCGCTAATGTGAACCGCGTAAAGGGTTCTGTGGGTTACGTGGAATACGCTTATGTGAAAAAGAACAACATGAACTTCATGCAGTTGCAAAACGCTGACGGCAAGTACGTCTCTCCTGATGACCTGACATTTGCTGCTGCTGCTGCTGGTGCAGATTGGTTCAGTGTTCCAGGTATGGGTGTTTCAATGGTTAACGCTAAGGGCGCTACCAGCTGGCCTATCAGTACAGCGACTTATATCTTGATGTACAAGCAACCTGCTGATAAAGCTGCCGCTGCTGAAGCCCTCAAGTTTTTCGATTGGTCATTTGCCAATGGCAAAAAAATGGCATCTGATCTCGACTACGTTCCCCTACCTGACACATTGACTTCAGCAATCCGCGCAAAGGTGTGGACACAAATTCAAAAGTAATTATTAGTTGTTAAAAATAAAAAGTTGGCTTCCGAAAGGAGTCAACTTTTTTTTGATCCAAAACTTACCAAAACAGTTGCTTGGAAAATGATCTGTGAATTGGATGACAACGGGTCTAAATGAAAAAAATGATTCAGTATTTGCTGATATAAGAATAAAATGAAGTTCAAGATAAGTGATTAATTTTTGCTCCCTATTCTCGTAATAAAAGGCTTCAAGTGATTCCAATCAAGATTGAATCCGCATGGCAAGGAACGTCAGACTGTCGCAGTTGTCAGATTAGAAATTTAGTATTGTTTTCAGAGTTGGAAGAGTCAGACTTTGAATTCATCCATGCCCCAATTGACGACTTAAATTTTTCAGCAGGGGAGCAGGTCTACAGAGAAGGTAGCAGTGCCCTAGGAATTTTTACTGTTAGGCAGGGCATGCTCAAGATTGTTCGTGTTTCTCAAGATGGGCGTGAGCGAATCGTTCGAGTACTCCGGGCAGGAGATGTGGCGGGATTAGAAGCTCTTGCAAATCAACACTACGATACTGATGCATACGCACTGACTGATGTAAAAGTTTGTCGTATTCCATTGAGTGTGATGGATAGCTTAGCCAGTAATAGCCCAAAGATTCATAAATCTTTGATGATCAAGTGGCAAAAAACATTGCGTGATGCTGATGATTGGTTGGCTGACTTGAATTTTGGAAGTGCAAAGCAGCGACTAGCAAGATTCGTTTTGAAGATGCGAGATGATTCAGATCCAACACTGACCACAATGTTTCCTAGAGAAGATATGGGGGCAATGCTAGATCTGACGCTAGAAACTATCAGCAGAGAAATTACAAAACTTTTAAACTCTGGGGCCCTCACTCAACTAGACAAAAGAGGGCGTCAATACAGGATAGATCGACCTGATTTGTTGGCTACTGATTGATCCAAGTCATTTGAATTCGGGGTAAAAATCTTAGACTTTGCTTGTTCGAACAACTCAGTCGAGCAAGCTTTTTTGCGCTCCAAAAATGACTCAAATTTTGATATGTTTAAATGATTAGTAAATTAATCCTGATTGATGCCTTTGCTGCTCTGGTAGTAATGTCTACAGGCATTTGGTTAGGTTTGAAGTGGTTGAGGTATTCATTAAGACCTGCAAAGAACTCTTACTCACCGTTTCTAGCAAAGTTCATCAACAGAGGACTAACAACGGTTTTATATAAAACTCAGCGAAATAAAACGTTAAATGCACTTTGGTGGCCTCAGCCAAATACGTTGAACAGTCCTAGTGCGGTGCTAATGCATGGATGGGGCGGAGACGCAACAAACTTGTTAGAAGTTGCTGACCAATTGCATGCGCATGGATGGAATGTTGTCTTGCCTGATGCAAGATCACATGGACTAAGTGATTCAGATGACTTTAGTTCATTGCCAAAATTTGCGGAAGATATTGAGGCTTCAATTCGTTGGGTACAGAACTCAGTTTATGTGCACACAAAAGTTAAGAGAGAAATCCTCTTAGTTGGCCATTCACTTGGAGGTGCTGGAGCAATTCTCTGTGCTTCTATGCGAAATGACGTTTCGGCACTTATCAGCATCTCTTCCTTTTCTCATCCAGAGCAGGTCATGCGGCGATGGTTATCAGTTAGATTTTTGCCTTATTGGCCAATCGGCTGGCTTGTTAATCGATACATTGAAAAGGTCATCGGTTTTCGGTTTGACGACATCGCACCTATCGCTCGTCTTAAAAATGTAACTTGTCCAGTCTTATTAATTCATGGATTGCAAGATGATGTAGTGCCCATCTATTGTGCAGAACAGTTACTCGAATCCCAGCCAAACGCTCAACTCTTGCGAGTAGAAGGTACGCATGAGAAATTCTTTGACCAAGACAAACTTCAAGTTGACGTCCAAATTTGGTTACAGCACCATTTGTCGGATAGAGAAAATAAGACAAGTCACATTCAATTTCTTTAACTGATTCAAATCAGTCAATTTTTCTCTAGTACTGATTAAATCCTTAACGGAATTCACATGAAATTACACGATGACAAGCTTGTTAGGCACTTAATCATCTTCGTACTTCTAAAGTTATGTGCGCTGATTGTTCTGTGGTGGCTCTTCGTGAAAGATGCCAAAGTGAATGTGAATGCAGAAAGTGTTTTCGAAAAAATTAGCAGTCAACAGAAACAGGAAGAATCACCCAAATGATTTCAGAACAACTAGTCGATCTTTCTAGGTTGCAGTTCGCCGCAACTGCTATGTATCACTTTCTCTTCGTGCCCTTAACTTTAGGGATGGTCTGGTTGCTGGTGATCATGGAAACTGTATTCGTGATGACGGGTAACGTAATTTGGAAAGATATGACCCGTTACTGGGGCAAGTTGTTTGGTATCAACTTTGCTCTTGGTGTTACGACAGGCATCACCTTAGAGTTTCAGTTCGGCACAAATTGGGCTTTCTACTCCCACTATGTAGGCGACATCTTTGGCGCTCCACTTGCAATCGAAGGAATGATGGCCTTTTTCTTGGAATCAACTTTTATTGGATTGTTCTTTTTTGGGTGGGATCGACTTAGCAGAACTCAGCATCTGATGGTCACCATACTGATGGCTGTTGGTACAAATTTAAGTGCGCTTTGGATCTTGATTGCCAATGGTTGGATGCAAAACCCCGTTGGTGCCGAATTTAGCTATGTCACCATGCGTATGGAGATGACAGACTTCTGGGCTGTTGTGTTTAATCCAGATGCACAAGCGAAGTTTGTCCACACTGTTTCAGCTGGGTACACAACAGGTGCAATGTTTGTTCTTTCAATCTCATCTTGGTTCTTGCTGAAAAAGCAAGACGTTGAATTTGCAAAACGTAGTTTTCGAGTTGCTTCAGCTTTCGGATTGGCTTCAGTACTGAGCGTTATTGTTTTAGGTGATGAGTCAGGCTACACCGTTGGCGAGGCTCAGCAAACAAAGATGGCGGCCCTCGAGGCGATGTGGGAAACCAAACCCGCTCCAGCTTCACTCACATTAATTGCAAGTATTAATGAAGCTGAGTCAAAAAACAACTGGGAAGTTGATATTCCTTGGGTTATGGGGTTGATTGGCACGCGCTCTTTGACAAAAGAGATACCAGGCATTCATGAAATCAAAGCGAAGAATCGTGAGCGAATCAAGCGTGGAATTGTTGCAGTCAAGGCACTTGATGAACTTCGTAACAACCGCGAGAGCGTCGAAGTAAAACGCAGATTTGAAGAATACAAGAACGACTTAGGTTTTGGGTTCTTGTTGAAAAAATATGTGGATGACGTGAGTCTTGCTACCCCAGAAATCATTGAAAAGGCTGTTAACGATACCGTTCCTAGAGTCACGCCAATGTTTTGGAGTTTTAGAGTCATGGTGGGCCTAGGTTTCGCCATGTTGATCTTGTTTGCCACTGCATTCTGGACGACTTTGAAATCTAAATGTTCTGAACACCCATATCTACTGCGTGCATCTCTTTGGATGCTTCCAGCACCATGGATCGCTTGTGAACTAGGTTGGTTTGTTGCAGAGTACGGACGTCAACCTTGGACTATTTACGGTGTACTGCCTACGCATATGAGCGTATCGACACTGACGGTTAACAGTCTGTATGGTTCATTGGCTGGTTTCATCATCTTCTACACCGTACTTCTCGTTGTTGAGGTTTTCTTGATGGTCAAGTTCGCGCGAATGGGGCCTGGAAGCTTAGGCACTGGTCGTTACGCTAATGAGGGGCACTAAATGTTTGATTATGGAAATTTAAAACTCATCTGGTGGCTATTGGTTGGTGTCTTACTCGTCGGATTCGCCATCATGGATGGTCACGACATGGGCGTAGGTACTCTTTTGCCATTTGTGGGCCGAAACGATGTAGAGCGTCGCGTGGTTATCAATACTGTCGGACCTCACTGGGATGGCAACCAAGTTTGGTTCATCACCGCGGGTGGAGCTATTTTTGCTGCCTGGCCCTTGGTCTATGCGACAGCATTTAGTGGGTTTTACTGGGCAATGCTTGCCGTTTTATGGGCTCTGTTCTTCCGTCCCGTTGGTTTTGACTATCGCAGCAAGATACATAACGCAACTTGGCGTAGCACTTGGGACTGGGGTCTGTTCATTGGCGGTGCAGTTCCACCGCTAATCTTTGGTGTGGCATTTGGCAATTTGTTGCAAGGAGTGCCTTTTTCCTTTGATAGTTATTTGATCTCAACTTACTCAGGAAGCTTTTGGCAACTTCTAAACCCATTTGCTCTCTTGGCTGGTGTTGTTAGTAGTGCCATGATTACGCTCCAAGGTGCTTGTTATCTGTCCCATCGAACTGAAGGTGCAATACAAGCTCGTTCCACTAAGGCCGGCATTTGGGCCGCTGTCGTCATGGTGCTAGCATTTGTTTTAGCGGGCTTTTGGATTCAGCATATTGACGGGTATCGAATCACATCGATCATCAATCCGTCGGCTATGCCAGATCCTTTAAGTAAAACGGTCGTTAAGGAAGCGGGCGCATGGATGAGTAATTTCCATCAATTCCCAATTCTTTGGATTCTTCCAATACTTGGGGGATTCGGTGCACTTAACGCGGCTACGCTTCTGCTGTTGCGTAGAACTTTATTGGCATTCGTTTCTTCATCATTCGCAGTGATAGGAGTTATTGGAACCGCAGGCGCAAGCATGTTTCCGTTCATCATGCCATCGAGCACGATGCCCAGTGCAAGTTTGACTGTTTGGGATAGTGTCTCGAGTCACTTGTCATTAGGCATCATGCTTGTTGCGGCTTTAGTTTTTATGCCACTGATCATCATGTACACGTCATGGGCCTACGGTGTAATGCGGGGCAAAGTGACGATTGCACACATTCAGGCTAACGAACATAGCGCTTATTAAAGGAATCAGATATGTGGTACTTTGCTTGGGTCTTAGGTGTTGGATTTGCTGTTCTTTTAGCGATCATGAATGCTATGTGGGGCGAACTGCAAGAAGAGCGAACTGAAAGCCATAAGAGACCATGAATTTTCCGGCCTTAGCTATAGGCATCCTCATCATGTTAGTGGGCACCGTTTTCCCGCCCTTGATGACTGATCTAGACGGCCGAGCTAATCATTGGCTTGCACTTGCCTTATTTTGGTCAATGAGTGTAGGGTTTATTCGTGGGGTTGGGTTCATACCGCATGCATCAGTCTTGCGCTGGTTCTTTTCGGGATGGAGTTGCTTGTTGGGACTCCTATTGGCCATAGCTTTGTGGGCCCAAACCCGCTTATGAATTAGTTGAAGGGTGGACTTTATGAGTCAGAATGAAGTAGCGATATCAAGAGCGCTTAAAGAATTTATTGAAATTGAGTTCGCTAAGCTTAAAGAAAGTGTTCGAAACAGTTTTGAAGAGCTAATTCTTCGAAACTCAAAGAGCCAAGACACTAATGTAATGAAATAGGGCGCTTCATTAGCTGCATTATTTTGAAAATTCGATCCTATTTTTTCTCATGGTGAGAATTCAAATTTCGTTTCTTCTGGATCAAGCATGATGAATTTATTGCCACCTGATGATTCTCAACGTGCCTCTCTTCACAATGAGGTGCATGCGCGACCTAGCGCAAGAATTCGTTTGCCTGCATTTATTTTGTTAGTGGGTGTTTTTAATGAAGGGATCAGCAGAGATCAAGAGTGTGAGCACCTTCGTCAACTGCAACCTGAATTAAGCCTGCAAGATATGCAAGGAAATTTTGTGCGCTTGCGGATGAATGACTACACATTGAAGTGGGAGCGTCACACTGAATTCACTCGATATTCATTAGTTCAATCTTTACCTGAGAATGCCGGACTTGGCTCTCAAGAACCTGAATTGCTGTCGCACCTAAAGTTGCCACAAGGCTGGCTTGCTTCCATTCCAGGAAAAACATTCTCTGCAATCAAACTAGTGATGCTCCACGAGGATCTAGCAGATCCTCAATTTGCACTTGAACAAGCTCGTAAATGGATTGGTGATTCACCAGTGATTGCTTCTCGTATGGGTAATCCCGCTCATTCACTAGTTGCCACGGATTTCAGGCTTCGTGAAAGTGGTTTTGAACGGATGCTTGTTTTGGCCCCACACGGAACAAGCAAGAGTCGTGCAGGTCGAATTTCACAACGATTACTCGAGTTAGAAACTTATCGATTGATGGCTTTGCGTGGTTTACCAATTGCCAAGATTGTGAGTAGTCAACTTGGACAATCAGAGAAAGAACTTTCTGACATCATCGATTCCCTAGAACAAAAGGATTGTGATGATCAGGCTTTGTTGACTAGGCTTGTAGGTTTAGCTGCCTCTGTAGAGCGTATGACAGCAGACCATGCCTATAGATTCGCTGCAACTGCTGCTTACGACAAGCTAGTGATCGAACGAATTGTGGAATTACGTGAATCGCCAATTACTGGAACTCAATCGATTGGTGAGTTTATGAAAAGACGCTTGTCGCCCGCTATGGCAACTGTTGCGGCGACATCACAACGTCTTATCTCCCTGTCAGAGCGTATAAATCGTGCGAGTTCTTTGTTAAGAACACGCGTTGATATTGCTACAGAAGAGCAAAACCGTTTGTTACTAGAAAAGTTGACCAAGGGCCAAGAGTTGCAACTCCGCTTGCAAAGCACTGTTGAGGGCTTGTCCATTGCCGCCATCTCTTACTACGTTGTTAGTCTGTTGCTCTATGCGGGCAAGGCAGGTAAGGCAGCAGGCTTAAACATTCAACCTGAGCTTATTGCTGGGGCGTTGATTCCCGTTGTTTTATGGTTGGTTTGGACCGCTACTCGCCGAATTCATGAAAAGCTTTATAGCGGCTATTGATCACGCTACTTGACTTCATAGTGTTTAGCTTTGCCTTAAAACTGTAGTCACTTTTCATAGCGCAGTCTGGCTCATGTATTGGGAGTTGAACTCAATGAAATGAGCAACCTACGAAGTGAAAACCGTGGATTTTCCTGTGCGATTCGCAATAGAAGAGGTTTATTTATGTGTAAGAACAAGTAAGGCTTCTACTCGTCTGATGGTTTTGTTTTTTTCTAATAGCGCTAGTGTTCGATAAAGAGCTTCATGTGTAACGCCTAGTTCTCCTGCCAATGACTTCAATCCTGAGGTGACTTGGTACTGTCCGTTTTTACCTTCTGTATCAATGAGGTGAAGAACACGATCCTTTACAGACTTCATGCTTAACCGTTCGCATTGCAATCGAAGTCGTTTGACTTCTTGGTTCAACATGCGAATCCAGCGGGCAGCAAAAGCTGAATCACTATTCAATGCGTCTGCTAGTGCTGAAAGAGGAATTTGAATGATCTCTGAGTTCGCCACCACACGCCCATCGCAGTGATATTTGGGCGATTGAAGACTTGCTTCGCTTACAAACCCATATCTTGTCCTTTGCAGCACGACGGGGTCACCGTGTTGGCTTAGCCGCTCAAGCGTTACCTCGCCACTGACCACAAAGAACATCCAGCGAGGACGTTCACCGGTGAGAAATAGCCTTTGATGCTTTTTGTAATAGGCGCCTTCGCAAAGTGGGTGCATTTGCTCAGGGAGAAGCGTGGTTAACGACGGCGGTAGAAGAATGCTTTTCATATGATCAAAATCATACGCGTATTAGCGAGGCTGCTCAACAATTTGATTAACGAATAAGGAGGTCTCGTAAAAATGGATCGAGTGGTTGTTGTAACTAATTGATTGAACAAGGAATTGAAAATGAAAACCGTAAAGAAAATCGCGATAGGTGTTGCTACCGTTTTGGGTCTTAGCTTGGCAGTTGGCGCTGTTTACGCTCAACAAGGTCCTTTTGGTAATGGTATGGGGCAGGGCATGATGCGCGGGGGAATGATGCATGGACAAATGTCTGGACAAAATTCCGATATGAAAGTCATGCGAGAGCTGATGACTCCTGCTGAAAGGCTAGCCATGATGGACAAGATGATGGATGCTAAAACTCCAGAAGAGCGTCAAGCCGTTATGACAGCAAATCATTCTGAAATGGAAAAGCGTGCCAAGGATAAAGGCATCACTTTGCCTGCAGGACACGGACCGCACATGATGTGGGGCAAAAACTGCGGATAACTTATCCGTATGCGTAAAACCACCCGTGGGTGGTTTTACTTTTTAATCAAGGGAGCTTTTATGTCAGTGAATCAAATTCAAGTACATGTTGAAAACATCAAGTGCGGTGGTTGCGAGAAGTCCATCATCAAAGGGTTGACCTCAATCGAAGGCGTGTCCAACATCGTTATCGATCGTGATCAGCAGTTAATCAGTGTTTCAGCTGATATGTCATTACGTGAAGCGCTAGTGGCCAAGCTCAAATCGATGGGCTATCCCGAGCACGGCAGCGTCAGCGGGCTTGATGCTGGACTTGCCAACGCCAAGTCTTTCGTGAGTTGTGCGATTGGTCGCGTTTCCTGATCAAGATCTTCTGTTTGAAACCTGGTTTGAACAGTGCGTCATAACAACTCGATTCCAAACTGTCTGAGCAGAAGGCTCAAGACGATAAAGCAAGCAATCGTTAGAGCTGCTCCAATCCCCATTGATGACCAAAATCCAAATCGCGCCAACAGAAATGGGAAAGCCAAAAACATGGGCAGTGTTGGTATGACATACCAGAAGGTAAAAGATGCTTGTTCAGCAATCTTTGCTTCAGGGGCTTGTTCGATGTACATCCAAACCATAGAAAGCAAAGTGATCAAAGGTAGCGCTGCCATAAGGCCGCCCAGCTTTCCACTGCGTTTTGCTACTTCAGAGATCACGACAACGACGCCTGCTGATATCAAGTACTTGGTGATTAGCCACTGCATATAAGCCCCTTGCGAATTGATAAAAAAAGAGCTCACTGGGGTAGTGAGCTCTAACCTGAAACTTAACCCTTTAATGGTTATGCATCATTGGCATATCCGTAGCAGTATCCGGACCGTAACCAAGCAGCGCTGGATCGAGCATTCCTGTAATCATGGCAATGTGGCCAAATACTAAGAACAACGCTACGCACACTGCATGTACTTTACGTTTGTCCTCATCGGAAGCTTTGGAGTTAACCAAACCTAACTCTTGCAGTGCAATGTAGATCAATGGCAAGCCGCCTATCAAGTAGCTACCAACTGCGATCACATCAATGATGGTCCGCCATTCGCCTGCTTTTGTGATGGGCAAAACGGCCGTGTTCATCAAATAGATTATGACACCTATAAAGTACAAGCCGACAGTAATCCCAGCCGCTCGGTTGAGGCTGTGGACCCAACCTTCATTACGTCTTGTGAACAAAACATAAAGTTCTGTAATCGCCAAGGTCTCCGCCAAGATCACTGGAACTGCCATAAAAATCAAAAGATTCCATGGTTGGTTAGTCGCAAGCAACTCCATGTAATGCGTCATGTTCATAAATTTCTCCAAAAAAAGTTAACAACCCAGTTATGGGCAAGTCGATTTAGGTTTGAAGAGATTTTTTGGGAGGCTTAAATCTTTTGTCTGGGTGTACCTGCAGTGCTAGCGTTTCAGAAAACGCATTAAACAATTGAGTAGGGCTGCTGTCCTGGGTTACCTTATCGGTAATAGCTGCTGTTATGCCGAGGCAGCAGATGTGGCCGTTCAGTTTGCATTGCTTGCTAGTTGATGAAGTTGGTGTTTCATCGCACTCATGGGATGCGTGTGATTGAGTCATTACATCCGTTTGCGCCATTTCATTTGTCTCAATTGGCATAGCTACAGCATGGAACATGCTGCTGAGCAAGCTTAGGCAGATGATGAGACATAACTTTCGCATTTACAAATTCTAGGACTCAATTTCTATCCTGTGCTGAAGTTGTATCCCAAACCCCTGAGACATTGATACAAGTCACTAGTCAGCAACATGTGTGAGCGTTCAAAATTTCTAAGCGTAAAGAGTCTTTACGCTTGGGGTCCTACAAGTTCTAAATTTAACCTAAAAAGTAGTTGTATATAGTTATATGACTATACTACAAGCATACTACTTTTGGGCTTTTTGAATTACGTAAGTTGTTGATTTAAATGGAGAATATGGCAAAACGCCATAGTATTCACACTGTGGGGGTCGCAAGTTCGAAACTTGCATCGCCCACCATTTTTTGCCAATAAAATCAAGCACTTAGAAGCAATTCTTAGTGCTTTTTTTTATGCTCAAAGTAGTATAGTGGCGGTATACTACTTTTGATAAGCATTTGGACCTCATTTCAAGCTCAACAAGCTTCAAGGCGCCACCCAGAAAACCCACGTTGGTTATCGCATTCGCAGAGCATAAAACTATGCCGCGCAGCCCTTAAAAAGCAGGGGCGTAAAAATCGAAAGCTTTAAAAAAACGCTACGTTTGTTTTTACTAGCGTTCAGCTACTCAGCCCAGTCCATCCTGGAAAAAGTGCGTTGTAGGGCGTTTTAGATGCCCGCAAGGGCTATGGGTAAAGCTTAGCGCTCTCATGCATGTGCGCAAACAGTAAAGCAAAGCATGTTAATCGTGCTTATTCCCATGGGCGAGGTCTGCGCTTGCTTTGCAATTCACCAACGTTCATTTCACCCTGAAGTGGGGCAGCGTAGAAACGATCAATCATTTCTGGACTGGTTCTAGCATTCCTTGCGAGTGTCAGGGTGTCAACAGCTCGACCAAACATCAAACGGAACATGATGCAACTATGACGAAGGCTATACATAGTCCTAGGTTCACCAATGTTGCTGACTTTCAAATTGGTTATGCTGAGCAAGATATCGAATTGCTTAGCTAATTTTTTCATGGCGTTGTCACGTGACTTAGCCTGCGTCATGAATACATAGTCATCAGGTTTAACGGGCCTGCCTAATTCAAGTTCTTGTCGTCTGCAAATGCGCTCATAGACTTTGACAGCCCAAGGCATCGTAGTGATCGGAAAGCTGTGTCCTTTGCTTGGTGGAAGTGTCAACCTCAAGTACGTCCATTCACGTCGAATGATCTCAACATGCTTATGTTGCATGTTCCTGATGTCTGTTGGACGTATGTAACTGTTGACCATGAAAACGATTAGGTCAGGCAAATCCTTCGTCATCTCATATCGTTTGATAAGTCGATCATTAGGGCCAAGCCTCCCGCCAACTTCGCAGAAGTAGGTGCTTTCTTCCGCTTCACCGTGATAGCGCCATTCCATTCGTTTGCCAGCTAGTTGTTTGCTGACTTTCGTTATTGTTTTGTACTCACCAACGTTGAACCATCCGCGTGGTCTATCTTCGACGCCGACTTTAGGAAACTCCGGCAAGTGTTCGAGGTATCCATGTCGAGCACCGTGTTGCAATACTTTGCGAACAAGGCCCATGTAGTTGCTAACTGTCGAGACACTTAGCTTAGGTTCGAGCTTAGAGATCTTTTGCAAAAACTCATCTAGAACTTTGTAGTTGATGGTCAAGATGTCCATGTGCCCAAAGAAGGGGAGGATCAGTTTGTCAAAGCGCAACTCACTATTTTTCAGTGTCAATTCAGCTTGCTGCTTGCGATCAACTTTTGCTTGTTCGCTTTCTAAAAGAAGTTTGCAAACTTTCCTGAACGGAACAACTTCCGCAGCATTTACATCGTTTGGTATGCCCTCAAAATTACCACCGCGCATACGAAAGTTAATGTCGTCATAAAAGCGCTTGGCAGCCTCTAACGCCTCACGCTTGCTTTCTGTTTTTGTCGTTCTTTTGTAGATGTGTTTGTCAGCGTAATAGCGAACCCACCAATAGCTTGATGCTGGGATTTTGAAGATCACAAGTTTTCTGGGATAACCAGGAATTCTTGTAATTGTCTCTTGCAATGGGACGGAACGATGACGTTCTGCTGATGATGGATTGAGGGCTTGCACCATGATTCACACTCGTTAGGTTTTGTGTAGTGTGTTTTCTGAAAAGTTGGCCAGTCAACCGGAGATGCGAAATCTGTGGCTTTTAGACGATCAATTAATTTGTGCGCCTAATCTCAGACGATCGAAGCTTCATCTTGTGAGTTCTCAATCGATGTTTGCGATTTTTTGTTTTTCCAGAAATGTGCGTCATGCCAAGCAACGAGTTCCTGCATGGCGTGATCGATTGCTTGCTTTCCGTAACTATCTGTGATCTCTATTAGTCTTGTTATTTGAAAGTTCTCGATCACACTGTCTTCGATACCATCCCGTTTAATTTCCTCTTTGTGTCCTTCAATTCTTTTCGGCCAGTTTTTAATTTCATCCGAAATCTGCATGACCTGCTCGTATCTGCGAAGCAGTTTTTCAAGATTTTCGATATCGCTTCGATCCACAAAATACGACCCAAAACATTGATGGCCATACTTCAATAAAAAAAAGCTGTTGGATTCAATTTCGTGGCTTGTAAACAAGAAGTGAGATGTTGGAATCTGCGCCCACCAACCCGTTTTAACTTCACTTGGATCTGTAGTTAGATAGTTTTTTAGACGCCCAAGTTTTCGTATGTAGTCACTGTGGTGGCCATGAGTTTTGTAATAGGTGAACTCATCAGTCCCAAGCAATCGATTCATTTCTTTGCGTTTAGGCAAATCTTTTTCATCTGCCACGTTCCAAAGCAGGATTGATCCTTTTTTAATTTTTTCAAATAAATCGTACAAATCGTTCTCCTTGAAAAAGTACCCTAAACCCGAAGGTTTAGGGATTGGCCTAAACGCTGAGTTATGCAGGCTGCTGAATCGTTACTCCACTAACAGTTGAGCTGTGTGGTGCGTTAAGCATTACTTCCGGCTGTACTGCTGTATTGAGTGAAGGTAAGCCCATTGGCTGATAACCTTTATCTCCGGGCTTCATACCCCAACCAGAGGTGATCCCGAGTTTTTCGCGCAATACATCTAATTTGTCTTGGGTCCCAGCTAAGTCGTCAGAAAGACTTGCTTCTGCGACCAGCGACAGCAATTGAGACTCAACTGCTTCGTTAACACGGATAAAGCGAACAACTCGTCGTTCATTGCCACCAGGGTTGACGCAAATGGCAAATTCAAATGAACCTTCTTTTTTGCCTTCTGCAATAGTGTTAATTACGAACTTATCTTCAACTTGAACAATCGTTTGGGCTTGCTTGGCATTTGCCAAAAGAATCTTCCGAAGCAAGTCGGCTTTAGCTTCCTTGTGCTCTTTCACAGATTTGGTGGCTTCGGCTTCTTCTTTTGTAGCTGTAATTTTTCCGATGCCGCCACGCTCCTTGATGTAGTTGGGGAGTTCAAGTGCTGTAAGGTTTTCATCGTGTGCTACCTGCAGAACCTTTGAATATGAGTAAGCCGTTTGGCGATCAGTTGGCAGGATGAATCGCAGAACAGTGGTCATCCATGGTGTGTTGACCTGAGTCTTGATTTCATGCTCCTCTTCCAATCGTTCGCGCATACGCTGAAGGATGTGGTCACGCAAAGGCGATTCGTTAATTTGCAAGGCATAGCTATAAATCGCACCTAAAAGGGCATACAGCTCCTTTGTTCCACGAACTACGTACGTTTCTACGTACTGATCGTTCATCTTGGCAAGGTTTTGCGCTTGGCCCAAAACCATGTCGACTTGGACATCATTAGCGCTTTTGTCGCTAGGACGACGGCTGGCAGAACCGCCGAGTGTGCGATTCATCAGAAGACCGAAAGCTAGCTCATCCACTGGGGCGGCGGCTGTGACGGGGGTATGACCGTTGGTTTGTGGCGTATTAGTGTTTTCCATGATTTATTCCTCAAGTTGATAAAACCGGTCGGAATTGACGCGGAGTTCAAGACTAAAAGCAATAAATCTGAGAAATTTCACATTTTGTTCAAGACAAAACATGAAAAACCTATCTTCAATTTCTGATAACGAACCAAGCCTATTGAGACCTGCATCCGGTGATAGGGGATGTGAACTAGCTTGCCGTGGCTACTTGGGATCTTGGTTTGAAGCCTTAAAACTCTCACCGCATTACGTACAAATGTGTCGAACTGGAATCTTCATGAGTGATGCTTCATTCAAGACCTATGAGCTTTTTGGGGCTTTAGAAGATCTATCTTTTGAACAGTGGTGGTCTTTAACTGGGGCGAGAAAATTGGGATGTGGATGTCTTGAGTTAGAACCAGGTCTTGAAATCGGATATCAATCAGGTTGTGATGAGTTCAAAATTTCCGTAAGAAATTACTCGCCGAAAAATGTTGCCTGTCTAACATTTCACGAAATTGCAGCAATCATTGATGCTTCTAGTTGCAACTTGTTATCGATGAATCCGATGGCATGGCCGTTTTTCAAAGCTCGTATTTCAGCGTACTCAATCAATAAGTCCCTTAGCGTGGTCAAAGCATGTCAAAGCGTCGGCAAGAGCGATAAAGTCAAAATGTGGAAAATTGGCGAGCAGTTGAACTTGAAAAAATCGGCTACCTGTACCAAGGAAGACTGGCGAATTGATGTCGCAGATAAACACATCCAGATGGGGAAGCTTGTAAGCGCAGAAAACAGGCGAGGTAAGAACCTGTCGTTTAATGCTTCGCAAGGAATTTTTCCTTCTGCCCGTGATATTTCTAAGTTGTATAGAGTGCTTTAAAAGAGAATTAACGAAAGATTGAAAATCTAGCTAGAGTTCTGATGCACTGTTCATGAACAGCATGCCCCAGTAGTCTTTGTGACCGTCCTGAAGCTGGTCTTTCTTGTCCATAGCAAATCGATTTCAATGATTTGCAGGGCGATAGACTTAAATTTTTTAAACGTAAATGCCTGCGAATTAATATGCCGATCGAAAAAACAAAAGCGCAACTTATCAAATTACTTGGTCAATCAGATATTAAGGTAATTGCGTTGTCTGGTAAGTGGGGGACAGGAAAGACGCATCTTTGGGAAAAAATTAAATCAGAGTGTAAAGACCAAAAAGTTAAGAACGCACTCTATGTATCGCTTTTTGGCTTGTCAAACATTGATCAAGTAAAACGCAGATTGCTTGAGGCAGCGATCCCAGAATCTGATTCCTACGAGAAAGTGCTCAGCCCAGTTAAGAAATTTTTCAAAGCTGGAGTGAAGGCAGGTACAGAACATTTCAAAGCATTAGCTACTCTTAATGATGTCAATTTAATGTTGATGGCGCCTATCGTTTTAGGTGAAAAAGTGATCGTCTTAGATGACATTGAGCGAAAGAACAAACAACTAGAAATTGATCAGGTACTTGGGTTTATTGATGAATACTCAAAGCAATTCAAGGCTAGGTTTTTGCTTTTATTGAATGATGATGAACTAGACAAAGATTCGAATGCATCACCAGGAAGTCACTGGTCAATTTTTAGAGAAAAGGTAATTGATCAAGAGATAAGACTTACTACATCAGCTGAAGAGGCATTCTCAATAGCAATAAAGATCACTCCTTCAAAATACTCAAGTGCTTTAGAGACAGCAATACGAACTTGTAACTTGACGAACATTCGAATTGTTTTGAAGGTGATCAGTGCAGCAAATCAAATTCTGAATGATCAAGTTCTTGAAGATGCAGTTCTTACAAGAGTAATTCCTTCAATAGTTTTGTTTTCAGCGATTCACTATCGAGGTCTTGTAGATGGACCAGATTTCAAGTTTGCATTGGATGCCGGTAATCCAAGATGGCTGGGGCTTATGCGTAATCGCAAAGAAGAGCCAACTGAGGAGGATAAGCAAAACGATAGATGGCGCATGCTTATGCAACAACTTGGCATCACTGGTTGTGATGAATTTGAAAAGCAATTAGTTGAATTTTTAGAGTCAGGCCTTTTCGATGCTGTCGAGATACAAAAAATAGTAGACAGATACAAGAATGAAAAAGATTTGCTAGAGCTAAGGGAATCTGCTCAAAATTTAATGTCAAGAATTTTTTGGGATCACAGGGCAAATGATGTTGACTTAGTAAGTGAAGGAGCTAGTTTTATAGAAAAAGGTGGGAAGCTTGGACCTGTATTAGCGAGTCAGCTTTGCCAATCAATTAGTGAGTTAGAAGGCGGCAGCGCTGTCGGGGAAGCTATTGTTGACAGCTGGATTGCAGAATTCAAGAGGTCAGATCAAAGAGCTTCAAGTAGCGAAAATATTTTTAATAATCCTTTGCATAAAAAAATAAAGGCAGAGATTGACTTAAAAGAGGTGGAAGCTCAGAAAAAAATGACAGTTGTAGATGCGTGTACAACAATCATCACAAAAAGTGGCTGGGGAACGTTTGAAGAAATAGCTATGAGAAGCGCATCAGTTAATGACTTTGAAGATGCTATTCGTAACATGACTGATCTTGATGAGTTAGCTCGTTTTATGCGGCGCATGATGGATCTTCGTCTGCGACATCATGACGATGATCAACATTTCGGATCAGCAACAAAGCATTTTGTTCAAGCTTGTAGAAACATTGCAAATGACGAGAATTCCTTGCGGTTGGCTAAGTTGATTAATCGATTGTTTGAGAATTCAACATTAGCGAGTCAGCTGGATGCACCGAAACTTACTGAAAATTAGTAGATAAACTGTTCGCGTGTGCACAAATTTCACGCCAACCAAAAAGAGCCAGTGGGTCAAAGATAAGCTGGGAGTAGAGCTACCACCGGATTACCCAGTGGAGTCTTACCCGGGTTTTGCTGCGCCCGTTGTTGTGAAAAGTCATCAAACTAGACGAGTTGCTTGCGGTCTGGCCAAGTTTGGTCTGATCCCTTCTTGGGCCAAAGATGAAAAGATCGCCCGTCACACCTATAACGCTAGAAGTGAGACAGCGGCTGAGAAGCCAAGTTATCGAACTGCTTGGCGCCAACGTCAATACGGTCTCGTCTTGGTCGATAACTTTTACGAACCAAGTTATGAGTCGGGTAGGGCGGTGCGCTGGAAGATTGAACTAGCCTCTGGTGATCCGTTTGGAATTGCCTGCCTTTGGGACCGCTGGACTCATCCAGCTTCTGGCGAACTGGTGGTCAGTTTTTCCATGCTGACGGTCAACGCCGACGAGCACCCCGTAATGCGTCAGTTTCACAAGCTGGGTGATGAGAAGCGTACCCCTGTGATCATTGCTCCAGATCTCCACAATGCATGGTTAGGCGCTTATCCCGCCAATGCTGCGGAGATGATGACTTGGTCCCACATGCCTGAGCTGAGAGCCGAGTCATCCCCGAGAATTTAGTCCATTTGTGTACTTATAAGCTGGATGAATATACAGTATATTCATCGGCATGTATGTAGAAAATTATTCGACTCCACAGCCAGTTTTTGTCTCTGACGTCAGCATCACGCTTGATGTATGCGGCTGGAACATTCCTGCAGGGTTTCCATCTCCAGCTGCCGACCACGCTCAAGAGCGGATTGATCTCAATAAGCAGCTTATCCGTAACAAAGAAGCTACATACATTTTTCGGGTCAAGGGAGACTCAATGACCGGGGCTGGGATTTATGAGGGAGATGCGCTGGTAGTAGACCGCAGCATGGATCCAAAGCACAACAACATCGTGATTGCCCAGTTGAACAATGAGTTCACCGTTAAACGGCTCTATCGACGAGGTGGGGTTGTGAAGTTGGTCGCTGAGAATCCAATCTATCCTGCACGGCTGATCAAGGAAGAAGATGATTTCCTGGTCTGGGGGGTAGTCACATTCAACTTGCACAAGCTTTGTTAAGCCATGGCACGTTTGGATTTTGCAACCCTAGAGCACAGGATCGATCCAGAAAGTCTGGTGGCATTGCCACGCACACCTGGTGTCTACATTTTCAGAGGTGAGGGAACGCTTCCTCTTTATATAGGTAAAAGCGTAGATATTCGTGCCCGTGTGATGAGCCACTTGAGAGCGCCAGATGAAGCCAGCATGATTGCTCAGACTCGTCGAATCGACTTCATTGAAACGGCAGGGGAGATAGGGGCTCTGTTGCTTGAGTCGCGAATGATCAAAGAGCAAAACCCGTTGTTCAATCAACGCCTTCGCCGTGTTCGTACCTTGTGCTCCATACGACTAAAACAAACAGAGCAGGGTGTAATGCCTGAAGTAGTCGATAGCAAAACAATCAGCCTTGGCGAAACACCAGGGCTGTATGGATTATTTTCCTCAACCCACGCGGCGAATGCCAAGCTTAGAGAGTTGGCTCAGCAGCACTTGCTTTGCTTGTCAGTGCTTGGACTAGAGCAGACTTCCAAGCGAGGCTGTTTTGGATTTCAAATCAAAACATGCTTAGGTGCATGCGTAGGCCAAGAAGACAGACGGGTGCATGAGCAGCGACTCTTTTCAGCTCTGATTGATTTGCAAGTTGAGGTGTGGCCTTTCAATGGCCCCATTGATTTGATCGAAGAGTCAGGCGATTGGGTGCAACGCCATAGAGTCAATAACTGGTGTTACCTTGGAACTCAGTGCTCTAGGACAGAAGCACCCAGAAGACTGATTGAATTCAAGCTCCATGACTTTGATCTCGACAGCTACAAGATCTTGGTCAAACCTATCATGCTCAAGACGGTGAAGTTTGAAGAAGTTGCGTTATGACTGCCCAGATTGCTTTGGTGGACTGCAACAACTTCTATGTGAGTTGTGAGAGGGTTTTCCGTCCGGACTTGAGAAACGTTCCTGTTGTTGTTCTTTCCAATAACGACGGGTGTGCTGTTTCGCGTTCCAACGAAGCTAAAGAGCTAGGTATCAAGATGGGGCAGCCTTGGTTTGAATGCAAAGAGCTTGCAGAAGAACACGGCATCTTGGCGCTTAGTAGCAACTATGCACTCTATGCGGACATATCAAACCGTGTCATGTCTATCTTGGCTAGTTACGCGCCTCGGCAAGAGGTGTATTCGATTGATGAGAGTTTTCTAGATCTGACTGGCATCCCAAAGCTTAGAGACCTTAGCTATGAAATGCGAGATCGGGTGTTCAGATGGACAGGTATTCCTGTTTGCGTGGGTATCGGCCCCACAAAGACGCTTGCTAAGCTAGCTAATCACATAGCCAAAAAACATCCAAGATCCAAAGGCGTATTCAACTACAACGACCTAAATGAAACTCAAAAGACAAAGCTGCTGGGTCAGATTGCAGTTGATGAAGTTTGGTGCGTATTCCAGTGATTCGGCCAAAAGCGGACGATGCTGTTGTTGTATCAATCTGTGATTTAGGCTGGTTGTAGTCACTCGCGGTAAGTGGACGTCATAGTTGCGGCGATTACTACCGGTCATTTAAGCGGGAGGAGCTACGAGGACCGTTGTAATTGAAATACCGGTCACTCGACATGCCGCGTATGCGATCCGTGCTTATGCGAACATGATCGGGCGGTCTGGTGCTGGCTTTACAGACACCCCGCTGTCTTGGAGTCAGTCGCCATCACTATCTTTTACAGTCCCGTCTCACCAAATCCGTAACCGCTGCTCCTCCCACAGCGCAGGCGGGTCCACCGCAAGATCAAACAGCGTCAGGTGATCCGGCAGCGTATCCTCCAAAATCGCCTCGACGATGTCCGGTGCCAGCGTAGTCAAATTCACCATCCGGCTGACGTAGCTGTTGTCGACTCCCTCCAGCGCTACAATTTCAGTCAGGTTTTTCAACTTGCCGTACTCCAGCATTGCCAACCACCGGTGGCCCCTGGCCAGCGCCAGTTCCAGCGGTGTGGCCGCCACGTCCCACGGCCGCAGCAGTTTCCCCGGTCGCCTTGATTGCTCATTGGGCAGTCTCATTTGTTTGCGCCCGCTGCGGCGGTTGTTATGAATCGGTACAGCGCGATCCGGCCCTCTCTTGTTCACGCAAAAGGCGTTATTCAGGGCCGACTAAGTAGTTCAGTCGCTTGCCTCATCCTTGCTTGAAGCCCTGGAAAAACAAGCCTGAATCGAGTCCACTCCTGGTCTGAAGTAACCGAGATCGCCCCGCCATGGGCCTCGACGATGGCTTTGGTAATCGACAGCCCCAAGCCTGCCCCGTCAGAAGCTGGGTGCCTGCGTGCTGAGTCTGCGCGATAGAAGCGCTCGAAGACTCTCTGCTGGACATCCAATGGAATCTCCTTGCCCGTGTTTTTGACAGTGACTTCAATTCCACGCGACGAACTTTCGATTCTGACGCCCACGACACCGCCGACTGGTGCATGCCTGAGCGCATTGGATAGGAGGTTGCTCAAGGCACGTCTGAACATCAAACGATCGCCATAGATTCGCCCATCACCTTCCACGCTCATCAAGATGCGTTTTTCGTCCGCAACGGCTTCATAAAATTCAACGAGTTCGCGAGCTCCTTGTGCTGCCGAGAAGGACTCCTTATGGGGCAGGTCTACCCCCCGCTCTGTCTTGGCGAGGAATAGCATGTCTGATACCACCCGAGCCAAACGCTGCAATTCCTCTGCGTTGGACGCCAGCGTATCTTGGTATGTCTTAAGGTCGCGTTGGGTGGACAGCGTCACCTGTGTTTGGGTGAGGAGATTGCTGATGGGTGTGCGAAGTTCATGTGCCAAATCCGCCGCAAAATCAGCAAGCTGTTTGAAGTCGTTCTGCAGGCGACCCAACATCTCATTGAGTTCCCTTGCCAAATCTGCCATTTCAATCGGGACGGCATCCTCGGGCATGCGCTCTTGCAACTGTTGGCCTGTCACTGCAGCGGCGCGACGTTTCATTGCGCGCAGCGGAGACATGCCTTGATGAGCCGCGAACCAAGCCAAGAATCCGCTTAGAAGAATGGCCAGCACAGCATAGATCGCAATGCTGCGCCGGAGCTCCCTCATGAATTCTTGGTGGTGCTGCGTATCGACGGCGAGTGATATTTGGAGCGGCCCGGCCATTCCCTGAACCATGCCAGCAGTAAAGCTCATCTCATGGAACTCGCGACCGCCACTCCTCCAAGACTGAAGCCCGTGGCCGTCGTCATTCGTGATGAATGATGCTTGCGTAGTCGGGCCGCTGTATCCGTTGGTCTGGTACAACTTTTCACCCTGCGGTCCTTTGACCAGAGCGTAAAGGCCGTGGTGATGGCTCAATGCTTCGTTCAGGCGACTGCGAGCTTCTTCATGGGATCGAGAACTGGCCAGAATGCCCTCGATCAGGTGCTTTTTATCATCCAAGGCGGCGCTATCGAGGTCGACGAAGTGCCTATCAGCCTCTACCATGAAAAGAAGCGCAAAGCCCAGGATGACCGAACTGGCCAGCGCTATAAAAAAGATGGTGAGGCGGGATGTCAGTGACAGCCTGCGAAACATCTAGCGACCCTCCGGCGCTTCGAGCACGTAGCCCATGCCGCGTACAGTTTGGATCAGCTTGAACTGGTGATCATCATCGATCTTGACGCGCAGACGCCTCATGGCCACCTCGATGACGTTAGTGTCGCTGTCGAAGTTCATGTCCCAAACCTGAGAGGCGATCAGCGACCTGGGCAGGACTTCTCCCTGCCTACGCATCAGCAGTTCTAGCAATCCAAACTCCTTGGCGGTGAGATTAAGGCGCTTGCCGTCTCGGGTGACGCGGCGGCGTAGCAGATCAAGTTGGAGGTCTGCCACCTGCAAGATCGTGGATTCGGTGCCACTACGACCGCGGCGCACAATGGTGCGAACTCGGGCCAAGAGCTCGGCAAAGGAAAACGGCTTGACGAGGTAATCGTCGGCGCCTAATTCAAGCCCCTTCACGCGATCTTCCACCTGATCGCGGGCGGTGAGAAACATGGCTGGCACTTGTAGGCCTTCATGACGTATCGCCTGCAGGACCTCCCAACCGCTCATGCCCGGCATCATCACATCCAGGATCGCGAGATCGTAGTTACCGCCAAGAGCTAGGTGAAGGCCGTCGGGCCCATTTCTGGCCAAGTCCACAACGAAACCGGCCTCGATCAGTCCCTGGCGCAGATATGCCCCGGTCTTAGGCTCATCTTCCACAATCAAAATTTTCATTGGCAACTGACCCTCTTTGGCAGACCTGAGTATGACGACTTCCATTTATTGCGATGGCGAGATGACAAATATGTAATCTTTTCGACATCGTGCTGACGACTTGGTATTTTAATAATTCCCCCTGTCTATGTTACCGATCACATTGAGGAAACCATGCTCGTCAGACGTTCACTATTATTCGCACAGACATGTCTCGCCCTGAGTTGTGCCATGTTAGCTGGTGTAGCCGCGGCCCAAGCCAACAAAGAGCCCGTGAAAAATCTTTCGGTGGTGGAAGTTGAGTACAAGTCTGCACTTAGTGACTTCCGCCCCTACAACGACCAGGCCATTCAGTCCTGGGTCAAAGCCAACGACTTGGTAGGTCGTATTGGAGGCTGGCGCAGCTATGCCAAGGAGGTCGCGACAGGTGAGGCCCTAAAGGATGCCTCTGAAGTGCCTGATACGCAATCTAGTCATCATGGGGGAGTCAAGCCATGAAGCGCATCCCAAGCACCTCGCTAGGGAAACTGGCGCTATCCGCGATCGCCTTGGCCACGCTTGCCGGTTGCGCCACTGTTAGCCTCGAACAAAACGTTGCCCGGGTGAACGAGGAGGCCAAGAGTTTTGCCGAAGGGCAGATTTCTCTCGCGCGGACTGCCGATGAGCGCGAACAGCGTGCGCAGGCGGCCCAGAAGCTGCTTCAAAACATTCTGGGTCAGCGCGAGGCGGTCCAGCTGGCGCTCGTCAACAGCCCATCGCTCCAGGCGCTGCTGGCTCAAGGTTGGGCGGAGTCCGCAGATGCGGCACAGGTGGGCAGAATTGCAAACCCGGTCTTCTCCCTGGAACGCATGGTGGCCGGTGATGCGCTGGAGTTAAACCGTACGCTTTCCTTCGGCCTGCTCGATATCCTGACACTGCCTAGTCGCCAGGGAATCGCCAACCGTCGCATCGAAGTGGCCCATCTGCGACTGTCGAGTGATGTGGTCGACCAGGTCACCCGCGTGCGCCAGGCATGGGTCCGCGCCGTGGCTGCGCAACAGACGCTTCAGTATGCCAAGCAGGTGTATGAAAGCGCTGCAGCGAGTGCCGAACTGGCTCGCAGGATGCAGGCCATAGGCAACTTCAACCGCCTCACACGGGCTCGTGAGCAGGCCTTCTCTGCGGACGCAGGGACCCGATTGGCAACAGCAACTCACCAAGTAACGGCTGCCCGCGAAGAGCTCGTACGCGTACTCGGTCTGGATGCCCAACAGGCACAGATGCTCAAACTACCGGACCGCTTGCCTGAACTACCCAAACAGGCGCTCGATCCGCAGGGCGTTGCGACGTTTGCTACGCGTAACCGCCTCGACATCCGTCTTGCCCAAAGCACACTGGATGCTTCCGCCAGAGCCCAGGGTTTGAACATGGTCACCAGCATCACCGACATCGAACTGACCGCCATGCGCAACACCAGCACGAACAGTGTGGCGGGTGAGCGCAGCGTAGCGCGAGGGTATGAAATCGCGGTACGCCTGCCCATCTTTGATTGGGGGGGCATGCAGCGCGATGCCATGAACGCACGCACCTTGGCCGCAGCCAATCAGCTTGAGGCGACCGTCCGCTCGGCGGGTTCAAGCTTGCGAGAAAGCTACTCCTCCTATCGCACGGCTTATGACATTGCACGGCACAACCGGGACGAGGTGATACCGCTTCGTAAGGTGATCTCAGAAGAGAACCAACTGCGCTACAACGGAATGATCATCGGCATCTTCGAGTTGCTGGCGGACTCACGTGATCAGGTCTCTACGGTCATGGCTGCGATCGGAGCCGAGCAGCAGTTTTGGCTAGCGGATGCCGCGCTACAAGCCTCACTGGTCGGGCGACCGATGAACACTCCGCTGGCAGCCATGCCCAGTGCGCCAGCCGGTGGCGCTGCGCCTCATTGAATGAAAGATACAACGATGACTTCCAGAAGAGACTTTTTTAAGTACGCCGGGATTGCTGGTGGTGCCGTGGCCGCCAGCGCGGTCAGCCGCGTGGCGATGACCGCTCTGCCTGAGCCTGTAATACAGACCAGCCCTAACACCATGGCGCCGCTTGTCCCCAACAGCGGACGCGCCTACAACCCGGTGGTGACGCTGAATGGATGGACTTTGCCATGGCGCATGAATCAAGGCGTCAAGGAATTTCACCTGGTCGCCGAACCAGTAGTGCGGGAAATGGCCCCTGGCTTTAAAGCCCATCTCTGGGGCTACAACGGCCAGAGCCCGGGGCCCACGATTGAAGTGGTCGAGGGCGATCGCGTACGGATCTTCGTGACCAACAAGCTGCCAGAGCATACCTCCATTCACTGGCACGGGCAGCGCCTGCCCAACGGCATGGACGGTGTGGCCGGACTGAACCAGCCGGCTATTCCCTCCGGCAAGACGTTTGTTTACGAGTTCGTCGCGCGCCGGCCTGGCACCTTCATGTACCACCCGCATGCTGATGAGATGACACAGATGGCCATGGGCATGATGGGCTTTTGGGTGACCCATCCTAAGGTCAAGAATGATCTGATTGATGAGGTCCAGCGAGACTTCTGCTTCCTACTCAACGCCTATGACATCGATCCGGGCAGCTACACCCCCAAGATCATGACAATGCTGGACTTCAACCTGTGGAGCTGGAATAGCCGGATATTTCCAGGCATTGACAGCCTCAATGTTCGCCTGAACGACAAGGTGCGTATTCGCATTGGCAATCTGACGATGACGAACCACCCCATACATTTGCACGGCCATGAGTTCCTCGTCACTGGTACGGACGGTGGCCCGACACCCAAGAGCACCCGCTGGCATGAAGTGACGACCGATGTGGCCGTCGGTCAGATGCGACAGATCGAGTTTCTGGCAGATGAGGAAGGGGACTGGGCCTTCCACTGTCACAAAAGCCATCACACCATGAACGCCATGGGTCATAACGTTCCGACATTGATTGGTGTGGATCACCGTGGCATCGCCAAGAAGATCAATAACCTGATTCCAGACTACATGGTCATGGGTGAGCGTGGTATGGCCGACATGACTGAGATGGAAATGCCCATCCCTGACAACACCGCTGCGATGATGACTGGCCAAGGCCCCTTCGGATCGGTCGAAATGGGTGGCATGTTCAGCGTTCTGAAGGTCCGCCGTAATCAAAAGCCGGGGGACTACAAGGACCCGGGTTGGTACAAGCATCCCGAAGGCACGGTAGCCCATGAGTACACCGGGCCGTTGACTGAACCAGCGCGCTTCAAGGCGGAGGGTGGGCAGTCCATGCCTCGCGCCCAGATGCCCGCCAAAACGACCGAAGTCAAGGTGCGCAAGCCCTCATCACATAGCAATCACTGAATTTTTTTTCCGGAGTTAACGAATGAAACCCAAGTACATCACTTCTCGCCAAATCTTTGTTTTGGTTGCTCTGACCCTGTCAGCGTCGGCTTTTGCGGCTGGAAAGCACGCCGGTGGGCATGGCCATGCTGACGAGGAAACCGCAATTGGCAAACCAGGTGTTGCCTCCAAGGTAACGCAGACCATCAATGTCGATATGACGGATAACATGCGTTACACACCCTCATCTATTCAGGTCAAGCAAGGAGAGACGGTCCGCTTTGTTGTCAAGAATCAAGGAAAGGTCAAGCACGAATTGAGTCTGGGCACCCAGAAGGAATTGCTCGAGCATCTGGAGCAGATGAAAAAATTCCCAGATATGGAACATGACGAACCTGGCAAAGTGACACTATCTCCAGGACAGCAAGGCGAAATTGTTTGGCAATTCACGAAGACTGGAACCGTAAATTTTGCCTGCTTGATGCCAGGCCACTACGAAGCTGGGATGAAGGGCGCGATCAAGGTTGGCAAGAAGTAATTTCATTACAGGAAAGGGCTGCTGAAATGACTGACAAAAACAGTTCAAAAAATTCAACGAGGCGGTTGCTATTGTTGGGAATAGCTTCAATGTGCTCGTCCTCAATTGCTATTGCAGCCAGCCCAAACGCTATAGCTATACAAGTCTGGAAAGACCCTAACTGTGGCTGTTGCAAAGACTGGATTATTCATTTAGAAAAGAATAATTTTTCTTTGAAAGTAAACGATCAAGGTAATAACGCAGCGCGGGCTCGACTGGGTATGCCTCAAAAGTTCGCTTCATGTCATACAGCTCTGGTCGGTGGATATGTGATTGAGGGGCATGTGCCAGCCGAAGACATTCAACGTTTACTCAAAGAAAAACCACAAGCGTTAGGTCTTGCCGTTCCGGGGATGCCTATCGGATCTCCTGGAATGGACGGTCCTGTCTACGGCGCAAGGCGTGACGCGTATCAAGTCTTGCTAATCCAAAAAGACGGATCATCAAAAGTTTTTAACTCTTACTCATGAGGAAAATATGAAAAATATTCAAACCAAAATTGCAACTTTACTATTGACCATTGGTGCGGCTCTTCCCTTAAGCAGTTTTTCCCAAGCTGTCATGGATCACAGCAAGATGAACATGTCTCAAATGACGCCGTCTTTAACCGAC
Source organism: Burkholderiales bacterium 39-55-53 (assembly GCA_002282445.1). Lineage (GTDB taxonomy): Bacteria > Pseudomonadota > Gammaproteobacteria > Burkholderiales > Burkholderiaceae_C > Limnohabitans. The sequence goes on along the minus strand of NCJK01000002.1, from coordinate 360,809 downwards.
GGAGAGGTCAAGAAAATTGATCTCGAAACTGGCAAGGTCACGATCAAACACGGCGAAATCAAACATATGGATATGCCGGGAATGACAATGGTATTTACTGCTAAAGATAAGAGTTTATTGACCAGCATCAAGCCAGGCGAAAAAATTAAGTTTATGGTGATCAATGAAGGTGGCAAGATGATCGTCACTGACATCCAGCTAGTTCAGTAAGAAAACGTCGCTGCATCGAAAATGTGCAGGGCTCCCTGTTCATTGGGCGTCATAGCCTGTTGTGCAAATTGGCCCATGCATCAATGGATCCTATCCGTCAGCACTGGATAGGATGTGTGGTAGCGGTCATTGGCCTATGACCGAACTGACCGGCTGCCGAGCCTGATGGTTAAAGATCGACCGACCGCTACTGGCAGAAAGCCCACAAATGACTGCGGGACACGACCGGCAGCAACCGCTACAAACAAGTCAACGTCTTAAAAGATGTGACCGGCTGCAATGGGTCGGAAGCTGACTGACAAAATTTGTGTTGCGAAATAGGAATTTGACATTAAATGCGGGGGGGGGGGCTACCGTCCAACCCATGGAAGAGTTAGTGTTAAAGCCATTGATCTCATTGACTGTCCACTGACACTAATTTTGGAACCCACACACGCAGAAACACGTTTAAGAATGGCTGAGGCACAACGCGGCAAACCAATCTGGGAGACGTGGGTTGACCGGGCTGGGCCTGTCAAGCTCTTGAAACGAGCCGACTATGGTCAGACTGCTTTTGGCTGGGGTGGGAGCAACGGCCCTTGAAGAAAGACGGCGGTAATGGGGGCCTTGCTGGTTGAAAACCAGGTTGACCAAGGTCGGTCCAGAGAAAAACCATTGACCAGATGCCCAAGTTTCAGATGTCGGTTTGATTTGATGTGCGACCAAGGGGTCATCGATTGATCTCACGGGAGAAGATGACCACTTCCATTCGCCATTCAGGGGATGGGTAGATCCAGTGTTTGCACTTGAGATCAATTTCATGGAATAGATCGAGTGCGATAGGCGCAATCTCTGGCAACACCTTCACCCAAGACTGGCAATGGTGATAAGCGTTAAGCGCCAACTCTCGTAACTCTTGAGAGGAAATCAATTCTGATTTTTTGACGAGCAAGATGAGCGCAACCAACGCTTCAAATGTTCCGATTTCTGCCAACCGATAGGCCGTTTTTTCATCAAATTTCTGGAAACGATCTGGTTGCGGGATGGCCTGAAGCATTGGAGGTGCTGAAACCATCAGGAGATCCGTGATAGCAGGGGCTAATGCTTTCAGCTGATCGTCAATCCATCTCTGATTGAGCTGATCCCCACGCAACACAGCCCAAATAGGCGAATCAAAGTAGGACGCAGTACCGGGATAGTTTTGATCGGCAATATCAACTGAATATGGCTTGCCGACCATTCTTCGCGGGACACGCAAACCCGTTTGATAGCCATCCCATTTACGCGGGCGTACCACCCCTGCCTCTTTGTGTTTAACGATGGACGGCTCTATTGCCAACTCAATGGCGTAGGCACTTGGCAAACCCGACCTGGCTTTGACGGCATAAAACCAGACCTTCGTGCGCAAGACATCAATCGGATTTCGCTTGGGGCGACCCGGCTTTGGCGGTTGCAAAAAGGTGGGCATGGTCATGGTGTACAGAAACTCCGATTATCCGTTCGGGTTCCACAATTGCTAACTTTCGGAAACACTGCGTGACAACCGTAGAGAGACCCGAACAAATGACCACGAGTTCATGCGAGCCAGGCACCTTGGCTGAAAAGTTGAAAACAGAAATGGAGCAAACCCATGGCCCACTGCTGGGAGGCCTGCGGTTGGCCAACGCTCTGGGACACGCCAGTGTGGCGGGGCTACGACAAGCCAGATACCGTGGTCAAGTCGCCGTAACGCTGTTCACGTTGCCACATCGACGAGGTTTTTATGCACTCACCAGAGATGTCGCCCACTGGCTTGCGCAGGCACGAATCACGTCTAGCGCTGAATAAAACAAGGAGGGAAAAACCAGAACGACGCTAAATCTAGCCACCCAGAAACGCAAAAGCCCGAGGCGGACACCTCGGGCCTAGCGTCCGACCGAAGCCGAATCAAGTAGTACCTTGTGGGTTGGAGTATCGGTCGAGCATCCCCTCATGTCAAGTGGGCGGGAGTGGGTTAACTCACCCCGAGTGCATGCCTCCTGCACTCGTTTGACCAAAGGAGCAGTCCATGAGGCTACCCGTTCATTTGCAGCGTGACATTGCACGCCAGCACTTTTATGACCCGACGTTGGCTCACCGAGCAATTTCAAGAACAACTGGGACGCACCACGACACGATCCGAAAATTTCGACAGCAAGTGGATGCCTCTGGCTTGAGTTGGCAAGAGCTTTCGCCGTTAGATGATGATGCCTGGCGGGCAGCACTTGGAACCCAAGATCGGTCTGTTGCGCAACTCAAGACGCATCCAGATTGTGAATGGATTCATACCGAAATGCGGCGACCCGACGCAACTCTAGAGCGTCTTTGGCGAGAGTGGCGCGAGACCACCCCTGACGGGGTGGGCTACTCACAATTTGCCATGCTCTATAGAGCTTGGACAAAAAATCAGCATGTGGTGATGCGACGCACGCACCGACCAGGTGAAAAGCTGTTTGTGGATTTTGCGGGCCGGACCGTTGAAATCCGAGATCAAAACGGTGGCCCATCGACCTTTGCTCAAATCTTTGTGGCTGTGCTTGGGTACTCAAACTACACGTACATCGAAGCCACGGCAAGTCAGACCACCAAAGACTGGCTGAAATGTCACGCCAATTGTTTCGAGGCTCTGGGTGGTGTGCCAGAGTGGGTCGTCAGCGACAACCTTAAAGCGGCCGTTTGGCGGCGTGAACGGGATCGAACGGTGATCAACCCAGCCTACAGAGATTGCCTCAGCCATTACGACACGGCACCTCTACCAACGGGAGCACGAAAGCCCAAACACAAAGCCAAGGCTGAAGTGGGCGTGCAAATCGCTCAACGATGGGCTTTGTTTTCACTTCGTGATCGCATTTTCTTCAGCCTTGCCGAGTTGAATGCAGAACTCCGTATCAAGGCCGAAGAAATGAATCGCCATCCATTTAAACGGCTACCAGGCTGTCGATTGGATCGCTTTCTGGAAACAGAAAAAGCGAGCCTCAAGCCATTGCCTGGAACGGCATTTGAATTGAGTGATTGGCGATATAGCGTCAGGGTACAAGATGACTATCACGTCGAACATCAAAGACGCTTCTATTCAGTGCCTCACACGCTAGCACGAGAAAGCGTGGACCTCAGGTTTACATCCACTGTGATTGAAATCTTCCACCGAGGTCGAAGGGTTGCCCTTCACCCTTTAATTGAGACACAAGGAGATGCCAGCACGATACCAGAGCATCGGCCCGTCATTCACAGCCGAGTGCTTGATGCCGAACCTCGGGCATTGTTGGCATGGGCGATGAATGTCGGTGGCAATGTGGAGTTGATGATTCGCCATCAACTTGAAAACCGAAGCGACATCACAAACGGCGTCAAAGCTGCACGACGAATGCGTGACCTCGCAAGGGACTACGGTGAGGCCCGATTTGAAGAGGTCTGCGCCTACGCGATGCCATTGAATATCACCTCACTTCGCAGCATCACATCCATCCTCAAAGAGGATGCAGACAAACGTTTTTCTATCACTCAAGCACTCAAAGTCAAAGTCATTGGTGAATTGCGTGGTCCTAGTTATTTTGGAGAATCAGCATGAGCAGCACGCAACAAACCATCACTCGCCTTCGAGAGCTCAAGCTCGTTCCAATGGCCGATGCTTACGACATGCAGCTTCAGCAACCCAAATTGCATGATGTCAGTTTTGATGATCGCTTTGCAATGCTTGTTGATCACGAGGCATCCGAGCGTGAGGCCCGAAAGTTGAAGCGTTTGATCCGAGGCGCAGGGATGCCTGAATTGGCTTCATTTGAGGATGTTGAATACAAGGTAAACCGTGGACTAGACAAGGCACAGTTGGCATCTTTGGCAAGCTGTGATTGGATAAGGCGTCAGCAAAATTTGATCATCCAAGGCGCTACGGGTGTTGGTAAGACGTGGCTTGCGTGTGCATTTGGCCAGCAGGCGTGCAGGCTGAAAATGCCAGTCCTTTTCTATCGCGCCAGTGATCTTTACGGATCAATCACAGAGTCATTGCTTGATGGCTCATTGCCCGCTCTGAAGCTGTCATTGAGCAAACCAAGTTTGTTGATACTTGACGATCTGGGTTTGGGTGAGATGAATCAACATGCGTCGCAGTTCTTGTTAGATGTGATTGATCGTCGAATGCGCACAGGCTCATTGCTCATCACAACGCAGTACCCAACCGATCAATGGCATGGGTTTTTTCCTGATCCCACGCTGGCTGATGCGATATTGGATCGCGTGGTGCATCAATCGCATCGGTTATCCCTGAAGGGGGAGTCCATGCGAAAAACAATGGCTCGAAAAAAAATGCAATCCAGCTGATAGTCTGAGTAGTCAGATTGACCATGTCAGTCTGACTACTATCCTGGTCAAATCGCCATACTTTTTCTTTGGTCAACTTGCTGGACTGAGTGGTCAGCTTTGACTGGAAGTGATGGTCACGAGGGATTGGAGCGGATGGTCAATAGGTTCTGGAATACGCATTTGGGGCGTTGGCAGAAAAATAACTAAGCGATTAGCGTTGCATGGGATTCAAACCGTTCAAGAACTGCGTACAGCGCACGCACCAACTTTGCGCTCTGAATTCGGCGTAGTGATGGAGAAGACGCAAAGAGAGTTGCAGGAGATCTCATGTATCGCTCTTGAAGAGCATGTGCCTGATAAGCAGCAAATCGTAAATAGTCGCTCGTTTGGTAAGCCGGTCACGGAGCTTGCGGTAATTCAGGATGCACTTAGCGTATTCGTGGCCAACGGAACGGCGAAACTGAGAGCGCAAAATGGCCAAGCAGCGTTATTACAGGTGTTTCTCCAGACTAATCGATTCAAGCCGGAACAACCCCAGTACAACCCATGCATGGCGGTTCCATTGCCTCAACCCACAAATGACAGCCTGGTTATCAACCGATGGGTGCAGCATGTAGCTGGGCTGCTATGGCGCGATGGCTACAACTACAAAAAAGCAGGAATCATGCTGGGCGATATCTCACCGATTTCAATGGTCCAAGGTGATTTGCTTGAGCCGCAAGCAAACGGAGGCAACCGGTTAATGAAGGCAATAGATGGGTTGAACTCTCGCTTCGGGCGCGGGACAGTTAAGGTCAGCACAGGCGGAATGCGAAAAGAGTGGGGTATGCGTCAGGAGCGTAAGTCACCCAACTACACGACAGATTGGTCAGAAGTCCCTGTTGTGTAAGAAGAGGGGAGAAATTAACGTCCGATCAGAGTGATTCATGATCGTGATTAGTACCCAAAATAGCAATCACTAGTTCACTAAACTTACTTGAAATGAAAAAGACAGATTCAACCTGCTCTAACTGTGGATTCCATATCAAAGATGGAAAGGCTATTCGCTGTGGTTTTGACTACTTCCAAGTTCCTGCTTCTCAACGTCTTACGCCCAAGCTAACTAGTTTTCCTGAAGTTGCTTCAAGTCACAGTTGCCCTCGTTGGGATCCCAATGGTGCGAGCGTTTTGAAACAGTCAGTAGAGTCAGGTGCCCCACAAAGGCCAGAAACTGTTTACTACCTGCCTGGTTGGGGTGGCTTGATAAGTAAGGGACTAGGGCAGGCTTTGCTCGATATAGGCTATGACGTCACTGGACGGGAGACGGTAGGGGAGTTCAAGTCGGCTGGTTTTACTCATCAAGTCGAAATCGTTGCCAACGACCTGAGGGAGTACTTCTGGCGAGAGGATGCTCATGTCATATGCAACTCATTTGGTGGATATCTGTTCCTCCATGCTCAGGCTTTAATTGGTAAGCCCTATATCGGTAATGTGATCCTCTTAGCTCCGATTGTTGGAGAGTTTGCAGACGATGATGAGCTTCGGCCTATGAACTTCATCCCACCTCAGCCAGAAAAGCTGTTTGAGTTAGCTAAGTCGAATAGGTTTCCTCGCCCACTCAACTGCGAGATTCATGTGGGATCGGAAGATTGGCAAAGCTGTCCGAATGCGGTTGCGTTCGGTAAGTTGGTCTGTATGAACGTCAATGTTGTTAAAGGTGCAGGGCACAACCTTCCAAAGGACTATGTCAGTAGGCTCTTAAACGAATGGTCAAAGAGGAAAAGCTCCTGACTTTCAGTGGAAGTGCTGAAGTAGGGGTTTATGAAAGCTGGTACATCTTTGCTGCATTTGAAGATCAATTTAGGCTTCATAAATTTAATCGATATAACTTTATCGCATATTGATTTTATTTAATAGTTAATTAAGTTTTATGAAGTCATTGTTTAGCTTATTAAGTATGTATAAAACAACAGTATTTTTGAAAAGATAACGAACTGGTGAACCTCTCCAGTTTGAGGCGGTATCATTGTCGAATGAACGATTCGATCCTCGGCAAGAAACCTCAATTCTCAGGTCATGAGACTTTTCCCCTGCGACAACTATGGCTTAAAAAGGCTTTCGATGCCGTAGAAAACCGCCCTTACTTCGGTGAAGCACCTAAGCACATATTTGCCGATGAAGAAGCGATTGTCGATTTCGGGGTTGGCAAAAACATGGTTAGCTCTATCCGTTTTTGGGCCTTTGCTTGCAACGTACTCGAAGAGAGCAATGACTCATACAAGGCAACATCAGTCGCAGACACTTTATTCAACGAGTTTCATGGGCTTGACCCTTATTGCGAAAACATCTCGACCGTGTGGTTGATGCATTGGTTTTTGGCGAGCACCCCCGATAAAACGACAACGTGGTACTACCTCTTCAATCATGTTGTTCAGCAGGTTTTCGACCGCGAATTCATCGCAAAGTCGCTCGCAGGCGAACTAGAGAACATCAAGGCGAAGATCTCTCAAGCAACCCTGAAAAGAGATGTCGAATGCTGCATTCGAAGCTACGTCCCTCGCGCAAATAGCGACTCTCCTGAAGATTTAAGTGAGCCTCTTTTGGGAGAGCTGGGCTTGATTGTTCACAACTCAAAAGACTCCTTCGAGTTCCGTCGTGGAGCTAAGCGGTCACTACATGACGGAATCTTTGGCTATGCCTTGCTTGACTACTGGGAACGTCTAGAAGCCTCTGGTTCTGTGATGGCCTTTGATCGCGTGGCACATGACTACGGATCACCTGGTCGCGTATTCAAGATCGATGAGAACGGCATTGCTGAACGACTTGTTTCATTAGAGCAAATCACGAACGGGCAGATTCAATGGACCGAACAGGCAGGCCTTCGACAAGTAACGCTGAAGAACAACACCGAAAAAAGCATTAAAGCGCTGAAAGAAAAGCTGCTCAAGATCGCATACAGCAAAGACTAAAAATGGCTCAGCAAGAAAAAACCCTAAACACGGTCGTAGAAATTTCACGGCAATTTCTACGCTCAATTCAAATCGACGACGACTTTGGCAGAGAAGACGCCCTCTCTGGATACGTATGTCAAGGAACAGCTCGCTCCCTTCTGGAAAGCATGGGACAGCAACTTCAAGAAACGAAGCAACGAGCATTCACCTGGACAGGCCCCTACGGCGGAGGCAAATCGTCACTCGCGTTGATGTTGTGTTCACTCGTCGGCCCCAACCCAAAATTGCGCGAACGTGCTAAACAGATTCTTGCCCTGCCTAGTGACTCAACAATTTACAAAGCCTTCGAAGCAAAGGGTTCTGGCTGGACAGTCTTGCCAGTTGTGGGGAAACGCACAAGCGTGCGCGATCAGCTGATTGCCGCCATCGAAAAAAGAACTGGCGTTGTACTCGGCAAAAAGAAGAACACTGACGTTATCGCCGAATTGGTCACGCTTGCCGAAAGCAACAAACAAGGACTTCTGCTGATCATTGATGAACTTGGCAAGTTTTTAGAACACGCTGCAATCGACAACACCGAAGATATCTACTTCTTTCAACAACTCGCAGAAGCCGCCAGCCGAACGAATGGCAAATTTGTCGTCGTCGGAATCCTGCATCAACCCTTCGAAGCCTACGCCACCTCGCTAGGAAGACAAACGCGCGACGATTGGGCAAAGATTCAAGGGCGCTATATCGACATCCCACTTGTTGCAGCATCCGACGAAGTCATCGAACTCATTGGCCAATCGATCAGTAGAGCCAAGAGCGTAGACATTTCTGATGCACGCAACGACTGCTCCGTCATTGCAAACAATATCAAAACACGTCGACCAGCCGCCCCCAAAAACTTAGCAGAAAGCCTTTTAGCGTGCTGGCCGCTTCACCCAGCAATCACCTCACTCCTCGGCCCAATCTCAAGACGAAAGTTTGGACAAAACGAGCGCAGCATCTTCGGATTTCTCGCCTCGCGTGAGCCACTCGGCTTTGCAGAATTCCTGCAAACGCACAAAGCTGCTGGTGATTCAATGTATCGCCCAGCCCACTATTGGGACTATTTGCGCGCAAACTCGGAGCCCGCCATCTTGGCTTCACCTGACGGCCATCGTTGGGCACAAGCCGTTGACTCAGTCGAACGCGCCGAAGCAAAGGGCCAGTCCATTTATGGAGAGATCGCTAAAACCGTTGCGTTAATCGAAATGTTTCGTAGCGGTGCCGCGTTGGCACCCGATGAAGAAACGATTCTTTCCTGCGTACAAGGTTCAGACAAAAAGGCCATCAAGCGAGCGCTCGCCGAGCTAGTTGAATGGAAGATACTGATTGAACGCAAACACCTGAATGCGTATGGTGTATTCGCAGGTAGCGACTTCGACATCGAGGGAGCAATCAGCAGCACCAGAAATGAAATTTCAGCTTTCAATGGCAAACTGATCTCGGAACTCACAGACCTCAACCCTGTGATCGCAAAACGTCTCTATCACGAGACGGGAACAATGCGCTGGTTTGGCAAAACCATCGTCCCCTTGGCTGAGCTGCCATCATTCATTGCAAACTACAAACCCACCACTGGAAGTGTGGGCACATTTGTCCTTTGCGCGCCCGACTCCCCAATTGCCGACAAACAGTTTTTCTCAACGATCCAGCAAATCTCCCAAGAAAACACCGATACCCCAATCATTTTGGGCGTAGCGAAAAACGGCAAGCGAGTTGCCGATCTTTCTCACGAACTCTCAGCCGCAGAGCGCGTATTCACAACTCGAACAGAACTCGAAGGTGATTCAGTTGCTCGCCGTGAACTCACCTCAAGAATCTCCAGTCTGCGTGGCGCACTACAAGACGAATTGACAGACGCTTTTCGTTCCGCGACTTGGTTCCGTCACGGGCAGACGCTGAACGACGAGAAGAACGTCACCGTATCTGGAATTGCTTCTTCTGTTGCCGAAAAAATTTATCACAGCACACCGATCATTAACAGCGAGCTGATCAACCGCGATGAACTCTCCAGCAATATCGTCAAAGCACGACGAGAGCTGATGTATCGGATGCTCAAAGAAGGAGGACTGTCGAAGCTGGGGTATGAAGGCTACCCCGCAGACGCAGGCCTCTACTACACAGTTCTCAACACCCCTGGCTTACACATGAATCGTGGACGCCTAGGCTGGGGATTTGGAAAACCGAAGGATGACGGAGAAACAGGCTCAACTTATTTGGAGCTGTGGTATCACACCGATGAAATCTTCAAAAATGCCGAGGACAAACTTGGCTTAGACGAAATTTATGCCCTTTGGCAAAGCGCGCCCTATGGTTTGAAACGAGGAGTGATGCCCATCCTTGCCCTTGCTTTTTTCCTGGCAAACAAGGCACACATCGCCATTTATTTCGACAATGTATTCACGCCCAACATCAATGAAGTAATCATTGACGAGTTGTTGAACGATCCCAAGCTGATCAAGTTCAAATATGTCTCAGCTGGTGAAAACAAGAGCAGCCTAGCCAAAGCCATTGCACAAAAGGTACTCGCTCAGCATCTTGTTGGCACCGACATCTCATCGATTTCACCTCTCGACACTGCTCGCGGCCTTGTTTCTACTGTTGTGAATCTCCCCAACTGGACGAAGCGAACCAACGCGGTTTCCGATTCTGCCCAAGAAGTTCGCGCAATGCTTCTCAAGGCAAGCGACCCAAATAAAGTTCTCTTTGCCGACCTCCCAACAATTCTCGGCTCCACTTCGGAATCGGAACTTGTTAACAAGCTCAGCTCTGTAATTGATGAACTGCAAGGCGCATACCCAACAAAGTTGAATGAGATCAGAAAGATTGTTCTTGACTCCCTTCAGCATGGCGGCGGGTCGGTTGACGATCTGCGCGAACGTGCAAAGTCAGTCAAAGGCATCACTGGAAACTTCCAGCTCGAATCCTTCGCTACGAGGTTAGAAGAGTTTGACGGCTCAGACGCCTCTATTGAATCGTTGATCAGCAATGCGATAAACAAACCATCTCACAGCTGGGTTGATAGAGACCTTGATGCAGCCATCATTCAACTTGGCACACTGTCGATGGACTTCCGCAAAGCCGAAGCGCTTGCGGGACTTCGCGGTCGTGATTCGGCCCGCAAGGTGTTCAACCTTGTGCTGTCTGCTGGTCAAGGAAACGACTTGAGCAGAACCATCGAAGTCTCGAAGACAGACCAGTCGAAGATTGACGCCACGGTTATTCAAATTCTCCCAATCCTTGAAAAAATTGACCCCCGACTTATCTACGCGACCCTCGCAGATATCGGGATCAAAGTAGCCCAAAAAGACGAGGTGAATTCATGACTACACATCACGTCCTTGGCCTTTCTGGCGGCAAAGACAGCGCCGCCTTGGCAATTTACATGCGGGAAAACTTTCCCGAATTAGACATTCAGTATTTCTTCACCGACACTGGCGAAGAGCTGCCAGAGGTCTATGAATTTCTGGGCAAGCTTGAAGGGCTGCTTGGCCGAAAAATTAACTATCTCAACCCCGACCGTGATTTCAAGTTTTGGCTAAGGCACAACGGGAATTTCTTGCCGTCCCCCCAGACACGCTGGTGCACGATCAAACTGAAGCTGCAACCATTTAAGGCGTGGGTAAACGAGTGGCTCAACAAGGGTGACGAAGTTGTGTCCTACGTCGCCATCAGAGCAGACGAAGAGCACCGCGATGGCATGCAGTCGCACCACAAAAACCTGAAGGTTAAGTTGCCATTCCGCGAGAACGGACTGAATAAAGAAGACGTTTTGGACATCCTGGAAGCCTCAGGGCTTGGCCTACCAAAATACTACGACTGGCGATCTCGCAGCGGATGCACCTTCTGCTTCTTTCAACAAAAGATCGAGTGGGTTCGCCTCAAAGAGCGCCACCCCGAAGCATTTGAGAATGCAAAAAATATGGAGAAGACCGCCATAGACAACGGGACAAGATTCACATGGTCGCAAAACGAACCACTGGCCGAGCTGGAAAAACCCGAGCGTATGGAACAAATCAAGCGAGACTTTGAGGCCAGAAAGCAGCGCGAGCTTGCCAACAGAAGAATCAATCCACTACGGGTTTGCTCATCCGAGAACCTTGATCTTGATGACTTGTATCTTGAAGACGAAGGCGGCGGAGCTTGCCTAGTCTGTCACAAGTAATCAAGACAGTCTGACGCGCTGCGAGTGATTGGGGCGATCTACGATCACCCCCGCTGCCTCAAGCAATTGACACCACTGGAGCAGCGTCTGAAGAACGGTCTTCACATCTCGACGGTACACAACAGGATCATCTAGCAACGTGTTATGCAGGCGCTCAGTCAATGCGCCAAAGTACATTTCCCCTTCAGACGCCTTGAGTGCATGGACCAACCATCGGAATATCCGTGTTCCCTTGAAGGCTCGCTCTAAAGTGCTGGAATCTAAACCACGCGCAGAGACGCCAAGCAGATGCAAGTCGCGGTCGTCCAGACAGACAACATTTCCGCTCGCATCAATCTCAGGAATTGAAACCAGACACTCTGAAAAGAGAAGTCGGCCAGAAAATTCAGGGGCTTGCAGTTTGTCCATCAATTCGCTTGGCCACTCCTGCTTTAAGTCTTGACTCATCTCAGCCTCTCGAACTACCGCCGACATCTCCTCAAAAATGGCATCGGTCATTTCAATTGAACCCTCGAATATTTCGTTCAAAAGAGACTGATTTTCGCGAGAGTCTGGAACCAAGGTGCAGACCTCAGAATTTGCAGAATCCTTCAGGCCAAAACCAGAAAGTGTTGCGTTTGCACTGCCAACAACGATGCCGCTACCAGGAACAGAAAACACCTTGCCGTGAAAATCTTGCCTCACGAAAAATGAAAAGCCCAACCGCTTAGCCATTGGATACGCATCCAAGTCTGAGGCGCCGCTTAGCAAATCTCCCAATCGCCAACGCGCAAGTATTCGCCCTTGGTAAACCACTTGGTCGCCAGAGTACAACGCGCGCATTGCCTCAGATCTCAAAAAAGCGGAGCAAAGTGAGACCCCCGAAGGAGCCGCACTAGCCTTAGAAAGCAACCAGTCAGCCGCTGCCCTGCCATCTATCAATTGGCCAGAGAAAGGGAAGTCTGAAGGTCGCTCGCCTTCGTCGTATCGGGCCATGTCTGCTTATTCGTTACGGTCCAAGAAGCGCCGAGCAATTCGACCCCAATCAACGCGCGCATCCTGCGCGTCTTCCCGACGAGCCGAATCTTGCTCATCTTCATAACGAGCCCACGCCATCAGCAACAACTTCAAGCCGTTAAGTGCGTTATTCAATCGCTCTTCCAGGCTTTGTGTGCTCTGATCTTTCTTGTCGCGCTCAAGAACGTCAACAAGGCGCGAATATGCAGGGTGGCGGGTATTCAAAGTGATGATCAGTGCCCCGCCGCGTGGCTGGACAGAGAAGAATGCGGGACTATCGATGCTTGCTTCGGCGAAGACATATTTCAATGAATCATTGACAGCCGACTCAGCAATTTCTTTTGCATCATCCTCACTCAGACCTTGCTCTGTCAGACTGGTAGCAATATCAGTTTTTCGTTCTTCAACAGGCTTGCTTTCACCCGCATCACTCTCGCCACGCTTGCCAGCGGCCTGCCGCTCACGCGTTTTTTCTGTGGCCTCTTTTTCAGCATCGTGAGCAGTCGTGTCATGCCTTGTTTCACGACTTCTTTGATTTTTTAGCTGCTGGTCGACAAGATCGAACATGCGTTTGATTTGTTTTCTCACGTAGTCGGCAACATCCAACAAATACGCGTGTGGATCGCCGTCCCGAATCATTTCATCCTTGAGGGCTGAAATTGTTTTGCCCTCGGTCAACAAATCGTCATAACTCAGATTCGCAATCTCAGCGAAGTTTCGAGCGCTTTGTTTATTGTTTGTAACGCCGAACACTTCGTCTAATGCTGGAGGGAACTCAACCTCCACACCCCACCAACGATTTCTCGCATCAGTAGTTGACGCCCATGAAGGGTCCAATTCCAATTCACGCCCAGCACGCACCACAGAAACGCCAACGTTCTTCTTAGCGTGAAGACCGTAATCTCGATTACCTGCCGTACCCCCCTCACGCGCAGATTTCTTTGCCATACTGCATCGAACGTGTACGTAGTGCGTTTGATCACCCAGCTTAATTGGAAGCTTCGCGTCATATGAGCCAGCATCTGGATAAGGCTCAAACATTGCCTCCTTGTCGTATGGCGAAGGGGTAGACGTGCCAACCATTAAATACAAAGGATCGTTTGGTCGAGCAAATTGGTCGATTGAATATGTGAGGCTCTCGCTTTCGATACATGCAAGTCGAATTTTGACGTTGTCGTTCTCCAAGAACTTGCGATACATACGACCGATAAGCTGCTCGGAGTTTTCAATAATTGCTCGACCAGTTCGCCAAATACAGCGGTCGATCTGAGACCAAACCACCAGCGTTCCCGAATCGCCAAACTCTTTACTCCAACCCAACCATTCTTTTGGAATCTCGGTGAGTACAGGCTCTGGAACCTGATCCAAAGAACCCTGCTCGATTTCTTGGATATCTAGGTATGTATGCATGGCAGACTTCAAGCCCTTCTGCCAAGACCAAACATCAACCCTTCTAGCCTGGGAAACCGACGATGCAGGCAAACCCATACCAAACTTGCCCATATGGGTTTGATTTTCAGGATCTAAGTTGGTGCCATTTCCAAATTGGAGCGCCATGCGGAGGACATCTTTGGTCATACCACGCCCGTTATCCAAAACAGCAATTCGATCAATGCGCTGGCGAGAGCGCTGCTCAACAAAATCTGTTTTTTGAACACACAGCAACTCAACCTTATTCGCACCTGCTTGAATGGAGTTATCCATCAGTTCAGCAATTGCGTATGCTGCGTTTTTATAACCGTTGTCCCTCATGGCCTTAACAGCCAACCGCGCAGGAACGATCTCTACCTTACTCATCGTTATTACTCCAAACATCTTCCCAATTCGAGAAGGCATCAACCACAGAATCAAAACCTGGCAGCGATGTATCAACCACCGTCAGAATTTCACACGTTTCATTGCCACCTGCAACCTTACCTCTCATAGCACGACCAACCATCTGGCTGTAAAGCACAAGCGAAAGAGTTGGGCGCGCAATAAGGGCGGCGCTAGTACGTGGCGCATCAAAGCCAGTCGTCAGCACACCAAAATTGCACAATATTTTCGGACGATCTTCATCATCCTTAAAAGCAGCGATTGATTCAGAACGCCCGTTGGGCGACTTTGATGTAATGCTTGCCGCCCAATAGCCCCGCGCCGACAAAACAGCCGACAACAAATCACTTTGTTTAACAGAGGCAGCAAACAAGATTACTCGCTTGTGTCGCTTCAGAAGCTGTTCAGCATGATGAACGATTAACAAGTTGCGCTGATCATCATCACCCAATCGATCTAAAACGGAGGAGGGCAGCTCAAATGTTTCCCGAATTCGATCTTGCTCATCTTGGGTAAGTGCAAAACTAGAAGCAACCTCAATCTGCTCAAATTTCGGCTCAGCCAAATATCCGTTGCTAATTAAATACGAAACTGGGTTGTCGTAACCATCGACCTTTAGCGTTACTTTACGAGTGGCAAAAAAAGTCGATAATTTTTTGTCTGCGTCTGGATCATTCCAAGTCCTTCCAGGTGTGGCTGACAAACCCAACAGTTGAGCCTTAGACAAAGGGCGCAACAATTGATCAATGATTAGTTGGTACGTAGGTGCGATTGCTTGATGTGCTTCATCCATCACTACGAGTGGATCTCTTGTACTAAGCGCTCTGAATTGTCCATCGTCATTGAGTAGTCTGGAGTAGGCTTTCTTCAAACCTGCAATGATCACTCCGTCTTTTACGTTGCGAAGGTCTTCCTCGTAAGGACCCCAGTATCGAATGAGGGGAACATTGCGAATCCCAAGTGCGCCCCAAGCTTTTCTAAATTCATCCCATGCTTGTTCACATAGCTCTTCTGAGTGAGCAAGCCAAACAACAACACCCGAGTCTCTCTCTCGCAGATAGTTAGCTACCACATTCATAGCTGTTCTTGTTTTACCTGATCCCGTAGGCATATGCAGCAGCGCTCGCCTGGGCTCTTGTGTTAGGTAGCTTTCTACTTTTCTGAGCGCTCTTGCTTGATGTGGGAAAAGTGGAAAAACAGGGGAAACGTCTACAGTCGTTGGAGCCAATTCCTTAACTTCTGCCACCGGAACTTCGACATTGAAGAAATCGAAAAGGGCTTTTCTATCTGGGGCTCGTTTGAATTTGTTTTTTTCCAAAAAGGCGTAGACATCGCCTTTTTGGTCCCAATTTAAAACAGACGCCAAGTCTTTAGCCTCCTTGGGAGAGAGCATAAGCAGCAGTTGATTTCTAGTTGCTGCATCGTCTAGTAGAACATCTGCAGGCCTTAGTTGCAGCAGAACTTTTATTAAATTCTTCGGATAGGCGAGTTTCGAATCGATGGCCGTAACAATGCTCAGCGTTCCTTCAGGCATCAAATCGGAGAGTGCGGTATCCGCCCTAGACAGTAGATCTACGAATTTCATTGACGCTTACTCGGAATAGAGGAAAACAAGATGTTGCTGGAGGAGTTCGATGGTCGTTCCCCTACATTAATTAAAACATTGAGATTGTTGTATTGTGATAGCAATATTTCATATTCCCGCTGGAACTCTTCTTGGAGGAATTTAGGTTGTTCGATGATCGCATCAGGACCAAGAGATCGAATCCAATTTCGCAGCTGAACGGTGTCCTGAATAGACACTTCAACTCTTGTCCATTCATCGTTAATCGGGGTCATGAGTTGACAGGTTGAAAGCGGAGTTTCAGCTAAATATTTCGTCAGTAAGCCACGTACGCGAAGAACTAGGCTGAGGAGTTCATTGCCTAAGCGTATTCCAAACTCGCTCAGGATGAACTCGTCAATATCAAATGCAGTTGGTCGAACAACTGGCACTTGGATCAGATCAGCTTTGTCAATTCTGTGCAGTGCCAAGAACCTTGCATCTTGGTATTCCTTGACGGTGCAAACTAAATAGACAACTTGCTCCATTACGACCAACCCTAGTGGATGGACTGGGTAGGTTTTGGGTTCTGCGCCTGAGCTGATAGCTCGATAAGTCACCTGGATTTGCATCTCATTCAACAAACCACTGTAAATGGTTGCCTGAATCACGGGGTCAATTGGTGCAGGAACCTTATTTAGGGTGTGTGGAATCACGCGGAGCTTGTCGCGCCATTTGCTGACGGAAGATACCTGTGAGTTCGCTACGCCCTCGGCGGCGTTGAACCAGGGGGCCATTTGGTTCAAAGTGGATCGTGGCAGCATATTTTGCATGTACTGCTCCACCAAATTGAAAGTCAGTGCTGCATGAGCATCCATGCTTGGTATCTCGAGCTGGCTAGCACCTTCCTGCCAACACCATCCTTGAGGCTTTGACTCATCAAAGTCCAGCGGAAATGATGTGGCTAAGCTGTTCAAGTCACGTTGTACCGTGCGGAGCGACACAGCCATCCCCTGACCAATTAAATGGCTGTGTATGGTAGGGGTATCAATGCGGCGAGGGTATCTTGGGATTAGACGCATCATTGCCCACTGGCGCATAAGGGTGTCGTTCATTTACCCTCTAATGTAAGTATCTAAGCGACAATTTGCGTCGCTTGTGGAGGTTGGGTTGATCGTAAAGATCAGTTTACTAGAAATATTCTAAAAACGACATAATTTGTCGCTTGAGGGGCTATTCTGTTACAGCTGCTTCAGTCTTCGGCAACGGCATTGATACTGCGGGCTTGGCATCATTATTGAAAATTAGATTGCAAAGGAGTCGAACGTGACCTTCATTAAGCAATTATTTGGAATTTCTGACAGCAACCATGGCGAGATTTTGACTAAGGTTAGCGTTAAGACGTGGGTTTCGACCAACGGAGATGTCATCAATCAAGTCAGCGATGATGTGAGCGTTTCAACTAAGGGAACTGTTTACACCCGGGTTAGTGACAACACCGTGGTTGGAAGTGATGGGAGTCTTTTTACCAGCCTGGGGGATTCGATGAGTTCAGACGGCAGCATCAGAACTGGTGATATCGCCACAGGTAGAGGAGCATTATTCAATGATGATTCAGACTGGTGATCGTTTTTCGTCCAGATGATTGTTGAAATTAGGAATTTCTAATGATGTACTTTCTTGCTATTGCTGCAGTTGGATTGGCCTTACTGGTCTTTTTCGGTAGAAAGAAGAGTCACCAGGTAGAAGCTGCTAAGCATTCAGACTTAGAAAAAGACAGATTGAACACGCCGAATCCAGAGTTCAAGGTTTCAGCAAAATGTACAGAGCCGCCTGAAAAAATTGTTTCTGAGAAAAATCTTTCACCTCAGACAGAAGCAGCAGAAGTTCCGCATCAAAGACAGGCAGCTGAAAATCATAAGAAAAATGAAGCAACTAAGTTGCGTGAAAAGGGTGATCGTCGTGGCGCATATAAGTCCAGCATGTTTCTTCCTCCGATCAGAAAGGGATACCAAATATTTCTTCAAAACATGGGGGTGAAAGGTTTGGGTCATCGGCGTGAGGCAGCAATAGCGTTTATTGATGATCTAAATCAGACATTGCACCTAGAACATGAGCTGGACAACCCTCAAGATGCGAATGCCATAAAAGTTATTGGCTTAGGGGATTCTGGAGAGTATTTCTTGGGGTATTTGCCAAAGGATGCTGCGCTACAGATTGTCAAGACAAAGTGTTTAGAAGCTGTCTACGGCCGTCTAGTACGGGCCTATCGCGGAACTAATGACTACCTTGAGATTCAACTTCAAATTGTCGGATTGAAGGCAAAGAAATCTGAGTTTGATGCATTTGCGAAAAAACTGCCAGCACAGGATTCGCATAAAGAGTATCTTAAATACTGGTCAATCCCGTTTGATGATGATTTAACCGTTGGCGATGCAGAGCAGGAAATTTCTGAACACTCAAGCAAGGCTCGTCTAGACGCCAGAGCATGGGAAGAGTACACCATCTATCAAAATCTTCTTGATGTATTTGATGATGAGAGCCAACGAGAGTATTACGAAATTCAAAAAGTTCCTCGTGCGGTCGTGATGGCTACTGTCAATGCTATGAGAGATGAATTGGGCTCGTACAGTGAAGTGGCTGAAGACCCGGATGCGATTGCGCAAAGAGTTTTAGAAGATCATCCTGAGTTGACTCTTGAAAAATAGTCAGACACCAAGGTAAGGCGAAATCCCGCTGACAGTACTAGGACTTGTCCTAGCTTCTTGCAGTTTGAGTGATTAGGAAGCAATTTCCTTGGCGCTCTCTAAGTGTCAATCACTTAGCTCATAGTCTGCTTCCATTTCGAAATCGCCGCCGTCCATTTATTGCGCTAAAGCCTAGACGTCGTCCTCGTTTTAAGCTTCAACCGTGGCATAGCAATAAACTTTGTAACAGGCTGTGACTTTGTGTTGCTTCATCTTTAGTACTTTCAAAAATTATGCAAGTTCGACAACTTCGCGTAATTGGCTGGGGCTGCTGTACAGGTAAGTGGCAGTAGTTTGGATGCTGCGGTGCCCTGCAAGCGTTTTGAGCAAGTGAATAGCTGTACCTTTGTTGGCAAGGTTTGTGAGGAATGTTCTGCGTCCGCTGTGGCTACTAGCGCCTTCAAGCCCCGCACCTTCGTAAAGCAGGGCAAACGTTTGTGACAAGCTGTTTGCGCTAAACCCAGCTTTAACACTTTTTTGGCTTGCAAAGAATGGATAGCTGCGCTCAACGCACTTTGCCTGATCAGCGTAGGCTTGCAACTCTGTTTTGAGCTTTGAGCTTACGAACACAGTACGTGCATGACGGCCCTTAGTCATGTCGGGCAGCAAACGAATCTCATCTTTCACTTTACCGTCGCTGTTTGTTACATCGCTCCAGCGTAAACAAGCAACTTCGCCAATGCGTAAACCTGCCCAGTGCGTGAGCAACATCATTGTGCGGTTACGCGCAGCGTACTTGCGTGTATTGATGTAGTTGAGCAGCTGTTCAATATCAGTTGCTGTGAGTGTTTTTGCTTGTGCCATTACGTTTCTCCTAAATCATGTTTTTGCGTTAATTGCATTGTGTTTTCATATATTTATCTGGACAACCTGAGTCCGTCCAAAGTGGCGGGTTTCTGGAGTGGGAACAGGGCGAAATGAACTGACTGTGGATAACTTTTGAGCGGTTTTTTTCTTCAATGATTTCAATGCTCAAACATTGAAATCTACTAAAAGCTATGTTTTCATAGATTTTTTGTGGATAACGGAGCAGGGCTGTGGATAACGGAGCTGCGAGGTAAATCCAGCCCTACAAGCGCGATCATGAGTTCCAGCACCCAGAGTATTCGGACGGTCAAATTGGACTGCTTGCTGCGTGTTTTAAGCTTGCAATTGACGGGGTAGGGGCGTCCAGAGTCTGGACGCTGCTCATAGATCGTGGGATTTCTGCCACGAAATCCTCAGGCTTTACATGAGGTCATGTAAGGCAGCATCAGGCGTGGCTTTTTCGCCGCAGTTCTTGGTAACCCGCCAAAGCTGCGGGTTTCAGGTCGCCCAAAACTTGATCTGAAAACAAACTGTGGTCAAACAACTAGGACTACAGATGAAGAATTTCGACGCCACCCAACTCGCCCAATTCATCGGGACCACTGGCTATTACCGCATCAGCCGCAGACACCTGCTGACAGATGGCACAAGGTACTTGGCGGAGGAGGCCGAGTGCTTTTGGATGATGGACGCGATTGCCAGTCACCTTGCTGAAATTGGAACAGCTGATTGGTTTGTCCAAGTGCGCGTAACAGTTAACGGCTACAGGGCAACGATGATCTATGAGGATGGCAGTGGCAAAGAGCACGCTCGTCAAGAGATCCCATACACAGACTTTCCGCTGCACTCAATCTCACTGTTCGCTTGTTGGGATGGAGAACACTGGGTGATCATGCTGCCTAGTGAGTACTGACAGATAAAATACTCCTAAAAAAGGGAGTTGAGAATAATGCTTGAACACAATCACTTGCTTGAACGTGATTGCTGCAGAACTTGTAGCTTTGTTCTTGGTGCAGATCCCGCGCATGGACGTCTTCACTGTGGTTTGTCCTACTACCAACTGCCTGCTGCAGATCGTCGTCCAGTTAAGTTAGATAACTATCCTGTAGTGACACCAGAGCATGTGTGCACCCACTGGACACCTAAAACATATTAGTCTGACTTCTGATCGCTTTTACCTTTAGCTGCCCATCGATCGAGTCGTGCTTGCTTTTTCGCTTTGGATTCCGGCTTAAGGTAGGCTAGATGCCTCTTTTGAACATACATCCCACTTGCGTAACGTTTCCGAAGAGATCTTTGTTCAAGTGATAACGCTTGATCAGTTATTTCAAATTGATTTGTGTAATCAAATTCAAGTCTTGAATTTAGAGGTTCGTCACAAGGGAACTTTCCTCTCGCTGCGTTTTCAGCAATCAATAGTGCCTGATTCAGTTTTCTACTAACTAGGGCACCCAAAGCTCTTCTAGCTTCGTCATTTGAAACTGTCTTTTTGACATCGCCTTGAAGTAGTTCAACCCATTTGCTATTTAAGCGCACTTCCACTCCAAGACGCCAGTTTTCAATCCGTTTGCCTTCTCTTCGCTGAAGCCGTGCTTTATCGTTAACAAGGCACAAGGCCTCTCTTAGCGTGGCTTCATTAATTTTGTTATTTAGAAGCTTTACTGGACCTTGATGCGTGTAGGTGCCATCAGCTTGTAGCGTGTAAAACAGACCACGCCCGATGGCATCCCACCATTCGAGAAAGGGAATCGAGTAAATATCACCAAAAAGCTCGTGGGTCTTTACTGCAGAGTCCCAACCTTCAATACCGGCAATCACAGATTGATCAGTCGCTTGACCGTTTGCTGCTAGGTGCGCTAATCGATAGCTGGGACTGATCAGCAGAAATTCGTGAAACGTTTCATGCTCGTCATAGGGATGTCCGTGTTCCAAGCGGTATCGATCTCCAAATGATTGATAGTTTTTCATCTGAGCTCTTGAAAAAAAGATTGCATGAAATGCCCCCGTGCCTTTGCAAACTTCTTGCATGAAATCGGCACGTGGCCATTTTATGCAAGGACGAGACACGACACCTGCGATTGAATCACACCCAATGTTGAAACAAACACAAACAACGTTTCAGCATTGGCTGCAGAGATGCGGTCTTTATCAACCGGTATCAAGGAGTTTCAAATGGAAACAATGACAGTAAACAGCGTTAACAGCGCAAACGCCGCTTCATCCACAGCCGCCATCATGGCCGCGGGAGGTGCAGGTAGCCCATTCCACGTGTTCCGTCCCAAAACAGCAGCTGCCAAGGCAGCGGAGGCTAAACCAGTGGTGATCACATCAAAAAGCGTCAAAGCAGCGTTGGAAGCCGCTGATGCTTTGCTAGCTGACTACACCAAGCTCAAAGTTGAGGTTTTGGATCGATCAGATCGTGC
Source organism: Burkholderiales bacterium 39-55-53 (assembly GCA_002282445.1). GTDB lineage: Bacteria > Pseudomonadota > Gammaproteobacteria > Burkholderiales > Burkholderiaceae_C > Limnohabitans. The sequence goes on along the minus strand of NCJK01000002.1, from coordinate 338,847 downwards.
GCTTTGGGAAATGTTGGAAAAGACTTATGGCTTTTCTAGCCAGATTGACAGCAGCACAACAAAACGTGAAGCACGCACAGAGTTGATTAAAAAAATCCAACAACGCGACCAACAAACCATGGCCAGCAATTCAAGTACAGAAGCCGTGGTCGTGCGATATGTATTTACGGATCAAAGCCGCCAAAGCCGTAACAACTACACGATTGCCATGGAAAAAGCCCGCTCACTGGGCATTCCTGTTGATAAGTTTGCAGACTTTTTGACTGAGCATGGCGGGGTGGGCAAGGTTGTGGAAAAAATCTTTGACTACGAGGAGGATGAGCAAGCAGTTGCACAGGAACTGGCTGACGCGCTCAAGGCCGAAAAAACAGCTCGCACTGAATTAGTGGGGCGCTTGTATTCAGCAATGGCTCACACCGTGGAAAGTCAAATCAGCTACTCAGGTGAGGTCAGCAACTGGGTTCCTGAAAAGCCCAAGACCAAAGCAAAAACTGATGGCACTGAAAAAGTTGACCCCAAGTTTGAGAAGGGAAATTTTGTGTTCTTTGTCACGGTCAAGAACCCAGAAACAGGCAAGTTCCGCGTGGTGCAAGGTAATGTTTTTGACAAAGCCTATGAGCAACAACTGCTGGCTTCAATTGCAGAGCGTATGGAAGCGACCACAGATCAGTTGTCAACAGTTGTGCAAGGCTTGGAGCAGTCAATCGGTTTTGGTGACATGGTCACAGCAGAACAGGAGGCAGTAGCTGCGTAACTTGGAACTGGGCGCTGCCACCGCGCAGCGTCCAGATTCTTGACGCTTGAAAAGTTCGCACTCGACTGTGTTTTCGCGAGGGAAATTCCTGCAAAAAAAGGAACAGAAGGGGTGACCTGCTTCGCCTCCCCATCTCCTTGGTCATTGCGGGGTTTCCTGAAGCGGAGCTTCAATACTATAAGTGTGTAACTTTTTACAGCGTCATCAATCCAAGCCCAGTAAATACAAAAAAGAGGCCCAACATGTTGACACTAACCATCGATCCCATTGTTTTAGAACGACTGCAACAGGCGTTCCCACAACCAAAAACTAGTGCAGCCAAAGCGCTGAAGAAATACAAAGAACTTCTAGAACACTTGCTGTTCAAAGTCATGCAGCGGGGACGATCAAACTATGAGACCTTGCTGAACTGTTACTCATTGCCAGTTTCGCAACTAACTCATGACGGACCCCACATCGGTTCAAGCAAGGTAAGACTTCACAAGTGGTTGAACGATAACCAGCTTCAGTTGGTTCAAAAGGTAGAGGAAGGCAGCAACCTCACTGGGCTTGTTTCGTTGGTAAAACTCACTGAGCTTGTTGTGCTTGATGACATAGCAAGCGAAATTTCTACTGCCATTCAGAATGTGAAGACACCTACTGAGCTAAGCCAAGTTCTCCGCGGAGATTCAAAAAAGAATCAGGAGCTTTTTTCTGTGATGTATCCAGACTACTTCAGCTACCTGAGTCCCGCGCAGCGCGAGGAGGTGTTTGATGTTGTGCCAATTGATGTTCCTTCACTGGAAGCCTATGTTGCGTGGCTCAACACTAAAGCCACAAAAATGTCTCCTGGTCGTGTTCGAACTTATACAGAGCAAGCTCTCTTGATCTTGTCTATCGCTAAGCACACAGGAGGTTTTTACCCTCAACGTCGTAAAGAAAGTCCTTTTGGGCGTATCTATTACACGGGTGTCAGCGTTCAAAACGTCAACAAGGAGCTGCGTCGTGCAATGTTGGGCAATTGCTGGGAGTACGACATTCGATCCAGCGTAGTCACATGGAAGATGACGTTTGCACAAGAGCTCACTGATCAGTTGTATCCGTTCAAAGAGTGCCGCAAGCTCTTCTGGGCGTCATGGTTGTATTTGGAGGATCGTGGAGACTTCATGCGTGACGTGCGCAAGGATGTGTTTGGAAAGTCCAGTGGACTTTCAGTCGAATTCGAAGAAAAGCTCATTAAGGAAGCAATTACCGCAATAAGTTTTGGGGCTCGTGCAACTGTTAATGGGTGGCGAGAGGCCAGTGGCGCGTGGGTCAACACTGCGTTGGGGGAAATTTTCAAGAACTCCTCTCAGCGCAATGCATTTTTAAACAGCGGAGCAGTCCAAGCCTTTATCAAAGAGCAGGCGCTGCTGGATACATACATTGCTAATGGACTTGAAGCTGAGATGCCAGAGATCTACTTTGGTCCTTTGATCACTCGCAACATCAAGCCCAGCAAGTCAAAAGCTGTGGCCTACGCTTACCAAAAATCAGAAACACGGGTGATGAATGTTGCATATGCAGTGCTGGCCAAGCACAAGATCAAACCAATTGCACGCATTCATGACGCATTTGTTGTTAGACAAAAACTCACCATTGATTTGCGCAGCGAGATCATTGAAGAAATGAAAGATCAAACGAGCAATGATCATTGGAAACTCACAAGAACAGAACTAAAAAAATATATCTTTAATCACGATAAATTTGGGGGTGAAAAATGAGTTCACTTACAGCTGACCCTACAGAGATTTCCAATCCAGCGCAAAGACCAATAACAATAATTCTTTTTGGCACAAATCGAAATCTGACTCGTACGGAATTAAAAAAGACTTTTGCTGTCAAAAAAGGTAAGTTGTATAAAGCTCGAAATCGACACGATATCGAGATTGATGTCTTTGACATGCTTTTCGCTGTTAGGGCGTCTAGACCAGCCGATGGGTTGTTTTTCAACTACGAGAGCAAGAACTCTGTATCGCACATATACGTCGTGGATCAAGGGTCGTGCATTCAGGATTTTGCAATACTTAAATATGGTGCTGAGCTACTTGGTGGATTTGATGTTGTAAAGTCTGAAATGGAGGATGTGCAAAAGGTCTTGGAGGCTTACAGAGCTGTCGCATCATTCTGTATTCGTGGAAAAAATTCATTGAATAGTTTGCATCAACAGACTGAAATGATTACTGATTCGCATCACATAACTTCATCTAAATTCAAAAAGTTGCTATCTAAGTCTGTTCAAGAATTAGAAGACATGACATATCCAATCATTTCACTGGCAAAGGATAAAGTTGATGCTTGGTATGAAATGCATTTCTGGAAAGATGTTTACTCAAGCAGCGAAGTTGTGAGTGATAAATCTGTTTAGTTAGTAGCCCTGGATGAAGCTAGCTAGATGCGGGGTTAGACAAAGAACTCAAAGTTTTCATAGCACTTTGTTTTTTCTGCCTGTCCCGCTCAGCTGTTAGCGCGTCGCTTGCACGATCCTTTGCAGTTTTAAGGCTGGTTATTCTCTGCTGCTCAGGGGTTGGTGGTTTTGACAAGTCCTCGCTTGTGATTACCTCTCGTTTTTCACTGGGCATTGCTGTTACAGCGTGAAAGCCGTAAATGGCCTGCAGCAACCATTTGGCCTCAGCAGCTGACGCAGCTTTAACTTCAGTTTTAACAAGCTTTTTAGAGTTGCCAACTTGGGCGGCGACAAGTGCGGTGTATGTGTTCATCACTTATTTATCTTGCATAAATACTTTATGCAAATGGAGATAAATGATGCAATTCAATAACGATCTTTACTGGGCGCTGGCAGATCTTTTTCCTGAAATGACAGTGCGATCTTTAAGTCGCATGATGGGCAAGAGCGATGGGTACTGGAGCAGCGTAAATGCACAAAAAATGGCTGTTCCAAATCCTGCGCTCGTCCAGCTTCTTGACGCTTTGGAGTTCCTAGACGGTAGGACTGATCCTTATGCTGTAAAAAAGAAAAGAATTGATGAAGTCAGGACACTAATTACTGATGAATTGATTGCTCGTTTTCACGAAAAGACTGGCATCGATCAGTCTGGTTCATTTCAATTCGCACGAAATGATCCAGCTGCACATTACGGCGCATTGCCATTCATGGTCTCGAGTTATTGAGCAGAGAGCAGGGCGAAGCTGATTTCTTTTTCCAACTCACGCATGGCCATTTCTGCAGCCATTTTGGTTTTCTCTGTAGTGAATTCAACCTTGAAATTCTCACCAGAAGTTTGAATGGTGACCTTAACAACGCCAGCAGGGCACTTGTACGCAAGCGTCTGTGTCACTCTAGGAAGATGCTCAAAGGGCTCTTTGTGCAAGTCCAGCGTTACCTTGCCAATCTTTTGTACCTTGGGTGAGAAATCCCATACAGAGGTCTCCAAGGCTTTGTTTTCAGCAATAGCTTCCTCGACCACTTCCAAAGCGCCAGCATTGCCAACCTTGGCAATAACAGGCAATTCGCCACTTAGGTCTTCGCCTTTGGCTAGACGCATTTCCAAGCGCTTGTAAAAGCTCTGCGCTTGCAGTGCAGCCTTCATGCCCTCAATGGCCTGAGTAGCATGGCCAGAAAAGTAGTCGTGGAGGTATTGCGTCATGCTGAATTTCCAGTCGTGGCGAGGCTAGGGTGGGGCAGTGATTAAGTTGATTTCTTGACCTTGGCTTTGAGGCGTTGCTCAAAGTCTGTGGTCAGTGGCTCGCTTTGCAGCACCAAAGGAATGGTCATTTCAGTGCCCAGTTGTACAAGGCTGAGAATGTTGTTGTTGACCATTTGTGCAGCCATGATGGCTTTGATTTCCGCAGATTCAGCGCTGCCATCCGTGGATAGCGATCCAGCAAACTGCTTGGCCTTCATGAGTGGGGTCAAGTGGCTGTAGTGCTTCTGGATCATCAGTACAGAGGTGCCCATTTGTTGAGCCAAGTCGTGAACTGGAATGTTCTCGAGCAATCGTTGAGTGGCGTAGTAGTGGCGCAAGCTATACAAGCTGCGTTCTTTGTCTGTGACTGGACACTTGAGCAAGTTGCTGTCTTCCAGCATTTGGCGGAATGGTTTGTTCCAGTTGTCTGGCACTGTGCCATCTGAAAGTCTGAACACTTTCTTTGCAATTCGTTGCTTGAGCACTTCCTCGAGTGGGATGTCTTTGAGGTCAGGGCTTATCTGTCGCATCACCTCCAAAATGCGCCAACAGCTGTTGTGAGCCACAAAGTTACGAGGTCCCAACTTGCCTTGCTGCAAGCGGATGTGAAGTACTGGCTGCCCATTGATTACTTCCACATCTATGTGTCGCCACTCAAGGTTTTCTGACTCAGTACCTGCTCGTATGCCCGTCGCAGCCAAGAAAGGCATGTATGCCTGCGCCAGCACTTGACGGATCATCTGAGTGCGATCAGTGCGACCTGCCTTGATAAATGCAGGGCCGAACTTGATCAGTGCTTCCAGCTCTTCATGGCTGAACTCAGCTCGACGATCACTTTCAGCACCAGTGTTCTTAGTACTGGGGCGGTGGTATTCCGTTAGATAGCCGCGCTGGACGGCTTCGTCCATTACAAGATTGAATGCAGCGTTATGGTTGTTTTGCGCGCTTCCAGAAAGTTCACGCCCAACCTTTTGTTTGCGCCACACGTGGAACTGGGAAACAGTTGCGGGTTTGATGCTGTCTACGTTGAAGTTGCCGTAGTAGGGGATCAGGTAGAGATTGATCGCAGAAACATAGTCCTTGGCGATGGGTTTGGCTGTTCCAGCGTTGATTTCTTCTTCTAAGCGGCGCAGAACGACCTCTGCAACTGGCTTGAACTTCTTGCTGATGACGGGGCGACCTTCTTCGTGTTCAAAGGTGGCTTTCATCCACATGCGCTCTGCAAGCTGAGCAGCCTTGTCCACGTCAGTGGTCTGGACGCTCTTGCGAAACCATGTTTTTAGGCCTTCTATCTTGTAATGGACTTGCCACTTCTTGCTGTTCTCACGACGAACCAAGCGGATTAGCTCAGGCCTTACAACGACAGTTTCACTGGACGGTACACGCATAAGAATATTTTACAAGCGTCCAGAGTGGTGTGTCTATGGAATTTATGTGCAATATATGTGCAATTGACACATAAAATAAAAACAACGAGGTAAGTCGTTGTTTTTATTAGTCTTTTGGCTCCTCGACCTGGGCTCGAACCAGGGACCTACGGATTAACAGAAAGCCAGGCCCGTCAAAAATGCTTATAAATCAATGGTTTATATGTATTTTTGACGACCGTGTAATATTTCGTGTAATTGACTCAAAAGTTGCATAATGCAACTTTTCCGGCAAAAGAGCCAAATTTTCATTGGTTAACCACCATTTTACTTAGCAAATATTAGGCGTATGAACAGTCATCGAACTCAAGCCCATGGAAGTTCGAGGCTACACGGAGGAGTCGAACTTGGTGATTTGAGCAGCCTACCAAGTGAAAACCGTGGAATTGACTGTGCGATTAGTTTGTAGTTCGCAGGCCGCTGTTTGACAGATAGTCAATTTACGCTGATTTACTTCTGGAGTTTTCATGATTCTGGAAATGACACCAATTACGGATCTCCAACTTACAATGAAAAAATGAACCGAGATGTCGTTTACGCGCTTTTAGCTGCGCTGTTATTTGGTGCCAGCACTCCATTTGCAAAGCTGCTTCTAGGTGATGTGGAGCCTGTCATGCTTGCTGGGTTGCTTTACTTGGGCAGTGGCGTCGGACTTACGTTAATTCGATTGATTCGCGACCGAGGCTGGAACTTCCCCCAACTCGCAATTTCAGAATGGCCTTGGCTCTTGGGTGCAATTCTTTTTGGTGGAGTTCTTGGGCCAGTTACTTTACTCTTCGGTCTAACCCAAACAACAGGTGCAACAGCCTCGCTTTTGCTAAATTTAGAAGCGGTGCTGACAGCGGTGATTGCTTGGACGGTGTTTAGAGAGAGTGCGGACAAGCGAATTGTGCTGGGTATGGTGGCGATCGTTTTAGGTGGCATCGCTTTGTCTTGGCAAACAAATGTTGATGCTAGCTTGAATTGGCTGGGCCCCGTTTTGATTTCTTTGGCTTGTCTTTGCTGGGCTATCGACAACAACCTAACACGCAAAGTGTCTGCCTCAGATGCCTTGTTTATTGCTGGAGTAAAAGGATTGATCGCAGGTGCAGTGAACTGTTCACTGGCATTATTTTTGGGTCTATCTATGCCTGATTTCCTAGTTGTCATTTCGACAATGTCGCTGGGTTTAATGGGGTATGGCTTTAGTCTTGTGTTGTTTGTTTTGGCATTACGCGGGCTTGGTACTGCTAGAACTGGAGCCTACTTTTCCACAGCACCGTTTATTGGTGCAGCGATATCTGTAGTAATGCTAGGCGAATCAACTGGTGGATTATTTTGGGTTGCAGCATCACTAATGGCTATCGGTGTTTGGCTGCATTTAACTGAGCGCCATGAACATGAACATGAACATGAGGCGCTTGACCATTCGCACAGACATACACATGATGAGCACCATCAGCACATTCATGATTTTGACTGGGATGGAGCAGAGCCTCACAATCACAGGCATGTGCACGCTAAAGTTACGCACAAGCATCCACATTACCCAGACATTCATCATCGTCACACACACTGATTCAATAGCGAGGTGAACTATGGCTTATCGGTTAGGGTCAGCATTCCTTCGCCACGTCTTATCGTTCTAGTCTTTTCTAAGGCTGCAAGTGTTCGATAAAGAGCTTCATGCGTGACTCCAAGTTCACCTGCTAGAGATTTGAGCCCAGTGTTAACTTGATATTCACCATTCTTTCCCTCAGTGTTGATGAGGTGTAGAACCCTATCTTTGATGGACTTCATGCTTAGTCTTTCGCAGTGAAGTCGAAGGCGTTTGACTTCAGTGTTGAGCATGCTGATCCATCTGCTCGCAAAGTCTGGATCACGGTCTAGTGCACCAGATAGTTCCGTTATTGGTACTTTGATGACATTGGTATCTGTGATGGCCAACCCGTCACAGTGATATTTCGCAGTCTTGAGACTTGCCTCGCTGACAAAGCCTAGCCGAGTCCTTTGCAGAACCACAGACTCACCCTGAAGTCCAGTCCTTTCAAGGGTAACTTCACCTGCGATGACGTAGAACATCCAATCAGGTTTTTTCCCTGTGAGGAACAAACGCTCGTTCTTCTTGTAAAACGCACCTTGGCAAAGCTCATGCATTTGGAGGGGCAGTAGTGCCTTTAAAGAAGGCGGTAAAACTATGCTTTTCATATGACCAAGATCATACGCAGAAATCCTAATGGGACACATACTTCATTCATGCCGGTCGTGAATTCATCCGGGCGGTGCAACAAGAAAGGGCATGGAAATGACAACAACAATGCAAATTGAGATTGAAAACCTCAAATGTGGTGGATGTGAAAAGTCCATCCTAAAAGGGCTAGCCACCATGGAGGAAATCTCTGATGTAGTGGTTGATCGCGAACACAAACTGGTCAGATTTAGTGGAGACCAGTCTGTCCGGGGCAACGTTGTGAACAAATTGCGTTCAATGGGCTACCCCGAAAAAGACTCATTGAGTGGACTCGATGCGGGTTTGGCAAACGCTAAATCGTTCGTCAGTTGCGCGATTGGTCGGGTGTCTTAATTTAATTTTGTAATTCAATCTGGAGTTTTATATGAAAAAGTTTCTTACTTCCGCATTAGCTTTTGCCTTGATCGGTTCCTCAATCGCTAGCTTTGCCGATGACCATTCTTCCCATGGTTCACACGGGCAACCCAATGGCATGAATTCGACTGAAATGCAAACTATGCGTCAGGATATGCAGAAGAAGATGAGTGCGGCCAAAACTAATGAAGAACGTCAGGCGCTGATGGCCGAGCAACAGAAGTTGATGCAGGGTAAGCATGAGCAAATGATGACAATGCATTCAGATGGCCACGATATGTCAAGCCACATGACGGAGCGTCATCAAATGATGCAAAAGCACATGGGGTTGATGAATGGTCAGATGCCAATGGGCGCAATGTCAAATTAAGGCCTGGGAGATCCCCTGTGGTGTTTAGCCTCGGGGGGTCTTTGCCTAGCCATAGAAATCCTGCTATGATAAAATCGTGAAAACCCTCAGATATTTAGTGATGTGCCTGCTTACTCTTGCAATCCCATTGCAGGGGATGGCTACGGTCACTCAAATGTTCTGTCACGGTAGCGGTTCTGTTTCGTCGGTTACCCAAAAAACGTTCGAGCGCGCGCACCATCATCAAGCAGCTGATCATCACCACGATCAAGCCAAATCTTCGGATCATCAAGTATCCAAATCTCAAGTTTCTAAAAGCTTGAATCACAAATGCAGCACTTGCGCTCAATGCTGCTTCGGGACGGCCATGCTGCCAGCTCCTATTAACTTGGTTTTTAATCAAGAAGTTAGCACTCTTGTTGAAACTAGCACTGTGCTGTTGGGGGAGTTTTCTCCTCTCAATTTAGAGCGACCTCCGCGTTCCTTCCTCGCCTGAGCAATTTAGCAGCCTAACGGTTGCGTGAATTGCATTCGTCCTTGTGATGGCAAATCATCACAAGACGCTTGATCCATGGTCAACGAGGAATGTATGCATCTCAAATTTCCAAAGTCTTTACAACTAGCTGCAGCTGTATTGCTTGTCAGCCTTCATCTGAGCAGTGCTTGGGCGCAGACTGAAGCTCGACCAGAAGTCTCGAAAGCTGAAAAGCCTGTCGAGTTGGTCTATCAGTCGTCTTTTCAGAATTACCAGCGCTACTCAGCTTCCGCTATCCAGTCTTGGAAGCAATCAAATGACACCGTGAAAGACATTGGCGGCTGGCGAGCTTATGCAAAGGAGATTACGCAAGAACCAAACGCTGTGCCATCTACAGCCAATCACTCTCATGGAGTGCATCAATGAAATTCAGAATTAAACGAACCCAATCGATAGTCCTGGTGACAGCTGTCCTTGGATTGACAGGTTGTGCCAGCTTTAACATTGGTAAAGGCGTAGACAGGGTGAATCGGGACGCTAATTCCTTTACCCAAGGCGAGCTAAATCTTGCACAAAACAAGGAGGAGCGTGACAAGCGACTTGTTGCTACGACTCAACTTTTAGCAAAACCGGTCGGGCAAAAAGAAGCTGTTCAGTTACTGCTCGCAAACAGTCCTGCCTTCCAAGCCTTGCTAGCTCAAAACTGGGCCGAGTCTGCAAGCGCAGCTCAGTCAGGTCGTATCTCGAATCCCACCTTCGCATTTGAAAGTGTGGTGACGGGCAGCGAGACCGAGTTGAATCGTTTCTTGTCTTTTGGTTTGTTGGACGTGATCACATTGCCGCAACGCTCGGCGATAGCGAATTACCGTGTTGAACAGGCACAGATCCGAATGACAGCCGAGGTAGTGGATCAAGTCACGCGTGTGCGTCAGGCATGGGTGCGTGCAGTTGCGGCAGAGCAATCACTTAAATACGCAGGTCAAGTGCTAGCAAGTGCCGAAGCGAGTGCCGAGTTGGCAAGGCGCATGGAATCGGTTGGTAACTTCAACAAACTGACTCGGGCGCGGCATCAGGCCTTTTATGCAGATGCTGCCACCCAACTAGCAAACGCCAAGCAAGTTTCTTTGTCACGCAAAGAGGAGTTGGTGCGACTTTTAGGTTTAGATGAAGCTCAAGCAAAACAACTCGTTCTTCCAGAGCGATTACCAAACCGTCCAAAGCAACCGATGTCTCCTGAAGATGTGGCCAAACAAGTGAGCCAAGAGCGGTTGGACATTCAGCAGGCAAAAGCAGCTTTGAATGCTGCGGCCAAAGCACAAGGGTTGAATATGGTGACGAGCTTTACGGACATCGAACTGTCTGTTAGGCGTGGCACCGTCTCGGACAGTAGTACATCGTCTTTCAGTGCAAGGCGTGGCTATGAGGTTGGTGTGAAATTGCCAATTTTTGATTGGGGTGATCTCCAGCGTGATGCCATGAACGCTCAAACCTTGAGCGCAGCCAACCAACTAGAAGCAACGATCCGTTCGGCAGGCTCTTCTTTGCGTGAGAACTACGCCGCTTATAGAACCGCATATGACATCTCTAGGCACTACAAAGATGAGGTCATCCCACTGCGTAAGGTGATTTCAGAAGAGAACGTACTTAGATACAACGGGATGATCATCGGCGTTTTTGAGTTACTGGCTGATTCGCGCGACCAGATTGGCGCAGTGATCTCCGCGATCGCAGCAGAGCAACAGTTTTGGTTAGCTGATGCAGCCTTGCAAGCAACCTTAATTGGTCGTCCAACTTCTATTGGAGTGGCAGCGATCAGCACTACCCAAAGCAATACGGCTGCTGGCCATTGATTGGAAATAAGCATGACTTCAAGACGAGATTTTTTTAAAGCAGCAGGTATTGCCGGAGGAGCTGTTACAGCAGCTACTGTGGGTAAATTCGCATTGGCTGGGTTGCCGGAGCCTGTGATTCAGTCCAAGCCCGACACCATGCCACCTCTGGTCCCCAACACCGGACGTCCCTACAACCCCGTGGTCACACTCAACGGCTGGACACTGCCTTGGCGTATGAACCAAGGTGTGAAAGAGTTTCATCTGGTTGCCGAGCCCGTGGTGAGAGAGATGGCCCCTGGCTTCAAAGCACATCTCTGGGGCTACAACGGACAAAGTCCCGGCCCGACCATCGAAGTGGTCGAGGGTGATCGCGTGCGTATTTTTGTGACTAACAAACTTCCAGAGCACACAAGCGTGCATTGGCATGGGCAACGCTTACCAAATGGCATGGATGGTGTATCAGGCTTGACGCAAAAGTCCATCAAGCCAGGACAAACGTTTGTTTACGAATTCGTAGCCAGACGACCAGGCAGTTTCATGTACCACCCCCATGCCGATGAGATGACACAAATGGCTATGGGCATGATGGGCTTGTGGATCACGCACCCCAAGGAAAAACATCCACTTATCGATGAGGTGAATCGAGACTTCTGTTTCCTGTTGAACGCATTTGACATTGACCCAGGCAGTTACACACCAAAAACTATGACGATGCTGGACTTCAATCTCTGGAGTTGGAACAGTCGTATCTTTCCTGGTATCGACTCGTTGAACGTCAGGCTCAATGACAAGGTACGTATTAGGGTGGGCAATTTGACGATGACCAATCACCCCATCCACTTGCATGGCCATGAGTTCACAGTGACCGGCACAGATGGCGGTCCAATCCCACAAACAGCACGTTGGCCAGAAGTTACGACCGATGTGGCAGTGGGGCAAATGCGCCAGATTGAATTTGTAGCTGATGAGGAAGGCGACTGGTCATTCCATTGTCACAAGAGCCATCACACCATGAACGCCATGGGGCACAGCGTGCCCACCATGATTGGAGTGGACCATCGCGACATTGGCAAAAAGATCAACAGCTTGATTCCTGATTACATGGTGATGGGCGAGCGCGGAATGGCAGACATGTCTGAGATGGAGATGCCAATTCCTGATAACACGGCACCCATGATGACGGGTGAGGGGCCATTTGGTTCCGTCGAAATGGGGGGTATGTTCAGTGTGCTCAAGGTTCGAAAAGACCAAAAGCCGGGTGACTACAAAAACCCAGGTTGGTACAAGCATCCGGCAGGAACTGTGGCACAGCCGTACAAAGGTGCTGTGGCGAAACCCGCTCGCAACAGTTCAGCAGGTGGGCAATCCATGCCCAGGACTCAAAAACCCTCCAAAGATTTTGAAGTTCAGATTCGCAAGCCCAACGCTCATGGTGAGCATTAACAAGAAATTCCAAAAACGGAGAAGTTAAATGAAACAGACAAAAGCACAAACGCTGATCCTGTTAGTAGCCATTGCATTTACCGGTGTGGTGTATGCAGGCGGTGACCATGCTGGTGGTCACCAGCATGGAGAGAACGAAACCGCAATCGGTAAACCGGGCGAAAGTGTCAACGTAAATCGCACCATCTCGGTCGTCATGACTGACAACATGCTATTTACTCCTTCAAATATTTCGGTGCGAAGGGGTGAAACCGTACGTTTTGTTATTAAAAACAATGGTCAAGTCAAACACGAATTGAGCTTGGGTACTCAAAAGGAATTGCTTGAACATTTAGAACTTATGAAAAAATTTCCTGACATGGAGCATGACGAACCAAACAAAGTCACCCTAAGTCCGGGACAGCAGGGTGAAATTATTTGGCAGTTTACAAATGCAGGAGGTGTGAATTTCGCTTGCTTGATGCCTGGCCACTACGAGGCAGGAATGAAGGGCTTGATCAAAGTTGGTAAAAAGTAAATTAAACGAACGGGAAGGAGCACACGTTATGACCTACACATTTAATGAGAAAAATCTAAGAAGACGTTCACTGTTTATTAGTCTATTTGCTTTGAGTTCATCCTCATTTGCAGTTGCTGCAAACCCTTTTTCAATTCAAGTTTGGAAAGATCCAAACTGCGGTTGCTGCAAAGACTGGATAGCTCACATAGAAAAAAATAATTTTGTTGCAAAGGTTTTTGAACAAGGCAATAACGCTGCCAGATCAAGGTTGGGCATGCCTCAGAAATTTGCTTCCTGTCACACCGCATTAGTCGAAGGGTACGTGATTGAAGGTCATGTTCCTGCATCAGATATCCAAAGGTTGCTCCAAGAAAAGCCACAAGCTTTGGGTCTAGCTGTGCCAGGTATGCCTATCGGATCACCAGGAATGGATGGATCCGTTTACGGCGGAAAGCGTGACGCCTATCAAGTTTTATTGATTCAAAAAGACGGCACATCAAAAGTATTTCACTCTTACACATGAGGACAACATGAACACTATTAAAAAAATTCTCGCTATATCCATGATCGCTTTGGGTATGACTTTGCCAATAAGTGGCTTCGCTCAATCACTAACTGACGGTGAAGTTAAGAAGGTTGACCTTGAAACAGGAAAGGTCACGATAAAGCACGGCGAAATCAAACATTTGGATATGCCAAGCATGACCATGGTTTTTACAGCTAAAAACAAGAACTTATTGACTGACATCAAGGCTGGAGAAAAGATTAAGTTTATGGTGGTCAATGAGGGTGGCAGGATGATCGTGACAGACATCCAACCGGCTCAATAAAAACGCGTTTTATCAACGTGCTCCGCTATCTATCAAACCATCAGGCTTGAGAAAGTAGCTGTTTTCAAACTAGTAAGGAAGAAATCATGACCAATATCCGTAACTCTCTCATTGGACTTTGTGTAGCGGCAGTTTCGATGGGAGCTTTGGCGCAAAACGCCGATGAACATAAAGATCACCATCCAGCTGGTGCTGTTTCACCTGCGGCGAATGTCAAGAAAGCGCCGGGTAAATCTGTGAATGCAGACAACATGGCTTCGATGGATAAACACATGAAAGACATGCAAGCTATGCATGAAAAGATGGCATCTGCCAAATCTCCAGAAGAGCGTCAGGCATTGATGGCTGAGCACATGAAGATGATGCAAGAGGGCATGGGCATGATGAAGCAGATGGGGAGTATGTCTAGTATGAGCGGCATGCAAGCTGGCAAAGGCATGAGCGGAAACATGGCTGACCGTCAGCAGATGATGGAAAAGCGAATGGACATGATGGAGTCCATGATGCAAATGATGATTGACCGTACGCCAGCCTCGCCAGCGAAATAATAAATCTCAACATAGGGGAATTTGTCATGACACACCAACACGAGGGGCAAGATGCCCCACCGAGTTTTTGGTCTTCCCGCTACGCCATCGGGCTGTTGGTCATCGGTGGGGTAGCAGCCTACTTTTTACTAACGGAACACTTGGCTCATGTCGTTGGCGCTTTGCCCTTTCTACTGCTTCTGGCTTGTCCATTGATGCATGTTTTCATGCATGGTGGTCATGGTCATCACCATGGACACATTCATTCCGAATCGTCGAGCAATTCTGAAGTCCGTAAACCCGGAGAGTCATCATGAACCATACAGAATCAGCTTACGGTCTTTGGTCATTGGTGATCCTAAATTCGGCGATCTTCATCATGTTCGCCTTTAGCTTTTTCAAGCCAAACACTGCGCGTGACTGGCGAACATTTAGTGCGTTTGCGGCATTTGTTGTCGCCTTGTTTGTAGAGATGTATGGATTTCCGCTGACGATCTATTTGTTATCGGGCTGGCTGCAAACGCGCTTTCCTGGCCTTGATCTTTTGTCCCACAACTCGGGCCATCTCTGGTCTACGCTGCTTGGTGAAAAAGGTGATCCCCACTTTGGGTTCTTGCATATTGCAAGCTACATCTTCCTTGGCTATGGTTTTTACTTGTTATCAACCGCATGGAATGTGCTTTATCACGCCCAGCGTCGACACTCACTTGCAACTGCGGGGCCTTACGCACGCATACGACACCCACAATATGTCGCGTTTGTAATGATCTTGCTTGGGTTCCTTTTGCAATGGCCTACATTGCTGACCCTTGCCATGTTCCCGATACTGCTGCTTATGTACGGTCGTTTAGCTGTTACTGAGGAGACTGAGATGCGTTCGCAATTCGGTGAGACCTATGAGCAATATGCCAACCAAACCCCTCGATTTATTCCGCAGTTCAACCAGTCATCTTCTTCATCAAGCGACTAGTCTCTGATAGCGCTATTTCGTTGAGCAGCATTGACCCAAATCTAAAGGACATACAAATGAACTCCCTTGAATTAAAAGTAGAAGGTATGACGTGTGGATCATGCGTCAAACATGTCAAGCAAGCTTTGGAAGCTGTTCCTGGTGTTGCACATGTGGAGGTCGATCTTGCAAGTGGACGTGCTCGTGTGAGTGGCGAACTGCAAGCTGGCACTGAATTACTCATTGAAGCCTTGGCCAAAGAGGACTACATAGCAACTATTGCAACAGATGCTGGATCCATACAGCCAGTGTCGAGTGGTGGGTGCCATAGTGGCCAGTCAAACAAAGGCGGTTGTTGTTGCGGGTAAGTCTGGTCTTTCTCTTTTATTTGAAGGTTACAAAATGCGCAAACTTCTCATCCTCATCATCTCTTTCACGCTCCTAAGCTTGACGGGGTGTGGCTACAACACTTTCCAGAGTACAGACGAGCAAATCAAAGCGAGTTGGGCAGAGGTGCTGAATCAGTACCAACGTCGATCGGACCTGGTTCCTAATTTGGTCAGCACGATCAAAGGTGAAACCAAGTTTGAACAGGACACACTCACCAAGGTGGTTGAGGCGCGGTCTAAAGCCACTTCAATTCAGGCTTCTCCTGAGCTCATCAATGACCCCGCAGCCTTTCAGAAGTTTCAGCAGGCTCAAGGCCAATTGACTGGGGCTTTGTCACGTTTATTGGTCGTGTCAGAGAACTACCCAAATTTAAAAGCCAATCAGGCATTCAGAGATTTACAAGCGCAGTTAGAAGGCACGGAAAACCGAATCACGGTCGCGCGTAATCGTTATATCAAAGCGGTTCAGGAATACAACGTGACGGTTCGTTCCTTCCCGTCTAACCTGACGGCGATGATGTTTGGGTACAAAGAAAAGTCCAATTTCACCGTCGAGAACGAGAAGGAAATCTCCAAACCGCCTACCGTAAATTTCGACAGTGCGCCTGCGTCAACTACGAACGCAGCATCTGGTAACAGTAAATGATTTTGAAGGGCGCAATCGAGCGCTGGTGCGCTGCCATCGGACTCACGCTTGCGCTGCTCGCTCCGTACATTTCAAGCGCACAGGTGGCAGTCCCGCAGTTGGTCGGCCACGTCACGGATCAAACAGGCACGCTCACGACAGAGCAAAGATCAACCCTCGAACAGTCACTGACGGCTTTTGAAGCACGAAATGGCACTCAGCTGGCTGTTCTGATAATTCCAACAACCCAGCCAGAAGGAATTGAGCAATATGCTCTGCGAGTTGCTGAGCAATGGAAACTTGGGCGACAAAAGGTGGACGACGGGGTAATTTTGGTCGTAGCCAAGGATGACCGTACTTTGCGTATTGAGGTCGGTTATGGCCTAGAAGGCGCTCTCTCAGACATTGTCAGTAAGCGCATCATCAGCGAGATCATCGTGCCCCGGTTCAAACAGGGAGATTTCTATGGTGGACTTCAATTAGGTGTTGAACAAATTATTCGGGTTGTGGACGGGGATTCATTACCGCAAGCTCAAAGTCATTCTAGGAATACCGATCCGAACATCCGACAGTTCTTGCCGTTTCTGTTTATTTTGTCGTTAAGCGTTGGTGGAGTATTGCGCAATATTTTTGGCAAAGTGGCTGGATCTCTGCTGACTGGCGCAGTCGTCACAGGACTGGCGTGGTTGGTGATTGGCTCATTGTTTCTCTCCGTTATCGCTGGTTTCACAGCCATGTTCGTCACATTGATAGGTGCAGCTCCGGTGTTGCATGGTTTAGGTTCAATGTCAGGAGGAGGCCGATATGGATCGGGCGGAGGAGGATTTCGGGGGGGCGGTGGTGGATTTGGCGGCGGCGGTGCCTCGGGACGGTGGTAACAATGGATATCAAACGCATCATTGAGCATTTGTTTTTCACGGATTGGCAGACACATCGTGCTTTTAGCAAAGAAAGTCTTCGCGCAATAGAGAAAGCCATTCATGAAAGTGAGCAGCTCCATGGCGGCGAGATTCGGTTCGCCATTGAGGGCAGCTTGGATGGCTTTCGTCTACTAAAAGGTCAATCTTCCCGCGAGCGCGCTATTGAAGTGTTCTCCCAACTGCGGGTATGGGACACAGAACGCAACAACGGCGTCTTAATTTATGTCTTGCTCGCAGACCACGCTGTTGAGATCGTGGCTGACAGGGGTATCCATACTAAGGTTGGTGATGAATCTTGGCATTCGATTTGTCAGGAAATGCAGAGTAATTTTTCTAAGTCACAGTTTGAAAAAGGCGCGTTGACTGGAATTGCAGCACTCGCAATCGCGATCAGCAATCACTTCCCTTCAAATGAGACATTTGTTAACGATCTTTCAGATACCCCCGTCATGTTGACTTAACACTCGCGACAGAAACATCATGAACACATATCAACACGATGACCACGTACATTCGCACGATCACTCACACTGTCATAGAACTACACAGGACCCCCTGGCCGTTAATCACGGTGAGAAAACGCCTGCTGCCTTGAAAGATCCAATATGTGGAATGACAGTGACTAGCCAGTCCGCTTACCAGTCTGCGCACATGGGACGAGCATTTTTCTTCTGTAGTTCCAAATGTAAAACGAAATTTGATGCGAATCCTATGCAGTACATGGCGCATCACACAGAAGAGTCAGTTGCATTGCCACCGGTAGCTGGTGCCGTATATACCTGTCCAATGCATCCTGAAATTCGACAGGACCATCCTGGCACTTGCCCCAAGTGTGGAATGACGCTAGAGCCGTTGATCCCCGAACTGGAAGAAGATGAAAACCCAGAACTTCGTGACTTTCAACGACGCTTCTGGTGGACTCTCCCTCTGACAGTCATCGTAACTTTTTTGGCGATGGCAGGACATCGGTTGAATTGGTTCGACATGTCCGTGCAAAGTTGGATCGAAATGGCCCTCTCGCTGCCAATCGTGTTGTGGGCAGGATGGCCATTTTTCTTTCGCGGATTTCAATCCATTGTGAACCGCAGTCCTAATATGTGGACTTTGATTGGTTTGGGCACGGGGGCAGCTTTTATTTACAGCTTAGTAGCCACCTTGGCGCCTCATTTATTTCCAGACTCATTCATCTCGATGGGCCGTGTAGCCGTGTATTTTGAGGCTTCAGCAGTCATCATTTCGCTCACCTTGCTCGGACAACTTCTGGAGTTGAAAGCACGCTCGCAGACTTCGGCTGCTATTAAGTCTCTACTTGGACTCGCCCCAAAGACTGCTCGTCGCATCCATCCAGACGGCTCAGAAGAGGACGTGCCATTGACCCATGTGCATGTGGGTGATTTGCTGCGCATTCGTCCAGGCGAAAAGGTGCCGGTAGATGGTGTGGTGACGGAGGGTGGTAGTGCTGTGGATGAATCTATGCTCACTGGTGAGCCCGTGCCTGTGTCAAAGCATGTAGGCGATAAAGTTATCGGAGCGACGTTGAATACCAATGGCGCTCTTGTGATGCGCTCTGAAAAGGTCGGCTCGGCGACTATGCTGTCTCAGATCGTCCAGATGGTAGCCCAGGCCCAACGTTCTCGGGCTCCAATGCAACGTATGGCCGATGTCGTTGCAGGCTGGTTCGTGATGAGTGTTGTTGCCGTGGCCCTGATCACTTTTTTGGGATGGGGCATGTTTGGGCCTGAACCCAGTTGGGTCTACGCACTGATCAATGCAGTAGCTGTGCTCATCATTGCTTGTCCTTGTGCGTTAGGGCTGGCCACACCGATGTCTATCATGGTCGCCACTGGCCGTGGTGCAACACACGGTGTGCTATTCCGTGATGCAGCAGCCATAGAAAACTTGAGAAAAATAGACACACTAATCATCGATAAGACCGGAACACTCACGGAGGGGAGACCAGCATTTGACCGTGCAGTTGCAGCATCAGGTTTCCATGAAGACGAGGTTCTTCGCCTTGCTGCTAGCCTAGACCAAGGTAGCGAACACCCCTTGGCTGATGCCATCGTTCGCGCTGCGCGCGAACGTAATTTCTCTTTAGAAAAACCACAGAGCTTCGAATCTAGTTCTGGCATTGGTGTACGTGGCCAAGTAGGCGGTCGCCAATTGGCATTGGGAAATACAGCATTGATGGACCAGCTTGGTGTGTCTGTTCAGGCTTTATTTGCACAGGCAGAGACGCTTCGCTCAGAGGGTGCTAGCGTGATGCATCTGGCCATCGACGGACAGTTGATGGGGTTGTTAGCTGTGTCTGATCCGATTAAGGCAAGCACCCCTGAGGCATTGGCAACGCTCAGAGCGGCAGGTCTACGCATCGTCATGGCAACGGGTGATGGTCTGACCACAGCCCGCTCCGTTGGCGCAAGACTTGGGATTGATGAGGTACACGGCGAAGTCAAGCCTGCTGACAAGCTTGCGCTTGTGGACAAGTTACAAAAACAAGGTTGTATTGTTGCAATGGCGGGGGATGGCATCAATGATGCACCAGCTCTCGCCAAGGCTGATGTGGGTATTGCCATGGGAACTGGCACTGACGTGGCGATGAACAGCGCGCAAGTGACTCTTGTCAAAGGCGACCTGCGAGGCATTGCCGTGGCAAGACAACTGTCACAAGACACTGTGCGCAATATGAAACAAAACTTGATGTTTGCTTTTCTTTATAACGCCCTGGGGATTCCAGTTGCTGCGGGAGTGTTGTATCCATTAACAGGTTGGCTACTATCCCCAATGATTGCGGCACTTGCCATGAGTTTTAGTTCTGCATCAGTGATTGGTAATGCACTTCGCCTGCGTGGTAAGTAGTTAAGAAAACTAAATTATCTGCAATTAACGTCATCAGCAACTCATTTTTAAAATCTGAGTGATCTATACAAAAGTTAATTGCAGCTATGGAGATAGAAAGCATTTATGAAACAGTTTCACCACTGCTTCACAGATCTTTTTTGTCAGCTCTTAGCTCCAAAAGTTACGCAAGTTCAACAACAGCTCGCAATTGACTGGGGCTGCTGTAAAGGTAAGTAGCAGTGGTTTGAATGCTGCGATGTCCAGCCAGCGTTTTTAGTAAGTGAATTGCTGTTCCCTTGTTTGCAAGATTTGTTAGAAACGTTCTGCGTCCGCTGTGACTGCTAGCTCCTTCAAGTCCAGCGCCTTCGTAAAGCAGGGCAAACGTTTGTGACAAGCTATTTGCGCTAAACCCAGCTTTGATACTTTTTTGGCTTGCAAAGAATGGGTAGCTGCGCTCAATGTACTTGGCTTGATCAGCGTAGGCTTGTAGCTCAGCTTTTAACTTTGCGCTTACGAACACAGTACGTGCATGACGGCCTTTAGTCATGTCGGGCAGTAAGCGAATCTCATCTTTCACTTGCCCGTCGCTGTTTGTTACATCGCTCCAGCGTAAGCAAGCAACTTCACCAATGCGCAAGCCTGCCCAGTGCGTGAGTAGCATCATTGAACGGTTACGCGCAGCGTACTTGCGTGTATTGATGTAGTTGAGCAGCTGTTCGATATCAGTTGCTGTGAGTGTTTTTGCTTGTGCCATTTCTTCTCTCCTAAATCATATGTTTGCGTTAATTGCATTGTGTTTTCATATATTTATCTGGACAACCTGAGTCCGTTCAAAGTGGCGGGTTTCTTGGGTTGGAGCAGGGTGAAATGAACTGACTGTGGATAACTTTTGAGCGGTTTTTTTCTTCAATGATTTCAACGCTCAAACTTTGAAATCTACTAAAAGCTACATTTTTCGTGATTTTTCTTGGATAACTCGCGTGAGCTGTGGATAACCAGCGCAGATTGGCGAGCAAGCCCTGCAAGCGCTGATCTGGGTTCTCAGCACTCAAAGTATTCGGTCAGGCAAATCGACGCGCTATAGGGCTTTTAAACGCGTCGCATTTTGCGAGTAACGGCTGAAATTTGTGCGAGTAGTGCGATTTGTATCTGCAGCCCGAATGGGTCCTGCAGGTCTAAATTTCTGCGCTGCGGATTTTTAAGGTGGAGTACTTATCAAATCACCATGGTGATTTTTACTCGGTACCCGTCCAAGTTGTCGGGTTACCAAATATCGGTTGTCCATCTGCGTGTCTGAAAACAAACTGTAGTTACACAAACAGAAGTGAACTACAGATGAAAAACTTTGATGAAACCCAACTGACACAATTTATTGGAACAACTGGCTATTTCCGTATCAGCCGCAGGCACCTGCTTACTGACGGTACCAAGTACCTGGCTGAAGAGGCTGAGTGTTTTTGGATGATGGATGCAATTGCCAGCCACCTAAGCGAGATTGGCACTGAGGACTGGTTTGTCCAAGTGCGCGTAACTGTCAATGGCAACAGGGCAACGATGATCTACGAAGACGGCAGTGGCAGTGAACATGCCCGTCAAGAGATCCCATATACGGACTTTCCAATGCATGCCATTTCACTTTATGCCTGCTGGGATGGCGAGCACTGGGTGATCATGCTGCCTAGCGAGTATTGACATAATCGATTTCGTGTAGGTGCTTCCACATGATTTCTGATAAAATCGTCTAATGTTCAAGATCATGGTCAAAGTTTTCTTAATCTTTTGCATGGGCTGGCAGTCGCTGGCCTTTGCGGGAGCTGGTGCGCTTGTGGCCCACGAAGAACAAGAGCAGCACGAGTTGCTTCACTTCCAAGGTGTTGCCCATCATCATGACGACCACGCCGAAGACTTTCATCAGGACAACTCCTCGGCATCAACTGCGCATTGCCTGTCCGACGCCTGTCAGTTTTCTTCGGTCTTGCCTACCCCGCAATGCTCTTTACCTTTGCTGGCGGGCACTTATTACCTCTCTTTAGAGCGTTTCTTCTCCAGGGGCCAGCTGTTGCCCGACGGACTCGAACGACCCCCGAAACCAAAGGCCTGACTCTCGGCCGTGCCTGCGCTTGAACTTGCGCAGTGCTTTTTTGGTTCCGCCCCTTTCGCTGCGCCTGTATTTGGCGCAATGTGACCGGGCGCAAATAGTCGATCAATATGATGAAAAAAATGACATGGCGTGAGCCATGGCAGCCGTCGCTAGCTTTAATGCCTTGCGTGCTGCTATGCATAGCTCTCGCTGCTTCAATGCCAGTGCGGGCGCAACAAAGTACGCAAGCCTCGTCCAATGCTGCGGCGGGCGCTCTTACGCTCAACCAAGCGCTCGAGGCTGCTTGGCTGCGTTCATTGGAGGTATCCGAATCACGCGGTCGTTTTGCCCGCGCTCAGGCTGACTTGGCCGTCAGTCAAAGCTGGTTGGCTGCAGCACCTGCCGTGAGCATGGGACAACGCGAGGGGCGTGCTGGTGCGCCTGCCGGAAGCCGTGAGACCGAGCTTGGGATGGCGTTTCCCCTTTGGCGGCTCGGACAGCGCACCGCTGGAGAGCAGGCGGCCCAATCTCAGTCGGGTTGGGTTCAAGTCACTGAACAGGTTGAGCGCTTGCGCTTGGCAGGGCGGCTGCGCGATGCAATTGGCGCCTTGAATCTGGCCGAGGTCGAATTGCAGCAAGTGGAACGGCAGGCCCAAGTCCTGGAGCAATTGACACAGGACGTGGAAAGGCGCGTGCGTGCGGGTGATCTCGCCCCTTCCGATGCGCTTGCAGCGCGGGCTGAGTGGCTCGCGGCTCAGGCGCAAGCAAGCGCAGCGCGTCAAGCCTTGGGTGTGCAGAAATCCCAATGGCACTTGCTCACGGGCCTTGCTCCTGTGAAATTGCAGGCGAGTGTCGCGCCCGCTTTGGCGCAATTGCCGGACAACCACCCCGAACTCGTTCTCGCAAGCGCAACCTTGGACTTGGGCCAGCGTCGAGCAGATCTGGCGCGTGTTCAGCGCCCTGATTCGCCACAACTGACATTGGGCATGCGGCAAGAGTACCCGGGACAAGGGTCAAGTTCGCAAAGCAGTGTGGTGGTGGCGCTTCGGGTGCCTGTGGGTGGACAGATCTACCAGCAACCGCGCATCGCTGCGGCGCTTGGTGAACTTGATATGGCACAAACCCAAGCGCAGCGGACACGCGAGCGTTTAACTGCCGAACTAGAGCTGGCGCAGAGCCAACTGGGTTCTAGTCAGGCTCAACTGCAAGCGCAGCAAGAGCGCGCGCAATTGCTGGCAGAACGGGCTCGTTTGATCGACAAGTCCTTCCGTGCCGGTGAAACGGCGCTGCCTGAAATGCTGCGTGCCGTGGCCGCAGCCGCCAGTGCCGAGAGTGCCTTCGCGCGGCAGCAGATTAACCATCTCATGGCGATGGCTCGCCTTGAACAAGCTTTGGGATTACTGCCATGATTTATCCATTGATTTCCAGATTCGTTTGGGCAGGC
The DNA here is from genome assembly GCA_002282445.1 of Burkholderiales bacterium 39-55-53. Taxonomy (GTDB): domain Bacteria; phylum Pseudomonadota; class Gammaproteobacteria; order Burkholderiales; family Burkholderiaceae_C; genus Limnohabitans. Next base: position 315,214 of record NCJK01000002.1, on the reverse strand, counting down.
TTGATGGCCAGCCTGCTGGCACTAATGCCTGCAACCACCTGGGCTGGCCCCGGCGCACATGGCCCCAATGGCGAGCACTTGGATGCGCCAACAATGGGTATCGCCAACGGCATGCGGGCCAACCTTCAAATTGAAGCCAAGTCAGATCTTTTCGAGCTTGTCGCAACGCTGACCGGCGGCGAGTTGTCTATTTTGATTGACCGATTTGCGACCAATGAGCCCGTGCTTAAAGCGCAAGTTGAGGTTGAGTCAGGCGGTCTAAAGGCGCAGGCTAAATTTCACGCCGACATCGGTGATTACGCGATCGATGACCCGGCCATGCTGAAGAAGCTTTCTACACCGGGCGAGCACCCTCTGGTGATCACTGTGCTTGCGGGCGAGGACAGCGACTTGCTTGATGGCGTGTTGCGGGTGTCTGCGTCCTCGGCCGATCATGAGCACGGCATTCATTGGGCGTGGTGGACTCTTGGGGCTTTGGTTATTTTTGCGCTGCTGGGCATTGCAGCCGCGCTACTGCGCAAAAAATTTCAGCGTCAGTTCTCCGAAGGAGGTCAAGCATGAAACGTCTGTCTTATTTAGGTGCTCTAGTAACGATTTTGTCGATGGTCAGTGCCGTTTCTGTCTGGGCTGGCCCTGGCGCTCACGGCCCGAATGGTGAACATTTGGATCAAGCAACTTCGTCCACTGCCGGGGGGCTTGCCCGTCTGCCGGATGGCAGCGTGAATGTGCCCAAGCTGGCACAAAGGCGCATGGGACTGCGTACCCAGCTCGCCCCCGAGTCCGAGGCCGCCGCAACCATTCAGTTGCCGGGTCGGGTCGTGGTTGACCCCAATGCCAGCGGCCAAGTGCAAGCGACACATGGCGGACGTGTTGAGCCTGGACCGCGTGGCTTGCCAATGGCGGGACAAGCCGTCAAGCAAGGCGAGGTGCTGGTTTGGGTGCGCCACCATGCTGATCCGTTTGCCTTGGCAGCACAACAATCGCAGCGTGCTGAGCTAAGAGCTGCGCGTGATTTAGCGGAGCAGCGCCTGCGCCGGTTGGAGTCGCTCGAAGGCACGGTGCCGCGAAAGGACATTGACGTCGCACGCATTGATGTCCAGTCACTGACTGAGCGTGAACAGCGCATCGCAGCGAGTTTGGATGCGCGTGAGCCTTTGCGCGCGCCGGTCTCGGGTGTCATTGCACGTGTCGACGTGAAGGCGGGCCAGATCGTGGACACACGCGAGGTGTTGATCGAGGTCGTTGATCCTTCTCGTTTGATGGTGGAAGCTAGCACCCCCGACGTGTCGCTTGGCGGTCGCTTGGGCGTGGCCTATCTGTCTGGGGTCGAGGGCGTTAAGTTGCAACTGGTAGGCGCTGCACGCTACTTGCGTGACGGCGTGTTGCCGCTGAACTTCCGACTTTCGGTTGCTGCTGGCGCGTCACCTCTCGCAGTCGGTCAACCTGTGACAGTGATCGCGGCACTCAAGGAGCAGCGTAAGGGCATTGTTCTGCCAGCGTCTGCAGTCGTCCGCAGCCCTTCTAACGAACCTATCGTATGGATCAAAACTGGCGCTGAGCGCTTTATGTCCCAGCCGGTTCAGTTTCAACCTCTTGACGCTGTGACGGTGTTGGTCACACAAGGACTGGCCTCTGACAACCGTGTGTTAGTGCAAGGCGCGGCGCTGGTCGCGCAGATTCGCTGAACGGAGATTAAGCATCATGTTCAATTGGATCGTTCAATACAGCTTGCGCAATAGGCTATTCGTCCTGACCTTTGCAGCTTTGCTCATGGTCTATGGGGCATTGACCGCCTGGCGCACACCGGTCGACGTGTTTCCCGACCTTAACAAACCGCTCGTGACGGTGATGACTGAGGCAGGTGGCATGGCACCGGAAGAGGTCGAACAACTTGTGAGTTTTCCCATCGAGACAGCCCTCAACGGCATGTCCGGTGTCACTCGGGTGCGCTCCACCTCGGGCATTGGCCTGTCGGTCGTGTATGCCGAATTCGACTGGGGCACTGACATTTACCGCAATCGCCAGTTGGTTGCGGAGCGATTGGCGCAACTGCGCAGTCAACTGCCTGCCAGCATCACGCCGGTGATGGGACCCGTCTCGTCCATCATGGGCGAGATCATGCTGATTGCATTGCCACTGCAGGGCGGCGAGGGCGCGGCCACCCCTATGCAGGCGCGTGAATACGCCGACTTTGTTTTGCGACCTCGCTTGCTTGGCATTGCTGGCGTCTCTCAGGTGATCCCCATTGGCGGTGAGGTACGTCAGCTGCGTGTGGAGCCCGATCCGGCGCGCATGGCCCAACTGGGCATAACACTCAGCCAAGTTGAACAGGCCCTGCGCGGATATGCCGGCAATGTTGGGGGCGGCTTTATTGATCTCAACAGCCGCGAATACCTCATTCGTCATATGGGTCGTACCCAGCGGCTGGAGGATTTGCAAGGCATGGCGGTGGCTTGGAAGGATGGTCGGCCCGTATTGCTTGAGCAGGTGGCTCAAGTGCGCTTTGCCGCTGGCCTTAAGCGCGGCGATGCGGGTTACCAAGGGCAACCAGCTGTGATCTTGAGTGTGCAAAAACAGCCGGCTGCTGATACGGTGAAGCTCAGTCGGCAGATTGAGCAAGCCTTGAGTGATCTTGAGGCAGGCCTGCCACAGGGTCTTGCCAAACCTCAAGTGCTATTTAGGCAGGCCGATTTCATCAAGGCCTCCGTTGGCAATGTGACGGAAGCACTGCGGGACGGCGCGGTGATTGTGGCCATCGTGCTTTTCGCGTTCTTACTGTCTGTACGCACCACGCTGATCTCTTTGATTGCCATTCCACTGTCTTTGGCGGTCACGGCTTTGGTGTTTCGCGGGCTGGACCAGTCGATCAACGTCATGACGCTGGGGGGCTTGGCGATTGCGATTGGTGAGTTGGTGGACGATGCTGTGGTTGACGTTGAAAACATTTTGCGTCGACTCAAAGAGAACCGAGCCCTTGACAAGCCGCGCTCGGTGATGGCGGTCGTGCAGCAGGCCAGTGTTGAGGTGCGCTCGGGCATTGTGTACGCCACGGTGATCGTGGTGCTGGTGTTCGTGCCTCTGTTTGCCTTGCCGGGTATCGAAGGCCGTTTGTTTGCGCCGTTGGGCATTGCTTACATCGTCTCCATCTTGGCGTCGATGGCGGTGTCCATGACAGTGACCCCGGTCTTGTGCAGTTACCTGCTTCCCAAAATGAAACAATTGGGACACGGTGACAGCCCCCTTGTGACGCGCCTGAAGGCTTGGGACCGAAGGTTGCTGGACTGGTCCTTTCCGCGTGCGCGGGTCCTGATTAGTGGCGCGGTTGTGGCAGTTGCTTTGGCCGCCGTCAGTGTGCCCTTTTTTCCACGCGCTTTTCTGCCGGCTTTCAACGAGGGCTCGCTGGTGCTGTCTCTGTTGTTCAACCCGGGCACTTCGCTGGCCGAGGCCAATCGCATGGGGGCGGTGGCCGAACAACTGATCGGCCAGGTGCCTGGCGTCAGTCAGGTGGGTCGGCGTACGGGTCGAGCTGAACTCGACGAGCATGCCGAGGGCGTGCATTCGACCGAGATTGACGTGGACTTGCATCGCGATGGTAAGCCAGTCGACCGTGAAGAAGTGATGGCCCGCATTCGCGCCCAACTGGCCGTATTGCCCGGACAAGTGGCCATTGGTCAGCCGATTTCGCACAGGTTGGATCACTTGCTTTCGGGCGTTCGTGCCCAGATCGCGGTAAAGATTTACGGCGACGACACCGACACCTTGCGTGGGCTGGCCGAACAGATGCGCGGCCAGTTGGCCACCATTCCCGGCCTGGTGGACTTGACTGTTGAGAAGCAGGTGCTGATCCCACAGATCATGGTCCGGCTTGACCCGCAGCGTCTGGCGCAGACAGGCCTGGCGCCGGGTGAGGCACTGCGCATCCTGAAGGCGCTGACGGACGGTGCTCATGGCTCGCAAATTGTGGATGGTGCCAAGCGCTACGACTTGGTTCTGCGGCTGCCCGACGACAAGCGCAGCCCGCAGGATCTGGCACGCATGCTGGTAGATGCGCCGGCTGGACGCTTACCGGTGTCGAGCTTCGCCACGGTGACGGAATCCGACGGCCCCAACCAAATAGGGCGAGAAAATGGCCGCCGGCGTATCGTCGTTTATGCCAACAGCGATGGCTCCGACATGGGCCGCATCGTGGCAGACATTCGCCAAGCTATTGCTGCTACAGCGCTTCCCAGTGGCAGCTTTATAAATCTGGAGGGTCAATTCCAGGCGCAAGAGCAGGCCACCGGACAGATCATGGGCTTGTCGCTGGTGTCGCTGGCGCTTATGTTCTTGGTGCTTTACTCACGCTATCGTTCGGCGGTGCTGGCGGGCATCATCATGGCCAACATTCCGCTGGCCCTGATCGGCAGTGTGGTCGCGATGTGGCTGGCGGGCGTGACGCTATCGGTGGCCACAATGGTGGGCTTCATTACTTTAGCGGGTATTGCCACGCGCAACGGCATCTTGAAGATCAGCCATTACATCAATTTGTGCAAATTTGAGGGCGAGACCTTCAGCCAGCCCATGATCGTGCGCGGCTCGATTGAGCGGCTGACACCGGTGCTGATGACTGCTCTGGTGGCGGCCTTCGCGTTAACGCCGCTGCTGATGGCCGGCGATGCGCCGGGCAAGGAGATTCTGCACCCCGTCGCGGTTGTTATCTTTGGCGGCTTGGTTAGTTCCACGCTTTTAGACACTCTGCTAACACCTCTGCTGTTCTGGCGCTTTGGAGCCGACGCAACGGAACGGCTGTTGAAGCCCAGCAGCACCGACCATGAGCCGCAGCGACCCGAGCACGATGCGTTTTGACGAGGTGATCGACAGGTTTGGTGGTGCCGCCTTCAAGCGCACCACGCCATACATGGAGTTTAGAAACATGAAGATGAAGCATTTGATTACAGTCGCTGGTTTGGCCATTTACTGCCTGGGCATGAACCCGGTCCAGGCTCATGGCAACGCCAAGCCCCAGCATGGCGGCATCGTGCAGAAGGCCAATGACCTGAGCTTTGAACTGGTCGTTCAGGCGGATGGCGCCACGATCTACATGATGGACCATGACAAACCGATGGCCACCAAAGGCATCACTGGCAAGCTCACCGTCTTGCAAGGTACCAAAAAATCCGAGGCAGACATCAAAGAAGGAGGCGACAACACGCTGCGTGTCATGGGCGTCAATCTGGGCAAAGGTGACAAACTCGTCGCTGCGCTGAGCAACGTCAACGGCAAGAGCATGACTGTGCGATTTACGATTAAATAAAAAATTTGACCTTAATTGTGAGCTTTGCATTGAAACTTAAACAACTTTAATGTTTTCGTATCGTGGGTATTTTTCGAAAATTTTTGCAATCTTTTTTATGTTTAATTAATCTCATTCAAAATTAAACATTAACAAAAAAATCTAAGGACATATCAAAATGAAAAACACTTCACACAAAATAATCTTGATTGCTTCAACGGCATTTTTCTGCTTCGGAGTCGCAGCACAAACCAAAGCAACCGATCCGCATGCTGGGCATGGTTCGCACGCAGGACACAGTTCCTCAGCATCAAGCACGGAAACGGCGACGACATCCACAAAAAAATATCAGCAGATCAATGACAACATGCACAAAAGCATGGACATAAAATTCACAGGCGATGCTGATAAAGATTTTCTTGCTGCCATGATTCCACACCATCAGGGAGCTGTTGATATGGCAGAAGTAGTTTTACAACATGGTAAGAATCCAAAGATTCGTCAGCTTGCTCAAGAAATAATCACTATGCAGAAAAAAGAAATTGCCGAAATGAAACAGTTATTGAAAGAATCAAAATAAAAAAGACTCCAGCTTTGTGAATATTTCGAAAGAATTGGAAAGAAATAACTTGGTGATCATGCTGCCTAGCGAGAATTGATTAGGCTTGGGCCAGCTTGAATGCTGTGAAATCCGTACTGAGCCCATAGCAACCAACGCGCGTCCTGCGCGTTCAGGGCTCTAACTTCCGTCTTAATCACTTGGCTGCGGCCTCGAACTTGTGCCCGAACTGATGCTTGGTAGGTGTGCATCATGTACTTATCAAGAGTGTGAAAGTGACTCGCACAAAAAAGCCAGCGTAAAGCTGGCTAGTGGGTGAGCGTCTTATCAGCTCAGTGATGAGGGTGTTGTGCTTCCTGGTCACGTAGCTTGATCAAATCAGCCGCAGTCAATTCAACGTTCTTTCCATCAACTGCAACAACGATACCCGTGTTAGTTTTGATGGCTAGATCTTGGGCTGCACGTGCTGCACGTTCCATGGCCGCATATGAGCCTGCCAGATCTGGATCAGTGGAGGTGCGAATATCTTTGGTGTTCATTTGTTACTCCAGTCAATTAGTTTTGGGTGCATGCCAGAGCTGTCATAAAACGCCCAAGAGTCAACTGCCTTGCTGTAACGCTCGTTGAAGTTAGCTAAGCCTGCTTTAAAGCGCCTGCGAATAACGTCTTCGGGAATGTTATGTCCACCTTGCAGAACACGGCGGGCAACTCTTGAAACAGCAATTTCTACATTGGCCAATGACAAGAACCAGAGCTTGACTTGGTAGCCATGGGTTTGCCACAAGGGGATCTTTTTCAAATAGGTCAAGCCTGACAGCGTAGTTTCAAACGCAAAGCTGTGTCCAGCGTCCACACACTCATCAATCTCTTCCAGCATCAACCGGCCTGCCTTGAAGGATGCAGTCTCTGGATTGAATGGAGCCAAGCCAGCAGCAATCAAGTCGGCGTTGATAAAGCGCAGCGTTTGGGCTTCAGCAGGCAAAAAGTCATGGGCAAATGTGGTTTTGCCTGCGCCGTTGGGTCCTGCAATGATGATGATTTTTTTCAAATTTAGCCCGTGTTTTAGCCATTTTATGCTCTGCTGGACTAGTTGCCAACCGGATGATCTGGGCCGCATTTGCTCGGAATTTCGGTCTTGTTCCTGACAAAGAAGGACTTGCTTGATTTGGCTTCAATCAGTCCAAGTGACCCATTTATGGGTCATTTGGGCACATGTGCTCATTACTTAATTGATTAATTACTATAAGCGTGTGACTTTTTCAATTTTCTAGATAATCTGTATATTCCAGCTAAATACGTGTGAATTCCAGGATTTCTTTAGTCCTGTCTACATGGGGTGGCAGATGATCAAAATCACCGTCGATCAAAAAGTCTACGAAGCGCTGCAAAAGGCGTTTCCTAAGCCTGCCAATACAGCACATAGAGCACTGGCTAAATACATTAGCGTGCTTGAGACCATGCTGTTCAAAAGCCTGCATTTTGCTGCGACACCCCTGCAGCGCAAATATGATCTGTTCGCTATTTCACTCCAGCAACTTGCAAATCAAGGCGGGCAGATTGGGCCTGCAAAGCTGCGTGTCCACGCATGGCTCAGGAACAACAACTTGAACTTAGTTGAGTCGGTGATCACTGGCTCAAACTTAACAGGTAGTGTGAGCCAGTGCAAATTGACCAAGCTGGTGACCATGGTGGACACGCTGGCAGTAGAGGACAAGATATTGCGTTCAGGCAAAAGCGATAGTGAAATTGATCAGTACCTTTGCGGAGATGACTTTGGCAACTACCAAGTCTTGAACTTGTTGTTTCCCGAGTTCAAGCAACGGATTAAATCAGAAGAGATCGAAGAGCTGTTTGACCTTGTACCTGTGGACAAGGAAAGCGTCAAAAGCTACATCATTTGGCTCACAACAGAGTCAGAGAAAATCAGCCAAGAAAAGAAAGATCAAGCCCTGCGCCAAGCGCGAATTATTTTGGCCATTTCCAGTGTGATGGATGGCTACTATGTGCAGCGCAAGAAGCCCAGTGCATTCGGGCGTATGTACTACGAGGGCACCAGTGTTCAAAACATCAACAAAGAACTACGCCGAGCAGTGCTGGGTAATTGCTTTGAATATGACATCCGCTCAAGTGTTGTAGCTTGGAAGATGGGCTGGGCCAAACAATACATCGATGCGTATGGGCAGGGCAAGGATTTGCGCAAGGTTTTCAGTGCCACGCTGAATTTTCTGGAAGACAAAGCTGACTTCATGGGCACAGTTCAGTACTTCACATTTGAAGATGACAGCCCAGTCCACAAAGATCTTCAACCTAAATTGCTCAAGCAGGCGTTTACGGCCATCAGCTTTGGTGCTCGTCAAAACACTATTGGCTGGCAAAACGAATCAGGTGGTTGGACAAATCCTGCGCTAGTCGACATTATCAAAAACGGCACTGATAGGGAACGATTCCTTGCTGATCCAACAGTACAGGCCTACATCAACGAACAGAGCATCCTAGATACGCATTTATATGAATTAGTCAAAACTACACGTAGGGACTTGCTCAGCAAATCATTCCTTCAAACGCCCAGTGGCAGACCCAGTAAATCCAAGATCCTTGCTTACCTTTACCAGCACGATGAAACCGAAGTCATGGACATTGTTTGTGAAGTAGCTGCCCAACACGGCCGCGAACCCATTGCTCGAGTACATGACGCTATTTTCTTCAAGCACAAGCTCAGCGTGGACTTGCGTCATGACATAGAAATGGCTATGCAAGATCGAACCAAAAACCCTTATTGGCGCTTGAGTCACAAGCAGTTGGAGCGTTATGAGCCTCGTTATTTGGATTTGAAAATGGATGAAGCTGCACATAAAGAGCGCATACGTCTAGAGACAATTCGAGCTCGAGAGCACTATTCAAACCTGTCTGTTGATTGATCTGTCAACCAATAGTTTGAGCCCCGCCAAGTAGTCGGGTTACCAGTCTTTTCGGTTGCTCGACGCCATGGTCTGACAATAAATTAGCGATTCCTGCAACACACACAAGGAGTAGCTATGTCAGGTTTAAACGCGTTGAAATTAGTTCAAGCCAAGCGTGAAAAGGGCAATAGCCCACAGCACGCAAGGCGTCAAAAGCTCAGCACCAAGTTAGCTGAGCAAATCCAGTTAGCCAAAGCGCAGCAGTCGGGCGCTGAGTTTTCCCCTGTAAGAGTTCGGACAGTAAAGGATGAGGCGACTGGGCAGAGCCGCAAAGTTGAAGTGCCTAAGAAGTTAAAGCCTTGGTGGTGGTCAGATGAAAAGGGCAAGCTGTGCATAACTGTCCGTTACGGGGCACGCACCTTGGAAATAGTCGAGGGGAAAAATGCCATCGAAACTGACAGCATTGCTGATGTGATTACCTCGCTTCAAGTGATTCGCTCAGCTGTGGACGCGGGTGAGTTGGACAAGCGAATTGATGCAGTAATGGGACAGGTCAAAGCAAGCTCTGCCAAAGACTCTGCTACTAGTAGTCGCCCAACATTGAAGTTGCCAGCCAAGTCTTAGTGCAATACAAAATCGGAGCCAGCAGGTGAATAGCTTGCTGGTTTTCTTTTGACTAAACGGCTTTGATTGGCTTAATGGGTTTGACAGTAGCGGTATTGGGCTTAATTGTCATACGCAGCTTTTGCAGGGCTTGCTGTGCGCGTTGTGCCTTTTGTCTTTCACGTTCAGTTTTTAATGCATCACTTGCCCGTTTGCTGGTGACGCTTAGTTGATCCAGTCTCAATTGCTCTGGTGTTTTTGGTTTTTCAAGCTCAAATATCCGCATGCATTTATTTATGGCAACAGATAAATAAATGTAGGAAAAGGAGACCAAAGATGAGATTTATGGAAATTGCCAACCCCGAGGACCAACTGGCATTATGGAAGTTGGTATCGGACAAGATGTGGGGCGCGTTTGCACAGCAACTACCGTCTAGCTCTATGACCCCTGGGCAGCCTGCAACTATGGGTCAGGGTAAGGCGACCACACCCGTCAAGCCCGCAGCAAAGCATGTACCCAAGGCCCCAGTGAAAACCGCGCACAAGTCTCAGCCTAAGGCTAAGGGTAAAGCAGTTAAACCTAGACGTGCGCCAATGGCTCCAGCACCCAAGCCCTTACCAAAGCCCAACCCCCAGCAGCTAACTCCAACCCAAGCAGCTAAGCAGCAGACTCAGCAGCATCAACAATTAGCCCAGCACTTGCAAAAAGAGATTACTAAGTCCAACCCCCAGCAAAGAATCTACCCCCAGCCACCAACCCCCATCCAAAAACCTGTGACCCCCATTGAGCCCATGACTAATGGCTATGACGAAAGAGACAAGGACGAGTTGGTGATGCACTCACGTGCCCAGCACCCTTTCAAAACAATAAGTCAGTTAAAAAGTGCGTTTTCGGGTCAAAAGCGCGGTTTTTAGGCAGAAAACATAGTGCTTTTCTGAACCGCAATCGCGGTCACGACAGGCATAGCGCAAATGGTTCTCCTACCTTGGTAGTCAAGATAGCTAGATTTACACAATGCTCAGCATGCGTGTCTCACCTCTCGCATGTCACTCAGCAAGTCCAAGCACCTTTGCTGCTTGAGACCATCAAAGCTGGTGTCACTGATTAAATGCTCGGGCAACATGAATGAATGCTCCGATTCAAACCAACTAGATTTTTGCCATTGCCCACAAGAGATTGCAGTATTCAGATCAGCCTCCTGATTGGGTGTCCATCTAGCCTTCATGGGCACATCTGTACAGCTTGGAAATCGACCAATTTCAACGTTGGCGATCAACTTGGCTGCCATCGAAGTGGCTTGGCTTGATTTAGTTCGCATGGCTTTTTGCTTTGATCTCGTTCTGATGATGGAGTCACCAGCTTTGGGGTGATGCTGTGGGCATAGCTCCAAAAATTTACTCACCTGATAGGTACCCCAGTGATTGATCTGATCTGAAGCGTTACTGTGATCAATGCAGACATTGAGGGCGTTCGTCAGATAAGCAGGCTTGATGCTCTTGTAGGCTTTTTTGTTACCGGACTTGATGATTTGGTATTTGGCATCTTGATCGAAATGCGAACCACGTAAACGTGCTGTGGTGAAGAGCTTGAAAATCGCCTCGCTGATGGTTTTGGGATCTAGGTGCAATGGAATCGCAAGGCAAACCATTCCGGGCATTGGAATTTTTAGATCAGTTTTTAGCAGTAGCTCAAGACCCGCAGTTAAGGCTTTGACCAGTTCCATTTCAATTTGTGGCGAGTCAAAGAGCTTCGTACCTTTTTTGATCCACCACTCTGGAAATGATTTGTACTGGTACAGATCCCCAAAGTCCTCCCAAATCTTGACCAACCGATCATCCAGGCACTTGCCTTTTTGCTGGCAAATCCACCAAAAATCTTTGCTGCTGCGAAGAAATGCGACCCACCAAAAGTGAAGGCTTGATGCCAGTAAATCGTTGCCGCGCAGGGCTAGGTTAGCTGTATCCACGTTGATCTCCCAGCTGGTGAATGGGTTATCAATATAAAAAATGATACAGATTCTGTCTAGAGTGAATCTGTATCACCGAAGCCCCTTAGCCTTGGTTCCAGCAGCGATTGGCTGCATAACCCTGAAAGGAAATAGCCATGCAATTAACCAATGGAGCCATCAAAGTTGGGGTGCAGCCGCCCCCAATGAACCCTAGTGCCGTAGAGGAATATGAGGGCGTAGATCTTGATACTTTTGATCTAAGTGCCTTTGCCAAGCCTGCGAAGGTTCGCACTGCCAGCGCGGCAGGCACGGATGTCTTGAGTAACAACCCGGAGGTCCAAAAATTCCTCACTGAAGGTGCTGAACTGTTCAAGCTCGGTGAACGCTATGAAGTGGAAATCGTCCAGCGTGGCCATAACGCGCTGTATGAACTACTGGCTTCGATCTATGACTTCTCCATGCGAATTGAAAACAGTAGTTACAAGGAAAAGATCTTGACTGAGATCCGTAAGGATTTAAAAGATAACCACAGCATCACGCTCAAGTCCAATACACCTGCCATTACCACGATGGTCAAGTACATGGTTCGCTCAGATAAGGTTACAGCGAGCCGTTATTTGAAAGTTTTGACTGTGGCGCAAAAAGAAAATCTTGTAGCGGCAGATCTGCCCGCATACATCGCTCGCCGCGGTGGTGTGAGCCAGATTCAGGACGTTGAATCCGCAGCGCTAGCCAAAGGTACTGGTGATAAGAACAACAAGGAAAGAACTGCACTGATTCGCGAGTATTACGAGTTGGTTGGCAAGGCATCCAAATTGGACTTCGATTTTGATGGCGATGTCTGCGTCTACGCTGAAGATAAAGAGGGTAAAACTGATTCGTCATCTTTTTGCGTGTTCGTTGCCGTGCATGTGGGTGGCAGCAAGTTCAAGATGGTCTCTGCTAATGAGCTTGGAAAAGCTTACGAAGACAACTTAGTCAAGTTCATTGGTAAGACGCTGCCAAACGATTTGACAGTGCTGGAGCACGGTGTTCGTAATCTTAAGAAGCAGATCTCCATGGACAAATCTCAGCCTGAAAGCCTGCGCAAGGAAATGCAGGTTCAGTTGGCGATTCCTCTGAAACACAAGAAAGTAGAAGTCATTGATATGGATAACAGTGACGACGCTCCCTTTTAAAGCAAGCCCTTGATCTGGTCAGGGCGCAGAGTAACGGCTGTGTCTTGGCTGATCATTTATTCATAGGAATAACGATCAAATAGGAGAAATCAAAATGACGAAATACTTGGTATTCAAGAATCAACCGGGTAGTGGGCAATCTAATGTGCCGGGCAGCAGGGAGGAGATGGCTTGCACCATCGCCAAAGTAGTTTCCCAAGATGCTTTACCTAAAGATTTCTATATTGCGTACCCCTTGGAGAACCCGCACTCTACTTGGGAGAGCATTAAAGAGGCAGCGAAATTTTCAGTAGAAATTGATGACGAGCGAGCTGAACTTTGGGAAAAGGAGATTTCGCCTTTGACTGATTTATCTTATGCCGTCGATGATGCCATCGGAGATGCCTATTCCACAATAGTTGAAGCCGCCAGAGCATTAGATCTTGCATGTGAAAAAAGTAAAAACTTTCAAGAGATCAAAGTGCTAGAGAACATTGGTATGGACAGAGCCTTTGACAATCTTGAGCACTACTCGTTTGGCGAAATTTCCGAAAAGGTCGAGGAGATCTTCGAAGTCGAAACTTTCTCCCATCACCACGCATGAAAGGAATAGCAATGTCTAGATATCTAGTTATTCCACGTCGTGCTGATTCACCTATGACTCATGCGGGTGGCAGTACTGAAGAGACGGTTTGTGAGATCGCTAAAAATTTGCTGCATTACCCAGGACCGTCAGATTATTTGATGGCAATCCCTGCAGATACCAAGGTCGCCACATTTGCTGTTCTTAAAGATGACGCGTTGTGCTCAATTGAAGTTACACAGTCAACACTTGATACTTGGCGCAATGATGTTACAAATATTCAAGATGCCATAAATTCATTTCAATCAGCCAGAGATCATGCAGAAAATGTTCTCGACCAAGCCTTGGGTGATTTGGACGAGGCTTATGAAAACAGCACCGGATTTAAAGGCTACACACCAAGTGATGACATCAGTGTGTATGGTGCGCTAGAACAGATGGGCTCTAACGATCTTGAATACACATTTCAACGCGCCTTGCATGAGATGTATAAATTTCAAGTGATTAGACGACATCCAGTTTGAGGGTAGGCACCATGGAACAAGCACATCTTTTTAAATATTTGTACGACATGAGCTTGGATGAGATCGCGTCGTTCATTGATTACGATGAAACGATTGAAGCATCCCTGTACAAGTTGGATATGGCAGCTCGCACAAGGCACATCATTGAGGCAGTGCAACTAGAGGACATGTGGCAGTCACTTGATGAGAAAAGTCAAACTTTTGATATCTACATATCCATGAGACTGTCGCCTATGACGCTGGCATCTTGCTTTCACTTGAACCACGACATGAATGGACTCGAGTGGCGATTTGTATTTCCGCGCTATGACGATCTACCTAAGAACTCTCGACCTAAGTGTTTTGGGGAGTACTTGGCATTGAACAAAAGTGTGCAAATTATGGATATCGAAAACTACGATATAGACATAGCGTGTGAATTTTTGGACAAAGCATATGACTTCTCACATCACAAGAACAAGCCCATCGTTCCTAGGCAGCAGGGTGGTTTTACCCAGTAAGTGCAATAAATGTCAGTTGCTTTTCGAGTTCAATGCAGGCCATCTGCGCAGCCATAGGATTCTTGCCTGCATTGATCTCCAATCTAAAAGTCTCGCCTGCAGTTGTGATGTGAACCTTCACGGTGCCGGCCTTGCTTTTAAATTGGTAGGAGACATCTGCTCGGGGTAGATGTTCGCGTTCATTAACAATCAAACTAACCTTATGCTTGCCAATGTCCTGCAGGCGCTGGTTTAATTCCCAAGCACCTGAAACTTGTGCTTTGTAGTCCGCTATGGCTTCCTTGACTACGGCCATAGTGCCTGCAGGACCAACTTTGGCAATGATGGCTAGTTCGCCACTGAGATCTTCTTTTCTCGCGAGTCTGACCCTGATCCGTTCGTAGTAATCGACCGCAATCAGCGCTGCCTTCATCTTGGTGATGGCTTCTTCTGCGTAGCGTTCGAAGTACTGTGTTAGGAGTTCAGACATGATGGGCTTTGATTATTCAGTCGTGGGGGTAGGTCGCGGTTAGTAAATCATTTCAGGGGGTTAAGCGGACTTTTTGCGTTGAGCTTTGAGGCGATTCTCAAAGTCGTCCGTAAGTTCGGAGTTTTGTGCAATCAGGGGCATTACAAGGCCTGTGCCCATCTGCACCAAGTTCATGATGTTGTTGTTAGCCATCTGTGCACTCATGATGGCTTTGATCTGAGCAGCTTCAGTGCTGGCGGTCTCGTCCACAACACCAGCAAATTGCTTGGCCTTCATTAAAGGCGTTAAGTGGCTGTAGTGCTTGGTGATCATCAATACAGATGTACCCATCTGTTCAGCCAAGTCGTGAATGGGGATTCCCTCCAGCAAGCGCTGGGTGGCGTAGTAGTGGCGCAAGCTGTACAAGCTGCGCTCCTTGCCCGAAACAGGGCAGTTGAGTAACTCTGAGTCCTCAAGCCACTGACGGAATGGTTTGTTCCAGTTGTCGGGCACGGAGCCGTCCGAAAGCCGGAACAGCAGCTTGGGGATTTTTTTCTTTAAAACTTCCTCCAGCGTCATGCTGGACAAGTCGGGACTAAGCTGACGTAGGCGCTCTAGCAGCAGCCAACAGCTGTTATGGGCTACAAAGTTACGTGCGCCGCGTTTCCCGCGCTGTAGACGGAAATGCAGGATTGGCTGTCCATCACGTATTTCCACATCAATATGCCGCCACTCTAGGTACTCCGCCTCAGTACCCGGGCGCATACCAGTAGCGGCCATGAAGGGTACATAGATGGCCAGTAGTTCACGGATGATTTTTGTACGGGCTGTGCGACCATCAATAATGAACTTGGGTGCGTACTTCATCATGGCTTCCAGCTCTTCTTGGCTGAACTCAGCACGACGGTCACTTTCAACCCCAGTGTTCTTGGTGAGAGGGCGCTCGTAGGCTGTCATGTAGCCGCGCTCAATAGCTTCATCAAAAATTAGGTTCAGTGCAGCGTTGTGATTGCTCTGAGCGCTGCCGGAGAGCTCGCGACCTACCTTTTCACGACGCCAGACATGGAATTCGGATATCACATGCGGCTTGATGCCATCTACGTTGAAAGCGCCGTAGAAGGGGATTAAGTACAACTTTATGGCTGACACATAGTCTCTGGCGCTGGGTTTGGCGGTTCCAGCAGCAATTTCCGCCTCCAAGCGGTGCAGAACGATTTCCGCCACTGGCTTGAACTTTTTACTGGTTACGGGGCGACCTTCCTCAAAGTCAAAGGTGGCCTTCATCCACATACGCTCAGCTATCTTGGTGGCTTCCTTAATATCGGCAGTATCTGTGCTGCGACGGAACCAAGTTTTAACACTCTCCAGCTTGTAATGAGCTTGCCATTTCTTACTGTCGTCGCGACGCACAAGCCTAATCAACTCTGGCTTGACTACGACAGTTTCGCTTCCTAATACGCGCATGCCAGCACTTTACAGTCACTTTTAGAAAAAAGCAATGAGTGGCGTGTGTAATATTCGTGTAATAACCGTGTAATTAATGTATAAAATAAAAACAACGACCTAAGTCGTTGTTTTTAAAGGGTTTTTGGCTCCTCGACCTGGGCTCGAACCAGGGACCTACGGATTAACAGTCCGGCGCTCTACCAACTGAGCTATCGAGGAATATTTTTTGTGCAAAGCACTTATGTGATTTGCAGAGACGCACAGTATAGCAAGAAAAATGAAGTTTTTGCAGTTCTTGTCAAGCTTTTTTGGCAAGGGCTGATGCCCTGAAAAAGCTCTTGATTTGTTCGATTCCCTGTCACGTCATCAACAATTTTTCCACTAGCCCCTGTAGTTTTTACAGGGGCTTTTTTTCGTCAATTAGATTAAGACCTTGCGAATCACCTCAAGCTTCTGCTCCAATGAATATCCCACTGTGCCGTATTTTGCAAAGTCTGATTGACCACGCCCATGTCCGGTAATGCTTTCCGCAAGTGGGACAGGGATGTCATTACAGCCCTTAAGGCGATCAATGAATGCATGTCGGAACATATGGCTTCTAAAGCCTAGGTGCTTCATCGATTTGTTGAGTGTTGCCGAGCAATTTGTCCCGCCAATTTCACTTGCATATTGAGGGACAAGCCATTCGCTGTTTGATGCGGTGGCGCGTTTGTGAAGTTCTTTTGCGGCATCAAGCGACACGCCAAGTAGCGGTACTGCTCGAATGCTTGCTTTAGTTTTTCGATCAGTGAACTTATTTTTTCTTACCCACAAATGTGGAATTTCATGGTCAAGTACTAAGTCCTCTAGTCGTGCCATGGAAGGCTCAGAAATTCGCATCCCTGTATTGAGTTGAATCAGTCCAACCATCTTTGCTGGTGATTGCCAATGAAGCAGATAGGCCTTCACTTGCAATAAAAGCTCTTTGGTGATGTTGGGAATAGGTCTTGTGTTTTCACCTTCACCACGAATACTAAGTCCCCGAAATGGGCTAAGCCTATCAATGTCTAAGTGTTTGAATGCCATGTTGATCATCGCATTCAAAATGTTGTTGTGTTTACGAATGCTGTTGGGGTGAAGACCGCGTGCTAATAAATGGTCACGGTAGCGGGTGATGTGTGAATGGCTAAGTTCATCTAAATGCAGATCGCCAAAAAACGTTGTGAACGTTCGGAAATATTGATTTGCGTTGGTTTGAAATTTCCTTCGATGAGAAGATGTGTTCTCTTGCATGTAAATTTCAAAGGCGTTAGAAAGTCTAGGTCTTTGATGTTTTTGGAACTGGGTCATGTGCTTGCTGACCAGTTCGCTTAAGAAGTCTTCGTCAAACTCCACTCCGCACAGAGGGATTCGCCTTTTGATTGTTGTGCTTAAAAAAGTATTCGGTGTCAGTTGGATTTCATTTGTCATGTGATTCTTCAAAAGTTGCTTAGCCTAAGTAAATGCGTTTACGCAATTGAAAGTCACACAAATTTAGTTTCGACCACACTGGCTGGGCAACCGTTCAGGGAAGAGTCCCAGAGTATTGGAAGGGTTCTTCGAGATTAGTGAAAACGTAGAAGTTAGCAAACCCGAAATCTTAGTTTTTTGACTTTGTAACCGAGTAAGTAGGGCGGAGCAAAAATGACGACGCCAAAGTCAAAAGTAGAGGTGAGGCTTGAAAAGTTGCGATATGCAACTTTCCAATTTAGTGAGAGGCCTGCAAACTATTCGTGTAATAACCGTGTAATTGATACTTTAGGTTAAAAAAGTTTAATAAGTCGTTGAAATTAAACGACTTTTTTATCGAAGTAGTGGGGGTTTTCCTATTGCCGCGGACTTAACAGTCCGGCGCTCTACCGACTGAGCTATCGAGGAATATTCGGTATGCAGAACAGAATCGTGTTTTGCAGAGACGCACAGTATAGCAAAAAAATGGCTGTTTTTTCAACTTGATGCCAAGCGCGTTTTGATGTCGTTTATTGCGGGTTCTGATGTGTGGCAATGCCGCGTTTTTCGCGAAATATCAGCGCTCTGGACGGTCTAGGGGTGTCCAGAATCTGGACGCTTGGGCTACTCTTGACGGTGCGGGGGTGTCCAGAGTTTATGAGCTTGGATGTATTTCAATTACACAGCTTGGGTTGAAGCGTTAATTTTCTTGACGTTAAATTCATCGAAACAGAATTTCACAGCCGGTTCCAGTCAGCAAGGAATCAAGGGCATCACGAGTTTCTTCATTCATGATTTTTCTTGAGTTCCTTAAAGCTTCAAGGCACTTGACTTGATATGGAAAGACCGGCTGCGACCAAAAATTGTTATCAATGGTTGTTTCAAAATCCATTTGACCGTTGGCAGCAGCTTGCGCATTGGCAATAAGGAATGGTGCGTAGCATCGGCCAATTTCTTGTAGCAACTCACCCAAATGATCCGGTATTGCAAGGTTTGTTAACCATTTATCGTCAGTGTGACCTGAAAGATCTTCAGCACGGTCCAGCCATGCACGCAAGCGCGGCGAGTTGCACTCCAAAAAGTGGGCCGGTGTAGGGTCAACCAATCCCAATTGTGTTAGCTGTCCAAATAAAGCGAAATCTGCTGATGCTGGCCGCGAACCAAGCACGAAGCCTTGGCGCTCAATGATGCGGTCCATGATGCCAACCATGCGCTGAAAACTTGACTCTATTACAGGTGCCGTGTGCTTGTTAGAACCAACTACGAAAAGCCGTGATATTTGTCGATGTGCGAAATCTGCGGCAACTCTTTCAGAGTTATGGCGACTGAGTTGCGGGTGTTGCCAGAGTGCTAGTAAAGGGCCTGCGTGCGCGGCGTCCTCAGAAAAGTTCCAACGGTAGTGAAACATCGCCTTGGACAGCCATTCGTCTGCGAAGTCTTCTATGAGTTGATCAAGAAAACACAGCAATGGATCGTCAGGGATTACCGTTCGACCTGAGTGCTCTGCTTCGAGTCGCCTAATGATTGGCGTTGAATCGACCATGGCTTCTAGCCCATTTGCCGTTGGAAAGTAGAAGGTAGGTAAGAGTTTGACTTTGGGTTCGGGGTAACCCCTCGGTGGATCGAAATGTGAGCCCCACAACATGCGATGAGGGATGCGGCGGTAACGCAATAGTGCAAGCATTTTGCGTGTGTAAGGAGAGCCAGGTACACCCAGCAGTTCAATGTCTTGCATGCATTTGCCTCCTATTGCCGGCCGTCGGCGCAGCAATCATTTTTGATTGCATCTAGTTTACGCGGCGCTTCATTGGCATTCCCCCAAACCTATAGACACTTTTCATAGCGCATCTGACGCTGCCGCTCGACCTCTTGGAGGCGTCAAGAATAATGGCACCTTGAAATTCATCTAATCTACAAATCAACCAAATGCTCGTTACTTTCTTGGGGAGGTGAATATGACTGCGTATGTGATTTTTGATGTCGAAATTCATGATCAGATTAGGTATCAGGATTTCATGAATCAAGTTAAACCGGCTTTGGCAGATGCAGGCGCAAAGTATCTAACTCGTGGCGGCGCGCATCGTGTCTACGAAGGGGATTGGAATCCAAGACGAATCGTGATTCTGGAGTTTCCATCACTAGATGCTTGGGAAGATTTCTACAATGGCCCCATTTACCAGGGGCTGAAAACTATTCGGGATCAGTGCAGTTCAGCGCGTCTGGTAGGTGTTGAAAGTGTTTGAGAAATAAAAAAACTTCTCTGCAATGTCTAGGGCGTCCAGAGCAATTTACGTTAACCACTTTTTTGAAAAGTTCGACTCCACAAAAGGGAGTGCTGTGTCGTTTCTGCTGGTGGTCTGGACGTTCATCAAAGCGCTTAAATGATCAAGCGTCCAGTGTGAAAGTGCAGTTAATTTTGAGAAGCCTACGGAAAAACTGTGCAATATATGTGTAATTGAGGCTTGATCTAAAAGTTAATCCTAAGTGTTTTATTTTAAAAGGATTTTTAAATAAAAAAGCCAGCTATATGCTGGCTTTAATGGATTAACAGTCCGGCGCTCTACCGACTGAGCTATCGAGGAATATTCGGTATGCGTAACACTGTCGTGTTTTGCAGAGACGCATAGTATAGCAAAAAAATGGCTGTTTTTTCAACTTGATGTCAAGCGCGTTTTGATATCGTTTACAGCGGGCTGTATTGGGTGGCTATGCCGCTGTTTTACTGAAATATCAGCACTCTGGACGGTGCAGGGGTGTCCAGAATCTGGACGCTTGGGATACTCTGGACGGTGCAGGGGTGTCCAGAGTCTGAGCTGGTACGTTGTGCGAACTCAAGCTAAACAAACACGATCTCGGCCTGTATTTTTCGCTTGATACAAAGCAGCATCAGCCCTAGCAATGGTAGCTAGTAGCTCTTCTTTATCTTCATAAATGGCTACACCGATGGAGAGGGTGTAATGTGCCAGCTGATTCGTATCAAGTGCTACGTTCTGCCCGCGGGCTTGAATAACGATAGTGTTTGCGATTTTTTCCGCATGTTCAAGGCTGCACATTGGTAGGAGTGCACAAAACTCTTCACCACCATAGCGCCCCAGAACATCATCAATGCGAACTGCATTCATTAACAGGCGAGCGCAGTGCGCTAGTGTTCTGTCGCCGCCTGCATGCCCAAACCGGTCATTAATGGATTTGAAATGATCAATGTCCATCATGAGCACTGCATAGCTTGAGTGCTTTGCGACAACTTGACGTGCATCATCAAAGAACGCGCGGCGTACCAAAACACCTGTCAATACATCGCGGCGACTTAACTCTTCAATGATCGAGCGCTGGCGTTCATTGACCATCACAAAAAAACCAATTGATGCGCTAACGATAAACAATGCTCCAACAATCAAAACTCCCAGCTGAGTGGCTGAGTTGTTGATCACTCCGATCGTAGGCTGAGCAGCAAAGACTGTGGTTAACGCTCTTAAACAGTACATCGCAGCCATGACGCATAGGGTGAATGCAAACAACGCCACTGCGAACGAGATGGGGCGTATCGCTTTTTTCATAATTAGCACGGCAGCGTAAAACAAAAGTACAGACAATGCGATGCACACCGTGACCGTAGGTACAGCTAAAGATAAACCACCAAACTGCCATAAGCCTAAGCCGATTAATCCTAAAGTTACGCTGGCAATGCACCAGTACCAAGGGTAAGGGGTCTCATAAAACTTGCACACAGTTGCAAGACACATAGAGGCCGAGAACAGCAAAACCACATTAGCCAAAAATATTCCGAAAATATCTGGAATCAACCCGCGAAAGAAAATTAAGACTAGCGAGAATCCCACACCAGCCGATGCCAGAGCCCATTGCTTAAATCCGTAAGCCCGCTCGCCACTTGTAGACTCAAGCAGAATTGACATGAGGGCAATTAGCACCGCTAAAGATGCGAGGGAGAACAGCAAGGTTCTTGAATCTAAGGACATTGGTAGCTAGCTAATGAGTATTTTGGTCTGAGCGAAAATTAAATTATGGGATTCCCCCTTAAAGCGAGGATACGTCCCAAGCGCAATTTGTCTCAAATTAGTGTCGACTTTAAGAAGAGTGGCTCTAGACGGTGCGGTGAGGTCTGGTGCGAAATTCCGTAACAACATAAATGTGGTGATGCTCAATCTGTGCGCTCTTTAAGTTCATGTACCAACAAAACTACACGAGCATCAGGTTCATGAAAACGGATGCCGTGTTGATATTCAGGCTTTGAGTCGCTTTGATTTGCGTGATGGATCAATTCCACGTTTTGAATAGTGCCTGTCATTTCAGCATCTTCTGATTTGCCTGTGGATTGCAAATCAAAACGTAACCTAAGTTTGACTGAGCTATCTACCTCGCCCAGCTTATGCGGTCCTACGACCGATGTGCCACCGCCACTAATGTCGTGCAAGTGGAAGTCTCCCAAGTTGTGTCCAGTTATAGAGGCGTTCAATATTTCCACAGGCAAACTTGTCCGCACTCGAAGATGGGCGCGCATGGGCGTCTCAAAGATTTCCTCAGGAAAGCTCATCAACATGTAATTGCGTGGGTTAAGCAACATAGTGTTAATACGACTTTTGAATGTGAAGATGGACAAACCAGAAAACAAGCGAACTTCTACATTCATGCCTTCGCGTAGATGGACGATCCAGCCATCCTCTTGGGGTACGCGCAGCATTAAGAACTCGTTTTCAACCCAGCCAATGACGCTCGTGTATTGTTTGTGAGCCCCAGCGCTTTCCAGTATGAGCTGCACACGCTGCCCCACTTGGAACTTCATGTCCGCAAATTTTGCTTTTTTGATGGCTTGCTCGTGGTTTGTCATTTTGGTTGTGAGTTTGTGTTTCAATTCCAATCATAAAGACTGTTATCTCTCATAGGAAGATTATGTTTAAGCGCCTTGTTTCCGTGCCCATGCGTGCTTTGAAGTGGTTGGCTTTTGGTTCGGTTCAATTTTCAGAGCAAGAAGAGTACCTAGAGTTTCGCTACAAGTTCATCATCGTGCTCATGCTCTCGGCTGCTGTGTTGACGGGTCTGCTCATCCTCGGTCTGGTTAGCCAGATGAACCTGATTGGTTGGGCGCACGGCCGCATGATGATCACTTTTGTCACAGGCACATTGTTGCTATGGCTGTTGTTACGGGGTTCACCAAAGCGATTTAAGCAAGTTGGCTGGACGTATGAGGTATTGAGCCTAATTGAGAGTATTTCTGCACTGGTCTATGTGCCGGTGGATGAGTTGCGCATTTTGTGGTTTTACACAAATATTCCTTGTGTGTTTATTTTGTTGGGACAGCGGGCTGGCTGGGCGGTGACAGGTTTAACGATCACAGGCTTCTTGCTGATCAATCCCCAACTAGAGCAGCCTTATTCGCCCAGTGCGGTTGCAACTGGTGTGCTGGCTATGGTGTATTTCGCGGTGTCATTTCATGCGTATGTTGATCGCTCTATGTCTTACTTCAAGCGTATGCGCGACTACAACATGCAATTGCAAGACTTGGCCAGCCATGATCCGCTAACGCGTGTATTCAACGCAGGGGCCTACTACCGCGCATGTGACCAGCAAATTCATGCCAGCCAGCGGGCCAACCAATCGTTTGCTGTGTTGTTCATTGACCTCGATCATTTCAAATCCATCAACGACACCTACGGCCATGCGGTGGGCGACGATGTGTTGCTTGCGGTGGCTCAAACGCTGCAAACTGCGGTGCGCCGTAGCGATATCGTGGGTCGTATTGGTGGTGAAGAGTTCTCAGTCTTTCTGCCCAACACGCAGGTGCAAGGTGCGCAACAGTTGGCCGAAACATTGCGTTTGGCCATTGAGTCGATTCACATTGAAGTGGATGGCGTTCGCCTAAAGATTACTGCCAGTATTGGCGTGGCTGTGAAACGCTTCGACCAAGAAACCATGCAAGCCATTCAGCAGCATGCTGACCAAGCCATGTACGAGGCGAAGAGAGGTGGCCGCAACCGTGTGTCGACATTTGATGCAGACAGTGACGGCGGCTTGGCTCTGTCTGCAACTTGAATTACCGATCCAGTCGCCAGATCCACTGCACGTCGAGGTAACGGTAAACATAGCCGTTGTTGCTGCTGTACAGGCCCAAGGTTTCGCTGCGTCCTGCACGCAGTTTCAAATACCAGTCACCACGCACAGGGCTGGTGAGTTGCAGCTCAGCCAAGCGTGCAGGCGTGTGGCCTTCGCTGTTCACTTGTTGACGACCTTCTCCTAAGCGTGCGTACCACTGCCAGCCCTCAATGCGACGACGCCAACCAATGAGGCCCATTGATTCGTCCAAGCGGTCGGGGTTGAAGTAGTTGCGCGTTGTCACACCATGGCTGTCGCCCAGTTGGTGTTTGTAAGCCCATTGCAGCGTGATGCCTTGGTCTGGCCATGCATCCCACACCGCGCGGGCGCGTTGCTGCTGGCGGTCTTGTCCGTCGGAGAAGTGGGTTTGTGCCAAAGCGCCCACAAGGGTGATGCGTGGGTGTACTTGATAGTCCACATTGCCGCCCACCAAGTCGTAGTGAGTGCCTTGTTGCAAAGCGCCGATGGACTCCACCCAGTCGCGGCTGGCAAACACGCCCCAATTCAATTGCGAGTTGAAAGCTTTGTTGTAGTTCCAGTCACCAATGACAGTGGTTTTCTCCGGGCCTTGGTTGAGGCCTACTTTCAGGCTGTAGCCTAGGCCTGTGAGTGCGTCCAAGTCTTGCGCTGTGTAGTTCACACCGTGGCCGCTCAAGGCTGTGCTGTTTTGTTTATAGCGTTGCTCTTGCCATTCCACACCTTGCCATTTCAGACCATTGGTGTAGCTGGGCATGGCGGTTGCAAAAGCTTTGTGAACGCTTAAACCATCACTGTCGCTGGATTGGTTCCAAGCAGGTGAGATGGCCCATGTGTTGTCTGCGGCCCATGCGTATGTGCTGAGGCTAAATGCGGTGAATGCGGCGAGCACTGTGATGTGGTGTTTCATTTGGTTCCCCATGTTTTGCGCAAGTTCAGCATTTCGCTGATGTAGCCCCACACACAGGCGGGCTGCAATATGATGCTGTATACCAAGGTGTAAGACAGCAGCCCCAAGCGGTTGCGACGCACTGTGAGACCCACTTCGTCAAACGTGGCCTTGCTGCGGGAGTACATGAGTGAGTTCATCAAAAAGCTGATAGGCAACAAA
This sequence comes from Burkholderiales bacterium 39-55-53, assembly GCA_002282445.1. Taxonomy (GTDB): domain Bacteria; phylum Pseudomonadota; class Gammaproteobacteria; order Burkholderiales; family Burkholderiaceae_C; genus Limnohabitans. The sequence continues at coordinate 290,611 of NCJK01000002.1, read as the reverse complement.
GCCAAGGTCATCGGGCCAACGATCCAGAAGTGGCCAAACATGGCCAGCACTATGCCCGGAATAAAGCCCACGCTGTAGGCCAAGTCCATAAACGGAAACAAGGTGTTCCACCAGATGTAAAACACAGGCATTCGCCGTTGCATCAAAAGACCGGGAGTCATCTTGAACGCCTCAATCAGTCCGCGTGACCAACGTTGACGCTGGCGAATGAACTGGGTCAGGTTGTCGGGGCAGCGGGTGAGTGCAATGGCGTTTTCAGCATGGCCTACGCGGTGACCGGCCTGCAGAATCTTCCAAGTGAGCACGATGTCTTCGCCCACGGTTTCTGGCCAGCCACCGACTTCTACCAATGTTTCTCGGTCGTACAACGAAAATGCACCTTGCGCCACAAGCGTGCCTTGAAACAAAGACTGAATCCGTTTGATTGCAGCGATGCCTAAGAAGTAATCCCACTCTTGTGCTTTTGTGAGCCAGTTTTGGCGTGAGTTGCGAATCAGAATCGCACCGGCGACGGCGCGTGTGTTGGCTGGGTCAGCCAAGCGGCGGCCAACTAAGTTTTGAATGCCGTCTTTCCAAATCCAGCAATCTGCATCGACGGTGATGACGAATGGGCTGGTGCACTGTGCCAAGCCCTGGTTGAGTGCGTTGGCTTTACCTGCATTTTTTTGCAGATCCAATAAGTTCAGGTTGGGGTACTCGGGCAGAAGTGTGCGCACGATGTCGGCCGTATTGTCAGCAGAGCCATCATTGATGACGGTGACATGCAGCTCGCCAGGATAGGTTTGACGCATCAGGCTGCGAACGGTGTCTTCGATCGATTCCGCTTCGTTATAAGCGGCCACCAGCACAGTTACGCTAGGGTAGTGTTCAAACAGCGGCACTCGGGGACGTTTGTCCAAAGCTAAGGCTACCATGATGAAGGCGTTCATGAAGCCGGGGATGATGGCAATGAAGCCAATTAAAAAAGCCGCGATGAATGGGGTGGTGTGTTCGCTGAGTTGTTCATACCAGGGAACAGAGAGCCAAATCGATAACAGCATCCATGCAGTAGAAACGGCTACGGTGATGATGAATTTCCAGCGAATCGTGATGTAAGGCATTTAAGTTGCGTGTGCGATTGGCAGTGAGAGCCAATGCGCAAGGGGTTGTGGGTGAGAGAATAAAAAACCTTGAACCAAGCGACAGTTGATGGCTTGAAGGGCGAGACATTGCTCAGTTGTTTCCACGCCTTCGGCAATTAACTCAATGCCAAACTCATCTGCAAAAGTTATGGCGGCTTTGATGATGGCGTACACCATGGGGTGATCAATTTGCTGAGCAAATTGCTTGTCAAGTTTGATTACATCAAATGGCAATGTGTGTAGCCGACTTAAGCTAGATTGGCCGGAACCAAAATCGTCCATGACGATACGAACACCCCTTTTGCGCAGTGTGTGCAAGCCCTCAATAACTGTTTGAGAAATGCGCTGGAAATAGGTTTCAGTGATTTCAAAGTCTAAACGTTCAACGGCATCCGCAGGCAATGCGTCTAGCCAGCCATGTATGAACGGTAAAAAGTCGTGATCTGTGATGTGGCGAATCGAGAGGTTCACGCCCACGCGAATGTTGGGGTGGTGGCGCATGAGTAGCGGTAGGTCGTTTGCAACTTGTGACAAGACCAACCGTTCAAGCGGGGCAATCAAGCCGGTGTGTTCGGCGACAGGAATAAATTCTTCGGGCGATACATCCGCGATAGGGCCCGAGCCGATGCGACACAAGGCTTCTACTCCAACAAGTTTCTCTGAAGGTAAGGCGTTTTGACTTTGGTAAACCACCGATACTGTTTTTAGTTCGATGGCGCGCAAGAGATGCTGCTCAACATCAGGTATTCGGCTTATCAAAACATCTAGGTCCATGTGGCTATTTTCCTATCAATGACGAATCATTTGGTCCAGGCGATGTTTGATTTCTTCGAAAGTCAAATTAAATGTTGATTTTGAATCCTATTGTTATATCCAGCGAATGGTTCCAAAATAGCTTTATTGATGAGTCTTCATAATCGAAACGAACATTTAAAGAGATCAGACATGGCTTCTACAGATCGGCGTCATCCAGAGAATGCAAAATTGCGAGCGAAGATTGACCACATACAGCGAGTGAATCTGCAACTTCAAAGCCTAATTGAGCAAGTTCAAGTGGAGACAGTTACTTGGGCTCGGCAAGGCAAAACGGTCGATTTACCTTGTCAAAAGTTTGGTAATCATTTGTCACCTGTATTTAATCAGCAACTCGCAGCGATGGATGAAATCCGCAAGAGCATTAAGGGTGTGACTGTGGTTGAGTCATTAATTACTGATGAGGAGCGTGCTGCATTAATGGGTTGAGACTTTCGCATGGAAGCTTAGTCTTCCTGTTTGTGATATTTCATAGGGTAGGGCGTCCAGATTTTGGACGCAAGCTACCTTATGGCAAATCAACGGAGATCTAGGTGTTTGAAGGCCATGTTGATCATGGCATTCAAGACATTGTTGTGTTTGCGAACGCTTACTGGGCTCAGTCCTCTCGCAAGTTGGTGATCCCTGTACTTGGTGATGTGGTGATGACGAAGTTCATCCAAAGGTAAATCGTCAAAGAGCTGTACAAAATAATTGAAATACAGATTGGCGTTGCTTTGAAACTTACGTCGGTGAGAGGAGTGGTTCTCAGCCATGTAAATTTCGTAAGCTGTTTGCATCGTTGGGCGTGCAACCTGAGATTGCTCCTTCAGATGTTTTACGACCAGATTGGTTAAAAATTCTTCGTCGAACTCGATGCCGTGAAGGGAAATCCTGCGGCGGATGTTTGTGTTGACGTAGGTGCTGTTGTTGATTTGAATTTCTAGGCTCATGTGACTCAAAAGAGTCGAAGCCTACCAAGCAATGAGTTTTGCCAAATTTGATGCTGGCACCGGAAAAGTTGTAAAACGCAACTTTTTAAAAATTTCGAGAAAAGCCCACGAAGTATTCGTGTAATAACCGTGTAATTGATACTTTAGAATAAAAAACCCTTATAAATCATTGATTCATAAGGGTTTTTGAGGGGTGTTTTTTTGAAGAGGACTGTTTCTGCGGAGTTAACAGTCCGGCGCTCTACCGACTGAGCTATCGAGGAATGCAGCAAGTATAGCGCATTTTTTACGTGTTTTTCAGAGGTGAAACACAACAGTCGCACGAACGGTTCTGGGCGCGCCCGGATACAAGAAATACTGGCCATATTGGCGGGGCGATTCGCGCCAATACTGTTTGTTGGCTAGGTTGTTGATTGCCAATGTCCAGCTTGATGCCACATGGTTGATCTTGGTGTCGTAGTGTGTGGTGGCGTCAACGGTGGTCCAAGCTGGCAGGCGGATGTCACCATTTTCTGTGACGTGGCGCTTGCCTTCATGTGATACGCGCAGGCCAGATCGCAAACCAACGATGTTCGTATGCCGATATTCAGTCATGCCACGCAAGATGTATTGCGGCACATTGATGGGGCGTTGGCCGTTGAGGTCGGTTTGGATCGTGGCGTTTTCGCGTTTGGCATCTAGCCACATGGCGCTGCCGCCCAAATTCCATTGACTCAATTTAGTCACGCCGCTGAGCTCTAAGCCATGGTGATGGCTTTGTCCATCCATTTGAAGTGTGCAGCTGCCAACAGTGTTAGAGCAGCCAAGGCCATTTGTTGTTTGTGGGCGTGTGATGTCAAACCAAGTGGCTTGCCAGAAGCTGTGTTGGTTTTGCCGTTTGAAACCCACTTCGCGTTGCGTGCTGCGCAATGCTGGCAATGGTTGGCCTGCATTGGTGTAGTTGGAAACTTTGGGCGTTGCTTCGGCCTCAAGCCCATAGCCGTAGCTGGCGTAGACCGTGTCGTTGGCGTTGGGTTGGTGGCTCAGGGCAACCCAAGGAGTGTTCACGCTGCGTGTGTCTTGTACGGCTTCGGTACCGTTAGTTTGCACACTTTGACGGTTGAGTTGTGTGTGCCTGAGCCCAAGCCAAGCCGTCGTTTGTGGATTGAGTTTCACACGGTCGTTCAGGGCAACTTCAGTGTTGTAGTCCGAGTTGTTGGTCATGGGGCCGCCACGGCTGTTGGCCGTTGTGGCTGTGATCAGGCCGCCGTTGAAACTGTTGGTTGTACCAAGCAATTCATCTGTATGTGTGGCAGACATCCGATTGATCTGGCGTTGTCGCATGACGCTGAGTTTGAAGCTGTGTTCAAGCCCTGCAATTAACTCCTGCCCGCGCAAGTAGGTTTGAATTGCTTCGTTGTTGCGTCGTTCGTTGTCGCTGCGGTAGTCGCGGATTTCGAAATCGCCATTGGCACAAAAACGATCAGTGGGTGCGGTGGGGCACCCCGATGCATAAACCAACCGGTCATCTGCGCGTAGATGCTGCACTCCTGCTTGAGTGGTCCAAATCCAGTTGTTGTCAAGTTGATGCCGCCAACGCAATGTGCCTGTTTGACCATCAAACACGCCCGGCTGTGAGTTGGGTTGGCGCGTGATATTGCGCGTGCCATCCACCGTTGGGTGTAACGCGTTGGTTCCTGCACCTAGGAGGCTGTAGAAATTCACGCCAATTTGTTCGTGATGACTTTGTTCAAACTCCCACTCCAGACGATTGCGTGCATTGATGCGCCAGTCCATAGCTAAAGCTACAAGGTTGCGGTGACCCTTGGTATCTCGGATATACGGATCTAGATCTTCGTGCGCCACATTGAAGCGATAGCCAAAGCGGGCGTCTTCACCAAAACGACCGCCCAAGTCTGCGGCGGTCAAGCGGTTGTTGCCGGTGCCGTAGCTCAGCGTGACATCGCGTACCGTCTTGTCAGCGCTGCTCGGTGCGCGTTTGACCACATAGTTCACCAGCCCGCCAGGTGCACTGGTGCCAGACTGAATACCGCTGGTACCTTTGAGCAGTTCAATCCGCTCTTTGTTGTCCATCGGGATGATGGTCTCTGCAGAGATGGGTAAGCCCTCGCGGCGGTAGTTGTAGCGGTTGTCGAGGGCATAGCCTCGCACACTGAGTTTGTCCCAATAGGCGGGGAGGTTGTAGCTGTCACTGACCGAGGCGTCTAGTCGTAAAGCGTCGGAGATGCGTTGGGCGCCCACATCGCGCAAGGTGGCGTTGTCAAAGGCGGTGACGCTGATCGGCAGTTCTTGTTGAGAAGCGCCATCAAAGCCAGAGACTTTGACAGAGGGCTCTGCAACGATGGTGATTTCGTTTGGGCTCTGTTGCGCAAATGCAGATGAAGTCAAAGCGATACAAAGTGCAACTGCGCTTTGTATCGGAGAGACTTTCAGATTGCTAAATTTCATGCGCATTTAGCGATTTTATTGGATTAGTTACATGCGGAACTGCACAGTCGCTCTGAATGTGCGCGGCGCACCTGGGTAGAGGTAGTAATGGCCAAACTGCTTGGGTGATTCGCGCCAGTAACGCTTGTCTGCCAAGTTGTCGATGCCTAGTGTCCATGACGAAGCCATGTTGTTGAACTTGGTGTCGTAATGGGCGCTTGCGTCGAGTGTGGTCCACGCTGGCAGTTGAACGCTCCCGTTTTCGGTGACTTGGCGTTCGCCCTCATGCGACAAACGCAAACCTGTACGCAAACCCGGAACGCTGGCATAGCGGTATTCGGCCATGCTGCGTAAGACAAACTTGGGCACGTTCAGCGGTGTTGTGCCGACGAGGCTTGGATTTTGTGCAACGTCTGAAATTTCAGCGTGCATCCATTGCGCGGTTGCTCCGAGTTTCCATTGGCGTTCGGTCCAGTTTGCGCCCAGCTCGATACCCTTGTGCGTTTGTTTGCCGTCAAGGTAGCGTGAACTCACGAAATTGGCTGCGTCGTAAACGTCATAAGTTAATGGGCGTTCAACTTGAAATAGTGTGGCGTGCCATTGCGCGGCGGATTTTGCAGCGCTCTTTACGCCTACTTCTGACTGACGGCTTCTTCCTATGCCTAACTGTTCCCCTGGGGTATCAAAAGCAGTCGAGTTGGGAACGATCAGTTGTTCGATGCCATGCCCGTGAGAGCCGTAAATATTTAAACCAGCCCATGTTGTGGAGAGCCCTACCCAGGGAAGATTCATATTCCCACGGTATTGAACTGGATTCGTTCCTGACGGCTCATTCTGAACACTGCTGCGGTTGTACTCAACATGACGCAAGCCAAGCCATAGACTGGCGTTGCTTGTGAGCTGTATTTTGTCTTTGGCTGAAAACTCAGTGCTGTATTCGCTTCGATTGGTATTCGAATAGGTCAGGCGCGAATCCTGAGTGCCATAAACACCGCCAGATACATTGGCAGTTGCAACCCAGTTATAAGCTTGCATGGGCGATAGACGGTCAAGTTGTCTTTGTCGTTGCATGCCCAGGGTTAAGTTGTGGACAACTGAGCCAGTATTGATTTGGCCTGACACCTCTGTTTGCAGCGCGTCCACCAGCCGACGTTCGTTTTCACTGCGATAGTCATATAGGTCGTAGTCTCCGTTGCGGTTGAAATTCAAGCCATTCGGTACGTCGGTTGAGTTGGGCCCCAGTCCAAAAGTAAGACGGTCTTCGGTTCTCAAGCGTTGAGCACCGTACTGCGTGGTCCAACGCCATCCAGCATCCAGTTCTTGACGTAAGCGCACAGAACCCGTCAAAGCATCAAACACGCCTGGCTGTGACCAAGGCTGTCTTGTCAAGTTGATGCGTGGGTCGACTGGCGCAGGCAGCACGCCGCCTAACAAGCTATACCCATTGACGCCAATTTGCTCACGGTGTGATTGCTCAAATTCAAAGTCAATCACAGTGCCTGGTTTCAATCGCCAGTCCATGGCCAGTGCTACCAAGTCGCGATGGCCCTTTGTGTTGCGAATGTAGGGGTTGAGGTCCTCATGGGCTACGTTGAAGCGATAGCCGAACTCGGACACTTCACCAAAGCGACCGCCTAAGTCTGCGGCGATGGAGCGGTTGTCACCTTGGCCGTAACTCAAGGTGACATTTCGAATTTGTTGTTCTGCACGGTTAGGCGCGCGTTTGACCACATAGTTCACCAAGCCGCCGGGCGAGCTGGTACCCGCTTGAATGCCGCTGGTACCTTTGAGCAGTTCAATGCGTTCTTTGTTGTCCATGGGAATCATGGTTTCCGCGCTGATGGGCAAGCCTTCACGGCGGTAGTTGTAGCGGTTGTCGAGTGTGAAGCCGCGCACGCTCAAGATGTCCCAGTACGCTGGCGAGTTGTAGCTGTCGCTGACCGATGCATCGAGGTGCAAGGCGTCAGACACACGGCGTGCGCCAATGTCTTCTAGAGTGGCGCTGTTGATGGTGGTGGTGGAGAAAGGCAACTCTTGCGCTGGCACATCACCAAAGCCCGACACGCGTGCAGGCAGCTGGTCGGTGATGGTGATTTCGGTGGGGTTTTGTTGTGCCCAAGCGGATGCGCAAGAGGCGATGCACAGTGCAACTGCCGCATGAATGCGAGTTGCTTTCAAAAATGGCGAATGGTTTGCCATGACGTTTCCTTCAACGTGATGGCAGGTCGGCTGACTTTGTAACGAGTGAATGCTCTTGTGAGTGAAGAGCCTCGTGATAAGACCAAGCTTCCCTGCGCGAGGATTACCTCAAGTCCTTGCGGACTTTGAGATCCGCTTTAGGCGGATCTCAACAGGTTCAAAGGGACTTTCTCAGTCGAAGTCGGTGACGGCTTCAACACCCCTAGCGAATGCGTTATTGCTAACGCGGTGTGTATTTTATGCGAGCCCGAGCAGGCGATGCAGTTCGGTGGACGTTGTCGTGTACTGCAGCAGGGTTTTTCGTGTGGGATGCACGATAGCGGCCGCACCAAAAGCGGCGAGGGTGGCTTCGTGAAAGCCACACAGGATGAGTTTTTTCTTGCCAGGGTAGGTGTTGATATCGCCAACAGCAAAGATGCCTGGCACATCAGTGGCAAAGGTTTCGGTGTTGACCACCAGTTGCTTGCGCTCTATGGCCAAGCCCCAGCTGGTGATAGGGCCGAGTTTGGGTGAGAGGCCCAAGAAGGCCAACACATGTTGTGCTGGGCGTTCAGTGGTTTGGCCTTCGGGTGTAGCCACTTGCACGGTGTGCAGCTGATGAGCCTTGCTAAGCAGGGAAGTGGGTTGGCCGATTTGCAGTTGCAGCTTGCCGCTGGCCACCGCATCACGCATGGTTTGCAACAGCAAAGGCTCGGCGGCGAACACATCGCGCCGGTGCATCAGGGTCACGCTTTTAGGTGGCTGTGCTTCGAGTGAGAGTTTCAACGCGGCTGCGACGGCCGATTCTTCGCCACCCATCACCACCACATCTTGGCCCGCAAAACGCGATGCATCGCCCAAGCGGTAATGCAGGTACGTGCCTTCTAGTTCAGCTGCACCTTCGACGGACAGCTTGCGCGCTTGAAATGCGCCCACACCTGCTGCTATGACCAACACCTTGCAAACAAAGTGCAGTCCTGTGGAGGTGCGAACAGAGATATGCCCATCGTCGAGTCGTTCGACTTCAGTCACTTCTTGGTTGAGGTGAAACGTGGGTGGAAAGGGTTTGATTTGCGTTTGCAGTTGCGCCACCAACTCACGGCCCGTGCACACAGGAATGCCGGGGATGTCGTAAATGGGTTTGTCTGCGTACAGCTCCACGCACTGACCGCCAACATGGGGCAGTGCATCAATGATGTGGCTGCGAATGTCTTGCAGCCCGAGCTGGAAAGCCTGAAACAGGCCCACTGGGCCTGCACCCACGATGACGGCGTCAGTATGAATCGTGGCTGCCGTCATAGGGGCTATTTGCGCTGAAGTGCTTAGCGCTTGAGTTCGGCGAGCTTGCCGGTTTTGTCTTTCCATGCATCCGCATCGGCCATAGGCGCTTTGCGCTTGGTGATGCTGGGCCAGCCGATGAGCGACAACTCAGCGTTGAGCTTGGTCATGTGCTCTTGGCCTTCTGGCACGTCTTCTTCTGCGTAGATGGCGTTCACAGGGCACTCGGGGATACACACCGCACAGTCGATGCATTCGTCTGGGTCGATGGTGAGGAAGTTAGGGCCTTCGCGGAAGCAGTCGACGGGACAAACGTCCACACAGTCGGTGTACTTACATTGGATACAGGCTTCGGTGACAACGTGCGTCATGACAATTCAATCAATATTAAAAAACTGGGCGCAACAGCGGTTGCTGGTGCGCCAAGCCTTTGATTTTAAACGGGAATCAATTCAGGGCTTTGAGCTGGATCAGTTCACCAACACTGCGCCCGAGGTTTTGTGCGTGGCGGTGTCCACCAACACCAGTGCGCCCAAGATGCGCGACTGGCTGAAAGGCAGTGTGACCAAAGGCTCTTGCAGGGCCAAAGTCACATGGCCAATGGCGTTGGGGGCCAGCTCGGTGGCTTCTTCCTCGGCCAAAGTATTGACGTTCAGGCGGTGCACCACGCGTTGCACTTTGGCTTTCACCCAGCGGTGGCCGTGCAATGCCCAGTACACGCGACCAGCCACCAAAGGCTCGTCGTCCATCCAAGCGATGGTGGTGTTGAGCTGGCGTTGGCTTTCAGGGCTTCCCAAAGATTCGGATTTTTCGGCCAGCAACCAGTCGCCACGCGAGACGTCCACTTCGCGGTCCAGCACGATGCCAGCGCTGTGGCCTGCGGCCTTGTTTTGTGGCTCGCGTGTTGCTGACAACACTTGCGACACCAAAGCGGTTTGGCCACTTGGGAACACTTTGATGGTTTGGCCTGGCTCAATGGTGCCCGTTGCCACACGGCCCCAGAACACGCGACGGCCTTGGGTGGTCACGCCAGAGTCGTGGAATTTTTCCACCCACTGCACGGGGAAGCTGAACGCCACTTCAGTTTCGGCAGGCGTGTTGGGCAGCTCTTCCAAGATGCTCAATAGGCTTGGGCCCGTGTAGCCGCACCAGTCGGTTTGGTCATTGTTCTCAGTGGTCACCACGTTCCAGCCTTTGAGGGCAGACACGGGCACCATGGCCTTGATGGCGATGCCAGTTTCTTTGGCAAATTTGCGCAAAGCAGCTTCAATGTTTTTGTACGCCAGTGCAGGGTCTTCCACCGCATCGAGTTTGTTGATGGCAAACACGATGGAGGGCACGCGCAGCATATTGACCAGCAACGAGTGGCGGCGGGTTTGCGGCAGTAATTCAAGGCTTGGGTTTTTCCAGTCCAGCTTGATGGCGTCGACCAACACCACGGCAGCATCGGCGCTAGAGGCAGCGGTCACCATGTTGCGGGTGTATTGCTCGTGGCCAGGTGCGTCACCAATGATGAACTTGCGTGCTTCGGTGTTGAAGTAGCGGTAAGCCACGTCAATCGTGATGCCTTGTTCGCGCTCGGCTGAGAGGCCGTCGGTCAACAAAGCGAGGTCCGTTTCGCCAGAGCGTTGCACGCCGGCCAAGTGGTCTTGCAACACGGCTTTGGTGTCAACCAACAAGCGGCCAATCAAGGTGCTTTTGCCGTCGTCAACGGAACCGCAGGTGATGAATTTAAGTGCGTTCATTAGAAATATCCGTCTTTTTTTCGCTTCTCCATCGAAGCCTCAGATGTTTTGTCGTCCATGCGCGTAGCACCGCGTTCGCTCACGTCAGCTGCCAAAGTCTCGATGACGATTTGCTCGGGCGTTGCCGCGTCGCTTTCGACCGGGCAAGTGCAAGTGATGTCGCCCACGGTGCGGAAACGCACGTCGCGAATCTCTACCTTCTCACCGTCTTTCGGTGGGGTGAGTTCGGTCACAGGAACCAATAAGCCGCGACGATCCACAACTTCGCGTTTGTGCGTGTAGTAGATGGAAGGCAGAGCGATTTTTTCGCGGGCAATGTATTGCCACACATCCAACTCAGTCCAGTTGGAAATGGGGAACACGCGGAAGTGTTCGCCTTGCTGTAGTTTGTGGTTGAACAAGGTCCACAACTCAGGGCGTTGTGCCTTGGGTTGCCACTGGCCAAAGCTGTCGCGGTGGCTGAAGATGCGTTCTTTGGCGCGTGCTTTTTCTTCGTCACGGCGAGCGCCGCCAATGAGAGCGTCAAAGCGGAATTCTTCGATCGCTTCGAGCAGCGTGACCGATTGATGCACGTTACGGCTCTCACCCGGGTGAGCCAAACGCACCGTGCCTTTTTTCATCGAGTCTTCGACGCTTCGAACGATCAGCTCAGCACCGAGTTCTTTGGCGCGTGAATCGCGGAAGTCTGTGACTTCCTTGAAGTTGTGACCCGTGTCAATCATCAACAGTGGGTAGGGGATGCGGCCAGCACCGAAGGCTTTCTCAGCGCACTTGAGCATGACGAGCGAATCTTTACCGCCTGAGAACAAGAGGGTGGGGCGCTCAAAAGCAGCGGCGACTTCGCGCAAGATGAAGATGGTTTCTTCTTCCAGCGCATCGAGGTGAGTGTTGCTTAAATGGTGCAACTCGGTTTGGGTTGTAGCGTTCATGACGTTTCTCGGTATCTAACTTTTATTTCTTCACGTGCAAACCGCACTCTTTCAGGTCGCTGCTTTCCCACCACCAACGGCCCGCGCGGAACTCTTCGCCCAAGCTGATGGCGCGTGTGCAAGGGGCGCAGCCCACACTGGGGAAAAACTGGTCGTGCAGTGGGTTGTAGTCCACGTGGTTGGTGACGATGTAGTGCCAAACATCGCCCCATGTCCACTTGGCCAGGGGGTTGAACTTGCTCAAGTTCTTGGTGGCAACTTCGCTGTCGTCTTGCAACGGCACATCGGCGCGTGCGGTGGATTGCTCTTGGCGCAAACCGGTGATCCAAGCGCGTTGGCCTTTGAGGGCGCGGGCGAGCGGTTCCATTTTGCGAATGCCGCAGCACTCTTTGCGTAACTCGATGCTTTTGTACATCGCGTCTTGGCCTTCGTTGCGCACAAACTGGATGACAGATTCATGCGCAGGGCGGTACACGTGGATGGGCGCGCGTGAGGTAGCTTCTGTGCGTTCCAGCAGGGCCAAAGTTTCGGTGTGCAGTGCGCCGGTTTCAAGCACGAACACGGGGATGTCGAGCTTCAAGTGGTTGATGATGTGGGTAATGACCACATCCTCAGCGCCAAGGCTGGAGGCTTGGGTGACAGGCGTGAAGTCTGCCGCTGCGCGTTGCAGCAAGGCTTGCGTTTCAGCCAGCTTGGCTGCGAAATCGTCGCTGGCGCGGGCGTTCAAGGTCGTTGCCTTGGACTGCCCGTTGGCAGATAGAAATGAACTGGTGCTCATGGTGTGTTTACTTAACCCACGCGGGCAAACTTGGGTTCCGCATTGACGGCATCGCCTTGGTAGAAGGCTTTGTAGTGCGTCAGTAACTTCTCGCCGTGTGCCGCGTCTTGGTCAACGCGCAGCACTGCGCTAGAAAAACCACTGCGTTGCATTTGCAAGAGTTGGTCAATCAACACATCGCCATGGGCGCGGATGTCGCCGCTAAAGCCACGACGGCGCAGCACAAAAGCTTGGCTGAAAGCGCGGCCATCGGTGAACTTGGGGAAGTTCAAATCGATGCGCTCCAAGCCTTCGAGGTCGAGTGTTTGCACATCCACGTCATTGGCCAAGGCGCGTGCCGATACATCCGAGTGTGTGCCATCGGGTGTGTGTTGGGTGATGATTTGCAGGCTCATGTCAGTTCTCAATATCGGTTCTCAATGTCCGTTTAGTCGGCGCTTATTCCGAACGTGCCGTGGTGTTACGGGCCGAGTTGGCCGCTGCTTTGAACACATCAAAGCCCACGCGGTTCAAAGTGCGTGCAAAGGTTTCGTGGCCTTCGCGTTTGTCGCGGTAGGTGTCAAGCACGGCTTCCACCACATCCACCACTTCTGCGGCGGCGAATGATGGACCAACCACTTTGCCCGCTTTGGCAGGGCCGCTCAAGAACGAACCATCCGAGCCACCGAGGGTGACTTGGTACCACTCTTGGCCGTCTTTATCCACGCCCAAGATGCCGATATGGCCGCTGTGGTGGTGGCCGCAAGAGTTGATGCAGCCGCTGATGTGTAAGTCGATCTCGCCCAAGTCAAACAACTCGTCGAGGTCTTCGTATCGCTCAGTGATGGCTGCGGCGATGGGCAACGAACGGGCGTTCGCCAACGCACAGTAGTCGCCACCAGGGCAGGCAATCATGTCGGTCAACAGATGCACATTGGCGCGCGCAAAGCCTGCCGCTTTGGCAGCTTGATACAAGTCAGCCAATTGATCGATGCGCACCCAAGGCAGCACTAAGTTTTGGTCGTGGTTCACACGCACTTCGCCTGAGCTGAACTTGTCGGCCAAGTCAGCAGCCGTGGCCAGTTGGCCGGCTGTCGCGTCGCCTGGGGCTTGGCCCAACCGTTTGAACGACAAGGTCACTACGCGTAGGCCTGGGTTTTGATGGCTGGTCACGTTTTGTTGCAACCAGCGGGTGAATTCTTTGTCTGCACGGGCTTGTGCCAACAGGGCTTGTTCGGCTTTTTCTTGCGCTTCATCAGACACCACATCGACAGGTGGCAGCACAAAGTAGGCACTCACGCGGTCGAGTTCAGTTTGTGGAATGGTGTGATGTGCGCCACTTTCCAAGATGCGGTCAAACTCCTCGTTGACCTCATCAAAGTAGCGCTGGCCTTCGGCCTTGACCAAAATTTTGATACGCGCTTTGTAGATGTTGTCGCGACGACCCCAGTTGTTGTACACACGCACCACAGCTTCGAGGTAGTTGATGATGTGGTTCCAGGGCAAAAATTCACGGATGACTTGGCCCGTCATCGGTGTGCGGCCCATGCCGCCGCCCACGTAAATCTTGAAGCCCACTTGGCCTTCGTCATCACGCAGCAAGCGCAGGCCAATGTCGTGCCATTCAATCGCAGCGCGGTCTTCAGTCGCGCCAGTGATGGCGATTTTGAACTTGCGTGGCAGGTAGGCAAACTCAGGGTGCAAGGTGCTCCATTGGCGCAGCATCTCAGCGTAGGGGCGTGGGTCGACGTCTTCGTCCACGGCAATACCGGCGCGTTCGTCGCTGGTGATGTTGCGTATGCAGTTGCCGCTGGTTTGAATGCCGTGCATGTTAACGCTGGCCAGTAGGTCCATCACGTCCGCGCTTTTCTCCAAGGGAATCCAGTTGAACTGCACGTTTTGGCGCGTGGTGAAGTGGCCGCAGTTGGTGACCAACTTGGGCGCATCAATTGGCACTGCGGCTGTGCCACTGATCTTGTCTTGGGTGGTTTGTGCCGTGGCCAACACCTCAGGCTTGGGTGTGTCGTAGTCGCGCGCGATGTGTGACAAAACGCGCAGTTGTGCGCTGTTCAATTCGCCGTAGGGCACAGCCACGCGCAGCATGGGGGCGTAGCGCTGGACATACCAGCCGTTTTGCAAACGCAAGGGGCGGAATTCGTCATCGCCCAATTTGCCAGCCAAGTAGCGTTCGAGCTGATCGCGGTATTGCGCTGAGCGGGCTTTGACGAACTCTGAATCGAAGGGGGTGTATTGGTACATCTAAATTCTCAAGCTAATCAATCAAGCAAAAACCAGTTTGCTGCCAGCCCAAGCCAGCAACACAGAAAGAATGGAACGAATCACGCGCTCTGGCGTTTTGTGCATCAGGCGCGAGCCCAACCAGATGCCTGGCAAAGAGCCCGCCAACAACAGCCCCAGCAAAGACCAATCAATCGAGCCCAAAGACGCGTGGCCCAAGCCCGCCACCATGGTCAGCGGCACGGCGTAAGCGATATCAGCCGCCACGATGCGTGACAAAGGCAGTTGGGGATACAAGATCATCAGCACCGTCACACCAATGGCGCCTGCCCCCACAGAGGTGAGGGTGACCAAGATGCCAATGGCTGCGCCAAACAGAACAGGCAAAGCCCAGTGGCGCGGGCGGCTGGCTTGGGCGAGGTTTTCTTCTGCCAAAACCACTGGGGCTTGTTTGCCGCGCACCACCTTGTAGAGCATGGCAGTTGCAGTCAAAAGCAAGGCGATGCCCAAAGATCCTGTCATCACTTTTTGCACGGCTGGGTCAGATGGGCCGATGTTGTGTAGCACCCAAAGCGTGGCGCCCGACGCAGGGATACTGCCCGCGCAAAGAGAAATGACCACACGCCAAGGCACGATGCGCTGACGCGCAAAGCTCACCGTCCCGCCCGCCTTGGTAAAAGCGGCAAACAGCAAATCGGTGCCTACGGCCATATAAGGCTTGACGCCGAAGAAGAAAATCAAAATGGGGGTCATCAGCGAGCCGCCGCCAACCCCAGTCAAGCCGACAACCACGCCCACAAAGAAACCCGCGAATACGAACCCAAAATCTTGCATGTCGCGGACTGTAGGCGCTCTTTATGCCAAAACAAACGATTTGTTTGTTCTACATATATGCTGAATTGGAATAAGGGTTTTTTGCTGGGCTGTCGCGTAAGCAAATTGCAGGGGCAGCTGGGCTAAAGTGATGTGGATAATGCAGGCTTCTGTGTGAGTGGTTAACCGCTGCAAAGCACAAGAAAACAGTATTTCTTTCACCCTATCCAAACAAAGAATGAGACCGCGTAATGGCTGCTGATAAATCCACCATCGTTTACACCCTGACTGACGAAGCCCCCCTGCTGGCAACTGCCTCTTTCCTCCCCATCATCCGAACGTTCGCTGCACCAGCCGGTATTGACGTGGTGTCCAGCGATATCTCTGTGGCAGCCCGTATCTTGGGTGAGTTCGCTGACATGTTGCCCGAAGCTCAACGCGTCACGCACAACTTGTCCGAACTGGGCAAGCTCACCTTGAAGCCAGAGGCCAACATCATCAAGTTGCCCAACATCAGCGCCTCTGTGGGCCAGCTGACTGCGGCCATCAAAGAATTGCAAGACAAAGGCTATCCACTGCCTGATTACCCAGAAGCCCCAACCACGGACGAAGACAAAGCCATCAAGGCCCGTTACGGCAAGTGCATTGGTAGCTCGGTGAACCCCGTTTTGCGTGAAGGTAACTCTGACCGCCGCGCCCCTCGCGCTGTGAAAGAGTTCGCGCGCAAGAACCCACACAGCATGGCTGAGTGGAGCCAAGCCTCTCGCTCACACGTCTCGCACATGCACAGTGGCGACTTCTACCACGGTGAAAAATCGATGACATTGGATCGCCCTCGTGAAGTGAAGATGGAGCTGATCACGAAAAGTGGCAAATCGATTGTGTTGAAAGAGAAAGTGTCCTTGCTGGATCGTGAAGTCATCGACAGCATGTACATGAGCAAGAAGGCCTTGGAAGAGTTTTATGCCAAGGAAATCGACGACGCTTACAAAACCGGCGTGATGTTCTCATTGCACGTGAAAGCCACCATGATGAAGGTGTCGCACCCCATCGTGTTTGGTCACTGCGTCAAGATCTTCTACAAAGAAGCATTCGACAAACACGCCAAAACGTTCAAAGAACTCGGTGTCAACGTCAACAACGGCATGGCCGACCTGTACAGCAAGATCAAGGCTTTGCCAGAGTCCAAGCAAGACGAGATCAAGCGCGATCTGCATGCCTGTCACGAAGGCCGCCCTGAGTTGGCCATGGTTGACTCGGCCAAAGGCATCACCAACTTCCACTCACCCAACGACGTGATCGTGGATGCGTCTATGCCCGCCATGATTCGTAACGGCGGCAAGATGTGGGGCGCTGACGGCCGCTTGAAAGACGTCAAGGCTGTGATGCCCGAATCAACGTTTGCTCGCATCTACCAAGAGATGATCAACTTCTGTAAGTGGCATGGCGCGTTTGATCCCAAAACCATGGGCACAGTGCCTAACGTGGGTTTGATGGCGCAGCAAGCTGAAGAATATGGCTCGCATGACAAGACTTTTGAAATTCCTGAAGACGGCGTCGCCAACATCACCGACCTGAACACAGGCGAAGTGCTGCTGTCCGAAAACGTAGAAGCCGGCGACATCTGGCGCATGTGCCAGGTCAAAGATGCTGCGATCCGCGACTGGGTGAAGTTGGCCGTCACACGTGCCCGTAACTCAGGCATGCCTGTGGTGTTCTGGCTGGACCAGTTCCGTCCGCACGAAGCCCAGTTGATCACCAAGGTCAAGATGTACCTGCACGAGCACAACACGGCCGGCTTAGAAATTCAAATCATGAGTCAAGTGCGTGCCATGCGTTACACGCTGGAGCGCGTGGTGCGCGGTTTGGACACCATCAGTGCGACAGGCAACATCTTGCGCGACTACTTGACGGACTTGTTTCCCATCATGGAATTGGGTACCTCGGCCAAGATGCTCTCCATCGTGCCTTTGATGGCCGGTGGCGGCATGTACGAAACAGGCGCGGGCGGTTCCGCACCGAAGCACGTGCAACAGTTGGTGGAAGAAAACCACTTGCGTTGGGACTCCCTGGGTGAGTTCTTGGCCTTGGCCGTGTCTTTCGAAGACATGGGGCTGAAAAATGGCAATGCCAAAGCCACCGTGTTGTCCAAAACTTTGGATGCAGCGACAGGCAAATTGTTGGACAACAACAAAAACCCATCGCCAAAAACGGGTCAGCTCGACAACCGTGGCAGCCAGTTCTATTTGGCCATGTATTGGGCGCAAGAGTTGGCGGCGCAAACCGAAGACGCAGACTTGGCTGCCAAGTTCGCGCCTTTGGCCAAGACCTTGGCTGACAACGAAAAGAAAATCTTGGCTGAGTTCAACAGCGTGCAAGGCAAGCCTGTAGACATCGGTGGCTACTACCTGCCAGACCCAAAGAAACTCGAAGCTGTCATGCGCCCCAGTGCCACGTTCAACGCAGCATTGGCCAGCATCTAACGATTTCATATCCCCCTCAAGCCCCCAAGCCCTTGGCTTTGGGGGCTTTTTTGTGCCTTGGCCTTTGCAAATACTGGCGATAGCAAGGGAAAGTCCCCGTCACGCGGTTGATCTATGTCAACCGGCAATATGTCTCATGTTGCATGATCATAAAAAATGACTACAAAAGGAGACAGAAGTGGCACATATCGTGATTATTGGAGCAGGAATTGGCGGCATGCCGATGGCTTTCGAGATGAAGGCGTTGGCAAGGCAGGGTGACCGTGTCACGGTCATCAGTGAATCGCCTAAATTTCATTTCGTACCTTCCAACCCATGGGTGGCGGTTGATTGGCGCAAGCGCAAAGACATTGAGATGGACATTGAACCCACGCTCCATCGCAAAGGGATTGAGGCGATCACGCAGGGGGCCAAGCGCGTTCACCCAGAGCGTAACCAGGTTGAGTTGCTCGATGGCACAGTCGTCGATTACGACTACCTCGTCATTGCGACAGGTCCTAAATTGGCTTTTGATGAAATTCCAGGCATGGGCCCAGATGGCTATTCGCAGTCCATTTGCCATGTATCTCATGCAGAAAAAGCCAAGCTCAACTGGGACCGATTCACGGCCGATCCCGGCCCTATCGTTGTAGGTGCGGTGCAAGGTGCATCATGTTTTGGTCCTGCGTACGAATACGCCATGATCATGGACACCGACTTGCGCCGCCGCAAAATCCGCGACAAAGTGCCCATGACCTACATCACGTCAGAGCCTTACATCGGCCACCTGGGTTTGGGCGGGGTAGGGGACTCCAAGGGCTTGCTTGAGTCAGCCATGCGCGATCGCCACATCAAGTGGATTTGCAACGCCAAGACCACCAAGATCGAAGATGGCCAAATATTTGTCACCGAGCATGACGAAGACGGACAACCTAAAAAAGAACATGTGCTGCCGTTCAAGCACTCGATGATGTTGCCCGCATTCAAAGGGGTGGATGCCGTGTTTGGCATCGAGGGACTGACCAACCCGCGCGGCTTCATCACCATTGACGAGCACCAGCGCAATCCCAAATTCACCAACATCTTCAGTGTGGGGGTGTGTGTCGCGATCCCACCGGTGGAGCCAACGCCTGTGCCATTGGGTACACCCAAAACGGGCTACATGATTGAGTCCATGGTCACCGCCACGGCGCACAACATTCGTGAAATGTTGGATGGTCACGAGCCCTCCCACAAGGCCACTTGGAACACCGTGTGTTTGGCTGATTTCGGTGACACGGGGGCTGCTTTTGTGGCCTTGCCTCAGATTCCGCCGCGCAACGTGAGTTGGTTTGGCGAGGGCAAATGGGTGCACTTGGCGAAAGTGGCGTTTGAAAAATACTTCATGCGCAAGATGCAAAAAGGCACGTCCGAGCCCTTCTACGAAAAAATGGTCATGGACATGATGGGCATCGTCAAGCTCAAAGACAAAAAGTAAGCGCTATTGACAGCGCCAAGTGCCTCAGTGGCCGATCAAATGGACAGGAAACGTCCAAATTGATCGGCCAATTGTTTTTCGCCTTGTTCGAGCATGAAGTAGCGAAACGATTCAGCGGCGGGTGACAGCATCTTGGAGTGGGTGTGCACCACATTCCATGCGCGAACCACCGGTGCACCCTCAACGTCCAGCATGCGAATCAGTTTGTGTTCCAGTTCAAGGCCAATGGTGTGTAGCGACAAAAACCCAAGGCCAAGGCCCGCCATCACAGCCTGTTTGATGATTTCGTTGCTGTGCAGCTGAATCTTCATGCGTGGCTCGACGTGCGTATCCTCAAAAAACTTCTCCATCGCCGCGCGTGTCCCCGCGCCTTTTTCGCGCACGATAAAGTCATAAGGGCGCAAGTCTTCAACACGCAGATGATCGCGCTGTGCAAGAGGGTGGTCGATCGCGGCAACAAACACATGTGGGTGGGCTGCAAAAGGTTCCGCTCGGGTTTGCAGTTCTTTGGGAGGGCGGCCCATCACGGCAATGTCCACTTCACTGTTTTGCAGCATGCTGACGAGTTGGTCACGGTTGCCAATGCAAATCTGGATATCCACACCGGGATGCAGGGCGCGAAAGTCGGCCAGCAGACGCATCAAAAAATATTTGGCCGTGCTCACGAAGCCGATGGTCAGCACACCCGTCTCTGCACGCAGCAATCGGGCTGCGGCATCTTCCGCATCTTTGACCGTTGCCAAAATCTTGCGGGCGTAGACCAGCATGTATTCACCCGTGGTGGTGAGACTGATCTTTTTGCCGCTTCGCTCAAACAGCGGCATGCCAATGTGGCCCTCTAGCTCTTTGACTTGCATGGTGATGGCAGGGGGTGTGAGGTGCAGGTTTTCAGCGGCACGGGCAAAGCTTAAGTTTTTGGCCACTTCATTGAACACACGAAGTTGACGGAAGGTTGCGTTTTTCATTAAGTCTTTTCTTAACTCGATTGATATTAATTTTGAATTTACCTTATGTTCATAGGTCCATATAGTTCGGACATTCCCTACAACGACTGTTTTTACTAGGAGACTGAAGATGGACCAAAGCGCACGTTATTCCGACCTGAGCCTCAAAGAAGAGGACCTCATCAAAGGCGGTCGCCACATTTTGGTGGCTTACAAAATGAAACCCAAGTCCGGTTATGGCTACTTGGAAGCTGCAGCTCACTTTGCTGCTGAATCTTCCACCGGTACCAACGTCGAGGTGTCAACCACCGACGACTTCACCAAAGGCCTCGATGCCTTGGTGTACCACATCGACGAAGCCACCGAGGACATGCGCATCGCCTATCCCGTGGACTTGTTCGATCGCAACGTGACCGATGGCCGCATGATGATGGTTTCTTTGTTGACCTTGATCATTGGTAACAACCAAGGCATGGGCGACATCGAGCACGCCAAGATTCACGACTTCTATGTGCCCGAGCGTGTCATTCAATTGTTTGACGGCCCTAGCAAAGATATTTCTGACATGTGGCGCGTTTTGGGCCGCCCAATCAAAGATGGTGGCTACATTGCCGGCACCATCATCAAGCCTAAGTTGGGTCTGCGTCCTGAGCCCTTTGCACAAGCAGCTTACCAATTCTGGTTGGGTGGCGACTTCATCAAGAACGACGAACCTCAGGGCAACCAAGTGTTCTCGCCTATGAAGAAGACCATTCCATTGGTCGTGGACGCGATGAAGCGTGCACAAGACGAAACTGGCCAAGCCAAATTGTTCTCAGCCAACATCACCGCTGATGACCACTACGAAATGTGCGCTCGTGCCGACTTCATCTTGGAAGCTTTCGGTGCAGATGCCGACAAAGTGGCTTTCTTGGTCGACGGTTTTGTGGGTGGCCCCGGCATGATCACCACGGCCCGCCGCCAATACCCCAACCAATACCTGCACTACCACCGCGCAGGTCACGGCATGATCACCAGCCCCAGTGCCAAGCGTGGTTACACCGCCTTTGTTTTGGCCAAAATCTCCCGCTTGCAAGGAGCATCTGGTATCCACGTAGGGACCATGGGCTTTGGCAAGATGGAAGGTGAGAATGACGACAAACTCATCGCTTACATGATTGAGCGCGACGAGTGCCAAGGACCTGTCTACTTTCAGAAGTGGTACGGCATGAAGCCCACCACCCCGATCATCTCGGGCGGCATGAACGCGCTGCGTCTGCCTGGCTTCTTCCAAAACTTGGGCCACGGCAACGTGATCAACACCTCCGGTGGCGGCTCTTACGGCCACATCGACAGCCCAGCTGCTGGCGCGATTTCTCTGCGTCAGTCGTATGAGTGCTGGAAGTCGGGTGCTGATCCGATCGAGTTCGCTAAAGAGCACAAAGAGTTCGCCCGTGCGTTCGCTTCGTTCCCCGGCGACGCTGATAAGCTGTTCCCAGGCTGGCGCGACAAGTTGTCTGCACACAAGTAAGCCGACCCGACGTCCAATAACAGGAGCCCACCATGACCAGCGAACCCCTGTATCACCCACAAGGCGATGAGTTGGCTTTGTATGAAGCCGCTTACGCTGCACGTTTGCCCGTCATGGTCAAGGGCCCCACGGGATGCGGTAAGTCGCGCTTCGTGGAGCACATGGCCTGGCGCTTGGGCAAGCCACTCATCACAGTGGCTTGCAACGAGGATATGACGGCCTCCGACCTGGTGGGCCGCTATTTGCTCGACAGCCAGGGCACGCGTTGGGTGGACGGGCCGCTGACACAAGCGGCCCGCATCGGGGCGATCTGTTATTTGGACGAAGTGGTGGAGGCACGGCAAGACACCACGGTGGTCATTCATGCACTGACCGACCACCGCCGTAGTTTGCCTATCGACAAAAAAGCGGAGGTGGTGCAAGCCCACCCAGACTTTCAATTGGTTATCTCGTACAACCCCGGCTACCAAAGCGCGATGAAGGATTTGAAGCCTTCGACCAAACAACGCTTTGTGGCTTTTGATTTTGATTACCCCTTGCCCGAGTTGGAAGCCCAAATCGTGGCGAGTGAAACTGGCATCGACACGGCCACAGCGACGCAGCTGGTGCGTATCGCGGGAACAGCCCGTGCACTCAAGGGCCACGGCCTGAGTGAAGGTGTGTCCACACGCTTGCTGGTGTATGCGGCACAGTTGATGCGCCAAGGCGTTGCACCACGCGACGCTTGCCGCATGGCGATGGTTCGCCCCATCACCGATGACTTGGACATCCGACAAAGCCTGGACCATGCCATCGATGCCTGCTGGGGCTGACCCCACCCCCAATCCCAACGCCCCTTGGGCGCATGACCCCCAAGTGTTGGCGGGCTGGCAAGCCTTGGACTGTGCCTTGCCCGCCGTGCGCCCGGTGTTTGAAGCCTGCGCACATGAAGCCATCGCCCGTCTGAGTCCTGCTTCTTTGCAAGCCTTTTGGCAGGGCGGTCGTCAGCTTGGCAAACTCGGTCGAGGTGCGGCTCCTGTGCTGGCATGGCTGACCTATTGGCCTGAAGTGGTGGAAGCTTTGGGCGAGAGCGCTGCGGATCAAGCTTTGGAAGCTGTCATGGCCTTGCTGCTGCGCATGCACAAGTCGCCCAACAGTGCTGCGATGGCCCCCTTGCTCACCAGCCTCGGGCCTGTGGCCCAGCGCTTGGGTGGTTTGTCTGTGTTGCAAGCGTATTTGCAGACGGTCGGTCATTTCATGGATCGCACCACCGGCTCTATCCATGGCCGACAAGCCACCTTGCCCAGCGCGGGTTTGTCTGAGCTGCTCTTGCAAGCCCCGCGACTGTTGCAAACACTGTCCTTGTCAGGCTGGCAAGCGTGGGTGGACTTTGGAGCGCGTGCGTATGCGCACCACCCGCCACAACAAGAAGACTACTTTGCCTTGCGTAGCCCCGACAGTTTGGCTGTGTTGCAGCGTGAACGCCACGGCACTTTGTTGCGTGATGCCGAGCGCACCCTCACACTGAGCCTGCAAGCCATGTGGCAATTGCAAGCACATGTGTTGCCCCTGCCGACTGCTCAAATGAGCGAAGAGCATGGGGTGCAGGCCGTATCGGTGTTGCCCTGTTTGTTGTTGGAGTCCACCGACAAAGGGACCAGCTACGCCATGGGCTTGCCGGATGTGTTGGATGCGCGTGATGGCGTCAGCGCCTTGGACCGTTACCGCCTCATGCTCATGCACATGGCGGGACACATCCAGTGGTCCACGCCCTGCATTGCCGACAACTGGAGCCCGATGCAAAGGCTTGCAGTGGAGTGGTTTGAGGACACCCGCATCGATTGGCTATTGATGCGCACGTGGCCTGGTCTACGACAGAGCTTGCTGGCCCTGTACCCACCCGTGCAAGAAGGCGGCTGCAACGAGGCCACACACGCCTGTGTGCTGCACCGCCTCAGTGTGTGGAGCCGTAGCGTGTTGGATGAACGCTTTGAGGTGCAAGACCCGCAATTGCGCGAGTGGCGTGATCGTTTCATGGCCTTGGTCGATGGGCAAGGGCAGGGCACAGATGCCGAGCAGGGCGCTGTCACGGGGCAAGTTCGCACGGCCCAAGTGGCGCAGTTGGCGCTGCAGTTTGTGGCTCGCACACGCCGCCCCAGTGATGCGCAGGCGCAAGTGCATTTCGAACACACGCAAGTGGACTGGCGTGACGACAACCGACACCTTTGGCAATTCATTGAAGACGGTGACGAAGAAGACACCGCACCTAGCCCAACACGTGTGGATGATGAAGAGCTGCATAGCTTGCCGCCTCAGCTCTATCCCGAGTGGGATTATTTGGCGGGCAGTGAGCGCCCCGACTGGGTGAGGGTGTTTGAATACCTACACCCACCCGGCCATGCGTCAGACATTGACCAGTTGTTGTTGCGTCATGCCGCTCTGTCCAAACGTTTGCAACGATTGCTGGATCAACTCAAACCCCAAGGCCGCACCCGCGAGCGGCATTTGGAAAATGGCAGTGAGCTGGACTTGGATGTGGCCTTGGCCGCGCACATCGACCTGAAAACGGGCCACACCCCGAGTCACCGCGTGGAGCAACACATCAAACCTGTTGAGCGTGATGTGAGTGTGCAGCTGGTGATGGATTTGTCGGCGTCCCTGAATGAAAAAGCGCCGGGTTCGGACCAAACCGTTTTGCAAATCAGCCAAGAGTCGGTGGCTTTGCTGGCTTGGGCATTGCACCAGTTGGGCGATGCTTTGGCTATTGGCGGTTTTCATTCCAACACTCGACACGATGTGCGCTACATGCACATCAAAGGTTTTGAAGAGCCGTGGGCAGATCCTGTCAAGGCCCGATTGGCCGCGCTGGAGCCCGCTTACTCCACACGCATGGGCGTGGCCATTCGCCATGCCGCACGAACGCTGATCAAACGCAAAAGCACCAAGAAGATTTTGTTGGTACTCACCGATGGCGAACCCTCTGACGTGGATGTGACGGATCCGAACTACCTCATGCACGACGCCCGCCAAGTGGTGCACAGCTTGCAATCCCAAGGCGTCTTTGTATGGTGCATCCAGTTGCATCCTGCACACGAAGCGAGTGTGCGCTATGTGTTTGGTGACCACTGCACCTTGGTCGACCGCATGGCCCAACTGCCTGAAACTTTGGCCAGTTTGTTTTTCAAGCTGACCCGTTGATTCATGGTTTCAAGGCCCGTGGGCAGGGCCTGGTCGCGCTTGCGATGGATCAAGCCTGATGCCTTGCGGTGAGTAGAAAATGAGTCATCGCAAATCTAGATTGACCTTCGTATGCACATCGAATCCTTTTTTGATCCAGCCACCTTCACCTTCAGCCACATCGTGTGGGACAGCGAAACCCATCAGTGCGCGTTGATCGACAGCGTGTTGGATTACGACCCTAAATCGGGTCGTACGCAAACCACGAGTGCCGATACGCTGATTGCGCGCGTGCGGGAACTGGGTTTGACAGTGCAATGGTTGCTAGAAACCCATGTGCACGCAGATCACTTATCGGCTGCTCCTTATCTGCAAAAGCAGCTCGGTGGGCAGCTGGCCATTGGCTCACACATCACCACGGTGCAAAACGTGTTTGGCAAATTGTTCAACGCGGGCAGTGAGTTTGCGCGAGATGGCAGCCAGTTTGACCGCTTGCTCAACGATGGCGATAGCCTCCATGTGGGACATTTGCACTTGCAAGCCATGCACACGCCAGGGCACACCCCCGCATGCATGACGTATGTGGTGCGTGACACGCGTGTGCAGCCCGCCCGTCAAGTTGCTTTTGTGGGTGACACCTTGTTCATGCCTGATTACGGCACAGCGCGTTGCGACTTTCCCGGCGGCAGTGCAAGCATCTTGTTTGAGTCCATCGCCAAGGTGCTGAGCCTGAGTGATGACACGGTGCTTTACATGTGTCATGACTACCCACCCGAAGGCCGTGAGCCCACTTGTGTCACGACAGTAGCCGAGCAAAAACGCGCCAACATCCATGTGCATGCGGGTGTGACGCAAGATGATTTTGTGGCCATGCGTGAAAAACGCGATGCCACTTTGTCCATGCCTGTGCTCATCTTGCCCTCAGTGCAGGTGAACATGCGTGCAGGGCAAATGCCGCCAGCCGAAGACAACGGCATGACCTATTTGAAGATCCCTGTGAACGCCTTATGAAATTTTGGGGTGTGCAGCCTGAGCGCTGGTTTCCCATCCTGAGCTGGTCGCGCCACTACCGCAGCGAGCACTTGGCCGCTGACGGTTTGGCCGCTGCCATCGTCACCTTGATGTTGATCCCGCAAAGCTTGGCCTATGCTTTGTTGGCCGGTGTGCCGCCCCAAGCGGGGCTCTATGCCAGTATGGCTCCGTTGGTGTTGTATGCCTTGATGGGCAGCAGCAACACTCTTGCGGTGGGGCCTGCCGCCGTGACCTCCTTGATGACCGCCGCTGCCATCGGAGCAGTGGCTACACAAGGCAGCGCTTCTTATGCGCAAGCGGCGGTGTGGTTGGCCTTGCTCAGCGGCGTCATGATGCTGCTCATGGGCGCTGTGCGCTTGGGCTTTGTGGCCAATTTTCTAAGCCATCCTGTCATTTCTGGTTTTGTGTCGGCCTCGGGTTTGCTGATTGCAGCCAGCCAACTCAAACATGTGTTGGGCGTGCCCTTGCATGGCAGCACCTTGTGGGAAGTTGCGCTAGAGCTTCCCCATCATTTATGCCATGTGCACATGCCCACATTCATGATGGGCGTGGGCATGTTGGTGTTTTTGTTGTGGGCGCGTCGGCGCGTCAAGCCCCTTTTGCAGCACTTTGGGTTGTCGGCACGTGCGGCCGACATGGCCGCCAAGTCGGCGCCTGTGCTCGCGCTGTTGCTGAGCATGGCTTTGAGTTGGGTTTTTGACTTGGCCGCGCAAGGCATGAAAGTGGTGGGGCATGTGCCTTCGGGCTTGCCTTTAGTCGCGTGGCCGAGTTGGGACGCCAGCAGCAGTGCCATGGTGCGCGATTTATGGTTGCCTGCTGTGCTGATCTCTTTGGTGGGTTTTGTCGAGTCGGTGTCGGTCGGGCAATCCTTGGCCGCGCGCCGGCGTGAGCGCATTGACCCTGATGCCGAGCTGCGGGCTTTGGGCTTGAGCAACTTGGGCGCGGGCTTGACGGGCGGCTTTCCTGTGACGGGTGGTTTTTCACGTTCGGTGGTGAACTTTGATGCCGGCGCACGCACCCCCGCTGCGGGCATCTTGACGGCGGTGGGCTTGGCCTTGGCCGCGTTGTATTTGACGCCTGCGCTTTATCACCTGCCCCAAGCCACTTTGGCCGCGACCATCATGGTGGCCGTGCTCACCTTGGTTGATTTCTCGGCCTTCGCAAGAACTTGGCACTACGCCCGCGCAGATTTCGCCGCTTTGACCCTGACCTTTGGATTGACCTTGGCCATGGGGGTTGAGGTAGGTCTACCCGCCGGTGTGCTGTTGTCGTTGTTGACACTGCTCTACCGCACCAGCCGACCCCATATTGCGACAGTGGGGCAAGTGCCTGGCACTGAGCACTATCGCAATGTGCAGCGTCATGCGGTTCAGACCCATCCACACTTGTTGGGCGTGCGTGTGGACGAAAGCCTGTACTTTGCCAACACCCGGGTGTTGGAGGACTACATCGCTACGCAAGTGGCGGCCAACCCGGGCGTGCGTCATGTGATCTTGCAGTGCACCGCGGTCAATGACATTGATGCCAGCGCTCTGGAGAGTTTGGAGGCCATCCATGCCCGTCTGGCCGCATCGGGTGTGCAGCTGCATCTTTCAGAGGTCAAAGGGCCGGTCATGGACCGACTCAATCGCAGCCATTTTTTGCAGCATTTAAGCGGACAGGTGTTTCTCACCCATCACCAAGCGGTCACCAGCCTGAGTCAGACCTGAAAGCTGGGTAAGCCGATTAAGGGTTACTACCATAGTTAAGCAATTAATGAACTAAGGGCTAAACAACATTGAATTTACCTTATCGTACTAATTTTTTACAGTAGCCCCACAGAAAACAAAAGTGGAGACTTCGACATGCTCAAAGCCCTGATATTCGACGTGGATGGCACGCTGGCCGATACCGAAATGGCCCATATGGCGGCGTTTAACCACGCGTTTGCCGAGTTTGGGCTGGATTGGCGCTGGGATGTGCCGCTCTACACCCGCTTGCTGGGCATTTCCGGCGGTAAAGAGCGCATCAAGGCCTACTGGCAAACCGAGTTGGGCGGCGTCAAAGACATCAGTGGTGCAGGCATGCAAGAGACCATTGACCGTTTGCATGACATCAAAACTGCGGCTTATGAGCAAGCGGTGCAAGACGGGGCAGTGCAAATGCGCCCCGGCGTGTTGGCTTTGCTGTCGCAAGCCAGTGCCTCCGGCTTGCAGTTGGCCATTGCCACCACCACATCGCCCGTGAACATCAGTGCCTTGTTGCGCAAAGCCATTGGCCCAGACTGGCAACAGTACTTTTTGGTCATTGAAGACGCCTCGACTGCACCTCGCAAGAAACCAGACCCCATGGTTTATAGCCAGACACTGGCGCGCTTGGGTTATGAGGCGCAGGCCTGCATGGCTTTTGAAGATT
The DNA here is from genome assembly GCA_002282445.1 of Burkholderiales bacterium 39-55-53. Taxonomy (GTDB): domain Bacteria; phylum Pseudomonadota; class Gammaproteobacteria; order Burkholderiales; family Burkholderiaceae_C; genus Limnohabitans. The sequence goes on along the minus strand of NCJK01000002.1, from coordinate 262,405 downwards.
CCGAAAATGGTTTGCGCGCCGCCTTGGCGACGGGCTTGCCCACCTTGATCACCCCGAACGATTTCACTGCTACCCACGACTTCTCTGGTGCCTTGCGTGTGCTGCCAAGCTTGCAAGGCGTTGGCGTTGCGCAGCTGCAGGAATGGCACGCTAACCCAACGAAAGCAAACGCATGAGCACCCTTCGCATCGCTCCCTCCATTTTGTCCGCCGACTTTGCCCGTTTGGGTGAAGAGGTGCGTGCCATTGAAGCCGCAGGCGCAGACTTGGTTCACTTCGATGTGATGGACAACCACTACGTGCCCAACCTGACCATTGGCCCTTTGGTGTGTGAAGCCATCCGTCCCCATGTGCAAATCCCAATTGATGTGCATTTGATGGTTGAGCCTGTCGATTCGTTGATCCCACTGTTTGCCAAAGCAGGGGCCAACATCATCACGTTTCACCCAGAAGCCAGCCGTCATGTGGATCGCACATTGAGCCTGATTCGTGAGCATGGTTGCAAAGCCGGCTTGGTGCTCAACCCCGCCACCCCTTTGGATGTGCTTGCGCATGTGATGGACAAGCTCGACATGATTTTGCTCATGAGCGTCAACCCAGGCTTTGGGGGGCAAAAGTTCATCGACAGCACTTTGCCTAAATTGCGTCAAACCCGCCAATTGATCGACAAGCACAAGGCTGAAGGCGGCCAAGACATTTGGCTCGAAGTTGATGGCGGCGTGAAAACCGACAACATTCAAAAAATCGTCGCAGCTGGCGCTGACACCTGTGTGGCCGGTAGCGCCGTGTTTGGTGCGCCAGATGCGGATGGTGGCTATCACACCATCATGAAAGCACTGCGCCAAGCCGCTGCCTGAGTCAAGCATTAATAAGAAAACTGAAAGTCCTTATGTCTATCCAACAACGTACCACCCTGACCCAGTTCTTGATTGAGGAGCGCCGCCGCTTTCCTCACGCCAGCGGCGACTTCAATGCCTTGATCCTCGATGTCGCACTTGCATGCAAAGCCATTGCCAAGGCCGTCGCATTTGGCGAACTCGGTGGCATGTATGGCAACCACGCTGCTGACGAAGGCGGTAGCGTGAACGTGCAGGGCGAGACACAAAAGAAACTAGATGTGTTGAGCAATCAACTCTTCATCCACATGAACGAGTGGGCGGGGCATTTGGCAGGCATGGCATCCGAAGAAATGGATGATCCCTATCAAATCCCCAAGCAGTTCCCACGTGGCAAATACTTGTTGGTTTTTGATCCCTTGGACGGTTCTTCAAACATCGACGTGAACGTTTCCGTTGGCAGCATCTTCAGTATCTTGCGTGGCGCAGACAAAGGCAAAGATGTGACTGAAGCCGACTTTTTGCAACCCGGCACACAGCAAGTGGCTGCTGGCTATGCCTTGTATGGCCCAACCACCATGTTGATCTTGACTGTGGGCAATGGCGTGAGCGGTTTCACACTCGACCCCACTTTGGGCGAGTTCATGTTGACACACCCCAACTTGAAAGTGCCAGCGCAAACACAAGAGTTCGCGATCAATGCTTCGAACAGTCGTTTCTGGGAAGCCCCTGTCAAGCGTTATGTGGACGAGTGCTTGGCTGGCAAAACCGGTCCTCGCGGCAAAGACTTCAACATGCGTTGGATTGCGTCCATGGTCGCTGAAGCGCATCGCATTTTGATGCGCGGCGGTGTGTTCATGTACCCACGCGACACCAAAGACCCCAGCAAGCCGGGTCGCCTGCGCTTGCTGTACGAGGCAAACCCCATTGGTTTCATCATGGAGCAAGCAGGTGGTCGTGCCAGTACTGGCCAAGTTCCGATGTTGAGCGTTCAACCCACAGGCTTACACCAACGCATTGGCTTGGTGTTTGGTTCTAAAGAAGAAGTGGAACGCATTGAGCGCTACCACACCGAGCCAGCAGAGCTGGTGGACGACGTGAACCCCTTGTTCTCAAAGCGCAGCTTGTTCCGCGATTGATTCCCACAAATTTTTAAAACTCAGGAGACACCATGTCTGAACGTCATCCCATCATCGCCATCACAGGCTCATCAGGTGCCGGCACATCCACTGTGACCCGCACGTTTTCCAACATCTTCCGCCGCGAAGGCGTGAAGGCCGGCATCATCGAAGGTGACAGCTTCCACCGCTATGACCGCCTAGAGATGAAAAAGCGCCAAGCTGATGCAGAAAAAGCGGGCAATAAAAACTTCAGCCACTTTGGTGCTGACAACAACTTGTTCGGCGAAATCGAAAACCTGTTCAAAACCTATGGTGAGACAGGCCAAGGCAAATCACGCAAATACCTGCACAACGCTGAAGAGGCTGCACCCTACAAACAAGATCCAGGCACATTCACACCTTGGGAAGACCTGCCCCAAGACACAGACATGTTGTTCTACGAAGGCTTGCACGGCGCTGTGGTGACCCCTGAACACAACATCGCCCAATACCCTGACTTGCGCGTGGGCGTGGTTCCCGTCATCAATTTGGAGTGGATCCAAAAACTTTGGCGCGACAAGAACCAACGCGGCTACAGCACAGAAGCTGTGACGGACACCATCTTGCGTCGCATGCCTGACTATGTGAATTACATCGTGCCTCAGTTTGCACACACGCACGTGAACTTCCAGCGCGTGCCAATGGTGGATACCTCTAACCCTTTCATTGCGCGTGACATTCCTGCGGCTGATGAAAGCATGGTGGTGATTCGTTTTGCCAACCCCAAAGGCATCGACTTCCAATACTTGCTCAACATGATTCACGACAGTTTCATGTCGCGTGCCAACACCATCGTGGTGCCTGGCGGCAAGATGGAAATTGCCATGCAGCTCATCTTCACACCTTTCGTGTGGCGCATGATGGAACGTCGCAAACGCGCACTGGGCCAAGGTTAAGGAGAACACAACATGACACAAGCACCTACACCTGAACTCGCTCGCCAGATGGCCAATGCCATCCGTATCTTGGCTGTTGACGCTGTTGAAAAAGCCAAGTCTGGGCACCCCGGCGCGCCGATGGGCATGGCCGACATTGCCGAAGTTTTGTGGAACCGCCATTTGCGCCACAGCCCCAACAATCCACATTGGCTCAACCGTGACCGCTTTGTGCTGTCTAACGGCCACGGCTCAATGTTGATTTACGCTTTGCTGCATTTGACTGGCTATGACTTGCCCATGTCCGAGTTGGAAAACTTCCGCAAGCTGCACAGCAAGACCGCAGGCCATCCTGAAGTGGGTATCACCCCTGGTGTTGAAACCACAACAGGTCCTTTGGGCCAAGGTATCTCCAACGCTGTGGGCATGGCCTTGGCGGAAAAGTTGTTGGCACAAGAATTCAACCCCAACAACGGCAATGATGCGCTCAACATCATTGACCACTTCACCTACGCCTTCTTGGGCGACGGTTGCTTGATGGAAGGCATCAGCCACGAGGCTTGTTCTTTGGCTGGCACACTGCGCTTGTCCAAACTCATCGCGTTTTGGGATGACAACGGCATCTCCATCGACGGTCACGTCGAAGGTTGGTTCACTGACGATACGCCTAAGCGTTTTGAAGCCTATGGCTGGAACGTCATCAAGCATGTCGATGGCCATGACCCTGCTGCCATTGACAAAGCCATCCAAGCTGCCCGTGCGCAAGGCTTGCATGCTGACGGCAAACCTACTCTCATTTGCTGCAAAACAGTCATCGGCCAAGGTTCGCCCAACAAAGCTGGTACGCACGATGTGCACGGTGCAGCTTTGGGCGCAGCAGAAGTGGCAGCGACCCGTGAGGCATTGGGTTGGCACGAAGCACCTTTTGTCATTCCGGCCCCCATTGCGCAAGCATGGGATGCCCGTGCGCGTGGCGTGAACTATGAAAAAGAGTGGGAAGAGCGCATGTCGGCCTACCGCAGCCAATTCCCAGAAAAAGCCGCTGAACTCGAGCGCCGCATGAAGGGCGAGCTCAGCAGCACCTATGCAGCTGGTTTGCCCGCGGTGTTTGAAGCGGTGTGCGCCAAAGCAGACAGCATTGCCACGCGCAAAGCCAGCCAAAACGCACTCGATTTATTGGCGCCTTTGTTGCCCGAGTTCTTTGGCGGCAGCGCCGACTTGACCGGCTCAAACTTGACCAATTTCAAGGGTTGCAAAATTGCCAAGCGCGACCAGTGGGGCAACCACATGTCTTACGGCGTGCGTGAGTTCGGCATGGCCGCCATCATGAACGGCATCGTTTTGCACGGCGGTTACATGCCTTATGGCGGTACGTTCTTGACGTTCAGCGATTACAGCCGCAACGCCATTCGCATGTCTGCCCTGATGAAGCAGCGCGTCATCCATGTGATGACCCATGACTCCATCGGTTTGGGTGAAGACGGCCCTACACACCAAAGCGTGGAGCATGTGCCCAGCTTGCGTTTGATTCCAGGCCTCGATGTCTGGCGTCCCGCCGACGGCTTAGAAACTGCAGTGGCTTGGGCTTGTGGTGTCGAGCGTCATGACGGTCCATCGTTGTTGGCCCTGTCCCGTCAAAACTTGCCACGCTTGTTGGACAACGCAGACGACGCAGAAAAAGTGCGCAAGGGTGGCTACATCTTGAGCGATATGGAAGGCGCGAAAGCCGTCATCATCGGCACAGGCTCTGAAACCATGCTGGCTATGCAAGCACAAGCCAGTTTGGCTGCCGCTGGCATTCCGACTCGCGTGGTGTCCATGCCTTGTACCAATGTGTTTGATCGTCAAACCGATGCCTACCAAAACATGGTCTTGCCATTGAGCTTGCCCACAGTGGCTGTGGAAGCAGCGCATCCAGACTTCTGGCGCAAATACGTGGGTCGCACGGGCATGGTCATTGGCATCGCCACGTTTGGTGAGTCAGCGCCTGCGCCTGATTTGTACAAACATTTCGGTATCACCGCTGAGCGCATTGAAGCAGCCGTGAAAAGCTTGGTTCACCGCGACAGCCACAAGCACGCAGTGCCGTTTCCTGACCACGTCGTCCCTTCAACTAACTGAGCAGACGCTATGACAACTGCTTTGAAATTGGTCATGTTTGACCTAGATGGGACGTTGATCGAGACAGCCCCCGAGATTGCTGATGCGGTCAATGACACGCTCAGCCAACTCGGCCTGCGCTCGGTCACATTGCAACAGGTCAACGATTGGATTGGCCATGGCACGCACACCTTGCTGGTCAGTGCCTTGGCAGATGCCAAGCAAACCAGCACAGAGGCTATCCATGCATGGGATGGTTTGTCCAATGCCAGCACGGTGTTCAATGGCTTTTACCAACAACGTTGCGGCACACGCAGCAATTTGTATCCCCACGTTCGTTCGGTTTTGGCTGAACTGGCGCAAAAAGGGGTGCGCTTGGCAGTGGTCACCAACAAAGAAAGGCGCTTCACGCAAACCGTGTTGAAAGCGCATGCGATGGAGAACACGTTCGACATCGTCATCAGCGGTGACACCTTGCCCACCAAAAAACCCAACCCTGCCGGCATTCAACATTGTTTGGATCGGTTTGGCTTGAAAGCCGAAGAGGCGATCTTCATCGGCGACTCCTCCATCGACGCGGCCACGGCCAAAAACGCAGGTGTGCGCGTCTGGTTGCTGCCCTATGGCTACAACATGGGCGAGTCTGTAAACGCCTCAAATCCTGACCGAGTCATTCCTGACTTTTTACCCATTCTTTCTTTACTGGAGCACGAATAATGACAATAAAAATTGGTATCAACGGATTTGGCCGCATCGGCCGTATGGTGTTTCGCGCTGTGGCGCAAGAGGCTGAGTTCAAAGACATTGAAGTTGTTGCGATCAACGACTTGCTCGAGCCCGATTACTTGGCCTATATGTTGCAGTTTGACTCGGTGCACGGCCGCTTCGATGGCACTGTGGCCGTTGAAGGTAAAGACCTCGTGGTCAATGGCAAAAAGATCCGTTTGACCGCCGAACGCGACCCCGCCAACCTCAAGTGGGGCGACGTGGGTGTGGACGTGGTGGTGGAAGCCACTGGCTTCTTCTTGACCGAAGACACCTGCCAAGCGCACATCAATGCGGGCGCTAAAAAAGTGGTGCAGTCTGCGCCTTCCAAAGACGACACACCGATGTTCGTCTTCGGCGTCAACCACAGCAGCTACGCAGGCCAAGCCATTGTGTCGGCCGCGTCTTGCACCACCAACTGTTTGGCCCCTGTGGCCAAGGTGCTCAACGACAACTTCGGCATCAAGCGCGGTTTGATGACCACGGTGCACGCCGCCACCGCCACCCAAAAAACCGTGGACGGTCCTTCAAGCAAAGACTGGCGCGGTGGCCGCGGCATCTTGGAAAACATCATTCCCTCCAGCACTGGCGCGGCCAAGGCAGTGGGCGTGGTCTTGCCCGAGCTGAACAAAAAGCTCACCGGCATGGCCTTCCGTGTGCCGACCTCCGACGTGTCGGTGGTGGACTTGACGGTCGAGCTGAACAAAGAAGCCAGCTACGACGACATCTGCAAGGCCATGAAAGCCGCTTCCGAAGGTGCGCTCAAAGGTGTGTTGGGTTACACCACCGACAAGGTCGTGTCCACCGACTTCCGCGGTTGCGCCATGCCCTCCATTTTTGATGCCGAAGCGGGCATCGCTTTGGACAAGACCTTTGTCAAGGTCGTGGCTTGGTACGACAACGAGTACGGCTACACCTGCAACATGATGCGCTTCGTCAAGCACGTCGGCACCCACTGATCGGGAGGCCAACATGCACTTCCTGCGATTTTCTGACGTATGCGCCAACGGCTTTGCTGCTGGCAAACGCGTGTTCATCCGCGCCGACCTGAACGTGCCGCAAGCCGACGACGGCAGCATCACCGAAGACACGCGCATCCGCGCCAGCGTGCCTTGCATTCAGATGGCTTTGGACGCCGGTGCGGCCGTGATGGTCACGAGCCACTTGGGCCGCCCCACCGAGGGCGAGTTCAAGCCCGAGGATTCGCTGGCACCAGTGGCCAAGCGACTGAGCGAGTTGCTCGGCCGCGAAGTCCCACTGGTGGCCAACTGGGTCGGTGGTGTGGACGTGCAACCCGGTCAAGTGGTCTTGCTCGAAAACTGCCGCGTCAACAAAGGCGAGAAGAAAAACGACGAAGCCCTGTCGCGCCAAATGGCCGCGCTGTGCGACATCTACGTGAACGACGCCTTTGGCACCGCCCACCGCGCCGAGGGCACGACCCACGGCATCGCCCGCTTTGCGCCCATCGCCAGCGCCGGCCCTTTGCTGGCCGCCGAGATGGACGCGATCTCGAAAGCTTTGGCCGCGCCCAAACGCCCACTGATCGCCATCGTGGCCGGCTCCAAGGTGAGCACCAAGCTGACCATTTTGCAAAGCCTGGCCAAGAACGTGGATGGTTTGATCGTGGGTGGCGGCATCGCCAACACCTTCATGCTGGCCGCAGGCCTGAAGATCGGCAAGAGCTTGGCCGAGCCTGACTTGGTGAGCGAGGCCACGGCAGTGATTGAAGCCATGAAAGCGCGTGGCGCTGAAGTGCCGATCCCGACCGATGTGGTGACCGCCAAAACTTTTGCGCCCGATGCAGAGGCCACGGTCAAGAAAGCCACCGATGTCGCGCACGACGACTTGATTTTGGACATCGGTCCAGAGACCGCCGCCAAGTTGGCCGCTCAGCTCATGAAGGCCGGCACGATTGTGTGGAACGGCCCAGTGGGTGTGTTTGAGTTCGCGGCCTTTGAAGGTGGCACCAAGGCCATTGCAGAAGCTGTGGCCAAGTCCAGCGCGTTCAGCATTGCCGGGGGTGGCGACACCTTGGCGGCGATCGCCAAGTACGGCATCGAGAAAGACGTGGGCTACATCTCCACCGGCGGCGGCGCTTTCCTTGAAGTGCTCGAAGGCAAGACCTTGCCTGCGTTTGAGATTCTGAGCCATCGCGCTGCCACCCAATAACTATTTTTTAAATCATCAACAGGAGACTTCTTTATGGCATTGGTATCACTGCGCCAAGTACTAGACCACGCCGCTGAGCACAACTACGGCGTGCCAGCGTTCAACGTCAACAACCTCGAACAAGTTCAGGCCATCATGGAGGCTGCCCAAGCCACCAACAGCCCCGTTATCTTGCAAGCCTCTGCAGGTGCTCGCAAATATGCGGGCGAGGCTTATTTGCGCCACCTCGTGTTGGCCGCCATCGAAACCCATCCAGACTTGCCAGTGGTCTTGCACCAAGACCATGGTGCATCGCCTGCGCAATGTCAGCAATCGATCCGCTCAGGCTTCTCAAGCGTGATGATGGATGGCTCGTTGATGGAAGACGCCAAAACACCTGCGAGCTACGAGTACAACGTCGACGTCACACGCAAAGTGTGCGAAATGGCACATGCAGTTGGCGTGTCCGTTGAGGGCGAGTTGGGTTGCTTGGGGTCCCTGGAAACAGGCGAAGCGGGTGAAGAGGACGGCGTGGGCGCGGCTGGCATTTTGAGCCACGACCAAATGTTGACCGACCCTGTGCAAGCCAAAGACTTTGTGGCCAACACGGGTGTAGATGCCTTGGCAATTGCCATTGGTACCAGCCACGGCGCATACAAATTCACACGTCCACCGACAGGCGACATTTTGGCGATTGACCGCATCGCGGCCATCCACGCCGCAGTGCCTAATACGCACTTGGTCATGCATGGCAGCTCTAGCGTGCCGCAAGAGTGGTTGGAAATCATTCGCCAATACGGCGGTGACATCAAGCAAACCTATGGCGTGCCAGTGGAAGAGATCGTGCGTGGCATCAAGAGCGGCGTGCGCAAAGTCAACATCGACACTGACATCCGTTTGGCCATGACGGGCGCAATGCGTCAGTTGTTTGCCAAGCAGCCGAGCGAGTTTGATCCACGTAAAGCACTCATTGCCGCACGCAGTGCCGCACAGGGTATTTGCGAGGCGCGTTTTGAGGCGTTTGGTTGCGCAGGTCAGGGCTCCAAAATCAAGCCCATCGCGCTTGAAGCCATGATCAAAAACTACCGTTGATCACGAGGGACGCGAACACCATGACGCAACCTGAGTTGATCTCTGCTGAGCTGCAAAAATTCATTGACGTTGAATTTGCGAAGCTCAAACAAGAAGTGGCAGAGGCTTTTGCAAAGCAGCAACAACAGCAACAGCTGGCAGCGCAAGCCGCTAAGCAAAAGCATTAAGCAAAAGCACTAAGCCAAAGCTCGAATTTTTTGAGCTTGATTTTTGATCGCCTCTCGCTGCTCAAGCGTGAGGCGATTTAAATTTTTCAGCTGCATCAGCATGCGCGGATTTTTGGCCAGCATGTCGGCGTGTCGGCCTAGGTAATCCCAATAGAGGGTCGTGAACGGGCAAGCAGTCTCGCCCGTGGATTCGGCGGGGTTGTAGCGGCAGCCTTTGCAATGGTTGCTCATGCGGTCGATGTATTTGCCACTGGCCACATAGGGCTTGCTGGCCATCAGGCCGCCATCGGCGAACTGGCTCATGCCGAGCGTGTTGGGTAGCTCTACCCATTCCACCGCATCCACATACACGCCCAAGTACCACTGGTGTACTTGCTTGGGTTCTACGCCCAGCAGCAAGGCGTAAAGGCCAGTGACCATCAAGCGTTGAATGTGGTGTGCATAGCCGTGCTGCAGTGTTTGCGTGATGGCATCGCGCAAGCAGGCCATGTCGGTGTTGCCGGTCCAGTAAAACTCGGGCAGCGGTTCGTGCGCTTGTTGGGCGTTGCCCTCGGCGTACTCGGGCATGTGCGTCCAGTAAATGCCGCGCACGTATTCTCGCCAACCCAAGACTTGGCGCACAAAACCCTCGACAGCTTCTAGCGGTGCGTGGCCCTTGTGAAAAGCTGCCTCGGCCGCCGCTAACACTTCGCGTGGGTTGATCAGTTTGAGGTTCAACGCACACGACAGGTGCGAGTGATACAGCCACACTTCGCCTTCCCACATCGCGTCTTGGTAAAGCCCAAAGCTGGGCAAGCGGTGTGTGATGAATTCGTCCAAAGCCACCAAAGCTTGTGCACGCGTGACGGGCCAACCAAACTGCGCGATCGATCCGGGGTGATGCGCCAACTTGTCATTCACCAAGCGCATCACCTCTTGGGTGATGGCATCGGGTGCGACGCGTGTGGGTGGGGGCAACATGCCAGGCCCTTGTTTGCCAAAGCTACCGCGGTTGTCGGCATCAAAGTTCCACTGGCCGCCTATGGGCTTTTTGCCCTCCATCAGAATGCCATTTTTTTGACGCAGTTCGCGGTAGAAATATTCCAAACGTAACTGCTTGCGGCCTTCGGCATGCGCCGCAAAGTCACGCACGGTGCTGAAGAAGTGTGTGTCGTCTTTGATCTCTAGCGGCAAGTCGTGCTGCTTTGCCACTGCACGAACGCTTTGCAGCACGCGCCAGTCGCCGGGGGCGGTCATCACCAAAAGCTGGGGTTGCACTTGGGCAATGGCTCGACCCAATTCACCCGCTAGCGTGCCTGTGTTGTGCGCATCGTCGAGGTGGCTGTAAACCATGGGCCAGCCGCGTGCCTGCAGGTATGCAGCGAAGTGACGCATGGCACTTAAGAAAACCGTGGTGCGTTGCTTGGAGGAGGGGATGTGCGTGGACTCTTCCAACACCTCGGCCATCCAAAGCGTGTCGTGTGCGGGGTCGAAATCGCTCAGCGCGGATGCGTCTTCATCGAGCTGGTCACCCAAGATGAGGATGAGGCGTTTACGTGGTGCGGTCATGGGTATGCTTTTTAGAAATCAAAACCGAGTTGCTGTTTCTCGGCTGGTGAAGAAGCTGTCGAGCGACGCGAAGTTGCAGATCGTGTGCCCCAGTTTTTACGCGAGGCGTGTTTGTCGACCACGGCTTTCTTCGCTGCTTTGACTTCGTCGGTTTGGCGTCGGATGTGCAGCCGTTGTTTGGCCTCGCGTGTCGCTTGTGCCAAGTCGACCACGGGTTGAACCAATGCGCTTGGCGTGTCGCTGTTGCTGCCTATAAAAACGCCCAGGTGCGCTTGCATCGTGTCTGGCATGAGCCATGGCTCGAACAGCCATGTGTCAGGCACTTGGCGCATGGCGGGTAGCCACTGGCGCACAAAGCGGCCATGTGGGTCGTGGTCTTGCGCTTGTTTGATGGGGTTGTACACGCGCGTGGTGTTGATCCCGGTTGTGCCCGATTGCATTTGCAATTGGCACCAGTGGATGCCTGGCTCGTAGTCCAAAAACTGCGTGGCCAACCACTCGCCCACGGGGCGCCAGTGCAGCCACAACGGGTAGGCGGCCACCGACACCAACATGGCGCGCATGCGAAAGTTCAGCCAACCCGTTTCGCGCAACATGGTCACGCACGCGTCCACCATGGGCCATCCCGTGCGTGCGGCTTTGAGCGCTTCAAAGTGTGCTTCGTTGAAATCGTGTTCACGCAAACCGTCGTAACCACGGTGCATGTTTTGCCACTCGATGGCAGATTCGCTCTCTAACTTTTGGATGAAGTGACAGTGCCAATACAAACGGCTGATGAACCCCGTCAATCCAGCGCGATGGCGGCTGGCTTGGGGCGGCAGCTGCGCGATGTGCGCCCGTGTGTGTTGCACCACTTCGCGCATGCTGATGCAACCCCAAGCCAAATAGGTCGACAAACGCGAGCAAGCATCGGGTGCGGACAGTGGTGACGAAATGCCCCCGCGGTAGCCCAAGCTGCGTGCGTGCAAAAAGCTGTGCAAGGTTTCTAGTGCCAAAGGACGGCCACCGCGTTGGCGCAGCGGTGGGTTGTGTTGCAAGTGCGAAGGCGCTTTCATTTGCGAGGGCGTACACCATGTGTGACGTGATGCATGAGGCATGGCATGTGGCGATGTAGTCGTTGGCGCGTTGACAAACGTCCGCCAAAACTGCAACTCACCCACATCTTGCAAAGGCTCAGCCATGTGCCGCTCCCACGCAGGCTGCCACAGATTGCGGTTTTTCAGCCCACGCACCACGCCAAACTGTGGGTACTCATGCCAACCCACTTGGTGCGCTTTGCACCATGCATCCACTCTCAGGTCACGTGCGTAGGTAAAGCCATTGCCGGTTTCTTGGTGCGCATGCAGTTGGCGAAAGGGGGCTTCGTTCCAAATGCGACTCAGCACACCGGGCAGCTCGCCCGTGTGCACCTCGACGCAGCCGCCTTGCAAACGCAGTTCAGCATCCAGCGCTTGAAGCGATTCGCGTACAAATTCAAAGTGCTGCAAGGCGGCATCGGGCTGCAACCACAGCTCGGGCTCCACCACATAGATGCAGCGCACAGGGCCAAGCTTTGAAGCGTGGGCCAAGGCCGCGTGGTCTTGCCAGCGCAGGTCTCGCTTGAACCAAACTAGCTCGTAACTCATGGGGGCGTGGGCGATTTGTGTTTGCGGCAAGCGTCTGAGCAGTACAGCACTTGATTCCAGTTTTTGGCCCACGCTTTGCGCCAGGTCATGTCACGCCCGCAGGTTTTGCAGGGCTTGCTGGGCAGGCTTTGCTTGTTACCTTTGAACGTGTTTTTCTGAGCCAAGGGGAAGCTCCTCCATCTCGTAGGCATCGGCCACGTAGGCCGGGCCTTTCATCAACATCACGATTGCGCAGCCAATGGCGAGGGTCAGCACCAGCGTCCAATGCAGGATGACCACACCCAGCATCACATAGAAAAATTGCTCCACTGCTCTGGCGTTTTGCGTGGCAGGCTCCAGCCCATCCAACACATACGCACCTGCACTGGCCAGCAGTGGCAGGACTGTTCCTGCTGCCAAGATGAGGTGCAGTCGTTTCCATATTTGCCACTCAAGGCCTGCGGGTGAACGTTGAAAGCCCTTGAGCTTGTTGAAGTAGTTCATGGCGTGGTGCTCAGTTGGTCGATGGCACTGGCCAGTGCAAAGTCTTTGTGCGTCAAACCCGCCACATCATGGGTCCAGATGCGCACTTGCAGGAGTGTGTAGCTTGACAGCACCTCAGGGTGGTGGTCCTGCGTTTGGGCCAACTGCGCGATTTGGTTGAAACGCTCAACCGCAGCTTCAAAGCTGGGCAGTGTCCAGCTCTTGGACAAGCAAGGTGTGTGGTACTGAGCGTGTTTCTCTAGCGTCCAGCCGGTGAGGGCGGTCATGGCGAGCTCGATGTCTTTGGGCTGAAGTTTGTGGTGCATGGTGCTGGTGATGTCGTTGATCAGATTCAGCGCAGGGCGCTCAGCGTTTTGGCATCCACCGACACGCGCACACCCAACGAGCCTGAGCCCTGATGCACAGGCGATTTGCGCAAGCCAATGTCCAATGCTTCGATGGCTGGGTAGGCGGCACATGCGTGGACGATGCGCGTGATGAGGCGTTCTTGTGTCTCGTAATGGCCATCAGCGGCAAGGCGGTCGATGTCAGCCACCAAGGGGTCATAGTCAAACACGTGGTCCATGCCATCTTGTTCAATCAACACCAATGCGGGTGCGAGCCACAGCGTGAGGTCGAGCGTGTGCGCATCAGGCACCACATCGCTGGGGCCGTAAGTGCCGATGTCTGTTTTCAGCTGCAGGTCACGCAACTCGACGCAGGCACTGAGCGGCGCATGGGTTGCAGTGAGCAAGAAGGCGGTCATCGCGCAGCCACCTCCACCATGATTTCGTTGCGCCTGAACATAGGTAGCGTCCATGGCGGGTCGTAGCGTGATAGCTGCGGCGTGCCCACCACTTTGAGCGACTGTTGCTTGGCCCAAGCCAATGCTTCATCGGTTTTTTCTTGGACGCGTGCCTCGGTGTTGAAACCTGAATAGCGGTGCACCACAAAGTGTTTGCTTGGCAGCTCGTGCAAGGTCACGGCGCTGTTCTTGGGCTTGGGGATGGTGGCCAAGGTGTATTGGCTGGGCATCACAAAGTGAACACGCCATTGCTGAGCACTTCCCGATTGAGGCTCAATGGTGACGGGCGCGGTCATCGCAATTTTCGAAGACTGGGGCTCCACCGTCACAGGGGCTGTCATGGCAATCTTGGCTGCTTGTTCAGAGCCAACCGCTAGGTTGTTGCCAAAGATGAAGTCAGCAATCAAGCGAAAGCCTTTGTTGGAAGCGGCGTCCATGTCGCCCTCGACGATGGTTTGGGCAATCAAGGTCGGCGCGTAGTGGCGCAGTTCAAACGGGGCTTGTGAAGTGAGCACCTCGTATTTGGGTTCTTCGGTGGCCATGGCCGATTCCATTCCTAAAAATCCGACCAGCAAAGCGAGGAGGGTGTGTGTGTTTAAGCGCATGACTGCAATTGCTCCAGCGTGACAAATTCAAGGGCTTTGGCGTGTGTGCACTCCAGCACGACCGGCGGAGCCACGCCCGCATCCAATGCCTCTTGCCAGCGGCGGGCGCACAAGCACCAACGGTCGCCAGCTTTCAGTCCTGCAAAGCGGTGTTCCGGACGCGGTGTCATCAGGTCGTTGCCTCGCTGCAGCGAGAAATCCAAAAACGCTTGCGTGACTTTGGCGCACACCACATGGCTGCCCTGATCGTGCTCGTCCGTGTTGCAGCAGCCGTCGCGGTAGTAGCCGGTGAGCGGGTCATATGAACAGGGCACGAGGGCCGTGCCCAAGACGTTGCGAGCTTCAGTCGTCATGGATGCTTGTTTCTATTGAGTAGAAGTTGAGTAGATTATCTGTTGATAATTTCATTATTCCATGTTTGCGAATATTTTGAGTAGATTAATGGATAAAAATACTACTCAAATGATGAGGTTTTCCTATATTCTGCAAAACAAAGACGGTCGTGGGCGACGTGTGCCCAGAGGCCAGGCGTGGCAGTGGGTGCACGCGGTACCAGATCTGGATCAACTCATGCCCATTCTCGATTGGTTGAGCAAGCGGGTGCAGGTCGATCAGCTCGAACTCATCAATGTTTATTTAGACCATGTGGCCATCACAGACCCACAGCATGCAGCGTTGGTGTTTGAAGCCAAGTCAAAAATCCGCTACAGCAAAATCACCACGCCACACCGAGTGATTAATATGTTCGAACGGCCTGATTTGGAAAATACGTTGCAACACATGGGAACTGCGTGACAGAGAATTTCAAAATGGTGCTGCTCATTGGCAGCGCCCCAGACGCTGTGTTGGCCAAAGGTTGGGATTTGTCCGTGTTCGCGCATCGCGTGGCCATCAACAACGCATGGCAAATCACACCTGACTGGGATTATTTGGTTTACCCCGAGGACTTTGCGCCCGAGCGCATGCCACCCACGCCTTTGAATCCTTCGCAGCACCTCATCGGCGCTAGCGAATTTGTGCCACAGCAAAACAGCTTTGGAGGTTTTGTGTATGCGGGGGGCACCATGGCATTCACGGCTGGCTATTGGGCTTTGGGTGCTCTGAAGCCCGACCTCATTGCGTTTTTGGGCTGCGACATGGTGTACGGCACAAGCACGGTTGAGAGCAGCCACTTTTACGGCCAAGGCACGCCAGACCCCCTGCGGGTGGATGTGACCTTGCAATCGCTAGAAGCCAAGTCGGTGCGCTTCATGTCCTTGGCTCACACGCAGCAATGTGCGGTGGTGAATTTGTCTGCGCTGCCCGAGTCGCGTTTGATGTTTCCACGTGTCGATCAGCTTGAATTGATGGCCCCAGAGTTGCAGCGGCAATTGCTTCAACGACAACGTGAAATGCTCAACCCTGCAGAGGCAGTTCGCGCCTTGCAGGCAGAGCAAGACTTGGGCTACATGGTGGCATCGGGGCGCTATTGGGAACACACGGCTGAGTTTGATAAAACCAAACTCAGCGACATCGACAGCTTGTGGCTGAAAGCCATCAACGCTGCATCTTCGCGTTAATTTGGCGCTGCGTTTTCACGCAGATCAATCCCCTCATGTGCCGCGATCTTCTCTAAGGCGTTTTCAAACAGCGAACGTGCAGAGCCCGAGATGGAACGAAGGTACGCATGCAAGTGCGCGTCTTCTTCGTTGCGGTTCAAGCACTCTTGGCTGTATTGCTCGAAGCTGGCGAGTTGTGCAATCAGCTCGGCCACATGGCGTGGGCATTCGCACAGCACGTTGGTCGAAATACCTGCCACACGACTGAGGGTGGCATCCGAATATTTACGGGCCGCAATGACCGTGCTTGAGGTGCCAAACTCTTGCGCACGCGCAGGGTCGACAAACAGCACCGATTGCAGCAACTCGGCCAACTCGATGTCCGAGATGGGCTCGCGCCGCACGATGAGGCCAGAAAATTTCATGGCTTGCACCACGGCCTCAGGTGCGAAGTTGTACACCACGATGGTTTGTGCAAATTGGTGCTTGTTGATCAGCGCTTGAATGTCTGAGTGCACCGAGGTTTGCAGCGTGTTGACTTTGACCAACAGCACCTGAGGCTGTTGGCTAAGGCTGGCAACAGCAGCGGTGGCCAAGTCCACCAACACGTCAGTCACCTTGATTTGGTTTTGCTTCAAACCGGCCGCGAATTTTTTCGATTCAATGCGGTTGGCCATGCTCAGGCCCACCACCGCCAGCGACACGGGCTTGCCTGGCTGGGCCAAGCTTTGCGATTTGTGCAGCGGTAGGTTGCTCATGCGGCGCAATTGCTCTAGGTCGAGGTTGGCAATGGTGCTGATGCCATGGCCGTTTTGCGACAGCTGCTTGAGCAACAAAGCTTTGGACACATCATGCTCTGCGAACAAGCGTTGTTTCCCCTCCGTCTTGACAGGGGTGAATGCGCCGTAACGTGTTTCCCAAATGCGCAAGGTCGACACGGGGATGTCCGTGGTTTTAGAAACAGCACCAATGCGGTACAGAGCGGATGAGGAGTTTGTGGTGGTGTTCAAAATGGGTCTTTTGAGTAGGGGTTGAGTAGATTATCTGTCGAAATATAGGTTTTTGCAAAATTAATTAGCTATTGCGTAGATTGTTGCGTCAAAATTCTACGCAACAGGAGTGTAAACATGATCTCAAAGAAAACCATCAACGCGATCGAGGTCTGTGTGTTTTTGGCAGGCCAACGCCACGCAGGCTACGTCACAACCACCGAGCTGTCTCCCAGACTCGACTTGTCTATTTCCTACCTTGAGAACCTACTCAAGCCGCTCAAAGCACACAACATCGTGAGCGCCATGAAAGGCCCAGGCGGCGGCTACATGATTCACGGTGACACCTCGCTCATTTCCATTTGGGACATCGCGTCAGTGTTTGAGCGCACGTTTGATGCAGAACGGCCATTAGATGCGTCGTTGCCGGCAGAGCTGTTTGAAGACAAAACGCCACCAGCCAGCTTCGAGTTGGGTTTAGAGCAAATTGTCAAAGCCACGCTCAGCAACTTCACCTTGGCTGATTTTGTGGATGAGACCCAATACGAAGGTGCGCGAAGCTTTGTGCAAACCATGGGGCGTTTCAAGTTCAAGCCCTTGGCAGCACCACTCATGCCCAAGGCACCCAACTCGGTGTTCCAGTTGTCCATGATGATGGCCTGATCTGCATCCGAACAGCACTTACAAATCGTCAGCCATGCAACTCAGTGCCAGCCAACGCCTTGCCAGCCTCAGTCCAGGTGATGTGTCTGCGGTGATTCAAATGGCATGGGAAGACCGCACCTCATTTGAAACCATCTATGAACGCGTGGGCTTGACAGAGCCTGAGGTGATTCGCCTGATGCGGGCGGAGCTCAATCCCAGTTCATTTCGTTTGTGGCGCATGCGCGTGCGGGGCCGCACCACCAAACACCGTGCGCTGCGAAGCCCAGACATGAAGTTTGATGACCACGCCATTGCAAACCACCGTCGTGCCAATTGCTAAGCCAATGGCTAAACCTTGAAGGATTTGTATGAGTGAAGACCCAAGGTGCTGCGGCACTGGAACTTGCATCATCAGCGCCGATGGCGTGTGCTGGTGCGGCCAACAGTGGGATGGGGAAAAGATGTGTTTTCCTAAGTTTGATGCAACAACAGGTGTGAACGCCGATGCGTCAGACGACGAACCTGCGCAAAAGCTTGCCCCATCCGATGCGTCTGTAGACCACGACGCCTAAGTTCAAAAGACAAGCTTGGAACCAACGCATGTCACTCACACACGCACTCAAAACCTTGGCCATGAACGCCATCGGGGAGCGCGTGCGTGCGATCACTGGCTCTACCTCATCACTCGACGATTTCTCTTTGCCTAAAGGTGATGTTGGCTTGTTTGGCCCAGACTCTGTGGCGTGGCAGGTGCATGCCAACTTCACCGCCATGATGGTGGGTGGTTTGTCTTCACTCATCGTGCAGTCTTTGCACCCACGCGCGTTAGCTGCGGTGTGGGATCACTCGGATTTTCGCCACAAGCTCAAAGAGCGCCTGGGCCGAACCGCCTATTTTGTGGCCGCCACCACCTATGGCGGTGAAGCCTTGGCGCTGAATGCCATTCGTCGCGTCAACACCATCCATGCCAATATTCGAGGCACTGATCTGCAAGGCCAGCCCTACATAGCCAATGAGCCGGAGCTGATTCGCTGGGTGCACTTGGTGGAAGTGACGTCGTTTTTAGCGGCTTACCAACATTTGGCCAAGCAGCCTCTATCAGCACAAGCCTGTGACCAATACATCACCGAGATGGCCCGCGTGGGGCATATGTTGGGTGCCGTTGATTTGCCTTTGACCTATGCAGACACACAAGCCGAGATGTTGGGCTATGCCGACGCACTCAGCTTTGATGCGCGCGCCCAAGAAATTTTGCAAATCATCCAAGCCTATCCCGTGGACCTGTTGGACCAACCATGGATGGCACTGGTGTTGAAATGCGCCTTTGACGTCATGCCGTCTTGGGTGATGGCTTTCATGGCGCAAACACCTTCGTGCGCCGTGCAAAAGCAGGTGACCCGTATCGCCGTTCAGTTGTCAGCTGAACCCGTGCAGTGGATGCTCAACCAACAAGGTGTGTCTGCCATTGCTCGGCAGCGTGTCCTAGGAGAGTTAAGCCATGCTTGATGTCGCCTTGTTCACGGGGGATGACCAAATTGCAGAGAAGGTGCGTCGAGCCTTGTCGTTTGCCAGCGCTAAGGTCGAGCGTCTGAGCTGGCAGCCGCGCATGAGCAATGCCGCCATGGACAAGCCGCGCGATTTGATTGTGTTGCACCCCGCACACTTAAACCGCCAGCAACGCAACGACTTTGAGCGCATTGTGCAACTGCGTGAAGCCACGCCCAGCATTGCCATCGTGACAGACCTGCAAGCCGACGATGCGGTGCACTTGCTAGACGCCGGCGTGGATCGTTTTTTGGTAGAGCCTTTTGATGAGCAGCACTTTGCTGCGCTGGTGCGGGCACTGATGCGCAGGCGTCAAGGCCATGTGTCGTCGGTCACGCAATACGGCCCCTTGAGCTTTGACCATGGGCGCAAGCAATTGCAGGTTCACGGAGTCGCGGTGGGGCTGACTACACGCGAGGCACAGGTGATGGATGTGTTGCTCAGACGTGTGGGGCAGATCATCTCGAAAGAAGAGTTTGTGCAAGAGATGGACCCCGACAACATGGAGCTCAACAGCTCGGCCATCGAGGTTTACATGCACCGCATTCGCAAGAAGGTGAGTGCGGATGTTTTACCAGTTCGAAGTATCAAGCGCTGCGGTTACTTTTTGCGCAAATACAACCCATCACTTTGAACGGTCGGCCTCAGTGTTGGTGGCGAATCAGCACAATCGTGGCGATGCCAAGCACCAACATGAGCATGGACAGCACGCTGTGCTGTTTGCGTTTGTGCAAACTTGGCAGCAAGTCGCCCAACGCGATGTACAAAAAACTGGCCGCAGACATGGCCAGCAAATAAGGCACCCAGCTTTTGACTTCGCTGAGCATGACGTATCCCAGCCATGCGCCGGGCAGGGTGGCGAGTGCTGACACAAGATTCCAACCCAAAGCTTGCCAACGCCCCATGCCTGACTCCAACAGCACCGCATAGTCGCCCATCTCTTGCGGAACTTCATGCGCGATGACGGCCAAGGTTGCAGCCCAGCCCATTTCAGGTGCGGTTAAGTACGCAGCGGCAATCACAATGCCGTCCACAAAGTTATGAAACGCATCGCCCACCAGCAGCATGCGGCCCGTGCTTTGACGCACATGGCAGCTTTGGTCATGGCAGTGGTGCCACACCAGCAAACGTTCGAGACCGAAGAAGAACAACAAACCGGCCAGAACCGCCAGGCCTGCGTGCATCGGTGGCAAGCTGGTCACGGCCTTGGGAATCATGCCCAGCAATGCTGCCGCCAGCATGGTCCCCGCTGAGTAGGCCAACAACAGAGGCAGTGCAGGTGCACGCCAGCGTTCAGGGGTAAGGGCAATCAGTACAGCGCCCAGCATGGCGCCGACGCTGCCCAAGACCGCCATGGCCATCAACAAACTCAATTCCACGTAAGTTTCTTTCAGTCAGCCTTTTGCGCCACCCAGCGCGTGACGTGGGCTAAGCCTTGATGGCCTGGACCCTCGTTGAGCGAGGTTTCGCCTTCATACGCCAGCAACTCATGCATGTCTGCAAAGTCTTGGCGCAGCATGTCAAGGGTGTAGAGCATGGCTTCGTCTTTGGGGCCGCCACTGCTGTGGCTCAGTTGTCGCGGATGAAACGCTTCTAAGATGAGTAGGCCACGAGGCCGCAAGGCTGTCATGAGCCTTTGGTGCGCTGCGGCGCGCAGGCTTGGTGGCAAGTGCAAGTAGATCAGCACCAAGGCGTCAGCGCTGTTGGGCTCGGGCGTCCAATCGTTCAAGTCGGCCAACACCGTCTGAATGGCAACCTGTCGTTCATTGGCAAGTGTTTGCGCTTTGTGAAGCCCCACGCGCGAGCTGTCCATGGCAGTGACGCGATGGCCTTGCTGAGCCAACCACACACCGTTGCGTCCTTCGCCATCGCCGGGTACCAGCACGTCACTGGCACGTTGCAAGCGCAAGGCTTGATCGGCCATGAAGGCATTGGGGGCCGTGCCGTATTTGTAGCCTTCGACCGAAAAGTTCTGATCCCAAAAGTTCATGATGCTTAGCGCTTGGTGGGCAGGTCTGCGTAATACGTGGCCAAAGCGTCGATCTCTTCGCGACTCAGACGTTTGGCAAACGTGCGCATGCCATGTGCTGCGTCATTGGTGCGTGTGCTGTTTTTGTACTCAAGCATGGTGCGTACAAAGTACAGCGGATTTTGGCCAGCCAATGCAGGTGCTTCCAATTTGCCACCTTGACCGCGTGTGCTGTGGCAGCTCGCGCAAGGTGTGAGCAGGCGGCTGGGGTCGCCCTTGCGCACCAGTTGCTCAGGGTTGAGTTGGGCGACGGGGCGGGGTGTGCCATCGTCTTGTGGTGCTTTTTGCGCTGCGTAATAGGCAGACACATCGGCGATTTGTTGCGGCGTCATCATCACGGCGATGTCGTGCATTAATTCGGCACCTTTGTTGTTGACGTGGCGACGGTCACGGTAGTCCAACATCAGCTTGGCGGTGTAGGCGGCTTTTTGACCAGCCAAATGTGGCCAGTTTTGTGTGGGAGCCACGCCTTGGTCGCCATGACAAGAGGCGCAAAACATTTGCTGACTCACGGCGTATCCGCGCTCTGCATCACCCTTGGGCAATGACGTCAAGGCTGTGCGCAAGTTAGCGGGCGTCCAAGGGGCAGCGGTAGGGGCTTGCGTTTCAGATGCGCGCGACGGGGTGGCCACCATGCCAAACAGCAGCGCTGCGGTAGCAGCCACGGTGAACATTTGGCGTGCACGGCGCATCCAGCCATTGGTCACAGCGGTGAGTTCTTGCACGTAAGGGTCGTGTGAATAAGGGTCGTATGTCATGTTGCGTTCCAGCATCTTCATCTCAGGCAAAGCAATCGGCGGTGAAGGTGCGCAACCAAGCTTGTTGGTAGCGCGCACCGAGCTTGATCTGCGCGGGGGTGGCGTTCAGGGGCAGGTAACGGCCTTTGCCGTTGATGCGACCAATCTTGCCGTCGGCCTGGATCTTGAAGACGTCAGCCACAAACAGGCCGTAGTCTTTGCCAGCCAAGGCGTAGCAGGTGTTTTCCCACAGGGGTTCTGGCGCGGGTTTGCCGGCCAGCTCTTCCACGATGGCGCGTGCCACCACCTTGGCTTGGGTGTTGGCCGAGAAGCCGCTCTTGGGCATGGCGTCGGCGATGCTCGCGTCGCCAATGACGTAGACGTTGGGCACCAAGGTTGAGGCAAAGGTGCGGCGCTCCACGGGGCAAAAACCGCTGCTGTCGGCCAGTCCCAAAGTGGCGGCCACTTGACCGGCCTTCATGGGAGGAATGACGTTGATGACGTCGGCTTTGATGACTTCAGCCTCGGTTTCAATGCGCATGTTTTTGGCATCGACCTTGAGCGTGCGACCACCGTCTTTGCCGCGCACCCAGCTGAGCATGCTGGGCTTGCTGTGTTGTTTCACTTCCACCTCGGCCGACATCTTTTTCACGTAATCGTCGGGCAGGTTGAAGTTGTACAAACGGTTCCAACCCAGCATCATGGTCTCGTCGGTGACGAAGCTGTCTTTGGGGTCCACGATGATGACCTTGGCCGTGGGGTTGTGCTTGGCAAACCACTCGGTCATGAGCGCTGCGCGCTCGTAAGGGCCGGGTGGGCAGCGGTAGGGGTTGGGTGGTGCAGCCAGCACAAAGGTGCCGCCTTGGCGCATGCCTTGGAGCTGCTTGGCCAACAAGGCGGTTTGCTGACCCGGAATCCAACCCGAAGGCACCGATTGGTTGGCCACGGCTTCGCTGTAGCCTTCGTAAGCGCTGTACATCAGCTGAATGCCAGGCGACACGATCAGGCGGTCGTAGCCGATTTTTTTCTTGCCCAAGGTGCTGATCACACGCGCTTGTGGGTCGAGGCCAGTCACGGTGTCGAACACAAACTCAATGCCGTAGCGGCTCTTGAGGCCGTCGTAGCTCACATTCAAATCGTCCATCTTGGCGTGCTGGTTGAGCACTTCAGATGAGCCGTAGGGGCGCACATAGACCGGATTCTTTTCGATCACAGTCACGCGCAGCTGTGGGTTGAACAGCTTGAGGTATTTTGCAGCGGTTGCACCACCGACACCGCCACCGACGATGACGATGTGGGCGGCGTTGTTGGCAAATGCCAAGCTGGGGGCTGCGGCGACGGACAAAAGGCCCAAAGCCTGTGTCAGCCATTCGCGGCGAGAGGAGTGGTTATGGCCTTGCATCATTGGGCTCCTTTTTGGGCGGCAAAAAATGCGCCCATGCCTTTGAGGTCTTCGTCGCTGAAACCTCTGGCCACATGGCCCATCAAGGTGGCAGGGCGTCGGCCTTCACGGAAATCGATCATGGTTTTCACAAACTGACCCGCTGGCATGCCTGCGAGTGGGGCAAACGATTCGTCGCCCAATTGGCCGTTGGTTCCGTGGCATGCGGCACAGCTGTGGGCCATGGTGCTGACAGGAACGGGCGCTGTTTGGGTTGTCGCGACGGGTGCTGATGTTGCCGTAGCCACGTTTTGTGCCAAAGCCTTGGCCGTGAGTGTGACCAGTGCGGTGGCGCTGAACGCAACAGCAACCGTCCATACGGCCACGGCGCGTTGGGTTGATTTCATGCTTTTCATATGTTCACTCCAGCGCGATCAACGCGCCCAGACCCAAAAACCGATGGCGAAATACGCCACGGTCCAAGCCACCAGCAAACCCACCGACCACTGGCCGATGCGGTTCACCAAGGCACTGGGTGTGTAAGTACCAGTTTTTTGTTGGCCTGCCTGCCACGCCACGGTGAGCAAGTAAGCCAGCGTGGTGCCGCCGATCACCCCAAAGGTGACGAAGAACAAGACCGTGCTGTACCAGTCCATGTTGATGCGGTAGTCCATCGCGTCGTAACCGTGGCTGCCCAAGAGCGTGACAAAGCGCAGCACTTCACGCGCCGCACCCACCACGATCAAAGCCACTGCACCAGCGCCAAACACGGCATAGCCCCACACGCCACGGTCCAGGCGTGCACGCAAAGCCAAGGGCATGGCCACCACGGCCAACAAGGCTGCTACGGCCAGCCACATCCAAACAGAGCCAGCGAACCATTGCATTTTTTCGGGCAAGGTCATCATCCAAGCCGCGCCGATCAGCACGCTGACCACACCGCCGATGACCATTAAGCGCAGGGCCAAGTTCAGCACAAAGTCCAAGTACGCCACATCGGTTTCTTTGGCTCCTTGCAAGTAGCGGCGATAGGCCAACAACCACGCGCCAATCACGGGTGCAGACAAGGCAATGAAGAACAAAAAGCGAGACAGGTGCCACTGGTGCAGTGTTTGACCGCTGGGGTCAATCTGACCACCAGGCGCATACCACTCGATCCAGCGCTCGGGGTAGAACATCTGGTTGCTCAAGCTGTGCACGATGAAGCCCACAGTCAGCAACAAAGCCAGTGATAACACCAACCAATAGCCATTGCGGCCACCATGCGCCACGATGTCGTGGTTCTTCCAATAAAAGGCGTACAGAGAAATGTAGCCAGCAATCAGAATCAGGATGAAGCCAATCACCCACCAAGCGGATAAGACGTTAGAGGTGTACCAAAACGGGTCGTACACCACCTGCACAAACAGCAACGGTGCGACACCGATCACGATCGCCACCGAGACGGCGATCTTGGCGGTCAAGAGCATGGCGCTGGCCAAGCGACGCCATTTCATATCGGCGTGGAATGCGCCGCGCAAAGTCAGAGTGGCTGCACCGAGCATGACCTGTACCGCTGCGATGTGCA
Organism: Burkholderiales bacterium 39-55-53; assembly: GCA_002282445.1. Taxonomy (GTDB): domain Bacteria; phylum Pseudomonadota; class Gammaproteobacteria; order Burkholderiales; family Burkholderiaceae_C; genus Limnohabitans. The sequence goes on along the minus strand of NCJK01000002.1, from coordinate 237,787 downwards.
GGGCAAAGGTGATCACGCCCAAGATCAAAAAAATCACGGGATGCGAAGGCACACCCGACTGGTCGCGCAAGGCGTAAAGCATTTCAGGGGTCATGGGAGTCATTCCTTGGCCAAAACAGGCGCAGCGGCGGCTGCCGTGGCAGGTGTGGCAGAGATGGATTGAATGAAGGCGGCCAAAGCACGGGCTTCCACATCATTCAATGGAATTTGTGGCATGTACAAGGTGTTGCCACCAGACAGTGCAGCTTGCAGGTACTGCGCCACATCGCTCTCGCTGTGTGTGCCCGCAAAGTAGCGGTGCAAGGGGCGCATGCCCGTGGTGCTGAGCGAGTGACAGTTCGAGCAGGCGGTCAAGGCCAAGGCTCGTCCAGCTTCAACGCGGTTGTCGTCTGTCACGTTGCGCAGGTGCTCTGGCAAGAACACATGGCCTTTCAAAAAGCCATGCGCTTCAAGCGCAGGAATTTCAGACTTCACGCCCATGCCTGGCACATCGCGGCCCACCACTTGGTTGGAATACACATATTGGCCCGCGACCCAAGGCTTGCGAATGGATTCACGTGCCACCTCTTCAGGCCATAAGCCAAAGACCAAAATGACCACGGTCATCACAGCGGCCACACCCGACACCAAAGCACGGGGTTGAACCAAGGTGAGCACAAAGTAAGCAAGCGAGCCGCCCACCGCAGTCATCAAGGCGATGGGGAAGTGTTCAGGCAGGCGGTTTTGCAGCACCACCTCGGCAGTTTCTGGCAAGGTGGCCAAGTACCACTGAAGCATGGCCGCACCGATGAGGGTGGACACAATGCCCAAGATCGCCAGTTTGCGGCCGATCAGTTTTTTCTGCTCTTGATCTTTGAAGCTGCCTGCCACGATGCCGCCCACCACAGCGGTGATGGCAAACATGAAGGCTGTGCGCATCCCCAATTGGGCAAATGTGTTGGGGCCAAAGAAGGCGTTGAGCACGCCGCCGGTGTCGCTCCACTCGGGCATGCCGGGCCACATCATGAAGCTCAAGATGCCCACGATCACCAGCATGGTGGTGTAGGACGTCAAGCCAAAAATCACGGCGATGCGTGTGTGGGTTTTGACATCCAGTTTGGTGGCCAAGTACACCAACATGTACACGCCCACCACTTCGATCACAAAGAACACCCATTCGGTGGCCCACATCCACACAAAGCTATGAATCAGCGCAGAGATACCACGCGGGCTGGCCACCGTGGTGGCGAACCAAATGCCGGGGCCAGTGATGGAGCCCAACACATAGCTGAACACCAACAAGAACAGACCGTAGCGGCGAATGAACTCGAGCAACTCAGGTTTGTTGTGACGGTGTGCGTGGTTGGTGAGGTACGCGAAGAAAATAGCTGCGCCCACCGACGTATGAGAGAACAGCACGTGGATGGTGGCAATGAGGCCAACGATCCAGCCCGAACCCACGACGGGGTCAAGCCAAGAAGGGAAAAGTCCAAGCATGTTTGTGAGGTGATTGAAGTTAAGTGAGGAATTATTACGATAGGATCAAATTTGTGATTGACTTGGCTCAATCGTGATGGCTCAAATTCGCTTAGAGTGAAATAAATATGAATCTATTACCTCACGACGATGCGCTGCGCACGCAGCTCCACAACGAAGTGCATGCGCGACCCAGTGCACGTATCCGTTTGCCCGCTTTTATTGTGTTGGTGGGTGTTTTTACCGACGGTGTCACGCGTGAGCAAGAGTGCGCGCATCTTCAAGAGTTGCAACCAGATCTGACCCTGCAAGAAGTGCAGGGCAACTTTGTGCGGCTGCGCCTGCATGACTACACGCTCAAGTGGGAGCGTCACACCGAGTTCACCCGTTACTCTTTGGTGCAGCCTTTGCCCGAGGGGGCTGGCTTGGGGTCGCAAGACCCTGAGTTGATGTCGCACCTGAAGTTGCCCGAAGGCTGGTTGGCATCTATTCCAGGGCGCACGTTTGCTGCCATCAAGCTCATCATGCTCAATGGCGATGTCAATGACCCTCAACGCTCGTTAGAGCAGGCGCGCACTTGGTTTGGCGACCATCCTGTCATTGCGTCTCGCATGGGCAACCCAGCGCACTCGGTGGTGGTGACCGACTTACGTTTGCGTGACAGCGGTTTTGAGCGCATGTTGGTGCTGGCCCCCGAGGGCACGAGCCCCACACGCGCGGGACGTATTTCGCAGCGTTTGTTAGAGCTAGAAACCTACCGACTCATGGCCTTGCGTGGTTTGCCCATTGCCAAGGTGGTGGGTGCTCAATTGGGTCAATCCGAAAAAGAGTTGGCCAACATCATCGAATCGCTTGAGGACAAAGACTGCAATGACCAAGCGTTGCTCAATCGTCTGGTGGGCTTGGCCGCTGGGGTCGAGCGCATGACGGCCGAGCATGCCTATCGCTTTGCCGCCACCGCTGCTTACGACAAGTTGGTGAACGAACGCATCACTGAATTGCGTGAGTCACCCATCTCGGGCACGCAAAGCATTGGTGAATTCATGAAGCGCCGTTTGTCGCCCGCCATGGCCACCGTGGCAGCCACTGCACAGCGACTGGGCTCTTTGTCTGAGCGTATCAGTCGTGCCAGTGCTTTGTTGCGCACGCGCGTGGACATTGCCACCGAAGAACAAAACCGCGTGCTGCTAGAAAAGCTCACCAAAGGACAAGAGTTGCAACTGCGCTTGCAAACCACGGTGGAAGGTTTGTCCATCGCGGCGATCTCCTACTACGTGGTGAGCTTGCTGTTGTACGCAGGCAAAGCGGCTAAAGCAGCTGGCTTGAATGTAGAGCCTGAGTTGCTGGCGGGAGCCTTGATTCCGGTGGTCTTGTGGTTGGTGTGGAAGGCCACACGACGCATCCACGCCAAGCTGTACAAGGGCTTTTAAGCTCTTTCGTACCAGCCCTTGCTGCGGTTGACCACACTGACCACCAGCAGCATCACGGGCACTTCAATCAGCACGCCCACCACGGTGGCCAGTGCTGCACCTGATTCAAAGCCAAACAAGCTGATGGCTGCAGCCACGGCCAGTTCAAAGAAGTTGGACGCGCCAATCAACGCCGAAGGGCATGCCACGCTGTGCGACTCGCCTAGGGCGCGGTTCAGGTAGTAAGCCAATGCGGAGTTGAACACCACCTGAATCAAGATGGGCACAGCCAACAGGGCAATGACCAAAGGCTGCTTCAAAATCGCCTCGCCCTGAAACGCAAACAAGAGCACCAAGGTGGCTAACAACGCGGCAATAGACCATGGGCCAATTTGCGCCATGATGGCGTCAAACTTTTCAGGGCCCTTTGTCAACAGCGCTTTGCGAATGAGTTGAGCCAACACCACGGGAATGACGATGTACAACACCACCGAGGTGATGAGCGTGTCCCAAGGGACGATGATGGCGGACAGCCCCAAAAGAAAAGCCACCAGCGGTGCAAACGCCACCACCATGATGGCGTCGTTCAACGCCACTTGCGACAAGGTGAACAACGGGTGTCCGTTGGTCAGTCGACTCCACACAAACACCATGGCCGTGCATGGTGCAGCAGCCAACAAAATCAGACCGGCGATGTAGCTGTCAATTTGGTCAGCGGGTAGCAGCGGTGCAAACAAATACCGAATGAAAAACCAGCCAAGCAGCGCCATCGAAAACGGCTTGACCAACCAGTTCACAAACAGCGTCACACCAATGCCTTTGATGTGCTGTCGCACTTCGTGTAAAGCACCAAAGTCCACCTTGATGAGCATCGGAATGATCATCACCCAAATCAGCAAGCCCACGGGCAGGTTGACTTGGGCGTACTCCAGGCTTCCGATGGCTTGAAACAGCTCTGGCTGCCACTGACCTAGTGCAATGCCCACGACGATGCATATGGCCACCCATGCAGTGAGGTAGCGTTCAAAGAAGTTCATGCGGCATCCTTGCTGAGTTCACGTGCTGTGTGTTGCAACATGGCTTTTTGCAGCTTGTCGGCGGGCAAGTCCACCAGCAATTGCAAGCGCTTTTGAATCAGGTACATGGTGTGGCGAAAGGCTTGCAAGCGGTCTTCGTCTGTGCCCTCTATGGCTGAGGGGTCGGCGTAGCCCCAATGCGCTGTAGCGGGTTGACCCGGCCAATAGGGGCAGACTTCGCCAGCGGCGTTGTCACACACGGTGATGACCAAGTCCATGTGCGGTGCATCGGGCTTGGCAAACTCATCCCAGCTTTTGCTGCTGAGGTACGAGGTGTCAATGCCCGCAGACTTCAACACTTGCAAACCCAGTGGGTTGGGTTGCTGGTTTTCACGTGGGCTGCTGCCGGCTGAATACGCTTTGAAGCTTGTGCCGCTCGCGCCCGTGGCCATGTGGTTGAGTAAGGCTTCCGACAAGATGCTGCGGGCTGAGTTGTGTGTGCACAAAAAGAGGACGTTCAGGGTGGTCATGATGTGAATCTGTTGAGGTGGGCGTTGTTTGGAAAAGTGTGAAAGTTCGTGATGCGTCAGTAATCAGCAGCAGCCACTGCTGGGTGTGCAGCAAGCGCCTGCTTTGACGCGTGGCTTGTCAGCAGTTGCGATGGGGGCGACAGCGTCTGCGGCGCTAGGGGCTGCAGGAGCGCAACACAGGTCCATTGCCAAGCAGGCTGTGTGTTTGAGGCCTGTGGTCAAGGTCAAAGTATGTCCGTCGCTGCTGCCGGCAGTGACGGGGTATTGCGACACCACGCCCGACTCGTGCTCAATCTCCACAGGCAAATCGAGCGAGGGCAGTATGTCGCCTGCGATACGCAAGATGTTGGCGAGCTTGCCTGTTTCTAAACGGTGGTCCACATCGCTGTACACCCAGGTTTGAAGCAGGCAGCTCTCGGTTTTGCGGCGTGTGCCGCCGCAGTCCATGAAGTTCTTGGTCACATGGCCCACTTCGGTGATGTGAAAGTGCGGTGCGACAGCCTCACCATTGGGCAAGATGATGCGCAAGCCTTGGTTGGGGTTGGCTTCCAGCAAGCCTAAGAATTGTTCGACGTTCATGGGGTGTCCTTGGAAAAATCAGCAGCAGACTTTGGCGGTTTCAGGCACCACGGCACACGATTGGCCTTGGCAGCAGTCTTGGGTGAGGTAGGTGAGCAGGTCGTTCATGCGCGCAAACTCGGCGCGATAAATCAGGTTGCGGCCGCTGGCCTCGGCACTGACCAAGCCCGCATGGTTCAGAGCCTTGAGGTGAAACGACAAAGCGCTGGGTGCAATTTGCAACAAGGCAGCCAAAGAGCTAGGCGTCAGCCCCTCTGTGCCTGCTACCACTAAGGCGCGAAAAGCCCGCAAACGCTGGGCTTGTGCCAAAGCGGCAAGGGCCTCGACGACTTGGGTCTCAGATGTTGTGTTCTTGTTCATGTTTCAATAATACTTGAATTATTGAAATGAAAAATCCTATTCCTAGGCTTTTTGCAGACGTCACAATTGTCACAGTACCGTCACAATGCCTAGCTAAAGTCTCGTTTGTTCTAACCAACTGAAGGAATCTCATGAACACGAAGCGTAATTTCATCAAGGTTGTTGCCGCTGCTGCGATGGCAACCATGGCTATCGGTACAGCATTTGCAGCTGACATCACAGGCGCTGGCGCGACTTTCCCATACCCAGCTTATGCCAAGTGGGCTGAAGGCTACAAAGCCGCTACCGGCAACAGCTTGAACTATCAATCGATCGGTTCATCTGGTGGTATCAAACAAATCAAAGCCAAGACCGTCACATTTGGCGCGACTGACGCACCTATGAAGCCAGAAGATCTGGAAAAAGAAGGTTTGGTTCAGTTCCCAGCCATCATCGGCGGCACTGTGCCAGTCGTGAACTTGGACGGTTTCAAGCCAGGCGAATTGAAGGTGACAGGTCCTGTGTTGGCCGACATGTTCATGGGCAAAATCGCGAACTTCAACGATCCAAAGATCGCTGCCTTGAACCCAGGCAAGAAGTTGCCTGACCAAGCCATCACCGTGGTGCACCGCGCTGACGGCTCTGGCACGACCTTCAACTTCACCGACTACCTCACAGCCGTGAGCAAAGACTGGGCTGATACCGTGGGCAAGGGCGCTGCTGTCAAGTGGCCAGCTGCTTCATCAGTGGGTGGTAAGGGTAACGAAGGCGTTGCTGCCAACGTGAACCGCGTGAAGGGTTCTATCGGCTACGTGGAATACGCGTACGTTAAGAAAAACAACATGACTTTCATGCAGTTGCAAAACGCTGACGGCAAGTATGTGTCTCCAGATGACCTCACATTCGCAGCTGCTGCTGCTGGCGCTGACTGGTTCAGCGTTCCAGGCATGGGCATCTCTATGGTGAACGCCAAGGGCGCAACCAGCTGGCCTATCAGCACTGCATCTTTCATCTTGATGTACAAGCAACCTACAGACAAGGCTGCTGCACAAGAAGCTATCAAGTTCTTTGACTGGTCTTTCACGAACGGCAAGAAATTGGCTTCTGATTTGGACTACGTGCCACTGCCAGACACTTTGACGACTGCTATCCGCGCCAAAGTGTGGACACAAATTCAAAAGTAATTTGAATTGAACGCATGATTTCCGTCGATGCTTTTTAAAGTGTCGACGGATTTCAGTTTTAAGAGTAAGAGGATGTTTCCATGAGTCAAGGGTCTGTCATGAGCACACACAATTCATCGCCGCAAGGTTCAAGCCAAATCGTCAGTGACGAGATGGTGGCGATTGCCAAGAAACAGCGTGTGCAGGACTTTTTCTTTCACCGCATCACGCAGTCGTTTTCGTTGTTGGTGTTGGTGGCCTTGATGGGCATCATTGTTTCCCTGTTTATCAATGCTTGGCCGACGTTTGCCAAGTTTGGTGCGCACTTCTTGTGGTACGTCGAGTGGGACATCATCAATGAAGAGTTTGGTGCGGCCATTGCCATTGTGGGCACGGTAACCAGTGCTGGTATTGCTTTGCTGATCGCCGTGCCTTTGGCATTTGGCGTCGCTGTGTTTTTGACCGAAACCTGCCCTGTGTGGTTGCGTCGCCCTTTGGGCACGGCCATTGAGTTGTTGGCGGCTGTGCCGTCCATCATCTACGGCATGTTTGGTTTGTTTGTTTTTGCCCCTCTATTTGCTGACTATGTGCAAGTGCCATTGAAGGAAATTTTGGGCGGTATGCCATTGGTAGGTTCCTTGTTTGGTGGGGCTACCAACGGCATGGGTATTTTGGCTGCAGGTGTTGTGCTGGCATTTATGGTGTTGCCATTTGTGGCGGCGGTGATGCGTGATGTATTTGAAATCACGCCCCCCATCTTGCGTGAGTCAGCCTACGGTTTGGGTTGCACCACTTGGGAAGTGGTGCGCAAAGTGGTGTTGCCCTACACGCAAAAAGGTGTGATTGGCGGCATCATGTTGGGGCTAGGTCGCGCTTTGGGTGAAACCATGGCGGTGACGTTTGTGATTGGCAACGCCAACCGCATGCCCACTTCGTTGTTCTCGCCCGGCACGTCTATTCCGTCCGTTTTGGCCAATGAATTTGGTGAAGCTTCAGGGCTTCACTTCAACACCCTGTTTGCGCTGGGCTTCATGTTGTTTGTCATCACCTTTGTGGTGTTGGCGATGGCCAAAGTCTTGATTCTTCGCGCCGAAAAAGCCAAAGGCAACTAAGAGGTTTTTATGGAATTCAACCAACAACTTTATAAAAAGCGCCGTGTGACCAGCATGCTGGGCTTGGCGTTCTCCATGACTGCCATGGCCATCGGTTTGGCTGTGCTGCTTTGGATCTTGTACGTTTTGTTTGTCAATGGTTTGTCGGCCTTGGATGCCAACTTGCTGACCAGTGACACCCCTGCGCCTGGCACTGAGGGGGGCGGTTTGCGCAACGCGATTGTGGGCAGTTTGATGATTGTGGGTTTGACCGTGTTGGTCTCGACGCCTATAGGTATCTTGGCAGGTGTTTACCTGACCGAGTACGGTGACGAAAGCAAAACTGCCGAGCTCACACGCTTTGTGACCGACATCATGTTGTCTGCACCTTCGATCGTGCTCGGCTTGTTTGTGTATGCCATCGCGGTGGCCACTGTTGGTAACTTCTCTGGCTATGCCGGTAGCTTGGCTTTGTCACTCATCGCTGTGCCTGTGGTCATGCGCACCACAGAGAACATGTTGCGCTTGGTGCCCGGCAGTTTGCGTGAAGCTGCATTTGCGTTGGGTGCGCCTCGTTGGAAGGTGTCCACTTTCATCACCCTTCGTGCTGCCAAGAGCGGTGTGATGACAGGCTTGTTGTTGGCTGTAGCCCGCATCAGTGGTGAGACAGCACCTTTGCTGTTCACCGCGTTGAACAACCAGTTCTTCAGCACCAACATGGGTGCGCCGATGGCCAACTTGCCTGTGGTGATTTTCCAGTTCGCCATGAGTCCTTATGACAACTGGGTACGTTTGGCATGGGCCGGCGCACTCTTAATTACTTTGACTGTGCTAGTGCTCAATATCTTGGCACGTGTGTTCTTCCGCGAAAAAGTCAGCGCCTAATTTCAATCAGGAATTTACAAATGTCTGAAAATAAAACAGCACCTCAAAACGCCCTCGAAGTTCGCGACCTGAACTTTTTTTACGGCAAGTTTCAAGGCTTGCGTAATGTCACCATGGACATTGCTGAGCGCAAAGTGACGGCCTTCATTGGTCCCTCTGGCTGCGGTAAGTCCACCTTGTTGCGCACCTTGAACCGCATGTACAGCTTGTACCCAGGCCAACGCGCCGAAGGTGAAATCAACTTTTACGGTCAAAACATTTTGGACCCCAAGCAAGACTTGAACTTGCTGCGTGCCCGCATTGGCATGGTGTTCCAAAAGCCCACACCGTTTCCTATGACGATTTACGACAACATCGCCTTTGGTGTGCGTCTGTATGAAAATCTCAGCCGTACCGAGATGGACGAGCGTGTCGAGTGGGCTTTGACCAAAGCTGCGTTGTGGACTGAAGTGAAAGACAAACTTGGTCAAAACGGTTTGTCACTCTCGGGTGGTCAGCAGCAGCGTTTGTGCATCGCACGCAGTGTGGCTGTCAAACCCTCAGTGTTGTTGTTGGACGAGCCCACTTCGGCGCTTGACCCCATTTCTACTGGCAAGGTGGAAGAGTTGGTGCATGAACTCAAAGCCGACTACACCATTGCCATCGTGACCCACAACATGCAGCAAGCTGCGCGTTGCAGTGACTACACCGCTTACATGTATTTGGGTGAATTGGTCGAGTTTGGTGAGACAGAACAAATCTTCTTCAAACCCAACAAAACTGCCACAGAAGACTACATCACAGGCCGTTTCGGCTAATTAGGAGAACACCATGCCAGATAAACACCTGTCCTCACAATTTGACTCTGACCTCAACAACATCTCTTCTCATGTGATGGAGTTGGGTGGTTTGGTGGAGTCGCAAATTCGTCAAGCTGTCTTTGCGTTGTCTCAGTTCAGCCCTGAAGCTGCCGATGATGTGATCGTCACGGAAAACAAAGTGAACAGCCTCGAAGTTGAAATTGACCGCGAAATTGCATCCGTCATCGGTCGCCGTCAACCCACTGCACGTGACTTGCGCCTGCTGATGGCCATGTCTAAAACCACCGCCAACTTGGAGCGTGTGGGCGACGAGGCTGCCAAGATTGCACGCATGGTCAAGTCCATCATTGAAGGCTCTGCACCCCGTTCATTGCCATCGAGTGATTTGCGCGTGTCTGCTAACTTGGCTTCTGGCTTGCTGCGCAAAGCTCTTGATGCGTTTGCGCGTTTGGATGTCCCCATGGCGGTCAGCATCCTGCGTGAAGACAACGAGATCGACAAAGAGTTCGACGGTTTTGTGCGCAAACTCATCACCTACATGATGGAAGACCCACGCACGATCTCTGCTAGCTTGGATTTGTTGTTCATCGCCAAAGCCATTGAGCGCATTGGCGATCACTCCAAAAACATTGCTGAATTCATCATCTACATCGTCAAGGGTGAGGACGTCCGTCACACGCCGCTGGCGGATGTTGAGTCCTCAATGGGCAACTGAGAACTGTTAGAAGATGAAAATTGCACGCGTTTTAGTGGTCGAGGATGAATCGGCCATCGCCGAACTCATTGCCATCAATTTGCGGCACAACGGCATGATGCCTTTGATGGCTGCCGATGGTGTGGCTGCTCAAAAGCACATCGATGAGGTGCTGCCCGATGTCATCTTGCTCGATTGGATGTTGCCTGGTCAAAGTGGTCTGGAGTTGGCCCGCCGTTGGCGTGCTGACCCCCGCACCAAGACCACGCCCATCTTGATGCTGACGGCACGTGGTGACGAGCCCGACAAGATTGCAGGCTTGGATGCCGGCGCTGATGACTACATCACCAAGCCATTCTCGACCCAAGAGCTGTTGGCGCGTATTCGCGCTGTGCTGCGTCGTCGTGCGCCAGAGCAAGCCAGCGATGTGGTGCGTATGGGTGGCTTGCAGCTCGATGGTGCAACGCACCGTGTGAGCTTCAACGACCAAGCCATCAAGCTCGGTCCGACGGAATTCAAATTGCTCAATTTTTTGATGCACCATGCCGAGCGCGTTCATAGCCGCAGCCAGCTGCTGGACCGCGTGTGGGGTGACCATGTGTTCATTGAAGAGCGCACGGTGGACGTCCACGTCAAACGTTTGCGTGAGGCTTTGGGCGATGCTGGCAATATGGTGGAAACTGTTCGTGGCGTAGGATACAGAATTACCCACCAGGCATAAGCCTATGCAAGGTTCATGTGATTAGTCGCTATTTATCATTTTTGTCCTTGCTAGCCTTTGGTGCGGCTTGTGGCTTCTCTTGGGCGGTCATGAGCGACTTGCAGCCTAAGTTGCTCTATGTACTCAGTGGCGCACTGGTGGCGGGCTTGATTTGGATGCTGGTTGATGCCTGGCGTGGCTATCGGGTCCGATCCTGGTTGCGACATGGTGATTTGGCTATAGCGCCACAAATGTCAGGATGGTGGGGCGTTTTGCTTGATCGCGCGCGCAAGTTGCTACGCGACCGCGAGCGCAGCATTGATGCCGGCGAGCAGCGGCTCAAAGACTTTTTGTCTGCAATTCAAAGCTCTCCCAATGGTGTGGTCATGTTGGACGCTCTCGCACAAATCGAGTGGTGCAATCAAACCGCAGCGACGCACCTAGGCATCCACCCTGAGCGAGACGTCATGCAGCGGGTTGGCAATTTGTTACGTGACCCTGTATTCACGGCCTACATGGCAGTTGAACAGCCAATTGAACCGGTCGTCATTCCCGGCCACCGCCATCGCATCGAACGCCCCGTTCATATTTCAGTGCAACGACACCGTTACGGCGAAGGCAAGCAATTGCTATTGACTCGCGATGTCACGATGCTTGAACAAGCTGAAGCCATGCGCCGAGATTTTGTGGCGAATGTGTCGCACGAAATCCGAACCCCATTGACTGTGTTATCTGGTTTTGTTGAGACGATTCAAACCTTGTCATTGACCGAAGAGGAGCAAAAGCACTATTTGTCCTTGATGGCCACTCAAGCGCATCGCATGCAGGTTTTGGTGGAGGACTTGCTCACCCTGTCTCGTTTAGAAGGCAGTCCAGTGCCCTCAGTGTTGCAGTCATTGCCTATCGCTGGATTGATGGATGCGTGCGAGCAAGAGGCAAGGGGTTTGTCTGCCTCATTGGCGCAAGGCAATGTGGCGCATCACATCCATTTCGTCATTGAGCCTTCGTTGCGCGATTGTCTTTTGTTGGGTGAGGCCAGAGAGTTGCAAAGTGCTTTGTCTAACTTGGTGAGCAATGCGGTGCGCTACACCCCCGCCGGTGGTGATGTGCATGTGTCGGTGGATCATGGCATTGATGGCAGCTTGCTGATCGAAGTGCGTGATTCAGGCGCTGGCATTGCTGCCGAGCATTTGCCTCGTTTGACCGAGCGTTTCTATCGCGTGGACCGCAGTCGTTCACGCGAGTCTGGTGGAACCGGTCTAGGTCTGGCCATCGTCAAGCATGTGATGCAGCGACACGGCGGTACGCTGTCCATCACCAGTGAATTGGGCCAAGGTTCATGCTTCAAGCTGATCTTCCCAAGCAAGCGCTGGCGTCAAGCCGCTTGAGCTTTGACGGTTCTGCACTCTGCGCAGAAAAAGTGATTGGCATTTAAAAATCGGCGAAATGACCCACTTGAGCGAGGTTTGTGTTGGCCACATTTGATACAGCTCATCATTTCCCCCGTTCTGCCTGTTCCCTCAAAAGGGGATCCATTTTTTTTGCGTGCATATCGCAAGCCGTCGTGATTGATTTCAGAAGTTTCGTGTTTGTGGTGTGACATATGGACTCAATCAGTTTTTTTGAAACGGCGTTTTTCGAATTTCTTAAGAAGCACGTAGGTGGCTAAGCCAATCAATGCCGAGCCTATAAAGAAGCTGCCATAGGCCATAGGCCATGGTGTGCCTTCGGTCATCATCGAGAACTCAGACATGCCCCCAATGCCAGCCAAGATGTTGATGGGCATGAAGACGACGCTGAACACAGTCAGTTGGTTCACGCGTTTGTTTTGGTTGATGTTGATGAAACCAATCGTGGCGTCCATCAAGAAGTTGATCTTGTCAAACAAAAATGCGGTGTGGCTGTTGAGCGAGTCAATGTTGCGCAAAATTTGCTTGGCATCGGAGATTTGGTCTGACGTGAGCAAGCGTCCGCGCATCAAGAAGTTCAAACCTCGTTGCGTGTCCAAAATATTGCTTCGGATTCGACCGTTTTGATCTTCTTCTTCCGCAATGTCTGACAAGATGCTGGCAGCTTCTTGATCGGTGATGGCTTCGCTCAACACATGACGTCCCACCACGCCAAGTTTGGCGTAGATGTTTTCAAGCGAGTCAGCTGATACCTCAACATCAGCGCCATACAGGTCTAGCAGCAAATCTACGCTGTCTGTCACATAGTTGGGCTGCGTTAATGCGCGTCGACGCTGCAACCTGAAAACGGCCAGCTCTTCATTGCGCAGGGAAAACAGGATGCCGTCGTGCAAGATGAAGGCGACTGGCACGCTTTTCGATGCGCCATCACGGTCGGATAAGAAATTTGAGTGCAGATGAATGTCATCGTTTTCTTCAATGTGAAACCTTGCACTGACTTCAAGGTCTGTGGCTTCAATTGGATCTGGTAACTCCACACCAAAGTGCGCGCCAATGAAGAGCCTTTCGGCTTTGCTTGAGTTGATCAAGTCAACCCAAATCGGTTTTGCGCCATCTAAATCTTGGCGTTTCGAAATGGGCAGGCTTTTGAGGCGGCCTTCAACCAGTGCATACACATGCACTTTGCTGTCTTCAAAGTCAGGCTGACGATCACCGGCGAGTTCGGCGCGACGCTCGTTAGAGAGTTCCCATAGAACATCATTCTCACGTTCAGGTGGAATCATGTGCCAGATCTTTTGAGCATCCTCCAAGGGGAGGTTTTCTAAATAGCTGCTGAGTTCTGTGGTGCTTTGCTTGGCGATGAATTTGAGGAGTTCAACCTCGTGCTGTTTATGCAGCAGTGTTGCCACCACATCTTGCTTAGGCATCGCTTGGCTATGCACCATGCCATCGACAAGTTTTTGCTTGTTCAGCATTTCAATCAGATTTTGGAGAGACATGAACGCATCAAACTGCTGGCATGCGTTTAAGCAAACCGCATCATCAGTGCAGCAAGCCAGATGCCCATGCACATCAAGATACTCAGTAAGACGGCTGCGCTACCGAGGTCTTTGCATCGCTTGGACAAGTCGTGCCATTGCGGGCCCACGCGGTCAATGGCAGATTCAAGGCCTGTATTTAAAAGTTCAACGATCAACACAAACACCACCGATCCTGCCAAGAGTGAAATTTCGACCCAGTTGTTGCCAAGGTAAAACGCCAAGGGAATTAAGACGAATGAAAGAAAGGCCTCTTGTCGGAAAGCAGGCTCTTGCATGCCCGCCCTTAAGCCGTGCATGGAATAGCCAAATGCATGAATCACGCGATTGATGCCACGTCTTTGCTTTTGTAAATTCTCGTGAATGGAGTCCATGGCCTAGTATTTCTCCGGAACCACCATGTCATCTGGGACGGGCTGGCGAAGGTAATCAGGATTGCGAACGCGTGCAGGCAACTGCACTTCAGGATGCTCGATTTCGTGATACTGAAAATGTCCCAGTAAATGGTCAATGCAGTTCAGGCGCGCGCTTTTCTTATCGACCGCCTGCACAATCCACCACGGTGCTTCGGGGATGTGTGTGCGTTCAATCATGGTCTCTTTGGCCACGGTGTAGTCTTCCCAGCGGCGGCGGCTTTCGAGGTCCATGGGGCTGAGCTTCCACTGTTTGAGTGGATCGTGGATGCGGCCTAAAAAGCGAGCGTGCTGTTCATCATCGGTGATGGAGAACCAATACTTGATGAGTGTGATGCCGCTGCGGGCCAGCATTTTTTCAAATTCAGGAACGGTGCGGAAAAACTCTTCGTATTCCTCATCGTTACAAAACCCCATCACACGTTCGACGCCTGCGCGGTTGTACCAACTGCGGTCGAATAAAACGATTTCACCAGCCGCTGGCAAGTGCGCCACATAGCGTTGAAAGTACCACTGAGTTCGTTCACGGTCGTTGGGCGCGGGCAGGGCGGCTACTCGGCAGACGCGCGGGTTGAGACGTTGTGTGATGCGTTTGATGACGCCACCTTTGCCAGCAGCATCTCGTCCCTCGAACAGAATCACAACTTTTTGTTTGGTGGCAACCACCCAGTCTTGGAGTTTGACGAGCTCACCTTGAAGTCTGAGGAGTTCGCGAAAGTATTGCGCGCGATCGCTGTGCAATCCCTCTTCGTCTATGGACATTTCAAGCTCTTCGTCCAGTGAGTCCAAGATGTCATCACGCAGACGTTGAATTTGTTCGTCTTCGATTTTGTGTTGATCGCTCATGGTGTTTCCTTTAGCGCCATCATGAACGTCCACTGTTTCAACTTGATGACGGTTGTCACTGAATATTCACATAGCCGTCTTATATTTTTCGGGTTTGTTGTGTGTCTTTACCCCTTAAGAGGTGGCTTTATTACTAATCGTTTCATTTGTTATTTCTTGCTCTCGCTCGCTTTGTCGGGTTGCGCGGTGCGTCCTTTGGTGGTCAATCAAGCGGCATTGGCACTGTCAGGGCAAGGTTTGTCTCAGGAAGAAGATTTGCAACTGGCGCGAGAGGCCAGCGCGTTTTATTTGAAGTTTTCTGAATCCGTCTTGAGCGAAACGCCGGGGCACATGAAGTTGGCTGAGTCGGTGTCAGCTGGGTTCACACAATACGCCTACGCTTTTGTGGCGTTTGATGCTGAAAAGATCGATGCTCAACGCCCCAAAGAAGCGGCTCAGATGCGTGTGCGTGCAGGGCGTTTGTATGCACGTGCGCATCGCCACGCCATGACCGCGCTTGAAAAAAGTAGCCCAGGATTTTTGGTGGCACTCAAGCAAACAGATCGCAGCAAACAACCCAAGTTGACACCTGCACAGGTGCCCTTAGCGTATTGGGCTTCCGCCTCCTTGGGAGGATGGATTTCAATGTCCAAGGATGATCCAGACTTAGTTGCTGATTTCCCGCTATCCATGCGTCTGGCGGAGCTTGCTTGGCAAGTTGACCCTCAATTCGGACAGGGCGCTCTGGCAAGCTTGATGGGGACCTTAGAGTCCGCCAAAGTAGGCGGGTCGCGCCGCAGCGCACAAGCTTATTTTGATCAAGCCATTGTCCTAAGTGCAGAGAAGGATGCAGGACCTTATGTGGCCAAGGCTGAGGGGGTTGCGTTGGCTGCACAAGATAAAAAGCAGTTTGAGCAGCTCTTAAAGCAAGCGTTGGCCATCAGTCAGCAGCACCGCAGTTTGCAAAATGAGGTGATGAGAGAGCGCGCACAGTGGCTTCTTGCCTCGATGGATGATTTATTTTGAAAGTTTTGAATGTCTAAATTGATTCGTACCTGTTTGAAATTGTCTTTGGCTGTTGGCTTGGTGTTGGTGCAGACGGTGTCTTGGTCTGCGCCTGACAAGCAATTGCGCTTGGGAACGTTGGCCCCCAAAAATTCTTTGTACCACCGACAGCTCATTGAAATCGGTGAATCATGGCGTGCGGCTCAAGGAGGCAATGCCAAATTTGTGGTGTACCCCGATGGCAGCCAAGGGGGTGAAACCGAGCTAGCACGTCGCATGCGCATTGGGCAGTTGCAAGGTGCACTTTTGTCGGTCGTGGGCTTGCGTGAAATTGAGCCTTCGATCGCAGCGCTGCAATCTATGCCCTTGCTGTTTAAGTCGTGGGAAGAGGTGGACTACGTCCGCGAAAAGATGCGCCCCGCGATGGAGAAAAAATTTCTCGACAAAGGCTTTGTGGTGTTGGCATGGGGTGATGCTGGCTGGGTGCGCTTTTTCTCTAAAGACCCAGCATTCAAGCCCGACGATTACCAAAAAATGAAATTCTTTGCATGGGGTGGCGAAGCTGATCAACAAGAGATCATGAAGAGCATGGGCTACACGCCTGTGCCGCTTGAGACCAGCGATATCTTGCCCTCGGTGCAAACCGGCATGATCAATGTGGTGCCCTCTACGCCTTACTTTGCGCTGGCAAGTCAGGTCTACACCATGGCGCCCAACATGCTTGAAATCAATTGGGCCCCGATCGTGGGTGCCTTGGTGGTGACGAAAAAAACTTGGGATGACATGACGCCTGAGACCCAAGCTGCAGTGCGTGCTGCAAGTGACAAAGCGGGTGCGCAAATTCGCACCAAAGCGCGCCAAGAAGTGGAAGAGGCGGTAGATGCCATGAAAAAGCGCGGCTTGGTGGTGAACAAGCCCAATGCTGAGCAAATGCGTGCATGGCAAGAGTTGGCTGACAAGCTTTATCCACGCATTCGTGGCACGTTGGTTCCCGCAGAGACTTTCGATGAAGTGTTTCGCCACTTGAAAGCTTATCGCTCAGGTAAAGCTAAATGATGGGGCGTTTTTTCAGAGGTTTGATGCAAGCCGATGCAGGCTTGGCTTCGCTTGCATTGGCCTTGATGGCCTTGATTCCATTGGTCGAAATTTTGTCGCGACCCATGATGGGCAAGGGCATCGACAACGCACCGGTGGTGGTCCAGCACTTGGGATTGTTGATGGCCATGGCAGGTGCAATTGCCGCTGAACGCTTTGGCCACCTCACTAGCCTAGGTGTGGTGTTGCCTCGTTTTTATCCCCTCGGACAGTTTGGCGCTGCGGCTGTGGGAGGTGTGTTGACATGGGCCAGTGCTCAGTTGGTCATCAGTGAGAGTTCGGCTGAGCAAATATTGGCGTACGGCATCCCCGTGTGGTGGTTTCAAGCGGCCATGCCAGTCGGTTTTGCCATTCTGTCGATGAAGCTGGGTGCACGTTGTGGGCAGACAGGGCTGGTGAAGTGGGTGTGTGCCATCGCCGCACCTGTGTTGGGTGCATGTTTGGCTTTCTATTGGGATGGTGAAGCTTTGCCGCTCTGGCCGTGGCTCTTTTTCCTGGGGGTGTTGTTGGCGTTTGGTGCTCCCATCTTCACCATTTTGGGCGGCTTGGCACTTGCCTTGTTTTGGCAGGACGGGTTGCCGCTGGCATCGATTGCGCTGTCGCATTACCAAATCACGGTCAATCCTTCATTGCCAGCTCTGCCTTTGTTCACGTTGGCAGGTTTGATTTTTGCCGCCACGGGTGCTGCGCAACGGTTGGGCGCAGTGTTTGTGGACTTGTTTGGCGGTGGTCAGACGGGAACCGTGATTGCGGCCACCGTCTTGTGTTCATGCTTCACGGCTTTCACAGGGGGCAGCGGTGTGACCATCTTGGCGCTGGGCGGCTTGTTGCTGCCCTTGCTGCAAGGTGTGGGTTACCCGCAGCGAAAAAGCATCAGCCTTGTCACCAGCGCCAGTGCACTCGGGGTTTTGTTGGCGCCTTCTGTGCCACTAATCATGTACGCCATCATTGCACGCGTGCCAATCAACACCATGTTCTTAGCAGGTTTGGTTCCTGCCATTGTGATGGTGGGGTGCTTGCTGATTTTTGGTGGCTATTTGCGTCGCGGCAGTGTTGAAGCCCCCACAACCAAGCAAGCCCAATTCAGCATGTCTCGCTTGAAGTCATCTGCTTGGCATGCGAAGTGGGAGTTGCTAGCGCCGGTCGTGGCGATTGGATCTTTGGGCAGTGGATTCGCCACGCCCACAGAGAGTGCGGCATTGACTGCGATTTATGCGGTGTTGACGCAAGCTTTTGCGCATCGAGAGTTAGACGGTAAGAAGTTGGGCGAATGTTTGTCGCAAACCACTCAAATCATTGGCGGTGTGATGCTCATTCTTGGCATGGCACTGGGTCTGACCAATTACTTGGTCGATGCAGGCATTCCAGACTTGGCGACCGACTGGGTGCAGAGCGTGACCCAAAACAAGTGGTTGTTCTTGCTGGCGTTGAATGTGTTTTTATTTGCAGCCGGTGCGCTGATGGAGATTTATGCCGCCATCGTGGTGTTGGTGCCCTTGCTGTTGCCATTGGCGATCAGCTATGGCATTGACCCAGTCCATTTCGGCATTATTTTCTTGGCCAATATGGAGATGGGATTTTTATGCCCGCCTGCAGGCATGAACATTTACTTTGCTTCGGCTGTGTTCAAACAACCGATTCGCACCGTTGCTATTTCTGTAGCGCCAGCCTTAGGGGCAATTTTTGTCGGTACGTTGTTGATTTCTTGGTTGCCCTTGTTGGCGCTGGGTTTGCCAAATTGTGTGGCGTCATTCATGCGTTAAGGAGTTCTAGCTGCGCACTCACAGAGCGATGTGAGAGTTGCGCCAGTGTTCTGCGTGAGTGTCCTTGTGGCGATATCAGTTCGCCTGCATGGACTTTCGCATGAATGCCTTTGCTGCTCATGACTTGATGCAAAGACTGAACAAAACCGATATCGCCGATGAATGCCGCTCGCAAACAAAGTTTGCCTGTCTGTGGTTCGGTATAGCGAATGGCCAAGGGTTGGATTTGCACATGGTGATTGATGGCGGCTTCAAACAAGTTGGCATGAAACAAACTCACCGAGCTACCTTCGCTGCTGGTGCCTTCTGGAAATCCAGCAACGCAATAGCCATGGTGAAGTGCACTTGATATGTCATCCACCATGCGCCGAGCTGAGCTGGGTGAGCCGCGGTTGACAAACACAACGCCGCAGCCCTTGGCAATGTCACCGACGATAGGCCAGTGGCGAATCTCTGCCTTGGCAACAAAGACACTGGGTTGGATGGTTTGAATGATCAGTGCATCAATCCATGAAATATGGTTTGCCACCAACATCAACGGCGCTTGTGATGACTGGATGTGATGAATGGAAGTCTCATGGATGAGTTGAATGCCCAACACGTTGAGCGTGCTCGCTGACCAGTCACGGATGGCTTCAAGTTTTTTCTCTCGGCTGAGATGCGGGAACTTGACCCACAAAATCCAAAAGGCATGTGCAAAAGCACGAATCAGGCGCAGGTATTTGATCAACATAATTGGTCAATGAGCATAGGTTTGTCATATGACAACTTCATGAAGAAATGACATTGATTTGTCACGAATGTTTCATGCAATCTTCGCGGTTAATTCACAACTTCTGTCAAGAATCACAGGCATTGATTCAAACAGGAGCTGCTATGAAAGAACTGCCAAACCCCACCATGCCACTGTCATTCATCGATGTGCCTCGGGGGTCGCTTCATCGAAACGATCTTGACGCTCAAAAAGTTCCTGTCACTTCCCAAAAAGCTGAAGCACGCCCCGCTCTGATCGTTGAATGGGCCAAGCACCAAGATGAGGTGCGCGAAGCCCAGCGTCTACGCTATGACGTGTTTGCCACCGAAATGGGCGCACGTTTGAAAGACAGCATTCCAGGCCACGACATCGATTTGTTTGATGACTTTTGCGAGCATCTCATCATTCGCGATGATGTGACTGAACAAGTGATTGGCACCTACCGCGTGCTGACGCCCGCCCAAGCCAAGCGCATTGGTAGCACGTATTCGGACCTTGAATTTGATTTGACACGTTTGCGTCAATACCGCGAACGCATGGTCGAACTCGGTCGCAGCTGCGTGCATCCAGAGCATCGTCATGGTGGCGTGATCATGGCTCTGTGGGGTGCATTGGCAGAGTTCATGGTGCGCAACAAACTCGACGTGATGATTGGCTGTGCCAGCATTCCGATGCTCCACCAAGGCGTGGTGAGCGGGGAGGTTGCCGCCAGCATTTGGCACCAGTTGAAGCAGACTCATTTGGCAGATGTAGAAAACCGTGTCACCCCACGATTGGCCTTGCCCGTGGAGCAGTGGGAAGTCAATCCAGCATTTGAACCGCCCGCACTTATCAAAGGTTACTTGCGCCTGGGTGCCAAAGTGTTGGGTGCACCTGCTTGGGATCCAGACTTCAACACGGCGGACTTGCCAATGTTGATGAAGATCAACGACATGCCACCGCGTTACCGCAAACACTTTTTGGGCGCCTGATGCATTACAGAACCATCTTCATCTCGGATTTGCACTTGGGAACGCCCGGGTGTCAAGCAGAGGCATTGTTGGATTTTCTGAAAGAAAACACCAGTGACAATCTGTATCTTGTGGGTGACATCATTGATGGATGGCAGTTGCGCCGTCGTTGGTACTGGCCGCAAGCGCACAACGATGTGATTCAGAAGTTATTGCGTAAAGCACGCAAAGGCTGCCGAGTCATTTATGTGCCGGGAAATCATGATGAGTTTGCAAGGCACTTCTTAGATCACCACTTTGGTGGCATCGAGGTGGTGGATGAGGCTGTGCATCAAACGGCAGATGGACGCAAGTTGTGGGTGATTCACGGTGACTACTTTGATGCCGTGGTTCAACAAGCCAAGTGGTTGGCTTATGTGGGCGACTACTTGTATGAGTTCACACTCAGGCTCAACCGCTATCTGAACAACATGCGCGGTCGCATGGGCTTGCCTTATTGGTCCTTGTCTGCTTACTTAAAACACAAGGTGAAAAAGGCGCTCAATTACGTCACTGATTTTGAAAATGCAGTGGCACAAGAAGCCGCCAAACATGGCTACCAAGGTGTGGTGTGTGGTCACATCCACCGTGCAGAGATTCGTGATGTCAACGGTATTCTCTATTGCAATGATGGTGATTGGGTGGAGAGCCGCAGTGCGTTGGTAGAAAACGAGCAGGGTGAGTTATCGCTGTTGTATTGGCAAACAGAACCCATCGTTGTTGAGAAACCTCATTTGGTCAAAGTTGCATGAAAATAGCACTGGTCACAGACGCTTGGCGCCCCCAAATCAACGGTGTGGTCACCACACTGGTGGAGTTGGTGGACCAACTCAACGACAAAGGTCATACCGTTGAGGTGATTCATCCGGATCTATTTAAAACGCGGCCTTGCCCAGGTTACGCAGGCATTGATCTGGCGGTGAAGCCCTATGCGCAATTGGCGCGTCAATTGGATGCGTTTGAGCCAGATGCCATACATGTGGCCACAGAGGGGCCTTTGGGTTGGGCCGCGCGCAAGTATTGTTTGAAACATGACTTGCCATTCACCACGGCTTTTCATACGCGCTTCCCTGAAGTGTTGAAAGCGGCACTGCGTATACCACTCTGGATGGGATATGCCATCTTTCGCCATTTTCATAAGCCATCGGCAGGCGTCATGGTCCCTACCCAAGGGGTGATGCGCTTGCTCGAGGGATGGGGATTTAAAAACCTTCGCAGTTGGACGCATGGCGTCGACATGGCGTTGTTTGAGTATTCTGAACAAGTTGCAAGTCATCCAGAGTTAGCAGATTTGCCTCGTCCCATCGCGCTGTATGTAGGTCGCGTGTCTTATGAAAAAAACATTGATAGCTTTTTGGCCATGCCATGGCACGGCAGCAAAGTGGTGTGTGGCGTTGGCCCATTAGAAGATGAACTGAAAGAAAAATTTCATCATGTGCGTTGGTTAGGCGTGCTGCCGCGTGATGAGTTGGCGCGTGTGTATGCAAGTGCCGACGTCTTCACTTTTCCAAGTCGCAATGAAACGTTTGGATTGGTCATGCTTGAGGCGATGGCGTGTGGTACGCCAGTGGCAGCGTATCCCGTGGATGGGCCCCTTGAAGTTCTCCGGATGAGCTCAGAAAATTCACACCAACAAAAAGGGGGTGTCTTGCATGAGGACTTGGCGTTTGCAAGTCTAGAGGCCTTGAAAATTAAACGGTCTGAAGCAAGATCGCAAGCGCTCTCATTTAGCTGGGATGAGTCGACGCGCTTGTTTGAACAGCACTTGGTGAGGATTGACAGAGCAATTCCTATGGAAGGGCTTGAGGTTCACCCATGAGCCCGCTGTACTTTGTACCAAATAGCATCAGCGACCCTACGTTTGAGAGCTATTTGCGGGACATCCATCGCTACTCCGATTACCAAACCGTCAAAGAAGTTCTGCTACCTAAGTTGTTCGAATCAATTGAACACTTTCTGGATGCGCGTCATTTTCGATTTGCGTGCAGCAACCGTTTTGAAGGGCGGTTTCCTACCCTGCATATTCAGTGTCCCGTCGGATTTGTTCCCGATGTAATTGCGATTGAGTTTTTAGTACAGACAGAAGTTTTTTGCATCAAACAATCAGGGCAAGAATTCAAGCTTCAAGGATTAGACAACTTGACGCATCATTTGCGGGTGATTTTGGTGATGGGGCTTGCGCATTGGCACCCCAAGTAAGTCACTCCATGCATAAGGGCTTTTACTTCCTGATTGGCGCTCAATTCGCTTCCGGCCTTGCAGACAATGCCTTGTTGATTTTGGGAATTTACTTCCTGAATGAACAAGGGTATCCGGGCTGGTGGGCGCCTCTCTTGAAGTTCTCTCTGACGCTGTCCTACGTGTTTCTGGCGTCGTTCGTGGGGCCACTGGCGGATGCGTTTGCTAAAAATCAGTTAATGGCTTGGATGAACGCACTCAAAATTGTGGGTGTTGTGCTGCTTGTCGCAGGGGCTCAACCATTGATGGCATTTGCACTCATTGGTTTGGCGGCATCGGTGTATGCACCTTGTAAATATGGTTTGGTGACAGAGTCTGTGCCACCCCGCTTGTTGGTGCGTGCCAATGCTTGGCTTGAGGTCACTGTGGTCCTGTCTGTCATCTTGGGAATCGCGATGGGTGGGGCATTGAGCGGCTTGTCTGAAATCAGTCCGCGGCTCGTACTCGGCGTTGAAACCCAAACCTTGCCTGCAATGGTGGGTGTGGTTGCGATTTACTTGATGGCTGCTGCATTGAATATGGGTTTGCGGCCGATGAAACGAGTGGGTGTGATTGTGCCGCTGACGTGGCAAACAATCAGTTGGCGTGCATTTTGGAAAACCAATCAAAGGTTGTGGCGCGACCCCTTGGGTGGTGTGTCCTTGTATGTCACCACCTTGTACTGGGGCGTGGGTGCTGTGATGCAATTTGCCGTGTTGCTGTGGGCGCAGCAAACATTGGGCCTTTCGCTCAAAGGCGGTGCTTATTTGCAAGCGTTGGTCGCCATCGGTGTGATAACGGGGGCTTATCTGGCAGGTCGAATTTTCAAGCTCCATGCCGCACGCCAAGCCTTGCCTTGGGGCATCGTGCTGGCCTTGTTGCTGCCTGTGATTGTGATGGTCACAGACGTGCGTTGGGCCATTCCACTTTTGCTGTGCGTGGGTGTGGCTGGTGGGCTGTTGCTGGTACCCATGAATGCCTTGTTGCAGCATCGCGGCATGCAAGTGTTGAGTTCGGGCCGCTCGATAGCGGTGCAAGGCTTTAATGAAAACTTGAGCGTGCTGTTGATGCTTGCCACTTACAGCGCGTTGCTGGCCATGAACATTTCGTTGGCTTGGATCATGGTCTTGCTGGCGACCTTGTTGGTCGCAGGCATCGCGCCGTTGTGCTTGCTGATGTGGCGACGTTCTTGATTCAATTATTTTCTATGGCAGATTGAAATATATTTTCGACTTGCTGAGCAATAGCGCACCACCCAAGATGCTCGATGCTCGCGCGTGTCAACGATCTTGCTTGATGGAGGGTAGACGGGTCTTGGGTGATCTCTAAGGCGCGTTGGATGTAGGCTTTGGGTTGCGCGCTATCGATGAGCCAACCGTTGCTTTGATTGACGATGAAGTCACTTGCAGCAGCACAATCAAATGCCAAGACAGGCGTTGCACTCGACATCGCTTCCAAGGTCACATTGCCAAATGTTTCAGTCAAGCTTGGGAACAGCAACACATCTGCGCTGGCATAAAGTATGGCGAGTTGTTCATGGCTGCACATGCCCATGAAGATGGCCTCTGGGCATTTGATCTGGGTGGCTGCACGCATTGGACCGTCTCCAGCAAACACCATCTTCACATCACGGCCCGCAGCTTTTAAGGTCTGGTAGGTTTCGATGGTGAGGCTGAGGTTTTTTTCGGCAGCCAATCGACCCACCGATAACAACACGGTCGTAGCTGATGTTGCCCCCCAGCTTTCGCGCATGAGCTCACTGCGTTTGTCTGGATGAAACAAGGTGGTGTCTATCCCACGCGCAACCACTTTCAAATTTTTGAATCCGTAAGCTTCTAGCTGCTGCTTCATGCTCTGCGTCGGGACCATGGTGCAGTCGGTGCGGTTGTGAAACTTGCGCAAATAAGCCACGATGGGTTTGGTAAGCCAGCCCACGCCGTAGTGTTGGCAATAGCTGTGGAAGTTGGTTCGGAAATCGGATGTCACGGGCAGGCGCAAGATTTTGGCTGCTTGCAGTGCAGACCAACCCAATGGACCTTCAGTGGCAATGTGAACCAAGTCTGGACGCTTGGTACTCCAAGCTTGTAGCAACGCTTTTTTGCTAGGCAGGCCGAGCTTGAGCTGTGGGTACTTGGGGATGGGTAAGCCCTTGAGAAGCAATTCTGACCAGCCGTCGTTTTCTTTGCCGGAATCAAACTTGTCTTGGCGAGGACGGATGAGTTGAATGGTGTGATGTCTGCTGCCTAATTGTTGAATCAGCTTTGACAAGGTGACCGCGACACCGTTGATTTCAGGTGGCCATGTTTCAGTGACCACCGCAATTCTTAAATAGCGTTGCGAAGGTTCGATGTGTTCGACCGTGATGGGGGTGTCGTGTGCAAGTTCCATGCATTCATGTTTGCTGAGAAATTTAACAACTTGATGACATGACAGCTTTTTGAAGTATTTATTTCAAAACAAATTTTTCTCTTTTGTCATTGAATTTTCATATGACAAGCACATGATCACACTGTCTAGAAACTCAAGAGGAACATCAGACGTGAAAAACTTTTTGGAAGCTTTGCGAATCCAGCGATGGGATGATCACCGTTATTACCATCACTGCCGCATCAATCAATCCTTGCACTTGCTCAGTGCCATTTGCTTTTTGATTTCGTATGCCCTGTTGTTTGTGAATCCTGCGTGGGCTGCGTTGTTGGCTTGGTTGGTTTCGATGGTGGCGCGTCAATCAGGTCATTTCTTTTTTGAGCCTTTGGGCTACGACCACGTGAACGATGCGTCCAATGAATTGAAAGAAGAAATCAAGGTGGGTTACAACCTGCGCCGCAAAGTGATTCTGCTTAGCCTTTGGGTGTTGTTGCCTTTGGTGATTTACTATTTCCCAGGTATGTTGGATGTGGTTCCAACCCACGAAACATGGGTTGAGTTCTCTGAGGCCGTTGGCTACTCCTGGTTGGCTTTAGGTGTAGGTGGTTTGTTGTTCAGAACCATTCATTTGTGCATCATCAAGGATGTGCAAACTGGCTTGGTCTGGATGACGAAGATCGTGACTGATCCATTCCACGACGTCTATCTGTATCACAAAGCACCTTTGCAATTGTTGCGTGGTGAGCGCTTTGATGAAGAGTTCATCAACGCCAGCGCTTCTCACTAAGCAGTGCCTTTGATCTAAAAGCGTTCAGGCCCTCGGGCCTGAACGCTTTTTTCATCAGCGGAACAGAGTCTCTTTCAAAATACTACGTCGGATTTTCTTGTTGCTCGCCTCTGGTGCATGCCACCACCAACCATCATTTCTCATCTGAGTGGCTGCAAGCACAAACCGTTGGACAACTGTTTCGAAGTCGGCATCGCTGTAGTTCAAGCTAAAGATCAACCGTCCTGTACCTACCCAGCTCAGTGCCAAACCATGGATGCGCAAGTAATATTGCAACATCCAGTTGTAGCGGCTGGGTTGCGTGTAAAACAAAGTCCAAACACTTGACATGTTGGCAGCCTGCAGGGGGATGCCGTTGGATTGCATTGCGCCATTGAAGTATTGAACGCGCGCATTCCAACGCTCATCCAAGCCTTCGTAAATGCTTTGTATCTCGGCAGTCTCAAGCTTGTCTAAAAAGGCTGACATCGCCCCCATCACGGCGGGGTGCGCATTGAATGTGCCACGTGCAAAGCAAATGTCTGCTGGACGATCGCTATGAAAGCGGTGCATCCATTCTTTCTTACCGCAGACGACACCCACGGGGAAACCGCCACCCAATGTCTTGCCGTAGGTCACCATGTCAGCTTGCACACCGAAGTATTCTTGTGCGCCTCCCGGTGCTAAACGAAAGCCCAGGAAAACCTCATCAAAAATCAAGACCACACCATTGTCCGTGCAAGCTTGACGCAGTTTGTGCAACCACTCCGTGTAGGCCTGGCGGTCATAGCTGGCCTTGCGACTGCTGTCGACCAAGGTTGAGTCGCCAGGTGCATTCACGTTGGGGTGAAGTGCTTGAAGGGGGTTGACCAGCACACAGGCAATGTCTTTGCGTGTTCGGATCACCTCTAAGCTGCGCTCACTCATGTCGCTCAATGTATAGGTTTCGCGTGGAGGCATGGGGTTGCCAGGCCCTGGCTGAACATCTTCCCACCAGCCGTGGTACGCGCCACAAAAACGTACCAAATTTTTACGCTTGGTGTGGTAGCGCGCTAAGCGCACGGCTTGCATCACAGCTTCCGTACCGGACATGTGGAAGGACACTTCGTCCATACAGGAAATTTTTTTCAAGCGCTCAGCGTTACTTGCAACGCAAGGGTGATAGGAGCCCAGAACAGGCCCCAAGCTTTGCGTCTTGGCCATGCCTTCTGACATGGATTGTTTGTAGAAATCAGCACCGAACACGTTGACGCCGTAAGAACCCGTCAAGTCATAAAAAGATTGCCCATCGAGGTCAGTCACAAAGACCCCAGTGGCAGATTGGAGGAAAGAGCCTACTTTGAGGTGCTCTTGAACCAAGGGGCTGAATTGAAATGGCACGCGGTAAGCCGCAATGAACTGCATGTCAGAAATGTTTTCCCGTGCAGCGGCTGTGGCTTGAATGCTCAGCGGATGACGGGCTTTGAGGACATCCGCCAACTTATAAAAGGCCTGTCGGCGTAAATTTTGTACTTCAAAGGGCGCGTTGTCACATTTAAAGAACACTTGCTCGTCAAAATGGTAGCCAGGAAGCAAGCGAGCCAGTCTTTTGGCCATGCGTGAATGGCCGGCAAGTGAGCGGTGTTTTGCCCGTGAAAGCTGAAGTCGTCGATAGACCGAGGGTGCCAGGGTTGCCAATGCGCCCAAACTCATCCATGTGGTATTCACAGTCTGTTTCCTTGTGTTAGTGATGCTCCTTTGTATTTAAATTAAGTGACAAGATGATGAAGATTCGAAGCAAATTTCAAACATGGCTCTTACAAGAAGACCTGAATTTCTTATTAACCAACCGCATACCTCGGATTGCCGTGACGCGCTTCATGGGCTGGTGGAGCCAACTTCGCCACCCTTGGATCGTGAAAGGGTCAATTGCAGTCTGGCGTTGGTTCACAGATTTGGATTTGAGTGAAGCCAAAGAGAAGAGCTTTGACTCCATCCATGCCTGCTTCACCCGCGAGCTCAAACCGGGTCTACGCCCAGTCGACGCGCGTCCAGATGTCTTGACATCGCCTTGTGATTGCATCATCGGAGCTTGCGGGGAAATTCGCGATGGCATTGTTTATCAGGCCAAAGGATTTCCTTACACACTGAATACGCTTTTGAGCGCGCCAGAGTTGATGCAGCGTTGGCCTCAGATGCTAGAGGGTGGAACGTTTGTCACCATGCGTTTGACCAGCAGCATGTATCACCGCTTTCACGCACCGTGTGATGCGCATTTGAGTCATGTGACCTACATCTCCGGTGATACGTGGAACGTCAATCCAATTGCCCTGACCCGCGTTAAGGAGCTGTTTTGTAAAAACGAGAGGGCGGTCTTGCAGATGCAAACATCATCTGGCATGCCGTTTTTAATTGTGCCGGTGGCAGCGGTCTTGGTGGCCAGCATGCGATTTCATGCCGTCGACGTGTTGTTGAATTTGCGCTATCGCGGGCCTAATGAAATTCCATGTGATGCGATCTACACCAAAGGGCAAGAGATGGGGTGGTTTGAGCACGGCTCTACCATTTTGATGTTTGTCCCTAAGGGTTATCAATTGGTCGATGGTGTGCAAAGCGGTATTCAACTTCGAATGGGAGAGCCAATCCTCGCCTTGAACAGCAGTGCGCGTTATTTTTGATCTGTGTCACCGAGAATCATATTTCCGTCATAAATGTCACGTTATTGTCACGAATGGCATTCACACTATCAGTAAATGACAGGCCATGAGCAAACAATGAGCATTCAATCAAAAGATCAACCCCAAACTTCAACACAAAAGGCCGTATGGCTTGATCGTGATTTAAGCCTGCTTGCGTTCAACGAGCGTGTGCTGGACTGGGCAAAACGCACGGATGTGCCTTTGCTAGAGCGTTTGCGTTACTTGTGCATTGTGTCGTCTAACTTGGATGAGTTCTTTGAGGTGCGCGCAGCGCTCTACACCAGCTTAGAGAGCCCACTTGCACCGCTTGATGCGGTCGATGCGGATGCGCAAAACGCATTGAGCCAGGCGGCGCACATCTTGGTAGAAGAACAATATGCCTTGTTCAACGATGTGTTGATGCCTGCATTTGCCAAAGAGGGTGTGCGTTTGTTGTCGCATGGCGAGCGAACCTTGGCCCAGCAGCAGTGGGTGAAGTCATTCTTTGAGCGCGAAGTCCGTCCCATGCTCTTGCCTGTAGGGCTCGACCCTGCTCATCCATTTCCACAGGTGGCCAATAAGTCACTCAATTTCATCGTGCGCTTGTCAGGCAAAGATGCGTTTGGTCGTGACAACGAAATTGCGATTGTCAAAGTACCACGTAGCTTGCCACGCTTGATTCAGTTGCCAGAAAAAATTTCTGGCAAACGCCAGTTGTTTGTATCGATTTCGAGTGTGGTGCGCGCCCATTTGCGTGATTTGTTCCCGGGTCGTGAGGTTCAGCAGTTCTCTCAGTTCCGTGTCACGCGCCACTCCGATTTGTCGGTGGATGAAGAGGACGTGAAGAACTTGCGCACTGCGCTGCGTCAAGGCTTGGTGCATCGCAACTATGGCCAAGCGGTGCGACTTGAGGTGTCTTCAGGTTGTTCGGAGTACTTGTCTGAATTTTTGCTGCAACAGTTCGAATTGCCTGAGTCTGCGTTGTACCGTGTGCATGGGCCCGTGAACTTGGTGCGATTGAATCAGTTGATTGATTTGGTCGATAACCCAAAGTGGTTATTCCCACGCTACAGCGCGAGTTTTCCGGAGCAGATGGTCAGCAGTGGTTCCATCTTTGATCGCTTGCAAACGGGTGATGTTCTGATTCATCAGCCCTATGAAAGTTTTGATGGTGTGTTGGCGTTCTTGCGTGAGGCGGTGCGCGACCCAGATGTGTTGGCCATCAAGCAAACCATTTACCGCACGGGTGCTGACTCGGTGCTGATGGAGTTGCTGCGCGAGGCCGTGCAGCGCGGCAAAGAAGTGACGGTGGTGGTTGAGCTCAAAGCGCGCTTTGACGAAGAAGCCAACATCAACTGGGCCGAAAAGTTAGAGTACATCGGTGCGCAAGTGGTGTACGGTGTCGTGGGCTTGAAGACGCACGCCAAGATGCTTTTGGTCACGCGTCGTGAAGGTCGCAACATCCGTCGCTATGCGCATTTGTCTACTGGCAATTACAACCCACGTACTGCCAAGCTCTACACCGATCTGAGTCACATCACGTGCGATCCCAAGCTCACGCAGGATGTGGAGAGCGTGTTTAACTTGCTGGCCAATCAAAGCAAGATTCCGCGCTTGAACAAGTTGATGATTGCACCTTTCCATTTGCAGCGTAGCTTGATTGAAAAGGTAGAGCACGCCGCATTAGCCGCTGCAAAAGGTGTTGCGAGTCGCATCATTTTGAAAATGAACACGCTCACCGACGAAAAGCTCATGACTGCTTTGTTGCATGCCGGTCAAGCAGGTGTACAAATTGATTTGATCATTCGTGGCGCGTGCATGTTGCCCGCACAACGTCCGGGTGTGGCTGACAACATCCGCGTTCGCTCGATCATCGGTCGTTTCTTAGAGCATTCACGCGTGTTTTATTTCCGTACGGGTAACGATGAGTCGCTGTACTTGTCGAGCGCCGATTGGATGAACCGCAACATGTTGCGCCGCGTCGAAGTGGCGTGGCCCGTCGAAGATGCGGCTTTACGTCAGCGTGTGATTGACGAATGTTTGGTGGCTTATTTGCATGACAGTGTGGACGCTTGGCAGCTCAATGCCGATGGACGCTATGTCCGTGTGCAGGCAGCCAAACCTAAACGCACCACGGCCAAAACTGCGTCAATACCAGCGCATGGCGCACAGGCAGCGCTGATGGCGTTGTATGCCGCCAAACTCTGAAGCAATACCCACGAGGGAGCCCTTATGGATTTGATTTTGTGGCGACATGCCGAAGCAGTCGAAGCAGCCGCGGGGGAAGATGACTTATCACGTGTGCTGACCAAAAAAGGTCATCGTCAAGCAGCCCGGATGGCCGCTTGGTTGGATCGGAATTTACCTGAGGGCACGCGTGTGTTGGTCAGTCCATCGGTGAGAACACAGGAAACGGTTGCAGCTTTGGGGCGTAAATTCAAATTGCGCGATGAATTGGTTCCCGAGACTTCGCTGGACGATGTGTTGGCATTGCTGAAGTGGGATGCCGCAGCAGGTCCACAGCTCAAAGGGTCTGTGCTCTTGGTAGGGCATCAGCCTTATTTAGGGCAACTCGTGTCCCGACTTTTGGGGATGCAAGAGCAAAACTGTCCTGTGCGCAAGGGCAGTGTGTGGTGGCTACGCACCCGCATTCGCGACGGTCAAACCCAAACGGTGTTGCTGACCGTCGCGTGTCCTGAGCTTACTTCGAGCCCTTGGGACGACCGGTCTTGATGGTCGGCACATTGCTCAAAGCTGCTTTGAACTGAATGTCGCTCATGGCGGCGAGGGCTTTGACGCCAGCGCGCAACAGTTCGCTTTTCTTCACAGCTTGGCCGAGTTTGCCAGCGCGAATTTTCAGGCTGTCGATGACGACGTATTCGTCTTTAGGAATGGTGAAGCTATCGCGCACCAATTTTGGCTTTTTGACTTTCGCAGGCTTGACCGTTTTCACAGGCTTTGCGGGCGCTTTTTTGACTGCAGTTTTAGTGACGCTTGGCTTGACTGCAGCTTTTTTAACCACAGGCTTTTTAGCGGCAGGGCGCTTGGTGGCAGTTACTTTTTTTGCCGGAGCTTTGGCAGCTGGTTTTTTAGCAGCAGGGGCTGCGGCAGTTTTAGATTTGACAGCGGCTTGAACGATTGTTTTTTGAGCAGTGGTGATCACTGTTGGGTCCTTTTAAGTGAAGTGAGTAAACAGTTTATATCGTTTAATTTAAATCACCTAGTGTCATATTTGTCATGGTTTCGTCACAAACTCGAAGCTCCAAGGTGTCTTCGCCCAAGAAATGCTTTCTTGTTTGAGTAAGTGCGCAGACTGAGGAAACTCTTGCAACCAATCGTCGCTTGCTTGGAGGCAAACACGTTGCTTGTGGTGATCACATGTCAGACGCAAGTCTTGGTAATTCGGGTCTTTGCGTGCGTGGCAAAGAATGAGGCTGATGCGCAAGGCCATGAGCATCTTGGCAAACTCGTTGTCTTCCAACTCAATCTCGAGTTTTTTCAACTTTCCACGTTGCCCCAGCACCAACAAGCCTAGGCGATGCAGTTCGGGCATGCCAAAGCCCAGCAGATCCGCGTTGTCCAAAATATAAGCACCGTGCTTGTGATAGTCGCTGTGCGAAATGGCGACGCCCACCTCGTGTAGCTGTGAAGCCCAACTGAGTTTGCGAGATAGCCGATCTAGAACGGCTGCTTCTTCGCTACTGGCTTTGTTGTAAATGCGTTGCAGCATATGCACCGCCACACGACCTACACGTTGGCCTTGTGCTGCATCGACTGCAAACTTGATGGCCAAGCGTTGGATGGACAAGTCGCGCATGTCCGTGTCATGGTCCTCACGTTCCACCATGTCAAACAACACGCCATGACGCAATGCCCCTTGTGCCACATGCAGAGTTTGAACTTGTAACAAAGTCATCAAGGCGCGCAACACACTCACGCCACCGCCAATGACTGCGCGTCGATCCTCCTTCAGGCCCTCCAGCAACACCTTGTTGGCGTTGCCCGCACGCACGAGGCACTTGACCAACCAGTCCAGCCCGTCAATGGTGATTTCACCCTCGGGGAATCCAGACAATGCCAAGATCTCAGCCACAGCGCCGACTGTGCCCGATGCGCCATAGGCCTTGTTCCACAAATGACGAGGGTAGGTGGAGAGTGCTTCTTCAAGCACAGCTTGTGCGGCAATTTCGGCTTTGTAAAACGCCTGCTCGGTAAATTCACCGGTGGGGAAATACTTCATGGACCACGCCACACTGCCGACACGAAACGACGCAGTTTCGGTGGCTTCTAGGCCATGGCCGAGAACCAACTCGGTCGAGCGGCCGCCAATATCAATCACCAAACGTTGGTCTTGATTGCTAGGCAGCATGTGTGCCACGCCTTGGTAAATCAAGCGGGCTTCTTCTGTGCCGGCAATCACCTCGATGGGGAAGCCCAGAATTTCGCATCCACGCTTTAAAAACTCTTCGCGGTTTTTGGCTTCACGCAGGGTTTGGGTCGCCACAGCGCGGACTTGAGATTTTTTGAAACCAGCCAAACGTTCGGCAAAGCGAGCCAGGCAATCCCAGCCGCGCTGCATGGCATCTTCAGTGAGATTTCGGTCTTCGTCGAGGCCGTTGCCTTGGCGAACCGTTTCTTTGAGGTAAGCCACACGTTGAATTTGTCCGTGGTCGTAGCGGCCAATTTCAAGCCGAAAGCTGTTGGAACCCAAATCAATGGCTGCGAGGAGTGTGCCGTGTTTCATAGAAACAATATTACTGTTTATTTGTGACGAAAATGTGTCACGACCTTGTCATGGATCAACATTAAATTACGCGAAACTTTTACTCGAAAGGCCTCGCATGAACACCTTTGACGACAACGATCAACGCAACCATCCACGGCCTGACGACAACGATTTCAGCCGCATGGTGAACACCTTGCTGAGCCGACGCCAGTTATTGGGAACGGCTGGGGCTGGGTTGGGCTTGTTCTTGGGTGGCCAAGGCATGGCGCAAGCGGCCAATTCGGGTGCTCAAGTTGGGCCGCGCATCGGTTTCAAGCCTGTTGCGGCCAACTCTTTAGACACCATCACCGTGCCAGCAGGCTATCAGTGGCGAGTGTTGGCCTCTTGGGGAGACGCAATTTTGCCGGGCGGCACAGCCTTTGACCCCGCCACGCGTGGCACTGCCATCAGCCAAGGTTTGTCCATTGGCGACAACAACGATGGCATGAGCTTTTTTAGTTTCAGCGCGGATCATGGCGTGATCGCAGTCAACAACGAATACGCCAATTACGAATACTTGTTTGCCAACGGCCGATGCGTCAGCATCGAAGATGCCCGCAAAGCCCAAGCGGCCCATGGTGTCAGTGTGTTTGAAGTGCGACGTGTTGGTGGTGTTTGGAAGCTGCAACCGCAAGCTCGCCTAAACCGTCGCATCACGGCCAATACCGAAATGCGTTTGAGTGGCCCAGCCGCTGGCAGCGCCTTGCTCAAAACCATGGCAGACCCAACAGGAACCGTGGTTTTGGGTACGTTCAACAACTGCGCCAATGGCCGAACCCCATGGGGCACTTACCTGACGTGCGAAGAAAACTTCAATGGTTACTTTGGCAGCGCCGAGAGCTTGCCCGACAACCCTGCCTTCAAGCGATACGGCATCAGTGCCAAGGGGGCAGGGCAAAACTGGTTCCCCTTCGATGGTCGCTTTGATCTGGCGAAGAACCCCAACGAACCCAACCGCTTTGGCTGGGTGGTTGAGATTGATCCGATGGATCCCACCAGCACCCCGATCAAGCGCACAGCCTTGGGTCGCATCAAGCACGAAAACGCAGAAGTGGTGGTGAATGCTGACGGTTATGTCGTGGTCTACATGGGTGACGATGAAAAGGGTGAGCACATTTACAAATTTGTGTCGTCTAAAAAGTTTGATCCCAATAACCTCAAAGCCAATCGTGACTTACTGGACGAAGGCACTTTGTACGTGGCGCGTTTTGCCACGGTGGACGGTCAAGCGCAAGGTGAGGGCGAATGGCTGGAATTGAAGCACGGCAAAAATGGCTTGACCGTTGAAGCTGGATTTAAAGACCAGGCCGAAATCTTGGTGCACACACGTTTGGCGGCTACCGTGGTGGGCGCGACCACCATGGATCGCCCTGAGTGGGTGGCCGTGCACCCCACACAAGCACAGGTGTATGTGACCCTGACCAACAACAGCGACCGAGGCGTGAAACCCAACCAAGCGCCCAACGGTCCCAACCCCCGTGTGAAAAATGTCTATGGGCAAATCGTGCGTTGGACACCGCAAGGCAACGACCATACGTCTCACCGCTTCACATGGGATATTTTTGCGCTGGCGGGTAACCCCACATTGCACAAAGATGCCTACGCGGGCTCGGCCAACATCACCCCCGACAACATGTTCAACAGCCCCGATGGCTTGGCGTTTGACCGAGATGGTCGTTTGTGGATCCAAACCGATGGCAACTACAGCAACGCCAAGGCCTTTGAAGGCATGGGCAACAACCAAATGCTGTGCGCCAACCCTGTGACAGGTGAGATCCAACGTTTCATGGTGGGCCCAGTGGCATGTGAGATCACGGGTGTCGCGTTTACCACTGACCAAAAGACCATGTTTGTAGGTATTCAACACCCAGGTGAAAAGCTTGCGCCATCGCACTTTCCGCAAGGCGGCGAGTCGGTACCGCGTTCGTCCATCATCGCCATCTCGCGCCGCGATGGTGGTGTGGTGGGCGCTTAATGGTCTGAGGAGTTGAGCGTTTCTAGCTTGGCGCAGACCTGCGACAAGCTAGGACGCATCTCTGGCATGTCGGCCATGCAATGTTGGGCGAGTTGAGCCAAGTCTCGTTGACGCGTCTGTTCAGCGGCTGTGGCATCGCACTGCATGGCCAGTTCTTCTAGCAAACAACCCAAAGCGCGCACTTCGAGTTTTTCTAGGCCTTGCGCCAACGCAGCATCGTTCACATCGAAGAAGGCCGCTGCACCAAAGTCGCTCAGCAGGGCGTCGCCGTCTGATGTGTGCAGGATGTTGTGCGCGTACAAGTCGCCGTGCAAAATGCCACGCGCGTGCAAGTGCTGTGCAGCTGACGCAATGCCTTTGGCCATGCGCAAGGCAGCGGTCCAACTGAAGCGTTGGCTTGGCGCATACACATCTCGTGTGCAGCTTTCAAGGCTGGGTGGCCCAGCGAGGTTGCCAAACTCAGGCGCGATCAGTGGCATGACCAAGGCTTGCTGATGGTTCGGATGCTCAATCACTCGCGCCATGGCCGACACCAAATGCGGATGTGCGCCTGCGTGCATGCATGCTGCCATTTCGCAGTCGGGCAAGCCGTCGCTGGTCACTGCACCTTTGAAAAGTTTGACGGCCACGGCTTCTTCGCCAGTGTCTGTGTTAAGCACCGCATGATGAATCACACCTGATGCACCTTCGCCGAGTTGGTGTTGCACCCGCAGGCGTGGCCATGCAATCTGGGGCGTGGGTGCATTGGCCAAGGCTTGTGCTTCAAGCGCTTGCGTGAATGGGTTGCCAGCAAAGGCCAACCAAGTCAGGCGTGGCATGTTGAGCAGCCACTCGGGTAGTGCATTCAGTTGATTGGCTGAAATACGCAGCAGCTCTAAGCGTGTGCAATGGGCTAGCTCTTTAGGTAAATCACACAGCTGGTTGCCTGCCAGCATCAGCTTTTGCATCTGAGTGCATTGCCCAATTTCTGAAGGCAAGGATGTGAGCGCGTTATCGGTGAGGATGAGCCAACGCAACAGCGGCGGCAAAGCCTTGGGCGACACATGCGCGATGCGGTTTGCTTTGAAGCCAATCATGCTCAGCTGCTGGCATTGCCCCAAGACTTCGGGCAGTTCGGTGAAGAGGTTATCCGAGCAAAAAACGACGCGCAGTTTGTGCAAGCGCGGCAGATCATCGGGCAGGGTGCTGAGTTGGTTGCCCGATAAATCAAGAATTTCTAGCGAGTCGGCCAGCTGAAAAATTTCATGCGGAAATTCGCTCAGGTCAGATCGCAGCTGCAAACGCGCAATGCCAGCGAGTTGGCCTGCTCGTAGCTGCTCAAGGGTATGCGTCACAGCTTAGGGCTGTGTGTCAGTAGGGCCGTTGAGTGCATCCGCCAAGATGCCTTGTGCATAAGCCCCGACCAACATGCCGGCCAAGGCCCATAGCATGTCGAGGTTGCCCACGCCTAAGCCTGCAATGGCTGGGCCTGGACACACGCCACAAATACCCCAGCCCAACCCAAAAATAGCCGCACCCACCAGGGTGTTGCGGTCCAGGATGGCTGCACGCTGAGCAAAACTATCGCCCAGCAGTGGTTGATTGAACAGGCGGGGGGCCAATTGATACACCACCACCGTCACCGCGACAGCCCCGCCCATGACCAACATGAGGCCAAAGTCTTGCAAGCGCAAAAAGCTCAGCACCACTTCTGGCGACACCATGGTGGACAAAGCCAAACCAAAACCAAACAACATGCCTCCGATCAAAGTGACCAGCAAGCTTAAGAATTTTTGTACAAACATCATGCAGCTCCTTGTACCGCGCTGGCGGCATAGGCCATGACGTTGGCAGTGATGATGGCTACCACCATGAACAGCAGCACAGCCGCCAATGAGGGGCGAGACAATGATGACAAGCCACAAATGCCGTGGCCCGAAGTGCAGCCATTCGACAAGCGCGCTCCAAAGCCCACCAACACGCCGCCGATGGCTAAGCGCAGCGGTGTGATCTCGGTTGTGGCCGCACCTTCTGGGCCCAACATCCACCACCACAAGGCAGCTCCGGC
Organism: Burkholderiales bacterium 39-55-53; assembly: GCA_002282445.1. Taxonomy (GTDB): domain Bacteria; phylum Pseudomonadota; class Gammaproteobacteria; order Burkholderiales; family Burkholderiaceae_C; genus Limnohabitans. The sequence goes on along the minus strand of NCJK01000002.1, from coordinate 200,541 downwards.
CACCAAGCCCAATGCGCAGACCAAGCGCCACACGCGCGAGTCGGTCAGTTCAGACTGTTGAAAAAATGCACGTCGCGTCAGAAACGACCAAGTGGAGCTAAACACCGTGCTCATGCCGACTACGCGTCCTAGCAACACAAACATCAGGCTCACGCCTGCGCCAATCAGCAATCCGCCGTTCAAATAGTGGGCCCAGCCCGTAGGGAATAGTTCAGTCATAAGTGTCTATTGTGCCAATCTTCTTAGCCCGCCAACGGCCCTGCGAGCAAGTGCATGGCCAAGCCAGTCAAGGCGCAAAAGAAGATCACTTCCATCACGCCGCGCTTGTATTTGAACAAAGCGACTGCCGCGCCGATGGCAATCAGTGCCGAGCGCATATCCAGCGCACCATCAAAGCCCTCTGGCCACAACAGGTGATAACCAAAGAACAAAGCCAAGTTCAACACCACGCCCACCACCGCTGCAGTGATAGCGGTGAGGGGTGCTGTGAATTTGAGGTTTCTGTGCGTGCTCTCAACCAAGGGGCCTCCGCCCAAGATGAAGATGAATGAGGGGAGGAAGGTGAACCACGTCACCAAGCAAGCGGCCAATGCACCTGCTGCGAACAAACTCTCAGGCCCCAAAAGCGCTTTGACATAGCCACCGATGAACGCCACAAACGCCACCACCATGATGAGTGGTCCGGGGGTGGTTTCGCCCAAGGCCAAGCCATCCATCATCTGCGTGGGGGTGACCCAGCCAAACTGGCCCACCGCGCCTTGGTACACATAGGGCAGCACGGCATACGCGCCACCGAAGGTAAGCAATGCCGCTTTAGTGAAGAACCAACCCATCTGCGTGAAGCTGTGATCCCAGCCAAACACCGCATACAACACGCCCATCGGCACGGTCCACAACACTGCGCCTGCCAATAGCACTTGTGCCAAACCTGCAAAGCTGAAATGCGCGTGTGCAGGTGGTGGTGTGTGGTCGTCAATCAAAGCGGGGCCATACGAGGCGTTCGATGCACGATGGCCACCCCCTGTTTGAAACGTATTGGGCGACACACGTCCGCCCACATAGCCTACGGCAGCTGCCATACCCACGATGAGCGGGAAGGGCACGTCGAGTGCAAAGATGGCCACAAACGATGCGGCGGCGATGGCCCACAAGGTGTTGTTCTTCAAAGCACGTGACCCAATGCGATGCGCCGCTTGCACCACGATGGCGGTGACGGCGGGCTTGATGCCAAAGAACAAACCAGCAATCCACGGTACATCACCGAATGCGATGTAGACCCACGACAGTGCGATGAGGATGAACAGTGAAGGCAACACAAACAGTGCGCCTGCTAATACGCCGCCCCAACGCTTGTGCATGAGCCAGCCGATGTACGTGACCAACTGTTGCGCTTCAGGCCCCGGCAGCAGCATGCAGTAGTTGAGTGCGTGCAAAAAGCGACGCTCTGACAACCAACGGCGACGCTCCACCAGCTCTTGATGCAGGATGGCAATTTGCCCAGCAGGCCCGCCAAAGCTGATGAAGCCGAGCTTGAGCCAAAACCAAAAAGCGGTGGCCAAGCTCACAGGGGCCGGCGCTTGCCGCTCAGCCACTTCAGTGCTTTCAGAATTGTTTGGGGATTGGTGCATGTGTCTGATGCATGTGTCTGGTGCGTGTTCAAGGCTTGGGCTTGAACCGTGTGGCATCTAAGAACTTTGCCAATCGTGCCTCAATGGGCAGTGGCTCGCCATGCCACTGTGCCGCCAGCAATTCGCCGCAGAGCAAACCCAGCGTCAAGCCACGCGAACCCATGGCAGCATTCATGTACAAGCCCTCGGGAGAGTTAGGCACGCGGCCCGTCATGGGCAAGCGGTCATGCACGCCGCAGCGCACACCGGCCCAGCCGTGCACGCGTGGTGCGTCTTTGCCCACAGTGGCAAACAAGGGCGCAAGTGCGTGAGCGGTATCTGGCTCTAAGGCCTTCAAGCGTTCTAAGTTTTCAGCGTGGTCGACATCGAGCAAACGGGCATCGCCGTTGATGCGGTCATAGGTTGCGCCTGTGTACCAAGCGGGGCCGTCGGGTGAGGTGATGTTGTGCACAAAGCTGCCATTGCCGTTCACGGGTGTGTCGGGCATGTGTGCGCCCGCAGGTACATCGGCCATCAAGCCCCAAGAGATTTGACCGCGCAGTGGGTTGATGCGCGGGGCGTTGCCGTCTTTTGTGGCGGTGGCGATGAGTGCCGCAGAGCCGGGGCCAGCGGCTAACACGACGCGTGATGAATCAGCCAGCACCTTGCCGTTTTGAAGTGCTTGCCATGTTGAAGTGTTTGGTTTTTCAGCGTGTGTGATGCATTTCAGCGCATCAACCTTCGCGTTCCCTTGCCAACAAATATTGGGGTGGTTGAGCAACGCACGTATCAATTGCACTGGCCGTAGCCATGCCCCGCGTGGGTGCCAGTAAGCGTCATCAGGGGCGGGCAGAGGTGCTTTGCGTGTCCAGTCGCTTGCGGTGTGGGTGTGTTCGTTCAGCCAACTCAGCGGTACGCCACCGCGTCGTGTTTTGCCGGGCAGGCGGCGCTCGCGCACGCCGGTGCAACCCCAGTCCACGCCTTCGGTCAACAACAGGCGCATGGTTTGCTCCATGTAGCGCAAGCCTGCGCGTGAGAGGCGCGACACGCCGCTGTCGTCATGTGAGGTGTGTGGCGCGACCACGCCGACGGGCAAGCCTGATGCGCCCGATGCCGGTTCGTCTCCGGCTTCGAGCACCGTCACTTGCCAGCCGCGTTCGGCCAATGCGCGTGCTGTGCCTGCGCCTGCAATGCCTGCACCAATGATGGTGACAGTGCGTGCATCCAAAGCCGGTGCATCAATCGGTGTGCCGCAAGGACCAGTGGGGTGCGCACCCAGTACGTCGGCAAACTCGGGCCAGTCAGCATGCGAGCCTACGCAGAGGGTGAGCACCACACGGCAGTCGCCTTGCAAAGCAAATCGCAATCGGTGTATGCCGGGCAGCAAACCCCAACATTGCTCAGCCAGTTGTTGAGCGTGGGGATTGAGTTCAGGGTGAGAGGCAGTAGCGCTCAGCAGCGCTTCAACTTGCAGTGGCTCTGTTGTGTGTGCCACCACATGCAAGTGGGTAGGGCGTGCAGCATCAGCTGCCCAGTCGTGCCACAGACGAAGAAAAGCCAGCTCGTCAAAGCTGGCTTGGGTGTGACACCAGCTGCTGTAGCCGTGCCATTTGATCTGACCCGCCACGCAGGGTTAATCGCGATTAGGCACTGGGAGGCACATAGCCTTGAACCACATCTGCACCGTCGCCAAAGAAATGTTTTTCCATTTGGCGCTTCAGGTATTCACGGGCGCGCTGGTCGGCCAAGTTCAAACGGTTTTCGTTGACCAACATGGTTTGCTGCTTGATCCAATCGGCCCAAGCTTGCTTACTGACGCTTTCCCAAATGCGCTTGCCCAGCTCGCCTGGGTATGGTGGCAAATCGAGGCCCTCTGCTTCTGTGCCGAGTTTGATGCATTGAACGGTGCGTGACATGTGATGTGATTCTCTGAGATGAGGGTTAAAAACTAAAACAAGACTGTAGCAATATTTAAATCACCTTGAAATGGTGTGTGCCATCGCGTGCGAGCTGCTCGACCAAACCAAACTCCCAATCCAAGTAGCCTTGCATGGCTTCTACGGGGTTATTTGTGCCTTCATAGGGTCGGCGGTAGCGGTCCACGCGCTCCACCGCCATTTGGTGGTCGCCAGTTTGCAGCTTGCCACCTGCGGCCAGCCAAGCGGCGTTGCCGCCTTCTAGCCAAACCACCTCGATGCCTGCTTTGACAGCGGCTTGCACCTCGGCCACGGCAAAGCGTGACACGCTGCCGTTTTGGCAGGTCAGCACATAGCGGTGGCCTTTGTGTGCGGCAGTGAGAGAGTCTTTGAGCTGCGTGCGCAAGACCCACCACGCACTGTGGATGTGGCCTTGGATGTATTGGGCGCTGGTGCTGAAGTCGAGCACCACGGTGTGGCTGTTGCGGTCGGCCAACCAAGCTTTGACTTTGGCCACATCAACAGCGGGTACTTTGCCTTGAGGTTCTGGTAAACGCAGGGGGGCTGTTTCGGTGTGTGTGAAGTCTTCCGACCTCAGGCCCGCCAGCACATAAACCTCCCAGCCCATTTGGGCCAGCCAAGAGGCCGACATGTTGGCGCGTGTGCCATCGGTGTCGCACAGCACCAAGCGTGCGCCGCGCACGGCGGCTTGGTGGTCGGTCTCTTGCACCAGCTGACCACCGGGGGCGCTGCGCGCGCCGGCCACATGGCCTGCTGCGTATTCTTGAGGCGTGCGCACATCAAAGAAATAGGTGGTGCGCGTGCTGTCGACCAGCCAAGTGTTGAGCTCGTCCATGCGAACACGTTTCACGCCTGCACGCATGGCCACAGCAAATGCGCTGGCGGCTGCTTTGGTGCGGATGGCATCGTCCACTTCTGGGAAATGATCGTTTGCACCTTTGACCAGTTCTTGTCCTGCCAAGGTCCAACCAATCGTGCCGTTGCGCAAAGCACTGACGGGGTTGGGGATGCCTGAGTTGATGAGCGACTGTGTGCCAATGATGCTGCGTGTGCGGCCTGCACAGTTGACGATGATGCGCGTGGTCGCGTTGGGCGCGAGGGCACGTGCACGCAGCACCAGTTCCGCGCCTGGCACGCTGATACCGCTGGGAATGCTCATGGTTTGGTATTCGTCAAAACGGCGTGCGTCCATCACCACCACATCGGCTTTGGAGTCGATGAGAGCTTTGACTTCTTGTGCGGACAGAGAGGGCGTGTGGCGCTTGGACTCAACCAACTCACCAAATGATTTGCTGGGCACGTTGACGTCGCGGAACACTTCACCGCCCGCGTCTTGCCAACCTTTGAGGCCGCCGCTGAGCAAATGCACATTCGTGTATCCCATGCGCTTTAAAGTGCGGGCAGCGGGCAGGGCAAGGTCATCGCCATTGAACGATGTGCCGTACACCACGATGAAGGTGTCGAGGCGTGGGATGCGCGTCCATGCATCGGCTTCGATACGGCCTAGCGGCAAGTTGGCTGCAAACAGCGGGTGGCACTGGGCGAATGGGTCTTCCTCACGCACGTCGAGGATGGCAATTTCTTGGCGTTGCAAGAGGGTTTCGCGAATGCGGGCGAAGGGCGCTGATGGGAACTCACCTGCGGTGAGGGGAAACTCTTTCGGTTGATCAGTCTTGGCATTGCTGTAGCCAGAAATGAAATCTTTCACCGTGCCATCTTCATGGAACACATGGCGACTGACTTTGCCAATGTTCGCGCCGTACACATGCACGCTGATGGAGACTTGGTCGCTATATGCGTTCCAAACGCGGTGCACATCGCCAATCGTGGGTGAGACGGCTTCGACATCACCTGCTTCAAGGCGGCTTTGTTCGCCGCTGGGTTGCCACTTGCCTTGAGCAGTTTTGGCAAAGTGTTGGCACAGCTCCGAACCGCGCAGCATACCGATCATGCCCCACACGGTGTGGTCGTGAATGGGCGTGGCTTGGCCTGGGCCCCACACAAAGCTCACCACCGAAAAACGGTCGTCAGGGTCGGCATAGAGCAAGAACTGTTGGTAGCGCTCGGGGTTGGGTTGTGCGTATTCTTCGGGCAGCCAATCGTCTTGTGCCACCAGTTCGGCCAACAGCGGTTTGCCACTCGCCAAAATGGCGGCTTCGTCGGTGGTGCTTTTGAGCAAAGCATCGAGTTGAGTGACGAAGTGTTGAAGGCGTGGCGTATCTGTGAGCTGTGGTGTACGTAAAGTCATGGCTTGTCTCTGGTTTTTTGGCTTTTCGGCCTGTGCCTCCATTGTTTCACAGCGACAATCGAACTCTGCCCCTTTGGAGACAGTTGTGCTTGTAAAACTTTTAGACACGCCTCGTCATGTTTGGTTGATCATCTTGCTCGTTTGCGCTGGCTTACTGGCTTTTGGCATGTACTTGCAGCATGTGGTGGGCTTGGTCCCTTGCCCCATGTGTATCGTGCAACGCTACGCCATGGTGTTGATGGCGTTGGTGGCACTGATGGGGACAGCGTTTTCGGGACGCAAAACCGCATTGATCGCTGGTAGCTGGCTTGTCTTACTGGCCGGCGGCGGTGCATATGTAGCCGCTCGCCAAACTTGGCTGCAGTGGTATCCGCCCGAGGTGGTGTCGTGCGGCCGCGACTTCTACGGCATGATCGAAACCTTCCCGCTGCAACGCGCGATTCCCATGATTTTCAAGGGGGGTGGCGACTGCACCAAGGTGGATTGGACCTTCTTAGGTGGCTCCATCGCCAACTGGTCATTCATAGCGTTTGTGGGCTTAGGACTGCTGGCGTTGGCCACGGTGGTGCGTGTGCTGCAAAAACCTGTGGCGGATGACCCCGAATTAGATGACGAAGCTGTCGATGCAGTTCCAGAAGCCAAGAAAGACGACCACTTTCTAGGCGCTTAAATCAACAACGGGGCTTTTCAGCCCCGTTTGTCATTACAGCTTCTTCACCAGAACCAAGCTTCTACGGTCGGTGTTGTATTTGCGCTTGCGGGCTTCGGGCAGCCAGTCAGGGTCGACCTGCACAAAACCGCGTTTCAAGAACCAATGCTTGGTGCGCGTGGTCAGCACAAAAATGCTCTTGAGGCCTTTGTTGCGTGCGCGGTGCTCGATGCGCTTGAGCACCTTCTCGCCATCGCCTTGGCCTTGTGATTGGGGCGACACGGTCAGCGCAGCCATCTCGCCCGTTTGGGCTTCGGGGTAGGGGTAGAGCGCCGCGCAGGCAAAGATCACGCCGTCATGCTCGATGACGGTGTATTGGCCCACATCGCGTTCAATCTCGTTGCGGTCACGCTTGACCAGCGTGCCGTCATTCTCAAACGGTTCAATCAGTTGCAGGATGCCGCCCACGTCTTCGTGCGTGGCTTCGCGCAGGCTTTCTAGTTTCTCGTCCACCACCATGGTGCCAATGCCGTCGTGCATGTACACCTCTAGCAGCAACGAGCCATCCACGGCAAAAGGCAAGATATGGCTACGCTCCACGCCCGTCTCGCAAGCTTTCACGCAATGCTGCAAATAAAACGCGATGTCCGATGGGTTGGTCGTGTGGGGCAGGGTGGCCAGCAGCTTTTTGGCCGCATCCAAAGGCAACTCAGTGTCAATCGGGTTGTCTTCGCTCTCGGGCTCCATCGGGCGAATGCGAATGCCCGGTGTCTCGGTCACAAAAATCAGTTTGTCGGCTTGTAAGGCCGTAGCCACTGATGTGGCCACTTCTTCCATGGTCAGGTTGAACGCTTCGCCAGTGGGTGAGAAGCCAAACGGCGAGATAAGCACCATCGACCCCGCTGAGAGTGTTTGGGTGATGCCCGCTACATCCACCTTGCGCACCAAGCCCGAGTGTTGAAAGTCGATGCCGTCCAAGATGCCCACAGGGCGGGCTGTGATGAAGTTGCCAGAAATCACGCGAACCGTAGCGCCTGCCATGGGTGTGTTGGGCAGGGCTTGGCTGAAGGCAGCTTCAATTTCAAAGCGCAGTTGGCCAGCCGCCTCTTGCGCGCAATCAAGGGCCACGCCATCGGTGATGCGCATGCCGTGTGAGTAATGGGGCACATGGCCTTTGGCGGCCAGTTGTTCGTTCACCTGAGGGCGAAACCCGTGGACCAACACAATGCGCACGCCCATGCTTTGGATGAGCGCCAAATCTTGTGCCAAGTTGGGTAGCTTGCCAGCAGCAATGGCCTCGCCCGCGATGCCGACGACAAAGGTCTTGCCGCGGTGCATGTGAATGTAGGGCGCGACCGAACGGAACCAAGGCACAAAGGTGAAGTCAAAAACGGCGGACATGTGGGCTGGTTTGTGGCGGGTAAAAGGTTGAACGCTCTCGGTGTTAGCCGGACGGGGATAATTGCGGATTGTCTATCAAGTTAGTGCCTGTTTTGTCTACGCCCGTTCCCTTCCAGATTGAATTTCCAGAATCGTTGCCCGTCTCGGCCAGACGCGAGGAAATCATGGCTGCCATGCAGGCCCACCAAGTGGTCATCGTGTGCGGCGAAACGGGCTCAGGCAAAACCACGCAGCTGCCCAAGATGGCGCTGGCTCTGGGCAGAGGGCAAGGGCGAGCTAATTCGGGGTCAGAGCCCGAGTTTCGCTCGGCGAAATCGGGATCCGACCCCAAATTACCTCGCAAACAAATCATCGGCCACACCCAGCCACGCCGCATTGCCGCTAGCTCGGTAGCCAAGCGCATTGCTGAAGAGCTCAAAACCCCGCTGGGCGAGGTGGTGGGCTTCAAGGTGCGCTTCCAAGACCGCCTGAGCAAAGACGCCTCGGTCAAGCTGATGACCGACGGCATTTTGCTGGCCGAGACGCAGAACGACCCGCTGCTCAAAGCCTACGACACTATCATCATTGACGAGGCCCACGAGCGCAGCCTGAACATTGACTTTCTGCTGGGCTACTTGCGCGAAATCTTGCCGCGCAGGCCTGACCTGAAAATCATCGTCACCTCGGCCACGATTGATGCCGACCGCTTTGCGCAGCACTTTGCTTCAGCCAAAGGGCCAGCGCCGGTACTGATGGTTTCGGGTCGCACCTTCCCTGTGGAGATGCGCTACCGCCCGTTTGAAGAAAAGCGCGATTACGACCTGAACAACGCCATTGCCGACGGCGTGGACGAGTTGTGGAGCAACCCCTCGCAGCAGGGCGATATCTTGGTGTTCTTGCCGGGTGAGCGTGAAATTCGCGAAGCAGCCGATCACCTACGCACCCACCTGAGTCACAGCCCCGTCATGCGTAGCGCCGAGGTGCTGCCGCTGTTTGCGCGGCTTTCAACCGCCGAGCAAGACCGCGTGTTTGATACACGTGGTGGACGCCGCATTGTGCTGGCCACCAACGTGGCTGAAACCTCTCTCACCGTGCCTGGCATTCGCTATGTGATTGATGCAGGTACGGCGCGCGTCAAGCGATACAGTTGGCGCAGCAAGGTCGAGCAGTTGATGGTCGAGCCCATCAGCCAAGCCGCAGCCAACCAACGCGCAGGCCGTTGTGGCCGTGTGGCCAACGGCATTTGCATCCGCTTGTATGAAGAGGTGGATTTCAACGGCCGAACCAAATTTACTGATCCAGAAATTTTGCGCAGTTCACTCGCAGGCGTGATCTTGCGCATGAAGTCGCTGCACCTCGGCAACGTGGAGCAGTTCCCGTTCCTCGAAGCGCCACGCCCAAAAGCCATTGCCGATGGCTACCAATTGCTGAGCGAACTCGGCGCAGTGGATGACGACAACGAATTGACCCATGTGGGCCGCGAACTGGCCAAATTGCCACTCGACCCCCGAGTAGGCCGCATGATTTTGGAAGCACGTGAACGCAACGCTTTGGACGAAGTGCTCATCATTGCCTCGGCCCTGAGCGTGCAAGATGTGCGTGACAGACCGATGGAAGCGCAAGCGGCGGCCGACCAAGCCCATGCCAAGTTCGATGACGACCGAAGCGAGTTCAGCGGCTACCTGAACCTGTGGAAGTGGCTAGAAAATTCGCGCGGTGGTAAGCCACATTTGCCTGCCAGCATGAAGCAGCAAATTGCGGTGAAGCAGCCGCAAAGCAAACAGACTGTGGGAATTACGGGCATGCCCACCGAGCACAAGCTGAGCAACCGCCAATATGAAGCTTTGCTGCGCCAAAACTTCATCAACGTGCGTCGCGTGCGCGAGTGGCGCGACACGCACACCCAGCTGTTGACGGTAGTCACCGAACACAAATGGCGCATCAACACCTTGCCCGCCAGCTACGAGCAATTGCACTTGTCGATGTTGGCAGGTTTGCTGGGCAACGTGGGCTGCAAGCTCGAAGATGACGAGGCGTATTTGGGCGCTCGTGGCATCAAGTTTTACCGCCACCCCGGCGCGCACTTGCGCAAGAAACCGGGCCGCTGGATTGTGGTGGCCGAGCTGGTGGAAACAACGCGCTTGTTTGGCCGCGGCATTGCCGCGATGGAGCCACAGTGGCTAGAGCAGGTGGGCGGCCATCTGCTGAAAAAACAATTACTCGACCCGCATTGGGAAAAGAAAGCTGGCGAAGTCAAAGCGCTAGAGCGTGCCACGCTGTATGGCTTGGTGGTTTACAACGGCCGCCGTGTGAGTTACAGCAAAGTAGATATGGTGGGAGCGCGCGAAATTTTTATTCGCGAAGCATTGGTGGCGGGCGAGCTTGACACGAGGCTGCAATTCCTTGCGGCCAACCAAAAGCTCATCGCGCAAGTGGAAGAGCTAGAACACAAATCGCGCCGTCAAGACGTGTTGGTGGACGATGCACTCATCTACGCTTTTTACGACCAGCAGCTGCCCGACGATGTGTGCAGCTTGGTCACGCTAGAGCATTGGTATCGCGAAGAAGTCAAACGTCAGCCCAAGCTCTTGTGCTTGAGCCGCGAAGAGCTGATGCGCCATCAAGCCGCAGGCATCACCACACAAGCATTCCCAAAAACATTGCGCATGGGTGGCGTGGACTGTCCGGCTGACTATTTGCATGAGCCTGGTGACGCCAAAGACGGCCTGACCGTGACCGTGCCGCTGTTTGTATTGAATCAAGTCAGCGAAGAACGCGCTGAGTGGTTGGTTCCGGGGATGCTGAACCAAAAAATTCATGCCTTGCTCAAAACCTTGCACCAGCGGCCTCGCTCGCGTCTCGTGCCGCTGCCTGAGAGTGCGGCGCGTTTGACCGAGGCTTTGTCGGCTGACACGGTGTTTGGCACTGGTCCTTTGGTGGATGCTTTACTCAAGCTCGTGCGCGACGCTACGCAAGTGGATGTGAAGCGCGCAGATTTCAAAGTCGACATGTTGCCGCCGCACCTGTTCATGAATTTCCGCGTGGTGGATGAGCATGGGCGGCAGTTGGGGCATGGGCGCAATCTGGGTGCTTTGAAGGCTGAGCTGGGTAGCCAAGCGCGGGGGGCGTTTCAGGCGTTGGCTGCTTTGAAAGGTGTGGGTACTCTGAGTGTGGGAGCTGGCGTTAACGATGCTGCGGCGTCGAACGATGAGGGGCAGCGGGCTCCTCATGCCTCACAGAAATCGTCACCCGCTGCCCCGCATCGCTCGACGCCTTCTGGTGGTGGTGCTGCCGCTTCCGCGCCTGCGGATCAGCGTTACACGAGCTGGACTTTTGGTGAACTGCCTGAGTTGATGGAAATCACCAAGGGCAAACAAACCCTCATTGGTTTTCCTGCGTTGGTGGATGTGGGTGACGCCGTGTGCATTGAAGTGTTTGACGAGCCCGAAGTCGCAGCCACCAAACACCGTGCGGGCTTGCGCCGTTTGTTTTCCATTCAAATCAAAGACGCGCTTAAGTACCTAGAGAAGAACTTACCCGACCTGCAAAAAATGTCGGTCGCGTACATGAGCTTGGGCACTTCGGATGAGCTCAAACAACAAATACTGGATGTGGCTTTGGACCGCGCCTTCTTGCTCGATCCATTGCCCACGAGCGAGGCCGATTTCAAACGCCGCCTGGAAGAAGGCCGTGGGCGTCTGACGCTGATCGCTAACGAGATAGCCCGCTTAGCCAGCACCGTGCTGACCGAGTTTGCAGCCGCTAGTCGTAAAGTGAAAGACACCAAAATCAGCCCCGACAGCGTGGCCGACGCCGCGCAACAGCTGCACCGCTTGGTGGGCAAACGCTTCATCGCCGACACGCCATACACACAGCTGCAGCACTTTGCGCGTTACCTCAAAGCTGTGGTGCTGCGCCTAGACAAACTGCGTGCCGATGCGGCACGCGATGCCACCAAACTGGCTGAACTTAAACCGCTGGATCAAAAGTATTGGCGCTTGGTGGCCGAGCGCAAAGGCGTGACCGATGCGCGCATGCAAGAGTTCAGGTGGCTGCTGGAAGAACTGCGCGTGAGCTTTTTCGCGCAAGAGCTGCGCACGCCCCAGCCAGTGAGTGTGAAGCGGCTGGATAAGGCTTGGCAGCAGTTGAGTTATTGATTAATTAATGCAACGCCGCCAGCGCCGCCTCAGGCGCTTTGTCCAACACTTTAAGCAGCGCTTTGGCCGCACCCGTCGGGCTGCGTTTGCCTTGCTCCCAGTTGCGGATGGTTTCTAGCGACACATCAATGCGTGTGGCAAATTCTGCTTGGCTAAAGCCCAAGCGGCGGCGCACGCGGCGGGCAAACTTCGCTGCGTCTTGCACGGCTGCAGCATCGTCTTCTGCCGCATGCTGTGCAATTTGTGTTTCAGTGGTGGCGTCAAGCTTGGCCGTGTTGACCCTGCCCACGCGCTTGACGCTGGGAATGTTGGGTTCAATCTTCATGCGTACCGTTTTCATAGTGCTTGTCCTCTCGTGCGTTAGCTTTGCGAGCTGAGATGATGCGTGTGGCTTGCGGACGAGGGGTGTAGATCACCACAAATATCCGCGAGTCGATTGCGCCTAGCAACTGAAAGCGCTCTTCGCCGTAGCTGTGCCGCAGGTCTGCGCGGATGAGGCGGTTCGGGTCAAAGAAGGCTTGGGCCGCGTAGGCAAAGTCAAAACCGCGTTCGTCAAAACAAGCTTCGCTTTTGATTTCATCCCACTCGAAATTCATGGTGAGTGTAGGCCATTGGCCGACCTTTGGCAATTGCCGCAAATTTGCTTTGGGCTAGGTCAGTCTCAGGGCCAAGGTGATTGAACATGCGCCGGTTGTAATTCTGCAAGTGACTTAGCTGTGTAAGTCGCGATGACACATCTTTCTCGCCAATCTGCCGAAGTGCATTTTGGTTTAGCCGCGCATGGCTCCCGTCTTAGCCAACACCGATAGCGCATCCCAAAACGGCACTGCGGGTTTACGGTTCTTGGGTGTGTTGGCCAGCACATAGCGGCTACCTGCAGGGAGCAGGTGCAGTTGAAGGCCGAGCATTTCGAGTTTGTCGCCTTCTTCGGCTTTGTCAAAGTTGCTGCGCATGCGGCGTGGGTCGACCAAGGTCACCGCGCCACGGCCCACAACTTCTACCGATTGATTAGGTTCGATGATCAAGGCGGTGTCTTCGTCAATGCCCACACCCAGCAGGTCGGGCCGCTGGGCTAAGGCCGAGAGCAAACGGCTCAAGCGGTGGCGTTGTGAGAAGTGCTGGTCCACGATGGCGTTGGGCATGAAGCTCAGGCCGATGTCCATGAGTACGGTGTCTTTTTCAGGGGAAGGGGTGGGCGCACCTTCGGCCAACATGTGGCGCGACATCACAGCCGCGCCTGCACTGGTACCTGCAATGCATGTGCCGTTCAGATGAAATGCACGGTGCATGGCTTGTGCTGCGGGAGATTCCCAAATGGCTTGCATGAGGCGGTTTTGGTCGCCGCCCGTGATGAAGATGCCATCAGCCTCGGCCAGCATGCTGACCACGTCTGGCTTGGATGCATCAGCTCGGGTGAGCATGGGTACTACTTCGCAGTTGAGTGCGCCAAGGTCTTGAAACACAGCTTGGTAGCTGGCCCACACCATGTCGGGCACGCCACTGGCGGCTGTGATGACACGAATTTTGGCGTTCGGCCCGCCGCTGAGTTCTAAGAATTTGCGCAAGATGATGCGGTCTTGCTTGCGGTCTTCGGCTCCACCAATGATGACCAAGCGGCCTAGGTTGGCTTTTTGGTTTTGAGCTGACACGGTCAGCGGTAATGGTGTGCATGCCAAAAGGCTGATGCGGCCCATGAGGCCCAAGAGTTGTCGGCGATGCAGGTGAGTCATTCGGTGCGTGTCAGTGAATCCAGCAGTGTGCACAAGCTGGCTTGTTCATGCTCGGGCTGAAAGAGTGGCGCACGCCCGTGACACGCTTGTGTCAGTTGGGCCAACAAACCGTCGGGCTGTGTTTGGGTGCGTTGGCATTGGCGCAGCAGGTCTGCCAATTGGGCTGCGTTGCCGGGTTCGAAGTAGCCTGCATAGTCAGCGCCCAACATGCCCACATTGCCTGGCACGCGAGAAGCTAGCACAGGTGTGCCGCTTTGCACCGCTTCCATGATGACGTGTGCGCCACCCTCTAAGTGGCTGGGATGCACCAGCACATGGGCGCGCTGAATGCTGCGGCGTGTGTGTGCGTGTGGCTGCTCACCCAACCAGCGGTAGTGAGGGCATTGGCTGGCCACGCTTTGGGCTTGTTGCGCCAGTGCGGGGTTGAGGGCTTTGCCAATGTGGTCGATGTAAATGCCATCGTCTGCGTTCAGGGCTTGCGCAGCTTGCCAGAGCAGCTGTGGATTTTTTTCATCACGCAAGTGGCCCACCATCAGCACACGCAAATGCGCAGTGGTTTTAGTGACGCTGGGCAGCGCAGTGCTGGATTGGTAAATCACATGCGCTTTGTTATGCAAGGCATGGGGTAGTTCTGCCAAGCCAAGGTCCTGCAATATGATGAGGGCATGCGCTAGCTGCAGCGATCTTTTGGCATCGGCATCGTGGTGAATGTCGTGGTACAGGTCTGTGCCTGTGAGGGCCACCACCAAGGGACGCGTGGGGTGTGTTTGTGCCCATGCCGCGATAGACGGGGCAGAGCGGCGGGCATGCAAGGCCACTAGCACATCGGCATCTTGACCATCGGGCCATGCCGTGCTGATGCGGGTTTGGTATTGCTTCGCCAGCATGTGCGCCCAGCGTTGGGCGGTTTGCCAATTGCCGTTGTTGGCATCTGCCAAGGCAGGGCTAACGATGCACAAGGTGGGCATGCGTTTAGTCTGCATCGAGCCACTGGCAAATGGGCTGCCACTGCTCCAAGTCTTTTTGCACTTTAGACGGCGTGATGTCAAACAACGACAAGCCGTGTGCCGCCATGTGCAAGTAGTATTGCGTGTCGCGCAAATAGCTGAGCACTTGCACGTCGAGTGACTCCACAAATTTGCGCAGGTTAGACGCCGAGATGGTGCGCGCATCCACGCGGTTGCCAATGACGCGTACATCAGTGGGGATGCCTTTGGTGATCTCTACCAGCTGTTTCAAAAAGTCTTGCGTGGCGTGCATGTCAAACAAGCTAGGCATGACGGGCACGATGACTTTGTCTGCGCGCAGGATCACTTCCTTCAGTCGCCAGCCATGAATGCCGCCAGGTGTATCGATCACCACATGGGTGGTACCTGCAGGAGGTTTGGCTGTGAGCACAAGGTCGGCCTCGTATTCCCACGTCGAAATTTTGGGCAGCACATCAGGGCGCTGTTGCAGCCAGAGCCTAGAGGACTGCTGAGTGTCCGCATCACCCAGCATGACGCGATGGCTTTGACTGGCAAAGTAGCCGGCAATGTTTGTGGACAGGGTGGATTTGCCAGCGCCCCCTTTGGGGTTGGCAACGACGATGACTTTCATAGGTGCATCATCACAAACGGGCCAGTCGGCCAAGGGCGAGTTTCAAGGTCTCATCCTTTTTGGCAAAGCAAAAGCGCACAACGCGTTGGTCAAAACCATCGGCATAAAAGGCAGATAGGGGAATGGCTGCTACGCCAATTTCGGATGTGAGCCATTTGCAGAAGTCGGCTTCGCTCAGGTCTTTCTCTGGTACGCCTAGTTTGTCGATGCGCACGCACTGAAAGTAGCTGCCCTCAGACGGCAACAACTCAAACTTGGTTTGCGCCAAACCTTGGCGAAACAGGTCGCGCTTGGCGGCGTAGAAAGCTGGCAGTTGCAAGTAGGGCTGTGGGTCTTTGAGGAACGCGGCCAAGCCGTGTTGCACAGGGGTGTTGACGGTGAATACGTTGAACTGGTGTACCTTGCGGAACTCGGCGCTGTACGCCGCAGGTGCTGCGACGTAGCCAATTTTCCAGCCGGTGACATGGAAAGTTTTGCCAAAGCTCGACACGATGAAAGCACGCTCAGCCAAGCCAGGAAAGCTTGACGCACTGAGGTGCTTCAGTGGCGTGTAGACCATGTGCTCGTAGACCTCATCACTGATGAGCACGATGTTGGTGGGGGCGAGCAGTTCTTGCAGCTTGAGCATTTCCTCGCGCGTCCACACGGTGGCGCTGGGGTTGTGCGGGCTGTTGACGATGATGGCACGGGTCTTGGGTGTGATGGCCGCTGCGATCTTGTCGAAGTCAGGACGGAATGTGCCGGGGGTGAGCGGCACGCACACGGCCACGCCGCCCGCCATGTCGATGTTGGGGATGTAGCTGTCGTAGCAGGGTTCGAGCACGATCACCTCATCACCTGCACGCACGACCGCCAAGATGATGCTGAGGATGGCTTGGGTTGCGCCCGCTGTGATGGTGATTTCGCTGGTGGGGTCGTAGCGGTGCTGATAAAGCGATTCAATCTTGTCAGCCACAGCTTCACGCAGCGCAGGCACGCCGGTCATGGGCGGGTATTGGTTGAGGCCGTGGGTCATGGCGTCGTTCACGCAGGCCACGAGTTTGGGGTCGCAGTCAAAGTCGGGGAAGCCTTGGCCGAGGTTGACGGCATTTTTCTCAGCGGCCAAAGCCGACATGACCGTGAAGATGGTGGTGCCGATTTTGGGGAACTTGGTGTCGAGGTGTGGTGTAGTCATCACGGGGGTCACATATTGAAATCAGTTGGATGGCCGTCGAGGGCCTTCATGATGAGGTTGCGGTCGAGGCGGTCGCTCAAGAGTGCAGCAAAGTCATACACAAAGTGGCGAATGTAGGCGCTGCGCTTGAACGCAATACGCGCCACGTTTTTGCCAAACAGCAGCGAGGCGGGGCGAGCCACCAAGTCGTTGTCCAAGCCATCTTTCACAGCCATTTCGGCCACGATGCCCACGCCCAAGCCTAAGCGCACATAGGTCTTGATCACGTCAGAGTCAATCGCCTCAAGCGCAATGCGTGGCGTGAGGTTTTTGGCAGCAAAAGCTTTGTCAATGCGTGTGCGACCTGTGAAAGAAGGGTGATAGGTGATGATGGGTTCAGCCGCCAAGTCTTCCAAAGTGATACGGACTTTGCCAGCAAGCGGGTGTGACTTTGGGATGACCAACATGTGTTCCCACTCGTAGCAGGGCAGGGTGACCAGCTCGGGGTATTCAGAGAGCGACTCGGTGGCAATGCCAATCTCAGCCACTTCGTCCATCACCATTTGCGCCACTTGTGAGGGTGCACCTTGGTGCAGGCTGATGTTCACTTTGGGGTAGGCATCACGCAGCTTGGCCACAGGAACGGGCAGCACGTAGCGGGCTTGGGTGTGGGTGGTGGCAATCGACAAAGTGCCGCTGTCTTCAGCGCTGAACTGCTCGCCGATGCGTTTGAGGTTGCCTACTTCGCGCAAGATGACTTCGATGCTACGCAGCACATGCTGGCCGGGCTCGGTCACGCGCTTGAGGCGCTTGCCGTGGCGCGAGAAGATTTCGATGCCCAGCTCTTCTTCCAACTCAATGATGGCCTTTGAAACGCCGGGCTGCGAGGTGTGCAGCGACTTGGCCACCTCGGTGAGGTTGAGGTTGCGGCGGACGGCTTCTTGTACGAAACGAAACTGATGTAGGTTCATGGCGTGGCTTTGTAATTTGCCAATCATTATGCCTTGAGCATCTAACTATTCGATTCTTTATGCTTTGTAATAGTCGCGATACCAAGCGACAAACTTTTCAATGCCAGTACTCAAGGGGGTGGCTGGTGTAAATCCAATGTGAGCTTCTAGCTGGGTGGTGTCGGCAAACGTAGCCGTCACGTCCCCAGGTTGCGCAGGTTTCATGATCTTGTTGGCTTCAACACCCACCGCTTGCTCAATGGTGTGGACGAAGTCCATGAGCTGCACAGGATCTGAATTGCCAATGTTGAACACGCGGTAAGGTGCCCAACTCTCAGCGCAACCAGGCTCTTGGCCTTTGGCAAACGTTTGAGCTACGGGTGGTCTGTCGAGCACACGCAGGGTGGATTCGACGATGTCGTCCACGTAGGTGAAGTCACGCATTTGCTGGCCGTGGTTGTAGATTTCGATGGGTTGCCCTTTGATGATGGCATCCGCAAATTTGAAGGGAGCCATGTCGGGACGTCCCCAAGGGCCATAGACCGTGAAGAAGCGTAAGCCAGTGGTGGGCGTGCCGTACAAATGGCTGTAGGTATGCGCCATCAGTTCGTTGGCACGCTTGGTGGCAGCGTACAAACTGACGGGATGGTCGACGGGGTCTGTCTCTTTGAAAGGGAGTTTTTCATTGCCACCATACACGCTGGAGCTACTGGCGTAGGTTAGGTGTTTGACTTGCCAGTGGCGCGACCATTCGAGAATGTTCAAGAAAGCGACCAGATTTGATTGCGCATACACATGCGGATAGTCGATGGAGTAGCGCACGCCAGGTTGAGCGGCGAGGTGAAGAATGACATCGGGACGCCAAGTACCCAACTGGCTCTCAATGGCAGCCATATTGACCAAGTCTTCTTCGATGAAACGGAAATTAGGCTTGTCCAGCAGTTGCTGCATGCGCGCGTGCTTGAGCTTGACGTCGTAATAGGGGGTGAAGTTGTCAATGCCAACCACATCATCGCCACGGGCAATGAGTCGTTGAGCTGCATGCATGCCAATGAAGCCGGCGCAACCAGTGAGGAGTACTTTCATGCGGTGATTGTCCCGCAAAAAGTCAAGGCCAATCAGCCGTGGGTTTTGAACCTGCGGTGCGCTCGCCAGTGCACATAAAACCAGCGTGTGGTCCAGGCGCAGCCCCACAACAACAAGCCGCCAAAAAGCACATCACCCAAAAAGTGACCGCCTTGGGCCATGCGAATCAGCCCCAGCGTCAAGCCCGCAGTCCAGCCAATGACCAGCCAGCGTCGGCGTGTGCGCGTGGTGGCGAGTGCGCCAACAGCGATGAGCACAAAGCCTGTGCCAGCATGTCCGCTCATGAATGAGCAATTGCGTTCACAGCCGTTACTTGGAATCAGGGGGGATGTGTAGATTTCGGTTCCGCTCAGTGCGCTGACTTGGCTGGGTCGAGCGCGCCCCCAGTTGTCCTTGAAGCCAACATGCAAGATGAGCCATAGACCGACGATGAGACATAGGCTCAAGGCAATGGCTTTGCGTCGTAAGGCGGGTGAACTGAAACGCCGTCCGACAAACCACACCAACAATCCCCCGACCAGCATGGCACGTCCAACCCAAGGAACGCTCATGTGCCAAGTGCTGACCCAAGGCCATTGATCGGCCACAAACCCAACATTGGGGATGTAAAACAACTGCGCAACTTGTAGGTCAAGTGTTGGCCACAACAAATAGACAGAGATGCAAAGCAGGCTCAGTGCGAGCCAGATGCGCACCTCAACTCGCTGAGGATGCGTCATGGCTGAGCGCCTTGTGTTTCAAGGAGCCAAGCCTGTAGGGTGATGCGTCCAGACGTTGCTTCGGCAAGAAGGCGTGCCTTAGGGTAGCTCTGGAGCAAAAGTGGGTGCGGTGCATTGGGGTTGAGCCATATCACAGCTTTTGCGTCTGCATCAGCAGGCCAAGCTTGCTTCCATTCAAAGTGGTGATGGACGCTGCCATCGCTGTTCCAAGCATAGAGCTTGGGTTGTAACGAACGAAGGCTGTAGGCCGTTTGAACCAATGTGCTGCGGTCGCCTGTCAGCCAAGGTACATCACGGTAGGGCTCAAGCGATGGCTTGAGCGTCTGCAATGACTCATCCCAACCGCGCATACGTCCCCAAATATCCCATTTGGATTGGTGAGCTTGGGTTTGTATCCCCACCCATTGTTTGATGTCTCCGCCCGTGGCAATCAAGCCGCTCAGCAAGACGCCCGTGAGGCAGGCCCAGACGAAACGATGAAGGGAAAGCACTTTCTCATTTGCCCAATAAGCCAGCCACAAGCACATACCCAAGGTCATGGGTACTGACCAGTTGATCAGAGCTTTGGATTTCAGTGCCTGAATCAAGCCAAGCGCCAAAATAGGAAACGCAAAAGCCAAGGCATAGGTGCGAGTTGACCAAATGGCTGCTGCTTGGCTGCTGGTGCTTGTTGCGGCAGTCACGTTGGTGTGTGGTTTGCGCCAAACCCAAAAGAGCACCAGCCACATGCTAGGGCCCAAGATGAGCAGCTGCCCTAGCGAAAACTCAAGGCCTGAAGTCAATGCACGTCGCCAACCGCCAGCGCCCTTGGCGACGGTTGAGCCTGTCTCTTGCACGGTGATCTCCAGCGTGTGTTGAGCAGTGGGCCAATGGTTAGCCATATTCCAAAGTAGGTGCGGTACCAACACCAGAACCGCCACTGCGCTGGCAAGCAATCCGCCTAAAAAGACAGAGCGACGTTGGGTGGATGGGGCGGCGACTAACAGCCAAACGGCAGAAATTCCTAAAGCCAATGCGCTGTACTTCGACAGCACACCCAGTCCCAAGCTCAAGCCACAGGCCATCCACCAAAGGGAGGCACGTGTGCCCGATGCATGCGCGGCCTCCCACAGCGTGACCATGCACAACGCCCAGCACAGTGTGAGCGGCGCATCAGTGGTAACACTTAGACCCAATAAACCAGAGACCAAGGTGGTAGAAAACAAACCACCAGCAAAGATGGCGGTGCGTATCCCACTCATGCGATAGGCTAGCCAACCCAGCACCCAAGCGCTCAGAATCCAACAAGTCATGGCCAAGGCTTTGACGGCCAAGATGGAGTTGCCAAATATTGCCGTCGACGTGGAGATGAGTGCGACCAATACGGGGGGCTTTGAAAAATAGCCCCATTGCAGATCACGCGACCACAACCAATACTGGGCCTCATCCACATGTAAGCCTGCGCCACTGAGGGTGAATTCAACCATCCTTAGAGCCAACAGGGCACAAGACAGCAACACAAGAATCGCAAGCGTGGAAGGGGTGGGGCGGTTCATAGGGCAGCGCGCAACAAGAGGCTTATGGCAAAGGCTTGAGCAACAGCAGGCCACGATGGCTGTGTGCTGTTTCATAGCGGTTCATGGGCAGGCCTTGCACGCGGTCATGACGCACAATGACCCAATCGGTGGCCGAGGGGGGCTGATTTGTGGTGGGTGAGCCAAGGTAGAAAGCAAAGCTGGGTTGATGCATACGCCATTGCACAATGCGAACCTCTGGGTGGTGTTGGCGCGCCCAAGTGGCGACCTCTTGGAAAGGGGCCTGAAGCACTTGGCCCAACCAAGGAATCACAATGCCAATCCAAAGCATGCTGACCAACCAAACGCAAGCCATCAGGCGGGCCCATGCATCAGCTCGACGAATGACGGCAAGCGTCACACCTGCGATGGCCACACCTGCGGCAGCGATTTGAACAACCCAACCATCGGGTGCACTTGCTAGCAGAGGTTGCACCCAAGTGTCCTTGACAGTGTTGGCGCCCCAAGCCACGATAGTTGGCACGGCAAACGCCAAGGCACAGGTTAGTCCAGTACAGATCCAAAGCAAAGATTGCCACACGTTCGAGGCTGGGTTTTTGACAGATTGCGCCACGATCAGCAACACCATCGGCGTGAGGCCGTAGAGCATGTAGTGGGGCAGTTTGGTGCCAGACAGGGAGAAGAACCCTAAGACGAACAGCACCCAGATCCACAAAAAGCGTTGCAAGGGGTCGGTCCACTGCGTGCGAAAACTGCCCAGCACCCGCACGCACCAGGGTGACCACGGCAAGAGCAGAAGTGGCAACACCATGACGTAGTAAAGCGGATTGCCGCTGTGTCCCTCAAGCGTGCCGGTGAAGCGCTCGACGTTGTGCTTTAAAAAGAAGCCCTGCACAAATGCCATTTCATGACGTTGTAATGCGTAGACATACCAAGGCACTGCAATGACGAGCAACATCAGCAAACCTTTGGGTTCCCAAAGAGCTTGTAGGGCCGTACGACCGCGGTCGGTGACCAAAGACCAAATCAGCAAAGTGACGCCGGGAATCAGCACGGCCACAGGGCCTTTGGTGAGCAAGCCAAGACCACACCAAACATAAGCCCAACGCAGCGCTATGCGTGACCCAGAGGAGGCAAAGTTCCACAGACATAAACCTGTTGCGATGAGTAATGCATTAAGCATGCCGTCGGCAGTGGCTGCACGGCCAATGGCGAGCAGGCCCAAGCTAGAACCCAACATGAACGCAGCGCGTTGCCCAGCCGCTTCGCCCCATTGTTTTGCGGCAAAACGCCAAACGCCGAGGGTGGCAGCAAGTACTGCCAATGCAGATGGCAAACGAGCCACCCAGTCATGCGTACCAAACACAGCCATCAGGGCGGCTTGGCACCAATAAATAAAGATGGGCTTGTCAAATCGGTCTGCGCCATTGAGGGTGGTGTGCCCCCAATCGCCAGAGGTCAACATTTCGCGTGAGGCTTCGGCAAAAGCCCCTTCGTCCACATCAAACAAAGGCGCGCCTGCGAGGCGAACCAAATACAGGCTCAGCAGAGCAATTGCGACCCAGCTAGCGCTGGTCCAGCGAATGGGGTTGCCGAGTGGGGTCATGCTTGTGCGTGATGCCAGCCGTCGTTTGTCGCAGGGGTATCGTTGCGCATCACATGGTAGGAGCGAGCGCCGCTTTGGTCAAAGTAGCTGCGCATCAGAATTTCAGCGAGCACGCCAGTGGTGAGCATTTGCACGCCTGCAAGCAGGGCAAAGAAGCCCAGCCACAACAAGGGGCGGCCACCCACTTGTTCGCCAAACAGTTTGAGAAGACCCAAGTACGACAAGATCAAGCCACCCAAGGCTGAGAACACAAGACCGATACCACCAAAAAAGTGGCCAGGGCGTGTGCCAAAGCGCAAGAAGAAATACATCGCGAGCAAATCAACAATCACGCGGAAAGTACGTGAAATGCCGTATTTGGATTCACCCAACACACGTGCATGGTGACGCACAGGCTCCTCGGCCATCCGGCGTGGTGATGTGACCGTGGCCAGCCATGCAGGAATGAAGCGGTGCATTTCGCCATACAGACGAACTTTGCGCAGCACTTCGCCACGGAAAGCTTTGAGGCTACAGCCCAAGTCTTTGAAGTCCAAGCCCGAAACTTTGCGTATCAAGGTGTTGGCAATCATGGAGGGGAATTTGCGCAAGATGAAACCATCCTGTCGTTTTTGACGCCACCCCGCCACCATGTCGAGGTCTTCGTTGAGTAAGCGTGCCACGAGTTTAGGAATATCGCACGGGTCGTTTTGTAAATCACCGTCCATGGTGACGATCACATCACCACGCGCTGCATCAATGCCAGCTTGCATGGCTGCGGTTTGCTTGAAGTTACGGCGCAGTTCGACCACGCGGATGTGTGAACCAATTTCTTTGGCGCGTTTGAGCAAAGCATTGACGGTGTTATCCGAGCTGCCATCGTCAACCAAAATCATTTCCCATGGCATAGGGTAATGTTTCAGCGCATCTTGCACCGCATCAATTTGCAAAGGTGCGTTCTCTTGTTCGTTGTACATCGGTACAACGACAGATAACGTGTGCTGTGGCATGTGTGGGATGAGGTCGGACATGATGAAAAAAACCTTATTGAGGAAATGTGGCCTGAGCCCCGTCGAGTCGATGTAGCGACTTTTGGCTCCAGCCCAAAATGCGAGCCACAGTGGCTGATCCAACGGTGACTGCCAAAGCGAGTAAGTGAACCGCCAAGGCTGTGGCAGCAATGTCTTGCCAAGGCAGTGTGGATGTCCATTGGATGCCAAAAATGACACCGCCTTCGTAGGGTCCAAACCCTGCGGGAGGCTGAAGGGGAAGTGTAGCGGCGAGTTCGCCGCCTACTGAACCGTGTAAGGCGGTTCGAAAGTCGACGGGCAGCATGATCCAAAGTGGCCATGCGATGGCACAAGCCTTGAGAATCCAGTTGGAAATGGCATAAATCCAGCTTTCCCAAGCGGGGGGAGGCGCTTGGAAGGGGGCCGCGCCTTCTTTGCGAGACATGCGATACATCAGCCATTTCCAACTCAGCGGAAGTATCCAAATGACCAGGGCCATCATCACCACAGCGAGCGCAAGGCTGATTTCAAATGAAAACGGGGCAAACAAGGCCACAGACAATCCACCTAAGACGGCCATGTCTTGCACACGCAATCTCAACAAGCTGATGCTTGCGTCACGAAGCGAGATGCCGCCTTGCCGATGAAGCACCCACACGTAAATGGCTTCTCCGCCACGCATAGGCACGAGTACGACCCATGCGCTGTGCCGCACCATCAACCCCCATGCCTCTCGCCAACCCATGTTGAGCGTGTCGCGCCATTCGACACGAACCCGCCCAGCTCTGAGTAGGTGACTCGCGGCCAAACCAAGAGCACTGACAAGCCAGATGTAAAAGGGCACACGTTCCCAAGCCGCGATCGCTGCTGGCCAGTCGACTGCACGCAGCATCCAAACCATGATGGCAATCGCTGCAAGCGTGACACCTACCGACGCCCACATTTTTTTAGGTGATTGTTTCATGCGGTGTTTTCGCTGGCTGGTGAAGCACGCCAAGTTTGAATGCGCCACATGATGCTCAAAACTGCAATGCCGCCCAATGCGCCTTGCCAGATCAAGGCCAATGGCATGCCCTCGTCGAACGTCAAAGCAGCCCAAGCACCAAGACCTTCAACCATCACTGGAAGCCATGGAAAAGCACGAGGGTCATGACGAGGCCACGCGAACGGAAATCGCCATGCAATCCACCCCACCATCATGCCTAAGCCAGAGCCGACCAGCACATCAGCAGGCCAATGTGCACCGACGGCGACACGAGAGGCCGCAATCAAAAATACCGTTGACCACGATAGCCACTCAAGCCAACGTGGGAGTTGTTGAGAGCGAATCAAGCAAACCCAAAGCGTCCCCATCGAGAGCGCAGCAAGTGCGTGACCAGATGGCATGGAGTGGTGGTTGATCACGGGATTGCCAATGAAATGCAACAAATCTAATGACAGCACTTCGCCAGGGCGAGGAAAGCTCAGCAAAGGCTTGATCGTGTGTGTCACAAGGCCACCAATGACGAAGGCGGTCAGGACGATGCGCGCTCCCAAGTCTGCACGATGCATGATGCTGACCAGGATCAAGACCGCCCATCCCAAACCAGAAACGGTGATGACGGACCAAAATGTTTCTGGCAATTCACCTGCGGCTTGGTTCAGTGCCAGCATGAGGTTGGCATGCCATTCGGCGTTTTGAACAAAAACACCTGCAGCAATGAAAAACATCGCCAATGCGAACCAAACACGAGCGTTAGGTGGCGGCGACAAAGATTGAAGCATGCGTAGAGGGCCGCGGTCGATCAGTCACTGCCAAACAGATCGCGTGTGTAGACTTTGTCTGCAACATCATTGAGCTCTGCTGTTTGGCGGTTGGCCACGATCACATCACATTGCGATTTGAAAGAAGCAAGGTCATGGGTGACCTCGGATTTGAAAAACTCAGCTTCTGCTAACAAGGGTTCATAAACAATGACGCGAACGCCCTTGGCTTTGAGTCGTTTCATCACGCCTTGAATGCTGCTGGCGCGGAAGTTGTCGCTACCGGCTTTCATGATGAGGCGGAAGATACCTACCGTGCTGGGCTTGCGACGCAAGATGTCATCTGCAATAAAGTCTTTGCGTGTGCTGTTAGCACTGACGATAGCTCCAATCAGGGTTTGCGGCACATTGTTGTAATTGGCCAAGAGCTGTTTGGTGTCCTTGGGTAGGCAATAGCCACCGTAGCCAAAGCTCGGGTTGTTGTAGTGGCTACCAATTCGAGGATCAAGACAAACACCATCAATGATTTGTCGTGTGTCTAGGTTGTGCGACGCTGCGTAGCTGTCTAACTCATTGAAGTAGGCGACACGAAGGGCTAAGTACGTGTTTGCAAAAAGCTTAATGGCTTCAGCTTCGGTGCTGCCTGTAAACAGCACTTGGACATCGGGTTTGAGTGATGCTTCTTGGAGTAGGCCAGCAAACACACGTGCACGATCTGAAACTTCGCCAACCACGATACGACTTGGGTGCAGGTTGTCGTGCAAGGCTTTGCCTTCACGCAAAAACTCGGGACTAAAGATGACTTGTTCAGTGCCCAATTCGGCACGTACTTTTTCTGTAAAGCCGACAGGAACAGTGGATTTGATCACCATCACCGCATTAGGAGCGATGCGTTTGACATCAGCGATGACAGACTCAACTGAGCTGGTGTTGAAATAGTTGGTTTGAGGGTCGTAATCGGTTGGGGTCGCAATGATCACGTATTGCGCGCCGGTGTAAGCGTCGACTGGGTCGAGGGTGGCACGAAGATTGAGCGTTTTTTCAGCCAGATAGGCTTCGATATCGCGGTCGTCAATTGGGGACTGACGTGTGTTGATGGCATTGACGCGCTTATCAGAGATATCTAGCGCTACTACTTCGTGGCGTTGTGCTAGTAATACAG
This sequence comes from Burkholderiales bacterium 39-55-53, assembly GCA_002282445.1. Classification (GTDB taxonomy): domain Bacteria; phylum Pseudomonadota; class Gammaproteobacteria; order Burkholderiales; family Burkholderiaceae_C; genus Limnohabitans. The sequence continues at coordinate 174,312 of NCJK01000002.1, read as the reverse complement.
CATTTGACAGGCCAACATAACCTGTGCCTGCAATGGCTATTTTCATAAGTTCTCACGCAATCAAAAGATCCCAAATTCTAACATTTGGGCTTTGTAGAGCCCTGTATCAACTCAGTGCAATGTCGGCTAGCAAGTCGAGAAGCCTGGACTGTTCCCCGACCGCACATTGACAGCAAATTTGTACTGTTGGATATTGCATTTTCAGGTCGCGTATCAACTCGGGTAAGTCTTCACGGGCATGGCGCCCAACACCTAAAAACATTGGCACAACAGTGAGGCGATTGACACCTTGTTCGATGAGTTCTTTTGCCACACTTGGCAAATCAGGCGTTGTTAGTTCAAGGTAGGCACAGCGCACCAAAGTCGTCGGTGAGCGTTGCACGATGCGCTTTGCTACCGATTGAATGGGTTGATGCCACTGCGGGTCGCGTGAGCCGTGAGCAAATAAAATGATGGCTTGCATGAAACGGTTACTGGCGAACGACCAGCCATCCAAAAGCGGTGAGTGATGCAATCGAATAAAGAATGCCTGGCGCAGCAGCTGCGAACCAAGGCGTCCAATTATTTATATTGCCTAAATAGCTAAATACATTGTTAAGTAAGAAAAAGCTGATACCCGCAAGAACGCCTCCAAATACGTTGCTTGCGATGTTGCCACTACGAGAATGCAAATAAGCAAAGGGCAGTGCTAAAACAACCATCACCAAACAACTCAGTGGATAAAACACTTTTTTCCAAAATTCAATTTCGAAACGCTGAGTGCTCTGGCCATTGGCACTCAGATGTCGTATGTATTGGAATAAGTCAATGGTGCTCATGCGGCTCGGCTTAAGGATGGCGACTGAGATCATCTCACTGGTAATTTCAGAGGCCCACGGGAGTTTCTCTGCGTGCTGCGTTTGTAGGTGAGCATTGTCAGATTGCATTTTGAGTTCACTGCGTTCTGCGTTTCTGAGTAACCAAGTGCCATTTTCAATATGGGCACTCGCTGCTTTGTTGATTGCAATCAACCCGCCCTCTTCATTGAACTCAAAGATTCGAATGTCTTTTGGTGAGCCATCACCAGAAAGTTGGTTGATATTCAAAAAAACTTTCTTGTCTGAAGTGTTTTCTCGCAGCCAAGCACCCGTATGTCCGACTTTAAGTTGCGTTCCCAGGTAAGTTGATTTGAGCAACTGGGCATATCGATCACTGATGGGGGCAATGTAGTCGCCTACTGCAAAAGTAATGAGCACAAAAATGAGGCCCAAACCCATCAGGCTACGGAGAGCCATGATGGGCGTCAGTCCACTGGTACGAAGAATTGTGAACTCTGAGCTTTGTGCCAGCCGGGACATGACAAAAATAGTGCCAATCAAAACGGTGATGGGCAGTAACTCATACAAGTGACTTGGGACCGAGAAAAGAACGAATCCAATTACGTGCTTTATTTGATAGAGGTTGTTGTTACCCCCCGCATTTGGCAATTCGTCAATAAAATCAAAGAAAAAAAACAATGCAACAAAACAGAGGGTGACAAAAGCGACAGAGACCCAGACTTCTGCGTGAATAAGTTTGCGAAGGGTTTTCATATTTATTTAAGCGCTAGTTTGTCTAAATAACTGACGCCAATTCCAGTTATTGTGGCGAGCAGTTAGCCATGTAAAAGCCAGCAAGAAGACGCCTCCGTGTAGAGCAATAAAAAATGCCCCTAGGTTTGCTTTGCCTGAACCTACCCAAGTCTGACCCAAGTTGATTAAGTTGAAATAGACGATAAAAATAAGGAGTGCTTGCGCTAAGTTGCCGCCGCGTCCTACGCGTGGATTTGCGCTGGTAATGGCTAAAGCAATGATGATCACATTGAACGCAGAAAAAGCGACGCCAAGTCTCCAACCAAGTTCGCCCAAATTGCTGGCTGATGGGCTTTTGATCAGCTCAATGCTGGAGATGGTTTTCAATGGCGGTTTGTCTGGGGTAGTGACAGAGGGATTGAGTTGCGTTGTATAGCTTTTAAATTGTGTGATTTTGATTTCGGATTTACCGATGGTCTGCTCGACCCTTTGCCCATCCTCAAGAACTAAGTAAGCTTCCCCATTGATGCTTTCTACGTGGCCTTTTTTGGAAGATGTCATTGCTTGTTTGTTGTGATCGGTAGAGGATATGAAGACGTTTTTACCTTCCTTGTTATCCAAGCTTTCTTTGTCGATGAAGAACACACGTAGGCCGCTAGCCGACTCTTGGAATTGGCCAGGGGCAACGCGCTCTAAATCACCACGTCGCTCGTAGCGGTTCTTCAATTCACCTATTTTTTCGTTTGACCATGGCCAAACGATCAGCATAAGCACGAAAACGCTTACTAACATGGGCCAAGCAAAGCGCAGCATAGGCGAAGCCAAGGCGGTTAGTCCCTTGCCACTGGCCAACCAAATGACCATTTCGCTTTCTAAATACATACGAGAAAGTGTGCCTACTGCTGAAATAAACAGGCTCATGGTTAGCAAAATGGGTAGCTGTCCCAGCATGGTGTACCCCAGAATCAGAGTGACCTCTGCTGGGTTGACACTGCCAATAGAGGCTTGACCGAGCGTGCGAATCAGCATCATGGTCATCACGATGGTGACCAAGACGATCAACGTGGCACCAAAACTGCGGGCCAGCTCTTTACGAATGGAGGAATGGAATAACATCAGCGACAGAGGAAAACCGCAATTATGAACTTCGAGCTCAAGACCCTAGATTTACACACAGCAGCAGCCCATAAAACAGATGCGCTGATTATCTTGGTATCTGCCAAGGACAAACCTACCAAAAGCGTTTTGGCGCAACTTATTTCAGATGCTCGTAAAAGCGGCGATTTGGATGAGTCCCCAGCCAAGTTGCTGACGGTTTGGCAACCCCAAGGCGTGAGCGCCACCCGTGTGGTGCTGGTGTCGTGTGCGGATGGCTCTGCTGCCCATGTGCGCAAGGCCGTGACAGCTGCGGTGGGGGCAGTGAAAGCAGCCAAGCCTGCGCACCTGACGGTCTGTTTGGCCGATGCAGCTGATCAGCGCCTGCAAGCCGCTGCCCAGGCCGTGGCCGATGCAAGTTATGTTTACACCGCAACCAAGCCATCGGCTAAGGCCTCAACGCTCAAACGCGTGACATTGGCATTGCCTACAGCGGAGAAAACCAACGCAGCAAAGCCCGCTTTTGAATGGGCCAAAGCCCAAGTAGCCGGTGTGTCGCTGGCCAAAGAGTGGGGCAACCGTCCAGCCAACCATGCAACACCCACACATTTGGGTGATGTGGCCAAGGCTTTGGGCAAAAAAGCAGGCATCAAGTGCCAAGTGCTGGGCCCTAAAGAGATTGAAAAGCTCGGCATGGGCTCGTTTGCCGCTGTAGCGCGTGGCTCAGTTGAGCCCTTGCGTTTTATCGTGCTCGAGTACACCGGCGCAGCCAAGTCGGTGGCGCCTACCGTGCTGGTAGGCAAGGGCATCACCTTTGACACGGGCGGTATCTCGCTAAAGCCAGGCCCTGGCATGGACGAGATGAAGTTTGATATGTGTGGCGCAGCCAGCGTATTGGGCACGTTTGAGGCGCTGTCGCACTTGAAGCCAGCCATCAACGTGGTCGGCCTGATACCTACCTGCGAAAACATGCCGGACGGCACAGCCCTCAAGCCCGGTGATGTGATCACCAGCATGAGCGGTCAAACCATTGAGGTGCTCAATACCGACGCTGAAGGCCGCCTGATCTTGTGCGATGCTTTAACTTACGCCACCCGCTTCAAGCCCCGCGCCGTGATTGACATTGCCACCCTCACTGGAGCTTGCGTGATTTCTCTGGGCCATGTGCGCAGTGGTTTGTTCTCGCCATCTGACGAGCTGGCCAACGCCTTGTTTGCCGCTGGTGAAGCTTCGCTGGATCCTTGCTGGCGCTTGCCTTTGGATGAGGAGTACGCCGAAGGCCTCAAGTCCAACTTTGCGGATGTCGCCAACATCGCGGGTCGCGAAGCTGGCTCCATCACGGCGGCCAAGTTCTTGCAGCGCTTTGCCAAAGACTACCCTTGGGCACACTTAGATATTGCCGGTGCAGCTTGGAAGAGTGGTGCAGCTAAAGGTTCCACTGGTCGTCCTGTGGGCTTGTTGTTGCACTACTTGATGGGCACAGCTAAGGCCAAATGACCGAAATCGCTTTTCACTTCAACGCGCCTGACAAACTGGCCTATGCCTGCCGCTTGCTGCGCAAGGCCGTTGCCAGCGGCGCGAAGGTGGTGGTGACGGGCGCACCTGCATCACTTCAAGCGCTTGACACCTTGCTTTGGACGTTTTCTCCGAATGAGTTTGTGGCGCATTGCCGAGCAGGCAGCCCTGCGGAGCAGTTGATGGCGTCGCCCGTGGTGTTGGCCGCCAAGATCGAAGGTGGCCCCGAACTGCCGCACCATCAAGTGCTGTTGAATTTAGGCGCTGACGTCGCTGCAGGCTACGAGCGGTTTGAGCGCACCATCGAAGTGGTGAGCCTCGATGACGACGATCGCCAGTTGGCGCGCCAGCGCTGGAAACACTACGCCGATCGCGGGTATTCCATCACGCGGCATGATCTGAAGTTGAAGGAAACTTCGGCCTGATTTTTCTCTGTGTTTTTTCACCAATAGGAGTTCTTGCATGCATCTCTCTCTCAAATTGACAGCCGTTGCAACTTTGGCCGCCATTAGCAGTCTTGCTGTGGCGCAAGATCAAGTGGTCAAAATCGGCCATGTAGGTCCTGTCAGTGGCGCGATTGCCCACTTGGGTAAAGACAACGAGTGGGGCGCACGTTTGGCCATTGAAGAACTCAACGCCAAGGGCGTGAGCATCAATGGTAAAAAAATTAAATTTGAATTGGTTGCCGAAGATGATGCGGCCGACCCCAAGCAAGGCACAGCTGCTGCGCAAAAACTGGTGGATGCCAAAGTCAGCGGCGTGATTGGCCACTTGAATTCAGGTACCACGATTCCAGCGTCCAAGATTTACAGCGATGCTGGCATCCCCCAAATTTCGCCATCGTCTACCAACCCCAAGTACACACGCCAAGGCTATAAAACTGCCTTCCGCGTTGTGGCTGACGACGTGCATTTGGGCGGTACGTTGGGTCGCTACGCTGTGAACGAGCTCAAAGGCAAATCCATTGCTGTGATCGATGACCGCACAGCCTACGGCCAAGGCGTTGCGGAAGAGTTTGAAAAAGCTGTCAAGGCGGCAGGCGGCAATTTGGTGGGCCACGAGTTCACCACCGACAAAGCCACAGACTTCATGCCTATCTTGACCACCCTCAAGGGTAAGAAGCCAGACATCATCTTCTTCGGTGGCATGGACGCCGTGGGCGGCCCGATGATGAAGCAAATGAAATCCCTGGGCATCAAAGCCAAGTTCATGGGCGGTGATGGCATTTGTACCAACGAGATGATCAAGTTGGCTGGCGACGCTATGGCCGACGGCCAAGTCGTGTGTGCTGAGGCTGGCGGTGTAGACGGCGCTTTGAAAAAGGGCATGGATGACTTCGGTGCCAAATTCAAGAAGCGTTTCAACGACGATGTGAAGCTGTATTCACCTTATGTGTACGACGCGGTGTTTGTGATGGTCGATGCCATGCAACGCGCCAAGTCCACCGAACCCGCCAAGTACTTGCCTGAGTTGGCTAAGACGTCAGGCTACAAGGGCGTGACTGGCACGATCTCTTTCGACGCTAAGGGCGATATCAAAAACGGAGCGTTGACGCTGTACACATTCAAAGCTGGTAAGCGCGATCAAATTGCCGTGGTTCGATAATTCTTATTGGTTATATTTGGCATTTTTAAACCACCTTCGGGTGGTTTTTTTATGTGCTTTTAAATTTAAAAATTCATATAAATCAATGACTTGTCTTTTTTATTTTAATTTGATATCAATATTTTTTTAAAAATGTGTCCACCAAATGAAACTCTGGGGCGTTGATTCTTCACTAAGTTCCTTGGAGCCTAAATTGGATAAATCAGTAGTTCAGATCGAATCGCCCAATGTTGCTGTGGAGCGTCGCTTCAAAATCGTTTCAAACGAAAAGGCCGGCATCAAAGCAACCTTCGATCGAATTCGCGCACAGCTGGCTCAAGAAGCCGAGCAGCGTAGTCGCCCTGCTTCTCGCATGTACTCAGGATTCCGTGCTGTCAAAGCCTAATTTGCAGAACCAATTCGAGGGCGCCCAACAGGCGCCCTTTTTATTTGCATACTAATTTAGTAATTTATTTTTAAATTCAAAGATTTATACGCCTTGCGGTGTATGGATCATTTTTGTTAATTTACCGATAATTTCGCGCGATTACTCCTTCACGCGAGGTTCTTTTGTTTTCTAGATTTACCAAATTTTTCTCTACCGACATTGCCATCGACTTGGGCACAGCCAATACGCTGATCTACACCAAGGAGGAGGGCATTGTTCTGGATGAACCTTCGGTGGTGGTCATTAAAAAAGAAGGCAAGTTCAACGGCAAGACCTCGGTGTTAGCTGTGGGCAACGAAGCTAAAGCTATGTTAGGCCGCGTCCCTACAGGCATCGAAGCCATTCGCCCCATGAAAGATGGCGTGATTGCCGACTTCACCGTGACTGAGGTGATGCTCAAGCACTTCATCAAGCTGGCCCACCCGCACATGTTGTTCAAGCCCAGCCCACGCATTGTGATTTGTGTGCCTTGCGGCTCCACGCAAGTCGAGCGCCGTGCGATTCGTGAATCAGCCCTTGGGGCTGGCGCATCTGAGGTGTATTTGATTGAAGAGCCGATGGCTGCAGCCATTGGCGCAGGCTTGCCTGTGACCGAGCCCTGTGGCTCGATGGTGGTCGACATTGGTGGCGGAACCACTGAGGTGGGCATCGTGTCCTTGGGGGGCATGGTTTACAAAAACAGCGCGCGTATTGGTGGCGACAAGTTTGACGAAGCCATCGTCAACTACATCCGCCGCAACTTCGGCATGCTCATTGGCGAGCAAACGGCTGAGCGCATCAAGAAAGAAATTGCCAGCGCATTCCCCACAGGCGAAGTGATGGAGATGGAAATCACAGGTCGTAACCTCAGCCAAGGTGTGCCGCAAAGTTTTGTCATCAGCTCCACCGAAATCTTGGAAGCCCTGACGGATACGCTCAACAACTTGGTGTCTACCGTCAAGATTGCTTTGGAAAGCACGCCACCCGAACTAAGCTCAGACATCGCTGAGCGCGGCATCATGCTCACAGGTGGCGGCGCTTTGCTGCGAGATCTAGATCGTTTGATTTCAGAAGAAACTGGTCTGCCAGTGCTCATTGCCGAAGACCCGCTCACTTGCGTGGCGCGCGGTTGTGGCATGGCGTTGGATCAGCTGCACAGCGTCAGCGGCATTTTTACGGCGGATTGATGAGCCGGTTGTTCAAGGTCCAGAGCCGCAAGGCTCTGGTTGCTTATTGCGCGCTCGTTTGCGGTCTGGTGGCCGCTGTGCCTGCACAGGCAGCGCGCAATGCGCAGTCGCCTAATATGTCTGGCGACGCTTCGCGCATGGTGTTCAAAGAAAACAAAAAGAACAAAAAAGAGCCCAGCTGTCAGCTCACGCTGATGCATGTGTACACCAGCAAGTTCAATAAAAAACACACCCAGTTTGCGTTCACCGGTTCTGTCGTGGCCAAGCGTGAAAAAGGCAAAGACATGGTGTTGACGGTGGTGGGACAAAACCACCAGCTCACACCGGGGGGCAAAGATGTCAAACCGTTTCCCATTCCACGCATTGAGCTAGGCGTGGAAGATGTCAGCGTGCGACGCTACGCAGAGCACAAGCAAAAGTGCAAAAAAGGCCATGTGTGCGCTGAGTACAAAGACACCAAAAAGCACGAGCTGCAAACATGGGTCAGCGATGAGGCCAAAAATCTCAGCTTGTTGTTCCCACTGGTGACCAAGCAACCATCGGTCGTGGTAGACCTGTCTAAGTTTGGCCCTTCAGGCAAAGAGACTGAGCCACCCATGGCCCAGTTCAAAGCCTGCACAGCGGCGCTGCGCTGATCTGACTGGCTTTAAGCCAACTCAGCAATCAACTCAATTTCCACGCAAGCACCCAACGGTATTTGCGCCACGCCAAAGGCGCTGCGTGCATGCGTGCCTTTGTCGCCAAACACTTGGCCAATCAATTCACTACAGCCGTTGGTGACCAAATGGTGCTCGGTGAAGTCGGGGCTGGAGTTGACCAAGCTCATCACTTTGACGATGCGCTTGACCTTGTTCAAGTCGCCCACGGCGGCGTGCAGCGTGCCCAACAAATCCACAGCCACGGCGCGTGCGGCTTGCGCGCCCTCAGCGGTTTGCATGGTTTTGCCTAGTTGGCCAGTCCACACTTGGCCGTCCTTTTTGGCGATGTGGCCGCTCAAAAACACCAAGTTGCCTGTTTGCACAAACGGCAGATAAACCGCAGCGGGCGTCGCCACTGGGGGCAGGGTGATGTTCAGGGCTTGGAGTTTGTCGTAAACGCTCATGTGAATTCCTAGTTTGAATCCCATGATTTTAAGAGCGCTCAAAGCGCGTGACTGGCGTCAGAGCGCCTCACTTTGACGCTGGCTTTGTGATTGCCCTTGGGACTGAGTCTGCGACTGTCCTTGAGTTTGCGACTGAGACTGAGTTTGTCCAGAAGCTGCAGCCAACTCCGAAGCCGGCTGCACCGTCACAGCCACTTCAAGCGTATGGCTCGCCCCGCCATGAATCACGCCACGTACCGGCGACACATCGGCGTAGTCACGGCCAATGGCCAAGGTCACGTAGTCGATGCCGGGCGAGTTCAAGCCCCAGCGGTTGTTGGTCGGGTCAAGGTCAAACCATTGGCCATGGGTGGCGAGTGCGCCGGTTTTGGCGGTCTCGGCTGCATCGTCTAAGTCGTTGGGTACATAGACCGACACCCATGCATGTGATGCGTCGCTACCTATCAAGCGGGTTTGACCTTCTGGCACTTCGGTCACCAAATAGCCGCTCACATAACGTGCGGCCAAACCTTGCGTGCGCAAGCAACCAATGAGGATGTGCGCAAAGTCTTGGCACACGCCTTTGCGGCTTTTCAGCGCTTCAAGCGCAGGCGTGTTGATGTCGGTGCTGGCCGTCTCGTAGGTGAACTCTTGGTGAATGCGCGTCATCAAATCGCACGCTGCTGCCAATACGGGACGGGCGGGCACAAAACTGGCACGCGCATATTCGGCAAAGTCTGGATGCGGCTGCACGTAGGGCGAGGCAAACACGTATTCGGTGGCCGAGTCCCACGCAGCGCCTGAGTGATACACAAAGTGCTCACGCACGTTTTCCCAAGCTGGAGTTTTTAAGGCTTGCTCAGGCGGGTAGGCGATGAAGTGCGTGTCGACCGTGCTCTTGGCTGTGATGCTGAGTGTGTCGTGCACCACGGGCAGCGAGAAGAAGGTGCGGTTGTTGCCAAACACATCCACATGCGTGCTGGTGGCCGCTGGTGTGGGCGTGATGTGCAACTCGGCGTGTTGTACGGTTTGTGCTGCATCGCTGCGCGGCAGCAAGTGAGCCATGTGCTGCGCGGTGTTGACCTGCGGCACATAGTGGTAAGTGGTGGTGTGGGTGATGTACAGCAACATGGCTTAAGCCCCCACGCTGTCAGCGTCGTCGGTGTGGCTGAAGTAGTGCGCTGTGATGGCGTCTGACACTTGCCACGCGGCTTGCATGCATTCGGTCAAGCAAGCACGCAGTTGGGGGTGATGACCTGCTGCATTAGGCGTGCAGAGCTTTTCTAAATCTGTTTGCTTCAAGTCGGGCACCAAGCGGGCTAAAGCATCGGGCTCGCCCATCGGTGTGTTGGCCAGTTTGGACAAGCGGCCACGCAGCGTGCGCGCCACCCAAGCAAGTGAGCGAGGGTTGTCGTTGTCTTGCACCAGCAGCTCAATGAGCGGGGCGAGTTCGCGGCTTTGTTGGTACTGCGCTTGGAAGGTGATGGTGCTGTCAAACAGCGACAACAGCGCGACATAGTGCGAGTTGTTTTCATCCGCATGGCTGGCTTCATCTTCGGTGTGTTCAAACACGCCCACTTCCACCGCCAAGTCGAGTGCTGAGGATAAAAATCCCAAGCGTTCCACATGACGGCCAATGCTGAGCAGTTGCCAGCCATCATCGCGTGTCATGCGATCTGTTTGTGCGCCGGTGATGGCGGCCAATGCCGAGCTCGCTGCATCCAGTGCTTGCAAGGCTTGTACCGCAGAGAACTCGCGTTGCGAACCCGACAGTGCGCAGTCGGCGCTGAACTGATCCACACAGTGAACGATGGCGTTCCAGTGCTCGGGCGATAAGCGTTCGCGCAACGATGACGCCGCTTGATGCAAAGCACGCAAGTTGTAGCCCACGCTGGTGCTGTGGTCGTCTTGGTCGAGGCAGGCAATGAGCGTGCGTTCAAACACGCGACGGCGTGCACCCATGCTCGGTGTGCTGGCGGTTTTGTCGTCGCCCGCAGCAGCGTGTGCCGATGGCACACCTACAGGCACCAAGCCTTGGCGTTGTGTGAGCAACTGCAGCCACGCCCACAAGCTGCGTGAGGCGGGGTCTTCGCCGTTCAAGGCTTCAATGCATAGGCGCACCAAACGCACCATGTTTTCGCTGCGCTCGGTGTAGCGGCCAAGCCAATACAAGTTTTCTGCGGCACGGCTGGTGACCATGCGCTCGCGGTGTTTGAAGCCAGAGGCTGCGTTGTACTTGGGCAGCAAGCTGCTGCGGTCAATGTCGGCATGGGTTTGCACCCACACATCGGCGCTGCTGCCGCCGCGTTGCATCGATGCAATTTGTGCGTTCGGCGCGGCAATTCGTGCCAAGCCACCGGGCAGCACGCGCCAAGAATCTTTGCCATCTCTTAATGCGAAAACGCGCAGCATGACCGAGCGTTGCACCACGCCTTCGGTGGTATTTTTCCAAGTCGGCATTTGCGAGAGCGGCGTGTACGCCTGCAAGGTGTAGCGGTCAGGTTGGCGGGTGATGCGGCCTACCCATTCGTCACGTTGCGCTTGGGTGAGTGTGCGGCCCAAGGTCGCGTTAAAGGTACCGTGCGTGACCGAGCCGGGATAGGTGGGCTTGATGGCCATGTGTTCAAGTTGCGGCAACACTGACGCCAAGGCCGCGCGTTCACCACACCACCAAGAGTCGAGCGCGGGCAGTTGCAGCTCTTCGCCCAACAGCTTTTCGCTGAGTGCGGGTAAGAAACCTAACAAAGCGGGTGACTCTAAAAACGCCGAGCCCGGCGCATTGGCCACCACCACATTGCCTGCTCGCACGGCTTGCAGCAAGCCTGGGATGCCCAAGGTGGAATCAGCGCGCAATTCAAGGGGGTCTAAGAACTCATCGTCCAAACGCTTGAGCAACACATGCACTGGCTCTAGGCCCCGCAGCGTGCGCAGGTACACACGCTCATCGCGCACAGTCAAATCATGGCCTTCGACCAAGGTGAGGCCCAAGTAGCGCGCAAGGTAGGCGTGTTCAAAATACGTTTCGTTGTACGGACCGGGCGTGAGCAAGGCCACGTGTGCATTGGCACCTTCAGGGCTGTGCGCCTTGAGCGACTCCACCCACACACGGTAAGTGGCAGCTAAGCGCTGAATGCTCATGGCCTCAAACGCTTGGGGGAACTGGCGCGAAATGAGCAAGCGGTTTTCTAGCAAATAGCCCAAGCCCGAAGGCGCTTGCGTGCGTTGCGACACCACGGCCCAGTTGCCATCTGGCCCACGCGCGAGGTCGAACGCGGCAATGTGTAAATGCGTGCCGCCCACAGGTGTGACCCCATGCATGGCGCGCAAGTAGCCGGGGTGGCCTTGCACCAAGGCGGGCGGAATCATGGCTTCGCGAATCAACTGCTGTGGGCCATACACATCGGCCATCACGCGCTCTAGCAAACGTGCGCGTTGCTTCACGCCCACTTCAATTTGCTGCCAGCTGTCGGGGGTGACGATAAGGGGGAACAAGTCCAAGGCCCAAGGCCGCTGTGGCCCACCTTGGCTGGCGTACACGTTGTAGGTGATGCCGTTGTCGCGCACTTGGCGCGCGAGGGTTTGGGTGCGGCGGTCTAGGTCGTCTAGGCCGGTGCTGCCGAGCTGTTCAAAAAACGTGCGCCAAGGCGAAGACAGGTCTTGTGCATTTGCTGCTGACTCAAGAGCTTTGGCTGCTGATGCAGCCGCAGGCGAACACTTGCCTTGCAGCTCATCAAAGTGCCCGCTGTCGGCGGAATGTGCAAGGCCCTTCACCACGTCAACCAAACGTGGTGAGGTAACAGACGCTGAAGAGGGCGAAGAGGGCTTTTGCACAGTGGCTGCATTGTCTCACCGCCTTCAGGTTTTGCCATGGTTTGAATCGGGTGTTTAGACGCGTCGCAAATCCAACGTGAATGGGAACTCTTTGCTGGCAGGCACCCCCACGGTGGCTTGCGGCACATCCAACTTGCCCGGCGTGTGGCCCAGCGGGAAAAAGCGCGACAAGCGGCGGCTTTCAGCCTCATACGCGTTGACGGGAAAGCTGTCGTAGTTACGCCCACCCGGGTGCGCCACGTGGTACTGGCAGCCGCCTACCGAGCGTTTCATCCACGTGTCCACAATGTCAAACGTCAACGGTACATGCACGCCGATGGTGGGGTGTAAGGCCGATGACGGCGCCCATGCGCGGTAGCGCACACCGGCCACGTATTCGCCAACCGTACCCGTGGGTTGCAAAGGCAACGGCGTGCCGTTGACGGTGATGGTGTGGCGGCTGGGGTTGAGGCCAGCCACATGCACCTCGATGCGTTCGAGCGACGAGTCCACATAGCGCACCGTGCCGCCGCTTGAGCCTTCTTCGCCCATGACATGCCAAGGCTCCAAGGCGTTGCGCAGGGTGAGGTTGATGCCCAGTGTTTGCAAGTCGCCCACGCGTGGGAAGCGGAATTCAAAGTGTGGCGCAAACCATGCGGGGTCAAACTGAAAGCCACAGTCGCCCAACTCGGTCAGGACATCGTCAAAGTCGGCTTTGACGAAATGCGGCAGCAAGAAGCGGTCGTGTAGCTCTGTGCCCCAACGCGTGGCAGGTGCTTGGTATGGTGTTTCCCAAAAACGCGCCACCAAGGCGCGCAGCAAGAGCTGCTGCACGATGCTCATGCGTTCGTGTGGTGGCATCTCGAAGGCGCGGAGTTCGAGCAGCCCCAAGCGTCCGGTGGATGAGTCGGGCGAGTAGAGCTTGTCAATACAAAACTCGCTGCGATGCGTGTTGCCTGTGACGTCAATCAGTAAGTTACGCAAGGTGCGGTCCACGATCCACGGCGGCATATCAGCGCCGAACTTCTCGCGGTTCTTTTGGATTTCGGCCAGCGCAATTTCGAGTTCGTAAATTTGGTCATTGCGTGCTTCGTCCACACGGGGGGCTTGGCTGGTAGGGCCAATGAACATGCCGCTGAACAAGTAGCTGAGCGAGGGATGGTTGTGCCAATACAAGATGAGCGATGCCAACAGTTCGGGCTTGCGCAAGAACGGGCTGTCTGCAGGCGTGGCTCCGCCCATCACGATGTGGTTGCCGCCGCCTGTGCCGGTGTGGCGACCATCTGTCATGAATTTCTCGGCAGACAGACGCGACTCGAACGCGGCCTTGTACAAGAACTCGGTGTGGTCCACGATTTCCAGCCAGTTGTGGGCGGGGTGAATGTTGACTTCAATCACGCCGGGGTCGGGGGTGACTTGCAGCACTTTCAGGCGCACATCGCGTGGGGGCGGGTAGCCTTCCAACACAATGCGCACGCCTAAGTGTTCGGCCGTGGCTTCAATCGCGCTGAGCAGTTCTAAGTAATCCTCAAGGTTGCCGAGTGGCGGCATGAAAACATAAATCAACCCTTGTGGGTTTTCCATCGCCTTCAACTCAACGGCGGGGCCGTTGGCGCGTGATGGGTCGCGCACTTCTACGCAAATGGCGGTTCGGGTAATCCAATGTGCCGATTGGTCTTTGGCGGGAATCGGGTGCGGTGCGCCCGGCACAAAACCGTCTTGACCCATGCCTGTTTGCAGCCCAACCGTGCCGCCTTGGGCCAAGCCACCACCCGCCACATGCGTGTTGATGTGATAGTCATAGTGTGTGTGCCGTGCATGGTGCGAGTACTGCGCGCGCAAGGCCGCCGCGTGGGGCAGGGGCTTGCGCTCGGCAAAGTGGTCTTGCTCAATCGCATAGGGGTAGTCGGCTTGGCTGACCCATGGCAGTGAGTCGAGCGGTAAGCGCAGGCCCATGGGCGAGTCGCCGGGCACGAGGTACATGCGCTCGTCGCGCAAGAACCAAGGGCCAGTGCTCCAACGTGGGCCGCCAGCCACTTCACCCGCTTTGAGGGGCAGCACATAGCCCACGGTTTTGTCTAAGCCTTGGCTGAACACACGGCGCAGGCGCACGCGTTCCATTTCATCGTCGAGCTTGGCGTCAAACGGGTCTACGTTCACGGGCAAGCGGCGCTCGCGCCACAGGTAGTACCACGTGTCTTCATAGCCGGGGGTGATGTATTGGTCGTCCAGCCCCAGTTTGTGCGCGAGGGTTTGGGTGAAGCGTTGTGCGTCTTCGGTGGTGTAGCTGCTGGGCACGCGTTCGTCGGCAAACAAATCGGGGTTGTGCCAGCAAGGGTGGCCATCGGTGCGCCAGTAAATGCCCAGCGCCCAGCGTGGCAGCTGCTCGCCCGGGTACCACTTGCCTTGGCCGAAATGCAAGAAGCCGCCATCGCCGTATTCGGCGCGTAGCTTGTGCACCAATTCGGTGGCAAAACCGCGTTTGGTCGGGCCTAGTGCATCGGTGTTCCATTCTGGTGCGTCGCGGTCGTGCACGGTGACGAAGGTGGGCTCGCCACCCATGGTCAGTCGCACATCGCCTTCTGTCAGTCGGCGGTCTACCTCGTCGCCCAAGGCCAGCACCTCCATCCACTCTTCTTCGGTGTAGGGCTTGGTCACGCGGGGCGATTCAAGCACGCGGGTAACCTTCATCTCGTGGCCAAACTCCACCTCGGCTTCGTCTACCAAGCCTTCAATGGGTGCGGCGCTGGATGGTTGCGGTGTGCAAGCCAGCGGAATGTGGCCTTCACCAGCCAACAGGCCTGAGGTTGGGTCAAGGCCAATCCAGCCTGCGCCGGGCAGATATACCTCACACCACGCGTGGAGGTCGGTGAAGTCCACTTCCGTGCCGCTGGGGCCGTCGAGCGACTTCACATCAGGGGCAAGCTGAATCAAATAGCCAGACGCAAAGCGTGCCGCCAAGCCGCAGTGGCGCAGCAAGTTGACCAGCAGCCAAGCGCTGTCGCGGCACGAGCCGCTGCGCAGCGTCAGCGTTTCTTCTGGCGTTTGCACGCCGGGCTCCATGCGGATGGTGTACGCGATGTCTTCGTGCAGCTTGCGGTTGATCTCAACCAAAAAGTCGATGGTGCGAATGGGCTCGCGCTTCAGAGCCTTGAAGTCGATGCTCTTGAAATAGTGCTTGAAGTTGGGCGTGAAGCGGTTGGTCACCAAGTAGGGGGCCAGCTCTTGGGCTGAGGTCACGCCGTAGGCGAAGGGGAACTTTTCGGCGTGGGGCTCCAAGAAGAAGTCAAACGGGTTGTACACCGCCATCTCCACCACCAAGTCCACCGTCACTTTGAACTCACGCGTCTTCTCGGGAAACACCAAGCGGGCTTGGTAGTTGGCGAAGGGGTCTTGCTGCCAGTTGATGAAGTGCTCGGGCTCGACCTTGAGCGAGTACGAAATCACGTTGCTGCGGCAGTGTGGGGCAGGGCGCAGGCGAATGACCTGTGGGCCTAACTCAACCAGTCGGTCGTAGCTGTAATGGGTGACGTGGTGAAGTGCGGCATGGATAGACATATCCTTTGTCTAGCAAAACACGCGCCATGCCTGATGCGCCAAAGCGGTGCGCATTTTGGGTATGAGTTACCTCAAGTTTGGGCTCAAGTTTTCTGTAGCCCCGCCGATTCCCTAGGCAAGTCAGTTTTATCTTTGATACACACCATGCGCTCACGCCACCTTTCTGTTGTTGCTTTCGTGTTGACCAGCCTTCTGGCTTGGGCTGCGCCGGCTTCGGCCGAGTGGAGCGAATTGGTCAAGGAAGACGAAGCCACGTATTACTTTGACAAAGAAGCGGTCATGCCCGTGCACGTGTCGCGTTTTGCTTGGGTGTTGACCGATTTGCCCAAGGCTGAAAAAACCCCAACAGGCGAGAGCTACAAGTCGATGATGTTGCGCGTGCGCATGTACTGCAAGAACGACACCGTGGTGCGCCTGTCTGTGAGCTACTTTGACAAGCAAATGGGCAAAGGCAAAGAAGTGGCTTCGGACGATGTGCACGAATGGCGTCCACGCGAATACCCGATTCGCCCAAACACTTATTTGGCCGCTTTGAAGAAAGAAGTGTGCGGCGGCTCTAAAGCTGCTTCGGGCTAAGCCCCAGCCGACACCCCTTGGATGCGAAAGCCCCTGCCGAATGGTTGGGGCTTTTTAACTTGTGAGTGGGCATCGCCCACGTGCCGCCACGTTGGCCCGAACATGCGGCCATGTTTTCTGTCATCACACCTTTGGCTTTGGGCTGGATTACGGGCACGGCTTTGCAGTTGCAGCAGGCGCAGTTGTGGGCGGGGGAGGTGTATTGGGGATTAGCTGCGGTTACCCTGATGACGGCGTATATCGCAACGCGCATCGATGTTTCACGCTTCGCATGGATTCGCAGTGCTTCAAATTTGCTCTCGCGTGCGTCGGCTGGCGCAGGGGTGCAAGCCGCTGTTGGGTTTGCGTTGGTGGCCGCTTTATCGGCTTTGATGGCATTCGCCCAAGCTGGCGCACGGGCCAGCCACTATGCACAAAGCACTTTGAAACTCGAACTCGAAGGCCGCACCTTGCAAGTGGTGGGCATCGTGGCCAACTTGCCGCAGCGCATGGAAGACAGTGCGCGTTTTCGCTTTGAAGTGGAGTCGGCTCGCAACAGCGACGGCGCACTGGTGCAGCTACCGGCGCAATTGCTGCTGGGTTGGTATGGCAACCGATTGAATGGCAGTGACGACAAAGTGCAAGCCCCACCCGCAGACTTTCGCCCCGGCGACCGATGGCAACTGGCCGTGCGCCTCAAAGCGCCACACGGCCACATCAACCCACATGGTTTTGATTACGAGCTGTGGCTGTGGGAGCAGGGCCTGCAAGCCACGGGCTATGTGCGCAATGGGGCCAAAGACGCGCCGCCGCAGTGGCTAGGCGGCACATGGGCGCATCCCGTGGAGCGGCTGCGCCAGCGCGTGCGCAGTGCCATCGATGCACGCGTGGCCGACCGCGCAATGGCTGGCATTGTGGCGGCCTTGTTGGTGGGCGACCAAGCGGCGATTGAGCGTGCGGATTGGGATGTGTTTCGTGCCACGGGTGTGGCGCACCTCATGGCGATTTCGGGTTTGCACATCACGGGCCTCGCGTGGCTGGCGGCATTGTGTGTGGGCTGGTTGTGGCGGCGCAGCGATGTGTGGTCTCCTGCCAAGCCTTGGAGCTTGTGGCTGCCCGCACCCATCGCCGCCAGTGCATGTGCCGCAATCGTGGCGCTGGCGTATGCGGTGTTCACCGGCTGGGGTGTGCCCGCGCAGCGCACGGTGTGGATGCTAGGTGTGGTCTCGCTGCTGCGTGTGTATGGCTTGCGTTGGCCCTTGATGCAGGTGTGGCTGACCGTGTGCGCGGTGGTGCTGGCGCTAGACCCGTGGGCGCTGATGCAAGCTGGCTTTTGGCTCAGCTTTGTCGCAGTGGCTGTGTTGTTTGCATCGGGCTCGCATGCACCCGTGGAGACGACGGCGCACTCTGATGCGCTGAATGTTTTTGACGCGACGAAAGAGCAAAGCCTTCAGTCGGATAGGCGAGGGCGCTTTCTCGCAAATGCATGGGCTTCTGCGCAGCGCATGTTGCGCGAGCAGTGGCAGATGAGTGTGTGCTTGGCCCCGCTGACTTTGCTGCTGTTTCACCAAGTGTCGGTCGTGGGTTTGTTTGCTAACTTGCTGGCCGTGCCGTGGGTGACCTTGGTGGTCACACCGCTGTGTTTGTTGGGGCTGGTGTTGCCGTTGGCGTGGAGCGTGTCGGCAGAGGCGTTGCAGTGGTTGGTGTGGCTACTCAAAGCGTGTGCGGGTGTGTCGTGGGCGCAATGGTCGGCACCTGCTGCGCCTTTGTGGGCGGGGGCAGCAGCGCTGGTGGGTATGGGTGTGTGGGCCATGCGCGTGCCCATGTGGCTGCGGTGCTTTGGCGTGGCCTTGGTGCTGCCCGTGCTCAGTTGGCAAACGCCGCGCCCTGCGCACGGCACGTTTGAATTGGTGGCGGCCGACATGGGGCAGGGCCATGCGGTGTTGGTACGCACGGCCACGCACAGCTTGCTGTACGACACAGGACCGCGTTACTCGGCCGAGACCGATGCAGGCCAGCGCGTGCTCGTGCCGCTGCTGCGTGCGTGGGGTGAGCGGCTAGACCGCATCGTCATCAGCCACCAAGACAGCGACCAAGACAGCGACCACAGTGGCGGCGCACCTGCGGTGATGGCCATGCAGCCGCAAGCGGATGTGTTGACGTCGATTGCACTAGAGCATCCGCTTCAAGCGTTGGGCGCGATGCAGCGCTGCGAACGCGGGCAATCGTGGGTCTGGGATGGTGTGCGGTTTGAGGTGTTGCACCCAAGTGCAAGTGATTACGAGCGCAAACTTAAACCCAATGCGCTGAGTTGTGTGTTGCGAGTGACGGCAGCCGATACATCTGCACTACTTGCAGGCGACATCGAAGCCGCCCAAGAGCAAGACCTGTTGCAAAGTGGCCAAGCCCTGCAAGCCGATTGGCTGCTAGTGCCCCATCACGGCAGCGCCACTTCGTCGACGCAAGCCTTTCTGGATGCGGTGCAGCCCAGCGTGGCCATCGTGCAAGCGGGCTACCGCAATCGCTTTGCTCATCCAAGGCCTGATGTGCTGCGGCGTTACAGCGATTTAGGGGTGCTTGTGGTGCAGACGCCTCGTTGTGGTGCATCGACATGGCGCAGTGAGCAACCCAAGTTGGTGCAATGTGAGCGAAATCAAAGACAACGCTATTGGCAACACGTATTCTGAAGGCTGGCATCCAACTTGCGTAATAGATGCCAGGAGTTCCTAAGATGCACAAGTTTGATGAAATGTTCGCCCAGCTGCCGTTTGTGGACAGTGCGGTGCGCCCCCACTACCGGAACTACTTGGACTGGCTCAAGCGCCAAGACCCACAGACCATGCGCGACAGGCGCGAAGAAGCCGAGATGATTTTCCGTCGCGTCGGCATCACCTTTGCGGTGTACGGCGACAAAGACGAAGACGGCGCAGGTACCGAACGCCTCATTCCGTTTGATTTGATCCCCCGCATCATCCCCGCCCATGAGTGGACGAGCATGCAAAAGGGCTTGGTGCAGCGCGTGACGGCGCTCAACATGTTCATTCACGACATCTATCACGACCAAGGCATTCTCAAAGCCGGCCTCATTCCCAGCGAACAGATTTTGAACAACGCACAGTACCGCCCCGAGATGCGTTGGGTCGATGTGCCGCACAAGGTGTATTCGCAAATCAGCGGCATCGACATCGTGCGTGCGCCTGATTCCCAAGGCAACGGCGAGTACTACGTGCTGGAAGACAACTTGCGCGTGCCCAGCGGCGTGAGCTACATGCTGGAAGACCGCAAGATGATGATGCGCCTCTTCCCTGAATTGTTCAGCCAACACCGCGTGGCCCCTGTGGCTCATTACCCCGACTTGTTGCTAGAGACTTTGCGTGCCAGCAGCCCGTCCACCACTGACGAC
This sequence comes from Burkholderiales bacterium 39-55-53, assembly GCA_002282445.1. GTDB lineage: Bacteria > Pseudomonadota > Gammaproteobacteria > Burkholderiales > Burkholderiaceae_C > Limnohabitans. The sequence goes on along the minus strand of NCJK01000002.1, from coordinate 154,547 downwards.
CCGACCGTGGTGGTGTTGACACCCGGCATGTACAACAGCGCCTACTTTGAGCACGCCTTCTTGGCGCAACAAATGGGCGTGGAGTTGGTCGAAGGCCAAGACCTGTTTGTGAACGACAGCTTTGTTTACATGCGCACCACACGCGGGCCTAAGCGCGTGGATGTGATTTACCGCCGTGTGGACGATGACTTCCTTGACCCCAGCGTGTTCCGCTCAACGTCGACGTTGGGCTGTGCCGGTTTGATGGATGTTTACAAAGCAGGCCATGTGAACATTTGCAATGCGGTGGGTACAGGCATTGCCGATGACAAATCCATCTACCCCTATGTGCCGCAAATGATTGAGTTCTATTTGGGTGAGAAGCCCATTCTCAACAACGTGCCCACATTCCAGTGCCGCAAGAAAGAAGACCTTGACTACACGCTGGCGCATTTGAGCGAGCTGGTGGTGAAGGAAGTGCACGGCGCTGGCGGCTATGGCATGTTGGTCGGCCCCGCTGCCACCAAGGCTGAGATTGAAGAGTTCCGTCAAGTGTTGCTGGCCAAACCTGATGGCTACATCTCGCAACCGACGCTGAGCTTGTCGAGTTGCCCGACCTATGTGGAGAGCGGCATCGCGCCGCGCCACATTGATTTGCGCCCCTTCGTGTTGAGCGGCAAGACCGTGCAAATGGTGCCCGGCGGCTTGACCCGCGTAGCGCTGAAAGAAGGCTCACTGGTGGTGAACTCGTCCCAAGGCGGCGGCACCAAAGACACATGGATTCTTGAGGTTTAACAATGCTGAGCCGTACCGCTGACCACTTGTTTTGGATGTCCCGCTATACCGAGCGGGCCGAGAACACCGCACGCCTGCTGGACGTGAACTACCAAACCTCTTTGTTGCCTCAGTCTGCCGAAGTGGCGCTGCTGGGCTGGCAAGGCTTGCTGTCCATCAGCGAGTTGCTGCCTGCCTACCAAGCGCGTCATGGCGACATCACGCCGCTGCGCGTGATGGAGTTCATGGTGAAAGACGAGAGCAACCCGTCTTCCATCATCTCGTGCCTGCGCGCTGCGCGTGAGAACGCTCGCGCTGTGCGTGGCAGCCTGACCACCGAAGTGTGGGAAACACAAAACCAAACTTGGTTGGAACTCAACCGTTTGCTGAAAAGTGGTTTGCTCGAGAGCGACCCAGGTGAGTTTTTTGAATGGGTCAAGTTCCGCTCGCACCTATCACGCGGCGTGACCGTGGGCACGATGTTGATGGACGAAGCCTTGCACTTCATGCGCTTAGGCACTTTCCTAGAGCGTGCCGACAATACCGCACGCTTGGTGGATGTGAAGTTCCACGCCGTGCATGGCGACTTGTTTGCTGATGGCAGCGAGAAAACCCAGCAACACGACTTCTACCATTGGAGCGCGATTTTGCGCAGCGTGTCTGGCTTTGAGATTTACCGCAAGGTCTATCGTGATGTGATTCATCCCGAGCGCGTGGCTGAGCTGCTGATTCTGCGTGCCGACATGCCGCGCTCTTTGCATGCTTGCTTGAACGAAGTGGTCAGCAACATTGCGATGGTGTCAGACGACCGTTCCTTAGAGAGCTATCGCCGCGCGGGCAAGCTGTGCGCCGAGATGGAGTTCAGCCGCATTGAAGAAATTTTGGCCAATGGTTTGCACGCTTACCTCACACAGTTCTTGGACCGTGTGAATGAAATTGGTGCGAGCATTAGTCGGGAGTTTTTGGTGCCGAATTGATCCACTGATTTTTTATCTCTTAGGTTTGATATCCCCAACTGGCTTGCTGGTTGGGGATTTTTATTAGAACTTTTAATGTATTATGTAATTCCATATAACTCTTTTTGATCATGAATAATCTAGACGGAAAAATAGAAGTAATTGGAAAATTGTTTTCTTCAGATTTCTTTTTTGAAATCCCCGACTACCAAAGACCATTTGCATGGGATGAGTCAAATTTCCAAGATCTTATTGATGATTTGCAATCTGCCCAAGGAGGTAAGCAGTATTTTCTTGGAACATTGGTATTGCACAAAAAGCAGGAAAAGAATCTTTATGACGTTGTTGATGGACAGCAGCGTATAACTTCTCTATTGATTTTGATTGCATGTCTTCGAGATTTAATTACCGATTCTGAATTTAAGACATCATTGCAAGACAAGATTTTGCAGAAAGAAAATAAAGTTGACGGCATTCCGGAAATGCCAAGGATCGCGGTAAAAGACAGGCAAATTTTTCGTGAGTTAATTTTAGAGAGTGGTGGAACTCAATTATTAAGACGAGATGATGAATTTCCAGAGCCACATATTCGTTATGTGCAGGCGATAAAAGTTTTTCAAAAGCATCTCGGGAAATTAAATCAAGAAGAGTTACAGAGAACAGCTAAATTCATCAATCAAAATTGCACTATTGTTTATTTGGCAACAACAACTTTCGATGACGCTTTCAAGTTGTTTACTATCGTTAATGATCGAGGTAAACAATTAAGGCGCATAGATGTTTTAAAAGCACAAAACATCTCGCCCGATGCAATAGCTATTCCACAGACACGAGATAAAGTTGCTAAGCAATGGGAGTCGATGGAGAATGATATAGGTGAATCTGAGTTTGAGTCAATTCTTTACTCCATGCGCATGATATTAATTAAAGAAAAACCGCAAGAGGATTTACTGTCGGAGTTCGAAAATAGAATTTTTAAAAAAGGATTGCTATCACGTGGTGAAAAGTTTGTAGATGAAGTGAAAATTTATTGTGATCTGTATCGGTCAATTTTTTCTGATAAGGAGTTCATTCCTAAACAAGATAAAAACCACCTTAAATTTAAAGCCATGATTCATATTATGGATTCTGAGTTTGAGGCGTCAGAGTGGCGGTCATGTTTGATGTTCTTTGCGAAAAAATTTGGGACTGTAAATTTTTATGAGTTCATGCTTGACTTAGAAAAAATCTATCTTGAACAATGGGTTTCTACTGTTAGAAAAGATGAGCGATTTACTATTTACTCCAAGTTGCTTAAGCTAATTGATGAGTGCAAGAAGTCAGAGGATGTATTGTCTCAAATCACATTTAATACATCTAAGATTATTGCTGCAGCAAAATTAAGCAAGTTGTATGGCGCTCGCTATGTAAAGTATTTCTTGTTGAGACTTGAGGTTGTAGAGAGTGAGAATGATATGTATAAAGAGATTAATGCCAAATCGATTGAGCATGTTTTTCCTCAGAATCCTGCTGCTACCTCCGAATGGCGTCAAGACCCTGATTTCGATCAGCATAAAGCAGTTGTCGACTCGATTGGTAATCTTGTTTTACTTAGCAGGTCTAAAAGTTCATCAGCAAGCAACCATGATTTTGAAGTAAAAAAGGAAAGCTATTTGAAAGAGCGGTTGTCTGACTATCCAAGAAGTCTTCAAGTGACGACTGAAACTGAGTGGACTGTTAAAAAAATTAAAGTACTAACCGAAGCATTGGCGAAAAAAATTGTTCAAAATCCTTAAACGTTAAATTGCAAAATAATTAAGGGCGTATGCGAAAACCGCATACGCCCTTTGTCTTTAGTCCGCTGAGAGGCTTTAGCCGCCGCGACGCATCATGTCGAAGAACTCGACGTTGGACTTGGTCGCCTTCATGCTCTTCAAAACCATTTCCATCGATTCGATTTCGTCCATGTTGTACATGAACTGGCGCAGGATGCGGGTCTTTGACAAGATCTCGGGTGGCAGCAACAACTCCTCGCGGCGTGTGCCGCTACGGTTGAGTTGAATCGCTGGGAACACGCGCTTTTCGTACAAGCGGCGGTCGAGGTGAATTTCGCAGTTACCTGTGCCTTTGAATTCTTCAAAGATCACTTCGTCCATGCGGCTGCCGGTGTCGACCAAGGCTGTAGCGATGATGGTGAGTGAGCCGCCTTCTTCCACTTTACGGGCTGCACCAAAGAAGCGCTTGGGGCGTTGCAAGGCGTTGGAATCCACACCACCTGACAACACTTTGCCTGATGAAGGGACTACGTTGTTATAGGCGCGAGCGAGGCGGGTGATGGAGTCGAGCAAGATGACCACATCTTTTTTCAGTTCCACCAAACGCTTGGCGCGTTCGATCACCATCTCAGCCACATGCACGTGGCGAGCGGCGGGTTCGTCAAAGGTAGACGCAATCACTTCGGCTTTGACCGAGCGCTGCATTTCTGTCACTTCTTCTGGGCGCTCGTCCACCAACAACACCATCATGTGGGCGTCTGGGTAGTTAGCCGAAATAGCGTGGGCGATGTGCTGCATCATCACGGTCTTACCGCTCTTGGGCGGGGCGACGACCAAGGCGCGTTGGCCTTTGCCGATGGGCGCAATGATGTCGATGATGCGGCCGGTGATGTTTTCTTCACCTTTGATTTCGCGCTCAAGCTTCATCTGTTCGCGGGGGAACAGAGGGGTCAAGTTCTCGAACATGACCTTGTGCTTGTTGTTCTCAGGCAGGTCATCATTGACCTTGTCGAGCTTGGTCAAGGCAAAGTAGCGCTCGCCGTCTTTGGGGATACGGACTTCGCCTTCGATCATGTCGCCGGTATGCAGGTTGAAGCGGCGCACTTGGCTGGGGCTGATGTAGATGTCGTCTGTCGAGGCGGTGTAGCTGGTGTCGGGGCTACGCAAGAAGCCAAAACCGTCGGGCAAGATTTCGAGCACGCCGTCTGCAAACACTTGCTCGCCTGCTTTGGCGCGCTTTTTGATGATGGCAAACATCAGTTCTTGTTTGCGCATGCGTCCTGTGTTCTCGATTTCGAGGGCTTCGGCTTGCTTCAGCACTTCGGATACGTGCAGTGCCTTGAGTTCGTTCAGATGCATCTTGGGACTCCAATGATGGGAGTTCGTTAAAAAATAGGGGGGGAGGTCGGAGCGAGGAGAGAAATACCTCTGGACCGGAATTCAAGCCCTGATGGGGAACCGAGAGGTCTAGATGGACCGCAAGGTGAATTCGAAACGGATTATGGCAGGAAAAAAGCCCGCAGACTGAACAATCTGCGGGCTTTCTTATGACAAGTGTGTTGGCTTTGGATTAAGCCAATTGTTGGTCAATGAAGGCGGTCAATTGGGCTTTGCTCATGGCGCCTACTTTGGTAGCAGCCAATTGGCCACCTTTGAAAACCATCAAGGTGGGGATACCACGGATGCCCAATTTACCAGGGATGTCACGGTTTTCGTCAACGTTCATCTTGGCGATTTGCAGTTTGCCTTCGTAGGCGTTGGCCACTTCATCCAAGATGGGGGCAATCATTTTGCAAGGACCGCACCATTCGGCCCAGTAGTCCACTAAAACGGGTTTGTCAGCTTGCAAAACGTCTGCTTCAAAGCTGGAGTCGGTGATGTGTTTGATCAAATCGCTGGCCATGGTTTTATTTCCTCTTTCAATTGGCGATAGAGCTACAGTTGGGGCATTGTGACAGAAACCAAGTGACCTTATGAAAACTCTCACCATTGATGTTGTGTCTGATGTGGTTTGCCCGTGGTGCTACATCGGTAAAAGACGTTTGGAACGTGCTTTGGCACTTTTGGCAGTTCAGCATCCGGATGTAGACCCCGAGGTCAGTTGGCACACCTTCCAACTCAACCCAGACCTGTCACCCGATGGCATGGCACGCGTTGACTATGTAAACAAGAAATTTGGAGATGAAGCCACTGCCATTTACGACCGAGTGGCGGGCGTTGGTAAAGAGGTGGGTATTTCATTTGCGTTTGACAAAATTAGCCGCCAACCCAACACCGTGGTGGCGCATAGCTTGATTGCGGTGTCAGAGGCCGGCATGCAACAAGACGCGATGGTGGAAGCCTTTTTCAAGGCCTACTTCTTAGAAGGCAAAGATTTGACTGAGGCTTCCGTGTTGATGGACATCGCCGAATCTGCCGGCATGGACCGCGCAGTGGCTGAAGCACATTTACAAAACTCAGAACTGCACAGCCAAACGATTGACAGCGACAAAGCGGCACGAGAGATGGGTATCACGGGCGTGCCGTTTTTCATCTTCAACCGCCAAGTGGGCTTGTCGGGTGCGCATGAGGCTGAAACTCTGCTTCAAGGCATGGTGGAGGCGATGAATTCCGCTACGGATGAATAAGGAGTTGGTGCTTTATGTCTGACACATCTTCCAATATGGTTCGCGCTTTGGTTTTGCGCGAGCTAGAGGCGGGTAAACGTGATGATGGGCTGTGGCTGCAAGCCATGTCCGAATCCAAAATGGACACAGCCAAAGCACAAGTGCGCTATGTGGCGCTGCGCACGCAAGCCATGCAGGGTGATGTGAAAGGTTTGCTGCTGAAGCAAATTCGTGGCGCTGTGGCCAAAGACAGCGGTGGGGGCGTCCGACTCAATAACGCGGGCCTAGCTGATTACTTAAAAGCGAAGACTACTTCTTCAGGGAATAAGTAGGGCGCAAGTTAGGTGGCATCAGCAACACAGGGATGCACTTCTTGGGCTTGATCTGAGACTGTTTGAGGGATTCAAACAGTTTAGTTTGTGCCGATGGCACAGGCAGCTTCAGTTCTTCGTAAAGCATGATGCGCGTGGTTGATGCTTTGCGCTGCAGCAACTGCGAGGTCATCATGTGCAGGTAGGCGTCTTTGGCCGTATCCGACATGGCATCCCATTCTTCGCGGAAAGTTTTGATGTGAGAGCGTAAAAACTTATCTAACTCTGCGTCATCGACTTCATGCTGAATGGTTTCGCAGGCTTTGGTGATGAAAGGATCGATGTCGTCCGGTGGTTTAACTTCCGGGCTTACTTCTTCTGTGTTCGCGGCCGCATCCGCTTGAACTGTCTCAGAAGTACTGTCCTGTGTTGCCTCCTCCGCGGGAGGGAGGGCGTTCTCAGTTTCGGAAGCTGATGAAGTTAACTCCGCATCAGATGTTGCATCTGCTGCGTTAATTTCAGTCTCAGTCGTGGAAGGAGCAGCCTCAAGCCCCACCTCTGGTGTGGTGGGGTTGAGATCTTGAGTTGCTTCTGTCGTTTCAATGGCCATCACCGTTTATCGGCATGACCTTAGTCAAACTTGAGTGCGTGAGAGCATTTTTTACAAGGCTTGAACGCACATCCATATGAATTAAGCGTATTCAGCAGTTCTGCTGCGTCCCAGCCGAACACTGATGAACACCGAAATGGCTAACAAGACGGCAGCGCCAGTGTTGTGCAAGACGGCCAAACCTAAGGGCCATTGGAGCCAGACATTGCTGATGCCCACCACGACCTGGAACAAAATGGCTGCCAAAAGCCAATTTCCCATCGTGGCTGTGCCTGCCTTTTTCCTCAGATGCAACGCCATGGCAACGCAGGCAGCGAGAACCACCAAAGCGAAGGTGCGATGTGTCCAATGAATCGCTGTGAGGGTTTGCAGACTGAGCATTTGGCCATCGCTGGTTTGGCCCAGTTCGCGGTTGAAGACGAATGCGTGAGACCAATCAAGATCAGCGGGAATCCATTGCCCTTGGCAGAGTGGGTAGTCTGTGCATGCCATCGCGGCGTAATTGGTGCTGGTCCAGCCGCCTAGAGCGATTTGCAGCATGATGATGGCGGTGACAAGCCAAGACGCTGATTGAGTAGAAAACAGGCTTGTTTTCGAGGGATTCTGGGTTTCCTTGGTGTGCATGCTGACCAAGGTTGCAAGTATCAGCATACCCCCCAGCAAGTGGAGGGTCACGATGACGGGTTTTAACAGCCAAGTGACTGTGAGCATGCCTAGTGCACCTTGCACACCTACCAAGGCCACCAAAAAGACGTAGGGCGCAACATTGGTGGAGGTTTTTCTGGGCCAAATGGCTGTCGCAGCCAAAACGAGGATCAAGAATCCCAAGCCGCTGGCGAGATAGCGATGAATCATTTCTTTCCAAGCCTTGTCAATTTCGACAGGCGCGTTTGGAAAGACGCTTTCAGCGTGGCTAATTTCGGCGTGGTTGTCGGGAACGCCCAGCAATTTGCCATAGCAACCGGGCCAGTCAGGGCAGCCTAGACCTGCATCTGACAATCGGACGTATGCGCCAAGACTGACGACAGATAGCGTCAAGATGATGCCAAGAATCAGAAGTTTTTGACGGAGGGTGGACAAGTTTGGAACTCCTGAATCAGGCTTGTGAGTGAAAAAATTGAAAATATCTTAAATGCATTACGCGCAAAACATGCGACAGACCCAGATATCCCTATTTTTAGTTGAGGGGCATGGTTGTCTCAAAGTAGCGCTGGAATGCATAGGCCATGGCAGACAACATGGCAACTGTGCCGATCATCAGACTCATGACAATTGCGCCGATCGTGGCCCATTGGGTTTGACCTGCCTTGTCTAAGGGGTCTGCATCTGGGTTAAAGCGACGGTTCCAAGCCTCAGGGCTCATCAATCCATAGATGATGGCATTGAGGCATGTTCCTGTCAGCAAGAGCCCAAAAATGGGCAACAGCCACCAGCTCACCACATCGTCTAAGCCGTATTGGCTAACCCGTTCGAAACCGTAAACGCCGAGTGCCGTTGGAATGGGGAGTAACCAGCCAAGTGTGTCTTGACGGCCAAATAAATAGAACCTGTGAAAGCCCAAGGGACCCAAGAGGAAGGCCAGCCAAGTGGCCAAGGTTTTGTTTTTCATTTCAACGTCCAGGTTGATCCCATGAGCTGGCTGCGCGCAGCAAGCGCTCTAGGTCACGTTTGATTTTTGAGGCAGCTTCGGGCGCTTCAATATTGGGTGGGAAGCGCATCATCCAATGACCCATCGGATCAACCAAATAGAGATGGTCGCTGAGTAGGTGTCCTTGAGACGGGTAGAGCCATTGCTCCAAGGCCTTAGGGTCGATACGTAAGATGGTTGCACCTTGCAGAGCTTCCACCAAAAGAGGGGACACCGGCGCATCATCAGAGACAAGCCATACGCGTTCTAACTTGTCTTGCTGTTTGCCTAAGCCTTTATGCAACTGACGTTGTATGTAGAGTAACTTTTCACAATCTGCTTCACATTTACCGCTGGTGGTCGCGACAAACAGCCATTGCCCCCGTAGCTGAGTGAAATCAATGGCTTGTCCATCGAGTTGCTTCACCTTGATTGAAGGTAAGTCACGTTGTGGCTCAATCAATTCACCAAATGCAGAAATGCTTTGGGGTCGAATCACGTAGTAAGAAAAATACGACAGCAACATGGGGGCCGCACAAATCGCAAACACCATCAGCATGCGGATTCGGCCTGCGCGCGTACGCGAGCTGTCTTGAATCGCTGCGTCTACGGGCGAGGGTAAATCGTAGACGGTGAGTTCAATTGGTTTTTGCGGGGGGGGATTAGCGGGAGTCATGTCTAAGTTTCTGAATAATTTGGAACCATGTGAAGAGTCCAGCACATAAAGCAGCCAGAGCAAACCACTGCAAGGCATAAGCTCGATTTTTGTCTGCACCCGAGAGACTGCTTGACCAGTCGCGTTGCAGGCCCTCAGAGGGTGCGCCAGTTTGACGCACATTGGCGAGCAACTCTAAGCCTGTCTCGTCTGCAAGTAACTTGACGTCGACATTTTGCCTCAGGGTAGCAAATCCATGACGGTCCGAAAGGTTGTCGGGTTTGCTTGTCAGTTCATACATGACCGATGGCGCAGGGATCCAGCGACCTTGCACTTCGACAACGCCACGCGGTGTATCGATGGCAGGGAGCTTGTCGCTGTAAATCAGGTCTCTTGCCACCCAGCCTCTTTGTACCAACAGGGCCTTACCGGGCGCAATTTGTAAAGGCGTCAACACCCAAAATCCGGGCTTGCCTTGCATCGTGCGATTTTCAAGGAAGATGGTCCATTGGTTGAGCCACTGGCCGTTGACTTCGATGCGACGCTGGAGGTTGGCTTCGGCAAGGGGAGGGGTATACAAAAAGTCATTTACTCCCAGTGCAGGCAAGTCGGCATTGGCCATTTCGAGTTGATAAGTTGCTTCTTTTTGTTGGGCGCGCCCAAGTTGCCAAAATCCAAGCCGAATGGTGAGAACAGTCATGCACGTCGTGGCCAACAAAATGAGCCACCAATGCCGTGAGAAAAGATGCTGTGATGAGAAGTGTGTTTGCATCAGTTGTCTAATTAACAAGAACCGAATTTAAAAGTCATAATAGAAGCCATGACTATCTTCATTACCTTGGCGTTTGTAGGCATCCTCATCAGCTTAGGTGCGGCAGGTCTGTTCATGTTGAGGGGTTCAGATACCAAGGGCGTTCAAAAGAAAAATATGGCGCGTGCCTTGACGTTTCGCATTGCCATTTCGGTGATTTTGTTCTTGTTGATTTTGATTTCTTGGTCTCTGGGCATTATTCAACCTACAGGCATCATTCCAGGCCAACTGTAAATTTTTATTTCCGTGATTAAAAAAGGCCGTTGGTTGAAACGGCCTTTTTGTTGAAAGCTTGAAATCTCTTATAGCCAGTAGACCAAGATGTAGAGGCCCAGCCACACAACGTCTACAAAGTGCCAATACCAAGCAACCCCTTCAAATCCAAAGTGACGCTCAGCGGTGAAATGGCCTTTTTGTAAACGCAAGGTGATGATGATCAACATCAACGTCCCTAAGAAGACGTGGAAGCCGTGAAATCCGGTCAGCATAAAAAAGGTAGAGCCAAAAATGCCGGAGGTCAACTTGAGATTCAAGTCTGTGTAGGCATGGTAGTACTCATAGCCTTGTAGCCCCAAGAAGACAACACCGAAAAGTACAGTCATCCACATGAAAAGGATCGTTTTGCTACGGTCGTTTTCACGCATGGCATGGTGTGCAATGGTGATGGTGACACCAGAGCTCAACAGCAATGCTGTGTTGATCGTGGGCAGCCAAAGTGGCGACATGGTGACAAACGGCTCAATGATTTGTGCGGGTGAGGCAGTTGCACCAGCGGCCACGCTCGGCCAAATGGCCTTGAAATCTGGCCAGAGGACTGAAAAGTTGTCGGGATCACCCAGTGCTGGCACAGAGTGAACGCGAGCCCACCAGAGTGCGCCAAAAAAAGCGCCGAAGAACATGACTTCAGAGAAGATGAACCAACTCATACTCCAGCGAAACGAGGCATCGATGTTGTCGCCATACTCGCCTGATTCGCTTTCATGGATGGCATCACCAAACCACTGATACAGAACGGTCAATAGGATCAGCATGCCAAAGAGCAGGGCATACGGCCCCCAGCTGGAATCATTCACCCATTGGCTTGCACCCATGATGATGAAGAACAGGCCTAGCGCAGCCATGGCCGGATGGCGTGACGGTTCAGGGACGTAGTAGTTTGGAACGGACCCGTGCGAATTGGCACTCATGCTTCTCTCCTGAAAAATCTAAACAATCGAATTGACCACTAGGACCAAAACAAGTACAAAAATCAAACCCGATACCAAGCCCACAAAAATTAGCTGAGCTGGTTTAACTTGGGACAAGTCAGTGTTGGATTCGCTTCGTTTGCGAATGCCAAAAAAAGACCAAGAAATCGCTTGGAATGCGCGCAGCGTTGAACGCCAGAGCGGCACATTTTCTGGTTCATGACTCATTGCCAGCCCCAATCTCAATTGGTTTGATCGATGCAGAGGGGACAGTAGAGCCAACTTCAAAGAACGTGTAAGACAAGGTGATCGTCTTCACATCTTTAGAAATTTTGGGCGATACATAAAACACCACAGGCCATGACTTCTTCTCGCCGGGCGACAAAGAATATTCGTTGAAGCAAAAGCATTCCAATTTATTGAAATGCGACTGAGCTTCGCGTGGCGCGTAGCTTGGTATCGCTTGAGCGGACATGGTTCGGTCTTGGATGTTTTGAAATTCAAACATCACCGTCACGAGTTCACCTGGGTGGACTTCAACAAAGCGTTTTTCGGGCGCGAAGTTCCATGGCCCGCGTACGTTCGTGTCAAACTCCACCGTGATGGTGCGGGAGCTGTCGACTTGCGTGTTGTTGAGTCCTGCTCGGCCATTCATAGAGCCAGATGCTTCGCGCTCGCTGAGAGCGAGTACGTTGACGCCGGTCCATTCGCAAAATGCTTTGTACATAGGCACAAGCATGTAGCCAAAGGCAAACATGCCAAGTGCGATGGCAGAAAGCTTGCCCATCAGGCTGACGTTTCTGCCGTTGATGTTCATGCTTTGCCTAACAAAGTGATTTTGAAAATAAAGCCGCAAAAGAACACGGCAACCACGCTCGCCAAGATCAAGGCGAGACGCAGATTGCTTTTCTTTTGTTCAGTGTTCATGGGGGTAGTCACGCTTAGGCAATGATCTTGGTGGCGTCACTGTTCAACTTGGGTGGCACCTCGAAGGTGTGGAACGGGGCAGGTGAGGCCACTTCCCACTCCAAACCTTCAGCACCTTCCCAAGGGCGTTGTGGTGCTTTTTCACCATGACCGCGCATGCAAGGCAGGACGACCATCACAAAGAAATAAACCTGAGCAATACCAAACGCAAATGCGCCAACCGAAGCCAATGCATTGAAGTCAGCGAACTGCATAGGATAGTCAGCGTAACGGCGTGGCATACCAGCCAGACCTAAGAAGTGCATTGGGAAGAAGGTGACGTTGAAAGAGATCAATGTCCACCAGAAGTGAATCTTGCCACGGCCTTCGTTGTACATCACACCTGTCCACTTGGGCAGCCAGTAATAGACGCCAGCGAACATGGCAAACAATGAGCCAGCGACGAGCACATAGTGGAAGTGTGCAACCACGTAGTAGCCGTCTTGCAATTGCAAGTCAATGGGAGCCATAGACAGGATCAGGCCTGTGAATCCACCCATCGTGAACACGAAGATAAAGCCCACTGCGAAAAGCATTGGCGTTTCAAATGTCATGGAACCACGCCACATCGTGGCAATCCAGTTGAACACTTTCACACCCGTCGGAACGGAAATCAGCATGGTGGCGTACATAAAGAACAGTTGCCCAGTGACTGGCATACCTGTGGTGTACATGTGGTGTGCCCACACAATGAAAGACAAGATCGCAATGGACGACGTGGCATAAACCATGGAGGCGTAGCCAAACAGCTTTTTACGAGCAAACGCTGGCACCACTTGGCTCACGATGCCAAAAGCCGGCAAGATCATGATGTACACCTCTGGGTGTCCGAAGAACCAGAAGATGTGCTGGAACATGATGGGGTCACCACCGGCAGCTGGGTTGAAGAAGGTTGTGCCAAAGTGACGATCCGTCAAAGTCATGGTGATCGCGCCAGCGAGCACAGGCATCACAGCGATCAAGAGGTAAGCGGTGATCAACCAAGTCCAAACAAACATGGGCATTTTCATCAGAGTCATGCCAGGAGCGCGCATGTTCAAGATGGTGACCACGATGTTGATAGAGCCCATGATCGAAGAAGCGCCTAAAACGTGCATTGCAAAAATTGCAACGTCCATCGATGGGCCCATTTGAATCGTGAGCGGTGCATACATCGTCCAACCCGTGGCAGGTGCACCGCCAGGCATGAAAAATGTGCTGCCGAGCATGGCTGCAGCAGGAACCATCAGCCAGAAACTGAAGTTGTTCATGCGGGCAAAAGCCATGTCAGGCGCGCCAATTTGCAGGGGAATCATCCAGTTTGCAAAACCAACGAACGCCGGCATGATCGCGCCAAAAACCATGATCAGGCCATGCATGGTGGTGAGCTGGTTGAACAACTCTGGGTTGACCAATTGCAGACCCGGCTGAAATAACTCAGCGCGGATGAGCAAGGCCAACACGCCACCGAACATCAACATCACAAAAGCAAACAGCAAATAAAGTGTGCCAATGTCTTTGTGATTGGTGGCAAACACCCATCGACGCCAACCAACGGGGGCGTGGTGGTGATCGTGGTCATGATGGCCTGCCACGTTACCGTGGGAATCAATTACTGCGCTCATGTGAGGACCTCTTCTTTAACTATTTATTTGACAGCGCTGGCGTCAGCGACTAACTGTGGCGTGTTGGACTTTGCGCTTTTGGTGGTCTGCTGCGCTTTGACCCATGCAGAGTAGTCAGCTTCGCTGAGAACTTTGACGTGAATGGGCATGTAAGCGTGCTCTTTGCCACACAACTCTTGGCACTGGCCATAAAAATCACCGGTTTTTTCTGCTTTGAACCAAGTGTCTCGAACAAAGCCGGGAATCGCATCTTGTTTGATGCCAAACGCTGGCACTGCAAAGGCATGAATCACGTCCGTGCTGGTGGTGATGATGCGGATTTTTTTATTCACAGGCACCACGAGTGGGTTGTCAACTTTCAGCAAATAGTCATCGATGTTTTTGCCGACATTGCCTGAATTTGACAAAACACGTTGTTCGTTATCCAGAGAAGAAATGAATGCGATCCCATCGCCTTCACCTTTAAGGTAGTCGTAACCCCAGCGCCATTGGTGGCCCGTCGCTTTGATGGTGAGGTCGGCATTCGATGTGTCCTTGCCAGCCACGACAGCTTTGGTGGCGGGGATGGCCATGATGACAACAATGATCAGAGGAACCAAAGTCCATGCGATTTCGACCTTGATGGACTCATGGAAGTGTGCAGGTTGGTGTCCAGTGGACTTGCGGTGCTTCCAAATCGAATAGAACATCACACCAAACACGGCTACGAAGATCAAGGTGCAAATCACCATCATCATCCAATGAAGCGCATGTTGCTCTTCTGCAATCTTGGTCACCGGTGGGTGCATGTTCAGTTGACGCACGGCTGGGCCGCCGGGCAGGTCATTCACAGCATAGGCAGCGGTTGCGGCCCAAGCTCCAATCCAAATCAGGCCAGATGCAAGGGTCTTGGTCATGGTTTTCATCATTTTGTTATTCGGATGTAATTATTAAAAGAGCAAGCGGATCAGCGGAACTTGGCTTGTGGGACAACTTGCAACTCACCGGGCTGTTTGCCGATGTAGTTGGCGAGTTCCTTGAGTTCGGCATTGCTGAACTGTTTGGCAACGCCGCCCATGATGGCGTTGCTGCGACCCCATGTCGTGTTGCCTTCCGATTTGTAAGACTTGAGCGCTACGAACAAGTAATCGCGGCTTTGGCCTGCGATTTTCGGGAAGCTTGGATCAATCGGCTTGCTGTAATTGGCACCGTGACAGGAGTTGCAAGCACCTTTGGTGAGAAGGTTGTTCACTTTTTCTGGTGCTGCACTCGCCTGCTCTGGGAGTGAGGTAGATGTGCCATGCTTTTCGTAGTACGCCGCAATGTCAAGCATGTCTTGTTCGGACAAACCCTTGGCGACGCTGCGCATGGTTGGGTGCTTGCGCTCACCGCTTTGATAGGCCTTGAGCGAGTTCACAATGTATTTGCTGGTCTGACCAGAAATCATTGGGACTTTGTAAACCTCTGGAAAACTTGATTGATAACCAACAATTCCGTGGCATCCTATGCACATCGCAATTTTGTTTTCACCATTGGCTGCATTGCCGGTTGGCTCATTGGCTTTTGCAGGATTCAGAGACAAGAGCAACAGAGAAATAGTTGCTGATAGAAATCGGAGTGATTGTCTTTGCATTATTATGATGAATGAGTTTTTATAAACGAGTTCACTATAAGTTACATTGATGTAAATCAATAATCGGTAAAAACCCTTCATTTACTCTTTAGTTAACATCACCCCAATCTATGTCTATTGCCGCCGTCATCCAGCAGTACAACGCGCTCACCAAACCGCGCGTTATACAGCTCATCGTGTTTTGTGCGTTGATTGGGATGGTGCTCGCGATTCCAGGTCTACCAACTGCCGGTGAGTGGATTCGAATGGCTTGGGCTTGCATTGGCATTTGGCTGGTGGCGGGAGCTGCGGCCGCCTTCAATTGCTTGGTAGAAAAGACCCTTGATGCAAAAATGCGCCGAACTGCATGGCGTCCAACAGCAACCGGCCAGTTGTCTGACACCCAAGCTTTGCTTTTTTCATTTTTGCTCTGCTCATTGGGTTCTGCCATTCTTTACGTGCTGGTCAACCCATTGACCATGTGGTTAACGTTTGCCACCTTTATTGGGTATGCCGTTATCTACACCTTGATTCTTAAGCCTTTGACGCCCCAAAACATTGTGATTGGCGGCGCTTCGGGTGCGATGCCTCCATTGTTAGGGTGGACTGCGATCACAGGCGAAATTGGCTCTCAAGCTTTGATCTTGGTATTGATCATTTTTCTGTGGACGCCGCCTCACTTTTGGGCTCTGGCGCTTTATCGTGTCGAAGACTACCGCAAGTCAGGCTTGCCAATGCTGCCCGTGACTCACGGCAATGAATTCACACGGCTTCAAATCCTGCTCTACACATTTCTTTTGATGGCCGCGTGCTTGCTGCCGTTTGTGATCGGCATGAGTTCATGGCTTTATTTAGCCGTGGCAGTGATTCTCAGTGCAGGGTTTATTGCTTACGCTGTTGCATTGATGAGAAATTATTCGGATGAGTTGGCGCGCAAAACCTTCCGGTTTTCGCTCATCCACCTGTCAGCGCTTTTTGCAGCGCTGTTGCTAGACCACTACCTAATTTGAATTAGATTGCCACGTGCTTTTGGGCAACGGGCTGGGACAAGATCAAGGTCAATGAACACGCAAAGCTGATGGCGGCCCAAAATACAAAAAAAGCCATGCTGTAAACACCTTGGGTGGTCATGCCCGGTATGTTTTCAATCTGTGGAATTTGCATTGGGTCTAACACTGCAAAAACAAGCATCTCCATCAAGGCCGCACCCAAGGCTGATGGCCAGGCAATTAAAAAGAAGCGATGTAATTTCATAAGTCCCCCGTCTTTGATTGACATAGATCAGTCTAGGACTATCTTGAGGGAACGGGTATAGGGTTTGCGAGCGCTTTGGTGAACTCTTTAGCAAGGGTGACGGGCCCGACCCTCAGCACTGACTCCACAGTTAGGGCTGCTTGGTTCCTACGTTCCTAGCGGAACTAACACCTGACCCTGACCTGTCATAGCTGAAAGTGACACACAGAAGTGACACAAAAATAGAACTTTATTTTAGCCCTCAGATTCTTGCTTAGACAACATGTTCCAACTGGTCTTTTTGAGCCGTGTTGGCATTCGCTCTTTAGAAAATCTTTACCGGCAACTAGGGCGGGGGTGTCCTTAGCGTTCTGCGTAGCTTTTGCAGGAACTGCGTAGCCACACAAAACGGAATTTTCCAGACCTACCCATCTTCGGATTGACTAATGTCAGGCAGCGAACAAAAAAGTGCAAAGCTAAAGGATTAGGTGTCAGAATGACAAGACACCACCAAAAGGCATCCATGTTGCAATCTAAAGCTCTTTATTTCGTTATTCTCACGAGCTTGGGGCTTAGTTCACAAGCCGCTTGCTATGGATCTGCAAACAGCTACAACTGCAATGACGTAAGTGGCAACAGCTACAACGTTCAAAAGTATGGCAACACAACCAACATGCAAGGTCACAACGCTGGAACTGGTAGCAACTGGACACAGAACAGTCAGACTTACGGAAACACCACACAGATACAAGGCCAAGCTAATGGGCGTGCATGGAATGAAACAATCCAGACAATGCCGGGTATGACCACCTATTCAGGCACGAACAGTCAAGGCCAGTCTTATACGAAGACTTGTACCGCTTATGGATGCAATTGATAGCGCACTAAGATGAAATTCATCCTTACTGGAACGATTGTTTTTTTAGCTTTTTGGGGGCCAGCGTTTGCTTGCAGTTGCAAAATGTTCACTCCTGAGGAAATTGCAGCTCAAGAACAGTATGAATTCACCAAGCTAAGGATCGACTACCCAACTATTGGCGAGATTTGGACGAGGTTTCAAAATAGGTCGTCATTCCAGCGCCCTTATACCGTTAGCGTCCTTGAGAACATCAAGGGTACGTTCAACTACAGGGAACTTATCGTGGAAGTCGGCGCTACGGAAGCTTGCGGCACTTCAGTCAGCTATGGGCAAACTTTGTATCTCATTAGGTCAGCAAATGGAACTGATGAGTGGGGTAACCACGCAAGTGTTTGCAACTTAAAGAACGAGAACTTTGCTGAAGAGGTGAAGTCAGCGCTTAAACGAACTAAATAAAAGTGATCTTAATTTTTTGATACAAGTCGGTAACCCATGATTACTAGAAAGAAATTGAAATTTTCAAGCTTAGTTGCCTTTTTTACTTTGCTATCAGTTCAGATCACCTCGCATTCTTATGAGTTTCCAGTTTTTAAAGAGCGAAGAAGTGGTGTGTCTGTTGCCCTAGTCGCTGAAGAAAGCGGCCGATTTAAATCGCTTCAGACATTGACAACACTCGGACAAGAATGCATCGATGGTGCAGGCGTAGCAGTAAAAAAAGAATACAACATAGCTGTGATGCCCAAATATTCATTTGGAAGCGACATAGTTTTAGTTTTCCATGATGTTGATAGGTTCGGAAATAAGGTGGTTAGCAAAGTAATTACGTGTCACTTTGATCAAACATTAAATCGCATTTTGAGCATTGAAAAATAGGAGATCTGATGAAAAAATTGATAAATGGTTTATTGCTGGTTACGTTAATGTTTCATTCGCCTCTATCGTTTGCTAAAAAAGCAGGTTCAGGGGGCGGTGGTTCACATCATGTGAATGGACACTTCAAGAAGAATGGAACTTATGTCGCTCCGCATCGTTCAACTAACCCTAACCACACTCAGAGGGATAACTGGTCGAGTAAACCAAATGTGAACCCTTACAACGGAAAGCATGGTTCTAAAGAGCCAGAGCAATAAGCATATGAAATATAAATTTTGTTTTATAACTATATTTTCTCTATTTTCTACACTTCTATTTTCTGCGAATATTTCAGCTCAGCCAATTGTTAGATTGCAGTGTGAGGGAGTGAAAAAAATATCGGATCTATTTAAGACAGGTGGAAAGACGGAAGCTTCGTTGGTTACATTCACCATCAAAGAAAATGGCTTATTTACCATAGACGGTTACACGCTTTCCGGTCCTTTTTTAGAAAATGGTTTTTTAGGCCCCTACCATTTCATGGTCTCAGATGAGCAGTATCGATATTCTCATACCTACAGTAATGTTCTTGATGATCCATTCAAGCAGGGGGGTAAAGTGCAAGCAAATTGGCAAACAACAATAAAAATAAATAGATATACAGGACAGGCAGAAATTTCTGAATTTGTTTTAAATCAAGGTTCAAACCCCACGAGTATGATCGTTAATGCTGAATATCGATGCATTCTTCAGCAGTCAAGGAAATTTTCAGAAATTTAAGTTAAGTTTTTTTAAAAAGCACATTTATGCGGCTGAAATACTTAGCACTCATGTTGTTTCTATTGGCGGTACGTTTTGCATTTGCTCATGGAGGCGGTCTTAACTCAGAAGGCTGTCACACTAACCATAAGACTGGCGACTACCATTGCCATCGTGCTCCAGCAGTAGTTCAACCAGCAACGCCTCAGCGACAGCAACAAGACACAACGCCGAGACAGCCTCCAACCTGTTACACAGGGCCTAGAGGTGGTACTTACACGATCACACCTAGCGGGAAGAAGAACTACAACGGCTGTTAACGCACTCAAGTTAATTAGCAGGTGTGCACTTGAAATCTCTCTCCGGTGAGTCTTTTTTGCCAAGTTTTACCATGTATTGGCACACTTCTAAGTTCTCTGCATAGCCAAAAACCAATATGACTTTTTCCCAACCAGTTAGGCCATTCATTTCGTACCAATAAGCGGGGGTGCCAATTGAATTTCTTGGTAGATTTTTTACAGCTTTTTCCAGTTCTAGTTGTGGATCATTTTTTGAACAGCCGAGCGTAAGAGTTAGCGTTACCATAATTAATATTATTGAGATTGCTTTCATTTTTTGATTTTCTAAAAACTAATAAACATATTTTATAACTTACGGGAATAAATTTTATAACCCGATTCCATTTGGTCATTGTTATGTCTGCAGTTGATTGTCATTGTTTGAGTGGTTAACTCCATTGCAGATATCATTAAATAAATACCATGCCAGTCATTTTTATAATATCTTGAGAGAAATATTTTTCCAAAAGAGTTTTCGAGTCTTATGTAATCTTCTGAAAATGTCACTTCGTTATAGGTACCGGTGTAAATAAGTCCTCGACTTTTAGGGCGTTCTAATTTTCCATCCTTAAAGTCAAATATTGTGTTAAGTTCAATATGTTTAGTGAATTCATTTTCAAGTGAAAGAAATAACCCCGAATTTCTTATGGTGTACTTAAATGTTAACTTATCACCTTCTTTGCTACCATCTTTAATGCTAGAGTACCGTTTGGATTTCCCTTCCTCACTAGAAATAACAACATTGCCAGTTACCTTGCAATCCATACTTCCATTAACTTGCTGCGCTATTGCTTTGGAAGTAATCAAAAGTGAAAGTAGCATACCTAGTGTTGTGGTGAAGAACTTCATTGTTAAACCTTTATTAATGCGGTTAATTAACGTTGGTGTGTCGTTTACTAAGGTGGCTATCACCCCCTCTAAGGGAGTAGGCATCCATGTATATCTATGTACTTAATAGACTTCAATGTTACCTCCTAAGAGTTCTTTAAAGGCAGATTTCATTGTCTTTATAGTCTCTGTGGCCATGTCTATGTTCACATAGAGGCTATCGTGAACAGGTAAGGCACAGATGCCCTTGTTCTGTAGCTCAAGCAGTAGATGGACTAAGAGGTTACTTTCCTCGTAGAACAATCTACCACTGATGCTTCCATCGAAGTGATGAGCTATAGCTCTATGTTGTTCAAAGACATCCTTCCTTAAAGCCTCAGTGATGGTTTCTACCTTCTTGTACTTACACCCAATGAAGTCTGACTTCTTAGCCTTAGGTGTACCAGTGTCATCGTGGAGAAGCTTGTTTATGTAAGTTTTAACTCCATCCCTGTAGTCTTCCCATCCCCTGAGCTTATAAGCGTCTTCTAGGGGTATTGGGATACCTTCTAGGGCATAGAGGATAGACACAGCCATCTGTCCGTAGTCAGGGCCTACAACATGCTCTCCATTGATCAGGATCTCATCATCACGTTCTTCACCACTTAGTTGTTGCCAGAACCCACCGTAGAGTCTTCCACCTTCGTCTAATCTTCCGTTGTTGAACACCCTGTAGATGGTTAGTCGTTCTTCATCTATTTCAGGTCTATCTCCAACGTATCTAATGTCTTGTTGTCTGATGAATGCATTGATCTGATTGATCTGCTCTTGTAGCTTTTTGACTTCAGCGGTGTCTGGTAGCTCTAGTTCTTTGCCGGGCTTGCCTTTTCTTTTTTGGTCAGGTGTCTTTCTAGCTCTTAGGATGACGGGTTGACGTTCTTTTGTGTTGAAGTCACTTTTCCTGAGATGGAATGCCATGATCAGTTCAGATATGTAGGGCCTTGGTTCTATGGTCGATCTTCTGCCTTTGTTGTAACTGCCGATCTCGAGTGTCAAAGCATCAGCAAACGCTCCACACAAAGTTTCAAGTACTTCCCTTAGCTTGTCATTGAGAATTCGTGGAGTGTTCTTGCGCCCCAATTCCTGCTTAGACAGAGGGATTGCTATGGCTTTGGGCTTCTTACAGAGTTGGCTTGAGGCTAGGTTGGCAAAGATACATCCAAGTTGCTCCTCGAGGATCGACTGATCTATTGCCTTTCTCGCACGCTTTCTTGGCTTGAATTGGCTTTCAGTTTTTATGAAGTGATCGAGAAAGGCCCTTGATGCCTCCTGAGCACGTTTTGTGACAGGCTTAGCTAATGGGTCGAAGAACAAGTCTTTCTCAACTGGTTCATCATTTACCTCGATGGAACTGGTGGGTGTTTTGTTCATAACAATAAATGGGATTGAGTCAGATGACAATTTCAAGGCTATGACATCGCTGTTATGGCTTGATAAAGGCTTCAAAGCACCAGCATCAACACACACACTCTATTCGAGGTGAACAGGGCGTTGGCTACCTAGCCCTTAATTGGCACTTTTTCTCCTTGTATTTGGCTTGAGATAAGCTCCTGATTTGATGCTTGGTTCCCTCGGCGACGAAGCGTTGATCTAACCGTCTCAGAATTCACCCCAAGACTATCTCCAATGCTTCGCCATGAACAACCGTGATCCCTCAGTTCCATGGCCTTTTGGACTTGTTGATCCGACATTAGGCAAGGCTTCGTAGGGCGATTTTGTTGAGTGAATCTAGTTGCTGGCCTAAGGTTGCAAAGCGAGTTTGGATGAACTTGTCTTTTTGTCTTATCTTTGCCTCTACAAAGAAGACCCTCAAGTAGGGTGATCGCTTCGTCAGCATGAAGCCGTTTAGGTGCGAATTCCGGCTTGATTAAGCGACTTTTTCTTGAGTCGACGTTATCGGTCGCTCTCGGAAACTTCGCCTTTAAGAGTCTTTTAAAGTTGCTCAGATAAGCATGTCTGACTGAGTGACGCAGTAAATCAATTGCGTACTGGACATCATCTTTGCAAGGCTTGTTTAGATCGATAACAAGCTCGTCAGACGGGTCAGAAGGGAAGGGGAATAGTGACAAATAGCGCATGGACGTGCAACTCCTAAAAAATGGGCGTAATTGCCCGAAAAGGTGGTTACAGCGTTGTCCAATCGAGTAAGGGCGCTATGTTGAGTATTTTACTCGTATTTATAGATTTGTCAATGTTTTTTGCTTGATTTGTATTAATTATTCAAATTGAATTGATAGCTAATTTTGCAAACCACCGTTGGTAACTGAGAGTCAATGTGTGTGTAAGTCCGAGAACCAACGCTGCCTGTGTGTGAGTGGCCCAACAAGCGGTCAATTGCAATTTCAGAAACATCTTTGAGAACCAGTTGTGTCCGCACTGTGTGTCTGAAGCTATGAAAGTCCACTTCACCATTCAGTTGAAGAGTTTTGAGGTACTCGCCGAACCATTGACTGAAATAACCACCACTGCGCTCGTTACGTTTAGGCAGGTCAGGCCATAGGTTGTTTGCAGCAGGGGCGCTTTTGATTTGTTCGACATACTTCAGAAAACCAAGTTCAATGAGTTGAGGGTGTATCGGTATGTCACGCTCCGCATTGACGGTCTTTAAGCGCTGATCTTCAGACCTACTTCTGATTTTGATGGTTGGGTGGCTTGTGTTTGTGTCAATGTCATCCGCAGTTAGCTGGCAAATCTCGCTGACTCGTGCGCCTGAAAACACTGCAATGAGTGGAACCCAATATGCCGCCCAACCTCCTGCTTTCTTGTTTCTTGGAAGCTTCTTTTCTGTAAACAGAGGTTGTGAGAAGAGGGTGTTTAACTCCTCCTCCGACCATGGTCTTCTGCGCTTAGTTGTTTTGAAGCTGATGTCTATACCGTTCCATACGTTGCGGCTAGTCAGTTCTAAGTCCCTGTGGGCGTAATTTAACAATGACTTGACCCATATGAGTCGATCTCGGGCAGTCTTGGGGGTCGTATCTAGCTGCAATAAATGAGTTTTGAATTGTGCACCCATGGCTCTGTCTACTTGCTCAACAGCTATGTTGCCCACAAGGTTTTCAAACAGTTTGAGTGATCTATCGCAGGAGTTGATACTGTCGGTGCTTCGAGGGTGTGACTGCCTCCATTTCTCGAAGATCTCTCGAAGCGAGTGAGTCGTTGGAGCCAAGATAGGAATGGTTGGTCTAAGTGCCGCCCATTGCACAGACGTGTCTAAGTTCTTAAGGATCTTGAGTCTTGTCTCTAGTGCTCGTACCTTTGCTTCATTTGGTGAACTTGTCCCTAGACTTTTTACGATGCGGGACTTGCCTGTCAGACGAAGAGGGTGCTGAAGTGGTAGTAGTACACGAACGTAGAAGTGTCCGTTTCTGCGAAAGAGTCCTGTCGTAGTTGCCATGGTGTGTGCTGATTGGGTTAGACCAAAGTGACACAGCTAGGTGACACAAATCAGCGATTGGCAGACAGAGGATGTCGGCTAAGCCTTGACTAGCCTCATTTGAGGAAGAAAAGGTGACGGGCCCGACCCTCAGCACTGACTCCACAGTTAGGGCTGCTTGGTTCCCCACCTGACCCGGTTGGCCGCTTCACCATGTGAGGAGGCCCGTCAAGGTCTATTGTAGGTCACATAGAATGCTTGGCTTATGTCGTACCTCGTGCTCGCCCGCAAATATCGCCCAAAAACCTTCACGGAGATGGTGGGGCAGGAGCACGTCGTACAAGCGCTGACCAATGCGCTGACCACCCAACGTTTGCACCACGCCTATCTGTTCACCGGTACGCGCGGCGTGGGCAAGACCACCGTCTCGCGGGTGCTGGCCAAATCGCTCAATTGCCAAGGCGTGGACGGCACTGGCGGCATCACCGCTAACCCTTGCGGCGTCTGCCAAGCCTGTACTGATATTGATGCCGGCCGCTTTGTCGATTACACCGAGTTGGACGCAGCGTCTAACCGCGGCGTAGACGAAGTGCAGAGCCTGCTGGAGCAGGCCGTTTACAAGCCTGTGCAAGGCCGCTTCAAAGTCTTCATGATTGACGAGGTGCACATGCTCACCAACACCGCGTTCAACGCGATGTTGAAGACGCTGGAAGAGCCGCCTGAATATTTGAAATTTGTGCTCGCCACGACCGATCCGCAAAAAGTGCCGGTCACCGTGCTGTCGCGCTGCTTGCAGTTCAACCTGCGCCCCATGGCCCCCGAGACTGTGCTGGAGCACTTGGGCCATGTGTTGGGCCAAGAAAACATTGATTCTGAGCCGCAGGCTTTGCGCCTGTTGGCCCGTGCCGCACGCGGTTCCATGCGCGATGCCCTGAGCTTGACCGATCAAGCCATTGCCTATGGTGGTGGCCAGTTGCAAGAAGCAGCTGTGCGTCAAATGCTGGGCAGTGCGGACCGCTCGCATGTGTTCCGTTTGATCGAGGCCTTGGCTCATGGCGATGGCAAGTCGGTGGTCGAAACCTCAGAAGCCTTGCGCCTCAATGGCCTGAGTGCTGCGGCCACACTAGAAGACATGTCAATGGTCTTGCAGCGCATGGCCGTGTTGCAAGCTGTGCCTGACATGGCTGAAGCTGATGCCTCAGACCCCGAAGCCGCCGAGATGGCGCGTTTGGCTGGTGTGATGCCACCCGACGAAACCCAGCTTCTCTACAGCCTGAGTTTGCATGGCCGACAAGAGCTGGGCTTGGCCCCTGACGAATACGCGGCACTGACGATGGTGCTGCTGAGATTGTTGGCGTTTAAACCTCAAGCTACCAACTCTGCTTCGGCCTCGGCTGAAAAAAAAACTCTAATTAATCCGCAACGCGCCACTTTGTCGCCTGCTTCAGCTGCGGCACAACCTATTACGCAGTCTGTTGCTCAAGCACCGTCAGCCGTTCAGCCACAAGTGCCGCCAGCACCCCCCGTGGTTGCCCAGCGCCAACCCGAGCCCCAGCCCGCAGCCCCCGTGCAAGCCTTGCCCGTGCGCGACATGCAGCCGCGTGAAGTGGCCCCGTGGGAAGACGACCCCAGCTACGACCCAGAAGGCTCAGACAGTCCCAGCTACGACCACGATTCAGATGCTGCGGTGGTGGCCATGCCCGTGCGCCAACAAGCCGAGCCAAGCGCCGTGCTTGAGCCACAAGTGCCCACTACCGAAGTGCCACAAATCGTGGCCACGCCCGAAGGTGAGTTTTGGCACAAGTTGGTGATGGAGATGTCCGCCGCCGAAACCATCAATGCTTTGGTGCGCGAACTGGGCTTGCAGTCTCAATTGGTGGCCCGAGACACCGACACTTGGATGCTTCGCGTCGAGCGCGAATCGCTCAACAGCAGCACCAGTCGCGAGCGTTTGCAAAAAGCGCTCGAAACCGCGGGCTACCCTGTGCGCCTGACGGTGGAAGTGGGCCGTGTGCAAGACAGCCCCGCCAAACGCAATGCCGCCGCTGCCGCGCAGCGTCAAGCTGGGGCCGAGGCCATCATCCTCAACGACACCTATGTTCAAAGTTTGATGCGTGACTACGGCGCCAAGATCGTGCCGGGCAGCATCAAGCCGCTTTAAGTCCAACCGCTTTATTTTTTAGTTTGTAAAAGGGAAACACCATGTTCAACAAAGGACAACTCTCGGGCCTCATGAAGCAAGCCCAGGCCATGCAAGAAAACCTGAAAAAGGCACAAGACGAATTGGCGTTCGTTGAAGTGACTGGCGAATCAGGCTCTGGTTTGGTCAAGGTTTTGATGACTTGCAAGCACGACGTCAAACGCATCACCATTGACCCAAGCCTGTTGGCCGATGACAAAGACATGCTCGAAGACTTGGTGGCTGCCGCCTTCAACGACGCCGTGCGCAAAGCCGCTGAAACCAGCGAAGCCAAGATGAGCAAGCTCACCGCTGGCTTGCCACCTGGCCTGAAACTGCCGTTCTAAATGAGCGACACGTCTGTGCTCGAAGGCCTGATTCAGGCCCTGCGCCGTTTGCCCGGCGTGGGGGTGAAATCGGCCTCGCGCATGGCGTATCACTTGCTGCAGCATGACCGTGAGGGGGCTGAGATGATTTCTCAAGCCTTGCACCAAGCCGCAGCCCAAGTGCAGCACTGCGAACGCTGCCACACCTTCACCACCCAACCCGTGTGCGACACCTGCTTGGATGAGGGGCGTGACACCACCCGCTTGTGCGTAGTCGAAACACCTGCCGACCAATCGGCGGTCGAGCGCACTGCCGCCTACAAGGGGCAGTACTTTGTCTTGATGGGTCGCATCAGCCCCTTGGATGGGTTTGGCCCCAAAGACATTGGCTTGCAAAAACTCATCGAGCGCGCCAGCGACGGTGTGGTGAAAGAAGTCATTTTGGCCACCAACTTCACCGCTGAAGGCGAGGCTACGGCGCATGTGTTGGGCGAGGCCCTCAAGAAGCGCGGTGTGCAAGTTACGCGCCTTGCCCGTGGCGTACCTGTCGGCAGCGAGCTAGAGTACGTGGACTTGGGAACCATTGCCCACGCGTTGGTGGACAGGCGGGACGCTTAAAGCGCAGAGGGCGCGAAGCCTTCCGTTCGCTGTAGATTATTTTTTGGCGACCTTCGGGTCGCCTTTTTTATCGCCTTTGCCGGAAGCTGGGTTTTTGCCAGTGCTTTTGGCTGAAGCTGTTTTTTTACCCTTGGCATTCTTGCTGCCTTTGCCGGCAGCTTTGCGTTTGGCAACGGCTTCGGGTGACAAATCTAAGTGACCGTTATCCGCCACTTGGGCAGTTACGTCGCCCAAGATATTGGCGCCTCGAGGGATAAGCAGGGCCGACCCCGCCTTGATGACCATGCGGGGTGGAATGTTGTTGACCGCACGGAAATCAGCTTCGCTCATGCCCACGCGTTTCGCAGCGTCAGCCACCTTCATGGTGGAGGGGGCGACCCAAGCGGTCCATGTGGCCATACGTCCAATGCTGGAAGCTTCGTAGTTGCGTTGGAACACTTCGGCGTTGTCCCATGGCAGCAAGATGTTGGGCGAACCCGCCGCCAGCAACACAGGACGGTGTGCTGAAGGATTGAGTGCTTTGAAGTCTTGTTCAGAGATGTCAGCCAGCTTGGCGGCCACGCTCACGTCCATGTCGCGTGGTAGCGGCACACTTTGGAAATAGGGGTGGTTAGGAATGCTGGGCAGCTCCACGCCGTATTGAGGCGGATTGCCCACGATGTTTTTCATGGCCTGCAGCTTGGGCACGTACATGCGTGTTTCCATGGGCATGTTCAGGTCTGTGTAGCCGGTGGGCAAGCCTGCACGTTTGTTGCGTGCAATGGCTTTGCCCACATTGCCTTCGCCCCAGTTGTAGGCGGCCAAGGCCAAATGCCAGTCGCCAAACATTTTGTGCAGACGTTCGAGGTAGTCCAAAGCGGCGCGGGTGGAGGCCTGAACATCACGGCGATCGTCGCGAAAAGCGTTTTGTTTCAGGTCGAAGCTTTTGCCTGTTTTAGGCATGAACTGCCACATGCCACTGGCGCGAGCGCTAGACACGGCTTGTGGATTGAACGCGCTCTCAATGAAGGGCAGCAAGGCCAACTCGGTCGGCATCTTGCGCGCTTCAAGTTCTTCAACGATGTGATACAGGTATTTGTTAGAGCGCTCGGTCATGCGCTGCAGGTAGTCGGGCTTGGAGGCGTACCACTGGGTTCTGTCGTTGGCCAGCTCGTTTTCAAGGTTGGGCATTTGGTAGCCCTTGCGAATGCGTTCCCACAAGTCGTTGGGTAAGTCGAGTTTGGCTACGCTGTCGCGTTTCACAGTGCCTTTGGCGATGGGGCTCAGATCGCCTGTGCTTTGTGGTTCGCTCAAGTTGGCGCAACCCGTCAGTAGGGCAAGGCTAAGGCTAAATACAGCGAGTAGAAATCTCATTTGAAATCGTTCTTCCATTCGCGAAGGGCTGCAAAGACAGCCACGTCGTCGGTTTGTTCGAGCGCTGAGAGTCCAGCGTGCTGTGCAACAGCGTGTCGCACATGGGGGTGTCGAGCCCGTAAAAACGGGTTGATTTGCAATTCCAAGCCAAGCTGGGCGGGTAGGGTGGGAACACCTTGAGCCCTGAGTTGCTGGCAGTGTGCTGCGTAGGTTTGCAAGTCGGTGTTGCTAGGTTCTACGGCGAGCGCAAATCGCAAGTTGGATAGAGTGTACTCGTGGGCGCAACACACCCGTGTGGATGCGGGGAGTGAAGCCAAAAGGTCTAATGAAGCCAGCATTTGCGCGGGTGTGCCTTCAAAAATACGGCCGCATCCGCCCGAAAACAAGGTGTCGCCACAAAACAGCACAGGGCTCGGCGTTGCGTTGGGTAATACATAGGCCACATGGCCGGCTGTGTGGCCTGGCACATCCAACACTTGCACGGTTTGACCTAGCACTTCAAACGCATCGCCATGCATGACCGGGGTGAAGGGGGCGGGCACATCTTCACCCGCGGGGCCATAGACTTGGGCGCCTGTGGTGAGGTGTAGTTCACGCACACCGCCCACATGGTCGGCATGGTGGTGGGTCACTAGAATGGCAGTAAGTTTGAGCCCGTTTTGCGCCAAGGCCTGCACCACAGGTGCGGCGTCACCGGGGTCAACCACCACGGCCAGTTGGTCGTCATGCCATAACCACAGGTAGTTGTCAGAGAACGCGGGCAGTGCAATCAGCTTCATGTCATCCTCACCTTTAAAAAACGATAGTTTGCCTGACTGGCTGGCCTCACCCGCAGGCCAGTATTTGTGCGCGTGGGAACAAACCTACTTAGACCGTGCGGTGGTCGACCTCTTTGGTTTTCATGCCTTGCAACTGGGCTTCCCCGCGCTCGATGGCTTGCAGGCTAACCGGATGCCTCACCGCTGGCTGGCCAGCGATGCACATCCCGAGCCTTGGCCTTTGGGTCGTGATGTGATTTTGACCAACTACGAAGCTTTGCCGTTTCCCAACGCCAGCTTGGACTTGTTGGTGCTGCCCCACACACTTGAGCTGAGTTACGACCCCCACGCCACTTTGCGTGAGGTGGAGCGCGTGTTGGTTCCCGAAGGGCGTGTGGTGATTTGCGGCTTCAATCCCAACAGCCTTTGGGGACTGACAAAAACCTGCCGGCGAGGCTTTCATGATGTGGGCAACTTCATTGGCCAAGGTCGATTGCGTGACTGGCTCAAGCTGTTGAGCTTTGAGGTGGAGTCCACCAGTTTTGGTTGCTACAGGCCTGCGGTAAAAACCGAGCGCTGGCTGCAGCGCTGGGATTGGATGGACGAGGCGGGTGTGCGCTGGTGGCCCATTTTGGGCTCGGTGTACGGCATGGTGGCAGTCAAACGTGTGCAAGGCATGCGGCTGATGTCGCCCGCATGGAAAAAATCAGCACCGCGCGCTGCGGCCGTGGTGACCTCGGCTTCCAGTGCGGCCAACAACACAGCGGTGCATTCGGCGACAAGCCCTGCATCCAAAGGAATGGAATGAACACGGTAGAGATTTACACAGATGGCGCTTGCAAGGGCAATCCGGGTCCTGGCGGTTGGGGCGCATTGCTGCGCTCGCCCTCGGGCCAAGAAAAGGAGCTGTTTGGCGGCGAGCTGGGTACGACCAATAACCGGATGGAGTTGTTAGCCGTGATCGAGGCATTGCGCGCCTTGAAGCGCCCCTGCAAGGTGGCGTTGTATCTGGACAGCGAATATGTGCGCAAAGGTATCACTGAGTGGATTCATGGCTGGAAAGCCCGTGGATGGCGCACCGCAGCCAAGCAGCCTGTGAAGAACGCTGACCTTTGGCAGCAGTTGGATGAGCTGACCCACCAAGGTGACCACGACATCGCTTGGCATTGGGTCAAGGGCCATGCTGGCCATGTGGACAATGAGCGGGCTGACGGCTTGGCGAATAGGGGCGTAGAACTGGCCTTGTCGGGTGAGTGACCACCATTCAACCTGTTGCACTGGTACATTGCAGTTTGACTTTCAGATCACCATAAAGAACTTGACCCATGGCTTTTAAAAAATTGCATACCGTTGTGGCAGTCGTGGGCATTGTGGGTGCCTCGACCTTGGCTTGGTGGTTGCAGTCGCCTAAGTCAGACGTCGCTGCTCCAACAGGCGCTCGCCCTTTAGGGGTGGAGATTGGACAAGTTAAAAAAATGGCCTTGCGTGATGACGCCGAAGCAGTGGGCACTTTGCGCTCTTCGCAAAACATCATGTTGCGCCCCGAAGTGGCTGGCCGTGTGTTGGCTTTAGGTTTTGCCGATGGCGCGCGTGTCCGCGCTGGCCAAGTGCTGGTGCAAATGGATGACACCTTGCAACGCGCGGAAGTGCAACAGTCGCTTGCACAAATGTCCATTGCCAAGGCTAACCACAAACGCAACCAGGAATTGGTGGCACAAAACTTTGTGTCGCAGCGCTCACTAGACGAAAGCAGTGCGGCTTTGCAAGTGACGCAGGCGCAGTTGGGCTTGTCTTGTGCTCGCCTAGAGCGCATGCGTTTGATTGCGCCGTTCAATGGCGTGGTTGGTATTCGCAATGTGAACGTGGGTGACTACGTCAAAGACGGCGCAGATTTGATCAACCTCGAAAACATTGGCAGCCTATATGTGGACTACCGCTTACCCGAACGCTACCAAACCAAGGTCATGCCAGGACAGGTGATTGAGGTGAAGTTGGACGCTTTCAGTGGCCGCATGTTCAAAGCCAAGGTGGAAGCGGTGGATCCGCTGATTGAGTCCAATGGCCGCTCGATTGGCGTGCGCGCTGTGTTGGCCAATACGTCGGGTGAGCCTGTGGCTGCGGGTGCAAATAAGCCGCCTACGGCACCGATGCAGGCGGCGTCAGCTGCTGCCCAGCCGGCCTCATCCGTTTCAGTCAAAGTTTCCCCAGAGGCCAAATTAACTTCAGCCCCAGTTGTGCCGCCTTCTGTCGATCGCGGTGTGGTATTGCCTTCGCCCCAAAGCTTGGGTTGTCCCGCCAATACCTTTGACCGCACACGCATCAGTTCTGGGGGCGAGCAAAACGGACCTTTGCGCCCTGGCATGTTCGCTCGCGTGACGGCGGTGTTTGCCGTCAAGCCCAATGCCTTGGTGGTTCCTGAAGAGGCCATCGTGCCACAGGGCGGCAAACAGTTTGTCATCAAAGCGGTTGAGCCTTCGTCGCTACCCGTTGCTGCCGCCAGTGGCGCAGCAAGCGCGCCTACGTTGCCACCTGAGACCAAACTGGTGTCCCAACGCGTGGAAGTGAAATTGGGCATTCGCCGTGGCGGCCAAGTGGAAATCACAGAAGGCTTAGCGGAAGGCGACACCATTGTGGTGGCCGGTCAGCAGCGTTTGCAAAAAGACGGTTCGCCATTGCGCGTGGTTGAGCTGGGCCGCGGGCCAGCCAACGCAGCCTCTGCACCAGCTTCTGCAGCTTCCCAAGCTGCTAGCCGCTAAACGGAAATCTAAAAGCCCATATGCAGTTGCCTGAGATTTCCATTCGCCGCCCGGTCTTCGCTACCGTGTTGTCGCTGCTGATCGTGTTGGTGGGTGTGGTGTCGTTCACTCGCCTGAATGTGCGTGAGTACCCCAAGATCGACAACCCCGTGGTGACGGTTGAGACCAAGTACACCGGTGCATCGAGTGCGGTGATTGAGTCGCAGGTCACAAAAACTTTGGAAGACTCGCTCTCTGGCATTGAGGGCGTGGACGTCATCACGTCGATCAGCCGCCAAGAGCAGAGCCAAATCACGGTGAACTTTGTGCTTTCGCGTGATGCCGATTCAGCCGCTGCGGACGTGCGTGACAAAGTCAGTCGTGTGCGCCAACGCTTGCCTCAAGGCATTGATGAGCCGGTCATCTCTAAGGTCGAGGCCGATGCTTCTCCCGTGATTTGGTTGTCTTTTAGCGCCGATACCTTGAACGCCTTAGAGCTCACCGATTACGCCAATCGCATTGCCAAGCCCATGCTGCAAACCGCACCGGGTGCATCAGATGTGCGCATTTTTGGCGAACGCAAATACGCCATGCGTATTTGGCTAGATCCTGACCGTTTGGCCGCTTACAAACTCACGCCTCAAGATGTGGAAGACGCGTTGCGCCGCGCCAACGTGGAAGTGCCCGCTGGCCGCATTGAAAGCAAATTGCGCGAGTTCAACGTCAGCACCAGCACTGATTTGCGAACGCCAAAAGAGTTCAGCAACGTGGTGCTCAAATCAGTGAATGGCATTCAGGTGCGCATTGGCGATGTAGCCCGTGTCGAACAAGGCCCCCAAGCTGAGCGCACATCAACCCGCTTAAATGGCAAAGATACGATCGCTTTGGGTGTGATTCGCAATGCCACCGCCAACCCGCTGGACCTGAGCACGGCTGTGCGCAGCATGATCCCCAAGATCAAAGAAAACTTACCGCCCGGCGTAGACATTCGCGTGGCCAATGACAACTCGGTGTTCATTGAGCGCTCCATCAAGGCTGTGTACCAAACCATTTTGGAAGCTGCGGTTCTGGTGGCTTTGGTGATCTTTGTGTTTCTGCGCACCTTCCGAGCCTCCATCATTCCGCTGATCACCATCCCTGTGTGCTTGATTGGCACATTCGCCTTGATGGCGCTGTTTGGATTTACGGTCAACACACTCACCATGCTGGCCTTGGTGCTGGCCATTGGTTTGGTGGTGGACGATGCCATCGTGGTGCTAGAAAACATCTATCGCCACATTGAAGAGGGCATGTCGCCGTTTCATGCCGCCATCAAAGGCGCCAAAGAGGTGAGCTTTGCGGTCGTGGCCATGACCATGACCTTGGCGGCGGTTTATGCCCCCTTAGCATTCACGCCGGGCCGCACCGGTAAGCTGTTCACAGAATTTGCGCTGGCCTTGGCAGGCTCGGTGGTGGTGTCGGGTTTTGTGGCGTTGACGCTCACGCCCATGATGTGTTCACTCATGCTCAAGCACAACAGCAACCCCAGTTGGTTTGACCGCACGATTGAACGTCAGTTGCAACGCATGTCTAGCGCTTATGGGCGGGTGCTGCAGTGGACTTTGTCGCGTGGTGTGGTGTTGGGACAAGAAATGTCGCGGCGTTGGTTGGTGGTGGGCGTGATGGTGTTGGCAGGTGTCGGCACTTGGACCTTGTTGCTGACCACCAAAAGCGAGTTGGCCCCTATCGAGGATCGCGGTGTGATTCTGACCGTCATCAACGGCCCCGATGGTGCGACCATGGACTACACCTCCCGTTATGTGGGCGCTGTTGAAAAAATTGCAGAAAAGCATTCCGAATTCGACCGAATTTTTGCTGTGGTGGGTAATCCAACAGTCGCACAAGGCCTGGTGTTCTCGCGAGCCCTTCCGTGGGAAGAACGCCGCAAAACCACCCCAGAAATTGCCCGCGAGATGACACCTGCCATGATGGGCTTGCCCGGTGTGAGCGCATTCCCCATCACGCCACCCTCGCTGGGGCAGCCGTTTCGCGAACGTCCGCTGAACTTTGTGATCTTGACCTCGGACAGCTATCAAAACTTGGCGCAAGTGGTGCGCAGCTTTCAAGAAGAAATTGCCAAGAACCCAGGCATCGTGAGCGTAGATACCGATTTGCGTTTGAACAAACCAGAAATCAGCTTAGAGGTTGACCGTGAACGCGCCGCTGATATGGGCGTGTCGGTTGATCAAATCGCCCGTGCGGTGGAAACCATGATGGGCGGGCGACAAGTGACTCGCTTCAAACGCGAGGGCGATCAGTACGACGTGGTGTTGCAAACCACGCCTTCGGGACGAGACACCCCAGACGACATTGAGCGCGTGTTTGTGCGTGGCAAGGGGGACGTCATGATTCCGCTATCAGCCTTGGTGAAGATCAAGGAGGTGGTCGTGCCGCGTGAACTCAACCACTTCAGCCAACGCCGCAGTGCATCGATCAGCGCCAACTTGGCCCCTAATTACTCGTTAGGCGAAGCCATCACCTTCATGAATGCCACGGCGCAAAAAGTGCTCAAGCCCGGTTATTCGACCGACCTCAATGGCACATCGCGTGAGTTTGTGAAGTCCTCGGGCTCGCTGGTGGTGGTGTTTGTGCTGGCGCTGCTCTTCATCTTCTTGGTATTGGCTGCGCAGTTTGAAAGCTTCATTGACCCGCTGGTCATCATGCTGTCTGTGCCGCTGTCGATGGTGGGTGCGCTGTTGGCCTTGCAACTCAGTGGAGGCACACTCAATGTGTTCAGTCAGATTGGCTTGATCACCTTGGTGGGCCTGATCACCAAGCACGGCATTTTGATTGTGGAGTTTGCCAATCAATTACGTGCTGAAGGCATGGAGTTGTTTGCGGCGGTGACCAAGTCAGCCACCCTGCGTTTGCGCCCGATTTTGATGACCACGGGTGCAATGGTGTTGGGTGCGATTCCGCTGGCCTTGGCCAGTGGTGCAGGTGCTGAAAGCCGCAAGCAAATTGGCTGGGTGATTGTGGGTGGTATGAGTTTGGGTACTTTACTCACCATCTTCGTGGTGCCCACCATGTACACCTTGCTGGCGCGCAACAAAGTGCCAGGAGCGATCACCATTCGCCATGAAGATGATGACGTAGGCGCTTAATTAGATTGCGCCCTCAAACATCAGCACATCCACTTCGTCGCCCACCGCGACATTGCCTTGGCCGTGGTGCAAAACGATGAGGCCGTTGCCTTGCACCATCGAACTCAATACGCCTGAGCCTTGATTGCCGGTGGTTTGGACTTGCAGCATGCCATCAGCAGCGCTGCTGACAAAACCACGCTGGTATTCGGTGCGACCTGCTTTCTTGCGCATGGGCTCTAGGCTTTTGGCACGCAGCAACGGCGCTGGTTTGGCCGTGCTGCCCATCATGCGCAGCAGTGCAGGGCGCACAAAAGCAAGGAAGGTCACCATCACGGCCACAGGGTTGCCGGGCAAACCAAACAAGACCGACTTGCCAATGCGACCCACAGCCATAGGGCGGCCTGGTCGCATGGCGATTCGCCAAAACGCCACATCGCCCAATTTCTTCATCATGGCTTTGGTGAAGTCGGCTTCGCCTACGCTCACACCACCGCTGGTGATGATGGCATCGGCCTCAAGCGCCGCTTTGGCAAAGGCGGCTTCTAGCAAAGCCGGTTCATCACGTACCACGCCCATGTCAATCACTTCGCAGCCCATGCGTGTGAGCAGGCCAAAGACGGTGAAGCGGTTGCTGTCGTACACCGCGCCTTCGCGAGGGGCTTCGCCCAAACTCATCACTTCGTCGCCGGTGGAGAAGTAGGCTACGCGCAAGCGGCGGTGCACGCGCACATCAGGCAGGCCAAGACTGGCAACCAAGCCCAATGCTGCAGGCGTGAGGTGTTGGCCGGCCTTCAAAGCAGGTTGGCCTTGCATCAAGTCCTCTCCCAACAAGCGGCGGTTGTCCCCGGCTTTCAGGATGTTGGGCGGAATGGTGATGGTGGTCACATCGTGTGCGCTGTCGACTTGGCAAAACTCTTGAGGTGCGATGGTGTCTAACCCGTCGGGCAGGATGGCGCCCGTCATGATCTTCAAACACTCACCGTCGTTGACCTTACCTTGCCAAGCTTTGCCCGCCAGTGCAGTGTCCACCACACGCAGAGTCAGGGGCTGGTCTGCCTTGAGTTGTGCTGCATTGAAAGCAAAGCCGTCCATCGCCGAGTTGTTGTGTGCAGGCACGCTGATGGGGGAGATGACGTCAGCGGCCAGCACGCGACCCAAGGCGTCCATCAAAAACACATCTTGCGATTCATCGGCCGATACGGGTTGCACCAATTCGTGCAAAAACGCGTTGACTTGGTTGACGCTCAACGCTTGTGGGTCGTAGCCTTGCAGGGCAGCGGCGATGTCGTCAATGCTTTTCATGGGGCAGCGTTTTCGAGGGCTTGCAATTCGGTCAGGGTGTTGACGTTGGCAAATGCCAAGGGGTAGTCTCCATCGGTATCAAAGGGAACCAGCACCGTCTTGTGTTGTGCGGTCCATGCATCAATCTTTCGGCCACCGCTGTGGGTGAACTTGACCAAGCTTTCAGACAGCTCAATCTTCATGAGGCAAAAAACGGGCTGTGTGCGAACTTGCGTGTGGCCGTGTTCATCGGTTTCGGGGGCAGCGGCCATGGCGATGTCAGCATCTTCGCGAACCAAGGCTTCGGCTAAGCGTTCAGCCAAATCAAGCGGTAGGCGAGGGGTGTCGCAGGGCACGGTCAGCACATAGGGTGTTTCAGCACGTTCTAAGCCCACCAAAAAGCCCGACAAAGGGCCTGCAAAGTCAGCCGATGCATCAGGCCAGACAGAGGCACCAAATGACTCATAGGCCGAGAGGTTGCGGTTGGCGTTGACCATCACGCTGTCGACTTGCGGGCCTAAGCGCATCAGGGTGTGCAATGCCAGCGGGATGCCATTGAAGTTTTGCAAGCCTTTGTCAACGCCGCCCATGCGGCTGCCTCGGCCGCCGGCCAGGATGAGGCCAGTGATGTCTTGGGGGGTGATGGTGTGTGTCATGCGGTTTTGAGGGGAGGGGATTTAGCCGCCGATGTAGCTCATCTCGACGCGGCGCACGCCAGTCGTGCTGTCCGCTGGCATGGAGGCGCGCAGTTCTGAGTAGCGGTCGTCACGCTTGTGCCAAATGTGGCCGATGGCAGAGGCAAGGTCTGCATCCGTCGTTTCTGATCCGCGCATGAGGCTGCGCAAGTCGTAGCCATGTGTGGCAAACAAGCAGAGGTAGAGCTTGCCCTCCGTCGAGAGTCGCGCGCGGTTGCAGTCTCGACAAAATGCTTGGGTGACGCTACTGATCACGCCGACTTCGCCCAAGGAGGGATCAAATACGCCGTCTGCGTTGGCATAGCCCCAGCGCTGTGCCGTCTCGCCAGCTGCGCTGGCTTCAAGGGCCACAAGGGGGAACTCTTGCTGAATATGTTGAATGACTTCCGCAGAGGGCAGCACATCGTCCATGCGCCAGCCGTTGGTCGCACCCACATCCATGTATTCAATGAATCGCAGGGTAATGCCGCTGCCTCTGAAGTGTCGCGCCATGGGCAAAATTTGGTCGACGTTGGTGGTGCGCTTGACCACCATGTTGACTTTGAGGCCAGTTAGCTGGCCATGGGCATCTAGTCCTAAGCCGGCGTCTTTGGCGGCGGCGATGCCTTCGAGTACATCTGCCACAGGAAAGTCCACATCGTTCATGGCGCGGAACACAGTGTCGTCCAAGCCATCAAGGCTGACCGTCACGCGGTTCAGGCCCGCTTCTTTGAGTGACTTGGCTTTGCGAGCCAAGAGAGAACCATTGGTGGTGAGGGTCAGATCGAGTGGTATGCCGTCTGGCGTTTGGATATTGGCCAGTTGGCTGATCAAAATTTCTAGGTTTTTACGCAGCAGGGGTTCTCCGCCCGTGAGGCGAATTTTGCGCACGCCGTGAGCCACAAACACTTTGGCAAGGCGCGTGATTTCTTCAAAGTTCAGCAGTTCGCTGTGCGGCAGGTAGGCATAGTCTTTGTTGAACACCTCTTTGGGCATGCAGTAGTTGCAGCGAAAGTTGCAACGGTCAGTCACGCTGATGCGCAAGTCGCTCAAGGGGCGGCCCAAGCTGTCGCTGAGCAAGCCCGTGGCCGCGATAGGTTGGTCGGGCAGGGTGGCCGCAAGAGCACGCAGCCGTTGGTCGATAAGGGGGATCACGCGTTCAGACATGGTTTGATTTTGCCTGAGTGAAGCCGTTTATCAGCGAATCCCATATGAATTGACGTAGATCAGTATTCATTACGAGAAAAGCGTGCAAAGTAAGGGCATTGCAATTGATAGGAGTAACACCATGAAAGCTTGGATCGACCTTTTTTCTACTGACTACGGCCTGATGAGCGTGGCTGTGATTTTGTTTATTTTGGGCATGTGCGTGTACTTTTTCCGTGTTTTCATGGGTTTGATGGACGAAACAGGTAAGAGCACCAAAGAGTAAGGTCGCAAAGACAGCACAGAGACGCAAGCCCCGTGAAAGTAAAATCAGGGTTAATCCTCCGTGTTTCTTTTTTAACTTTCATAACAAGACGCCATGTCCCTGAATCAAGTCACCCCCGGTAGCAAAGTTCCTGAAGCCTTCAACGTGATCATCGAAATTCCGATGAACTCGGATCCAGTGAAGTACGAAGTCGACAAAGAGTCTGGTGCTCTGTTCGTGGACCGCTTCATGGGTACGGCCATGCATTACCCCACCAACTACGGATACGTGCCACAAACCATCGCGGGTGATGGCGACCCTGTGGACGTGTTGGTGATGACACCTTTCCCATTGCCACCCGGCGTGGTGGTGCCTTGCCGTGCCTTGGGCATCTTGATGATGGAAGATGAAGGTGGCTTGGACGGCAAAGTCTTGGCCGTGCCTACTGAAAAAATCTTGGCCCGTTACAGCAACATCAAGTCTTTGGATGACATCCATGAGTTGCAGTTGCAACAAATCGCTCACTTCTTTGAGCACTACAAAGACCTCGAAAAAGGCAAGTGGGTCAAGGTTAAGGGCTGGGAAGGTATTGAAGCTGCCCACAAAGAAATCATGGACGGTATTGCCAACCACAACAAGAAGTAATTTTTTTTGTGTTCATCGAAAGCCCGCTTTTGCGGGCTTTTTTACGTTCCCGCGTTATTGAGGCTCTTGACGTTTGAAGGGGCTGCGCTCGGCCAAGTGCTCGAGGTA
Source organism: Burkholderiales bacterium 39-55-53 (assembly GCA_002282445.1). GTDB lineage: Bacteria > Pseudomonadota > Gammaproteobacteria > Burkholderiales > Burkholderiaceae_C > Limnohabitans. The sequence goes on along the minus strand of NCJK01000002.1, from coordinate 115,622 downwards.
GTGGTTCACGCCGGCTGACTCGCGCTCAAGATAACGTTCGACAGCGTCTGCAAAAGCTGGATGGGCTAACCAATGCGCGCTGTAGGTGGGCACGGGCATGAGGGCGCGGGCCATTTTGTGTTCGCCTTGGGCCCCGCCCTCAAAGCGTTGCACGCCGTTGGAAATGCACCAACTCAATGGCTGGTAGTAGCAAGCCTCAAAGTGCAGGCAATCCACGCGCTCAAGTGCGCCCCAGTAGCGGCCATAAGCTATTGCTTGGGGTTGTCCAAGTCCCTGCACAGCCACGAGGCTGCTGGCGATGGGGGCGCCTTCGCGCTCCGCCACAAACAGCACCCAGTTGTGAGGCATATCGTGTTGCATGCGCTCAAAGAAAGCGCGACTGAGGTAGGGCGCGTTGCCATGTTCGAGGTAAGTGCGTTCGTAGCACTGGTAGAAAAAATCCCAATCCGTCGTGCTGATGTCTTTACCCACCGAGGTACGAAACGTCACACCGGCATCGACCACACGGCGGCGTTCTTGCTTGATCTTTTTGCGTTTCTCTTGGGACAGGCTCGCTAAGAAGGCGTCGAAGCTTTCGAAGGGTTGGCCTCGTAGATCGACGTTGTGCCAATGGAACTGCACGGTTTGGCGTTGCATCAGACCAAGGGCATTACAGGCCGTGCGGTCGTCGGTGCTGGTGAAGAGCAAGTGCAATGAAGATAGCTCGTGCTGTTGGGCTATATCCAGCATGGCTTTGAGCAAGGCTTGACGGGCTTTGTCATCGGTTGCCAGCAAGCGCGAGCCAGGCACGGGCGTGAATGGCACAGCACAAGTGGCTTTTGGGAAATAGTTCAGGCCGTGGTCGGCATAGGCGTTGGCCCATGCCCAGTCAAACACGTATTCGCCGTAAGAGTGGTCTTTGATGTACAGAGCGCTGGTTGCGGCTAAGGCCTCGCCCTGCCATAGCGTGACAAATTTGGGTGTCCAGCCTGTGTGAGGGGTGGCACTCTCGCTGGTGTGCAAAGCCGATAGGTAGGCGTGCAGCATGAAAGGCGAGGGCGCGTCTTGCTGGGCCAGCAAAGCATCCCACGCTTGAGCGGGGATATCGAGTGGGCTCGCGTGGACGCGGATGACATAATCCATTTGCTGTTTATTGACCTGTTTTACTTCGGACACGTGCCTGTTGCCATGACTCTCAAAATTTGTGTTGCTCAATTGAATTTCGTGGTGGGCGACATGGCGGGTAACGCCCAGAAAATCATCGATTGCGCCTCTGCCGCCTATCAAGACGGCGCCCGTTTGGTGCTGACGCCGGAGCTGTCTTTGTGCGGCTACGCCGCTGAAGATTTATTCCTTCGCCCCTCATTTATTCAAGCTTGCGATGATGCCCTGAAAACGGTGTCCGCCGCTCTGAGCGGGTTAAAGGGCTTGCATGTGGTGGTGGGTCATCCTTCGGGCGGTGACGAGCGCACGCGCTCAGTGTCAGTGCAACGCCGCTTCAACATGGCCAGCGTGGTGTGCGAGGGCCAAGTGGTCGCGTCCTACGCCAAACGCGAGTTACCCAACTACCAAGTGTTTGACGAGCGTCGCTATTTCGTGGCCGGTGACAAGCCTTGTGTGTTTGACGTGGCTGGCACAAATGTGGGTTTGCTGATTTGTGAAGATGCATGGTTCGATGCACCTGCGGCTGATGCCAAAGCGGCAGGGGCTGAGCTGTTGGCTGTGATCAATGCTTCCCCTTTCCATGTGGGCAAAGGCGACGAGCGCGAGCAGGCCATGCGCGGCCGTGTGGAATCCACAGGCTTGCCTTTGATTTATGCGCATTTGGTGGGTGGCCAAGACGAGGTGGTGTTTGAAGGCCGCTCGTTTGCGCTCAATGCCGATGGCGCGTTGGCTGCGCGTGCCTCGAGTTTTGAGGTGGATGCGTTCACGGTGGAGGCGACGCGTGAGCCGGCGACTCCGATCGTGGCTGGCAGCAACTCCGCAAGGATTCACCTGTCGGGGGAAGTGGCCGAAGATGGCTCGCTCGAAGCCGATTTGTGGCACGCCCTGGTGTTGGGCGTGCGTGACTACATTGGCAAAAACGGTTTCCCCGGTGCTTTGTTGGGCCTGTCTGGCGGTATCGACTCGGCCTTGGTGCTGGCCATTGCTGTGGATGCCTTGGGCGCGGATAAAGTGCGTACGGTGATGATGCCGTCGCCGTACACAGCCGAAATCAGCTGGGTGGATGCGCGCGACATGGCCAAGCGCTTGGGTGTGCGCTACGACGAGGTGTCCATCGTGCCGGAGTTTGAGGCTTTCTTGGGTTCGCTCAAAGCCGACTTTGAAGGCACGCAACTCGACACTACCGAAGAGAACATCCAAGCCCGCATTCGCGGCACGTTGCTGATGGCCTTGTCCAATAAGTTTGGCTCCATCGTGCTGACCACGGGCAACAAGAGCGAAATGGCCACGGGTTATTGCACGCTTTATGGCGACATGGCCGGTGGTTTTGCCGTCATCAAAGATGTGGCCAAGACCTTGGTGTTCAAGCTGGCGCGCTGGCGCAATGCGCACGACCCGTATGGCACGGGTGCTGAACCCATTCCTGAACGCATCATCACGCGCCCCCCTAGCGCTGAGTTGCGGCCTGACCAAACCGACCAAGACAGCTTGCCTGCCTATGAGGTGCTGGATGAGATCGTGTCGCGCTTCATGGAGAACGACCAAGGCTCTGACGAGATCATCGCGGCGGGCTTTGAACGAGCCGATGTGGAGAAGGTGACCCGATTGATCCGCCTCAACGAATACAAGCGCCGCCAATCGCCAGTGGGAATTCGCGTGACCCACCGCAGTTTTGGCAAGGATTGGCGTTATCCTATAACCAACAAGTTTCGCGCCTGACCACAGGCCTTTTCATTGAACCCCAAGGACTCGAACCATGAAGCAAATCACAGCCGTTATCAAACCATTCAAACTCGAAGAAGTGCGCGAAGCATTGGCTGAGTGTGGTGTGACGGGTTTGACCGTGACTGAAGTCAAAGGTTTTGGTCGCCAAAAAGGCCACACCGAGTTGTACCGTGGTGCTGAATACGTGGTGGACTTCTTACCCAAAGTGAAAATCGAAGTGACTGTGAAAGCCGCAGACGTAGACAACTGCGTGGATGCCATCGTGCGTGCAGCGCGCACCGGCAAAATCGGTGACGGCAAGATTTTCATCACTGCTGTGGAGCGTGTGGTGCGCATCCGTACAGGCGAGTTGGACGAGACAGCGATCTAATTTCGATACGTCGTCCCCATGACAAAAGCCGCAGCCTGTGAAGGGCAGCGGCTTTTTTTATTGGGTTATCGCCTTAGAGGCCCGCTAGTTTAGGATCGGGCGAGAAGCCTGCCGCTTGCACCAACTCTTGCAACAAGGTGGTGGGCTCTGAGCCGCTTCGAATCAAGTCCATTTGCCAATCGTTTAAGAAGCCTTGTTGCACGCTGTTTTGTGCAAACTGTAGCAACCCGTCGTAATAGCCTTGGGTGTTGAGCAGGCCGATAGGCTTGTCGTGGTAGCCCAGTTGACGCCAAGTCCACACTTCAAAGAACTCTTCAAAGGTACCGATGCCGCCGGGCAAGGCCAAGAACACGTCCGCGCGTTCGGCCATCATGTGTTTACGCTCGTGCATGGTGTCCACCACGTGCAGCTCGGAGCAGGCTGTGCGGGTGTTCTCTTTGGTTTGTAAGACTTTTGGAATGATGCCCACCACGCGGCCACCCGCATCGGCTGTGGCTTGCGCCACGAGGCCCATTAAGCCGTTGTTACCACCGCCGTAGACCAACTGACCGTCATGTTGACCAATCCATGTTCCCACTTGGCGGGCTACTTCGGCATATTCAGCTTGAGTGCCGTTGCGTGAGCCGCAATAGACACATACAGAAAAAGCGGGAAAAGTCATGTTGGTGTTCGGGGTTGGGCATTGATCAATCGTGTACCTGCTAGCGCATCATGCCAAAACTGGCGTTGAGGATGAAAACGGCTAAGTACGGCCCAAACTAAAACCCAGCCGATGAACAAGACAGTGGTCTCGCCGCCAGTCAGTGTGTATGGAGCGAGAAGCGCGAGCGGTGGAAGAAACCAAATCCAGCTCAGGACGTATCGCAAGAAGGCGCGTTTTTGACTGAGTGCTTCGCCATGGATGTCGACCATGCGGATATGCCATGTTTTCATTGCCAAGGTTTGCCCTTTGTGACCAAACCAAGTGAAGTAGATGCCGACCACCAAAAACAAAAAGGCTTGCAACCCATGGCGGTTGTCCAGAGCGTGGCGCGACTGGCTAAGGGTGCTAAACAAGTAGCCAGAGATAAACAAAACACCGAACAAAAGCAGGCCCTCATAGAGCCAGCAAGCCATGCGTCTACGCAGGCTAGGCGCTATTAAATCCGGCGTCATTGAGATGTTTCAGTGCTTTCTACGGAGGCGGCTGGGGCTGGAGCCGATGCGGCAGGTACGAGGGCGGTTGGTAGTAATGTGGCAGGCGCTAGCTGCCCTGTGGCAATGCGCGGTAGCGGTTTGTTGCCCGTGGCAGGTGGTGGTGTGACCAATTTGTTGGTGGACTGTTTGACGGCAAGGGCAGCGCCGGTCACAGCTGGGGGTTGCTGTGCAGCAAGTTTTTGCTTAGCTTCAGGAGAAAGGGCTTGGTAGGCTTCCCATTTGGCTTTTTTGTCTTCTTGCGGGAGTTTTTGTACGCCAGCAAAATTTAGTCGGGCAGCCGCACGTTTTTGTGGGCTCAGCGCCGCCCATTCCCGCATGCGTCCTTGCAAGGTCGCCTGTTCATCGGCTGAGAGTTGGGCGAAGTTTTGAGATAAGGCCAGCCACTTGCGCTTGTGGGGCTCATTCATGGTGTGCCATAGCTCGGACAAAGGGCCGAGGGCTTGGTGTTGTGATTCGGTCAAGTCAGACCAAAGGGGGCGGCCGGGCAGGCTAGGAGTCGTAGCCTGGGTTGCAGGCTGAGCAACGGCGAAAGTACTTGTGCCAAGCACGCTCAAACCCACAGTGAGCTGAAACAGTAAAACAGAGAATAGGACGTGAGGCAAGCGCATGTGGGTCTGAGTTAGTCCGTGGACTCGTGGGCGATGGGATTTTTCAAGAATTGCAAAAAGCCGGGGTCTGCGTAAGCATCAGGTGGCAAGTCGTCAATCAGGAGGGCTGAGTCAATTTCGGCCAATTCATTGGCACCATCGTCGTCCATGATGTTTTGGATGATGGCCAAGCCCGCAACCAGTGCAATCAATGGCAAAAGCGAGGCTAAGCGGCTCCACAGGTTCAGCCCCTCATCGCCACCAAAGTTGAGCAAAGCTGCACCATTTTGTTGTGTGATGGCCGTGCTGGTTTGTAGGAGTGTTTGAGGTTTTAAGCGGGCTGCCACTGCGCGGGTGCGCGCAGCGCGCAGTCGCTCGGAAATGTCATGTGGCAATTCAAGGCTGGCTGAATTCAGGCGGGCAGCAATGCGCAATCCAAACTCATCTTGGGTGTTTGCGGTATGTGTCATGGTTGAATTCCTTTTCCTTTGAGCGCTTTGCTGAGTGCTAAAACAGCCCTAGAGCAGTGTGTTTTGACGCTTCCTTCTGAGCAACCCATAGCCGCAGCTGTCTCAGAAACATCGAGATCCTCCCAATAACGCAACAAGAAGGCTTCTCGTTGACGTGCGGGCAAATTTTGTATTTCTTCTTCTATTTCGTGAACATTCGCGATGCTGGCGAAGTTGTCCTCGGCGATTTGGGTGGTTTGGCTGTCGTTATCGACGGCCAAGGACTCGAGTAGATCAAATTCGCCATCGTCTTTGTCGCTATCGAAATCGCTGAAGTTGCTAAACAACGCTCGACGGGTTTTGTTGCGCCTAAACCAGTCGAGGGTGGTGTTTGACAAGATACGGTGAAACAGCATGGGCAGCTCTGCGGCAGGCTTGTCGCCATAGTGCTCAGCGAGTTTCATCATGCTGTCTTGAACGATGTCGAGGGCCGCTTCTTCGTCGCGCACGTGGTAGAACGAGCGTTTGAAAGCCCGCTTTTCAACGCTTTTCAGAAAATCTGACAGTTCTTGTTCTGTGGCCACTGACGAATGGGTTCAAGTTTGAATCGGGCGCGATTATGTCACTCGCCAAGGGTTTTGCGTGCTTAAGACTGAATTTCGCTTAGAAAGTGTCATAATCTGCGGTTGCAATTCGACAAAAAAAGGCAAACGGGTCTGGGTCCGGCGCGAACCATGCGTCTATGGCTGAAGGTCCAAAGTTTCGATGCTGCCCCACAAGGGTTCGCCAAGAAGCACCCAAGGTTTTTCGTTGACGAAATTCACTCAGGTTAAAAGGTACAAAAATGAACACTACAAAGTCGGAATCGCATTCCGCAACCGCCGCTGGCGGTCATGCACAAGAACTGATGGGCGCCGAGATTCTCGTCAAAGCCCTGCAAGCTGAAAACGTCAAGCACATCTGGGGTTACCCCGGCGGTTCAGTTCTCTACATCTACGACGCGCTGTACAACCAAGACACGATTCAACACGTGCTGGTTCGTCACGAGCAAGCGGCGGTTCACGCAGCTGACGGCTATGCACGCGCCACTGGTGACGTGGGGGTGGCTTTGGTCACGTCTGGTCCAGGCGCTACGAATGCCGTGACCGGCATTGCCACTGCCTACATGGACAGCATTCCCATGGTCATCATCACCGGTCAAGTGCCTACGCACGCGATTGGTTTAGACGCATTTCAAGAGTGCGACACCATTGGCATCACACGCCCCATCGTTAAACATAATTTCTTGGTCAAAGACGTTCGCGACTTGGCCTTGACGATGAAGAAAGCCTTCCACATCGCACGCAGCGGCCGTCCAGGCCCTGTAGTGGTGGACATTCCAAAAGACGTGTCTTTCAAGAAGACCACGTACGAAGGTTATCCAGCTGAAGTGCAAATGCGCTCCTACAACCCCGTGCGCAAAGGCCACGGCGGTCAAATCCGTAAGGCTTTGCAGTTGCTGATGGCCGCTAAGCGCCCCTATATCTACACCGGTGGTGGTGTGCTGTTGGGCAATGCCTCGCAAGAGTTGCGTACTTTGGTGGACATGTTGGGTTATCCCGTCACCAACACGTTGATGGGCTTGGGTGCATACCCTGCCAGCGCCCCTAAGTTTTTGGGCATGTTGGGCATGCACGGAACGATGGAAGCCAACAACGCCATGCAAAACTGCGATGTGTTGCTGGCCGTTGGCGCTCGTTTCGACGACCGCGTGATTGGCAACCCCAAACACTTCGCGCAAAACGAACGCAAGATCATCCACATCGACATTGACCCTTCCAGCATCTCCAAGCGCGTGAAGGTTGATATCCCAATCGTGGGCGATGTGAAAGATGTGTTGGTCGAGATGATCGACATGATCAAAGAATCGGGCTTGAAGCCAGACGCTTCTGCCTTGGCCGGTTGGTGGGAAACCATCGATGCTTGGCGCAAGCGTGATTGTTTGAAGTATGACCGTGAGAACACCACCGTCATCAAGCCGCAATACGTCATCGAGACCTTGCACAACATGACCAAGGGGACCGACACCTACATCACCTCCGATGTGGGGCAGCACCAGATGTGGGCGGCTCAGTACTATGGTTTCGATGAGCCACGCCGCTGGATCAACTCAGGCGGCTTGGGCACCATGGGCGTAGGTATTCCTTACGCCATGGGTATCAAACTGGCTAAACCTGACAGCGAAGTGTTTTGCGTGACAGGCGAGGGCTCGGTACAGATGTGTATCCAAGAACTCTCCACTTGTTTCCAGTACAACACGCCCATCAAGGTCTTGGCTTTGAATAACCGATACCTCGGCATGGTGCGCCAATGGCAAGAAATCGAATACGAAGGCCGCTACAGCAGCAGCTACATGGATGCTTTGCCTGACTTTGTGAAGTTGGCAGAAGCCTACGGTCACGTGGGCATGTTGATTGAGCGCCCTGAAGATGTTGAGCCAGCTTTGCGTGAAGCGCGCCGACTCAAAGACCGCACGGTGTTCATCGATTTCCGCACCGACCCCACCGAGAACGTGTTCCCGATGGTCAAGGCCGGTAAGGGCATCACCGAAATGCTGCTTGGCAGCGAAGACCTGTGAACGGGAAGGATGACAACATGAAACACATCATTTCCCTGATGCTTGAAAATGAACCCGGCGCTTTGTCGCGCGTGGTGGGTTTGTTCTCTGCCCGTGGCTATAACATTGAATCTCTGACCGTGGCGCCTACTGAAGACGCCAGCTTGTCACGCATGACCATCCAAACACATGGTTCAGATGAGGTGATTGAACAAATCACCAAGCACTTGAACCGTTTGATTGAAGTGGTCAAGGTCGTTGACCTAACCGAAGGCGCCTATACCGAACGCGAACTGATGCTTGTCAAAGTTCGTGCCGTTGGCAAAGAGCGTGAAGAGATGAAACGCATGGCCGATATCTTCCGTGGTCGCATCATTGATGTGACTGAGAAGAGCTACACCATTGAGTTGACGGGTGACCTGTCTAAGAACGATGCGTTCTTAGAAGCGATTGACCGCAGCGCAATTCTTGAAACCGTTCGCACGGGCGCATGTGGCATTGGCCGCGGCGAACGTATCTTGCGCGTTTAATTCAAACCCTTTTCGAAGTATTTTTTAGGAGAACCCCGTGAAAGTTTTTTACGACAAAGATTGTGATCTGTCCCTGATCAAAGGCAAAACAGTGGCCATCATCGGCTACGGCTCACAAGGCCACGCACACGCACAAAACTTGAACGAAAGCGGCGTCAAAGTCGTGGTCGGTTTGCGTAAAGGTGGCGCTTCATGGGACAAAGTGGCCAAAGCCGGTTTGACCGTGATGGAAGTCAACGACGCGGTGAAAGCTGCTGACTTGGTCATGATTTTGTTGCCAGACGAAAACATCCCAGAGGTGTACAACAACAACGTCGCTCCCAACATGAAGCAGGGCGCTACTTTGGCGTTTGCTCACGGTTTCAACGTGCATTACAACCAAGTCGTGCCACGTGCCGATTTGGACGTGATCATGGTCGCACCAAAAGGCCCGGGCCACACAGTGCGCTCTGAATACCTCAAAGGCGGCGGCGTGCCATCTTTGATCGCTGTGTACCAAGACAAGTCTGGCAAAGCCCGTGACTTGGCTTTGAGCTATGCCATGGCCAACGGTGGCGGCAAAGGCGGCATCATCGAAACCAACTTCAAAGAAGAAACAGAAACCGACTTGTTCGGTGAGCAAGCCGTGTTGTGCGGTGGCGCTGTTGAACTCGTGAAGATGGGCTTTGAAACCTTGACCGAAGCTGGCTACGCACCTGAAATGGCTTACTTCGAGTGCTTGCACGAGTTGAAGTTGATCGTTGACTTGATGTACGAAGGCGGTATCGCCAACATGAACTACTCCATCTCGAACAACGCCGAATACGGCGAATACGTGACGGGTACCGAAGTCATCAATGAGCAATCACGCGAAGCCATGCGCAATGCTTTGAAGCGCATCCAAACCGGTGAGTACGCCAAGATGTTTATCTTGGAAGGCAAGACCAATTACCCAAGCATGACTGCACGTCGTCGTTTGAATGCTGAGCATTCGATCGAGATCGTGGGTGAAAAATTGCGCGCCATGATGCCTTGGATTTCCAAGAACAAACTGGTTGACCAAACCCGCAACTAAGCATCTGCTTTGTGCAACAGAAAGGACCACTTCGGTGGTCTTTTTTGTTTTGGGATCTGAATGACGCAGGGCTTACACTTGTGTGCATATTTTCCGGAGCTCTACGAATGCCAGAACAACACGATCAAGCAGGAGAATTTGTCCCGCGCAAGCCTCGAAAGGGCGTGTATGTGCTGCCCAATTTATTCACATTAGCGGCTTTGTTTGGTGGTTTCTACGCGATTGTGATGGCTATGAATGGTCGTTATGAATTGGCGGCCATTGGCGTTTTTTGTGCCATGGTGCTCGACAGCCTAGATGGCCGTGTGGCGCGCATGACCAACACCCAAAGTGCCTTTGGTGAGCAAATGGACTCTCTGGCTGATATGGTTTCTTTCGGCGCTGCACCCGCTTTGATTTCCTATGAGTGGGCGCTCAAAGGTTTGGGGCGTTGGGGCTGGGTGGCTGCATTCGTTTACATGTCATGCGCTGCATTGCGATTGGCACGTTTCAACGTCAATACCGCCGTGGTGGATAAACGCTTTTTCCAAGGTCTGCCATCACCAGCCGCTGCGGCATTGGTCATGGGCTTCATGTGGTTGATGACGGAGATGGGTGTGAGCGGTCCTGAGGTGGCATGGCCCATGTTTGCTTGGTGTTTGTATTCAGGCTTGACCATGGTGACTAATGTGCCTTTTTACAGCTTCAAAGATGTACAAATGAAGCAAAGCGTTCCATTTGTAGTGATTGTGTTGTTGGCTTTGACCATTGCCGTGATCACCATTCATCCACCCATCGTGCTGTTTGCGTTGTTCATGATTTATGGATTGAGTGGCTATGGCTTGTACGCTTGGCGTCGAGCGAAAGGAATGCAGACGAGCCTCTTCAGTACGTCAACGGATGAACCTGATGAGGCTGGCTTGCACAAATAAGACACCTTTAAGCACAAAGGGCTTATCTTTGTGCTAAATTCCGCTCATGACAAATTTTTCGCTGGTTCTACTGCTTCTATCCCCCAACGGGCGGAGTTGGTAGCGCACGCGCAAACCCCACAAGGCCCGTATGCACTCGCAGCGGGCCTTTTGCTTTGGGGCTAAACCAAACGTTGCAAGTTTTTTAGGAATCTAGGAGTCCTGACCATGACCGACAAGCTCATCATTTTTGACACCACCTTGCGTGACGGCGAACAATCGCCCGGCGCTTCCATGACGCGCGACGAAAAACTGCGCATCGCACGTCAACTCGAGCGATTGAAGGTCGACGTGATCGAAGCCGGTTTTGCTGCCAGCTCTAATGGTGACTTCGAGGCGGTGCAGACCATTGCCAACGCGATCAAAGACTCCACCATTTGTTCGTTGTCGCGCGCCAATGACCGTGACATCAGCCGTGCCGCTGAGGCCCTCAAAGGTGCTAACCGGGCGCGCATTCACACCTTCATTGCCACGTCACCCTTGCACATGGAGAAGAAGTTGCGCATGTCGCCCGAGCAAGTGCTCGAGCAAGCCAAGCAGTCGGTGCGTTTTGCCCGCAACTTGGTGGGAGACATCGAGTTCAGCGCCGAAGACGGCTACCGCAGCGAGATGGACTTTTTGTGCCGTGTCGTTGAAGCCGTGATTGCAGAAGGTGCAACCACCATCAACATTCCAGACACGGTGGGCTATGCCATTCCGGAGTTGTATGGCAACTTCATCAAGACCTTGCGCGAGCGTGTGCCTAACTCTGACAAAGCGATTTGGTCGGTGCATTGCCACAACGACTTAGGGATGGCCGTGGCCAACTCATTGGCGGGTGTGAAGATTGGCGGCGCACGTCAGGTGGAGTGCACGATCAACGGCTTAGGCGAGCGCGCAGGTAACTGTTCGCTCGAAGAAGTTGTCATGGCGATCAAAACCCGCCGCGATTACTTTGACCTCAGCATGAACATCGATGCCAAGCAAATCGTGGCGGCCAGCCGCATGGTGAGTCAGACCACTGGCTTTGTTGTGCAGCCCAACAAAGCTGTGGTGGGCGCAAATGCTTTTGCCCACGCCTCTGGTATCCACCAAGACGGCGTTCTCAAAGCGCGTGACACCTACGAAATCATGCGCGCAGAAGACGTGGGCTGGAGTGCCAATAAGATTGTGTTGGGTAAGCTCAGTGGCCGCAATGCCTTCAAGCAACGCTTGGAAGACTTAGGCGTACAAATGGAAAGCGAAGCCGACATCAACACGGCCTTTGCCAAATTCAAAGAGTTGGCTGATCGTAAAAGCGAAATCTTTGACGAGGACATCTTGGCTTTGGTGAGCGAAGAGTCGGTGAGCAGTGCCAGCGAACAGTTTGCATTTGTTTCTTTGTCGCAACACAGTGAAACTGGCGAGCGTCCTCACGCGAGCGTGGTGTTCACGGTGGCAGGCAAAGAAGTGAAGGGCGATTCGGATGGCAATGGCCCTGTCGACGCTTCCCTAAAGGCCATTGAGTCTCACGTCAATAGTGGCGCCGAAATGGTGTTGTACTCCGTCAATGCCATCAGCGGCTCGACCGAGAGCCAAGGTGAAGTGACGGTGCGCTTGCAAAACAGTGGTCGCGTCGTCAATGGCGTGGGGTCAGACCCAGACATCGTGGTGGCATCTGCCAAGGCCTATTTGAGTGCGCTGAACAAGCTCCAAAGCAAGTCTGACCGAGTGGCCGCACAAGGTTAAATCACAAAAACTGATACATCGTATCAATTTTGTTAAATAAGTCACGCAAGTCCTTGATCTTGCGTGACTTTTCTTGTTAGACTAGGGTCAATATGTTTTTCAAGCTAAAGGAACACCTCTTGAAACGACTGCTGATTGCCACCTCACTCGGTTTACTGGCTAATTTGTGCACCATGCCTGCACAAGCCGCTCAGAACCAAAAAAAGCCAACTGTCCAAAAATCTAAGCACGCTGTTGTGAAGACACATGTGCGTCGCGCAAAAATTGTCAAAGCGGCCCCCGTGGTGCCTTCATTTGGCCAAAAGGCTGGTCTGCACGCCACCAGCGATATGTTGGATTTGAAATCCAGCGTGGCTTACGTGATTGACCAAGACACCAACGAAGTTTTACTCAGCAAGAACGACCAAGCGGTTTTGCCAATCGCTTCCATCACCAAGTTGATGACCGGCCTGATCATCAGCGAAGCCAAGTTGCCGATGGACGAGTCCATCACCATCACCCAAGATGACGTAGACACCGAAAAGGGCAGCAGCTCACGTCTGCGCGTCGGGGCAACCCTCACACGCGGTGAGTTGTTGCATTTGGCTTTGATGGCTAGCGAGAACCGCGCAGCACACGCTTTGGGACGCACTTATCCTGGTGGTATGTCCACGTTTGTGGGTTTGATGAATTCAAAAGCAGCTCAGTTAGGCATGCGCGATACACGTTACGTGGAGCCAACTGGTCTTTCAAGCCAAAACCAATCCAGTGCCAAAGACTTGGCAACCTTGGTTGGTAATGCCTACCATGACGTGACTGTGCGCGAATTGTCAACATCCCCAAGCCATAGTGTTGAGGTGGGTAACCGTACCCTGCAGTACAACACCACCAACCGTTTGGTGAAGAACCCAAACTGGGATATTGGTTTGCAAAAAACTGGCTATATCTCTGAAGCAGGTCAGTGCTTGGTCATGCAGGCCAAAGTCTCCGGTCGCAAGTTGATCATGGTGTTCTTGGATTCGGCAGGTAAGTTGAGCCGTATTGCGGATGCTGAACGCGTGCGCAAATGGGTTGAAACCAACCATGGCGGTCATATTCGCCCACAGACTTGATGAACTGATCGTTCTAATTACAAAAAGCCAGCAAAATTTGCTGGCTTTTTGTTTTTCACGGTGCTGCCTTATTCGTGATTGTTTTGATAGCCTAAGGCGTGCGAGATGGCTTGTGTGGTGGCCTGAAGTTTCGCAAGCCATTCATCATCCAGCCGATCTGCCGGTGCTGAAATAGACAATCCAGCAACTAATTTTCCTTGGTCGTCATAAATGCCAGAGGCCATGCAGCGCACGCCAAGCTCTAGTTCTTCGTTGTCACGCGCCACGCCGTATTGACGCGCTTTGGACAGTTCTCGCTCCAGCGCCGTGAGTTGGGTCAAGCTGTTGCGTGTTTGTCCGCTCAAGCCTGTGCGAGTGGCGTAGGCTCGTACGCGTTGCGGATCATCCATTGCTAAAAACAATTTGCCAACGGACGTCAGATGCAATGGTGCACGACCGCCAATGGCACGCACCACTTGCATGCCTGAGCGTTCGCTGAACGCACGCTCGACGTACACAATTTCATCACCTTGGCGCACGCTCAGATTGACGGGCTGTTGGATCAGTTTGTGCAATTCGCGCATGGGCTGGAAGGCCACGTCGCGCACGTTCAAACGGCCTTTGACCAAGTTACCCAGTTCCAGCAAGCGCATGCCTAAACGGTAACTGCCCGCTTCAGGACGATCCACAAAGCGACCGACTGCGAGGTCATTCAAGATGCGATGGGTGGTGGAGGGATGCAAGCCGGTGCGCTCACTGATTTCCTTGAGCGAAATTGCCTCTTCGCGAGAGGCTAAGACATCAATGAGCGTGAACATACGCTCAATTACCTGAATGTTAGGCGTGGAAGGCACAGTGGTTTTACGCATGATTTAATTTTATCATGTGAAATTACCAAGAGGTCAGTTATCTTTCCACAAGCCGTCGATCAATCGCTGGTGCGGCTCAAAGTCAGCCTTGTAGTTCATCTTCGGGCTGTCTTCGATCCAATAGCCAAGATACGCGTAGGGTAGGGCCAGTGTTTTGGCTTGCTCAATTTGCCACATCACGTTGTAAGTGCCATAGCTGGTGTGGGGTTCGGGTTCGTAAAAAGTGTAAACAGCCGAGAGGCCATCGTTCAGCACATCAATGATGGACACCATTTTGAGAGCACCAGGCGTGTCATTCACGGTAGGCTCTCTGAACTCGATCAAACGCGTATTGACACGACTCTGTAGCAAAAACTGGGTGTATTGCTCGGTACTGTCTTCATCCATGCCGCCGCCCGCATGACGCAGGGTTTGGTAGCGAAGGTACAAGGCGTAGTGCTCGGGGTCAAACCCAAGCTTTAAGACGCGGGCTTGCAGATGTTGGTGCTTCGTCCACGCGCGTCGCTGGCTCCGACTAGCTTGGTAGTGCAGGGCATCGACTCGCAAAGGGGTGCAAGCCTTGCAGCTGTCGCAATAAGGCCGGTAGGTGAACAAGCCGCTGCGTCGAAAGCCTTGGCGCACCAACTGGTCATACACATCTGCCGAAATTAAATGACTGGGCGTTGCGACTTGCGAGCGCGCTGTCCGATCGGGCAAGTAGCTGCACGGATAGGGCGCTGTGGCATAAAACTGCACAGCTTGGAACGGCAGGTCGTTTGGGTTGGTCATGGCTTGTCAGTCGGAGGCAGCACATGCGCCCAATTTACGGGGTCAAAGTGCCAAGACCGGCGGGTGTGCTTTGGGGCTTCTCTGACCATCTTTAGAAACTCGGTTCTGTCCATTTCATTTGCACCTAGGGACGCTAAATGTTTGGTGTTTTGCTGGCAATCTATCCATGCCAAGCCTTGTGAGCGAGCAAAAGCGACAAGTCCGGCCAAAGCAATTTTGGACGCATCAGTTTGCGCTGCAAACATGGATTCGCCAAACAATGTGTCGCCGATCGAAACGCAATACAACCCCCCGACCAAATGACCAGACACCCAAGTTTCAACGCTGTGGGCAAATCCTGCTTGATAAAGGGCTATGTACGCCTGGATCATTTCCTCCAAGATCCAAGTGCCAGTTTGCCCTTTGCGAGAGCTTTGCGCACAACGCCGGATGACTTGCTCAAAATCGCTATCTATACGCAACTCGGAATTGGCATCTTTTTGAAAGAGTTGCAGCGTTTTGCGCAACGATTTGTGCAGCTTGAAATCTGCTGTTTTTAAGACCATGCGTGGGTCCGGCGACCACCAAAGTATGGGTTGTCCCTCGCTAAACCAAGGAAAAATACCTTCTTGGTAAGCCTCACACAGCCGATGGGCAGATAACCCCCCGCCTGCAGCCACCAAACCAGCAACTGGACTGCCTTTTTTTTGGGCAGATTCAGGTGGTGGAAGTGGGGCGTCTGGTTCAAGCCAAGGGATATTCATGTGCTTAAATTTTCATCATTATTATGCATTTGCAAAATAACCTGAGCTCAAGTTAGAGCAATGGGATTAACTTTCGTCAAAGAGGAATTCTTTGTCATTGGTGAATGTTGATCCTAAAAAATTAAGTGACTTTTGCTGTGGGAACTCCCTACAATTCTCCCTCCAACTGGGAACGAATTCCCAGTTAACTCGACAAGATTTTCGGAGCGACTTATGCAGCTAATGTGGGTATCAGGACCCACCGCCTCTGTGCGGACCATTTCCATCACGGCCAAAAAGGTGCTGGTGGCTGTGTGCGCCTCGGCGTTTGTGCTGGTGACTTTGGGGGTCTTGCTTCATTTCATCGGTTTTCGTATTGCCATTGAGATGAGCCCAAGTTTGGCGCGCAGCATGGGCGGCGTCACAACAGAGGCAGAGCAACAAAAAGTTGAGGCGGTGTACCGCGAGCGTTTGGATAACCTGCGACAGACCATGAATGCCACGGTGCAGGAGATTCGTCAGCTTGAAACCCTGAAAAACAAATTCATGGAAGTCGCGACGCCTGTTAATCTGCGCGATAAATACAACAAAAAAGACGATGCGCGAGGCGGCCCATGGGTTGCACCTCGTGTCCAGCACACGCCTTCGCACGATTTGAATGACGACTTTACGTCTGCCTTGGATGATTTCAAGCAAACCCAAATTGCGGTCAAAAACCTCACCCAGAATTGGTCCACGCAATTGAGTTGGCTGCATGCGCTGCCTACAGGCGTTCCGATGGGCAAGGACTACCGCGTGACGAGCGGTTTCGGCATTCGCAATGACCCGTTCACTGGTCAACTGGCCATGCACGAAGGTCTAGATTTTGTAGCCGAAGTGGGTTCGCCCATTGTGGCCACTGCTGCGGGTACGGTGACACGTTCTGGTTGGGACGGCTCCTACGGTAATGTCGTTGAGATAAGCCACATTGAGGGCTTCACCACCCGCTATGCGCACTTGAGCAAACGCATGGTTGAAGTCGGCCAAAAAGTTCAGCGTGGCGAAACCATTGCTCAGTTGGGCAGCACAGGTCGTTCGACCGGTCCGCATCTTCACTACGAAGTCATGCGCAATGACCGTGTGCTGAATCCCACGCAAATGCTGACGCAAACCACTGCCAGCGCACAGTGAACCCACAGTCTCTCAAGAAAGCTAGTCATGTTTGAAAAACTCAGAGACAAGTCACTGTCCCCATCGCAAGAGCGATTCGACACGATCATTGGTCGTACCACGCAGATTTATGGTCGCTTGGTCTTGCTCGATAGCGTGCGTATTGATGGCAAAGTGGTGGGCAACATCGAAACCACCAAAGACAACAAAGTCACTGTGGCTATCGGCAAAACTGGCGAGGTGTCTGGTGACATCACCGCCCATCGTGTGATGGTGGCTGGCAAGGTGGAAGGCAATATTTACGCGGCTGAGCGCGTTGAGTTCCATAAAGATTCGATCGTTCAAGGTGATATCTCATACGGATCTATCGCTGTTGAGCATGGTGCTCGTTTGTTGGGCCTGGTCATTCAAAACCCCATCAGCTCAGCGGCGGCCAACAGCAGCACAGACGCTAAAAACGTCATCAAGAAAGCCCAAGAGAGCAGCAGCTAAGCTGGTTTTATGCTGAACGTTTATTTTGCGATTGCGGCCAATCGCGTCATAGTTGACTCGATCACGAACCAAGTCTCCATCATCGATTTGTTTGAACAGCTGAAGACCTCAGCTTTTCCGGTGTTGGTGCCAAAGTTGACGCTGCTTTTTTATGTCAGTCGTGACAAGGGCGATCCAGATACCAAAGATTTGGCGGTTGTCTGCAAGCTCAATGAGGCTGAAATTTTCAAAGTTGACGTCAAAGTTGACTTCAAAGGCGAAGATTCCACCCGTGTTGTGTTGGGTGTAGACGGCTTAACGCTGAAAGAGCATGGCGTTTTGCGAGCCTTTTTGATGGATCAGGATCAGTCGCTGGGTGTTCTGGATCTTGCAGTCGTTCAACATGCCAAGGCTTAAAGAAAAAAGCCCCTGCTGAATCAGCAGGGGCTTTTTGTTTTGGCGGAGCAAGCGGGATTCGAACCCGCGGTGGGCTATTAACCCACACACGCTTTCCAGGCGTGCGACTTAAACCACTCATCCATCGCTCCGAAGCCATGCATTGTAACAGTGGGCGAGTACACTTCGGCGCTGTTGTTTTTTTCAAGCCTTAAATGCTCGGAGTCCCCGCATGAAATTTCGTTTCCCCATCGTCATCATCGACGAGGATTTTCGTTCTGAAAATACGTCCGGCCTAGGTATTCGTGCTTTGGCTGATGCGATTGAGGGCGAAGGCTATGAGGTCATGGGCGCTACCAGCTATGGTGACCTGAGCCAGTTTGCGCAGCAGCAGTCACGCGCCAGTGCCTTCATTTTGTCAATTGATGATGAAGAGTTCACTCCTGGCCCCGACCTTGACCCTGCGGTTTTGAATCTGCGTACCTTCATTGAAGAAGTTCGCCGCAAAAACGCAGACGTGCCAATTTATGTGTACGGCGAAACTAAGACTTCACGCCACTTGCCCAACGATATCTTGCGTGAGTTACATGGTTTCATTCACATGTTTGAAGACACGCCTGAGTTTGTGGCGCGTCATATCATCCGTGAAGCTAAGAGCTATCTCGAGAGCTTGCAGCCCCCATTCTTCAAAGCCTTGTTGGATTACGCCGAAGACGGTTCGTATTCATGGCATTGCCCCGGTCACTCGGGTGGCGTCGCGTTTTTGAAGAGCCCTGTGGGCCAGATGTATCACCAGTTCTACGGTGAAAACATGTTGCGTGCCGACGTGTGCAACGCGGTGGAAGAATTGGGCCAGCTCTTAGACCACAACGGCGCGATTGGCGAGAGCGAGCGCAACGCCGCACGTATCTTCAACGCCGACCATTGCTTCTTCGTGACCAATGGCACGAGCACCTCCAACAAAATTGTGTGGCATCACACCGTGGCTCCTGATGACGTGGTGGTGGTGGATCGTAATTGCCATAAGTCGGTGCTGCATTCCATCATCATGACCGGTGCTGTGCCTGTGTTCTTGAAGCCTACGCGCAACCACTACGGCATCATCGGCCCCATCCCGCAAAGTGAGTTTGAGCCTGCCACGATTCAAGCCAAGATCAAGGCCAACCCTTTGCTCAAAGGTGTGGATGCGAAGAAGGTCAAGCCCCGTGTGTTGACACTCACGCAGTCCACTTACGACGGCGTGTTGTACAACACCGAAACCATCAAAAACATGCTGGACGGCTATGTGGCCAACTTGCACTTTGACGAAGCTTGGTTGCCCCATGCGGCGTTCAACCCGTTTTACGGCACGTACCACGCCATGGGTAAGAAGCGTGAGCGCCCCATGCATTCGGTGGTGTACGCGACGCAGTCGATCCATAAATTGTTGGCCGGTATCAGCCAAGCCAGCCATGTGCTGGTGCAAGACTCGCAAAAAACCAAGTTGGACCGCCACTTGTTCAACGAAGCGTATTTGATGCACACCAGCACCAGTCCCCAGTACAGCATCATCGCCAGCTGTGACGTAGCTGCTGCCATGATGGAGCCACCCGGCGGCACAGCCTTGGTGGAAGAAAGCATTGCCGAAGCGCTTGACTTCCGCCGCGCCATGCGCAAGGTGGACGATGAGTACGGCAAAGACTGGTGGTTCAAGGTTTGGGGCCCCGATGAGCTGGTGGAAGACGGCATTGGCCGCGCAGACAGCTGGATCATCAAAGGCAAGGGCAAGTCATCTAAATGGCACGGCTTTGGCAACTTGGCCGATGGCTTCAACATGTTGGACCCGATCAAGGCCACCATCGTCACGCCCGGTTTGGATTTGAACGGCAAGTTCGATAAGACAGGTATTCCGGCCAGCATCGTCACCAAGTTTTTGGCCGAGCATGGCGTGATCGTGGAGAAGACAGGCTTGTATAGCTTCTTCATCATGTTCACCATCGGTATCACCAAGGGCCGTTGGAATTCCTTGCTCACTGCTCTACAACAGTTCAAGGATGACTACGACCGCAACCAACCCATGTGGCGTAT
The DNA here is from genome assembly GCA_002282445.1 of Burkholderiales bacterium 39-55-53. Classification (GTDB taxonomy): domain Bacteria; phylum Pseudomonadota; class Gammaproteobacteria; order Burkholderiales; family Burkholderiaceae_C; genus Limnohabitans. Next base: position 95,802 of record NCJK01000002.1, on the reverse strand, counting down.
CCTGCCTGAGTTCTGCCAAAAACATCCCGCTTACGAGCGCATGGGTTTGCGTGACTTGTGCCAACACATCCACACGCTCTACGCCAAATACGACATCGCACGTTTGACCACCGAGATGTACCTGAGCGATTTGACGCCCGCCATGAAGCCCAGCGACGCCTACGCACAAATTGCGCACCGCAACACCGAGCGCGTGCCTGTGGATGATTTGTTGGGCCGCATCACCACCAGCTTGGTCACACCATACCCACCGGGTATTCCGTTGCTCATCCCAGGTGAAGTGTTCAACAAGAAAATCGTGGACTATCTCAAGTTCGCTCGTGAATTCAACTTGCAATGCCCCGGCTTTGAGACCGACATCCACGGGTTGGTCGAGGTGGTAGGCGACGACGGCGTGAAGCGCTATTTCGCCGATTGCGTCAAAGCCTAACGCTGGCTGCCGGCCTCAGCGTTCAACCGTGGGCCTGATGCGCACAAAACTGGCAAAGCGCGGCCCGCCTTTGTCAGTCAAGCCACGATAGCTATAAGTGACCCACTGGCCCACGGCTGGTGGGTTTTCTCTTTGGGCGTCTGTGAACCCCGTGCCGAGTTTGAAGCGCAGCCCTTGCGGTGTTTCGACCATCAATGCGCCTAGACGTTCGGCGTGCTTGCCTTGGCCGGGCTCATGGCCGATCACCTTGGCTTCAGCATCCTCGTGGGGTTTGACTTTCAGGACATCTGAATTGCGCCCACTTTGGTACAGGCTGCTGCCACGATGCAGCATCAAGCCTTCGCCTCCGGCTTGCACGATTTTGTGCAACATGGCCTTCAGTGCGGCATGTGATGGCACTTGGCTTTGCGGCACGGCTTGAACCCAAGGTTTGCCAATCTGTTTGACGATGCTTTGATAGCGCACGATGCGATCTGTGAACGCTTGGGTGGAGGTGTTGGCGTCAAACACCATGAAGCGCATGGCGCGCCATGCGCTGTCCGTCGCTTGTTTTTGTTGAATGACAGAAGCTGCTTGCTCAAACTGGCCGAGTCCCGCCCAAAGTTCGCCTTCAAACGGCTGCGAAGGCCAAGCCTGTACAAACCAAGTGGGAGGGTTGAGTGCTTTGCCGCTTCGACTCAAGAGTTGGTGGCCATTCCAGTAGCCTCGTATGCCGTCGTATTTTTCACTCACCCAACAGTCGGCGAGCTTTTCATTGCCTTGATATGGGTTGGCCAGCCACAGCGCAGGCGGCTGTGTGGCCACTGCGGGTAATGAGGCGAGGCTGCCGAGGCAACCCAAGGAGATGTGAGATAGCAAATCGCGTCGTTGCATGGTCGTCTCCTTGGGGCGTACAGCCCGCATATGTGACCACCCGCGTGGCCAGGAGCGACAGCTTACTCGGCTACAGGCTCTGCAATGCCACCTACAACTTGGCTAAATCCGCCGTCCACATAGGTAATTTCGGCAGTCACGCCTGCAGCCAAGTTGGACATCAAGAATGCAGCGACGTTGCCCACGTCTTCGATGGTCACGTTGCGGCGGATGGGAGAGGCTTCAGCTACCACGCTCAAAATCTTGCCAAAGCCTTTGATGCCACTGGCAGCCAAGGTTTTGATGGGGCCCGCACTGATGCCGTTGGCGCGCAGGTTGCGGCCTTTGGCGCCCAAAGATTCGGCCAAGTAGCGCACAGACGCCTCGAGCGAGGCTTTGGCCAAGCCCATGGTGTTGTAGTTGGGTACGGTGCGGATGGCACCCAAGTACGACAGGGTCAGTACGGCTGAGTTGTCGTTGAGGTAGGGTAGAGCGGCTTTGGCCATGGCTGGGAAGCTGTAAGCGCTGATGTCATGCGCGATCGCAAAGCCTTCGCGTGACAAACCGTCCAAGAAATCGCCAGCAATGGCTTCACGAGGGGCGTAGCCAATGGAGTGCACAAAGCCATCAAACGTAGGCCAGTGCGCTGACAAGTCAGTGAACATTTGAGTGATTTGTTCGTCGCTGCCCACGTCACAGTCGAAAATGAGCTTAGAGTCAAAGTCTGCAGCAAATTCGGTGATACGGTCCTTGAAGCGCTCACCCACATAGCTGAAGGCCAACTCGGCACCTTGGTCATGGCAAGCTTTGGCAATGCCATAAGCGATGGAGCGGTTGGACAACACACCCGTGATCAGAAGCTTTTTGCCAGACAAGAAACCCGTTTTTTTACTCATGAAATCTCTCCAAAAAAATCTTGCAGAATTGTCGCATGCGTAGCTTCTTCATTTTGTTGGTGTTTTTGTGCTCTGTCCCCTCGTGGGCGGGGCATGCTTACTCCCAATTTGGGGACATCAAATACCCAGCCAACTTCAAGAATTTTGACTACGTCAACCCAATTGCGCCCAAAGGTGGAGAGCTCGTGTTGGTTCCACCTTCGCGGTTGTCCAGCTTTGACAAGTACAACCCATTCACCCTCAAAGGCAATGCCGCTCCTGGATTGAGTGGTTTGGTGTTCGAGTCCTTGATGACGGGCACGATGGACGAGCCCACCACCGCCTATGGCTTGTTGGCTGAGGATGTGACTGTGTCAGGGGACCGCCGCTCCGTTACCTTCAAACTTCGCCCGCAAGCGCGTTTTCACACGGGTGAAGCGGTGTTGGCGGAGGACGTGAAGTATTCCTTTGAGCAACTCATCAGCAAGCAAGCCGCCCCGCAGTTCCGAACGCTTTATGCCGAAGTGGCCGGTGTGACGGTGGTCGACCCTCGCACGGTGCGCTTTGATTTCAAACGCGTGAACCCAGAGCTGCCGCTCATTGTGGGTGGCATGCCCGTGTTCAGTCGTCAGTGGGGCATTGAGAATGGTGCGCCCAAGCCCTTTGACAAAATCGTGACGGACATTCCCATCGGAAGCGGCCCCTACAAAATTGGTCGAGTGGTGTTTGGCCGCGACGTGAGCTATGAGCGTGACAACAACTACTGGGCGCGTGACTTGAACGTCCGTAAAGGGTTGTTCAACTTTGATCGCATCACGTACCGCCTTTACAAAGACAACACTGCGCAGCTTGAAGGCTTCAAGGCGGGTGAATTTGATTTGGTGCAGTCCTTCATTGCCCGCGAGTGGGCAAGGGGCTACACGGGCAAACAATTTGCCAGCCGTGAGTTGATGAAAAGCGAGTTCAAGCACGGCAACGCGGGTGACTTTCAGGGCTTCATGTTCAACACCCGTTTGCCTAAGTTCAAAGACCCCCGCGTGCGCGAAGCCATTGCTTTGGCCATGGACTTTGAGTGGATGAACCGCCAGTTGTTTTACGGTGCATACCAGCGTGTGCGTGGCTACTTTGTGGCCAGTGACTTTGAAGCCACAGGCATGCCTGACGCTGCTGAGTTGGCGTTGCTCAGCCCTTTGCGTGACAAGCTCTCGCCTCATGTGTTCAATGATGCAGTGCCTCTGCCACCGCGCACCTCTCTCGATCCCAAATCCGGTGAAACCTTGCGAGATCATTTGCGTCGGGCCAAAGCTTTGCTGGCCGAGGCTGGCTGGACGTATCGCGATGGTGCACTGCGCAATGCCAAGGGTGAGCCGTTCACGGTGGAGTTCTTAGATAACTCGGGTGCGATGGGCCGTGTCATCACCCCGTATACCAAAAACCTCGAAAAGCTTGGTTTTCAAGTGAACTACAAGGTGATCGACTTTGCGATTTTGCAAAAACGACTCGATGTGTTTGATTTTGAAATCATCAGCAACCGCATCGTGGGCAGCGAGTCGCCGGGCACGGAGTTGATGGAGCGTTTTGGCTCTAAGGCCGCCAACACAGAAGGCTCTGGTAACTTCATTGGCATTCAAGACCCGGCAGTCGATGCTTTGCTAGAAAACGTCACATCTGCCAAAACCCGTCCTCAGCTCATCACGGCCGTGCGTGCACTAGACCGAGTGCTGCGCCATGGCCACTACACCGTGCCGCATTGGTACGGGGCGGTGCATCGCGTGGCGTGGCGCAATGGCCGCTTTGAGTTGCCTGCCGTCATGCCGCGCTACTACCAACCCGAAACATGGGCCTCGTCTACGTGGTGGGCCACCATTGACAACCGCGCCACCTTGGCTGCGACCAAAAGAGCGGAGCGTGCGCCATGAGTTCGTACATCCTCAGACGTTTGCTGCTAATGATTCCAACGTTGTTTGGCGTGCTGCTGATGACCTTTGTGGTGATTCAGTTTGTGCCGGGCGGGCCAGTTGAGCAAATGGTGTCGCAACTGCAAGGCCGCGACAGCGGCGGCGAGGGAGCTGCCGTGGCTGGTGCTGGGTACCGTGGCCGCCAAGGTGTGGATGCCGCACGCATCGAAGAAATTCGCCAGCAATATGGCTTTGACAAACCTCCAGCCGAACGTTTTTGGCAAATGCTCAAACAGTTTGCCGTGTTTGATTTGGGCAAGAGTTTTTTCTATCCCAAAACCGTGTGGGAGTTGGTAAAAGAAAAAATGCCCGTATCCATCAGCTTGGGGTTGTGGACGTTTCTGTTGAGCTATCTCATTTCTGTACCGCTGGGCGTGGCCAAGGCGGTGCGTGCGGGTTCGACATTCGATTTGGTCAGCAGCCTCTTGGTATTGGTTGGTTTTGCCATTCCTGGCTTTGTGCTCGGCGTGGCTTTGCTGGTGGTGTTTGGTGGCCAACTGCAATGGTTCCCTTTGCGTGGCTTGACCTCGGCCAACTGGGAGCAACTCACTTGGGGTGCAAAAATCACGGATTACCTTTGGCACATCGTGTTACCTGTCACATCGAGCGTGTTGGGTGCTTTTGCCGTGACCACGCTGCTCACCAAAAACGCCATGCTCGAAGAGATTCGCAAGCAATACGTGCTCACAGCTCGTGCCAAAGGTTTGTCTGAGCGCCGTGTGATTTGGAACCATGTGTTTCGCAATGCGCTCATTCCTTTGGTCACAGGGTTTCCTGCTGCTTTCATTGGTGCGTTTTTTACTGGTTCGCTGTTGATTGAAACGCTGTTCTCACTCGATGGCTTGGGACTGTTGAGCTACGAGAGCGTCATGCGCCGAGACTACCCCGTGGTGTTGGGGACTTTGTATTTGTTCACGTTGATTGGCTTGGTCACCAAGCTCATCAGCGACCTTTGTTATGTATGGGTGGACCCGCGTGTCAAATTCGACTGAAGCATCTTTGTCGCCCACCCAGCGCGCTTGGCTGAGGTTCAGGCATAACCGCCTTGGCTTTTACAGCTTGGTGTTGTTTGTATTTTTCTTTGGATTGAGCTTGCTGGCCGAAGTCTTGTGCAACGACAAGCCTTTGCTGGCTCGCTACAACGGCAGCTTTTACATGCCCATCGTGCACAACCAGCCCGAGACCACGTTTGGCGGCGACTTTGATACGCCCACAGATTTTTTGGATCCCTTCATTCAAGCCCAGTTTGATAAACCCGGTAACTGGGCCTTGTATCCTCCCGTGGCTTATCACCACACCACCTTGAACTACTTCGCGGCGACGCCCAATCCCGCGCCACCCTCTGCAGCCAACTGGTTTGGCACGGACGACCGTGGGCGCGATGTATTGGCGCGTTTGCTTTACGGCTTTCGCATTTCGGTGTTGTTTGCTTTGGCGCTGACCTTGTTTGGTACGGTCATTGGCATCTTAACGGGAGCCTTGCAAGGTTTCTTCGGTGGCAAGACTGACTTGGCCATGCAGCGCTTCATCGAGGTGTGGAGTGCCATGCCTGAGTTGTATTTGCTTATCATCTTCTCTGCTGTGTTTGACCCGAGCATCAGCTTGCTGCTGATTTTGTTAGGGCTGTTTGGCTGGATGGGGTTGTCTGACTATGTGCGTGCCGAGTTCTTGCGCAACCGCCAGCTCGACTATGTGCGCGCTGCGCGTGCCTTGGGCTTGTCCGATGCGCAAATCATGTGGCGTCATGTGTTGCCCAACAGTTTGACGCCGGTGGTCACCTTTTTGCCGTTTCGCATGAGCGCGGCCATCTTGTCGCTCACATCATTGGACTTTTTAGGTCTGGGTGTACCGCCTGGCACACCCAGCTTGGGCGAGTTGTTGGCGCAAGGTAAAAACAACATTGATGCATGGTGGATTTCGTTATCCACGTTTGCCGTCTTGGTCGTGACCTTGATGCTGCTCACCTTCATGGGCGACGCCCTGCGCGATGCGCTGGACCCCAGAAAGGCGCGCTCATGAGATTGCCTTTGCTTCAAGTGCGCGATTTACGCATTGGTTTTCAATCGGAAGATGTCGTCAAAGGCATCAGCTTCAACTTAGACCTCGGCGAAAAGCTCGCCTTGGTGGGCGAGTCTGGCTCAGGCAAAAGCGTGACCGCGCTGAGCTTTGTCAAGTTGCTCGAAGGCGCGAGAGTCTCGGGCCGTGTGTTGTGGACGGCGCAAGACGAAGACACCTTGCACCCAGATGCCACCGATGCGCCGCACACCCATGATTTGGTGAAATTGAGCGAGCGTGAGCTCATCAACATCCGCGGGCAAGACATTGCGTTTGTGTTCCAAGAGCCCATGACGGCCTTGAACCCTTTGATGATGGTGGGTGACCAAATTGCCGAAGTGCTTGAACTCAAACGCGGCATGACGCGCGAAGAAGCTTGGCACGAGGCGGTGGAACTGCTCAACCTCACGGGCATCCCCGAACCCGTCCGCCGCGCCAGTGCTTATCCGCATCAGCTCTCGGGTGGTCAGCGCCAACGCGTGATGATTGCCATGGCATTGGCTTGCCGACCTCGCTTGTTGGTGGCCGATGAACCCACCACGGCTTTGGATGTGTCGCTGCGCGCGCAAATTTTGGATTTGCTCAGCGACTTGCAAAAGCGCTTTGGCATGGCTGTGCTGTTGATCACACATGATTTGAATACTGTGCGCTACTTTGCCGATCAAGTCTTGGTCATGGAAAAAGGCGTGGTGGTGGAGTCTGGGGCGGTGGATGTGGTGCTGACTTACCCCACGCACCTGTACACCCAAAAACTGATCAACAGCCAACCTCCGCGCGAAGTGGTGGAGGCTAAAAGCAACGCGCCCGTCGTCATTCAGGCTCGGGCTTTGCACGTCAGCTACCCGATCCGTCGCGCCGGTTGGCGCGGCTGGTTCAAAGGGGATGAATTTGTGGCAGTGCAGGGCGCCACGTTCGATTTGCGCGCAGGTCAGACCTTGGGTGTGATTGGCGAGTCGGGTTCGGGCAAAACCACCTTGGCTTTGGCGGCGCTTGGTCTGATGCCCTCACAAGGCTCATTGACGATTGATGGTGCTGCTTGGCAAGGCAACGCTTCGCAAGACTTGCCGCTGCGTCGCAAAGTGCAGGTGGTTTTCCAAGACCCGTTTTCATCGCTGTCACCTCGTATGAACGTCAGCGAACTGGTTTCTGAAGGGCTGACGCTGCACGCCCCTGAACTGGACGACTTGGGCAGGCTTCGCCGCATTTTGGTCACTTTGGCCGCCGTGGGCTTGACCGAAACCGAGTTTCCGGGCTTGCTGCAGCGCTATCCGCATGAGTTTTCGGGTGGTCAGCGTCAGCGCTTGGCTATTGCCCGTGCCTTGGTCATAGAGCCGCAGGTCTTGGTCTTGGACGAACCCACCAGCGCTTTGGACGCCACCACTCAGCTTCAAGTGCTGCAGCTCTTGCAAAAGCTCCAGCGCGAGCGGGGTTTGAGCTATTTGCTCATCACCCATGATGTCTCGGTCATCCGCGCCATGGCGCACCATGTCATGGTCATGCAGGCGGGTAAGGTGGTGGAGGCGGGTACGTTTGAGCAAGTGCTGAACAATCCGCAGGCCCCTTACACGAAGATTTTGGTGGGGGCTGACGTCTAAAAATAGCATTTATCCTTTGATAATCAAGCATTTAGGCGCTACAATATGCGCTTCACGACCAAACGGGCGGGTAATTACCGCTCGTTTTTTTTGGTCGTTTGTTTTTTGATCTTTGATTTTGAAGGCTATTTTTCGACGTGAGTTTGCAGCAAACCGTAGAACAAACTGTGACCGGCTTAGGTTACGACTTGGTAGAGATTGAACGCTCTGCTGGGGGGCTATTGCGCATCACGATTGATATGCCTTGGACGGCTGGCGAACCTGTTCAGCCCGTCAATGTCGAAGATTGCGAGCGCGTCACGCGCCAATTGCAATTTGCTTTGGAAGTGGATGGCGCTGACTACGCCCGCCTTGAGGTGTCGTCGCCTGGCATTGATCGCCCCTTGCGTCACCAAGCTGATTTCGAGCGTTTTGTGGGCGAAGAGGTGGACCTCACGCTCAAAGCGCCCATCGGCGCAGCCGCTGCAGGCCAAGTGGCTGCAACCCGTAAAAAATTCCGTGGCACTTTAGAACGAACCGACGATGGTGCAGGTTGGCAAATCACGTGGCGTGATGAAGTCAAGGCCAAGCCTGGCCAAAAAGTGAGCCCCAAAAGATTAGCCGAAATGCCAGTGCACGCACTGGGTTTCACGCTGGACGAGCTGCGAGAAGCACGTCTGGCTCCGATTGTGGATTTCAAGGGCAAAAAGCCCCGTTGAACATAGGTAAGAGAAGGAGTAACCGATCATGAACCGCGAAATGTTGATGCTGGTCGAGGCAATCTCGCGCGAGAAAAACGTCGAACGCGATGTGGTGTTTGGCGCCGTCGAGTTGGCGCTGGCCCAAGCCACTAAGAAGTTGTACGAAGGTGAAGTGGACATTCGCGTCGCGATGAACCGCGACACCGGCGAATACGAAACGTTCCGCCGTTGGTTGGTTGTGCCTGATGAAGCAGGTTTGCAAAACCCAGAAGCAGAAGAAATGTTGATGGACGCCCGCGAGCGAGTGGCCGACGTTGAAGAAGGCGAATACATCGAAGAGGGCGTTGAGTCCTTGCCCATCGGTCGTATCGGTGCGATGGCTGCCAAGCAAGTGATCTTGCAAAAGATCCGTGACGCTGAGCGCGAAATGTTGTTGAACGACTTCATGTCTCGTGGTGACAAGATCTTTGTCGGTACCGTCAAACGCATGGACAAGGGTGACCTGATTGTTGAATCCGGTCGCGTTGAAGGTCGTCTGCGTCGTAGCGAAATGATCCCTAAGGAAAACTTCCGCAGTGGTGACCGTGTGCGCGCCATGATCATGGACGTGGACCTCACTTTGCGTGGCGCTCCCATCATCTTGTCTCGCTCAGCGCCTGAATTCATGGTCGAATTGTTCCGCCACGAAGTGCCAGAAATCGAACAAGGCATGCTCGAGATCAAATCTTGCGCCCGTGACGCTGGTTCACGCGCCAAGATCGCTGTGATCTCTCACGACAAACGCGTGGACCCTATCGGTACTTGCGTTGGCGTGCGTGGCACTCGCGTCAATGCCGTGACCACCGAGCTCGCCGGCGAGCGCGTGGACATCGTGTTGTGGAGTGAAGACCCAGCTCAGTTTGTGATTGGCGCTTTGGCACCTGCCAACGTCAGCTCCATCGTGGTGGACGAAGAGCGTCACGCCATGGATGTGGTGGTGGACGAAGAAAACCTCGCCATCGCCATCGGTCGCGGCGGCCAAAACGTGCGTTTGGCAGCTGAACTGACCGGCTGGAAAATCAACATCATGGATGCGGCTGAATCTGCTCAGAAGCAAGCTGACGAAACCTTCAGCATCCGTGAATTGTTCATGGCCAAGTTGGACGTGGACCAAGAAGTGGCTGACATCTTGATTGAAGAAGGTTTCACCAGTCTCGAAGAAGTGGCGTATGTGCCATTGCAAGAGATGTTGGAAATCGAAAGCTTTGATGAAGACACCATCAATGAGTTGCGCACACGTGCCAAGGATGCGCTGCTCACCATGGAAATTGCACGCGAAGAGAGCGTCGAAGAAGTTTCGCAAGATTTGCGCGACCTCGAAGGATTGAATGCGGAGTTCTTGCCCATGTTGGCTGAGAGCGGCGTACACACCCGTGACGATTTGGCCGATTTGGCCGTGGACGAGCTCACAGCCATCACCGGCCAAAGCGAAGAAGATGCCAAAGCCCTGATCTTGAAGGCACGTGAACATTGGTTCACGGGTCAAGAGTAACGGTCATGGAGAGGAATACCAGAGATGACCAGTACGACCGTAGCCGAGTTTGCAAGCGAACTCAAAAAACCAAACGACACACTGCTTGACCAGCTCAAAGCAGCCGGTGTCAACAAATCTTCGGCCAGCGATGTGCTGACCGAAGGTGACAAGCAAAAGCTCTTGAGCCATTTGCAAGCCAGCCATGGCACGGCTTCTCCTGAGCGCAAGAAAATCACCTTGGTCAAGAAATCGACCACCGAGATCAAACAAGCCGACGCCACAGGCAAAGCCCGCACCATCCAAGTGGAAGTGCGCAAAAAACGCACCTTCGTCAAACGTGATGAGGATGATGCGACTGATGTGCAAGCTGCACCCGCAGAGGTTGAAGCGCCTGCTGCACCTGTGATCGACCATGCCGAATTGGCCCGTCGTGAGGAGGAAGCCCGTCGTCAAGCTGAGCTGATCCGTCGTCAAGAAGAAGAGCTGGCCGAAAAACGCCGCGTGCGCGAAGAACAAGAAGCCAAAGACCAAGCCAAGGCCGAAGCTGCCAAAGCCAAAGCGCAAGCCGAAGCCGCTGTGGCTGCTGACTCTGTAACTCCTGAAGCCAAAGCTGAAGCCGCCGAACCTGTGGTCGACGCCAAAGTGCAAGCCGCTGAAACTGCTCGCGTGGAAGCTGCCGCAGCCTCTAAGGCCCGCGCAGACGAAGACACAGCTCGCGCTGTGGATTTGGACGCCCGTCGTCGCAAAGCTTTGGCTGAAGCTGAAGCCATTCGCTTGATGATGAGTACGCCTCAAAAGCAAATGGTGGCTAAAAAGCCTGAACCAGCGCCTGAAAAAACCATCAAAGGCACTTTGCACAAGCCCGCCGGTACACCCGGTGCTGGTGCACGTCCTGGCGCACCTGCTGCAGCCGGTACAGCCGCACCTGGCAACAAAGAAGTCAAGAGCGCCAAGCTGTCCTCCAGCTGGGCCGACGAACAAGCTAAAAAGAAAGCCATCAAAACACGCGGCGACGCGAGTGGTGGCGTGGGCCGCAACAGCTGGCGTGGAGGCCCTAAAGGCCGACGCGATCGCGATCGTGACGATGACCGCGCACCACAAGCACCGGTCGAAGCACGGGTGCTGGAAGTGCACGTGCCAGAAACCATCACCGTGGGCGAGTTGGCCCACAAGATGGCGGTCAAAGCCTCTGAAGTCATCAAGCAGTTGATGAAACTCGGCCAAATGGCCACCATCAACCAGCCTTTGGACCAAGACACCGCGATGATCGTGGTGGAAGAGATGGGCCACAAGGCGGTGATTGCTGCTTTGGACGATCCAGAAGCCTTTACCGAAGAAGAAGCATCCGGCCACCAAGCCGAGTCCATCACACGTGCCCCTGTGGTCACGGTCATGGGCCACGTGGACCACGGTAAAACTTCTTTGCTGGACTACATCCGTCGCGCCAAAGTCGCGTCGGGCGAAGCCGGCGGCATTACCCAACACATTGGCGCTTACCACGTGGAAACACCACGCGGCATGATCTCGTTCTTGGATACGCCCGGTCACGAGGCCTTCACGGCCATGCGTGCTCGCGGTGCGAAAGCCACCGACATCGTCATCTTGGTGGTGGCGGCGGACGACGGCGTGATGCCACAAACCAAAGAAGCTATCAAGCATGCCAAGGCTGCTGGTGTGCCCATCGTGGTGGCGGTCAACAAGATTGACAAACCCGGTGCCAACCCAGAACGCGTCAAAGGCGAACTGGTGGCCGAAGAAGTGGTGCCTGAAGAGTTCGGTGGTGATTCACCGTTCTGTGAAGTCTCTGCCAAAACCGGTGCAGGTATTGACGAGTTGCTGGAGCAAGTGCTCTTGCAAGCCGAAGTGCTCGAACTCAAAGCGCCTGTCGACGCCATGGCCAAAGGCTTGGTGATCGAAGCGCGTCTGGACAAAGGTCGCGGTCCTGTGGCCACAGTGCTGGTTCAGTCCGGTACGCTCAATGTGGGCGATGTGGTCTTGGGTGGTCAAACCTATGGCCGCGTGCGAGCCATGTTGGACGAGAACGGCAAGCCGATCAAGTCTGCTGGTCCATCGATCCCTGTTGAGATTCAAGGTCTCACCGAAGTGCCGCAAGCTGGCGACGAATTCATGGTCATGACCGACGAACGTCGTGCCCGCGAAATCGCCACCTACCGTGCAGGCAAGGTGCGCAACACCAAGTTGGCCAAGCAGCAAGCGTCCAAGCTGGAGAACATGTTCTCCGACATGACGTCAGGCGAAGTCAAACTGTTGCCCATCATCGTCAAAGCCGACGTGCAAGGTTCACAAGAAGCTTTGGCAGCCTCGTTGCTCAAGTTGTCGACCGCAGAAGTCAAAGTTCAGTTGGTGTACGCCGCTGTGGGTGGCATCAGCGAGAGCGATGTCAACTTGTCTATCGCTTCTAAGGCTGTGATCATTGGCTTTAACACACGTGCCGATGCAGGTGCGCGCAAGTTGGCTGAGAGCAATGGCGTGGACATTCGTTACTACAACATCATTTATGACGCTGTGGACGAGCTCAAAGCCGCGATGTCCGGCATGCTCACGCCCGACAAGAAAGAAGAAGTCATCGGTACAGCCGAGATTCGCCAAGTGCTGCGCGTCAGCAAGATTGGTGCGATCGCGGGTTGTATGGTCACCTCCGGTTTGGTACGCCGCAACGCCAAGTTGCGTTTGTTGCGCAACAACGTGGTGGTCTTCACAGGCGAACTCGACAGCTTGAAGCGTTTCAAAGACGATGCCAAAGAAGTGAAAGAAAACTTCGAGTGCGGTTTGACCATCAAGAACTACAACGACATCGTCGAAGGCGATGTGTTGGAATTCTTCGAAATCAAAGAGGTGGCACGTACGCTGTAAAGCGTCAGTGCAATGAAGCATGGCACGTAAACCGAGCAGCACCCCCAACCGCAGCTACCAGGTGGCCGACCAGATCCAACGCGATCTGGCCGAGTTGATCGCGCGTGAGTTGAAAGACCCACGCGTGGGCATGGTCACGCTGCAAGGCGTGGAAGTGACGCCCGATTACGCCCATGCCAAAGTGCATTTCAGTGTGTTGAATGGCGACCCTGTGAAAACAGGCGAGGGCTTGAACCAAGCTGCAGGTTTCCTGCGCAATGGTTTGTTCAAGCGCCTGCACATCCACACCGTACCCACCTTGCACTTTGTGTATGACCGCACGCCTGAGCGCGCGTCAGACATGAATGCGCTGATTGCAAAAGCAGTCGCTAGCAAAGCCAAGGACGATTGAACGCATGAACGCCGCAGGGCAGACATCAGGGAGCGATGTGGCTCCCAGTTCACCTATGCCGCGCGCGCCGCGCGTACGGGTGCAGCGTCGCCCTGTGCATGGTGTGTTGCTGTTGGACAAACCGATTGGTTTGTCGAGCAACGATGCGTTGCAAAAAGCCAAGTGGCTGTTACGGGCTGAAAAAGCGGGCCATACCGGTACGCTCGACCCATTGGCCACCGGTGTGCTGCCTTTGTGTTTTGGGGCAGCCACCAAATTCAGTCAGCTCCATTTGGATGCTGACAAAACTTACGAAACCACAGTGCGCTTAGGTGTCAAAACCAGCACTGCGGATGCCGAAGGTGAAGTCATTTCAGAGCGTCCTGTCACTTGTACCGTAGGTCAAGTGGTGGAAGTGCTCGACCGTTTCATGGGGCCGATCACGCAAGTGCCACCCATGTACAGCGCCTTGAAAAAGGACGGCAAAGCTTTGTACGAATATGCGCGTGCGGGTGAAACTGTCGAGCGCGAGCCACGTCATGTGGTGATTCACGACTTAGAGCTGCTCGACATGCAGCTCGATGGCGATAAACCGTTTTTGCGTTTGCGTGTGACCTGCAGCAAGGGTACCTACATCCGCACGCTTGGTGAAGACATCGCTGAGGATTTGGGTTGTGGTGGTCATTTGAGTGCTTTGCGTCGTGTGGCCACGGGCCCATTTGAAGAGTCAGCTTGTGTGACCTTGGAAGACCTGAGCGCGATGGATGAGCCACAACGCGAAGCGCGTTTGATGCCAGTGCAGTCGCTCTTGGGCGATCACACGGTCGTCACATTGGATATTGAAAATGCAGGTCGCTTCTTGAGCGGCGTGCGTCGTCGCGGATCTTGGCCAGACCTTGATCGCGTGAGTGTGTTTGGGGAGCAACCGCACGCTTTGCTGGGTACTGCCCATGTGAAAGCGGGGGAACTGATTCCGGGACGGTTGTTGAGTCCCCTTGAAATTCAACAAATTTTAGAAAGTTCGTCTGTGAACCAGCCCGCATTGGCTGAGCAGGCATAAAGGAAGAGAGAAGCATGAGTAAGCAAATTCGCAACATCGCCATCATCGCCCACGTTGACCACGGTAAAACCACCATGGTCGACCAATTGCTGCGTCAATCTGGCACTTTCGCCGAACACGAAAAAGTGGTCGACACCGTGATGGACAACAACGCTATCGAACGCGAACGCGGCATCACGATTCTGGCCAAGAACTGTGCTGTGAGCTGGGAAGGTACCCACATCAACATCGTCGACACCCCTGGTCACGCGGACTTCGGTGGCGAAGTTGAACGTGCCTTGTCTATGGTGGACGGCGTTGTGTTGTTGATCGATGCGCAAGAAGGCCCCATGCCTCAAACCCGTTTCGTGACCAAGAAAGCTTTAGCCTTGGGCTTGAAGCCCATCGTCGTGGTGAACAAAGTGGACAAGCCTGGTGCGAACCCAGACAAAGTGGTGAACGCTGCATTTGACTTGTTCGACAAACTCGGTGCAACCGACGAACAACTCGACTTCCCCGTGGTGTATGCCTCAGGTATCAATGGCTGGACGTCTCTCGAAGAAGGCGCTCCAGGCGAGCAGTGGGGCCCAGACATGTCGGCCTTGTTCAACACCGTGTTGAAGCACGTGCCACCTCAACAAGGTGACCCTGCTGCACCGTTGCAATTGCAAATTTCTGCGCTCGACTTCTCCACCTTCGTGGGTCGTATCGGCGTGGGCCGTATCAGCCAAGGTACTTTGAAGCCCATGATGGACGTGATGGTCATGGAAGGCCCAGATGGCACAGCTGTCAAAGGCCGCGTCAACCAAGTGTTGAAATTCCAAGGCTTGGACCGTGTACAAGCCACCGAAGCCGGCCCTGGCGACATCGTGTTGATCAACGGTATTGCTGACTTGAACATCGGCGTGACTGTGACAGACCCTGTCAACCCAGCACCGTTGCCAATGCTCAAGATTGACGAGCCAACCCTGACCATGAACTTCTGCGTAAACACCAGCCCGCTGGCCGGTCGTGAAGGCAAGTACGTGACCAGCCGTCAGCTGTGGGACCGTTTGCAAAAAGAACTCCAACACAACGTGGCTTTGCGTGTGAAAGAAACCGACGAAGAAGGCGTGTTTGACGTCGCTGGTCGTGGTGAATTGCACTTGACCATTTTGTTGGAAAACATGCGCCGCGAAGGCTACGAGTTGGCTGTGTCTAAGCCACGCGTGGTGTTCCGTGACATCAATGGCGAGCGCCATGAGCCTATCGAATTGGTCACCGCCGACATCGAAGAAACCCATCAAGGCGGCGTCATGCAAGCTTTGGGCGAGCGCAAAGGTGAACTCGTCAACATGGAACCCGATGGCCGTGGCCGTGTGCGTTTGGAATACCGCATTCCAGCCCGTGGTTTGATTGGTTTCACCAACGAGTTCTTGAACTTGACCCGTGGTTCAGGTTTGATCTCCAACATCTTCGACAGCTACGAGCCACACAAAGGTGACATCGGCGGCCGTAAGAACGGTGTGTTGATCTCCATGGACGACGGCGAAATCTTCACTTATGCCTTGGGCAAGTTGGATGACCGTGGCCGTATGTTCGTCAAGGCGAACGACCCTGTTTACGAAGGCATGATTGTGGGTATCCACAGCCGTGACAACGACTTGGTGGTGAACGCCACACGTACCAAACAGCTGACTAACTTCCGCGTGTCTGGCAAAGAAGACGCCGTGAAGATCACGCCTCCGATCGACCTCACACTCGAATACGGTGTGGAATTCATCGAAGACGACGAGTTGGTGGAAATCACGCCTAAGAGCGTGCGTCTGCGTAAGCGCTTCTTGAAAGAGCACGAGCGTAAGCGCAACAAGTAATCCACTTGTTTGCACGAAAAGCCGAGGTTTGCCTCGGCTTTTTTACGTCTCGACTTTAGAGGTGTCGCGCGGGTGCATCTCAGGTGTTCGCTGCGATATTGAATTGAAGAAAATACACACAAGTACTTGAAGAAGGAATCACCATGTCCACTTACACCACCGATGTGCACGCTGAGCGTGTGGGCCACTTGGGCCTCATCACCCTGAATCGCCCTAAGGCTTTGAATTCGCTCTCGCTGGCCATGGTGCGTGAGCTCAACCATGTGCTGCAGCAGTGGCAAGACGACGCGCAGGTGAGGGCTGTGGTGGTGCGAGGCAGCAACAAAGAAGGCCCATTCGGTGCGTTCTGTGCCGGCGGTGACATTCGTTACTTTCACCAAGCTGCATTGAGTGGCGATGTGACGCTGGAAGATTTCTTCACCGAGGAATACAGCCTCAACCATTTGATTCAAAACTATCGCAAGCCTTACATTGCTTTGATGGATGGCATCGTCATGGGCGGCGGCATGGGCATCAGCCAAGGCGCTGCGCTGCGCGTGGTGACCGAGCGAACCAAGATGGCCATGCCAGAGACGCACATTGGTTTGTTTCCGGATGTCGGCGGCGGTTATTTCTTAGGTCGTTGCACAGGTCCTGCATGTCCTGCCTACATGGGCGAGTACTTGGCGCTGACGGGCTATGTGCTGCGCGGTGGCGAATCGCTGCATGTGGGCTTGGCCGATGTGTGTGTGGATTCATCTGCCTTACCCGCGCTGTGGGATGCTTTGCGTCAGCAAGACTGGGCCAGTGGTGAAGCGGTGGTGGCTTGGTTGCGCTCGCAAAGCAAGACCACAACAGAGCAAGCTTTGGCTCAAACGTTTGCTTGGCAGCAGGGGCCGATCGACAAGGTGTTCGGTTTAGCCACTGTGGCCGAGATGGAACAAGCCTTGCAAGGTACAGATGAATGGTCGGTGCAAACCTTGAAAGGCTTGCACCATCAGTCGCCTTTGATGCTGTGCGTCACGCTCGAACAGGTTCGTCGTGGCCGCCACATGACACTGGCTGCAGACTTGCGCATGGAACGCGACTTGGTGCGTCATTGTTTTCAGACGGATCATCTGTCGCGTCGTGGCGTGAGCAGCGAAACGGTGGAGGGTATTCGCGCCTTGGCCGTGGACAAGGACCATACGCCGAAGTGGCAGCCCCCGCGCATTACAGAGGTCACACCAGAGATGGTGCTGCCATTTTTTGAAAGCCCTTGGCCAGCGTCTGCACACCCATTGCGGCACTTGAGCTAAGCCTCATCTTTTTACGCCAACGGTGAAGGCGTGAACAGTCTGAATTAACGCTGCAGCGTGTGCAAAGGAATGTCTTTGCTGCTGGCCAGCTTGTCGAGCTGTGCGCGCGTTTGTGAGGCTAAGAATGTGGCGATGCCTTCGTGTGTGCTGCGCTTGTGCATCTGCTTGGCTGCTTCTTTGCTCAAGCCCGCGGCTTCGCATAAGCGTGCCGCAAAGTGAGGCTCTAGAGCCGCCACAGCCACGCGGCCGTTTTTGCAGGGGTAGACCTTGTAGCCTGCATGAGCGCCGCCCACGTCGCCACTAGGCACTGTCAGGCCCCATGTGCGGGGTAGGGCAAGGTAGGCTGAGGCATCGCTCAAAGCCACTTCATAGAACACGCCTTTGCAAAACGTCCGACCCGGACGTTGACGCAACAGCAAAGCTTGCAAAACTGCTTCGGTGGCAAACAATGAGCCACCCATGTCCGCATACAAGCTGGGAGGCATTACTAAGCCGTTCACCAAGCCGCTGTCCGCTTGGTAAGTCAGGTCATGTCCAGCCTCTTCGGCTCGCTCGCCGGGTGCTCCTACGATGCTCACGACGCATAAAGCGGGATAACGTTTGTGCAATTCTTTCCAAGCCAAACCGAGCTTGACCAAGGCAGAAGGGCGGAAGGACGTGATAAGCACATCTGTTTGCGCCAATTGCTTGTGCAGGGCTGCTTGGCCGCGTTCAGACTTCAAGTCAGCTTGTAAGACCTTTAAACCTTTGTGCATCACCTCGTAGGCGGCAGGTTTGTAGATGCCCATTGGGTCTGACGTAACCATCCCGCTAGGAGCCAAGGGTTCGAGTTTGGTGCACTTGGCGCCCATCTTCTGTAAACGCATGACTGCAGCCGGTCCAGGCAGGTTCAAAGCGAGGGTGAGAACGCGTACGCCTTTGAGCGCGGTACTTTGTGCAGCTGCTGGGGAAATCATCACCACATTATGGGTTACAATAGTTGCTTCGGGGCGTAGCGCAGCCTGGTAGCGCATCTGGTTTGGGACCAGAGGGTCGTAGGTTCGAATCCTATCGCCCCGACCATCAAAGTAAAAAAGGCCTCGTTTTGCGAGGCCTTTTTTCATTTCTGTCCGTAGCTCAGTTGGATAGAGCAACAACCTTCTAAGTTGTGGGTCACAGGTTCGATTCCTGTCGGACAGGCCACTTTCTCTTAGCTGTTAATTGAACAGCCAATCCGGGTGAAGTACCACGTAACAGTGCTTTTCCCCCAAGAATTGCCCATCGGGGCTCACGCAGTAGTTCGCTCGGCGAAACTTCTTTTCGTCCGTCAGCACATATGACCGATAGAGCTCTTTGCTTTTGATGCCGGTCTTGTCTTTAGGAAAAAGCATCAACAAGCGGGTTGAGCCGCATTCGGCTTTCTTGATGCAGGCTTTCTCAGCCTTTTCATCGACATAGAACTCAATGTAAATCGCGCCTGGAAACTTCGTGTTGGGCTTGGCCACTTTGATCATGCACGGCATATCTTTGGCGCGTGGTAAGCCCATCCGGTCGGCAAAGGTGTTCATTTCTGCCAAAACTTGGTCACGAAACTTCACCTTGATGGTTTTATGGCACACAAAGTAATCGGCATACACGTTCGTGAATATCACGGGCGTCAGAGGTCGGTTATTGGCATCGAGCTTAATGATTGCTGGGTCGTACACAGCGCTGAAGGCAGGTGGAGTGGGCTTTGGGGCATCTTTGCCGTGCCCACCACCATGCCCATCATCTTTTTTCTTGTCCTCTTTTTTAGGAGGCGCGCCGTGACCATCGTCTTTTTTCTCTTCTTTCTTTGGTTCTCCATGGCCATCGTCCTTTTTCCCGTGGTCGTCCTTTTTGGGCGGCTCAGGTGGCTCTGGCGGTTCTGGGAACGGTGCCTTTGGAACAGGCTCAGGCTCTTCAAACTTTGGCTTGGCGACACGTTTATAGATGTATCCACCGCGTCCTTTGACGCCTTCTTCTTCGACGTAATCGAACGAGGGCTTAGGGGGCTCCTCAATGGGCGCAGGTTTTTTGGGCGGATCATTCGCCCAAGCTGGCAAGCCGAAGAGGCTTGTCAGAACGAGTACAGCCGTGATGAAGGTAGATGAAGGAAAACGCATATCCCTAGAAGATCGACTTTTCAAGGGTAGGCTTTAGCAATCAGTGCAAAAAACCCTTAAGGCACTGTGTAGCAGGTGGTGTCAGTATGTAGCTTGCCCTTGTCCGTCACGCATTGCTGAGAAATCAGTTTGCGAGACATGTCGGACAAGAAGTAAGAGCGATACAGCACTTTGTCTTTAGGGATCAGGCTGACGCTGCGAAACACGGGGCATTGCTCGTTGCGAACGCAGGCTGTAAGGCGTTGTTCATTCACATAAAGGTGAATGTTGATGCGCCCAGGGGTCAGGCTCTTGTCGGTACCGATGCTCACCACGCAAGCATCACCTTTGACGAAGGGTAACTCCACCAATTCGGCAAAGTAGTTCATTTCTGCGACCAGTAACTCACGGAACCAAGGGGCGACAATGCCTTTGCAGTCAAAGTAGTCAAGTTTGGTGGTGTGAACCATGATCTCCGTGTAAGGACGATTTTTAGGGCCCAGCAGCAGCATGGGCTCAGAGCCAGATTGCGGGGGGCGGGCCAAAATAGCGCGTGAAGCAGAGGGTTTATCTTGTGCGAGCACGCCCGTCCACACAGACAGGAGCAGGCAGGTCAACAGGAAAAACTTCTTAATCATCACGTCTTTTTTTATCGTTTGCGACAGTTGCAACTTTATCAGTTTGTCAGCCGTTTATTTCAATATATCAAGTAAAGTGGTCTTGGGTCGATTCAAACCATAAGATGAAATTTTTACAAATATTTGTTGTTTTTCTTTTTTCGCTCATGCAGTTAGGTTGCGGGGGTGGGGGTGGTAGTTCCAGCTCCTCTAATGAGGCGACCAACCCCTCTGTCCCTATGCCGTTGTCAGTTGCTACTTCTTCATATGCCAACAAGAACGGCATCGCACTCGACGTTCCACAAATTCCAAGTATCACAACAACTTCACCAGTTGGCAGCTCCATCGCTGAGTCACTGACGTTTGGTGATTTTTTTCAAGACGGTACTTTTTCAGCCTTTGTCGCAGTTAGTCAATCTGGAGCATCGGCCAAGGCTTATTTCCTCAAAAAATCTGCCGGCGGTGTTTGGGAAGATGCAACCACTACCTTGCTGAATGATCGAGGAGTTTGTCAGACTGTTGTGCAGTCGATCACAGCTGACTTCAACGCTGATGGTAAGCCTGATGTCTATGTTGTGTGCGGGGGTGTAGGGGCATTCAAACAGGTTCTTTTTGTCAGTCAAGCTAATTCGTCCACATATCTCCGGCAAGAGACTAGTTTTACTTTGCAGCAGTCATGGGGTGCAGCAGCCGGCGACATCGACGGGGATGGCGATATTGACTTGGTAGTTACCGATAACGGTCAAGCCATTGTGTTGATGAACGATGGAACGAAGACTGGTGCTGGCAGTTTGACAAAGGATCTGTCACGTATACCGACGACGGGTGCAGGCCAAGTGTTTCCGACCTTGCATCGCAAGGTGTTTTTGTTGCCGCGTTCAAACGCCAAGCCGGATCTTGTGATCGGAGGCAGTGGTGCAGTGTCAAACACCACCATGGTCTACCTTAAAAACGATAACGGTCGCTACTATGTGAATCACTTGACAGGCGTATCCAATGTCTTTGAAAACAAAATGCTGAGTGGTTCGACAGCTCAGTTGTACGACCTAGTTGAGACAAATGCATATCTCTACGTTTTGGCAAAAAATGAACCTGTAGAGAATGCATCATCCGCAGCAGTCATGAGTGTGCTGCGTTACGAGTTGCCGACGAATAACCAATCTGCAACCACAATCAATTTAGTGAATCTCAACGGTGATGAGCTTGCTTTGCCAAGCAATGGCTACAACCCTACTGGCGGTTTTGTTTCGCAAATCAAACGCAACACTCTGGGTGATTTTGTTGCTTTTGACGGTGCTTGTGTCTCGTCAGAGCAGCGTTGTTCTTTTAGTACAACGCCACCTTAACGTTTCTGATACTGCCCCGAACCAAACAAAACATCTTTCGCCTTGTCATCGGTTAAAGGCTTGCGTAAATCAGCCAATACCTGCACACCGCGTTGAACTGCAGGACGCGCTGAAATCAAATCAAACCAAGCTTTGAGGTGGGGGAAGTCCGCCCAATCAATGCCTTGTTTGTCCCAGCTGCGTGTCCAAGGAAAGATGGCAATGTCTGCAATGCTGTAGCTGTTGCCCGCGATAAATTTGCTTTCTTGTAATCGCTTGTCCATCACGCCATATAAGCGTTTAGCTTCGTTGGTGTAACGGTTGTAGGCGTAGTCAATCTTTTCTGGCGCATAGGTGCGAAAGTGATGCGCTTGGCCCAGCATAGGACCCACGCCACCCATTTGAAACATCAGCCATTGCAGTACTTCATATTTAGCGCGGTCGCTCTTGGGTAAAAACTTGCCAGTTTTAGCAGCAAGGTACAACAGAATCGCGCCAGACTCAAACAGGCTGATTGGCTTACCGTCTGGCCCGTGTGGGTCAACCATTGCGGGAATTTTGTTGTTGGGACTGATTTTCAAAAACTCGGGCTTGAACTGGTCACCTTGACTGATGTCTACTGGGTGTGCCAACCAGTCTTTGCCTAATCGCAAACCACACTCTTCGAGCATGATGTGCACTTTGTGTCCATTGGGTGTGGGCCATGAGTAAACGTCGATCATGTGTATTCCTTAGCTGCCACGTGTGATGGGCATGTCAATGTCTTGAGGAGCGGTGGCAATATGCCTTGCAAGCTCAAGTTTAGCAATGGATTGGCGGTGCACTTCATCTGGGCCATCTGCAAGCCTCAGCCAACGTTGCGTGGCGTAGGCATAAGCCAATGGGAAGTCATCTGACACGCCTGCTGCGCCATGGGCTTGCATGGCCCAGTCAATCACTTGGCTGGCCATGTTGGGGGCAATGACCTTGATCATGGCAATTTCTGCACGGGCGTCTTTGTTGCCCACGGTGTCCATCATGTAGGCCGCTTTGAGGGTGAGCAAGCGCGCTTGCTCAATCATGATGCGTGCATCTGCAATGCGTTCATGCCATACGCCCTGTGCCGACAAGGGCTTGCCAAATGCCACGCGGCTGTTGAGTCGTTTGCACATCAGCTCTAGGGCACGTTCGGCCGAACCGATGGTGCGCATGCAATGGTGAATGCGCCCTGGGCCTAAGCGACCTTGGGCAATTTCAAACCCACGTCCTTCGCCCAGCAATAGGTTTTCAACTGGCACGCGCACGTTGGTGAGGGTGACTTCCATGTGCCCGTGCGGCGCGTCGTCATAGCCAAACACGCTCAGGGGTCTGACCACTTTCACGCCGGGTGTGTTGGCGGGCACAACCACCATGCTTTGTTGGGAGTGCTTGGGGGCTTCGGTGTCTGTCTTGCCCATCACGATGTAGACGGCACAACGTGGATCGCCCGCGCCAGAGCTCCACCACTTCGTGCCGTTGATGACGTACTCATTGCCATCACGAGCTATGCTGCATTGGATGTTGGTGGCGTCTGATGACGCCACGGCAGGCTCGGTCATCAAAAAGGCAGAGCGAATTTCACCGCGCAGCAAAGGTTCCAGCCATTGAACTTTCAGCTCCTCGCTTGCATAGCGCTCAAGGGTTTCCATGTTGCCGGTATCAGGCGCAGAGGAGTTGAACACCTCTGCCGCGAATGGCACGCGACCCATGATTTCGCATAAAGGGGCGTATTCCAAATTGCTCAAACCATTGGGCACGCGTGGGCTATGGGGAATGAATAAATTCCACAAGCCCGCAGCACGAGCTTTGGGCTTGAGTTCTTCAACCAACTGGGTAGGCACCCAAGCATTGCCCTTGGCTCGGTTGGCGGCAATCTCTTGAATGAAGCGCTGCTCATTGGGGTAAATGTGCTCGTCCATGAAGGCCAGCAAGCGAGCCTGCAGGTCTTTGACTTTGTCGCTGTAATCGAAGTTCATTTTTGTTTCCTTGTCTCGTTTTTCTTTTAGGCTTGTTGTGCAAATTTCCACGCCAGCTCGGCCATGGGGCGCGCACCCGCGCCATTGACTTTGGCTTGTTCGCTAGAGGCCGTGCCAGCCTCCACGCGCTTGGCAATGCCTTGCAAGATGGCCGCCATGCGGAACATGTTGTAGGCGAGGTAAAAGTTCCAGTCAGCTTTCAGGTCGGCGGGGGTGGATAGACCTGTGCGGTCGCAATAGCGGTGGATATATTCACTCTCGCTGGGAATGCCGAGTGAGGCGATGTCTACACCGCCAATGCCTCTGAACGTACCGGGTGGGATGTGCCAGCCCATGCACTGGTAGCTGAAGTCAGCTAGGGGGTGGCCGAGGGTGGACAGTTCCCAATCGAGCACCGCCAACACGCGTGGCTCGGTGGGGTGAAACATCAGGTTGTCGAGGCGGTAGTCGCCGTGCACGATGCTCACTTTGCTTTCGTCCTTGGCGCTGGCAGGCATGTTGGCCGGCAGCCATGCCATGAGCTTGTCCATCTCGTCGATGGGCTGAGTGACAGAGGCTACGTATTGCTTGCTCCAACGTCCAATCTGACGCTCAAAGTAATTGCCGGGTCGGCCGTAACTTTCAAGCCCACGTTCAGCAAACTTCACGGTGTGCAAAGCAGTGATGACGCGGTTCATTTCGTCGTAAATTGCGCCTCGTTCGGCGTTGCTCATGCTCGGCAATGTTTGGTCCCACAGCACGCGACCTTGCACAAATTCCATGACATAGAACGCGCGGCCAATGATGGACTCGTCTTCGCAGAGCACATGCATTTGTGGGACGGGGACTTCTGTGCCGTAAAGGCCGTGCATGACTTTGAACTCACGTTCAATCGCGTGGGCCGAGGGAAGAAGCTTGGCTACTGGGCCAGGCTTGGTGCGCAGCACGTAGCTGCGTTTCGGTGTGATGAGTTGGTAGGTGGGGTTAGATTGACCGCCCTTGAACTTCTCTAGCGAGAGTGGGCCATCAAAGTCCGGTAGGTGTGCGCTCAGCCAAGCCGCGAGGGCTACCGTGTCAATGCCGTGCGCCGCTGACATGGGCTGGGAGGTGTGTGTGTCGTCCCGGCTCATGTGTGGGCTCCTGTCAGTGGTCGGCTTCGCTGATGTGTAGCAAAGCGTCGCGGTTGCGAATCACCAAGCCACCTGGCTCGATGCGAATGGCTTCCTCGCGCTCCATGGCTTTGAGTTCTTGGTTCACGCGTTGGCGTGATGCGCCCAAGAGTTGAGCCAATTCCTCTTGCGCCAGATGCAAGCCAATTCGAATCTCTTGACCATTGGTCAGACACGGCACACCGTAGCTGCGTGCCAAGTGCAACAGTTGTTTGGCCAAGCGTGAGCGAAGGGGTAGGGTGTTGAGGTCTTCCACCAAACCGAACAGCTGGCGAATGCGACGCGCTTGCAAGCGCAGCATGGCGTCGTAAAACTCCACGTGCTGGCTGAGAATCTTTTGAAAGTCCGCTTTGGCCACGCACAAGATAGAGGTGTCGCCATGCGCGTACACATCGTGTGTGCGACGGTCCCCGTCCAAGATTGCTACGTCGCCAAACCAAATTCCAGGCTCCACATAGGTGAAGGTGATCTGCTTCCCCGACAACGACGTCGAACTCACGCGCACTGCACCCTTGGCGCACGCCATCCACTCGTCGGCCGAGTCGCCACGGGCTGCGATCAAGTCGCCGTCTTTGCATCGTTTGACGTAAGCGCATCGAAGAATGTCGTGCCTGAGTGAAGGTGAAAGAGATGAGAACCAACGTCCTGCGTTGATCGCCTCGCGTTCTTCGATGTTAAGAATAGGATCGTCCATAGCCTGTCTTTTGTGTGACCTGAAAGTAAGAATTTGTCACTCTGGAGACCCAATCTGGATGCGGGTCTTTGGAGTGGATATTTATTTGTAGTGTGGTGCTTCTTTGTTGAGGAAGGCTTGGATGCCGATGCCTGCATTGGTGTGATGCAAGTTTTTTACAAATTGGTTGCGTTCTTGTGCCAACTGCTCTGTCATGCTGTTGACGGAGGCGTCGTTGATGAGTTCTTTGATGCTGTTCATCACATTGGGTGCGCGGGCATTGATGCGTTCAGCCAATTCCAATGCTTGGGGCAGGGCATGGCCGCTGTCCACTACGCGGTTCACCACACCCAGCTCGTGTAAGCGTTGTGCGCTGATGCGGTCACCCAGCAGCAACAACTCGGCTGCCAATTGGCGCGGCAGGGCGTGCGTCAGATTCCAGCTCCCGCCTGCATCAGGCGATAAGCCTAAATTGCTGTAGGCCATGGCAAACACACTGTTGTCTGCCGCCACGATCAGGTCACACATCAAAGCGAGTGAAAAGCCTGATCCGACAGCCGCGCCTTCAACCGCTGCAATGACGGGCTTGGGGAAGGTGCGAATCGCTTCCATCCAGTTGTGCAGGCTTTCAATCGTTTGGGCTTGTACTTCGGCAGGCTGTTCGCGATTGGCTTGAAGTCGGTGCACATCGCTACCCGCACAAAAATGCGCGCCTTCTCCCGTGATGACCACGCTACGAATATCAGGGTTGGTCTCGGCCACATTGAGCGCTTCAATTCCAGCGGCATACATGGCCGGCCCCATCGCGTTGCGTAGCGCGGGGTCTGACAAGGTCAAGATAAGCGTCTGACCTTGGTTGGTGCTTTTGAGTTGAGCGCTCATGAGGCTTTAGCTTTCGACGTGCATGAGGCTCAAACCCAGTGCGCCACGGCGGCGCAGCCAGGGGCTAGGGCGGTAGCGGGTGTCGCCATATACGGTTTGCACGTTGAATAGCACTTCCAAAATCTCAGTCGGACCGTATTTGTTACCCATGGTCAGCGGGCCCATGCTGTGACCTAAGTCGGCGGCTCCCGTGGCTTCGATTTCTTCTGGGGTACACAGGCCTTGTTGGCACATGTCGCAAGCGATGTTGATGATGTTGGCCACCACACGTTGCGTCACAAAACCACCGCTGTCACGAATCACGGTCACGGCTTTGCCATCTCGGGCAAACATTGCGTGCGCGGCATCGCGCATGTCGGCGCGTGTCGCAGGGCTGGTGGCCAGCACACGGCGTTGGGTGAGCTTGTCGTCAATCAGCATGTCGATGCCCACCGTGCGGGCGGGGTCGAGGCGCTCGACGATGGCCACGGTGGTCACGTCAAAGCCCAAGGGCGCGACGATGGACAGCGCTTGCGCCGAGGGCGATGCACCGGTTTCAATCTTGGCACCCAAGTCTTTGAGCAATTGCAGCAGCTCAGGGCGGCGCATGGCGCGGGTAGACACCCACACGGGTGGCATCTCTGCCACGCTAGGCGTGACTTGCTCGGCGAGCATCTGAGCTTCGCCATTCACATAGGTGTAAAAACCTTTGCCTGCTTTTTGGCCTAGCTTGCCGTCACTGATATGTTGTGCCGCAATGGGGCTAGGTCGGAAACGTGGCTCGCTCAAGTATTGAAGGTAGACGGACGTGATGGCCTCATGCGCTACATCAATGCCTGCGATGTCGAGCAGTTGGAAAGGGCCAAGCTTGAAGCCCGCTTGGTCGCGCAAGATACGGTCAATGGTGGCGAAGTCGGCCACGCCCTCGGATGCGATTTGCAGCGCTTCTGTGGCGCCTCCCAAAATGCCTATGGTTTTGTAGATGGAATTCATGGCGAAGATTATGGCCGAGCAGGCTTGGCTTTTTGAGTTGCACCTAGGCGACTTGGCTTATGCCCCTACAAGCCTGCGCTGCAATAGGCTGTGCCAGAATAAATTCAAACTTCATTCACCGGAGCACTTCCATGACCCTCAAACTCTGCGGTTTCGCTGTCAGCAACTACTACAACAAACTCAAAATTCAGCTGCTTGAAAAAGCTGTGCCGTTTGAAGAAGACTTGGTCTGGGTCAACCCCGTTGAGCCCGCCACCTTGTTGCGCTCGCCCATGGGCAAAGTGCCGTTTTTAGAAACGCCACAGGGTTGCATCAGCGAATCCTTGGTGTGTGCCGAATACATCGAACAAGCCTACCCACATCACCCGCTCATGCCCACCGATGCTTTTGAGGCAGCCAAGGTGCGCGAAATCATCACCTACCTAGAACTGCATGTTGAGTTGGTGGCGCGTGAGCTTTACCCACAGGCGTTCTTTGGTGGCAAGGTCGATGAAGCGACCCAGATTCGAGTGCGCAAACAGCTCGCCAAAGGCGTGGAAGGCTTGACCAAGCTGTTGAAGTTTTCGCCTTATGTGGCGGGCGACACTTTCACACTGGCCGATTGCTCCGCCATCGTGAATTTGCCACTTGCGTCCATGGCATCTAAGGCTGTGTATGGCGAAGACATGTTGGCCCACTTGCCCGTGAAAGCCTACAGCCAGCAAATGGCCGAGCGTGCTTCGGTGCAAAAAGTCAACGCCGACCGCAAAGCCTGCATGGCCTTGATGGCCGAGCGTATGGCCAAGAAGGCCAGCTAGGCCGCTCCTGTCCAACCACTCAGCGGCGTACTTGCAGTGCGCCCGGGTTGACGATGTTGGTGGGCGTGCCCTTGATGAAGTTCACCACGTTGTCAAACGCCGTGCCGAAGTACAGCTCATAGCTGTCTTGTTCCACATATCCGATGTGGGGCGTGCAAATGCAGTTTTCCAAGCGCAGCAGCGCTTGGCCTTGCATGATGGGTTCGCTCTCAAACACATCAATGGCCGCCATGCCGGGGCGGCCGCGATTCAGGCCCGTCATCAGGGCATCGGGCTCAATCAGCTCGGCGCGAGAGGTGTTCACCAACAAGGCTGTGGGTTTCATGCGGCTCAGGTCGGCCAGCTTCACGATGCCACGCGTCTCGTCGACCAAGCGCAGATTGAGTGTGAGCACATCAGACTGTTCAAAAAATTCTTCGCGCGTTTCAGCCACATTCAGACCATCTTTGGCCGCACGTTCACGAGAAGCTTCGCTGCCCCAGATGACCACCCGCATGCCAAATGCTTTGCCGTAGCCCGCCAGAAGTTGGCCGATCTTGCCGTAGCCCCAAATACCCAATGTTTTGCCACGTAACACTTGACCAAGGCCAAAGTTGGTCGGCATCGCACTGGATTTGAAACCAGATTGTTGCCAAGCGCCGTGCTTGAGGTTGCTGATGTACTGCGGCAGGCGTCGCATGGCGGCCATGATCAAAGTCCATGTCAGTTCGGCGGGCGCGATGGGTGAGCCCGAGCCTTCGGCCACGGCAATGCCGCGTTCCGTGCAAGCCGCTACATCCACGTGGCTACCGATCTTGCCGGTTTGAGAAATGAGTTTGAGCTTGGGAAGTTTGTCTAGCAACTGGCGGTTGATGTGTGTGCGTTCACGGATCAGCACCAGCACTTCGGCATCACGCAGTCTGACGGATAACTGGCCAACGCCCTTGATGGTGTTGGTGTAAACCTTGGCAGGGTAGGCTTCTAATTTGGACGAGCAAGACAGTTTGCGCACAACATCTTGGTAGTCGTCAAGGATGACAATATTCATTCCCCGATTGTGCCCTGCGACACGGGACTTCACGCGAGGTGCGTGAACCCAAATGCAAGATCAGTGGCGGTTTTCCAGCTCGGCCAAACGGTCGAGTTCAGCGCACACATCGGCCATACGGCCTGAGATGACCATGCGGCCCGCTTGGCTGCGGCTGTGCTGGGCTTCCATCACGCGTGCCACGCGCAATGGTAAGGGACGACGTGTGCTTTGAAGGGCTTGCTCTGGCATGAAGCCGCGAACAACGTTTTGCAGAGGGTTCAAGAGGCGATAGGCGCCAAAAAGTGCGAGGCTCATGGTCGTGTGCTTTCTTTACATCATCATGGTGTTACGGATCAGGCCGACGGCCAAACCCTCAATTTCAAAGGGCTCGCCTGGCTCAACCACAATGGTTTTGAAGTCTGGGTTTTCGGCGAGCAGCTCAATGTGGCTGGCAGTTTTGCGAAAGCGCTTGACGGTCACGTCTTCGCCCAAGCGGGCCACCACGATTTGGCCGTTTTTGGCATCGCGGGTGGATTGCACGGCTAGCAAGTCGCCGTCCATGATGCCGGCGTCGCGCATCGACATGCCACGCACACGTAGCAAGTAGTCTGGCTTGCGTTGGAACAAACTGCTTTCCACAAAATAGGTTTGGTCCACATGCTCTTGTGCCAAGATGGGTGAACCTGCTGCCACGCGTCCCACGAGTGGCAGAGAGAAGCCCGAAGGCGATGCGCTGAAGTTGCTTTCTTGGTAGCTGCGTTGGTTGCCACCTTTGAGGCGAATGCCGCGAGAAGTGCCGCTCACCAATTCGATGGCACCTTTGCGGGCCAAGGCTTGCAAATGCTCTTCAGCGGCATTGGCTGATTTGAAGCCAAGCTCTGCGGCAATTTCTGCGCGGGTAGGGGGCGAACCGGTGTTGGCAATGGCAGACTGGATGAGTTCCAGAATCTGTTGCTGACGGGCGGTAAGTTTTGGCATTTCAATCATCGGTTCGACTCCTGCACAATGTGTGTCTTAGGTGGTGTGACTGTTTGCACATCCAGTAACTGTATTTTTAACCAGCTTTTTGAGTTTGGCAAGCCATGAATGCAAAAAAAACTAAAAAAATCGTTGTTTTGGCCACAGGCGGCACGATTGCGGGCCTGACGGACGACCTGAGTGCGCCACACAACTACCAAGCTGGCCAAGTTGAAGTCAATGCGTTGATGACCGATGTCAACACCGGTGGCATCGATTGGGTGTCTGAGCAATTGGCCCAAGTCGACAGCAAAGACATGTCGTTTGCGCTGTGGCAGCAGTTGCTAGAGCGCACCCAACACTGGCTAGATCAAGACGATGTGCAAGGTGTGGTCATCACCCATGGTACCGATACCGTGGAAGAAACTGCCTACTTTTTGCAAACCGTGTTGTCACCCAACAAGCCAGTGGCCATCACCTGCGCCATGCTGCCAGCCAATGCGCCAGACAGCGATGGTCCTGCCAACTTAGAAGAAGCCATGTCTTGGGTCCAGCGCCACGATGTGTTTGGCGTGTCTTTGGTATGTGCAGGCCATGTGCACCCCGGGGACGCCGTGCAAAAGCTGCACAGCCAGCAGCGCAACCCGTTTGTCACTGTTCAGTCCACATCAACGCACTTGCCATGGGGCATACCCAGTGTGGAGGATGTGTTGTCGGTTCGTGCTTGGCCACGTGTGGAGATCGTGCTCAATCACACAGGTGCAGATGGCCGCTTGGTACGAGCCCTCTGCGCTCACGATGCCCCCGACGGTTGGGTGGTGGCCGGCACGGGCAACGGCACTTTGCATCACGACTTAGAGGCCGCGTTACGCGAAGCCCAAGCCCACGGCATGCGCGTGGTGCGTGCGTCGCGGTGTGCCATGGGCGGCGTGCAGTCGCGCAAGGGCGATGTGTTTGAACACGCGGGCTCACTCACACCTGTGCAAGCGCGTGTGGCGCTGATATTGGAGCTGATCAAAGAAAAAGCCGCTCAATAAATTGAGCGGCTTTTGCTGAGCGGCTTAGAAGGGCTGCGGCGTGCGGACCCTTTTTTTGGGTGTGCGACTTAGGCAGACAAGGCGTTGAACGCGCGTTCCTTGATTTCGTCCACCGAGCCCATGCCGCTGATGGCGCGGTACTGAGGCGCAGCAGCAGCGTCAGCCTTGGCCCAGCCCGAGTAGTAATCGACCAAGGGGCGGGTTTGGGCGCTGTACACGTCCAAACGCTTCTTGACGGTTTCTTCTTTGTCGTCTTCACGTTGCACCAATGGCTCGCCTGTTTCGTCGTCTTTGCCTTCCACCTTTGGTGGGTTGAACTTGACGTGGTACGTACGGCCAGAAGCGGGGTGTGAGCGGCGGCCGCTCATGCGCTCGATGATGGCGTCAAACGGCACGTCGATTTCCAACACGTAGTCCAACTTCACGCCAGCAGCCTTCATGGCATCGGCTTGAGGAATGGTGCGTGGGAAGCCGTCAAACAAAAAGCCTTTGGCGCAGTCGTCTTGCGCGATGCGTTCTTTGACCAAGTTGATGATCAGGTCATCGCTGACCAAACCGCCTGCATCCATCACTTTTTTGGCTTCGATGCCCAGTGGTGTGCCAGCTTTCACAGCGGCGCGCAACATGTCGCCGGTGGAGATTTGGGGAATGCCATATTTTTGGCAAATGAAGGTGGCCTGTGTACCTTTACCGGCACCGGGGGCGCCCAACAAAATCAGTCTCATTCTTAGTCCTAATGGTCGATACGTTTTAATACTTACTTGAGGATATCACGTGCATCCCTTCCAAACCCTTACGCAACGGCGCTTAGCAAAGCACGAACGCGTGCCAAGTCCTCTGGCGTGTCCACGCCGGGGCCGGGTGAGTGGTCGGTGATGTGCACGGCTATGCGGTGGCCGTGCCACATGGCACGCAGTTGTTCGAGCGATTCAGTCACCTCAATTGGCGCTTGTGCCAGTTTGGGGAACTCGCGCAAAAAGCCTACGCGGTAGCCATACAAGCCCACATGGCGCAGCGGCGCAGGGCTTGGTAGTGCGGTGATACCTTGGGTAAACCCATCACGCCACCAAGCAATCGGTGCGCGGCTGAAGTACAGCGCAGTGTTGCGCGCATCCAGAACCACCTTCACCACATTGGGGTTGGCAAAGTCTTCCACGCTGTCAATCGCGTGAGCAAGGGTGCTCATGCTGCAGTCGCTGCGTGTTTGCAGAAGTTGGGCTGCGGCATCAATTGAGGCGGGGTCAATCAGGGGCTCGTCACCTTGCACGTTCACCACCACATCGGTGTCTTGCAGTTTCAGCAAGTCGCAGGCTTCGGCCAAACGGTCGCTGCCAGAAGGGTGGTCGGTGCGGGTGAGCACGGCATCAATGCCGTGGGCTTGGCAGGCGGCCACGATGAGTGCGTCGTCAGCGGCAACCACCACGCGTGAGGCTGCAGACAGCTTGGCACGTTGCGCCACGCGCACCACCATGGGTAAGCCTGCAATGTCAGCCAGTGGTTTATCGGGCAAGCGCGATGACGCCATGCGCGCAGGAATAAGAACGCAAAACGACATTTACGCTTCCAGCTCGGCGTCGGTCAGGGTGCGGGCTTCGTTTTCCAGCAACACAGGAATGCCATCGCGAATGGGGTAAGCCAAGCGTGCGCTGCGCGACACCAGCTCTTGCGTGTCGCGATTCAGTTCCAGAGGGCCTTTGGTCACGGGGCAGACCAAGAGTTCAAGCAGTTTGGTGTCCATGGGGTGATGATAACTTTCCGTTTCGGGCAGCCGCTAGATGCAAATCAATCGTGGCCAAAAGTTCGTCGGGCAAGGTGGTGTGCAGCGGCACTGCCCAAGCCTTGGGGTGATGCATCCACAACTTGACGGCATCTTTTTCTGTGCACAGCACATCGCCTTGGCTAGCGTCGATCTGCAAAGCTTGCAGATCGGCGTGGTCGGGCAGGGCTTGGGTGTGCACCACATTCAGGCCTTGCTCTCGCAACATGGCAAAAAACACCTCAGGCTTTGCAATACCCGCCAAGGCTTGCACGGGGGTGTCCCACCAACTGCTGAGCGAACGTTTCGTGCCATCGGCTTGCAGCGCATAGTCAGCCAAATGGCGTTGCACCGCAAACTCGTTCGGACCAGCTTCACCGCCTGTTTTCAGCACCAAGCACGGCACATTGGGGCTCAACGCTTTGCGTGGCCACGCCTCGCGCAGCGGGCCTGCAGGCAACATGTGGCCGTTGCCCAGGCCGCGTTCGTCAAACACACACAGCTCTAAGTCGCGGGCCAGCGGGCCATGCTGCAAGCCATCGTCACACACCAGCACTTGCACATCACGGTGCAAGCTCAGCAGCGCAAGGCCTGCGTCCACACGGCTGTTGCCCACAAACACGGGCACTTGGCAGCTGCGGGCAATCAGCAACGGTTCATCGCCCACGTTGAGCGATTGGCTCTTGGGTGATACCGCTAGGGTGCTGGTGGTTTTGCGGCCATAGCCGCGAGACAACACGCCCACGCGCAAACCTTGCGCTTTCAAGTGGTTCACCAAGGCCATGGTGATGGGCGTTTTGCCCACGCCACCCACCATCACATTGCCCACCACGATCACGGGAACGGGCATAGTTTCTTGCTTGTAAATCTCGCGTCGGTAGAGTTCGCGACGGATGGCCACTGCACCCGCAAATAGCCAGCTGATGGGCCGCATCAAAACCACCAAGACTTGCCCCAACACATTGGGGGTGTCTGTGCTGCGTCCGTTCCAAGCCTGTACCAACGCCTGCAGCAGTTGCTGCTTGAGCGTGTGGGTGGTTAGGGCGCTCATGCGCGTCAGTCGGCTTTGCCGCCGGACGACTGGGCTGCAAACGTGAGTTGGTTCAGCCCATTGCGGCGTGCCGCTTCCATCACCATCATCACCGACTGGTGGCTGGCTTGTGCGTCAGCGCTGATGATGATCATGGGGTTCTCAATGGTTTGCGTGGCTTGGGCCAGTGCTTGGCTCAGGCCTTGCACATCACGGGTGTTCACCAAATTGCGGTTCACGCTGAAAGCGCCTTCGCTGCTGATGGACACAATCACTTCATGCGGGTGTTCTTTGGGTGCTGCCGCATCTGCCACAGGCAAGTTCAGCTGCATTTCGGTGAACTTGCTGTAGGTGGTCGAGAGCATCAAAAAGATCACCACCACCAACAAAATGTCGATGAACGGGATCAGGTTGATCTCGGGCTCTGAGCTTTTTTCGCGATGAAATTTCATGGCTGGTTGACGGCCTGTTACTTCAAACGCGCACGCATGGCGATGAGGTGGCGAACGAAACGCTCGGCATCCAACTCCAAGCCCAGCACATAAGCATCCACACG
The DNA here is from genome assembly GCA_002282445.1 of Burkholderiales bacterium 39-55-53. Lineage (GTDB taxonomy): Bacteria > Pseudomonadota > Gammaproteobacteria > Burkholderiales > Burkholderiaceae_C > Limnohabitans. The sequence continues at coordinate 61,576 of NCJK01000002.1, read as the reverse complement.
GCCGCGCAGATAGCGCCAAAACATCAGCGCGGGAATGGCAACGATCAAACCAAACGCCGTGTTGTAAAGCGCAATCGAAATACCTTGAGCCAGCTGCACGGGGTTGCTCGTGCCTGGGGTTTGCGAGCCAAAAATATCAATCATGCCGATGACCGTGCCCAGCAAACCCAGCAGCGGCGCTGCCGAGGCGATGGTGGCCAAAGCCACCAAATACTTTTCCAGTTCATGGGCGGCTTTGCGGCCAGCAGACTCCATGCTTGAGCGCAAATCTTCCGCGCTGATCAGCGGCTCGTCTCTCATGGCGTGCAGGCCTGAGGCCAGCACACGGCCCAACACCGAGTTGTCGTGCAGTTGCTGCATGGCTTCTTCGGAGGGCAGGTTGTTCTGCGAGGCTTTCAGTGCTTGCTCAAGTAAGCCTTCAGGCGCCACCAAGTGGGTGCGCAGGCTCATCATGCGCTCGATGACCAAAGCCAAAGCCACGACAGAGCAGATCAAAAGGGGCCAAATCGGCCAGCCAGCCGCTTGTATGATGGTGAACAAAGCCAACACTCCAGAGAAAATTGTGTGCGCCAATTATGGCCCAGCCACCCATCCACATGAACTGTGGATAACTTTGGGGATAAGCTTTGTTTGCCCCCCTCGCAACCCGCATCACAGGGGAGATTCAACAGATTGACCGAAAATTGAGCGGTAAAAAACCAATATAAATCAATGACTTACTACGCCGATTCGTGAATCTGTTCATTTAACAATTAAACTGGGATAAAAATATTTTTTGTGGATGAGTCCTCAATGCCAACCTCAGAATCGCCAGGTTTGACGCCCCGAATTTGGGCAGTTGGGGCGCTATGCCGCGCCGTTGCTGATGTCTTGGACAGTCGCTTTAACCCCGTGGCCGTTCGGGGCGAGATTTCTGGCTTCACACGTGCGGCCAGCGGTCATTGCTACTTCACCCTCAAGGACGCAAGCGGACAATTGCGTTGTGCCATGTTCAAGCGCGCCGCGCAAATGCTCGACTTTCGCCCTGTGGACGGCGAGCTTGTCGAAATCAAGGGTCGTTTAGGTGTATACGAACCGCGTGGCGAACTGCAAATGGTGGTCGAACACATGCGCCGTGCGGGGCAGGGTGCGTGGTTTGAGCAGTTCCTCAAACTCAAAGCCAAGCTCGAAGCCGAAGGCCTGTTTGATGCCGAGCGCAAACGCCCCATTCAAACCATGCCGCGTGGCATCGGCGTGGTCACCTCACTGGGTGCTGCCGCCTTGCACGATGTGGCCACTGCCTTGCAGCGCCGTGTGCCGCACATCCCCGTGGTGTTGGCTCCCTCACTCGTGCAGGGGCCAGACGCGCCGCCTACTCTGGTGCAAGCCTTGCAGCAACTCAGCCTGCAGCCCGCCATTGACGTCATCCTGCTGGTGCGTGGCGGCGGTTCCATGGAAGACCTGTGGGCTTTCAATGACGAAAACCTAGCCCGTGCCATCGTGGCCAGCCCCGTGCCCATCATCAGTGGTGTGGGTCATGAGACAGACTTCACCATTGCCGATTTCTGCGCCGATCTGCGCGCCCCCACGCCCACCGCCGCCGCCGAAATGTGCGCCTTGCCGCAAGCCGAGCTGTTGTCTAACCTGCAACTGTGGGGCAACGCCCTGCAAACCATCGCTCACCGCCAGCTCGACACCCACGAACAACGCTTAGATCGCGCCCAAGCCCGCTTAGGCCGCCCGTCTGAAGGCCTGAGCACCGAAAAAATGCAGCTCTTGCGCTTGCAACAGCGTCTGGGCCAAGCTGTGCAAACCCGCACCCAGCGCTGCCACAACGAACTCGCCATACTCGCCAGCGGTTTGGCCCGTGGCGTGCAACTGACCCCAGCCACTGCTCGGGAGCGCCTGCACCGCGCCGCTTTGCGCCTAGACTTGCTAGACCCCAAGCTCGTACTGCAACGCGGCTTTGCGTGGCTCAGCGATGCCGAAGGCCAAGCCATCACCTCGGTGGCACAAACCGCAGAAGGCCAAGCCTTGCAAGCAACCCTTGCTGACGGCGTGGTTGATTTGCGTGTGGCACCATCAACCCAAATTTAGTTTTTACAATCCACGTTTTTACATAAGAGGACTTCATGGAACACACGCTCCCCGCACTGCCTTACGCCATCGACGCATTGGCCCCTCATTACAGCCAAGAAACTTTGGAGTTTCACCACGGCAAGCACCACAACGCCTACGTTGTGAACTTGAACAACCTGCAAAAAGGTACCGAGTTTGAAGGCATGGCGCTGGAAGAAATCATCAAGAAGTCCAGCGGCGGCATCTACAACAACTCTGCCCAAATCTGGAACCACACCTTCTTCTGGAACTGCATGAAGCCACAAGGCGGCGGCGAACCCACAGGCGCATTGGCTGCTGCCATCAACGCCAAATTCGGCAGCTACGCTGCATTCAAAGAAGCCTTCGTCAAGAGCGCCGTGGGCAACTTCGGTTCTGGCTGGACATGGTTGGTCAAAAAGGCCGACGGTTCTGTGGACATCGTCAACATGGGTGCTGCTGGCACACCGTTGACCACTGGCGACAAAGCCTTGTTGACTGTTGATGTGTGGGAACACGCCTACTACATCGACTACCGCAACATGCGTCCTAAGTTCGTCGAGACTTTCCTCGACCACTTGGTGAACTGGTCTTTCGCTGAAGCTAACTTCGCTTAATTCAGCCAGTTTTGACGGGCTTGATGCTCGTTCAGACGTTAAAAGCCGCCTTCATAGGCGGCTTTTTGTGGGCTAAGCGTGTTTTGTTTTATGGCTTAAACGCCACGCCACTCAAGCGGTTGCCCGCTTTCAGCCCCTTTTTAGCAAACCAACCTTGGTTCATCTCCAACACAAAGCGCACCGGCTTTTCTGAGCAATGCGATTCCGTGGTCTGCGGCTTCATGTCCACCAAGTTCACGATCGTTCCATCGTCGGCCACGAATGCAGCCGTCAAGGGCAGCAAGGTGTTCTTCATCCAAAAGCACTGGGTAGCGGGCTGCTCAAACACAAACAACATGCCTTCGTGCTGCGGCATCTCTTTGCGAAACATCAGGCCCGTCTGGCGTTGCGCCTCGGTTTGCGCCACTTGCGTGTCGATCTGATACATGCCCGCTTGCAGCTTGATGCGGGGCAGATTGGTTTGTGGCGTGTCTTGGGCCAAGGCTAAAAGAGCCAAGCCAGAAAAGAGGAGGGTGAGCAGTGCGCGTTTCATGCGAGAACTGTAGCTCAGCCCAAGGGGGCTTTCGTGCCTCGATAGAATGAAGCAATGCCAACTAAAAAGCCTACTCCCAAAGTCCAACTGCCCGACCGTGACGATGGCGGATCGGTCGTTTTAGAGCGCATCACGCAGCGCACCAAGCCGCCGCAGATGTTTCAGGTGCTGATGCTCAATGACGATTTCACGCCCATGGAGTTTGTGGTGATGGTGTTGCAAGAGTTTTTCAGCAAAGACCGTGAACAAGCTACGCAAATCATGTTGCAAATCCACTTGGATGGCAAAGGCGTGTGCGGCGTGTACAGCAAAGACATTGCCGCCACCAAGGTGGACCAAGTGATGGACGCAGCCCGCAAGTCTGGCCACCCGCTGCAGTGCGTGGCAGAGCCCATCGAATAAACCTATGGTTTGCACTAAAGAAACAGGCCTATTGAATAAACGGGTTTTGTTTCCATATACATTTGAATCTCAGATGCAAGCACCGAAGGAAAACACATGATTGCCCAAGAACTAGAAGTCAGCTTGCACATGGCCTTTGTCGAGGCCCGTCAACAACGACACGAATTCATCACCGTCGAGCATTTGCTGCTCGCCTTGCTGGACAACCCCAGCGCCGCCGAAGTGCTGCGCGCTTGTTCGGCCAACATTGACGACTTGCGTAAGTCCCTCTCCAACTTCATCGCTGACAACACCCCACAGGTGTCAGGCACAGAAGAGGTGGATACACAGCCCACGCTGGGTTTTCAGCGCGTGATTCAGCGCGCCATCATGCATGTGCAGTCCACAGGCAATGGCAAAAAAGAAGTGACTGGCGCTAACGTGCTGGTGGCGATCTTTGGTGAGAAAGACTCACACGCGGTGTACTACCTCCACCAACAAGGCGTGACGCGCTTGGACGTGGTGAACTTCATTGCCCACGGCATCAAAAAGAGCGATCCACCTGAAGCTGTCAAAGGCGGTGAGTCCAACCAAGCCGAGCAGGAAGAGGGCGGTGCAACGTCTGAAAAGAACGAGAAGGCTTCGCCCCTCGAGCAGTTCACCCAAAACCTGAACCAAGCTGCTAAAGACGGCAAGATTGACCCGCTGATTGGCCGCGAGTACGAGGTGGAGCGCACGATTCAAATTTTGTGCCGTCGCCGCAAGAACAACCCACTGTTGGTGGGCGAGGCTGGCGTGGGTAAAACCGCAATTGCCGAGGGTTTGGCATGGCGCATCACCCAAGGCGCTGTGCCCGAAATCTTGTCTGAAGCTATCGTGTATTCGCTGGACATGGGCGCTTTGCTGGCTGGTACCAAATACCGTGGTGACTTTGAGCAACGCTTGAAGGGCGTGATCAAGAACTTGCAGGGCAAGCCCAACGCGATTTTGTTCATCGACGAAATCCACACGCTGATTGGCGCGGGTGCTGCTTCTGGCGGTACGTTGGATGCGTCTAACTTGCTCAAGCCTGCTTTGTCTAGCGGCCAGCTCAAGTGCATTGGCGCAACGACCTTTACTGAATACCGTGGCATCTTTGAAAAAGACGCAGCCCTGAGCCGTCGCTTCCAAAAGGTGGATGTGGTCGAGCCCACCGTCTCTGAAACCGTGGACATTCTCAAAGGCCTGAAGTCACGCTTTGAAGAGCACCACAACGTCAAGTACGCCGTGGCTGCGCTGCAAGCCGCTGCTGAGCTGAGCGCCAAGTACATCAACGACCGCCAGTTGCCAGACAAGGCGATTGACGTGATTGACGAAGCCGGTGCGGCACAACGCATTTTGGTGGCGTCTAAGCGCAAGAAAACCATTGGCAAGGCCGAGATTGAAGACATCGTGGCCAAGATTGCACGTATTCCGCCCGCCAACGTGTCCAACGACGACCGCAGCAAGCTGCAAACCATCGAGCGCGATTTGAAGAGCGTGGTGTTCGGCCAAGACAAAGCGCTTGAAGTGCTGGCATCTGCCGTGAAGATGGCGCGCTCAGGCTTGGGCAAGTCGGACAAGCCCATTGGCGCGTTCTTGTTCAGCGGCCCCACCGGCGTGGGCAAGACCGAAGCGGCAAAGCAGTTGGCCTACATCATGGGTATTGACCTGATTCGCTTTGACATGTCTGAGTACATGGAGCGCCATGCTGTGAGCCGCCTGATTGGCGCGCCCCCCGGCTATGTGGGCTTTGACCAAGGCGGTTTGCTGACCGAAGCCGTGACCAAGAAGCCGCATTGCGTGTTGTTGCTGGACGAGATTGAAAAAGCGCATCCAGACATCTTCAACGTGTTGTTGCAGGTGATGGACCACGGCACGCTGACCGACAACAACGGCCGCAAGGCAGACTTCCGCAACGTCATCCTCATCATGACGACGAATGCTGGCGCTGAGACCATGAACAAGGCCACCATTGGCTTTACCAACCCTCGCGCTGCGGGCGACGAAATGGGCGACATCAAGCGCTTGTTCACGCCAGAGTTCCGCAACCGCTTGGACGCTATCGTGGGCTTCAAGGCCTTGGACGAAAACGTCATCATGCGCGTGGTCGACAAGTTCTTGCTGCAACTCGAAGGCCAGTTGGCTGAGAAGAAAGTCGAAGTTACCTTCAGCGACACGCTGCGCAAGCACTTGGCCAAGAAGGGCTTTGACCCACTCATGGGCGCACGCCCCATGCAACGCCTCATCCAAGACACGATTCGCAAGGCCCTGGCCGACGAGTTGCTGTTTGGCCGCCTGACTGACGGTGGCCGCCTGAGCGTGGACATTGACGACAAAGAAGAAGTGCTGCTCGACATCACACCTTTGCCTAAGAAGGAAAAGGCTGCCAAGGGCGAACACACGGCTTCTGAGGAGCCAGCGGCGAGCTAAGCTTGTCGCTCGGTTGCTGGTTCAACCGTTGAAACAAAAACGCCGTCTGTGTTGCCACAGGCGGCGTTTTTCAATGGGCTGTCGATATTGGCTTAGCGCTTGCGGCCACCCAAAATGCTGCCCATCACCCCACGCACAATCTCGCGGCCCACGGCCGAGCCGATGTTGCGCACAGCAGACTTGACCATCATTTGCGCCAGGCCTTGGCGCTGACCACCGCGCGGGCCGGTGGAGCCAAACAGGGCGTCGCCCAAGCCTGACAACACTTGATCGGTCACAGTGGCTTGCGCTGGCGCTTGGCCAGCGGGGGCAGATATGGTTCCAGCCGCAGCAGGCGAACCACCCGCAGCAGGCGCTGCGCCTTTGAGGCGCTCATAGGCCGATTCGCGGTCAATCACTTCTTCATACACACCGGCCACCAACGAATTGGCCAGCAAGGCCTGGCGTTGCTCCGGCGTGATGGGGCCAAGTTGGCTGCCGGGTAGCAGCACGTAGACCTGTTCAGTCTCGGACGGGCGGCCTTTGGCATCTAGCAAACTCACCAAGGCTTCGCCTACGCCCAGTTCGGTGATGGCTTTTTCAATGTCTAGGCCCGCTTTGCCGCGCATGGTCTGCGCGGTGGCTTTGACGGCTTTTTGGTCACGCGGTGTGAAGGCACGCAAAGCATGTTGCACGCGGTTGCCCAGCTGGCCCAGCACGGTTTCGGGTACGTCCAGCGGGTTTTGGGTGACAAAGTACACGCCCACACCTTTTGAGCGAATCAGGCGCACCATTTGCTCAATGCGCTCCAGCAGCACTTTGGGAGCTTCGTTGAACAGCAAATGCGCTTCGTCAAAGAAGAACACCATCTTGGGCTTCTCGACGTCGCCAATCTCCGGTAGTTGCTCAAACATTTCAGAGAGCATCCACAACAAGAACGTACCGTACAGGCGAGGGGCGTTCATCAACTTATCTGCGGCCAAGAGGTTGATCACGCCCATGCCTTTGGCATCTGTTTGCATGAAGTCTTGGATGTTGAGCATGGGCTCGCCAAAGAACACATCGCCGCCTTGGGCTTCGATCTCTAGCAAGGCACGCTGAATCGCGCCTACGCTGGCAGCGCTGACGTTGCCGTATTCGGTGGTGAACTCGCGTGCGTGTTCGCCCACGTGTTGCAGCATGGCGCGCAGGTCTTTGAGGTCAAGCAGCAGCAGGCCTTGGTCGTCTGCAATCTTGAACACCATGTTGAGCACCCCAGCTTGGGTGTCGTTCAGGTTGAGCATGCGGCCCAGCAAGAGCGGCCCCATGTCGGTGATGGTGGCGCGCACGGGGTGGCCAGACTTGCCAAACACATCCCAAAGCGTGGTGGGGCAACCGATGGGCTCTGGCATGGGCAAGCCGCGTTCTTGAACCGCAGCTGCGAGCTTGGGCGGGATGTTGCCTGGCTGGCTGATGCCGGCCAAGTCGCCTTTGACGTCGGCCATGAAGACGGGCACGCCGATTTTGGAGAAGCTTTCAGCCAGGGTTTGCAGCGTGACTGTTTTGCCTGTGCCCGTAGCCCCCGTGATGAGGCCGTGGCGGTTGGCCAAGGCTGGCAACATGTGGCATTCAGTCGTATTGCGGCGCGCAATCAGCATCGGTTCGGCCATCGAAAGTTCTCCATCGCATGAAAAGTAAAATAACCAGATAAGGTTAATTCAATTCAAGAGGATTTCTGATGGCTGGCCACAGTAAATGGGCAAATATTCAACACCGCAAAGGGCGTCAAGACGAGAAGCGCGGCAAGATTTGGACACGCATCACGCGTGAAATCATTGTGTCTGCCCGTTTGGGCGGCGGCGACCTGAGCCTGAACCCCCGTTTGCGTTTGGCCATCGAAAAAGCCAAGGCGGCCAACATGCCCGCCGACAACATCAAACGCAACGTCGACAAAGCCACAGGCAACCTTGACGGCGTGGTGTATGAGGAGATTCGCTACGAAGGTTACGGTGTAGGCGGAGCCGCCATCATCGTGGACACCATGACCGACAACCGCGTGCGTACCGTGGCTGAAGTGCGTTTTGCCTTCAGCAAAAACGGCGGCAACATGGGCACTGAGGGCTCAGTGGCGTTTCAATTCAAGCATTGCGGCCAACTGGTGTTTGCACCGGGCAGCAATGAAGACCAAATCATGGAAATTGCGCTCGAAGTGGGCGCAGACGATGTGATCACCGATGACGACGGCGCGATTGAAGTGCTGACGCCACCTGCCAGCTTTGAGGCTGTTAAAAACGCTTTGGAAGCTGCGGGCCTCAAGCCCGAAGTGGCCGAGGTGACTTACCGTGCAGACAACACCATCGAACTCGAGGGTGATGACGCTGCGAAGATGCAAAAACTACTGGACGCGCTAGAAGACCTTGACGATGTGCAAGAGGTCTATCACAACGCAGCACTATGAACGTATTAGTTATTGGCGGCGGTGGCCGCGAGCACGCTTTGGCGTGGAAGATTGCTCAATCCAACAAGGTGCAAAAAGTGTTTGTGGCTCCCGGCAACGGCGGCACAGCACGCGACAAGCGTTTGGACAACATCGATATCACCGATGTCAAAGCCCTGCGCGAGTTTGCCCAAAGCAATGGCGTTGAGCTGACGGTGGTCGGGCCTGAAACGCCATTGGCGGCAGGCGTGGTGGACGAATTTCGGGCGCACGGCATGCGTATTTTTGGCCCCACCAAGGCAGCGGCGCAGCTGGAAAGCTCGAAGGCTTTCAGCAAAGCGTTCATGAAGCGCCACAACATCCCCACGGCGGAGTACGAAACCTTTACTGATGCACAAGCCGCGCACGATTACGTCAACGCCAAAGGCGCACCTATTGTGGTGAAGGCTGATGGCTTGGCCGCAGGCAAGGGTGTGGTGGTGGCGATGACCGCCGCCGAGGCCCACGAAGCGATTGATTTCATGTTGCTCGACAACAAGCTGGGTGTGAGCCACAACGAAGGTGGCGCGCGCGTGGTTATTGAAGAGTTTTTGCAAGGCGAAGAGGCTAGCTTCATCGTCATGTGCGATGGCAAAACCGTTTTACCTTTAGCAACCAGCCAAGACCACAAGCGATTGCTCGATGCAGACCTTGGGCCTAACACCGGCGGTATGGGCGCGTATTCGCCAGCCCCCGTGGTTACGCCCGAAGTGCATGCCCGCGCCATGCGCGAAATCATTTTGCCCACCATCAAGGGCATGGAAAAAGACGGCATTCCGTTCACCGGCTTCTTGTACGCAGGTTTGATGATTGACCCACAAGGCCACGTCAAAACCCTTGAGTTCAACTGCCGCATGGGAGACCCCGAAACTCAGCCCATCATGGCGCGCCTGAAAACCGATTTGGTTGATGTGCTGATGGCTGCCACAGCCACCAACGCCGAGACTCGCTTTGACGACTTTGAGCTGGAGTGGGACCGCCGCACTGCCATTGGTGTGGTGTTGGCCGCGCATGGCTACCCGATGAGCCCCCGCAAGGGCGACGCCATCACCGGTTTGCCGCAAGACACCGACGATGTGGTGGTGTTCCACGCCGGCACGCAAATGGCTGACGGCCAAGTGGTCACCAGCGGTGGCCGTGTGTTGTGCGTGACGGCTTTGGGTGGCACTTTGAAGCTGGCTCAGCAGCAGGCTTATGACACCATCAAGGGCATTCACTTTGATGGTGTGCAGTACCGCACCGACATTGGCTACCGCGCAATTTCGCGCTGAACGTTTCAATAACGTCTACGCCAATCCTCGTTCAACCGATTGCTCATAAACACAGATGACCGAATTCACCAAACCCATGGCCGTGCAATGCAAACCTCAAGCGTGGGCCGCTTGGTTGGTCAAGCTGATGGGGTGGAGGATCGAGTTTGATGGGCTGCCCACCAAACAAGGCGTGCTCATTGGCTATCCACACACCAGCAACTGGGACTTCATCACCATGATGCCGGTTAAGTGGGCCTTGGGTTTGCCGATTCAGTTCTTTGCCAAACACAGTTTGTTTAGCATTCCGCTATTTGGTCGCTGGATTCGCTTCATTGGCGCTGTGCCAATTGACCGCTCGTCGCCCAAGGGCGTGGTGGGCGAGATGGTGGACTCTTTGAAAAGTCACAAGCAAAACGATGAAATCCTTTGGATTGGTTTGTCGCCCGAAGGCACACGCAAGCTGACCGACGGCTGGCGAAGTGGCTTTTACCAACTGGCTTTGGGCGCTGATGTACCGTTGCTGATGCTGCGCATCGATTACGGTCAAAAAGTAGCCAAAATCAATGACTTCATGCGCTTGACGGGCGATGTGCAAGCCGACTACGCGCACATGGCCAAGGTGTATGAGGGCGTGCAAGGCTTTCATGTGACCCAAGCAGCCCCAATCCGACCTTTGCCCCCCCGCGTGGCTCCGGCCCAAGCGCCCAGCTCTACCCCTTTGAATTAAGCCAATGATGACCGCCACTACCCACGAACATAGCCACGAACACGTTGTAGCCGCCGCACGCGACTACCTCATTGGCCTGCAAAGCCGCATCACCAGTGCGATTGAAGCCAAAGACGGTCAAGCCAAGTTTTTGGTGGACAAGTGGGAGAAGGGCCCGGGCGAACAGCTGCAGGGCAACGGCATCACGCAAATCTTAGAAAACGGCCCTGTGTTTGAGCGTGCGGGCTGCGGCTTTTCGCATGTGCGCGGCCCCAAGCTGCCACCGTCGGCTACGCAACATCGCCCCGAGTTGGCAGGCGCGCCGTTTGAAGCGATGGGCGTGTCGCTGGTGTTTCACCCGCGCAACCCCTACGTGCCCACCGTGCATATGAACGTGCGCATGATTGTGGCCACGCCTGCCAACGGCAAACCCGTGGCTTGGTTTGGTGGCGGCATGGACCTCACGCCTTACTATGGCTATGCCGAAGACGCCAAGCATTTCCATCAGGTGTGCCATGACGCGTTGCAGCCCTTTGGTGACGAGCTTTACCCACGCTTTAAAACTTGGTGCGACGAGTACTTCTGCAACAAGCACCGCAACGAACAGCGCGGTATTGGCGGCATTTTCTTTGACGACTTTTCAGAACTTGGCTTCGAGCGCAGTTTTGAAATGCTGCAAAGCGTGGGAGATGCCTTTCTAGAGTCGTATTTGCCCATCGTGGACCGCCGAGTGAACACACCTTATGGCGAGCGCGAGCGCGACCATCAGCTGTACCGCCGTGGCCGCTATGTGGAGTTCAACCTTGTGTGGGACCGTGGCACGCACTTTGGCTTGCAGTCGGGTGGGCGCACAGAGTCAATTCTGCTGTCCATGCCACCACTGGTGAGCTGGTCATACCAGCACCAGCCTGAAGCCGGTACACCTGAGCATGCTTTGTTGCATGACTTTTTGGTGCCGCGTGATTGGCTGAAGTGAACAACATTCAATGAACCACGCCAAGCGCCTAGGCATCTTTGGTGGTTCGTTTGACCCGCCACATATTGCGCACCTTGCGCTGGCCAAGCACGCGATCGAGCAGTTCCATTTGAACGAGCTGCGCATCATCCCCACGGGGGACGCATGGCACAAGGCTCACACCCTCACGCCATCGCCACACCGACTGGCAATGACGCGTTTGGCTTTTGCCGATGTGGCGCAATGCGTGGTAGACCCGCGTGAGATCGACCGCGAAGGCGCGACCTACACGTTTGACACGCTGCATGAGCTCAAAGCTGAGCAACCAGAGGCCGATTTGTACCTGTTCATCGGTGCAGACCAAGCGAATGCCTTCAAAACATGGCATCGTTGGCAAGAGATTTTGGGCCTTGCTACCGTGGTGGTGGCAGATCGGCCCATCGAGGGGCAGGGCGGCAAGGCCAGTCAGTGGCACAATGCGGTATCCCCCGACGTACAACGCTTGGACATGCCAAGCCTGAATGTGAGTGCCACCGAGATTCGTGCGCACGTTGCCCATGGCACACATGCAGACACCAAGATGCACGCGTGGTTGCCTGCCGCTGTGCAGCACTACATTGAAAAACACAGCCTTTACCGATAAATCAGATGACCGAAACCTCCGCCAAAAAAGATGTCCAAAAATTGCAACGCACCGTCGTGGATGCGTTGGAGGACGTCAAAGCCCAAGACCTCGTGGTGTTTGACACCGAGCACTTGTCCTCGCTGTTTGAGCGAGTCATCGTGGCGTCGGGTACATCCAACCGTCAAACCAAGGCACTGGCCTCCAGCGTACGCGACAAAGTGCGCGAAGCTGGTTTTGGCAAGCCTCGCATCGAAGGCGAAGACAACGGCGAATGGATCATCGTGGATTGCGGTGCTGTGGTGGTGCACGTCATGCAGCCCACCATCCGTGGTTACTACAACCTCGAAGAAATCTGGGGCGAGAAGCCCGTGCGTTTGAAGTTCGGTGCGCCAAAGCCTGTCAAAGCGGCGGAGCCGGAAGTTGCACCGGCCAAGAAATCGGCTGCTAAAAAGCCAGCGGCCAAGAAAGCTGCTGCCGGTGACAAAAAGCCTGCTGCTCGTGCAACCTCCGGTTCACGCGCTGATTCGAGCTCACGCACCTCTTACACACGCAGCGATGCAGCCAAGCCAGCCACGCGCAGCACTTCGACACGCGGCCCAGTCAAAGCAGCACCTGCTAAAACGACAGCTGCTAAATCAGCATCAGCCAAGAGCGCACCGGCCAAAACTGCAGCAGCCAAAAAGCCAGCTGCAGCACCAGCCAAGTTGCCTATCGTCAAGGTGGCACTCAAGGGTGCGAAGTCCGCTTCCAAGTCAGCTGCACGCACAGCGACAACCACGGCTGGTAAGCCTGCAGCAAAAACTGCGGCCAAACGCCCAGCCGCTAAAAAGACCACTGCCCGCAAAGCATGAAGCTGTGGGTCGTCGCAGTCGGCCAACGTGTGCCTGACTGGGCGCAAATCGCTTGGGACGATTACGCCAAGCGGTTTCCGTCTGAGCTGAAGGTCGAGCTCAAGGCCGTCAAAACCGAGCCGCGCAGCTCTAAAACGCTAGACACCATTTACGCCGCCGAGCGCGAGCGCATAGAAGCCGCCATTCCGCGCGGCTGCCGCATTGTCGCTTTGGACGAGCGCGGTACCAACCTCACCACCGTGGCCTTGGCCGCCAAGCTCAAACACTGGCAGCTTGAAGCGGACGATGTGGCGCTGGTCATTGGTGGGCCTGACGGCTTGTGCCCTGAGTTCAAAAAACAAGCGCACGAGCGTATTCGTATTTCAGACCTGACTCTGCCGCATGCCATGGTGCGCGTGCTGCTGGTAGAGCAGTTGTACCGTGCGTGGTCGATCAATGCCAACCATCCGTATCACCGCGAGTGAGTCAACTGCGCTATTAAATACGCTGCCATAGCTCACCGATTCAACCAGCCTTTATGTCCGACTCCAAATTCGTTTACCTCGCCTCGCAAAGCCCACGCCGCCGCCAACTGTTAGAGCAGCTGGGCATTCGCTACGAGTTGTTGTTGGCTGACGAGCATGAAGACGCCGAAGCGCTAGAGGTGGTGCTGCCCAACGAAGCCCCGCGCGCCTATGTGCAGCGTGTGACTTTGCTCAAGCTAGAAGCCGCACTGAATCGTATGAAGCGCCGTGGCTTGCCGTTTGCGCCTGTGCTGTGCAGCGATACCACCGTGGCTTTGGGTAAAACCATTTTGGGCAAGCCCGACGACGCCAAGCATGCGGCCCAAATCCTTGGCGCATTGAGCGGTCAAACTCATCGCGTGTTGACCTCGGTCGCTATGGGCACGCTGTCTAAATCGGGCAAGTCGCTCAAAACTCAGCAAGCTCTGAGCGTTTCCAACGTGCGTTTTGCACAGTTGACGCGTACACAAATTCTAAACTACGTAGCCAGCGGTGAGCCCATGGGCAAAGCCGGTGCGTATGCGGTCCAGGGTAGGGCAGCGGCGTACATCGAGCACATCAGCGGCAGCTACTCTGGCATCATGGGGTTGCCGATGTTTGAAACCGCGCAGCTGTTGCGCGAGTTTGGATTCAAGGTTTAAGCCGGATTTGCACATGCAACAAGACATCCTGATCAACTTCTCTCCGCAAGAAACCCGTGTGGCCATTGTGGAAACAGGTGCGGTGCAAGAGCTGCATGTTGAGCGTTCGCTTGAACGCGGCTTGGTCGGCAATGTGTATTTGGGCAAGGTGGCGCGCGTGTTGCCAGGCATGCAATCGGCGTTCATCGACATTGGTCTAGAGCGTGCTGCGTTTTTGCATGTGGCCGATTTGATGAGCAGTGTGGCCGCACGCCACGCCGACGACAAGGGCGAGCCAGCGCCGGTTGTACCCATTGAAAAACAAGTGTTTGAAGGCCAGTCACTGTTGGTGCAGGTCATCAAAGACCCGATTGGGACCAAAGGCGCACGTTTGTCGTCGCAAATCAGCATTGCGGGTCGCTTGCTGGTGTTTTTGCCGCAAGACCAACACATCGGCGTGTCGCAAAAAATCCCGTTTGAGCAGCGTGAGGCATTGCGCTCACGCTTGCAAGGCTTGGCTGATGCTGCTGCAGTAGACGGCAAAACCGGTGGCTTTATTCTGCGCACCAATGGCGAAGACGCCAATGATGCTGAGCTGAGCGAAGACATTGCTTATTTGCGCAAAACATGGGCACGCATCAAAGAAGCTTCGACCCGCTTGCCCCCTAAATCCCTGTTGCACCAAGACCTGAGCCTGTTGCAGCGCGTACTGCGCGACTTGGTGAGCGAGACCACACAAACCATCCGCATTGACTCGGCCGAGCAGTTCAAGAAACTGCAAACCTTTGGCCAAGAGTTCATGCCCAGCGCGGTGGACAAGCTGCAGCTGTACAAAGGCGAACGCCCGATTTTTGACCTCTTCAACATTGATGAAGAAGTGGGTAAGGCTTTGGGCCGTCGTGTGGAATTGAAGTCTGGCGGCTACCTCATCGTGGATCAAACCGAGGCCTTGACTACGGTGGACGTGAACACGGGCGGCTTTGTGGGCGCTCGCAACTTTGACGAAACAATTTTCAAGACCAACCTAGAGGCTGCGGGCGCTATTGCACGACAACTGCGCCTGCGCAACTTAGGCGGCATCGTGATTGCCGACTTCATCGACATGACGCGCGAAGATCACCGGGATGCGGTGTTGGCCGAGTTCCGCAAGCAGCTCGCCCGTGACCGCGTAAAAACGATGGTGAGTGGCTATTCGGCCTTGGGTTTAGTAGAGATGACGCGCAAGCGCACCCGAGAATCACTGGCCCACATGTTGTGCGAGCCATGCCCTGTGTGTGACGGCAAAGGCAGCGTGAAAACTGCACGCACCGTGACGTATGACATCTTGCGCGAGATCTTGCGCGAGGCCCGTCAGTTCAATCCGCGCGAGTTCCGTGTGATTGCTTCACCCGATGTGATTGACATCTTGTTAGATGAAGAAAGCCAGCACTTGGCTGGCTTGAGCGACTTCATTGGTAAGCCTATTTCTTTGCAGGCAGAAGGTGCGATGTCGCAAGAGCAGTACGACATTGTGTTGCTTTGAGATTTGAACTTCACTTCGTTGGCTGAGAGCGCCCAGAGCTTGGGGTGTCTGACTTGGCTTAACGTCCCTTCGGGCCGTGATGGCGCCAAATCAAACACCCCAAGCTCTGGGCTTGCTGCGCATCGCTAGATAGCTAGCGCGATACGAACTTCAACTTCAGCACACGTCGCGGTCAGTGCCTGATACGGCGCCATCACGGCCCGCAGGGACGTTAAGCCGTGTCAGGTGCTGGCCGTGACGTGGGCGTGCGAGAGGAGTGACTCAAAAACAAAGACTCACGCGACGAGTTTGAAGTGCTTGCGGCTGAAGTCCAGCCCAAAGGCCTTTTCAAGCTTCATTAACCAACGGTGACGCTTCTCACGCTTGGTCAGCTTGTAGTTCGGGTCAATCGTGAAGCTCTTTTCTGCCGAGCTTTCTAGCCAAGGTTTCACCAGCTCTGGGTGCGTGCCTGTGAATGGCTGCAACACCTGCGCATCAAACTCACTGTAGCGAATGGTGGGCGAGCCGTGCGACCAAAACTTGCTCACTTGGTCAAGCTTCTTTTGCATCGCCTCGTTGCTGCGAACCCAGCCGTAGTGGTAGATATGTGCATTGGCCAAGGCGGCTTGTGGGTTACGGCCTTTTTTGTGGTCAGCCGTGATGAGCCAATACTGGCCATCGGGTGCATACGAGCGGATGGTGTTACGAATCAGGCGGCACTCGCGGCGATACCAAGCAGGGCTGTTGGCCACATAGTCAGGCGTGCCGTAGAAGTGGAAGTAGTCAAACACAAAGGCTTCGACAGCGGGGTTGTTATGGTGCTTGTCCACACTGGCGCGGATGTTGGCAAGTTCGGCTTCGTGGACGACCTCGTCACCCTCAAGGTAAAACGCCCAGTCGCCTGTGCAGGCAAATTGCGCCATCATTTTTTGTTGGGCATACACAAAGCCACGGTCGGCCATGCGCTCGTTCCAGATGGTTTCGATCACGCGAATTTTGGGTGACCCAATGGCGTGAATGCGGGCCAAGGTGTCGTCGTTGCTCTTGCCGACCACCACCACAAACTCATCGACCAAGGGTAGGAGTGAACGGATCGAGGCTTCAAACGGGAAGCCCAGCTCTACGCCGTTGCGAATGAAGGTGAAACCGCTGATGGATGCTTGGCTCATAGGGGGCTCAGATGCTGGTTGCGTCAGAAAAATGGTTGTCTGTGCTTTGTGCTGCAACCTGGTAAAGCGCCGCATAAGCTCCGTTTTGGGCCATGAGTTGGCTGTGTGTGCCGGTCTCCACAATGCTGCCTGCTTGCATGACCACGATCAGGTCTGCGTGCTCGATGGTGGACAAACGGTGCGCGATGACCAGCGAGGTGCGGCCTTGCATCAACACATGCAATGCGTCTTTGACGGCCTGCTCAGAGGTGGTGTCTAAGGCGGATGTGGCTTCGTCCAAGATAAGAATGGGCGCGTCTTTGTAGATGGCGCGGGCGATGGCCAAGCGTTGGCGTTGGCCGCCAGAGAGTTGGGTGGCGTTGTGGCCTACCAGCGTGTTTTCTTGGGCTGGCAATCCACGCACAAAGTCGCCCAAGTTGGCGGCTTCTAGTGCTGCCCAAACGCGGGTGCTGTCTACAGCTTCGCCCAAGGCGATGTTTTGAGCCACGGTGTCGTTGAACATGACCACGTCTTGGCTCACATAGGCCACTTGGCTGCGCAAGCTGGCCAAAGACCAGTCTTTGAGTGGCACACCGTCTAATTTGACTTGGCCTGATGTGGGGTCGAGGAAGCGTGGCAGTAAGTTGGCAAGTGTGGTTTTGCCTGAACCCGAAGGCCCAACTAATGCAACAGTTTGGCCAGGTTGGATGGTCAAGCTCAAGCCGTTCAGGGCGGGGCTGGTGGCCGAGGGGTATTGCAACCCGACACAGTCAAAGCAAATTTCGCCTTTGGCTTGTTCGCTGGTGTGTGTGCCTTGGGTTTCGTCAGGAGCAAGGTCGAGCAAGTTGAGCCCGCGTTCAAGTGAGGTGACGCCGCGCGTCAACGTGCCCGCCACTTCAGATAAGTGCTTGATGGGTGAAATCAGCATCAGCATGCCTGTGATGAAAGCGGCGAAGCTGCCTACAGTTACGGTTTGACTGACGTTATCACCTGTGCTTTGGTAGAGCGCCACCATGATGACCGCTGACAATGCCAAAGCTGCCAGCATCTGGATGAGAGGCGTCATCACCGAGTTGGCAATGACCGCTTTGAGGGCCAGTTGGCGTAGTTTTTGGTTTGAGCCTGCGAATTTATCGGTTTGGCTTGCTTGTGCGTTGTGCAAGCGGACCATGCGGTAGGCCAGTACGTTTTCTTCTACCACATAGGCCAACTCATCGGTGGCATCTTGGCTGGCACGGGTCACGTTATCGAGTCGGCGCGAGAGATTTTTCACCACCCATGCGATGGGCGGGAAGATGGCAAACACGATGAGTGTGAGTTTCCAATTCAGCACCAGCAGATAGCCAAGTAAGGCGAGAAGGGTGACTAAGTCTTTGGCAAAAGCCAGCATGGTTGAGACCAGCAAGCTAGAGCCATTGTTGACTTCATACACCATGGTGTTGGTGAGGCCACTGGTGTGTTTGTCGGTAAATAACTGAGGGTTGGCGCGTAAGAGCTTTTCAAACAAGCGTTGGCGCAGTCGCTCCATAGAGTAGTTGGTCACACGGGCCAAGCAATAGGCGGCTATAAAACCAGCAAACCCACGAATTCCAAACAACAGCAGCAAGACCACAGGAATCATCCACAAATCAAGCGTGCCACGGTCAAAGCCGCTGTCGAGCAACGGTTTCATCATGGCGGGGATGGCGGGTTCAGTCGCGGCGCCGACAAAAATGCCCACAATGCCCAAGGCCAACGCACCGGGGTGGCCCGAGAACCAGGGAGCCACACGTTTGAGCCTTAGAAACAAGGAGTCTGACGGTGTGGATGGTGCTGTGGTGGTCATAAATTCTTAGAGTTGCAAGAAACGCAATACAAGGCATTATCGCCACTCGTTCACCACTAAAATCTACACATTCATTTGGCTACCCATCACACCATGACACGTCACTTTTTACGCTTTGCACTTGGGTTCTTGACCGCAGGCTTGTTGGCCTTGTCAGCGTGGGCGCAGTTCCGGGTCGAAGTGTCGGGCGTGGGTTTGACCCAAGTGCCGATTGCCTTTGCCCCTTTGCGTGGTGAAGAAACCTCGCCTCAAAAGATTTCAGCGATCGTACAGGCTGATTTAGAGCGCAGCGGCCAGTTCCGTGGCGTGTCTGCAGGCGTTGTGGTGGACGAAACCCAGCGCCCCGACATCAGCGCCATGCGTCAAAAGGGCGCAGACGCATTGTTGACGGGCAGCATCAGTCGAATGAATGACGGCCGATACGACGTGCGTGTGCGCTTGTGGGATGTGGTGCGAGGCCAAGACCTCGGGGCCATGAGCTATGTGGTGGTGACGGGCGATTTGCGCTTGGCCTCGCACAAGATTTCAGACTTCATTTACGAAAAACTCACGGGCGACAAAGGCGTGTTCTCCACGCGAATTGCCTATGTGACCAAGGCCGGCAGCCGATTCAACCTGTGGGTGGCTGACTCTGACGGTGAAAACGCCCAATCTGCTTTGGCCAGCCCAGAACCCATCATTTCACCCAGCTGGTCGCCCACGGGCAATCAATTGGCTTATGTGTCATTTGAGTCTCGCAAGCCTGTGGTGTATGTCCACGATGTGTCTACCGGCAAGCGCCGTGTGGTTGCCAACTTCCGTGGCTCTAACAGTGCGCCCAGCTGGTCGCCTGATGGCCGCAGTTTGGCAGTGACTTTGAGCCGCGATGGCGGTTCTCAGTTGTTTGTGATTGATGCGACTGGCGGCGAGCCTCGTCGTTTGACACAATCCGCGGCCATTGACACAGAGCCAGTCTTTTCGCCCGATGGCACAGCTATTTACTTTGTGAGCGACCGCGGCGGTGCGCCTCAGATCTACCGCATGCCTGCCTCGGGTGGCCCAGCCAACCGCGTGACATTCAACGGCACCTACAACATTTCACCCGCTATCAGCCCCGACGGCCGTTGGCTGACCTACATTTCTCGCATTGGCGGTGCGTTCAAGCTGCACGTGATGGACATTGCCAGCGGCAACGTGGCTGCCATCACCGACACCAGCCGTGACGAGCGCCCCAGCTTTGCGCCCAACAGCCGTTTGATTGTGTACGCAACCCAGCAAGATGGTCGTGAAGCCCTCATGACCACCACACTGGATGGCCGCATCAAAGCCCGTTTGTCTGGCCAAGGTGGCGATTTGCGTGAGCCCAACTGGGGCCCATTCAGCAAAGCCTTGCCTTAATTTTGTTTCTTACTTTTTAAATCGACATATATGAAAAAACTTCTGTTACTCGTGTCTATCGCGGCCGTGTTGTCTGGTTGCGCCTCTGGCGTCAAGCTTGACGATGTGCAAGTGGATGACCGCTCAGGCGGTGCTGCTGGTCAAAGCAGCGTCAATGGCTTGAGCTCTCGCAATCTTGGCGCCATGGAAGGCATTAAAACTGGCCCCGTGGGTGTTGAGCACATCATTTACTTTGACCTCGACAGCTACACCGTCAAGGGCGAATACCAAAGTGTGCTCGAAGCACATTCACGCTACTTGCGTGCAGACCGCAACCGTCGTGTAAACCTCGAAGGTCACACCGATGCACGCGGTGGTAGCGAATACAACTTGGCCTTGGGCCAGAAGCGTTCGGATGCCGTGCGTCGCGCCCTCAGCACTTTGGGCGTGCCTGAAGCACAAATGGAAGCTGTGAGCTTTGGCAAAGAAAAACCAGTGGCACAAGGCTCTGACGAGTCAGCGTACTCACAAAACCGCCGCGCTGCACTGAATTACCAATGACCATGAACGCTTCTTTTTCTATCCGCGCGGTAGCCTTGGCTGCTGCCATGTTGCTGTCAGCCACTGCTCAAGCTGCATTGTTTGAAGACGACGAGGCGCGCCGCGCCATCTTGGATTTACGTGAACGTGTGGAGCGTCAAGGCCAAGAAATTCAAAACTTTCAACGCAGCTTGCTGGAACAGCAAAACCAGTTTGAGGCCTTGCGTGCCGAAACAGCGCGCTTGCGTGGAGAAAAAGAAGAGTTGACCCAAGAGCTGCGTCGTGCTCAAGAACTGTCTCAAGGCGTGGATGACCGCTTGAAGAAATTTGAACCAGCAACAGTCAAGGTCGATGGCGTCGAGTTTGTCGCTGATCCTGCCGAGACCAAAGCTTACGAAGACGCGTTGGCCATTTTCCGCAAGGGTGAGTTTTCTGCTGCAAGTACAGCGTTCAATGATTTCATCAAACGCAACCCGAAAAGTGGCTACGTCTTGCCCTCGTTGTTTTGGTTGGGCAATGCCCAATATGCAAGCCGCAGCTACACCAGCGCCATCAACAACTTCAACACGTTGCTGACCAAAGCCCCTAACCACATGCGTGCGCCTGAGTCCATGCTGTCGGTGGCTAATTGCCAGTTGGAGCTGAAGGAAATCAAAGCAGCACGCAAAACCCTGGGTGACGTTGTGAAGAACTACCCCCATACAGAGGCCGCCGCCGCGGCATCTGAGCGTTTGGCCAAACTCAAATGAGCGAGTTAGCCACACTGACCAAAGAGGTCCTAGGGGCCTTTTTTCTTGGGGGTTTTTTGCTGGGCATCATCAGCCACCGCACCCACTTTTGCACCATGGGCGCTATAGCAGATGTTGTGCACATGGGTGACTGGACCCGCGCCCGTCAATGGGTCTGTGCCATCGCTGTTGCCATGCTGGGCTTTACGGCTTTGTCGGATGCAGGTTTGATCGACCCCTCGAAAAGTTTGTACGCAGGCACGCGTCTGATGTGGCTGTCGACGCTGGTGGGCGGTTTGATGTTTGGCTACGGCATGGTCATCGCTTCGGGCTGCGGTAACAAAGCCTTGGTGCGCATTGGCGGCGGCAACCTCAAATCAGTGGTGGTTTTCGTGGTCATGGGCATCAGCGCATTCGCAACCCTTAAAGGCATCACTGCTGTGCTGCGAGACAGCACGGTGGACCAAGTGTTCATCGCTATGCCCGCAGGCGCTAATTTGAACGCCTTAGGTATTCCCGGCCTTGGCTACATCGTGGCTGTCTTGCTGCTGGTGTGGGTCTTGCGCGACAAAGCGTTTTGGAGCCTCAACAGCGCGGTAGCTGGTGTTGGCGTGGGCGCCATCGTGGTGGCCATGTGGTGGGTCAGCGGCCATTTGGGCTTTGTGCCTGAGCACCCAGAAACATTGGATGCTGTTTACTTAGCCACCAGCTCGGGGCGCATCGAGGCCTTTAACTTTGTCGCACCTATTGCCAATAGCCTAGATTGGCTGATGTTTTACAGCGATGCCTCCAAGGTGCTGACAGCCGGCGTGTTGGCTGTGGTGGGTGTGATTTGTGGCGCTGCCACTTCGGCCTTGCAAGGTAAAAAGTTCCGCCTAGAAGGCTTTGCCAATCCGCGTGACTTAGGGCAACACCTTTTGGGCAGTGTGCTCATGGGCGTGGGCGGGGTCACCGCCATGGGTTGCACCATTGGCCAAGGCTTGAGCGGTATCTCTACCCTCAGTCTCAACGCCATGCTAGCTTTGGCGGCTATCGTGGTGGGAGCCGTGGTGTCGTTGCGCCTGCAAGCCGCTCGCTTAGAGCGCAGCTCTTGTGCCTGAGCCATTACCCGAGCCAGCGGATCTTGATCGCCGCTTTGGTGGCTTAGCCCGCCTTTACGGCGTCACTGGCGCCGCTCGCATACGCGCCGCCCATGTGGTGGTGGTGGGCATAGGTGGCGTCGGCTCATGGACGGTAGAGGCCTTGGCCCGAAGTGGAGTCGGGCGCTTGACCCTGATTGACCTCGACAACGTGGCCGAGTCCAACATCAACCGCCAGATCCATGCGCTTGATGACACCGTGGGTATGGCCAAGGTCGAAGCCATGCGCCAGCGCATTGCCCACATCAACCCCGACTGCGTGGTGACTTGCATTGAAGACTTTGTGGAGCCTAGCAACTGGCCCAGCATTTTGAATGGTGCTGACGTGGATGCCGTGGTGGATGCCTGCGACCAAGTCAAAGCCAAAACGGCCATGTCGGCATGGGCCATTTATCACAAAGTGTTGTTCATCACGGTGGGCGCTGCGGGTGGCAAGCGCTTGGCACACAAGGTAGACATTGATGACCTGTGCAATACCAGCCACGATCCTTTACTGGCCAAGCTTCGCTACAACTTGCGCCGCGAGCATGGCGCAGCACGCGATGGAAAAAAAATGGGCGTGGCCTGTGTGTTCAGCCGAGAGGCGGTCGTGTCTCCTGATGCGAGTTGTGATGTTCAAGGCGATGGCACTTTGAACTGCAGTGGCTACGGCTCGGTGGTCAGCGTCACAGCCACGTTTGGGCAGTGCGCAGCAGGATGGGTTTTTGACCAAATTTCTTCACGCCCATTGCCAAAACACTAAAAATTGCGTTATACTTTTAGGCTTCGCAGGATACGAAACTTAGGTTGAATATCAAGCGTGATGGGACCATAGCTCAGTTGGTAGAGCAGCGGACTTTTAATCCGTTTGTCGTGGGTTCGACCCCCGCTGGTCCCACCAAAAATCTTTAAAAGGACTTAGAGAAATCTAAGTCCTTTTTTCTTTGTCCGTGTGATTTTTATGGCCATACGATTAATCTTATGTAAATAAGAGGCTCAAGCAAAAACCGCCCTAGGGGAGTAGAACCAAAAGTTCAGGGCGAATTGATGCTTGCCACTTGAAAAGTAGCTTGAACGATTGACCTCAGCCAAGGTCAAGCCATGGCAGTGTTTCCGGACAAATAGCTCGCGTAGTTATCTGTTAACTGGTTGTAGGCATTGGCTGCCTCATCAAATTTGTTCTGCTTTTGCAGCAACCAGCCGTAGTTGAACCAAGCAACGTGCTTGCAGTCATCTTTACCGTGTTGCAACCATTGGCGATACAAATCGATCGCTTCTTGGTATTGGCCGGATGCCTGTAGCATCTCAGCTGCTTGAATGAGTTCGTTCAGCGTGAAGCTTGTGTGCTTGGCGCCTGATAAGTATTGGTGTGACATGGTTTACTCCTGAATAAAATTCAATTGAGATAAGCACAACTCGTGCCAACGAATAATTGACAGTGGAAGTTACAAATATGAAAAGTGCAAAGTTTCTCTGGATCGTCCTTGTGTGGGGCGCTGCATCCGCTCAAGCAGCCGATTTAAAGTCGTTTGACGATTTGCGCACGCAGTACCAAACCTACAAAGACCCAACACGGTTGTCATATATGTACAACCGTTGCGCGGCACTTCAGTTGAATGTGTCAGCGCTGTTGGCGCGCAAAGGACAGGCCAAAGGCGCCAGTGACTTTGAGGCTTTGGCGCAGCATTACATGGTGCTTTCTGAAGCAAATGAGCGTGAAACCGACAAAAAACGTGGCCTCAAGAGCAAAGACACGATGAAAACAGTCCATCGAAATGTTGGCGTGGTTTCCGAGGTTTACAGCCAGCGACTGAAAGATAACTTCTCAAAACGCGGTGAATACATCGTAGGAGACGCCCAACTTGAATCCGAGTTGGCTGAATGCAACCTTCCGGATGATTTCAAGAAAAGAGCCATGGGCAATTAGGCATCTGGCTAGGCACGCGCTATGCTTGGTTTGTTTCAGACTTTTTCTGACTTGAGGGGGTATGAATGCGCAACACGCAATTGACCGTCGCTTTTTCTGTGCTTTTCAGCGCGGCCGCGGCAGCGCAAAACATCCCAGATGCAGGCGCTTTGATGCGCCAAACCGAGCAAAACATACGATTCAGTCAAACCCAGCCTAGCTTTCAAACGCGCGTGGCTTTGCCCCCTGAAGCTGTGTTGACTGACGCCACATCGATCGTTGTGCAGCGATTCAAGTTTCTCGGAAACGCCCGATTGAGCGACGCAGATTTGCTGGCAAGCGTCAAATCTTTTGCAAATCGGGCTTTGAATGAGCATGATTTGAAGCATTTGACCGATGCCGTGACTGAGGAATATCGCAAAAGAGGGTGGTTGGTGCAGGCCTACATTCCACGCCAAGATCTGACAGGGGCAGAGCTGATCATCCAAGTGATTGAGACGATTCCCCCAAATAAACCTAAACGCTAAGTTGGCAAAGTTAGGCAAACAGAGGCCTAGCGACTAGAACACCCCAAATCCCCCTGTAAAACCGTCAATAAAGCGGCAAGGCACGGAATTTGCATTAAGTCTACCCTTATGGTAGTTTTAGTACTCATTTTGTGAAATTAACTCGATCGCGATTTATTGCTGCGATTGCGTTCCTGTGCCTTTTGGGTGGGTCGTTGAGCATCTACGACCCAGTGTTACCAAAAAACACAGGCGCTGTCCTGCGCGCGATTGAGAACAAAACCAAGCTGCCCGTCACTGAGTGGACCGAGGCCATCACTGGAAAACCAATCACTGCCAATTCGACCGAGTTACCTAGCCCAGCCGAGGTCTATGCGCCAGGTACTGTGGGTGCTTTGATGGAAAAAATAGTTGAAGAAAAAGAGGTCATTGAAGCTGCCAAGTCGCAGATAACTCTTAAATCGATCACATTCAAAGGCGTCACGATCCTCGGTGATATGGAGCTTAAGGGGCTTGTCGAGCCCTTCATCAACACTCCTATGACCTATGAGCAAATGCTAGAAATCGGCATGGTCGTTGAGTCTTATTATCGAAGTAATAACTATTTGGCACGTGCCATCTTGCCGCCGCAAGACTTGACCGACGGTGTTTTGACGGTTGATGTCATTGAATCCGTCTTTTCTAAAGTCGAAGTCGAGCAAGAGCTGGCTGACTTGCCCAACACTCAGGCGCATGTAGTAGCCATCATTGAGTCACAACAAAAAATTGGCGAACCTTTGAATGCCAAATCACTTGATCGTGCATTGGCATTGGCCAACGATGTTCCGGGTATCAGTGCCCAAGGCTCTTTGCGTCAAGGTCGTGAAGCTGGTGAGACGGAACTACTGCTTAAGTTGTATCAAGGGCGTACGCGTCAAGCTGAGCTGAGTATGGACAACGCAGGCTCTCGATCTACTGGCTTCATGCGAGTTATGGCCAGCATGACTTGGTTCAACCCCAATGACATGGCCGATTTATTGAACGTTGTGGCTGTTCATACCAAGGGCAGTGACTACGCTAGATTGGCTTACAGCATCCCTGTTGGCGTAGACGGTTGGCGCATGGGCATGAACATTTCGGCCCTAAAGTATGAAGTGGTGGTGGGCGAAGAAGGCATCTTGGGTGCTGTAGGCCACTCCCTCACGAAAGGCATGGAGTGGCTGTATCCGCTCATCCGTCGCGACGACGTCAGTGCTACTGTGAGCCTGACCGCAGATATTAAAAACTTCAAAAATACCTCAGCCCAAAGTCAGTTGATTTCTGATTACGACACAAAAGTAGTCGCGGCACAGGTCTCAGGATTTATGCGTGACATCAATCCAGGCGGTGGAACGGGTACTTACTCAGTACAGTTGTCTCACGGTAACGTCAACTTACAGGGTTCGCCAAGCCTGCAAACAGACCAAACGGGTGTCAAAACAGCGGGAGCGTTCAACAAACTTAGGGTTGCGGGCACTTGGCTGCAACCCATCACCACCGAAACATCTGCATTTATTTCTTACACGGGACAGGTGGCAGATAAAAATCTTGACTCATCTGAAAAGATGCAACTCGGTGGCATGAATGGTGTGCGTGCGTATCCTACTGGCGAAGGCTCGGGCGTCGATGGTCAGCTGATTCAGCTTGAGTTGCGACACAACCTCGGATCTGGCATTAATCTCGCTGGCTTCTACGACTGGGGCCAAATTTGGCTTCAGCATGATCCCAACTACCCAGGCGGTCCGCAACACAACCGAAACACTTATAGAGGTTTTGGTGCGAGTGTGGCTTACACCAACGACGATGGTGTGAACTTTAGGGCTAGTTGGGCACGTCGCCAGGGCCACAACCCTAACCCCACCCAGACGGGCACCGATCAAGATGGCACCCGAGACCGCAACCGTTATTGGTTGCAAGTCACTGTGCCTTTCTAGCGGGTGGATATTTTTCACTTGATCCCCTCAAGAACGCCGCCGCCAGTCCGAATCAGAATGGCTATGTCACGCACAGTACAAACACGCCCCTACGAAACAGCCGTTTTCACACGTCTGAATGTCGTATCGCGTGTATCCATTTGTGCGCTGGTATTGGCTCTAGGGCCAGGGGTGTTCTCGGCGTCAGCGATTGCGCAAAATCCGGCACCAGCACCAAGTGTCCAGTTACCCACTGGCGGACAGGTCAGTGGGGGGCAGGCCACGATCAGTCAATCGGGCAACACACTCAACATCAACCAAACCACCCCAAAAGCAATCCTTGACTGGAGTACCTTCAACGTCAGCAAAGACGCCACAGTCAATTTTCAGCAGCCCGATGCTAAGTCCGCTACGCTTAATCGCGTCACTGACACGCAGCCCAGCCAAATCTTGGGCCGCATTACCGCGCCTGGCCAAGTTATTTTGGTCAACCCGCAAGGTGTGTACTTTGGTAAAACATCTAGTGTTGATGTGGGCGGATTGGTCGCCACAACTCACGACGCCGTTAATCAAGAGTTCATGGAAGGCAAGTTCAAGTTTGCTCGTAATGGCAGCACTGCTAAAGTAGAAAACGAGGGCGAACTCAGGGCGGCATTGGGTGGCTACATCGCTATGCTGGCTCCCGAGGTGCGCAACAGTGGCGTTATCGTGGCCAACCTTGGAACCGTGGCCTTAGCAGCAGGCGAAGCCTTTGAGCTTAAATTTGACGGTGGCGGCTCGCTCAGCAGCGTTCGCGTCTCGGCTTCATCCATTAATACTTTGGTAGAGAATAAAAGTGCCATCAAGGCACCGGGTGGCCTCATCATCTTGTCTGCGCAAGCCGCTAGCCGCCTGCAAACAGCAGTCATCAATAACACTGGCACCATCGAAGCAGCAGGTATGGTGCGCCGCGCAGGTCGCATCCTGCTGGAAGCAACAAGTAGCATCTTCAACAGCGGCGTGATTCATGCCAATTCAGCCGGTGGCATTGACGGTGGTCCTGCGGGCACCGTCAACTTCAATGCGCCTGAAGTTCAAAACAGCGGCACAGTCTCAGCGGCAAACTTTTTCCCCGAAAGCGGCAAAACGGCGGCAGAAGCTGGCCGCATCAGTATTCAGGCAGAAATCTTCACACAAGACAGCAGCGGCTTGCTAGATGTATCCGCCATCGCAGCTCAATCTGGGCAAATTGACATTGCGACAGCGCAAGCCCTAACCCTAAGTGGCCGAGTGTTTGCCAACGGTATTGTCAACAACCCCGCACACATTGTGGCTGACGCTCTGGGCGGCACCATTCATTTGCAGGCTACTCGTCGCATTGACTTGACTACCGCAGTGCTTGATGCTTCAGGCGAGGGCGGAGGCGGGCGCATTCACCTGCAGGCAGATGGCGAACCCGTGCCTGCGAATAATCCAAGTCAACCTGTGCGCGGCGCAGTGCTCTTACGCAGCAACACCGAGTTGCGCGTCAATAGCCAGCGCGCCTTTGCCGGACGTGTTGAGGTGGAGGGCGACGAAATCAGCATCGAGGGCGCGACGCGCATGGACGCCACAGGAGCCACTGCAGGTGGGGTGGTGTTGGTCGGCGGTGATTCGCAAGGTGGCGGCGCATTGCGCCAAGCTACAAGCATCAGTATGAGCGCCGACAGCCTCATCGACGCTAGCGCCACCGACAACGGTCACGGCGGCCAAGTGGTGCTGTGGAGTGACATCCAAAACGTCGCCTCTATGACCACCTTGATGGGCATCATCAACGCCACGGGCGGCGCCAACGGGGGCAATGGCGGTAGGGTGGAGACGTCGGGAAGCCAACTCGACACCCAAGCACTGACCCTCCATGTAGGGGCGGGCAATGGCACGGCCGGTTCTTGGCAAGTGGAGACTTCACAGTTCAGCATAGGCGCTGCAAATGTGAAAACCATTGAGGGCGTCTTGAACTCAGGCGCTCATGTCAACGTTCGTGCGTTAGGTGACGTCTTGCTCACCTCCGCCATTCATAAAAAATCAGGCGTCGATGCGACTCTAAGCTTCAAGGCCAACGGCAGGATCTCATTCGGGCAGGACATTACGAGCGAATCTGGAAAGCTCAACCTGTTCGGTTCATCAGGCTACGGGTTTGAGCTCAATGCGGCCATCACATCACTAGGCGGGGATGTGTTGATAAGGACTGGAGTCAGTCAGCAGAGCCCCATAAATGCAATTTCGGTTGGACCGAAAGTGCAAATCAATGCAGGCTCGGGCAATGTCACCCTCATGACCAGCGCCATTTTGAATAACACGCTCAGTGTTGCAAGCACCGGTCTACTCACCCTCGCACCTAGTTACTCCAGTGCTTGGTCGAGCTTCACATGGTCTGGCAGCTACGGCACCACCACAGCCAGTGCAGACTTCACGCTCAACAACATTGGCGGGGCGGGCGCTGGCTTAACAATTAAAAACGTAGCCGGCATTAGCGGTTTAAACGTGGGCCAGTACACAGACGCCCTAGGTGTGACCGTGCGCAGCACCGCTGACTTGACGACCACGAGTAGCCTCAGCATTGCAGGCCCAATCAAGCTTTACGGCGGCAGCATCACTGTCAACTCAGACCTTACTAGCACGCTTGGTGGAGCAGGCATTTCATTGCACGGTACGGGGCAAGTCAGTCTCGCTGAAGGTAAGACCCTCCAAGCCAACAGCGCCCAAGGCGTGGCCGGTCTCGTGGTGCTTGAGGGCGATGCCATCACGCTCGCCAACGGTTCACGCATCGAGGCCCAAGGGGCCACCGGCGGCGGCACCGTATTGATCGGCGGCGACTGGCAAGGTGGCGGCACGATGCGCCAGGCCACCCGCGTGACCATGGGCGCCAACAGCGTGATTGACGCCAGTGCCACTGACAACGGTCATGGTGGCAAAGTGGTGCTGTGGACCGACATCTTGAACGCAAATGCCGTCACCGATCTGTCCGGCCTGATCAATGTCAAGGGTGGCCCTAACGGTGGCAACGGGGGACAGGTAGAAACCTCGGGCGCACACATCCACATGAGCGCACTCACCGTCGACGCAGGTGCGCCGGCAGGCGAGGGCGGTGGGTGGCTGATTGACCCGCACGACTTTGATGTGAATGCCGCAGCCGCAGCCAGCATTTCGGGGGCACTCAGCACAGGCACCAGCGTGACCGTGGTCACCTCTAACGGTACCCCCAACGTGGGTGACATCACGGTCAGAAGCGCCATCGCCAAAACGGCGGGTGGCGACGCCAATTTGGTCCTCCAAGCCAGCCGCCGTGTGGTGGTGGCGCAAGACATTTCAAGCACATCGGGCAAGTTGAACGTGGTGCTTTGGTCGGGTAACGGCGATAACTCAGACGGCGGGGTCAGCCTCTCGGGTGCTGTCTCCACCAACGGCGGCCACTTCTGGGCTGGCGGCACACGGACCCGAGGCGGCACCAGCACATGGAACGGCCTGACGGTCGGTAACGGCGCCGCGACTGGCCCAGCCGCTGGCAGCGTCAACGCGTTTGATTTCAGCGGCAGCGTCACCACCTCAGGCGGTGACGTGCTCATGTGGGCCGGCAGCGCGGGCTTGGTCGCCAAGGGCGGCTTCAGTGTTGGCGCAGGCGGCTTCATCAATGCCGGTTCGGGCAACGTCACTCTGATCACGCCGGCCATTTGGGGGCAAACGCTCAGCGTCGACTCAAGCGGCGTGCTCACATTGGCGCCGGACACCCCCACCTCTTGGTCCGTCTTTGAGTGGACAGGAACGAGCAGTGGTAACGATTTCACCCTAGCCCATGTGGGCGGTGCAGGGGCCGGCCTGAAGATTGTCAACATCGCCAACCTGCGTGGCCTCTCGGTCGGGCATTACTCAGGCATGGGTGGTGTGAGCTTTAGCAACACCGCCGACATAGCCGTAGGCAGTTCCTTGAGTATCTTGGGTCACATTTCCATGCAAGGCGGCAACATGAGCCTTGCCTCTGGGGTTGTTCTTCAGACTGACGGCGGTGACGTGGCGCTGATCGCCAGCAAGGTGACGGACGGCATTGTGCTGAACCTAGCCAGCCAGATTTTGACGAACGGCGGCACCATCCACCTGCAAGCCACACGCCGTGTCGACGTGTTGGGCGCCGTCCTTGACGCCTCAGCGCAGGGCGGCGGCGGGCGTATCTACATCCAAGCCAACGGTGCGCCCGTTGACCCCAGCACACCCCTCCAACCCCTGCGCGGGGTTGTCCTGCTGAGTGGGGCCACGATCCGTGCAGGCAGTGGCAGAGCCTTGGCAGGTCATGTTGAGGTCGAGGGTGACGAGATCACGCTAGACAACGGCACCTTCATTGATGCCACGGGCGCCACGGGCGGCGGTGTGGTGCTGATCGGTGGCGACTGGCAGGGCGGTGGGACGATGCGTCAAGCCACGCGCGTGAACATGAGTGCTGACAGTTTGATTGACGCGAGCGCCACACACACCGGCAACGGCGGCAAGGTGGTGCTGTGGAGTGACGTCAACAACGCAAACTCAGAGACGATTTTTCACGGAAGCATTTACGCAAAGGCTGGCGTGAACGGTGGCAATGGCGGTGAGGTTGAAACCTCCGGCTACATCCTCAATGTTGACAACGCTTTTGTGAATGCAGGTGCACCTAAGGGTATCGGTGGGCTTTGGTTATTAGATCCCGCTGACTCACAGATAACACAAGCTGTGGCAAATAGTTATGAAGCCACGTTGAACACTGGAACAAGTGTCACAAACGCTGTGGCAGGTAGCATCAATTGGGATTCTGGTGTGACTTTGGCAAAGACCGGGGGGGGCGATGCCACGCTGACAATGAAGACGTCAATTAATGCAAATCACAGCATTAATCTTACAAATAATTCGATTACTTCCAGTTCAGGTGCCTTGAACCTTGTGCTTTGGAGTGATGCCACTGATACGGGTAAGAGTAGTCCTATTAAAGTAAATGGAACGACCATAACAACCAATGGTGGTCATGTATGGATGGGTGGAGGTGCAGAGTCAACTTGGAACGGATTAAACGTCGGCTCAAGGTCAGCCATAACTAAGAGCGACAACGTACAAGCAATTGACCTCTCTTCCAGCACTATCACCACTAATGCAGGCAACATCAGTTTGAGTGGTCAGAGCTTTGTCTCAGCCGGAACCAATACTGGCACCAGCAATGCGGGCGTTTCTTTAGTGGGGACCACGTTGTCAACAACCACGGGCGCTATCACTCTCTCGGGTGATCTCAACGGTATTTACAAAAACGGTTACGGCATCTTAGTTGACGGAACAAGTGTTGTTGAGAGTGGTAGCGGAATAATCACCATCACCGGCACGATGGATGACCAAGCGGGTAGCGCCACAGGCTGGCGGCATGCCTTGGCTGTGTATGGAACGATTAAATCCACCTCAGGGGCAATTGAGCTGACAGGTACCGGAACGACCGTTTACTCTGGTGACGACTCCGCTGGGGTAGCTTTGATGGGTGACAGTAAAGTGATTTCACAGTCAGGCGATATCACCATCACAGGCAGCAACTCAGACACGGGTTATTTTGACGACGGCATTCGAATCCAAAATTCATCGCCAATCACGATTGGATATGACGGCACCAACGCATACAGCGGTGATATCGTTATCAAGTCTGACCGGATTGGCCAGCGCAGTTCGGCCAGCGCAAATGGCAAAGACATTAACTTGCAGACGACTGGAAAATTGAGCATTCTTAGCGTTGGCGACAGCTTCACACGATTGAAGGCTGAAAACAGCTCACCAGGAACAGAGATTAAGTTTGACAGCAACTGGAAGTTTGGCACCTCGCTTAGCGGTCTGACGATTGGTAAGACGACTAACACTTACGACATCACCCTCAGCAACCCGATAAGCGTTGCAGGGCCCATCAGCATTTATGGTGGCGCTATCACGGTCAACGCCGACATCACCAGTTCGGCCAACGGAGATTTGATATTTTCGGGGCGGGACAATGGCGTGAGCTTCGACACTGCGGTCGGGGTTAGCATTGCCAAAACTGCAGGCTCGGGCACATTGACCATCGAAGGCAACGGCCTCGTTAGAACCCAAGGCAGCATCTCCGCCAGTGGTACAGGCAAGCTCAATGTCGTGATGATCAGCGAGTTAGATGACGGTGGTACGTACAACCTCAGAACGAATGCAATCTCCACAAATGGTGGCGATATCTGGCTTGGCGCCGGTCCCAAAACCAATATTTGGAAGGGGCTCGCCGTTGGTAGCAAGGGCGCAGTTGGCAACACTGACTATAACGGTATAGATCTGTATGGTGACATTACCACCAGCGGTGGCGATGTCATGATGCTGGCTTATGTGGGCAGTGCGGCCCGGGGCAATGGATGGGTTGACATTGCCGCTCGTGGCGGAAGCCGAAACATCAATACTGGTGCAGGCAACATTAGTTTCTTGACACGTTATTCGAACTATGACTATGGCTCCTACAAGCTTAATCTCACCACCACCGGTAACTTGACCTTGGCGCCTCTGAGTGGCGCCGTTTTTGAGAATCCTGTCACCTTCGCTGGAACCACGGCGGGCGGTGATTTAACTGGCAGCAGTTACTTGGCGGGCCTCGTCATCAAAAACGTGGCGAGTTTGGGTGGATTGACTTTTGGCAATTACCTAGGCAGCGGAGTGGCGGGGGACACTGCCTACAGCTTTGCCAATACAACCGACGCAACAATTAGTGCGGCACTTAGCATTGCAGGCCCCATCAGGGTATTTGGCGGCGACATTAGCGTGAACAACAATTTGTCCACCAGTGTTGGGGCCAGCGGCGTCATCTTGCTCAAGGCCTCTGGCTACGTGTCGCTGGCCAGCGGCAAGTCCCTGACTACAAATGGCGGCGATGTCACCTTCTGGGCAGATAGTGATGGCAATGGCACTGGTTATGCGCAGATGCTGGCTAACTCATCCATCACCACCACCGGTGGCAGTGGGGGGGCCATTACCTTGGGTGGAGGCACCGATATCACCACAGGCTATGCCCGCGGTGAGGCCACACGCGACACGGTGACCGAACCTTTACACTGGCTTTATATAGCTGGTGTGAACTTGCAGTCGGGTACCTCACTTACTTCGGGCGGCGGTGACATTACCTTACGCGGTCAAAACGTGAATACATCAGCCGGCGCCATGGCTTTTGGTGTGATGGGTGGTGGCGTGACAGTAGACTCCGGCACCGGAAAAATTTCTATCGCCGGCAAGGCCACGGGTTCGGCCTCGGCTAATGCGCAAGCCGTTTCATCTTATGGCAGTGGGTACACGTTGCGCTCAGCCAACACAACGGCGGAGGCCATCACGGTTGAGGGGGATGCTTCAGCGGTAAACGCAACCAATACGAGTTTGGGCATCAATTTCGCGGGAACCATCGAGGCGACGGGTACTGGTGGTGGCATCACCATAACGGGAAAGTCAGGCACTGGCGCAGGAGTTGACGTTGCAATAGGTTTGGGTGGTTCTAGCGTGTTGGCTAAGTCAGGACCTATCACCATCACGGGTGAGAACGACAGCGCACACACAGCCATTAATGCGCAAGGCGCTTCCATTGGTTTTAAATCGGGAAGTAGCGTCACTTCTTCATCCAGCGACATCACTTTCATCGGTGATTTGATCGACTATGGCGCTGCCACCGTTCAAAGTAGTGGTGTCCTTACGCTTAAACCCTACACAGCTGGCACCTCCATTGGCGTGGGCACCGGTGTAGGCGCTTGGACCTTGAACAACAGTTTGTTCAGCGGTACCTCCTTGTTCAAAAATGGTTTCAGTGGCATCGTGATTGGTGGAAGCGATGCAGGCAACATCACCGTTGGCGGTGCGAATACGTTTGTAGACAACCTCACCTTACTCACAGGCGGCAACGTCACCCTCAACTCAGGCGCTTCGATCACCAACACCCAAGCAGGCGGTAACTTGGTTCTGGCGGCTACAGGAAACTTTATCAACAACGCGGGAGCTTCCGCTCTAACCACCAACAGTGGGCGTTGGGTGGTGTACAGCAATGACCCGACAGCCAACACCTTCGGTGACTTAAACAGTGGCAACGTGGCCTATTGGTCAAGTAACTACAGTAGCTTGGCTCCAGCTAGTGTGGGTGCGGGCAACCGTTATGTGTTTGCTTCCAATTTCCAAGGCGGAAGCGCCACTGTTTCGACCACCGATGCCAGCAAAGAATACGGCAGTGCCTCGATTGACTTGTCTTCTAAACTGGTTGTTTCTGCTGCGCCATCTTCAGGGCCTTACCTGACGACTGCAAGTGGAACACTCACTGTGGCTGATTTGTTCAGTACCTTGCCCACGGTTGACTCTACAGGTAACACCACAACGGCCACTGTCAACGGTGGGCCCTACGCCATTACAGCGGCTAACGGGGTGGTGAACCCAGGCTACACAGTGACTTACAGCAACGTGGGTTTGCTGAGCATCACGCCCAAGTACGTCACAGTCTCAGGCGCCATCTCGGCTGACAAGGTGTACGACGGCGCCACTCTGGTCACAGGGGCTGGCACTGGAACCAGCTTGAACGGTGTGGTGAATGGCGACGTTGTTAGCGTATCTGAAGTGACTGGCAATTTTGCAGATCGCCATGTCGGCACCGCAAAGAATTTCACCGTCTCAGGCGTCACACTCGGCGGCGCTGGCGGTGCCAACTACACGCTTGACCCCGCATCCGTGCTCACCGGCTCGGGCAACATCACGATCCAACCCTCGGTGACATGGGTGGGGGCGACAGATGGCAATTGGTCTACCGCAGCAAATTGGGCCCTGACGAGTGACTTGACCAAAGTCGGCGCGCTGCCCGATGCCGGCAACGTGGCACTGGCGATCATCCCTTCCACCTTCACGGCGACTGTGGTGGCCGACACCGCGAACAACTACACCGGCAAGGTCAAGGTCAGCGGCGGCACCTTGTCGGTCGGCAATGAAACCTATTTAGGTGCGGTGCCCGCTGCAGCGCAGGCTGATGCCATCACCTTGGACGGCGGCACCCTTAAGGTCACCGACAACCTCACACTCAACACCAACCGCGGCATAACCTTGGGCGCTGCTGGCGGTACATTGTCCGTCGACACTGCCAAGAACCTGGACTACGCGGGCGTGATTGCCGGCGCTGGCGCCTTGACCAAGACGGGCACGGGCTCCATGACGCTGTTGGGCGCGAGCACCTATTCGGGCGGCACCACGATTGCGGCGGGTGTGGCAAAGACGGGTATTGCATCCACAGGGGCAGTTTCTGCCGTGACGAACGGGGCTTTTGGAACAGGCGCCATCAGCGTGGGCTCAGGTGGCGCGCTGGACTTGAACGGCTACGAAGAATTGAACGCGCTGTCACTCAGCGGCACGGGTGTCTCATCGGGGGGCGCGGTGTTTAACTCTGCGGCTTCCACCGTTTCGCTGCTTGCGCCCATCACACTGACGGGCAATAGCCTGATCAAAATCTCCAGCACGGGCGCCTTCTCACTCGGCACAGTCAACGGCGCTTTCGGCCTGACCGTGGACACAGGGACCAACGACTTTACCCAACAAGGCATCGTCGGTGGCACCACAGCGCCCACGGCCTACACCGTGACAGCTGGCGCCGTGAACATGGATGCTGCGACCACCGTGGCTGGCAGCATCGGACTCACGGCAGGCAACGGCAAAGACATCACCATCAACAGTGCCGTGACATCCAGTGCGGACGCCATGATCACGCTCACCGCGGACAAGAACATCAACATCTACAGCTTGGTCACGTCCAACGGGACGACCTCAAGTTCGGGTGTGACCCTGAAGTACAACCAAGGCAATTTGGAAGGTGATTACCTCTTTGGCTTCGCCACCAGCGGTTCTGGCACCGGCTTGGCAGCCAGCTTTACGGGGTCGATCAACTTTGGCAACTCAGCCTCGAGTTTCAGCACCCAAAACTACAACGCCGCGGCCAAGACCTACACGGTGGTGAACGCGCTGTCTGACATGTTGTGTGCCAGCGCCTGTGACACCAACACGAATTACGCCTTTGGTCAAAACATCAATGCCAGCACATTCACCACCACCGGCGCTGCTGGCGGTGCGGTTTACAACAACGTGCGAGGTTCTGGCGCGTCAGGTTTCGGCGGAACGTTGGCGGGCCTTGGCCACACCATTTCAAACCTGAAGCTCGGTACGTCTGCGGCCTCGAACGTGGGTATTTTCTATTCCACCGCCGGCACTGCCCTGATGCGCGATTTCATGTTGACGGGCGCCACCATCACTGGGGCGAACTACACGGGTAGCCTGATTGGCAAGGCCTCTGACGGCCTGACCCTGACCAATGTGGTGTTGGGCTCTGCGGCCTCAGCCAGCACTGTCACCGGCAGCGGCGACTATGTGGGCGGTTTGATTGGTCATGCAGGTACCGGATCGTTGACCCGTGTGTACGAATTTGGCAGCACCGTCACCAACAGCGCGGCAAAAATCGGTGTGGGTGGCTTGTTGGGCTACGGCGGGTTGACGATGTCTGATGTCATCGCCACTGGCACCGTCACGGCAACCAGTGCAACCTCGGTGGGTGCCTTGGTGGGGCACTACACGGGCAGCACGATCAGCAACTCCTACAGCGTGACCACCGTCAGTGGCGGCACTGCTGTCGGCGGCTTGATGGGTTCTAACAACAACACCGCCACACTCACCAACACCTACGCCACGGGCTCGGTCACCGGCAGTGTCAAAGACATTGGTGGCTTGGTGGGTAGCAACTCGGGAACGCTGAACCTCTACGGCTCCTACTACGGTGGCGCAACAGTGACAGGTGGCACCACCGGCTACGACGTGGGCGGCTTGGTGGGCCTGAGCAGTGGCACCTTGGACGTTCGCAATTCGTATGTCGAGAAAACCGGCGGGTCTGAAGTCAAGGGCACTTACTACGTGGGTGGTTTGATCGGCAGTTGGTCAGGCGGCACGTTGACATTGCAAGCGGATAGCTCCAATGCGTCAACTTATGGTGCATCCCTCACTCCATATTCAGCCGCTGCGGTAACGGGCACCTACGGCGTGGGTGGATTGATTGGCAATATGGCTGTGGCTGGCACGCTGAGCGATGTGTACGCCACGGGCAATGTCAGCGGCTCGTATGCCGTGGGCGGCTTGGTGGGCTGGATGAACGGCAACTCGGCGCGCACCCTCAAGAGCAATTACGCGACAGGCACAGTGACAGGCAGCGGCATTGATGTGGGCGGCTTGGTGGGCCGTAGTGATGGTGCCTTGAATATTTATGCGTCCTACTACGGTGGTGCCTCGGTCACAGGCGCTAGCTATGACGTGGGTGGCTTGGTGGGCTTGGCTACGGGTGCCTTGGATATTCGTAATTCGTATGTAGAGAAGACAGGCGCCACCAGTGCCGTGCAGGGCACGTACAACGTGGGTGGCTTGGTGGGCAATAGCGCCTCGACCTTGACGGTGACGGCAGATGGCTCGTCTTCTGCAACCTATGGGGCATCTCTGGCGCCTTACTCCAAGGCTAACGTGACAGGAACCACTGCCAACGGATCCAACGCGGTGTATGTGGGTGGTTTGGCTGGCTATGTCGCTGGGACGACATCCATCACGGGCGCAACCGTGAATGCCACCACAGTCACAGGCGCCGGTGGCTATGTGGGCGGCTTGATCGGCGGTGTCGCAGCGACAGGCGCAGTGACCCTCAAAGACAGCACATTCACGGGTACTACGCTGAGTTCCACCACGGCGAACGGTAACTATGTGGGCGGTTTGGTGGGCCGTAGTGATGGCGTGTTGAATATTTATGCCTCCACATTTGCGGGCACAACGCTCTCAGCCACGGGTCACGACGTGGGTGGCTTGGTGGGGGCCAGCACGGCCACACTAGATATCCGCAACTCCTATATGGACAGCACCAGTGCCTTACAAGGCACCTACTACGTGGGTGGTTTGATTGGTAACTTGTCAGGTGGGACCTTGACCCTCAAGGCCGACAACTCCAGTGTGTCGACCTACGGTGCTTCCGTCACACCTTACTCTGCGGCTGCTGTGACGGGCACTTACGGCGTGGGTGGATTGATTGGCAATATGTCTGTGGCTGGCACGCTGAGCGATGTTTACGCCACGGGTAACGTGACGGGTTCTTCCTATGCCGTGGGTGGCTTGGTGGGCTGGATGAACGGCAACTTGGCCCGTACCCTTAAGAGTAGCTATGCCACTGGCACATTGTCAGGTGCGGCGAACGGCATGGGTGGCCTAGTGGGCCGCAGTGACGGTGCCTTGAATATTTATGACTCGAATTACAGCGGTGCGTCGATCACGAGCACGAGCTACGACGTGGGCGGTTTGGTGGGCCTGAGCTCCGGCGCCTTGGATATCCGTAATTCGTATGCTGGCAAAGCAGACGGCACAACGACGGTGCAGGGCACGTACAACGTGGGCGGCATGGTGGGCAACAGTGCTTCAACATTGACCGTGATTGCGGATGCCTCGTCATCAGCCACATACGGGGCATCACTGGCGCCTTACTCCAAGGCCAGCGTGACGGGAACCACAGGAAACGGATTGAACGCTGTTTACGTGGGCGGCTTGGCAGGCTATGTGGCGGGGACAACCACCATCACAGGTGCCAGCGTGAGCGCCACCACGGTGACGGGTGCGGGCGGCTATGTGGGCGGTTTGATCGGCGGTGTTGCAGCCACAGGCGTCGTGACCCTCAAGGACGATACGTTCTCAGGCACAACCGTGAGCGCGACCACTGCGAACGGAAGTTATGTGGGTGGACTGGTCGGCCAAAGTGACGGCGTCTTGAAAATCTACGCCTCCACGTTTGGCGGTACGACGTTGTCTGCAACGGGCCATGACGTAGGTGGATTGGTGGGCGCAAGCAGCGCCACCTTGGACATCCGAAATACCTCTATGGCCAGTACCAGTGCGTTGCAAGGCACTTACTACGTGGGCGGTTTGGTTGGTAGCTTGTCAGGCGGGACATTGACCCTCAAAGCGGACAGCTCAGATGTGTCGACCTACGGCACCTCACTCACCCCGTACTCTGCCGCCAGCGTGACGGGCACTTACGGCGTGGGTGGTTTGGTGGGCAATATGTCAGTGACTGGCACGCTGAGCGATGTTTACTCGACCGGCAATGTCAGCGGCTCGTATGCCGTGGGCGGCTTGGTGGGCTGGATGAGCGGAAACGTGGCCCGCACACTCAAGAGCAACTACGCCACAGGCACGCTGACGGGCAGTGCGAATGGTGTGGGTGGTTTGGTAGGTCGCAGCGACGGTGCCCTGAATATTTATGGCTCGTATTACGGCGGAACCTCGGTCACGAGCACGAGCTATGACGTGGGCGGCTTGGTGGGATTGAGTTCTGGTGCCCTGAGCGTTGTGAACTCGTATGTCGAGAAGTCGGGCGGGACAAGTGCTGTCCAGGGTACCTACAACGTTGGCGGTATGGTGGGCAATGCGTCATCGACGTTTACCTTGGCCTCCAACGCAGACAGCGCGACCTATGGCACTCAGCTGTCGCCCTACTCAAAAGCCAACGTCACAGCGACAACAGGAGCCGTCAACACCGGCTACGTTAACGCAGGTGGCCTAGCCGGCTATGTTGGCGGTGCATCGACGATCACTGGCGCTAACGTCAGCGTTGCGACGATTTCTGGCTCGGGTCACAACGTGGGCGGTTTTGTCGGCAATCAAGGAGGTTCCGCGACCATCACCGACTCAAGTGTGAGCTCATCCATTGTTTCGACAGGAAGCAACGTTGGCGGATTGATCGGTTTAGGCAACACAGTGACCCTGACAAACGACTCTGCCACAAGCGCCGTCAGCGGTGGGTCTTCTGTGGGTGGCTTGGTGGGGTCGAGTGGGGCGTTGAATATTTATGCGTCGTCCTACGGCGGTGCAACGGTCAGCGGTACGGGCAGTGACGTAGGCGGATTGGTCGGCTACAGTGGCGGTGCTGTGAATGTTCGCAGTTCGTTTGTTGATAAATCTGGCGGTACGACGGCCATCCAAGGTGGCTTCTATGTTGGAGGTATGGTCGGACGCACTTGGTCGACATTGAACGTCCAGCTCGATACAAATTACGGAGCGACTGCACCCTATACGGATGCAAGCGTGACAGCGACATCCAACGGTCGTCCTTACTACAGCGACTACAACTACGGCTCTACAGGAGCCTATGCGGGCGGTATTGTGGGGTACTCATACGGTACTGTTAGCCTGAATAATGTGTCCGTCACTTCCCCCACGGTCACCGGCGGTAGCTCAGCATTTGTGGGCGGACTTGTTGGCTATCACAATTCAAGTGGCTCGATCACCAATTCAAATGTGTCGAGTCCTGTCGCTGGGGGCTCATACGTTGGCGGACTTGTGGGTGGTTCTGGCTCACCTCTGACCATCACCACCAACTCCTATGCCTCAGGAAATGTCAGTGGATCGTCCTATGTCGGCGGTCTTGTGGGTGGTGCGGGCTCCACCCTGACCATCAGTGGCAACTCATATGCTTCAGGAACAGTGACTGGCACTGCAAATGATGTGGGTGGACTGGTTGGACATGCGGACGGTGTCTTGAATATTTACGCATCCCACTACGACGGCGCATCGGTCACGAGCCAGACCTACTCTGTCGGCGGTTTAGTGGGTATGAGCAGTACCTACAACACCCTCGACATCCGTAATTCGTATGTGAACATCGCCAATGGCGGTTCAGGTATTCAAGGTACTTACAGTGTGGGTGGCATGGTGGGCACCGTGGGCTCCACGTTGACCCTCAAGTCCGATGGCAGTGCTCCCGCGACCTATGGCGCAGCTTACTCGCCCACATCAAATGCAAAAGTGACTGCCACTGGAACCGGCAGTCTGTCCGGGGCGGCGACAGGCGCCTATGCCGGCGGGGTTGTTGGCAGTGTTTATCGCAACTCCTATTACGAATGGTATTCAACCTATTACTGCTGGTACGGTTGTAGCGCCACGATCAGCGATACCACGGTGACGGCACCTTCTGTGACCGGTGCTGGTGGCTTTGTGGGTGGTTTTGTTGGCGCAACCCCGACGCCAACCTGGGGAAGCTCATTCGTCTCAATCAGCAATTCAAGCGTCAATGGCGTTGCCGTGAGTGGCACGGGCACGAGCAGCTATGTGGGAGGCTTGGTTGGTTACACCCCCACGGCAACGGTCAACACGTCTTCAGTCGATAACTCGACGGTCACAGGTACAGGTAATTACATTGCTGGCATGGTGGGTAGTGCAACGACTGCCACGATTTCTAACTCCTATGTCAATGGGACGATCAGTTCTACAGGGGCGACCACAGGCAAACTTTATGTAGGCGGCTTGGTGGGTGACGCTTCTACGTGGGCTGCAATTTCAAATTCTTATGTCAACGCCAACATCTCTGTGAGTGGAGCCAATGCAGGCTTCATTGGCGGCTTGGTAGGGCGCATGGGAACAAGTGGTAACACCTTGGGTGGATCCATCCAAGATGCGTATTACTCAGGCCAAATCACGACAGACGCAACGCCCTCTAATTACGGTGGACTTGCAGGCTATATGGTGCCCGGTACTTGGTTGCGTAACAGTTATTACGACCTCGATAACAGCAAATTCAACACCGCAACGTTCTTGACGCCGGGTGGCTTGTACGCATCTCAGTATTTGACGTGGTCTAACCCGACGGGCAGTAGCCTGATCGTGACGCCCTCCAGTCGCACCCCACTCAGCATTTCCAGTTACCTGACGGCAGACACATCGGATCTGACGGGAAATACCTATCTCATCACGTCTGTGACCGACACGGGAACCTTGTCGGACCTCAGCAAAGCCTTGGCCTTCATTGACTCTGGCGTGGGTGGCGCTGTGAGCGACTACACCTTCAAGCTGGGTGGCAATCTAGACATGAGCACTGCGACGACCAAGTACTTGCCGTACTTCGGCGGTACGGCGTTTGTGGGTAACACCTATGAGGTCAACAACTTTGCGTTTGACCGCCAAACTTCTGGCATCGGTTTCTTGGGGATGGTGCACAAATCAACCTTGTCGAACCTGAAGGTTAATAACTCAGGATTGGTCAACGGACTTGAATACATCGGTGCTGCGGCTGGCGCCGTTTACAACGGGGTGATAGCAGATAGCACCTCCACGTTGTCTGCCAACGTGAGTGGCAGCAACTACGTGGGTGGTTTGGTCGGACATGTGAACCAAGGCGTGATGTACAACTCGGCTTCAGCACAAGGTGTGGCCGGTACATCCAAGGTCATCAACACCACGCACGCCGTGTCTGCCATTGCACCTGCCACGGGAAATACCGGTGGCCTAGTGGGACGCATGGATAGCGTGGCGGCAACCAATCTGACCAGCAATGTGATCGTCGAGGGCACGACGCTTGTGGGTGGCTTGGTGGGCTACTACAACTCTTACTATGCCCCTGGCAACGCAAACGTCACCGACTACT
This sequence comes from Burkholderiales bacterium 39-55-53, assembly GCA_002282445.1. Taxonomy (GTDB): domain Bacteria; phylum Pseudomonadota; class Gammaproteobacteria; order Burkholderiales; family Burkholderiaceae_C; genus Limnohabitans. The sequence goes on along the minus strand of NCJK01000002.1, from coordinate 18,551 downwards.
TGGGGACGGGTCTCACAGCAAGCGGTGCCGTCACCGCCAGTGGCGCCTATGTGGGTGGTTTGATCGGCCAGTTCTACGGCATGAGCTTGAACCCAACAAACGCTGTGTTGAACCTGAGTTCGTCTTCTGCTTCCGGCGCAGTGACAGGCGCTAGCAATTTTGTGGGTGGCTTGATTGGCGCGTCCAATGGCCTGTTGTTTGATCAACTGAGCGCCACTGGCAAAGTGACACAAACGGGCGGCGGCCAAGTGGGCGGCTTGATTGGTTCTTTCTCCATGGTGTGGAGTGGTCTCAACGTCGGCGGCAAGATGACCAACTCGTGGGCCACAGGCGAGGTCGTCGCCACAGCCACCTCGGGGGGACAAGTGGGTGGATTGGTCGGTAACGCAGGATCTGGAACCATCATTGACAGCAGCTATGCGACGGTGGGGAAGGTCTCTGCAAGTGGCACTTATGTGGGTGGTTTGGTTGGCTATAACTTGGCTGCCGTGAGTAATTCTTATTCCGATCGTGTTGTTGAATCGACCTCCAACTATGTGGGCGGCTTGCTGGGCTATACCAACGGTGCAGTGACGACTTCAAATGCAACGGGTAATGTCTCATCAACCAACTATTACGTCGGCGGTTTGGTTGGCTATAACGACAGCACGATCTCCGACTCCTTTGCGACGGGAGCGGTTCAAAACTCATCCGATTTCACAGGTGGTTTGGTCGGACGATCGCAAAACGCGATCAGTACGTCGTACGCGACGGGTGTTGTGACAAGTAATGGCAATTGGAATAACTATGTAGGCGGCTTGGTCGGCCGTTCGTATAGCTCAGTGACGGATTCGTACGCCACGGGTAATGTGGTGATAGCGGATAGTTTTGCCTCCAATTACGTCGGCGGTTTGATTGGTTACTCCAGCAGCACCGTGACCAATTCCTATGCGTCTGGCACGCTGAGTTTGGGTACAGGCTCATCCTCTTTCTATGTGGGTGGCTTGGTGGGTGGGCAATTTGGTAGCGTGATCACGGACTCTCAATACATCACTGGATCTGTGACGGCTACTGCTTATGTGGGTGGTTTGGTCGGTATCACGGACAGCTCTGCAGTGATCATGGGCTCGTCCACACTGCGACCCGTCACTGCGTCATCGGACTATGTGGGCGGTTTGGTGGGTAAGTTGGCCGGCACGATCCAAGAAAATTCAGGCGTGTTGGGTACGTATGGCACGAAGTTCTCATTCGCCTCAGGCAGTGTGGTGGGTCGAAACGATGTGGGTGGTTTGGTCGGTCGCGCAGACACGACGGCTGTGATCAAAAACGCGTATTCCACGGGCTCGGTGACGGCAGACAGCAACTTTGGCGGTTTGGTGGGGTTCATGACACCCGGTTCCACCACGGTCAACGCCCACTACAACTTGGATGCGGTGAGCATCACCGGCCCCACCCCAAGCAGTGCGGGGGTGAAATCAGCCATCACAGGTTTGATCACGACCGGTGGTTTGTTTGGGACTCAGTACACCACTTGGTTCAATGCAGGACTTGACGGACTTGCCGCGACCAATACGCCTGTGCTTGAAGGTTACTTTGGTGCCGCGGATACGGACGGCTATTACAAACTTGCAACAGCACAAAATTTGAAAGACTACTTGGGCTACTCGGACCAAAGCTCTTTGAAATTCAAGCTCTCGCAAAGCATCACGCTCGACAGCGTGGCTGATAAGGGTTTGTTCATTCCCTATGTGTCTGGTTTGTTCAATCCAAACGGCATGACGATCAGCAATTTGACCTTGAGCCAAAACACCTCTAATTTGGGCTTCCTGGGTTACGTTAACGGCCGCGGCGATACCTCAGCCCAAGCCATGGATAACTGGACCCTCAGCACCGCGTCGGTGGTGGGTAAGTTGAATGTGGGTGCAGCTGTTGGCGCTTCTTATCTGCGTGCCTTGACCAACATCACCGCTTCTGGCGATGTGACCGGTAGCGACATCAGCTACGTTGGGGATCCCAACGACAACATTTATGGGTCGACCACAAACACGGGTTATAGCAACGTGGGTGGTGTGGTTGGCTTTATCAATTCGACATCCAGCGCAACCAACTTGTTGAACAACATAACCTCGAGCGTTGCTGTCACAGGCGGCACCGATGTGGGGGGTATCGCAGGTCGCGTGAATACAGGTACCTTAACTAATTCAACGACTTCTGGTGCTGTCTCCGGTGGTTCGTATGTGGGTGGTTTGGCTGGCCGTTTGTACTATGGCTCACTCACAGGATCGAGCTCGACCAGTGCTGTCACCGGTGGTGGTAACTATGTGGGTGGCTTGCTGGGAGCCTTGGAGCAAAGCAGTTCTTGGCTTAAGTTGAGTTCGCACACAGATGGTTTGGTCAAAGGTGTGAACTATGTGGGCGGTTTGATCGGGCAATCCCAAGGAACGATCGGTGACACAGTCGTCGCTGCCACCCCCAACTACAGCACCTTTGCGACCAATGACGTAGAGGCTGCGGGTGATTATGTCGGTGGCCTGATTGGCTATGCCAGCTCGGGTTCTGTCAAAAATGCGTCTGCATCGGGCCGGGTCACCGGTTATAGCTCTGCTGGCTCTCCTAGTTACTCGGGCACTTATTCCGGTGGTCTGATCGGGTATTCGAATGTCTCTGTGAACGACAGCAAGTACACAGGTCTTTTGGTCAAGGGCGGCCACCAAACGGGTGGTTTGGTGGGCAGAAGTCAGTCTTCCATTACTAATTCGTTCAGCACGGGTGAGGTGCAAAGTAACTCATCGTATGTCGGGGGACTCGCTGGCTACAGCTCTGGGACCATTTCGGGCTCTTCACCCACCGTCGGCTCAAGCACGACTTATGCATCCGGCAATGTGACCGCCAATTGGGAGCGTGTGGGCGGCTTGGTGGGGTCGGCCGAAGGTGGGTCAATTACCAACGTTTATGCCACAGGTAATGTCACGAGCACCTCCAGCAGCTACACCGGAGGCCTTGTTGGCTTGAACTATGTTTCATTGAACTACGTCACCGCCACCGGAAATGTCGCGGGTCAGTATCAGACCGGTGGTCTGGTTGGACAAAATCAGGCCAACATCAACAACGCAACAGCCACAGGTAATGTGACTGGTTCAAACGATGTGGGTGGCTTGGCCGGCATCAATTATTGGTATGCGATCGGTCAAAGTGGTGCCACGCTTGCCACTGGCACCGTGCAGGGTTCCGACAGCGTTGGCGGCTTGGTGGGTCGTATGTATGGCAGTTCGGTCTACAACTCCACCGCCAAGGGATGGGTGTCAGGCACCAGCAGCGTTGGTGGCTTGGTTGGCTATTCCTACAACAGCAGCATGAACACCTCCACCGTGTCTAACGAGACGAGTGGCTCCTACGCCAATGGCGCCACCACTGTTTACTTTGGCGTGAAGGGCACCAATCACGTTGGTGGATTCATTGGTTATTTGAATGACTCATCCTCTATTTCTGGTTCAAGCACCAATTCAAAAGTCGTGGGTTTGGGTACAAACGTCGGTGGATTCGTTGGGTTGATCAACAACTCCAGTTCGATCTCGTCATCCACATCCACGGGTGCCGTCACGGGTGGTTCTAACTCTGGCGGCTTTGCTGGTCAAATGACATCGTGGTCTTCTATCGGATCCTCGACAGCCTATGGCGATGTCACTGGCGGAGACAACACCGGTGGTTTTATTGGTTTGATGTCCTACAGCTCCATCAACAATTCAGGCGCTAGAGGTACCGCCACAGGCACCACGAACACGGGTGGTTTTGTCGGATCTATCAATTACCACAGCAGCATCAACCAGTCTTATGCCAGCTCGAATACGACCGGAACCAATAATGTTGGCGGATTTGTAGGCTATTTCAATACCTACTCTGGCTACAACATCACCAATTCACGGGCTGCAGGTTCTGTTGACGGCACCAACTATGTGGGGGGCTTCTTAGGCTACGCCACCAATGACGGGTCGATTTCTAAGAGTTACGCAACAGGACGCGTTCTTGCCACTCAAAACTATGCAGGTGGTTTTGCTGGCTATGTTCATTCCAATTACTACGGAACGATGTCCGACTTTTACGCCATGGGTGCCGTCAGAGGGAGTGACTATGTCGGCGGACTGATGGGCGGTGTATTGCGTGGCACGTTCACCAATGCCTATGCGACCGGATATGTCACTTCGTCGACTGCAACTCCGACATATTTTGGTCCAACGTTTGGCTATGTGGATAACTACGAAACTCATTACCGCCAAACAATTAACGACCCATGGGTCTACACCTACCGTGTCAACCGTAATTACATTTATTACGACACCGATACCTCTGGTCAAACGGGTGACATCACGCTGCCAGGGTTGACTTCGCCTTCAACGGGATTGTCTACCGCCACGCTCATGAGCGCGTTGCCAACCAACTTCTCTTCATCGACGTGGAGTAGAGGCGCTGGTTTGTATCCGTACTTGGTTTCTATTTATGGCGCCTCGCCTACGCAATCTATTTCTGGATTTGCCTATCAAACAGATGGCACCACCATTTCAGCGGGCGCTCTCGTGGGCGTATATGGCGACGGCAAGTTGCTCAACGGTGGCATGGTCACGACCGGCGCGAATGGTTATTTTTATGAGCTGGTGGGACCATCCTCCAGTGTGTTGTTTGCTGATTCTCAGTTGGTGATCAGCTCCACCACAAAGATGGCAAATGCGCTGAGCTTCACATCGCCTGGTAATTACGTGGGAATGGCTTACAGCGATACACAGGTGCTCAACAGCGACAACAACTTGGTCATCAATGGTGCAGCGACGGGGCTGGGCAAAGTTTGGCAGGGCTTAACGCAGTTGCGCTCCACGCTTGATCTGAGCATGACAGCCCTCAACACCAACATGAGTAACACCATGGGGGCTACGCACTACGCAGCCACGGCTGCCAAAATGCCCACCAATTCGTCGCTTGAATTGACGGTGACACAGCCGAGCTTCAATATCGACACAGCCCTGAGTTACCTCAAAGCGACAACGGCAGGTGCCAGCAATGCAGGTTTGATCACAGTCAATAGCAGCAGCAACGCTGGCGTCGCGCTCACCTTGTCGGGCGGAACTTATGTCAGCACCTATGGTCAGACTTACTTCGGCCCGATCACACTGGGTGCTGATGCCACGATGACGGGCACACAAGTCACAACTTCCTCCACTGTCGGTGGGGCAGGTTATGACTTGGTGGTGAATGGCATGCTGACCTCAGGTGGGGCGATGACCAATTTGGGTACTCTGGATGTAAGCAGCACGGCCACCTTGGGGGGCAACGTCACCTCAAACGGCAACCAAACCTACAGCAGCGATGTGGTGTTGAACGGCACAGGCACCTTGCAATTGGATTCCTCTTTGTCGGGTGGTGCAAATGTCACCGTGGTCGGTGCGACGACCTCGGCGGGAGGTGCACAAGGCTTGACGGTGAACGCGGGCACCGGAGCCATCACAGTCGACTCAGTCGGGGGGGGTACTGGTTTGAACGATGTGAGTTTCTCCTCGGACACCATGACGATTGCCAATGTCGATGCCACCAGCTCTGTGACTTTCAATCCAACCAGCACAGGTACGGTGGGGTTGATCACGGGTAACAGTACCCAGTTGATCAAGAACGGCGCGGGTGTCATGACCCTCACGGCGGCCAATACTTACGCAGGCGCAACCACCATCAACGCCGGCACCCTCCAAGTGAACGGCACGGGCAGCTTGGGTGCGGGTACTTATGCAGGGGCCATCAACTTGGGTAGTACAGCCCTTGACAACCCTGAGCTCGAGTTCAGCTCCAGCACATCACAAACCCTAAGCGGTGTGATCGGTGGTGGTGTGGCGGGTAACAGGGTTTTGACGAAAGACAGCTCAAGCACCAGCGTGTTGACGCTGACTGGTGTCAACACCTTCGTTGGAAACACCCTCATCGATGCCGGTACCTTGCAAGTGAGTGCTGCAGGTAGCCTGGGCTCCGGCAGCTATGCAGGCACGATCACTTTGGGTACGACAGCAGCTAACAACCCTGAGTTCAAGTTCAGCTCGAGCGCCACACAAAACCTGAGCGGTGCCATTGGTGGCGGCGTGGCAAGCAATACGGTGTTGGTCAAAGACACCTCAAGCACTAGCGTGTTGACACTGTCAGGTGTGAACACTTTTGCAGGTAACACGCTCATTGATGCCGGTAGCGTCAAGGTTGGTGGCGCCGGTAATCTGGGTGCAGGCACGTATGACGGCACGATCGTCTTGAGCAGCATTGCAGCCAACGAAGCCCAGTTTGCCTACAGCTCTAGCGTTGCGCAAACTTTGGGTGGTGTGATTTCTGGCGGCGTAGCCGCAAATACCGTGTTGGTCAAAGACACTTCTGCCACCAGTGTGTTGACACTGAAGGCGGTAAACACGTTCGTTGGCAACACGCGCATTGATGCCGGTACCCTGAAAGTAGCTGACGCCGGTAGCTTGGGTACGGGCACCTATGGTGGTTCCGTGACGTTTAGTACCAATCCATTAAACAACGCCTTGTTTGAATACAGCTCGAGCGCAGCACAAACATTGAGTGGCGTCATGGGTGGTGGTGTTGCGGGTAACACCGTACTGCACAAAGACACGTCAAGCACCAGCGTGTTGACGCTGACGGGGACGAACACCTTTGCTGGTAACACGGTTATCGATGCCGGTACTCTGCAGGTAGGCGGTGCGGGTAGCTTGGGTTCAGGCACGTATGACGGCACGATCGTCTTGAGCAGCACTGCGGCCAACGCGGCTCAGTTTGCCTTCAGCTCGAGTGCCACACAGGCCTTGGGTGGCGTGATCTCAGGCGGCGCGTCCTCGAACACGGTGTTGGTCAAGGACACCTCTACCAACAGCGTGTTGACCTTGACAGCCGCCAATACCTTCACTGGCAACATCTTGATTGATGCAGGTACTTTGAAAGTGGGTGGTGTGGGTCAGTTGGGTTCAGGTACGTATGACGGCACGATAGCCCTGAACAGCAACGCGGCAAACGACGCCCAGTTTGCCTACAGCTCTAGTGCTGCGCAAACCTTGGGTGGCGTGATTTCGGGTGGCGCGGCCGCCAAAACCGTATTGGTCAAAGACACATCGGCTTCAAGCGTGTTGACACTGACTGGAGTGAACACCTTCGTCGGCAACACAAATATTGATGCCGGTACCCTGAAAGTCGGCGGATCGGGTCAGCTGGGCTCTGGCACGTATGACGGCACATTGACCCTCAGCAGCACCTTGGCAAACGCTGCACAATTTGCCTATAGCTCAAGCGCGGCGCAGACGTTGAGTGGTGTGATTGCTGGAGGCGAGGCGACCAACACCGTGTTGGTGAAAGACACTTCCAGCACGAGCGTGTTGACGTTGACTGGCACAAATACATTTGTAGGCAACACGGTGATCAATGCCGGTACCCTCAAAGTGGGTGGTGCAGGTACCTTGGGCTCAGGTACTTACGACGGCAGCTTGACCTTTGGCAGCACGGCACTGAATACCCCCGAGTTTGAATACAGCTCTAGTGCTGATCAAATTTTGAGTGGTGTGATTAGCGGCGGCGTGGTGGGCAACACCGTGTTGGTCAAGGACACCGATAGCGCAAGCGTGCTGAAGTTGACGGGCGTGAACACCTACAGCGGTAACACCGTGATTGACGCAGGAACGCTCGCCATCACCACCAACACAGGTTTGGGGGCGGTCACGGGTCAGGCGATCGTCGCCTCTGGTGCCACACTCGACTTGCAAGACGTCACAGTGGGGGGCAACACCGTGAACCTGAACGGTGGTACCTTGTCGACCTCTACGGGCACAAGTTCCTTGGCAGGGGGCATCAACTTGGGGGCCGACAGTGCCTTCAATGTGGCGGGTACCGCACTTACAGTTTCGGGCGTGGTGGCAAGCCAAGGCTACAACCTTGACCTTGCAGGGGCGGGCAATTACACGCTCAGCAATACCGCGAACACGATTTCGAAGTTGAACACCACATCCGCCATTGGCGGCTTGAATGCGAAAAACAGTGCGGCGCTGACGGTGGGTACCCTCAGCAGCGCGGGAGATGTCACCGTACTCAACACCGCGGGCTTAACACTGGTGAGTGGTCTAGGTATCTCCACCACGAATGGCAATATTGTTCTCAAAGCCAGCAGCGTGAATAACCAATTGGGCACGACCGCACTGAGCGTACCGAACGGAAAAACTTGGCAGGTTTGGAGCACAAATGCAAACCCCTACCACGCCACCACGGGTGACAACGTTGCTACCTTGCTCAATGACTACGTTCAGTACAACGCGATTTATGGCACAACTGCCATCCTCGGCACGGGCAACGGCATTCTCTACACCTATGCTCCCACCGTGACCGTCGACATCTCAGGTGAAATCACCAAACAATACGATGGTTCATCGGATGTCAGCAGCATTGGCATGGGCAACATTGCCCGCCCTGTTGGTTTTGTGAACGGCGACACGCCACTGAACGTATCCACCACGGGCAGTTTCAAAGATGCCAATGGCAATTTAGTGACCGCGATTGGTACCAATTACACAGTCCAAATTGGCTCATCCGACGTAACGGCGAAGAACCTCAATGCTGCAAATGGCTTGATCACGGTTTACGGCTATCAACTGACCAACGCCTTCTTCACAAATTCTGTCAGCGCCTCCATCACGCAACTCGAGCAAGCCGTCTGGGTGGGCCCCACAGATGGCAATTGGAGCAATCCAGCTTATTGGGCACCCTCATTCGACTTGACCAAGACGGGGGCAATTCCAACGCTCAACAACGTGGCCACGGTGGTGATTCCATCTACCTTCACAGGTAACGTGGTCACCAACAGCGCAAACAATTTCCAGGGCAAGATTCAAATCAATGGCGGCACGCTTCAATCTGCCAGCGACAGCTACTTGGGTGCAACGCCAGCCAGTGTGGTCACCGACGCCATTACCTTGAATGGCGGCACCTTGCAGGCCACAGGGGGCTTCACTCTCAATGCCAATAGAGGCATCATTTTGGGAGCGAACGGGGGTGCATTCTCTGTCGATCCCGCGGTCAGTCTGAGCTATGCCGGTGTGATCGCTGGCACGGGTGGTCTCACCAAGTCGGGCACCGGCACATTCAGCCTGCAAGGGGTGAACACCTACACGGGCAACACAGCCATCAATTCAGGGACGTTGAAAGTCGCTGGTGCAGGTAGCCTAGGCACGGGTACTTATGCAGGCACCATCACTTTGGGCGCCGCTCAAGCTGACGTGGCGAAGCTGCAATACAGCTCAAGTGCAGCCCAAACACTGAGTGGTGTCATCAGTGGCGGAAATTCAGCAAATACGACATTGGTGAAAGACACGGGGACGACATCAGTTCTCACCTTGACGGGCGTGAACACCTACGAGGGCGACACATCCATCAGCGCAGGTACCCTGCAAGTGGGTGGCGCAGGTAGCTTGGGTAGCGGCGGCAGCTATGCAGGTGATATCGAGTTGAGCACCACACAAGCCAATCACGCCCAGCTGAAATACAGCTCAACCGAAGACCAAACATTCAGCGGTGTGATCAGCGGTGGCCATGCCAGCAACACGGTCTTGGTCAAGGACACAGGCACTTTGTCAACGCTCACGTTGACAGGCGTGAACACCTTCACGGGTGACACAACCATCAACGCGGGTACCTTGAAAGTCGGGGGCTCAGGTAGCTTGGGTGGCGGCAGCTACGCCGGTGACATTGCGTTGAGCAGCACACAGGCTGACAACGCCAAGCTCGTCTACAGCTCCAGCGCAGAGCAAGTTTTGAGCGGTGTGATCAGCGGCGGTCACACGGCAAATACGTTGTTGGTCAAGGACACAGATGCAGCGTCTGTCCTCAGCCTGACGGGGGCTAACACCTACGCAGGCGCTAAAACCCTGGACGCAGGCACCTTGGGTCTCTATCACAACAGCGCGTTGGGTACTGGCGCCTTGACGCTGGCAGACAACACAGGCTTGATTTTGGGTCGTGGGGTGACGTCCGTGGCTAATGACATGGTGCTCAATGGCACCACCACCGTCGACTTTGACACAGCGCTTGACTACTTGGTTGTTGGCGGCGGCGGTGGCGGTGGCAGCGGTACACCAAACGAGCATGGCGGCGGCGGCGGCGGTGCGGGTGGCGTGTTGTCTGGGACGACCACGTCGATGCTGGATGGGGTTTACACGGTCACGGTCGGAACGGGCGGCGCAGGTGGTAATGGCACAACAGCCGCAACAGGTTTGGGCGTCAATGGCACCAGCTCGGTGCTGGGTACCTTGACCGCCTTGGGTGGCGGTGGTGGCGCTGACTATTGGGCAGGCGGTGCGGCCAAGTCCGGTGCTTCGGGTGGCGGTGGTGCTGTCAGTGCGACGGCTGCTAACCGCGACGGAGCCGCAGGTAACCAGGGGACTGCAGGTGGTGATGCCAGTACAGGTATCCACGACCGTGCTGCTGGCGGCGGTGGCGGTGCGGGTGGCGCGGGTGGCAACTTCACAGGAACCACAGGTGGTGCAGGTGGCGATGGTGTCACAAACGCTATTACTGGTGAGGACGTGATTTACGCTGGCGGCGGCGGCGGCGGTGGATTCCCAGGCGGGTCAGTCGTCACGGGCGCGGGTGCAGGTGGCTCCTATATTGCCGGTGGCTTGTCGACCGCTGGTGGTTCAGCATCTGTCAACACAGGCAGTGGCGGTGGCGGTGGCGCGGGCAACTCGAACGGAAACTACACCCCCGGTGGTACCGGCGGTTCTGGATTGGTGGTCGTCCGCTATATGGGGACAAGTGCAGGTACAGGCGGGGTTTATACCGCAGGTACAAGTTCTGCGAACGGTTACAGCCTCCACACGTTCAGCATTGCGGGGACTGGTTCACTTACGTTGAATGCGATTGCCCCAACGTTCTCTGGTCGCATCACAGGCGCTGGTGGTTTGTCATTGAACGCCACCGGTGGCACCTTGACGCTCAGTGGTGACAACGCCTACACAGGCAACACCAGCATCACAGGCGGTAAGGTCGTCACCTCACATGCCAACGCACTGGGTGACAACTCAGCGGTGACCTTGAGCAATGTCAGCGGCACCACATTGCAACTCAACAGCAGTTTGGACATTGGTTCATTGGCGGGGGGTGGCACCACCGGTGGCAACTTGGTGCTGAGCGCCGGAGCTCTCTTGAGCACGGGTGCCAACAACACCAGCACCACGTTTGGCGGTGCGATCTCGGGTGCTGGCGGTTTGACCAAAGTAGGAACCGGCACTTGGACCCTCACCAGCAATGGCACTTACACTGGCGCCACAGCCGTGAATGCTGGCAGCTTGTTGTTGTCAAACGATGCGCCAACAACAGCCAGTGCTTCCTTCTCGGGCGCAGGCAACTTGTTGATTGAATCTGCAGGAACTGGCTTTACGGGTGCATTCTCAACATCCGGCTGGACATTTGACAGCTCGTTGGGTGGTTTGACGGTGGGTAAATCCACCAATGCCAATGCGGTGTCTTTGTATGACATCTCGATTGCAGGACCTGTCAGTGCCTATGGCGGCACGATCCATGTGAGTGGCAATCTGGACACCACCGCGGCTGGTGCAGCTGGCGATGTGCTGCTCAAATCCAGCGGTGATATTTCATTGGCTCGCGACAAAGCCATCACCACCACTGGCGGCGATGTGGTGTTGTGGGCCAACTCGGACGGTCAAGCCAGCAACGGCATGGTGGTTCTCAAAGAACGTTCAAGCATTGCAACATCGGGCGGCCATGTTTGGATTGGCGGCGGCAGTGGCACTGCCAATTTCAACGGTCTCACGGTAGGCGACGGCTACGCAACCAGTGGCACTGCCGTGGCGTATGAGTTGGGAACGGTTCAGTCGGGTGGCATTGCACTGCTGCACACTGCGATCAATTCAGGCAATGGTGACATCGTGATCAAGGGCAGCTCCACAAGTGGCTATGGCATTTTGACTTACGACCAAACGCAAATTAGCAGTGGGACGGGTAAGTTAAGTTTGGATGCGGTGGGCTCGAGCATGGCCATTGTGATGGGAACGCACAGCAGCGTGGCTGGCGTGACAGGCGAGTTGACCATCACATCGCGCAGCACTGCCACTGATGCGATTTATATCAAGGGTCAGTCAACGGCGGTTGATTCCTTGGGCTTGTACTTTGAAGGTCAGGTGAATGTGTTGGCACCTAATGGCGGGGGGATCACCCTTGAGGGCGCGGGCACGGGAGCCAATGGTTACGCCATGCAAATCGGAAATCCTTGGTGGGATACCGAGGTCAATCTCTTGGCTACGACTGGGCAAATTGCGCTGCTTGGCGGCGCCAGTGGCATCAAGACCTACAAAGACGCGACGCATTTGGGCAAGCTGTACATGGGTTCAAAAACTGGCTCAAGTATTACCCAATCAAGTAGCAACGTACTGCTGCAAGCAGATCGCATGACCTTGCAGTCAGACTTGAATATTGCGACAACAGGCACGCTGACTGTGGAATCAGCTGGCAACGCTTTCTCCAGCGCAGTCAGTTGGCCCGATTCAAGCAATTTATTGACCGTTTCGGGTCTCACGGGCTTGACTTTGGGTAAGTCGGGTAACACCAGCGATGTCTCAGTGAGTGCTGCCACGACAGTCAATGGTCCTATTCGTTTGTATGGTGCCAACCTGAGCGTGAACGCCCTCTTAACAGCAACCAACAACACTGTTTATTTGAATGCTTCTGGCACCGTCAGTGATGGCGCGTCAGGCTACATCGTTGCTGACAAACTGGCCTTGATCGGAGGCAGTGTCACGTTGGATAACGTCAACAACAGTGTCAATACCTTTGCTGCCAGCGACGTGGGTGCATTGACCTATGTGAACGCGGGTGCCATGACGATTGGCACAGTCAATCCCACAGGTATCACCGCTACTGGCGATGTGTTGATTGAAACGGTGACCGGCAATTTGACGGTGACCGAGCCTGTCAGCACCACCAGCACATCAGCCACGGCCATTCGTTTGAATGCGGGCAAGTCAGCCAATGTGGGCGGTACTGGTTCCACAGCCAGCGGAAATATTTTGATTTCTGGAGACGCTAGTTTCACAGTGGGCACAGGCGGCACGATTCAGTTGTTCACTGGTAGCGTGACAGACAGTACCGGATTGACGACCTTGGTGGAGTCAGGCTCTGGCAACTTCCGTTACAACTCGGACGAGAGTGCCACTAACTACACCTGGGCACTCAGTTCGGATGCGGCGAACGCGATTTACCGCGAACGTCCCACGGCTTCAGCGAATATCGAGAGTTTCAACACTGAATATGGTTTCGATCACACCCTGACTTTGGGTAATTTGAAGCTTGATGGCACAAACCCCTTGTCTACGCTCCGCGTTGCGTTGAACGGTGATGAGTCCGTGGCTGGATTGGGTGTCGTGATTGAAAACGCGGCTTACTCCAATGCAAATAAGTTGGAATACACCACCACGCCCTACGCACTCACCGATGGCCTGAGTAAATTAGGTTATGCCATGAGTCAAACTGGCGGCAGTCTGCTGACGGTGAGCAAAAAGGCGCTCATTTTGGACAACTTCAAGATCGACGACAAGGTCTACGACGGCAATGTGAACGCAAGCTTCAGCCCTCTCATTAACACGGGTCCGATTGGCTTTACAGGGGTTGCCAATGGCGATGTGGTGACCTTCACATCCGCGACCGGAACGTTTGATTCCCGCCATGTGGGAACCAACAAACAAGTGACCATTACAGGTGTGGTGATGGGTGGCGCAGACTTTGGCTCGTACAGCGTGAACCTGTCATCGGGCAACGGAACGGCAAACATTACCCAACTGACCTCTGCCACTTGGGTGGGCGGTGACGGTAATTGGTCAGAGGCTGCCAACTGGGCAGTGACGGGTGCCTTGGGCCAGACGGGCGTTTTGCCTGATGGCGGCAACGTTGGGACTGCGGAGTTGCCCAGCACTTTCACCGGCACATTGACCAGCAGCGATGCCCATGCTCATGCAGGCAAGATTGTGGTGAATGGCGGTACCTTGGAGGTGGCGGCTGACGCTTATTTGGGTGAAACACCGGTTGCTGCGGTGGCAGACAAGATCACTATCAATGGTGGCACTTTGCAAGCCACCGCCGACCTCACACTCCATGCCAACCGTGGCATCACACTGGGCAGCAATGGTGGTACTTTTGCTGTTGATGCGTCTAAGAGCGTCAACTACGCGGGCATCATTGCTGGCAATAACGGCTTAACCAAGTCGGGCAATGGCTCACTCACACTTTCGGGTGCCAATACGTATGGTGCCACCACGGTTAGTGCAGGGACTTTGCAAATCGGCAATGCAGGGACCACGGGTACTTTGGGTACTGGGGCGGTGTCGGTCTTTGGTTCCTTGGTATTTAACCGCTCGGATGACGTAACTGTCAGTAATGCTATTTCTGGTATCGGGGACTTGAGCAAACTTGGTGGCAACACACTAAGCCTGACAGGTTTAAACAGCTACACGGGTTCAACAGAGACGGGAAGTGCAGGGGGCGTTGTGTTTACCAACAACACTGCGCCTAGCACAGTCGGGTTTACAGGTTCGGGTTTTGTCACGATTCAACCTGCCAGTACAAGCTTCAGTAGCTTGGTCACTAGCGACTATACGTTTGACAGCAACGTCAGCGCATTAACACTTGGTAAGTCAGGTAACTTGACAAATATTATTTTGAACAGTGCAGTTGCCATAGCGGGCCCTATTTCTGTGTACGCGCCAGAAGTGACGGTCAATCAAACTATTAGCAGTGGTTCAAACGTCACGTTCAACGGTCAGGCAAATCTGAACGGTGCGACGATTAATTCCGTTGGAGCTCAGTCATACAACGGAGCAGTTGTTTTGAGCGTTGATACGACCTTGGTCAGCACTGGTTCGGGTGACATCACACTTGGCGGCACCGTTGATGGTGCGAAGAGCTTGACGGTGAACACTACCGGCGTCACGACATTTGGTGGCGTTGTGGGTGGTTTGGTGGCGTTGTGGGTGGTGGTACTGCCTTGACGAGTGTGACGACGAATGCAGGTGGCAGCGTGACGATGAATGGCGGCAGCATCACCACTACAGGAACACAAACTTACAACGAGATGGTGAATCTGACGGCTTCCACTGTCCTGCGAGGCGTCAATTTGGCCGTGCTGTCCACCGTAGACGGTACTTACGACTTGACGCTGCATGACAGCGGCACCACTGTGTTGAGCGGCATCATCGGCGGTACTGCTGCGTTGACCAACCTGACGACTGACTCTCTCACCACAGGTGCGGGCGAGACCCACCTCAAAGGAGCCAGCATCCAGACGAGTACCAATGCGGTGTTCTACGACATCGTCAAAGTCTTTACTGATGTGACCGTGAAAGCCTCCAGCCAATTGAGCTTCATGCAAACAGTTGATGCCGACATTGCCAACACTCGGACCTTGACGTTGGATGGCGGTAGCTCGGGTGCTGTCAGCACGGCAGGTGTGGTGGGTGGCGCAGTGTCATTGAAGACACTGGAGGTAGTGAATAGCGGCTCAACCACTTTCACTGGAGAGGTGACCACAGACACCAGCGTGGTGTTGACAGAGACAGCTGGCACCATAGCCTTTAACGGCGGATTGACCACACCTCAGCTGTTGGTGGCAGCCAAGCCTTTTGGTCTGACCTTGCTCGGCCAAGTGAGTGTGACGGACTCGACAGTTTCGACTACCTTGGCCAATACCGGTGCATTGCAGTTGGGTGCTATCGAAACAGACAACTTGTATTTTGCAGGTGGTTTGACGGCTACAGCGCCAAGCGGTTTGACGATGGCAGGTTTGATTCGTTCGAACAATTCCGCTATGGTTTTGGGTCGCAGTGCCACAAACATCAGCCTGCAACAAATGACTGACATAGATAGTGGCTCTGGTAGTTTGCATGTGGCTAGTCCGGTGCTGGCGGGTGAGTACCAATTACGCATGCTCAGCACCGGCCCCACCACCTTGGATGGTGACTTCACCAGTACAGGGACGGTTAGCTTTGTGGGCCCTGTGACATTCACCAATCCTGCCACCTTGTCTGCCAACTCGTTTGATTTTGGTGATACCTTGACCTTAGGTGGTGCCACCACAATCAACGCAAACAGTTTGACTTTGGATGGTGCGGTCACGGCGGCAGGCGAGCTCACCATCAACGGGGATACCACGCTAAACGGAAGTAGCGTGAATTCAGGTGCGTTCGCACAGACCTACAACGGTCTTGTTGACATTGGCGGCTTGGCAACAAGTACGACGACTTTCACTGGAGCGGGCATCACCTTTGGCAGCACGCTGGATGCGACCACCATAGTTAACGTCAATGACAGTGGTAACAGCACCTTCACAGGTGCGATTGGCTCAACGCACGCGCCCGTGCACTTTGAAACCGATGCCGCTGGCAGCACTACATTCAGTGGCGGCAGCGTGCGCACCAGCGGTCTCAACTCCATGGTGTTCGCTGACGACGTGGTGGTGACCACAGACACCACTTTTGATACCACCAACGGCGGATCGATCGCTGGAGCAAACATCACCTTTAGCAAAACCTTGAATGGCAGCACTGTCAACGGACAAGCTGTGACACTCAATGCCGGAACGGTTGGCGCGGTCTTGGTGACTGGTGCAATCGGTGACTCGAAAGCCTTGAGTTCATTGACGTTGCTCAACAGCAACGGTGCAACCTTCAGCACTGGCGTCACGACGGGCACCAGCGTGGTGTTGACCGATACCTCTGATGGTCATGTCATTCGCTTCGCGGGTAACCTGACGACGCCTCTCTTGACCACCATGGGCGAGCCTTATGTGTTGGAGTTGTTGGGTGCGAATACCAGCATCACGGGTGCAGGCGTGACCAATTTCGCCAATACCGGTGCGCTGAAACTTGGTAATTTGGTGACTGACACCCTGAGCTTTGTGGGGGGCGTCACGGCCACCGTACCAAGTGGTATCAGCGTCTCGGGTGTGGTCAGCACCAGCGGTTCAGGCGCACTGACTTTGGGGGATTCCGACACCACTGTGACCTTGAGCAACCATGCCTCGCTCAGCACTGCGGGTGCCGCCCTGAGCATTGGTGGCGCAGTGGAGGGTTCACAGGCCGATACGCAGTCCTTGACGCTGAACGCTGGTAGCACCGGTGCCGTGACTGTGACGGGCACCGTGGGCTTGGTCACACCGCTGAAGACCTTGACGTTGACGAACAGCAACGGTGCCACATTCAGTAGCGTCGTCAAAGCCAACACCAGCGTGGTGTTGAGCAATACAAATGCAGCGCACGACATCACCTTCGCAGATGACTTGACCACGCTCACGCTGAGCACAACGGGCAATGGCTATAACCTCAAGCTGCTTGGTGATCACACCTCCATCACCAATAACACCGTGTTCAACCACACGGGTAGTCTGACTTTGGGCAATGCCAACACGGACACACTCAGCTTTGCAGGTGGGGTAACGGCTTCAGCACCTAGCAGCATCAACGCGGCGGGTCACATCAGCACCAGCGGTGCAGGGTTACTAAGTCTGGGTGACAACAACACAGCCGTGACGCTGACCGACCACGTTTGGCTCACCACCGCAGGTGCAAACCTGCAAGTCGGTGGAACCGTGGAGGGTACATTGGCCGACACCCAATCGCTCAACTTGAATGCGGGCAGCACAGGTTCGGTGAGCATGTTGGGTTCAGTGGGTGCAGCTACACCTTTGCAGACCCTGACTTTGACGAACAGCAATGGCGCTACATTCGGCGGTGAAGTCAAAGCCAACACCAGCGTGGTGCTCAGTGACACAAGCACAGGCCAAGACATCAGCTTTGAAGATGACTTGACAACGCCCACACTGACCACGACCGTCCGTGGCTACAACCTCAAGTTGTTAGGTGGCACAACCACCGTGAGCAATGGGGCCGTGTTCAATCAAACAGGTACCTTAACCTTGGGTGATGCCGCGACCGATACCTTGGTGTTGACAGGAGGCTTGACCGCGACAGCACCGAGCCATATCTCTGCAGCAGGACAGATCAGCACGACCAATACGGACGTGGTGATGGGTGGTGCAGACTTGGAGTTGACTGACAACGTCATCATCAGCACGGGCAGTGGCAATGTCAGTTTCGGCGGAACCATCAACTCAGCCAACGGCGTTGCGGCCAAGTCATTGACCATCCAAACCACAGGTGCGACCACCTTCACTGCGGCTATCGGAGACAGTGCCGAATTGGGTAGCCTAGCCACGACCGCAGGTGGCAGCGTAGCCATCAATGGCGGTGTGGTCAACACGTCAGGCGCGCAAAGCTATAGCGGCCCCGTGACCTTGGGCGTAGATACGACGCTTAGCAGCTCAAGCTCAGGCGCAATTAGTTTTGTATCGACTGTCGATAGCGCACACACATTGACTATCAACACGTCGGGTGTCACCACCCTAGGGGATACCGTCGACGCCGCTAGCCTCACCACCAACGCCGGCGGCCAAGCCATCATCCAAGGCGCTCGCATCACCACCTCCGGTGCTCAGACCTACAACGACGACG
>NCJK01000004.1 GCA_002282445.1 Burkholderiales bacterium 39-55-53 | reverse complement strand
CAAAACAAGAACGAAACAGGTTCTGTTAAGAACTCTGAATTGGCTGTTGGCGTTCGCCACTCTTTCTAATCCCCCTGCTGGCTTAGCCAGTTAAGGATTGAAAAAGCCTAAGACCCCATCGCTCGCAAGAGCGGTGGGGTTTTTCAATGAACGACTAGATTAAAGTACACCATTTACTTGATTGCCTCTTGAAAGTTGTTCTATGACACACATCACACGGCATTGGGTTGTCGCGGTAGCCTTGTGGGCTGTTGCTGTTGGCAGCACAGCCGTTCATGCGCAAGACTTTCCCTCCAAGCCCGTTCGTATCCTGACGCCATTCCCTGTAGGAAGCGGACCAGAGGGTTTGTTGCGTTTGGTGGCCGATAAGCTGTCACGCACCTGGGGCCAACCAGTGGTGGTTGAGAACAAGCCCGGCGGCAATGGCTTTATCGCTATCGACACCTTCAAGCGTGGTGCGATCGATGGTCATGATTTGATTTTGTTGGATGGCGTGCATTTGTCTGCTTATCCGCATTTGTTTAAGAAACTGCCCTATGACGCCAAGGTCGATTTTGAGCCTTTGTTACCACTGTTCAAAACCTATTTTTTTGTCACGGTGGCCACAGGCAGCCATTACCAAACCGTGGCCGAACTAATTGCCGATGCCAAGGCCCACCCAGGTAAGCTCAACTATGGCTCTTGGTCGGTGGGTAACCCCGTGCATTTGGGCTCTGCATTGTTTGAATCGATCACTGGCACTCAGATGCAGCATGTGGTTTACAAAGAAACCAACATGCTCTATGCCGGCGTGGCCAATGGTGAGTTGTCCTTTGCTTTGGGTACCAACGCCACGGCTGGCGCTATGTACCGTGCCAGCAAACTGCGCTACTTAGCGGTGGCTGCACCTAAACGGGTGGGGGCGTTTCCACATGTGCCCACCGTGGGCGAGTCTGGTGGCCCCGCAGGGTTTGAAGTCAGCGGCTGGACGGCTGTGGTGGCTCCATCGGGTGTACCCAAAGCGGTGGCCGACAAAATTCAGCGCGATGTGCAAAAGGCCTTGGCAGAGCCCGATGTGAAAGAAAAGCTGGCCTCGTTTGCCTATGAGCCATTTGTGCTGAGCCGCCCACAATTCAATGCCTACATTCAAACCGAGTCCACACGTTTTGCCGCCATTGTGAAAAAGGCGCAAGTGACTTTGGATTGACGATGACACACACGCATTTGGCAGAGCTTTTGACACAGCGACGTTCTGTACGCGCTTTTCTGCCCACGCCTGTGAGCGATGTCTTGTTGCAAGACGTTTTGCAGCAAGCACGTTTGGCCCCCAGTGGCGCTAATTTGCAGCCAGGGGTATTGGTGCAAGTGCGCGGCGCTGTTCGGGAGTCTCTTAGCGCTGAGTTGATCGAGGCTTGGCGACACGGCCGAGCAGAGAAAGAAGACTACAGCTACTTTCCCAAGCCCATGCCGCACACCTTGCGTCGTCGCCAAGTGGCTGCTGCTCAAGCGCTGTATGGTGCATTGGGTGTGGCTCGCGATGACCGCGAGGGTCGAGATGTCCAATTTGAAAAAAACTTTTGTTTCTTTCACGCACCCGTAGCCTTGGTCGTGACGATGGATCACGGTTTTGGCAACGGTGGCTACATGGACTTAGGCATGATGCTGTATGGCTTGATGTTGGCCGCGCAAGCGAAGGGACTGTCAACCTGTGCCATTGGGGCCATGGCCTCTTTTCCAAACCTCATTCGTCAACATTTGGGGCTCAATGCGTCATCTCACATCGTGTGTGGCATGGCTCTGGGTTATGCCGACCCTCAAGCGCCTGTGAATCAAACCCAAACCACACGTTGCGAACTGGGCGAATACTTCAAGGTGGTGGGCTAAGTTGTTGATACGCTCAACGATGAGCACTTAACACTTGCGCACCACGGCTGCAGCACCCAAACCACCAGCGCCTGCAACTGCCACCAACCCTTGCGAGCCGCTCATGCCCTCTCGCTCAACATCGGCCAGCAAGCGCACCAAAGCAATGGCCGCAGATGCGCCAATGGGATGTCCTCGTGCCACGCCGCCCCCATGTGCGTTCAGGCGTTGCAGGTCTAGCGACAACCCATCGGCAAAGCTCAAGCCCTGCACTGCAAAGGCATCATGCAACTCAACAAATTGCATGTCGTTTGCTTGATTGAGGCCTGCGCGTTTCAATGCCTCACGCGCTGCCAGTTCAGCGGCTATCAATGGCAATTCAGGTGCGCCGCCGACTGAAGCGGTGGCCACACATTCCGCCTTGACATGCACACCTAAACGCCCTGCTGCAATGGGCGACAGCAACAACACAAAGGCTGCGCCATCGGCTTGGGTAGAAATGGTGAGCGCACTCAGCGCATAAGCATCAGCCTCTGGCGCAGGTCGATCGTCAGATCGCGCTACAAAGGGCATACGCTGGGCACGCGCAGCGTCTATCAAGCGT
Organism: Burkholderiales bacterium 39-55-53; assembly: GCA_002282445.1. Taxonomy (GTDB): domain Bacteria; phylum Pseudomonadota; class Gammaproteobacteria; order Burkholderiales; family Burkholderiaceae_C; genus Limnohabitans. Next base: position 130,521 of record NCJK01000004.1, on the reverse strand, counting down.
GGGTAGGCATCGCGCAAGACGCCCGCCACCGCCACGATTTCGGTGGCAATCGTGGCTTGGTGCGTGACGGCGCGCTGATGGCTGTCGCAGGCATACGCGTCTTGCTGCGCACGCGTGTAGCCGTGCTGTGCGGCATAGCGTGCCGCAGACAGCAGCAGGTCTGGGTCTTGCTCTGGTGTGGGCGCAAATGCAGGACGCTCGTAGGCCACGGGCGCCTCACTGGCGTGCCAAGGTCGGTGCATGCGAATGGGTGAACGGCTCCATGCTTCCATGCCGCCTGCGATGACCACCTCGGCTTGGCCTGAGGCGATCAGACCAATACCCATCGCCACGGCGTCTAGCCCTGCGCAACATTGGGTGTCCACGGTGTACGCGGCACAAGCTTGCGGTAAGCCCGCGTTTAGCGCCAACATGCGTGCAGGATTGCCACCCGCGCCCAAGGCGTTGCCTACCACCACGGCGTTGACTTGTGCCGCCTGCACGCCTGCGCGCTGAAGCAGTGTTTGCACCACGGGTGATGCAATCTCATGGGCATGCAGCGCTTTGAAAGCGCCACCTCTGGGCACCACAGCACTACGCGCCCAGGCGGCAATCAAAGCAGTGGTCGCATGCATGCAATGCCTTTTGCAGCCAAAGCCGCATGGTCGGTTTTACCGCTGGCGGTCATGGGCCAATCGGTGCAAATGAAAAAACGTTTTGGCACTTTGTAGCTTTGCAGTTGTGTACGGCAAACCTCTGCCAGCATGGCTGCAGAAATTTTCGTGGGCTTGGTTTGGGTGCACAACACGGCAATTACTTGCTGGCCGCGGATTGGGTCGGGCAAGCCCTGCACAGAGGCGTGGATCACCTCAGGGCAAGATAACAGCACGGACTCGACCTCTTCTGGAAACAAGTTTTTGCCTTGCGTGACCACCATGCGGTTTTCACGACCCACCATGCACAAGTAACCCTGCGCATCCACATAGCCCATGTCACGCACCGACAGCCACTCACCATCCTGCACCGCCGCTGTGTGGTCAGAGGTGTTTCCGACATAGTCCATGAACAACATGGGGCTGCGCACAAAAATTTGCCCTATTCCCAAAGGCGGCTGGGGGGTTCGGATGTCGATGTCGACGTTTGAGAAAGGCTTGCCCACCGCCTGCGGCGGGGCCGAGGCATCGGCATCCATCCAAGCCATGAAGCTTGTTTCAGATGCCCCATAAAACTCGACGATGCGTGCGTTAGGGCACAGGGCTTGCAGCGCTGGTGTGCGATCACGCATCCATCGTGCGCCGCTGATCAGGATGAGTTTGACTTCTGTCAGCTGGGGTATGCGTCGGCGCTTTGCCACATCAAGCATCAACACCAGTTGGCTCGGTACAGCCACCAAACATGGCGTTTGGCCCTGCTGCAAGGTGTTGATCATGCGTTGGACGGAGAACTTGTCTTGCACCACCACGCCTGCACCACTCCAAAGCCCCAGTATCATTCCGAACAAAAATAGGGAGTGCGAAAACCGGCCCGGGGCCAAGACGCAGGTGGCAGCGTCTGGACCAAAGGTGTCTAGGCAAATGCGCAGGCTCTCGGTCCACGAACGGTGGTTACGTTGAAAGCCTTTGGGTACACCCGTGCTGCCAGAGGTGAAGCCAATATAAAACGGTGAGGTGGGAGTTGGTTCTGTAACTTTGGCATCGCGCATGTGGGCTTTAGGCAGCACGCTTTGCATGACAGTTGTGAGTGTCGCGGGGGTCCAGTCGGGGTCGCACACGGCAGCGCAACGCCCGGTTTGGATGATGCCTAAGAAAGTCACCATCTGTTGAACTGTGCTGGCATGTGCATCGATCAACACAGTGGCAGGCGCGCAGTCAGCGTCTAGCGCTTTGGCGTGTTGTTGGGCGGCTGCATGCAGCTGAGAAAAAGTCAGAGCATTTTGCCCATCCGCGATGGCCGTGGTGTGACTGCGCGTGAGGGCCCAACGCGCCAAGGGGGCGTGAACTAAAGCGTCAGCCACCAAAACGCCAGTCAGGCAAACCGCGCGCCACGGTGTGAACCACGGTGGCGCATAGCACGCACTTGATCAAGTCGCCCGGCACAAACACCAAAGTGCCCATGATGGCTTGCTCCCATGACAGGTTGGCAATGTTGACCAAGCCCACCACGCCAAACACGTGCACCACCAGCAAGCCGCCAATGGCCGAAGCAATAAGGGCGCTGATGGCTGCGCCACGCGGTGTGGCACGGGGCAGCATGTGCATGACCAAGCCCGTGACAAATGCACCCACGGGCCAGCCAATCAGGTAGCCACTGGCAGGTGCAAAGAACACGCCCACGCCGCCGCGACCACCCGACAATAAAGGCAAGCCAATGGCGACAGCCGCGAGAAATAGGAGCAACGCTTGCAAAGCACGCTTTGGGCCCAGCATGCAACCCGCCAACATCACGCCCAAGGTTTGTAAGGTGATGGGTACGCCTAGGGGAAGGTCGATTTTTGGGATCAACCCAAACACAGCGATCAGCGCCGCAAAGAGGGAAACCAGCGCGATGGACAAAGAAGAGGTGTTCATAAATGGTAAGGGTGATCGCCTCAGCGGCGAAAGCGCATGTGCAGCGTGTCTGCTACGCGTCTTGCGGCGATCAGCATTTGAATCGTCAAAGGAGCCAGTATTTTAAAACCGCCAGCTTTGCCAGTTCTTAGGCGATGTGCATCGTCCAAGCGACGCCACACAATGAAAAAGTGCTCGGTGAACCGAAGCATCAACGCGACTTGCAATGACAAACGATCGGGGTGCAACCCCAAGAGGCGTAAGGGAGAGAGCAGCCACTCCAACACCATCAATAAATCGGTATGCCGTGTGGTCAGTGTGAGGGCAATGCCCATCAGCGTGGTGCTGAGCAAGCGCAGGACGCTGACGAAGCCCACCGTGGGTTGATGCATGTAGATATGGAAAAGGCAAATCAAAGCACTGGCAATCAGCACGCCGATCAGCAACGACTTAGCTCGGTAAGTGGCTTTGCCAAGTGATGCATAAATCAGCACGCAACAGACGGCGCTAGCTAAAAGAAGAGAAATCTGGCTGGTGACAAAAACACCAGCGCCCAACAAGGCCAAAACCGCCAGCTTGATGCCAGCCGGTACACGGTGCAGCCAGGTGGGGTGATCGCTGTAAAGACTGCCCATGCGTTAGGCCAGTCGTGACGCGACATCAGCTTCGTACTGAGCGCATACCGTTTCACCAAGTCCATCGGCACGTACGCACCCATGATCTAGCCAAATGACGCGTTCAAAGTGGCGCACATGTTCGAGCACATGCGTAGAGACAATGATTTGCTGAGGCGCTGTCGCAATTTCTTTGCGTAGCAGCGCTTGTCCCGGGAGATCGAGACTTGAAAACGGTTCATCTAGCAACAAAGTGCGGTGAGAACCAATCAGTAAAGCCAGCCAACACACATGCTGGCGCTGGCCTTGGCTCAAGCTGCCAATTGCGTGAGGTGCCCAATCCGCTAAGCCTCGTGCGGATAGCCAATTTCGTACATGGTTTTGCGCCTCTGCGCGTGACAAGCAAAGATGACGCAGGCTCAGCGCCAATTCCTCTTCTACCGTGGGGAAGATGATTTGTTCGTCTGAGTTCTGAAACATCATTCCAATGGCTGGGGCTGTTGTTCCTGGTTCGGAACTGGGTATGCGCACTTGACCGGACTGAGGTTGGTCGAGACCGCTGATCAATCGGAATAAGCTGCTTTTTCCGGCCCCGTTGTCACCAATCAGACCGATGCGCGGGGTGTCGAGCGTCAGTGATACGTCCCGCAATGCGACCGTGCTTCCACGTACCAAAGTCACCTGATCCAGGGTGATGGCAGTGCTTTGATGTGTCGTGTGTTGAATGGAAGCGGCGGACATGGCGGTGGTGATAGATGCAACTTGGAATTATCGACAACAAATACACACAGGGATTTCCCCATCAAACTTATCTTTAGAATGCAAATTCTTACTTTCATTCACCACAACTGGAGCTTCACATGAAAAAGCAGTTCGTTACCTTGGCCGTAGCCACTTTGTTGGCAGGCACAGCCTTCGCGCAAGCCAATGACACCCTCGCCAAAGTCAAAGCCGCAGGCTCAATCACCATGGGCGTGCGCGACTCTTCTGGCGCTTTGTCTTACACCTTGGGTGATGGTAAGTATGTGGGCTACCACGTTGAAATTTGCCAGCGCATCATTGCCAACGTTGAAAAAGCAGTGGGCAAAAAGCTGGAAGTGAAATACACACCTGTGACTTCACAAAACCGTATTCCTTTGACTGAGAACGGCACAGTGGACATCGAGTGCGGCTCAACCACCAACAACGAAGCCCGTCAAAAACAAGTGGCTTTCGCGTTCACCACTTACGTGGAAGAAGTGCGCATTGCTGTGCGCGCTAACTCTGGCATCACGTCTATCGCTCAGTTGAACGGCAAGAACGTAGCTACTACGACTGGTACCACCTCTGTGCAATTGCTCCGTAAGAACGAGCGTGCCACTGGTGTTGACTTCAAAGAAGTGTTCGGCAAAGACCACGCAGACAGCTTCTTGCTGCTCGAGTCTGGCCGCGCTGATGCGTTCGTGATGGACGGCCAAATCTTGGCTGGCAACATCGCCAACTCCAAAGCGCCTGCTGATTTCAAAATCGTGGGCGAAGTGTTGAACGTCGAACCCATCGCCATCATGTTCCGCAAGGACGACCCAGCTTTCAAGAAGTTGGCTGACGAGACCATCGCTGGTTTGGCCAAGTCTGGCGAACTCGCCAAGATGTACGACAAGTGGTTCACACAAGCTATTCCTCCAAAGAACATCAAGCTCGGCATGCCTGCCAGCGATGCGAACAAGGACGCTTGGAAAAACTTGAACGACAAGCCTGTCGAAGCGTACGCCAAGAAGTAATTTAGAAAACGCAAAACATGACACTCGATTGGCAGGTTTTTCTTCAGGACGACGGTGGTGGAAGAACCTACCTCGAGTGGATGTTTGAAGCCTGGGGCTGGACGCTTTCTGTAGCGGGCAGTGCCTGGGTGGTGGCGATGTTGTCGGGATGCCTCATGGGCATCCTGCGTACCTTGCCCCAAGATACGCGTTTGAATGTTTGGTTAGCTAGATTCGCCAACGCGTGGGTGGAGCTGTTTCGCAACATCCCCGTGTTGGTCCAAATTTTTCTCTGGTACTTCGTGTTGCCCAAGGTCTTTCCGTCCATGCAACAAGTGCCGGGGTTTGTGTTGGTGGTGTTGGGTCTAGGCTTTTTCACCTCCTCACGTATTGCCGAGATGCTGCGCGCCGGTATCCAAGCCATGCCACGCGGCCAGCGTTATGCGGCCATGGCCATGGGCTTTACCACTTGGCAAACGTATCGCTACGTGCTGCTGCCCATTGCGTTTCGCACCATTTGGCCGCCGCTTACCAGCGAGTCGATGAACTTGCTCAAAAACTCTTCGGTGGCGTTTGCTGTGTCGATTGCTGAACTCACCATGTACGCCATGCAAGTGCAAGAAGAAACCTCGCGTGGCATTGAGGTGTACTTGGCGGTCACGGCGCTGTACACCGTGTCAGCCTTTGCTGTGAACCGTGTGATGGCCTTGATTGAGCGCCGCATGCAAATCCCCGGCCTGGTGGTTGCGGGCAATGTGGGCGGGGGGCACTGAACATGAGCGCGCTCGATTTTTCTTTTGTCGAATGGGACATCTTCAGCAAATTTGTGTTGAAGGGCATGTTGTTCAGCGTGGAACTGACCATCGTGGCCACCATCGGTGGCATTGTGTTTGGCACGATCTTGGCGCTGATGCGCTTGTCGGGCAATAAGTTTTTAGAACTGCCGGCTGTCATTTATGTGAACGGCATGCGCTCCATCCCTTTGGTGATGGTGATTCTGTGGTTCTTCTTGCTGATCCCGTTTTTGATTGGCCGCTCCATTGGTGCTGAGCTGTCTGCCACCATTACTTTTGTGGCTTTTGAGGCAGCGTACTTCAGCGAAATCATGCGAGCGGGCATTCAGTCCATTCCGCGCGGTCAGGTGATGGCGGGTCAAGCTTTGGGTATGACCTACAGCCAGAACATGCGCCTCATTGTGTTGCCGCAAGCCTTTCGCAACATGATTCCTGTGTTGCTCACGCAAACCATCATCTTGTTCCAAGATACCTCGTTGGTCTACGCCATTGGCGCGTATGACTTGCTCAAGGGCTTTGTCACCGCTGGCAAGATTTATGGCCGCGTGGAAGAGGTGTACATCTTGGCCGCTTTGGTGTATTTCGTGATTTGTTTTGGCCTCTCGGCCCTCGTGCGTCGCTTGCAAGCGCGCATTGCCATCATTCGCTAAGCGTTAAGTTACGCTGGAGTTCATCGTGATTGAATTAAAAAATGTTTCCAAGTGGTACGGCCCTGTTCAAGTGCTGAACAGCTGCTCGACCGTCATTCAAAAAGGCGAAGTGGTGGTGGTCTGTGGCCCATCAGGCTCGGGCAAATCCACCCTCATCAAAACCATCAATGCCTTGGAGCCTTTCCAAGAAGGCGAGATCATGGTCGACGGCATTGCGGTGCACGGCAAAGACACCAACCTGCCCAAACTGCGTAGCCGCGTGGGCATGGTGTTTCAGCACTTTGAGTTGTTCCCACATTTGTCGGTGACCGAAAACTTGACCATTGCGCAGCAAAAAGTCTTGGGCCGCACCGAAGAAGAAGCGCACGCACACGGTTTGAAATACCTAGAGCGTGTGGGCCTGATGGCACACAAAGACAAGTTCCCAGGCCAACTCTCAGGCGGCCAACAACAACGCGTGGCGATTGCCCGTGCCTTGAGCATGGACCCCATCGTGATGTTGTTTGACGAACCCACCTCCGCACTCGACCCCGAAATGGTGGGCGAGGTGTTGGACGTGATGGTGGACTTGGCCAACGAAGGCATGACCATGATGTGCGTGACCCACGAAATGGGCTTCGCTCGCAAAGTGGGTAGCCGTGTGATCTTTATGGATGTGGGTGGCAAGATTTTGGAAGACTGCTCGAAGGATGAGTTCTTCAACCACCCCGAAAACCGTCAGCCACGGACCAAAGAGTTTTTGAACAAGATTTTGGCGCACTGACACCTTATTGGGGTCAGAACCCAATTAACTAGGCGTCTCTTGATGGGGCGCCTTTTTCATTTGCGCTCGTGAGGGTTTCTCGCCGGAGAGTGTTGCGCAGCTTGGGCACGGCGGCTTCCTCATGCTGGGGTACCAGAAATCGTCAGCCGCCGCACCCAAGCCACGCAACTGTCGATCACCAACAGTTTTAATCAAACTTTTGTAGGTCGCAGTCTGTGGGTGGAGGCAGTGGGCAGGTGACGATTTCTGGTGCACCAGCATGAGGAACCTGCCCACTGCCTCCGCCCGCAGCGAGCCCAGAAACAAAAAAGCGACAATCAAGGCATGACGCAACAACTCACCATCACAAAACCCGACGACTGGCACCTGCACGTGCGCGATGGCGCTGCACTCAACACCGTGGTGCCCCACACCGCCGCCGAATTTGGCCGCGCCATCATCATGCCCAACCTCAAGCCCCCCGTCACCACCGCGGCGCAAGCACTTGAGTACAAACAACGCATCTTGGCCGCAGTTCCTCAAGGTGTGAGCTTTGAGCCTTTGATGACGCTCTATCTCACCGATAACTTGCCCACCGACGAAATTGCCCGCGCCAAAGACTCAGGCGTGGTCGCTGCCAAGCTGTACCCAGCAGGCGCCACCACCAACAGCGATGCCGGTGTGACCGACATGCGCAAGACCTACAAAACACTCGAAGCCATGCAAAAAGCAGGCATGTTGTTGTTGGTGCACGGCGAAGTCACCAGCAGCGATATCGACTTGTTTGACCGCGAAGCCGTGTTCATTGACACCCAGCTGATTCCGCTGCGCAAAGATTTCCCCGAACTCAAAATTGTGTTCGAGCACATCACCACCGCCGACGCTGCGCAATACGTGGCCTCTGCAGACAAGTACACCGGCGCGACCATCACTGCGCACCACCTGCTGTACAACCGCAACGCCATCTTCACCGGCGGCATTCGCCCACATTTCTACTGCTTGCCTGTGTTGAAGCGCGAAACGCATCGCCAAGCGTTGGTGAAAGCCGCCACCAGCGGTTCACCTAAGTTTTTCTTAGGTACTGACAGCGCACCACACCCTGCACAGCTCAAAGAACACGCCACCGGTTGCGCAGGTTGCTACACCGCCCACGCGGCCATGCCCATGTACGCCGAAGCGTTTGACAACGCAGGCGCGCTCGACAAACTCGAAGGCTTCGCCAGTTTCTACGGCGCAGACTTTTACGGCTTGCCACGCAACACAGGCACGCTCACCCTGCGCAAAGAGAGCTGGACACCACCCGAGAGCTTTGTGTTCGGCGAAGCCGATTTGAAACCTCTGCGTTCTGGCGAGGCATTGCCTTGGCGCGTGGTTTAAGTCCGAAAGTTGAAGGCTTTGCAGGCGCTGTCTTAGCCGAGATAGATTGGTCCCAACCGTGGTTCGCGCCTTGGCGCGAACTCGGCGAGCCCACGGCCCAATTAGCGCTGAAGCAGCAAAGCGTGGCCGAAGCACTTAACGCAATAAATCACGCAGCCAAGTGCGAGGCCAGCGCGGGCTCGGGTGATGTTGCGAGCGCAGCGAGCGTGAGCACGACCCGTGCTGGCCTCGCGCTTGGCGACGCCAAAGAGGTGAAGTTCGTATCCCAATCAACCCTGCCCGAAGGCCAAGCCTACGAAGACTTCATCTTCAAAACATCCCAAGTCCCCACACGCGACGGCCTGCACGACTTCTTCAATGGCCTGTGCTGGCAACGCTTCCCATTGGCCAAACGCCGCTTGAACCAACTCCAAGCCGCAGAGATCGAAGCCCAAGGTATCAGCGCCACTCGCGGCCCTGTGCGCGATGCACTTACGCTGTTTGACGAAAACGTGGTGCTCATGCACGCGCCCGATGAGGTGTGGGTTGCGTTGCAAGCTCGCGATTGGCTCAAGCTCTTTGTGGATTTGCGCGAGCAATGGCAGCAGGTGCACTTGGTGTTGTTTGGCCATGCTTTGGTGGAAAAACTCGTCACGCCCTACAAGTCGATCACAGGCCATGTGTACCGTGTGTCGAATGAAGTGAACCCACACGACGAAGCTGCGTTAGATGCATGGCTGGTGCAAGACCTGCAACCCGCCAAGCTCGCCACCAAACCCTATGAGCCATTGCCCGTCTTAGGTATACCCGGCTGGTGCGCCGCCAATGCCGAGCGTGCATATTACGAAGACGTCAATGTGTTCCGCCCCAAGCGCGAGACAGTGCCGAAAAAGTCAAAAACGCAGCTAGGCTTTGCCTAACTTTTGTGTGGTTTTTTACAGTCGTCGTATTGAATTGCAATCATTCGCCCCTACCATTCTCAACAGCGGACTTTTGTATTCCCCGCTGAAAAGGAAACCATGAAACGCATTCTTCTGTTCGTCCTCACCAACCTCGCCGTAATGGTGGTGCTGGGGGTCGTCGCCAGTTTGCTCGGCGTCAATCGCTTTCTCACCTCCAACGGCTTGAACCTGTCGGCCTTGCTCGGCTTTTCGCTCATCATGGGTTTTGGTGGCGCATTTATTTCGCTCTTGATGAGCAAACCCATGGCCAAGTGGAGCACGGGTGCTCGCGTGATCAACCAGCCCGCCAACCAAGATGAAGCCTGGATCGTCAGCACCGTGCAACGCCTGTCTGAGCGCGCTGGCATCACCATGCCAGAAGTGGCCATCTACGAAGGCGAGCCCAACGCGTTTGCCACCGGCGCATTCAAAAACTCAGCCTTGGTGGCTGTGTCTACCGGTTTGCTGCAAGGCATGACGCGTGAAGAAATTGAAGCTGTGTTGGGCCACGAAATTGCCCACGTCGCCAACGGCGACATGGTCACACTCACGCTCATTCAAGGCGTGCTCAATACCTTTGTGGTGTTCTTAAGCCGCGTGGTGGGTTACTTTGTGGACAGCATGTTGCGTAGCAAGGATGACGAGTCCACAGGCCCCGGCATGGGCTACTACATCACCAGCATCGTGATGGACATCTTGTTGGGTTTTGTGGCCAGCATGGTCGTGGCGTGGTTCAGCCGTCAACGCGAATTCCGTGCAGACGAGGGTGCTGCCCAGTTGATGGGCAACAAGCAACCCATGATCAACGCCTTGGCTCGCCTCAACAGCATGCAACCTGGCCAGCTACCCAGCAGCGTGGCAGCGATGGGCATCACCGGTGGTTTGGGTAAGTTGTTTGCTTCGCACCCACCGCTGGAAGAGCGTATCGCTGCGTTGCAAGCATCGCGCTGATTTTTGAGCACGCCTCACTCTCCTTGGACGGTCGCCCCCGCGCAAGCTGTGGCGACCGTTGCCATTCAGCCTGCGGCTGAGCTCACGCCTGCGCAAAAGCGTTTCAATACGTTGCTCGCACGTGTGTCGGCGTTGTCTGATTCGATCGCCACGCTAGAGGCTTTGTCCACTCAGCATCGCAGCAGCCACTTGACGGCGATGAGCGCGTTGAAGAGCCAAGAAGACGCGGCTCGTAAAAACCTGTTGCTGTATTTGGATGGGTGTTTGCATAGTGCAGAGCTGACGGCCACACACCGACGCAGCGCCACGCAAATCATCCTTGCCCTGTGCGAAGCGCTGGAGCACAAGAAAGACGGCCAAGTACAAGCTGTGTTCAACCAACACCACAGTGAAGAAGACGCACAAGCTTTGGCCGAAGAAGCCCGAGCAGGTGCCGAACACGCCAAGGCTGTGTTTGAAGATTTGTTTGGCAAACCCCTGCATGGCGCAGACGACTTGCACACGGCAGAGGCTGTGTTTGAAGCGGGCCTGCGCCAATACCGCGAGCAGCAACAACGCCTAGAAGACAAACGCCAAGCCAAGAAGGCTAAGAAAAAACCAGCAGCCCGTCAGCTCAAAGACGCGCAGCAAAAGATGGATGCCAACACCGCGCTGCGCACGGTGTATCGCCAACTCGCCAGCGCTTTGCACCCCGACCGCGAGCCCGATGAGGCCGAGCGCCTGCGCAAGACCGCGCTGATGAGCGAAGTCAACGCCGCGTATGACCGCAAGAACTTGTCTGAGTTGCTCAAGTTGCAATTGCAAATTGCGCAGATCGACAGTGCGGCTTTGAGCCGCATTGCTGACGACAAACTCAATGCCATGTGTCTGCTGCTCAAAGAGCAAGTGGAAGCGTTGGAAGAAGACGAAGCGCAAGCCCAGTTTGAAATTCGCCACTATCTTGGCGTGAACGAACTCGATCACATCAGCGCCGAAAGCTTGGCCCGTGCACTGGCCATTCAGCTGCGTGACAAAGAGCACGAGGTCGACACGCTAGAGCGCGACTTGCGCCGCATTCAAAACGAAGCGGAGTTGAAACGCTGGCTCAAAGAGCAAGCGCAGCTGGCCAAGGAAGCGCGGGCTGAGTTGACGGATTTGGATCGGTTGCTGTACCGATAAATAGAAACATCGCCCAAGATGGGCGTTGTTCAATCATTCAAACGCTGAGTTGTTAACCCGGAATATCTGGTTCCACCAATTTAGCCAATTGTTCCAATGATTCTTGCCATCCGAGGTAACACATCTCCAAGGGAATCATCTCTGGAATGCCTGTTTGGGTGACGTTCAACTCCGTGCCGCAGATCACGGGCGTGAGCGACACAGTCACTTCTAGGACGCCGGGCAAGTTGGGGTCTTCAAACTTGTCGGTGTAGCGGATGCGTTCGTTAGGCACGAGCTCAAGGTACTCACCACCAAACGAATGACCATTGCCGCTGCCGAAGTTGTGAAACGACATGCGGAACGTGCCGCCTACTTTTGCATCGAGGTGATGCACTGTGCAAGTAAAGCCATAGGGCGGCAGCCACTTGGCCAAAGCACCGCCTTCAAGGAAGGCGCGATACACCTTCTCGGGTGACGTTTTTAAAACGCAGTGAAGGTGAACGCTTCTACTCGACATGGCTAACCTCTCTAGAAAATTCTCGAATACTTGTAGCGTTGAAACGCTTAAACCGGAAAATAACCTTCCACTGACAAGTAGCGTTCGCCCGTGTCGTAGTTGAAGCCCAGTACGGTTGCACCCGCTGGAATCTCTGGCAGCTTCTGCGCAATCGCTGCCAGCGTCGCGCCAGAAGAGATACCCACTAGCAAACCTTCTTCAGCAGCGCTGCGACGACCCATTTCGCGGGCGGCGTAAGCTTCGACTTGAATCACACCGTCGAGCAACGCCGTGTCTAAGTTCTTAGGGATGAAGCCGGCACCAATGCCTTGGATGGGGTGGGGTGCAGGCGCGCCACCTGAGATGACGGGTGATGCGGTGGGCTCCACCGCATACACCTTGAGATTAGGCCACTTGGCTTTGAGCACTTTGGCCGTGCCTGTTAAGTGGCCGCCTGTGCCCACGCCGGTGATGATCACGTCCACGCCATCGGGGAAGTCCGCGATGATTTCTTGGGCGGTGGTGCGTGTGTGCACCTCGATGTTGGCTGGGTTTTCAAATTGTTGAGGAATCCACGCGCCCGGTGTTTGTGCGGCCAATTCTTCGGCGCGTGCAATCGCGCCCTTCATGCCTTTTTCGCGAGGCGTCAAATCAAACGATGCGCCGTAGGCCAGCATCAAACGGCGGCGTTCTATGCTCATGCTGTCGGGCATGACTAAGATGAGTTTGTAGCCTTTCACAGCAGCCACCATCGCCAAGCCCACGCCTGTGTTGCCCGAGGTGGGTTCGATGATCGTGCCGCCTGCTTTGAGTGCGCCCGACTTCTCTGCCGCTTCCACCATCGCCAAGGCGATGCGGTCTTTGATGGAGCCACCGGGGTTGGTGCGCTCGGACTTGACCCACACCTGATGCGTGTTGCCAAACAAACGGTTGATGCGGATGTGGGGCGTATTGCCGATGGTGTCTAAAACGCTGTTGGCTTTCATGAGTGGCCCCTAGAAGAAATGATTTGTCGCGCAACGGCTTCACCCACCTTAATGCCATCCACCCCCGCCGACAAAATGCCGCCCGCATAACCCGCGCCTTCGCCTGCAGGGTACAGGCCAAAGAGCGTGGGGCTTTGCAGTGTGTCGTCTTCGCGGGCAATGCGCAGGGGCGAAGAGGTGCGTGTTTCCACTCCGGTCATCACCGCGTCGTGCATGTCAAAGCCTTTGATTTTTTGGCCAAACACCGGCAGCGCTTCGCGCATGGCGGTGATGGCGTACTCGGGCAGTGCGCTGTTGAGGCTCACCATCTTCACGCCTGGTTTGTAGGAAGGCTCGACGCTGCCCAGCGCAGTGGATGCGCGGTCGACCACAAAGTCGCCCACCAGTTGTGCAGGCGCTTCATAGCTGCTGCCACCTAGTGTGTAGGCGTGGGCTTCGAGTTGGCGTTGCAGCACCAAGCCTGCGAGTGGGTGATATCCGCCGGGTGCATCGTGTGTGGTGTGACGCACAGCGTTGCCTAACTCTTGGCCCAGTTCGGCCTCAAAGGCGGCAGGGTCTGTGGGGTAGTCGCTGGGGTCAATGCCCACCACGATGCCAGCGTTGGCATTGCGCTCGGCGCGTGAGTATTGGCTCATGCCGTTGGTCACCACGCGGCCTGCTTCGCTGGTGGCGGCCACCACTGTGCCGCCGGGGCACATGCAAAAGCTATACACGGCGCGGCCGTTTTCAGCGTGGTGCACCAGCTTGTAGTCGGCAGCGCCGAGCAGTGGGTGGCCCGCGTGTTGGCCCCAACGTGCGCGGTCAATCACGCCCTGCGGGTGCTCAATGCGCACGCCCACAGAAAACGGTTTGGCTTCCATCGCCACCGCATGGCGGTGCAGCATGGTGAAGGTGTCGCGCGAGCTGTGGCCCAGCGCCATCACCACATGGTGGGCGGGGAGGGTGTAGGTTTCGTCAGTGGCATGGTTGTGAATGCGCAGGGCTTGCAACTGACGTTGGTCGTCGTATTCCACATCGGTCACACGTTGCTCAAACCGCACCTCACCACCGAGGCGAATGATTTCTTCGCGCAAGCCTTCCACCACTTTCACCAGCTTGAACGTGCCGATGTGCGGGTGCGCGGTGAACAAAATTTCTTCGGGCGCACCAAAGCGCACAAACTCGTTCATCACCTTGCGGCCCAAATGGCGAGGGTCTTTGATTTGGCTGTAGAGCTTGCCGTCTGAGAACGTGCCTGCGCCGCCTTCGCCGAACTGCACATTGCTTTCCACATTCAAAATCTTTTTGCGCCACAAACCCCAGGTGTCTTTGGTGCGCTGACGCATGCTAGTGCCGCGCTCAATCACGATGGGCTTGAAGCCCATTTGCGCCAACACCAGCGCCGCAAAAATACCGCATGGCCCGAAGCCGACCACCACAGGGCGCTCGCCTGCATGTGTGCCCCAGTCGCCTGGCGCATGTACAGGCGCGTGCCACGCCATGTTGGGCGTGGGTTGGATGTGTGAGTTCTTTTCGTACTTGGCTAACAGAGCAGTTTCTTGCGATGCGTCAGACAAGGTGACATCCACGATGTAGACCACCAGCAAGTTTTGTTTGCGCGCATCAAAGCTGCGTTTGAACACATCCAGCGTGGCGATGGCGTCAGGCGAGATACCTAAGGCTTCTGCGGCAAGAGTGCGCAGGGCATCAACGGGGTGGGGTGGAAGCTGGCGGTCTGCCTCGGTTTCAGCGGGCGCATCGGCGGCGCGGCGTTCTTCTACGGGGAGGGCAGACAGCGGGAGTTTGAGTTCTGAGAGTCGAATCACAAGCGTGTGGCCCGTGGTGATCGGGCAAGTTATGTCGAGGGACTTGATTATCCGTCGATAATCAAGCCGTGAAGTTCGCTAGGCCGTCGCTGGTGCAATCTGGGAAACCAGGCACTGGAGGAACGTCCGGACTGCGTAGGACAGCGTAAGAGGTAACACCTCTCCACCGTGAGGTGAGGATTAGAGCAACAGAGACGAGTCACCTTGTGTGCAGCACCGAAGGCGCAAGCCGGAGGTACGAGCATACAAGGTGGGTGAAACGGGCAATCTCTACGCGCAGCAATACCAAGTAGGCCAGCGTTGATGTGGTTCCGCAGAGTTGGCGGGTAGGTAGCACCGAGCCGAGTGGGCAACCCTCGGCCCAGATTAATGACGGTCACGCCGTGGGCAACCATGGTGCACAGAATCCGGCGTATCGGCGAGCTTCACACTTTTATTTCCCCTCAGAGATTTCTCTGGTTCGCTTGGACCGACGTGCATCTCATTTAGAAAGAACGAGATGTCTCAGTCCACGACGAATGATGACTTTGAGAAACCGGTGCTGCAAGAAACTGCACTGAGTAAGTCGATGGTGTTCTCAGACATCGACATCCAGAGCCGCATGAGCGTGGCGCGGCCTGATGAGCTGCAGTTTGAGTACACACGTTTGATGATGGGTGTGTTGCTGTTTCAACCGCAACCCAAACGCATCTTGATGGTGGGCTTGGGCGGCGGCTCACTTGCCAAGTTTTGTTACAAGCATTTGCCCGAGGCGCACATCACGGTGGTGGAAATTAACCCGCACGTTATCGCGCTGCGCCAAAGCTTCTTAATTCCCGATGACGATGCGCGCTTCCAAGTGGTGCAGATGGATGCGGCACATTTCGTGGCGGAGACCGAACAAAGCTTTGATGTGGTGTTTGTCGATGGATTTGACCAACACGGCATGCCCGAGCAATTGTGTTCGCCGCAGTTTTATTCAGACTGCCGACGTGTACTCAACAAAGGCGGCGTGGCTGTGGCCAACTTGCACCGCTTCAGCGCTTACCGCGATATGTATGTGGACCGCATTGAAGCGGCGTTTGACGGTGCGTTGTGGATCGTCAATGCGCCGGGCACGACCAACTGCGTGGTGTTTGCCATGCAGGGGTTTTCTAAAGACACCAATTTCACATTCAGTAAACAAAAACCAGAGCACATGAGTGATGAGGCATGGGCGCAAATCTCACCCAGTGTGGCGCGGACGTTTTTGGCAACACATGAGAAAGACAAGGGCTAGTAAGCCGCCCATTCGATGACGCGTTGTTCGCGTTTGACCAGGGTGTTGGTGAAGCCTTTTTGTGAAAAGTAGGTCACCATGACTTCTCTGAACTCTTCGGGGCCCACGGTGCGCAGGTTGAATTCCCCATTGAAGCCATTGGCGTCTTGCTTGTGTTCGACCGCCACCAATTGCCGCGATGTGAGTTGCGCCAAGCTGCATAACCAATGAAACGTGCGGGCCGGAATGCGTGGGCCTGTAGCCACTGCCACGATCACATCTTCACCCTGCCATTGAAGTTGATCGGTCATCACGATCACGCCTGATAGATCGGGGCGCATGTCGTGTGGCAACAGCGAGGCTTCTTGTCGCCAGGCGCAATGAAAGCTTTGACAAGGGTCTTGTGGCCGATCTTCGTAAATGGCACAGCCTTGGCTTTTGCAGTGGGTGCAGGGTTTGCCTAAATGGGCTCGTACAACTGGCGTATGGACATCTAACCAACCTTCGCAACAGGCGGTGCAGGGTTGGCAATTTCTTGTATTTATCGCTGGCATTGACCAACGTTAATTTGCAAATCGTTTTAAGTGGGTGACCACTACGTCATTCGATTGGCTGATGACTCGGATGTCATCAAGTTCAGAGGCTGCGAATACGCTCCACATGCGCCATGAGTGAGCGCATGGCCACCGGCCACAAACGTGGCGGCACATCGTCATAAGCTTGTTTCACCCAATCGTCCATGCTGCCCTCTGGGTGCTGCTGCATGACTTTCAAAATTTTGGCTTCGCGTTTGAGGCGGTGTGCTTTGAGGTGGCTGATGCAGGCGCGTGCATCGTGCGGCGCATCCCACAGGTTGCCCAGCACGTAGCCGTGCGCGGGCAGGATGAAGTCAATGCGGTCTTGCTCGCAAGCGGCTAGCAGCTTGTCGAGCGAATTCAAGTAGTCGTTCATATTGCCGTCAGGCGGGTCGATGACGGTGGTGCTGCCGTTGAGCACATGGTCGCCGCTGAACAAGAGGCCATCTTCTTCGAGCACCAAGCACAGGTGGTTGGCTGCATGGCCGGGGGTGTGGATGACGCGCAAGGTGTGTGTCACGCCATTGCCTGCTAATACCAAGCGTTCACCATCTTCAAGCTCACGGTCTGGGGTGAAGGCGCTGGCTGCGCGTGCTGATGCGTGCGACGCCAAACCCAGAATGGGCGGTGTGTGGCCATGCTGCGTGCACAGAGCTTGCAGTGGTGCTGCGCCGGGCGAGTGGTCAGGGTGCGAATGGGTGCACACGATGTAGCGAATGTTGCCGCCTGCGGCGCGCCACAAACGGTCTAAATGTTCAGTATCGGCGGGGCCGGGGTCGATGGCAGCGTAGCCGGTATCTGGGTCGCCCACCAAATAGCTATTGGTGCCGGGGCCTGTCATCACGCCGGGGTTGGGTGCGGTGAGGCGTTGCACGTTTTTCAGCAGCAGCACGGGCTGGTCGGTGACCCAATCGAGGTGGTGCAGCATTTGCCCATCGGGGCAGGTGAGGGCGAGTTCGCCAAACGGTGTTTCATGTTCCATGTAGCGGGCTTCTTTGCCGCCTAACCAACCTGCGCGTGGGCAGCTGGTGAACCACGGTTGTTCGGTGGTGCAGTCGGCCAACACGCTGTCTACCGTGGCGTAGCTTTGCAAACGCTCCAGTGTTTTGATGGTGGGGTAGATGATGAAGAAGTTACCTTGAGCGTGGCGACTTAGCGCATCTGCAGGGCGCACCCACTCAGGCGCGAATTGTTCTTTTTCGTCGGCCACGGGCGTTTGCGCATCGGGCATGCGGGCCACGAGAAAGGGCACGTCAAAGCGGCGGGGTAGATCGCGGTCGGTGATCCAGTGGGCGAGCACAAACACTTCATCCGCAGCGAGTGTGAGTCCGCGAGCGGCGCATTGCTGAGCAAAGTCGCCGCCCGACGCCTTGCGGTCGAGTGTGGCAATGTCTGCTGCGTTGGCCATTTGTCCGTTGGCGTGACGGGCTAACAAGATGCCTAGTTCTTCAAAGCTTTCGCGAATGGCGGCAATGGCTTGTGTCAGGTGCAGGTCGCTTTGCGTGGCGCGGCGTTTGGCATAGACGTGGGCCTGTGCGTCAGCAGCGTCAATGCCACCGCCCGGAAATACATAAGCACCTGGTGCAAAGCTGGCCGTGGCCGAGCGGCGCGTCATCAGCACTTCTAGGCCTTGCGTGCCATCGCGCAGCAGCAGCACCGTGGCTGCGGGCAACACGCGTGCGGGTTCTTTGTGAGGGTGGAGGAGTTGGGTAAGGCGAGGCATCGGCACATTATGGAGAAGCGCAACCAAACTCGGTTTTCTGGGTGTTTACCCTTGCGTAATTGCCGCATCACATTTGCTTTGAGATTGGCTAACAATTTGCCCTAGACAGTTTTCTAAAAGGAGTGATCTGCATGCAACGACGCACATTCAAAACCGCCATTGGTTTGGCTTTGACTTTGGCCGCACTCAGCGTGCCGCAACTCGCCACCGCACAAGCGTGGCCGACCAAGCAACCCATCAAGATCATCGCTGTGTTCCCACCGGGCGGCTCGGTGGATCAAGTGTCACGCATCTTTGCGCAGCAACTGACCCAGCAACTGGGCCAAAGCGTGATTGTGGAAAACCGTGGCGGCGCATCGGGTGCTATTGGTACTGCTGCTTTGGCGCAATCAGCTCCTGATGGCTATACCTTCGGCGTGGTGTTTGACACCCATGGCGTGAACCCAAGCCTCAACCCCAACTTGCCGTTTGACACCAAAAAAGATTTGATTCCTTTGGTGTTGGTGGGAACTTCACCCATGGTGTTGGCCACCCACGTCAACTCTGAGTACAAGACCTTCAAAGATGTGATGGATGCCGCCAAGGCCAAGAAGAACGTGAGCTTTGGCTCCATTGGTAACGGCAGCTTGGGTCATTTGGCCATGGCTTTGTTGGGCAAAGACGCCAACTTGGAAATGACCCACATCCCTTACAAAGGTGGCGGCCCATTGATGACAGACGCCATTTCCGGCCACGTGCCTTTGTCCATCGGTTCGGTGTTTGTGACCAAGCCCCACATCGACAGCGGCCGTATGCGCCCACTGGCTGTGACCACCACCAAGCGTGCAGCCGATTTGCCCAACGTGCCTACTATTGCTGAAAACGGCTACCCCGGTTTTGAAGCACCCGCATGGTGGGCTGTGTTGGCTCCAGCCAAAACACCGGCTGACATCGTCAACCGCATGAACGACGAGCTCAACAAAGCCCTGAAGAACCCTGAAGTGGCCAAGAAACTCGACGCGCAAGGCATCACGATCATGGGTGGCACACCCGCTGTAGCGAGCGCATTCATCGACAAGCAGATCAATATCTGGGCCAAGGTTGTGAAAGACAACGGCATCAAGGCGGATTGATTCTTTAATCATCCCCACCAACTAGAAGGCCACCCAATTGGGTGGCCTTTTTCATTGGCGCTTTGATCGCGCTTGAGTCAAGTGATCAGCGAGGCGGCTCGCCATCAGGCGTGATTTGAAAAGCACCTAAGAAACGCGCCACCATGTTGTAAGCGGAGATAGCGATGGTCAGCTCTACCAGCTCGGTGGTGGTGAAGCGCGCTTGCATGGCTGCAAACACCGTATCGTCCACTTTGGCGTTGACAGTGAGCTGTGCGGCGTATTGCACCACCAAACGCTCGACTTCACCTAGATCAGCATCGGTCACGGCTTGGCGAGCATCGCCTTTCACCACACGGTTGAGCGCGTCGAGTTCGGATTGCTTGCCGCCTGCTGTCAAAAAGTCGGGTGCATGGTGGTGGTATTCGTACTTGGCGTCGGTCAACAAAGCCACCGTGCAAATGCCCAACTCGCACAGCTTACGGCTGGTAGGCAGGCCTGTGCGCACATTCTTCATGTACACGTTCCAGCCGCGTGCCACGGGCTCGCTCCACAGCAAGGCGCGGTCGAGGTTGATGAGTTCGCCGCCGCGACGGGCGAGGATGGCGTCGACCAGGTCTTGCGGTTGGTGTTTTTGTTCGGGGGTCCAGGCTGGAATGCGCATGTGAATTGGGTAATGGTTGGAAGATAAAGGTCAGCATAAGCGTAAGTTTGAAAATGCCCTGACCATTGAGCGACACCGACGTACCCGATAATCAGCCCATGCGAATTCGCTTCACCAAAATGCAGGGCGCAGGCAATGACTTCGTGGTCTTAGACGAGACCACGCAGCGTTTGCACCTCACGCCCGCCCACTACCGTTTTCTGGCCGATCGCCACTTTGGCGTGGGCGCAGACCAAATCCTCACCGTCCGCCCCGCGCCGCAGCCCGACGTGGACTTTGAATACGTCATCCACAACGCCGATGGCGGCGAGGTGGAGCAATGCGGCAACGGTTCGCGCTGCTTTGTGCGCTTTGTGCGCGAACAAGGCCTGACTGACAAAACCACCGTGCGTGTCAAAGTGCACGGCGGCGTCATCACCCTTCAAGAAATGCCAGATGGCCAAGTGACGGTAGACATGGGCGCGCCTGTGTTCGACCTGCCCCAAGTGCCGTTTGCCGCAGCGCACGCCACCGCTGTGAACGACAACACATGGCAGCTTGCGCTCAGCAATGGCGACGCCGTGAATGTAGGCGTGGTGTCCATGGGCAACCCACACGCGGTGCAAGTGGTGGCCGATGTTGATACTGCCCCCGTATTGGCCCAAGGCCCTCTCATTGAAAACCACGCGGCTTTTTCTAAGCGCGTGAACGCAGGCTTCATGCAAGTGCTCAGCCGCAACGCGGTGCGCTTGCGCGTTTTCGAGCGCGGCTCGGGCGAAACATTGGCTTGTGGCACGGGCGCTTGTGCGGCGGTGGTCACTGGCATTCGCTGGGGCCTGTTGGATTCACGCGTGACCGTGCAAACCCACGGCGGCTCACTCACCATCGAATGGCATGGCGGCGACACACCTGTGCGCATGACCGGCCCAGCTACCACCGTCTTTCAAGGCGAAATCACCCTTCCGGACACCCTATGACCAATGTTGCTATGAACCCCATCACCGAAGACGACATCGCCAATTTCTTGGTGCACACACCAGACTTCTTCGAGCGTCATGCCGAGCTGTTGTCAACTGTCAAGCTGACCAGCCCACACAACCACCGCTCGATCAGCTTGCAAGAGCGTCAAGCCGAAATGATGCGCGAAAAGATTCGCGCCCTCGAGCTGCGCATGATGGACATGATGCGCCACGGCACAGAAAACGAGGTGCTGATTGAGCGCATGCAGCGCTGGGTCAAAACCCTGTTGATGACCAGCAACGCACGCGATTTGCCACACACCATTGCCGACCACATCCAACATGACTTCATGGTTCCACAAGTGGCCATCAAGGTGTGGGGCGTGCGCGAGGATTTCAAAATTGAGCCGTTCGCGCAAAGCGTGATTGACCCGATCAAAGACTTCGCCGCTTCGTTGACCACGCCCTATGTGGGTATCAACAACAACTTCGATGCCGTGCAGTGGCTGGCCGACCCCGCCGCCGCTCAGTCGGTGGCTTTCATTGCCTTGCGTGCCACACGTCCTGAAGACACACCACAAACTGCGGCTGAGCAGCCGGTTATTGGCTTGTTGGTTTTGGCTTCGCCCGATCCACAGCGCTATTACGAAGGCATGGGCACCACCATCATCGAACGCATGGGTGACTTGGCCAGCGCAGCACTCTCTCATCTGCGCTAAAAAACAAACATTCAAAGCATATGGACTTGGTCGCCCGCTACCTCGACCACGTTCGCTTTGAAAAACGTTTGGCTGAGCGCACAGTCACGCTGTACAGCCTCGACCTGGAAAAACTCACCGACTACGCCGCCCAAGCCAACGTGGCACTTGAGGCGGTGCAAAGCACACACATCCGACGCTGGGTGGCACAGATGCACAGCGGCGGCCGCAGTGGGCGCGGTATTGCCCTCATCCTTTCTGGCTGGCGCGGGTTTTATGTGTGGCTGGGACGTCAAGGCTTGGTCACCAGCAACCCCGTGCAAGACGTGCGCGCACCCAAAGCCCCCAAACCCTTACCCAAAGCCCTGAGCGTTGACGACGCTGTGCAACTGGCCGAGTACCACGCAGCCCCCGACGCTGCAGACCCGTGGCTAGAGTGCCGCGACTCAGCCCTGGTGGAGCTGCTGTACGGCTGCGGCCTTCGTGTGGGAGAGCTTGTCGGCCTAGACGTGCAAGCGGGCGCACAAGCCAAAGGCTGGATTGACTTTGACGGCGGCGAAGCCCATGTACTGGGCAAAGGCAGCAAACGCCGCAGCGTGCCCGTGGGCGGCAAAGCGCTAGAAGCCATGCAAGCCTGGGTGGCAGTGCGCGAACAAGGCCTCACACCCGCCACCGCCGAACAAACTGCGATGTTCATTGGCCGCAACGGCACACGCCTGACCGCGCAAGCTGTGTGGCAGCGCTTGCGTCAGCGCAGTTTGAAAGCGGGCTTGTCTACGCCCGTGCATCCGCACATGTTGCGACATTCATTTGCCAGTCATGTGCTGCAGTCGAGCCAAGATTTGCGTGGGGTGCAAGAGCTGCTGGGTCACGCCAACATCACCACCACGCAGGTGTATACGCGGTTGGACTTTCAGCATTTGGCGCAGGCTTATGACTCTGCGCATCCTCGGGCTCGTAAAAAGTAACGCTTCTTTGAAGTTGCTCCGGCCCAAGTCAAGGGGGGGGCAGGCGCATCGGCTCATGCGTCGCTGCGCGCCAAAATCGCCTCAACGCCTACCCCACCCCTGACTTGGGCCTTGTTGGTCAACCAACATTGGTACGCGACGTGGCGAAGCGCAAGAAGCAGCAACAAATACCAAAACCAACAGCGAAATAAACCGCAAAGCACAAGGCAAACCACCAAAGACTCAAACGACAATTGAGTCAATGAAAACAATCAAGCTAAGAGAAGGTAAAGAGCGTTCCGCCCTGCGCCGCCACCCGTGGATTTTTGACGGTGCTATTGCCAAAGGCAGTGGCGACGCAGGTGAAACCGTGCGTGTGGAGTCGAACGACGGCCAGTTCCTTGGCTGGGCATCGTGCAGCCCCGAGTCAAAAATTCGCGCCCGCATCTGGAGTTTTGACGAAAGTCAACGCATTGACGTGTCGTTCTTCAAAGCCTCCATCGCTCGCGCGATCGCGGCGCGTAGCCGGTTTGACATTCAAAGCAATGGCGTGCGTTTGATTCATGGCGAGTCCGATGGTTTGCCGGGCCTCATCGTGGACCGTTATGACGACATCCTGGTGGCGTCGTTTTTGTCGTGCGGCACGGAGCGTTGGAAAAATGTGATTGCCGACGAGTTGCTGGCGCAAACAGGCCTGACCAAACTCTACGAACGCTCAGACTCGAACGTGCGCAAGCTTGAAGGCTTGCCCGAAGTCACAGGCTGGCTGCGTGGTGAGGGTGCTACAGGTGTGGTGCTGCGCGAGCACGATTGGCAGTTGTCACTGGATGTGGCTGAAGGCCATAAGACTGGTTTTTATTTAGACCAGCGCGATAGCCGCAAAAAGTTTGCCGATTACGCCAAGCGCTTGCAGTTCCAGCGCGTGCTCAATTGCTATTGCTACACCGGCGGCTTCACCGTGGCCGCGTTGGCGGGCGGTGCGGCGCATGTGACGTCGATTGACTCTTCCGGCCCCGCGATTGAACTGGCCAAGGCCAACGTGGCGCTGAACGGCTTTGAAGCATCACGCACCACGATGATGGATGCGGATGTGAACGCGTCCTTGCGTCAGTTCATTCAAGAAGGCCGCACGTTTGACGCCATCGTGCTCGACCCCCCGAAGTTCGCACCGTCTGCCGCGCATGCCGACCGCGCAGCGCGTGCCTACAAAGACATCAACCGTTTGGCGTTCAAGCTGCTAGAGCCAGGTGGCGTGCTGTTCACCTACAGCTGCTCGGGCGGCATCAGTGCCGATTTGTTCCACAAAATCATCGCCTCTGCCGGCATTGATGCGCCGTGCGATGGCTACATCAGCGAGCGAATGCAAGGCGCGCCCGACCATCCGATGACACTGACCTTTCCCGAGGGTGAATACCTCAAGGGGTTGGTGGTGGTGAAGGCGGCGGAACTCTTGGCGTAAGCCTAATTCGTCACAATAGCGAATTAAGATTGAATCAATCGAGAAAGAATGACCAGATGCTGATCCCCGCCACCATCCTGACCGGCTTTTTGGGCTCGGGCAAAACCACTTTGCTTAAGCGCGTGCTGACCGAGGCCCACGGCCAAAAGATTGCCATCATCGAAAACGAGTTTGGCGAAGAAAACATCGACAACGAGATCTTGGTGTCCGACACCAACGAGCAAATCATCCAGATGAACAACGGTTGCGTGTGCTGCACCATCCGTGAGGACTTGCGCACCACATTGCAACTGCTGGCCGCCAAAAAGCGCAAAGGTCTGTTGGACTTTGACCGCGTGGTGATTGAAACAACCGGCTTGGCCGATCCTGGCCCTGTGGCGCAAACCTTTTTCATGGACGACGAGATTGCTGAGAGCTTTTTGCTCGACTCCATCTTGACCTTGGTCGATGCCAAGCACGCCGCCCAGCAGTTGAACGACCGCCAAGAGGCACGCCGTCAAGTGGGCTTTGCAGACCAGATCTTCATCAGCAAGGCCGACCTCGTGACGCCTGCTGAGTTGGATGCTTTGCAGCACCGCTTGAAGCACATGAATCCACGCGCCCCACAAAAAGTGGCGCATTTCGGTGAAGTGTCCTTGAGCGAAGTGTTTGACCTGCGTGGTTTTAACCTGAACGCCAAGCTCGACATCGACCCTGACTTCTTGTCAGACGACGACCATCACCACCATGATGGCGAGCACTGCGACCATCCCTCACACAAGCATGGCCATTCACATGACCACGGCCACGATCATGCGCACGGTGAACATTGCGACCATGACCATGTGCACGACGAGCACTGCAACCATGGCCATCATCACCACCATGATGACGACGTGAAGAGCTTTGTGTACAAATCCAAGCGCCAGTTTGACCCTGCCAAGTTGGAAGATTTCTTGGGTGCCATCGTCAACATCTACGGCCCCAAGATGCTGCGCTACAAAGGCGTGCTGAATATGAAGGGCACCGAAAAGAAGGTGATCTTCCAAGGCGTGCACCAGTTGATGGGCAGCGACCTCGGGCCAGATTGGGCTGAAGGGGAAGAGCGCATCAGCAAGATGGTGTTCATTGGTATCGACTTGCCTAAGGACATATTGATCCAAGGCCTCGATCAATCCTTGGTTTGATGAAATATGGCAGTTTTTGCAAATTTAATGAAACCTTGGGGAATGTGGCTACAATCCCGCGCGCCAGACCCTGCCAGCACACCCGTGCTGTCGGAGGCCGCTAGGAGGTCCACAGTGAACGCTAAATCCAAGAAAACCGCTTCTAAAAAGCCTGTTCCCGCTAAAAAAGCGGCTAAAACAGTTGCATCGCCTAAAGCGGTTGCCAAGAAGATCGTGAAAAAACCTGTGGCGGTAAAGCCCCCAGCAAAGCCTACCAAGCCAGCGGCCAAGCCCACGGCTAAAAAGGCTGCGCCAGTCAAGTCTGCTGCTAAGAAAGCGGTTGCCAAGGCCGCGCCTGCCAAGAAGCCAGCTGCGCCAAAAGCTGCACCCAAAAAAGTGGTCGCTAAGAAGGTGGCAGCACCTGCTAAAAAAGCAGTGGCTAAGAAAGCGCCTGTCAAGGTTGTGAAAGCGCCCGCCAAAGCGGTGAAGGCCCCTGCGAAAGCAGTCAAGCCTGCTGCCAAAGCAGTTAAGCCAACTTCCAAGGCAGTCAAAGCCCCGGTCAAGGCCAAAGCACCCGTCAAAGCAGCGGTTAAACCCGTTGCTAAGAAAGTAGCTGCCAAGCCAGTTGCCAAAGTAGCAGCCAAGGCAGCGCCAAAAGTTGCGCCCGCTAAGAAAGCCCCAGTTGCGAAAGCGCCTGCGGTGAAAGCGGCCAAGTCAGCCAAAGAACCCAAAGTCAAAGTGGTGGCCGCACCTGCACCCATCGTGCACGTGACCCCCATCATTCCTGGTTACACCCCTGTGGTGCACAAGAAAAACTCCAGAGCAGCCAAGATGGCGGCTTTGGTTCCACCCCCGCCAGCTCAAGTGGTTGCGTCCAACGCAGCCAAGAACAGCTTTATGCCGATGACGGCACCCTCAGCTCCAACCATTGTTCCCGTGATACCTAAAAAAGACGCCAAACTTGCTGATAACTGGAAGACCAAAACGGCCGACCAACTGACCGATGCAGAAATCATCGCCATGCCCGACAGCGAGTACATGAATGCCACACAAATGGCGTTCTTCCGCATCAAGCTCGTGAATTTGAAAAACGAAGTGCTCAGCAACGCCAGCGAAACCACCGAGCACCTGCGTGAAGACACCGTGGTGGTGCCCGATCCAGCTGATCGCGCCACCATTGAAGAAGAACACGCATTGGAGTTGCGCACACGTGACCGTGAGCGCAAGTTGCTCAAGAAGATTGAGCAGTCCATCCACCGCATCGACGAAGGTGATTACGGCTATTGCGACGAAACCGGTGAAGCCATCGGCGTGGGTCGTTTGTTGGCCCGTCCAACGGCCAGTTTGTCGCTCGAAGCACAAGAGCGTCGCGAAATTAAGCAGCGCATGTTCGGGGATTGATGGTTAAAACGCCAAAAATCTTCAAAAAGCAGGTCCACGGGCCTGCTTTTTTTACGTCCGTTTTTCTTCATAAGCCACATTTAGTGCCTTTTCTAAGTGCTTCATTTATAACGATTTTTAGCCTGTGACGCAGGTGTTAAAATCGCTGTAAGTTGTTGATTTCATTGAAAAAATTACCAATTCGGGTGTTCTGAACAGGTTTTCCTGATACAGTGCAAATAAGTGCAATTTAGTGGGGGAAAGTGCCTTTGGCTCTTTTCTCGCGGATTGTTTGTTCTATTTGTCTGTGGAAAAAGGGTAGCCAACGTGTTTCAGGGCGCTTCATCGCTGAGTCTCGACGCCAAAGGCCGTCTGTCGGTGCCAACACGGCACCGTGACGTCTTGAGCGCGACTGCGACTGGGCAGCTCACGATCACACGTCACCCCCACGGCTGTTTGATGGTCTTTCCGCGCCCTGAGTGGGAGAAGTTCCGTGAGCGCATTGCTGCGCTGCCAATGAGCGCTCAGTGGTGGAAACGTATCTTCTTAGGCAATGCGATGGATGTAGAGATGGATGGCACGGGCCGTGTCCTCATCTCCCCCGAGCTGCGCACCGCATCGGGCATCAGCAAAGACACCATGCTGCTTGGCATGGGCAACCACTTTGAACTTTGGGACAAGGCGACTTACGAAGCGCAAGAAGCCCAAGCCATGCAGGGCGAAATGCCCGATGTGTTCAAGGAATTCTCTTTTTAAAGGATGACGGTGGACACGCCATGGCAGCACACCACCGTCCTACTCAGCGAAGCTGTCGACGCTCTCGACATCAAGCCGGACGGTACCTACGTAGATGCGACCTTTGGTCGTGGTGGGCATTCTCGTCTGATCTTGTCCAAGCTCTCGTCCCAAGGCCGATTGATTGCATTCGACAAAGATCTCGATGCGATTGCAGCGGCCCAACAAATTCAAGACCCGCGCTTTTCGATTCGTCACCAAGGCTTCACGCACTTGGGCGAGTTGGAGGCGGGCTCGATCGACGGTGTGCTGATGGATTTGGGGGTGAGCTCACCCCAGATCGACAACCCAGCACGCGGTTTCTCATTTCGAAACGACGGTCCTTTGGACATGCGCATGGACACCACCCGTGGCCAGAGCGTGTCCGAGTGGCTGGCCGAGGCGGAAATTCAACACATCGCGGAGGTGATACGTGAATATGGCGAAGAACGGTTTGCTTTACAGATTGCAAAGGCGATTGATGCTCGCCGACAAGAACGGGGCGTGCCTACATCCACCTCTGAATTGGCCCAGCTCGTGGCTGACACGGTCAAAACCCGCGAGCCGGGCAAGGACCCTGCAACGCGCACATTTCAGGCTTTTCGGATTTTCATCAATGCCGAGCTTGAGGAGTTGCAACAAGCGCTAAGCGCTTCGTTGCAAGTGCTGCGCCCCGGAGGTCGATTGGTTGTGATCAGTTTCCATTCCTTGGAAGACCGCATCGTCAAACAGTTCATCACGCAACATTCGCGTGAGGTGTATGACCGCCGTGCGCCTTTTGCTGCGCCCAAAGTGATGGACTTCAAAGCGATTGATCGCATCAAACCAACCGCTGCCGAGGTGGAGGGCAACCCCCGCTCACGCAGTGCCATCATGCGCGTGGCTGAGCGTTTAGGGGCTGGCGCATGAGTCGCGTGAGCTTGCTCCTCATGATTGCGGTCATGGCCAGTGCTTTGTACTTGGTGCGCACGCAGTACGAGTCGCGCTCGCTCACCACCGAGATTGACCGCGCCACCAGTTTGGCGCGCAACCTTGAAACAGAAAACGACCGATTGGATGTGGAGCGCCGTGCGCAAGCCACACCGCTACGCGTTGAAAAACTCGCGCGTGAACAACTGCACATGCGTACCATCACTCCCGCCATCACGCAGTACGCCACCGTTCCAGGTGGCGCTGCTGCGTCTGCATCGGCCCCTGCGGAGGTTCGCCCATGAGCAGCCGCAGCGTGCAATACACCTCTAGCCCATTGCTGGCTAGCAAGACGCCCATCTGGCGTAGCCAGTTCATCGTGGCCGTCATTGCTGCGGGCTTCTTAGGCTTGGTGGCGCGCGCTGCGTATGTGCAGGTGATTGGCAATGCATTTTTCAAACGTCAGGGTGATGTGCGTTTTGTGCGCACCTTAGATTTGCCAGCCAACCGTGGCCGCATCTTGGACCGCCACGGCAACATCTTGGCCTCTAGCGTTCCTGTGCGAGGCATCACGGCTAATCCAGAAGAAATTGACCGAGATCCTGCCAAGCTCAAGGCGCTGGCCAGGTTGTTGGGCATGAGTCAGGCAGAGATTGATAAAAAACTGCAAGACAAAGAGAAAACCTACGTGATGCTGAAGCGTCAGGTAGAAGAGTCGGTGGCCAAGGAAGTAGCCGCCCTCAAGATCAAAGGTGTTTCAGATAGCCCAGAGTACAAGCGCATTTACCCAGAAGGTGAATCTGTGGCGCATGTGGTGGGTTTCGCCAACTTGGAAAACGTAGGCCAAGAAGGTGTGGAGTTGACCTTCAACAAGGACTTGGGCGGTAAGGCCGGTTCGCGTCGCGTCATCAAAGACCGCTTGGGCCGTGTGGTGGAAGACATTGGCGAAATGGTTCCGCCTGTGGATGGCCGCGACTTGCAGCTGAGCATTGACAGCAAGGTGCAGTACTTTGCTTACGAAAAAATCAAAGAGACCGTCATTGCAAACAAAGCCGCTGCAGGCAGTGTGGTGGTGCTTGACATCAAGACGGGTGAGGTGTTGGCCTTGGTCAATTACCCCAGTTACTCGCCGGGGAAGCGAGGGAGCCTCAGTGGGGCGCAGCTTCGAAACCGCGCCCTCACCGACACGTTTGAACCAGGATCCACCATGAAACCGCTCGTGGTGGGTTTGGCTTTGGAGAAGGGCATTGTGAAGCCCGAAACTCTGATTCAGACCGCGCCTGGCAAATTGCAAATGGGCACGGCCACCATCACCGATGCACACCCACACGGTGTGTTGAGCGTGAATGAAATCATTCAAAAATCCAGCAACGTGGGCACGGTGAAGATCGCCATGCAAATGCAACCCCACGACATGTGGGAAGTGTTCACGCAGGTGGGATTGGGGCAAAAGCCCCAAGTGCCGTTTCCGGGTGCGGTGGCTGGCAAAGTACGGCCTTACAAAACATGGCGTCCGATTGAGCAAGCCACCATGAGTTATGGCTATGGTTTGTCCACCAGCTTGTTTCAGTTGGCACAGGCCTACACCGTGTTTGCCCATGATGGCGAAATGGTGCCCATGAGTTTGGTGAAGACCAACGAATCACAAGTCAACGGAGCGCGTGTGTTCTCGTCGCACAACGCAGCTGCCATTCGCAACATGCTGCACATGGTCACCATCCAAGGTGGCACAGCGCCCAAGGCGCAAACCATGGGCTACTCAGTCGGTGGCAAGACCGGAACAGCACACAAGGTGGAAGGCAAAGGCTACGCCAGCAAGAAATATCGCGGCTTCTTTGTGGGCATTGCGCCCATCGACAACCCCCGCATCGTGGTGGCAGTGATGGTGGATGAGCCAACCAATGGCGCTTACTTTGGTGGCGATGTGGCCGCCCCTGTGTTCAGCCAAACCGTGCAACAAACTTTGCGCATGATGGGCGTGCAGCCCGACATGGCGGTCAAGCCCCAAGTGGTGACCAAGTTTGAGAAGGAGTCGTTTTGATGAAACGACTGCATAGCCCCCAAGACGCCGCAAATTGGCTGCGGACCCAAGTGCGCGGTGTGTTGCACACCGACAGTCGTCGCGTAGGTGCAGGTGATGGCTTCATCGCTTGGCCCGGTGGTGTGACGGATGGCCGTCAGTTTGTGGACTCCGCTTTGAAGCAAGGTGCAACAGCTTGCGTGGTCGAACATGCGGGTGCAGATGCATTTGCGTGGTTTGAGAGCGATGCCATCGCCACCTACGACGGCTTGAAAGCCGCCAGCGGTTTGATTGCCGCCGCGTATTACGAACAACCCAGCCAACAGCTGGACGTGGTGGCCATCACAGGCACCAATGGCAAAACATCCACCGCGTGGTGGCTGGCGCATGCACTGCAAAACGCAGGCAAGCGTTGCGCCATCGTGGGTACTTTGGGTGTGGGCGAAGTCGGCCAACTTGAAGTGACGGGCATGACCACACCAGATCCTGTTTTGTTACAAGCCCGCTTGCGTGACATGGCCGACGCCGGCGTGAATGCCTGCGCCATTGAAGCGTCATCCATTGGTTTGGCTGAGCATCGCCTAGACGGCACGCAAGTGCGTGTTGCCATGTTCACCAATTTCACGCAAGACCATTTGGACTACCACGGCGACATGGCCAGCTACTGGCAAGCCAAGCTGGCTTTGTTCAGCTGGACTGGTTTGCAAGCGGCGGTGGTGAATGTGGACGATGCACAAGGTGCTACCTTGGCTGCGCAGCTGCAAGCGCGTGGTGATCTGAACGTTTGGACAATTTCTTCTGTTGCGAATGCCCTGCCAAATGCACAACACATCGTGGCTCGTCACATTCAACACGGCGCAAGAGGTTTGTGCTTCGACGTGGTTGAAGGTGAAGAAGCTCATGCACTCGACACCCAACTGGTGGGCCACTACAACGTGAGCAATGTGCTGGGCGTCATCGCATGCTTGCGTGCCTTGGGCTACAGCTTGACAGATGCCGTGCAAGCGTGCCGCGTGTTGCCTGCTGTGCCAGGCCGCATGCAAACAGTAGGCGAAGCAGGTGAGCCCTTGGTGGTGATTGACTACGCCCACACGCCTGACGCAGTCGCGCAAGCGGTGCAAGCTTTGTTGCCGCTGGCAAAGTCTCGCGGTGGCGAGCTGACCTGTGTGTTGGGTTGCGGTGGTGACCGCGATGCTGCCAAGCGCCCCTTGATGGCCGCAGCTGCTGAGCAATACGCGCAGCATGTGGTGCTGACCAGCGACAACCCGCGCAGCGAAGACCCGCAAAAGATTTTGAATCAGATGCTCACTGGCTTACACAACGCTGCCAATACAAAAGTGATTGCCGACCGTGCCCAAGCCATTGCGCAAACCGTGCAGCACGCACACGCGCACGATGTGGTGTTGGTGGCTGGCAAAGGTCACGAGGACTACCAAGAAATTTCAGGTGTCAAACATCCGTTCAGCGATGTGCAACACGCACGCGACGCGTTGTCACAGAGGAGGGCGCATGTCTGACATGAACCTC
Organism: Burkholderiales bacterium 39-55-53; assembly: GCA_002282445.1. Lineage (GTDB taxonomy): Bacteria > Pseudomonadota > Gammaproteobacteria > Burkholderiales > Burkholderiaceae_C > Limnohabitans. The sequence continues at coordinate 98,695 of NCJK01000004.1, read as the reverse complement.
AGCCTGAAGCAAATCAACCAGTGGCTCACGCCTGCGCAAATGCAGGGTGACGCTTCTTTGACTGTTCAACGTGTGAACACCGACAGCCGCACCTGCCAAGCGGGCGATTTGTTTGTCGCCTTGAAGGGCGAACGCTTTGACGCGAACGATTTCTTGCCGCAAGTGGCGGGCAAAGGAGCCACAGCGGCTTTGGCGCATCATGGTTTAGAAGCTGCCAAGTTGGCAGGTGTGCAAGTGCCAGACACACGCATCGCCTTGGGTCAGTTGGCCAAAGGCTGGCGCAGTCAATTTAAATTGCCCGTCATTGCCGTGACCGGCAGCAACGGCAAGACGACGGTCACCCAAATGATTGCCAGCATCTTGCGTGCAGGCTTTGGCGACGACGCCTTGGCTACGCAAGGCAATTTGAACAACGACATTGGCGTGCCACAAACCCTGTTGCGAATGCGCGCGCATCACCGCAGTGCCGTGGTGGAGTTGGGCATGAACCATCCCGGCGAGATTGCCGGCTTGGCCGACATGACGCAAGCCACGGTTGCCTTGGTGAACAACGCCCAACGCGAACACCAAGAGTTCATGGCGACTGTCGAAGCCGTGGCGCAAGAAAACGGCGAAGCCATCAAGGCCTTGCCCGCACATGGCGTGGCAGTGTTCCCCGCGCATGACGAGTACAGCCCACTTTGGAAAACCTTGGCGGGTAGCCGTACCTGCATGCGTTTCTCCATGACGGGTGAAGCTGAGGTGCAGTTGCTCAAAGCCGATTGGTTGAACGACCATTGGGCTGTAGAAGCTAAAACACCTGCAGGCGTGTTGCGTACAGAGCTGCACATCGCTGGTCGCCACAACGTGGGCAATGCCTTGGCAGCCACCGCCTGCGCTTTGGCTGCTGGTGTTTCGCTCGAAGTGATTTCGCAAGGTCTCAATAGTTTTGAGCCCGTCAAAGGCCGCTCACGCGCATTTGGCATTCAGTGCCAAGGCCGCGACATCACCGTGGTGGATGACACCTACAACGCCAACCCCGATTCAGTACGCGCCGCCATTGACGTGTTGGCCGAGTTGCCTGCGCCGCGCTTGCTGGTGTTGGGTGACATGGGCGAGGTAGGTACACAAGGCCCCGAGTTCCACCAAGAGGTGGGCATTCATGCTGCACAGATGGACATTGACCATGTGCTGTGCTTGGGTGACTTGGCTGCACACACAGCCATAGCCTGCGGCGCGAATGCACAACACATGACAGACATCGACACACTCAATGCGCAAGTGCTAAAGCACTTGCCGCAACTCGGCAGCGTGTTGGTGAAAGGCTCTCGCTTCATGAAGATGGAGCGCGTGATCGAAGCGATTAGCGCCTGTCACGACCACAATAAAAAGGAGGCCACGCCATGCTGCTGACCCTAGCCCAATGGCTGCAAACCCTTTCGCCAGAATTTGGTTTCTTCCGCGTGTTCCAGTACCTCACCTTCCGCGCGGTGATGGCTGCTTTGACCGCGTTGTTGATTGGCTTGATCGCAGGTCCCGCCGTGATTCGCCGCTTGGCCGCTTTGAAAATTGGCCAGCCCATCCGTGAATACGCCATGCAATCGCATTTGGCCAAGAGTGGCACGCCCACCATGGGTGGCGTGTTGATCTTGATCGGTATTGCTGTGTCCACGCTGTTGTGGGCTGATTTGTCCAACCGCTTTGTGTGGATCGTGATGATCGTGACCTTTGGTTTCGGTGCGATCGGTTGGGTCGATGACTGGCGCAAAGTGGTGAACAAAGACCCAGAGGGCATGCGCTCACGTGAGAAATACATGTGGCAATCCATCATCGGTTTGGTGGCGGCTTTGTATTTGGTGTTCAGTATTTCCGAGAGCAACAACTACCGCGTGTTGGAGTTGTTCTACTCGTGGGTGAAGTCTGGTTTTGATGTGGACTTGCCACCCAAAGCTGGTTTGTTCTTGCCCTTCTTCAAAGAGGTGAGTTACCCACTCGGTGTGTTTGGTTTTGTGATCATGACCTACTTGGTCATTGTGGGTTCAAGCAATGCGGTGAACTTGACCGACGGCTTGGATGGCTTGGCCATCATGCCTGTGGTGATGGTGGGCTCAGCTTTGGGCGTGTTCGCCTATGTGACCGGTAGCTCGGTGTATTCCAAATATTTGTTGTTCCCCTCCATTCCAGGCTCGGGTGAGTTGATGATTTTCTGTGCCGCCATGGCGGGTGCAGGCTTGGCGTTCTTGTGGTTCAACACCCACCCTGCGCAAGTGTTCATGGGTGATGTGGGTGCGCTCGCTTTGGGTGGTGCGCTGGGCACGATTGCGGTGATCGTGCGTCAAGAAATTGTGCTGGCCATCATGGGCGGCATCTTTGTGGTGGAAGCGTTGTCGGTCATGTTGCAAGTGACCTACTTCAAGTACACCAAGAAGAAATATGGCGAAGGCCGTCGCATCTTGAAGATGGCGCCATTGCATCACCATTTCGAGAAGAGCGGCTGGAAAGAAACCCAAGTCGTCGTGCGTTTTTGGATCATCACCATGCTGCTGTGCTTGGTGGGTCTGTCTACTTTGAAGTTGAGATAAGAAGATGCAGCAACTCCACAACCAATCAGTGCTGATTCTGGGCTTGGGTGATTCCGGCTTGGCGATGGCGCGTTGGTGCGTGCGCAACGGCGCGCAAGTGCAAGTCGTGGACACGCGTGAGCAGCCGCCACATTTGGCTGCCTTGCGTGCTGAGTTGCCTGCGGTCAAATTTGTGCACGGTGCGTTTGATGCCAACTTGGTCGAAGGCCAAGACGTGCGTGCCGTGTTCAAGAGCCCAGGCCTGAGCCCTGAGTCTGTGGCACCCGTGTGGAACGCCGCCGTGGCTGCTGGTTTGTGGGTGGGCACAGAGCTGACTTTGTTTGCACAAGCGTTGACCGATTTGCAAGCCAGCATGGCCTACCACCCCAAGGTGTTGGCCATCACGGGCACCAACGGTAAAACTACGGTCACGTCGTTGACGGGGCAGTTGCTCGAGCGCGCAGGCAAACGTGTGGCTGTGGCCGGCAACATTGGGCCAACGTTGTTAGATACCTTGTCGCAAGCATTGGACAAAGCCGCAGAAGAACAAGCGGCTGCGGATGTGATTGCCGCCCAAGAGGCCGCAGAGCTAGCCGCAGATGAGGCGTTAGCCGAGCAAGCGCGTCTTGAGACAGAAGCCAAAGAAAAAGCTGCTGCTGACACAGACGCCGCATCGCAAATGGCGCTGACAGGCACAGAGGCTGATCAAGCTTCGGCATCTGATGGACAAACCACGCAAGTGGCGGCAGTCGATGACGAGCCTTACGAGGTGGACCTGCCACCCTTGGTGCCGCCACCGCCGCCCCCTGCAGATCATCCGTTCCTGCCGCAAGTGTGGGTGTTGGAGTTGTCAAGCTTTCAGTTGGAAGGCGTGGACAACTTCGAGCCCACCGCAGCCACTGTGCTCAACCTGACCCAAGACCATCTCGACTGGCATGGCAGCATGGACGGCTATGGCGCAGCGAAAGTGCGCATCTTTGGCAAGCGTGGTGTGCTGGTGCTCAACCGCGAAGACGCAGGCGTGATGGCCATGTTGGACAGTGCGCCAGTTGAAGTGGCAGAAGTTGTCGCCAAGCCTTCGCGTGCGAAGACGCCAAAAGTTCAAGTGCGTTCGCACCTCACCTTTGGTGGTGATTTGCCACAGCGCCCCGGCGACTACGGCATTGAAACCGTCAATGGCATGACATGGTTGGTGCGTGCGCTAGAGGCGGACGAAACTCGTAAACGCAAAAAAGCCGACGAAGAAGAAATCCATATCCAACGCTTCATGCCTGCCGATGCGCTGCGCATCCGTGGCCGCCATAACGCGCTCAACGCATTGGCTGCCTTGGCCTTGGCTGGTAACGCTGGTGCCGACTTGGCTCCCATGCTGTTTGGCTTGCGCGAATACCAAGGTGAGCCACATCGTGTGGAGCCAGTGACTGTGCTCAACGGCGTGGAATATTTCGACGACAGCAAAGGCACCAACGTGGGTGCCACTGTGGCCGCCTTGCATGGTTTAGGCGTGGACCGCCGTTTGGTCGTGATCTTGGGTGGCGATGGTAAAGGTCAAGACTTTGCACCTTTGAGCGAACCCGTCTCACGCTATGCACGCGCCGTGGTGTTGATTGGCCGCGATGCACCCGCATTACGCGAAGTGTTGCAGCACAGCGGCGTCAAGCTGCTGGATGCTGCTACCTTAGAAGATGCAGTCAAGCTGTGCAGCGAGCAAGCCCACTCGGGTGACGCCGTGTTGTTGTCACCCGCCTGCGCGAGCATGGACATGTTCCGCAACTACGCGCATCGCGCGGAAGTGTTTGTGAATGCGGTGAACCACATGGTGGAAGAAGCCGGAGGCATGGCGTGACTGACATGACCGCATCCACCAAAGGCTCTTTCATGCAACGCATGAAGCAGGGAGTTGGGCGACTGTTTGGTGGCGAGCCCGAGACGGGTATGGACGCCCTGCCTGTGCGCGTGCACGGCACTGAGTTCACACGCACTGCGGCATCGCCTGTGCATGTCAAAGGTTTTGACCAACCTTTGGTGTGGGTCACCTTTGCCTTGATGATGTTTGGCTTGGTCATGGTGTATTCGGCTTCGATTGCCATTCCTGATAACCCACGCATGGGTGCGGGCTACAGCCAAACGCATTTCTTGCTGCGTCATTCCTTGTCACTGTTTGTGGCATTCGTGGCGGCTTTGCTGGCTTTCCAAATTCCGCTCAATACGTGGGAGCGCATTGCGCCGTGGGTGTTTATTGCGTCCATCGTGTTGTTGATTGCTGTGTTGATTCCGTTCATTGGCAAATCTGTCAATGGTGCGCGTCGTTGGATCAGTTTGGGCTTCATGAACTTCCAACCGTCTGAGTTGGCCAAGTGGGGGGTGCTGCTGTATGCCGCCAACTACATGGTGCGCAAGATGGATGTGAAAGAAAACTTCTTCGCAGCGGTCACGCCCATGGGGGCGGCGGTGGCAGCGGTAGGTTTGCTCTTGTTGTCTGAGCCAGACATGGGCGCCTTCATGGTGATTGCTGTCATTGCCATGGGCATCTTGTTCTTGGGCGGCGTGAATGCACGCATGTTCTTCTTGATCGCCACCGCATTGGTGGGTGTCTTCGCTGTGATCATCGGCACCTCAGAGTGGCGTCGAGAACGAATTTTTGCGTACCTAGACCCATGGAGCATTGAGCATGCACTGGGCAAGGGTTATCAGTTGTCACACTCACTCATTGCGATTGGCCGAGGTGAGATTTTTGGCGTGGGTTTGGGTGGCAGTGTCGAAAAACTGCATTGGTTGCCAGAAGCGCACACCGACTTCTTGCTGGCGGTGATTGGCGAAGAGTTTGGTTTTGTCGGCGTGGTCGCAGTGATTGGCATGTTCATGTGGCTGACCCGCCGCATCATGTACATCGGTCGCCAAGCCATTGCGATGGACCGCGTGTTCGCGGGTTTGGTCGCGCAAGGTGTGGGCATTTGGATGGGCTTTCAGTCCTTCATCAACATGGGGGTGAATTTGGGCGCCTTGCCCACCAAGGGCTTGACCTTGCCACTCATGAGCTATGGCGGCTCTGCGATTTTGTTGAACCTGATTGCCATTGCGGTGGTGCTGCGCGTGGACTTTGAAAACCGCGTTGTAATGCATGGAGGGCGACTATGACGCTCAGTACACGCACCGCACTCATCATGGCTGGCGGCACAGGTGGCCACATCTTCCCTGGCTTGGCTGTGGCAGAGCAGTTGCGCATCCACGGCTGGAACGTGCATTGGCTGGGCGCGCCCGAGCCGAGCATGGAAAGCCAGTTGGTGCCTCCTCGTGGCTTTGCGTATGAGACGGTCCAGTTTGGCGGCGTGCGTGGCAAAGGTGTCAAAACTTTGGCGCTGTTGCCTTTCAAGTTGTTGCGCGCTTTCTGGCAAAGCCTGTGCGTGGTGCGTCGTGTGAGGCCCGATGTGGTGGTGGGTCTGGGTGGCTACATCACCTTCCCCGCCGGCATGATGGCCGTGCTGTGGGGCGCACCTTTGGTGTTGCACGAGCAAAACTCTGTGGCTGGCATGGCCAACAAAGTGTTGAGTGGCGTGGCTGACCGTGTGTTCAGCGCGTTTCCCCATGTGTTTCCAAAAGCCGAATGGGTGGGCAACCCCATGCGCGATGGTTTTGTGAAGCAGCCAGAACCTGCACAACGCTTTGCCGATCGGACAGGTCCACTGCGCGTGTTGGTAGTTGGGGGTAGCTTAGGTGCGCAAGCACTCAACACCGTTGTGCCCCAGGCCTTGGCCAAAATTCCGCACTACCAACGCCCCATCGTCACCCACCAAAGTGGCGCCAAACAAATTGATGCACTGCGCACGGCCTATGCCGAAGCAGGTGTGCAAGCAGAGCTGACGCCTTTCATCGACGACACCGCGCAAGCCTTTGCCGATGCAGACGTGGTGATTGCCCGAGCCGGTGCCAGCACTGTGACTGAGTTGGCTGCCGTGGGCGCGGCTGCGATTTACGTGCCGTTCCCTCATGCGGTGGATGACCACCAAACCACCAACGCACGCTTTGTGGTGGACGCAGGTGGTGGTTGGTTGATGCCACAAAACGAATTGAAAGCCCAAGACTTGGCTGACCGTTTGCAATTCATGACGCGCCGTACTTTGTTGGCATGTGCCGAGAAAGCTTATGCCGTGCGTCAAGTCGAAGCGGTAGATCAAGTGGTGGCCGCTTGCGAGCAGCTCGCAGCGAAAGGAAAAAAATAATGAAACACGCCATTCGTCACATCCATTTCGTCGGCATCGGCGGCGCAGGTATGAGCGGCATTGCTGAAGTACTGTTGAACTTGGGCTACGCCATCTCTGGTTCTGACTTGTCAGACAGCGTGGCCTTGAAGCGCCTGCAAAGCTTGGGCATCCAAACCCATGTGGGCCATGACGCTAAAAACATCGTCGGTGCAGATGCCGTGGTCACATCCACCGCGGTGCACGCAGACAACCCTGAAGTGGTAGCTGCTCACGCCAAGCTGATTCCTGTCGTGCCACGCGCCGTTATGTTGGCCGAGTTGATGCGCCTCAAAACTGGTGTGGCCATCGCTGGCACACACGGCAAAACCACCACCACCAGTTTGGTGGCCAGCGTGTTGGCCGAAGCTGGCATGGACCCGACCTTTGTGATTGGTGGCAAGCTCAACAGCGCGGGCGCAAACGCCAAGCTGGGTTCGGGCGACTACATCGTGGTCGAAGCGGATGAGTCGGACGCGTCGTTCTTGAACCTCTTGCCTGTGATGGCCGTGGTCACGAACATTGACGCCGACCATATGGACACCTATGGCCATGACTTCAACAAGTTGAAGGGCGCGTTCATTGAGTTCTTGCATCGCATGCCTTTCTATGGCGCGGCAATTTTGTGCACGGACGATGCGGCTGTGCGCAGCATCTTGCCCGAGGTGTCTCGCCCCATCACCAGCTACGGCTTCAACGAAGAAGCGCAAGTGCGCGCGGTGAATGTGCGTGCTGACAACGGCCGTATGTGCTTCACTGTGCAGCGCCGCAACGGTGTGACCTTGCCTGACCTCGACATCACCCTCAACTTAGCGGGCGAACACAACGTGCTCAATGCCTTGGCCGCCATTGCGATTGCAGTGGAGTTGAACGTGCCCGATGAGGCTTTGCAAAAAGCATTGGCCGAGTTCAAAGGGGTGGGCCGTCGCTTCCAACGCCACGGCGAAGTGGCAGCAAAGAGTGGTGGCGAATTCACCCTCATCGAAGACTATGGCCACCACCCAGTGGAAGTGGCTGCCACTTTGGCAGCTGCGCGTGGTGCGTTCCCAGGTCGCCGATTGGTGTTGGCGTTTCAGCCGCACCGCTACACCCGCACACGTGATTGCTTTGAAGACTTCGTCGAAGTCATGGGCCGCGCAGATGTGTTGTGGCTCTCAGAAATTTACGCCGCAGGCGAAACACCGATTGCTGCGGCCGATGGCCGCGCACTGTCGCGTGCCATGCGTGTGGCAGGCCACGAAGCCTTGGTGTTCGTGGATGACATTCAAAAAATGGCCCAGGTCATTGCCGACAACGCCCAAGCGGGCGATGTGGTGATGTGCATGGGCGCAGGGTCGATTGGCCAAGTGCCAGCCAAGGTGCTGGAGTTGGTGCAACAACGTAAGAGTTAAAACATGACATTCAATACCAACACTGCCAAAGTTGCTGTCCTCATGGGCGGCCTGTCTGCCGAACGTGATGTGTCCATCATGTCGGGCAGCGGCGTGCTCAAGGCTTTGCAAAGCAAGGGCGTTAACGCCACGGCGTTTGACCCCGCCGAGCGCAGCTTGGATGAGCTCAAGCGCGAAGGCTTCACACATGCCTTCATCGCGCTGCATGGCCGCTATGGCGAAGACGGTGCTGTGCAAGGCGCGTTGGAGTTGTTGGGCATTCCCTACACAGGCTCGGGCGTGATGGCCTCTGCGATGGCGATGGACAAAGTGATGACCAAGCGCGTGTGGAGCGCCGTTGGCTTGTCGACACCAGGCTACGTGTGGTTGTCCCCCGAAGACCAAACGGCAGACAACATCAATGCCATCCCTGCTAAGTTGGGCTTGCCATTGATCGTCAAGCCACCGCGCGAAGGTTCATCCATTGGCATGAGCAAAGTCACGCAAGCGAGCGAGATCAAAGCCGCCGCTGAACTGGCTACCAAGTACGACCCAGATTTGTTGGCAGAAGAATTCATCACCGGTGAAGAGCTGACCTGTCCCATTTTGGGTAACGGCCCCAATGCCCGTGCCTTGCCTGTGGTGCGCATTGCAGCCCCGGACGGTGCATACGACTACAACCACAAGTACTTCACCGACGATGTGAAGTACCACTGCCCAAGTGGTTTGCCAGAAGCCGAAGAGCAAGAGATTCAACGTTTGGTGGTCGCGGCATACCGTGCTCTGGGGTGTCGTGGTTGGGGCCGCGCCGACATCATGTTGCGCGCCTCTGACCGCAAACCCTTCTTGCTGGAGATGAACACATCGCCGGGTATGACTAGCCATTCCTTGGTGCCCATGTCTGCGCGTGCAGCGGGCATCAGCTACGAAGACTTGTGTTTGATGCTGCTGGAAAGCGCCACGCTTGATCACCCCGGAGGTCCAAAAGCCGTATGACCACGCGCTACACCCACATGCGTCCCCGTGCTGAGGTGAATGCCTCGGTGCCGGTGCCGCTTGATGTCAAGCTCATGCACATGGCGGCTTCGCTCATGTTCGTGGGTTTGGTCGTGGGTGCGTTGGTGGCAGGTGTGTGGGCCTTGGTGCAGTTGCCAGCATTTGCTTTGCGCGGCATCACGGTGTTGGGCGATGTGGAACACAACAACGAAGTGACCTTGCGCGCCAATGTGGTGACCAAGTTCACTGGCAATTTCTTCACGGCAGATTTAGGCCGTGTGCGCAGTGCGTTTGAGAGTGTGCCTTGGGTGCGTTTGGCCTCAGTGCAGCGTGAGTTCCCCAACCGATTGCGCGTGACTTTGCAAGAGCACAAGCCTGTGGCTTATTGGGGTGACGACGGCGATCAACGCTTGGTCAATAGTTTTGGCGAAGTGTTTGAAGCCAACGTGGCTGATTTGGAAGACGACAAGATGCCGCGCTTGAGCGGGCCAGACAGCCAGTCGCAACAGGTGTTGCAAATGTATTTGGCGCTCGAGCCAGCATTCAAAGGCTTGAGTTTGCCTTTGGACAGTTTGACGCTGACAGATCGCGGCAGCTGGCGTGCCAAGTTGGCACACGGTGCAGTGATTGAACTGGGTCGTGGCAATGTGAGTGATGTGATGGCGCGCGTGGAACGCGTGTCTCAAACTTTGGCGCAAGTGACGCAAAAGCTAGGCCGCAAGGTGTCAGCGATTGAGTCAGCAGACTTGCGACATGACAACGGTTATGCGCTTCGGGTGCGCGGTGTGAGCACGCAAGACGTGCCTCACAAGCGCTAACGAGCACAGAGAGAAGTAGAGAAAGAACGAGGCTGTTATGGCAAAAGATTACAAAGAACTGGTGGTCGGCTTAGACATTGGCACAGCCAAGGTCATGGTGGTCGTGGCCGAGGTGTTGCCCGATGGTGAGCTCAAGCTCGCAGGCCTCGGTGTGGCACCCAGCAATGGTTTGAAACGTGGCGTGGTGGTCAACATCGACGCGACAGTGCAAAGCATTCAGCAGGCGCTGAAAGAAGCCGAGTTCATGGCAGATTGCAAAATCACCAATGTCTACACCGGTATCACTGGCAGCCATATTCGCGGCATCAACTCCACCGGCATGGTGGCGGTGAAAGACAAAGAAGTCACGGCGGCCGATGTGGCGCGCGTGGTGGAAACAGCCAAAGCCATCAACATTTCGACCGATCAACGTTTGTTGTTGGTGCAGCCACAAGAGTTTGTGATCGACGGTCAAGACGTGCGCGAGCCCATTGGCATGAGCGGCATCCGCTTGGAATCCAAAGTGCACATCGTCACTGGCGCACAAAGCGCGGCGGAAAACATCATCAAGTGTGTGCGACGTTGCGGCTTGGATGTGGACCGTTTGATGCTCAACCCCTTGGCATCGAGCATGTCGGTCTTGACCGATGACGAGCGAGAGCTCGGCGTGGCCTTGGTGGATATTGGTGCAGGCACGACCGATGTGGCCATCTTCACCAACGGTGCGATTCGTCACACAGCGGTCATCCCAATCGCGGGCGACTTGATCACCAGCGACATCGCGATGGCATTGCGCACGCCGACCAAAGATGCGGAAGAAATCAAGATCGAATCAGGCTACGCCAAACAGCTGTTGGCCGACCCAGACATTCAAGTGGAAGTGCCGGGCCTCGGTGACCGCACACCACGCATGTTGAGCCGTCAAGCCTTGGCCGGTGTGATTGAGCCACGTGTGGAAGAAATTTTCTCGCTCGTGCAGCAAGTGATTCGTGACTCTGGCTACGAAGAAGTCTTGTCGTCTGGCATCGTGCTCACAGGCGGCAGCGCGGTCATGCCGGGCATGGTCGAGTTGGGCGAAGACATTTTCTTGAAGCCTGTTCGCCGCGGTGTACCGCAATACAACAGCGCCTTGGCAGACATGGTGGCGCAGCCCCGTGCGGCCACGGTGATGGGTTTGCTGGCTGAGGCTGGTGTGGACCGCCAACGCGGCTTCAAAGTTTCACAAAAGAGTGGTTCCGTCAATTCGTTGATGGACAGTATCAAAAACTGGTTTGTGGGGAACTTCTAAACATGATTCCTCACACCTTGCTTTACCTCGCACGCGGCAGCCCGCCGCAACGACCGCACAGGCATCGACGATGTCGATACTGTGCCGCCAACGCGCCCCCCTCATAGAAGGAGCGCGATGAACCAAAAGCAAAAAACAAACTACTTAGGCAACTGCAAATTTTTAGATTAGGAGAAACAACATGAGCATCGAAATGATCGAAGTTGAAGCATTCAACTCAGGCACCCAAATTAAAGTCATTGGCGTGGGTGGCGGCGGCGGTAACGCTGTCGAACACATGATCAGCTCTGGCGTTCAAGGCGTCGAGTTCGTCACAGCGAACACCGACGCACAAGCCTTGCGCGTGAGCAATGCGCACAAAGTGATTCAACTCGGCTCTACAGGCCTGGGCGCTGGTAGCAAGCCAGAGCGCGGCCGTGAAGCTGCTGAGGCTGCGATTGACGACATCCGTTTGGCGCTGGAAGGCACCAATATGTTGTTCGTCACAGCCGGTATGGGCGGCGGTACAGGAACAGGTGCTGCACCTGTGGTGGCTCGCGTGGCACGTGAGATGGGCATCTTGACCGTGGGCGTGGTGACCAAGCCTTTCGAATTCGAAGGCAGCCGTCGCATGAACAACGCCGAGACAGGTTTGGCCGAACTCGAAGCCAACGTTGACTCATTGATCGTGGTGTTGAACGAAAAGCTGATGGACGTGTTGGGCGAAGATGCCAGCCAAGACCAAGCCTTTGCATTTGCCAACGACGTGTTGAAGAACTCAGTCGGCGGTATTGCCGAGATCATCAACGTGGAAGCTTTGGTGAACGTCGACTTTGAAGACGTGCGCACCGTGATGAGCGAAACCGGCAAGGCCATGATGGGTACGGCTGCTGCCAGCGGTCCAGACCGTGCACGCATCGCCGCTGAACAAGCGGTGGCTTGCCCATTGCTCGAAGGTGTGGACATGTCAGGTGCCAAGGGCGTGTTGGTGTTGATCACCGCAGCCAAGGGCGGCCTGAAGCTGTCAGAGTCTCGCGAAGCCATGAACACCATTCGCAAGTTTGCGTCGCCAGATGCACACGTGATTTACGGTACGGCTTACGACGAAAACTTGGGCGACCAAATTCGCGTCACCGTGGTGGCCACAGGTTTGGCAGGTAGCCGCCGCGCAGCGCCTCAGTTGCAAGTGTTACGCACAGGTACTGACGGTGTGGGCTTCCCCACCACACAGGCCAACAACGCATCGCCTGCCGGTGTGTTGGCTGCTGCTTCAGCCGGTTTGGCTGGCTTGGCTGCTGGTTTTGGCGTGGGCTCAACAGCTGCTCAGCCTAACTACGATGCCATGACATCGCCTGCGGTGTTCCGTAACAACCGTACCTCTGCGGCAGCCAAGGTGGATGCCTTGTCTTCTGGCGGAATGGACGACTACGAAATCCCAGCCTTCTTGCGCAAGCAAGCGGATTGAGATTCATTAATCACTGCGATTAAGTAAGTGAATCACCTATTTGTAGGGGATTCACTAAAATCTCACTGTGCTTAAACAAAGAACCCTTCAATCTCTCACCAAGGCAGTGGGTGTTGGTCTTCACAGCGGTCAACGCGTGGAGCTGACACTGCGCCCCGCGCAACCCGACACGGGCATCGTGTTCCGTCGGGTGGATTTGGCGCAGCCAGTCGATATTCCCATCACCGCCACGGCGGTGACGGATACGCGCTTGGCGTCGACCATCTCCAACGGTGGGGCGAAGGTGTTCACGGTAGAGCATTTGATGTCGGCCTGCGCAGGGCTTGGCATTGATAACCTCTACATCGATATCACGGCAGAAGAAGTGCCGATTCTTGATGGCTCAGCTTCGTCATTTGTGTTCTTGCTGCAAAGCGCGGGCATCGTGGAGCAAAACGCGCCCAAGCATTTCATCCGTGTGTTGAAAACGGTGGAAGTGCGTGAAGGCGAGGGCGTGAACGTCAAGTGGGCTCGGCTTGATCCGCACCACGGCTACAAGCTCAGTTTTGAAATTGACTTCCGTCATCCTGCGGTGGACTCCACAGGGCAAAGCGTGGTGTTCGACATGGACACGGATGTGTACACCCGTGACATTGCACGCGCACGCACATTTGGCTTCACACGTGATGTGGAAATGTTGCGTGCCAACGGCCTTGCCTTGGGCGGCGGACTCGACAACGCCATCGTGATGGATGACTACAAGGTCTTGAACAGCGATGGTTTGCGCTACGACGATGAATTTGTTAAGCACAAAATTCTCGACGCCATGGGTGACTTGTATTTGATTGGCAAGCCTTTGCTGGCTTCGTATGTAGCTTTCCGCTCAGGTCACGCGATGAATAACATGTTGTTGCGTGAGTTGCTGAGTCAGCCTGATGCCTACGAGGTTGTCACGTTTGACGATGCGCGCAAAGCACCCCCAGGATTGGCGCAGTTAGCACCGGCTTGGTAAGCCATATTGACTTGTAGATCGCCTCGTTGGCGAGACCGCATATAGGGTGAACATGATTCATATTCCAACGGTCTATCTCTTCCTCAGCTTCATTTACGTGTTGATGCCAATCGCGATTTGGATCGCGTTGAACAAGCAAAGGTCAAGGGCCGTTATTTGGTGGTGTGTTGGCGGTGAGCTGTTTGCCATTGGCTTGATGTTGGTTGGCTTAAGACCCGTGATCCCCACCTGGGTGTCCTACACCGTTGCGAATGGTTTGACTTGGTTCGCAGTATCAATGCAAGTGGTAGGCCTGCGCTTGGTTTTACGTCAGCCTATTCCCGCGAAAGCCATGGTATTCGTGGTTGTGTTGTGGTTGTTGGTGTTCGAATACTTCAGGTTGGGATTGCAAAATTCGCATTTGAGATTTGGTTGGGCGTTGATCTTTTTTGCGGGTGCATTTGCTTACATTGCCTATTTGGCAAGGCAAATTTACAAGACCTATGAGCTGAGAAATGCGCAAGTCCTGGCCTGGATGTACACCGGAGGTGCGTTGGTTTTGTGCGTCAGGATCATGCGAATTGCTTTTGGTTACACAGAGCCAGATGCGACAGCGCAAGGCGTTGACAGTTTCTTAGTTATCTTTAGTGGTGTTTTGGTCTCTGTCATGGGCAGCTTCGCATTTGTGGGTGTGTTCATTGAGCGCTCTGCGAAACGAGAAATGGCTGCAATTACAGAGCGAGTGCGCCAAGAAGAGAGCTTTCGACTGGGGGAGCAAGTGGCACAGTTAGAGCGTCAACGCACCTTAGGCATGATGTCGTATTCATTTGCGCATGAGTTCAGTCAGCCTTTGACCGCGATTTTGATGGATGCGTATTCTGCGAAGGAAACGTTGGCCGCAGAGCCACACAATTCCAATGCATTGAAAGAAGCCATTCAAGGCATTGAAACCAATGCCAACAGGACAAGGGAATTGGTAGACCGCATTCGAAACTTCATTCGCCCATCGCAGGATGCGTTTGAAAAAATTAATTTGAAGATGTTGGTGCAAGATGTCCAGCATCTGTTGACGCATGACATTCGGAAAAACCACATCAAATTTGAATGGGATTTTGAAGACGAAGAGAGTGTCGTGATGGGTGACAAAGTTCAGTTGTCGCAAATCTTATTGAATGTCTACCGCAACGCCATTCAGGCGATGTCTCATTCGCAGATACGCAAAATCTTTGTGTCAGTCGGCAAACAAGGTGATCGCGTCGTTGTGAGGGTGCGCGACACAGGGCCCGGCTTAGATGAATCGATGAGGCTAAACATCGGCATGCCATTCGTGACAACCAAGAGCGATGGTTTGGGTGTGGGCTTATCGATTTCCCAATCGATTGCCGAGAAACACAGCGGCACTCTGGCGATTACAAACGCCAAGGACGGCGGTGCGTTGGTGGAGTTGAATCTCCCTGCTGACAATAGCTGAAGACTCAGCGACTACGCCCACCTTTGTACATGCCACTGGTGCTGCGTTGTAACTCAGTTGCTGCTGCGAGCTTAGCCATGGATTGACCTGCATGTGCATGGGTGATGGCAATGCCCAAGGCATCTGCAGCATCTGGCCCAGGTAAGCCTGGCAGATTGAGCAAGCGTTTCACCATTTCTTGCACTTGTTCTTTTTTCGCCAAACCGTGTCCTGCAACGGCTTGCTTCATTTGCAAAGCGGTGTACTCAGCCACGGGTAAATTGCAGGTGGCCAAGGCGGTGATGCAGGCCCCACGGGCTTGACCCAGCAGCAAGGTGGCTTGTGGGTTGACGTTGACAAACACAATCTCCACCGCCGAGGTCTCTGGCTTGTAGCGGTCCACGACCTCGTGAATGCCCTCAAACAACACCTTCAAGCGTTCGGCCAGGTTGCCTTGCGCTTCTTTGTTTGTCTTGATGGTCCCGCTGGCTACGTACAGCAGTTGGCTGCCGTGCTTTTCCACCACGCCAAAGCCGGTGGTGCGAAGTCCGGGGTCAATGCCAAGAATGCGCATTTACGGCAGTTGAGCGCTACCCATGCGCATCAGAATAATTTCGGTGCGGCCTGAAAGATATTCAGACTGCGGGAACTTTTGGTAGTGCTTGGGTCGTGGCAACATCACTGCTAAGCGGCCAGCTTCCCACGGTGTGAGCTGCGAAGCAGGCTTTTGAAAGTAATGTTGTGCGGCAGCTTCTGCCCCAAAAATGCCTTCACCCCATTCCACATGGTTGAGGTAAATCTCAAGGATGCGCTGTTTACCCAAAATACCTTCGAGCATCAAGGTCAGCACAAACTCTTGGCCCTTGCGGATGAAGGTGCGCTCGCCGGAGAGAAATAAGTTTTTCGCCAGCTGCTGTGTGATGGTGGAGCCGCCCACCACTTTGGGTGTGGCTTTGCCTTGTGCTTTTTTGCTGGCTTGCAGCTCTGCTTTGGCGTTTTTGGCCCATGCCTTCTCAATCGCATCCCATTGAACACCATCGTGTTGCGCAAAGATGTCGTCTTCAGACGCAATCACCGCGCGTTTGAGGTTGTTGGAGATTTGCGAATAGGGCACCCAGTCTTGACGCCAACGCAAACGGTCTTTGGTGTTGACGATGCGCCAAGCTTCAGAGCGTTCAAACGAGGTGGACTCTGGTGCCACACGCGCCATGACGGCAATGCGTGCCAAGAAGAAAACTTGCAAGCCAAGCCATGCCACGCCAACCAGTAGCAACCAGCGCAACCAAGGACGAAAGCGTGTGGTGTTCATGCGGAGCTAGTGGTACGGCTAGTTGGCGGCTTCGCCGCCTTTAGTTTGCAAGGTGTTGTCACGGCTGAAGATGAAGCGCGACACCACGGCCAGCTGGTCGGCCTGCTTGCGCATGTCTTCCGTGAATTCACCAAAAGGACCCGCCGCAGTGGCAATGGCTTGGGCGCGACGGTCAAGGTCGGCTTGTCCAGAGCTTTGCACCACTTCGGTGGCGAGTACACGGCCATCGGTGTTGACGGTGATGATCATGGTCAATTCGCCGTAGAGCTTTTGCCCGCCGCTGGTGGCTGGGAAATAGCGCGTGCCACGGTCTTCAATTTTGCGACGCAGGGTGTCGTAGTACAGCGCATAGGCCACTTGTTTGGTGGCGGGGCTCACATAGTGTTTGCGAGGGCGCGCGTTGTCTTGGTTGATGCGTTGTTCAATCTCTGCCAAGAGCTTGAGCAGTTGGCGGCGCTTTTGCTCAATGGCTTCTTGTTCGGCTTTCGATTTTTGCGGCTGCGGTGGCGGCAGCTGTGCGAGGAGGTTCTTCACTTGCGCCAGCAGCAACGACTGTTCTTTGCGCATTTGCGCGACTTGACGCTGCATGGATTCGGTCATCTCGCCCACAGACGTGGTCGCTGCAGTTGGCAAGGGTGAGGCAGCGCGACCATCTTTGAGTTCGCCACCACCTGCCAATTGCGTTTGCGCCAAGGCTTGGGCTTTGTCTGGTGCATCGGCTTTGGCGCGGGTGTTGACCAAGATGACATCCAGCGGTGCATCGCTGAAGAGTCGGTCAAAGCGCTCAGGGTCAGCAATGCGCAATGTCAACAGTGCGCCGTGAATTGCAAAAGAAATGAACAAAGCCTTTTGCAGCCTTGACCAATTGCGCCATGACAAACGCGAAAGCATCACGCGGCCGTTCCTTCCGTCGTGGGTGCCTCGTTCACGTCCATCGCCAAGGCGATGGGGCCTGCGGCGCTGTCGTCTTCATCGTCTGTCATTTCAGTCTCTTCTGCGCTGGATGGTGCATCGACTTCCAGCATGTGCAACAAATGACCGCTGATGTCGAGACTGATATCGTCCACATCGCTCAAACGAATCTGCACACGTGCGCCACGCGGTAAATCGCCACCGCCAAACACGGGCAAGACCAAAGGCAGGTCATCAGCACGTGCCATGGGTGGCTGGCCTGGGAAGGCTTTGAACACGGTGGCACTGAGCTCGGTGATGTTGTGTTGCTTCAAGTACTGCAGTGTCCAGAAACGCTCCATGCCGTTTTGGTAGGCGTTGTAAGCGCCATAGGCCCCATCGAATGCAGAGATGATCGAGAACAGCTCGGCATCTTTGGGCTTGAACGGCGCGGCCAAAGCCGCTGTGCTGCCGTGCTTGGCGCAGGCAATGATTTGCCATTGATTCACCAAGTCGGTGTAACGGCGCAGGGGCGAGGTGCTCCACGCATAGCTAGGCACGCCAATGCCAGCGTGTGGCAACGCCTTGGTGCCCATGCGCACTTTGACGCCGGGCAACAAGCTGGCTTGGCTGCGGTAGATGCCGGGCACGCCCAGCTCGGCCATCCAATTGCCCCAAGTGCTGTTGGCCAAAATCATGGCTTCGGCCACCATCAAATCCAACGGTGCGCCACGTTGACGGATGCTGATCTGCACCTGTTCATTTCCTTTGGGTTCAGCGCCGTCGTTGCCGACCAAACGGAAGTTGTAATCAGGGCGATTGAAGTTTTCAGGCTTGCCGCGCACCACTTCGCGCTGGGCTTTGAGGTGCTGGGCCAAGCGGAACATGAAGGCCAGCTGCGCGCGTGGCATGGCGGGTTCCACCACGCCTGCGGCGTGTGTGAAGCTCTCTTCGTTCAGCCAAACTTCAGTGACGATGGCATCAAGCTGGTCGTGGCGCAAGTTGGCGGCAATCGGTACACGCTCCACGCGTGTTTCGGTGTTTTGCAAGGCCAGCGTGGCTTCGTCAAACGTGGCGTATAGCGACACGGCGGGGCAGTCTCGTCCTTCTTGCAAGGTGTAGGTTTGCACCACGTCATCCGGCAGCATGGTGATCTTGTAGCCGGGCATGTATACCGTAGACAAACGCTGGCGGCCCAAGTGGTCAATTGCGTCACCGGGCTTTAGTGCCAGTGCAGGCGCAGCAATGTGAATGCCCAGCGTGACCGTGCCTGTGCCCAAGCCTTGCACAGACAAGGCATCGTCTATCTCGGTGGTTTGCGAGTCGTCAATCGAATACGCCTTCACCTCGGCTAGTGGCAACTCGTCTGCAATGGCTGGGGCTTGCAGGTTGGGGAAACCCGTGCCCTTGGGGAAGTTGTCAAACAAAAAGCGCTGCCAGTGGAACTGGTAGGCTGAATTGATGGCCCCTGCTTTTT
The DNA here is from genome assembly GCA_002282445.1 of Burkholderiales bacterium 39-55-53. Lineage (GTDB taxonomy): Bacteria > Pseudomonadota > Gammaproteobacteria > Burkholderiales > Burkholderiaceae_C > Limnohabitans. The sequence goes on along the minus strand of NCJK01000004.1, from coordinate 79,925 downwards.
GCAGCAACGCCAGTGGCGCAGTTTGTGTGGCGCGTGCCGCTTCGACCACGGCTTTGTATTCGGGCGCGTTCTTGTCTGGCTTGAACAAGATTTTGTAAAGCTGAGTTTGAATCGGGGCAGGGCAAGTGCCTTGGCCCAATTCAGCCGCCCAGCTTTCAATTTGCGCTTGGATTTGTTTTTTCTTTTCGATGCCAGCCAATGCTTGTGCAATCACCTCGGCAGAGGCTTTCTTGAATCGGCCTTTGCCAGCGCGGCGGAAGTAATGTGGCGCTTCGTACAAGCGAAACAGTGCTGCAGTTTGTTCAGTCAGGGTGGCTTGAGCGCTGAAGTATTCGCGGGCGAGGTCGGCAAAACCAAACTCGTCTTCGGGGGCGAATTCCCATGCGAGGTCAAGCTCGATGGTGGCGCTCAAAGCCTGCGCATCACGCATCAGGTCGGCGGGCGAGGGCTTCTCAAACTTGAGCAGCAAATTGGCAGCCTTGACCTTGACCCGTTTGCCGGATTCCAGCTCGATTTGGGCCGAGCTTTCCGCTTCGGAGAGGATGCGGCCCGTCTGGAATTTTCCAGCTTCTTCAAACAATGCGTACATGCGCGGCATTGTCCCACGCTCCACTCAGGGCGCAGGCTGCAAGTCCAGAAAATTCAGCAACTGGGGCAGGTGGTCGTCGAAGTCGCTGATGGCGTGGTCGCCGCCTTCCATCACCACTTGATGCGAGTCAGGGTAACGAGCCGTCATTTCGCGCCAATCCAGCACTTCGTCTCCCTTGGCAATGAGCGCCCAGATACGTTGTGGGTGTGACAAGGCGCCGACTTCAAGTGCACGTAATTCGTCGACAAATTCCGGGGCGAAGTAAAAGCGCTCGGCTGGGTCATGCCAAGCAGATTGTTCGCCGATGTATTTGGCCAAATCACGCGCCGGGTCGATCGCTGGATTCAGCAGCACCGCTTTGCAGCCTCGACGGGCAGCCAGCCATGTGGCGTAAAACCCGCCCAGCGACGAGCCGATGACGGCCATGCGCTCGGCAGGCCAGTTCGCCGTGCCTTTCAAAATGAGGGCGGCTGCGGCTTTGGGCGAGGGGGGTAACTGTGGACACCACCAGGAGATGTGCGGAAATTGAGAGGCAATGAGGCTCGCCATACGCCGAGCTTTGGTGGACTGCGGCGATGAGCGAAACCCGTGCAAATAGAGCACATGGGTGGTGCTTTGTGGATTAGGCTGAGAAATCTGGGCTGTGGTCATGCCGAATGCTAGCAGTGCACCTTGGGGCGGCCTCGTGACAGGGGATAATCTGGCTATGTCCACCGTCATTCACAAAGCCAGCCCATTCCAGCGATTGATGCCTTTGCTCAAAGGGTTTGACGGTCCTTTGGCGTTTGGTGTTTTTTTGCTGGCCTGTGCGGGTATGTTGACCATGTACTCGTCTGGCTTTGCCAACGGCGCTCGGTTTTTTGACCATGGCCGCAATATGCTGCTTGCGGGCTTCATCATGTTTGTGGTGGCCCAAATCCCACCTCAGCGTTTGATGGCATTTGCTGTGCCGTTGTACACCCTAGGTGTGGCCTTGTTGATCGCCGTCGCTTTGTTTGGGTTGACCAAGAAAGGCGCTCGCCGCTGGCTCAATGTGGGCATGGTGATTCAGCCCAGTGAAATCATGAAGATTGCCATGCCGCTCATGCTGGCTTGGTGGTTCCAAAAACGCGAGGGGCAGTTGCGGCCGCTCGACTTTTTGGTGGCTGGTTTGTTGCTCCTGGTGCCTGTCGGCTTGATCATGCGTCAGCCTGACTTGGGTACCTCTATTTTGGTTTTATCCGCAGGCATGGCTGTGATTTTCTTTGCGGGTTTGAGCTGGTGGCTCATCATTCCACCTATCTTGTTAGGGCTTGTCGGCATTGGATTGGTTGTGGCTTTTAGCTCGTCTTTGTGCGTGGATGGGTTTCGTTGGCCCATCTTGCATGACTACCAACAACAGCGCATTTGCACCTTGCTTGATCCGTCGAGAGATCCTTTAGGCAAAGGCTTTCACATCATCCAAGGCATGATTGCCATTGGTTCGGGCGGCTTTTGGGGTAAGGGCTTTATGCAAGGCACGCAAACCCACTTGGACTTTATTCCGGAGCGCACCACCGACTTCGTGTTTGCCGCATTCGGTGAGGAGTTTGGTTTGATTGGTAACTTGCTACTGATTGCTGGCTTTATCTTTTTGATCTTGCGCGGTTTGGCCATCGCGGTTGAAGGCCCCACCTTGTTTGCGCGCCTGTTGGCCGGCAGCATTTCCTTGAGCTTCTTTATTTACGCCTTCGTCAACATGGGCATGGTCAGTGGCATGTTGCCTGTGGTGGGTGTGCCATTGCCTTTCATCAGTTATGGCGGCACAGCCATGGTCACGCTGGGGCTAGGCTTAGGGATATTGATGTCGGTGGCCAAGGCCAAACAGTTGGTGCAGTCATAATTCCGCCATGATTTCACGCGAACCCACCCTTGAGCGATTGGCCATTGCCCGTCAACTGTTGTTAGAGCCTTTTGGTTTGGACGAAACCGACTTGGCCAAAACATTGGCCGAAATCAAAGCGCACAAAGTCGACGAAGCCGATTTGTACTTTCAATACACCCGCGCAGAAGGCTGGAGCTTGGAAGAGGGCATCGTCAAAACGGGCTCCTTCAGCATTGACCAAGGCGTAGGCGTTCGAGCTGTGAGTGGTGAGAAAACCGCCTTCGCATATTCCGACGATATCTCCAAAGCTTCCTTGATGGATGCGGCACGCACGGTGCGCACCATTGGCGCAGCGGCCAAAGGTGGCCGTGTCAAAGTGCCCGCACGCAAAGTGGCGTCGAGCCGTTCTTTGTATGGTGACTTAGACCCGATCTCTTCGCTCAACAGCACGGAGAAAGTCGAGTTATTGGGCCGTGTGGAGCAAATGGCGCGCGCCAAAGACCCACGCATCATTCAAGTCATGGCCGGTTTGGCCAGCGAGTACGACGTGGTGATGGTGGTGCGTGCTGATGGCACTTTGGCCGCTGACGTACGCCCCCTCGTGCGTTTGAGCGTGACCGTGATTGCCGAACAAAACGGCCGTCGTGAAGTGGGCTCGGCCGGCGGTGGTGGTCGATTTGGCTTGGATCATTTTGACGACGCATTGGCGCAAGGCTATGTGGACGAAGCCGTGCAACTTGCACTGACCAACCTTGACGCACGTCCAGCCCCTGCGGGTGAGATGAGTGTGGTGTTGGGTCCAGGTTGGCCCGGCATCTTGTTGCATGAAGCGATCGGCCACGGCTTAGAAGGTGACTTCAACCGCAAAGGCTCCAGCGCGTTCAGCGGCCGCATTGGCCAACGCGTGGCTGCCAAAGGCGTGACCGTGTTGGATGACGGCACGATTCCAGACCGTCGTGGCTCACTCAATGTGGATGACGAAGGTAACCCCAGCCAACGCAATGTGCTCATTGAAGATGGCATTTTGAAGGGCTATATCCAAGACAGCATGAATGCGCGCTTGATGGGCGTGAAGCCCACAGGCAATGGCCGCCGCGAAAGCTACGCCCATGTGCCCATGCCGCGCATGACCAACACCTACATGCTGGGTGGTGACAAATCGCCTGAAGAAATTGTGTCGAGCTTGAAGAAGGGCTTGTACGCCGTGAACTTCGGTGGCGGCCAAGTGGACATTACCTCAGGTAAGTTTGTGTTCTCGACCAGTCAAGCGTTTTGGGTTGAAAACGGCAAGATTCAATACCCAGTCAAAGGTGCCACCCTGGTAGGCAATGGCCCCGATGCCCTGACTCGCGTGAGTTTGATTGGCAACGACATGAAGCTTGACCCCGGCGTGGGTACCTGCGGCAAAGAAGGCCAGAGCGTGCCTGTTGGCGTAGGCCAGCCCACTTTGCGTATTGATGGTTTGACGGTGGGTGGTACAGCCTAAAGGCTGTGTACAAGCCCCTTGAATCCGTGTGCTATATTTGAAGCCATGAATTTAGTTCGTTTTTACTTTGGTTATTTTTGGTTCTCGCGCTTCACCGGCGGTCGAGAGATCTGAACGTACCCAAGCGATCCGAACTCCCAAACCAACCGCCGGCCCTACCGGCGGTTTTTTTTTTGCCACGTTTTCACCAATGAAATGCAGGACAGAACATGAGCGCAGACACTTATTCAAGCCACGTTGAAACCCCAAGTCAAACAGACGATCAACGTATCAAGGACATCACCGTGTTGCCACCTCCCGAACATTTGATTCGCTTCTTCCCCATCCAAGGGACAGCGGTTGAAAAACTCATCACCAAGACCCGCAAGGTTGTGCACCACATCATGAACGGCAAAGATGACCGTTTGTTGGTCGTGATTGGCCCGTGCTCGATTCATGACCCTGCTGCCGCGATTGACTATGCACGCCGTCTGCAACCCCTGCGGGAAAAATACGCAGACACCTTGGAAATCGTGATGCGTGTTTACTTCGAAAAACCACGTACCACCGTGGGTTGGAAGGGGTTGATCAATGATCCGTATTTGGATGAGAGCTATCGCATCGACGAAGGTTTGCGCATCGCACGCCAGCTGTTAATTGAGATCAACCGCCTCGGCTTGCCCGCTGGCAGTGAGTTTTTGGATGCCATCAGCCCACAATACATTGGCGACTTGATTTCGTGGGGCGCGATTGGTGCGCGCACCACCGAGAGCCAAGTGCACCGCGAATTGGCCTCGGGCATTTCTGCACCGATTGGCTTCAAGAATGGCACCGATGGCAACATCAAAATTGCCACCGATGCGATCCAAGCTGCGGCGGGTGCGCACCACTTTTTGTCGGTGCATAAAAACGGCCAAGTTGCGATTGTGCAAACCAAGGGCAACAAAGACTGTCACGTTATTCTGCGCGGCGGCAAGGCGCCCAACTACGATGCAGCCAGCGTGAACGCCGCCTGCGAAGAGCTGGCCAAAGCCAAGTTGCCCGCCTCATTGATGGTGGACTGCAGCCACGCCAACAGCAGCAAGCAGCACGAGCGTCAGCTGGTGGTGGCCAAAGACATTGCCGAGCAAATCAGCGGTGGTTCAAAGCAGGTGTTCGGCGTGATGATTGAGAGCCACATTCACGGTGGCGCTCAGAAGTTCACGCCAGGCAAAGATGATGTGTCTAAGCTGGAATACGGCAAGAGCATCACGGATGCGTGCTTGGATTGGAATGACTCTGTCGCTTCGTTGGATGTGTTGTCTCACGCTGTGGCTGCGCGTCGCAAGCGTTCGTGATTCTTGGTTGATTCGAGGTCGGGCTGTTTGGCCTGACTTCGTTTCGATAACGGATACGCCGAGAGCGCGGTGTCTGACTTGTCTTAACGTCCCTTCGGGCCGTGATGGCGCCAAATCAGACACCGCGCTCTCGGCGTTTTGTTGTTCGGAAAATTTCGGGCGAACAGGTAGGCGTTGATGTTGGCTTTGGCGTCACCGAACTGCGTAAGCAGGAGCAAATGCCAAAAATGTTTCGATTGCACTCACTCCGCGCGCAGAGTGGTCAGCGCCTGATACGGCGCCATTACGGCCCGCAGGGACGTTAAGCCGTGTCAGGTGCTGGCCGCTCTGTGTGCGTGCGCAAGAAACAAGAGCAGCACCCAAACAAGCAACAACTCAACAAGAGAAGTTACGAACCCAAAGCCGCCAATAACTTAGCGTGAATCCCGCCAAATCCACCATTGCTCATGCACAGCACATGGTCCCCCGCCTGCGCAGCAGCCACCACTTGCGCAATGACTTGATCCACAGAGCCAGCTACCGAAGCCCTTGCCCCCATGGGCGATAAAGCCTCGACAGCGTCCCAGTCCAAACCACCCGAATGGCAAAACGCGAGGTCTGCGTCTTCCAAACTCCAAGGCAGTTGCGACTTCATCGTTCCCAGCTTCATCGTGTTGCTGCGTGGCTCAAACACCGCCAAGATGCGGGCGTTAGGGCCTACTTTGCGGCGCAGACCATCGACCGTGGTGCGAATGGCGGTGGGGTGGTGGGCGAAGTCGTCGTAGACCGTGATGTCACCACCGGCGCGAGGCACAGTGCCACGCACTTCCATGCGACGGCGCACGTTTTGAAACTCGGTCAACGACGCAGCAGCTTGTGCGGGTGATACCCCCAAGTGCTCCGCAGCGGCAATCGCCGCCAAAGCGTTGAGCTGGTTGTGCACGCCGGTGATGTCCCATTGCACTCGGCCCACTTCTTGGCCGTGGTGCAGTACTGCAAAGTTGTCGGGCTCACCTTGCACAGACCAACCATCTTGGCCGGTTGCGTTGGCGCTTACGCCAAACTTGGCTACGCCGCTCCAGCAGCCTTGGTCTAACACGCGCTGCAAACTGTCTTCATCTGCGTTGACCACTACACGGCCACTGCCGGGCACGGTGCGCACCAAGTGGTGGAACTGACGCTCGATGGCGGCGAGGTTGTCGAAGATGTCGGCGTGGTCGAATTCGAGGTTGTTCAGAATCGCGGTGCGGGGGTGGTAGTGCACAAACTTGCTGCGCTTATCGAAGAAGGCGGTGTCGTACTCGTCGGCTTCAATCACGAAGGGCGTGCGTTGGTGTGCGGCCACATCGGCTTGGCTGCTCAAACGACCCAAGCGGGCCGATACGCCAAAGTTCATGGGTACGCCGCCGACCAAGAAGCCTGGCTCCAAGCCCGCAGCTTGAAGAATCCAAGCGAGCATCGAGGTGGTGGTGGTTTTGCCGTGTGTGCCAGCCACAGCCAGCACATGGCGGGGTTGGCTGGGGTGGTGCAGCACATGCTCAGCCAGCCATTGGGGGCCACTGGTGTAAGTGGCGCCGCTTTCCAAAATGGCTTCCATCAGTGGGAACTTTGGGCTGCCGTCGGCCAAGCGTGCGCGTGAGACCACATTGCCAATCACGTACACATCGGGCTTCAAAGCTATTTGGTCAGCGCCAAAGCCTTCAATCAGTTCAATACCTAAGGCACGCAGTTGATCGCTCATGGGCGGGTAGACACCCGCATCGCAACCTGTGACCTTATGACCCGCTTCGCGCGCCAACGCAGCCAGTCCACCCATGAACGTGCCGCAAATTCCCAAAATATGTATATGCATCCACCCATTTTAGGAGGGTGTTTCGGGTGCGCTTGAGCGGGTTGCTCTGGGTGGCCCCACAATCACGTCTATATGAATACGGTTCAAGAAGAAATTGCAGCCACGGCGGCGCGCATGGTGGTGGAAGAGGGGCTGGAATACGGACCCGCCAAACGTCGTGCGGTCAAACAATTGGGTTTGAATACGCGCGCGCAGTTACCTAACAACGACCAAGTCGAAGACGCGGTGCGTGAATACTTAGATTTGTTCTGTGCCGATACCCAACCTGCTGAACTGCAGGCCTTGCGTGAGCTGGCCTTGGTTTGGATGGAGCGCATGGCCGCTTTCAGACCGCATTTGGGTGGGGCAGTTTGGCGTGGCACAGCTACTGGTTTGTCTGATATTTATCTGCAGTTGTTCTGTGATGACCCTAAATCAGCAGAAATTAGCCTCATTGACCACAATGTGCGCTACGAGGTCAGCACGGTTCAGGGCTTTCAAGGTGAAGCGGTGGACGCCCTGAGTATTTTGACCAGTTGCCCAGGTTTGCCGCAAAAAGTTCTGGTTCACCTCATGATTTATGACTTGGACGACCTGCGTGGCGCTTTGAAGCCCGACGGTCAAGGTAGAACTTACCGTGGCGATTTGGCCGCATTAAACAGATTGATGAAGGAAGTTGAATGACGTTAAATGTAAATAGGCGTGTAGCCATGTACGCAGGGGTGGCAGCGCTGGCGGCCATAGGTGGTGTAGGCGTGGCATGGAAGCGTCAAGAACTGGGTGCCATCTCGCCAGAGGCGCTCAATTCCTTTTGGGCTGCCGAATTTGACACACCCGCTGGAGAGTCTTTGTCGATGAAGAGCTTGCAGGGGCGGCCGCTGGTGATCAACTTTTGGGCCACTTGGTGCACCCCTTGCATTGAAGAAATGCCTTTAATTGATGCTTTTTTTCGTGAAAATGAATCAAAAGGATGGCAAGTGCTTGGTTTGGCTATTGATCAACCGAGTCGTGTGCGTCAGTTTTTGACGCAGTTCCCTGTGAATTACAAGATCGGTCTGGCTGGTTTGAATGGCACAGAACTCGGCAAGTTACTGGGAAATGACGTTGGTGGCCTACCTTTTACTGTCGTTTTAAATGCAGATGGACAGTTGATTTTGAGTAAATTGGGAAAATTGACAGCGAATGACATCAAAAAATGGGTCATCTAAGTGGTTTCAATAGGCGAAGATTTTGAAATTGGTGTAAATTAGCACCTTATTTACAACAAATAGGATGTAGTTATGGATTTGCGAAAACTCAAGACGTTGATTGACCTAGTCTCCGACTCTAATGTGTCTGAACTCGAAATCACCGAGGCAGAAGGCACGGTCCGTATCGTCAAGAGTGCACCTGCCCCCGTGGCGATGGTGACGCAAATGGCTGCACCTGCCCCCGTCGCGGTTGCCGCGCCTGTGGCCGCCGCCCCTGCGCCTGCTGCTCCAGCACCTGTCGCCGAAGCTGCGCCTGCCGGTCACACCGTCAAGTCGCCGATGGTGGGCACGTTCTACCGTTCTTCTAGCCCTGGCGCCAAGGCTTTCGCCGAAGTGGGTCAGCAAGTTAAAGAAGGCGAGACCATCTGCATCATTGAAGCCATGAAGATCTTGAACGAGATCGAAGCTGACAAGGCTGGCACGATCACCAAAATCTTGGCTGAAAACGGCCAGGCTGTGGAATACGGCGCACCCCTGTTCATCATTGAATAACAGGCGGGCTTTTCATGTTTAAAAAAATCCTGATCGCCAACCGTGGCGAAATCGCGCTGCGCATCCAACGCGCCTGTCGCGAGTTGGGTGTCAAAGCGGTGATGGTTTACTCCGAAGCCGATCGCGACGCCAAGTACGTCAAGTTGGCTGACGAAGCCGTCTGTATCGGTCCAGCGTCTTCTGCGCTGAGCTATCTCAACATGCCCGCCATCATTGCGGCCGCTGAAGTGACAGATGCCGAAGCCATTCACCCTGGCTACGGCTTCTTGAGCGAAAACGCAGACTTTGCAGAGCGCGTTGAAAAGAGCGGTTTTCAGTTCATTGGCCCCACTGCTGAGTCCATCCGCATCATGGGTGACAAAGTGTCGGCCAAGCAAGCCATGATCAAAGCGGGCGTGCCTTGCGTGCCCGGCTCTGAAGGCGAATTGCCTGATGACCCTGTCGCCATCAAACGCATCGCCAAAAATGTGGGCTACCCCGTCATCATCAAGGCCGCAGGCGGTGGTGGTGGTCGTGGCATGCGCGTGGTGCACACCGAAGCGGCCTTGATCAACGCTGTGGCGATGACCAAAGCCGAAGCCGGTACTGCCTTTGGCAACCCTGCGGTGTACATGGAGAAATACCTCCAAAACCCACGTCACATCGAAATCCAAATCTTGGCTGACAAGCACAAGAACGCGGTCTACTTGGGCGAGCGCGATTGCTCGATGCAACGTCGTCACCAAAAAGTGATCGAAGAAGCGCCGGCGCCTGGCATTCCACGCAAGTTGATTGAGAAGATCGGCGAGCGCTGTGCGGCGGCTTGTAAAAAGATCAACTACCGCGGCGCGGGCACGTTTGAGTTCTTGTACGAAAACGGCGAGTTCTATTTCATTGAGATGAACACCCGTGTGCAGGTGGAACACCCCGTGACCGAATACATCACGGGCGTGGACATTGTGAAAACGCAAATCATGGTAGCGGCTGGTTTGAAACTGCCATTTGTGCAGCGCGATATCCAAGTGCGTGGTCACTCAATCGAGTGCCGTATCAACGCGGAAGATCCGTTCAAGTTCATTCCATCGCCTGGCCGCATCACCATGTGGCATGCTCCCGGCGGCCCTGGTGTTCGCGTGGATTCACACATCTACACCAACTACTACGTGCCACCAAACTACGACTCGATGATCGGCAAGATCATCGTGCACGGCGACACCCGTGACGAAGCCTTAGCGCGCATGCGTACCGCTTTGAACGAAACTTTGGTGGAAGGTATCAACACCAACATCCCGCTGCACCGCGAGTTGATGGTGGATGCCAAGTTCATGTCGGGCGGCACCAACATTCACTACTTGGAAGAGTGGCTCGCCGCTCACAAGCGCTGATGTTTGAGTTGCGACTGATGTGCCCCGAAGACAGCGTCGAAGCTGTCTGCGAGGCACTGGATGCACTCGATGCTTTGAGTGTGTCCGTTGAGGATGCTGATGCACAAACCGATGCCGAGCAAGCCTTGTTTGGCGAGCCCGGCATGCCGCCTCCCAAAGAAGGCTGGAAGCGCTCACGCATCGTGGCCTTGTTTGCACAAGAAACCGAAGCCACAGACGCCTCGCGTTTGTTGGCCTTGCAAGATTTCTTTGCTGACAGTCAAGTGTTGGGCATTCAGCCTGTGGCCGATCAAGACTGGGTACGTTTGACGCAGTCGCAATTTGCGCCTGTCGAAATCACGCCTGAGTTTTGGATTGTTCCGACGTGGCACGAGCCACCTGAGCAAGCTCAAAAAGTCATTCGCCTAGACCCAGGTCTGGCGTTTGGCACTGGCACGCACCCCACCACCCGCATGTGTTTGCGCTGGATCGCCACGCACGATGTGGCCAACCAACGCGTGCTCGACTACGGTTGCGGCTCTGGCATTTTGGCCATTGGTGCTGCCTTGTATGGCGCTAGCACCATTGATGCGGTGGACATTGACGATGCGGCTGTCACGGCCACCGTTCTCAATGCAGATGCCAACAACGTGCGCTTGAACGCTGGCTTGCCGGACAAAGCCCACGGTCACTACCAAACCGTGCTGGCCAACATCTTGGCCACGCCGCTCAAAGTGCTGGCACCCCTGCTACGTAGCCATGTCGCCGCTGGCGGAAACTTGGTGTTAGCGGGTATCCTTGAGCGACAAGCCCAAGAACTCAAAGACGCTTATGCGCCGTATTGCACTTTGCAAGTGAGCGACGTGGAAGATGGCTGGATTTTGATGACCGCCCACTGCTGATGCACATTACCCACTGCCCCCAATGCGAGACCGCCTTCAAGGTGTCGCCCCAACAGCTAGAGCTGGCCAAAGGGTGGGTGCGGTGTGGTCGTTGTGCGCACGTGTTTGAAGCGGCGCTGCATTTTGAAACGCCGCCTGACATTCCAACGCCGCCATTGGCCAGTGCTGATGCGCCTTCGTTGTTTCGGGCTGCCGTTGCACCCACTGTTGCAGCGAATGAGGCCAAGCCCAGTAAGCTTTTGAACCAAGCTGCGACGACTGCAGATGACGGTGCGGCGTTGCCCATCATGTGGCTCGTGTCTAGTTGCGTTTTGGTGTTGGTTCTGCTTCTGCAATTTGTGGTGGCGCAACGCAATTGGCTGGCTGCTGAAGAGCCAGCGTTGCGTCCGATGCTCTCAGCGCTGTGCGCTTGCGAGGTCACTTGGCCACGCGAGCCCGAAGCTGTGCTGATTGAAAGTAGCAGCTTCACCGAAAATCCAGAGGGCGGTTACACCGTGCAGCTGCGTTTGAAAAATACGCAGCACCATCCTGTGGCCATGCCAGCGTTGGAGTTAAGCCTCACCGATTTGCAAGACCAAGTCTTGGTACGTCGTGTGTTCACGGCAGAAGAGCTGTCTGGCAAAGACCATGTGCAAGCTTTGCGCGATGTGCGTTCGACCTTGAATTTCGATTTGGACGACAAGGTGAGCAAACGCATCACCGGTTTTCGCGCCATCGTTTTCTATCCTTAATTTACAACTTATTCTCTGAAAGTATTTTTATGGCATCGCTGATTTGCGGCTCGCTCGCGTTTGACACCATCATGGACTTTGAAGGCCGATTTGCTGAGCAAATCTTGCCAGACCAGTTGCACATCTTGAATGTGTCGTTTTTGGTGCCTTCATTGCGCCGAGACTTTGGTGGTTGTGCTGGCAATATTGCCTACAGCCTGAAAGTGTTGGGTGGCACGCCACTGCCCATGGCCACTTTAGGCACGGATGCAGCCGATTATTTGCAACGACTCAAAACATTGGGGATCTCCACCGAGTACGTGCGCCAAGTTGAGGGCAGCTACACCGCGCAAGCCATGATCATGACAGACCGTGATAACAACCAAATCACGGCCTTTCACCCAGGTGCGATGATGCAAGCGCACATCACCCAGATTGAAAAACGATCAGACATCAAACTGGCCATCATTTCCCCCGATGGTCGTGATGCGATGGTGCAGCACGCGGAACAACTCAAAGCGGCTGATATCCCATTTGTGTTCGATCCAGGCCAAGGCCTGCCCATGTTTGATGGCGCTGACCTGAATCGTTTCATCGACCAAGCCACTTGGGTGACCGTGAATGATTACGAAGGCAAGATGTTGAGCGACCGCACAGGCCTGAGCCATGCTGATATTTCGCGCCGTGTGCAAGGCCTGATCGTCACTTTGGGTGCAGAGGGTTGCGAAGTGTGGATTGATGGCGAGAAGACGCTGGTTCCACCTGTCAAAGCAGCAGCTGTGGTCGATCCCACAGGTTGTGGTGATGCATGGCGTGGTGCGTTGTTGTTTGGTTTGGAGCAAGGCTGGTCGTTGGCCAAGTGCGCTGCTTTGGGTAACCAAGTGGGTGCGCTCAAAATTGCACAGCGCGGCCCACAAAACTACAACGTGGATGGCTTGACCCTCGCGTAAGTCTAGGCGTTTAGCTCACTAAAGCCGACCAGTCGGCTTTGCCACAAACAGCTGCATTCACACGCAGCTGTTTTCGTTTGGACGTCTGTCCGCGAATTAACTCCACATCGCGTTTGGCGATGCCCAAAGCATCTGCTAACCATGCGGCCAATGCCAAGTTGGCTTTGCCGTCGACGGGTGGTGCATGCAGTCGCACACGCAATGCGCCATCATGTTCGCCATCTGCCTGTGTGCGTGAAGCGTTCGGAATGACATGGATGTCCACGATCACAGCGCCTGTTTTTTCGAGGCGAAGATAGGTCTTGGAAGGAAGTGTCATGCGTGTGGATACGAAAAAGCCCGAGGCCTTGCGGCGTCGGGCTTGAGCTTCGGTAAACCGTTGCCTTGATCTATGAAGATTAAGGCTTGCTTGCTGTTGGGAAAGGCCAAGCAGCTTGCGGGTTCAACGTGGTCTGTGCGCGGGCAGCGGGTGCTTTCGCAGCTTTCTTTGCAGCAGGCTTTTTAGCGGCTTTTTTAGCAGCTGGTTTTTTGGCGGCAGGCTTTTTAGCGACTGCTTTTTTGGCTACTTTTTTAGCGGCAGTTTTCTTGGCTGCTGGCTTTTTTGCTGCAACCTTTTTCGCTGCTACTTTTTTAGCCGCTGGCTTTTTGGCCGCAACTTTCTTAGCAGCTGGCTTCTTGGCCGCTACTTTTTTAGCTGCTGGCTTTTTAGCCGCAACTTTCTTAGCAGCTGGCTTCTTAGCCGCTACTTTTTTAGCTGCTGGCTTTTTAGCCGCAACTTTCTTAGCTGCTGGCTTTTTGGCCGCGACAGCTTTCTTTGCAGGGGCCTTCTTAGCGGCCGGTTTTTTTGCAGTTGCCATTTTTGTTCTCCTAGATCGAATTTAGATCATTGGGTGAAAAAACACTTTGCACGGGTTTTTGTGTGCAAAGCGATTCATGGCGCTGGACCCGGGTCCAACCCCATGAACAGGGTACGTCCACCACAACACCTCGTGAGCGGGTGTTTGTCAGTGTGGTGAACAAGTTCGGTGACATTGTGTTTAAGCCATCAATCCCAAGACAAAGCACCACCAGATTGGTACTCAATCACGCGGGTTTCAAAGAAGTTACGTTCTTTCTTGAGGTCGATCATCTCGCTCATCCAAGGGAACGGGTTCTCTTCGTTAGGGAACAGGGCTTCTAAGCCGATTTGTGTGGCACGGCGGTTGGCGATGTAGCGCAAGTAGCCTTTGAACATGGATGCATTCAAGCCCAACACGCCACGTGGCATGGTGTCTTCTGCATAGCGGTATTCGAGCTCAACGGCGTGCATGAACAAGCCTTTGATTTCTTCTTTGAACTCTGCTGTCCACAGTTGTGGGTTTTCGAGTTTGATTTGGTTGATCAAATCAATACCAAAGTTGCAGTGCATGGACTCGTCACGCAAGATGTACTGGTACTGCTCAGCTGCACCTGTCATTTTGTTTTGACGACCCAAGGCCAAAATCTGGGTGAACCCGACGTAGAAGAACAAGCCTTCCATCAAGCATGCGAACACGATCAACGACTTCAAGAGCGTTTGATCGGTTTGCAGTGTGCCGGTGTGGAAGTTGGGGTCCATGATCGCGTCGATGAACGGGATCAGGAACTCGTCTTTGTCGCGGATGGATTTGACTTCGTGGTACGCATTGAAGATTTCGCCTTCGTCCAAGCCCAAAGACTCGACGATGTATTGGTAGGCGTGTGTGTGAATCGCTTCTTCAAACGCTTGGCGCAACAAGAACTGGCGGCACTCAGGCGCAGTGATGTGACGGTATGTGCCCAACACGATGTTGTTGGCAGCCAAAGAGTCAGCAGTCACAAAGAAGCCGAGGTTGCGCATGACCAAGCGGCGCTCGTCATCGGTCAGACCATTGGGGTCTTTCCACAAGGCGATGTCACGCGTCATGTTCACTTCTTGCGGCATCCAGTGGTTGGCGCAAGTGGCGAGGTATTTTTCCCAAGCCCATTTGTACTTAAACGGTACCAACTGATTGACGTCGGTTTGTCCGTTGATGATGCGCTTGTCTGCAGCGGTCACGCGGCGTGTACTGGCAGCAGAAGAAGTAGGTGTTGGGGTTGCAGCTGGCATAGCTGGAGCAGCAGCCAAGGGCACAGTTGCGCCGTCATTCAAAGTGCGAGTTGCCGCAACAGGCTGCATGGCAGGCGTCGCAGAAAGAGGTGGGAGTTCCATCGAGCGGCTGGGGATGCCGCTTGCAAGAGGTGATGGCGATGAGGGCTTGACTTCTTCGTCCCAGGTCAACATATGTATTTATCCAATGTTCGAATTATGAATGCAACGAAGACAAACGCAAAGCATTCGTGAACTTCGTTGCGAGTTTTTGTTGTATCACTGACACGATTCGCAAGTGGGGTCATCCACACCGCAGAACTTAATGTCAGTGGCGGGGATGGCATTCATCTGTGCTTGCGCAGCAGCGGCGGCTGCTTCGAGTGCACTCATGCCACCTGCTGCTGGGCCCGAAGACACAGCGTTGTGTGAACCAGCTTGCACAGTTGATTTCTCAACTTGTTGTGCGCTGGAGGTGCGGAGGTAGTACGTGGTCTTCAAGCCGCGCAACCAAGCGAGCTTGTAGGTCTCATCAAGTTTTTTGCCTGATGCACCAGCCATGTAGATGTTGAGTGACTGTGCTTGATCAATCCATTTTTGGCGACGTGATGCAGCTTCCACCAACCAAGTGGGTTCCACTTCAAAGGCTGTGGCGTACAAGGCTTTGACTTCTTGTGGCACGCGGTCGATGGCGCGCAATGAGCCGTCAAAGTGTTTCAAGTCCATCACCATCACGTCATCCCACAAACCAAGGCGCTTCAAATCACGCACCAAGTAGTGGTTGATCACGGTGAATTCGCCAGACAAGTTGGACTTGACAGACAAGTTGCCGAAACATGGCTCGATAGAGGCATCTACACCAATGATGTTGGAGATGGTCGCTGTAGGCGCGATAGCCACACAGTTGGAGTTGCGCATGCCGTCTTGGGCAATCTTGGCGCGCAGTGCATCCCAGTCCATGGTCTTGCTGCGGTCGACTTCGAGGTAGCCACCGCGTGCTTGAGACAACATGTCGAGTGAGTCGATTGGCAAGATGCCTTTATCCCACAGCGAACCTTTGTAGCTGGCGTATTGGCCGCGTTCTTTGGCCAACTCAGAAGAAGCCCAGTAAGCGTAGTAGCACACGGCTTCCATCGAGCGATCAGCAAACTCAACAGCTTCAGCAGAAGCGTAAGGCACACGCATTTCGTACAAGCTGTCTTGGAAGGCCATGATGCCCATGCCCACAGGACGGTGGCGCAGGTTGGAGTCGCGTGCTTTCTTGACGGCGTAGTAGTTGATGTCGATCACGTTGTCGAGCATGCGCATGGCCACTTTGATGGTGCGCTTGAGTTTGTCGTGGTCGAGTTCTTTGCCGTTAGGGCCGTCTTTCAAGTGTTGAGACAGGTTGACAGAGCCCAAGTTACACACCGCGGTTTCGGTGTCGCTGGTGTTGAGTGTGATCTCGGTACACAGGTTGGACGAGTGCACCACGCCCACGTGTTGTTGTGGTGAACGGACGTTGCATGGGTCTTTGAACGTGATCCATGGGTGGCCAGTTTCAAACAACATGGTGAGCATCTTGCGCCACATGTCTGTCGCTTGGACAGTCTTGCAAGGCTTGATTTCGCCGCGCTTGGCCTTGGCTTCGTAGGCCACGTAGGTTTTTTCGAATTCAGAGCCGAACAAGTCGTGCAAATCAGGCACATCAGAGGGAGAGAACAAAGTCCACTCGCCTTTTTCCATCACACGACGCATGAACAAGTCTGGAATCCAGTTGGCGGTGTTCATGTCGTGGGTACGACGGCGGTCGTCACCGGTGTTCTTGCGCAACTCGAGGAATTCTTCGATGTCCAAGTGCCATGTTTCGAGGTAGGTACACACAGCACCTTTGCGCTTGCCGCCTTGGTTCACTGCCACGGCGGTGTCGTTGACCACTTTTAAGAATGGCACCACACCTTGTGATTCGCCGTTCGTGCCCTTGATGTGGCTACCTAAAGCGCGCACGCGGGTCCAGTCGTTGCCCAAGCCGCCGGCAAATTTAGACAGCAAAGCGTTTTCTTTGATCAACTCATAGATGCCGTCTAAGTGGTCAGGCACGGTGGACAAGTAGCAGCTAGACAGTTGTGAACGCAAGGTGCCGCTGTTGAAGAGGGTTGGTGTGCTCGACATGAAGTCGAACGAAGACAACACTTCGTAGAACTCAATGGCGCGTGCTTCGCGGTCCACTTCGTTGAGCGACAAGCCCATGGCGACGCGCATGAAGAAGGCTTGTGGCAATTCGATGCGGGTCTTGCGCACGTGCAAGAAGTAGCGGTCATACAGGGTTTGCAAGCCGAGGTAATCAAATTGCAGATCACGGCTGGCTTTGAGGGCAGCACCCAAGCGTGGCAGGTCAAACTGCAACATGGCAGGGTCGAGCAACTCGTTGTCCACGCCTTTCTTGATGAACTGAGGGAAGTACTCGGCGTAGTGCTGGCCCATGTCTGCGTGCAGCACTTCTTTGCCCAGCACTTCTTTGGCGATGGTGTGCATCAGCAAACGTGCGGTGGCGTAGGTGTAGTCTGGGTCTTTTTCGATCAGCGTACGTGTGGCCAAGATGGCGGCCTTGTAAACCTCGTCCATGGGCACGCCGTCGTACAAGTTGCGCATGGTCTCAGCCATGATGGGGTCTGGTTTGACATCTGCGCCCAAGCCAGCGCAAGAGTCGTTGATCAGGCGTTGCAGATGTTTGACATCTAAAGCGACGCGTTGGCCGTTGTCGATCACATGCAACGTAGGTGCTGCAGGTGCTTGTTCCTCTTTAATGTGGGCACGCTCTTGGTTGCGACTTTCGCGGTACAGCACGTAAGCACGAGCAATTTCGTGGTGACCACCACGCATCAAACCCAATTCCACTTGGTCTTGCACGTCTTCGATGTGAAAGGTGCCGCCGCCTGGACGTGAGCGCATCAGAGCGCGAACCACGCCTTGGGTCAAGGCTTCGACCATTTCGCGAACACTAGCAGATGCCGCGCCTTGGGTGCCGTGCACTGCCAAGAAAGCTTTCATCATGGCCACTGCAATTTTGGCGGGCTCGAAAGGCACCACAGCACCATTACGGCGAATGATTTGATAGTGGGTCAGTGTGGTGGGGTGTTCTTGCGCAGCACGGTCGTGTGCGAGAGATGGGTTGGCCATGGGGTTGGCAGCGTGCACAGATGTCTCAACTGTTTGCATGTCTTTGTTCTTCCTGGTGAGCAGTTCAATATGCGTACAAAAAGCGGTGCTTGGGCCGCTTTTATGAAATTCAGGTCGACACTATATCTGGTGTTTGAGTTGGGTCAAATACGCTACAGGTAGTGTTTTGGTAGGAAATGATTACATTTTGAATTTCACAAAAAGAAGTCTCTGCGGAGCTAGTTTGATGAAGCCGTTTTGAACTGAGTCACTGCGGGAATTTGGATTTGAAATCTAGCATTGACGCCATTTTTTGGAGGGTTTGATGCGCAGACCCTCATGCCTTCTAAATACTGAAAATCAACGCACAAAAACTGTGCGATAAAAATATTTATTCAGAGATGACGAAAAATTAATTTTTCTGAGGAAAACTATTTTTTGACCACCCTAAAGATTGCCGCAAAAGTACCCAGTCAAATCCTGCACCCGGGTCTTGCTTGCGATCAGGAGCCACATGTTCGTGGCCAGCGATGCGATGCAGTTGGTAGTGTTGTGCAATGGCTGCGCACAAGCTGCTGAGGGTTTCGTACTGAGAAGCTTCGAAGGTGTGGCCTTCTAGACCTTCGAGTTCAATACCAATGGAGAAATCGTTGCAGTTGTCGCGCCCTTGGTAGCTAGAGCGCCCGGCGTGCCAGGCGCGGTCATCACAGCTGACGAATTGAATCAGTGCACCATCACGACGAATCACAAAATGGGCCGACACCTCAGCGCCGCGAATTTGTTGGAAGTAAGGGTGTGCATCCCAATCCAGCGTGTTGGTGAACAAGGCTTCAATTTCAGGCCCGCCGTATTGCCCCGGCGGCAGGCTGATGGAATGCAACACCACCAAATCAATCGAGGTGTTGTCGGGGCGAGGCCCAAAGTTAGGCGAGGGCGTATGCTTGGCAAAGCGATACCAGCCATCGCGCCAAAGGGAAGTCATGGCATCAGCCTTCATGGCTGTCGCGGTGCGCAGCGCTGCAATACAGACCACGTGCGCCACGGACCGCATCGTCCTCCGGCACATGGGTGCCGCAGTGGGCACAAGGCACCATGGTTTGTGGACCTGATTTTTTGCCGGGTGCTTGGTCAGGTTTTCGCTGTTGGCGAATCCACCAAATACCGGCTAAGACGGCGAGCAGCAGAACGAGGTATTTCATGCCACGCGTCCCAGCACCACTTCCAGCACAAAGCGAGAGCCCGCATAGCCCAGCAGTAGCAAGCCTGAGCCGATGTAGAGCACGCGCACTGCTTTGCGGCCACGCCAGCCAAAGCGGCTACGGCCTATCAACAGCACAGCAAAGGTGACCCAAGACAGCAGCGAAAACACTGTCTTGTGGTCCCAGCGCCAAGCGGCTTGGTCACCATACAAGGCGTCTCCAAACAACCAGCCTGCAGCCAAAGTGGCGGTGAGCAACACAAAACCAGCGGTGACAAAGCGAAAGGTCAAGCGTTCTAGCGTGAGCAGAGGCAAGCCCACATGGGTATCGGCACCCATGCGCATGTTCTTTTCAGCGCGGGTCATCAGCCATGCATGCACCACGGCGGCTGCAAACAAACCATA
This sequence comes from Burkholderiales bacterium 39-55-53, assembly GCA_002282445.1. Lineage (GTDB taxonomy): Bacteria > Pseudomonadota > Gammaproteobacteria > Burkholderiales > Burkholderiaceae_C > Limnohabitans. The sequence goes on along the minus strand of NCJK01000004.1, from coordinate 60,407 downwards.
AGAAGCCACGCCTAAAGCCAAGTGCAAAGGCAGCAAGGGTGAGGTTTGGGTGTGCAGCGCTGTGCCAGGAAAGGCCGCAGCCAGCAAAACTACGGCGGCGCCTACGATGGACAGCGTCCAACGTGTGCGCAGTTGCGGAAACCAATGTTGCTCCAACACATAAAACGTGAGCATCAGCCAAGCCGTGACCGACAGCGCTGGCGCAAAACCAAAGCGCAACCCGCCTTCTTGAGGCGCAAACAAGGCAAAGACCAAGCCCAAGCCATGCAAGGCCCAAGGCACGCTTAACAGCCGGTGGCCCATGTCTGGTGCCACTCTCGGACCGATGAGTGCCGTCAATGCGTACGCAGCTGCCGTGGGCAGTGCGAGCCAAAGGTTAAGCGGGATGTCGCTGGCTAAAATCATGGCAACAGTTTAGCGTTTCGCTACACACGAAAAACCAAGCCCTATCAAGGGGTACATATGGCATCAGCCCTTACCGACAAACTCTCGCGCCTCGTCAAACACATCAGCGGACAGGCCCGCATCACCGAAAGCAACGTGGCCGACATGTTGCGCGAGGTGCGCATGGCTTTGCTAGAAGCCGACGTGGCCTTGCCCGTGGTGCGTGATTTCATTGCCCGCGTCAAAGAAAAAGCCCTCGGCCAAGAAGTGATTGGCTCTTTGCAGCCCGGCCAAGCCTTGGTGGCCATCGTCAACAAAGAGTTGGCCGCCACCATGGGCGAAGGCGTGAGCGACTTGAACCTCGCCGCTCAGCCGCCCGCCGTGATTTTGATGGCGGGTTTGCAAGGTGCGGGTAAAACCACCACCACCGCCAAGCTGGCGCGTTGGCTCATCAACCAGCGCAAGAAAAAAGTGCTGACCGTCTCAGGTGACGTGTATCGCCCAGCCGCGATTGAGCAGCTCAAAACCGTCACCGCCCAAGCCGGTGCCGAATGGTTCCCAAGCTCGCCGGATCAAAAGCCCGCCGACATTGCCCGTGCTGCGTTGGATTACGCACGTAAACATTACTTTGATGTGTTGCTGGTCGACACCGCAGGTCGCTTGGCGATTGACGAAGCCTTGATGGCTGAGATCAAAGACTTGCACAGCGTGTTGAACCCGATTGAAACCTTGTTCGTGGTCGATGCCATGCAAGGTCAAGACGCGATCAACACCGCCAAGGCCTTCAGCGATGCGTTGCCCTTGACGGGCATTGTGCTGACCAAGCTCGATGGTGATTCTCGTGGTGGTGCGGCTTTGTCAGTGCGTCAAATCACGGGCGCGCCCATCAAGTTCGCGGGTACGAGTGAAAAGCTTGATGGCTTAGAACTGTTCGATGCCGACCGTCACGCAGGCCGCGTGTTGGGCATGGGCGATATCTTGGCCTTGGTCGAGCAAGTCACGGCTGGCGTTGATATGGCGGCTGCGCAAAAGTTGGCCGAAAAGGTCAAGCGCGGCGATAGCTTTGATTTGAACGATTTCTTGGCGCAAATTCAGCAAATGCGATCCATGGGCGGCTTGTCGAATTTGATGGACAAATTGCCCACACAAATGGCTGCGAAGGCGGGCCAAGTGGACATGGACAAGGCCGAGAAAGACATTGGCCGCAAGCAAGGCATCATCCACAGCATGACCGAGTTAGAACGTCGCAAGCCTGAGCTCATCAAAGCCACACGCAAACGCCGTATTGCAGCAGGCGCGGGCGTGCAAGTGCAAGACGTGAACCGCATGCTCAAAGAGTTTGAACAAATGCAAACCATGATGAAGAAGATGAGCGGCGGCGGCATGATGAAGATGATGAAAAAGCTAGGCGGTATGAAAGGCTTTGGCGGCATGGGTGGCGGCGGCTTCCCCGGCATGCGCTGAGCTTCTTGCCTTTAAAACAAAAATCCCTGAAGCCTCGCAGCTTCAGGGATTTTTTCATGGCGCATGCCAACTGGTGGATGGCGGCCTTGGCCGCATCCAAGCACTGGATGTGGCCTTAAGCCGACTCTTTCACAAACACCTCGCCACGCAGTGAATGCGGGTTGGCTTCTGTGATCTTCACGTCAATCAATTGGTTCATCAGGCGCTCAGGGTTGGGGCCTGCTTTGAAGTTGACGATGCGGTTGCACTCGGTGCGGGCGCGTAGCTCGGTCACGTCTTTCTTGGCGTAGCCATCCACCAACACACGTTGCACGGTGCCCACGCGTTGCACGTTGATGTCGCGCATGTTGTCTTCGATGATTCTTTGCACCTCTTGCAAACGGCGCAGTTTCACCTCGTGTGGCGTGTCATCGTGTAGGTTGGCCGCAGGCGTGCCTGGGCGGGGGCTGAAGATGAAGCTGAATGAGTTGTCAAAGTACACATCGTGCATGAGCTTGATGAGCTTTTGGTGGTCGTCTTCGGTTTCGCCGGGGAAGCCCACGATGAAGTCCGAGCTCATCGCCATGTCAGGGCGAATGGCGCGCAGCTTTTTCACCGTGCTCTTGTATTCCATGGCGGTGTAGCCGCGCTTCATGGCCATCAAGATGCGGTCGCTGCCGTGTTGCACGGGCAGGTGCAGGTGGCTCACCAGCTGCGGTACCTTCGCGTACACATCAATCAAACGTTGTGTGAACTCATTGGGGTGGCTGGTGGTGTAGCGGATGCGCTCAATGCCAGGGATCTCGGCCACGTATTCGATGAGCAAAGCAAAATCTGCAATCTCTGATGTGCCGCCCATCGTGCCTCGGTAGGCGTTGACGTTTTGGCCCAAGAGCGTGACTTCTTTCACGCCTTGCGCGGCCAAGCCCGCCACTTCCACCAACACGTCGTCAAACGGACGGCTCACCTCTTCGCCGCGGGTGTAAGGCACCACACAGTAGCTGCAATATTTGCTGCAGCCTTCCATGATGCTCACAAAAGCGCTGCCGCCTTCCACGCGGGCAGGGGGCAGGTGGTCAAACTTTTCGATTTCCGGGAAGCTGATGTCCACCTGCGGCTTAGCCAAGCTTTCGCGTTGGTTCAGCAATTCAGGCAGGCGGTGCAAGGTTTGGGGGCCAAACACCACATCCACATAGGGTGCGCGGGCAATGATGGTGTCGCCTTCTTGGCTGGCCACGCAGCCGCCGACGGCAATCTTGACACCCTTGGCTTTCAAATGCTGGATGCGGCCGAGGTCGGAAAACACTTTTTCTTGGGCTTTTTCGCGTACCGAGCAGGTGTTGAAGACGATCAGATCGGCTTCTTCGACATCGTTGGTTTTTTCGTAACCTTGGGCCTCGCCCAGCACGTCGACCATCTTGTCCGAGTCGTACTCGTTCATTTGGCAACCGAAGGTTTTAATAAAGACTTTGCGGCTCATGGTTGAGCCTCCCCGTGGGGATAAATGCAGCGGTTCATGGTGTTGATCCAGAGGCTGTTGAAGAAGATGGCAATTGTAGTGTCGGCTTCTTTTGTGTATGTTTCTTGCTTTTGTCAGTTGCGGCAATAATTTGCCTACTGATGTGGAAATTAAAGCTTGTGTCAAATCGAGCCGATACCCACTGACTTGCCCGAACAGGGGCGTGCGCTGCGCGTGTCTGTTTGGCTTTATCAAATGCACCCACTCAAGTGAATGGCCATGAAAAAATATTTACGACTGATTATTGAAATCGTCATGGGCCTGCTCCTCGCAGGCGCTGTGGCTTTTGGTTACTGGAGCTACACCGGTAAGAACCACATCATGAGCGAGCTGACCGAGGCCAGCGAAGGCGCGAGCGAAGCCCAAGAAGAGCTCGAAAAGCTGACCAAGGAATTGGAAGAGGCCAAAGAAAAGCTCGAAGAGTACGAGCCCATGGCACAACAAATGTTGGCGGTCAAAGAGTCATTCAGCAATGGCATCGTCTTGCAAGACTACGAAGCCTTCATCAAGGCCCAAAAAGGCCCCCCAACCAGCGAACGCCAGTTGGGCTTGGGCGCTTTGCGCTTGCTGACCAAAGGTGCTGAAGATCCAGAGACTGTGAGCGCCTTCCAAAAAGCATTGGAAATGGCCGAATGGTCGTCACGCTTGAAGTCAATTTGCGCAGCGCAAAACGCATTGGCTGCAGCGGGTCAAAAAGTGAAGGTTTTGGCTGATTGCGCAGCCGAAAAAGAAGACAAGGCCCACAAAAAAGGCCATGCTGTGCATTGGGACTACGCTGGTGACATGGGCCCAGAGAACTGGGGTGATGAATTCCCCGTTTGCGGCAAAGGCACCAAACAAGCACCTTTGAACATCACCGGTCCTTTTGAGAAGTCAAAAGACGTGTTGGTGGTGAACTACAAAGAAGGCCCGCTGAAAATCTTGAACAACGGTCACACCATCCAAGTGAACGTGGAGCCAGGCAGCACCTTGAAGATCAACAAGGATGTGTACAACCTGTTGCAATTCCATTTCCACCGTCCAAGCGAAGAGCAAATCGACGGCAAGCCCATGGCCATGGTGGCTCACTTTGTGCACAAAAACGCCGATGGCAAGCTGGCTGTGTTGGGCGTGTTGCTCAACGATGGCAAAGACAACGCCGCGATCCAAACGCTGTGGAACAACGCCCCCAAAGCTGAAGGCCCAGAGGTGGTGGTCGATAAGGTCAAGTTTGACCCTAGCAGCTTGGTTCCAGCCGCCTTGACGCACTACAACTACGAAGGTTCGTTGACCACACCGCCTTGCACCGAAGGCGTGAACTTCTACATCTTGAAGACACCTGTGGACATCAGCAAGAAGCAAGTCATGGACTTCCCTTTCAAGCGTAATGCTCGTCCTGTGCAGCCTTTGAACGGCCGCAAGATCAACGCGAACTGATGAAGTTTGACTGAACGCGCTGGGCTTCCAGTGCGTGAGGACCAAACCAAAAAGCCTGCTCTGTTTAGTCAGAGCAGGCTTTTTTAATGGATAAATGGGTGTTGTATGAAGCGTGCCGCGAGGGGCATTTAAACCATCTTCGGTGGGGGGGAGGGCAAGGTGTACAGCAAAGGCATGGCCACAGCCACCAACAAAAATACCAAGACCACAAAGATCAGCACCATCTTGAAAAACTCTGGTGAGTCTGGGAACTTCTGCTTCGGTGCAGGAGGGTGCTCGACTTTGAAAGCAGGCAAAGACCGTCCCAAACCATCGGCGATGGCGTGCGAGCGAAACACATTGACGACTGGCATGCCGTTGGGCTGGGCACCGCTGAGGGTGATGGCCACTTTCAGTGCTGCTTGTACTTTGGAGTCGCGTGTGGTGAATTGGCTGAAGCCGCCTTCTTCCAGTTCGCGAACCTGAGCCACTTGGAGTCCGCAAAGACGCGCCACGCGCGCGTGGTCGAGCTTGCACAGGATGCGCAAGCGAAGCATGGCTTGGGGGTCGATGAGGTCTGGGTTCATATGCGTCAGAGGTCTATCTGTATCGGTTTGTGGTGTTTGAGTACACCCGTTGGCGTATAGACCTGAAAGTTGATTCTCGTAACAATATCGACAGATTTATCAATTACTCCACTCTTTGGCAGCGCTCATTTCAATGAATTTTAAAAAAATTAAAGAAAGTGATGAGGTCGAGTTGCCGCTGCTACTGAAGAATCGTTTGGTCAGCTTGGTGTCTTTCATTCAAGAAAAAATCGAATCAGGTCAATTCGACACCATGTCGTTGGCTGAAATTGCCAAAGACAACCGCATGACCATCCCGCAACTCATGGAGTTTGGGTTCACCAAATCCAATTTGGTTTGCCATGCCGTGGTGGCCTATAACGAACGCATGATTCAGGCATTGGCCACCCAAGACGTTGCTGCATTGGGTAGCACTGTGAATGAGCAAATACATGCGTATTTGTTGCAGATGTACCAATACGATGTAGAACACATGGCATTTAAATCGGCTGTTCAGTCCTATGCTTGGAATTGGTCCGTGGTTGACGAAGAGCGCCATACGAACCAAGTCATGAAACTCATGACACCCATCTACATTGCTTTGCATGCACATGGCTTTGACCGCATTGATGCACGCTGCGAAGCGATTTGGGCCCTTTACATGCGCGGCTTGCGAACAGCTGCGCTGGGTAAAGGGGATGCGCAAGATTGTGTGGCTTCGGTGTACGAGGCCCTTGAATTCATCACAGAAAGTAAAAAATGAACGATAAAAACGACATGTCCAAAGAGAACAGCATTTACATCGGTGAAGGTGTTGTGTTCAGCGGCTCGATCAAAGCGCCAAATCAAGCCATCATTTCGGGTAAGTTTGATGGTGAATTGGAAGCGCGTGATGTTTTGATTGGCGCTTCAGGTGTGGTCACTGGCAAAACCACAGCTCAGTTCGTCGATGTCAAAGGCGAATTGAACGAGACTGTGACCAGTCGCGAGTTGCTCATCGTCCGCGGCACAGGCCGCGTGCGCGGCACTGTGACTTATGGCGAGATCGAGATTGAGCGCGGTGGTCAGGTCAAAGGCGACATGATCCAGCGCTGAATCTCTTGGGCTGTTAAATCAGCTTGAGGCGCTCTGAAGAGGGCACCACGCGTGTGAGGCGAACGCCATAGCGGTCGTTCACCAGCACGATTTCACCTTGGGCCACGACCGAGTTGTTCACCAACAGGTCGAGGGGTTCACCCGCAATGCGATCGAGCTCGACCACGCTGCCTTGCGTGAGACGCATCAAGTCTTTGATCTTGATTTGTGCACGGCCCACTTCGATGGACAAGTTCACGACGATGTTTTGCAACACCTCGGGGTTGATGTTGCCGGGCATGGTGGGCTTGAAGTCTTCCAAACTAGGCTCGACTTCTTCGGCCGCTTGCACCGCGACTTCATCATGTGTTTCGTGTTCGGCTTCAGCTGCTTCAGCGTCGTCGTGTTCTGGGGTTGGGTTTTCTTTTTCGTCAGTCATGATGTGTTCCTGTCTCAGTTTTTGCCGTGAACGTGTTCGTGGTCAATTTGTACAGCCACTTGCGAGCCGCGTGTGCCCACATTGACGTGGAAGGCGGGGACGCCGTTGGCGGTCATGAGGGCGGTGTCGTCTTTCTTGAAGAACAACAAATCGCCTTCTTGCAAATGGTTCAAGTGGTGCAGCGTGGTTTTGATCTCGCCCATGCAGACTTGCAGTTCGAGCTTGGCGTCACCCACCGCTGAAGCAAGTTCTTTGCGCCATTTCTTGTCGGACTCTTCGTTGCCTTCGCCACTTTGTACGCGGCTGCTGAGCAGTTCGCGCACAGGCTTCAGGGTGGCGTAGGGGTAGACCAAGTCAATGAAGCCTTTGCCACCACTGGCGGTGGCATCAGCTTCAAAACGGCTCAAGACCACCAAGTCGTTTTCGTCAGCGATTTGTGCGAACTGAGGGTTGATCTCAGAGCTCACATGCTCGCATTCGATGGGCATCAGTGGGCCCCACGCTTCTGTGAGCGAGCGGAAGAACACTTCAAGAATGATCTTGATGATGCGTGATTCAGTGGGGGTGAACAAACGGCTGGGCGGCAGTTCGCCCACACCTTTGCCAAAACCGCCAAAGAAGCTGTCGAGCGAACTGAACACCACATTGGGGTCGATGATGATCACCGAATTGCCACGCAGTGGGTTCATACGGATCATGTTGACCGACAAAGGGGCTCGTAGGCCTTTGAGGTAGTCGCCAAACTTCAGAATTTGCACGCGCGTGGGATTCACGCGTGGGCTGGTACGCAGCACTTCCAGCAAGCCAAGACGGAACAGTCGGATGAAACGCTCGTTGATCATGTCGATCGACGAAACGTTCACACCCAAGCTGCTGTCTTCGCTGGCGAGGTCGTGTTTGCGCACCCGCACACTGTTGTTGAAGCCAGTGTCGGTCTCGATCGAACCGTCGCGCACGCCTTCCGACAGCGCAGCCAGTTCTTCGTCCGAGAGCAGGTTTGATTTCATGGGTGTTTCAAAGTTACTGCATCACAAATGAGGTGAAGAACACGTCTTCGATGCCGCCGAAGTCTTCGTACTTCATTAGCATGTCGTTCATCACCACTTTGATCTTGGCAGCCAATTCAGAGCGGAAGTCAGGCTTGGCCACATCGGCTTCGGTGCTTTGACGCATCACGTCCAACACAGCTGAGCGAATGGCAAATTCATGTTTCTTCACGTTGTCGAACACGCGTGAGTCGTAGTGCGTCATCACGGCAATTTTCACCACCATGATTTTTTTCGAGCTCGTGATGTTGGTCATGAACTCTTTGTCGATTTCCAAGTAAGTGTTTTCAAAGCGTGTGGCTTCGGCTTCTTTCTTGACCTTCGAAGGACCTTCTGGCGTGGCGTTGTGTGCTGCCTCGGCTTCCTTCTCTAACTCGTCCACTTTTTCGTGGGCGGCTGCTTCGCTCTTGTGCTCGAAGAAACCTGAGAAGTACAAAGTACCGAACATGACCGACATGATCAGGACGATCACGGACAACACGATCACCAAGATCAAAAGAATCGGTTTCTTTTTCTTGGGTTCGCCTTCGACAACTTCTTCTGCCGGTGCTGCTTCTGCTTCTGCCATATCGTTCTCCTAATGTTCAGATTGTCATGCGTAATTTATGCATAGAGGTCAAGCAAGGACGCATTGGCCTTGTTGCGGCCAGAGGTAGCGCTGATAGCACTGCCGTCGCCGTTGACTTGCGAAGATGAATTGTCTCTAACTTGGGACTGCTTGCCCGAATTTCCAGAGCCGTTTTGTGAGGTGTTTCCACCGCCTTGACCCACGTTGACTTGACCAGCGTTAATGCCAAAGTTTCCAAGTGCTTCACGCAAGCGTTGGCTGCTGTTTTGCAACAGGTCGCGTGTGAGTGGGTTGTCTGCATGGAAGACAGCATCGAGTTTGCCGTCTTTCATTTCAAGTTGAATTTCTACGCCGCCCAAGTTGGAGGGGCGCAGTGCAAATTTCATTTTCCATTCGCCATCGCTGAGCTGCTTGTGCATGCGGGCCGCCATTTCGGTGGCCATCTTGTCGCTGAGTTGGTCGTAGACCTCGCTCATGTTGGCGGCGGCTTGTGTGGGGGCGGCTGCGTTGGTGTTCCCAGTTTGGGTGTTGCGAGCTAAAGATTGGGCAAAGCTGCTGAACTGTTGGCCTTCATCAGACGAAGACTGTTGCTCTGGGTTGCTCTCGGCGCCTGATTCTTCGGTGAAGCGGGTCAACAGAGCTTCCACATCTTGTTCATCAATGCCTGTGCCCATCAGCGACAACATGTCGAGGGTGCTGGGCACGGCTTGGCTGGTATTTGTGTTGACAGGCAATACGGCTGCGGGCATCACGGTGATTTGCAGCTGTTGAATCGCAGCCATGTCGGTAGGAGTCAAGCCGGGTACGGCTGGTGCGGCCAAGGTGGTGGCTGCAGCGGCCAGGCCAGCGCCCGATGCGGCGGGTTGTGCGGATGAGGCCGCCATGGCTGCCAGTTGCATGGCCACCATGTCGTCGCCCGATGCGGCTTGAGGCGAGCCTGCGCCCATCGAGGCTTGCAATGGATTGGCCGTCAGAGGCGTGAGACCTGTCGTCAAGCCCGCTGCATGAGCAGACCCACTGAGCGCGGGCTGTTGGGCTAACAAGTTTTGAATGGCTGACTCATCCAAACCCATGGACTTGGCAAAGGCAGCCAAGCTTTCTGGGCTAGGTGCTTTTTGTGGGTCTGTGATGATGCGCATTTGCGGGCTCAACTGAATCGACTGCAATGCAGCTGAGTTGGCCAGCGTGGCGGAGTTTTGTAATTCTGCTGTGGGCAGCACTTGTGGTGTGGTGCTGGGAGTCGTCGCAGCGATGGCTTGCATTGCTGCGGCTTCTGCTGTTGCCGTCATGGTGGCTGCTGGTGTCAGGGGCGCAACGGGTGCGCCTTGCATCAATCCTGCGAGCAGGTCATCGACTTCAGGGCGCTGGGCCTTTTGGGTAACGCCCTTGCCGCGTTGACGGGCAGAAGCGCCGCGTGAGTCGCTCTTGTCATCAGACGCATCCGCGTCTGAGTCTTGGTCGCGCTCTGCACGGTTTGTGCTGCGACGTTCTTGTGTGTGTGTATCAGCACGTTGATCAGCTGGGCGTGAATCTTGTATGTCTGATCGTGTTTCTGGCTGCTTGGGCACGTCAGCGGCAAAAGTTTGCCGCTCTTGCGGCACCAAGCGCTCCATCTGGCGCGCCATGACTTGTGCGAAATCAAAGCCCAAACTGCCGCCCGCAGAAGTGCCCACACCTGTTCGCGGGCCTTGCGGTGTCGCGGTGGAGGTGCTGTTTGGCGTCAGCGGTGCTGGCGGCATTTGTAGATAGCTGGACAGGTTCATGGTGGTCTTTAAACGAGTTTGCCAAGGAGTTAAGCAAGAACCGTGACAGGACAGTTCTTGCCGCTTTTGGCGAAGAGGCACTTCGGTGTCAGTTTGAGTTGGCACATCGATTGCTTAACCAACATGCCTCGAAAGTCATTTCAAAGCAAAAAGCAATCTAAACGTTCCACTTTCAACTGGATTTCCTCAATGAGCACTCTCACTCTGTCAACGATTCGACACAACTTGTCGAAATTTGACCTCTCCGGACTCAGTATTCCGGTGGTGGTGCTCGTCATCATGGCGATGTTGGTATTGCCATTGCCTCCAGTTTTGTTGGACTTTTTGTTTACTTTCAACATTCTTGTCAGCTTGGTGGTGATCATGATCGCCATCGGCACACGTAAGCCGCTCGAGTTTTCATCCTTCCCCACTGTCTTGTTGTTTGCCACCATGTTGCGCTTGGCATTGAACGTTGCGTCCACTCGTGTGGTGTTGGTCAGCGGTCACGAGGGCTCGCACGCTGCGGGCAAGGTGGTGGAAGCTTTCGGTGAATTCGTGATTGCCGGTAACTATGTGGTCGGCTTCATCATCTTTGCGATTTTGATGATCATCAACTTTGTGGTGGTGACCAAAGGTGCTGGCCGCGTCTCTGAAGTGAACGCCCGTTTCACCTTGGACGCCATGCCCGGTAAACAAATGTCAATTGACGCTGACTTGAACGCTGGCGTGATTGACCAAGAAACTGCCAAACAACGCCGCGCCGAGTTGGCCCAAGAATCTGACTTCTTCGGTTCCATGGACGGTGCATCTAAATTCGTCAGCGGTGACGCCATGGCCGGTTTGTTGATTCTCTTGATCAACTTGGTCGGTGGTTTGATCATCGGCGTGGCTCAGCATGATTTGCCTGTGGCCGAAGCTGGTCGCATTTACACCTTGCTCACCATTGGTGACGGCTTGGTTGCTCAAATTCCTTCTTTGCTGTTGTCACTTGCCACCGCCATCATCGTGACCCGCGTGACCACGGCTGAGTCTATTTCTGAGCAGGCTTCTGTTCAGTTGGCCAATCCCACTGCTTTGTTCATCTCTTCTGTGATCTTGTTGATCTTGGGCATGGTGCCCGGCATGCCTCACTTGATGTTCATCACCTTGGCATTGGCTTCTGCCGGCCTAGGCTTGATGATCGTGACGCGTGAAGTGCAAGACGAGCAAGCTGAACAAGCTGTCAAAGACGCTACGCCGACCGACGCGCCAAAAGAACTTGACTGGGACGATGTGGACCAAGTCGACCTGATTGGTTTGGAAATTGGTTACGGCTTGATTCCCTTGGTCAACGCTGAAACTGGCGGCGAGTTGATGACCCGCGTCAAAGGCGTGCGTAAAAAATTGTCTGCCGAGTTGGGCTTCTTGGTTCAACCCGTGCGTATCCGTGATGACCTGAACATCGACCCAGACGCTTACAACATCGTGCTCAAAGGCGTGGTGCGTGGCAAGGGCGAAGTCAAAGTCGGCCGTGAGTTGGCGATCAATCCGGGTCATGTGTATGGCCAGTTGGAAGGCATCGCCACACGCGAACCCGCATTTGGTCTGGAAGCCGTGTGGATCGAACCTTCACAACGCGACCAAGCCCGAACCCTCGGCTACACCGTGGTCGATGCTGCCACCGCTATTTCTACCCACCTCAACAAAGTCTTGCGCGAAAACGCCTCTGACATGTTGAGCCACGACGAAACCCAACAGTTGCTTGATAAATTGGCTGCCAAGTCGCCCAAGATTGTTGAAGACTTGGTGCCAGGCAAGTTGTCATTGGGCATCTTGACTCGTACGTTGCAGAACTTGTTGGCTGAGTCTGTATCGATTCGCGACATGCGCACGATTGCTGAAGCTTTGACCGAAGCCAGCACCCGCACGCAAGACCCAGAACAACTCACCGCTATGGTTCGCCCCAAACTCGGCCGCATGATCATGCAAAGCTTGATCGACGGCGACAACGGTTTGCAAGTCATGACGCTGGAGCCTTCTTTAGAGCAGTTGTTGCACAACGTACTGCAACAAAGCCAACCTGGCCAAGCCGTGGTGCTTGAGCCCGGTTTGTCAGAAAACTTATTTGCCGGTTTGCGCGAAGGTGCGCGCACCGTAGAAGACATGGGTCACCCCGCTGTGTTGGTGGTGTCCCCCGTGATTCGTGGTTGGCTGTCTAAAGCCGCACGATTCCGCGTGAACGATTTGACTGTGCTGTCTTACAGCGAAATTCCGGACGATCAGGCCGTCAAAGTGATCCACACCGTGGACGCCAAAGCCCGATAACCCGTAAACCTATAACAAAAGACAGAGTGAGCTGACCTATGGAACTCAAACGCATCCTTGCCCGCGACATCCGCGCTGCCAATGAAAAGGCCGTGGCCCAATACGGCCCCGACGTGCTCGTCATCTCGAGCGGCCAAGTCAATGGCTTGACCGAATTGATCGTGGCGGTTGATCTGGCCCCCCTCACGCCTGAGGAAGCTGATCCGTTTGTGAAAAGCCAATACGCCACATCTGCTAAGCCTTCAGGCAAGTTTGATGTGTTGCTGGGTCAAACCATCGACCAAAACAAACGCGATGCCCGCGAGCGCCAAGCCACCAAAGTGGCCAAGCCGATTGTGGAAGTTGCGTCTAAGCCTGCTCAAACCATCTCTGCCAAAGCAAAACCAGCAGCCAAAGTGGCTGCAGCACCTGTGGACGAGTCAGCCAAACGTGCTGCCGAAGAACACGACACCTTGCGTGGCCGCGAAATCGTTGCGCTGGTGCGTGAAGAGCTCAACTCTTTGCGCCGTGAATTCAAACTGGGCCAACAAATGGCGGCTTGGCAACAAGGCGGCATGCAATTACCAGCAGCCATCGCACCTTTGCGCGATGCCTTGAACGATGCCCCGATTCCTGTCGCTTTGCGCGCCTTGTTGATCGACAACATCAAAGACCACGACAACATGGCTGACGCCATGGGCGCTTTGAGTCGTCAATTGGCCCACTCTGTGGAACAAGAACAAGCTCAAACGCCAGTGTCAGGTATCCATGCATTGGCTGGCCCATCCGGTGCTGGCAAATCCATGATGGTGGCCCGCTTGGCTCAACACGCCGCGCAGTTGCACGGTAGCGAAAAAGTCATGGTCATCAGCTTCCAAGACCAGCGTGCTGGCGCTTGGAACCAAACCCAATTGCTGTGCGCCCAGTCAGGTGTGGATTCGTTCCGCGCCACCAACGCCGCCACTTTGAAGTTGTTGCTCGACGAGCACACCGATCGCAAACTCATCTTGATCGACACCGCCGGTGTGCAAATGAACGAGCGCTTGGCCGAAATTCGTAGCTTTAACCTGAATGTGCAATGCCATGCAGTGATTCCTGCTGACGCATCAGCCGCCAACATCCGCCGCGTGTTTGACAACGCAGACAACGTGTGGGCATCCTTGATGTTGAGCAAGCTGGACGAATCCACACAACCTTGGGCTTTGTTGCAGTTCTTGACCGACAAATCTTTGAGCGTGTCTGTCGCCAGCCATGGCGACCGCACCGTAGATTTGGTGCAAGACGTGTCATTGGCAGGTTTGGTGCAATGTGCCCTCGACAACTTGCCATTGCCAGAAACCGAAGAGCAAGCTCAACAAAACGCACGTGATGCAGCTGTCAATGATTTGGCTGCTTCCAAACTGGCGCAAATCGCTTCCAAATTTAAAACCGAAACCACAGGCTTGACCCATGAGTAATCCACGTAGAACAGAAGTCATCGGCATTGCCAGCGGCAAGGGTGGCGTCGGTAAAACCACCACCTCCATCAATTTGGCGGTGGCGTTGACTCAGCTCGGTCACAGCGTCATGCTGTTTGACGCCGATTTGGGTTTGGCTAACGCACAAATCGCACTGGGCGCTCGCGCTGAATACAACTTGGGTCACTTCTTGGCAGGTCAAAAAACCTTGCAAGAAATTCTCATCACCACCCGTCAAGGCGTGAAGCTCATTCCTGGTGCCTCAGGCATGCAAGAGTTGGCGGGCCTGAGCGACATTCAAGCGGCCAGCATCGTGCAGTCGTTTGGGGTGTTGGCAGACGATGTTGATTATTTGATCGTTGACGTCGCCGCAGGTATTTCACCCTCTGTGCTGTCTTTCTTGGCTGCTTGCCAACGCCGCTTCATCGTGGTGAAAGACGATCCGTCGTCGATTGCCGATGCCTACGGCACGATCAAAATCTTGAGCAAAGAGATGGGCTTGGACGAAATCTACCTCCTGCCCAATATGGTCAAGAGCCAGTCGGAAGGCTGGAAACTGTATAAAAAGCTCAACGACGTCTGTGTGCGTTTCTTGGGCGAGTCGGTGCATTACCTCACGTCTATCGAAGAAGACGAGATGGTCTTGCGTGCCCTCAAAAAATACCAGTCGGTGATGGAACTCGCCCCTGGTACAGCCGCCGCTCGTGATTACATGCGCTTAGCCGAGGCATGCACGCACTTGCGTCCGATCGACCACCCCTCGGGCGGTCTGCAATTCTTCATGGAGCGACTGATGCAAAACAGTTCGTCTGACACATGAGAACACTATCCCCCTTAGAAATGTACGGCTCTTGCAAGCCCAAAGGCGAAGAGTTGGTCATGGCCCATTTGGGTCTGGTCAAACGCGTCGCCTTGCACTTGAAGGCCCGTATTCCTGCATTCATGGAGCTCGATGAGCTGATTCAAGTGGGCATGATTGGCCTACTCGAAGCCTCACGTGCTTTCGATCCCGTCAAAGGCATCGAGTTTGAAAACTTCGCCCACAGCCGTGTGCGCGGGGCCATGTTGGATGAGGTGCGACGCTTGTCGTTTCTGCCTCGCTCAGCCGTGGCTTTCAACAAAGAACACAACACCACGGTGCACGCTTTGGCGGCAGAGTTGGGCCGTACGCCCACGCAGGCTGAAATTGCCGAGTACATGGGCAAAGACTTGGAAGAGTTTCACAAAGAGCGCGGCAAAGCCAAGCGTTTTGAGACTTATTCCATGGAAGTGGTCACCGAAGAAGTGATGACGATTGCCGATGACAGCTCTCAACAACCCGAAGTGATCGTGGAAGAAGCCCAGTTCATGGACGCGGTGACCGATGCCATTGCGCAGCTGCCTGAGCGTGAGCAACTGGTCATGCAGCTTTACTACGTGGAAGAGTTCAACCTCAAAGAGATTGGCGAAACCTTGGGTGTGAGTGAATCACGCGTGAGCCAGATTCTGTCCTCCGTGGTTAAAAAATTGCGCGGCACCCTCAAGGTAGAAACGAACGCCGATACTGAGAAGGCTGAGACAAGGAGACGCGCATGAGTAACTTCATGATGAACATGATCTCTTGGGTCTTGCTGCTCTTGGTGATCCTGACCTTGTATCTTATCGACAAGATCAACCACTTGTCCAAGATGTATGACGCACCCAAGCCTGATGCATCTATATTGCCTGATTTCGAAACTGAAATCCCCGGTGACTTGCTGTTCTCTGGATTAGAGGGTAAAAAGTTGTGGGATGCTATGAATGGCAAAGAAGTCGAAGGCTTTGATGCCAGCATGATTGAGGCCTTGCGTCCCCATTACGAACCGATTTTGCGTGAACACATCACGGCCACCTTCAAAGATGGCCTAGAGGAAGTGGGCGGCGACGAAAGCAAAGTGCCTAGCTCGCTGCGCAAAATCGAAACTGTGCGTGGCCATATCCAATCGTGGTTACCACCCCAGCATTTGGGCAGCATCTATCGTTCTGCGTTGGAGTTTGCTGGCACTTATGCCAACGACCCGAACGCAGACACCTTGGTGCGCCTGAAGCAAACAGTCGACAGCGTGGTGGACATGCTCTACCAACGCGTGAGCATCACGAACGAAGTGCCGTTTTCAGACTTTTTGTTTGACACCATGCCCATTGAGGATGACGAGCCAACAACTGAAGATGCCATGTTGGCCCTGACCGATCAGTCGGCGCGTGCCGAAGTTCTAGGCGATGGCTTGTTGGAGGACAGCAACGAACGCGAATTGACACCACAAGAGCTGGCACAAGGCTTGGAGCACGCACAAGCTTATGAAGATGCGCAGCGGCAAGAAATTGCCGCTGAAACCGTCGAAGCTGTGATGATTCCTGAGTCTGAGACCGATCTGTCTGCCCAAGAGGCTGCGGCAGAGGAGGCATCGCTGGAAGTTAAGCCCGCTTAAGATGAATTGGACTCAAGTTTGCGCAGCCTCTTCCGATACTGCTTGTGTACGCTAAGAAATACACAGGAGTTATCAAATGCGAGCCAATTCAAGAGCCATTCAAAGTTACGGTGATGTCAAAGTCAGCAGCGGTGTTGCATCGGCGAACAATGTGCAATTGATTCAAATGTTGTTTGATGGCTTGTTGGAAAGCTTGTCCACTGCACGTGGTCACATCCAACACAAGAATATCAACGAAAAGTCCAAAGCCATTGCACGTGCCAGCCGCATCGTGATTGGCCTGCAAGGTGCCTTGGATTTTGAAAAAGGTGGCGATCTGGCCAACAACCTCAATGAGTTGTACAGCTATGTGACCCGCCGTTTGTTCCACGCAAACGCCCACAATGATTTGGCGGTTCTGGATGAGATTTACGGTTTGATGCGCGAAATTCGCGACGCTTGGGAAGGTATGCCTTCCTTGGTGCCAGCGAGCAACCGACCGACTGGCATGATGAACTGATCGAAGCTTTTCTGCTTTTTAGCGGAATTGGCTTATTTATCAGTTAATCTTGCAGGTTGTGCGGAACAATTTTTAGGCGCATCCAGGTTTTATGACTTGGGTGCGCCAACCTGCTTGGGGAGAGTGTTAGATGTCAGCAATTATTGGTTTGGTCGTTCTGTTCATTTGCGTGTTCGGCGGTTTCGTGATCGCCGGCGGTAGTTTGGCGCCCATTATCAAAGCCACCCCATTCGAGATGTTCATTATTGGTGGTGCTGGCGTTGGCGGCATGATCACCGGTAACTCGGGCGCAATTTTCAAAGGCGCTTGGGGCGGCATGGGCCGTGTGCTCAAAGGTCCCCGCTATCACAAGGAAGACTACATCGCCATCATTGCGGTGATCTCCAAGTTGATGAAGACACTCAAGGCAGAAGGTGCCGTGGCGATGGAATCGCACGTCGAGAACCCCGAGTCCAGTGCGATTTTTGGCGAATGTCCCAAGATGTTGGCTGACCATGGTTTGGTCGGCCTGATTTGCGACACCATCCGTTTGATGGTGGTGTCCTCAGGCACTTTGAGCCCCTATGCGGTGGAAGATGTGATGACTACGGCCATCAAACACCACCACCACAGCGAAATGCAAAACGCCGATGCCCTATCTACCCTCGCTGGCGCCTTGCCTGCGCTGGGTATTGTGGCTTGCGTGTTGGGTGTGGTGAAGACCATGGGCGCGATTGACCAACCCCCGCCTGTGCTGGGTGCCCTGATTGGTGGCGCGCTGGTGGGTACGTTCTTGGGGGTGTTCTTGGCTTACGGTATTTTCGAACCGTTCGGCAAACGCTTGGTGCAAATCATCGACGAAGACAGCGAGTGCTTGAAAGTGGCTCAACAAGTCATCATCGGCAACATGCACGGCTATCCTGTTCCACTGATCATCGAAGGTGCCCGTGTGTGTATCAACCACCACGCCCAACCTTCCTTTGGTGAACTCTTTGACGCGTTGAGGAAATAATGGCTGACGAAAAAGACGCAGCCGCCGCGCCTGCAGACGCTGAAAAAGATGCTGCGGCTGCCGCTGCGGCAGCTGCCGTAGCCGCAGAAGAAGCGGCCAAAGCCGAAGCTGAGAAAGAAGCAGCACCCGCGCCCGTCATCATCATCAAAAAAATCATTGATGAGGGCCACGGCGGCGCTCACGGTGGTGCTTGGAAGATTGCGTTGGCCGACATGATGACGGCGATGATGGCGTTCTTCTTGTTGATGTGGCTGTTGGGCGCGTCTAACGAAGACCAACGCAAAAGCATTGCGGACTACTTCAAACCCACTTCTCAAAGCTTGGTGGCCATTGGCCAATTGGCAGGCTCAAACGGCGTGTTGGGTGGTCGCTCCATCATCGACCCCGATGGTTTCCCGTTTGCAGCCAAACAAACCGCCTTGCTCGAGCGTTTGACACCCCGCTCTGAAGGCGGCCCCAACCCCAGCACCGACCCCGGCCAAGAAAACAACAACCCCTACTCAGACCCAGACAAGCTGACGCCTGAGCAGAAGAAAGAAATTGCCCAAGCGCAAGAAAAAGCCGACTTCGATAAGCTCGAGAAAGAGATTGAGCAGAAGTTGTCGGAAAACAAAAAGCTAGGTGGCCTGAAGGACCAGGTGTCTGTCACACGTGACAAGCAAGGCCTGCGTATCGAGATCATCGACAAGGCTGACTTTGCCATGTTCCCCAGCGGCGGCATGAGCATGCAGGGTAAAGCTGCTAGTTTGATCAGCGAAATTGCCGCTTCGTTGGCAGAAATGCCCAACAAGATTGCGATTCGAGGACACACCGACAGCGTGCCGTTCAACAACAAAGAAGGCCGCAACAACTGGTCACTCTCTGCTGAGCGTGCTGAAGTGACCCGTGCTTTGCTGGAAAAGAGTGGCATCAAAGAAAGCCGTTTCGCACGCATTGAGGGTGTGGCTGATACCGATCCATTCAATCCTCAAGACCCTCGCGACCCGCGCAACCGTCGCATGAGTATCACTGTGCTTTACAACGACCAAGACTAAGCCAAGGCTTAGGCGAGAAAAAGGCAGCTCGATGAGCTGCCTTTTTTCTTGTCTGAACCGCACGCCGTGTCGAACACGGCTGTGGGCTTAGGCTGCTGGACGCAGTTCGTACTTGTTGATCTTTTCTATCAAGGTAGTGCGTTGCAAATTCAGCAACTTGGCTGTACGTGACACATTGCCAGAGTTGCGGCTTAGGGCTTGTTCAATGATGCTGCGCTCGATTTGTGCCATGCGCTCTTTGAGCGACAAACCTTCGGGGGGCAACTGAGGCATACCTTGGGCCAACATGATGAGGCCTTCGATCTCGTTTTCTTCCTCTTCAGGCTCCTCGTTCATCTCAGCCAACACCTCAGGTGGAGGTGTCATCTCGAGTTTGGCCAGCAAAGGCGCTTGCGCTTGCAACTCCGCCTGTGCAGACACCAAGCCTTTGGGCAGCAGGGTAGGGGGGATGGCGCGTAAATCGAGTTCTTGCCCTGCATAAAGGGTGCTGAAGCGGTCGACCACATTGGAGAGCTCACGCACGTTGCCCGGCCATGGGTACTTTTGCAACGCCGCCATGAAATCGGGTTTGAAGCGAATCGGCTGCTTGCCAAAGTTGGCGCATTTTTTTGCGAAAAATGCCAACAATTCAGGGATGTCAGTGTTGCGTTCACGCAACGGAGGTGTCACCATAGGCAACACATTGAGTCGGTAATACAAGTCTTCACGGAACCGACCGGCTGCAATTTCGGTTTCCAAGTCGCGGTGAGTCGCTGCAACCACGCGCACATCGACCTGAACTTGACGGGTGCCGCCAATCGGATCGACCGTGCGTTCTTGTAACACGCGCAGCAATTTGACTTGCATGTCTAGCGACATGTCGCCAATTTCATCGAGAAAGATCGTGCCGCCATGCGCGAGCTCAAAGCGACCGATGCGATCAGCCACAGCGCCCGTGAATGCGCCCTTTCGGTGGCCAAACAGCTCGCTCTCCAGCAAATCCTTGGGGATGGCTGCGCAATTAATTGGCACAAAATTGGCACCACAACGGTCAGATTGCTCATGCAGCAGCCGAGCCAAAAGCTCTTTGCCTGTACCGCTTTCGCCTGTGATCATCACCGTGGCGTTGGAGTTAGCCATGGTTGCGACCAGTTGGCGCAAAGTGGCTGCTGACTCGCTGGAGCCAATAAAGTGTGTGGTGGTCTTCATGTCAAAAATTCCTACACATCATTGTCGGTCACAACAAATCTTTCACAAGACAGAAAAAGTATTCGTATTTCAATTTGTTAAAGATAAAAGGGTCTGTGCCGAATCATGGGGGAGACCTCTCAAGGACATAGACATGAACCGCACTACCGTTTGGGCTGTTACAGCCGCCGCACTTTTGTTGACCGCTTGCGCCAACACACCTCTGCTCATGCCGTCCCAAGCGCGCGTGGATGACAGCGCCAACATGATCACGCCTATGACCCAAAAGCGTGAGACCTTGGTGGCCACGGGTTATGCGGTCATTAGTATTCAAAATCATCGTAACCCTGCCCAGCAGCGTTTGTTGGCCATTCGTGCCTCCAAGCTTGACGCGTACCGCGCGCTCACTGAACAGGTTTACGGCCAACAGCTCGATGCCAGCACCACCGTGGCGGACATGACCGTGATGAGTGACACCTTTCGAGCCCGTGTGGAGGGTGTCATTTATGGTGCCGTGTTGGTCAGCATCACCCCTGTGGGCGATGACACCTATGAAACCACCATGTCTCTGGATCGCAATGTCGTGAATGACCTGCGCGCCTTGTACGTTGCTAGCTTGAGCAGCAAGCGCAACTGATTTCGCTGAAGAGGCTTTTGACCATGTGGACTTTTTCGCGTGCCTGCTTGGGTAGCCTTGTTGTGCTGACTTTGGCGGGTGTCAACTTTTCTGCTTGTGCGGCTGACTTGAGTGCCCAAGACCGACTCAACGCCATCCGTGGGGCGATGGTGGAAGCGGCCATGAAGTCCAACACCCGTGTCAGCGCCACCAGCTGGATGGAGAGCGACGGCAAGTTGCGCGAACTCAATCGCTTTTCTTCGGAAATCAAACTGCGTGATTTGCAAGTCGCTCAATACGTGCGAGATGCTGGCCAACAACCTCAAGCGGAGTTGGTTTCCAATCAATCAATAGAGATTGTGCAGCCAGGTCGGTGCGAAGCACCGCAAGCCAAATCAGCGCTGCGTCAAATCATGACTGTTGACCTTGATTTGTCGACAGGTTTAGCACCAGCTCAGCGTTATCAAGCTCAACAACTCGGTGTGGCGGCACGCAAACAACTGATGCAATCAGCAGCACGTTCAGAGCGCTGGCGTTTGATCGGTACTCTGCCTCAATCCAACACCTATGACCGCTTGCAATATGGCCAAGGTGAAGAGCATGTGCAATGGCATGCGCAACTCTCGGTCACACCTGTGCCTTTAGGCGGTGTGTCTGATGACTTTTCAGCGTTTGGCTTGACACTGCAGGTCAATGGACCAGGCCAGCGCCAAGTTTGGTTTGTGGCTGAGCAAGTGGTGGTCCCGAGCTTGCCCATACAGGCATACGGCACACCCAAGATGGACACTGACACCAATGCAGCCATTGCACGCGCTGTCAACGCCATGGCAGACCAACTTGACAAGCAACTGGCCTGCGAGCCGCAAGCTTTCACGGTTTCCCAAGCCAATGGCCGTTTGTCCCTCAATGCTGGCACGAATGCGGGCTTGCGCGTGGGCGATAAACTGATGATTGCCGACCCTTCTGTGCTGCCACGTCACACGCTCGAGCCAGGTGCACTTGACGCAGCTGTCTTGGCCGAAGTCAAATCGGTCACGCCGTACCAAGCCGAAATCAAACAAGTGGCTGGCCGTAAACAAAAATTCAATGGGGCCTGGGTTGCTTGGCCTTACACCTACTAAAAGATCGACGGGAGAACCGACCATGAACAAGCCTATGACTTCCGTTCGCGCTTTACTCTGCTGCATGGCGCTGAGTGCCCCCATGCTGGCCACCGCGACCAGCCCTGCAGCTCGCAGCACTTACCAAGTGGTGTCCGGTGACACCTTGGACAAAGTGATTCGCAAAACCATGCCCGACAGCCCGTTGCGTGTGGAAATCCTGCGCAATGCCTTTGTGCAACAAAACCCACAAGCCTTCACCAAGTCACCCCCTCGCGCCTTGATGGCAGGGGCTGTGTTGAATGTGCCCAACCATGACGACTTGTTGCGCAGCCACATGGTGCCTGGCCATGCGCCAGGCAACAGTGGCATGCATCGCGGTGGTGGCTATTCCACCGCCGACATCAACATGAACGAGCGCAAAAACTGGGTGCGCTTCCCCTAAGGGGACACCATGAGCATCTTGGGCCCAGAAGGCGTCCACGCGGTTGCGCGTGTGGCGCCTGTTCATTTGGAGATGCGCACGGCGTATGTTGAGGCGCCTGTCGCGCGCCAACTGGGTTTGCACGATGGCCAAGTGGTGCAGGCTACCGCCACGGTGGTCAACCATCAGCTCAAACTGGTCCTCAACGACCACATCTTCAATCTCCCCCTGCAGCCCTACATCAAAGAGGGCGACCTCATGCAACTGCGTGCCCAGCTGTTGCCGGCGGGCAAATGGGCGTTGCAATTGCTGCACACCGGCAACTTTGCTGGCCCAGAAGCTGCCCCAACGGGCATGCCCACGCGCTTGAACACCTTGTTGTTTCAGCCGCCTGGCTTTGCCAATCTGTTGGCCCTGTTGCGCCCAGGCGTGTTGGAGAGCTTGATTCCTCCCGTACAAGATGCGGGAGAGATCAAAAAACGCATCGCGGCCCAGCGCCTGAACATGAGCAGCTTGCAGCCTCAAGCACTGAAGCGTTTCATTCTGGGCCACACCAAGCCCAGCGAAGCCAGCTTGGCCGAAGGCGAACCCGTGGCAGACAACACCAAGGTCTTGTTGCGCTTGCTCATGGCAGAGCGAGAACGCATTGAAGAGAAAGAAAGCGTTGACACCCATGACAGCTTGAAACACGCGCTCGATGAGCTGGAGGCGGCCCAAGTTCAATCGGGTCAAACCGTCAACAAGGGCGATTTGCACTTTGGCTTGGTCATACCCTTTCGCGATGCCGATCCTGTCGAGCTGCACTTCGAGCAAAAAGGCAACAAGCCAGGGCAGCCTAAAAACCCTTTGGTGGTCAATATGCACACCAACAGCCGGGTGCTGGGTGAGGTGTGGCTCAAAACCACTATTAGCCACAACGCTCAGGTCGACTTGACCATGTGGGCTTTGCGTAAAGACGTGGCTGATTTGGCCAAGTTCAATGCCACTGAATTGACCGACGAACTCGAGAGCGCAGGCCTGCACATGGGCAGTTTTCAGGTCTACAACGCAGCTCGGCCTGATGCGCAAGAAGACCATCCACCGCCAGAGCATGGCAGTTTGATTGACACCCGAGCATGACCGACAAGCACTACATGCAAGCCGTGGCCTTGGAATATGGCCGCAACAAAGCGCCTGTGCTCACTGCCAAAGGTGACGATGAGCTGGCACGCCGGATCGTGGCTGAAGCTAAGAAGCAGGGCGTTTATGTGGCCGAAGACCCACGGCTGTTGGCCATGTTGAGTCGGCTCGATGTGGGTCAGGAAATTCCAGAAGACATGTTCACCGCGGTCGCCGTGATTTTGGCGTGGGTGTATTGGCTCAAGGGTATGCAGCCCGGAGACGAAAAGCCGAAAAAAGCTTAATAAAGCAGGGCTTAAGCTTCTGCGTAGCCGCGGCCACCGCGTCGGCCACCGCGAGACACCTTGCCCAAACGGTCGTAAATTTCGACAGAGCTGGTGGGGTCTTGGATTTGCATGCTTTGCAGCGCGCCACGGATGGCGTCAATCTTTCGGACAATCAGCACTTCGTTGCGGCGATGCATGTCGCGGCAATGTGCCATGTGTTCTTTGAAGCCATCCCATTCAGGGCCGAGTGCATCGGCGGACTCAGGTCCGTGAATGCCGGCCAACTGGGCGAGCTGCTGCAATAGCTCGTTTTTAGAGGCTTGCGACGCTTCGAAAGCGTCAAGATTTTGCACTTTCAGATGCGCGAACTCTTGCTCGAGCATGTCCTCAAGTGTTTGCGCCAAGACCAAGGCTTGCTCCAAGCTAGAAGCCTGCGTGTCCATGGCGAGTGTGGTCATATCGGTCAAAAGACGATCAATTCCTATGGAACGATCAGTTGCCGATCATTTTTTCGAGGGCCACAAAGTTTTCTGCGATGCGGCGGGGGTTCACAGGGTAGTTACCTTCCTTGATCGCCTGCTTAATCGCTTCGACTTTGGAGCGGTCAAAGTCTGGCTGTGCCATAACTTTTTGGGCGACGTTGCTCAAGCTCACTTTATCTGCTCCTGCTGAAGCTGTTTTGTCCAGCGATGGTGCGAGCTCTTCTTTGGCTTGCGCTGCCGAAGGGCTTCGTTTTTCGACTTTGTCGATGGCACTGCGAATAGCAGCGTTCGATTGCGTCATACGACCGTAGTTTGAAATAGCGTCATTCATGATGTTTTCACTTTCCTTAACCCGTTGTGCGGGTCAAACCTTTTTCACAACACTTCAATCGACCTCAAATTCTAGAACTTGAGCGTTTTTTTGAAATATTTTTTAAATACCACTTTTCACCTCAGTTTGGCGGCATTCGGTCCGGTGATCACGCCAGATAGTGATCGACCCGACTCGACATTTTTTAAGCGAATCTGTTCACCTAAACCACCATCTTGCAACGCTTCTGCGCGCATTGTGATGGAAAAGCCCTGTCCTTCGCCAGCTGTCACAAAAACCTCTTGTCCGCGCTTGACCATCACAGCGGTCTTCACATCGTACGAACGCAGAGGTGTGTTGGGCGTGAGGTCACGCACCAACTGCATGTTTTTTAATAACTTCGTATCAGAAATGATTTGGCTTTCCATGCCCGCAGCAGGCATCTCAGCCACGCTGAACATCTCAGGGCTGATGACCGTGCCACGTTTGAGCAATTCTTTTGACACCAAAACTTTGTGCAACACAGGCGCTGCCACGCCAGCGCGGTTGACAGGGTTTGTGGTCTGACCCGTATTGAGGTTCACAAAAAGTTGCCATACAGGTTGTGCACAGCGCACACGCACGGCCGGTTGGTTGGGAAAAGGGTGCTCAAACTGCAGGTTTTGTTGACAGCTTTGCACCGTGATGCGGGCATCCACAGGCACCACTTGCACCTGTTTGCCTTGAAAAGAGGGGTGGGTTGAAGCCCATTGCTTGGCCTGCTGTTGCAAGCTTTCAAAACCAGAGTCAGGCACCACCGAATCGGCCGCAAACCCAAGCTGGGCCTGGCTTAGCACGCAGACAGCCAGCCACATGCCCCAGCGCTTAAAGCGTAGGGTGTCGGCATTTTTTAGGCACGGCATTTGCGTAGTCATAAGGGTAGGTGTTGATGTTTTGACATTTGTTCAGACCCAACCCTTCAAGCAAAAACAAAGCCAACTTTTTCCAAGGACCGATTAAACGGAGCAGACCATGCGACTCGACCCGTCCTCTAACCCTCAGGTGAACACCACCGACGCCTCCGGCATGCCCAAGCTGCCACGGAGTCAGCTGGCGTATGCCCGTACAGCGCCCGCCTTCACGCGCGCGTTGGCGAGCATCAACCAATCAGGCGCTTTAGCGCCGGAGGGCAGTGTGCCGGCTTGGAGCACCTCTGTACGCTCTGGCCAAACCCTCACGGGCATCGTGCGCGAGCAAATGGCCTCGCGTGGCGTGAACATTTCAAATAACGAAGCCATGCGCTTGGCGCAAACCGTGGCGCGCTCTAACAACATCGTCAACGCCAACATGATCCACCCGGGTCAAAAGTTGAACCTAGACAGTTTGAACCTCTCCTTGCAACAGGCACAGGCCGTTCAGCAAGCCATTGCAGCCAATAAAGCGGCTGCTGCAGCGGCCTTGGTAGCACCTGCCGTCACGCCAGCTGCAAACGTCAACTCACTCAACACCAACACAGCCATGGGCAACGCCGCTTTGGCAGGCACAGCGCAAGTGCAGTTGCTCACGCGCTCTGATCGCAGTGGCCATGTGGTGTTGGAAAAAACCATTGATCGCGCCATAGAAAAGGGCTTCATCCCTGCGCAAGACAAACAAGCGGTGATGAACAAGATTGTTCAGCTCTCGCATGAACACCGATTCGCGCCCGATGACTTTGCTCGCCTCACCTTGATGGAGAGCGATGGTATGAACCCCAAAGCGACCAACAACCGATGCCACGGCATCATTCAGTTTTGTGATGGCCCTGACCGAGGCGCTGCCAGCGCAGGCTTCGGCGCGAACCCCAAAGCCATCTTGGGCCACAGCGTGCTGCAGCAGCTCGACATGGTGGGCAAGTATTTCGATGACACCGGACTTAAGAACTTTGGTCCTGTCGGTTTAGATGATCTGTATTTAACAGTGCTGACCCCAGCTGCCCGCAATGAAACGCGGCCCAATGCGGCTTTGAACATTCCAGGTCAGCAAGCAGCTTATTTGCATGTGAACCGTGATGTGCGTGCGCCCATCACGCGTAACTCCATCTTGGCGGGCTTGCACCACAACGCCAATGAACGTTTGGGTAAAGATGTGGCACAGCAGCGTCCTTCTATGCAAGCGGTGCGTTTGAGTGCTTATGCGGCGCAGGCGGCTGTGTCGGAAGTCCGTTAATTATTTGCTCTTGATTTACTGAGCTCGCGCGAGTGACAGGGTGTGTGGCCCTCCTCATGCTGCGAGCAGAAATCGTCAGGACCACACACCCTGTCACTCGCGCTGCGTCGTTGCTGATTTGATAGCGCGACGCCCTCTCTGTGGCGCAGGCGAGGTATAGGCGGCAAACATTTGCCGTTTTTAGCGTCAAAACCACTGTGGCACGGCTCTTGCATAAATCGACACGAGGTCTCACAACTTGAGGCCATGTGTCAACAAACAGGAGTCTTGTTATGGACGTTTTTTCATCAGCCTTTGGAATTCACGAGCGTGCGCTTGGCGTGAGAAGCCAACGCATGGAAGTGCTGGCGCGCAACATCGCCAACGCCGACACGCCTAACTACAAAGCACAAGACGTCGATTTCAAGGCCATGCTCAAAGACGTCAAGACCGAGTATTTGACGGCCACCAACGAAAAGCACTATGCCGGTCTGCAAGAAGCACCCGACAACGGCATGCGCTATCGCACCCCCTTTAACAGTTCATTTGACGGCAACACCGTTGAGATGAACGTCGAGCAAGCCCAGTACGGTAAAGCTGCCAGCGAATACCAAGCGACCTTGCAATTCTTAGAAAACCGCATCAGCGGTCTTCGCAAAGCCATGCGCGGGGAGTAATAAACCATGCAACTCGATAACGTCTTTGGTATTGCGGGCACGGCGCTGAATGCGCAAGCCATTCGCATGAACACCACGGCTTCTAACTTGGCCAACGCCAACTCAGTGGCCGGCTCAGAAGAAGAAGCCTACCGTGGCCGCCGTCCTTTGTTCAAAGCCTTGATGGAAGAGCAAATGACACACGGTGGCGCGCAGTTTATTGGTGGTGTCAAGGTTGACCGCATCGTCAACGACCCCGCACCTATTCGCAAAACCTGGGAGCCAGGCAACCCATTGGCTGATAAAGAAGGCTATGTCTTTCACTCCAACGTGAATGAAATGTCGGAAATGGTCGACATGATGGCCGCCTCTCGCTCGTATCAAAACAACGTCGAAGTGGTCAACACCGCTCGCCAGTTGATGATGCGCACCCTTGAAATTACTAAGACTTAATCATGGCTACTAACGCAACATCCTCTCTGCCTAGTGGCATCGTCAGGTACGAAGACTACCAGGCTCAACAAAAAGCCAAGCCCACCAATGAAAACATGGGCCAAACCGAATTTTTGACACTCTTCACCACACAGCTGAAGAACCAAAACCCATTGGACCCCGTCAAGAACGAAGCCTTCGTGGCACAGCTGGCGCAGTTTTCGCAACTCGAAGCCACGACGGCTATGAAGACGAGCATGCAGAACTTGGTCTCTAGTTTGGCCAACGACCGCTTGCTCGGCGCGACATCTTTGATCGGTAAAACCGTGGGTGTTCCAGATGGCCCAGTGATGGTCACAGACACCACTGTGTCGCAAGGTGTGGTCAACGCGCCTACAGGTGCGGATGGCGTCAAGGTAGAAATCTTCAACGACAAAGGGATCCTCGTGCGCACTCAAATCATGGGTCCTCAGCCGGTGGGTGATGTCACCATCGAATGGGATGGCATGAACGATGGAGGTACGGCAGTCCCTAACGGCGCCTACCGTTATGTTGCCTCTGTCAACAGCAACGGCACTGTGACCAAACCCTCAGTCAATACTTATGCCCAAGTAACAGGTGTGACCAGTGCAGGCACTTCCGACGGCACGATGTTGCTCGAAGTAGCCGGTGGCAAGACCGTCAATTTGACTGATGTGAAACGCATCAGCTACTAATTTCAAGAATTCAAGAATTTCTCTCAGGAGCTAAAGCACCATGTCTTTTTATACCTCTCTCACTGGTCTGAATGCCGCGACAGCACAGCTGGGCGTGACATCCAACAACATTGCCAACGTGTCAACCACAGGCTTCAAACGCAGCCGCACTGACTTTGGCGATATTTTTGCCACCTCACCCCTGCAAAAAGCCTCGGCCACCATTGGTCAAGGTGTGTCTTTGAAGCGCGTGGTGCAAGAGTTTGGTCAAGGCAACATGATGTTCTCGTCCAACACCTTGGACTTGGCCATCAGTGGTGACGGTTTCTTCCCGCTCAAATCTCAAGACGGTTTCCAAGACATCTTTACCCGTAACGGTGTGTTCATGATGAACGACCAATACAACGTGGTGAACTCAGCAGGTCAGCGTTTGATGGCAGCGTCAGTTGACTCGTCCGGCAAAGCGAACTTAGATGACATGAACGTGTTAACTATTCCACAAAAAACTACTGGCATGGCCAAGCAAACCAGCAAGGTTTCTTTGGGCTTGAACTTCCCAGCTGATGCTGAGGTGATTACAAAAGAATTTAATAGAAACGATCCCGAGTCTTACAACAAGAGTACAGCACTCACCGTGTATGACGCGGGTGGTAATTCTTATTTGGCGTCGGTTTACTACGTAAAAACTCAAAACGCTAGTCAAGAAACACCAAACAACAAATGGCAAACCTATGTCTATGTTGGTGACAAGCTCGTGAATGCCTCGTTGCAGCAAGCCACTAATAGTGTGGGCGAGGAAATGTACGTAAATAAATACGGTGAACTCAAGGCAAAAAGTGACTTTAAAACACCCGAAGAAATTGCTGAATTAAACAGTAGTTTTTCTAAGAAAACTATCAAATTCGCTTTGGATGATTTGACCGACGTTCGTACATCCCAGCCTGCCACTGTGGTGGCAGGTTTGGCTAGCGATTTGGGTACTGGTTCAAATGATGGAATTGATTTCGCTAACTACGAAAAGCTGAACAAGTCTGATTTGTTGTGGAATCAAGGCAGTAGTGCAGTAACTTATGGATTAAAGTATTCTGGATTAACTTCCGCTGATGAGGTTAGCGTTACTTTTGGACCCGCTGGAGCGCCGGTAGAGGTCAAAGTTCCTTCGATTGATGGTGTTCCGCCAACTGCTCAGGATGTGGCGAATGCATTGAACATCAACGCGAGTTTTGCATCATCGTATGTGGCGCAAGCGGCATCGAAGGTCACGATGGAAGGCATTGAGTTTGGTGATCCTGCTGCGACGACGGATTTCTCTTCATTCACCATGACGGTTGCAGGTAAAACGTTTAGCATCTCCGACCTGTCGCCCAGTGCCGCAACTTTGAGTGGCTTAGCAGCAGAATTGCAGTCACGTTTACGCTCTGAAGACCACGGCAGCACTGATTTGAGCGTAACCGTCTCCGAATCTGGAACAGAGTTGCTGATCAAAGATGCTCAAGGCCGCAAGCTCACAGGCGTGGCTCTTAGTCAGAATTCCTCATCTGATGCTGTTCCTCCAACAGCGTATGTAGAGACAGTTGGTGAGCTGAAAATAACAGCAATTGACCCTAACGTTAGCGCGACAGACATTGAAGATAGCTTTGCACTTACGCAAGGGTCATCTAGCTCAGTGGGTGATACGCCCGAGATAACTACAACCCTTAACGCCACTCAATATCCAAGATTCACAGCTACATATACGGTGGACGGTACTGCACCCTACAAGGCTGTGCTGGGTACTGGGTCTAATGAAGTCACCATCACCACAGAGTCCACAGAAACTGTGTCGGACTTTGTCGCTAAGCTCAACGCGAATGACAAATTCTCGATTTCATACCTCGCAGAGTTGACCGACGACAGCACTGGCATCGTGATCACGGCTAAAGATCCGTCCACAACTGCTGCAAGCGCTATCACCAACAACTTGGTGCTGACAGATAGTGCAAACGCTGAGTTTGTTACGGCTGCCGGCCCCACTGTTGGTATTGCTGCACCTTCAGCTTTTGCTGGTAAGAAAAGTATTGACGACCTCAAGAACCTATTTAGCGTCAACGTAGACAACTCAATTGACTCAGTCACGGTGGGACTGGATCACTTGATCGATACCATGGCTAATTTGCCATCCACCACAAGTAAAAAACTCTCTGGTACTCAAATCGCTGCGGAATTAACCAATGTGATAGCTCGGCAGTACGGAGACGAGAAGCCCTTTAACTTCTCGACAGTGGGCACGCCCACGTTCTTTGTTCAATTGACACGTTCAGACAAAACGACTTTGGATTCATTGCCAATTGACTTGTCGACCCATGGAGATCTGCACAACGAAGATTTAGTCCGCGAAGTGCAAAAACAAATCGATGACGATAGCACCTACAGCGGCAAGATCACGGTTTCATATGACACCCAAAATCAAAAGTTGGTTTTCACACCCGCTGACAATGCAAAGGTCACTGTTTCAAGCGATCAAACCGCCATGGACTTGGCGGATCCATTAATTCAGGGAGTAAATGACTCATCTGTGGGCCTGAAACTTGCCCCATCAGTATCTACCTCGCCGTTCAAACCTCTTAATGAACAACGCTATGGCATGAAGGTTGAATACGACGCTGTTAAACAAACTTTCGTATTTAAGTCGGGCACCACTGGCGATAACTCTGGCCTTTCAATCACCAGTATTCGTCCAGGCAGCTTGGCTACCCAGTCATCCAAAGGCTTGGGCATGACAGGTGACCCTGCAAACTATGTGGTGACACCATCTACGGTGGACGCCTTGCGTGGTATCGAGTCTACGGCAGCTGTGTTGAGTGGCAACCCGTTGGCTGTGAACGTTGACAACAACTTCTCTGTTGACGAGACCAACAATCAATTCGTCGTGTCGGTCAACGGTATCACTGGAACTGTGGTGGTTCCTCCAAAAGATACCTACACCTTAGGTACGTTTATGGAGGCTTTACAAGATGGTATCAACGGCCTTCAAGGTCCAACAAAGAATGGTTTGACGCCTGATTCAGTGAACGGTGTCAAAGTGAGTTACGACGCTGACAGCAACGCCTTGCAATTTACTACAGGCACTGCATCCACTGACTCTTACATCAAGGTCACTGGCGATGCGCGCTGGGGTTTGGATGGTTTGGATGCACAGTTCGGTACAACTACTACTTGGATCAAGCCCACAGCTTTCAAAGATGAAAAAGGCGCTACGGTCTACATTGACGGTTTCGGTGAAGAGTCATCCACAGCGACTGGCTTTGAAACTCTGCCAGCTTGGTCACCTGTTTACTTTGACAAAGGCGAACTGACGTTTGACACAGCTGGTAACTTGGTGTCGCCTAAGCAAGGTGCTCAGTTGGATACGGTGTACTTGCCAAACGGTAAGGGCGCATTGACCATCAACATCGACTACGCTAAATCGACGCAGTTTGCGTCACCGTTTTCGGTGTTGTCGCAGTCGCAAGATGGTGCACCTGAGGGTGACTTGGTGGGCTTGGCCATCGCCGATGACGGCTTGGTGTCTGCCAGCTTCTCCAACGGCGCGCAAAAGTCTTTGGGCAAAGTTGTGTTGGTCAACTTCTCTAACCCATCCGGTTTGCGCCAGATTGGTGACACCAACTACTACAAAACATCCGATTCGGGTGTGCCAAAGTACGGCGAAGCCGGTTCTGCTGGTTTCGGTACGGTCCGCTCAGGCGCGACCGAGCGTGCCAACGTGGACTTGACCCAAGAGTTGGTGGACTTGATCACCGAGCAGCGTAACTTCCAAGCCAACGCCAAGGCGATGGAAACCAGTACTTCGATGACGCAAACCATCATCCAGATCCGTAACTAATCTGAATAATTAAGAGAACGCTATGGACCGCTTATCCTTTAACGCGATGGCTGCGATCAACGAAGATCGCTATATCCGCCATCAGCTGTCCAACGACATTGCCAACGTCTCGACAGCGGGTTTCAAGCAAACCTATGAAGCCACCATCCAGCCGCACCAAGCGGTGGGTGAGGGCTTTGATTCCCGCTTGCAACCCCGTCTGTACACCACCGACCGCGTTCGCCTAGAGCCAGGCCCTTTGATGGTCACAGGCCGTGATTTGGACGTCTCCATGAACCACAAGACAGTCTTGGGCGTCATGGGCAATGACGGAAAACTGGCATTCACACGCCGCGGTGACTTGCGCGTTAATCCAAATGGTGTACTTGAGACGGGTTCTGGCCACATGGTGCAAAGCCAAGATGGCGGCCCGATCACGATTCCTGTGGGCTCACGCATCAACATCACCAAAACAGGCGAGATTTACGCCTCAGACCCCACGCAGCCTGGCGTGCCGCAAGAGCAGTTGATCGCCAACCTCATGCTGCGCGATGCCAGCACCACCCACCTGATCAAACGCGAAGACGGTTTGTTTCGTGTTGACGAAAAACCACTTGGCACGGACTTTGCAACTGGTCCTGAGCCAGTTTCTTTGACACCGCAAGCTTTAGAGGGTAGCAGTGTCAATCCAATGGCATCGATGGTGAAGCTGATTGAACAGAGCCGCTCGTTTGAGCACCAGGTTCGAATCATTAAAGAAAGCAAATCCAACGATGAGTCGGGCGCTTCCATGATGAAGGCGTCTTGAATTTGACAGTTTAAAAGGGGCTAGAAGCCATGGATGCATCATTGTGGGTAGCGAAAACCGGTCTTGACGCGCAGCAGACGCGCATGAACGTGATTTCAAACAACTTGGCCAACGTGAGCACGACCGGCTTCAAACGCGACCGAGCCGTTTTTGAAGACTTGCTCTATCAAAACGTCAAACAGCCCGGTGGCCAAACCACCAACAACACCCTCTCACCCACCGGCCTGATGCTGGGTACCGGTGTGAAGATCAATGCCACTGAAAAGCTGCACTTGCAGGGTAATTTGATCAACACCCAGTCGCCACTCGATTTGGCGATCATGGGTGGCGGCATGTTCCAGATCCAAATGCCAGACGGCACGACCTCGTACAGCCGCGACGGTAACTTCAAGATCAGTAACACCGGCCAAGTTGTGACTGCATCTGGCTTCCCGTTGATTCCTGCCATCACCATTCCGGAAAATGCCGCCAGCGTGACCTTCGGTCAAGATGGCACCGTGTCAGCTGAGATCGTTGCCGGCGGTGGCTCACAAAACATTGGCCAAGTTCAGATTGCACGCTTTGTGAACCCAAGCGGCTTGAAGCCCATTGGCAACAACTTGTTTGAAGCCTCGCAAGCCAGCGGAGTGGCTCAAATTCTTACCCCAGGCCTCAACGGCGCAGGTGCCTTGAAGCAAGGCTCGCTCGAAGCGTCCAACGTGAACGTGGTGGAAGAGATGGTCAACATGATCGAAACCCAGCGCGCCTACGAGATGAACTCCAAGTCCATCTCTGCCGTGGACGGCATGCTCAAGTTCTTGAACCAAAACATCTAAGTGAGGCCCAACATGATTGCCCTTCGTTTCCTCGCCCTGTTTGCCATCGTTTATTTGTTGCAAGGCTGCGCCACCGAACCCGTCGACATGGTGCTTCGTCCTTCGCCAGAATTCCAGCCGGTTTACCCGCTTGCCGCTGACCGGCAAAAAATTGCCACCGGCGGCATCTACAGCAACCGGCAAAGTGATGCCTGGTTCGGCCGCGGCCGGAATTACCAAGTGGGCGACATCATCACTGTGTTGTTGAATGAATCGACACAAGCTGCGCGTACACAAAACACCGACGTGAGCCGCGAGTCAAAAAATTCGTTGCCATCTGGCCTCAATACAAAGATCGGCGCACTCTCTCCATTCTTGAATGGCGTTGATATCAATAACAACAGCAACAGCTCCAAGGGCACAGGCAAGGCTGACCAACAAGCGTCGCTGAGCGGCTCGGTTGCAGTGACGGTGACCGAGATTTTGGCCAACGGCAACTTGATCGTTCGTGGTGAGAAAAAGCTTGGCCTGTCCGAAGGCACCGAAGTGATTCAAGTCTCTGGCGTCATCCGTCCTGAAGACGTGGGCCCTAACAGCACCGTGTTGTCGCGCCGTTTGGCCAATGCCCAGATCGCGTACCGCGGATCGGGCGACTTGGCCAATGCCACACGAGCCGGCTGGGGCACGAGCTTGATGCACAAATTTTGGCCTTTCTAAATTGCCAGCCTGATCGAACGAGTACCTTATGAATCGCCTATCTTTTTTTGTCCGCCTCTGTTTGAGCGGCCTATGCCTTCTGGCCGCAGGTGCAGCTCAGGCTGATCGCGTCAAGGACTTGGCTTCACTTGCTGCCCAACGTCCTAACCAATTGATTGGTTATGGCTTGGTAGTTGGCTTGCAGGGCACAGGCGACGATGCCTCAGTGCCATTCACCGCACAAAGCATGAAAGCCACCTTGGCCAAGATGGGCGTGCGAATTGACGGACCATTGACCGACTTTGAAACAGCTGCCACGGTAGCGCGTGTTGACATTAAAAACACTGCGGCCGTTTTGGTGATTGCTGATTTGCCTGGGTTTGCTAAACCAGGTCAGCGTATCGACATCAACGTGTCTGCCATCGGTAAGGCCTCTAGCTTGCGCGGGGGCACGCTCATCATGACGGCCATGCGCGGCGTGGACGGCGAAATTTATGCATTGGCCCAGGGAGCACTGACCGCCACTGGTATTGACGCTGGTGCCGCAGGTTCCAAAGTTCAAATTGGCGTACCCACCTCAGCCCGTATCCCTGGCGGTGCAATTGTCGAACGCATTGTGGACACCCCTTTTGAGACCGCCGAAAACGTGATTTTCAACATCCGTGAAAACGATTTCTCAACGACGACTGCCATCGTAAATGCGATCAATAAAAAATTTGGCGGTGATGTGGCACAAGCCATTGATGGCGTTTCGGTATCGGTACGAGCTCCCCAAAACTTGAACCAGCGCGTTGCATTTATGAGCGAAATAGAAGCTCTTGAGGTCAAGCCAGGCGAACCTCCGGCACGCGTCGTGATTAATTCACGTACGGGAACGGTTGTCATCAATCGTTCGGTCAAGGTCACAGCTTCAGCTGTTTCGCACGGCACTATCTCGGTATCCATCACAGCTACCAACGAGGTGTCTCAGCCCAACGCCTTGGCCGGTGGCCAAACCGCTGATGTGCAAAACGCCGACATCCAAGTGGCCGAGCCCAACAAACCCATGTTCTTGTTCCAGCCTGGTGTCGAGTTGCGTCAAATTGTGGATGCGGTCAACCAAGTGGGCGCGACGCCTTCTGCTTTGATCGCCATTCTTGAAGCCCTGAAGAGTTCTGGCAGCTTGCGCGCCGAGCTGGTCATCATCTAAGCGAGCACAGACATGAGCAGCCAAGTCGACACCTCAATGCCTAGGTCTTACACAGACTTCACGGGTCTGGGTGAGTTGCGTGGCAAAGCGCAGAAAGACCAAGGCAGTGCTTTGCGCGAATCCGCTCAGCAGTTTGAAGGTCTTTTCATTCAAATGATGTTGAAGTCCATGCGTGAGGCCAATGAGCCGATGAAGGACGAAGAAAACAAATCACACGCCCTGGAAACCTTTGAGGGCATGTTTGACAAAGAAGTCTCTTTGCAAATGTCCAAGCGAGGTGCCTTGGGTGTGGCCGACTTCATGGAGCGAGCCGTGAAGCAACAAATGCCAACACCAGTCACAAGCACAGATGCGTTGCTGAAGTCGCGCGGCAAAGGTATTCCGTTGAATCCCAAGCAAGAGCCAATTCCTTTGCCCACTGCGGCACAGTTGAACAAAGGCTTTGCATTAGAAAAAGCCCTGCCACTCAAGAGCTTGCAAGAGTTCAAGGCACCCTTCACTGGAGGCCGTAAATGAGTGACATGCTCGGCATCAGCAGCAATGCAATTGGCGCGTATCAACGCGCCTTGAGCACGGTTGCCAATAACATTTCAAACGTCAACACCGAAGGCTATTCACGCCAAGACGTGGTGCTCAAAGACTCTGCGCCTAAAAAATTGGCAAATATGTACGTCGGCACGGGCGTTATTTTGCAGAATATCAAACGTCAATACGACGCGTTTGCAGAATCCAATTTGCGCAACAGCACCAGCGACTTGGCTAGCCAAAAGCCGATGGTCGATTACGCTAAACGCGTGATGGACATCATGGGCGACAAAAGTATTGGCTTGAGTTCTGCCTTTGATGATTTCTTTGCTGCGGCTGGTGCATTGTCAGCAGATCCAGCCTCAACAGTTCAGCGTACCAGTTTTTTGCGCAGTGCCGAGGGTGTGGCTTCTCGTTTTGGTGAGCTCAACACACAGCTCGATTTGATTGCTACTGAAACCCGCCAGGGCGTGGAGAGTGTTGCTGCGCAAATTAACACTCTGACTAGTCAGTTGGCTTTGATCAACCAAAGCATGACCAAGTCGCCAACGCTCGAGAGCCAGCCCGCAGAGTTATTAGATCGCCGCGACCTGACGCTGCGTCAGCTCTCAGATTTGGTGCGCATCAAGACTAGTTTTACAACCAACGGCTCTGTTAACGTGAGTTTGGGCACCACAATGACCCAAGGCTTGGTTGTCAATGGAAATAAATCGCGTCCAATTGGCGTGGACACCAGCGTGGCAGGAAAGATTGAGTTGGTCCTGGATCCGTATGGAAAAACTGAATCGTTGGCTAGTGCCAGTGGCGGTCAATTAGGTGGCTATCAGAGCTTTATCAGTCAAGTGTTAGAGCCTGCGCAAAAAAATCTATCAGCATTGGCTGAGACGTTTGTGTTGGAAACTAATACGATTCAGAAAAATGGCATCGATGGTTACGGGCAAATGGGTGCTGACTTATTTGCTTTTGATCCAGAAGTAGACTCGCCTGCATCAGGAATTCGACTTGCGGTGAATGACAGCATGCGTATCGCTACAGCTGCGCAGTTCCGTATCGGTGAAGGCAATACCAACGTCACCACCACCCGTGCAACGGTCAAATTTACTGACACAACCCCTGCCACGCAGTTGAGCAACAACCAACTGGTCAACAACCCCAACGCTTCGGCAGGCGTTACCTTCAAGGTTGATGGCGCACGTGTCTACGCGCCCGTTACTACCTTGTCTGCTGGAGTCAAAGCTGCCTTCTACTTGGATGAGGCAGAACCAGGTCAACAACTGCAAGTGCTGACCCGTGATGGTCGACAGTTGCTGGGACAAGCTCTCACAGAAACTGAAAAATACCAACTCTTTACACCTGATAACGGTTTTTCAGATAGCGCCAATTATTCCGACGCTTACTTGAATCAAACGGGCGCCAAAGCCTACAGAGGTCTGGACTTGTTTTATGGTGCCAAAGCAGAAGTTCTGTTTGGCCAAAACTTCGATGTTTACGGTGCGCAAGGAGATGCGTTGCCTTTGGCTGCAGCTATGGAAACTGCGCGCATCTCGTCCAGTGATGCACAAATTCCGGCGGGTGCCATCACCCTCAATGGTTTGGCCTTGTCAGCGTTTGAGGCCATTACTGATTCTGAAATCACAATTGCTGGTCTTAATGTGGGCACTACTGCTACGGATTATGAATTCCAGGCCGTGGTCGGGGGGCAAATGATCACCTCGGCGATTAATGCAGCTGATACAACTAACGTGATTGATCTGGCAACAGCCCTCAACACCAACCTCCAAGCCCAAGGTCTGTTTGCTACATTGATCAACAACGACACCGACATCCGCATCACCGATAGCAAAGGACGTGATATCAGCGGGGTCGTCTTGACCCCTGAGACGACGGACTACGGTGCTGACTCAGGTGTGGTAAAGGTTAACTCGGCTGCTGTGCAAGTTGCCAATTGGATAAACGGCAACTCTCAAGCGCGCGTTCTGAACCCCATGTTTGGCTTTGAGCCCAATCCTGGTTTTTCAGAATTTCAAGCCACTATTGGTGGCGTGTCATTTAGTCTTGCTCCCACAACCGCTACTGACCTGAGTAGCCTTGCAGCTATCTTGCAGCAACAGTTTCGTGAAGCCGATGACAGCTCAGACATAAGTGTGTTGGTCGATGGTGCTCATCTGAAAATCACCGATGCCCAAGGCCGCACATTTAAAAACTTTGCCCTGATACCTGCGGACTCACAATCACAAGCCTCTGGTGGAAGAGTTGAGGTAGTCAATAGCAATGTTTCGCAAACCAATGTTCGGGCTGAGGTCTTCTCAGAAGTACGTGTGCCCGTTGCACAGATCAATCTCGCAAAGCCGCTCACCATAAATGGTCAAACTATCACGGGGTACTCCTCAGTAAACGATCTCGTTAACCAAATTAATCTGTCTGATGTTGGCGTTATTGCCGCAATTGAGTCCAGCGGTGAGTTTGTCCTTACCGATCCTTTGGGTAGTCCCATTCGCATCAATGCCAGTATCGAAGGTAATGCGCTTGACATTCAGCCCAGCACATACAACGGCCAGGTGCGTATGGTCCAGGTTATTCGTGACATGCGTGTCGCGGCGACTGATATTGACTTTGACAAACCATTGCAAATTAATGGCGTAAACATTGCTGAGGCTGCTTACGATTTGCCACCGGCAGCTTTAAACCCTTACGAAATAAAGTTTGGTTTCCCGGAGCAATCTGTATCGGCTGCAGATCCTGAAGCTTTAGAAGTGGCTTTAAATGAAAATGTTTCGTTTGCCGCTTTTTATGAGGCCAAGGTCACTGGACAACGTCTGCTTATTACTCCAACGGCCAGTGGAGTAAGTGACACAGATTTAGACAACGCATTCACTGTTAAATCAGACGGTGTATTTTTAACACCCCAAACTGAGATGAGGACGCTCGATGCATTCGTCGATCGCATCAATTCCAAGAGTACTCAAACTGGTGTGGTGGCTGAGTTAGATCTTTACGGAGACTTGAAGCTAAGCACTACCGACGAAAAGGGTACGCACCCTATCTCGATTGGCCCGGGCAAAGACATCTACGGAAATCAAGCACCCAATGCATTAGGTCTAGACCCGATGGACTTTGATGTTACAGCTCGCTTGAAACGAAAATTAGAAGATCCTGACTTTGTGTCGGATATTCGTATTTCATTTGGAAGTTATGGCGACCCCGCCAAATTCGGGGACCCAGCTGATTTATCAAAGATAGGTTTGCGCACTGGTGCATACATTGAAGACGGATGTGCAGACGATTTGTTGCTGTTCATGACTGGCAAAGGTGCAGCAAAAGTAGCTGTGGGTTTTGAAGGCAAGCCAGACAATGTACGTGACAGCTTGCGTGCCCAATCATTTACCATTAAATTTACTGCTGCAGACCGCTACACCATTGTGGACGCTGCAACAGGTACTCAGTTGGCTGACCGTCACTACGACCCTTCAGTGTTGGAGCCAGTGGTTGAATTTCAGGGGCTTCAAATTAAACTCAGCCACGCACCTGCGGTGGGGGACAGTTATCAAATTGATGGCAACTTTGATGGCCTAGGCAACAACGTCAACATGCTCGACATGGTTGACTTGAACAAAAAACCTACCGCCAACGGCAAGACATTGGCCAATACCTACATCGACCAAATTAACAACGTAGGTAATTTGGCTCAGCAAGCGATCATCACGCAAGAAGCGTTGACAGTGGTAAATGAGCAAGCTGTCGCCGCACGCGACAAAGTCTCGGGTGTTAACTTGGACGACGAGGCCGCTGCCCTAATTCGCTACCAGCAGGCCTACCAAGCCTGCGCCAAAGCCTTGCAAGTCTCGGGCGAACTGTTTGACGCCATTGTTCAAATTCGCTGACCTAGGTAAAAATTATGAAAATATCAACCAGCCTCTACTTTGATCGTTCCACCCAACAACTGGGCAACGTACAAGCCAAGCTCACCAAGGTGCAGGAGCAACTCTCCACGGGCTTACAAATTGTTAAGCCCAGCGACGAACCTGACAAGGCCTCGTTGGTTACTCGACTTGAGTCTGAGCTGGCGCGCCAAGCGGGGTACCAAGACACACTCAAAGCTGTGAACGTGCGCTTGACCGCTGAAGAAACTGCGCTCAATAACACCAGTAACGTGATGTATCGAATCAAAGAATTGGCTGTGCAGGCAGCTAACGACACTTTGGGAACACAAGATCGCCAGAGTATTGCCTTGGAATTGAGTACGCTGCGCGACCAAGTGCTGAGCATGGCAAACAGCCAAGATAGCAATGGCAATTACTTGTTCTCCGGCAGTCGTAGCGCTGAACCAGCATTTAGTAAAGATGCTGACGGTCGCGTGTTGTACCAGGGCGATCATTCACGTATGAAAGTCAACGTCGGCGACAACCGTCGAATGAACCTCAATTTGCCTGGCTCTGACGTTTTCACGAGAGTTGTACGCGACGACGGAAAAGGTAATAAGGTGGGCGTTGATTTCTTCCAAGCGTTGGATGATTTGACACTAGCGGTTAAGAGTGCAGACCGCATTGCTATGCAGCGTGGGATTGCTGAAGTTGATACCTTGCAAAACGGCATCAGCGAAGGCCTCGGACAAATTGGTGCTGACCTGTCGGTGGTAGACATGCAAAACACGGTGCTTGACCAAGTGGTCTTGCGTCTGCAAACCACGCGATCTGACATCGAAGACCTCGACTACACAGAAGCCATCACCCGCATGAACAAAGACCAGCTGGCTTTGGAGGCTGCACAAAGCAGCTTTGCCAAGATCTCGCAGCTAAGTTTGTTTAAATTTTTAAATTGATTTCTCAAGTTCTTTGAGCTTCATCCGATTCAATCGATAGCGTAAAGAAAGTTACGAATGGCAACCACTGCAGTTAGTTCAACCAGTAGCACAGCTGCAGCAACAGCGGCGACAAACAAAGCCAATGCACAAAAGATCATGACATCTTTGGGGGCAGGCTCAGGCGTTGACGTGGCCTCTTTGGCTCAAAGTTTGGTCAATGCTGAAAAGTTGCCAAAAGAAAACGAGCTCAACACCAAAATTTCCAAGAACGAGGCCCGTGTGTCGGGCTATTCAGCCGTCATGTTCATGATGACCGAGTTGAAAACCGCCTTCACTGCCTTGAAGGATAGGAATAATTTCAACGCCATATCCGCCTCCAACTCCAACTCTAGCGCCTTTAGCGTTACCACGAGTGCCACAGCGGTGACTGGAAACCATGAGGTTGAGGTGTTGCGCTTGGCTAAGTCACAGAGGACTGTAAGTAGTGGTTTGAGTTCTGCCACCGCATCGCTGAATGGCGGCAAGGCCATGACTTTGTCACTTCAAGTCGGCGACGCTTCTGCGGTGACACGTTCCGTTACAACCAGACAAGGCGTCACGGCTGCAACTGAGGCAGCGGTGGTTGATTTCAAGGACTTGGCGGCTGGTGAAGATGTAGAGGTGGCGGGTCTGAAGTACACAGCTACTCAGCCGACGACTGCAGCTGAGCTTGCGGCAGCATTTGCAGATCCCACTGCGGTTCCGGCAAATGGCGCTTTCACAGGCAGCCTGTCGGGTTTCACAGCTTCTGCTACGCCCTCCGGCACCACTCTATCTTTTACTAGCACAACAGCAAACACTAATGTGACCGATTTGGCTGTAGCCACATCATCCGCACAGGTGCCTGGGGTTACGACAAGCCAAGGTGCTTCTGCAGTGAATGAGATGACAACCGTCACATTTAAAGATATGACAGCAGGGCAAAGCATCACCGTTGGAGGCTTGAAATACACCTCTACCGGCGTAACAACAGCAGCCCAAGTGGCAGCAGCCTTTGCTGGTTTGCAGGCTGGAGCTACAACACCTGCAAACCCTTTAACAGGAGCCTTCACTGGCACCTTGACAGGATTTAATGCGGGTGTTTCTGATGGTTCCGCGAACATGTGGTTTAGCAGCACCACTTCGGGCAGTAACGTTACGGACTTACCCATCTTTGGTGCCGCTGCAGACATTTCCTTGGCGGACGGCAAAGACACCCCGCAAGAAATCGTATCTGCCATCAACGCAGCCAAGATAGGCGTGACCGCTCAGTTAGTGAATACTGGGGATGGATCTGACACGCCGTATCAAATTATTTTGAGCGGTCCCGTGGGTACAACGGGTGCGTTCACACTCAATACCGACTACGGCGTTGGTACGAGTTCTCCAGGCTTGACCTTTCCTGGTGGGCATTCTGCCAACCAAACTGCCACCGATGCGCTTATCAAGGTGGATGGTATCAGCTACACCCGTTCGAGCAATGAGCTGACTGATGTAATTTCTGGTCTCACGCTCAACTTGAAAAGTACCACCTCAAGTGCGGCAACGCTCGATTTGACACGTGACAATGCCCTGCTGAAAGAAAAATTCACCGCTTTGGTGGCAGCCTACAACGATGCTGACAGCATCATGACGGAGGTGGCTAACCCTAAC
This sequence comes from Burkholderiales bacterium 39-55-53, assembly GCA_002282445.1. Classification (GTDB taxonomy): domain Bacteria; phylum Pseudomonadota; class Gammaproteobacteria; order Burkholderiales; family Burkholderiaceae_C; genus Limnohabitans. The sequence continues at coordinate 17,762 of NCJK01000004.1, read as the reverse complement.
TCGACACTCGAGACCTACGGTGCAACGTTGGTTGGCGACAGTACTGTGCGCTCTTTGCGGCAGCAAATGAGGGCAATGGTGTCTGGTATTTCATCGACGCCAGGGGACAGCATTAAGTCACTGGCCCAAATGGGCATAAATATCGACCAAAAGGGCGTCATGTCCTTGGATGAAACTAAGCTTGATACCGCCTTAAGTGATAACTACGCTGATGTTGTCAAGTCTTTCACTGGTGGATACAACAATTTGGGTGTCTACAGCACCTTATCAGCTGGATTTGCTGGTGATGCCGTCAAAAAAATAACCAACATTATTGGCAGTAAGGGTGCATTGACCACGAATAGTGCTACCGCCAATTCACAAAACACCAAATATAAAGCCGAACTTGAAAAGCTCAACATTCGTATGGAAAGCTTGCTGACTCGATATACCAAGCAATTTGGTGTGATGGAGAGCTTGGTGGGCCAGGTCAACAGCCAAAAAACAAGCCTTAAGAGCAGTTTTGAGGGCTTGATGGCCATGTACACCAAATAATTAATTTAAATAATTTATTAAAGTTTTCTCGGCTCATGCCGATCCTCATCTTTGAGAAACCCACATTCCCGTGGGTAAAGCCTTTTGGGCTTCATAAAAAGGTGGTGGATATATGTCTGCAAGTATTCAATCAGTAAATGCGTCGCAGGTGCAGCCGAGGCTGGATATCAGTACTGCGACACAGCCTGTGGCGAATCCTGCCGCGCCCATGGTTGCTGAGACGCATATTGGTGAAGCCGCAAAAGAAAAGTTTGCCAAGAAAGCGGAAGTGGGTTCGGATCTTCAGGGCTTGCATAAATCCCTTGAGGCATCCGTTGAACGATTGAACGCCATGATGAAAGACAGTGGCCGTAATCTCAATATTGGCATAGACAAAGCACTTGGTGGTGCAGTTGTGACGGTGCGCAATGCCGAGTCCGGTGAAGTGGTGCGTCAAATACCCAACGAGGTTGTCGTCAAGATGGCACACAGCATCGAAGCATTCAAGGGCTGGCTGCATGACGACAAAGCTTGAAGAGACAAAAACATTAAATTTCAAAAAATACTCAAGTAATTTCTGAAGCAGTCGATTCACTGGTTATCAGGAAATCGAAAAGAACTTCTGACTTTTATCAACCCAATGTGATCTACCTAATAGGAGAACATCATGTCAGTTATTAACACAAACGTAAAGTCGCTCGTCGCTCAAGACGCGATTCAGAAAAACAACCGCACTCTGTCGACGACCATGGAACGTTTGTCGACTGGCAAGCGGATCAACTCTGCCAAAGACGATGCTGCTGGTTTGGCTATCAGCACCCGTATGGAAGCGCAAACGCGTGGTCTGAACATGGCCATCAAGAACGCTAACGACGGTATCTCTTTGATCCAAACTGCTGAAGGTGCTACAGACGAAGTTACCAACATCTTGCAGCGTATGCGTGAACTTGCTGTGCAATCAACCAACGACACCAATAACGCACAAGACCGCGCTGCTTTGGATGACGAAGTTCAGCAGCTCAAACAAGAAATCGATCGTATTGCATCGACTACCCAGTTCAACAACATGAACATCTTGGACGGCTCTTTCAAAAACAAGAGCCTGCAAATTGGTGACAAGGCCTATCAGACAGTGGGAGTGGATATCGCTTCTATGAAGACCAAAGACTTGGGCATGAGCCCCAACGCTTTTGGTGGTGACATGTTGGTCAGTGCTCGTATCAGCCCTGCTGCAGTTGATGAGGGTGACATCGAGATCAATGGCCAAGCTCTGGGCGCAATCACAGCACTTGATGATATGGAAGACATCATCAAGAACATCAACGACAACGTTGACAACGTCACAGCTTCAGGCTTTAACGTAGTTACTGCTAAAAACGTTGGTAATGGTGTCACTACTACTGGTCAATTGCAAATCAAAGTGCAAGCTCTTGGCTCAACAGCTGCACAAGCTACGACTTTCAACATTACTGCTTCTAACAGTATGGATGAGTTGATTGCCAATATCAATGCAGAGTCAAATGGCTTGGTAAAAGCTTCTAAAGACGACACAGGTCGTTTGGTGCTGTCTAACGACACGGGTGCAACCATCATGGTGAACGACCAGTCTGGATCGGCTGCAGATGCCTATGACGGCGCGTCTGGTTTCGTTGATGGAGGCGCTGCAGATACTTTCTCTGCAACGAAGGGTACCTTCAAAGGTTTCTTGAAACTTGAGTCTAACGATGGTTCACCTATCCGTGTTGAGCGTGGCAATTACGGTCAATCTAGCCCCGGAAGTTTGACTGACTTGGCGGCCATCGGCTATCGCGAAGTTACCAGCGAACCCGAGCAAGAAAACTACACCGCTACTGGCACCGCCCTCACTTCTGCAGGTGTTTCAGGTTCTTGGACAAAGACCGACGTGACCATCAACGGCGTGGAAATTTGGGATGCCGACATCGATACTGACAGCTTCCAAGGTAAGTTAGACGCTATCAATAACTTCACAGAAGAAACTGGCGTGAGTGCTTCAGCCTACTTTGAGAAGACCTTCGACATGTCGGGCGTTACTTTCCCGAGCGATCAATCTGTCACACTCAACGGTACACAAATTGAAATGGGTGCCACTCTTTCAGAGTTTGCTGATAATATCAATGATGCTACATCTAGTACAGGCTTAGTTGCGACCATTTCGGGTAACAACATGACCCTGTCAGGTGCCAATGTGCAAAGTGTTGCAATTGGTCATGTCGATCCAAACATCACGACACGATTGACATCAACTGTCAGTGCCATGGGCGACTCTCAGGATGCCCGAACTGTTACCATTACTTCTGCTGACGTTGTTGCAGGCCGAACTATTCAAATCGTTGCACGTGGTGATGGCGCAACAGCAGCATCATTTGCAGCTTCTTACACGATTAAAACTGGCGATACCAAGAGTAGCGTTGCTACTGCATTACGTAATGCGGTGCTTGCAACAGCAACCCAGGTTAACGGTCAAACTGGATACGGCGGTGGTCGCTCTTCCACATCTTTGACTGTAGCAGGCAACGCAATTACTTTTGCCGCAGGCTCAAGTGCTTATGGTAATGTTGAAATTGAATTGCGCACGACAGAGGCACGTGTTGACGACATCAACATCGTGAATTCAAATGTAAGCGATCCAGGTGCCGCGTCTTCAGCAGCTGTGACCATCACGCTTGATACAGCAGATATGGTCGCTGGTCGAACCATCCAGTTGAGCTTGTACCAGGGTGCTACATCATCTAATCAAGTTGGCAAAGACTTCACAGTAAGCTACACAATTCAATCTGGTGACAGTAAAGCAAAGGTTGCCTCAGCGTTGGTTGCTGCTATCCAAAATACTGCATCAGGCATGTACGCAGGTCGTGGTAGTGGTTTCAGCGGTACATCAGCAGAAGTGTCTCAAGCCGCTGGTGTGATTACCGTTGTTGCAGCTGCCTTGTACGGAACTTCTTACGGTGAATTGTCCTTCATTAAGCCAGCGATGGGTACTTCAGAGACTCATTACGGTGCCATTCGTTTGGACTCAGTCAATAACCAGCCTATTTCTATCGAGTTGGGTGATTCCGCAACGGAAGCTGAGCACGGGTTGCTTGAGATGAATGTTGGGGCAGCAGATCATGAGGTTAATGCACCAAGTATGGGGTCATCCTCCGGTCAGGCAGTTTCTGGTTTAGGGGTTGCAAGCCAGTCTGCAGCTACTAAGGCAATTTCTGTGATTGACAATGCATTGGAAACAGTGAACAAGTCTCGATCTTATCTGGGTGCTATGCAAAACCGTTTGACTAGCACTATCAACAACCTGGATAACATCGTCACCAATACGGAAGCTTCAAAGAGCCGTATTTTGGACACCGATTACGCCAAGGAAACAACAGAGTTGGCTCGTTCGCAAATCATTGCACAAGCAGCGACTGCCATGTTGGCACAAGCAAACCAAGCGCCACAAAGCGTCTTGGCCTTGCTCAAGTAACGTCGGAGTCTTTCACTAAAAAAACCGCCTACGAAAGTAGGCGGTTTTTTTTTGCAGAATACAGAAGTAAAAAAGTTTTATTTTAATTAGTATTTAGTTGGCAAACATTTAAGTGCATGTGCAACGGCCTCAATTTGATCATTCACAGCGCCATCAAGTGATGTTCTGAACAACGTGACGTCTGGGTAGGCTAGAAATCGATCGGTGCCAAATGTGGTCCAACTGGGTTTCGTCATTAACCAGGTAGGGGTGCCAACTGACGCAGCTATGGTAGAAACTGCCGTGCCAACCGTGATCACTAAATCAAGTGAAGAACTTAGGGCAAAGAGCGCTTCCAGGTTATTTTTGTAATCCACATCGGGCCACCAGTTTATGTGGAGGTTGTAATGGCGGTTCGTATTTTTAATTTCTTCAACAAAATCGCCGTATTGAAGATTGAAGAAATCAACATCGCTCCGAGCAGAGAAAATCGGTAGCCAATCAGACAAAGCGGTGTAATGCAGGTTTCTTGTGGCTGATAGATTGCCGCTGCGCCAACAAATGCCAACTTTTAATCTTCCATCTCCAATTCCAATTCTTTTACTAAGCCGATCTTTCAGTTCAGGCATCGGCTTAATAATTGGCGTAGCTTGAGAAAAAGCGTCCAAATCTTGCCGCATCAAACCAAAGGCTGATCCGAGGGGGATATGAACATCAAAGTCATCATATACAGAACTATGGTCTATATCGTCGTAATATATAGCTTCACGAAACTGAATATTTGGGAAAGATCGAGCAAGGGGGGAGACCAACCTAGCATCACATTCCACAATTAAGTTTTCAGTTTTTTGCTGGAGTTGAGGTAAGCAAGAGAGAAACATCAACTCATCGCCAATTCCTTGCTCTTTCCAGCACATCAGGCGCTCATTACCTTCAAGTCGTTCGCCATCCCACTGTGGTACGTGAAAACTCCGTCGGGGACCTCGACCGTGAGTTAAGCTCTTCGCAAAGCCATAATCATATAGTGACCAGGCCTCCTTGAGGCGACCCAGTCGCAAAAAGCTCATGCTTTTATAGTAAGTAGCTTCCTCTACTCTTGTTGCGTCATTTAGGGTACTTAGCTGGATGGCTTTGTCAAAGTATTCGATCGCTTTAGCATCGTCGCCAAATTGGGCACTGATAACACCTAGATTAACAACTGCACCGATTTGTTTTTTGTCTAACAGTAGGGCTGTCTCGAATGCATGTGCCGCATCTTTAGGACGATTACAAGCTTGAAGAGTACTACCGAAGTTCACGTATGCATTCGCATCACCTGGCCGGATAGTTAATGCTTTTGTAGCGTATTGGATTCCTTTGATTTCATCGTGCATAAAACCTGCCAAGGCACATAAATTCATCCAGGAATCAAAATGGTCTGGCTTTGCTTCAACACACTTCAGTAGCGAGCTTTCTGCTTCGTCGAATTTACCTAAATACATTGCGGAAAGAGCTAATCGATTTAGAGACTCCACGTCGTTCGGTACTTCGTCTGTAATTTTTTTGAATATGTCATACGCGCGCGCATAGTCCGATTTTTTGAATGCAATATAACCAATATTCATTCGAACATCCAGGGCTTTAGGTTCTACTAAAAGTATGGCCTTGAAGGCTTTTTCAGCTTCATCGAAGTTGCCCTGCTGGATTAAATTCAAGCCTCGCTGAAACGTTTTTACGTGTGCTGGTTTTTTTTGTACCACAAGCATCTTTCTAGATTCCTTAAACGGGGCAGAAATTTGGATTGATGTGCTGTTTGATGAGATTTTGAATTTCATCGGATGTTAAGAAGATCGCGTTGGTACCTGAGTCATACTCAAAATCATAACTAACCGGCTTTGCATTGAAATGTTTAATATATGTATCACGAACACTTGAATGCATACTTCCCAATATCGCATAGTAATCACCCAGGTCTAGCGTATTAGGGCTGTCACTGCTTGTGATCATAGCTTCGTGAATCTTTTCACCGGGACGCACACCAACGATTTCATGTCTGCAATTTGGACCAATAGCTTTTGCAACATCACCAATTCGATAGGACGGAATCTTTGGAACAAATATTTCCCCTCCTAACCCTTTCTCTAAGGCCCAGACAACCATTTCAACACCTTCTTCTAAGGTTATGTTGAAACGTGTCATATTAGGATCTGTAATCGGCAAAATCCCTGAGGGAGCTTTATTTAAAAAGAAAGGAATGACAGAGCCTCTGGACCCCATGACATTTCCATAACGGACGACGGAAAAGCGAAGATCTCGACTTCCTCGAAAGTTATTTGCTGCAATGAAAAGCTTATCGCTGCATAGTTTGGTCGCACCATACAAATTGATGGGAGCGGCTGCTTTGTCTGTTGAGAGGGCTACAACACGACGAACTTGGTTATCCATGCACGCATCAATGATATTTTGAGCGCCCAGGACATTGGTTTTGATGAATTCAAAAGGGTTGTATTCCGCCGCAGGTACTTGCTTCAGTGCTGCTGCATGCACAACGGTATCGATTCCTTCGAATGCACGAGTTAGGCGGTCTTTGTCACGAACATCACCAATAAAGAAACGTAGTGCAGGGTACTTATCAGCTGGAAATTCTTGTGCCATTTCATACTGCTTAAGTTCGTCGCGGCTGTAAACGACCAAGCGCTTTATTTTTGGACAATTTTCGAGGACAGTTCTAACAAAAGCCTTGCCGAATGTTCCTGTGCCTCCTGTAATGAGAAGGGATTGATCGCAAATTTCAAGGTTGTCGTTCAGCATCTTAGTGTCCATTTGTTTGACATGAGTGAATGCATTAAGCATTAATCATGCCAGATTGGATGACGCTAAATGAAATTCAAAGTGAAATTAGGAAAGTCGCGAATCTGAATGATGCCTTTGTGTGGCAATCGTAGATGGGGAGCATTGGGGGGTAGGCTGCTAAAAACCGGTCTATTTGCACTTAGTGCAATGGTCAAAGCAAATGATTCAACTCCGATCACCGCATCGGCAGTTGAAATAGCGGCACCAACATTCTCTGAAGTATCCAATTCTATGAATTCATACTGTTCAAGATAGTGATCGTATTTATTGAGTGGTTCAGACGGATGTAAGCGAAGGCGCAAGATTGGTTTACTATCTTGCACTAGAAGTCTATTTATGAGATATTCGAGGGCAACAAATTCACCTGCAATTAGAGTGCCCCAGTTATTAGCCACAGGTTCAAGCATATAAAGAAGAATGTTTTTCTTGGGGGGGGGGGCGATGATCTTAATTTGTTCCTGCACATAAGTATCGTGTTGCAAAACCACTGGAATACTGGGGAATTTGCTATTCGCAATTTCAAATGCGTATTTATCTGTCACCCAAATTTCGTCAGGTAGTTGACAGGTATCCTCACGTTCAAAACGATGCTCATAATTCACCCAATGGTCGATAACTGCAACACTAAAAATATTTTCATGGGCGGCGAATAAACGCGCTTGATGCTCTAAGCAACTGCGCCAACTTGTTCCAGAAAGTAGCATTTTGGATTTTGATAGCGCAGATATGAGATCAAACTCGAGAGGAATGTCAACAAAAATTGATTCCCAGATCAATGCGGCAGGCCCCTGCATAACAGGATGCACGGTACCCTCCCAATGCTTTAGCCAAGAAAAAATTAGATTCGCAGAACCTGCATCGTGACAGACTACTGCAAGGGGAGTTTGAAGGTTAAGCTTCATGAAATCGTGCGTAATATAAAATATCGTCCGGCTTTCCCTGTATCATTTCTTGGCCGTAACGAGTAGCCTCCAAATGAAGTCCTGAGTATTTCATAACTTCAATCATGCCTTTGTTGCTAGACAGGCATCCCGCTGTAATTTTGCGAACTCCTAAGCCGTCTAAAAGTTTTGTCACCACTAGTGAAAAACATTCTTTACCGAAACCTTTGCCCCAAATGGAACGCTCCCCAAGCATGATTCCGATATCAGCAGTGTCATGGTAAGGAGAGTAAAATATTGTCATGGTTCCAATGACTTTATTAGTAGCAATATGAACTACAGCTAAAAAAGCGTTAGGTGAGTTTTTGAAGTTAGATAAATATTTGCGACAGCTCGATTCATCATGTTGAAAAAAACGTTGGTTACTATACTGAACAACCGCGGGATCATTTAGCCAGCTTAAATATGTAGGAGTAATGTCTATTTCTGTAAAAGGACGGATTATTAAGCGACTGCCTTTTAGAGTTTCATTAACTATAGGTGCCATAAGTTGTAACTTGAATAATGTTATTGTAAGTTGGCTAGATTTGCCCAAACCTTTTGAAATGCTGAAATAATCAGTGACACGTCATTAGGAGGCAATTCATTCATGCAAATATTCAAACCTAAGAATGAGTTAGCATGGAGCTCTTCAGCTACTGGACATAAGCCATGCGCGTATTGTTGACTGCTCGAGCAATAGGTGGAGGTCCATGGAAACCCACGAGTTCCATAGGCAATTTTATTTTTAAAGAGTGGTAGCAAGTGTATATTTTGATAACCTGGCATAAGGTAAGGAACTCCTTCCGCACGAAGTGCCGCAACAATTTTGCTACGGTCGACTCCAAGTTCGTTTATGTTTAATTTCAGTCCGTAAACATAATAAACATGGCTTGATCCAGGCGAAGTTAATGGAGTTTGAATACCTTGTAAATGACTTAGGCCTGCTTCAAGTTCGGCTGCGATCCTTTGTCTGCTAAGAATACGACCGTTTAGCTTAGGCAGTTGTTTTGATGCAATAGCCGCTTCGATTTCTCCCATCCTAAAGTTATAACCAATCATGTTGCAAAGTTCAACAGGATCTTCGGAATTTATAACTGCCTCAGCATGATTTCTGATTAAGCTAAGACGATGCGCGAGGTGGTCATTTTGTGTTACCAAGACACCACCCTCGCCGCAATGAATGTGCTTGTGATAATTGAGACTGAAGCCTCCAATGTCAGCAAGAGTTCCAGCAAATTCGGAATCAATTACTGCCCCAGGAGCCTGGGCAGTATCACTCAACAAGTAAAGACCATGACGATCAGCAATATCACGTAGAGCTCTCATGTTGGCAGATTGGCCGAAAATATCAACGGCTAATATAGCCCTTGTACGTGAAGTGATATTTTTTTCTACACTGACGGGACATATATTAAATGTATCAGGATGAATATCTGCAAAAATAGGTATGCAATTCCAATGTAAAATAGCTGTTGCAGTGGCAGCCATTGTCCAAGTTGTTGTAATTACTTCATCTCCTGGCTCAAGCCCAATTGCTCCAATTGCTGCAATTAGTCCTGAAGTCCATGAATTGACTGCGAGCGCGTGTTTTACATTAAAGAATCTAGACACATCTTGCTCAAATTGCCTGACACGTTCTCCGCCCATGAATCCAGGTCCAGAAGCGCCAATGTATGCTGACAATACGCCGCCTCGTATGACTTCACTAGCAGCCTGAATCTCATCCTCTCCCATGCTTTGGAACGGGGACATAGCTTTTGCTATCACTGGAGAGCCACCAAATAAAGCTAATTTTTGAACTGTCATTTGATTGATTTCTATACGTTTGTGTGAGCTGCTGTAATTTTAATTGATTCGCACATTTTTTGAATGATGAGTGCACTTTCGCCAGTGCAAACAAGTGTTTGGCTGTTGGCAAGGTGTTCGTATATGTTATTTATGGCTAATGACATTGAGAGAAAATATTTTCCATCAATTACCTTTGGCGCTGACAATTTTCTGTATCCAGTGAACTGATCGTGGCAGATGGGTGTTTGGGTTTGCCATGAAAGCCCACCATTTAGCATCCGAATAACACCTCTTGAGAAAAAAATCTCAAACTCGAAATAAGAATAGTCACTGGCATGAGTTGGGTTCAAGTATATTGGTATGCCTTCAATTGAATTAAGTAAAGCTAAAACGGTTGGATCATCTTCGCATAAATCATTGTAGACATTACGTGCGGAAATAATTTTCAATTCCCCCAGCAACTGTTGTAAAAGACCTATCATGTGACCGCCATTATTTAATATCCCTTTGTTGTAGTGAGCAACGACTGAGCGTATTTCGCCCCAGTAATTTTGTTTGATTAGCTCTGCTAGTTCATTTACTGATGGGTCCCAATATCGGCTGTAGTTGACAGCTAAAGAAATATTATTGGAATTACAGAGATCAATCATTTTTTTTGATTCATGCAATGATGCGGTTAAGGGTTTTTCGCAAAAAATTACTTTTGGTTTTAGAGATATGGCTATTTTTATATGTTCAAGGTGTAAGTCAGTAGGTGAGCAAATACTAATGACATCAAATGCATCTTTGTATTCATTTATTTGGTTGGTATTTTCAAATTGAAGAGGGATATTCCATTTTTTTGCGGTCTCAATTCTGCGATCAACATCAGGCTCAACGCATGCAGCTAGGTTGAATCCCCCATGCTTTGCATAGCCCGATGCATGCGTGCGAGGCATTTCGGTCTCGTGTGATAAATCAAAACCTGCTGCCATATTTCCACAGCCGATTAGTAAAACGTTGAAAGATTTACTACTCATTAAATTACACCATGAGTATTTAATGCACTGTAGAGTATCTCCGCACGTTCCCAATCTGCATACGTATCAATATCCACAACTTTCCATTCGGGTACGATTAGGGTGTGACCGTTTAAGTGAATATTGAGTTCCTCAATCCAAGCTTTTGTGTGTCCCCAGTAAAATTGGCCCACATCAAAGTATCCTAGTTCTAAATCTTGTGTTCTTGTAGCAGCGAACTCAGGATGAAAAGGTTGAACACTACCATCGGCCTGTCGTCGAAACGCACGTTGAATAGCTGATGGAAATGTCGTTACTGCGAAAGTGTAACCCTTCTTGTTTTGTATCAAAATTTCATATCCCTTGTGAAGATCACTTGCAGATAAAAATGGTACCCCCGGATATATGCAGCAAACTTCACTGGGAAACCAGCCAACTTCTTGGCAAGATTTAATTGCATGTGAGATGACGGGTACCGTTGGAGTTAAGTCATCTGAAATATTTGATGGGCGCATGAATGGTATTTCAGCGCCATAAGATTTTGCTATTTCAGCAATCTCTTCATCATCCGTGGTAACAACGATGTGGTCAAATATATTGCTCGTTCGCGCTACATCAATAGCATATGCAATCATTGGCTTGCCATGAAATAACTTTATATTTTTGCGAGGAATTCTTTTGCTACCTCCCCGGGCAGGAATGACTGCTATTTTCATTTAAGTGCCATTTCTATTTATTCACTACATTTTTTCAGATGTTGTCAATGACATCCCAACTGACAGCTGTTGCTGCGAGTACAGGCTTGATGACTTTTTTACCAATTATATTTGGTAGGTATTTCGGTGATAGGCCAAATCCTGGTCTTATACTTTTAACGTCGTTGTCTTTGACTATGTCTCCTACTTTTAAATCTTTGACAAAATAAAGTGAACGACGGAATTGCACATTAGCTTGTTCGCTCGACTTTCTGCCGTAGTCCACTTTGCCTAAGGATCTCCAGGCTGTTTGTGCACCTCTGCACAGTGCATATAAATCTTTGGGTTCAAGTGAGAAACTATCGTCAGGGCCGCCGCCATTGCGGTCAAGTGTGAAGTGCTTTTCAATGATGGAGGCCCCCAGTGCCACACTCGTTATGGCCGTGGTGTTGTCGAGCGTGTGGTCAGACAAACCCGTGACCAAACCAAAGCGTTGAATCATGTCAGTGATGGTATGAAGGTTGTAGTCTTCTGCGGGTGCAGGGTAGCCACTGACGCAATGTAGGATCGCTAGTTCTTTGCAGCCACCTGAGCGTGCTGCATCAATGGCTTCTTGGATTTCCTCAGCATCAGCCATGCCTGTCGAGATGATCATGGGCTTGCCGGTGCTTGCCGCATATTTGATTAGTGGAAGATCAATCGCCTCAAAAGATGCAATCTTGTATGCCGGAGCGTTTAAGTCTTCCAATAGATCAATGGCTGTTCGATCAAATGGAGAGCTGAAAATAGTTATGCCTAGTTTCTTTGCATGATCAAACAGCGGTTTGTGCCATTCCCAAGGCATGTGGGCCTCTTCGTACAAGTCGTAGAGTGTGCGACCGTCCCACAAGCCGCCTTTTATCTTGAAGTCATCACTGTCAGACTGTAGTGTGATGGTGTCGGGCTTGTAGGTCTGCAATTTAACTGCATCTGCCCCGTTTTTTTGAGCTTCTTCGATGATGCGAAATGCAGTTTCAAGTCTTCCATTATGGTTGGCTGAAAGTTCAGCGATAACGTATGGTGAGTGCCCAGATCCAATACGGCGACCTGCTATTTCAATGCTTGGCATGATGAGAATCCTTTTGATTGTCTGGTAGCTGCCATTCGTGCGCTAGTAGTCCGTAGCAGAAGAGAGACTGGTATTTGCCATTCAACAAATGCTGATCTCGCAGAACGCCCTCTTGTTTAAAGCCAAGACGCTTATGAAAGTTCTGGGAAACTAGGTTATTTTCTATGGCTTGTCCGCATACTTTATGCAGTTTGAGTTCAGAGAATGCAAAATTTAAGGCTACAGAGCCTAGTTTTTTGCCACTGCCCTTGGATGCATTTGGGCTGGCATAAAACCCCCAATGACTGATGCCCCCCTCGGTGACAGAGTTGAACTGAACATATCCAATCGGCTGATGTGACTCTTCCACTATAGAAAGACGGCGAGTTGTATCTTTGATGGCACTGGAATACCAGTTGAGGTGTTCCTCAAGGCTAATTTCATGCTGAGTTAACATAAAACGCCGGATGTCGGGATGATTTCGCCATTCCAAAAGCATAGGCAAATCTTCGTAAGAGACTGGGCGAATTGTGCAGAGTTCAAGCATGCAAGCCACCTAACGAAGTCATGACCAAAGACGTACCAGATCCTTGAGTTATGGCGGCAGCCATGTTGCTAAGTTGTCGTAACAATGATGGTCCATTAGGATGAATGAACTTGCCCTTCATTAGAGAAGCTAGTTCATTTGGGCTTCTGCATAAGAGGACGGCTTTTTTTTCAGCTAACGCTTTAGCCGCGCCTTGTTGATTTTCGGCAATAACAAGTGCCACGCTAGGAAGCCCCAGGCTGCAAAGTTCCCATGCTGTACCCCCAGGGGCTCCAATGACCAAATCGCTGTCTGTCATCAGTCTTGCCATTTGCTTCACATTTACCAAGACATTTGTTGGGCATGGCATTTTGTGCGCAGTGGACTTAACTTTATCTAGCCAAGGTGCATGGGACCCCATCACCACAGTGATGTGTAAGTCTGTAGGCAATGCACAGGTGCGAAGTGCGTCCAGAACATCGCCAGTGACGTTGTCTTTGTCCACGCCGCCCATGGTGATGAGTAAATGTTTGAACTCTGGATGCGTTCGCCTTGCTAGGCTTTCTGCACGTAGCTCAGCAAATTCAGGGCGAAGAAGAGCGTAGCGAGGGCCGATCAATTTATTAGCGGCCACAGGGATGAGTTCGTCGTAGTCCTTCGCTGTCCGGCCTAAATTTTGGTCCAGCAGCAAGTCGCAATCATGTCTGCGGTCAGCCAAATCGTCAATAACCATCAACTGCCGGCAGTGAGGGCGGAGTACCTCTTCCCATCTATAGTCCAGCGCATAGTGGTCAACGACCAGCCAATCAGTCGCTTGTGAGCGAATTGCTTCTTGTGTCTGGGCGGCATCGATTGCCCAGCCTGTGCCTAGCCAAGCTGAGTGCCCAAGAGTGTCTTCACTTGCAGTAGTTGGGTGCTTATCTTGAGTAGGCAACACAACTGTTTGATGACCGCGCTGATGAATTACATCTATCAAGTGACCTGAATGAGCTCGGCAAATAAATGTGCACTTTGCGCCATTGAGGTTCAGTGCATCGGCTAACGTTAGGCAGCGCATCACGTGGCCAGTTCCAATCTGGACCGATGCATCTGTGCGAAAGACGATTTTCATTAAATGAATTCTTAAACTTTTTCCATCAAGAACCAGGTGATGTCGTCCTGTGGGAAATTTGGGTCGCGTCGGTAGGCAAAGCCATAGTCAACCAACTTGAATTCGGGGTGGCGTTCCATAATCTCACCCGCAAAATCGCGTTTGAAAAGACGGTCGCTGTGGCCGCGGTAGGGAATAGTTACAGGTGCAGGGTTGTAGTACTCTGCGACCAGCAAGTAACGTCCACAGCTGGCAACGAGCTTGTCGTAGACCTGCGGTAATTCGTTGGGGTTTATGTGAATGAGCACACCCTTGATCATTACGAGGTCATGCGTTCGGGCAGGTTCAAAGTCAAGTATTGAAGTGTTGTGAACGTTTTCAGATGCAATTACTTGGCGTAACTGTGTGGCAGCCGCGTCATTTATCTCGATGGCCGATGCTTTGATGCCGGGGTGCAGCAGTTGAATCGCCTTTAGGTTCATGCCAATGTTGGCTCCAAACTCGATGCAGCTTTTGATGCCTCGAGCAGCACGCAAGGCTTTGCTAAAAAAATCAAGGTTTGATGCAAGGAGTGCATCACCTTGATTTCGCGCGATGTAGTCGTTGCCAAATTCGCCAGCCCAAAAAGCTTCTTGCTCAGTCTTGAATGTCATGATTGTCCTTGTTAAATAGATTTATGCTCTTTAGCATCCATTCAGCTCGTTCCCAGTCCTCGGGGGTGTCAATGTCTTGCACGCGGTATCGGGGAATAGTCACGGGGGCCGCCGCTTCTGTGAAGAGGGGGCGCTGATTAAGCCAAGCATGAGCATGCCCCCAATAAAACTGGCCTGCATCGTGACAAGCCTCTTCCAAGTCTTGTGATCGTGTTTGGAAGTGCTCCGGTTGGATCATTTGCACCCTTTGCTCAGGTGAGATGCGAATCGCTCTTTGAATAGGAAACGCGTAGCTGGTTACTGAGAAAGCATAGTCAGCCCCACTACCTTGCAGGATTGCAAGTCCACGACGCAGGTCGTTGGCTTGTATAAATGGAGCGGTGGCATAAATGCAGCAAACGTCGCTTGCTTCTTTTTCATTTGCGTTATGCCATGCCACAGCATGCGCTACAACGGGGATGGTGCCTGTGTGGTCGTCAGAAAGTTCTGGCGGGCGAACGAACGGAGTCTCGGCACCAAATGCTTGTGATATTTGAGCAATTTCATGGTCGTCTGTGCTAACGATGATGCGGTCAAAACATTGACTGGCGACGGCTGCTCGGATAGACCATGCAATCATGGGCATGCCACCGAAATGCTTGATGTTTTTTCGCGGTATGCGCTTGCTGCCGCCACGCGCAGGGATGACGGCGATTCTCATGGAGTCAGCTCCTGGTGCAAAGCTGCCACCACTTGGTCTTGTTGCGCATGCGTAAGGTCTTGAAACATGGGCAGACTGATCGCCTCTGCATAGTATTGCTCTGCCTGTGTGAGGGCGCTTCTGTCATGCCCCATTTTTTCGTAGTAGGGCTGCGTGTGCACGGGTATGTAGTGCAAATTAACGCCAATACCTTGAGCGCGCAGGCCTTCAAAAACTTGTCTGTGCGTTTTATGAATTTGCTTAAGTCGCAGTCGAATGACATACAGATGCAGCCCAGAATAGCTGTCAGGGTGCTGCCAAGGTGTCACCAGCGGAAGCTTTGAAAGCAACTCATCGTAGCGTTTGGCCAGAGCGTGTCGTTGGGCGACAAACGAATCGAGTCTCTGCATTTGACTGACGCCCAATGCTGCTTGTAGTTCCGTCATTCGGTAGTTAAAGCCCAACGTAGTTTGTTCGTAGTACCAAGGCCCGTCTGATGGGTGAGTCATGTGCGACTCATCGCGGGTAATTCCATGGCTGCGCAGCAGTTCCATGGCGTGAGCAATCTCAGGGTTATTGGTTACAGCCATGCCGCCTTCAGCTGTAGTGATGATCTTGACGGGATGAAAACTAAATACAGTAACGTCGCTATAGCGGCAATTGCCGATGGGCTCATTTTTGTATTTGCCACCGATTGCGTGCGAGGCATCTTCAATGATCTTGAAGCCGTAGCGTTGACTTAGGGAGTGAATGGCAGCCATGTCGCAGGGCTGGCCGCACAGGTGTACTGCTACAAGTAGCTTAGGTAAGCGTCCAGTTTTTTCTGCCTGCACAAGCTTGGCCTCAAGAGCTTGTGGGCAAAGGTTGTATGTGCGAGGGTCGATATCGACAAAGTCGACTTGTGCCCCACAGTAAAGCCCGCAGTTGGCGGAAGCAACGAAGGTGATGGGGGTTGTCCACAGCCAGTCGTCTTGACGTAGGCCGAGCGCCAAGCAAGCAATGTGCAGTGCTGAAGTTGCGCTGTTGACTGCTATGCCGTGTGCCGCACCGCAATAGGAAGCCACCGCACTCTCAAAAGTAGGTACTGCGGGCCCCTGGGTCAGAAAATCCGAGCGCAAAACATCAACCACCGCTTGGATATCGGCTTCTGAAATGTTTTGGCGACCATAGGGAATGGGTTTATTCACGGTTTCTTTCGACTTAAAACGTGTGTCAAATTACAGACGGTGAACGAAATAAGCAAATTTTGCGCCAATCGTTGCTTCCTTAATAGGTCGCGAACATGAGATTTTTTAAATTAAATTATTTAATTGCTCAAGTTTTTAAAACTCGTGCCGATAAAGGAGATAACGAAAAAAAGGTTCCTTAAAGATAGCTATATGGTTCATTGTGATGCCTCGCGCAGAATTTTAGCTATTTGGTATAAATTAAGATGATCTTAAATTTGAAATTAATTGGCATAGATATTGCCAATAAAACTTGATTAATTTGAAGGATACGTGAAATGGCCCTTACTCCAGTCTCTGGCTCAAGCAGTCCCAATAGTGTAATTACTACATTGCCTACCGCGACTGTGGATATCGCGTCGCTTTCTTCGTCAGAGATAAGTGCTATCAAGACGGCTGACTTTGCAAAAATTAGTAGTATTGCATTGCGTTCAATACAGGCAGATGCAATTCCGGGCCTTACTTCTTCGCAAATTAACGCAATCCCAACGAGCGTAATTTCTGCGCTGTCAACTGATCAAATGGCGTCATTGACGGTCAAGCAGCTGTCAACTTTTTCGACACCGGAGCTTCAGGCGCTCACTTCGTCACAAATTCAGTCACTCAGTGCAACCCAAATACAGGGGTTAACGCAGACGCAGGTTGCAAGCCTGACTACGAGCCAGGTGAGTAAGCTTACAGATGAGCAGCTTACATCACTCTCGGCTCCACAGGTAATTTCACTCACAACCGTCCAACTGAATTCGTTAACGACTTCGCAGTTCAGTGCTTTGACTACCAGTCAAATTTCATCATTCAAAACTTCCCAAATCTCATCGCTCAGTACCAACCAGATTAATGCATTGAACAGTAATGAAGAGCAGCTTCAGTCATTGACCTCAGAGCAAGTTTCTTCAATTACTTCAAAACAGATTTCAACACTCTTTGCACTTGATTCCTTGGGGCTTACAAATAAGCAAGTCGAAGGCATTGCTACGAAAAATATTAAGTTGCTTACTACAGCCCAACTTGGTAAATTTAACGAAGAGCAAATTAAGGCGCTTACCTTGTCGCAGGTATCTGCGCTAAGTTCGACCCAGCTAAATGGTCTAACAGATGCTAACCTTCAAGCAATTGATTCAGTGGACATCGCAGCACTAAGTGCAGCCACAATTTCAGCGATTGCATCTAACAAGATCAATAGCTTGAGTACAGCTCAAGTTAAGGCCCTTACGAGCGCCCAGATCCGAGCGCTCAACACTGTGCAGTTGCAACAACTCTCGGAGGAGAACATTGCGAGTATTGATGCAGCA
>NCJK01000010.1 GCA_002282445.1 Burkholderiales bacterium 39-55-53 | reverse complement strand
CCGCCTGCGCACGCTTTACGCCCAGTAATTCCGATTAACGCTTGCACCCTACGTATTACCGCGGCTGCTGGCACGTAGTTAGCCGGTGCTTATTCTTACAGTACCGTCATGAGCCCCTAGTATTAATAGAGACCTTTTCGTTCTGTACAAAAGCAGTTTACAACCCGAAGGCCTTCGTCCTGCACGCGGAATGGCTGGATCAGACTTGCGTCCATTGTCCAAAATTCCCCACTGCTGCCTCCCGTAGGAGTCTGGACCGTGTCTCAGTTCCAGTGTGGCTGGTCGTCCTCTCAGACCAGCTACAGATCGTTGGCTTGGTGAGCCTTTACCTCACCAACTACCTAATCTGATATCGGCCGCTCCAATCGCGCGAGGTCTTGCGATCCCCCGCTTTCATCCTTAGATCGTATGCGGTATTAGCGTAATTTTCACTACGTTATCCCCCACGACTGGGCACGTTCCGATATATTACTCACCCGTTCGCCACTCGCCACCAGACCGAAGCCCGTGCTGCCGTTCGACTTGCATGTGTAAAGCATTCCGCCAGCGTTCAATCTGAGCCAGGATCAAACTCTATAGTTCGATCTTGATAATTTTTTCGGTCTTTCGACCAACTCATAAATTGGAATCGACGTGATTTTCTTTGACGAATTTCACATCTTTTTTACTTCATGAGCGTTTGTTAGCTAATTAAAGCTAAGTTCCTAAAGAACTTGGCAATCACCATCAAACGCCCACGCTTATCGGCTGTATGTTTTTAATGAACCACTCAACTACTTGAGCAACTACGCTGCGATCAGCGAAGCCTTGCAGTATACATCGGATTTTTGAACATTTCGAAGAAATTTTAAAAATCTTTTCTACCACCTCCGCCAATCACGTTTCGGGTTAACCCTTAACAGCTCTCATCAGCGGAGCCCGTCAGTATAGCACTACTTTTTGGCTTCGCGCAACTATTTTCAAAAAAGTTCGCAATGGGCCCATTTGCAGCCCTTCTACGCAAGAGGCTCCATATAGAGAAGCGGCCAACTAGCAGGGCCCTTGATAATGCGGCATGTCTTTAATTACTTTACAAAACGCCCAACTCGCTTTTGGGCACGTTGCTTTGCTGGATCACGCAGAGTTTTCTCTTGAAACTGCTGAGCGCGTCGGCCTGATTGGCCGCAATGGCGCAGGCAAATCCTCTTTGTTACGCATCTTGGGCGGGCTTGAGAAGCCTGATGATGGCGACTTACGCGTTCAGCAGGGGTTACGCGTTACCTATGTGGCACAAGAGCCGCACCTCGAAAGCACAGCGTCCGTCTTTGAATCTGTCAGTGCTGGGCTTGCACGCGTGATTCATCTGATTGAACAGTACTCTGCAGGCGAGGGCGACCTCACAGCCATGCAAAACGAAATTGAAATGTTTGACGGATGGAACTGGGAGCAACGCGTGCAAGAAACATTGCACCGCCTGCACCTTGATCCAGATGCGCGCATCAACGCCCTCTCAGGCGGCACACTCAAGCGCGTCGCTCTCGCGCAAGCCTTGGTCACCTCGCCTGATGTGCTCTTGCTCGACGAGCCGACCAACCACTTGGACCTCGACAGCATTGAATGGCTGGAGCAACTCTTGATTGATTTCAAGGGAAGCATCATCACCATCACCCATGACCGCTCGTTCTTGGACAAAGTGGCCACACGCATTGTGGAATTGGACCGTGGCCATTTGCTGACCTACCCCGGCAACTTCTCGCAATATCAATTGCAGAAAGAAGAACAAGCCGCACAAGAAGCCGTTATCAACGCCAAGGCCGACAAGCTGTTGGCGGGTGAAGAGGTTTGGATTCGCAAAGGCGTTGAGGCACGACGCACACGTAGCCAAAGCCGCATTGGCCGCTTAGAAGCTTTGCGAGCCCAACGCGAAGCACGCCGCGATGCTGTGGGCCGTGTCAAGCTGGACGTGGCCAGTGGCGCACCCACCGGCAAGATCGTGGCCGAACTCACTGAAGTGGACAAAGCATTCGGCGGCAAAGTGATTGCCAAGAACTTCTCCGCCACCTTCTTGCGTGGCGACAAGATTGGTTTGATTGGCCCTAACGGCGTAGGCAAATCCACCCTGTTGAAAATGATTCTGGGCGAGCTTGAAGCCGATGGCGGCAAGATTCGCCAAGGTGCAAACCTGCAAGTGGCCTACTTTGACCAAATGCGCAACGGCTTAGACATGGATGCCTCGCTGGAAGACTTCATCAGTCCCGGTAGCGAGTGGATTGAAATCGGCACACAACGTAAACACGTCAAAAGCTACTTAGACGACTTCTTGTTCTCACCAGCAAGAGCCACCTCTCCCGTGCGCTCGCTCTCAGGTGGTGAGCGCAACCGATTGTTGCTGGCTCGCTTGTTTGCACGCCCTGCGAACGTGCTGGTCCTGGACGAGCCTACCAACGACTTGGACATTGACACGCTTGAATTGCTCGAAGAGTTGCTGCAAAACTATGACGGCACAGTGTTCATCGTCAGCCATGACCGCACCTTCCTCGACAACGTGGCCACCAGCACCTTGGTGTTTGAAGGCACGGACGACAAGCCCGGTTTTTGGCGCGAATACGAAGGTGGCGTACAAGATTGGCTCATCCAGTCTGAACGCGCTCGCAGCCTAGCCCCACAAGCCAAACCTGCCGCACCAGCTGCCAAAAGCACGACTGCAGAACCGCCAAAAGCGCCAGCAGCACAGCCTACAGCCAAGGCTCGCAAGCTCAGCTACAAAGAACAACGTGAACTCGAAACGCTGCCTGAGCTGATTGCTTCCCTCGAAGCAGAGCAAAAAGAAACGCAAGCCGCACTGAACGACAGCGGGCTGTACGCCAGCGACCCCGCCAAGATTGCGCAGCTGCACAAGCGCGATACCGAGATTGAAGACGCGCTGATGACAGCCCTTGAGCGTTGGGAGCAACTATCCTCGCCTGCATGAGCAGCGAAGAACTATTTGCCTTGATTGCCCTCGCCACCGTGGGCACCTTCACCCCAGGGCCCAACACCGCTCTGTCGGCCACGATTGCAGCTAACCATGGCCTGCGTCGTGCGCTGCCTTTTGTATGCGCTGTACCCGCGGGCTGGGGCGTGCTGCTCGTGCTCAATGCCGCCGGCTTAGGCGTGATGGTGCTGGGCTACCCACCGCTGCGTTGGGGCCTACTGGCGGCAGGTGTTTTGTACTTGTTATGGCTGGCTTGGAAACTCGCGAACACGCAGCATTTGAGCGAAGCGGCAATTGGCCCTGTTGTGGGCTTCAAACAGGGCGTGATGCTGCAATTCATCAACATCAAAGCGTGGTTCTTGGCTTTGTCGGTGGTGAGTGGCTGGGTCATCGGTCATGACGACACTGTGGCACGACTGTTGGAGACTCTGCCCATCTTTATGTTCTTTGGACTCACCAGCAACCTGACCTATGCATGGATAGGCGCCAGTTTGCGCCAGTGGCTGCGCGGCCCCAACAACACCGCCCAACGGCTGCAATGGTTCAACCGCATCATGGCCTTGGCGCTTTTAGGCACAGTGGTGTGGATGGTGCGCTCGGCGCTGCAAGTGCCTTAGTTATCCGAATCCCTGTTCGACTGCAACAGAGGCGACTCGTGGTCTCTGCCGCGACTGTCAACCAAGCCATTCATCTTCAAAATGAAGCGCAAACAACACGCATCACAAACATGGGACATCTCTACTTAGTGCGACATGGGCAAGCCTCTTTAGGCGCCACTGACTACGACCAACTCAGCCCATTGGGGCAACAGCAAAGCCAACGCCTTGGCGAGCACTGGAGATCGCTAGACATCCAATTTGACACTGTCATCACTGGGTCGATGAAACGCCACGCGCAAACCTTGGCTGGCATTCAAACCGGCATGGGTACGGCACATGAGGCCATCGTCTTGCCTACCTTGAACGAATACGACGCCGAGGCTGTGATTCGCACCATTCAGCCCGGGGAGTTGGTCAAACCCTCTACACCTGAAGGGTACAAACAGTATTTCCGCTTGTTACGCGACGGCCTCACGCAGTGGATGGCGGGGGTGGTCAGCCCACAAGGCATGCCCAGCTATGCCGAATTTGCGCATGGCGTCACATCAGCGCTCGACCAAATTCGCCAACAACACGAAGGCCGTGTTTTATTGGTATCTAGCGGCGGCCCCATTGCCACGGCGGTGGCACATGTGCTGCGCACAAGCCCAGAAACCAGTATTGAGCTGAACATGCGTTTACGCAACACGGCTGTGACTGAATTTAACTTCAACCCGAAGCGGCACAGCCTACAGAGCTTTAACTGCTTGCCGCACATGGAGACACCCGATCACAAAGACTGGGTAACGTTCGCTTAGTGCTTATTGCCGCTCAGGCCAGCCTCGGCTAGCGCCGGAAAGTGGCTTAGACGCGAACGGTGCTCAGCGGCAACGCGACCATTTCTTTAAGCAACAGCGCTAACTGCTCGCCCGCACTTTGCACCAGCGCCTCGCCTTTGGCGGCCGTGGCAGCAGACGCGTTGCCCGCTGCACCTTGCGGGTTGTAGTCCTGCATGTGCCAACCGAGTTTGGCGCTTCTGCCGTTGCCCAACACCGCATAGTGCTTGGCACGGTCTTGCGAAGTGGAGGCAAAGTTTTGCGCCTCGGCCATCTTCACGCTACTGGGCGATAGTGCCAGCATCATGGATGTTTCAATATCGCCAGCATGGATGCCAAAGCGGTGTTCATCCGCAGAAAACTGGCCCATCACGCCCGCATCAATTGGCAAGTTGTACCAACTGCTGCTGTAAACAATCAGACCATGCTGCGCACGCAGCTCGCGGGCCACCACATCCATCAGCCCCACGTTGCCGCCATGGGCGTTGAACATCAGCAGCTTTTTCACACCGGCGCGTGCCACGGATGCGCCAATGTCGCACCAAAGTTGAATCAAGGTTTGTGGTGACAAGTGCAGCGTGCCGGCAAAGGCGGTGTGCTCGGTACTCAAGCCCACGGTTTGCGTGGGAAGCACGAGCACAGGATCAGTAGCCGCCAAATGTCCCAGTGCGGCATTGACCACGCCATCCACCAACACCGTGTCCACCGACAACGGCAAGTGTGGCCCATGCTGTTCCGTCGCGCCCAGCGGCAACACGGCCACGGCGCGTGCGGGGTCCAACGTGGCAAAGTCGCGCGTGTTGAGTTCGGACCAACGGTGCGAGGCCAAAGCTTGGGCGGTATGTGTGCTGGTGTACGCAGTCATAAGTGCCATCTTACTTTCCCTGCCATTGCCCTAACGCAAGGCGGTTTAGTTCATAGCTCGGTAACATCAGACACATGTTCAAACTCATCTCACGTGTTTTATTAGCCGCCGGCCTGCTCGGCTCAGCATGGGCGCAAGGCTTGCCCAGCGCCGTGGTCAGCACGCCGCAACTGCGCGCCGAACTGGTGGCACACGCACCCCAAGGCGTTCAAGCGGGTCAACCCGTCTGGGTGGGCTTGCAGCTCTCGCACCAGCCCGAGTGGCACACCTATTGGCGCAACCCTGGCGACTCTGGCCTGCCCACGCAAATTGAACTCGACCTCCCCGCAGGCATCACAGCCGGTGATGTGCAATGGCCGCTGCCGCACAAGCTCAAAGCAGGCAACCTCACCAACTACGGCTACGACAAAACCGTGTTGCTGGCCGTGCCGCTGACGGTATCAAAAGAATACAAGCCCAAGGCCTCGCAAACGCTTGACCTGCAAGTGCGTGCCAATTGGCTGGTGTGCCGCCTTGAGTGCATCCCGCAAGAAGGTGACTTCACCTTACGCATCCCCGTCAACAGCAGCTACGCACCTCAAGCTGCTGCGTTTGACGCAGTGCAAGCGCAACAACCCCAAGCCTTACCCAACGTCAAAGCCACGACTAGCTTTGACGCGCAACGCTTGGTAATGAAAGTGAGCGGTTTACCTGCCGCGCTACAAGGCCAAACCTTGAGCGTGTTTCCAAATGCCCCCGAGGTGCTGGAGTCTGCCGCCGAACAACACCCACGCGCCATCCAGTCTTGGCAAGACGGTGTGTGGACTGTGCAGCTTCCGCTGAGCAATTTGCGTTTGAACGACCCGAAAGAACTGAGCTTTGTACTCACGGCGGGAGAAGGCTCTGCGCGTCAGGGCTTTGAAGTGTCTGCCGCCATCACACAAGCATGGCCTGCGGTGTCAGAACTACCAGCGGCCACAGCACCCGCCGTCGCGCCTGTCGTGAGCGACGAAGGTGCTTTGGGTTTTGTCTTGGCACTCTTAGGCGCATTTGTAGGTGGCCTCATCCTCAACCTCATGCCCTGCGTGCTGCCGGTGTTGGCCATCAAGCTACTGGGCTTCGCCCAACACAGCCGTGCCCACCGTGCACACCGCGTGGCGGGCATGGCCTACACCGCAGGTGTGGTGTTGAGCTTCTTGGCCTTGGGCGCTGGCGTGTTGGCGCTGCGCGCTGCAGGTGAGCAATTGGGCTGGGGCTTTCAGCTGCAGTCGCCCGTGGTGGTCAGTGTGCTGGCGGCCTTCTTCACGCTTATTGCGTTGAATTTGTTTGGCTTGTTTGAGTTCGGGCAAATCCTGCCTTCACGCGTGGCCAGCTTTCAATACAAACACCCCGTCATGGACGCAGGCCTGTCAGGCGTACTGGCAGTGGCAGTGGCATCGCCTTGCACCGCGCCATTCATGGGCGCCTCGTTGGGACTGGCCATGACCTTGCCCACCTGGCAAGCGCTGAGCATTTTTGTGGCCATGGGCTTGGGGCTTGCCGCACCTTATTTGCTGGCCAGCTTCATGCCTGCCGTCGCACGCCTGCTGCCACACCCCGGCCCTTGGATGGTCACGCTGCGCCAGCTGTTGGCCTTCCCCATGCTGGCCACCGTGGTGTGGCTGCTGTGGGTATTGGGCCAACAAACCAGCTTGGATGCCACCATGTTTGCACTGGGTGGTTTGCTGTTGCTCGCCGCCTTCATTTGGGCCGTCACGCAGCACAGCCGCGCAGCGCGTGGCGTGGCTTGGCTGTTGGCAGCTGCCTTGGCATGGGGCGCAATGAACTTTGCAGAAGAACTTAAAGCGCCAGCCACTGGCGCAGTAGAAAGCAACACAACGACATCTAACGGCAACGCCGTTTGGCAGCCATGGTCCGAAGCTGCCGTGGCACAGAGCTTGGCCCAAGGCCGCCCCGTGTTTGTGGACTTCACCGCGGCGTGGTGCGTGACCTGCCAAATCAACAAAAAATCTACGCTCTCCAACAGCGAGGTGTTGGCAGACTTTGCCGCGCACCAAGTCACCCTCATGCGAGCAGACTGGACGCGCCGTGACCCCGCCATCACCGCCGCGCTCACTGCGTTGGGCCGCAGCGGCGTGCCTGTTTATGTGCTGCATGCGCCGGGCAAAGCGCCGCTGGTGTTGTCAGAGTTGCTCAGTGTGAGCAAGATGAAAGAGGCGCTGGCCACCTTGCCTGCCGCCGACCCAACAAAACCTGCCACCGGTTTCGCACTGCCCGCCAAACCCAATTCAGCGGCCATCATCACCCGCAACTAAGCCCTCACCTAAGTCACGCGGAACTCAACGGTCATGACCCAAGCTGCCATTCGTCAAAGCCTCGCTAATTGCAAAACCATTGCCGTGGTGGGCCTCTCGCCCAAGCCGCATCGCGACAGTTTTCGAGTGGCCAAGTACATGCAGGAGCACGGCTTTCGCATCGTGCCGATCAATCCCAACGCCACCGAAGTTTTGGGCGAAAAGGCCTATGCCTCGCTCACCGAAGCGGCGACCCACGAACGCATCGACATGGTGAACTGTTTTCGCAACTCTGAAGACATCCCTCCCATCGCAGCAGAGGCCATTGCCATTGGGGCCAAATCGCTGTGGCTGCAAATTGGCGTGGTGAATGACGCAGCCGCAAAACAAGCCACAAACGCAGGCTTGGTCGTCGTGCAAGACCTTTGCCTGATGGTTGAACACCGTCAATTGAACTAAGCCAGACCTCGGCGACAATGTCGCCATGTTTGCACCACTCCAAAACGACACCTTTTTGCGCGCTTGCATGCGCCAAGCCACCGACCACACCCCAGTTTGGCTCATGCGCCAAGCTGGACGCTATTTGCCAGAGTACTGCGCCACGCGCGCCAAGGCCGGCAGTTTCATGGGTTTGGCCACCAACACCGACTTCGCCACCGAAGTCACCTTGCAGCCGCTTGAGCGTTACCCGCTCGATGCCGCCATCTTGTTCAGCGACATCTTGACCGTGCCCGACGCCATGGGCCTAGGCCTCTCGTTCGCACAAGGCGAAGGCCCGAAGTTTGCCAAAAACGTGCGTAACGAAGCCGCTGTGAATGAACTTGCCGTGCCCGACATGGCCAAGCTGCGTTATGTGTTTGACGCCGTCACCTCGATTCGCAAAGCACTCAATGGCCGCGTGCCATTGATTGGTTTTTCTGGCAGCCCTTGGACTTTGGCTTGCTACATGGTCGAAGGCGCTGGCTCAGACGACTACCGCCAAGTCAAGAGCTTGATGTACAGCCGCCCCGACCTGATGCACCGCATTTTGGAAATCAATGCCGATGCGGTGGCCCTGTACCTCAACACCCAAATCGAAGCCGGCGCACAAGCCGTGATGATTTTTGACAGCTGGGGCGGCGTGCTGGCCGACGGCATGTTCCAACAGTTCAGCATGGCCTACACCAAGCGCGTGTTGGCACAACTCAAGCGTTCGCACGATGGCGCGGTCATCCCCCGCTTGGTATTCACCAAGGGCGGAGGCTTGTGGTTGCCAGAGATGGCCGACCTCGACTGCGAAGTGTTGGGCGTGGACTGGACGGTCAACCTCGCCAAAGCTCGCGCCCAAGTGGGCGGCGAAGTGGGCGGCCCTGGCAAAGCCCTGCAAGGCAACCTGGACCCCAACTCGTTGTTTGCGCCAGCAGATGCGATTGCGACCGAAGCGCGACGCGTGTTGGATGCATTTGGCAAGCCACACACGGACAAAACCACGACCGGCCCCACCCAAATTTTCAACTTGGGTCACGGCATCAGCCAGTACACACCGCCAGAGAGCGTGGGTGTGTTGGTGGAAACAGTCCACAGCCACTCTCGGGCGTTGAGAAAACCTTAAAAGCAACTCAAGAAATAGTGTGTCAAGTCACCAAAAGTTTTACTTCGACTTCACACTTATGCACAAAAAAGTTGATCCCGCTCATACCGTGCATTTTTTCTTTTGCAGCATTTTGGAAAACTTTAATTTTTTCTAAGTCATTGATTTATATAGGATTCTAGGCTTGCATTTTTTTCAGGCAGTTTGTTCCGAGCCTTGATCCATGCGCCTTCGGAGCTACTCAACTGTAGATATCAACAAAGTTATCCACAGAAACTCTGGGTTTACTCCGAAGTCTATTCAAATCAACGACTTAAAGCGTTTTCTGCCAAAACACCTGAGCAAAACACCCCAACTCACCGCTTGACATGCCGCACCAAATTTCAGTGATGGTTCACACCCCCGCGCACAGCGGTATTGGTGGCGCACTCACGTATGAAAGCGATGTTATGCACGCGCCCGGCACCTTAGTGCGTGTGCCTCTGGGTAGTCGTGAGTTATTGGGCGTGGTGTGGGGCGAGACCGAATCGCCCCACCAAAGTGGCGATCACGCGCCAATTGCAGACACGAACTCCAGTGAGCAGCCTTCGTTGTTGATGACTGATGACCCGTCGCACCAGAACGCAGCACCTGCCACCATGCAACTGCGCGCCATCGCCAGTGTGCTGGAAGGTCTCACGCCGCTCAGCGCCCACTGGCGTCAGCTGGTGCAGTTTGCCGCGCACTACTACCAACGCAGCGCGGGTGAGGTGGCCTTGGCCGCACTGCCCAGCCAACTGCGCGATCTCAGCACCGAGCAATGGGCACGCCGCTTAAAGCGCAAATCCAAAGCGGTGGCGGCCTATGAGGGTGCAACGCAAAGCACTCCCAAACCGACCGACGAACAGGCCCAAGTGCTGGCGGATATTTCGGCCAACAAAGGCCCGTTCTTGTTGTTTGGCAACACAGGTAGCGGCAAGACCGAGGTGTATTTGCGTGCCGCGCAAGCTGAGTTAGAGCGCGACCCACAAGCGCAAATTTTGGTGATGGTGCCCGAGATCAACCTCACGCCCCAACTCGAAGAACGCTTTCGCGCGCGCTTTTGCCCGCAGTGGGGTGCTGATTGTTTGGTGTCCATGCACAGCAGTCTCACGCCAGCACAGCGCCTCAAAAACTGGCTAGCCGCACACAGCGGCGAAGCTCGCATTTTGTTGGGCACTCGCATGGCGGTGTTTGCGTCCATGCCGCATTTGCAACTCATCGTGGTGGATGAAGAACACGACCCAAGCTACAAACAACAAGAAGGCGCGCGCTATTCAGCCCGCGACTTGGCCATCTATCGCGGGCAACTTGAAGGGGCCAAAGTCATTCTGGGCTCGGCCACGCCGTCACTCGAGAGTTGGCATCACAGCCGCCCCGCTACTGCTTCAGAGCCCGCTGGCCGATACATGCGTCTGGCCATGCCCTCACGCGTGGGTCAAGGTGCTCTGCCCTTAGTGCGCCGCGTGGACATGAACCGCCAACCCTACAAGACGGTCTTCTCCAACCACTTGCTCGACGCCATGCGCGAGCGCGTGACGCGCGGCGAACAAATCTTGGTGCTGCTCAACCGACGTGGCTACGCGCCCGTGCTCAACTGCAACGATTGCGGCTGGAAAAGCGAGTGCCCGCATTGCAGCGCCTACCGCGTGTTCCACAAACTCGACCGCACCTTGCGCTGCCACCACTGCGGCTTCACGCAGCCCGTGCCGCGTGCATGCCCGAGCTGCGGCAACTTAGACATCAGCCCCTTGGGCCGAGGAACAGAGCAACTCGAAGAGCACTTAGCAGCGCTGTTGGCCGATGTAAGCAGGCCCGACGGTGAACCCATCCGCATCGCACGCATTGACGCCGACAGCACACGCCTCAAAGGCGAGTTAGAGCGCCAGCTGGCCGAGGTGCATGCAGGTGCAGTGGACGTGCTGGTCGGCACGCAAATGATTGCCAAAGGCCACGACTTCAGGCGTGTCACCTTGGTCGCAGCGCTGAACCCAGATGGCGCTTTGTTTTCGAGTGACTTCCGCGCGCCTGAGCGATTATTTAGCTTGCTCATGCAAGCCGCAGGGCGTGCAGGTCGCGATGCCAGCATGAGCTTGGTGAGCCCCTGCGAGATGTGGGTGCAAAGCTTTCACCCGCTGCACCCACTGTTTGAAGCCCTCAAGCAACACGACTACCCCGCCTTTGCCGAACAACAGCTCAAAGAACGCGAACAAGCCACCTTGCCGCCGTTCAGCTTCCAAGCCTTGGTGCGCGCAGAGGCACGCAGCCAAGAAGCCGCGCAAGGCTTTTTAAACGCTGCACGCGATGCAGGCGCGGCATTGGCCGATGAACTGTTGGTTGATTTGTATCCGGCTGTGCCCATGACGATTCAACGCGTGGCCAACATCGAGCGTGCTCAGATGTTGATTGAGTGCACCTCACGCAAAGCGCTGCAACATTTCTTGGCGAATTGGCAGGCCGATTTGCACGCCATGCGCAGCGCGCATCGGCAGGTGATCCGCTGGGCTGTGGATGTAGACCCGCTGGCGATTTAATCAATTAGCCGTGCAGCAAGGCGACCGCGCCCGAGAAGGTAAAAAACGCCGCAGCGGTAGTGAACAAAATAATCATCGCGATACGCCCCGTGTCAGCGCCAAATCGCTCCGTCAGCAAGGCCACATTACTCGCGCTTGGCAATGCAGCCACCAAGACCACCACGACCATGGTGAATCGCTCGATCACAAATCCCATTTGCACAGCAGACGCCATGACGAGCAGCACCAGCACGGGATGCAGCACCAATTTAAAAATGGCCACAGGCAAAAAGTCGCGCCACAGAATGGGCGGATGTCCGCTTTCCTTCACACGAATTTGTGAACGCGCCAGCACCGCGCCGATGGTGAACAACGCCACAGGTGACGCCGCATCAGCCAGCAAGCCCACGGTCTTGGCAAAAGGGCCAATCAATTCATAGTCCATCGCCGATGACAAAGCCCCCAAACTGATAGCCCAAGGCATGGGGTTGGTCAGCACGCCTTTCAAGGCACTCATTGCAGCTTTGCTTGCGCCATGTTCATCGGCACCATCCAAGCGGGACAAAGCAATGCATAAGGAGGTGGTGATCACCATGTCCACCACGATGGTCACGATGGCGGGGCCTGCGGCGGATGCGCCCAGCAAGGCCACCAGCAGAGGCACGCCCATAAAGCCGGTGTTGGGAAACGCGCCCACCAATGCACCAAACGACGCATCATTCCAGCCAATGCGTTTGTTGAGGCTCACAGCCACCACAAAGCCGACCATCAACAAAGCGCACAACAAATACGCAAAGAACAACGTGGCATCTAGCAACTGCACGATGGGCGTGCTCGCTCCAAAGCGATACAGCATGCACGGCAATGCGAAGAACAGCACAAAGCCGTTCAGGCCAGGTATTGCGTCCAGCGGCAGCATGCGGCGATGTGCCGCCACAAAGCCAGCCAGCACCAGCGCAAAGAAGGGGAAAGTGACGAGAAGAATGTTCAGCACGTCGCTATTTTGCCTTGTGGGTAGGTCGGTATCATTGACGGCTTCGCAATCACTGTCTCCTGAATGTCTGCTGGTCTGAATCTCGCGCAACAAGAAGCCGTCAATTTCTTGCACGGTCCTTGTCTGGTGTTGGCGGGGGCGGGCTCGGGCAAGACGCGCGTCATCACGCACAAGATTGGCCGCCTCATCCAAACGGGGCTTGAGCCCAAGCGCATTGCCGCCATCACCTTTACCAACAAAGCCGCCGCCGAAATGCGCGAGCGAGCCAAAGGTCTGATTGGCAAGCCCGCCAACGATGTGCTGATTTGCACCTTCCACGCCTTGGGCGTGCGCATGCTGCGCCAGGACGGCGGCGTGATGGGCCTCAAGCCACAGTTCAGCATCATGGACAGCGCTGATGTGACCGGCATCTTGAAAGACGCAGGCGGTACATCCGACATTGCCACTGCACGCCAATGGCAATGGACCATCAGCCTGTGGAAAAACATGGGCCTCAACTCCGCCCAAGCATTGGCGCTGGCGAAAGACGACAACGAGCGCATCATCGCCAAAATCATGGCCCGCTACGAAGAGCGCCTGAGCGCCTACCAAAGCGTGGACTTTGACGACCTCATTGGCATGCCCTTGAAACTGCTGCAAGAACACGACGTAGTGCGCGCCAAGTGGCAAGACCAACTCGGCCATGTGCTGGTGGACGAATACCAAGACACCAACGCCACCCAATACGAAGTGCTCAAGTGTTTGGTGGGCCCAGACCACAGCACCGCTCGCTTTACCGCAGTGGGTGACGACGACCAATCGATTTACGGCTGGCGCGGTGCAACGCTGGACAACCTGCGCAAATTACCGCAAGACTTTCCCACCTTGAAAGTCATCAAGCTGGAGCAAAACTACCGCTCAACCAGCGCCATCCTGCGTGCAGCCAACAACGTCATTCAACTCAACCCCAAACTGTTTCCCAAAACTTTGTTCTCTGAACTCGGCGAAGGCGAACCCGTGCGCGTGGTCGATGCCGACAACGAAGAACACGAAGCCGAACGCGTGGTGGCACGCATCCAATCCTTGCGCGCGGGGACAGACGCCAGTAGCAGCGGCCACCGCGAGCTGCAAGACTTTGCCATCCTTTACCGCGCCAACCACCAAGCACGGATCATTGAGATCGCTATGCGCAAAGCGCAAATCCCATACAAGGTGTCGGGTGGTCAAAGCTTTTTTGACCGCGCTGAAATTCGTGACTTGTGCTCTTGGCTGCGCCTGTGGGTCAACAACGATGATGACCCTGCGTTTTTGCGCGCCGTCACCACGCCTAAGCGCGGTATCGGCCACCAAACCCTGGCCGCCCTCGGTGAGTTCGCCAGCAAATACAAACTCAGCATGTTTGAGGCGCTGTTCAGCAACAGCCTTCCTTCCGTGCTCAATGCACGCGCCTTGGGCAGCCTGCACGAGTTTGGCCGCTATGTGAACGACCTCGAGTTTCGCGCCCGCCTCACCACAGGGGCCGAAGACGCCCGCGCATTTTTGACCGATTGGCTCAAAGACATTGGCTACGAAAAGCACCTCTACGACGCCGAAGAAAGCGAAAAAGCTGCCGCCTCAAAGTGGACCAACGTGATGGAGTTTTGCGACTGGATGGCCCAGCGCTGTGGCGGTCAAATCGACGACACAGCTGGCGTGACAACCGGCAACGAAGTGAAGAACTTGCTGGAGGTGGCGCAAACCATCGCATTGCTGTCCACCTTGACCGAGCGCGAGAAGGACCAAAACGTGGTCACCCTCTCCACCCTGCACGCCTCCAAAGGTTTGGAATGGCCACACGTCATGCTGGTGGGCGTGACCGAGGGCATGCTGCCCTTCCGCCTAGACGATGAACCGGGGGACGAGCACACCAACGAGAACATCGCCGTGCGCCTGCAAGAAGAACGCCGCCTGATGTACGTAGGTATCACCCGCGCCCAACGCACCTTAGCTGTGAGCTGGACGCGCAAGCGCAAAAAAGGCCGCGAAATGATTGCGGCCATGCCCAGTCGCTTCATTGGGGAAATGGACTTGAACAAAGAAACGGTCAAAGAAGACCCGCGCGAAAAACTCAAAGCCTTGCGGGCGGAGTTTGCACAGCGGGCCAGTGCCGCTTCTGCGGAAAGTGCCGCAAACAAATGACAACAGCCTGACGACCAAATGCATTGCTAAGGCCTTATATTTGCCGGTCACTTTTTTGTCTTTGGAGACCCTTTTGAAAAAACAACTCATCTATTTGTTCTGCGCTTTGTCTAGCGGACTTGCATTCGGCCAAGCGGCCACCATCGCCCCCGGTACGGCACTGACTATTTTTGAAGGCCAAAAAACAGTGGTGGTGCAAACCGCCAAAGGCCCCGTCGAAATCAGCCGCATCATGACACCTTGCGGTAAAAACGGCGGAACCATCCAGCCCTTGGTTCCTGTGCCAGGTGTACACCCCATTGGCGAAACTGAAATCATCCAAGCCTTGAGCGACCGTGATTCGCTGGTGGTCGACATGCGCGACACCAACGACCGCGTCAAGGGCACTATCCCCGGCTCATTGGGCATTCCTTATACCGAAGTGGTGGAACGCATTTCTGAGTTGGGTTGCGTGAAAACAGCCAAAGGCATGGACTGCAGCAAAGCCAAAAAAGTATTTGCTTTTTGCAACGGCCCCACCTGCCCGCAAAGCCCCATCGCCATTCGCGCCATGACCCGCGAAGGTTTTCCAGCGGACAAAATCTATTACTACCGCGGCGGCATGCTTGACTGGGATGCGCTGGGTTTGACATCAATTAAGAACGAGTTCTGATCGATTCAGGCTGATAAAGGCCATCAACGAAAAAGCTCGCTTCGGCGAGCTTTTTTGTTTGCAGATTGATACCTAAGCACCCAAAGAAAAACCCCGCAGCTTCTTGCGAAGCTACGGGGTGAATCTGGTGGCCTGGGGCAGAATCGAACTGCCGACACGCGGATTTTCAATCCGCTGCTCTACCAACTGAGCTACCGGGCCGAGACCGAAATTGTAGCACAGTACAAATGCTTAACTGGCCTTTTTGGCCTTAGAAAGGTCGACGCCCAACTGTTTGAGCTTGCGGTACAAATGCGTGCGCTCTAAGCCTGTTTTATCAGCCACACGGGTCATCGAACCATTCTCTTGTGCCAAATGGTATTCAAAATAAGCGCGCTCAAAAGCATCACGCGCTTCGCGCAGTGGCAGTTCTAAATCAAAACTTTGATGGGTCGGAGGCAGCACAACAGCCTGCGGCAAGGCCAATGCGCTAGGCAAGTCTTTGCTCACTGGAGAGACAACACCTTTCACTACCGCTGGTGCAACAGGTTTGCGTGCCAGCCCCTGCTCCACAGCCTTGAGCAGCTTTTGCATGGTGATGGGTTTCTCTAGGAAGGCCTGAGCACCAATGCGTGTGGCTTCCACCGCTGTGTCGATGGTGGCGTGTCCGCTCATCATGATCACAGGCATGTTCAGCAAGCCAGCCCCTGCCCACTCTTTAAGCAAAGTCACACCATCGGTATCAGGCATCCAAATGTCTAGCAAGACCAAGTCGGGTCTTGCGGCCTGACGCGCCAATCGGGCTTGGGCCGCGTTTTCAGCGACTTCTACCGCGTGGCCTTCGTCATTGAGGATCTCAAACAAGAGATCTCGAATGCCTAATTCGTCATCCACCACCAAAATATTTGCCATGTTCTGTCTTGTCTCGCAGGATTAAATCAGTTGGTTTTGTTGCGATTCCGCAACTTGGAATGATAACGACACTTGCGCCCCAATCACCCGCCCCTGTAATCCACGATTTTTCAAGTCCACGCGCGCCGAATGTTCATCGGCAATCTTCTTCACCACGGCCAAACCTAGACCAGTTCCACGCGTTTTAGTTGTGACATAAGGCTCAAACGCCCGATTCAAAATCTTTGGCGGAAAGCCCGGTCCGTTATCACGCACCACCAAGCGCACACGCCCCGAGGTCGACACCCACTGCGTGGCAATGGACACCATCGGATGGGCCTGACCCTCGGTCGCATCTTGAGCGTTTTGCAACAGGTTATGCACCACTTGGCGTAATTGCTGTGCATCGCCCATGATGATGGGGCAATTAGCATCGAGTTGGGCGTACACGGGAACCGCGGCATTTTCTGAGCCATAAAGATGCATGACGTCCTGCACCAAAGCATTCAAGTCAAGCGGCTTCAGTTCTGCCACAGGCAAACGCGCATAGTCACGGAACTCATTCACCAAGCGCTTCATCGCGTCCACTTGGTCGACGATGGTTTTGACCGACTTGTTCAAAATAACTTGCTCAGGCTCTTGCAATTTTCCCGTGAGCTTCATCTCCAAACGCTCGGCAGACAGTTGTATTGGCGTGAGCGGGTTTTTGATCTCATGCGCCAAACGTCGGGCCACTTCACCCCACGCTTGCGCACGTTGGGCAGAGACGATTTCAGAAATATCGTCGAACACCAACAATCGTCCGTTGTTGGGCAACACTGCGCCACGCGCCAACAAGGTGATGTGCTGCTGCGTGTCATCACTCAATTGAACCGCTGGGCTGATGCTGGTGGCATGCAATTCAAAGGATTGCTGCCAATGATCTAAGCCATGTTGACTTCGCTCACCTAGGAAACCATCAAACTCGCGATGCACATGCTCGGCAAACTCCACCAAGCCTTCGATGTCACTCAATGCGCGGCCTTCCCAAGCAGCCAAGGGCACGCGCAAGATTCGCGTTGCACCTGGGTTGGAGGATTTGATGCGCCCATCTTCGGTCAACACAACCACGCCTGCGGTGAGGTTATCCAAAATGGTTTGCAAGTTAGCGCGCGAGGTGTGTACCTGCAACATGCTTCGATCCACTGCCGAGCGGGCATCTGCCAGTTGCTGTGTCATCAGCGCAAACGACCTGGTCAAACCTCCCAGTTCATCGCGGCCCTGCAAGGCGGGCTTGGGACTCAAATCGCCTGCCGCCACATCTCGCACACCTTCGGCCAGCATCAGCAACGGGCGAGCTAACTGATTGCCAAGAAGGACTGCTAAGAGCACCGCGCCAAAGACGGCCAAGAACAAACTGAGCGTCAACGTGCCGATGTACATGCTGCGCAAACCGTCACGGCCAAGTGCACGCTCTTGATATTCTCGGTATGCCACCTCCACAGCTAAGGCATTGCTGACCAAAGTAGCTGGAATGGCTTTCGTGACTTGCAAGACCCGTGGCTCAATTAAAAGTTCTAAACCCGAAGGGGCAACCAGCACCAAGGCACGAATGCGCGCTTTGGCATTGCCTTGCAACTCAGCCTCATCCAACCCCTCAATGACAGTCACCACGCTTTGAGTTTTGACCAAGCGAAGTTGCGCTGGCGTGGGTCGATCGGGATTGATTTTGTAACGCGACTCGCCAGCACTCGACAATGCCTGACCTGTGGTGCTCCACAAGATCACATCATCTGCGCCGAGTTGCTCCTTGATGCGCTCGAGCGCAATGCCTACTGAAGCATCTGGTAAATCATTGATCTGTGCACTTGCTGAACGGGTTTTTTGACCTAAGTCGCTGGCCAGTGTGTCAAGCGTGGTGCGACCGAGGCTGAGACCTGCGTCCAATGCTCCCTCAACCTTCACGTCAAACCAGCTTTCAATTGAGCGCGAGACGAACTGATAAGACACGCTGTAAATCAGCAGTCCAGGCAAGAAACCGACAAGGGCGAATGTCGCGGCAATTTTCAGAAGTAATCGGCTACCAAATTTGCCTTGTCTCAAGCGCACCAGCAAGCGCACAGACATCCAAGCGATCACGCTCATCAAAAGGGTAGCCACCACCACATTGAGCCCAAACAGTTGGCGGTAGTTCTCTTCGTAGAGTTCGCGGTTATCTGCAGCTTGCGTGAGCAAGAACAACAGCACCAAGCCGAGGGCCAACACCACGGCTGCGCTGATGACCAACAACCACCGCAACTGAAAGCTAGAAAGGCGCGTACGCTTTTCAGCCAATTCAATCATGGCGTCAACTCCAATCGCTGGGTTTTGCTAAAGCTGATATTCCAATCGCTCTGGCCAGCTGCACCAATTTGCAAGGGACGAGGCAACTGCTTCAGGTCCAACTTGAAGTTGATGCTGATGGTTTGCTTGGCATCTGGGTTGTAGTCAGCCGCATTGGCAATACGAAACTGAACCAAGCGATGCACCGCGCCCATGGCTTCGTCTATCGAGTCATAACTCTGGCCCAGACTCATTCCCAAACCGCTGACGTTGAAAGGCTGTGGAGAAATGTTGACGCGCCATC
Source organism: Burkholderiales bacterium 39-55-53 (assembly GCA_002282445.1). Taxonomy (GTDB): domain Bacteria; phylum Pseudomonadota; class Gammaproteobacteria; order Burkholderiales; family Burkholderiaceae_C; genus Limnohabitans. Next base: position 14,576 of record NCJK01000010.1, on the reverse strand, counting down.
GGCGTGTGAGAGGCTGGTAAAACAACCGCACATGGCGCTCTGCTTGCGCCACGCGTTGGTTGTAAACGTACCAGCGCTCTTGGTTGATTTCAACTTCTGTCACAAAGTAAAGCGTGATGCCCTTCATCAGGGCATCTTCTAACGTAGCTGGCAACTCGAATCGCCAATTTGCACTCATGTACAAAGCGGCATCTTGTCGCTCAAGTTTCAAGGATTGAAGTTCAACGGGCGTGTCTGCAAGCGCCAATTGTGGCAAGGCCAAACTTGCAAGCACCATCAAAATTACGCACCCGTGCCTAGCGCGCTGAAATCCAATCAAAGCGAGCGTTTTAAGACGCTGGTAGTTTCTCCAGCAGTGCGTAATAAAAGCCATCGTGATCACCCGACAGATTGTCGACGAGGGCGGTGGCTGTTGTGTTACTTTGGGGTCTTAAATGCCCCAGAGAGGGCAGTAAACGGGCATTGGTGTTGTGTTCAACAAACGTTTTGGCTTGGTTCTCACCCTCGGCTCTGAAGACCGAGCAAGTGCAATACAACAACCGACCACCGGGCTTGACCAAGGGCCACAATTGTTTGAGTAAGTTTTTCTGAATCGCTGCCAGCTTGTCAATGTCTGTCTCGCGACGCAACCAACGCACATCCGGATGTCGACGTACGATGCCTGATGCTGTGCAAGGGGCATCCAACAACACTGCATCAAACAATTTGCCATCCCACCATGTTTTGGTTTGTGCTGCGTCCGCTGCAACGACTTTGGCACTTCGCCCAATGCGCTGCAGGTTTTGCACGATGCGCTCGCAACGTTGCGGGTCGATGTCCATCGCCGTCACTTCTGACTTGTCGTTGAGCAACTCCAACAAGTGCGCGGTTTTGCCACCGGGTGCTGCACAGGCATCCAAGACGTGAAGGGCTTGATCCTTAGGCGCAATGTCTTTCAGCAGAATTTGTGCGGCGCATTGTGCTGCCGCATCTTGTACCGAGCACAAGCCCTCCGCGAAGCCTGGAATATCACGCACGCTGTGCGCATGTGTCAGCACCAACCCTTGTTCTCCCACAGGATGAGACTGCAAACCATGATTAGCCCAGTCGGCTTGCAAGGCTTCGCGACTGATGCGCGAGGTGTTCACACGCCATGTCATGGGGGCCGCTTGGTTGTTGGCGCGCAAGATGTCCTGCCAATGGTCTGGATGATCTTGCTGCAAACGTTTGACCCACCATTCTGGGTGGTTCCACTGCGATTGCACATCGAGGTCTGTGGCTGCCACTAAGGCATCACGCTCACGCAAAAAGCGGCGCAAGCATGCATTCAAAAAGTTGGCTTGCATTTGCAAGCTACGGGTTTTCTTTGCCGCCTCTACAGCTTGGTTCACCAAGGTGTGTGGCTCGTAGGGCGCATTGTCTGGATCCCATGCCAGTGCAAGCGCAGTGCAAAGCAATGCATCAGGTAGTGGCGCTGGCGTGCGCGAAGCCAATTGGCCACGCAATGCTTGCGCGCGACCGAGCTGACGCAACGCCTGAAATAGTAAGGCCTGAACACCTGGGCGCAAAACCGAAGGCACGGCCTCTAAGGCCGCAGTGCCAGACACGCCGCGTCGCACCTGAGCCAAGGCTTGCGCCACGGCTTGAAGCTGCTGCCATAGTGGGACTGATGCAGGTTTGTGATCGCTCATTCCAGAACGCGGCCTGATTTGAACTTGAACAAACGCGCCATCCATGTGGCTGGAAACATATCAATCGCTTCGTTGTATGTGGTCACGGCTTGGTTGAATCGCTGTAAATCAGGCTGAATCGAAATGCCCAGCTCAGCCCAACGTTGGGTCAGCTCGGCTGGCACAGAGACGTAATACACATCGGGGTGTGTCAAAGCCTCCCATGCCTCTTGCAAGTCACGGCTGGTTGCCACCAGTGCAATTGAAGATGACGGATCCAATGGATGCTCTTGCATGCGCGCTAAGGCCATGGCCGATAGATTGGCTGCCACTTGCAAACGGGTCCAGTGGCTGGCTCCGAGCTCCGGAGACACCGCCGTTTGCCACCCCGAGGGAGACGTCACAGCCGCCGTGGTTGCCTCTTGCACCAATGCTTGGTATCTCAGCATGAGCTCTTCCAGCACGGCAAACTGTTTGTTCACAGCCGTGCGCAAGCCCACCAGTCGACGGTATGCGCCCACGCTCCAGAACACCATCACTGCTACAAATAACCAAAACCACCACGCATCAAGCATGTTGCACTCCTTGTGCTTTGACCGATTGGCCCAAACAACAAAGGCCCTTTCGGGCCTTTGTTGAGGGGGTCGCTTTACGCTTCTTCGCCAGCACCGTGGTCGACTTGAGTTTCTTCGTCAGAAGATTCTCCTGCCAACTCAGCCGCTTCGGCTTCTGCAATGGCGCGGCGCTCGGCGTCGTCCATCGCATCTTTGACCTTGCGAGCCTTGTGATACGCCATACCAGTACCTGCAGGAATCAGGCGACCGACGATGACGTTTTCTTTTAAGCCGCGCAATTCGTCGCGCTTGCCCATGATGGCCGCTTCGGTCAGCACACGTGTGGTTTCTTGGAAAGAAGCCGCAGAGATGAACGAGTCGGTCGACAAGGACGCTTTGGTAATACCCAACAACAAGTTGGTGAAAGTCGCTGGGACTTTGCCATCACGTTGCAGAGCTTCGTTGGTGTTGAGGATCTCAGAACGCTCAACTTGTTCGCCAGCGATGTAGTTGGAATCACCCACGCTTTCGACCACAACGCGACGCAGCATTTGACGCACGATCACTTCAATGTGCTTGTCGTTGATCTTCACGCCTTGCAAGCGGTAAACGTCTTGCACTTCGTCGACGATGTAGCGAGCCAACTCTTCCATGCCGAGCAAACGCAAGATGTCTTGTGGGTCGGCTGGGCCGTCCACAACGCTCTCGCCCTTGTTGACCACTTGGCCTTCGTGAACCAAGATGTTCTTCTCTTTAGGAATGAGTTCGTCCCACACTTTGCCTTCTGGGTCAGTGATCTGCAAACGAACCTTGCCTTTGGTTTCTTTACCAAACGACACCGTACCGGTCATCTCAGCCAACATACCCTTGTCTTTGGGTGAGCGAGCTTCGAACAGTTCGGCCACACGTGGCAAACCGCCGGTAATGTCGCGGGTCTTTTGACCTTCAACAGGGATACGTGCCAAGACTTCGCCTGGGCCCACATCCATGCCATCACGCACTTGAATCAACGCGCCGATCTGGAAGCCAATCGTCACCGCGTGGTCTGTGCCAGGGATCTTCACTTCTTTGCCTGAGGCATCGATCAGCTTGACCTGTGGGCGAACCACTTTGGTAGAGCCGCGACGTTTCGGGTCAATCACCACCAAGGTGGACAAGCCTGTGACTTCGTCCATTTGCTTGGCAACTGTGAGGCCTTCTTCGACGTTCTCGAACTGCACCTTACCGGCAAATTCAGTGATGATGGGTCGAGTCAATGGATCCCAGTTGGCCAAGATGACGCCAGCCTTGATGGCTTGGTCTGGCTTGACAGACAGAATCGCACCGTATGGCACTTTGTGACGCTCACGCTCGCGACCATGTTCGTCGTGAATGATGATTTCGCCTGAGCGAGAAATCACCACCAACTCGCCCTTGGTGTTGGACACATAGCGCATGGTGGAGTTGAAACCGATCGAGCCATTCGACTTTGCTTCCACGCTAGAAGCAACAGCCGCACGAGACGCTGCACCACCAATGTGGAACGTACGCATGGTCAACTGAGTACCGGGTTCACCGATGGACTGCGCGGCGATCACGCCGACAGCTTCACCGTTGTTGACCAAGCCACCGCGACCCAAATCACGGCCATAGCACATAGAGCACAGACCGAAACGTGTTTCGCAGTTCAATGCAGTGCGCACCTTGACTTCGTCGACACCAGCGGCTTCGATTTCATCAATGATGTCTTCGTCCAACATGACGCCAGCATTGACCAAAACGGCGCGTGATTCTGGGCTGACCACATCTTCAGCCGCAACGCGACCCAAGATACGCTCGCGCAAGGACTCAATCACTTCACCACCTTCAACGATGGCGCGCATCAGTTGACCGTTGGTCGTGCCGCAATCATTTTCGGTCACAACCAAGTCTTGGGTCACGTCAACCAAACGACGTGTCAAGTAACCGGAGTTCGCTGTCTTCAACGCCGTGTCAGCCAGACCTTTACGTGCACCGTGCGTGGAAATAAAGTACTGCAACACGTTCAGACCTTCACGGAAGTTAGCCGTGATAGGTGTCTCAATGATGGAGCCGTCAGGCTTGGCCATCAAACCACGCATACCCGCCAACTGACGAATCTGAGCGGCAGAACCGCGAGCGCCAGAGTCGGCCATCATGTAGATGGAGTTAAACGATTCTTGGTCCACTTCGTTGCCGTGACGGTCGATGGTCTTCTCTTTGCGGAGTTGGTCCATCATCACTTTGGACACTGCATCGCCAGCTTTACCCCAGATGTCAACCACCTTGTTGTAACGCTCGCCAGAAGTCACCAAACCGGACACATATTGCTGTTCGATGTCTTTGACTTCTTTTTCAGACGCGCTGATGATGGCGCCTTTTTCTGGCGGAACCAACATGTCGTCAATCGCAATCGAGATGCCAGCACGCGTGGCCAAGCGGAAACCGTTTTGCAACAGTTTGTCAGCGAACACCACGGTGTCTTTCAAACCACACTTGCGGAATGCGACGTTGATCAGCTTAGAAATTTCTTTCTTTTTCAACGCTTTGTTGATTACTTCAAAAGGCAAGCCCTTTGGCAAGATTTCAGACAACAACGCACGGCCTACGGTGGTGTCCACCAGCTTGGTCACTTCGTTGAATTCGCCTGTTTGCTTGTCTTTGGTCCACTCGGTGATACGCACGCTGACTTTGGCGGTCAACTCCGTCACACCCGCGTCCAAAGCGCGCTGCACTTCGGCCACATTGGCAAACACCAAGCCTTCGCCTTTGCCGTTGATACGGTCACGGGTGGCGTAGTACAAGCCCAACACAACGTCTTGAGAAGGAACGATGGAAGGTTCGCCAGATGCAGGGAACAACACGTTGTTCGAAGCCAGCATCAAGGTACGAGCTTCCATCTGCGCCTCCACAGACAAAGGCACGTGAACGGCCATTTGGTCACCGTCAAAGTCGGCGTTGAACGCTGAACAGACGAGTGGGTGCAACTGAATGGCTTTACCTTCGATCAAGATAGGTTCGAAGGCTTGAATACCCAAGCGGTGCAGCGTAGGCGCACGGTTCAACATGACGGGGTGCTCTTTGATCACCTCTTCCAAGATGTCCCACACCACGGCTGAGCCAGATTCGACTTCTTTCTTCGCAGCCTTGATCGTGGTCGCGATACCCATGGCTTCGAGACGCGAGAAGATGAAAGGCTTGAACAACTCGAGAGCCATCAACTTTGGCAAACCGCACTGGTGCAGTTTCAAAGTTGGGCCCACGGTAATCACAGAACGACCAGAGTAGTCGACGCGCTTACCCAACAAGTTTTGACGGAAACGACCGCTCTTACCTTTGATCATGTCAGCCAGTGACTTCAAGGCGCGCTTGTTAGCGCCTGTCATGGCCTTGCCGCGACGGCCGTTGTCCAGCAAGCTGTCCACGGCTTCTTGCAACATACGTTTCTCGTTGCGAGCAATGATCTCGGGTGCTTTCAATTCCAACAAGCGGCGGAGACGGCTGTTGCGGTTGATCACGCGACGGTACAAGTCGTTCAAATCGGAAGTCGCAAAACGACCGCCGTCCAACGGGACCAGAGGGCGCAAATCAGGTGGTAACACGGGCAAGACAGACAACACCATCCACTCGGGCTTGATGCCAGACTTCTTGAACGCTTCCATCAATTTCAAACGCTTGGCGTTCTTCTTGATCTTGAGTTCAGAACCGGTCAGGTCGTTGCGCAGCTTCTCGATTTCGACGTCGAGGTCGAGGCCTTCAAGCAAATCTTTGATGCCTTCAGCGCCCATCTTGGCGATGAATTCGTCACCATACTCCACCACTTTGGCTTCGTAGTCGTCTTCCGACATGATGGCGAATTTTTTCAAAGGTGTCATGCCAGGATCGGTCACGACATATGCTTCAAAGTACAACACGCGTTCGATGTCACGCAAGGTCATGTCGAGCACGAGGCCCAAACGTGATGGCAATGACTTCAAGAACCAGATGTGGGCGCAAGGTGCGGCCAGGTCAATGTGACCCATACGCTCGCGACGCACTTTGGTTTGTGTGACTTCAACGCCGCACTTCTCGCAAATCACGCCACGGTGCTTGAGGCGTTTGTATTTGCCGCACAAGCATTCGTAGTCTTTGATAGGGCCAAAAATCTTGGCGCAAAACAGACCATCGCGCTCAGGCTTGAAGGTACGGTAGTTGATGGTTTCTGGCTTTTTCACTTCGCCGAAAGACCATGAACGGATCTTTTCTGGAGAAGCCATGCCAATTTTGATGGCATCGAAATGCTCATCGGGCGTGAACTGCTTGAACAGGTCGAGTAATGATTTCATGTTTTAAATCCTTATGTCGTCAAACCGCTTAAGCGCGGTCCAACTCAATGTCGATGCCCAATGAACGAATCTCTTTGACCAACACGTTGAACGATTCGGGCATGCCCGCTTCGATCGAGTGCTCGCCTTTGACAATGCTCTCGTACACCTTGGTACGGCCTTGCACGTCGTCGGACTTGACGGTCAACATTTCTTGCAATGTGTAAGACGCGCCGTAAGCTTCCAAAGCCCACACCTCCATCTCACCGAAACGCTGGCCACCGAACTGAGCCTTACCACCCAGCGGCTGCTGTGTGACCAAGCTGTATGGACCGGTAGAACGTGCGTGCATCTTGTCGTCGACCAAATGGTGGAGTTTCAAGAAGTGCATGTAGCCGATGGTGGTTGGACGCTCGAAAGCTTCGCCAGTACGACCGTCAAACAAGTTCGCTTGTGTACGTGTGGCTGTCAGACCTTTCGCCTTGGCGATGTCATCTGGATAAGCCAACTTCAACATGGCGCGAATGTCTTCTTCTGCAGCGCCGTCGAACACGGGGGTTGCGAAAGGCACACCGTTGGTCAAGTTGCCAGCCATCTCGACGATTTGCGCGTCGTTGAGCTTGCTCAGGTCTTCTTTGCGACCTGAACCGTTGTACAACTCTTCCATGAAGCTGCGAACTTCAGCAGCTTTGGCTTCTTGTTGAAGCATGTTGCCAATGCGCTGGCCAATACCTTTACCAGCCCAACCCAAGTGCACTTCCAACACCTGACCCACGTTCATACGTGAAGGAACGCCCAAGGGGTTCAACACGATGTCGCAAGGTGTGCCGTCGGCCATGTAAGGCATGTCTTCGACCGGAACGATCTTTGACACCACACCCTTGTTACCGTGACGACCGGCCATCTTGTCACCAGGCTGCAAGCGACGCTTGACTGCCAAGTAGACCTTGACCATCTTCAACACGCCTGCTGGCAACTCGTCGCCTTGCGTCAACTTCTTGCGCTTCTCTTCGAAGGCCAAGTCAAAGCTGTGACGGGTTTGTTCCATCGCGTTCTTGATGCTTTCCAACTGGCCTGCAGTTTCTTCATCAGAAGGACGGATGTCGAACCAGTGGAACTTCTCGACAGAAGCCAAGTAGGCCTTGTCGATCTTGCTGCCCTTGGCCAACTTGTTAGGACCACCGTTGGCGGTTTTGCCGTTCAAGAGTTTTTCGATACGGTCAAACGCGTCAGCTTCCACGATGCGGAGCTGGTCGTTCAAGTCGAGACGGAAACGCTTGAGTTCGTCATCAATAATTTGCTGAGCACGTTTGTCGCGTTGGATGCCTTCACGTGTGAAGACTTGCACGTCGATGACCGTACCTTGCGAACCCTGGCTAACGCGCAATGATGTGTCTTTCACATCGCTTGCTTTTTCGCCGAAGATGGCGCGCAACAATTTTTCTTCTGGTGTGAGTGTGGTTTCGCCTTTTGGCGTGACCTTGCCGACCAGCGTGTCGCCGGGTTGCACTTCTGCACCCACATAGATGATGCCGGAGTCGTCCAAACGGTTGAGTTGTTGCTCAGCCAAGTTTGGAATATCGCGTGTGATTTCTTCTGCACCCAACTTGGTGTCACGTGCCATCACCACGAGTTCTTCGATGTGGATTGATGTGTAGCGGTCTTCTGCCACCACGCGCTCGCTGATCAAGATCGAGTCTTCGAAGTTGTAGCCATTCCAAGGCATGAAGGCGATCAACATGTTTTGACCGATGGCGATTTCGCCCAGGTCAGTTGAAGCGCCGTCTGCGATCACATCACCCTTAGCAATCTTGTCGCCACGCTTGACGATAGGACGCTGATGGATGTTGGTGTTTTGGTTAGAACGTTGGTACTTGATGAGGTTGTAGATGTCCACACCCACTTCGCCAGCTTGCGCTTCAGCATCGTTCACGCGAACCACAACGCGGGTTGCGTCGACATAGTCAACCACACCACCACGGTTAGCAGTGACCACAGTGCCTGAGTCGACCGCAGCAACGCGCTCGATACCGGTACCGACCATTGGCTTTTCTGGACGCAACACAGGCACGGCTTGACGTGACATGTTGGCACCCATCAACGCGCGGTTCGCGTCATCGTGCTCGAGGAACGGAACCAAAGAGGCCGCCACTGACACGATCTGAGCTGGAGACACGTCCATGTACTGGATGCGCTCTGCACCGCACAAAATGGATTCGCCGTTTTCACGGGCAGACACCAAGTCGCCAGTCAGCTTGCCGTCTTTGTCCAGAGCCGCGTTGGCCTGAGCGATGACGTATTTGCCTTCTTCAATGGCGGACAAGTAATCGATGTCCATCGTCACTTTGCCATCCACCACGCGACGGTAGGGGGTTTCGATGAAACCGTACTCGTTCAAGCGGGCGTACAAAGCCAAAGAGTTGATCAAACCAATGTTTGGACCTTCTGGTGTTTCGATGGGACACACACGACCGTAGTGGGTCACGTGCACGTCACGCACTTCAAAGCCTGCACGTTCGCGTGTCAAACCGCCTGGGCCCAAAGCAGAGACGCGACGCTTGTGCGTGATCTCGGCCAATGGGTTGGTTTGGTCCATGAACTGTGACAACTGTGATGCGCCGAAGAATTCTTTGAGCGCAGCAGAGATGGGCTTGGAGTTGATCAAGTCGTGAGGCATGAGCGGCTCTTGCTCAGCTTGGCCCAAACGCTCTTTCACGGCTTTTTCGATACGCGCCAAACCTGTGCGGTATTGGTTTTCGGCCAATTCGCCCACGCAACGCACGCGACGGTTACCTAAGTGGTCGATGTCATCGACTTCGCCACGGCCGTTACGCAAGTCAACCAAGATTTTCACCACAGACAAGATGTCGTCGTTGGTCAAAACCATTGGGCCTGTAGATTCAGCAGTACCCACTTTGGCGTTGAACTTCATACGACCCACGCGCGACAAATCGTACGTGTCTGGGTTGTAGAACAAACGTTGGAACAAGGCTTGCACCGCGTCTTCTGTCGGTGGCTCGCCAGGGCGCATCATGCGATAGATGGCCACGCGTGCAGCGAATTCGTCCACGGTTTCGTCTGTACGCAGTGTTTGCGAAATGTACGCACCTTGGTCGAGTTCGTTGGTGTAGATACATTGCAGTTCTTGCACACCAGCTTCGCGCAATTTCTTGAGCAAGGCTTCTGTCAACTCATCGTTGGCACGGGCAATCAATTCGCCGGTGTCGCTGTCGATGATGTTCTTGGCCAACACGCGGCCAATCAAGAAGTCTTCTGGCACGCTGATGTGCGTGGTTTTGCTTTCGTCCAACTCGCGTGTGTGTCGTGCAGTCACGCGCTTGTCTTTGGCAACGATCACTTTGCCGGATTTGTCAGTGATGTCAAAGCGAGCCACTTCGCCGCGCAGACGCTCGGCCACAAATTCCATTTGTGCGCCGCTGTCCATCAAGCGGAAGTTATCGTTCACGAAGAAGTTCGCGAGGATGGTTTCTGGTGTCAAGCCGATGGCTTTCAACAGAATAGACACTGGCATCTTGCGGCGACGGTCGACGCGGAAATACAGCAAGTCTTTGGGGTCGAATTCGAAGTCGAGCCATGAACCGCGGTAAGGGATGATGCGAGCACTGAACAACAATTTGCCAGAGCTGTGTGTCTTGCCCTTGTCGTGTTCGAAGAACACGCCAGGCGAACGGTGCAACTGAGACACGATCACGCGCTCTGTACCGTTGATGATGAAAGAACCTTTGTCAGTCATCAAAGGCACTTCGCCCATGTAGACCTCTTGCTCTTTCACTTCCTTGACCACTTTGGACTGTGGTGTCGAAGACTCACGGTCGTAAATGATGAGTTGCACGCGAGCGCGCACAGCTGAAGAGAAAGTCAAACCACGGGTTTGGCATTCGCGCACATCAAAGGCGGGCTTGGCCAAGTTGTATTCGAGATATTTCATCTCGACAAAACCGTTGTGCGACACGATTGGGAATGCAGCTTCAAATGCAGCTTGCAGACCTTCGTTGGTACGCTTTTTTGGAATGACGTCAGCTTGCAAGAACGCGGTGTACGCGTCTTTTTGCATTTGCAACAAATATGGAATTTCCAGCACGCTGTCGCGGCTGCCGAAACTCTTGCGGATACGCTTGCGTTCGGTGTATGAGTAGGCCATGAGATCTCCGGGCTTGATCTTTCAGAACTGTTTTCAGCATGGGACATCACGTCCCACACGTCAGGCTTGGCGGCTGGCCTCTACCAGCGTTGGCGGACGGTTGCGCATTGCACGCAACCCGAACCAAGGCATCTTCTGCAGTTGGGGTCAGAAGACACTCAAAAGAAGGTTGATTTCAACCCGCTTATGGGTGTGCTCTGTAAGCACAGAAGGCTGGAGGCCCTATTCGGGACACTCCAGCCTCGAAAGCGAACCGAATTACTTCAGTTCAACCTTAGCACCAGCTTCTTCGAGCTTCTTCTTAGCGGCTTCAGCGTCAGCCTTAGAAGCGCCTTCTTTCACAGCCTTTGGAGCGCCGTCAACCATGTCTTTGGCTTCTTTCAAGCCCAGACCGGTGATTTCGCGAACTGCTTTAATCACGGACACTTTGTTTGCGCCGGCGTCTGTCAACACAACGTTGAATTCAGACTTCTCTTCAGCAGCAGCACCGCCGCCACCGCCGCCAGCAGCGGGAGCAGCCATAGCTGCAGCGCTCACGCCAAACTTCTCTTCGATGGCTTTCACCAAGTCGTTGAGTTCCAAGACCGTCATGCTGTCGAGCGCGGTCAAAAATGCGTCTTTATCGAATGCCATTTTTATTTCCTAACAATTAGTTAAAACACGAGCTGCGCATTAAGCGGCAGCTGTTTCGCCTTTTTGAGCAGCCAATGCGCCCAACACCACTGCGGTGCGAGACATAGGCGACATCAACAAGCCACACAACTGAGCCAACAACACTTCTTTCGAAGGGATGCTTGCCAATTGCTTAACGCCGTTCACGTCCAAAGCTTTACCACCGTAAACGCCAGCACGGATCACCAACTTGTCGTTGGTTTTCGCGAACTCAGCCACCACCTTAGCGGCAGCGATTGCGTCAACAGAGAAGCCATAGATCAGCGGGCCGGTCATCTGGTCTGCGACGACTTCAAATGAGCTACCAGTCACAGCACGGCGTGCGAGTGTGTTTTTCAACACGCTCAGGCTCACACCATTGCTGCGCGCTTGGTTGCGCAATTTAGTCATGTCAGCGACCGTGATGCCGCGGTATTCCGCAATCACCAGCGTTTGAGCTTGGGCGGCGAGCGTGGTCACTTCTGAAATGACCGCTTCTTTCTCACTGCGATTAAGACTCAAGGTCTACTCCTTTAAATGTGTCTTCAGGCCTATGCCCGTTGACACGCCACTTTTGCAGCGACCTAACTGTCGGGAAAAAATCCGTCTAGCGGGATCGCCATCTGCGTTGGTCATTCAATTAAGTGAAGTCAAGCCTCACACCAACGGTCTTGGATGGCCTGTGTAAATCCGAGGATTTACATCAGCCCACCACTCTGGGCGGCACTTACGCACCACCCAAATTTTTCAGCGTTGCTTAGGCGCCGAGAGTTTGCACGTCCACACGCACGCCCACACCCATGGTGGAGGACACGGCGACTTTGCGCAGGTAAACACCTTTGCTAGATGCTGGCTTGGCTTTGTTCAAAGCTTCAACCAATGCAGCCAAGTTGCCTTGCAGCTTGTCGGTGTCGAATGAACGACGGCCGATTGTGCTGTGCACGATACCGGCTTTGTCAACGCGGAACTGGACTTGACCAGCTTTGGCATTGCGCACAGCGGTAGCGACGTCTGGCGTCACAGTGCCGACTTTGGGGTTTGGCATCAGACCGCGTGGGCCCAAGATTTGACCCAAAGTACCCACAACGCGCATTGCGTCAGGAGCAGCAATCACCACGTCGAAAGGCATGTCGCCGGCCTTGACCATCGCGGCCAAGTCGTCCATACCCACCACGTCAGCACCAGCGGCTTTGGCTTCTTCAGCTTTAGCGCCTTGGGCGAACACGGCCACGCGAGCAGTTTTACCAGTGCCGTTAGGCAAGACCACGGCGCCACGCACCACTTGGTCAGATTTCTTAGCGTCGATACCGAGTTGCACAGCAACGTCGATGGACTCATCGAACTTGGCAGTGGCGCACTCTTTGACGATACCGATGGCATCAACCAATGGGTACAGCTTGGTGCTCTCGACCTTGCCCACGAGGGCTTTTTGTTTTTTAGTCAACTTGGCCATCTCACACGCCCTCCACAGTCACGCCCATCGAACGGGCAGAGCCGGCGATGATGCGAACAGCTGCGTCTAAGTCGGCAGCGTTCAAGTCTTCCATCTTAGTTTTTGCGATCTCTTCGAGCTGAGCGCGAGTGATCTTGCCAACTTTGTCAGCGTGAGGACGGGCAGAGCCCTTGTCCAACTTGATGGCTTTCTTGATCAAGGTCGTCGCTGGAGGCGTCTTGATGATGAAAGTGAATGACTTATCTGCAAACGCAGTGATGACCACTGGCAATGGCAAACCTGGCTCAACGCCTTGGGTTTGGGCGTTGAACGCCTTACAGAATTCCATGATGTTCAAACCACGTTGACCCAATGCTGGGCCAATAGGTGGCGATGGATTAGCTTTACCAGCTGGAACTTGCAGCTTGATAAAACCGACGATTTTTTTCGCCATGCTTTTCTCCTTGCGGGTGCAAACGTTCTTGCGAACTCCCCGGGGTTAACGACTCACTTCAAATGTTTGGCACCGAGTCGGGAAGCACCAAACCACAAAACTTTGAACCAGATTAAGTTTTCTCGATCTGGCTGAATTCCAATTCCACAGGCGTTGCACGACCGAAGATTGTGACCGAGACGCGCACTTTGCTCTTCTCGTAGTTGACCTCTTCGACGGAGCCGTTGAAGTCGGTGAACGGGCCCTCTTTGACACGCACCAACTCGCCCACCATGAACTCCACTTTGTGACGAGGCTTGTCTGCGCCGTCTTGCATTTGGCTCACGATCTTCTGGACTTCCGCCTCAGAAATAGGCGCAGGGCGGTTCTTAGCACCACCCACAAAACCCGTCACTTTATTCGTGTGCTTCACCAAGTGCCATGTGTCGTCATCCATCACCATTTCGACGAACACGTAGCCTGGGAAGAACTTGCGCTCAGCGGTACGACGCTGACCGTTTTTCATTTCCACCACTTCTTCGGTAGGCACCAAAATGCGACCGAATTTGGTTTCCATGCCTGCGCGCGCAATGCTTTCGCGGATATTGCGCTCGACGGCTTTTTCCATGCCGGAATAGGCATGAACCACGTACCAACGCAAATCTGGATTCACGTAAGCAGGTGGCGTTGCAGCCGCGTCAGCTGCGGCGTTGTCGATGATGTCGCTCATTATTTTTTCCAGCCCAGAATCAGGTCGTAAAACACCCATTCGAGGGTCTTATCGGTCAACCACAAGAACAGCGCCATGATCACCACAAAGGCAAACACATACAAAGTCATTTGGGTGGACTCTTTACGAGTTGGCCAAACGACTTTATTGACTTCACGCCACGCATCATTACCAAAAGCCACCAATTGACGACCTGGCAACGACAACAAGAACACCACCACCGCAGCCACCAAACCACCAACCAATGTCAACCACTGGACGATCGCGCCACGCTCAGACAGCGCGTAAAAACCGCCCAATGACGCCACGACCAATGCAACCACCAAGACCAGCTTGGCCTTGTCAGCTGTCGACGAGACGTTTTCAATATTTGCTGCAGACATGGATAAGGGTTTTCCTGTACCGTTTTTTATGCGTTGATTAAGACACCGAAGCCCGCCATCTTGGCGGGCTTGGTAAACCACAGAGCGTTAAGCTTTTAGTGGCAGGGGCGGAGGGAATCGAACCCCCATCGACGGTTTTGGAAACCGCAACTTTACCACTAAGCTACGCCCCTAAATCTAATGATTAGGCAATGATCTTAGCAACCACACCAGCGCCAACTGTCTTACCGCCTTCGCGGATAGCGAAGCGCAAGCCTTCTTCCATCGCAATGGGGTGGATC
>NCJK01000014.1 GCA_002282445.1 Burkholderiales bacterium 39-55-53 | reverse complement strand
GCAACAACTCTCGGAGGAGAACATTGCGAGTATTGATGCAGCAGACATCGCTGCAATGACGACGACCCAGCTCACGAACCTGAAGACAAATCAAATCCACGCGCTGAGCTCAGCACAGATTCAGGCGATCAGCACATCTGCATTGAATTTAATGGGATCTTCGCAAATTAGCGCTTGGGACTCCGGTCAAATAGCTTCATTAGTAACAAGTCAACTTGTAGCACTCAATTCAGAACAAGTTAGTAATTTGACACCTACTCAAATTCTTGGAATCAGTCCGGAAGGCTTTGCTACATTGAACACAACAGTAATTTCTGAGCTTACAACCGAACAAATAAAATCACTCTCAGCTGATTACTTCACAGCGCTGACCTCAAAGCAAGCTAAGGTGCTAACTAGTGCACAAATTTCCGCAATCGATAGTGAGAACATTCAATCAATTAGCACTCAGAATTTTAAAGTTTTTTCATCAGTTCAGATCAAAGGTCTAAATTCACAGCAAATTACCGCTTTATCTGCTGAACAATTTAACTCTATTGATTCAACTGAGATACCGAGTGTTAATTATTTCTCTCAGGTAGTAGATTCAAGTTACTTCAGTGAAATAGATACAAAACTCTTGAAGGCTTTGACTACAGAACAAATTGCGACTTTGACTCCAGGGCAATGGGCTATGTTCGACGAGCAAGTGCGTGATTCTCTTAGATTGCTAGACGGTTTTGATGACGTTGATCCCGACCAAAACATTTGATTTGATTAAGTAGATTTGGTGTTGGTTTTAACCCTGTAATCCAGTACCGTCGGTATATTCAAGTTGCCGATGGTTTTTCCCTGAACACGGCCGGTGGCAAATACCCCAAGGCACTGTGCGGAGGATTACCCTTCTACGTGACGAAAAAACTATCAGTTTGTTAATTTAGAGCAAGTCTGAGCTCAGCTGGAGTCCTGCCGAGGCAAGAAGTCTTGCTCGAGACAGCTGTAGTTCAGTCGAAACGGGGTGACGACGGTAGACGTAAAGGTAGTCAATGACAGCATTAAAGTCCTGGGCTGGTTGACTGTTGCCACGACGATCAGACGATTCGTCGTCTACCTCATGAACAGCCGAGCCAAGAAAGGGGTGGTGCTGTGGCATCTGCTGTTCGAAGACAGAGAGAAGAAAGTCCCAGTCCTCGTATGCTCGCATGTGAGTATCGAATTCAAGGTTGCGAACCAATTCTGTAGGAAACGCAAAGCATGACATGTGGACTTGGTTTTTCACAAATACATTCAAGTCTAGGAGTCCAGACGTGTCGAGAAATTTCTCCCCAATTCGGTGTGGCTTACTTGACTTACGTGATTCCTTGACAACCGAGCAGTTAAAGTAAACGGGATGGCCGCTATTTAGGATCTGACATTCGTCAAGCGAGGCGAGGAGGCCCTGGTGCCAAGCATCGTCGTCGTCTAGAAAGAGGACAAATTTGCCTCTCGCGAGTTTGAGTGCGAGGTTACGGCTATCTGAAGGGCCAGGCACGCCAGAGCGTCTGACGTATGTGTCACTCGAGCCTAGCCAGCGTCTGCAGACCTCATCGGTCTCGGCTTCAACGCAGTCAGAGACCACAATTACTTCGTGATTCGAATTACAAATTTGTAACTTGATGCTGGACAACGCGCGATCGAGCAAGTTTGCTCGGCGGTGTGTGGGGACGATGATGCTGTACTTTGGCAAATCAAGCGGCTCAACTCTAGCTTTGCTTGGGTGGTCGATGAGTTTTGCCAGTTGAATTGCAGATTTATTGTTTGGGTCAAGGGCTAGGGCGTGCTCCAAATGTCTTTGCATTTCGCTTATGTTTTTCATGCTGTAGTAACGTGAACTTAAATTCACCAACGCATCTATGTAGTCGGGTTTGATTTCTTGCGCTCTAAGGAGTAACTTGATTGCAGTCTCATCGTCTAGCATGAGCGATAGATTGTTTAGCGCAACGATATTGTTTTCATCAGCTATTAGGACTTGCTTGTAGGCCTCCATCGCATCACGAGTGTGTCCACTCGTGTGGAGACTTAAGGCCTGTGCAAGGGAGTTATTAATCTCCAAATCCCTGACTGCGCTCGCAAACAGGTCTGCAGTATCAATGGACTTCATCGAACGTTTTCCTCTAGCTGGCGTTAAGGGTTAGTAGACGTTTGAGCAGATTGGACTCTAGCGTTCGAACTCTCATTGCCCCTCTCGCTTGGTAGGAGTTAAGTGCGTCCTTGAGGCGACGCTGGAGCAGAGACTTTAGCTGTGGGTTGCTTGCCAATTCAATGACGCATTGCTCATAATCTTGGAAGGAATATGTAATTAGTTTCTCAAGGCCCAAGGCGCTCAATACACTGGCGCCCATTCTTGAGACCATAGTCTTTCCGCATAAAGTCACAAGTGGCACACCCGCGTTTACGACGTCACAAGTAGTTGATCCACAGTTGTAGGGGAAGCTGTCAAGAAACACATCGGCCAAGGCTATTCGTGCTCGGTACTGCTGGTGGCTAGTGCGTTCAGAGAAAATAATTCGCTCCGAACTGAGCCCGGCCTCGAGTGAGACTTGTCGCAGTTGCTCAGTCGTTCGTGGGTTATCGTCGATAAGCCATAGAACAGCGTTTGGAACTTGCTTAAGGATGTTTAACCAAGAGTTGAACATTTCTTGATTTACCTTGTATACGTTACAGAATGAGGCCATGACAAAGGCGTCGTCTGGCAGCCCGAGGTCTTGTCGTTGGATTGAGTCAGTGATGAGAGATGACTTGGGTAGTGGCAAGAAGCTGCCCTCTGTGTACAAGGGGCGCTCTGTGAAGTAGGTCGACAAGGACTCGGGAATAGCGACGGGGTCGGCTATAACAAAATCAAGCCAGGGCATAGCTGTCGTGCCAATAAAGCCTAGGTATGTGCCCTGCAATCTTGCGGGCCTGAGCGCGAAGATGCCGGGGCGTGCGCCCGAGCTCAGCCCGTGTAAGTCTATGAGGATGTCTATTTCGTCGTGCCTGATGAGGTCGGCGACTTGAGGGTCTGGTAGGTCGCTCACTCGCCTCCAGTGGTCAAAGGCCTTCTTGAGTCGCTGCCTGTGCGCGGTGCCATCTTCTGGGCTGTAGTCGTAGGCATAGATTTCTAACTTCGATCTGTCGTGATGTTCAATTAGCTCTGCTAACAAAAGGCCAACTGCGTGTACGCATAAATCGCCTGAAACGTAGCCGATTCGCGTGCGCCCGTGCTCGTAGTCGTTTGGGCCTTTGTAGGGCTCGTTCTTGTATTGGTAAGTCCTTGTCACAAAGGTCTGCGACGTAAGTAACTGCTGAACGGGTTCGTCAGATAGCGCAAGCATCGCAAGCGGCGAAGTTGCCATGAGCATTTGGTTTTGCGTGACACCCGGCAACTTTTTGTAGATGGGCCACCTGCATGCCTTTTGCCGAATGTGGACCCAGTGCTGAATCACACCAGGCTGTTGCGGCTCGAGCGTCAAACTTTGCTCCAGGGCCAGTTCTGCTTCGTCGTAGAGTCGCCGCTCTTCTTGCATCCTGCCAATGTGGTTGTATGCGGCAACGCGTAGTTGCTTTGACTCGACTTGGGTCATGGGTGACGAGACTACTTTTCCCCACGTTTCAAGAGCATCGTCGTGGAGCCCGCTTTTTTCTAGGAGTAATCCCAAGTTTATGTTGGCCTGGTGGAGTGACGGATCTAGGTCAAGGCAGCTCCTGTATGCCTCAATTGCTGCCGGGGTGTCTCCCTCGGCATGCAAAAGTGCGCCGAGGTTAAAGAGAGCAACATGTTTAAAGGGCTTGTCGCCAAGATTAATCCAGGTTTTGTAGAGCTCAATAGTCTGAGCCGTCCCCTGACTCGCTTTTAGCAGCTCCGCCGCCTCAATGAGTCGCTCAATACTAAGTCCTACGATTTCTTTTGCTGTAGGTGGCGAGGCTTCTTTGAATGAAATCTTGGCGTTCATGTTGCTCATCTAATTTGAATGTCAAAAATACGGCAGTGTTTGCTCTCGGGCTAGTCTCAAGTGCATTCTGTAGTTGTAAGCAAATTTCATTCCAGTTTATTTTGAATCCTGCGATGAAAGTTGTTTCTGTGGATCTGTCATGTGCTGTTGCAGCGAGTCTCATTTGCATTGGATGTAAATGTGGAGGGCAATACCGCGGTAGCTGGTTTAGCTCTCGCGAGAGCTCGGTAAAGCCGAGCATAAAAGATATGTGTGCACAGCAAAATACCCGGCAATATCGTTAATGTCTTTTGTTACGCAAGAATGCCTGTGGCGGTGAGTTTTTAATGCCGGCCGAAGAAACGCTTACAAGCTGGCGACATAATTTTTCTTTTAACAGGAGAAAAATGATGTCCAAAAGAGGACCAAAAACAGAGGCCGGCAAGGCGGTGTCGAAGATGAATGCCGTTAAGACGGGCGCTCACGTTAAGGGCTTGCTTCCGTCTGAGAACGCGAGGCAGCTAGCAATTGACTGTCGGCGACTACACGAGCAGTGGTCTGGGCCCGACCCTACTAGCCAGGCCCTGGTAAATCAGCTTCACTCCTTTCAGGTTCGCATTGATAGGCTTGAGCGCTATGAATTTGAGTTCGTGACTACAAGAATGCGCGGGCACGGTGCACGGGCTGATTTCTGTCGTGATGCTGGCATAGACCCAGCGCGTGCCTCGGATATGCCGAATTGGATCTTTGACGACTCTCTACCTGGTCGCGAAGAGGCGCAGGGCCTTCTAGCTCATAGATCCGAATTGATCAATCGCGTTAAATTTTGTCGAACGATTTTGCACAACCCAAGAAAACTTCGAAAGGAGCTCGAGGAAATGATCTCCCTTGGCAAGGAGTTCCGTATTTCGATCGAGCGACGAATCCGCAAGGCAATACTGGACGAGGCTGGTAACTTCACGCCAGACATGTACCTTCGTTGCTTTGAGGAAGAATATATCTTCGAGTTATTTTGGGCTGGCGACCCTCAGCGCTGCGACGCTATTGTCAGCGGCATCAGGGCTGGTGTGATGCTTGAGGCGCAGTCCAATGAGACTCTGTGCCGGATGCGGGCTTGGGTATTTAAGCAGCAACTCCAGCATATTGCTGTGCTTAAACAACTCAAGTTGGAGCGAACAAAAGAGATATTTATTGAGTAATTAAATATAAATTTAAATTAATTTAATAAAACTAA
>NCJK01000009.1 GCA_002282445.1 Burkholderiales bacterium 39-55-53 | reverse complement strand
AAACTGAAATGGAGAAAAGCAAATGCAACGGACCAAATACGCTCCTGAATTCAAGGACGAGGCAGTCAAACAAGTCATCGACAAAGGCCACTCGGTTGTTGATGTAGCCAAGCGACTTGGCATCCCAGATAACGTGCTTTATGCGTGGGTCAGTAAGTTCAAAAAAGCTGATGAACCATCTACCAACGATCTAAAGGTGCTGCAAGCCGAGATGGCCAAGCTCAAGGCTGAGCTGAGACGCACTACCGAGGAGCGCGACATCTTAAAAAAGGCCGAAGCGTACTTTGCAAAGCAGTCCGGGTGAAGTACGCATTTATTCAAGCCCACCGATCCGAATTCAAACTCACCAGCATGTGCCGAGTTCTCAAGGTTCACCGCAGCGGCTTCTACGCTTGGCTGCATGTGCCGCTGTCGCCAAGGGCCAAGGCCAACGAGGTACTAACGGCAAAGATCAAAGAGTTCTACGACCAGAGCATGGGCATCTACGGCAGCCCACGCATCTTCTGTGACTTGCGTGAAGGTGGCGTGGCTTGCAGCGAGAACCGTGTTGCAAGACTGATGCGTGCAGCTCAGATCAAGTCAGTACGGGGCTACAAACGTCCTAGATACAAAGTGGGCAAGCCAGCGCTTGTGGCACCAAAGCAGTTGCAACGTCAGTTCCAACACGATGAGCCCGATCAAGCGTGGGTGACGGACATCACGTATATCCGCACACATGAAGGATGGCTGTATTTGGCGGCGGTGTTGGACTTGCACTCGCGTGCCGTGGTTGGCTGGAGCATGGGGTCACGCATGCAAACGAGCCTAGTACTGGATGCGTTAACGATGGCGGTGTGGCGCAGACGCCCAAAAGACTCCGTGATCATCCATTCGGATCAAGGCAGCCAATTTGGCAGCGATGAATTCAACCGGTGGTGCAAGACAACCGACTGAGCCCGGGCATGAGTCGTCGGGGTAACTGCTGGGATAACGCAGTGGCTGAATCGTTCTTCAGTAACTTGAAGAGCGAGCAAATCAAGAAGCGGATTTACAACACACGAGCTGAAGCGAAGTCAGAGATCTTCGATTACATAGAGGGTTTCTACAATCGTGTTCGACGCCACAAGCATCTCGATCAACTCAGTCCCAATGAGTTCGAGCGGCAGCGTCAAACTGCGCTATGAAAAGTGTCTAGAGGTTTGGGGGAATGCCATTTACCAAATTTTGTATAAAGTAACAATTAATTGAAAAGACCGTAACTAACTTCGTCTAAACACGCGACCAGCTACAAAAAACATCATGCAACTCGACACCAAAACTTTTGCAGGAAAATTTTCATATTACCGAGATGGCAGCCAAAGCAATGCGGTGTCCTACCTGTACGCGCATGACCTCAATGGCGACGGTGTCGATGAGGTGTTGTTTGTTGCGTTTGAAACGCAGCCAAACACACCCTCGCAGTACAGCAACACCTCTGTGCATTTGTTTGGCTGGCAAGGCGACACGTTTCAAGACATCACTCAGCAATGGCTGCCCGGGGTAACCAATCAAGTTGAAGGTGTGGGTGATGTGGCGTTTGGCGACTTTGATGGTGACGGTCGCCAAGACGTTTTTCTGTCTGGCTATACCGACATGGAGCACCCCGTCAACGCCTATGTGCTTTACAACACAGGCTCGGGTTTCAACAAAGTGTCTTTAGGCTTGCAGACATGGCAACACTCAGTGCGCAGCTATGACATCAACCAAGATGGCTACGACGACGTGATTCCCGTGGGCTACGCCGATATGCCCAGGTACATGGGCTCGGCTCAAGGCTTGGTCAAAAACCAAGGCTTTACCGGTGGCTCTGGGTTGGCGCTGGGCGACTTTTTGAACAATGGCAAAGCCAGCGTGGTTTTTGTAGATGCTGGGCAGGGGCTGAACGACACCTACCTTTACAACTTTAATTTCTCAACACCTGGGGCAGTCTCAGTGCAGTTGGTCAGTCAACTGCCGGGCCCTCGCCTAGAGTCTGTGGCCCCCACCGCCAGCAGCCACGACATACGGGCTGTACCGGTTGACTTTAATGACGACGGGTTATTAGACGTTATTGCCATTGGGTATGGGTCTGGGCAGAGCGACACGGCCACTCATCGCAGTGAGGTTCAGTTTTTGCTCAACAAAGGGCAAGGTGTTTTTGAGGACGTGACAAGCACCCACCGCATTGGCTTTGATGTTGCGGGCGGTGTTGGCTACACGCCTCAGTTGATTGATATCAACCAAGATGGCCGCCTCGACTTGTTTTTAAGCATGCCCGACTGGCTGCCACGCTACAACTCGACCTCTCTCTTACTGCAACAACAAGACCACACGTTTGTAGACAGTGCACGCACACTGCTCACCACGTCTATTGAAAGCGGAGGCGGCCAAGGCGTTGTGGCACAGGGGCCCAACAACACCTTTTATCTTGTGACAGAAGGCGCTTGGAACCACAGCACTGCAATGACATCGGTTTATCTGCAACGCATCAGCTTTCCTGAGCGCGACGCCTCAGAAACACTGGCCGGCACCCGCTACGACGACAAGCTGTTTGGCTTGGGCGGCAACGACACGCTGCAAGGCCATGCAGGAAACGACACGCTTGATGGTGGAGACGGCATCGACTCGGCCACGTACAGCGCATCAAGAGCCAACTACACCATTGCCAAATCGGCTTCGTCATTCAATGTCACCGATAAAACAGGTGCAACAGGTGTGGATACCGCTGTCAATATTGAAAGACTCGTTTTTTCAGATGCCACAGTGGCCCTCGACATCAATGGGGTGGCAGGCCAAGCCTATAGGCTTTACCAAGCAGCCTTTAACCGCACCCCTGATAACGGCGGCCTGAAGTACTGGATAGGCCTGATGGATAGCGGCGTGCCGCTGACCACGGTGAGCTCGGGCTTTATTGGCAGCGCCGAGTTTCAAAAACTCTACGGCGCCAACCCGAGCAACGAATTGTTTGTGACCAAGCTTTACGACAACGTGCTGCACAGAACACCAGACACGGGTGGCTACAACTACTGGGTTGGGCTGTTGAACTCTGGCGCTATCGATAAGGTCAGCACACTGGTGAACTTTTCGGAGTCTAGTGAAAATAAGGCCGGCGTGATTGGCGTGATTCAGAACGGTATTGACCTGTTTTACTAAAACGCCAGTAACAAGACGTTTTCAACTTCTAGCCCTGCATCAGGCAGATTTTCTTGTTTGAGCATTGCAGTTCTGTAGGATGCAAGACTTTTTTGTTTATCAAAGGGGCAGCGGCACACTTCGTTACCTCAGATAATTTGCGGTATCTATGAATCACCCGTCAAATTCATTTTCGCCGCCTTGGAAAGGTTTACTGACTCAGGCCCATGCGCAAGCTCAAGCGGCTGACTTGCAGGGGCTGCAAGACACATGTGCATTGATGGCCCGCATTCATGCGAGTGATGCACTTGCGCTGCTGGATGTAGGCGCTTTGCTGTTGAATTTTGGGTTTGTGAGTGATGCAAGTCAGTGCTTTGAGCGGGTCGCGTCATTGATTCCTGATGACTTGCGTGCCAAGTTAAACCTAGCCAATTGCGCAAGAGATCGTGGCGACCATGGCCGCGCCAACGATTTGTATGTTGAGTTGCAAGCGCAGCTGCCTAACAACCCGACGGTTCGTCGTAATGTGTTGTCGAGCCAGCAGTACAACCCTGCGGTGTCCGATGCAGAGCGCTTGAGCCATGCGCGGGCGTGGGGCAAATGGGCGATTGATCAGGCAGGGGGCGCGCGCGCGAGGCCGCCATGTAGGCGGGTGGGTACGCAAGGGGCCTTCACGTTTGAGCCCTTGCGGGTGGGCTATGTGTCTGCCGACCTGTGTCAGCATACGGTGGGTTTGTTTGTGAAGGATGTGCTCAAAGCACATCAGCGTCATGTGCTTGGGGGCGATGCGACGCAGCGAGTGGAGGTGTATGCCTATTTCAGTGGGCAGGTCCGTGATTGGGTGACGCAAGAGATTGAGTCTTCGTGTACGTTGCGAAATGTCGCAGCCCTAGACGATGCTGCACTGGCCCAGTTGATACGCGCAGACCAAATAGACGTGCTGGTGGATTTGTCGGGGCACACCGCGGGTTCGCGCCTTACCGTGTTTGCGCACAGGCCTGCGCCAGTGCAACTTTCGTGGCTGGGCTACTTTGCCACAACGGGGCTCCCGTATGTTGATGCGGTGCTTTTAGATGACCACCATGCGCCTGAAGGGGCAGAAGATCAATTTGTTGAACCCGTGGTTCGCTTAAAAGGCGGACGGCTGTGCTACCAGCCTGTTCCGTGGGCACCAGAGGTCGCGCCGCTGCCTTGTGTGGCGTCAGGGCATGTCACGTTTGGTAGTTTTAACAACACGGGCAAGCTGAACGCCGATGTCTTTGATGTGTGGGCCAAGGTGTTGCAGGCTGTGCCAAATTCACGCTTGGTTTTGAAATGGCGCACGCTGGTAGATGCGGCTTTGTGTCAATCGATTGACGACGCGTTTGAGAGTCGCGGTGTCAAGCCCGACCGCATTGAGCTTCGTCCTGCGTCTTTTCATGTGGATGTGCTCAAGTCATATGCTGATATTGACATTGCACTTGATCCTTTCCCATTCACAGGAGGCCTCACCAGTTGCGAGGCGCTTTGGATGGGTGTGCCGGTGATCACGCTGCTGCAACTCAGTGTGGTGAGTCGACAGACGTTTGCATTTTTAAGCGCGATCGGTAAAACGCAATGGGTGGCACAGGATGCACAAAGTTACGTCAAGATTGCGCAGGCGCTTGCTGCAGACCCCCAAGCCTTAGCATTAGAGCGTGCCACACTCAGACAAGCCATGCGTGCATCGCCCTTGATGGATGTGGATGGATTCACACACCAGCTAGAGCAGGCTTACTTTCAACTTCATAACAACCTCAAGATGCAAGAAATGAACAAGACAAGCGGCCTCAAAACAGTGTTGCATGTGGGCCCTGGTCATAGAAATTCTGGCGCCAAGCTCCCAGAAGGTTTCAGTGCCGATGCGTGGCGTGAGATTCGTCTGGATATTGACCCGAGCAACGAGCCCGATATTTTGGGTTCAATGCTGGATATGTCTGCGGTAGAGGCTGAGTCAGTGGATGCAATTTACTCTGCTCATAATATTGAGCATGTGTTTGCACATGAAGTACCGGTGGTTTTGAGCGAGTTTTTAAGGGTGCTCAAACCGACAGGGCTTGCTGTGATCACTTGCCCAGACCTGCAAACCGTTTGTGCCCTGGTGGCAGACAACAAACTGACGGAGGCCGCGTACAACTCCAAAGCAGGCCCTATCACGCCGCTTGATATTTTGTATGGACATGGTGCAGCTGTAGAGGCGGGTTACCACTTCATGGCACATAAAACAGGATTTACAGAAAAGTCGCTCACACAAGCGCTGGTGTCAGCGGGCTTCACGCATATTGCCAGCAAGCGCCGACTGCGTGGCTTGGACATTTGGGCTGTGGCGACAAAGGGGGCAATTTCAAACGACGCGTTGACAGCGCTTGCTGTGGAGTTGTTGCCCTGAGCCACCTCAAAGAGCGCAGCTTCGTGATTGACTACTGGCTGCGCCTGGGCTGCCTCCATCACACGTATTCAACGTAGGCAATTCCATTTCCAACAAGGGATGCGACTTGGTCAATGTTCTCATTGGAGTCTGAGAAGTTGGTCAAGATGCTGGCACGGCTAACGCCTGCGCCAAGCGTGCTTTCCCAGTAGGCGTAGCCCTCGGCGTCGGGCTTGCGGTGAAGCACGTTTTTATAGAGGTTGTCGATGAATGTGGCGGTGGTTGTGTTGGCGCCATAGAGGTCTTGAAACTCTTTGCTGTTCAAGAAACCGTTGGCAACGTCATTGGCCAAGTCGGCACCTTGGTCAAGGGTGTGCATCCAGTAGCCCAAGCCTTCTACATCGGGGGCTCTGTCAAATGCCGCTTTGTAGAGGCGGTAGCTAGAACCCGCGTTGCCATTCACATCAAATGCCAAGGACTGGTCGGCGAAGCTGATGCGTTCGACGCCAGAGATGGCGTCTGTGCCATCTCGGCTCAGCACCGCGTCTGCCACGATGACTTTGCCGTCTGAGGTGCGGGTGACTTGGTAGTCTTTGGCTGCGCCGTTGTAAATCGCTTTGTCGATGCCATTGCCACCCTCCATCACGTCGTTGCCTTCGCCACCAATCAACAGGTCGGCGTTGTTGGAGGCGGTGAGGGTGTCATTACCTTGACCGAGTACAAAAATTTCTTTCTGCTCGGTCAGGCTGGCCACGATCACATCATCGCGTGCAGAGCCGTGCAAGGTGGACAGTGCTAAGTCTGCCTCGTGTTTTGCGGTGACGTAGGCTGTGTAGTCAAACGTGGACAAGTCGGTCAGTCCGGTCTCCGCGAGCAGTTGTTGGTATTCGGGTGTGCCTGGCGTGGGCGCTACCGCAGCGGTTTTTGTGGGGTCTGCGACCAGTCGGCTGAGCAGAACGGCGGAGGCGGTTTTTTCTTTTTGGTAGCTGGCGACATCAAAGTTGTTGAAGTCAGATCGTCCTGTCTCTGCAATCAGCGTCATCACCTCTGAGTAGCTCAGTGACTTCAGTACCGTTTGGCTGGTGATGGCTGCAACGTGTGCGGCATAGTTGAAAGACGCCTGCTCAGAAGCGCCGCCCGTGCTGATTGAGAGGGCTTGGTACTCGGCGGAGCCAACAGCGGGCCGTTTCAAAATGTCTGCGTTGGCGATTTGGTTGGTGGCAACTTTGGCGGCAACGGGGTTGAGGTAGTCGTTGCCGAGTCCTACTTTGCTGCCGGTGGAAGCACGGTATGCCGCGAGATCAATGTTGCTGATGTCGGAGCTTCCGGTTTCCTTGATCAAGCGAAGTACGTCGTCGTAGCTCAGATCAAAACGTGTTTGGCTGACATTGGCCGCAATGTGCGCAGCGTAGTTAAAGCCCGGATTGGCCGCCGCCCCACCTGTTTGAAGCAGCAGTGCTTGATAGTCCGCGCTGTCCTTTGCGGGGATGGCCAACAGGGTGCTGGTGTCTGCTGGAATGTACACAGGCGCTGCAAAAACACCATTCACGGTGTTGCCGAGAATGTGTGCCGAGTAGCTGAACCCCGGTGCATACATGGCATCCCCGACTTGGCTATACAAGCTGCTCAACTCTGCCGCATTCAGGCCAGCGATAGAAGAGGTTGTGCCGGTGCTGGTGACAGGGGTGGTGTGGGTCGTGGCGGTTGCGCCATTGCCTGGTGTTGTCGTTGCTGGGGTGTTGGTAGGCGGCACAAAAACACCGCTGACCGTGTTGGCAGAGACATGTGCGTCATAGTTGAAGCCAGGATTGTTCATGGCCTCCCCGACTTGGGCGTACAAATCGGCTTGCTGTGCGGGGGATAGGTCTGCAACTGCGGTCATACATTGCCTTATTTTCGAAATATGGCAAATGTTATGCGAATTAGCAAAACCGTGGGTTTAAAGGTTTATGGGGTATTCGCTGTATGTGTTGACGCCAGTGCTCTTTGAGCGTGAACCACCATCACTTTGACTCAATGGCGCTCATGAAGGTGCTGATGTAGCTGTAGCTGTCTACAAAGGGGGCTGGCTCGAAGGTGCTGGTCTGCTGTGCCAGTTTGTTCAGGGTGGTTTGGTCGATGCCGTTGTTAGCCATGGCCGCCAGTGTGGTGCTGGACAAGCCGATTTGTTCTGCAACGGCGAGCGACATATTGCCCACTCCTGTGCTGGCTACTTGCTGAGCCAATGCTTTGCGCTCTTCGGCGGGGATGGCTTCGACGCTGTAGCTGCCTGCGCCTGCATCAAACATGGCCTTGACGGCTTCGTAGCCGCCATATTGGTCCATCTCGCTTTTGGGAACGCCGGTGGTCATCGAGCGTTGCATGAGGCTTTGCGCGGCGCTGGGCGTGAGGGTGGCTGGCGCTGCGCCTAATAGGATGGCACTGTTGCCCACGCCGGTGCTGGCCACTTGCTGAGCCAGCTGATGGCGTTGCGCCACGGGTATGGCATCGAGGCTGTAGCTGCCTCCGTTGGCATCAAACATAGCTTTCACAGCGCTGTAGCCACCATATTGCTCTAGCTCTGCGGTGGGCACGCCTGTGGTCATGGATCGGTACATGAGGGTTTGTGCGAGCGGGGGTGTCAAGGAATTGCCGCTGCTAGCGGCAGAAATTTGCCCCATGGTGTGGCTAAAACCGCTGTCTTGACCTATGCTGGTGGCTGACGATGAGGTGTCGACGGCGCCAGGTGTATAGCCTGCGACTTGTAATGCTTGGATATTGCTCATAGGGGCTCCCAAATGGATTGATAAAAATGAAGCAATATTTGAGCCAGTAAGAAATAAATCCTCACAATAACTAAACCCACAGCCTTTTGAGCTGTGGGATTCGGTGGCGAGGTGGCACTGGTAAATTAAGCTAGGGTCAATTTGTCGCCTGTGGCCGCATCGGTGATGGTTGCAAAGAGGTTGCCATTGGCGCTGTCCACCAGTGTGAAGGTGCTGATGATGCGCTAGTGTTAATAGTTGTAGCCCAGCAAGACCGCTGAGGATGTTTGCTTGAGGGTGTCCCAACCCAAGGTGGTCGAGCCCGTGGCTTTATGTTGGGTGATTTCGCCTTGAATGAATGTGCGTTGGGTCAGGTAGGTTTTGACACCTAGGCCCACTGCGTTGCCGCTGACGCTTTGGCGGCCAAAGGGCGTGGCGTAGGTGGCTGCATAGCCGCCGAGTTTGGCATATGCCAAGGTCACGGGGGTCATCAACACGCCTGGTTCTAAGGTGAATTCGCTAGGGGTTTTGCGGGTCATGTGCGTGTCGGTCGAGATGTCCGAGCTATTTAAATCGGTGCTCACGCTCAGGCCCAATTTAAAGATGGACGATGTGGTTATGCCATAGCTCAGCTTGATCACGCCCACGGATGAAGAACCCGAGACATTGTCCGTGGCTGCGGTGCTCGTGGTGGTTTTGTTGGCAGACAAGCCAGCGCTCACGCTGGTGCCTTCAAAGTAGCTTGTTTGTGCCAGCAGTGGTTGGCTGCAGAGGGCGATGAGGGATAGGGTGGCGATTTTTTTCATAGTGTGACCTTTTTGGGTGAAGGGTAAAAGCTTTGGCATGGACACGGCTTAAGGTGCCCAAACTTCGGTGCTGTTAGAAGCCAAGTCGCCGCTTTGCAAGTAGGTGCCAAGCACAAGGACGTTGTCGTTGCTCAGCAACACGCTGGTGTGGCTGGCGCGCGGGGTGTTGAGTACTTTTTGGGTGGCGCTGCTCCAGCCCAAGGTTGGGTCGTACAGCTCGATGCTGCTAATGGCGTTAAGTCCGTCATAGCCCCCAATGATCAAGACTTTGCCATTGCGCAGCAGTGTGCTCGTGTGCAGGGCGCGTCCGATGGACATGGTTCCAGCAGCGGTCCAGGTGTTGGTTGCGGGGTCGTAAAGCTCTGCCGATTTTGGGTCGCTGCCGAATCCACCAGCGACCAGTACTTTGCCACTTGCAAGCAAGGTGGCCGAGTGGTTCCAGCGTCCATAGGTCAGCGAGCCGGTGGGCTCTGCAGGGTCGGCCAAGTCGGGCCAAACAAAGGTGTCGGGGGCGGTGTAGGTCAGGATTCGGGCGGCTGTGGCGTCACCGTTGCTGTTGCCCACAAAGAGCACTTTGCCGTTTTGCAGCACGGTGCTGGTGTGGCCTTGGCGGGGTTCAGGCAAGCTGGGGCCTGCTGCGAAGGTGCCCAAGATAGGGTCATAGACCTCGGTCAGTTTGGGGTCGACGTTTATAGCTGGGCCAAGCACACCCCCCGCAATCAGCACTTTTCCATCTGCTAATGAGGTGGACGTGTGATATCTGTGGCTATATGTCATGGGGCCTGTCGTGGCTGTCCATATGCCAGAGGCGGGGTCGTAAATTTCTGCGGTTTTCAAGGCCGTTTTGCCATCAAAACCACCCGTGACCAGCACTTTGCCGTTGTTGAGCAAGATGGCCGAGTGGCCTGTACGGGCGGTGCCCATATCGGCTGTGGCAACCCAGGTGTTTTTGACGGGGTCATACAGTTCGCTGGACTTGAGAGTGACCGAGTTGCTGACGCCGCCAGACACCAAGACCAAATTGTTGGGCAACAATACCGCAATGTGATTGCTGCGCGCGGTGTTGAGGTTGCCGCCTAGGCCAAGTTTGCCTGCCCCCACGTTGACGATGATGGCTTGGGCGACTTGAGCGGTTTTGGCAAGGGCAGGAATGACCCGTTGATCAAGGTATTCTAGCTTAAGGGTGTAGGTGGTGTTTTGGCTGGGCGTGACCACGATGGGGGTGCCCGAGCTGACGGCAATGTCATTGGTGCCGTCATTCACAACGCTTTTGGTGATGGTGCCGCCTGTCCACTCAAAGGTCGGCGTGAGGGTGACGCTTGAGCCCAACGCCACGGTGCTGGCGCTGGGGCTCAACACGGCGCTGGGCAACAGGGTTTCGGTGGGTTTGATGGTGACCGTGGCGCTGGCCGTAGTGCTGAGTTGTTTGGGCTGAATGGTGCTGGGGTCTTGGTACAGAACCGTCAGGGTGTAGGTTGTGGTCTGGGTGGGGTTGACCTGCACTGGTGTGCCCGTACTGGTGACTTGCAGGGTTTGCGTGGCACCGGCAGCATCTGTCCAGCTGATTTGGGCGGCGCCGTAGGTGTAGCTGGGCATGAGAAACGCAGGGTTGCCCGAATAAATGCCCGCAGCGGGGTCGGCCACACCGGTTCGGGTGAGGCTGACGGTCGGAGGGCTGGTGTTGGGGTTGCTGATGGTGGAGCCACCGCCGCCACCGCCGCCACATGCGGTCAGTAGCCCAAAGGCGCAGGCAATCAGCAGTCGCCAAGCCTGATGCGCCGCGTGAGGGCTTTGAAAATTGAGCGCATGAAGTGCCATGTGAAGTATCCCGTGAGCAAAGTAGGTCGAAACAGTCTTCTTGCTGAATCGGCTGCGACTGCACATACTTGAGTGGCAGATGCCGCCTCGAGGGGCTGAGGCTTACTGGATTCGAATGGCGTTGGTGATGACGATGTCGGTCACCGGCACATCGGCCATGCCCGCAGAGATGCCTGTTGGCACGACCGCGATTTGGTCAATCACGCTGAGGTTGTTCACCACGGTGCCAAAGACGGCGTACCCAGGCTGGCTGGCGCTGACGTAGTCGAGGCTGTTGTTGTCTTTGACGTTGATGTAGAACTGGCTGGTTGCACTGTTGACGTCGGCGGTGCGGGCCATGGCCAAGGAGCCTCGCAGGTTGCTGAGGCCGTTTTGGCTTTCTAGCGAAATGGCGTCATAGCTGGGTGTTTTGGGGATGGGGCCTGCGGTAAAGCCACCGGCTTGGATGACAAAGTTGGCAATCACGCGGTGAAACAGGGTGTCTTTGTAAAAGCCTGCGTCAACGTAGCGCAAAAAGTTGTCGCTCGAGAGGGGGGCTTTGCTGGGGTTAAGCTCAACCACAAAGTTGCCCGCGGTGGTGGCGATTAGCACTTGGGGGTTGGGCACGGTGAATGACTGCGTGGCGATGGTCTTGCCACTGGCGTCGATGCCTGTGAGCACCAAAGGGCCTGGCGCGCTGATGGTGCAGCGGTAGGCTAAGGTATTGGCCACGGTGCTGGTGACGCTTTGCAGGTCGGAGCAGTTACTGGCTGAAAAAGTGGTGCCGGGGTTCAGGGTGGTGACCCCTACATAAAAGGTGGCTGGCTTGCCGTAGGCCAGGCTCGAGCTTTGCATGCTGGGGGGAAATGGGGCCGAGGTGCCACCGCCGCAGGCCAACAGCGCTGTGGCAATGAGGGAGAGGGCAAGATGCCTGAGAAGTTTTGTCATAGGGTCGTATTTTCTATCAACCCTGGGTCGGCCTCTGCGAGAATTTGCCGCGAATAACGATTCATCCCACCTGCTCCCAGAGATTGCGACACCCATGGTCACCACCGTCACTTCCTATGCCGATGCGCGTTACCGTGCAAGTACTGGCATGGGGTACGACGGCGTGGTTCGCATCAGCGGTGGCGGTCAATATGGCACGGGGGCTTTGTTGTTTGACGGACGGGCGGTGCTGACGGCGGCGCATTTGGTGGCGGGGGCGACGGCGTCGTTGAGTGTCGCGTTTCAGACGGGGTCTGGGACCCAAACCTATTCGGTCAGCCACACCGTGGTCAACCCCAACTATCTTGTGTGGAGCAGCTCGAACGCTGATTTGGCGCTGGTGTGGCTGTCTCAGGCGCCTCCTTTGGGGGCCAATCGCTATGACATTTACCGCGATAGCAACGAGATGGGCCAAGATTTCACCCTGGTGGGCTACGGTCAGTTGGGCACGGGGGCAACGGGCGCTGTTACCAGCAACACCGCAGCCTTGCGTGTGCAGGCGCACAACACCTTTGATGCCGATGCCGCCACACTGAAAAGTTATTTGGGGCCGTCGATGGCGTGGTTGCCAATGCTGGGCACTCAGTTGGCGGCAGATTTTGACAACGGCACCAGCACTCAAGACGCCTTGGGGCGATTGGTGGGGCTGCAGAATGTGGGCCTGGGTCTGAACGAAGGTCTGATTGCCCACGGAGACAGTGGCGGGCCTGCTTTTTTGGCGGGCAAGGTGGCGGGGGTGGCAAGTTACACGTCGAGCCTGAGTCACGGCGATATCAATCCAGACCTTGATGCGCAGCACAACAGCAGTTTTGGCGAAATGGCGGCATGGCAACGCATGAGCAGCTTTCAGCAGTGGATAGACCAAAGCATGCGCGCCCGTTATCCCAATGCGCCAACCCGACCCGACGAGGTGCAAAAGCAGGTCTCTGAGGGGCACAGCGGCACAAGCTACACGTATTTTTTGGTGCAGATCTCAGGCACGAGGACCAGCACCAGCACCAGCCCCTTGATCAGCGTGGACTACGCCACACGCGACGGCACGGCCACGGCGGGCAGTGACTATGTGGCGACGGCTGGACGCCTGAATTTGTATCCCGGCGAAGGCCATGCGGTGGTGCCTGTCGAGATCGTGGGCGATACGGTGCGCGAGGCAAATGAGACGTTTTATTTAGACGTGTTCAGCCCCGTAGGGGGTACTTTGGGGGCTGATGTGGTGAAACTGACCGCTGTCAGAACCATTTTGGATGACGATCTGCCCCTGATTTAGCGCTCAAAGTGGCATTCAGGGCAATTCATATAGGAAGTTCTGTGATATCCTATATGAATTGTCCTATATGAATAATTCAACTCTACACATTCAGCTCAACACGACGCCCGAACAGGTGCTTCGTTTACAGGCGCTTCAACTGGCCTTTGCCGAGGTTTGTAACGCCTTGGGTCCGGTGGTGCGTGATACGCGCTGTTGGAACCGCGTCACTTTGCATCACCTGACCTACCGCTCGTTGCGCGAGCGGTTTCCAAATGTCGGCTCACAAATGGTGTGCAACGCGATTTACTCGGTGTCACGGACTTGCCGAGTCATTTTTCAAAGCCCCGCCAGCCCGTTCAACATTCAGCGCATGGTGGGTAAGACCTTGCCGGTGCTGCAATTTTTGCCGTCTGCGCCGGTCTACTTTGACCGCCATACCTTGAGCATCAGCAAAGGGGTGATGTCAATGTTCACCATGGATGGACGCATGCGGTTTGAGCTCAACCTCGGGCAAGAGGACCAGCTGCGGTTTCAAGAGCAAAAGCTGCAAGAAATCGTGCTGCGATCGGTGGGCGAGCAGTTCACCCTGAGTTTTAGTTTTTCGATGGACGCCAAAGCCGATGCTGAGGCGGCTGTTGGTGACGCGTCTCTTTGGCCTGAGTATGTGGTGGTTCGGTCCGATGAGGCCGATGTTTCTTTGGACGCTGCGGTGATGAATCCGCCCAGCCGTCTTGATGTTTCTTTTGGAGTGAGCCCATGAGTTCCCCTGGATCTGGGGGAATGTCCCCTACCGTGCTGCGCGACGCCTTCAAGGTGTATGCCCCCGAGTACCGCACGGCAATTTATTACAGCCTCGTGATTGGGGTGTTGTCGCTGTCGTCCACTATTTTTATGTTGGAGGTGTATGACCGCGTGGTCAACAGCCGCAGCGTCATGACCCTCTCCATGTTGACCGTGGCGGTGGTGGGCAGCTACATCATGTTGGAGCTGCTGGAGTTGGTGCGCCATGGGGTGTTGAGCAGCATTGCCGCGCGTGTTGACCAAAAGTTACGCGAGCGTTTGTTTGACATCACCTTTGAAGCCAAGTTGCGCCAACAGGGTGGCGGATCGGTGCAGGTGTTCAACGATTTCAAAACCTTGCGTGACTTCATGTCGTCACCCGCGGTGACGGCCATGATGGATGCGCCCATGGCGCTGGTGTTTTTGTTGATCGTGTTCATTCTCAGCCCGTGGCTGGGCGTGATGGCGTTGATTGGGGCCTTGGTGCAGGTGTGGGTGGCGATCAACACAGAACGCAGCACGATGCCGGTGTTGACCAAAGCCAACCGCGCTGCGATTGATGCCCAAAATTACGCCAATGGCACGTTGCGTAACGCGCAAGTGATTGAGGCCATGGGCATGATGGGGAACGTGCACGGCAAGTGGATGGACAAGCAGCGCAATTTTTTGTTGTTGCAAGCGCAGGCGTCTGACACGGCTGGGACCAACTCGGCCCTGTCCAAGTTCATTCAAACCATGCAGGGCTCGTTGCTGTTGGGCGCTTCGTGTTGGTTGACGTTGAAAGGCGACATGCTGGGCGGTGGCGGCATGATGATTGTGGCGTCGACGTTGGGCGGCAAGGTGTTGACGCCGTTGGTGCAATTGGTGGCGCAGTGGCGTACGGTGGTGAATGCGCGTGATGCGTATCAGCGCCTAGAGGGTTTGCTGGCGCACTTTCCCGAAAAAGAAGACGGCATGTCGTTGCCTGATCCAACGGGTCTTTTGACGGTGGAGAGCGTGGTGGTTGCACCGCCTGGCAGCCAAGTGCCAATTTTGAAGGGGGTGTCGTTTGGCATTCAACCCGGCGAGTGTGTGGTGTTGATTGGCCCCTCTGCCTCGGGCAAAACCACGCTGGCGCGCGTCATGATGGGCTTGTGGCCTGCCAATGCGGGCAAGGTGCGCCTCGATGGTGCCGATGTGTTCACCTGGAACAAAACTGAGTTGGGCCCTCACATGGGGTACTTGCCACAAACGGTGGAGTTGTTTGATGGCACGGTGGCCGAGAACGTGGCGCGTTTTGGAGACGTGGACCGTGCCGAGGTGGCTCGCGTGATTCACCAAGTGGGCTTGGATGACACGGTGGCTGCGTTGCCATTTGGTTTGGACACGCGCATTGGGGAAGACGGCGCCATGCTGTCGGGTGGACAGCGCCAACGTGTGGCGCTGGCGCGAGCTATTTATGGCGCCCCCAAGTTGTTGGTGTTGGACGAGCCCAATTCAAGTTTGGACGAGGCGGGTGAGTTGGCGCTGATGGATACGCTGCGACAGCTCAAAGCGCAAGGTGCGACCGTGGTGTTGATCACGCACCGCACCAGCGTGTTGCCTGCAGCAGACAAGGTGCTGATGTTGCGCGAAGGGACGGTGGCTGCTTTTGGTCCCCGTGATGAGGTGTTGGCCGCGTTGCGAAATGCACAGACGCGCCAAAACGCAGGAGCAATCGCATGAAGATTCCCGCATGGTTAGAGCGCAGTGAGTTGGGGCGCAGCATTTGGTCCTTCCGCCGCGAGTTTGTTTGGGTGGGCGTGTTTAGCTTTTTCTCAAATTTGTTGTTGTTGGCGCCAACGCTGTACATGCTGCAAGTGTTTGACCGCGTGATGTTGAGTCAAAACGAGTTCACGTTGATTAGCTTGACGTTGATCGCGACGCTGTTGTTTGCCGTCATGGGCTTTGCAGAGTGGGTGCGGTCGCGATTGTTGGTGCGTGCTGGCGTGAGGTTTGATGAGTATTTGAACTCGCGGGTCTTCAAGTCGAGCTTCGATGCCAATTTGAATTTGTTAACCAGCAACCCGGTGCAATCATTTTCTGACTTGACCAACTTGCGCCAGTTCTTAACAGGCAACGGAATTTTTGCCTTGTTCGACTCGCCTTGGACGCCGATTTACATTGCCGTGCTGTTCATGATGCATCCCTGGCTGGGCGTGGTGGCGCTGCTGTTCACGGCCATGCTCGGATTTTTGGCTTGGTACAGCCACAAGTTGACCGCTGCTGGCAGTGTTCAAGCGAGTGAGGCCGTGGTCAAGTCCAACAGTTATTTGCAGGGCAAGTTAGCCCATGTGGAGACGGTGGTGTCGTTGGGCATGTTGGCCAGTTTGCGTCGTCATTGGTTGGCGCTGTATTCAGATCAACTGGACAAAACGTTGCAGGCGCAGCATTTGCAGCATCAGGTGCAAGCCTTTGTGAAATTTGTGCAGTACAGCCAGCAATCCTTGGTACTCGGCTTGGGCGCGTTGTTGGCCATTCAGGGGGAAATTTCTGTGGGTGCGATGGTGGCCTCGAATGCGTTGGTGTCCAACGCGCTGCGCCCCTTGGGGACGTTGGTGAGTACCTGGCGACAGTTTGCCGATGCGCAGGCTTCTTATTTGCGGCTTGAAAAACTCATGAAAGCGCATCCAGACCGCGGTGCTGTTCATGTGGCAGATGTGGTGCACGGGCGTATCACCTTGCATGATGTGGTGGCCTCGGCTCCTGGACGCGAACGCCCGATCTTGAAGGGACTCAATGTCAATTTCAATGCCGGTGAGGTGGTGGCGATCGTGGGGCCTTCAGGCGCGGGCAAGTCTACGTTGGCGCGTTGCATCATTGGCATTTGGCCGGATGTCAAAGGGCAGGTGCTGCTGGATGGGCACGACATCAATCAGTGGTCGCGCGACGATCTGGGGCCGCACTTGGGTTATCTGCCGCAAGATATTGAGTTGTTTGAGGGGACCATCGCCGAGAACATTGGACGATTTGGTGACTTGAATGCTGAGTGGGTCATTGATGCGGCGCAGCGCACCGGAATTCACGACATGATTTTGCGTTTCCCCAAAGGCTACGACACCCCTATGGGTGTAGCGGGCGGAACTTTGTCGGGTGGGCAGCGACAACGGGTAGGACTGGCGCGTGCCATTTACGGCAATCCATCCCTTGTGGTGTTAGATGAGCCCAATGCCAACTTGGATGATGTGGGCGAGGCCGCCTTGATTCGCACGGTGCAGGATTTGCGTCAGCGCGGCAAGACGGTCTTCATGGTGGTGCATCAGAGAAATTTATTAAGCGTTGCCGACCGCGTGTTGGTGCTCACCGAGGGTGTGGTGAGTCAATTTGGACAATTGGCAGGACAAGCGCCTGCTGTGACAACTTCGAGTGAGCCATCGGCTTAGACAGGACTGAATGATGAGCAATAAGTGGATAAAAATGGGACGCGGTTTGTTAACGCCCGTCAAGCGCAAGGCTGACATCACCGATGTGAGCGCGGTCAACGATTTTGATGCGCATGCCGATACCAATGCACCGATTCGTTTGGGCTTTCGTGTGCTGGTGCTGGGTTTTGGCGGCTTTTTGCTGTGGTCGGCTTTGGCCCCTTTGGATGAAGGGGTGTCCTCGCCTGCTTCGGTGTCGATTGAGACGCGTCGAAAAACCATTCAGCATTTGAGTGGCGGCGTGGTCCATTCTGTGGCGGTCAAAGAGGGGCAGTGGGTGCGTGAAGGCGAAATATTGATGGAGCTTGACGCGGGTGTTTCCAAAGCCAATTTTGAGGCGGTGCGTCAAAACTACATGGCGCAACGGGCCACGGAAAGCCGATTGCTCGCCGAGCTCAAAGGCGCTTCCCAGATTGAGTTTCATCCTGACTTGCTGAAGTCAAGAAATGATCCACTGGTGCAGCAGCACATGCAAACGCAACAGCAATTGTTTAACTCGCGTCGTGCCGCCTATCGCGCTCAAGTCTCGGGCATGGCCAGCATGATTGAAAGTCGCATGGCGCAAGCCGCATTTCAAGCGCAGCAGGTTCAATCGATTCGAGAGTTGGCCGCTGAGGGGTATGCCTCACGCAACCAGTTGTTGCAACTGGAGCAGTCACAGGCAGAGCTGCGCACGAGCACCACTGATTTGCAAACCAATTACGCCCGTGTGCAGCAGGAGTACATCAAAGAGTTGTCTGCACAGCTGGCCGAGGTGAGGCGAGAGGTTCAGTCAGGGCAAGAAAAGCTGCAAGCGGTGACCGATGAGTTGTCGCGCACACAGCTTCGTAGTCCCGTCGAAGGCCAAGTGGTGGGTATGACCGTGACCTCCACCGGTGGCGTGGTCACGCCGGGTCAGCGTTTGATGGACATCGTGCCCAAGGGGGAGGCTTTGTTGGTGGATGCCAAGATCCCGCCTCATGTGATTGACAAGGTGCACACAGGTGCAACGGTCGATGTGCGTTTTTCGTCTTTTTCAAATTCGCCACAGCTGGTGCTTGAGGGGCGTTTGGCCTCCCTGTCTAGCGATGTCATCAGCGAGCAAACCAGCATGGGCGTGATGTCGTATTACTTGGGCCGCGTGGAGATCACGCCCGAAGGTCTCAAGGAGTTGGGGTCGCGTGTGATGCAGCCCGGCATGCCAGCCGAGGTGCTGATCAAGACCGGCGAGCGTAGCTTGTTGACGTATCTGATGCACCCCTTGACCAAGCGACTGGCTTCATCCATGAAGGAGGAGTGAGCATGCGACACCGTTATGTATGGGGCCTGTTCGCTGTTGCCGGGTTGATGGGTGGGGCCACGCAGGCGCAGGATCTGCGTGAGGTGATTGCGGCGGCGCAAGCGCGGGATGCCGTGTTGCAGTCTGCTTCTGCCAATCGCGACGCAGCACAAGAAAATATTGCCATCACGCGTTCGCGCTTGCTGCCGCAATTGAATTACCAAGACACGCGTCAGCAGTTGCATCAAACCACCACGCAATCGACGTCGGCAGGGCCGCAAGTCCGCGATTTTGATGGCGTATCGCGCAGCCAGCAGCTGAGCTTGCGCCAAGGCGTGGTGAGGCCCCGTGATGTGGCAGGCTACTTGGCTGGGCAAGCGCAGGCGGAGTATGGGGGCTACAAGTACGACTCTGCTTTGTCTGATTTGTGGAGCCGCTCGGTCAGTGCATGGCTGGATGTGTTGGGTGCGCGCACGATGGTGCAGGCGTATCAGCAAACGCTCAAAGCGGTCTCTGAGGCTGCTAAGCAAGAGGCTAAAAAGTTTGACCGTGGTGATGGCACCCGTGACGCGCGTGCCGAGGCGCAAGCCCAATTGGCGCAAGCCCAAGCGCTGTTGACAGAGGCCAAGCTCGCCTTGGCTGCCAGAGAGCGCGCCTATGTGTTGTTGACGCAGTTAGAACCCAAGCAGTTAGACAAGCGGCAATTGCCGCACGAAATAGCCACGGTTCTCACAGAGGCAAACCGCGAAGAATTGTGGGCGCTGGTGTCGAGTGTGGGGCCTGAGCTGCTGGCAGCGCAGTCGGTCGAGTCCGTGAATCGCTATCGCATGCACCAAGCCGCGTCTGACCATTTGCCAACATTGGATGTGGTGGCCTCTGCTTCTCGCGCGCAAAACGACAGCACCAATACCTTGGGCGCAACCTATGGCAGTCGCCAAGTGGGTGTGCAGTTGATGGTGCCCTTGTTCTCAGGCGGCGGGGTTGAGGCGTCGCGTCGCCAAGCCGTGGCGACTTACCAAGCCAGCGTGGCGGACCGAGAGTCATTGCTGGTCAAACTTGAAAATCAGTTTTCCAATGATTGGGCCAGTCAAGCGGGTTTGTTGGCGCGCGCGCAGGCGGCACGCAGTTTGTGGGAAGCCGCCAAAGATCAACGCCGCGGGGTTGAGCTTGGGCTGGCGCGAGGTCTTCGCAATTGGGGCGACCTGAGCAATGCCGAGTTGTCGGTGGCGCGACGCGCTTCGGAGTTGGTGACTTTGCAGCTGTCCTTGTTCAAGACGCAAGCGCGGTTGTTGTCGCTGGTGTCGGTGCAAGCGCCGCTGTGGGACGCGTGGTTGGTCCGCATGGATGTGGCGAGTCAGCCTTGAGTTCCGTCCAACACATACCCTCTCATGTGGCCATCATCATGGATGGCAACGGTCGTTGGGCGCAGCAGCGGCATATGCCGCGCAAGCTAGGGCATTACCAAGGGGCAGCGCGGGTGCGTGGCTTGATTGCCCATTGCGCCCAAGTGGGCGTCAAGAGCGTCACCTTGTTTGCGTTCAGCACCGAGAACTGGCATCGTCCCTCGGACGAGGTCGATGCGTTGATGCTGCTCTTTATCGATTATTTGGACAAAGAGCTGCCGTTGATGCTGGCAGAGCAGGTGCGTTTTCGGGTGCTGGGGTCACTGGCACGTTTTTCGCCTGCGGTGCGCGAGCGCATTGAGTTTGCACAAACGCAAAGCCAACACAACACGGGCTTGATGTTGAATGTGGCGGCCAATTACGGTGGACGTTGGGACATTGTTCATGCGGTTCAGCAATGGCATGTCGCACACCCCACGGCGTACGTGGGCGCCTTGACCGAGGAAGATCTGTCGCACTACCTCAGTACCGCTGGGCAGCCAGAGTTGGATTTGTTGATCCGTACCGGCGGCGAGTCCCGCATCAGTAATTTCTTGTTATGGCAGGCGGCTTATGCTGAGCTGTACTTCACGGACACCCTGTGGCCAGACTTTGACGAGGCTGAGTTGCAAAAAGCGTTTGTGTGGTTTGCCGCGCGTGACCGTCGGTTTGGTGGCGTTACAGTCTCTGCGCCCTGAAGACAACTGTTCCGTCGATTTCATTTTTTACATTCACATGCACTTATGACTCTATTAGTAACTGGATGCGCGGGATTTATTGGCAGCAATTTTGTGCACACGTGGCTTGCGTCGTCTGATGAAACTGTGGTGAACCTAGACAAACTCACCTACGCCGGTAACTTGGCTAATTTGGATGCCCTCAAAGGCGATCCTCGCCATGTATTTGTTCAGGGCGATATCGGCGACCGTGCCTTGCTGTCCAAGCTGCTGGCCGAGCACAAGCCACGCGCGATGTTGAACTTTGCAGCCGAAAGCCACGTGGACCGTTCTATCCACGGCCCGGGTGACTTCATTGAAACCAATGTGGTGGGCACCTTCAATCTGTTAGAGAGCGTGCGCGCTTATTGGCAAGAGCTGCCTGCTGCCGAGAAAGATGCTTTCCGTTTCTTGCATGTGTCGACCGATGAGGTGTATGGCACTTTGCTGCCCACTGATCCGCCGTTTGCCGAGACCAACACCTACGAGCCCAACAGCCCCTACTCCGCCAGCAAGGCCGCCAGTGACCACTTGGTGCGCGCATGGCACCACACGTATGGCTTGCCGGTTCTGACCACGAATTGCAGCAACAACTATGGGCCGTATCACTTTCCTGAAAAGTTGATTCCCTTGGTATTGCTCAACGCCTTGGCTGGCAAGCCGCTGCCGATTTATGGCGATGGTCAGCAGGTGCGTGATTGGTTGTATGTGCAAGACCATTGCCGCGCCATTGCGCGCGTGCTCGAGGCCGGCAAAGTGGGCGAGACCTACAACATTGGTGGCTGGAACGAAAAACCCAACCTTGAGGTGGTGCGCACGCTGTGCAGCGTGCTGGATGAGCTGCAACCCCGCGCAGATGGCAAGGGCTATGCCGAACAAATTACCTATGTCAAAGACCGTCCCGGCCATGACCGCCGCTACGCCATTGATGCCCGCAAGATTGAACGCGAATTAGGTTGGAAGCCCCAAGAAACGTTTGAGACGGGGATTCGCAAAACCGTGCAGTGGTATTTGGAAAACCAAGCTTGGGTCGAGGGCGTGACCAGTGGTGCTTACCGCCAATGGGTGGGTAAGCAGTACGGCGCTTAAAGGCTGGCCATGAAAATCCTCCTTTTAGGCAAAAACGGCCAAGTGGGCTGGGAGCTCCAGCGTAGCTTGGCCCCCTTGGGCGAGGTGCTGGCTCTAGACCGCTACAGCACCACCTATTGCGGCGATCTATCTAAACCTGAAGAACTGGTGCAAACGGTGCTGGCCTACAAGCCAGACTTCATCGTCAATGCCGCTGCGCACACCGCGGTAGACAAAGCCGAGTCAGAGCCAGAACTGGCAAAGGTTTTAAATACCGATGCACCTGAAGCCTTGGCCAAAGCTGCGGCGCAGGTGGGCGCATGGCTGGTGCATTACTCGACCGACTATGTGTTTGACGGCAGTGGCACGCAAGCTAGGCAAGAAGGCGAGAGCACAGGCCCGCTAAGTGTGTATGGCCAAACCAAGCTGGATGGTGAAAAAGCAATTGTGGCCAGCGGCTGCAAGTATTTGATCTTCCGCACCAGCTGGGTGTATGCCGCGCGCGGTGGTAACTTTGCCAAAACCATGCTGCGCTTAGCGGAAGAGCGCGACAAGCTAACAGTTATTGATGACCAGCACGGCGCACCCACAGGCGCAGACCTGATTTCTGACGTCACAGCACATGCCATGCGTTGCGTGCTGAATACACAAAACACCCCATTAGGCGGTGTATACCATTTGGTCGCGTCTGGCGAAACAACATGGCATGGCTATGCCAGCCACGTCATTACACAAGCCAAGTGCATCAAGCCCGATTTGCCAATCAAGGCCGCCGAAGTGTCCCCCGTGCCCACATCGGCATTCCCCACACCAGCCAAGCGCCCGCTTAATTCACGCTTGTGTACCGCTAAGCTACATCAGGCCTTTGGCCTTGTGTTACCACCTTGGCAGCAGGGCGTAGACCGCATGCTGACCGAAATACTTTAAATAAGAAGCACAGATATGACCAAACAACGCAAAGGCATCATCCTCGCAGGCGGCTCTGGCACCCGCTTGTATCCCGTTACACAAGCGGTCAGCAAACAGCTGATGCCTGTGTATGACAAGCCTATGATTTATTACCCACTCACCACGCTGATGCTGAGCGGTATTCGTGAGGTGCTGATCATCTCCACCCCGCAAGACACCCCCCGTTTTGCCGAGCTGCTGGGTGACGGTAGCCAGTGGGGCATGCACATTGAATACGCGGTGCAACCTAGCCCCGATGGTTTGGCGCAGGCTTTCATCATTGGCAAAAACTTTGTGGCAGACCACCCCAGCGCACTGGTGCTGGGTGACAACATCTTTTACGGCCATGATTTGGTTAAGCAACTGCACAGCGCCGATGCCCGAACCAGCGGGGCTAGTTTGTTTGCCTACCATGTGCATGACCCAGAGCGCTATGGCGTGGTCGAGTTTGATGACCTGTTCCATGCTTTGAGCATTGAAGAGAAGCCCGCGCAACCTAAAAGCAACTACGCCGTTACAGGTTTGTATTTCTACGACGAGCAGGTGTGCGACATCGCTGCCGCCGTGAAGCCTTCGCACCGTGGTGAACTCGAAATTACCGATGTGAACAAGCGCTATTTAGAGCTGGGTCAGTTGAATGTAGAAATTATGGGCCGTGGCTATGCGTGGCTAGACACGGGTACACATGACAGCTTGCTTGAAGCCGCCAGCTTTATTGGCACGCTACAAAAGCGCCAAGGTTTGATGGTGGCGTGCCCTGAGGAAATCGCCTATGGCTTAAAGTGGATTGACGCAACTGCCTTGCAAAAGCTGGCTGCACCTTTGGCTAAAAACGGCTATGGTCAATACCTGCTGAGCCTCTTAAAGTAACCGCCATGCCTTACCAAGTAACGACTACGCCCATTGATGGCGTGCTGGTGCTAGAGCCCAAAGTGTTTGGTGATGCACGTGGCTTCTTTTTTGAAAGCTTCAATGCGAAAGACTTTGCCCAATCTACGGGCTTGGATGTTGAATTTGTTCAAGATAACCACAGCAAGTCAGCCAAGGGCGTGCTGCGCGGTTTGCACTTTCAAGTGCAGCACGCACAGGGCAAGCTGGTGCGCGTCACGCAAGGCGCGGTGTTTGATGTGGCGGTGGATATCCGCAAAGGCTCACGTACGTTTGGGCAATGGTTTGGGTTGGAGCTATCCGCCGAAAACAAAAAGCAGCTTTGGATATCAGCGGGTTTAGCGCATGGCTTTTTGGTGACAAGTGAGAGTGCCGAGTTTTTATACAAAACCACCGACTACTACCACCCAGAGTTTGAGCGCAGTATTTTGTGGAATGACCCAGCCATTGGCATCGAGTGGCCGATGCATTTGATCGATGGGCAGCCATTGTTGGCCTCAAAGGATTTAAATGCTAATTGCTTGGCGAATGCTGGTAAATAAATGATCAAAAAACTCGTTGATTTAGCTGAGTCATACACCTTTACAGTACTGGCCTTTTCTCTATTTGGTTTGATGTTTGCTATGCGC
Source organism: Burkholderiales bacterium 39-55-53 (assembly GCA_002282445.1). Lineage (GTDB taxonomy): Bacteria > Pseudomonadota > Gammaproteobacteria > Burkholderiales > Burkholderiaceae_C > Limnohabitans. The sequence goes on along the minus strand of NCJK01000009.1, from coordinate 57,712 downwards.
CCTGTGACATGGTTGCCGACGCTTATTCTTTTGGGTTGCATGTTTGCAGTAATTGCAAATATTAACTTTCGAAATAAGCTGTGGAATCTGGCTACACATGAAGAGCTGAGGTGGATTTCCATTCCATTCACGGCGTGGTTTTTAGCATGTTTATTTATTGGGCTATGGCATTGGGGTTTCTCAAAAAATGCATTCTCAGAAAATCCATTCCGTATATTTTTGGCTTTGGGCACATTGGCGCTGTCTGTAGGCGCAGCGTCTAGAAAGGCATTCGTCACTGGCTTGCTGGTGGCCAGTGTTTGTGTTGTATCGGATGTGGTCTATGGGTATTTGATCCATGACGACTACTTTCCGCGAATCAGTGGCACAACCAATCACCCCATACACTTTGGAAATTTCGCAGCACTTTTGGCTGTGTTGTTGATGAGCGTCACGATGCTTGCTTCCTCTTGCAGGCTTGGTTTTCGATGGATGTGCTTAGGTGGCTCTTTGCTGGCGATGGTTGCAGCGGTTGCATCGCAGTCAAGATCATCGTTTGTGGTGTTCCTATGCCTGATACCTTTGTTGTTTGTAACGACAACAGATAACTTACATCGCTGGCTTGTTCGTGCTGGCACTGTGGTGGCCGTGTCGTCAATCTTGCTGCTGGCTGTTTCGCCAAACATGCAAGAAAAGCTTCGAATAAGAGAGGCGGTTGGCGACATACAAATGACAGAATCTGGCAATTATCAAAGCTCACTTGGCTCACGGCTGGCAATGTGGCAAGCGGCTTGGTCGTTGTTTGAGGAGTATCCAGTGGTTGGCATAGGGCCACATAAATTTCAGTCTGAATTTATCAGGCAAATGCAAACAGGCGAGGTGCCTAGAGCTGATGCAGAGTACAACCAGCCACACAATGATTTATTGAATGCTGCGGTAACAGGTGGTGTTTTAAAGCTCATGGCGTACATGCTGCTGATTGCAGTGCCATTTGTATTTTTTTACCGTCAATACAAGCTTAAAAAGCTGAATGTTCATGATCGAATGTTTCCCATCATGGGGATGCAAGTGGTTGTCGCTTTCTTTATGACAGGCCTCACCAATTCAAATTTTGACTTGCAAATTTACAGTACCACCTATGCCGTGTCAGTATGCGTGTTGGCCAAGCTAGGCATGCAACCCGAAAGTGAACCATGAAGCACGAATACACCATTACCTTTGCTTGCTACAACCAACTTGACTACACAAAGCAATTCATTGCCAGCTTAGATCGCGACGAAGTTAATTTTTCGCGCATTGTGGCAGTGGACAACGGGTCGACTGATGGCACGCGTGAGTGGCTAGCTCAGCAAGAGTTTGGTGCGGTGATTTTGAATAACCGCAACTTGGGTTGCGGTGCTGCTTGGAACCAAGGTGCGCTAGCCATTCAGTCCAAATGGACTGTGGTGATGAATAACGATGTTGTTTGCGCCAAAGGTTGGTTGCGCAATTTGCTAGCTTCTGCCGAAGCAAACCAATTACATATTGCCAGCCCCGCAATGGTGGAGGGCGAGCTGAACTACGATTTTGCGCATTGGGTTCAAGAAGCAGAAACCAAGATGAAGGGCTATATCCGCCTAAATGCACCGCATGCCGTGTGCATGGCCATTCGTGAAGATGTGTGGAGTGAGATTGGCTACTTTATGCCGGTGCCAAAGTTGTTGGGCTATGAAGATGGCATTTTCTTTCAGCGTGCGACTGAAGCAGGGCTAAAAACGGGTACGACGGCGGTTTCATGGCTGCACCATTACGGCATGATCACGCAAAAGGCGCTGAAGCTTGAAAAGGCGCTAGACCAGCGAGATAGTTTGGGAAACCGCAATTTGATGCGTTTGTATATGAGCCAAACATGGGTTGCTAGAAAGATCGCACGATTTAAGAGGCGCGGCATGTTGGCAAATTTGCGCGCCCACGAGCTAGCAACTTACGACATGACCATTCATGCCATCAACCGCCAAGAGGGCAAAGCTTGGGATTGGGTCTAAGTCGATATGGCAGTTCGTGCATCAGTTGTTTTGTTAACTTTCAATCAAGAGCTGTTTGTTAAAGACGCATTACAAAGTTTGTTGGATCAAGACTACGATGATCTTGAAATTGTGGTTTCAGATGATTGTTCGCATGATAAGACCTGGGAGATAGTTTGTGAGTTAGCCGAGTGTTACACGGGTCCAAAGTCTATTTTGCTAAACCGTAATTCGACAAATATTGGATTAGTTGCAAATTACACAAAAGCTTTTCAATCAACACGTGGCGATTTGATATTCACAGCTGCAGGGGACGATATTTCACTGTCTTCGCGTTGTAGTAATTGCATTAAATATTGGCAAACTTTTAGCTCTCCACCTGATTTGGTTGCTGCAGATGGTTTTGACATGACTCTTGATGGAGCGATCTTGGGTGTTAAGAAAACAGATGATTTGTCTGCGTGGGGCCTTAATCGCTGGGCGCAAAGAAAGCCCTTTGTTTTTGGTGCCAGTCACATGATGACTCGCCGATTGATTGGATTGAGCAATTTAAACCCCAATCTAAAGTTCGAAGACCAGTGCTTTCTCTTTCGGGCACTTTTAATGAATGGAGCAGTGCGGCTAGATCAACCGTTGGTCAAGCACAGACGTGGGGGAGTATCGCAAAGAAAGAAAAATTATGTGTATGAAATCAAGCGAAAAAAAATGCTTGACTCATGCCTTGATGGCGTTTTGGAATGCAAGCAAATGCTAAGTGATGCTGCTTTGTGCAGTCTTCACGAGCATCAAGTGTTATCAGATATCAAGAAGGAAATTGAACTAAATGTGTTTGCATATGAAATGCTGTCGCTTTCAAGTTTTTCACATAAGTGCGCACTGCTGTTCAAAGAAAACCAGCTCCCTTTTTCTAAGTGTTTTCGGTACTTTCAGTTCGCTGCATTTCCTTGGATACACTATTTCATAATGGCTGTAAAAAATTTTCTAAGATCGGATAAGTTAAGAATTATTTAGATTTGGGGTGTGGAAATAATCCTCGAAATCCTTATAGCGCGGATGAAGTGTATGTGAAGATATACATCCAAGTGTGACTGACTTAGGTCCGAACTTCAAGCAAGCAAATTTAGCTCTTTGTAACGTGTTGATCGAGAACTAGCCTACTTAGCGCAGTCGCGCCATCCAACCCGTTAACGCCAACAACCCCAAGCTACTCACTAACGCAACCGTAGCCATGTGCTGCGCTGCTCCGATGGGCTGGGCCAAGCCCATCGGCACCAAAAGCACCACAGCTTGCACGACACCCAGTGCCATACAAGCCCATGAATAGGCACTGGCAGATTGCGTTTGAAAAGGCCGGTGGCTAAAAGCTGCAGACAAGCAGGCACTGCCTTGCCACAGCACCAGCGGTGCGATATAGGGCCACAGGCCACTCCAACGTGGGTCAAGCCAGCCTTGGTACAACGCTAAGGCGCATGACAAGCCAAGCATGATGACGCAAGCAAATGCGGCTAGGCCAAGCCACCAAGGGTTGGCCCATGCGCTGGCAGGTTTGCTTTGGTGATGTCCTTGGGCCAAGGCAACTTGTGCCCATGCCATGTGCACCACCGCAGGCAAAAAGCCCAATACGCGCAGCAGGGCGCTCATCCAGCCTGTTTCCTCAGCGCCATACATGCGTTGCCACACTAAGATGATGGCTGTTGCCAGCAGGGCGTCTACCAGCGTATGGGCCATGCGCAGGGTGGCACTGCGCGGGTCGGATTGGCTGGGCTTTTCAGCGGTTGATGCCTCTGGCTTCTCTGCATGGTGTGCGCGCAATGCAGGTACCAGCCACGCCGCACCAACGGCATAGCCCAACAGCGCAGACAGCACCAAGGTGGGGCCGCTCCAGCCGAATGAAGCACTCAGCAGCGCAGCCGTGAGCGCTGTGGCTGCCGCAGTCACGGGGGGCAGCACACGCACAGCCGCTTGTTGCCAAGCCAAGCCCGCGCGCAGGGTAAAGCTTTGCGCCAACATCCAGCCCATTTGGCAAAACGCCAGTAGCAGCGCCCACAGCAAGGCGGGCCATAGGCTGAGCTGACTGAACCACACGGCCAGTGCTGCCACTGGCAGCAAGGCTAATCCACGTAAAGCGCTGGCACGCCAGGCGTGTTGTGCAGCGATGTGTGCCGGCAAATGCTGGTTGGCCAGCATGCCCAATGGCGCTTGGGCTAAGGCGAGCGTCATCCAGAAAAAACCAATCTGGCTGATGACAGAAAACTCACCCACTTCTTGCGGCGTGAAAAAGCGCAGCATGAGCAACGCAAAGGCTACTTGCGTGGCAAACGCCACGGCGCTCGAAAGAGCCACCACGCGGCTGGTGCTGTTGAAACGCTTAAACATACTCAACGCTTACTGCCTTGCTGTTTAGCGATAGCCTGGGCAAGTGCGTGTGCATTTGCATAGGGGGCCGCCACTTCGGGCACGATATGCAGATGTTTCCAAATCGCTAACTTGCCAAGCAAATTAGGCCACGCGAGTTCGCGCACATCAGGAATTACGTATGGGTAAGCATCTAGCGCCTCACCAAAGCTGAATTGCCAGCTGTTTGGGGCATCACGCAGCAAATGAAAGTTGCCTTGGTAGTGCGCCGCAAAGTAGCGCGCCCACGCGTAGTCGTTGCTCACCACGGGCAGGCCCACTGCGCAGTACTCCAGCAGTTTGGTCGAGGTTTGTTGGTTGTAGGGCTCGATGTTGCTGACCAAATTCAAACCAAAGCGTGCGCGACGTAGTTGATGCGGCACATCGGCATGGGGTACTCGGCCTGTGCATGTCACGCTGGTGGGTAGCTGTGCGCGCAGTTCATCGGGCACATCACCTACCAACAGCAAAGTGCGGCCTGCGTCGTGAATGCTTTGCAGCAGCGGCACAAAGGGCAGCAGGCGGTTCATCTCGCCAAGGTAAACCAAGTCAAACTCATTGGGCGGAATGCGTGCGGGGGCATCGTCTTCGTACGAGGCTTCAGGCAACGCGGGTGCTGCCGCATCAAAGAATACTTGTGCCACACCCATGTCGCGCAGGGCGTAGGGCACGCCATCGTCAAAACCCATACGCTCGCGCACCCAGCCGTTTTGGAAAAAACGGTAGTCGGGTTTGGGTTGTGTCCAGTGCTTGATGAAGTCTTTCAGCCATGCTTTGGGCGGGGCTGAGGTAGAGGCGTATTCGTGAATATGAAAAGCATTTTTCAAGCGACGTGCCTCAGCGCTGGGCACGCGCCCGCACATCCACCACACCACTTGTGCGTTGAGTGGCACGGTGGCTCCTGTGTCGTGCACCAAGGCTTGGTGGCCGTGCGAGGTGATGAAGTCGACGTACGCATCGATCTCGGGCAAGTAGGCGGGACCGCCGCGCACGAAGTGGATGCAGATGGTGGGTTTATTGTCGGGAGTACTAAAAGGCGCGATGGGCTGCGCTACGGTGCTCTGCATGGATGTGCTTTACACCCTTCCAGCGAGCTTGAGAGAAGCACGTAGCGTGTCGTTGATGCGAGTCTGCCAACCCTCGCCACTGGCCCGCAGTGCAGCCAGAACATCCGCATCAAGGCGAATTTTGACGGGTTCTTTGGTCACTGATGCTTTAGGGCGTCCGCGCGTTTTAAGTTGAGCGCCCACATATTGATCAGCATTTTTAAAAAATGCTTCAGTCAACTCAGGGGCGTCGTCAGGGTCAGTCCACGTAGTAGTCGTAGAAGGTTTTTTCGCGGTCATTTGCTTTCCTCATACTGATGATGCGACGCACCTCGTCGCGCGGAGTCCAGACCAGCACAACCAATCGGTCATCTAAGTGTCCCAAGGTAATAAAGCGGTCTTCTGTGTAATCCTGTCTTGAGTCTGGCGCTGTCAGGTGGATGCCCTCGAACACTTCGGCTGCACGTGCGAAATCAAGGCCACGCTCGGCTAGAGTTTTATCGCGTTTGGCGCCATCGAACTCAATTGGCATGTAATTAATGTACACCCAATAAATGATGTGTCAAGGGGTATAGGCAATTTACATGGCACACAGCACATCTTGCCAGTTGCCCACAAACCCATCGATGTGGTGGCGCGCCACGATGCGGGCCATGTCGTCACGCACTTGTTGTTCGGGCAAGCTGAGGGTGGTCATGACAGCTTCGGCCAAAGACACAGGTGCATCGCCTCGGGCCAGCAGATAAGGCGCATCAAGGTCATACAACTCGCGCATGGCGGGGATGGGCAAGGAAACGCAGGGCACTCCGCAGGCGAGTGACTCTAGCGCCGTCATGGGGCAGCCCTCGTAGCGGGAGGTGAGTAGCGTCATTTGCCACGGCTTGTACAGGCTCGCGCCGCTGGGGTGCTTGCCCAAAAAATGCACGCGTCCTTGGTACATTAAGTCCATGCCATCGTGAATCATCTTGCGGTGCATGGGGCCTTCGCCCACGATACCCAGTTGCGCTTCTTCGGGCAGATAGCGCAAGGTGTCTAGCAGCAGGTGCGGACGTTTCTCAGTCGACAAGCGGCCCACATAGCCCAGCAGCAAAGGCGGCATGCCCTCACCACCGTAGCCTGCGTGCACATGGATGGCTTGGCCTTCGGGCATGGGAGCAATGCCGTTGGGCACGACGATGCAGCGTTGTTGTTTGCCCAGTGTGATGAAGCTGAGCAGCGAGTCTTGCGTGGTGCGCGACACGCACACAAACTGGCTGACTTGTTTGTAGAGTAATCGCAGCCAAAGCTTCTTCACCACCGATGCGCCCGCTTCGTGCAGTACATCCATGAGAGGGCCATGCACCCAGCTGACCAGCGGTTTGCCCGTGATGGCTTTGAGCGCTGCGCCGCAGTAGGTGGGGCCAAAGTTGTGGGTGGCGACGATCACATCGTGCAGCTTGGCTGCACTGACCAAGGCGGGCCATTGCGTTTGTTGCCAAGGCAGCGCGGTGACTTGCCAGCCTTGCGCGCTGAGCGCATCAGCCAAGGTGCGCGTCATGGTGTGCACGCCGCCCCAAGTGGGCTCTTCTAGCAACAGGATGCGGCGGGTGCTCATGCGTTCAAGCGGCTCAGCGTGCACCAAAACCCGTGCACACGGTTTTCACCGTCTTCGCTGCAATGAGCAAATCAAGCGCGAGCGAGTAGTGCGCCACGTAATACAAGTCGTAGCTGAGTTTGATGCGCGTGGTGTCAGCGCTGTCGGCATAGCCTTGCTGTACTTGGGCCCAGCCAGTCAGGCCGGGGCGCACGAGGTGGCGGTAGGGGTAGCTGGGGATGGTGGCGGCAAAGTCGCGCACAAACGCGGTTTGCTCGGGGCGCGGGCCAATCAGGCTCATGTGGCCCATGAGCACGTTGAAGAGCTGTGGCAGTTCGTCTAAACGGCTGCGGCGCAACAAGCGTCCTACACGAGTGATGCGTGGGTCTTCGGCTTGCGCAAAGTGCACGCCGGGGGCTTGCAAGCCGTGCACCATGCTGCGGAATTTCCACAGCGTGAACACGTGGCCATCGCGGCCCACGCGGGGCTGCGAATAGAGTGCTGGGCCTTTGGAGTCCAAACGCACAGCCAGCGCCACGCATGCGGCGAGTGCCAGCCACAAGGGCGCGAATGAAATGACGGTGATCACATCCAACAAGCGTTTGGCGCGGTCGTAGCTGGGGTCGTTGTCGATTTCCCAAAGCGAATCCGCAGCCGTGGGCAGCATCTTGCGGCCGCTGGTGAGTTCGGCCACGGCTTCCACGCTGTACAGACGCAGGTGTTGCATCTTGAGCTCGCCCAACAAACGCGTGCGTTCGTCGGTGCTGCGCACATGGCGGTCCAGCACCACGCCGTCGCAGGCGGGTAGAGGCGTGTCGCTGTTGGGGTTCCATGCGATGAGTTGCACGGCTTGTGGGTCTAGCGTGTTGGGGCTCAGGCACGCGGCCAGTTGGGCGGGTACGTTGGCGTCGAGGTGCACCAAACGCAAGGCGCGGTGTTTGACATGGCGGCGATAACCCCACCACAGCCACAGCGTGGTGGCTGCATAGGTCCACACCACGGCGGCGCGTGAGTACGGCTGCTGCAAGAGTGCAAAGCCCAAAGGTGTAAACAAAAACGGCGCGGTGGTCGACACCCACAATACACCGCTGCGCTCGGCCACGGGTAGGTTGGAAGCTCGCATCAGCAAGTGCGTGGCGATGGCGTAGGGCAGCACGCACCACCAAAGGGTTTCGCCAAATTGGTATGTCATGACGCCCGCGTCTTCCAACAGCTGCGCCGCCATCAGGCTTGGCAGCAACATCCACACGCCCCACAAAGCCCAGCGTTGCAGGGCATCGCGGCGGCGCACAGAGGCAGACACCAAGCCCGCGCTGTTGTGCGTGCTGGTGTTTGCGTCATCTTGCGCAAGTGTTTTTGTTTCTGTGGCTTCTTGCGTGCATTGGCGGTACACCTGCAGCACGCGCTCAGCCATGGGCTCTGCGGCAAAAGCGCTCTCGAAGGTTTGCTGTGCGGCGCGGCCCAAGCGTTTGCGCAAGTGCGGGTCGCGCACCAGTTGCAACAATTTTTCGGCCACAGCGTCAGGCGTGTTGGTGGTGAGTACGCCATCTTGGTAGGGGATGATTTGCTCGCGAATGCCAGGCAGGTTGCTGGCCAGCACGCACAGGCCCGCACGCATGGCTTCGAGCACGGTAATGGGCATGCCTTCATGGTCAGACAGCAGCACAAACACCTCGTGCTGTGCAAGCAGTTCGCTCACGTTGCTCACGTCGCCCGCCCAAGTGATGTTTTTGAGGTTGAGCGCTTTCGCTTCTGCACGCAGTTCAGCGCTGAGTGGGCCATCGCCCGCCAAGGTGACGGGTAACTCGAATCCGAGCGTGTTGCGCACTTTGGCCAAGGCTTGCAGCAGCAAATCGTGGCGCTTCGGGCTTTTCATGCGCGCCACCATGATGAGGCGGGGCGTGCTGGTGGCTTGTTGTGTTGGCTGTGCGTTTGCGTCGCTTGATTCGCTGGCGTCGTCCGTGCTTGCCATTTCTGGTTTGGGTAAACGCGCAATGCCGTTGGGGATGACGTGCACGCGTTCGTGCTCAATGGCGAGGTCGTAAGCTAAATCACGCTCGTACTTGGAAACACAAATCATTTGCGTGGTCCAAAGCGCCATCATGCGTTCTGCCAAAGCAGATGCAGTGCGACGCACCAGTGGCACTTCGGGCTTGAAGCCAAAGCCATGCACGGTGTACACCGCAGGCACATGGGCACGATGTGCAGCCACGCGAGCCACCAAACCGCCAATGGCGCTGTGGCCATGCACGAGGTCGGGCTTGTGTGTGTGGATGAGTTCGGTCAGCTGCTGCACTGCTGGCCAAAGCTTGAGTGGGTTGAGCGACTCCAGCATGTCGGGCATAGGGCACACGGTGATGCCAAGTGCCGTGAGCTCGCGGCCCAACACAGACTCTTCCACCGGCCCGCCAATGACCACGGTGAAGTGCACACGCGTTTGCAAGGCTTGGCACAAGTCGCGCACATGCGACTGTGCGCCACCCGCTTCGCCGCGTGTGATGACGATCATGACGTGCGGTACTTGCGCGGCGGCTTGCAAGGCAGCAAGGTCTAGCATGGCCCATGGGCTGTTGCGGCGGCGTTGGGGTTCGACGAGGCCTGCAAGGTGCAGCGTTTTTTCGACGTTCACGCCGTGGTCGACGATGACCTCCGCTGTCGGTGCTTGAGTCAACTCGCTGGTTGTGTCCGACGCAGTTTCGTGAGCAACGGTTTGCGCTGTGGGACTTGGCGTTACTTCACCCGTATTGGCATCCGGCACTTCTTTTGGCTCTGCAGCCTTGCGCTTAGCGCGCGGCTTCTTTGCAGGGGCCGCAGGCGGCAAGGTTGCTGGGTCAAAAGCAGGCGGGAAGTCGTCAAACAGGGACAGCGTGCCGTCGTCTTGGTTTTTCATAGGGGGGTGTCAAAACCTTGTGGGTTCATGGATTGCCAGCGCCATGCATCGGCGCACATGCGATCTAGGTCGAATTGGGTTTCCCAATTCAACAAGGCTTTGGCCTGTCGTGGATCGGCCAAACACTGGGCCACATCGCCGGGACGGCGTGGCACGACTTTGTGGGGGATGGGCACGCCGTTGACGCGTGCAAAGGTGTCGACCATGTCTTGCACACTCACTCCTCTGCCAGTGCCTAGGTTGACAGTAAGGAGTTTGGGTTCGTTCAAGGCACGCAGCGCGGCCAAGTGGCCAGCGGCCAAATCGCTCACGTGCAGGTAGTCGCGCACGCCTGTGCCGTCGGGCGTGTCGTAGTCATTGCCAAAAATTTGCAAGTGCTCGCGCTGGCCCAAGGCCACTTGCGTGATGTAGGGCATGAGGTTGTTGGGAATGCCGTTGGGCGCTTCGCCCAGCAAGCCGCTTTCGTGCGCACCCACAGGGTTGAAGTAGCGCAGGATGGCAATGCTCCAGCGTGGGTCAGCCGCGTGCAACTCGCGCAGCGCGTCTTCGCACATGAGCTTGGTGCGGCCATAGGGGTTGGTGGCGGTGAGGGCTGCGGTTTCGGGGATGGGCACGCTCACGGGGTCGCCATACACGGTGGCTGACGAGCTAAACACAATGCGGCGCACGTTGGCGCGGTCCATGGCTTGCAACAGGTTGATGGTGCCGCTGACGTTGTTTTCTAGGTAGCGCAGGGGCTGGGCCACCGACTCACCCACAGCCTTGAGGCCAGCAAAGTGGATGACGCCTGCAAAGTCGTAGCGGGCGAATAGGGCGTCTAGGGCCGCCGAGTCGCGGATGTCAGCCTGCTCAAACTCAATGGGGCTGGCGCCTAAGCGGGCCAGACGGTCCAGCACTTTGGGGCTGGAATTGCACAAATTGTCCAAAATGACGACAGGCTGGCCTGCTTCTGCAAGGGTGACGACTGTGTGCGAGCCAATGAAGCCCGTGCCGCCTGTGATCAAAATGGGTTGTGTCATGTCACGAAAAAAATGTGAAGTTTGGGCATTATCCCCCGTAGATATGGGCTCTCGGCCCTAAAATAAATCCAGCTTGCCAGTGCGCACAGTTAGTGCTCTGGTGAGTGATTTCTATCTTTTTACCTTTTTAGTACTTTCATGAAACGCACACATTCTTCCCACGCTGCAGCGCACGCAGGCGCTGAATCTTGCATTGCCCTCATCGACGCCCGTTTTTTGGCGTGGTTGCAAGGTCAAACCGACACCGCACAAGACCAAGTGCGCCCACAACTGCACCAGTTGCTGAGCAACGCGCTGGCGCACAACAACCTCGATCTGAACGTGCGTCGCATTTATTGGTACAGCGACACCCCGGACGAGCAAGCGATTGGTGGCCAAGTGAGCCGCGCCGTGTTGCCACACAGCCAAGACGGTGGTTTGTCGATGTTGCGTACCTTGGGTGCTGACCTGAAGCGTTTGGCCGAGCGCGGCGCTTGTGACCACCTGTTGGTGGGCAGCGATGATGAACGCCTGATCAGCCTGATTGACGAAGCCCAGTTGCACGGTGTGTCCGTGCACTTGTTGGCTGACGAAGCCTCGCGCAACATGACTCAGCTCAACCGCGAAGACCCAGGTTGGGCACGCTTGCTCTCGCAAGCCGACCAACGCGTGGTGTTGGGTGCGCAGGCGGCTCGCGATGGTGGCTCACGCCACACCAGTTCTATGCATGCAGCACCGCAAGTTGATCCTGAACAGTTGCGCGAACAACTCAACACCGTCATCAACACATGGTGGGCCGATGAGCCAGAAGACCTGCGTGAAGAGCTGCGCGAAGAGCTGCAAAACACACGCGGTATTCCACAAGAGGTGGACCGTCAGTTGCTGTTGGGCGTGCGTCGCGTGTTGGAGCGTGCACTGAGCTTCCAAGAGAAAAAGCTCTTGCGTGAAATGGTGCGTGAGCTGGTGTTGGGCCCACAGGCTGCAGCCGCTGCACCTGCGGTTGACCATGCTGAATAAAGCACGTTGAACAAACCCATCACGGAGTTACACACCATGAGCGATTTTTCTCCTGCCGACATCTTGGCCCAGGCGCTGCCTTACATCCGCAAGTTCCACGGCAAAACTTTGGTCATCAAATACGGCGGCAACGCCATGACCGACCCTGCGTTGCAAAAAGCATTTGCCGAAGACGTGGTGTTGCTCAAGCTCGTGGGCATGAACCCTGTGGTGGTCCACGGCGGCGGCCCGCAAATTGAAGGCTTGCTGCAACGCTTGGGCAAGAAGGGCGAGTTCATCGAAGGCATGCGCGTGACCGATGCCGAAACCATGGAAGTGGTGGAGTGGGTGTTGGGCGGCGAAGTGCAGCAAGACATCGTGGGCCTGATCAACCAAGCCGGCGGAAAAGCCGTGGGTTTGACTGGCCGCGATGGCGCGATGATTCGCGCCAAAAAGCTGACCGTGCACGACAGCAAAGACCCCAGCAAAACCTACGACGTTGGCCAAGTGGGCGACATCGTCAGCATCGACCCCAGCGTGGTGAAAGCTTTGCAAGCCGATGCATTCATCCCTGTGGTGAGCCCGATTGGTTTTGGCGAAGGCAACGAGAGCTACAACATCAATGCGGACGTGGTGGCCGCCAAGCTGGCCACCGTGCTGTGCGCCGAAAAGCTGTTGATGCTCACCAACATCCGTGGCGTGCTAGACAAGCAAGGCGAGCTGATGACCGAGCTGACACCGCGCCGCATTGACGAGCTGATTGCCGATGGCACGATCAGCGGCGGCATGATTCCTAAGATTGCTGGCGCTTTGGATGCTGCCAACAGCGGCGTGAAAGCGGTACACATCATTGATGGCCGTGTGCCCCACGCCATGTTGCTAGAGGTCTTGACCGAACAAGCCTTTGGCACCATGATTAGGTCGCACTAACTAACCTACAAAGCCATGTCTGACAACGCCTTGCCCGACGAAGCCACTCCTAAACGTCAACGGATGAAGCCGGGTCAACGGCGCGAGCAAATTTTGCAAACGCTGGCGGGCATGCTGGAGCAGCCAGGCACCGAGCGCATCACCACCGCACTGTTGGCAGCCAAGTTGGACGTGAGCGAAGCGGCGTTGTACCGCCACTTCGCCAGCAAGGCTCAGATGTTTGAAGGCTTGATTGATTTCATCGAGCACAGCCTGTTCAGCTTGATCAACCAAATTGCCGAGCGCGAAGGCGACGGCGCACAAAAAGCTGCGCGCATGGTTACGGTGCTGTTGCAGTTTGGTGAGAAAAATCCAGGCATGGCCCGTGTGATGGTGGGCGATGCCTTGGTGTTTGAAAACGAGCGCTTGCACCAGCGCATGAACCAATTGTTTGAACGCATCGAATCGGCTTTGCGCCAAGTACTGCGCGCAGCGGCGGAGGCCAATAAATCTGCATCGCCCACCGCTGATGCGCAAGTGCGTGCTGCTGTGCTGGTGGCCTTTGCTTTGGGGCAGTTGCAGCGCTTTGCGCGTTCGGGCTTTAAGCGCTCGCCGCTGGACCACTTGGAAGCTTCGCTTGCTTTGATGTGTCGCTAGTGTTTATACTTGTGTAAACATTGAGGAGTGTCGCTATGAAAGGCATGATCGCAGCAGAACAAACCGTGCAAGAGTGGGGCAATGGCCTTGGGGTGCGCATCACTGCGCCCATCGCCAAAGCTGCGCATGTGGCACGCGGCACGCCCATCAAGGTGGAAGTGGTTGAGGGCGGTTTTTTTGTGCGTGTCTCGGGTAAGCCCAAGTTGTCATTGGCGCAAAAGCTCAAGCAGTTTGATCCTCAGGTGCACGGTGGCGAGGTCATGTCCAGTGGTCTTGTCGGCAAAGAAGTTTTTTGATGGCGACCGTACCTAAAACATGGGTGCCTGATCGTCGCGACATGATTTGGATTGATTTCAATCCGCAAGTCGGTGCCGAGATGAAAGACGAGCACCCCATGTTGGTGTTGTCCGGCAAAGCGTTCAACGAGCGCACGGGCATCGTCATTGGCCTGCCGATGACGCATGCGGCGTATAACGAAACCAATCCATTTGCTATCAAGTACATGGGGCCGAAAGCTGAGGTGGGTTATGTGCTGACGCATCAACCCAAATCGTTTGATTGGCGCGTGCGTGGTGCGCGGCCTCATCATTGGAAACAGTTGTCTCTTTCCGTGTTTGAAGAAGCCTGCGAAGGCTTGAATTCAATCATTTCAATTTAATCCCGCTCTGAAAGCTTCTTCATGAAACTCGTGCGCTACGGAAACCCCGGCAAAGAAAAACCAGGTCTCATTGATGCCGCAGGCAAGTTGCGTGACTTGAGTAAAGTCATCGCCGATGTGACCCCCGACCAGTTGAATGACAAAGCCTTGGCGAAGTTAGCCAAGCTCAACACAGACAAACTGCCCTTGGTCAAAGGTAAGCCCCGCATGGGCTGCCCTGTGGCGAATGTGGGCAAGTTCTTGGCGATTGGGCTGAACTACGCCGATCATGCCGCTGAAGCTGGCATGCCCATCCCCAAAGAACCCATCGTGTTCACCAAGGCCATCAGCTGCATTCAAGGCCCGAACGACGACGTGATGTTGCCCAAGGGTTCTGTGAAGTCTGACTGGGAAGTGGAGCTGGGCATCGTCATTGGCACAGAAGCACGCCATGTGTCGCAAAAGACTGCGCTAGACCATGTGGCGGGCTATTGCTTGATCAACGATGTGAGCGAGCGTGAATACCAATTGGAACGCGGCGGCACATGGGACAAGGGCAAGGGGTGCGACACCTTTGGTCCCATCGGCCCTTGGCTGGTCACGCGTGATGAAATAGCCAATCCACAAAAGCTCAATATGTGGCTAGACCTCAACGGGGTGCGCATGCAAACTGGCAACACCAAAACCATGATTTTTGGAGTCGCCAAAATCGTGAGTTACCTCAGCCAATTCATCACGCTCAAACCCGGTGACGTGATTTGCACCGGCACGCCTCCTGGTGTGGGCATGGGGGTTAAGAAAGACGGCAAGCCAGCACCTGTGTACTTGAAGCGTGGCGATGTGATGACTTTGGGTATTGAAGGCTTGGGTGAGCAGCACCAAAAAGTGGTGGCGTTCAAGGTCTGACCTTTTCGTATTCCATTGAAAAAGCCACCTTGTTTAGGTGGCTTTTTTGTTTGCTCCGGCTTAGGCGCGTTGCGCGCACGGGGTATGGCGGCTTCTTCATGCTGTAGTACCAGAAATCGTCAGCCGCCACACCCCATGCACGCAACGCTTTGGGTGATTACTAAGCAAGAAGCTTAAAGCGACACCACCTGCATCCCTGGCAGCGTAGCCATCGGGAATTCTTCATGGTCAAACGCTTTGTCGCCATCTTCTGATGCCACGCCCGTAGTCACCAAGTTTTTGAAATCAAACTTCGTGTGATCCATCAAATGCGAAGGCACGACGTTTTGCATGGCTGCAAACATGTTCTCAATGCGGCCTGGGTGCTTCTTCTCCCACTCACGCAGCATCTCGCCGACCACTTGGCGTTGTAGGCCGTCTTGGCTGCCACACAGCGTGCAAGGAATGATTGGGAACTGGCGCACTTTGGCCCAGCGTTCTAGGTCTTTCTCGGCCACGTAGGCGAGGGGCCGAATCACCATGTGGTCGCCGCCGTCACTCACCAGTTTGGGGGGCATGGCTTTGAGTTTGCCGCCGTAGAACATGTTCAAGAAGAAGGTTTGCAAGATGTCATCGCGGTGGTGGCCCAGTGCGATTTTGTTGCAGCCTAACTCGCCCGCTACGCGGTACAAAATGCCACGGCGCAAGCGCGAGCACAAGCTGCACATGGTTTTGCCTTCAGCAATTTTTTCTTTGACGATGGAATACGTGTCTTGCGTTTCGATGCGGAACTTCACGCCCACTTGTGCCAAGTATTTGGGCAGTACATCGGCAGGGAAGCCAGGTTGCTTTTGGTCGAGGTTGACCGCAATCAGCTCAAAGCTGATGGGTGCGCGCTGCTGCATCATTAGCAAGATGTCGAGCATGGCGTAGCTGTCTTTGCCGCCGGACATGCACACCATGATCTTGTCGCCTTCTTCGATCATGTTGTAGTCGACGATGGCTTGGCCTACTTGGCGGCACAGGCGTTTTTCGAGCTTGTGGTTCTCGTGCTCGATTTTGAGTTGCTTGGGGTCTTTTTCTACGGTCGTCATATTTACCATTGTCCAGTTTCCATGCGAATGGCCACTTCGCAGTCTTCAAAAATTTCGAGCTTGGCAATCTTCACGCGCACGCCCAACACGCCCGGCAGTTGCATGAGGCGGTGGGCGAGTTTGCCAATGAGGGTTTCGAGCAGGTTGACGTGCTCGGCCGTGCATTCGGTGATGATGATTTGGCGCACCTTGCGGTAGTCCAGCACGTGACAAATGTCATCATCATGCGGCAGCAGGGGCTGTGTGCCAAGGTTCAACTCAGCGTCCACTTGAATGGGCTGCGGATCAATCTTCTCGTGCTCCAAGATGCCGAGGTTGGCATCAAAGCGCAGGCCGGTGAGGTTCAAAATTTGTGTGCCTTTGCTTGCCATGTCACAACACTCCTGGTTTGGCGCGGAACACTTCTACGCCCACTGCTTCGCAGTCGGGGTAGACGTCGGGTTTGCGGGTGGACACGCGTGCGGCCATCACGCCGGTGTGCTCAAGCAGGCGCGTGAGGATGTCGTCGCACAAGGTTTCTTGCAGGTTGACGTGGCCTTGGGCGATGCGGGCGTGCACCACGGCACGCACAAAGTCGTAGTCCACCACTTCGTCGATGCGGTCGTCTTTGGGGCTAGTGGCCGCGAAGGAGACATACAAGTCCACATCAATCACGATGCGCTGCGCTGCTTGCAGCTCAAAGTCGTGGATGCCGATATTCGCTTGCACGGAGAGACCGCGCAAAAACAAGCGGCGGCATTTGAGCAATAGGGTGTCGTTCATGATTTGAAAAGTTCCTCGACCACAAACATCACATCGCGTGCGAGTGGTACCAAATGTTGGCCGTTGTCTACGCGCACGGTGGTGCCGGTGATGCTGGCGTTTCCTGCCAAAAACACCACGCTGCTGGCCACGTCGGCGGGGTTGATGGGCTGGCGCAGCAAGTTGGCGCTTGCAGCGCGGTTGAAGTTGTCTTGGGTTTGTGGGCCGCTCAGGTACATCAGTCCGGGGGCCACGGCGTTGACGCGCAAGGTGGGCGCGAGCGACTGGGCTTGCAGGCTGACTGCGCGTTCTAGCGCGAGCTTGGAGAGCGTGTACGAAAAATAATCGGGGTTGAGGTTGAACACCTTTTGGTCGAGCACATGAATGACGCTGGGCTTGGTGTGCGCTGCTGCACCATCGGCATGCAGCACCGCCATCCACTTACCAAAGCGCATAGGCGCCATGAGGTTGACCTTGATTTGCGCCAAGGCCTGTGCCTCGTCAAAGTCTGCCCCTTCGTCCGGCACAAACAACGAGGCGTTGTTCACTACGCATTGCAGAGCCGTGCCGGTGATGGCCACGGTCGTGTCAAAAATGCTTTGGCAGCTGGCTTCGTCTTCTAGCTCGCCTTGTACGGCCAGTGCATCCACACCCAAGGCTCGCAGCTCAGCGCACAGGGCGTGGGCTTGCGTCTCTGAGTGGTTGTAGTGACACGCCACATTCCAGCCCGCGCGCGCAAAGGCGAGGCCGATTTCGCGGCCTAAGCGAACGCTGCCGCCTGTGATGAGTGCCCAAGAGCGCATGGTGTGAGGTGCCTGTGGTGGAAGGACGTTGAGAAAGGTGGGGTGGGTCGAGTTACGATCTGCACCCAATGACGATCCCCCAATTATCCAACGACCCGGGCCAACAGGCTTTGTACACGCTTATTCAGCGCAGCATTGCCAATGCAGGCGGCTGGCTGGGCTTTGACCGCTTCATGGCGCTGGCTCTCTACGCCCCCGGCATGGGCTATTACGCCAACAGCCTACGCAAATTCGGCCTCACGCCTGAGAGCGGCAGCGACTTTGCCACCGCCCCTGAAATGTCCAAACACTTTGGCCGCACGCTGGCCCATCAAGTGGCCGAAGCCCTGCAAGTCACAGGCACGGAAGATGTGTGGGAGTTTGGCGCAGGCTCTGGCGCTTTGGCTTTGCAATTACTGGACAGCTTGGGCGACAGCGTGAAGCGCTACACCATCGTCGATTTGTCGGGCAGCCTGCGCAAGCGCCAACAAGAAACGCTAAAGGCCCATGCACACAAAGTGCAGTGGGTGGATGCCTTGCCCGAGCAGCTGAGCGGCGTGGTGGTGGGCAACGAAGTGCTCGATGCCATGCCCGTGCAACTGCTGGTGCGCAAGAGCGGTGTGTGGCATGAGCGTGGCGTCGTGTGGAACACAGCTGCTGCTTCACCATTGCAATGGGAAGACCGCATGACCGATTTGCGTCCTCCCATGGAAGTGCCCGGCGAACACGATTACCTGACCGAAATTCACAGCCAAGCCGAAGCCTTTGTGGCCACCTTGGCCGACCGCTTCAAAGCGGGCGAAGCCGCCACGGGCAAAGGCGGCGCGGCGTTCCTCATCGACTACGGTTTCCCTGAGAGCGAATACTTCCATCCCCAACGCAGCATGGGCACGTTGATGTGCCATCAATTGCACAAGGCAGATTCAGACCCGCTGACCGATGTGGGCCGCAAAGACATCACAGCGCACGTTAATTTCACTGGCGTGGCACTGGCCGCACAAGACGCGGGCCTGAGTGTGTTGGGCTACACCACCCAAGCACACTTCCTGATCAACTGTGGCTTGCTGCCCCCGTTGGTCGACGCGCCGCTGGATGAAAAAAGCATGGCGCAAAAACTGATCACCGAGCACGAAATGGGTGAGCTGTTCAAAGTGGTGGCTTTTGGCACAACCGAGTGGGAGCCGATGGGCTTTTCAAACGGTGATCGCAGTTACGCCTTGTAAGGACTGAGATGACACGCTGGCTCATTGTTGTTTTCTTGGCGCTGTTGCTGATCAACGCGGTGACACCGTGGTTGCAAAAGTTGGGCTTTGGTCGTTTGCCTGGTGATATTCGGTTCAAGATCTTTGGGCGCGAGATATTTATTCCTCTCGCTTCTACGATCATTCTTAGCCTTGTGTGCGCGGGTATCTCTAAGGTGCTTTGAACTGCCCTTCAGTGTCCAAGCGGAGTTGGGTGTACCTGCTCTGCTCCTACGCCGCTAAAGCGGCTAGATGTCGCTGCCGCAGGCACACCCAACTCCGCTTGACGCGTTTGTTTGCAAGCAAACAAGCCCGTTAGATCGTTACGTTGTCATTGACAACGACCATGCTTGCATGAAACGCAATGCAACGCGAGCCCAAAGCAGCGAAGTGGCAAGGGCGGTGGCCGCGGCAGCGACATCTAGCCGCTCTAGCGGCTTAGGAGCAGAGCGGTTACCGCCCTTGCCACTTCGATGCGCTCAACTTAAAGAGCAGCAGCAATAGCCGCCAACCGAGCCGCATCCATGCGCGCCCCCACGGCCGGCCCCTTGAGGCCATCCTGCAAAGCCTGCGCACTCACAGCCGCACTGTCCACCGACTGAGCCGCCTTCAACAACAAAGCCAATCGAGGCCTCTGCGCATAAGTCTCGTCCTCTTTGCCCAAGCGTCCACGCGCATCACACTCACACGCTTGCAAGGCCAGCAAAAACCGCTCAGGTCTGCGCAGCGCATCGCAACGCACCAGCAGTCGCAACACAGCCTCTGCACCAAAGCCCAAGCTCTGATGGATGTTGCCGTGCTCACGCGCCACAAGTTCGGCCAGCTCTTTGCATTCCACAGGCACGCGCCAACGAGTGCAGAGTGCGCGGGTGAGTTTTTCACTGCGTTGCTCGTGGCCGATGTGGCGGGGCAGCACATCGGCAGGTGTAGTGCCTTTGCCGAGGTCGTGGCACAGGCAGGCAAAGCGCACTTCGAGGGGCGCGTTCACGCGCGCTGATACATCAAGCACCATTTCTAGGTGGATGCCGGTGTCTATCTCGGGGTGGTATTCGGCGCGTTGCGGCACGCCGTAGAGTTTGTCGACTTCTGGCAACAGGCGTTGCAAAGCACCGCATTCGCGCAGCACTTGCAGCATGCGTGAGGGCTTCGCACCCATCAAGCCGCGAGACAGCTCTTGCCACACGCGCTCGCTCACCAAAGCGTCTACTTCGCCTTCAGCCACCATCTCGCGCATGAGCGTCATCGTTTCAGGCGCGACGGTGAAGTCGGGGAATCGCGCAGCAAAGCGAGCCAAGCGCAGGATGCGCACAGGGTCTTCGCGGAAGGCCTCAGTCACATGACGCAGCACTTTGGCGGCGATGTCGCGTTCGCCGCCATAGGGGTCGGTGCGCTTGCCACGTTCGTCTTGGGCGATGGCGTTGATGGTGAGGTCGCGTCGGGCCAAGTCTTCTTCAAGCGTCACATCGGGTGATGCATGCACCGCAAAGCCGTGATAGCCGCGTGCAGTTTTGCGCTCGGTGCGTGCGAGGGCGTATTCCTCGTGTGTGTCGGGGTGCAAGAACACCGGAAAGTCTTTGCCCACAGGTTGATAGCCCTGCGCCACCAAAGCCTCGGGTGTGCCGCTCACCACCACCCAGTCGCGGTCAGACCCGTCGAGGCCCATCAGGGCATCGCGTACTGCACCGCCGACCAAGTAGGTTTTCATCAGTGGCCCGCCACAAACAAACGCTTGATGGACTTGGGCTCAGGAATGCCCAATGCGCGTAATCCAAGCGCATGCGGGGTCGCGATGTTGTTGACCTTCATCGAGTCCAAGTTGTCGCGGCTCATCAGCGTGGGGCCGGGTGCAAACTCCATCAACAAGGCTTGCAACCAACCGATGGCATAGGGCAGTGAGATGACGGGGCGCTCTTTGCCCACCCAGCGGCCAGCGAGCTGAACCAGCTCGGTCAGCGTCAGGATGTCGGGGCCGCAGAGTTCAAACACTTGGCCTTCGGTGCTCGATGTGTTGACGCAATGCACGATGGCCTGCGCCACATCGTGCACCCACACCGGCTGAAAGCGCGTGTGTGCGCCGGCCAGCGGCATGACGGGGAAGACCTTCTGCAACTTGGCAAACAGGTTGATGAACTGATCGTCTTTGCCAAAGATCACGCTGGGGCGCAGCAGCGTCAAGCCCAGTGGCGCTTTCTCTGCTGCAGAGAGCAGCGCCAATTCGCCGCGCGCTTTGCTGCGCTGGTACATGGATGGCCCGTGCACATCCGCACCTAAGGCGCTGATGTGGATGAGACGCGTCACTTTTTCGGCATGACATGCACGCGCCAAGTTGGCGGGCAGGGTGACGTGGGCGTGGGTGAATTCTTCTTCTGTGCCGTGCAAGATGGCAATGAGGTTGATCACCACGTCGTGGCCGTGCACCAAGGTTTGCAGTTGTTTGGCGTCGTGCACATCGGCTTGCACCACGGTCACGCCCGGCATCATCTGAATGTGGCGTGCTGGCAAGCGGCGTGTGGGCACGGTCACTTGGTGATGTTGCAGGCTGAGGCGCGAGCAAACATGGCGACCCACAAAGCCGCTGCCACCAAGGATGAGAATTTTTTGAGGCGTAAATGAAGACATAAATCAGACTGTAGCGCGAAGCCGCTAGACTTTTGCTGACACTGGATAATCACATCATGAACCAACTCGACGCCCTCAAGCAACTCACCACCGTCGTGGCCGACACTGGCGACTTCAAGCAACTCGCTCAGTTTCAGCCGCAAGACGCGACCACCAACCCATCGCTGATCCTCAAAGCGGTGCAAAAGCCCGAATACCTGCCTCTGCTCAAAGACATCGTGGCTGCCCACGGCAACGAGGCGATGGACGCACAGATTGACCGCTTGTTGGTGCGCTTTGGCTGCGAGATTTTGGCCACCATCCCCGGTCGAGTGTCCACCGAAGTGGATGCCCGTTTGAGCTTTGACACCGCGGCCACTGTGGCGCGCGCCAAGCGCATCATGGCCTTGTACGAGGCGCACGGCGTGAAGCGCGAGCGCGTGCTCATCAAAATTGCGTCGACGTGGGAAGGCATCCAAGCCGCTGCCGAGCTAGAGCGTGAAGGCATTCGCACCAACCTCACTTTGCTGTTCTCGTTCGCCCAAGCGGTGGCGTGTGGCGATGCCAAGGTGCAACTGATTTCCCCCTTTGTGGGCCGCATTTACGACTGGTACAAAAAGTCGGCAGGAAGTACGTGGGTGGAGGCCGACAACGCCAATGCCAACGACCCCGGCGTCAAGTCAGTCCGCGCGATTTACAACCACTACAAACGCCACGGCATCCAAACCGAGGTGATGGGCGCGAGCTTTAGAAACGTCGGCCAAATCACCGCCTTGGCTGGTTGCGATTTGCTGACCATTGCGCCTGAGTTGCTGGCGCAGTTGGGTGCATCGACCGAACCTTTGACGCAAGCCTTGAGCGCATCTTCTGCCATGCAGCTCGATTTGCCAGAAGTGCATCACTCCGAGGCGTCGTTCCGATATGCATTGAATGAAGATGCGATGGCCACAGAAAAGCTGGCCGAAGGCATTCGCGCGTTTTGTGTGGATGCGGTCAAGCTGGAAGCACTCATGCACTGAGTTTTCCTTTGGCCTGCGCGCGTGAGCGAACGGGCAGGCCAGTCGGCTCATCAGTCGCTACGCGCCAGAAAATCGCCTCGTAGCCTGCCCATTCGCTCACGCTTTGGGCGATCAAAGAGATGCAGCGACAGATTTGGTCGGACGAAAAAAAGCCCCGCATATGCGGGGCTTTTTTATTGGGTTTGTCAGTCTGCATAGAAGCATCCCGACGCAGCATGAGAGTGCAGGGCAAGGCGCAGCCGCGCTGACAGTGGCATCGCCACGGCAAGCGGCTGCAACGCCGCCCTGTGCTCTCAGGCAAGGAGCATGTATTACATGCCCATGCCGCCCATGCCACCCATACCGCCCATGCCACCCATGTCAGGCATGCCGCCAGCGCCAGACTCGTCTTTCGGAGCTTCTGACACCATGCACTCGGTGGTCAACATCAAGGAGGCCACAGATGCTGCGTTTTGCAAAGCAGTGCGTGTCACTTTGGTTGGGTCCAAGATGCCCATTTCGATCATGTCGCCATAGGTGTCGTTGGCAGCGTTGAAGCCGTAGTTGCCCTTGCCAGCCAACACTTCGTTCACCACCACGCTGGCTTCGCCACCGGCGTTGTAAACGATTTCGCGCAATGGGGCTTCGATGGCTTTGAACACCAAAGCGATGCCGTGGTTTTGGTCTTCGTTGTCACCTTTCAAAGCGCCAACAGATTGACGTGCGCGCAACAAAGCGACGCCGCCACCAGCCACGATGCCTTCTTCCACAGCAGCGCGAGTGGCGTGCAATGCATCTTCCACGCGGGCTTTCTTTTCCTTCATTTCGACTTCGGTGGCAGCGCCCACCTTGATCACGGCAACACCGCCAGCCAATTTGGCCACGCGCTCTTGCAGTTTTTCACGGTCGTAGTCAGAAGTGGCTTCTTCGATTTGCACGCGGATTTGTTTGACGCGAGCTTCGATGTCAGCCGCTGCACCAGCGCCGTCGATGATGATGGTGTTTTCTTTGCCCACTTCGATACGCTTGGCTTGGCCGAGGTCAGCCAAAGTCACTTTTTCGAGGGTCAAGCCAACTTCTTCAGCGATCACTTTGCCGCCGGTCAAGATAGCGATGTCTTCCAACATGGCTTTGCGACGATCGCCGAAGCCTGGAGCCTTGACAGCCACAACCTTCAAGATGCCACGGATGGTGTTGACCACCAAAGTTGCCAAGGCTTCGCCTTCGACTTCTTCAGCAATGATCAACAAAGGACGGCCAGCTTTGGCAACGGCTTCCAATGTGGGCAACAAGTCACGGATGTTGCTGATTTTCTTGTCGAACAACAACACGAATGGGTTGTCCAACAAAGCAGCTTGCTTCTCTGGGTTGTTGATGAAGTAAGGAGACAGGTAGCCGCGGTCGAATTGCATGCCTTCCACAACGTCGAGTTCGTTGTTCAAAGACTTGCCGTCTTCCACAGTGATGACGCCTTCTTTGCCCACTTTGTCCATGGCGTTGGCGATGATTTCGCCAATGCTGTGGTCGCTGTTGGCAGAGATCGAGCCAACTTGAGCGATTTCTTTGGTCGTTGTTGTGGTCTTAGAGACTTTCTTCAGCTCTTCGATCAACGCGGCCACGGCCTTGTCGATGCCGCGCTTCAAGTCCATTGGGTTGCCACCAGCAACCACGTACTTCATGCCTTCGCGCACGATGGCTTGAGCCAACACGGTAGCGGTAGTTGTACCGTCACCCGCGTTGTCAGAAGTCTTGGAAGCAACTTCCTTGACCATCTGAGCGCCCATGTTTTGCAACTTGTCTTTGAGTTCGATTTCTTTGGCCACAGACACGCCGTCTTTGGTCACGGTAGGGGCGCCGAAAGAACGCTCCAACACCACGTTACGACCCTTAGGGCCCAAAGTCACTTTGACCGCGTTGGCCAAAATGTTCACGCCTTCAACCATGCGTGCGCGGGCTTCGCCGCCGAAAATTACGTCTTTTGCTGCCATTTTGATATTTCCTTAAATTTCTGAATCAGTGAAAACTTATTCGACGACGGCGAAGAGGTCTTCTTCTTTCATCACCAACAGTTCGTCACCAGCCACCTTGACGGTTTGGCCGCTGTACTTGCCGAACAACACGCGGTCGCCGACTTTGACGCTCAAAGCTTTGACTTCACCTTTGTCGTTGGTCTTGCCTGGGCCGACGGCCAAGACTTCACCTTGATCTGGCTTTTCAGCAGCTGAATCAGGGATCACGATGCCAGAGGCAGTTTTTGTTTCGCTGTCGATACGTTTCACGATCACGCGGTCGCCGAGAGGACGAAGTTTCATTGCATCTCCAAATAAGTGCTAAGGGTTTGAAAGCAAAGCGCCCACGGGTGTGGACGCTGGATAAGCCACTGACGGGGGTGCTGTTAGCACTCGCCGTCATTGAGTGCTAATTTTAGGTCAAAGGCTGGGATTTCAAGAGGAAATCCCTCAAAAGATTAGGGAAGATCCAAATTTTCAGCCGGCGCTGAAGCCGACCGCGGCCCCACCAGCCCCAATTTGGCCTTGAGCGACTGCGGCTGGCCTGTGATGAGCGCCGCGTAGTTGGTGGTGTTGGAGAGCACTTTCTTCACGTAATCGCGGGTTTCGTTGAAGGGCACGTTCTCCGCCCAAATCGCGCCTTCGAGCACGGGGCCAGTGCCATCGTTGGGCGCACGCCAGCGGCGTGAGCGACTGGGGCCGGCGTTGTAAGCGCCTGCAGCCAAGGGCATGGAGCCCTCAAAGCTGTCGAGTACCAGTTTCAAATAGCCTGTGCCGATGGCGATGTTGGTGTCACGGTCGTTGATTTGGTTGGGCGTGAAGTTGTTCAAACCAATTTTGCGCGCTGTCCATTTGGCGGTTGCGGGCATCACTTGCATCAAGCCTGCAGCGCCGACATGCGAGCGTGCATCGGTCACAAAGCGGCTTTCTTGGCGAATCAGGCCGTACACATACGCAGGGTCGAGGTTGATGGTTTTGCTGCGGGCGATGACGGCATCTTTGTGCGGCATAGGAAAACGCTGCTCAAAGTCGATGACGGTTCTTGTGCGTTCGCTGGTGTTGATACAGCGGTCCCACACTTGGTTGTCGCAGGCGACTTGGGCTGCGGCCAGTAGTTCACGGTCGCTCATCATGCCGGCTTTGCCTTGGGCATCCACGAGGTTGGTGCCGTAATTCCATTCGCGCACGCCTTCACTGCGCAGGCCCATGCCAATGGCGTAGAGCGCGCGCTGCAGCGATGGGTTGCGGCGAGCGGCTTCTAGTTCGTCAGCGGTGGGGGCGTCTGGGCGCGCAGGCACAGTCACTTTGCGGCCGAGTTCTTCTAGCGCGAGTTGCTCGTAAAAGCCGCGCACGCCAGCAATGCTCTCCAGCCTTTTTTGTGGGCCAACAAAGCGCGTGCGTACCAGTAGATCCAAGTGGGGTCTTTGCGAGCTTCTGCGCTCATGTGGCTGATGGTGCTTTCCACCACGGGCCATTTAGGCGTGTTGCCTGCGCGCAGGGCGGCGCGCACTTTCCAGCCCAGCATGTCATCGTTCAAGTCTTTGTCGTTGGCGACACGGGCAAAGTGGCTCAGGGCCTCGTCTTCTAAACGCATGGCGGATTGACGGCCAATCACGCCCCACACCCAGTGGCGCTCTTCGGCCGTGAGGTAGGGACGCCATTTGTCGCGCAACAAATTGGCCGCTTTGTCGGTGTCAGTCGTGGCCAGTTTGACCAAAGCCAACACCACCAGCTCTTGTTTGGCTTTGGACGGGGCTGCGATTTGTTTGTTGAGAAACGGCAGTGGCTTGGCCAAGATGTCGTTCACATGCGATGCGTCAGCGGGCGACACAATTTGCACCGCATTGCGCGCAGTGCGTGGGCGGTTGTGCTCAGCCATCAAACGGGCTTTGCGCCAAATGTCGAGGGCCTTGAATTGTTTGGTGAAGTACAGCCGGTCAGCAGCCAAGGTGCAGCCGTCGTCGGCTTCTTTCATGGCCATCCAGTTTTTGCGCACTTCGTCGGCGATGCTGGCGCTGGCTTGTGGGCCTTTTTCAAGCAGCTCCACGGTCAAAAAGTAGCAGCGCAGTTCGCGGTCGTCGCGCATGCGGTAGTGTTGGTGCTCGTCACTCAGCGTGGTCCAGTCGCGGCGTTGGCCCAAGAGCAGCAGCCAATCGTTGCGCAAGCGGTCTTCTTGGTAAGTGGCGGGGTAGCGGTTGAGAAAAGCGCGTACTTCCTGAGTTGAGGCTTCATCCAGACGGGCTTTGAGTTCCCAATAGGCGGCCCAAGGTTCGAGTGGGTGGCCTTTGGCTTGAGGCAGCAGGGCGCTCAGGCGCTTGCGGTCACCGCGTTTGAAGGCTTGCGCCATGTCGGTGATGACCGCGTCTGCCTGCGTGTTGTTAGCCGAGGGTGCGGCTACGCTGGGTTGAACGGCACCAAACGCAATGAAAACGCTGGCAAACAATGACACAATGACTCGAAATTTCATGGCTTGATTATCTGTGGACAAAAAAACCTTGCGCCAGCAGCTCATTGAAGAGCGTTTGAACATGCCCGACAGGCTGGAACGGGCCGACATGTTGCAGCGCGTGATGCGCATTTGGTTGTTCAATAGGCCCGATACGGTCATCGGCGCTTACTGGCCTATCAAGGGTGAGTTTGACCCCTTGCCTGCCTTGCACCGCTGGAAAGAAGACGGCGAGCTGTCCGATCAGCCCCAACGCCGGCGCATTGGTTTGCCTGTGATCGACAAGGCTCACAAAACACTCACCTTCCATGCGTGGTACCCAGGCTGTCCGATGGAAGAAGATGCTTATGGCATCCCCAAGCCCAAAGACACCGAGGTGATCGTGCCCACCTTGTTGTTTGTGCCCTGCGTGGGTTATGGGCCGGGTGGATTCCGCCTAGGTTATGGCGGTGGTTTTTATGACCGCACCTTGGCCACTTTGCAGCCCAAACCATTCACAGTGGGCTTGGGTTTTACACATGGTTTTTTGCCTGATTTGATGCCCGAACCCCACGATATGCCGCTGGATGCGCTGATCAATGACAACGGCGTCGTTTGGCCAATGGGCTGATGGCGCTTCTTATTTCTGCGTCATTAAAAGGGTGAAGTCAGCCTCGTAACTGCGAAGTGTGTCCACCATGCGCTGACGCTGCTCAGGTGTGGTGCTGTTGTGTAGCTTGGCGAAACCGACGCAGTTCTCTTGAAACAACGTTTTGCTGTAGCTTCGAAAACGCTCATTGGGTGAGTTAAAGCTGCGTTCTACCAAGGCGCGCATCAGGGCTTGGTTGTTTTCTTGTTTGTTCGCGCCGCCCCCATCTTGCGCCATGCGTTGCAAGGTTTGTATCGTGTCAGCTTG
Organism: Burkholderiales bacterium 39-55-53; assembly: GCA_002282445.1. Classification (GTDB taxonomy): domain Bacteria; phylum Pseudomonadota; class Gammaproteobacteria; order Burkholderiales; family Burkholderiaceae_C; genus Limnohabitans. The sequence continues at coordinate 29,941 of NCJK01000009.1, read as the reverse complement.
GCGGCGCTCACGTTCGGCGTAGCTAAATGCGGGGTCAAAGCTTGAGTTGCTCAGCCATTGCTGCAATATGTCGCGCTGCGGTTTGTCGAGTCGGCCATAAAAATCTTCAAGCCGGCTGGTCGACTGTTTGACACGGTAGCGCAGACGCTCTTGTGCGTTTGGGTCAAGCCAATCTTCTTTCCAAGTTTTATTGGTTTTTTCGAAGCGTTGGCGCACATTGCGAAGTTGCTCGGGGTTGAGTTGAGCGACCAGTTGCACGGTCGGTGGTTCGATGTGCTGAAGCAAGCGAATGAAACTGCCCTTCATCTCCTCCGTCACAGCACAGACCTGTGCGGGTGTGATGTTGTTCGGGGCCATGGTTTGCATGCGTTTGAGCAAGGCCACGTACTCGGGCAGTTGCTGTTGGCGATGCCAGCGTTGCAGCTCGGTCAAGGTGTCGCGGGTGAATTGCTTTTGCTCGCCTTGCAAATCGGCGTAGCCGTCTAGCCACCAGTAAATCAAATCGCCGCTGTTGTTGTAGACCACTTTGATGGTGCTGCAACCGCTCAACGTCATCAGCGCCGCAAGCGCGACCCAGACTGAGGCATGGCGGATAATTCTGCGCAAGATAAGGAAGAATGACATGAAGGCTTTGGATGTGGTGATCATGGCTGCCGGCAAAGGCACCCGAATGAAGAGCAGTATGCCTAAAGTATTGCACCGCTTGGCGGGCAAGGCTTTGGTACAGCATGTGATCGACACGGCTCGCACCCTCAAGGCGCGCCACACCATCGTCATCACCGGTCACGGTGCAGAGCAAGTTGAGCCCGCTTTGCTGGCTGCCAACGCCGCCGACAACTTGCAATTCGCTCGCCAAATGCCACAGCTTGGCACTGGTCATGCAGTGCAACAAGCCGTGCCTTTGTTGGCCGATGACGGCGTGGTGGTGGTGCTGTCAGGCGATGTTCCCTTGACGCAAGCCGACACGCTGCAAGCCTTGCTCGACTTGTGCGATAGCAAACAACTTGCACTCCTTACCATCGACTTTGCCGACCCCTCGGGCTACGGCCGCATCGTGCGCAGCCCCAGCGGCCAAGTGCATGCCATCGTCGAGCACAAAGACGCCAACGAACAACAACGCGCCATCAACGAGGTGTACAGCGGCATCATGGCCGTGCCTGCCAAGTTGCTCAAGCCTTGGCTGGCGCGCTTGGACAACAACAATGCACAGCAAGAGTTTTATTTGACCGATGTGGTCAAGTTTGCCGAGGCCGATGGCGTGCCTGTGGTGGCTCACAAAATTTCAGATGCAGCGCAAGTGGCGGGCGTCAACAGCCCCACGCAATTGGCCGAGCTTGAGCGCGCGTTTCAACTGCGCCAAGCCCATGCCTTCATGGCTGACGGAGTGCGCATCATCGACCCCGCACGCTTTGATGTGCGCGGCCATTTGAGCTGCGCGCAAGACGTGGAAATTGACGTGAACTGCATCTTCCAAGGCTGTGTGAGTTTGGGTCAAGGTGTGAAGATTGGCGCGAACTGCGTCATTGCCAACTGCACCATTGAAGCCGGTGCAGTGATTTACCCCTTCACCCACATCGACGGCGAAAAGCTGGGTGTGACGGTGGGCGAAGGGGCATTGATTGGCCCATTCGCACGCTTGCGCCCAGGCGCGCAGTTGGGGGCTGAGGTGCACATTGGCAACTTTGTGGAGGTCAAAAACTCCACCATGGCCAAAGGCGCAAAAGCCAACCACCTGGCCTACTTGGGTGACGCCACTGTAGGTGAGCGTGTCAACTACGGCGCAGGCAGCATCACCGCCAACTACGACGGTGCTAACAAACACCGCACCGTCATCGAAGCCGATGTGCATGTGGGCAGCAACTGCGTGTTGGTGGCCCCCGTCACCATCGGCGCGGGCGGCACAGTGGGCGGTGGCTCGACCATCACCAAGAGCACCGAGGCTGGCGCGCTGAGCGTGGTGCGTGGCAAGCAAATCAGCATTGCCAATTACAAGCGGCCTGAGAAAAAGCCAAAGGCTTAAAAAGAAAAAGGCAGCTTCGGCTGCCTTTTTTATGTGTTGCGAAGCACCGGCCAAGTGCTGGTGAACTTTGCCCTCTTGGTTGCAAAAAATGCTTTCACATTTCGCACATTCGCATCTTGCGTGAGTAGGCGTTGCGTGATGGCTAAGTAATCTGGCATATCCGCCGCTTGCACTACCAACACAAAGTCAGGCCCCGGCGACACGCGCCAACATTGCTGCACGGCGTCGTCTGCGCAGGCGCGTTGCTCAAACGCGTCTAAGTGCTCTGCGCCTTGCGCGTCTAGCGTGACCTCCACCAAAGCGGTCAGGCCGTGGCCTAGTGCTTCGCCTAATTTGTCGGAACAGAGGACAGCGATTTGTCGCTCTATCCAGCCCTCATCTGTTAGGCGCTTGACGCGGCGCAAGCAGGTGGGTGGAGAAATTTTGAAGCGCTCTGCCAAGGCCACGTTGCTTAGCGTGGCGTCGTGCTGCAGGGCGTCGAGCAGCTTGAGATCGGTCTCGTCTAGAAATTCTTGTTTCATAAGTATCATTAAATTGAAATTAAATTCCAAATTAAGTTAATGATGGAATTTTCGTTCAAATATCAGAAAAAATAAACAAGAAATTTCTTTTAAGGCTGCTTAATATCTAGGCAACCCAATTTAGGAGTGCTCTTTATGTGTGGCATCGTCGGCGCCGTTTCTACCCGCAATATCGTTCCCATCCTCGTGCAAGGTTTGCAGCGACTGGAATACCGTGGCTACGACTCATGCGGCGTGGCGGTGCACTCGGCCAGCTTGGGTGCCAAGCAGGGCGGCTTGCAGCGTGCGCGCAGCACGGCACGCGTGTCTGAGCTGATGGACCAAGTCAAGGCCGACCACATCGAAGGCGGCATTGGCATTGCGCACACACGCTGGGCTACACACGGTGCGCCTGCGGTGCACAACGCGCATCCCCACTTCAGCCACGGCACGGGTGCTGGCGCTGGTGTGTACACAGGCGATGTGCCTAGCAAGGTGGGCCGCGTAGCTTTGGTGCACAACGGCATCATCGAAAACCACGACGAGCTGCGCGCCGCATTGCAAGCCAAGGGCTACGAGTTCTTGAGCCAAACCGACACCGAGGTCATCGCCCACTTGGTGGACAGCCTCTACAACGGCGATTTGTTTGAAGCCGTCAAAGCCGCCATCGTTCAGTTGCATGGCGCATACGCCATTGCCGTGTTCCACAAAGACGAACCGCACCGCGTCATCGGCACGCGCGCTGGCTCGCCACTCATCTTGGGTGTGGGCAAAGAGCACAGCGAAACTTTTTTGGCCAGCGATGCCATGGCCTTGGCTGGTGTGACCGACCAAATCGTTTACCTCGAAGAGGGCGATGTGGTCGACATTCAAATTGGCAAATACTGGGTGCAAGACCGCAACCACAAAGCCGTCACGCGCGAAGTCAAAACCGTGCAAGCGCACAGCGGCGGAGCCGAGTTGGGCCCTTACCGCCACTACATGCAAAAAGAAATCTTCGAGCAGCCGCGCGCCATTGCCGACACGCTCGAAGGCATTGAGGGCATCACGCCCGAGTTGTTCGGCGACGGCGCTTACAGCGTGTTCAAAGCTGTCGACAACGTGCTCATCCTCGCCTGCGGCACCAGCTACTACAGCGGCTGCGTGGCCAAGTATTGGATTGAAGCGATTGCCAAAATCCCTTGCCAAGTGGAAATTGCCAGCGAGTACCGCTACCGCGAATCAGTGCCCAACCCCAACAGCTTGGTGGTCACCATCAGCCAGTCGGGCGAGACGGCCGACACCTTGGCCGCACTGCGCCACGCGCAAGGCTTGGGCATGGACAAGACGCTCACCATTTGCAACGTGTCCACCAGCGCCATGGTGCGCGAGTGCAAGCTGGCCTACGTCACACGTGCGGGTGCCGAGATCGGCGTGGCTTCCACCAAAGCCTTCACCACGCAGCTGGCCGGTTTGTTCTTACTCACCTTGGCTTTGGCTCAAACCAAAGGCCGTTTGAGCGACGAGCAAGAAGCCGCGCACATCAAAGAAATGCGCCACTTGCCTGCCGCCTTGCAAGCGGTGTTGGCGCTTGAGCCGCAACTCATTGCTTGGTCGCAAGAATTTGCCAGCAAAGAAAACGCCTTGTTCTTGGGCCGTGGCACGCATTACCCCATCGCCCTCGAAGGCGCGTTGAAGCTCAAAGAAATCACCTACATCCACGCCGAGGCCTATGCCGCTGGCGAGTTGAAGCACGGCCCCTTGGCCTTGGTCACCAGCGCCATGCCCGTGGTGACGGTAGCGCCTAACGATGTGTTGCTGGAAAAGCTCAAGAGCAACATGCAAGAAGTCCGCGCCCGTGGTGGCGTGTTGTATGTGCTGGCCGATGGCGATACGAAGATTGAAAGCAGCGAAGGTGTGAACGTGATTCGCATGCCCGAACACTATGGCGTGCTCTCACCTATTCTGCACGTCGTGCCTTTGCAGCTGCTCAGCTATCACACGGCGTGTGCGCGTGGCACGGATGTGGACAAGCCGCGCAACTTGGCTAAGTCTGTCACTGTGGAGTAAGTTGGCTAGAGGGTGTTTGCCTCAAGCCGTCAGCGGGTAATCCAAATGCCCCGTCTTCACAAAAATCAGCGCCCCCTCTGACTGCGTGAACGGCGCATGGCGGCTGTAGCGTGGGCTGCGAATCCATGTGCCTTGTGGGTATGAGCCGTGCTCGTCATGGAACACGCCTTTGAGCACCAATATTTCTTCGCCGCCCGGGTGCACATGCGGGTTGAACTGCGTGTTGGGTGCCCAGCGCACAAGTGCTGAGCCAACGCCATCAAAGTCATGCAGCGGCATCACCGACAAGCCCGCCACTAGTCCTGGGTACCAAGGCGCAGTGAGTGTGTCGATTTGCACGGGGGTTGTATCGGCGGGGTGGAACTGTCGCAGCTTCACAAACAAGGTGCAGCCTTCAGTCGAGAAAGGTGTGTGCGTGCTGCCCGGCGGGTTGCGCAGGTAAGTGCCAGCAGGGTAGTGGCCGTGCTCGTCAGAAAAGATGCCGTCTAGCACCAGTATTTCTTCGCCGCCGCCATGTGTGTGCGCGCTGTAGCCCGAGCCCGCTGCATAGCGAACGATGCTGCTGGCTCTGGCCACTTCATCGCCCACGCGGTCCAGCGGTTGTCGTTCAACGCCGTTCATGGGGGATGGTTCCCAAGCCAGCGCGTAGGTGTCCATCACGGCTTTGAGGGTGAAATCGGCGTTAACGTTCATGGCGGTTTTCTAAAATGGATTGGCTAACATGAGCATAGCGCGAGCACCTGCAAACCGTTGTGGCGCTTCGTAATAACCAGATAAGGGAATCCATTGAAGATCGAAGTGTTGACCTCGCGTGTGCACGGCAAAGGCGTGTTCGCCTTGTGCCCTATGGCAGCAAGCGAAACCGTCATCGAATATGTGGGCGAAATCATTTCCATGGCCGAAGCACAGCGCCGCCACCCACATGACCCCAGTAACCCCGAGCACACGTTTTACTTTCACATCGACGACACACGCGTGATTGATGGCCTTTACGGCGGAAATGCTTCGCGCTGGATCAACCACTCCTGCCGCCCCAACTGCGAGCCAGTTGAAGTGAAGGGACGCGTGTTCATCAAAACTCGCCGCCAAATATGGCGTGGGGAAGAGTTGACGTTCAACTACGGGCTGGTGAGTGACGAGCCGTTAACGGAAGAAATCAAAGCCAAATACGCCTGCCGCTGTGGGGCCAAGAAGTGCAAAGGCACATTACTCAATGAGTAAGTGGTCAATCCACCGAGCGCCCGCTGCTGCATCCGTTCGCAAGTCGGGCGTGTAAGGGGCCAACTCAGGCGTGCTGGATGGCGCACTGATGTGGTTGAGGTCTACGGCTTGCGCCCGTCCGATCAAACGTTGCCCAACGCGTTCAAATTGGTAGTAACTACCGTTCCAAAGTTTGGCACCGAAGTCACGGGGTTGCTTGAACAAAAACAACAGGCTGTGCTCTAGCCAAGCGAAGTTTTTGTCTGTGATGACGTTGGGGTTTTGATACGGGTAAGGCACATGACACGTGACTTCAAGTGCACTGTCTAAGCATTTGAATTCCCGCATGGACAGAAAGTGGTCTACAAAAAGCGGGCTGTCCAGTGTCAGCTTGAAACGCGTCGTGGTCTGGTCAATCGGTGTGAATTGCACATGACCCAGCGCAAGCTGTTTGCCATCTCGCGTGACAGCGTAAACCTGTTTGCGACCTTCCAAAGGGGGCTCGGCGGCAAAGCTGTGGCTGCAACAAAGAGCCAACACCCAATAAGTGGCAAGCTGAAAAAATATGGATTGTGCGCGTGTGGATAGACGGGGCATGGTTAAATCCTTTTGTATTCATTCTTCATAAAAAGAGTCATGCACGCAAAGGGACTTACCCCATGTCATTCCTGCTAAGCCCACAATACAGACTCAAGCAGAAATTAACAATGACCGACCACACGACAGACGCATCCGCGCAATGGGATAAGGCCTGTAAGACCTTAGACGCTGAGTTTCAACTCAGTGCCAACGAGCTGCCCACCATTGAAACGGCCAAAGCTTTGTTCTTGCAACTCGTCGGTCGTCGCGAGATCTCCCAAGAGGCTGCCAATGCCTTGATGTTCAGCTTGTATTTCTCGGGCTACCTGAGCATGTTGTTGTCCTTCAAGCAACAAACGCCCGACTTTGAAGTGCCTGATTACTTGCACAACCATCCGGTGCTTGAGGCGTCCAACCGTTGGGCCCAGTTGGCCACCGATGGTCATTTACTGTTGCAGTTGGCGCAACCCATCATCCGTGACACGCAAGACTTGCTGGACGCCTTGAACTAGTCCCGTGCGATGAACCCAGAAGATTTGCAAAAGCTGGTCACGCTGCGCATGCCGTTTGGCAAACATCAAGGTACGGTGTTGGCAGACCTGCCCGGCAACTACCTGAACTGGTTTGCGCGTGAAGGTTTCCCTAAAGGCGAAATTGGCCGCTTGCTCAATCTCATGCACGAGATCGACCATAACGGCCTGAGCGAGTTGCTTGAGCCGCTCAGACGCGGCTAAGCTTTCACGCAGTATTTCTGTGCGCTTTCAGCGCACCGCGCCGTAAGGGCAGTAGCCCGGACGCGGCCCCACTTGCGGATGCAGTCTGCAGGTGTTGGGCCTTTTTTCATAGACGGTGCAGCGGCGAGTTTTGGCATCCAAGTTTTGGCAGTCGCCATTGGCGCGTCGCGACAGGGTGAAGATGCTGTTCTTGAAATTGAAGTGTTCGATCACGCCCATTTTTTGCAAGCGCTTGGCAATTTGCTTAGGCTCTTCGTGTTCGGCCTCAAACGGATCGACCAGTTCTAAGCGAACCAAGTCTGGCAACTTCACTTCCACCGGCATGGTGCAACAGTTGGCCGCGCAGGTGTTGCATAGGCCGTTGCGATAGCGGGTCCAGGTGTCGCAGTTGTCGACGTTGACGATGGAGATGTGTGACCTCATGCGGCGCTCCCCACTGAGTCAGGCAAAGACGGCATTTGATACGCCAGCACCTTGAGCGAACGCTCGGGCGACACATCGGCAAACGCTGCGGGGTTGGCCACGCGTTCGACAAATCTCAACTCTGGGGCCAGTTCTTTCATTTGGTCTTGCAAAAAGTCTAGACCCAGCTCGGGCGCATTCAGACACAGCAGCGCATAGCCGCCGGGGGCGAGCAACTCAGGCAAACGGCGCATGAGTTTGGCGTAGTCTTTGGTGGCGATGAAGCTGCCCTTTTGATAGCTGGGCGGGTCGACGATTACGAGTCCATAAGGCCCGCTGCGCGTGATCTTGCCCCAAGTCTTAAAGATGTCGTGCATCAAGAAAGTCGCACCCGTGGTGATGCCGTTGATTGGGTGGTTTTGTTGGCCAATGGCCATCGCGCCGTGGCTCATGTCCACGTTCACCACTTGCTTGGCTCCGGCTTGCAGCGCGACCACCGAGAAGGCGCAGGTGTAGGCAAACAGATTGAGCACTTTCAGGCGCGGCTGGTCAGCGCCGTAGTTGCGCACAAACGTGCGCACCCATTCACGGCCCTCGGCCATGTCCAAAAACAAGCCATGGTTTTGACCTTTGAGCACATGCACGCGAAAGCGGCTGCCGTTCTCTGTCACCACATGTGGGTCGGGTACAGCGCCACTCATCAATCGCGTTTCAATGTGGCCTTCAGCGCGGCATTGAAACACCCAGTTGAGTGGCTGGTCTGGCGCTATTTGCGCCCAGCGCTCCGACAGGGCTGCCCTCACAGCGGCCAGTTCGTCATCAGACACGGGTTGAAAGCTGGTCAACAGCATCACGGGTGGGAAGGCATCCAACGCCCATTGCTCACAGCCTGGGTGCAAACCGCCACGACCATGAAACACACGATGTGCGTCAGTGGACAGGTCCATGGCGGCGATGGCATTGAGCAGGGCTTGCATGTGGGTTCGAGGGGCAGACGTAGACAAAGGTGCGTAAGTGTAGGCACTTGTCCGTTCAGTCTCTGGGGAAAGGGTGGCGCGGTACGATATGAGCCTTTTTCAAAAAAGCTTTTCGGAAATTTCATGACTCCCGCAGAACAAGAATTACGCGCCGCCGCACTGGACTACCACCGCTCGCCTACCAAGGGCAAGATTCGCGTGGAGCCGACTCACCCACTGGACAACCAGCACGACTTGAGCTTGGCTTATTCACCTGGCGTTGCGTACCCCTGTTTGGAGATCGAGAAAGACCCTCAGCTGTCTTATGAGTACACCAGCCGTGGCAACTTGGTCGGCGTGATCACCAATGGCACAGCGGTGCTGGGCTTGGGCGACATCGGCGCATTGGCTGGTAAACCTGTGATGGAAGGCAAAGGCTGTTTGTTCAAGAAGTTCTCAGGCATTGACGTGTTTGACATTGAGCTCGACGAACACGACGCCGACAAATTGGTGGACATCATCGCCGCCATGGAACCCACCTTTGGTGGCATTAACCTCGAAGACATCAAAGCACCTGAGTGCTTCTACATCGAGAAAAAACTCAGCGAACGCATGAGCATCCCCGTGTTCCACGACGACCAGCACGGCACGGCCATCATCTCTGCAGCGGCCATGTTGAACGGCTTGGAGCTGGCTGGCAAAGACATCCACAACATCAAAGTGGCTGTGTCTGGCGCTGGCGCTGCAGCCTTGGCTTGCTTGGGCGTGTTTGTGGGCTTGGGCGTGAAGACCGAGAATATTTATGTGTGCGACTCCAAAGGCGTGATCTATGAAGGCCGCCCCGGCGGCTATGACGAGTCCAAAGCCCGCTTTGCACAAAAAACCGACTTGCGCACTTTGGCCGATGCGGTCAATGGCGCAGACGTGTTCTTGGGCTGCTCAGCCCCTGGCGTGTTGACGCAAGACATGGTCAAGACCATGGCTGACAAGCCGCTCATCTTGGCTTTGGCCAACCCCGAGCCAGAAATTCGCCCCGAGTTGGCCCAAGCCGTGCGCCCTGATTGCATCATTGCCACAGGGCGCTCTGACTACCCCAACCAAGTGAACAACGTGTTGTGCTTCCCGTACATCTTCCGAGGTGCTTTGGATTGCGGCGCAACCAAAATCACAGACGCCATGAAGATTGCGTGTGTGCGCGAAATCGCAGACTTGGCTAAGTTAGAAGTGACTGCCGAAGTGCAAGCCGCTTACCCCGGTTTAGATTTGGCGTTTGGTGTGCACAACATCATTCCCAAGCCATTCGACACACGCCTGATCCAGCGCATCGCACCTGCGGTGGCCCGTGCGGCCGAAGCCTCGGGAGTGGCCAAGCGCCCCATCAAAGACTTTGACGCCTACGCCAAAACCTTGGCTGCTTGGATCAAGTAAAGCCTTGAGTCGGCTCAAACTCACCCGCGACAAGATCTACAAAACGGTATCGCGCCAGTTGCATGGCGTGGTCCCGTGTTGGGTTTGTGGCGAGCATGTGGCACATGCCGACGCCACGCTAGAGCACATTCAGCCGCTCAGTGAAGGTGGCAACAGCCATCAAGAAAACTTGGCCATCAGCCACGACCGCTGCAACAACTTGCGGCATGCCAAAAGCAAAGCCTAGAACTTACTCAGCCGAGGGCTGAATCGCGTTGTCCAAGGTCATAAATATGGGACGGCCATCCGGTGTGTTGAGCGGCACAATTTTTTCTTCATGGCCATCTCTTGCAGGGATCAGCGCGCACAGGGTGGGGCTGCTGCGCAGCTCGCCATTCAAATGCACTTCAAGGTCAGCAATGACCAGTTGCACATCGGTGAGGATTTGTTTGACTCGCATGGTGGCTTCCCTGATTAACGTTGAGGTGTTGGTTCTAGGTTTTTCACATCAAAGTGTTGTGCTTTGAGGCGATCTAGCAAGGCGTCATACGCTTTGGCGTTCGCTTGCGGTGTGCGTGAGAGCACCCACAAATACTCGCGCTTCGCGTCACTCACTGCAGCCAGTTGGTAGTCGGCATCGAGGTCAATCACCCAATAGTCGCCCCACACCATGGGCAGCCAGCTCAGCCATGCGGGTGCAAACCGCACTTGCAGTTTGGGCGATGTGGTTGCGCCCACTTGAATGGCTTTGCCCAGTGCATCAATGGTGCTGCCATCGGCCGTGGTGCAGCTGTTGAGCACTTGCACCGAACCATCGGTTTGCGCCAAATACCTGGCCCGGGTGTTGGCCACGCACTTGGCTTGAAAGCGGTTGGGGAACTTGGCAATCTCATACCAAGTGCCCATGTAGCGAGGGACATCCAAGCTGGCAATGGTGGTGACCGCTGGCAATGCTTGAGGCGAGGGGGACGTCTGAGCTGCTAACTTGAGCGAGGTCAGTGACAGCGCAGTCAGCACTAACACCATGAGCCAACGGGAACGATTCATCAGCATAAGCAGCGTTTGGGTGGTTGTTTAGAACACCAGTTGTGCACGCAAGCCATGCAACACAATTTCTGCAATTTGAATCAACAGCAGCAGTGCGATGGGTGACAAATCGACTCCGCCCATTTGTGGCAAGACGCGGCGAATGGGGGTGAGCAATGGTTCGATCAACTGCGCCAAGAAATAACGAATTTCAGCAGCTGCGCTGAACCAAGACATGAGCGCATAGCCAATCACCATCCACATCAAGCTCGACAAAATCACGCTCAGCATCTCAAAGCCTGCGTTGACAAACAAACCCAGCCATTCAGAGGTGGCTCCCGCAATGATCCACAGCAGTGAGTGCTTGGCCAGCAGCACTGCATAGGCAGCGACCAAGCTAGCGGTATCCAGTCGGCCCAGAGCGGGCACAAAGCGTCGCACGGGCAACACAATCCAATTGGTGATGGAGAAAACAAACGGAGCCAGAGGGTTGCCCCCGCTGCGTGATAAGTTGATACCCATCAAGTGCATGTACATGCGCAGCAAACAAGTGCCCGCGACGAGGCCCACAGCGAAGTGAAGGATCAGAGAGAAAATTTGTAGGAGCATGGCTGGAGTTTAGGCGGGCTGAGGCAAAATTTACGCATTCACTCCAGATTGTTACGTATGAAGCAAACCCCTGCCATTCCTCGATTTATTTTCGCCAGCCGTTGGTTGCAGCTGCCTTTGTACTTGGGCCTGATCTTGGCGCAGTGCATGTACGTGTTTCACTTTTGGGTTGAGCTGGTCCACCTGATTGAAGCCGCGTTTGGTAACCAACACGCTTTAGATGCCTTGGTGACGAGCATCGGCTACAAAAACGGCATGGCGGTCGACAAGCTCACCGAGTCCATCACCATGTTGGTGGTGCTGGGTCTGATTGACGTGGTGATGATTTCTAACTTGCTGATCATGGTCATCGTGGGCGGTTACGAAACTTTTGTCTCGCGCATGTACCTTGAGAGCCACCCCGACCAGCCTGAGTGGCTCAGCCATGTGAACGCTTCGGTGTTGAAGGTCAAGCTCGGCATGGCCATCATTGGCATTTCGTCTATTCACTTGCTGAAGACCTTCATCAACGCAGCCAACTACGACGAGAAGGTGTTGATGTGGCAAACCATCATCCACATCACGTTCTTGCTCAGCGCATTGGCGATTGCCTTGACCGACAAAATTTCGCACGCGGCCCAAAACTCTCACGCGCCTTCTTCGCACTAATCAGAACGCACTTAGCCGCACGCCACTTTCATGCAAGCACGCAACCCCATTCACCGTAACGCACTCGTCCTGTTCTCGGGCGGGCAAGACTCCACCACCTGCTTGGCCCACGCGCTGGCGCAATACGAGCGCGTGGAAACCTTGGCGTTTGACTACCGCCAGCGTCACTTGGTAGAGCTAGAAGCCCGCATACAAGTGCTGGCGCAAGTGCGCGAGCAGTTCCCGCAATGGGGTCACAAACTGGGTGAAGACCATTTGCTCGACCTCGGTGTGTTGGGGCAGGTGAGCGAAACCTCGCTCACCCGTGACACCGCGTTCAAGATGGAAGCCTCGGGACTGCCCAACACCTTTGTGCCGGGCCGCAACCTGTTGTTCCTCACGCTTGCCGCTGCTTTGGCCTACCGCCGTGATTTGGACGTCATCGTCACTGGTGTGTGCGAAACAGACTTCTCCGGCTACCCTGACTGCCGTGACGACACCATGAAGGCCATGCAAATTGCGTTGTCGCTGGGCATGGACCGCCGCTTATTGATCGAGACGCCGTTGATGTGGATTGACAAAGCGCAGACCTGGCAGCTGGCCTTTGATCTTGGCCAAAAAGCACACGCCGATGGCGGCCATCAGCTGGTGGACCTCATCGTCGAGCACACCCACACTTGCTACATGGGTGACCGCACGCATCGCCATGATTGGGGCTATGGCTGTGGCACATGTCCTGCATGTGATTTGCGAGCCAAGGGGTGGGAGCGCTGGAAGGCGTAAGCGCTCAGGTTGCTTTGTCGATTATGAAGAGCGTGTGCTGAGCGGCACACGCTTTTTTCATTCAGCGACAAGAATGAATTTGGATGTGCTGCCTTCTGGCGCTGGCACAAACTGCCAAACGATTTCATGGTGGCTGGCGACGCTGGGGCGGTGGGCGATAGACACCAAGCCCCCACCTTCTTCGCGCACCATCGTCAGCAGCTTTTCGTACAGCGTTTTCTCGGCGGCTTCGTCGAGTGCGCTCGTGGCTTCGTCTGCAAACACCCAGCGTGGGCGCTTGAGCAGCACACGCGCCAAGGCCAAGCGTTGTTGTTCGCCGCCAGAGAGCTGTTGTGTCCAGTGGCCGGCCACATCGAGGTCGTTCACCAGGTGCGGCAGCAGTGCGTCGTACAGCGCATTCTTCAAAGCTTCGTCGGTGTAGTGCTCGGCACTGTCGGGGTAGGCCAGTGCTTGTCGTAAAGTGCCTTCTGGGAAGTACGGGCGCTGCGGCATGAACACGCTGCGCTCAGGCAAGACCACGGGGCCATAGGTGATGGGCTCGCCACGGCGGTCGTGTGTGGGAGAGGTGACGTGCGGCCAAATGCCCGCCAACACGCGCAGCAAGGTGGACTTGCCGCAACCTGATGGGCCACGAATCAATACGGTGTCGCCCGCAGCGGCGTTGAGCGAGGTGTCAGCTAGCAGCACATCGCCGTTGGGCAGAGAGATGGTGAGTGGCGTGGTGTGCAAGGCGTTGATGCCTGTGACCGTGCCTGTGAAAGACAGCGGCGCATTGTCTGGCTCGGCTGCTTCATCGACTTTGACTGCCAGCATCTGATCTTGAAAACTCGTCAAACGCAGCGTGGTGGCTTGCCACGACGCCAAGCGGCTGTAGTTGCTGATGAACCAGCTGAGCGACTCTTGCACTTGGCCAAACGCAGAAGAGATTTGCATCAACTCGCCCAACTGAATCGCGCCGCTGAAATAGCGCGGCGACGCCACCAACATCGGGAACACCACTGCGGCTTGGCCGTAGCCCGAGTTGAACCAGGTGTAGCGTTTTTGCACGCGCAACAAGCGCATGAAGTTATCCAGCACCAGCTTGAAGCGTTCTTGCAGAGAAAAGCGTTCCACGCGGCCGCCACGGTCGAGGGCGATGGCTTCGCTGTACTCGCGCACACGCATCAGGTGGTGACGGAAGTCGGCTTCTAGGCGTTGTTGCGTGAAGTTGAGCGACGCCATCGAGCGGCCAATGAAGTGACCAATCAAGCTGCCCGCCAGCGCGTAGGCCAAGGCCATCCACACCATGAAGCCTGGGATGTTGTAGGTTTCGCCCAGCACATCAAAGCTAAAGCCGCCAGACAGGCCCCACAAGATGCCCACAAAGCTCAGCAGTGTGACCGAGGCATCGAGCAAGCCGAGAGACAAGCTCACGGTGTCAGCGGTGAACTGCTGCACATCTTCTTGAATCCGTTGGTCAGGGTTGTCTGTGCCATTCTTGCTTTGCAATTCCAGCTGATAGAACACATGGCCTTTGAGCCAGCGTTGTAAGTAGTCGCGCGTCATCCACGCTCGCCAACGCACTTGCAGCAGTTGCGTGAGGTAGAAGCGATACACCGCCACGATGATGAAGCAAGTGGCCAACATGGCGAACACACCGAGCTGATGCCAGAACACGTCAGCATCGCGGTTTTGCAGTGCGTCATAAAACACGCGGTTCCAGTCGTTGAACAGAACCATCATGTAAACCATACCGAGGTTCAAGCCCACGCAAGCTGCCAGCAACAAGCGGGCTCGCCATTTTTCTTCGGACTTGAAATAGGGCAGTGACAAGGCCCAGACGCGGCTGAGCTGCAAGCGGCTTTTTTGCCAATTGGTTGCCACGTTGTTGGCAACGCTTCTGAATGTGTTCATGTTTTTTAGACTTCGGTGTTGCGCACGCCGCTGGCTACATGGCCTGCAGGCACGTGGCGGGCAGCTGATTCGATGTGGCCGGTTTGGTCGTCAAAGAAAAAGTCGGGTTCAAACTCGCGCAAGAACTCGCCTTTTTCAAGGCCACCCAAGAACATGGCTTCATCCACTTCAATGTTCCAGTTCATCAGTGTGCGAATGGCGCGTTCGTGCGCGGGCGCGCTGCGTGCGGTGACCAGCGCGGTGCGAATGCGCATATGCGGCGTGCCGGCTTGTTGCAGGCCTTGCAGGGCTAGCAGCAATGGTTTGAACGGGCCAGCGGGCAAAGGCTGCGCGGCATTGGTTTTTTCGTGCTGTTGAAACGCGTCCAAACCTTGGGTTTGAAACACACGCTCGGCCTCGTCGCTGAACAACACCGCGTCGCCGTCAAACGCAATGCGCACTTCGTGAGGGTTGGCTTCAGACGCGTGCGCTGAGTGCGGATACACCTGCGCGGCAGGTACGCCAGCATCGAGTGCAGAGCGCACATCCGACAAATGCGTGGACAAAAACAAGTTGGCGTTAAGCGGGCGCAAATAGCGCCAAGGCGATTGCCCCCGTGTGAAGCTGCCGCGCTGAATGGGCAAGCCATAGTGCTGTGCTGAGCGGAATACACGCATGCCACTCACGGGGTCGTTGCGCGAGAGGATCACCACTTCTACGCGTTGCGCCTCAGAGGTGTTGAAGGCCAAGAGCTTTTGCACCAACGAGAAAGCGACGCCAGGCTTAGCGGGTGTTTCTAGGCGATCAAGCTGCAAGTTCATGTAGGCGCGGTCGTCGCCTTGTTCGAAAACTTTGTTTTCTTCTTCAAAGTCGAACAGGGCGCGTGACGAAATCGCCACCACCAATTTGCCGTCGAGAGAAACACCCATGATTTACCTCACCCACTGATTGAGTTGAATGATGGGCAGCATCACCGCCAACACGATGAGCATCACCATCGCCCCCATGGCCACAATGAGCAGTGGCTCCAGAATCGTGGCTAGTTGCAAAGCGCGGCGTTGCACTTCTTCGCTCAACTGTGCCGCTGCGCGTTGCAGCATGGTGGGCAGTGTGCCGGTTTGCTCGCCCAAGCGCGAGAACATCACCAACAGACGTGGGAAGCGTGGGTGCTGTGCAATGGCCGATGCCAGCGGTGCGCCTTCGCGCACCAGCACCAGCGCGTCTTGCGCATCGCGTTTGAGCGCTGTATTGCTGAGCGTGTCGGCTGCGGCTTGCAGCGCTTTCAAAATAGGTACGCCTGCGGTGGCCAGCATGGCCAAGGTGCTGGCAAAGCGTGCTGCGTTGTAGCCACGGGCCAAGCGGCCAATGAGCGGCAACTGCAACCACATGGCATCAAAACGCAAACGCACATCGGCTTGTTTCAACGCCACATGGCCACCTGCGGATAGCAAGGCGACCAGCACCAAGCCCCACAACCAAAAGTTTTGCACAAAGCTGCTCAAGGCCAGCATGAAGCTGGTGAGCGCGGGCAACTGCTGTTGGTTGCTGCCAAACACCTGCGCCACTTGCGGCACGACATAGGCCAGCAAAAACAACACGATGACCAAGGCCACCACACACACGATGGCGGGGTACAGACCAGCAGCCAACAGCTTGCCGCGCAAGTTTTGTTGCTCTTGTAAATCGTCGGCCAAGCGTTCGAGCACCATGCCTAAATGGCCGCTTTGCTCGCCCGCGCCAATGACAGCGGTGAAGATGGCGCTGAACTCACGCGGATGCTGGCTCAGCGCTTTGGCAAACGGTGCACCCGCATTCACCTCGGTGCGCAGGGCAGACACCAAGTCGCGTTGGCGGGGTGTTTCGGCTTCGTCGCTCAAGGCCGCCAATGCGCGTTCGAGCGGCAAGCCCGCACTCACCAAGCCTGACAGCTGACGCGTCCACACGGCCAGCGCGGTGCTGCTGAAAACTTTGCTTTCCCAAATGACAGTGTTCAAGCCGCTGCTGGTGCGCTGCACGGGTTCTACTTTGAGGGGCACCAAATCTTGCGCACGCAACTGGCTGCGTGCAGTGCGCGCAGTGTCGGCCTCTAGCACGCCACGGCGCGTTTGGCCTTGGGGGTCTAGGGCTTCAAACGAATAGGCGGGCATGGTGGGTGTGGCTTAGTCGCAGAAATTTAGTCGCGCGTGACGCGAATCAGTTCTTCGCGGGTGGAAATGCCGTGACGTACCAAACGTTCGCCATCGTCACGCATCAGTGTCATGCCGTTGCGCAAAGCTGCATCGCGCAGCTGCGCTTCGCTGGCTTGGTTGTGGATGAGGGCGCGAATGTCGTCGTTGGTGGTGAGCAGTTCAAAGATGCCGGTGCGGCCTTGGTAGCCGCTTTGGCCGCATTCGTCGCAACCTTTGCCCGCACAGTGCGTGCACGTTTTGCGCAACAGGCGTTGTGCCAATACACCCAGCAAAGACGAGCTGAGCAAGAAGGGCTCCACGCCCATGTCGGTCAAGCGTGTGATGGCGCTGGCTGCATCGTTGGTGTGCAGCGTGGCCAACACCAAGTGGCCGGTGAGCGAGGCTTGAATGGCGATTTGCGCGGTCTCGTAATCGCGAATCTCACCAATCATGATGATGTCTGGGTCTTGGCGCAGGATGGCGCGCAGGGCTTTGGCAAAGTCCAAATCAATTTTGGGATTCACCTGCGTTTGGCCCACGCCAGCCAGCTCGTATTCAATCGGGTCTTCCACCGTCATGATGTTGTTGCGCGTGGCGTCTAGCCCTTGCAGCGCAGCGTACAGCGTGGTGGTTTTGCCCGAGCCCGTGGGGCCAGTGACCAAGATGATGCCGTGGGGCTGATGCACCAGCGCTTCAAAGCGGCGCAGCGTTTCGCCTTCCATGCCCACGGCTTGCAGCGTGAGTTTGCTCTCGGTCTTGTCGAGCAAACGCAGCACCGCGCGTTCGCCGTGCGCGCTGGGCAGGGTGGATACGCGCACATCAATCGCGCGTTGGCCGAGGCGCAGCGAAATGCGGCCGTCTTGCGGCAAACGCTTCTCGGCAATGTCTAGCTGGGCCATGATTTTCAAGCGCGAAATCAGCGCAGCATGCAACGCACGGTTGGGCTGCACCACTTCGCGCAGCGTGCCGTCCACACGGAAACGCACGCTGCTATGACGCTCATAAGGTTCGATGTGAATGTCGCTTGCGCCATCGCGTGCTGCTTGCGTCAGCAGCGCGTTGAGCATGCGGATGATGGGGGCGTCGTCTGCCGCTTCGAGCAAGTCTTCCACAGCTGGCAGCTCTTGCATCATGCGTGTGAGGTCGGCGTCGCTTTCGACTTCGCTCACCACGGCGGCTGCGTTGCTGTCGGCTTGTGCATAGGCTTCGCTGATGCGTTTGGCCAGTGTGGCCTTGTCAGTGTATTCAAACGACTGCACGGTGTGGCGGCGGGTCACCTCGCTCCATGCGCTCAGGTCGGGCGCATCGCTGTGCCACAGCGTGAGCGTGTGGCCATCGTCCTCCAGCAGCAGCTGGTGGGTGCGGGCAAAGGCGTAGGGCAGCGGGCGGCGCATGTTTATTGGGCAGGCGTGGCAGTGGGCACGGCAGACTGAGGTGTGCTGGTCTTGCTGTCGCCAGAGGTCTTTGGTTCGTCTTTGGACTTGGGGGCGGGCGCTGGTGGCAAGACAGGGGAATTGCCGGAACCTAAAACAGGGTTGAATCCGGGCTGTGCGTTTTGTTGCAAGCCCAACATTTGTTGGTAGCGGCTGTTGCTCAGCGCATCAGACGCCGCAGCATCTCGCATGACCACGGGGCGCAAGAAGACCATCAGGTTCTTTTTGGTGCGGCTGCGGCTTTCGCTTTTGAACAGCCAGCCCACGAGTGGAATGTCGCCAAACAAGGGCACTTGACTCGCGCCGCCTGAGTATTCGTCTGACAGCAAACCGCCCAGCACGATGATGGAGCCATCGTCGACCAGCACGTTGGATTCGATGCTACGTTTGTTGGTGATCAAGCCTGTGGTTGAACCCACAGAGTTGGGGACCACGCTAGAGACTTCTTGGAAGATGGTGAGCTTGACCGTGCCGGTTTCGCTGATTTGGGGTTTGACCTTGAGCGTCAAGCCCACGTCTTTTCGTTCGACCGTTTGGAATGGGTTGACCGAACCGTTGGTCGTGTTGTTGTTGGTGTACTGGCCAGTCACAAAAGGCACGTTTTGGCCAACGACGATTTTGGCTTCTTCGTTGTCGAGCGTCAGAAGCGTTGGCGTTGAGAGCACATTGCCTTCGCCGTTTTGCTGCAAGAAGGTGGCCAAGCTGCTGAGCACATACGTGCCGTTGATTTGTCTGGCGCTGCCGATGTTCAAGCCGCCGCCCAAGGCGCTCAAGGCTGTCGATGCGCCTCCTGAGACGCTCAAGATATTGCCTTGCCCCACGGTCGTGGTGATGGGATTGTTGAAGTTAGTGCCGATGATGCCGATCGTGCCGCCTGCGTTGCCTGTCGCGTTTTGCCACTGAATGCCCATCTCGGCTGCCTTGTCGGCATTCACCTCGGCAATCAAACTTTCCACCATCACTTGCGCGCGACGCTGATCCAGCATGTCAATCACGGCGCGCAGTTGGCGGTATTGCGGTTCAGGCGCGGTGATGATGAGCGAGTTGGTGGCGGTGTCGGCTTGAATTTGTCCGCCGGTGGCAGAGCCGCTGGTTGCCGTGGTGCTGCCAAGTGTGCTGCCCGTGGAGGCAGCGTTGTTCGCCAATGGGGACGCGGTTGGTGTTGCCGTTGTATTCAACGTTGCAGCTGTACCTGTTGTGCCTGTGGCTTGACCACTCACTGCCGCACGTAGCGTGGTCGCCAGTTTGGTAGCGTCTGCGTTTTTCAAATACACCACATGGATGTTGCCGCTGGCGCTCGTGCCGTTGGGTTGGTCAAGCTTGGCGACCAAGGACTTGACCAAGGCCACACGTGCAGGGTTGGCGGCACGCAAGATGAGGGCGTTGCTTCGTGGCTCGGCCAGCAGGGTCGTTTTGTATTCAGCGCCGGTTTGGCCGGGTGTGGCCGCAGCTTGGGGCATGTTGCTGCCCGACTCGACCAATCGCAACACCAGAGGGGCTAAGTCCACCGCGATGGCGTGCTTGAGTTGAATCACTTCCACATCGCTGGCGTTGGACACATCCAGCGTGGCAATGATGCGAGCCATGCGCTGCAGGTTGTCCGCGTAGTCGGTGATGATGATCGAGTTGTTGCCGGGGTTGACGTTGATGGTGTTGTTGGGGCTGATCAGAGGGCGCAACACGGGCAATAAATTGTTGGCTTGCTCAAAGTTGAGTTTGAAGATGTGCGTGACGATTTGACCGTTGCCCGTGATACCGCCCATTCGGTCGATCTCTTGCACATTGCCGCCTTGCAGCTTGGCATCTGCCTCGGGCACTATTTTGTACAGACCTTTGGTCTCGACCATCGCAAAACCCTGCAAGCGCAAGGCCGCCAAAAACTGGCTCCACGCCTCGTTGGGCGACACAGGTAACTCGGTGGTGAGGTTGATCGTGCCTTTGACGCGGGGGTCGACCACCAAGTTGCGGTTGGAGAGCGTGGCCAAGGTGCGTGCGACAGACTCGATCTCTGCATTCACAAAGTTGAGGGTGATAGGTTGGGGCTGAGCTGTTGCTTTTTTAGCGGGTGGCGCGGCGTGCGAGACTGACAAGCCGATGAGCGCGGGTGCAAGGCTCAGACCAATGGCCAGGGCCAAAGCTGAGGGATGAAAAACACTGTGTTGCTTAGCCATACGCGTTAACCCATTTTCAAAATCGACTTGGCTCCTTGGCGCTGGCCAAGGATGTTCAATAAATTAGAGAGCGCTGCTTCTGATTCAGGCGCAGCCGAGGCCTCGCCGCTAAAGCGCACGCGCCCATTCAGCAGTTGGCCTGTGCCTTGCAAAAGCAAGCTGCCCTCCAGCGTGTCTAGTGTCAGCGCCACGGTGTCTCCGCCCTGCACACGCACGCGGTAGCTGCCCAAGGGGCGCATTGTGGACAGACGTGTGGAGAGCTGTTGCATTTGCAGTTCGGCTTGACCAAGCAATGCCTCTTTGCCTGCTTGTTGCGTCCATTGCAGCTGCGTGGTGTGCAGTTGCATTTGGCCCTCGGGCTGAACGGTGTTCCAAGGTGCTCCCAAACCCACCAGCCAGCTTGCGGGCCAGTTTGAGGTGTGGTCGCCCACCTGCACGCGCACACCACGCCACAAAGGCGAGACATCCACGCGCACCGGTTGATGTGTGCAGCAGGCTGAGGCCACGGTGGCGCTCAGGGCTAGGCGCAGGTTCTCAAAATCGATGCTTGGGCCCAGCTGCCACGTGACACGCGAGGGCAGTGCGGTGGTGCTGGCGGGGCGCGCTAGGTTGGTCGACGTTGCGATGTTGAGCGGACCTTCGTTCAGCACCCATTGCGCCGAACCGTTCCATACTGTGCCTTGCGCGTCAGGCAGCAACACGCGCTCGCCGCTGGCTTGCTCAATGGCATGTGTTAGCCAATACGCGGGTGCTTGGGTGATGAACGCCAATACCAAGCCAATGCCCGCGCCTGTCCACGCCCAGCGTGTGCTGGTGCGTGGGGTGACGGTAGTGCGTTGGCGTTGCATGTGAATTAAGGCGCAGCGCCTCGGTTGGGCAAGCTCAATACCAAGCTGCCATCCCACAAGACTGCAGAGTTAGCTGCAGTTGCGTTGTTAGTCGCTGGTGCATTGTCACGCGTGAGGTGGGCTTCCACAGGCAAGGCTTGCGCTTGGTTGCGTGCTTGTGTCAGCCAGTTGGCCAAGGTGGGGGCGGGCACTGCTTTGAGTTGCACCGAGATGCGCTCGCCCTGCACATTGAGTTGAATTTGTGGGCTAGGCGTGAGACCTTGCAAGGTGCGCAGCGCTTCATCGCGTGAGAGGGGTGTGCGCGCTTGCAGGGCTTGCGCTTGGCTTTGCAGCGCCAACATGTGGGCTTGTTGCTGGCCAATCTGTGCGCGGCGGTTGTCACTGTCACGCAAGGTGTTGAGCGCGGGTGCAATCGTGATGGACCAAAACAGCAGCACGGCCAGCAATGCACCCAGCACAGAAACACCGCGCTGCTCGCGCGGGCTCAAAGCCTGCCAGCGGGCGAGGGCTTGTGTGCGAATTTGTGTGAGTGCACTCATTTCGCGCCCTCCGCTTGCAATACCCAGGTGTCATTGCCGTCTTGGCGCAGGCTGAGGCCTTGCGCTTGGAGGCGGGCCATGCCCGATGGGTTGCTATTGGGTGACACGCCTTGCACACGCAGTGTGTGATTGGAAAAGTGAATTTGTTGAGGGGTTTGTCCTGCGGGCAGCACACCTGCAAACGCAGCGAGCAAAGGCTCTAGGTCAGAGCTAGAAGCGGAGCCTGATTTTTGTTGCAAGGCATCCACTTCGCGCTGCATTTGCAGCGGTGCATTAATGACCAAGGTCACGGAGGGAAAAGTGCTTTGCAAGATGTGGTTCAGCGAGGCTTTTTGTGCATTGAGTGCGCTGTGTTCGCGCCATGCCAAGGCGTTGAGGCCCAGCACTTGCAGCGCTACCAAGGCCAGCACGCCCCAGCGCACAGGCTTCCATGCGGGCGCGTGCAGCGCGGTTTGCCATGCCGTCAACACTTGACGTTGCAGACGTTGTGCGCGGCCTTGAGCCCATTCGCCTTGCGCCAAATCCCAAGCCGATTGGCTGGATTTGACCCAACGCTGCGCCGCGCTTTGCAGCATGGGCTGGCGTTGCAATGCGCTTTGCACGCGGGCTACCATGGCGGGCTCTGCTTGAATTTGTAAATCGTCTTGGCTCAGTTCGGCAAAGGCACGCCACTGTGCGGTGTTGGGTGGCAGAAGCGTCAAGCCGTGCGCATGGCACAGCACGCTTTGTGAGTGGTCGGGTTCGCCCATCACTTGCAGCACAGGTTTGTCAGTGGGGTAAAGCTCGGGCACGATGCGTTGAACTGTCAAGCCCGCGGCTTGCAGGGGGCTGAGTGCGTCGCGCATCCATTGCTTGTCGCACACGGCCACCAAGGCTTTGCCACCGGTGCGGGCTAGCTGGCTGGCTTCTGGGTCAAGCACGATGTGCAGCTGTTGCGGGTCATCCAGCAAGCGGTCTTCCAGCAAACCTTGCAACACGCTTTGCAAGCGCGGGCCGTGGCTGGCTGGCGGCAGCTGCACACGCAGCCACGACAAACGGCTGTGCGGCACCACCGCCACCACCTCGCCAGCATGGGCAGACAACGTGGCTGCAGCACCCGTGGCGGCGCGCAGCACGGCATGCCCGTCCGAATGAACATGGGCATAAGCAGCTGTGGCGGCTTGGGTGGTGTGGGGCAAGGCGATGATCAACATGAGAACCTTCATTGTAGAGAGCCGGACTCTCGCCAAAGTACCTTCAAATCTTGCATCTCGCGCTGCACCAATGAGCGCTCTTGCAGCATGGTTTGCGGCATGCGCAAGCGGCCCGTGACTTCAAAGAATTTGGTGCTCACGCTGAAGGCGTCGCTCAAGTTGATGCTGCGACCCAATGCTTTTTGAAACGCATCTAGGGTGGCCCAATGTTGGCGCTCGCGTTGCTGGACCAAGCGTTGCGCATCCGACAGGCTCATGCCGGGCACGCTGGCGTAAAGCACCTGAATGCTGGCAGTGTTCACATTGATGGGCGTGCGGGTGGGCAGCAAGGTGATGTGTGGACTGAGGATGTTCAGGGTTTGGGGTGTCAGGCCAAACCAAGTGAGCTGCGAAATGCGCTGAGGCATCAGGGGTGAGGCTTCGTTTTTGCGCTGCGCCGCCGCCAAACCTTGAGTGAGCAGGCTGAGTTGCGCGGGTGGCAGGCCTAATACATCAAACAAACGCTGAAATGCAATGACGGTTGCCGCATCCAACTGTTCACCTTGCAATAAGTTGGTCACGTTGAGTCGACCTTGCAAGTCACTGATTTGCCCCGACAGCAACACTTGCTGAGCCAGCTTGGTCTCGTCTACGCTGGCGCCTGTGCCATCAGGTAAAGCTGACAAAAAGCTAGACAAACGCGCTTCTTGCAAAGGCACAGCCCATGGCTCTGCCAAATGGTCGGAGGGCGCGCTGGCATTGCCCGCCCGTGCGTCTTCGCGCAGGATGACGCGGGCCCAGTCGAGTGCGCCTATGAGTAGCCAACGCGCTTGGGTGCGTTGGCGCTCGGCGCCTTCTACCTCGATGGACTTCCATTGTTGCCACAACGCACCCGCGGCAAACGTGGCCACCAGTGCCACGGTGAGCATGGCGGCCAGCAAGGCTGCGCCGCGTTGTGAAGGGTGTGCCGTGTGCTTCATGTTTTGGTGTTGCTGAAGTTGGGGCGCACCCAGTCGAGGGTGATGCGGCCGCGCACACCGGTGGTGGCGGGTAAGTCAATTTGCAGGCGAATGGCGTCGGGCAGTGCGCCTTGGCTGGTGGTGTTGGTTTGCTGGGTTAAGCCTGAGGCGCTGCCACCAGCGTTGTTGCTTGTGTCGGTGTTGCCTGCGCTGGAGAGCGGGTTGGTCCACGCATTCCCACGGAAGTAGGTGAGTTGCCACGCGTCGAGGGGGATCAATTGGGTCTCAAGCAACGCATCATCGCTGCTGGGGTTTTGGCCCCAGCGTTCGGCGTTGATCCAAGCTTGTTGCAATGCCGCGCGGGTTTGCGCAGGGGTCGACTGCCAGCGCCGCCATTGGTTGTCGCGTAATGTCCACGCCACCACCCACATGCCAGCATCTGCGCCATCGGCGCGCCAAGCGGTGGCGCGGCGCATCAGGCGCAGCGTGCGGCCATCCCATTGCACGCCTGCGTCGGTGATGCCCGTGACAGGCTGCACAGCATTGAGGTCGGCCTGCCATTGCGCGAGCACGGTTTGCAGCACGGCGGTTTTGTCGACCTGCGCTTGCGTGATGTCGCGGCTACGCATAAGGCTGTCAAGCCCGCGCCAACTCAAACCCGCCAGCACCGCCATGAGGGTGATGGCGATGAGCAACTCAATCAACGTGAAGCCGCGTTGGTGCGTCACGTTTGATGAGCGCGAATACTGCGCTGCGGCTTGCAAGGTGGGGCGGCTGGTCATCAGTAACGCCCTAGCACAGTGGTGATGTTGAGCACGGGCGTGGCCGCGTCAAACACTTGCGCATCCACGCGTCTAAACGCGGGGTTGGGCGTGGTGCGCACGGTTAGCGCCACTTCAAAGTTGCGCTCGGCTTGTGGGCAGGGCAGGCGGGAGTCGCCCACACTGGGCAGTTGTTGCGAGAGGCGTAATTGGTTCAAGGCGTTGTCCGCACAAATTTGCGCGAGCAACACATCGGCTTGACGCTGCGCGTTGCGCGTGAGCGCGCCGCTGACCTTGAGCCCGCTCATCAGCGCGATGGACACGATGGCGAGTGCCACCAACACCTCGATGAGCGTGAAGCCGCGCTGTTTCATGGCACCACCTGAAAGGGGCGCAGCCCGTCTGTGCCAATGGTCAGCGAAGGGGTGGCTTTGGTGTTGTTGGCTGCCGTCACACTCAGCGTGATGCGTGCAGGCGTCAAGATGGGTTCAGGCCCCAGCACTATCAAGTTGGCAGGTGCGATGTTGTTGGCTAAAGTTGAAGCACTGGCAGTGCTGATCGCCGCTTGCGTGCCCGCCGTCAACCAAGCTTCGGTGCGGGCGGCAATTGGGTTGGCAGCGTTGCTAGGCGCTGCAGTGATGGCTGGGTTGTTTCCCTGCGCGGCGTTGGGGGCAAGAGCGGGGCGAATGACAAAACCTTCAGGTGTGGGTTGCCAAATCAAAGCGATGCCACTGGTGCGCGATTGCGCTCGGGCCGCTTCTAAAACGGCGACCAAGCGTTGTGCTTCGCGCTCGAGCTGGGTTTGGCTGCTATCGCGCAGCGATAGGCTTACACCTGCCATGGCAAAGCCGATGATGGCCAGCACCACCAACAGCTCCAACAGGGTGAGGCCTTGCTGGCGCTGCATGGCGGACTTAACGATCAGCTTTATTGCCAGCTGCCGAGGTCGGCGTTTTTGCCTTCGCCGCCGGGTTGGCCGTCAGCGCCGAGTGACAGCACGTCGACTTCACCTTTCACGCCAGGGTTCATGTATTGGTAAGGGCGGCCCCATGGGTCGTTGGGCAGCTTGTCGATGTAGGGTTTCCAGTTGAGCGGTGTGGGGCCAGCCGTGGGCTTGACCACCAAGGCGTTTAGGCCTTGCTCGGCGGTGGGGTAGTTTTGGTTGTCCAAGCGGTAGAGCTTGAGAGCTTGCATCAGGTTGCCCACGTCGGTTTTGGCGGCAGTCACGCGTGCGTCGTCGGCACGGTTGAGCACGTTGGGCACCACGAGTGCGGCGAGCACGCCAATGATAGCGAGCACGACCATCAGTTCAATCAGGGTGAAACCGCGTTGGCGTTTGTTTTTTGGGGTGGCTTGTTGGGCTTGCATATGAGGCATTTCAAAGGTTCTCAGTTCAAGGATGAATCATAATCCGCTGATGCTTCGCTACCGCCCTTCATTTGCCACTGCCTTTAGCGCGTCGTCGCGCGTGGTGCTGCCTGCTGCCACCTTGCTGGTGTGGGGCGCTGTGGCGTTCAGTGCAGTCACGTGGGGCTTGCGTTGGTCGGCCACGGGCAATGCGCCTAGCAACGCCACCACGGCCGCGCAGGCTTTGCCTGATGTGGATGTGTCTGCTGCCGCGCGTAGCCTAGGCGCTGCGCCTGTGCAAGCGGTCGCCGCACCCACCCTAGCCAGCCGTTTTCAGCTGCAAGGGGTGATGGCGGGTGGCCCAGACGCAGGTGCTGCACTCATTGCCGTGGACGGCAAACCTGCCAAGCCCTACCGTGTAGGCGCTGTGGTGGCCGATGGCATGGTGTTGCAATCGGCCCAAGGTCGTCGCGTGACGCTAGGGGCAGCGATAGACGGTCCGCAAGCCTTGGTGCTCGAGCTGCCCGCTAAGAAGTAATTAGCGCTGCAAGAACAAGCGATACGCTGGGTTCAGCGTTTCTTCCACATACGGATAACCCAAACCATCCAAGAAAGCAGTAAACGCTTTGTTGTCGGCCTTGGGTACTTGCAAGCCCATCAAGATGCGGCCGTAGTCCGCGCCTTGGTTGCGGTAATGGAACAGGCTGATGTTCCAGCCGGGGCGCATGGCCAGCAAGAACTTCATCAACGCGCCCGGGCGCTCTGGAAATTCAAAACGCAAGATGCGTTCTTCGTGCGCCAATGACGAATGCCCGCCCACCATGTGGCGGATGTGTTCTTTGGCCAGCTCGTCGTGCGTGAGGTCAATCGAATCGAAGCCGCTCTTGGTGAAGTGGCTGGCAATCTTGCTGCTTTCGCCTTTCACGCCCGTGGTCAAACCCACAAACACGTGGGCCTTGGCTTGGTCGCTCATGCGGTAGTTGAACTCGGTCACATTGCGGGGTGATTTGCTTCCGCCAAAGCTGGGCAGCTTGCCAATCAGCTCACAAAAGCGGCGCAGGCTGCCTGGCTGCTCGGGGATGGTCACGGCAAACAAGGCTTCGCGCTCTTCGCCCACTTCGGCACGCTCGGCCACAAAGCGCAAGCGGTCGAAGTTCATGTTTGCGCCGCACAAAATGGCGGCGTAGGTTTCGCCCTTGGTTTTGTGCTCGGCCACGTATTGCTTGATGGCAGCCACGGCCAATGCGCCTGCAGGCTCGACGATGCTGCGGGTGTCCACAAACACATCTTTGATGGCGGCGCACACGGCGTCGGTGTCTACGGTGATGTAGCTGTCGACCAAGTTTTTAGACACGCGGAAGGTCTCTTCGCCCACCAGCTTCACGGCTGTGCCGTCAGAGAACAAGCCCACGTCGTTGAGCGTGACGCGTTTACCTTTGGCTACCGACTGCATCATGGCCGACGAGTCGTCCATTTGCACGCCAATCACTTTGATTTCGGGGCGTACCGCCTTGATGTAGTTGGCCACGCCGCTGATCAAACCACCGCCACCAATCGCCACAAACACGGCATCGAGCTGGTGCAGGTTGAGGCCTTGCAGCTGGCGCAGCATTTCCATGGCAATCGTGCCTTGGCCTGCGATCACATCGGGGTCGTCAAACGGGTGCACAAACGTCATGCCGTTTTTCTTTTCGAGCGTGAGCGCGTGGGTATAAGCATCGGAATAGCTGTCACCCGCCAGCACCACCTCGCCACCCAAAGCTTTGACCGCTTCAATCTTCACGCTGGGAGTGGTGGTGGGCATGACGATGATGGCTTTGGTGCCTAGGCGCTTGGCACCGAGTGCCACGCCTTGTGCATGGTTGCCGGCAGAGGCGCAAATGACGCCTTTTTTCAACTGTGCAGGCGTGAGGTGCGCCATCTTGTTGTACGCACCGCGCAGCTTGAAGCTGTGCACGGGTTGCTGGTCTTCGCGCTTCAAGAGCACGGTGTTGTGAATGCGGCGGCTCAGGTTCTTGGCCACCTCCAGCGCAGATTCAACGGCCACGTCGTACACACGGGCGGTCAAGATTTTTTTCAGGTAATCGGCGGGCTGTAGCGCGCGCGCTTTGGGGGTGCGGGTAGACATGGGGTGATTGTCTCTTATGAAAAAATCAGCACAGACGAAAAAAAACCCCGAGTTTTGCAACTCGGGGCATGAATCCACTTTTGAGGGTGGAGGAGACAAGCCTGAATTGTATGCAAATTTTGTTGCAGCGCAACATTTCGCAGACAATTGACCATAAATCCACACTAGAAGACATTTGGAGAACACACATGGAATGCACCGTCAGCTGGACCGGCAACTCTGGCACCCGATCAGGCATGGGCTTTATTGCTGAAACAGGCAGCGGCCACGTGGTGGCCATGGACGGCGCACCCGATGCGGCCAAGCCTGAGAACGGTGGCCAAAACTTGGCCCCACGCCCTATGGAAATGCTGTTGGCCGGCACAGGCGGCTGCACCGCTTACGACGTGGTGCTCATCCTCAAGCGAGGCCGTCACAACGTGCAAGGCTGTAGCGTGAAGATCGTCAGCGAACGCGCCACGGAAGACCCCAAGGTGTTCACCAAAATCAATATGCACTTCACCGTCACAGGCCAAGGCGTGCCTGCCAGCGCGGTAGAGCGTGCCATTGCCATGAGCCACGACAAATACTGCTCTGCCAGCATCATGCTGGGCAAGACGGCTGAAATCACCACCAGCTTTGAGGTGGTTGAGGCTTAAAAAACTAAAGCCAGTTTTAGATGCGGTGCGCCACGGTGGTCATCACCTTGGCCGCTACTTGCATCATGGCTTTGAAAGGCGCTGGTAGCTCGGCAGCGCCTGCCGCCAATGCGTCTTTGGCGTGTTGCGCTTCATCTGTTTTCATTTGCGCCACGATGGCGCGGCTAGGCCCGTCGTTCGCGGGCAGCAGCCCGAGGTGGCTTTCTAAATGGGCCTCCACTTGACGCTCAGTTTCCACCACAAAGCCTAGGCTCATACGGTCGCCGCCCAGCTTGGCGGCGGCGTAGCCAATGACAAATGAGCCTGCGTACCAAAGCGGGTTGAGCAAGCTGGTGCGCCCGCCCAGCTCGTGCAGGCGTTGCTCGCACCAAGCCAAGTGGTCGGTTTCTTCGTTGCACGCGGCAGTCAGGTGCTGGCGCAGGGCATGGTCCTTCGTGGCCAGTGCTTGGGCGGTGTACAGCGCTTGGGCGCACACCTCGCCCACGTGGTTCACGCGCATGAGCGCCGCGGCTTCAGCCTTTTGGGTTTCGGTCAATGGGGCGGGCGTAGGCACCTCGGCTGCCCACATGGGCGTGGCGCGGTTGGCGTGGTGGCGGGCAAACACGGTGCGCAAAGCGCTGTCGGCGGCGGTGAGTAGGCGGTCCATGTGGGCAAGTTTAAGCGCGGGAGGCTATGGCTTGTGGTGCAAATTCAAATGGGTTGAAAATTATCAAAACCGCTATTTACCTAGGGTTTGCGTGGGTTTGGGTTCAATGTTGTTGCATGCATGCAACGAAAAAGACGAGTTTTTGACACCTGTCATAGTTTTATGCGGCCGAGTCTGTTTCAATACATTCAACTTCCCGAAAACGGAGGTTGGCCACTACGAAAAAGTAGGGCCCCTGTTCAAACCTTGGAGAACCTTGAAATGAAAAAAACCCTCATTGCTATCGCCGCTTTGGCTGCAACTTCTGCTTTCGCACAATCTTCTGTGACCCTTTACGGCGTCATGAACGGTGGTGTTAACCAAGTTA
>NCJK01000003.1 GCA_002282445.1 Burkholderiales bacterium 39-55-53 | reverse complement strand
TAATTTAATAAAACTAAATAATATAATTTTGAGTTATTTTAATTCGTTTTTAAGCTATAGATTGCAGGGAATTCCTGTGGCATGGAAAGTGCTTGAGTAGCTCGTATGGGCATGTGGCAGCTAGCTAGCAATGCTTTTTTGACATCCAACAGGAGAAGATATGAGTCTTATTCAAGAACTGATGAACAATGCCGCAGCAGGTGGGCTGCTCAGCGCTCAGGCAATTAAGCGTTTCAGTCCGACTGAAATTCGTGAAACGATCCAGTCGCTAGTTGCCACTGAGCAATTGGATTTAGCCAACGCTTTGGGTGATGCTGGCATGAGCCTGTACCCACACAGCGAAGATATTTTGGCAATTACCAGCTTGTTGGCGATGATGAACCAAGATTGGTCTTTGGCTGTTGAGCTGCTAGATGAATTGCTTGATGTTCAGGGCGGCCAGGCTCAACCCTTTACTTATGTAATGTTAGTGCGTGCACTACGCTGCAACCTTGACCCTGAAAGGGCGTTGATTATGGCCCGTCAAGGTTTGTCAATCTACCCAGGTCAAGTTGAGTTGTTGGCGGAAAAATTGTCGCTGGATGATTTCAGTGACTCAATGATGCCTACATCGGGCTTGCAGCACTAAGCGGCAAACAATCGCAACAGAGCGGCAAGCGGCAAACGCTTGCCGTTTAAGCGACAAAAACTGCCACTGAGTACTTAAATGAACAAAAAATTTTGGTCTAAAAAGGGAAAACCCTTATTTAGTAGCGTCAAAAAAAGTTGGCACGTAAAGTGCTTAATCAGTGGCAAGTTTGATTGACCAAGAAGGTCAGGAGAAAAAAAATGGCAGTTATCAATACCAACGTTAAAGCATTGTTTTCGCAGATGGCTCTGAAGTCATCAGGTCTCGAGCAAAGCAAAGCAATGCAGCAATTGTCGACAGGCAAAAGAATCAACTCGGCACGAGATGATGCGGCTGGCTTGTCGATTGCAACGCGCATGACGCATCAGATTCGAAGCTTGAATCAGGCGGTGCGCAATGCGGGCGACGCTATTAACCTGATCCAGACCGCTGAAGGTGCGACCAACGAAATCACGGACATGATGCAACGCATGCGTGAGTTGGCTGTGCAGGCAGTGAACGATACCAACAACAATGCCGACCGAAGCTATTTGGACTTAGAGTTTCAACAGCTGAAACAACAAATTGTTCAAATTGCAGACAACACTGAGTGGAACGGTTTTCCGGTGTTGAATGGTAAAGCTGGTGAGCAAGTTGGTGAGATGCCTGTCTACAAGGTTACTTCAGAGAACCAATTTGGATCGGTCTTTATTGATCCAACAACCACACGAACAATTACGGGTGACGATGCGGGTGAGATCCAGACAATTAATTTTTCTGGAACTCCAGAAGATGGTTTTGTGACGATTGCCGGCATCAAGTCAGAAATAAATTCAACGATGACTCTTTCAGAGGCTGTCGATGAAATGGTGACGACGCTGAACAATTCTGACTATTTTGCTCTGCGCGGCATTACCGCGGAGAAGGTGGATGGTTCAGGTGTGGGCGATTACGCTGTCCAACTTAACTTCAGCCCGTCTGAGGGGGATGTCACAGATGTTTCAGTAAGCGTAAGTGGGGCAAACATACTTGCCGATGATCCGGTGGTTGCACAGTATGCTGCAACACAAGCCGTGGAGTCATTCGCCTCTAATGGAAAGTTTCTTCAGAGTGGTGAGTTGCGCATCACAGTTCCAAGCACGGCTGTTGTAGGTGATGACCTTACAGCCTTGTTTGTCAATGAAGATGGCAGTGAAGTCGAACTTGCAGTGACACTGTCTGATGACAATCCGGCAACTATTGAAATCTTGAAAGACAGCGGAAAGAATAGCTCCGTTATCTCTGCAGACTTGACGTATGTCATGAAAAACTCAGAGGGTACGGGCCTTGACGTTTCAACTGCAGGACGCGATTTGTCTTTGAGTATTGGCGTCGAGGGAAGTGTTCCTCGCATGCGTGATGGTGACCTGTACATCAACGGAATCAATATTGGTCCGTCCAATTCCGAAGACGATGTGCTTTCGCCCCGAAACAATGCCTCTGGTAGTGCTATTGCGAAAGCAGCGGCGATTAACCGCAAGGCGGTTGACCAAGGTATTACACAAGGCGAATCGCAATCTATTACTTTCAGTGGCACGCCTGGTCCCGGCACTATCACTGTTGGTGGGGTCAGTGTTGTACTGACCAGTGATGACAGCACGCCAACTTTAGCCGCCGCAAAAATTGCAGCTGCCATGAAGAGCAGCCCGTTGTTTGATGAGAGTAGCGGACGAAAAATTGTTTACGCTACTGGCTCTGCAAGTATTTCCGTCGAGTTCCCTGTTAAAGAGGGTAACGTATCAAAGATTGAGGTGGTACCTGGCCAAACTGGTGTTGGCAGTGTTGTCAATACCACTTCAGAGTATTTAACCAAGTTGCCAGGCACGGGTGTGTTTGCAAAGGTTAATGAAAATATTGTGAACGGTCAGGCAATGACTGGTGGCCCTGTGGTTGGTGGTGTTGTGTTCATCAACGGATACGCCTCGGCTCAAATTACAACCATCTATAACAACGCCCAGGCAACACGAGAAAATGTGGCACGTGCGATCAACATGATCAGTGATAAAACTGGTGTTCGTGCAATTGACACTGGATCTGACCACAAAGGTATCACGCTTGTTGCCGCAGACGGTCGCAACGTTGAAGTTCGCTTCGAACCAGATTCTTCTACAAGTGCGATCATGTTCGGGCAACGAGTCGGTATGCGAGAGGGTGTGCAGAGCTCTACCATTTCGTTGGAGTCAAAAATTCAAGCCCCTGTGGTTTTGTCTTCAGATTCCAATATGGATATTTCGCGTGTCGGACTTGTTGAGGGTAATTTCTCTAAAAATGAGGCTGTGCTGAATACGAAAGCCCGTGAGGCGGTAGGAGCCGCAGTTGCGCAGGTGTACAGCCTTAATTTGAGTGGGGCAGTGACGGACGACGAAATCACCGTCACGATCAATGGTGTGCCATTTACTGCTACCGCTACTGAGGACGGAAATCAAAACTTACGTGATTTGCTGATTGCAGAAATTACGGGTGATGTTGCGAATTACGCAACCTTAGGTGTGACTGTAAGCGCAGGTCGTAATGCTGGTGAATTGTTGGTTACCGCAAAAAATCCAGGGACACCTTTCACCATGAGTGCGGTTCCGAGTTCTGACGCCTCGGTTGCTGCAGTTGCTGAAGAAAATGTCGCGAACCAGGCAGCTCAATTTAAGGCTTTGGGTGCCGACGATCTGGAAATTAACGGTATCAAAATCCGCCCTACTACTGTCAAAGATGACAAGCTATCTTACACAGGGGTTTCGTCCAGCAATGCCGCTTCAAGTGGAATTGCCCTAGCAGCTGCAATCAATGCAAGCACAAACTTGACAGGCGTCAAGGCCGAGGCAAATCCTGTAGTGTCGGAGGGTGGAAGCACTTACACAACTTTGCCTGAGAGTGGCAAACAGCATTTATATGTCAACGGTGTTGATATTGAGGTGGATTTCACGAAAGGCGAGCCCGAAGACGCCCGACGTGACAAAGTAGTCACCGCAATCAATCAGCGAACCGGAACACACGGCGTCACGGCCATTAACAACGGCAGAGGCGTGACTTTGACAACAGACGGTCGTAATCTTTCAACATGGTTCGACTCCAGCGTTGAAAACCTATCTGCAGCTAGTTTTGGTCTCGACAAAGGCGGAAGCGTAGCGCAAATTTCTAAGATCAAAGTTGGCGGTACAGCCAATGCAGGTGATGTTGCAAAAGTTGTAATAAATGGCGTTGAGATCGAAGCTGTCACTGGCGCTGATGCAGCAGCATCTGCAGCAGCTCTTTATGAAGCTATCGGGTTACAAATCGGTGACTCAAATAACGCTCTCAAGAACCTCCAAGTTTCGTATACGGATGGCGATGAATATGTGCTGATTGAGTCAACTGTGGCTGGTTCAGGATTTGATTTGCGTGGTGCCTCCGTTCTTGATGGCGCTGCTCCAAGTGGTGTGACATTAGACTTAAGTACGGTGTCAAGCAACTCGTCTGGTTCTAATGATGTATCTGCTGTCAATTTGAACGCAGAATACAAGCGAGTCGTATTGGGTAACTCAAACGCAGCCTTGAGTGTGATGGACATCAAAACTCTTTATAGCAATGTAAAGCTTACTTCATCAGCTCCTATCTTGCCGGCCATGCCAGGCCCTGATGGTTTAAAGCCAAATCTGATGAATATTGATGGCAAGCCTATTCAAATTCGTGCGGGTACAGATGGCTTCGGTGCATTGAGTAATTTCTCTACACTGGGATTTGCGGAGGGAAGTTTTGGTGGTCGCGCTAGCGAGGATATGGATCCTCCACGCGTGGGGCGCATGGCATTCCAGGTTGGATCGAGCGCGAATCAAGTAATTACTATCGACTTGGCTGACTTTGGTAAGAACGGATCTATTACTGGTGAAATTACCGGTGACGTTGATCTGAAAGAAGAAGATCGCAGAGTACGCATCAACACCCGTCAGGGAGCAACAGAAGTTCTGAACTTGCTTGATACGTCGATGGACAAAGTCAACGCCACACGCGCCACGATGGGTGCGGTAATGAACCGACTCGACCACGTCATCAACAACTTGACTAACGTTTCGATGAACATGTCTGCTTCACGCAGCTCGATTGAAGATGCTGATTACGCGCAGGCTTCTACTGAGTTGGCCAAGACGCAAATCATGCAACAAGCTGCCACAGCTGTGCTGGCGCAAGCCAACACCAGCCAGCAGTCGGTGATGAAACTCTTGGGCGGTTAATCAACCACCCTTGAGTGACGCATCAGAGTTCAGGCATGAATAGCCAAGGCGATAAGCCTCCATCTCCATCCTTACCTAAGGGGCCCAATTGCTGGGAGTGTCGCTACATGGCGATCACTTGGGATGTGCGCATGCCCTATGGCTGCAAGCTCATGGGATTTCGTTCGAAAGTGGTTCCCTCTTTGGAGGTGCTGCGCACGGACGGCCGGTTTTGTGGCGGTTTCTCGCCTAAGCCTGCCAAACAAGAATCAGCAAATAAGGCCCCAAAAGCCTCTAAAAAGCCTGTCGGTAACTCGTCGCAACGTCGAGAAACTGACCCTCGCAGGCCAATTACGCACATTAATTTAATTACATAGGTTACAAAACGACCTGGCACGGCATTTGCATAACAGTCTTACCTTTATTTCGGACTGTACTCAAAGTGAATGCTTCTTCTGTCAACGTAATTCATGCCGTGTGGTTGGACCCTTTCAGTCCAATCGACCCCGCAGATCGCGCCCAGCTGGATGCCGCAGGTATCAGTCTGGAAACTGTTTCTACCTTGGGCGACCTCACGCTGGCTTTGCGCCGTGCACATGTGCTGGTCATTCGCTTGGGCGATAGCGCCGAGCTGCTTCAAGAAGTTCAAACCCTCATTGCCCAACTCGGCCACACCGTGCCCGTGCTGTGCCGCGTCGACCGCCGCCGCATGGAGGTGGCAGTGGACGCGATGCGCTTGGGTGCTTTGCATGTGTTGTCGGCTGACGAATGGTCTGCTGATGCTTGGCATGGCGCTGTCAAAGGCTTGAACGCCCCCGAACTCAAAACCAAGAGCTACGTGTTTGTGGACCCCATCAGCCAGCATTTGTTGGCCTTGGCCCAACGCGTGGCACAAACCGATGTGACCGCTTTGTTGGTCGGCCCCACAGGTGCTGGTAAAGAAGTGTTGGCCCGTGTGTTGCACGAATCTTCACCTCGCGCCAAGGCACCATTTGTGGCTCTCAACTGCGCGGCCATGCCAGAGCACTTGATCGAAGACATGTTGTTCGGTCACGAGAAGGGTGCTTTCACCGGCGCTTTGAAAGAGCACAAAGGTTTGTTTGAACAAGCCCACGGCGGCACCATCTTCTTGGACGAAATTGGTGAGATGCCCATGAACTTGCAAGCCAAGTTGTTGCGCGTCTTGCAAGAGAAAAAACTCAACCGTTTGGGCGGCGAAGCCACAATCGACCTCGACATCCGCGTGATCGCGGCGACCAACAAAGATTTGAAGCTCGCCATCGAGCAACGCGAATTCCGCGAAGACTTGTATTTCCGCATCAGCACTTTCCGCTTGCGCATCCAGCCTTTGAAAGACCGTCCAGGCGACATCGTTCCTTTGGTGGCTCAGTCCTTGGCTCGTCATGTCAAAGGTGGTGTGCCTTTCACGGTCACACCAGAAGCCCAAGTGTTGTTGCAAAGCTACCCATGGCCAGGCAATGTGCGCGAACTCGAAAACGTGGTGCAACGCGCCGTGGTGTTAAGCGGTGGCCGCACCATCAGCCCAGCACATTTGATGTTTGACGACGCCCAAATGGACGAGCAAGCCATGCCCGCAATTCAAGCTGCATTGCCTGTGGCGCAAGAGCCTACAGCTGCCGCCCCCGTGGTCGCAGCCCCATTGACACCCGCCATGCCAGCCGCTCCTGTGGCTTACAACCCCATGGCTTACACAGCAGCGCCCATTGCCCCAGTGGAAATGCGCGAAGAGCCAGTGAACTTAGACAGCGCGGTCAAGGCCAGCGAACTGCAAGTGATCATGGCTGCAATTCAAAGTACCGACAGTCGCATGGAAGCGGCTGCCAAGTTGGGCATCAGCCCACGCACCTTGCGCTACAAGCTGGCACAAATGCGTACCCGTGGCATGAATGAAGGAGCCTCAGCATGATTGATCGCATTTCACACACGAACATTCAATCCATGATTGAAACCCTGCGTGCCCACCAAACGCAGGCCACTGGCGTCAATTCGCCAGCGGGCGATGCGGCCACGGCCAAAGTTCAAGGTCAACCAGATTTCTTCAAGTCGGTGCAAAACGCACTCGACAGCGTGAACGACACGCAGCTCAAATCACGCGGCATGCAAGAAGCCTACGACCGTGGCGAAGAAGTTCCGCTCACCGAAGTTGTGCTGAGCATGCAGAAATCGTCGCTGGCTTTTGAAGCCACCTTGCAAGTACGCAACAAAGTGATGAAAGCGTACGAAGAAATCATGAACATGCCAGTTTGATGCTGGAGTAAGAGACTGATATGGCAACCGATACCTTAAACATGAACGCTGTGGGCATGCCCGTAGCCAACGGTGTAGAGACCACCGGCGCATCCAATGCGAATGGTTCTGCATCCAGCTCGGGCAATATGCCTGCTTGGATCAACACCAAAGAAGGCCCAGGCGCGGTGGTGATGGACGTTTTGCGTCAGCCCAGCGTTCGCAAGGCTTTACCTTTTGTCGTGATTTTCATGCTGCTGATGTCAGTGGCGGTGTTCTTCACCTCGATGAAGCCGACCCCTTACCGACCTTTGGTGTTGATGCTCAGCGACGCTGACAAACAACAAGCCATTGAAGCTTTGAAGGCTGCTGAGTTCAAGCCTGAGGTGGATGTCAACACCGGCCAAATTTCTGTGCCTACATCTCGTTTCCAAGAAGCCCGCATGTTGTTGGCTTCTAAAGGTTTGCCACGCACAGAAGCCTCTGGCATGGACAACCTCAAAGACATGCCCGCCATGACGACCAGCCAGTTCATGGAGCAAGTGCGCTACAACAACGCCATGGAGCAAGAGCTGGCACGCAGTATTGTGCAAATCGGCGGTATCAAATCAGCCCGCGTCCATTTGGCCGCACCTAAGCAAAGCGTGTTTGTGCGCGACCGCGCACCGACCAAGGCTTCTGTGGTGATCACCCGTTTGCCTGGCCGCACCATCTCGTCTGCCAACGTGCAAGCCATCATTCAACTGGTGGCATCTAGCGTGCCTTACCTCGCACCTGAAAACGTGTCGGTGGTGGACAACTTTGGTAGCTTGATGAACGACATGTTGACGGAAGCGCCTTTGGGCTTGACCGCACAACAACTCACCCACAAGCAACAGATGGAAGACCTCTATCGCACCCGCTTGATCCAGTTGCTCGCACCCATCGTGGGCGAGACCAACGTGACGGCTCAGGTGAGCATGAGCTTGGACTTCACACAAACCGAAGTCACCAACGAAGAATTTGATGGTCAAGACAAAGGTCCTAAGACACGTTCTGAATTGTTTGTAGAAGACCGCAACACCTTCCGTGATGCGATTGGTATTCCTGGCGCGTTGTCCAACACGCCCCCAGCACCGACCAACCCACAAGCCACCACGCAAACCAACGCCGACCCCTTGAAGGGCGTGAGCGAAAAAGGCGTGCAAGTGACAGCTCGTAGCACCAAAAACTACGAACTCGACCGCGCTGTGCGTCACACCAAAGGTGCGATGGGCACGATCACCAAGATTGGTGTGGGTGTGTTGATCAATGAACGCCCGATTCCCGCTGGTGCCAAAGTCGAAAAGAACGCCGACGGTTCAACTCCAACGTCGATTCCCTACACACCTGAAGAAATCGAACGCTTGAACCAATTGGTCAAGGGCGCAGTGGGCTTCAACAACGACCGTGGTGACGTGGTCACTGTGGTGGGTACCAAGTTTGAACCTCAGTACGATCCAACCGTGATCCCATGGTGGCGCGATGAGAACTACCAAGTGATGGTGAACGCCGGTGTGGTGGGTGGCATCTTCTTGCTCATCCTCTTGACTGTGGTTCGTCCGATGGTCCGCCGCTTGCTGGCCCCCGAGATCGATCCCAAAGCCTTGGCTGCGGCAGCTGCTGATGCAGCCACCACACAGGCCCAGATGGCGATTGATGTGGCCACAGCAGAGAATGCCGCCGCACAAGCCGCCGCGGCCTATGCCAAGAAGACACACGACGGCGAGATGCTGCGTATTTCTGAAGAAGCCCAGCTCGCAGCCCAAGAGTCTGCCCGCTTGGCCCAAGAAGCCACCTACGCTGCTGAGCAAGCCCGTTTGGCTGCCGAAGCCAAGGCTGCCGAAGAAGCCCGTTTGCGTGAAGAAGCCCGTCTGCGTGAAGAAGCCTTGGCCGCTGAGCAAGCCCGATTGGCTGCTGAAATGGCCGAAAAAGCTGCCGCTGATGCCGAAGCTGCCCGAGCCGCTGCTGTGCAAGCCGCGACGGCAGAAGCTGAAGCCGCTGACATTGAAATTGAAGAAGGCGAAACGCTGGAAGAGGTCAAGGCCCGCATGGCGAGCATGAAGCCTAAGAAGCAGTCAATTTCTGCTGATTTGCTCAACACAGCGAATTCGTATGACGATAAAGTGGCGTTGATTCGCATGATCATGGCTGAAGACTCCACCCGCGTGGCCGGTGTCTTGAAGAGCTTGATCGAAAAATAATACTGAGTGAGGAATTGAATCATGGCTGACGACACCATTGTGATGACCGACAAGCTGCGAGCCGAGCTCGCAGGCATTACCAGCACCCAACGTGCTGCCGTGTTGATGCTGTTGCTGGGCGAAGAGCAAGCAGCAGAAATCATCAAATACCTAAGCCCCAAGGAGGTTCAAGCCTTGGGTGCGGCCATGGTGCAAGTGGCTAACTTTTCGCAAGACGCGGTGAACTACGTTCTCGATGAGTTTGTGGACCACTTGAAGAAACAAAACAACGTGAGCATCGGTGGCGCCGACTATGTGGAGCGCGTCATGCGCTTGGCATTGGGCGACGACAAAGCGGCTTCTGTCTTGGGCCGAATCATGCCGGGACAAGGCACCAAAGGTTTGGACATCCTCACTTGGATGGATGCACGTGGCATTGCCGACATGATTCGTGGCGAACACCCACAAGTGGTGGCCATCATCTTGTCACTGCTTGAGAGCGAAGTGGCTGCTGACGTGCTCAACTATCTGCCAGCTGATGTGCGCCCCGAAGTGATTCAGCGCGTGGCTAGTTTGGACACCGTTCAGCCTTCTGCCATGGCAGAACTCGAAGCCATCATGAAGCAACAGTTCTCCAAGAACGCGTCTGCTCAGTCCTCTAGCTTTGGTGGCATTCAAGCCGCAGCCAAGATCATGAACTTGACCAAGACTGCGCTGGAAAACAGCATCATGAGCGGTTTGAACGAGATCGACCCCGACTTGATGCTCAAGATCCAAGACAACATGTTCACCTTCGAGAACTTGGTCAGCGTGGACAACAAGGGTATTCAGGTGCTCATGCGTGCGGTGGAGCCAGACTTGTTGATGATGGCTTTGAAAAACGCCAGCGAAGAGTGCCAAGCGCGTTTCTTCGACAACATGTCCGAACGTGCGCGCGGTATGTTTCGCGACGACATGGAAGCCAAAGGCCCACAACGCATGGCCGACGTGGAAGACGCGCAAAAGCAAATCATGCGTAAAGCGCGTAAGTTGTCCGATTCGGGCGAATTGATCTTGGGCGGCGCAGACTTTGTTTAATCAACCCCACTCCGCTCGGGCAGCCACACCGTGGCAGCCCAATGCTGGCATCGCGAATAAGCTGAGTAGCCGTGGGTACGCCACGACCAGCTGGACGAGTGATGAGCCAGAGAGCTTTGCTGACTTAGGCTATCCAGCCAAAGCCAGCGGATTCTCTGCTGCGCATTACCAACCCACCAAGCAGCCACTGAGTCAACAAGCCAAAGCTTCGCTGGCGCTGTTGGAGGGCGAGTACCGCAATGAATCGTTTGGTGAAGAAAAGCCTGCCGTTGTGGCGGGTACCGAAACCAACGAGCATTTGCCATTTGTGACCGATGCCTATGCGGCCACACGTAAATCAAAGTTGCGTGTGAATGTCGATCCATCAGTTTTAAAACGCGCCTTGGCGCAAGCCGAAATGGCGGAGCGCTTGGTGGTCAGCCCCATCACCTCTGACGACAAAGTGGCCGACCTCATCGTGATCCATCCCGATGTGCCTGATGCCACTGATGTGGTTGAGGTGCAAGCACGCGAGATACCAAAAGAAGAGGCTGAAACGCCTGTTGCGCAAGCTTTGGCGGAGCCAGAGCCAGCACCGGTTGTTGTTGAACCCGCAGAGCCTGAGTTGCCTGCAGTCGTCGGCGGCATTTCGCCAGACGAGGTGGCGCAACGCGAAGCTGAGCAGTTTGCCAAAGGCTTGGCACAAGCGCGTGAAGAGGCAGCTGCTGCACTAGAGGCCGCTGTGCGCGAAGCCACCGATGCCGCTCTGGCCAAAGGCAGAGAAGAAGGCTTGGAGCAAGGCAAAGCCGAAGGTCTAGCCGAGGGCTTAGAACAAGGCTTGGTACAAGGTTTGGAACAGGGCAAAGCGCAAGGTATCGAGCAAGGTAAAACCGAAGGCCTCGAAGCCGGAAAAGAACAAGGCTTGGCCGAAGGCGAAGCCAAAGCACGCGCCGAAGTGGCCGACGAAATGGCCGCGCAACGCGTGGTGTTTGAAAATGTCGCCAAAGAACTGGGTGAGCTGATTGCCGACCCTAAGAAATTTTTTGAGCCCCTCAAGCGCTTGGCGATGCACATGGCAGAGCAAGTGGTGTTGGGCGAGTTGCAAACATCGAGCAAAGGCATTGAGCGTTTGGTCCAACGGTGTTTGGATGAGCTAGACCATCCTGTACATGGCGCAGTGGTGCTAGAACTCAACCCAGAAGACAAAGAGCTCTTGCAAGCGCAAGGGGGTGATTTCATCAAGGGCATGCGCTTGGAAGCCGTGCACGAGAT
Source organism: Burkholderiales bacterium 39-55-53 (assembly GCA_002282445.1). Taxonomy (GTDB): domain Bacteria; phylum Pseudomonadota; class Gammaproteobacteria; order Burkholderiales; family Burkholderiaceae_C; genus Limnohabitans. The sequence goes on along the minus strand of NCJK01000003.1, from coordinate 215,285 downwards.
GCAACGCGGCAGCGTGCGCGTGTTTGCCAACGACACGGTGGTGGAAGACTTGGTCGATCACCGCCTCGAAGGCTTGGCCAAGGCCTTGCTGATTGATGTGGATGCATGGCGCGAAAAATCGCCATTGGCGCAACGAATCTTAGAAGTTCAACAAGAAGAAGCGGAGGACGGCGATGTTCATTCCTGACGTCATCAACACCCTGTTGATGGGTTTGATTTTCATGGTGGTGATCGTCACCATCGTGCGCCCGTTTGTGTTGAATTTGGTGGGGCAAGCCGCATCGAACAGCGACATGCAAAAGGCTGCCATTGATGCGGTGGAGCGCGAGATGATGCGCAAAGCCGAATTGTTCGAAGCCCAGCGCGCCGAAAAAATCAAATACCAAATGATGCTGCTGGAAAAGCCAGAGAAGCCAAAACCAAAACCTGTGGTCGAGCCAGAGCCAGAAGAAGTACCAGAACCTGTAGCCGAAGTGGTGCCAGAACCAGAAGCTGAAGAAACGCCAGTGGAAGAAGTTGCCATGGAAGAAACGGTGGAAGCACCAGTGGAAGAGGTCGTGGCAGAAGAAACGGCAGAAGACACCAGCGCACAGGCCACAACTGAAGATGCACCAGCAGAGGAAGAGGGCGAGGCTTTGGCAGAAGGTGAAATTGAAATTCGCGAGGGTGAGTCTTTGGCTGAAATCAAAGAGCGCATTCGCAAAGAGCAACAAAAAGCCAAGAAGCCAACCATTCCGCCAGAGCTGCTCAACACAGCCAACAGCTACGAAGACAAAGTGGGTGTGGTGCGTATGGTGGTGCAAGCAGACCAAACACGCGTGGCTTCTGTCATCCGCAGCATGATTCAAGTGGGTAAATAAGGGATGCTCGATTTTTCCAAAGAAGTTCAGGCCAGCTTACCCAAGCTGCGCACGCCAGAGCCACAACGCAGTGGCACTTTGGTGCGCTTGGTCGGATTGACTTTGGAGACGCGCGGCATCATGGCCCCCTTGGGCGCCTGCTGCGAAGTGATTGGCAAAGAAGGCCACCGCGTCGAAGCCGAGGTGGTGGGCTTCAATGACAAAACCTTGTACCTCATGCCGTTCACCGACCCTGTGGGCGTTGGCCCCGGCGACACGGTGCGTGTGATGAGCAATTCAGGGCAAGTGCGTTTGGGCAATGAGTTGCTGGGTCGCGTGATCGATGGCCGTGGTGTGCCGATTGATGGCAAGCCCATGCCCCATTTGCCCGACCAGCTCAGCCTTTTGGGCTGCCCGCTCAACCCCATGGAGCGCGGCCCGATTGACCAAATTTTGGATGTGGGTGTCAAAGCCATCAATGGCGCACTCACCATCGGCCGTGGCCAACGCATTGGTTTGGTCGCTGGTTCGGGCGTGGGTAAGAGTGTGCTGTTGGGCATGCTCACACGCTTTACCAAAGCCGACATCGTGGTGATTGGCCTGATTGGCGAACGTGGCCGCGAAGTGCAGGCCTTCATCCATGAATCCTTAGGCGAAGAAGGCTTGGCCAAATCCGTGGTCATTGCTGCGCCCGCTAACGTGTCGCCTGTGCTGCGCCTCAAGGCCACGCACATGACGCATGTGATTGCAGAATACTTCCGCGACCAAGGCAAAAACGTCTTGATGTTGTGCGACAGCTTGACCCGTGTGGCCCATGCGCAGCGCGAAATTGGCTTGGCCATTGGCGAGCCGCCCACAGCCAAAGGCTATCCACCTTCGGTGTTTGCCTTGCTGCCTAACCTCATTGAGCGTGGCGGTGTGGGCCGTCATGGCCATGGCTCCATCACTTCCATTTACACCGTGCTCGCCGAGGGTGATGACGGTAACGACCCCATTGTGGACATCGCGCGTGCGTCGCTCGATGGCCAAGTCATGTTGTCACGCCGCTTGGCTGACCAAGCGCATTACCCCGCGATTGATTTGAACGGTTCGATTTCGCGAGTGATGCAAACCTTGGTCAACTCAGACGAGTTGAAGCAGTCCAACAAGTTACGTCGTTTGTGGTCGGTGTACCAACAAAATGCTGACTTGGTGCAAGTGGGTGCGTATGAGTCGGGCTCTAACCCTGAGCTTGACGAAGCCATTCGCATCCGCGAACAGATGATTGACTTCTTGCGCCAAGACATGGACAAGGGCGAAGACTACGCCATGACGCGTAGCAAACTGAGCCACATGCTGTCATGAAGCCCCGTGCCGCATGGCCTGTGCTGGCCAAAAAAGCTAAAGAGAAATGCGATGAAGCCTTCGCAGAGCTCAAAAAAGCACGTGACCGTGTGACCCACTTGGAGCAAAGCCGAGAGCGCATGAACTTGCTTTATACCGACTATGTGGCGCGCAGCAAAGAAGCTGAAAGCCGCCCACACAGCATGTCTGAAACTTTGAACTTTCGTGGTTTCATGCAGCAGTTGCAGTCGCTCATCAGCCGCGTGGGCATTGACTTGATGGAGGCGCAGCACGCGGTCGAAGTCAAGCGTTTAGCGCTCAAAGCCGCTGAGCAAAAACGCATTCAAATGGAAACCTTGGTCGAGCAAGACCTCAAAGCTGTGCGCGATTTCCATCGCAAGCGCGAGCAAAAAGAGATGGATGCTGCGGGCGTCACGCTCTACAACCTCAAGCACTGACCCAACCTGCTTGCAGCCAATGCCAGTAATTGGCCTTGAAAGCCCAGGGCATCCAGGTCGTGGGGGTGGTAGGTGCAAATACATGTCCTGTCAGGTGGTCTTGCCACACATCTTTGGCGCCCACGCTGGCTAACAATTTTTGTGAAAACACGGCATCGAGCCCTTGCTTGGCTGTGACGTGATGACTCCAAACATTCAAACCCGCAGGTAGCAAGCGACCATCGGTGGGCCCCGACCACACATCGTGCAAGCTGCCCCAGTGGCGGCCCTTGAGTGTGGTTTTGAGTTGGGCCAGTTCTCGCTCCACACGCGCTTCATCCCGCACACGGTAACGGTGCTGTCCCAGCACGTTGTCAAACCAAATGCAAGCGGCTGCATGTGTGCTGAGGATTTCAGGCAAAACTTCTAAGGCATCAAGTCGGTGGTGCTCAACCTGTATACCTTGCGCTTTGAGGCGACGGCCATGACGCCAGTTAAACAACCAATGCGCCAAAGGATCAATGTCATACGCATCGATGCGTTTGAAGCGGGCCAGCCAGCTGGGCGGCATCATCCAACCCGCGCTGCCGCCAATCAGCAGCAGGTGGTCGGATTTGGGATCGACTTGTGCAAAGAACTGTTCGATCAGTTGCACCGTTGGTTGCCAGCGTTCACGTGAATAGTGTGCATGCACATGCCAATTCAGGCCGCCCGTGCCACCCGCATGGATCAGATCGCGTATCAAGCTCATGGTGTTTTTGGTGAATGCATGAAATAACTATAGCGTGATCAGAAGTTGGCACGTGCCTTGCAAGACACCTAGATACTGCCACGTCTAGTGTCAATAAACCGTCATCGCGCACAGGAAAAACATCATGCAAAGTTTCGATTGGGGTCAATTCATCGCCAGCACATTCAGTGTGATGCTGTTGCTCGTGGGCGCTTTGTGGTGGGTCAAGCGTAACCGTGGCTTCACAGCGAACGGTCATGAAGAAAAACGTATTCAAGTGCTCGAGGCTTTGCCTTTGAGCCTCAAACACAAGATGGTGTTGATTCAAGTCGACAACCAAATGGTGTTGGCCAGTGTCAGCCCCGCTGAGGTGAAAACACTGCACGCGTGGACGCAGGAGGCTGGTCATGCTGCGTAAGCCCATCACCAAAAAAATTCTCTACGTCATCTTGGCGTTACTGTTGATCGCCTTGGCGGCTTTGCCTATGGTGTCGCATGCCCAAGGTATTCCGTTGGTCAATGTGACAGGTTCAGGCAAGAGCGGTCAGCAATACAGCATGAGCCTGCAATTGCTGGGCTTGATGACCACGCTCACGCTGCTGCCTTCGATGTTGCTGATGATGACCTCGTTCGTGCGCATCATCATCGTGCTGTCGATTTTGCGTCAGGCCATTGGTACAGCGCAGACGCCACCCAACACCGTATTGGTGGGTTTGGCTTTGTTCCTCACCTTCTTCATCATGTCGCCCGTGTTTGAGACGGTTTACAAAGAAGCCATCGGTCCTTACATGAACGGCAACCTTGACTTTGACAAAGCTTTGATCAAAGCCGAAGTGCCAGTGCGCGACTTCATGACCAAGCAAACCCGTGAAGATGACATTGCCATGTTCATGCAAATTGCTAATCGCCGCGAGTTGGATGACGCCACCCAAGTGCCGTTCACCACTTTGATGCCTGCATTCATTACCTCTGAAATCAAGAGCGCTTTCACGATTGGTTTCTTGATTTACATCCCGTTTGTGGTGATCGACTTGATTGTTGCCAGCGTGTTGATGTCCATGGGCATGATGATGTTGTCGCCCATGATTATTTCGATGCCGATCAAGCTCATGCTGTTCGTGCTAATTGACGGTTGGACGCTGTTGATGGCTTCACTGGCCAACAGCTTTGTGTTTTAAGGAGTCGCATCATGGATAGCGCAGCAGTTGTAGATTTAGCCCGCCAAGCCCTATGGATGACCATGATCATCTCGGGTCCCTTGTTGGCGGTGGGTTTGTTGGTGGGTTTGGTTGTGGGTATTTTTCAAGCGGCTACCTCCATCAACGAGCAAACCTTGAGTTTTATTCCAAAGATTTTGGCCATTGGTTTGACCATGTCGCTGGCAGGTGGCTGGATGATCAACACCATGGTGGACTACACCAAGAGCATCTTCATCCGCATTCCTAGCTTGTTCATGTAACGCTTCTTAGTCATGAACGCCTCGCTCATTGAAATCTTAGACAAGTTTTTGGTCGTCATTTGGCCGATGCTGCGCTTGTCTGCGTTTTTGGCGTTCACGTCCATTTTTTCTGCCCGTGCGGTGAACATGCGCATTCGCATTTCATTGGCCTTCGCGATGTCGTTTTTTGTGACGCAGTACATCGAGATTCCAAAGATTGATCCGGTTACCGCCGATGGTTTGATGGAAATCTTTCGCCAAATCTTGATTGGCTTCACCATGGGGCTCGTGTTTCAAGTGGCCTCGGCAGCACTGGTGGTAGCAGGTCAAGCGATTTCAGGCTCCATGGGCTTGTCCATGGCCAACATGGTCGACCCCAACATGGGAAGCGTGCCTGTGCTGTCACAGTTTTTCAACATCATGGGCACCCTGATCTTTTTGGGCATGGGCGGTCACTTGATTGTGTTTGGTTTGGTGATTGAGTCATTCAAGCTTTTGCCGATTGGTCAACCATTTTTCAGCCAAGACATGTTGGGCAAGATGATCAACTGGAGCTCCATGATGTTTTTGGGGGCCTTGCTGATTGCGTTGCCTGTGTTGATGACCTTGTTGTTCATCAACGTGGGTTTGGGTTTTGTAGCGCGTGCTGCACCAAGTTTGAATATTTTCACAGTCGGTTTTCCGGCGCTGATCTTGACGGGCTTTATCGTCATGATTTTTTCCATGACCAGCAATGTTGCACGCATTGACTGGGTCTGGACGCAAGCTTTCATGATGCTGCGTTCTTATTTAGGAGGCTGACATGGCAGAAGAAAGCAGCGGCCAAGACAAAACCGAAGAACCGACGGCACAGCGGTTAAAGAAAGCCCGTGAAGACGGGCAAATCGCGCGTTCGCAAGAGTTGGCCCCTGCTGCCATGATGGTGATTGCCACCTTGTTCTTCAGCATGATGGGGCAGCATATCTTCAACAGCATGAGTGCCTTGTTCAAGCAGCAGTTGCAGTTTGACCGTCGCATCACCGACAAAGCTGAATTGCTGCCCGCTATTTTTGGCAGCTCGATGGTCGATGGCTTTTTGATTGTGTTGCCATTGATGGCTGTGCTTTATGTCATCGCTATTTTGTCCACCACCCTCGCTGGTGGCTTGATTTTTTCCCCCAAGATGATCATGCCCAAGTTCAGCAAGCTCAATCCGCTGACGGGTTTGAAGCGCATGTTTGGCAAAGACGCATTGATCAACCTCGGCAAAGCTGTAGCCAAGTTTTTGTTGGTGGGGGCCATTTTGTTGGTGTCGGTCATGAACAACTTGAACGACTTGACACACATCTCCCAAATGGATTTGAACCAGGCCATCAAAGTCGCTGGAACCATCATTGTGGATTCTTGTTTGTGGCTCAGCCTTGGACTCGTGTTGGTGGCTTTGGTCGATGTGCCACTGCAGCGTCATCAGCTCAATGAAAAGCTGAAGATGACCAAGCAAGAAGTCAAAGACGAGATGAAGAACTCGGAAGGTAACCCTGAGGTCAAAGGTCAGATCCGTCGTCGTCAACATGAAATCTTGAACAACAAGATGATGAGCAAAGTCAAAGATGCTGACGTGGTCATCACCAACCCAACCCACTTTGCGGTGGCACTCTCATACGACCCCATGGGCGACGGTGCGCCACTCTTGGTAGCCAAGGGTGAAGATGGTTTGGCAGCTCGTATTCGTGAGGAAGCCAAAGAGCACAACGTCTACATTTTTGAGGCGCCTTTGCTGGCTCGCGCCTTATACTTCACGACCAAGCTGGATCACCCGATTCCAGAGGCGCTGTACCACGCTGTTGCGCAGGTCATTGCCTATGTGTTCAGCCTGAACCAGTCTTATGGTCGTGGCCAGGAAGTGGTCAAACCATCGCCCACCGTTCCAGACGACATGAAGTTCGACTCGAATGGTGCTTTGATGAACTCTTAAGACCTCGAAGTTTGAGCCAGCATGACAGACATCTACCAAAGCCCCGGTGACCGGTTGCGATTTGAAATACTCCTGAAGTCATTGACGGAAGGCAGTATCAATCTCGCCGTGATGAGCGACCATGACATGGTGCTCGATTACTACGGCATTTTGTTTGAAGAACGCTTACGTTCCAAAGGTGAGAGCCACATCGAATGGTGCAGCTCTACCAACTCTGAGCGCTTGGTTCAGAAATTCAACGAAATCCTGTCTGAAATCACGCTAGACCAAGCGCTGGAAAAAGACAAAAAACACGCGCCTCGTCGTTTCTTGTTGTTCCGTGACTCGATCTTGATGCAAGACTTTGAGTTGCAGCTGTTGGCGCGTTTGGTCAACGGCTTTCCTGCGGGCAATATCAGTGTGATTTTGCTCATCAACAGTGCAGGTAACTACCAAAGCAAGGTTGACGCTTTTGGCAAAAACCTCGTGAAGTGGGAAGTTGAAACTGAGCATGGCGAGGCCAAACAAAAATTGACCGATTGGGTGGCCACAACGCCAGACCCTGAGCCGGTCCAAATCGAACCTACGTTCAATGCAGATCCTCCCACCTTGAGTGACGAGGTGGTGCCCGTGTCTAAGCTGCTCAATATCCCCGCTAAAACGGCTTGGCGTGTGCCAGGCTTTGGCAAAAAGGATGAGCCCAAGCTAGAGCCAGAAGTTTTGCCGGCTTTTGTGCCGCCATTGCCCGATTCAACGCAATCCGCAGCGGCTATGTCTGCGGCTGCGGTCGCGCCATCCGTGCCTGCATCGCCATTGGCAGCACCAGCAGTCGATACATCGCGGGAGCCAAGTTTGCAAGCGGGCGCCGCTGACGATACGGAGCTGTTCAAACGTCAACCGCGCAAGTCGCGTGCAGGATGGGTGCTGTTGGTTTTGCTGGTTTCCATGAGTGCGTTTGGCTTGATGTACAAAGAAGCGGTGCTGCAAGAGGTTGAGACATTTAAAAAGTATTTGCTGCGCGGTACGCCTGCTGTTCCTGCCCCCGAAGAAGCAGCCAGTGCGGCAGCGGCTGCCTCTGCAGCCAGTGCCGAAGCTTTGGCGGCAGCTGAGCTAGCGGCTTCAATGGCGGCTGAAGCTGCGCGCGTCGCCAGCGAAGCGCAAGAGGTGGCCTCTGCTGCCAGTGCCGCAGCCTCAGTGGCTGTGCCTGTAGCTTCCGAGCCCGTGCTGACGGCATCTGCCGCAGAGCCTGTCAAGAAAAAGACAGAAAAAGAACTCAAAGCCGACAAAGCGCAAGCGATGAAAGAAGCTAAAACTGAAGCCAAAGCTGAACCAAGCTCAGACGAGTTATGGGTTGAGCAACTACCAGCCAACGCCTATGTGGTACAGCTGGCGGCCATGGATACCCAGGAGGACATGCGCAGTTTTCAGCGCAGCAACGCCGTTTATGCCAAAACTCGCATACTGCGTGCGCGCCAAAAAGATTCAAACAAACGTTATTACATTTTGGTGGCTGGCCCTTTTGAATCCAAATCTCAAGCCGATGCTTTCATGCAGTCCAACCCTTTGCTGAACAAAGGTTGGTTACGCAGCAGCAAGTCGATGAAAAATCAATTTACGAAGTCCTAAAGCCATGGCTAGGAACGACTCATGAGCCAAGAACACGAAAACCCTAACTCTGATACACCCGTGTCGGACGGCATTCATCCCGAGGCCGCACCGTTTGAGCCTGGGTATCAGCCTGGCACGTTGCCGCAAATCAATGTGCCTGATTTGGCTGAAGATGCCGAAGGTCTCAGTGCGGAGGCGTTAGCAAATGTGCCCACCCTGACGGAGTTGGTTGAGCCAGACCCTGTGCTTGAAGAAGTTCCAGCAGCGCCTGCTGAGATCGTCGAACCCAGCGACTCGGCAGAGGCTCCAACAGTTCCAGAGCCAACTGCAGCCTCACCGTGCTCGGCTGAGCCAGACGCATCAGTGCAAGACGAGCCGGCTCAAGACGAGCCAGCTCAAGCCGATACATGGGGTGAACAGCTTCAGATTCGCATGGGCAAGCTCAACGATGACATACACACACTCAACGTTCGGCTTGACCGACTCGAAGAACGAAATAAAACAAAGGTTTAACTATGGCTGATGAACAACAAACGATTTCCGATGCGGCTGAAGCCGCAGAAGCCATCGTGGACGTCGAGGCCACGGCTGACCGCTTGACGGAGATTGCTTCGCAATCGCTCGACACCAACGAAGTGGCGCGTCAAATTGAAGAGCTCACATCGGTGGTGCTCGATTCGGCTGAGGTGTCTACTCGTTCAGCCTCTATTGCTGCTGATGTCAGTGCCACCATGCGTGCCGTGGTGTCCAAAATTCAAGAAAACAACCGCCGCAATGTGATGCACTCGCGCATCATGTTGGGTGCTTTTTGCGCGTGTTTACTCATTGCCATGGGCATTTTCTTTGCCATCACCATGAAAATGACCAAGTCGATCAAAGAGCTCGACACCATGGTGTACGCCATGGCCAAGCGCGTGATTGAGGTGGATGCCAGCCTAACGGCCATCGGTAAGACGCATTCAGATTTCTCTGAAATCACTGAAAAACAAGACGAAGTGATCACCACGCAAACACAAGTGGCCAAACGCTTGGAAGAGTTGGGCAAGACCATGACGGCTATGCCTAACGTGGTGGCCACGGAAGCGAACAAGTCCAGCGACTTGAAGTTCAAAGACATGCAAAAGCAGTTGGCAGGCATGGAGAACAAGTTGCAGTCATTCGACACCAAATTGAACTCGGTGACAGACAAAGCATTGGCCCGACTCCAACCACCAGCTCCTGCTGCACCTCAGGGCCCCAGCACGCAAGTGTTGTTGGTTGAAATTCAAAAGCTCAAGTCTGATTTGAATGCTGCGGTCCAAGTGCGTGAGCGTGCACAAACCGCAGCTGAAGCAGCTGCAATCAAGACCATTGAAAAGACCATCGATAAGGCCGCTGTAGCTGCAGGTGACGCTCAAAAGGCGGCAGACAAAGCAGCGCAATCTGCCAAAGCAGCCACGGATGCACAACGCGCAGCAGCAGAGGCACAAAAAGCTGCAGCAGCTTCTGAAAAGGCATCTGCTGCCGAACGTTTGGCGCAACAAAAAGCTGCTGCAGAACGTGCTGTGATGATGCGCATGCAGCCTGAAAAACCTGTGAAATCTGCTGAGCAGATTGCCGAAGAAAAGGCTGCTGCTGAGCGAGCTGCCGCAGCGCGTGCTGCCAAGGCTGCAGCTGAGAAAGCTGCTGCTGAAAAGGCCGCTGCTGCAGAACGAGCAGCCGCAGAGAAAGCGCGTGCGGCTGCAGCTGCGGCACCTCCACCGATGGTGCGTGAAAAGCCTATTCAGTACCCACGCGTGCCAGACTGATCAACATCGAGAAATAAAAAGCGACCCGAGGGTCGCTTTTTTGTTGGCTACCGGAGCCTACGTGCCGTGCTGCTTAATTTGACAGTAAAAACGCTAGGCGCAACTTAAGCTGCCTGAATGCCAAAGCTTTTGGCATTGGTCAGTGGCCAATCGTTAAATACAGAGGGCAAGGCACTGACATCGTCTTTGAGCAAGGCGCCTGCTTCGATGGTGTCCACCATGTCGGACAAGTGCAGGGTTTGGGTTTCGCTCACGCGACGCATGATGTGACGTGGTGTGAAGTCGTGTGGCGTTTTGAGCCCTGAGGCTTCCATCAGTTCTTGCAAGGCTTCCAAGGTGTGTTCGTGGAAGTTCTTGACCCGCTCGGCCTTGCTAGGCACAACCAGCGCGAGTTGGCGTGTAGGGTCTTGGGTAGTGACGCCCGTTGGGCAATTGCCGCTGTGGCAGGTTTGTGCTTGGATGCAACCCAGCGCAAACATGAAACCGCGTGCGCTGTTGCACCAGTCGGCGCCTAGGGCCAAAGCGCGAGCCATGTCAAACGCGCTCACAATTTTGCCGCTGGCGCCTATGCGAATGCTGTCGCGCAAGCCTGCACCTACCAAGGTGTTGTGCACCAAGCGCAGAGCTTCTTGCAATGGCATGCCCATGTGGTCTGAAAATTCAAGGGGTGCAGCTCCAGTGCCGCCTTCGGCACCGTCCACCACGATGAAGTCGGGTTGAATGCCGCTCTCGAGCATGGCTTTGACAATCGCAAACCATTCCCAAGGGTGGCCGATACACAGCTTGAAACCCACGGGCTTGCCTTCGCTCAAGGTGCGCAGTTGTTGGATGAAGGCCATCAATTCCAATGGCGTTGAAAAACTGCTGTGGCTGGCAGGCGATACACAGTCCTCACCCACCATCACACCACGTGCTTCGGCAATTTCTTCGGTCACTTTGGGGCCTGGCAATACGCCGCCGTGACCTGGTTTTGCACCTTGGCTGAGTTTGATCTCGACCATCTTGACTTGCGGTGAGCGCACGTTTTCTAGAAATCGATCAGGACAGAAATGGCCTTGCTCGTCGCGGCAACCAAAATAGCCAGAGCCAATTTCCCAAATCAAATCACCGCCGTGTGCGCGGTGATGACGTGAAATCGAACCTTCGCCTGTGTCATGTGCAAAGCCACCCATCTTGGCGCCCAAGTTCAAGGCTTGAATCGCATTGGCGCTGAGCGCGCCAAAGCTCATGGCTGACACGTTAAATAGGCTGATGTTGTAGGGCTGCGTACAGTCTTTGCCACCCACTTTGACGCGAAAGTCATGGCCCGCCAAGTGTGTAGGTGCTATGGAATGGTTGATCCATTCGTAGCCCATGGCGCGTGTGTCGAGTTGCGTGCCAAACGGGCGTTTGTCGGATTGGCCCTTGGCACGTGTGTAGACCAGAGTGCGCTGTGCGCGCGAGAATGGCGCGGCTTCGGTTTCTGACTCTAAGAAGTACTGACGAATTTCTGGACGAATGGTTTCCAGCATGAAACGCAAATGCCCAATGATGGGGTAGTTGCGCAAAATCGCATGGTGCGATTGCTGCAAGTCATAGATGCCCACGGCGCACAAAGCCAAGAACACCATGGGCCACCAGCCGCTAAGGCCAAGAACGCCGGCTCCTAATAGAGACAGGACGAGTAAGACAACCGATGCAATGAACGCTGTGTAGCGCACCGGATAAATCTGATTGAGTTTGTCCAGCATGCTCAGCGCTCCTTAGCGTGGTGGTTATCGTTTATTGCTTAGCTTGGCAGAGAGTTTGGTTTGGGCCAAAGCAGATACCTCTGCGCGTAAACGCGCTGAGGTCAGTTGCTGATCTGCGGCTTGTTGCACATCTGCCAAGTGGGCCAGGATCGTGCCGCGCAGGCTAAGCAGCTCTTGGTCGAGCTTTTGCAAACGCTCTTGCAACTCGCGTTGAAGGGCCATACGCGCTGTCAATAAATTCACTTCAGCGGCAATCGTGCGCCATGTTTGTGTCAGGTCATCACTAGGCGGCACACGCAACTGCTCAAACAACTCATTGATGAGTGGATCAAACACTGCTGCGCCTTCTGGGGTTGCATCAGGTGTTTCGGTCAACGTGGGTACGTTATCTGGCACAGCCTGATGCTGTGGCTGGTGGTGCTGAGGTGCAGCTTGTTGTGGGGCTTGCTGGTGGGCAGGTTGCGTCACAACCGTTGGATGTGCGTGTGATTGCAAAATGGCATTGACTTGCCCCCAGCCGTCCTCAGGCGTGTACTGTTTGAGTCCTTTGAAGGACAAAAATTGTGGCTCGGAACTCATTTATTCATGACACCCATGGACATGCGTTTAAGGAATTGGGGGATACCCATCGAAGCAATTTGAGGGGACTGAGGGGTTGCCGCTTGTGGGACTGTCTTGCCTGCCAAGTCTTCAGGACGAACCTTTTGCAAGCGATGACGACCCAAAATCGAATACTGACTAGAAAGCGTGGTTGAATTTGACAGCAAATTATGACGTTTGACACCGGATGCTGCCACATTTAGTGAGCCTGTGGTTCGGTTGGTGGGGATGTTCACCCGAGTGTTAGTGGTTTGACGCATGCCTTGCGCAGAGTCACGCATTTCGCGTGCTGCGCACACTGATTTCCCAAATTCATTGAAGGATGTACCGCAAGCATCTTGCAAATCCATCAAGTAGCCGCGTTCAAACATTTCGCGTGCTGATTGAGCTTCCAATACCGGTGGTGCCAGCATGAAGCTGACTGGGAAGCGCTGCTTGGAGAACACATCGCTTTGCAGCTGCTCGGGTTGTACGCGTGTTGGGCAAACCAGAAGGGTAGGCGGTGTGTGGATGGCTGAGTCAAATACCCAGCGGTGGCGGCTCAAGAAGCCAGCGGTGGCGGCCAGTTCGATTTCTGACACCGAGGTGGGCACGATGACCAAATCGTATTCAAACATCAACTCGCCTGCAATGGAGTCTGTCCATGTCAAATCGCAAATGACCACTTCCGAGCTGCTGGCGGCGCGGCGCAAATGCAAGCGTGCATCCAAGATCGGACGGTTGCCGCCTTGGTCTAAAGGAAGGATGTGGTGCTGAACCACAACGCCAATGTTGGGGGCGCGTGTCAGCCATGTGCTGGAGGAACCATGAGTGTCAAAGTCGATCAATGTGACGGTTTGGCCTTGGCGGCGCAGATAGGCGGCCAAATTGGCAGAAACAGTGCTTTTACCAACGCCACCTTTTTGACTGGTGACCAAAATTTTGAATGTTGACATCTTTTTATTCCTCGCACTCAAGGGCAGTGCTGCATGGTTGTAAACGACCGAAATTGCTAACGGGGAATTGAATTTACCTGTGTATGAAGCGTTCTGCAATCAGCCATTTAGCGAGTGTTAACTGTGAAAAGACGGATTTTCGACACTATTTGAATACTTTTAAATTAAACTTAATTCAAAAAAGAAACAAAATTAAGAAAATTGCCTATGTTGTTGATTTATAAAAGAATTTAATAAAGTGTCAAAAAAAACAACACTTTTGCCATTGGGAGTCTTCGGCAGATCCATCCGTTAAAATACTAGGGTTATTTTTTACAAACTGAAAAACCTCATGTCCAAACGTCTCTTTGCTCTCCTGTCTATCGTTTCTGTAGCCTTACTGTCTGCTTGCAGCTCCACAAAACTTGACAATGTTTCCGATGCCAAGGCAACTTCAGCTGTCGCTGCGGTGGTCGCGGACCACCTCAACCCAAATAGCCCTATCTCTAAAGAGCGCAGCGTTTACTTTGGCTTCGACCAGTTCGACATCAAAGCTGACCAAGCTGGCGTGGTTGAGCGTCAAGGCAAGTACTTGGCTGCCAACGGTGCGTTGAAAGTACGCGTTGAAGGCCATGCCGACGAGCGCGGTGGCCGCGAATACAACTTGGCTTTGGGCCAAAAGCGTGCAGAAGCTGTGGCGCGTGGCATGAAGGCCTATGGCGTCAAAGACGGCCAAGCCGAGCCAGTGAGCTTTGGTAGCGAAAAGCCAAAAGCTGAAGGTCATGACGAAGCCGCTTGGGCACAAAACCGCCGTGCGGATGTGGCTTACATAGGTAAGTAATCCTCTGCTTCATCGCTGCGGTTAATGCAACTCAACAGCGACATCATCACAACACCACCGCGTGCTTCGGCGACGGTGGTGTTGTTACGTGATGACCTCCAAAAAGGCCTGCAGGTCTTTTTGCTGCGCCGCCACACAGCTTCGGCTGTATCGGGTGGCGCTTTTGTTTTTCCTGGTGGCAAATTAGACGAAGCCGATTGCTCGCCTGAAGTGCACACCTACTTAGATGCTTCACCACCATCGCTGCATCAAGCTTTGGGTGAGGTTGATTTATCAGAGCAAACCGCCGCTGGTCTGTATGTGGCAGCTGTGCGCGAGGTGCTAGAAGAGTGCGGCGTCTTGTATGCCCGCTCAAGCCAAAGCCAAGCCTTGGCGCACGATGCAAACCAGCGGGAACATTGGCAACGTGCTTTGCATGGTGGCCAATCCTTTGCCGAAGTGCTGCGATGTGCAGAACTTCGGATCGATACGCAGCACTTGGCGACTTGGTCGCGTTGGATCACGCCGGTGCAGCCGTCGGTAAGCAGTCGGCGGTTTGACACCCGCTTCTTTGTGGCGGTTTTGCCGCATGGGCAACATCCCATCCACGACAACATTGAGGCGATTGACAGCATTTGGTTGACCCCTCTTGAGGGCTTGACCCGTTACTGGGCGGGTGAATTGCCGCTGGCGCCTCCGCAAATCATGACTTTGGCGTCTTTGTTGTCACACGGCTGTACTCAAAGTGTGATGAACTTAGCGCAGCAGCAAAAGCCGCCCCTGATTTTTCCAGAGGCTTTTGACGATGCAGGGGTGCGCACCTTGTGTTACCCCGGCGATCCGCGTCACTCGGTGGCGCAACGCGCCATGCCAGGGCCGACCCGATTGCGTTTTGTGGCGGGCCGTTTTGAGCCTACCCATGGTTTTGAGGAATTTTTATGAACACGATGTCCGCCTTTGATCTCAAGGGCAAGAAAGGTTTGGTCTTGGGCCTGGCCAACGAACACAGCATTGCGTGGGGTTGCGCACGTCAAGCGCAGGCTATGGGCGCAGAAGTGGTGGCCTCATGTTTGAACGACAAGGCCCGCACCTACGTAGAGCCACTCACCCAGCCGCTGGGCATGGACTTGCAAACCTGCAACATCGAGACACCCGAAGAATTAGAAAAGTTGGTGGCTTATGCCGCCGCCAAGATGGGCCGGTTGGACTTTGTGATTCACTCCATCGCGTGGGCCCCTTTGGCCGATTTGCATGGCCGCGTGATTGACAGCTCTAGCGAAGGCTTTGCGCGCGCCATGGAAGTGTCGTGCCACTCGTTCGCCACGCTCGCCAAATTTTGTGCACCGTACATGACGCACGGTGGCAGCATGGTCACCATGACTTACCTTGGCGCAGACGAAGCCGTGCCGCACTATGGGCTGATGGGCCCTGTCAAAGCCGCGCTTGAATCACTGGTGCGCTACATGGCGCTAGAGCTGGGCCCGCAAGGCGTGCGCGTGCATGCCGTGTCGCCTGGACCCATCCCCACACGTGCCGCCTCGGGCATCGAAGCCTTTGATGCACTCATGCAAAGCAACATCGCCAAAGCGCCGTTGGGCCGATTGGTGACGCTGGAAGAAATTGCCAACCTCAGCACCTTCTTGTGCACCGATGCCGCCAGCGGCATGACGGGCCAAACCATTTTTGTAGACGCCGGCAGCCACGCCGTGAATTGAAGAGCACCATGAACGACATCACAGATACCACCAACGATCCAAATAACGAATGGTTTGAGAACTATCCCTACGACAGCATCGTGGTGGGACAGGTTGCACGCTTGGTGCGCACACTCACCTTGGCCGACATTCAGGCCTTCGCTGCTGTGTCGGGCGACACCAACCCCGCGCATCTGGATCCCGAGTACGCCAGTGCCACCTTGTTTCATGGCGTCATTGGCCACGGCATGTGGGGCGGCTCGCTCATCAGCACAGTGTTGGGCACTGTCTTTCCTGGCCCCGGCACGATTTACCTTGAGCAAAACCTCCACTTCAGCCGCCCTGTGCGAATTGGTGACACGCTCAATGTGACCGTCACCTGCACAGCAAAAAATGACGAGAAGAAAACAGTCGAGCTGGATTGTTTGCTGGTCAACCAAAAAGGCGACCGTGTGCTTTACGGCGTGGCCAAAGTGATGGCCCCCACCGAGAAGCTGCGCATGCCGCGCATCCATGCGCCGCACATCAGCTTGTTCAATCCGGAACAACGTCATGCCAACTTGCTGGCACTCGGCGCAGAGCTAGAACCCGTGCGCTGCGGTGTGGTGCATCCGTGCGATGCCGACTCCTTGCAAGGTGCGATGGACGCACATCATGCAGGCCTGATTCATGCTGTGCTGATTGCCCCCGAGAAAAAGCTGCGTGCGGTTGCCGCCGAGGCAGGCATTGATTTGACAGGCATCGAAGTGATCCATGTCGAACACAGCCACGCCGCTGCTGACTTGGCTGCGCAAATGGCCGCTGACAAAAAACTGGAAGCCTTGATGAAAGGCAGCTTGCATACCGATGAATTGATTCATGCCGTGGTGTCACAAAAAGGGCTGCGCACAGGCCGCCGCATGTCGCATGTGTTCCGCTTTGAAGCGCCGATGTATCCCAAGCCGCTGTACATCACCGATGCCGCGCTGAACATTGCACCCACCTTGGCCGAGAAAGCCGACATCGTGCAAAACGCAATTTTGTTTGCGCAAATCATGGGCGTGGCCACACCGAAGGTGGCCATTTTGTCGGCGGTCGAAACCGTGAACCCCAACATTCCTTCAACGCTCGATGCCGCAGCCTTGTGCAAGATGGCCGACCGTGGGCAAATCAAAGGTGGCTTGCTCGATGGTCCACTCGCGTTTGACAACGCGGTGTCTAGCCATGCTGCGGAGATCAAACATATTGCCTCTGCCGTGGCAGGCCAAGCCGATATCTTGGTGGCCCCTGATTTGGAATCGGGCAACATGATGGCCAAACAGCTTGAATATTTGGCTGGCGCTTCAGGCTCAGGTGTTGTGCTCGGTGCGCGTGTGCCGATTGCGCTGACCAGTCGTGCTGACACCGCTACCACGCGCAGCGCTTCGGCCTTGTTGGCCAAGCTCATTGCACACCACTACCGCACGCATCCCGCATGAGCATCCTGTCAGTTAATGCGGGCTCGTCAAGCCTCAAATTTGCGTTGTATCCCATACATGGGGGCGAGATTGGCGACGCAGAAGTCACGGGGAATATCGAAGGCCTAGAGCCATCTGGCCAGCCGCGCATCAGCTTTTGTGCGACAGGCCAAGCGAAGGAATCTGCCGACGTGGCCGTGCAGCCTGCGCAAGATGTGTTTGATGCCGCGCTCAACACCCTCAAAGCTTTGTTGGCCACACGCTTTGCGCACTTGCAGGTGCAAGCCATTGCGCATCGCGTGGTGCATGGCGGCGCGTATTACAGCAACAGCGTGCGTGTCACGCCAGAGGTGATGTCGCAGCTCGCCACACTCAATGCACTGGCCCCACTGCACCAGCCGC
Organism: Burkholderiales bacterium 39-55-53; assembly: GCA_002282445.1. Classification (GTDB taxonomy): domain Bacteria; phylum Pseudomonadota; class Gammaproteobacteria; order Burkholderiales; family Burkholderiaceae_C; genus Limnohabitans. The sequence goes on along the minus strand of NCJK01000003.1, from coordinate 197,594 downwards.
ACAACTTGGCGGGTATCACTGCCTTTGCAGAGTCGTTCCCTGATGTGCCGCAAGTGGCGTGTTTTGACACCGCGTTTCATCGCACGCTCTCACCACTCGAAACCACATTTGCGATTGACAAAAAGCTGACTGAGCAAGGCGTGCGCCGTTATGGTTTTCATGGCCTGTCGTATCAGTACGTCAGCCAAGTTCTCAAGCACGAAGTGCCTCGCGCATCAGGCCGCGTGGTCATGGCTCACTTGGGCAATGGAGCAAGCGTGTGTGCAACGACAGGCCACCAAAGCCGCGCCACCACCATGGGCTTTTCGGCCCTTGATGGTTTGATGATGGGCACGCGCAGCGGCGCGCTCGACCCTGGTGTGCTGCTGTATTTGATGGAGCAGGGCTGGGACCACGACCAAATTCAAAAGCTGCTTTACAAACAAAGCGGTTTGTTGGGCGTGTCAGGCGAAAGCGCCGACATGCGCACCTTGCGTGCCTCTAAGTCTGAAACCGCCCGCTTTGCCACCGATTTGTTTGCCCACCGTGTGGTGCGCGAAGTGGGGGCGCTCAGCGCCTGCATTGGCGGCTTAGATGTGTTGGCGTTCACCGGCGGCATTGGCGAGCATGATGCGGTGCTGCGTCAACAGGTGGGCGACGCCTTGGCTTACCTTGGCGTGCAAGTCGACGCCACGCGCAACGCAAAAGCCTCTGGCGATGGAATGATTTCGATTCACGCCGACAATAGCGCCATCGAGGTGTGGGTCGTTCCCACCGACGAAGGCCGTGTGGCCGCACAAGACGCCTTGGCGTTTTTATAAAAATAATTCTGAAAGCACGGCGTGAACATCAAAGACGCGATGAGCTGTTTCACCACCGGCGTGACCGTGGTGACTGCTCACACCCAAGGCCAAGACTGGGGTATGACTTGCAATTCCTTCAATACTGTGTCGCTGGAACCTGCCATGGTGTTGTGGAGCGTGCGCAAAACCTCGCTCAGCCACGAAGCCTTTGTGAGTGCGGGCGGGTATATGGTCAACGTGTTGGGTGCGCAGCAAAAAGATGTGGCGCTTAAGTTTGCGCAAGGTACGCAAGTCGAGCGGTTCGCAGACCAACCCTTGGTGCGAGGACTCAACCAACACCCACGCCTAGAGGGCGTGATTGCTTGGTTTGATTGTCGGATCGCGCAAGTGGTGTCAGCAGGAGACCACGACATCTTGATTGGCGAAGTGCTCGACTTTGGCGTGCACGCTGGCCACGGCTTGGCTTATGCGCAGCGCAGCTTTGGTGTGCTGGCGCCCCTCGAAGACTGACAAGCACAGACCTAATTGCTTGCGAGTGAGGGCAAATGCGCCGTCAAAATGGTTTACAATCTTGCCCTGTTCGGTGGTATAGCTCAGTTGGTTAGAGCGCAGCATTCATAATGCTGATGTCGCAGGTTCAAATCCCGCTACCACCACCAAAATAAAAACCCACAGTATTGCTACTGTGGGTTTTTTCTTTGTGACATGACTTTGAGTGTGACGTTGACCGTTCAAGTCGTTCGTCACTCAGTTAAACGAAAAACCTTGACAGCATTTTGGTAAGCGACTTTTTTGAGCGTTTCTGGCTGAAGGTATGGAAACAGCCCATTTCGGAACCCTGTCATCACGTCATCGTATTTTGATTCGTCAGGGTAGTGCGTGTCACTGCCGATCATGAATCTATCTGGATACATTTCCAAAGATTTGAGCCAGATGTCTTTCACGCCATGGCGAATTGAAAAAGCCTGACCGGCCTCCTTCTCATTGAGAACCGCGCCTTTTCTAGACAACTCAAAGTAGATGTTGGGATGTTGATCAAGTAAATCACGCAGAAGGGTTTGTTTGCCGTATGGCAAGCCATGAGAAATGATGGTGCTGACTTTGGGAAACTCTGATAAATACTTTTTCAAAGCAGCGATATTTGCATCATCAGCTTCCATGTGAATTTGTATGAAACTTGAATGCTTATTGGCAATTTCATACATGGTGCGAACCACAGGATTGTCTAGGGTGACTTTTCTTCGGAAGTTATTGGATGGGGACGAGTTATTGTTATCGACGTGTATCTCGCCAAACCCATAAGCTTGTCTTGTCTCTAGCAAGTTGTCTGCAACTTTGAACAAGTCCACAAAGGACTTGCTGTTTGCGTTGGTAAGACCATCAGCTCCGGCAGCAAAAAATACCTGCGTGAATTCAGCCTGCCCCAAACCAAAAAAGTACCTGTTGCCCAGCGCCGCTTGCATGTCTTGCGTGCTTGGTGGGTTTTTCCCCGTTGGGCCAACGCCACCACCCCATTTGACGTTATTCCTGTCCATCTGTTCTTTGTGAAAAGATGTCAAACGATCCACTGTGTGCATATGCACATCAGCGATGGGGACAGTCTTTGCGAGCTCAATGGATTCTTGAATTTTGTTGGGCTTTTCTTGCGCCTGTGCAGCGGAGGACAAAACTACAAATGCGATGAGGACTAATTTGTGAAGGCACATGGAGATTCCTTTGTCGTCGACCAAGAATGTTGCTATTTCAGTTTATCCATTAGAAGGCAGTAGACCAACATTCATAATTCTGATGTTGCCGACTGTGGGTTTTCTTGGCGCAACATCTTCCAGCGCCAAGTTGGCTAATTCGATTTTTGTGAAATGATCAAAGAATTCAAAGTGCTGAGTCTGACGAGTCGTCACTTACCCATTATTTTCGACTACACGCAAACCAGTGCCAGCATCAGCTTGGCCGTGCACATTGTGAAAGACAAGGTTCGTGCTGAGCAAATTTCGACAGCTGTATTCAAGCAAGGCCATTCGGGTGAGTGGTACGCCCACCATGTGGAGGTTTATGCAGACTTTCGACGCTGTGGTTTGGCCACGGTGATGTATCAGTTTGTACAAGGCGAAATTGAAGGCAGATTGACCCCCAGTGACGAGCAAAGCGAGGACGCCAAGGCGTTTTGGAGGTTTTTTAGAACGCTGGTGAGTTGAAGCGCTGGCATTTGTTTCGCCTTTGCCATGCCTAGATTAAGATTCAGCGTATGAAGAAGCTTCCAAAGATTGAACTCAAGACGGTCATCTCAGTGGCCTTGGGCATCTCTGTCTTGGGCTTTTGCCTCATGATGACGGGCACCTTGATGGACATTGGCGCCATTTTGTTTGCTTTAGGTCTGCTGCCTTTGGCTGTGACCTTGGCCTTAGGCAGAGATTAATCCCCCAAGCTTCAGGCTCAAGGTTGGCGGTGTTGTATGAGCTTGAAAAGCTGAATGCCCAAGCTGGCGGCGGTGAGCACCAACACAGTACCAAACCAATCACCCACACCCATGGCCAAAGCGCTGCTTAAAAAGTCAGGTGTTTTATCCATCCAGAAATACCAAAGCTGATGAAGCAAGGCATTCACCACAGCAAACAGTATGGAAACCCTGAACAGGTCTTTGGCGGTGAAGTTAAAAAGCAAGGTGTCGAAGTTGAACCATCTCATGGCTAAGTAGCGTGCCAGAAAAGGCGACAGGCCAGAGATCAGTCCAGTGACGATGTTGAACAGATGCGCGTCTACGTCACCATAGGTGTAGTTCACGCCAATCGAACCTAATGCAATGCCTATGCCCCCTAAGCGGGCCAAGATCAAGACAAACAAGAGCCTTAATCCGCTTGGAATAAATACCCAGTTCGTCCCATGTGAAAACTCCATCCAGTCAAACCAATGCAAATTGAGTTTGAATGCATAAAAGTACGACACCGCACTCATCAGTATCAACAGCGCTTGCGTTTGCGGTGTGAGTTTGTCGGAGGCCTCAGAGGCTGTCATCTTGCTCGTTTGAGATATGTTTAATTTGCAAACATTCTAATAACGAGTTGTGACAGTCCATTTCAACCCAGGTCGCTCAGGGGTAATTGGTTCAGGGCGTTTGTTGATGCAAGTGCACCACCTTCTTGGCACGTTTGCGAAAGCGGATGTTGAGCATTTCCACAATCACCGAGAAAGCCATGGCAAAGTAGATATAACCCTTGGGGATGTGGTGGCCCAAACCTTCGGCCATCAGCACCACGCCCACCACCACCAAGAAGGTCAGTGCCAGCATCTTGATGGAGGGGTGGTCAGACACAAAGCGGCCAATGCCAGAGGCAAACGCCATCATCAAGCCCACAGAGCAGACCACAGCGGCAATCATGATGGCCACTTCATCCACCATGCCCACAGCTGTGATGATGGAGTCAAGTGAGAACACCAAGTCGATCACCATGATTTGCAAGATGATGCCCATCATGGTGTTGCCCACCGCTGTGCCGTTGTGTTCTTCTTCACCTTCAAGCGACTGATGAATTTCACCCGTGCTTTTCCAAATCAGAAACAAGCCACCCAAAATCAAAATCAAGTCACGGCCAGAAATCTCTTGGCCAAAAACCGTGAACAACGGTGCTACCAAACCCACGATGACCGAGAGCAACAGCAACAAGCCAATCCGCATGAACATGGCCATGAAAAGGCCGATGCGGCGTGCAAACTCACGTTTTTCTGGTGGCAGTTTGTCCACCAAGATGGAGATGAAGATGATGTTGTCGATGCCCAGCACCAGCTCTAGGGCTGTGAGGGTGGCAAAGGCAATCCACGCTTGTGGGTCGGTCAAGAGTTCCATGCGGTACTTTCTGATTCAGTTAGCCGCATGGTAGCGACGGCTTAAAGGTCCACAAGTCGTGGGCTTTTAAGGTTGCTTATTGGTTCTTGAACGCAGCAGGGCGTTTGTTGACAAATGCGTCCATGCCTTCTTTTTGGTCTGCAGTGGCAAACAAGGCGTGGAACATGCGGCGCTCAAACATCACGCCATCCGACAGCGTGCCCTCAAAGGCGCGGTTGACCGACTCTTTGGCGGCCATGGCGGCGATTTGTGAATAGCCACAAATCATGAGGGCTGCACCCAAGGTTTCTTCCATCAGTTTGTCCAGCGGCACAACGCGGCTGACCAAACCCGAGCGTTCGGCTTCTGCGGCGTCCATCATGCGGCCGGTCAAAGCCAAGTCCATGGCTTTGGATTTGCCCACAGCGCGTGGCAAACGTTGTGTGCCGCCTGCGCCTGGGATGACGCCGAGTTTGATTTCGGGTTGGCCAAACTTGGCGTTGTCGGCAGCGATGATGAAGTCGCACATCATGGCCAGCTCGCAGCCGCCGCCTAAGGCAAAGCCGCTCACGGCAGCGATGACAGGTTTGCGGATGCTGCGGATGGTTTCCCAATCGCGGGTGATGTAGTCGTTCTTGTACACATCGGCAAAGCTGTAGGTGGCCATCGCGCCAATGTCAGCGCCTGCGGCAAATGCTTTTTCGCTGCCGGTGATGACCATGCAGCCAATGGCTTCGTTGGCATCAAAGTCTTTGAGGGCTTGGCCCAGTTCCACCATCAAACCCGCGTTGAGCGCGTTGAGCTGCTTAGGACGGTTGAGGGTGATGACGCCAACTTTGTCGGCTTCGGTGTGGACGGTGATGAATTCGTAGCTCATGTGTTTACTCCCGGAAATTTAGCAATCAAACCATTTGAATCAAGCCATTGACTATAGGCTCAACCAGCGCGCCACCAGCTTTGGGTTGTCCAGCACGAGACGCCAAGTGCTGTTGGCTTTTGCGTCGGGCAAAGCGAAGTTCAAGCGCAGCAGCTGACGGTCACGGCTGATGAGGGCGGTTACTTTTTTGGCCGTACCCGCGTAGAGCGTCAAGTCGTCGAGCTTTTTGAGTCGCCACGCAGAAGGTGCCTGTGATGTCGTTTTACCCGCCACCTCCAAGCCCAGCCACTCATCGCCCGGCGCAAAGCCTGCTTTGTGTGCTGCGCTGCTGTGAAGCACGGTTTTAATTTGCACGCTGTGGTCTTCTGCCACGCGCAGGCCTAAACGCTGAGCCAGTTGCGCGGGGTCATGTTGCACATTCACGCCGTGGTGGGCCAAGAGTTTTTCTAGTGGCAAGTCGCGCGTGCCATGCACCCAAGCTTTGAATTCGGCTGTCCATGAACGGCCTGTGAGTTCTTTGAGAACTGCCAGCACATCTGCCTCAGTCATGGGGCCGTTGTGCTTTCCTGTGCAGCAACGTGCCCACAAAGCACGCATCACATCGTCCAGCGACACGCTGTGGTTTTTCACGCCGTGCTGGCGCAGCGCCAAGTCTAGGCACAAGGCCACCAGTGCGCCCTTGGTGTAGTAGCTCACGGTCAGGTTGGGGCTATTCGCGTCTTGGCGGTAGTACTTGGTCCACGCCTCAAAGCTAGACTGCGCCACGCTGTGCACCTCTCGACCTGGCGTTTGCAGCACTTGGTTGATGGTTTTGTTGAGCAGCTTGAGGTACTGCGCATCGTCAATCAGCCCTGCGCGGCGTAGCAGCAAATCGTCGTAGTAGCTGGTGAAGCCTTCAAAGAACCACAGCAGCTCGGTGTAGTTCTCTTGGCGGTAGTCGTAACGCGCAAACTCGGCAGGGCGCAAGCGCTTGACGTTCCAGGTGTGGAAATACTCATGGCTGATGAGGCCCAGCAGCGTGGTGTAGCCATCGCTTTGTTTGACGTCTTTGGCAGAGCCATCGTTGCTATAGCGCGGCAAGTAAGCGCGGTTGCAAATGAGAGCGGTGGAGTTGCGGTGCTCTAAGCCGCCATAGCCATCGGCCACGGCGTTGAGCATGAACACATAGTTCTTGTGCGGCGTGGCCGAGTGCTTTTTGCCATGCCAAAAACGAATGGCGGTTTCGCAAATCTTTTGGCTGTCGCGCAGCAGGCGTTCGCCGTCAAACGCGGGTGTCGCACCAGCCACCACAAAGCGGTGTTCGATGCCGCAGGCTTTGAAGCTGCCGCTCCAGAATGCGCCCATTTCTACGGGGCAATCCACCAGCTCGTCGTAGTTGGCGGCCACATAAGTGCCAAAGCCTTGGCGGTCGGTTTTGACGGGCGACAGGCCGGTGGCCACTTGCCACTTTGACGCCGCGCCACTCGCATTGAATGAATTCGCCACCAGTTCTAGCTGATGCGGCACATCGGCCTGTGCTTCAACTTGCAAACACAAACTTGTGCCATTGAAAAATCCGCGCTGCGTCGTTAACCAAGCTGTACGCACCGAATCGTCATGCGCATGCACTTGGTAGTGCAGGGTAAGTGGTTTGCCTGCTTCGCAGTCCACCGCCCAAGTGGCTTTGTCGAGCTGATGCACAGCCACATTGCGTTTGGCTTGGCGTGCACTGATGCCTGTGATTTGCTTGGCAAACTCGCGCACCATGTAGCTGCCGGCAATCCACACGGGCAGCGATACGAGTTGATTTGCAGCGGGGTGCTCAATGGTGAGCGTCACGCCATACAGATGGGCGTGCAGGTCGGCGGCTTCGATTCGGTAGTGCATGGTTTTAAGTTGCAGCAGCGCCTAGCAAGCAAGACAGGGTGGACACCACGGTCAAGCGAAAGCGCATGGTCATCCAATCGCGCAGGCCTGCTTCGGGCCATGTTTTGCGGTCCACCAAGTAGCAGGCCACGAGCAAGAAGCCCAACAAAGGCAAGCCCGCGTAGGCCGGCATGATGACGGCAATCCATGCCACCAACGAGGGAACAACACCCCACACCATGTGCAGCTTGCGTTGTGGTGCGTTGTGGCGCAGGCCAATGCCCCAATGGATGCCGCCCAAAAACGCAGCGATGGTCGCGCCATAAGCGCTCAGTGCAATGGCCACAAACGGATGCGCTTCGGGCGTGACGATCCACATGAACAGAGCAAGCACGACGAAGGGAATGAGGCCTGCGTAGCCCAAGCGTTCAATCAGTTTGCCCGCATCGCTGTCGGGGGTGATGGGGGAGTGAACCATGTCGAACTCGTTTCTTCTTTTATGAGGCTTGATTACTTGCTGGCTTCGGCCAGCAGGCGTTCAATCTTTGCGCTGTCAATCGCACCGGGCACGCGTGTGCCGTCTTGCGCCACCAAGGTTGGTGTGCCGGTGATTTTGTATTTACGGGCGAATTCGAGGTTGCGGTCAATCGCGGCAGTGTTGCACTGTGCGGCAGGCGCTGGCGTGTCTTTTTGCATCAGGTTCACCCATGCAGCGGCTTGGTCTTTGGCGCACCACACATTGCGCGATTTCTCCACCGAGCCAGGGCCCAACACGGGCAACAAGAACAAATACACCGTCACGTTGTCTACCTTGGCCAAGTCGCGCTCAAAGCGTTTGCAGTAGCCGCAGTTGGGGTCTTCAAACACGGCGAGCTTGCGCTTGCCATTGCCATGCACGATGGTGATGGCGTCTTTCAGCGGCAGGGCGTTGAAATCAATCGCGCTCAGTTTGGCTTCGCGTTCTTCGGTCAGGTTGCGCTTGGCTTTGGTGTCAATCAAGTTGCCTTGAATGAGGAAGTTGCCTGCAGCGTCGCTGTAGTAAATCTCGTTGGTGCTCAGACGCAGTTCGTAAATGCCTGCCAAAGGTGTGGGCGTGATTTCTTCAATCTTTGGAATTTGCGGAATGCGCTCGCTCAGGTTTTTGCGAATGGTGGCTTCGTGGCCTTGTGCCATGGCACTGGAAAAGCTGAGAGCCATCAGGGCAGCGGCGATGATTGAGCGAAAGGTGTGTTGCATATGAAGATTCGTTTGTTAAATGTTTAACCCATGGCCTGCTGCATGGCCCAAGCCTTGACAGGCGCGAGGCTGTTGAACCCATTTATGCCCCAATTGCGCAGCGCTTGTACGCCGGTGTTGGGGTGGGCGAACAGGCGTTGCAAGCCATCGCAGGCCAGCCAAGTGGGCACCATGTCGGCTTTGCGGGCGCGTTCGTAGCGACGCATGAAGTAACGGTCGCCCACACCGCGCCAATAGTCTTTGGCTTCGCGGGCTTTCAGCACGTTTGCCAGCTCGGCCACATCGGCCAAGCCGAGGTTGAGCCCGAGGCCAGCGAGAGGGTGAATGTTGTGTGCCGCATCGCCCGCCAACGCCCAAGCGCTGCCGTCGGCAAAGTTGCCGGTCCAGCGGTCTGCGTGGGCCAGTTGCAGTGGCCACATGGCGCGTTCGCTGGTGAGTTCGATTTGGCCGAGTACGCCATTGCTGGCATTCTCCAGCGCAATGCCAAACGCATCGGCGCTCAAGGCCAGCATGTCTTTGGCACGCTCGGGGGGCAGCGACCACACCAAGCTGGCGGTGTCGCCCTGCGCGCCACCCAAGGGCAGCAGTGCCAAAATTTCTAAGCCCTGCGCACCGTGGTGAAACCACTGCAGCGCTTGCTGGCGGTGCGGCGTGCTGCAACGCACGCGGGCAGCCACGGCGTGTTGTTGATACGGCAGCACTTCAAAGTTCACGCCCAGCTCATCGCGGGTGGCGCTGGCGCGGCCTTCGCACACCAAGGTCAAAGCAGCGGGTTCGGGGGCGGTGAGGGGGGTAATTTCAGCTTGGTAACGCACGGCTTCAGCCAGCTGGGCTTCGAGCACGGGCACGTCCACAATCCAAGTCAGGCCCTCGGGCGTGGGGCTTTCAAAGTGGGTAAAGCCGCCATCGTCGCCCCATACGCGCATGTGTTGCACGGGTGTGGCGTGAAGGGCATCTGGCCAGCAGCGAAGTTCTGAAAGCAAGTCACGAGAAGCGCTGTTGAGTGAGTAAGCCCTAACGTCCTGCGTAGTTTTGGGTGGCGAAGTGACCAATCCCACACGCAGTTTTTGACGTGCGAGCAGCAAGGCCAAGGTGCGTCCCACCATGCCATCGCCGCGAATACAAACGTCCAGTTTTTGAGCCATGCGGCTGATTGTAGGAGGGCGGCAAAGGCCTTATTTAGCTGGCGGCACTCGCGGAACAATCAGTGCGGGTGCTGTGGCTGGCTCGGCTGGCACAGGTCGCGTCACCTCGCGCAAGATGCCGCCGCTTTGCACGCTGCCCGTACTGCTGCCCTCATTGCGTACGCGTGCTTCGCAGGCCTCGCGGTCTTCGCCCTTGAACACGCGGCAGCGTTTGAGCTGGTTCTTTTCAAACAAGTTAGCTGTGGTCTCACTCAGTAGGTTGCGTTTGGCATCTGCCAAGGCATTGCGTGCTTCTAGGCGGCAAGCTGCTAAGTCTTGCGTGGCTTGCTGGGCCTCGCATTCAGCCAAGTCTTGCTGGTAGCGCACCATGAGTTCGTTTTGAGGTTGTTCAGGCGTTTGCGCCTGTGCGTGTAGGCAAAAGCTGGCGCAGAGCAATGCTTGGGCGGCGAGCAAAGCGGGGCGAAAAACGGTTGAAAAAGCTGTGATGTTCATGCGGTTCATCTGTGGTTCCTAGGCGAGCAACCCGCCTCATTACAATCTACACCAGTTACAAGGATATTTTTATGAGTTTGAAATGCGGCATCGTGGGTTTGCCCAACGTTGGCAAATCCACCCTGTTCAACGCCCTGACCAAAGCGGGCATCGCGGCTGAGAATTACCCCTTCTGCACCATCGAGCCCAACACCGGCGTCGTAGAAGTGCCTGACCCACGCTTGCAGCAGCTGTCAGACATCATCACCCCAGAACGCGTGGTGCCTGCCATTGTGGAATTTGTGGACATCGCTGGCCTCGTGGCTGGCGCGAGCACTGGCGAAGGCTTGGGCAACAAGTTCTTGGCCCACATCCGCGAAACCGACGCCATCGTCAACGTGGTGCGCTGCTTTGAAGACGACAACGTCATTCACGTGGCCAACAAGGTTGACCCCATTGCAGACATCGAAGTCATTCAGACTGAGCTGTGCTTGGCCGACTTGGCTGCCGTGGAAAAAGCGATTCATCGCGTGAGCAAGATTGCCCGCTCTGGCGACAAAGAAGCGGTCAAGCAAATGGCGATTCTTGAGAAATGCCAAGCTGCGCTGAACGACACCAAGCCCGTGCGCACCATCGACTTCAGCAAAGAAGAGCGCGCCGAACTCAAGCAGTTCTTCTTCATAACCGCCAAGCCCGCTATGTTTGTGGCCAACGTGTCGGAAGACGGTTTTGAGAACAACCCGTTTTTGGACCGCCTCAAGGCCTTTGCCCAAGCGCAAAACGCACCCGTGGTGGCCATCTGCGCCAAGATCGAAGCTGAGTTGTCGGAGATGGAAGACGCTGACCGCTTGGAGTTCCTCAAAGAACTCGGCCAAGACGAGCCAGGCCTGAACCGCCTCATTCGCTCTGCCTACACATTGCTGGGCCTGCAAACCTACTTCACCGCTGGCGTGAAAGAAGTGCGCGCATGGACCATCCATGTGGGCGACACCGGCCCACAAGCCGCTGGCGTGATTCACACCGACTTTGAAAAGGGCTACATCCGTGCCCAAACCATCGCGTTTGATGACTTCATCACGTTCAAAGGTGAACAAGGCGCCAAAGACGCAGGCAAGATGCGCGCTGAAGGCAAGGAATACGTGGTGAAAGACGGCGACGTGATGAACTTCTTGTTCAGCTCCTAAGCTAAGCGAGCATAGGGGTTCTAGCGCTGATCTTGCGAATTCCCCTAACTCTGCAAACTCAACGCCCAACAGCTAACATCGCAACCTACTTAAAAATTGCGGAGACAGACATGGCTGGACTTTTGAACAACATCGACCCTGACGGCTTGTTGGAGTTTTCGGTGGTTTACACCGATCGTGCGCTCAACCACATGTCTGAGCGCTTTCAAGGCGTGATGAAAGACATCTCTGGCATTCTCAAAGAGGTGTATGCAGCCAAGTCGGCAGTGCTCGTGCCTGGCAGTGGCACGTTTGGCATGGAGTCGGTGGCGCGTCAATTTGCTACAGGCAAAAAGGTGATGGTCATTCGCAATGGCTGGTTCAGTTACCGATGGACGCAAATTTTTGATATGGGTCATATCCCATCGACTTCGGTGGTGATGAAGGCGCGCCAAATTGAATCAGGTCCACAAGCCGCATGGGCACCCTGCCCTTTGGAGGAAGTGGTGGCTGCTATCTTGAGCGAAAAGCCTGCCGTGGTGTTTGCACCGCATGTTGAAACCGCTGCTGGCCTGATCTTGCCCGATGATTACTTGCGCCAAGTGTCTGACGCTGTGCACCAAGTGGGCGGCCTGTTTGTGCTGGACTGCATCGCCTCTGGCGCGATGTGGGTTAACATGGAAAAGACAGGTGTGGACGTGCTGATCAGTGCACCACAAAAAGGCTGGAGCGGATCGCCTTGCTGCGCCATGGTCATGCTGAGCGAGCGTGCGCGCACTGCCATCGAAAGCACCACCAGTACCAGCTTTGCCTGCGACTTGAAGAAGTGGCTGCAAATCATGGAAAGCTACGAAAACGGTAGCCACTCGTACCACACCACCATGCCCACTGACGCACTCACGCGCCTGCGTGAAGTGATGCAAGAAACCCGCGCCTATGGGTTTGAAAAAGTGCGTGCCGAACAAATCGAATTGGGCCGCCAAGTGCGTGCCCTGCTAGAAGATCGTGGCATCCGCAGCGTGGCAGCCGAAGGCTTCAAAGCGCCTGGCGTGGTGGTGAGCTACACCACAGATACTGGCATGCACAACAGCAAAAAGTTCTTGGCCCTCGGCCTACAAACCGCTGCTGGTGTGCCCTTGCAGTGCGACGAACCTGCCGACTTCATGACCTTCCGCATTGGACTGTTTGGCCTAGAAAAACTCCACAACGTGGACCGCACCGTGGGCCACTTGGCTGAGGCCTTGGATCACATGGGTGTTGGAGTCGATGCTGCGGTAGCGGCTTAGCCGCCCCAATGCTGCGGAAACACCCAAAGCAACCCACCCGTCATCAACAAATACCGCGCAAACTTACCCACCGCCATGTAGGCCACGCAGGGCCAAAAGGGCAGGCGCAGCCAGCCGGCCACGGCGCACAGCGGGTCGCCCACGCCGGGCAGCCAGCTCAGCAGGCAAGCTTTGGGGCCTAGGGCGTGCAGCCAGCGCAGGGCGCGGGCTTCGTTGCCTGTGGTTTCTTTGTGTCGCACTTTGTCGCTCAGCACATGGGCTTCGTAGCCCATCCACCAGCTGATGGCTCCGCCAATGGTGTTGCCAGCGGTGGCCACGAGAACAGCTGGCCAAAACAATTCGGGGTTGAGCTTGACCAAGCCAAACACCACAGGCTCCGAGCCCATGGGCAGCAAGGTGGCCGAGATCAGCGACACCACAAACACGGTGCTCAGGCCGTATTCGGGCAGGGCCAAGGCGGCCAACACAGATTGCATCCAAATTTCCATGCCCGCCAGTGTAGTGATGCCGAAGCCTTACGAAATGGTCATTTTCAGACCGCATGCTGAAATTTTGGGCAGGTACAATAACGCCTCCTTTTTAAGCACCTCCACGTCTCTCCACCCCATGCACATCGGTCAATACACACTGGCAAACAACCTGTTTGTCGCGCCGATGGCTGGCGTGACCGACCGCCCGTTTCGCATGTTGTGCAAACAGTTAGGCGCGGGCTATGCGGTGAGCGAGATGGTCACCTCGCGCAAAGACTTGTGGACCAGCCTCAAAACCTCGCGCCGCGCCGACCACACGGGCGAGAGCGGCCCCATTGCCGTGCAAATTGCAGGCACCGATGCGGCCATGATGGCCGAGGCGGCGGTGTACAACATTGAGCGCGGAGCGCAAATCATCGATATCAACATGGGTTGCCCCGCCAAGAAGGTGTGCAACAAATGGGCGGGCTCGGCCCTGATGCAAGACGAGCCTTTGGCCATGTCCATCGTGCAAGCGGTGGTCGATGCCGCGCAGCCCCACAACGTACCCGTGACCTTGAAGATGCGCACCGGTTGGTGCGACGAACACAAAAACGCCGTGGCCTTGGCCCGCGCCGCCGAGGCCGCAGGCGTGCAAATGATCACCGTGCACGGCCGCACCCGCGAGCAAGGCTACAAAGGCTTTGCCGAATACGACACCATCACGGCGGTCAAGCAAGCCGTGCGCGTGCCCGTGGTGGCCAATGGCGACATTGATTCGCCCGAGAAAGCCAAAGAAGTTTTAAAGCTCACCGGCGCTGATGCGCTGATGATTGGCCGCGCCGCCCAAGGCCGTCCTTGGATATTCCGCGAAATCGCGCACTACTTGACCACGGGCGAGCATTTGGCTCAGCCTTTGGTGGAAGAGGTGAGCCGCTTGTTGTTGGCGCATCTCGACGAGCACTACGCCCTTTATGGCGAACGCACTGGCGTGCGCAGCGCCCGCAAACACATTGCTTGGTACATCCGCAGCTTGCCTGGTGGCGAGGCGTTTCGCCAACACATGAACACCCTAGAAGACAGTGCGTCGCAACACCGCGCCGTGGCTGCCTACTTCGATGACCTCGCGCAGGCGCACGAGCGCTTGCCCGAACCTGTTTTATTAGTAGAACCCTTAGCTTTGCATGAGTAAAAAACACATTGAAGAGGTGGTACGTGCCAGCCTCGAAACCTATTTTCGCGACCTCAAAGGCACAGAGCCCGACAACATGCACGACATGATGGTGCGCGTCGTTGAAAAACCGCTGCTCGAAGTGGTGATGCAGCACGCCGACCACAACCAGTCACGCGCCGCCGAATGGCTGGGCCTCAACCGCAATACGCTGCGTAAAAAACTTCTCGATCACAAACTCATCAAATAAGACTGCATCCCCAATGAAAGCACTCATCTCCGTCTCTGACAAAACCGGCATCGTCGAACTCGCGCGTGATTTGCACGCCTTGGGCGTGGGCCTGATCTCCACCGGCGGTACTGCCAAACTCTTGGCCGAACAAGGCTTGCCCGTGACCGAAGTGGCCGAAGTCACAGGCTTCCCCGAAATGCTCGATGGCCGTGTGAAAACCTTGCACCCCAAAGTGCACGGCGGTTTGCTGGCGCGTCGCGACACGCCCGAGCACATGGCTGCTTTGAAGGCGCACAACATCGACACGATTGATTTGTTGATCGTGAATTTGTATCCGTTTGAAGCCACCGTGGCCAAGCCCGGTTGCACACTGGCCGACGCCATCGAGAACATCGACATCGGTGGCCCCGCAATGGTGCGCTCTGCTGCCAAGAACTGGAAAGACGTGGGCATCGTCACCGACGCCAGCCAATACGCTGACGTGATGGCTGAACTCAAAGCCAACGGCAAACTGAGCGACAAACTGCGCTTCGCCTTATCTGTGGCTGCGTTCAACCGCATCAGCCAATACGACGGCGCGATCAGTAACTACTTGTCGAGCGTCAACTTTGAAGCTGAAAAACTCAGCGAAGAATACGTGCCCGAGCGTGCCCAGTTCAGCGGCCAGTTCAACGAGCAATACGTGAAGGTACAAGACCTGCGCTACGGCGAAAACAGCCACCAGCAAGCCGCTTGGTATCGCGACTTGGCCCCAGCCGCTGGCTCGCTCGCCACCGGCGTGCAGCTGCAAGGCAAAGAACTCAGCTACAA
This sequence comes from Burkholderiales bacterium 39-55-53, assembly GCA_002282445.1. GTDB lineage: Bacteria > Pseudomonadota > Gammaproteobacteria > Burkholderiales > Burkholderiaceae_C > Limnohabitans. The sequence continues at coordinate 182,307 of NCJK01000003.1, read as the reverse complement.
CAACATCGCCGATGCAGACGCCGCATGGGAATGTGTGAAGAGCTTTGACACCACAGCCTGTGTGATCATCAAACACGCCAACCCCTGCGGCGTAGCAGTGGGTGCAAACCCGCTCGAGGCCTACAGCAAGGCTTTCCAAACCGATCCCACCAGCGCGTTTGGCGGCATCATCGCCTTCAACCGCCCTGTTGACAAAGCAGCTGCCGAAGCGGTGAGCAAGCAGTTTGTCGAAGTGCTGATGGCCCCTGACTTCAGCGCTGAAGCGCTGGAAGTGTTCAAGAGCAAAGTGAATGTGCGCTTGATGAAAATTGCCTTGCCCGCCAACTACGGCGACGTGCGCAACGCTCTCGAAACCAAGCGCGTTGGCTCAGGCCTTCTGCTGCAAAGTGCTGACAACCACGAGTTGGCTTTGGCTGACCTGAAGATCGTCACCGTCAAACAACCCACGCCAGAAGAGTTGAACGACTTGTTGTTCGCTTGGAAAGTGGCCAAGTTCGTCAAGTCAAACGCCATCGTGTTCTGCAAAAACGGCATGACCATGGGCGTGGGTGCAGGCCAAATGAGCCGCCTCGACTCAGCTCGCATCGCCAGCATCAAGGCCGAAGCCGCGAAGCTCAGCCTACAAAACACCGTGGTGGCGAGCGACGCCTTTTTCCCCTTCCGCGACGGACTCGATGTGGTGGTGGATGCGGGCGCAACTTGCGTGGCCCAGCCCGGTGGCTCGATGCGCGACCAAGAAGTCATCGACGCCGCCAACGAGCGTGGCGTGGCGATGGTGTTCACCGGTGTGCGTCACTTCCGTCATTGATCGCCCACATTGAACATTGACCACACCAACGCGCCGCTTGATGCGGCGCAATCTGTCCTGAGCTTTGCCCAGCTCGGCCTCAACACCGAGCTGCAAAGCTCTGCCGCCCAAGCAGGCTTTACAACGCCCACACCTGTGCAAGTCGAAGCTATCGGCCCTGTGCTCAATGGCCGCGATGTCTTGGCCACCGCACAAACTGGCTCTGGCAAAACGGCAGCCTATGTGCTGCCCGTGTTGCAGCTACTCATGGCCACCGCATCATCACGCGATGAAGCACCAAAGAAACGCACCACCCAAGTGCTGGTACTCGTCCCCACGCGTGAACTCGCCACACAGGTGAGCGATGTGCTGCGCGATTTGGCGCGGCCACTCGCGCAGTCCATCAAAGTGGGCACGCTGTTTGGTGGTGTGTCGATCAACCCACAAATGATGAGCCTGCGCAGCGGTGCTGATGTGGTGGTGGCCACGCCCGGCCGCTTGCTCGACATCGTGGACCACAACGCGTTGAACCTCGGCCATGTGCAGCATCTCGTGTTGGACGAAGCCGACCGCTTGCTTGACCTCGGCTTTAATGAAGAGCTGCAACGCATCTTGGCGCTGCTGCCAGCTAAGCGACAAAACCTGTTGTTTAGCGCTACTTTTGAACCAGCGGTGCAAACTTTGGCCGAGACGCTGCTGGGCAACCCTGCACGCATCACCATCGCGCACACCGAAGCGCATGCGCCCGACATTGCGCAGCGTGCTATTTCAGTGGACGAAAAAAGCCGCACGGCTTTGTTGCGCCACCTCATCAAAACCCACGAGTGGAAACGCGTGTTGGTGTTTGTGGCCACGCGTTATGCGTGTGAGCATGTGGCCAACAAACTCTACAAAGCGGGCGTGTTTGCCACTGCGTTCCATGGCGAGATGAGCCAAGGCGCACGCCAAGACGTGTTGGCCGAGTTCAAAGAAGAGCGCTGGGAAGTGGTGGTCACCACCGATCTCGCGGCACGCGGCATCGACATCGCGCAGTTGCCTGTGGTGGTCAACTACGACCTGCCGCGCTCAGCCACCGACTACACCCACCGCATCGGCCGCACAGGCCGTGCGGGTGCCAGTGGCGAAGCCGTGAGCTTTGTCACCGCCGCCACGCTGGCGCATTGGCAGCTGATTCAAAAACGCGTCAAGGTGCAGTTACCTGTGGAAGTCCTCGAAGGTTTTGAGCCGACCGAAGTGCCACCGCCTGCATCACCATTGAACGATGGAACGGGTGGCATCAAAGGTAAACGCCCGAGCAAGAAAGACAAATTGCGTGCTGCTGCTTTGCAAACCGGACAGAAAGCATCAGAAGACTAGCCAAGTAAGACGCTTCTTTCCCAAGGAAACCCCAATTGTTGAATGCAAATTCACATTGGGGTTTTGTTTTTTGTGGGCCGCGCTTACGCGTGGAGCAAAGCCAAGAGAAGAGGATGAATGCAACTTAATTAGATAATACGCCATTGGCGTATAGAATGGAATTGTGTGGAATTCATCGAAACGCCGACTTTCACTCGTGCGATCACTGCGCTTTTGGCAGATGACGATTACGCCCACATGCAAATCGCATTGGTACAAAACCCGGCCTTGGGCGATGTGATTCGTGGAGGCGGTGGCATTCGCAAGTTGCGCTACGCCGTGAGTGGGCGTGGCAAGCGAGGCGGAATTCGTGTGATTTATTACTGGCTCAAAGATGAGCATCAAATCTACATGCTCTTGGCATATGCCAAGTCTGTGAAAGACACGCTCTCTGCGCAAGAGTTAGCGGTGCTGAGCGAATTGGTGAAGGAGTTATGACAATGGACAAAGAACTGTTTGACGATCTGGTCAAAAGCTTGCAAGAGGCTAAGGCAATCTCTAAAGGTAAGCGTCCTGCTTCACGTCGATTTGATATTTCAAACCCCGATGTCAAACTCGTGCGAGAGCAAGTCGGTTTATCGCAAACAGAGTTTGCGCAGATGATGCGTGTGAGTGTGAGGACGCTTCAAAACTGGGAGCAACATCGCCGCACACCCACGGGGCCAGCGGCGGCTTTGCTCAAGATCGTGTCCACATCGCCAGATTTGGCGATGCGCTCTTTGCACGCCTGATCAATCGTTGTGGTCGTCATCCAAGCCGTCAAACGCATGACGCTCTTGGTGCTCTAGCGCTTCACCTGCTGGGCGCTTGGTGCGCACGCCTGGCTTGGCCAGTAGCTCCACATAAAACTGCGTGGCTTGGTTCGCTACAGCGTTGTCAATACAGGTGATGACGTTGGCCAAGTGCACCACTTCGGCGGCTTCTTCGGTCAAGCCAAATTTGCAATCGAAGTCCCAAAAATCTGCGCCTTCGGGTACATCGCGGCGGCGTTCGCGCTTGAGGTATTTGCGAATGTCGTGCTTGATGGCTTCAAGCAAACGCTCTGGGTGTTTGCCTTCAACTTGGAGTTGGAATGTTTTTTTCATAAGAGTCCTTAGGGGTAAATGCGCCCGAGAAGGACGAGAAGATTAAAGAGAGAACGCGCTTGGCAGTCAGTTGTTACGGCGCAACGTTGAATTTGACTTGGAAGCTCAAGGCGCTGTTGACCTTGTCACCAATTCTTGGGGTGTAGCTGATGTTGAGGCCCAAGCGTCGGCCTTCGATGGACATGGCTGGCACGATGGCAGGAAACCAACCGCCATCGCGCATTTTTGGGTAGCCATCAAACGCACCAACGGCGGCACCTGCTTTGAACGCACCCACCTGAAACGGCATGACATACGCGCCAAGGTAGTGAGATGTTTGTCGGTCACTGTTTTCAAAAACACCCGCCGTGAGCGAATAGGTTTTGCTGACGGTCGCCTCTACGCCAAAGCCGTGGTTGTTGTTATTGAGGTTTTTCTCTTTGTCGAAATGATGCGAATAAAAACCAGGATTGATCCAAATATCAGCCAATGCCGCAGGCGCAGCGGCCACGACAGCTAAGGCGAGTAAAAATTTCTTCATAGCTGCGCAAACACCTCTGCAGCCACGGCCACAGTTTCAGCAATATCTGCATCAGTATGCGCCGCACTCACAAAGCCTGCTTCGTACAACGCAGGTGCGATGTAAACACCACGGTCCAAAAGACCATGGAAAAGTTTGTTGAACTTGGGGCTGTCGCTGGTCATGACCTTGGCGTAGTTCTGTGGCAGCTCTGGCAACAAGAAGAAGCCAAACATGCCGCCTTGGCAGTCACCGCTGAATGGCACGCCTGCTTTGGCGGCGGCGGCGGTGAGGCCGTCGACCAAGCTTTGTGTGCGAGCACCCAGTGCTTCATAGAAACCGGGCTTGGCAATTTCGCGCAAGGTGGCCAAGCCGCAAGCGGTGGCCACTGGGTTGCCACTCAAAGTACCAGCTTGGTAAACAGGGCCAGTGGGCGCGAGCTGCTGCATGATGGCGCGTGGGCCACCAAAGGCCGCCAACGGCATGCCGCCGCCGATGACTTTGCCCAACACGGTCACATCAGGCTTGAAGCCCGGAATGAGTTTGGCGTAAACGCTTTGTGCGCTGCCCAGAGCCACGCGGAAACCTGTCATGACTTCGTCAAACACAAACAGAGCGCCGTGCTCGGTGCATAGTTCGCGGCAGCGTTTCATGAACGGCACGCTGGCACGCACAAAGTTCATATTGCCGGCGATGGGTTCAATCATCACGCAGGCCAGTTCTTTGCCGTGCAGCTTGAAGGCTTCTTCGAGTTGCTCAATGTTGTTGTACTCGAGCACCAAGGTGTCGCGCACCACTTCAGGCGGCACGCCTGCGCTGGTGGGGTTGCCAAACGTGGCAAGGCCTGAACCAGCTTTGACCAGCAAAGCATCGCAATGGCCGTGGTAGCAACCTTCAAACTTGATGAACTTGTTGCGGCCCGTCGCGCCGCGTGCCAAACGCAAAGCGCTCATGCCGGCTTCGGTGCCCGAGCTGACCAAGCGGACCATTTCCATCGAGGGCACGTGCTTCAAAATTTCTTCGGCCAGTTCAATCTCGCGTTCGGTAGGTGCACCGAATGAGAAGCCATCGAGGGCAGCCTTTTGCACAGCCTCTAGCACCACGGGGTTGCCATGGCCCAAGATCATCGGGCCCCAAGAGCCGATGTAGTCGATGTATTTTTGGCCGTTGGCATCCCAAAAGTACGCGCCTTGGGCGCGTTGCACAAAGCGGGGTGTGCCGCCCACGGCACGAAACGCACGCACAGGTGAGTTCACGCCACCGGGGATGACTTGGGCAGCGCGGTCAAACAGGGTTTGGTTCAAATCGGTCATGGTGTTCTAAGTTTCAGTGTTTGGTTTCGTGTCGGGGTAGCGAGAAGTCCTCAGCGGTGGCAGGCAGGCCATCGGTGTCTTCGCCTTCTTCACCTTCTTCGTCGGTCTCGGCCCAAAACATGCGGTCAGGCACGATGTGGCCCATGCCTGGTCTAAAGCCGTTGTTGAGGCTTTGGTCAAGGTAGTTCAGCGCTTCGCGTGTAGCCAGCTCTAGATCAGTGCCAGCAGCCAACACGGCAGCCAGTGTGATGCTGAGTGTGTCGCCGGCTCCGGCAAACACGGCGTCAAAGCGTTCAAAGCGTTCGCTCACCATCACGGTGTGTGCCGTGGCCAAGGCGTTTTCAATGTGTTGGTCGGGGTGGTTGATGCCAGTCACCAGCACGTAGGGCACGCCCACTTCGGCGGCGGCACGCGCAATGTCGCGCGGGCTGGGGCTTTTCTCACTGCTCCAGTCGGGCAGCAGCCAGCGCCACAAGGTGTTGTGGTTGCCTACCAGCACGGTGGTTTGCGGCAAGATGAGTTCGCGGAACGCATCCAAGTAAGCGTCAATTTTTTCGTCTTCCCACCATGAGAGGTTGGGCATGTAGGCGATAACGGGCACTTCGGCGTAGTCGGTGCTGATTTCGGCGATGGCGCTCAAGTTGTCGGGTGTGCCGCAAAAGCCCACCTTGATGATTTGCACGCTCATGTCTTCGAGCACGCTGCGGGCTTGCTCGGCCACTGCATCGTCATCAAAGGAGATGTGGTCAAAAATTTCGGCACTGTCGCGCATGTACGCGCCCGTGACCACGGGCAACGCGTGAGCACCCACTGACGCTGTAGCCAGCACATCGGCTGACAAGCCGCCCGCACCGCTGGGGTCGTTGGCGTTGAAGACCAACACGCACGGCGGAGCGCCGCCTGTTTCGTCAGACAGGGCAATTTCGTTGGGGAGGGGGGTGTTTTCTAGCGCCATAAGTGGGTCGATACAATGCATTTCATTCTATGCGTTGATGAAAGAAATACTGTGGCCAATACCTGGATGTGTCTGATTTGTGGATGGATTTACGACGAAGAGGCCGGCGCGCCTGAACACGGCATTGCTGCTGGCACAGCGTGGGCGGATGTGCCCATGAACTGGACTTGCCCAGAATGCGGCGCCCGCAAAGAAGACTTTGAAATGGTGCAAATCTAATCACCATGGATGTACGCGCACAGTTCGAAAGCCATGTGTTGGCCTTGTTGCGCCACCGCCCCGCGGTGGAGTTGCATGCCGCTAGGCAGCTAGAACTGCTGTGCCAGCGTCAGCTGGACGCGGAAACCATTCCAGCTTGGCGGACCTTTTGGTCGCTAGCCACCCATTTTTTTGAAGGTTTGCGTTTAGCGCCCAATCGCAGCCTAGAAGAGCCAGAGGCCAGTGCAACCTCGCAAGTGCTCAGTGGCTTGCAACTGCGCGAGCAGTTCAATGACAGTGCCAAGCCTGTGGATGACAGCCTGCAAGTCATCAACCATTTGCTGTTCTTAGAGCAGGCCGATGTGATTTCGCAGCGCTTGGTGAACATCCTCAACGATTGGTCTGAGTCACCCGAGTCAGACTTGCCCACCGAAGCGCAGTTGGATGTGCAAAGCATGGCTCAGTTGGCCCAAGACGTGCAGCTCACCGCAGTCCAACAAGTGGCTGATTCCTTGGCCGTGCAACTGGCCCGATTGCGTGCCAAACGTGCGGCTGAGGACATCAAAACCAGCTTGAGCGGCGCCCAAGAAGTGAGCCGCTTGTTGCAACACTTCGCTGTGGGCAGCTTGCGCGAGCCGCAGCCGCAAGTGATGGCGGCCCTCAAGGGGGAGTGACGGCGCTTACGCGCTGTCGGGGCGATTGGCCTTTGGTTTCCTTTCGCTTTTCTTATTTCACCTTTTTCACCACCGTATACCGCTCCAGCGTGTGAGCACGCGCCTCGGCGTGATCGACGATGGGCCTTGGGTAATCGCGCCCTAGCACCAAACCCGCTTCTTCTAATTCCAATGGTTTGGCCAGCCACGGTGCGTGGATGGCTTTGTTGCTGAGCTTTGCCAACGCAGGAACATAGCGGCGAATGAACTTGCCCTCTGGGTCAAACTTTTCGCTTTGGTTGGTGGGGTTGAAGATGCGAAAGTAGGGCTGCGCATCGCAGCCGCTAGAGCTGGCCCACTGCCAGCCACCGTTGTTGGCGGCAAGATCAAAGTCGTTCAGGTGCTCGGCAAAGTAGCGCTCACCCCAGCGCCAATCAATGCCAAGGTCTTTGGTCAAAAAGCTCGCTACCACCATACGCAGGCGGTTGTGCATGTAGCCGGTTTGGTTGATTTGCGCCATGGCTGCATCCACCAGCGGGTAGCCCGTGCGGCCTTCGCACCAGGCGGCAAACAACTCTTTGGCATGCTTGTGGTGGTCCCACTTGATGTCGTTGTATTCGGGCTTGAAAGCACCCGTCACCACACGCGGGTGGTGGTGCAAGATTTGGTGATAAAAATCGCGCCACACCAGTTCAGACAGCCACACCTCAGCACCGGCTGAGCCCACCAACATGCGCTTGTACGCGGTTGATGCGAGCTGGCGAATCGACACCGTGCCAAAGCGCAAATGCACGCCCAAGTAGCTGGGGCCTTTGATGGCGGGGAAGTTGCGGGTTTCGTCGTACTTGTCCATGCGGTCGAAGAAGTCTTCAAACAAGGCCAAGCCGCCGGGGCTGCCGGTGGGCACATGCAAGCTGCTGAGGTTGGTGGGCTCAAAGCCAATGTCGGCCAATGTGGGTACTGGTACTTGATAGGCCTTGGGTCGGGCCGCCAAGGCCTTGATGTATTTGCCCACGGGGTAGGACTTCAAATAGTAGTCGTTCACCTTTTGCAGCCACGCGTTTTTGTAGGGCGTGAACACGCCGTAGGGCTTGCCCATTTGGGTCAGCACTTCGCTGCGCTCAAAAATCACATGGTCTTTGAAGGTTTGAAAACCAATACCAAAGTTGGCTAAGCCGCCGCGCACTTGGGCATCGCGTGCCAGGGCATCGGGCTCGTCATCGTGGTTGGCAAATACCTCTTGCACGCCCAGCTCGTGGGCGAGGCGCGGCACTTCATTGGCAGCCACCGCGTGGCGCACGATCAGGCCCGCACCAGCTTGGCCTGCCACGGCATGCAGCTCGGCGTCCAGCGCCACGAGGGACTCGCGGATGAATTCCACGCGGCGGTCGGCGCGGGGCAGGCTGTCCAAAATAGCCTTGTCAAACACGAACACGCAATGGACTTGCTTGCAGCTTTTGAGCGCGTGAAACAGGGCTGCGTTGTCGAACGCGCGCAGGTCGCGGCGAAACCACATCAGACCTTTGTCGACGTGAGGTGAATGAGGCGAGAGCTTAGGCATGTTCACCCTTTAAAATTGCTGCATGACCGCTGATTCTGCCTCCATCAACCTGACGCATCATTTTTTGATCGCAATGCCCAGTTTGGAGGACGAGACTTTTGCCAAAAGCGTGGTCTATGTGTGCGAGCACAGCGAACGCGGCGCACTTGGCCTCGTGATCAACAAACCTAGCGACTTGTCGATGGAGAGTTTGTTCGACAAAGTCGATTTGTCTCTGCGCCACCAAGACTTGATGAATGCCCCCGTGCTCAAAGGTGGGCCGGTGCATACTGAACGCGGTTTTGTGTTGCACGACGCCATGTTGGTGGATGTGCCAGTGGGTGAAGAAGCCCAAGAGGCTGCAGCTCTCAGCGCAGTGAGTGACAAAGAATCAGCCAAAGAATCTGTTTACGCATCCACCATGACCATCCCCGGTGGTCTGGAGATGACCACCTCCAAAGACGTGCTCGAAGCCTTGTCTATGGGCGCTGGCCCTAAGCGTGTGTTGATCTCTTTGGGCTACTCAGCTTGGGGAGAGGGGCAGTTGGAGTCTGAGCTGGCCGAGAACAGCTGGCTTACCGTGGGCGCAGACACCGCTGTGATTTTTGACACACCGGTGGAGCAGCGCTATGAGCGGGCCATGAAGCTGTTGGGCTTGGAGCCTTGGATGCTGTCCAACGACGTGGGGCATTCATGAGCGAAGCGATGGGTGTGACCCCACACGTTGCAGTGCCTGCGGCGGACGCCGCACCTTCGGCTGGCGCGCCGCTGGCCACTGCGGTAAAGCCCGCCGTACCAGCCCACTTTCAATCTTTCTTAGCGTTTGACTTCGGTGTCAAACGCACGGGCGTAGCCTATGGCAGCCGCATGCTGCGCGAAGCCCAACCGCAAGCCACGGTCAATGCCGAAGGCGACGCCCGTTGGGCCCTCATCACCAAACGCATTGCCGAGTGGCAGCCTGACGCACTGGTGGTGGGCGTGCCGTATCACCCAGATGGTGCGGCGCACGAGAACACGGCCAAGGCCAAAAAATTTGCACGTCAACTCAACGGACGTTTCAACCTGCCTGTGTTTGAAGTGGACGAGCGTTACAGCACCACCGAAGCCCACAGCCAAGGTGCCAAAGATGCAGACGCTGCATCGGCTTGCATCATCCTCAATCAATTTTTTCGAGAAAACTTATGAGTACCCACGGAAACCTCATGCTGGACGCGGAGAGCTTGTACAAAGAGCTGCTCAAAGGCGTTCGCAGCATGCTCACGCCCACCACACGTCTGGTGGGCATCACCTCGGGTGGTGCTTGGCTCGCCGCTCGTTTGCAAAAAGATTTGAATCTCGAAGGCGAGGCCGGCAGCATTTCATCCGCCATGCACCGTGACGACTTTGCACAACGCGGCCTGGCCGACGGTGGTCAAACCAAACTGCCTTTTGAAGTGAACGGCGCACACCTCATCGTGCTCGACGACGTGCTCTACACCGGCCGCACCATTCGCGCCGTGCTCAATGAGTTGTTTGACTACGGCCGTCCTGCCAATGTGCAGCTGGCCGTGTTGGTGGACCGCGGTGGCCGCGAGCTGCCCATTCAGGCTGACTACGCCGCAGCGCGTGTGGCACTGCCTGCTACCCAATCGCTGGCGCTGACCAAAGACGACCACGGCCAATTTAATTTCTCAGTGAAGGGCTGATCACAAGAACTCCTATGCTCTACAAACGCAACCCCCAACTCAACAAAAACGGCGAGCTGATTCACCTGCTCTCCACCGAAGGTTTGTCGCGCGACATCCTCACCCACATCTTGGACACCGCAGCCAACTTCGTGTCGGTCAACGACCGCGAAGTGAAGAAAGTGCCTTTGCTGCGTGGCAAGAGCGTGTTCAACCTGTTCTTCGAAAACAGCACACGCACACGCACCACGTTCGAGATCGCCGCCACACGTTTGTCGGCAGATGTGTTCAACCTCGACATCGCGCGTTCATCCGCTGCCAAGGGCGAATCGCTGCTCGACACCATCGCCAACCTGAGCGCGATGGCTGCTGATATTTTTGTTGTGCGCCACAGCGAGTCGGGCGCGCCTTACCTCATTGCCGAACACGTCGCGCCACATGTGCATGTGGTCAACGCCGGTGACGGTCGTCACGCACACCCCACGCAGGGTTTGCTGGACATGTACACCATCCGTCACTACAAAAAAGATTTCACCAACCTCACCGTGGCCATCGTGGGCGACGTGTTGCACTCACGTGTGGCTCGCTCTGACATTCACGCGCTCACCACACTCGGCTGCGCCGAAGTGCGCGTGGTCGGCCCCAAGACCTTGGTGCCCAGCGACTTGTCCGCCATGGGCGTGAAGGTGTTCAACAACCTCGAAGAAGGCATCAAGGGCTGCGACGTGGTCATCATGCTGCGCTTGCAAAACGAACGCATGAGTGGCGCCTTGTTGCCCTCGAGCCAAGAATATTTCAAATCGTTTGGCCTCACGCCAGAGAAGTTGCAACTGGCAAAGCCCGACGCCATCGTGATGCACCCGGGCCCTATCAACCGAGGTGTGGAGATTGACTCTGCCGTGGTCGATGGGCCGCAAAGTGTCATCTTGTCGCAGGTGACGTTTGGTATTGCTGTGCGTATGGCCGTGATGTCCATCGTGGCGGGGAATGAAGCATGAACATCCTGATTCAAAACGGTCGCGTGATCGACCCAGCCTCTGGCTTTGACCACACCGCCGATGTCGCGGTGGCAGATGGGCATATCGTCGCGATTGCGAAGAGTGGCGAAAAACTACCTGGCAACTTCAAAGCCGAACAAACCATCGACGCCAAGGGTTGCATCGTCGCCCCTGGCTTGGTCGACTTGCAAGTGCGCTTGCGCGAGCCCGGCCACGAACACGAAGGCATGCTGGCCTCCGAGCTCACCGCTGCTGTGGCCGGTGGTGTGACCAGCCTTGTGTGCCCACCCGACACCGACCCCGTGTTGGACGAGCCAGGCCTCATTGAAATGCTCAAGTTCCGCGCCGAAAAACTGCACTGCGCTCGCGTGTTCCCACTGGGCGCACTCACCCGTGGCTTGAAAGGCGAAGTGCTGACCGAAATGTCAGACCTCACCGACGCAGGCTGCGTGGGCTTTAGCCAAGCGGAAGTGCCGTTGGAAAACACCCAAGTGTTGCAACGCGCTTTGCAATACGCCGCCACCTTTGGCTACACCGTGTGGTTGCGTCCCCAAGAAGTGCATTTGGGCAAAGGCGTGGCAGCCAGCGGCCCACTCGCCACCCGTTTGGGTTTGGGTGGCGTGCCCGTGGCCGCAGAGACCATTGCCTTGCACACCATCTTCGCGCTGATGCGCAGTACCAAAGCCCGCGTGCACCTGTGCCGGATCTCCAGCGCCGAAGGCGTTGAGCTGGTGCGTGCTGCCAAGAAAGAAGGCTTAGGCTTAACGGCTGACGTGAGCATCAACTCACTGCACCTGAGCGACCATGACATTGGCTACTTTGACAGCCGTGCTCGCGTCACCCCCGTGCTCCGCCAACAGCGCGACCGCGATGCCTTGCGTGCCGCATTGGCCGATGGCACGCTGGACGCCCTGGTGTCTGACCACATGCCCGTCGACATCGATGGCAAGGCTTTGCCTTTTGCAGAGGCTGAGTCTGGCGCTACGGGCCTAGAGTTGTTGCTTAGCCTCTCCATCAAGTGGGCCAACGACAGCAAGGTGGGCTTGTTGCGCGCTCTAGAAGTGCTGACGTCTCAACCTGCCAAAGTGTTGGGCAAGATCGAAGGCCAAAGCGAGAGCATGGGCCAATTGCATGTGGGCGGCGTGGCCGATATCGTGGTGTTTGACCCAGCGGTTGAATGGCACGTCACACCCGATGCCCTGCACAGCCAAGGCAAGCACACGCCGTTTGCGTTTGACATGACGGGCATGTCTTTGCCCGCCCGCGTCAAAGCCACCTTGGTGGCGGGCCACGTGGCCTACCAAGCCGATTGATGCGCAGCTTGCGCGCCATTGCCAAGTTCCTGCGCGTCATCGCGTGGGTGCTGCGTGGCTATTGGATGGTGCGCACCACCTTCCCCAAATTCAATGACGAGCAACAAGCTCGCGCGGTGGAAGTGTGGGCACGCGGCATGTTGGCCATCATTGGCATTGAGGTGCGTGTCAAAGGCCATCCTGCGCCAGGGCCTGTGTTGATGGCGGCCAATCACATTTCGTGGCTCGACATTTTGGTGATGCATGCGGCGTGTCACTGCCGCTTTGTCGCTAAGTCTGAAATTCGCAGTTGGCCTTTGGTGGGCGTGCTCACCACGGGGGGTGGCTCGCTGTACATCGAGCGTGGTTCGCGCAACGACGCGATGCGTGTGGTGCACCAAATGGCGGATGCCTTGTGCCAAGGCCAAGTGTTGGCTGTGTTCCCCGAAGGCGTCACGGGCGACGGCATCACGGTGCTGCCGTTCCATGCCAATTTATTGCAAGCTGCCATTTCGGCCGAGTCACCTATTCAGCCCATTGCTTTGCAGTTCTTCGATGCACAGACCCAAGCGGTCAGCCTTGCCCCCTGTTATCGAGATGACGACACCTTGGTCAGCTCGCTTTGGCGCACCCTGTGTGCGCCGCCTTTGCTGGCGCAAGTGCGCTATGGCGACACACAACGCGCCGATGGGCGCAACCGTCGCGAATGGGCGCTAGACCTGCAAGCGACAGTCGTGCAGTTGTGCAAGTGATATGCTTTAAAGCTTATGGCAACCAAAAAACCAACCCCATCAGCCGCGAAGGCAAAGCCTGTAGCAAAGAAGTCTGCTGCAGTTAAAAAGCCGGCCGCCAAAAAAACACCTGCCAAGTCTGTGAAGGCTTCACCAAATGACGCTCAAAAAGGTAGTGATCTGGATGAGATGTTTGATTTGGCTGCAGAAACATTTCGCGTCATGTCAGCGCCCATGCGCTTGAAAATCATCAACTGCTTGTGCACCGAAGAGAAAAATGTGGGGCAGTTGCTTGAAGAGATTGACACCACACAACCCAATATGTCGCAACACTTGAACACCTTGTTCAAGTCCAAGATCTTGGGCCGCCGTCGTGAGGGTGTGCAAATTTACTACCGCATCATCAACGAGCGTGTGGTGACTTTGTGCCGTGCGGTGTGCACGCAAATCGCCATTGACAGCGATATCGCCCATGAGTGATCTTGGCAGAAGCTGAAACAACAAGGGCCGCTGTAGCGGCCCTTGTTGTAGGTGCATGGTGACCCGTTAAGGCTTCAGGTACACAAAGCCTTCTTTGGACTGCAAACGTGCAACTTCAGACACGCCTGACGGCACAATTTTGGCATCCATCAAGACCTTGCTAGGGTCAATCTTGCGTGAAGACAGTGTGTTGTTACACACACGGAATTGCACGCCCTTGGCCACGAGCTCAGAGACTGACCCCGTAAACTCGCGACCTTTTGAGTCTTTCGCACCGTCCAGCAAAAACTCAATGCCCGCGCCATGTGTGACCACCACGATCTTGGCTGAGGGATCAGCATTCAGGTGGTTGCGCACATTGCCCAAAACAGTCGCTGCTGTATCAATGCCCGAGTTAACGTGATAGGCCACTTTCATGTCTTGGGCGTGAGCCCAAGTGCATGCGAGAGTCAATACGCTGGCAGAAAGAATTGATTTAAGTGTTGTCATGATTTTCATGTCGCCTTACAGCAAGGTGTCAGCCCAAATGTTTTGTGCCCAGTTCCATGCATAGATGCCTTCAAGCTCGTTAGGCGCGCTCGAAACACCGCCTGAACCTTTGACCGTTTTGTAGGTCTTCTCTGCAGCATCGTATTGGTGGACCGATGCAACGTGCACCACCAACTTGTCGTTCAAGAAGCTGTAGCAAGTGTTGCTCAGGAATGGTGCTGGGTTGACAGGCATGTCTGACAGTTGCGCCACTACAGCTGCGGCTACCACTTTGCCATGCGAGTTGGCCATGTGGCCAGACTTGGGCATGAGTGGAGCCAGCATCATGGCGTCGCCAATCACGTGCACGTCCTTGGCTTGTGTCGATTCGAAGGTGAGGTAGTTCACACCGCACCAGCGAGAGTTGACGTTGGCCAAATTAGCTTTCACCGCAATATTGCCAGCACGCATGTCAGGCAAGATGTTCAACACATTGGCTTTGACATCGCCTTGAACGTCAAACTTCATGGTGTTGGTCTTGGCGTCAACAGCTGTCACCTTGTGTTGAGGCATGTATTCCAAGATGCCTTTGTAGTTGTCAGCCCAGAACTTCTTGAACAAGGGTCCTTTGGACGTGACGTCTTGGTTGGCGTCCAAAATCAAAACCTTCGACTTTGGCTTGTGTTGCTTGAAGTAATGTGCCACTTGGCTGGCGCGCTCGTAAGGGCCAGGAGGGCAGCGGTAGGGGGCTTGTGGAATGGCGATGGCGTAGACACCGCCGTCGTCCATGGCTTCGAGTTGCTTACGCAAGGCCATGGTTTCTGGGCCGGCTTTCCATGCTTGCAGGATTTGGCCTGAGTCGTGGGCAGCTTGCAAACCTTCAATGTTGTTGAACATCAGGTCAATGCCAGGCGACATGATGAGCTTGTCATAGCGAATGCTTGGGCCGCTGGCCAAAGTGACTGTTTTCTTGGCTGCGTCAACGCTAGCCACATAGTCACGCACGATGTTGACACCGTGTTTGCCTGACAGTTTGTCATAAGGTGTGGTGATGTCAGCCATGGTTTTGCTGCCGCCCAACACCAAGTTGGAAATAGGGCAAGACACAAAATCACCGTTGGGTTCGATCATAGTGACATCGATCTTGTAGTTCGACAACATGCGAACATATTTGGCTGCGGTTGCGCCGCCATAACCACCACCAACCACGATGACACGTGCTTTTTCAGGTACGCGCCCAACAGATGCGCAACCCAACATGCTGCCAAAGGCACCCATTGAACCAAGAGCCATAGAGGCTTGAACAAAACTACGACGTTTCATGATGAATCCTTTTTATTAGCGTTTAGTGGTCGCGTAGTAACCAGCGATGGTTTCGATTTGGGCATCGGTCAGACCCTTGGTGATTTGATGCATCACCGTAGCAGGGCGTGAGCCACTTTTGAACGCTTGCATTTGAAGGATGTGATATTCCTTGGGCATGCCAACCAACGAGGGGATGGCGGAGCCTTCGGTTGTGCGACCGTCTGTGCCGTGGCAGTTGGCACACATCGCAGCAGTTGCGCGCGTGTGTAACTCAGCCGCGTTTTTTTGAGCAAATGCCGATGTGCTGGCGCACACGACAACGGCGGCAGTGGCCAAGGCGCGCACTGACAATATTGATTTTGTTTTCATTGATACCTCTTGGAGTGGAACGATTCAATCAGTGGGTATGAATATAACCACAAAGAAAAAACGCCATCACGGGGTAAACCCAGTGATGGCGCGTAAGAGGAGAGTAAGACTAAATCTGATTGAGTAATTTAAGGTTGCATCAGCGTGGGGGCACTGACGGGTGGTGCATCCATCCACCGATCAACAAGCCCTGCGCCTAACCACATGCCTACAAGTGCAGTCCATGCCGTGAGAGCAAAGATTGCACCACCAGTGACACCCGCGCCGACAGCGCAGCCACCAGCCAGCATTGCACCAAAGCCCATGAACACTGCGCCCACGATGTAGCGGCGCATGGCATAGCCATCTTTGAAACCTTCGAGCTTGAGTTCTTTGCCAATCCAAGCTGCAATGAATG
The DNA here is from genome assembly GCA_002282445.1 of Burkholderiales bacterium 39-55-53. Classification (GTDB taxonomy): domain Bacteria; phylum Pseudomonadota; class Gammaproteobacteria; order Burkholderiales; family Burkholderiaceae_C; genus Limnohabitans. The sequence goes on along the minus strand of NCJK01000003.1, from coordinate 166,178 downwards.
AACCCAAGAACACACCGGGCAACAAACCAAAGTCAAAACCAATTTCAGGTGGGTTAGGGGCGAGGACACGCATGAGCCACTCGGCAGATGGACCGCTGAAGGTGATGCCTTGGATGTGCACCACTTCAAAAGATGCTTTAGACACGCTGTATGAGAACCACCAAGCCAATGCCACACTCAGACCTGTGCCTAAGCCGCCAATCCACATCCATGCACGTTGGCTGGTGCGTGTGGTGAAGTAAAGCGCTGCCATTAACCAAATGCCGCCCACAATCAATCCAGTGGTGTGGCTCCATCCCAAGATCGCCAGTAAATCGCGGCTGGGCCCACCTTCCACCGTCCACAAGCCCGTGATGGATTCGCGCAGGGGAGACAGAGCGCCCGACAGCGCAGATTGCGCAGTGACTGCAAAGATAAGGCCTGATAGCAGTGCGCGCAAATTACCGTTAGCCGATAGAACCAACAAGCGACTGGCACAACCGCGCGTCATGATCATGCCTGCGCCAAACAGCAAGCCACCTATCAGAGCGCCAGACAAGCTGCCGCGAGAAGCCAACTGTCTAGACGTGGAGACATCCAAGTCGCCCAATACGATCAAGGCTTGAATGGCAATGACAGCCGCTGAAAACGTGAGAAGCCAGACAGATAGCTTTTCGCCAAATTTGCCATGCCAAAACTCGATCACGGCTGCGCGCAGGCAAAACTTAGAACGCTGTGCAAAAAAGCCAAAAAGCAGGCCGACGATCAGGCCTCCAACCGCTAAAACGGTGGCTTCGCCGTAGGTTTCATTCAGTAGGGATAAATTCATATGTGTAAGTCTATGCTTATATTTCAATTATGCTTAGGGCCTTACCAAAGACTGTTGATTTACATCAACTTAAATTTGGCTGGTTGGTTTAGGAATCCTTCAACTCGGTGAACTCAATGACGATGGACAGTGGCTCTTTTCTGAAAAGGCGTCAAGCCTTGCAGTGTCTGGCGCTTGGTGTGTCGGGCATAGGTGCTTCTAGTCTGGCGGCAGCGCCAGTTGTTCTGCCCAGTACCGAGTCTTTGGCCACGTCTTTGGAGGGGGCTTTGCATGCGAGGCAACCTTTGGTGGTGATGGTGAGCTTGCAACGTTGCTCATTTTGCAAAGTTGTCCGAGAGAGCTACTTGCACCCCTTGCGTGAGAGTGGTTTGCAAGTGGTGCAGATTGACATGCGTGACGCAAGGGCTTTGTTGGACTTTGATGGCACGCCACTCACGCAAGACGCTTGGACTCGTAAAATGAAAATCAAAATTGCACCGACGGTGCTGTTTTTTGGCCCGAATGGGCGGGAAGTTGCGGCACGTTTGAGTGGTGCTTACTTGCCTGACTTCTATGGCGCATACCTTGATGAACAACTCACTCTGGCACGGCGCGCTGTGCTGACTAACAAATGATCCCGATCAAAAACGAATCAGCTTGGCGTGGTACATCAGATTGCCGCAACTGTGGCATTCGTGACATGGTGTTGTTTGCAGATCTCAATGAACAAGATTTCAACTCGATCCATGCGCCTATCGATGACTTGATTTACCAACCGGGTCAAACGCTTTATCAAGCTTCAGATACTGCCGTCGGTATTTTTACCTTGCGCAAGGGCATGCTGAAACTGGTGCGGGTCACCGAAGACGGACGTGAGCGCGTGGTTCGCGTTCTTGTTCCGGGCGATGTGGTGGGCTTAGAGGCGTTGGCAACAGGGCGTTATGACAGTCAAGCCATCGCCTTGAGTGAAGTCTTGTTGTGCAGAATTCCGCTTGAGGTGATTCAGCAACTGGGTTCGAACAGCCCAAGGCTTCACCGCAAGCTCATGGAGAAATGGCAAAGTGCGTTAAAGCTGGCTGACGATTGGTTGGCTGATTTGAACTTTGGCACAGCACGTCAACGTGTGCAGCACTTCATTCGCAAGATGTACGAAATATCTGATGACGGCACAGCCACGCTGTTTGCCCGTGATGACATGGGCGCCATGATGGACCTGAAGCTCGAGACTGTCAGCCGTGAGGTGACAGCCCTTGTGCGAGCGGGTGTGATTGAGCCGATCGACAAACACGGTAGGCACTACCGTGTGATCAGCCCAGACTTGCTTAACGGCTGAAGTCGAGGTTATTGCACTCTTCGCACTCTTCTTTGAGTACGCCAGCTTTCACCAACAAAGCGTGAACTTGGCAGCCTAAGCAAAAGCCCAACACTGTTTCCATCCACATAAAGCCAAGGCATAGCCAAACCATCAGCAGTGGTAGCCAGCGTGGCATGTACTGTTCGGTGGTGGGCAAGAGTGGGTGCTGCGTCACAAAGTTGACGGCGCCTGCAAATTTTTCTGGGTGGAAGAACACCAAGCAAATGCAAATCATGGAAGCGCCAATGCTCCATGCAAATCGTTTGGGTGTCAGCGGTTTCCAGACCTTAGGCGAGCGACTTGCAAGCAAATTGGCCAGCCAAATGGTGGGTGACAAGGCGGATGTCTTGACGGTCATGCCAGCCAGCATTTCGAACAACGCGTAAAACAACAACCAAGTTTGCACGGTGTAGTCATAGGTGCGTCGCAAGGCCTCCACCATGTAGATGGTGCGGCCGTCAAAGTCGGTGTCGAAAGTGTCGCGTATCACGTTGCCTGTGACTTCCCAGCGTGCGCCAAACACAATATCCCAAAGGGTGAAAGCCATGAAGATAGGAATAGCCAGCATCAAACCTGCGCGAATTCGCACAGCCGTATCGTTGAGATAAGGCGACATTTCGCTCGTGTCTCTGAACCAGAGAAAACTGCGGTTGGGGACATTCAGTCCTAAATCATTGCTCAATTTCGGCTCCTTCAATTTCTCAGTGCGTGGCAGTCAATGTCATTGACGATGCATAAGCATATGCTAATGTTCTTTTGAATCAAAATCTACTATTGATTGTCCTTAGGCAGGGTTCGCACGGGGTCTTTTGTGTTTACAAGGTAGGGCTTGTCACTTAGGATGCCCCCCAATTCAAAGAGGTGGGGTTTTATGTCTGTTGTTCGTGATACCGATAAAAAACAAGCGCTGCTGGCGAGGCTCTCACGGGTCGAAGGTCAGTTACGCGGTGTGCGAAAGTTGATTGAAGAAGATGCTGACTGCGAAAAAATTGCTCAGCAGCTCTCAGCCGCACGCAAAGCGCTGGATGGGTCTTTCTACAGCATGGTGGCTTGCATGATCGAAGAGGGCGATCAGCCCATTGAAAATGTCACCCAAATGCTCACCAAATACGCATGATCAATTTTTAAGGAGTGGAGATGAAAAAAGCAATTGCAACTGTTTTGTTCGGCTTGGCATGCTTGCCAGTTGCGTTCGCGCAACAGCCAGGTATTTTTAAAGATGCGGATCACAAACTAGGTGAAAAGTTAGTCGCTGAACACAAGTGCGACACCTGTCATGCCCGCAAGGTAGGCGGCGATGGCACAGCAATTTACAAGCCTCAAGGAAAAATCAACACAGCTGGCGCGCTTCGCGGCATGGTTGACTACTGCAGCACTGAGTTGAACTTGGGTTTCTTTCCCGAGGACACCACCGCTGTTGCCGCCGTGTTGAACAAGCGTCATTACAAGTTCAAGTAATACCTTTCGGTAATTTACCCTACCCCGTAGGGTATATCCCCAGTTTTTGTTTCTAGTTTTGGGTGGATGATTGATTTAAATCAGTTGAGCAAAATTGCAAAGCTGATTGAAAGCAATTCACAAGCAATCACTTGAAGCTAGGAGCAAAAAATGAAATCGAAATTTAATTGGGTGGCGTTGGTAGGCATGACAGCCGTATTGACGCTCAGTGGTTGCGGCACCATCAGCACCATGGGTAAGTTGGAAAACGGCGCAGCTGGCGAAGCTGGCCGTATGTGGGACCGCTGGGTCGAAGCCGAAGGCGACATCGCTGTAGCCACCACATGGGAACGCAAGGTTAAGCCAGGCGTGACTGCCAATGACATTGAGCAAGTACTCAAGCAAGTGGCCACCGAGCGCAACATGAAAGACGTGGGCACACTGCCGTTGTCCAAAGAACTCGAAGCCCGTACAGGCGTCAAGCAAAAGCTGTTGACGGTGTACTCATTCTGCACACCCACCACAGCACGCAAGATGGTGGACTTCAGCCCTCACATGTCTGCCTATCTGCCTTGCCGCGTGACTGTGGTTGAGAAGGAAGACGGCTTGTGGTTGTACACCCTCAACATGGACATGATGATCAAGATGGGCCGCAAGTTGCCATCCCCCTTGAAAGAAGAAGCCAAAGCTGTGCGCGACACCATCTGGGAAATGATGGAGCGTGCTTCCAAGGGCGAGATCTAATTTCTACTGACCATTCATATACAAAAAAACTTTGGAGATTCACATGAATAAATTTGCATTGCGCCCACTCGTGGCAGCTTTGGTTTTGTCAGCCCCTGTCATGAGCGCTTTCGCGACAGATGGTTATTTTTCACACGGTTATGGCATGAAGGCCAAGGGCATGGGTGGTGCTGCAGTAGCGTCAACAGACAATGCGTTTGCAGGTGCCAATAATCCAGCGACTTCAGCTTGGGCTGGTAACCGCATCGAGGCGGGTTTGGATTGGTTTAGCCCAGTCCGTAGCGCAAGTCGTTCTTCAGTGATGGGGGGTGGGCAGTTAGATTCTGAATTGCAAAGCGGTAAGGAGTCTTTTTTCATCCCGGAATTTGGTTACAACAAGGCGCATAGCGACACAGTTGGGTATGGGGTCACTGTATACGGCAACGGTGGAATGAATACTTCTTACAACCCAGGTGATACGTTTTTCGGTTCAGGGACTATGGGTGTCGATTTGACGCAACTCATCGTTGCGCCAACTATTGCTATGAAGTTGGATTCAAATCACTCAGTGGGAGTTTCTCCATTATTTGTGATCCAAAAAATCTCAATTCAAGGAATTCAAAACTTCCAGCAAGATCCACGCGCAACTAATCCAGGAGCAATGACAAACAAAGGTCACGATACCAGTACTGGTGCTGGCGTACGTTTGGGCTACCTTGGTAAGCTGTCAAATCAATTGAACATTGGAGCTTCTTACTCGCCAAAAACCAAAATGAGCAAGTTTTCCGACTATGCTGGAATGTTTGCAGGAGAAGGAGGGTTTGACATTCCAGAAAACTACGTCGTTGGTCTGAGCTTCAAAGCAACAGACAGTTTTTCACTCGCGTTGGATTACCAAAAAATCAACTATGGCGATGTGCCCTCAATTGCTAACACAGGCGCTAGCATGAATCCATTTGGTTCGGCTAATGGTGCCGGCTTTGGTTGGAAGAGCATTGGCGTAGTCAAGTTGGGTGCTGAGTGGAAGTATTCACCGGCACTCACTCTGCGTGCTGGCTATAACCACTCCGACAATCCCATTGACAGCACTCAAGTGACATTTAACCGCTTGGCACCAGGAGTGATGACTAAACATTACACATTGGGTGGTACCTATACGTTGACACCGACCACAGAAGTGACGATGGCTTACATGTATGCGCCAACTAGTTCGGTGTCAGGTAATTCTTTGTTTAACGGAGCGCCAACAGGCAATCCACAAATGCCAAATTTGCCAACGGATATTAAAGAAACCATTCGCATGAAGCAGCAGTCCTTGGGCATCCAGTTCGGCTGGAAGTTTTAAGTAAAGTAAACCTTGCCACAAACTTTCTAGTTGTAAAGTTTGTGGCTTTTTCTTAAATCCCCGTGTAATCCCTAATTAAGTCTGGTTGCATATAGTATATATTCATCTATCAGCATATGTTGACATACACACCATGACCGAAGAGGACAAGATAGCGCAGCTTCAAGTTTTTGAGCGTGCAGCTGAGCTATTCAGTGTGTTGTCGACGCCCATTCGTTTGCGTGTCATCAGTGCCTTGTGCGATGGTGAGAAGAACGTCAGCGAGTTGCTGGGAGCAATCGATGTCTCTCAACCTAATATGTCACAGCAGCTAAACATGATGTATCGGGCGGGGGTGTTGGCCAAGCGTCGTGATGGTGCGCACATCTTCTACCGCGTGGCTGATGAAACAGCGATGCGTGTGTGTAGGTCGGTGTGTACCCAAATTGCGATAGATGGTTAATTGAACGGTTTGAAGACTCAAAAAAGGAGTTCGTGTGAAAGAAGACAACATCAACTTAGGAAAAGTGCAAAAAGCACCTGAAAATTTCCTAGACCAGGCTGGAATCAAAAAGGTTTTTGCCGAGGGTAAAGAAGGTCGTCGTGGGTTCATTCGTAGTGCATTTGCAGCTGCTGCTGCAGGTGTTGCTGCTCCCATGGCCATGGCTCAGGGTAACCCTGTGCCTACAGAGGGCGGTGACCCCAATATCTTGAACTTGCCAGAGCATGCGACCAACCTCGGTCAAGGTGTGGCAACTGAAGGTTATGGCAAGCCATCGAAGTACGAAGCCAACTTGCAACGTCGTCAAAGCCCAGGCTTGACACAAACCACGCAAGCTTCGGTGTCGTTTGCACCCTTGCAATCTTTGTTCGGTATCGTTACGCCAAGTGGCTTGCACTTTGAGCGTCACCACCAAGGTTGGTGGGACATCGACCCGTCTAAGCACCGTTTCATGATCAACGGCTTGGTGAAGACACCTAAGGTGTTCACCATGGACGAAATCATGCGTTTGCCATCGGTGTCACGCTTCCACTTCATCGAGTGCGGTGCCAACACTGCGGTTGATTGGGGTAACGTGGCTGTGCCAACAGTGCAGTACACACACGGCATGTTGTCTTGCAGTGAGTTCACGGGCGTTCCGTTGATCACATTGTTGGAATTGGCCGGTGTTGATCTGAAGAAGGGCAAGTTTGTCTTGGCCGAAGGTGGTGATGGTTCTTCAATGACCCGTACCATTCCAATGAGCTTGATTACTTCTGGTGAAGTGATCGTGGCCTATGGTCAAAACGGCGAAATGTTGCGCCCAGAAAACGGTTACCCATTGCGCTTGGTTGTGCCAGGCGTGCAGGGTGTGAGCTGGGTGAAGTACCTGCGTCGTGTGGAAGTGGGCGACATGCCTTACGCTGCCAAGGACGAAGCAGTTCACTACATGGACTTGCAGCCAAGCGGCTTGCACCGTCAGTACACCAACATCCAAGAATGTAAGAGCGTTGTGACCACGCCTTCAGGCGGCCAAGTGCTGCTGGACAAAGGCTTCTACAACGTCACAGGCTTGGCTTGGTCGGGCCGCGGCAAGATCAAACACGTTGACGTGTCTACCGATGGTGGTCGCAACTGGCGTCGTGCTCGTTTGGAAACGCCTGTGCTCAGCAAGGCTCTCACACGTTTTAACTTGGATTGGGTGTGGGACGGCAAGCCTGCCATCATCCAAAGCCGAGCCACTGATGAAACTGGCTATGTGCAGCCAACTTATCAGCAACTGCGCGCTGTTCGCGGTACGCGCTCCATCTATCACAACAACGCAATTCAATCTTGGCTGGTTCAAGAAAACGGTGAGGTTAAAAATGTCCAAGTTTCGTAAGATTCTTTTAGTTACAGCATTGCTCGCTGGGGGTGTTGCCAGTGCGCAAAGCTCCAAGTATGTGAATGTCGGACGCGATGCCACACCACGTGAAGTGGCAGCTTGGGACATCGATGTGCGCCCAGACTTCAAAGGTTTGCCAAAGGGTTCAGGCTCTGTGGCAAAAGGCCAAGACGTGTGGGAAGCCAAGTGCGCCCATTGCCACGGTATTTTTGGTGAATCCAATGAAGTGTTCAGCCCTCTGGTTGGCGGCACAACAGCGGAAGACATCAAGACCGGTAAAGTTGCAAACTTGTCTCGCACTGACTACCCAGGTCGTACCACTTTGATGAAAGTGCCAACAGTGTCAACACTGTGGGACTACATCAACCGTGCCATGCCTTGGACTTCACCAAAGTCTTTGAAGCCTGATGAGGTGTATGCGGTCACTGCTTACTTGTTGAGCTTGGCCAATATCGTGCCTGAGAACTTCACGCTCTCAGATGCCAACATTGCTGACGTGCAAAAGCGCATGCCTAACCGCAATGGCACAACCACTAAGCACGCCATGTGGCCAGGCAACGAATTTGGTGGCGTCAGCAAGCCTGACACATCCAACACCGCTTGCATGAGCAACTGCGTGACTGAGCCTAAAGTGTCTTCGTTCTTGCCAGACTTTGCGCGTAACGCACACGGTAACTTGGCTGAGCAAAACCGCATGGTGGGTCAACAACGTGGTGTGGATACCACCAAGCCAGAAGGTGCTGCACCTGCTGCGCCTGTGGCGCCCGCCGCTCCTAAGGCTGACAACTCAGCCAATAAAGCAGCAATCGCTTTGTTGGGTAAGAACGGCTGTACTGCATGCCACGGCGTAGACAAGAAAATTGTTGGCCCAGGCTTCAATGAAATTGCCAAGAAACACGCTGGCAAGGCTGACTACTTGGTTGGCAAAATCAAGGCTGGTGGCGTAGGTGTTTGGGGCCCAATCCCAATGCCAGCGCAAACCATCAACGATGACGATGCCAAAGTCATTGCGGCTTGGATTGCACAGGGTGCAGCTAAGTAAAAAGGATTTGATTCTTAGAGGGGAAATCCCTCTAAGATCAATGTAGGTTTTCCGTTACCATCAACTGATCATTAGGAGATATCAGATGCAAACTCGTCGCGAGACACTTAAACAGAGCGCATTGGTCGCTGGCATGCTGGCTGCGGCTGGTTTCCCACAATTCGCTAACGCTGCTTACAACAAAGCTGCCTTTGATGCCAAAACACTGCAAGAAGTGGTGAAAGCATTGGGCGCTGGTGCAGTGTCAGAAAGCAAAGATGTGACCATCACCGGTCCAGACATCGCTGAAAACGGCGCTGTTGTTCCATTGAGCGCTAGCACCAGCTTGTCTGGCGTGAAGCAAATGTTGGTTTTGGTTGAGAAGAACCCAGCTGCAATGGTGGCATTGTTCAATGTGACCGACAGCATCGATGCCAACTTCTCAACACGTGCAAAGATGGGCCAGTCTTCAGATGTGTACGCTGTGGCCATCATGGCTGACGGCAAGGCGTTGTTCGCCAAGAAAGAAGTCAAAGTCACTTTGGGTGGCTGCGGCGGTTAATTCCACGCACTTCAATTAACAGTATTCAACGTAAAGATTTAGGAGAAATAACATGGCAGATCCAATGCGCATCCGCGCCCAAGCTTCTGGCGACAAAGCAACCGTTCGCGTGCTCATGAGCCACGAAATGGAATCAGGTCAACGCAAAGACGCTGCTGGCAAACTCGTGCCAGCATGGTTCATTCAAGAAGTGTCTGCTTCTTTGAATGGCAAGCAAGTGATGACCGCCGAGTGGGGCCCAGCTGTGTCTAAGAACCCATTCTTGCAGTTCACTGTCAAAGGCGCTAAAGCCGGTGACAAATTGGCTGTGACTTGGAAAGACAGCAAAGGCGAAAGCCGCACTGACGAAGCAACTGTTTCGTAATTAACTTGTTCGGCCACGACACGTCTGTGTTGTGGCCGATTCTTTTTTGTTTTCTCGGAGGTATCTATGAGCCAATTGGTTGGTCAAAATATTAAAAAAATAGCGCTTGCAATCGGTTTGTGCAGCTTGACTGCAACTGCATTCGCTCAAAAATCCTCAACAGATAGCATTGCCGAATACCGTGCGATGCTGCAAGACGGTAACCCCGCAGACTTGTATGAAGTCAAGGGTGAAGGTCTGTGGAAAAAAGCCCGTGGCCCTAAAAATTCAACACTTGAAAAGTGTGATTTGGGCAAAGGCGCAGGCGTGGTCAAAGGCGTGTGGGTAGAGTTGCCACGTTACTTCGCTGACACTGGTCGTGTACAAGATTTAGAGTCTCGTTTGGTGACATGCATGGAAACCTTGCAAGGTTTCGATGCTGCAGAAATTGCAAAAACACCTTTTGGTAAAGGTGAGCAAGCCAACGTGACAGCATTGGCTACTTGGATCTCCGCTGAGTCCAAGGGTATGAAATTCAATCTTTCACAATCTCATGTGGAAGAGAAAAAAATGTACGAAGTCGGCAAACGCTTGTTCTTCATGCGCAGCGGCCCTCATGACTTTGCATGTGCCACTTGCCATGCAGATGATGAGAAGCGTATTCGCTTGCAAGATTTGCCTAACTTGACCAAAAACCCAGGTGCTGGCAACGGCTTTGGCGCATGGCCTGCTTACCGTGTGTCAAACGGTCAAATGTGGAGCGCTCAGTTGCGCTTGAACGATTGCTATCGCCAACAACGTTTCCCATATCCATTGTTTACCAGTGATGCCACGATTGCATTGGGCGTCTACATGGGCGTGAACGGCAAAGGTGGCGAAGCCATTGCACCTGCGATCAAACGATAAGGAATACAAAAATGAACCGCAAACACACTCTGGCCCTGACTGCCATCGCCGCCGTTTTGTTGACTGCTTGTGCAACGCCAATGCCCTCAAGCGCCGACCTTGATAAATTGGCGCAAGATATTGCAAAACGTTCATTCCGTGCGCAAGGGCAAGTAAAGCTTGATGTTCTCAATCAAGATGAAGATAACCGTCTCTGCTCTGAAGCTGATACGAACGGTACTCCTATCAGCGAAGCCAATGCGAAAGCCATTGAGGCACGCAACCTGAAAACCATCAAGCCACCATCAGATGGTAAATATCTGGGTGACTTCAAAGCAGGCGAGAAGGTCGCACAAAGCGGTCGTGGTCTGACTTGGACTGACAAAGAAGGTTCTGAGAATGGCGGCAACTGCTACAACTGTCACCAAATCAGCAAGACTGAGTTGTCCTACGGTAACTTGGGTCCAAGCCTTTACAACTACGGCAAAATTCGTGGTGTGACTGATCCGACCAACGCTGCTGCAAAGCCAATCGTTGAGTACACATGGGGTAAGTTGAACAACGCACGTGCTTACAACGCATGTACCAACATGCCTCGTTTCGGTCACAAGAACATCCTGACTGAAAAGCAAATCAAAGATGTGATGGCATTGTTGCTTGACCCTGCGTCACCCATCAATAAGTAATCCTTCCCTTCAAGCCGCAGCATGAAACTCCTGCTGCGGCTTTTTTCCGTTCAATAAATAAGTAGGTACTGATATGAACTTGACCAAACGCGAATTTATGCAAGTCATGGGCGCTGGCACGATGGCCGGCATGAACATGAATGCTTTTGCCCAATCTGACGCATCCACTGCGGCCAAAGGCTTGTATGACATCCCCAAATTTGGTCAAGTGTCATTTCTGCACATGACTGACTGCCACGCGCAGTTGAAGCCAATTTACTTCCGTGAGCCAAGCGTTAACCTCGGCATTGGCAGCATGAAGGGCCAGTTGCCACATTTGGTGGGTGAGCATTTGTTGAAGACTGCAGGCATTCGCCCCGGCAGTGCTGAAGCCTACGGCATGACTTACCTGAACTTCGAAACTGCTGCCAAGCGTTTCGGCAAAGTGGGTGGTTTTGCCCACTTGTCTACTTTGGTCAAGCGCCTCAAAGCCAGCCGCCCAGGCTCATTGCTGCTTGATGGTGGTGACACATGGCAAGGTTCTGCTACTTCTCTGTGGACTAACGCGCAAGACATGGTTGACGCCTGTAAATTGCTCGGCGTTGACGTGATGACAGGTCACTGGGAATTCACCTACGGCATGGACCGTGTGAAAGAGATCGTTGAAAAAGATTTCGCTGGCAAACTCGACTTTGTTGCGCAAAACGTCAAGACCAATGACTTTGGCGACCAAGTGTTCAAGCCATATGTGATCCGTGAGATCAATGGTGTGCCTTGCGCCATCATCGGCCAAGCCTTCCCATACACACCCATTGCCAACCCACGTTACATGGTGGCTGACTGGGCGTTCGGTATTCAAGACGAAAACATGCAAAAGATGGTCGACGAAGCACGCGGCAAGGGTGCGCAGGTCGTGGTCGTCATCTCTCACAACGGCATGGACGTTGACTTGAAAATGGCAAGCCGCGTCAGTGGCATTGACGCCATCATGGGCGGCCACACGCATGACGGTATGCCAGTCGCTACTTTGGTGAACAACAAAGGTGGCAAGACCATCGTGACCAACGCCGGTTCAAACGGCAAGTTCTTGGGCGTGCTTGACTTCGAAGTCAAGAACAAGAAGATCACAGACTTCCGTTACAAGCTGCTGCCCGTGTTCTCAAACATGTTGCCTGCCGACAAAGAAATGGATGCGCTCATCACCAAGATTCGCGCTCCTTATGAAGCCAAACTCAATGAGAAGTTGGCGATCACAGAAGGTACTTTGTACCGTCGCGGTAACTTCAACGGTACAGGCGACCAGTTGTTGTTGGATGCTTTGATGGACGTACAAGGCGCTGACTTGGCCTTCTCTCCTGGCTTCCGTTGGGGTACATCCTTGTTGCCAGGTCAAGCCATCACACGTGAGTGGTTGATGGACATGACAGCCACAACATACTCTTACGCCACCGTCACTGAAATGACGGGCGAAACCATCAAGACCGTGCTCGAAGACGTGTGCGACAACTTGTTCAACCCCGATCCTTACTACCAACAAGGTGGTGACATGGTGCGTGTGGGTGGTCTTGAATACGTGTGCCGTCCTAACAATTCAGCTGGCAATCGTATTGGTGAGATGCGCCTCAAAGGCAAGCTCATCGATGCCAACAAAAAATACAAAGTGGCAGGCTGGGCGCCTGTGTCGGAAGAGGCCAAGTCACAAAACCTCAAGCCAGTTTGGGAAGTTGCTGAGCAATGGCTCAAAGCCAGCGGCGGCAAAGTGTCGAAGCGCAAGCTCAACACACCGAAGTTGGAAGGCGTCTTGCCAAACCAAGGTTTTGCTGCAGCCTAAATCGGTTTTTAAATAGGAGTTGAAATGACGGTCGAACGTTACATCCGCGTTTTCGCGGGATTGTTCATCATGGTGTCTTTGGCACTGGGCATCGAGCAGAGCCCTGTGTTTGTGAGTGAGTGGGCCTTGGCCTTCACAGCATTTGTTGGATTGAACTTGTTTCAGTTTGGCATCACAAACTTTTGTCCTATGAGCATTATTTTGCGCAAGTTTGGTGTGCCAGAAGGAAAAGGCTGCTGCCCCGCTGAATCAGCGTGACAGCAGCAGTGGGTGAAGCAGTTAAACGTGCTGCTTCATCCACGCTATCGCACGATTCCAACCATCTGTCGCTGCTGCCGCACGGTAGCTAGAACGATAGTCGGCATGGAAGGCGTGTGGTGCATCTGGATAGAGCACAAACTCAGAGGCCTTGGCCGCTTTGTTGCCCGTTGTGGCAACTTGCGCCAAGGCTTCTTTCATGTTGTTGACCGATGTCACAGGAATGCCGGCGTCATCACCGCCATACAAGCCCAGCACAGGCGCTTTGAGGCTTGAAGCGAGTTGGATAGGGTGCTTGGGGTTGTTGGCGTTGGTTTGGCCTTCCATGCGGCCATACCAAGCGACACCGGCTTTGAGCTTGGGGTTATGCGTGGCATACAACCAAGTGATGCGACCACCCCAGCAAAAACCAGTGATAGCGGCACGGTCAGCATTGCCGCCGTTTTGGCCGGCCCACTTCAGTGTCGCGTCCAAATCACCCATCACTTGAGCATCGGGCACTTTAGAGATGACTTCAGCAATGAGCTTGGCCATCTCACCATATCCACTGGCATCGCCCTGACGCACAAACAATTCTGGCGCGATGGCCAAGTAGCCGGCCTTCGCAAAGCGGCGTGTGACATCGGCGATGTACTCATGCACGCCAAAAATTTCGGAAATGACCAATACCACGGGTAAATTGGTTTTGCCTTTGGGGGCTGAGCGGTAAGCGGGCATTTTGAAGCCGTTGACGTCGATCATGACTTCGCCTTCGATCAAGCCTTCGGTCGAAGTTTTGATGGCAGTTTGTGCAATCAGGGGGGCGGCTGCGGCGGCATAACCTAAACCCAATGCAGTTTGCAAAGCCAAGCGTCGCGTGGGCGCTGCGTCATCCTTGCTGTTGAGCAAGGCTTGAGTGTCTTGTATCCAGTTGGTGAGCATGAAGCCTCCTATTTAGAAATGTATGTGCGTGACTGGGCAAAAATCTAGCCCAGAACAGGACCCATTTGCAATATTAGTAAAGATTGGCAGTGGCAAGATCTTGTGGAGCCAAAGCACTCAAATACGCAAGGGTAATTTGAAGCGCTCACACTGAAAAAAGATACGGGGCCACTGGGTTGCGAAGACAAAAAAAAGAGCTTCCCGAGGGAAGCTCATGAAGTTACGAGTACCAGTCGTATTATTTTGCGCCGCCGAGCACCCATGTTGCGAGTGCTTTGGCGTCAGCGTCGCTGAGCTGGGCTTGTGGTGGCATAGGAACAGGGCCCCATTTGCCGCTACCGCCGGCTTTGATGCTCTTGGTCAAGTTGGCAACCGCATCAGCTTGGCCTGCATATTTTTTTGCCACATCTTGGTAAGAAGGGCCAACCAATTTTTTGTCAACAGCGTGGCAAGCCAAGCAGTTGTTCTTTTTAGCCAAATCTGCACTGGCCCAAACACCGGTGCTGGCGAATGCCAAGATAGCGATTGCTGTCAATTTTTTCATGTGTCATTCCTCTTAAAAAAAGTTTTATTGATGCTTATGCAATGATTTTAATCAAGTAATAAATAACTTTTTTTTAGGGGTTTCCCTGTTGTGAGGGATTTGAATTCACCAAACGCGAAGCATCAGCTTAGGCTTTTTGAGGGACTCTTTGCACATCTTGTCATCGCCACGGGCGTGCTGCATGTAGGCAATATTGCGAAAGTAGCTGATTTCTTTGATCTGCTCGACATTGACAACCGCGTCTTTGCGAAGTTTGCCATCCATGACCACTGGGCAAGCAATGACTTGCCACCATTTACGGTCTTCGCCGTATTGGCTGCGCAATGCTTTATCAACAGCCGCAATATCTTCGGCGCAAGTGCCAGCCCATACAGGCTGACCAACGAGCGCACAAAGAAGCAAAGTGGCGTGTGACGAATACCGCAATTTCATGAATTACTTGAGCAAGGCGTTGACTTGACGAAGTTGAACCTCAGTCAATTCTCCACTGGCAGCGTACAAACGCAATTGATCCATCGCAGTTTGAATGCGCAACTGGAGCAATGCCAATTCAGCCTGAGCTGTATCGTGTTCCGCACCTAACAATTCATTGGTTGTTCGCGAACCCGTGCGGTGCGCTTGACGGGTTGCGGTCAGGCGCGCTTTGCTTGCTTGCTCCGACTGTGACAAGGCTTGTAAGCGCGCTTGCGCACTGTTCAGGCTTTGCCATGCATCTCGAACTTGCTGCTCAATGTTGAGCTCGGCAGCTTCTTGGTCGTAGCGAAGTTTCTCAACTTGCTTCAGGGCCTCACGCTCGCGTGATTCCACCATGCCACCCGTGCTGAGAGGTGCATTCAATTGAATGCCGACCATGTACTGCGCCATCTGGTTGCTGGCACTGTTGCTGTAATTTCCGGTGCCTGTTAGTCGATCCAACTGAGCTTGGGCAACCCAGTCCACGGTCATGGCGTTACCCGCTTTGATGCGCTTGGCCTCTTGGCCTTGAATGGCTTGTTGCAAACTCATCATCTGAAGACCAGGAGACTGCTGCTTGGCACGCTGAACCCAAACACTTGGATCGGCCAAATTTGTAGGCGTGAGATTGATGTTGGCAATGGCCTTCAGTTGCGTGGCCTCCTGACCCGTCAACTGTCGATAGGCCACTTTTTTCATGACAAACTGGTTTTCTTGTGTCAGTACCTGAGCGCGAATCTCTGAAACACGCGCGTTGGCCTCTTGCACATCCATCACGCTGGCATCACCCACACTTTGGCGCTTGGTGATCTCAGCCGCAGCTTGTTTCATCGCTTTTTGTTGGCGCTGAAGTACGGTCAGCGTGAGCTCAGCAGCCACTACGTCAAAGTAACGCTGCGAAGTTTTCATGATGAGGTTTTGTTGTGCTTGCAGCCATTGCTTTTCAGCAATTTGTGCTGAAAGCTCTAGTTGTTTACTTTGGGCTTCGCGCTCAGGACTGATCCAAGCTTGTTGGGCACCGATGCTGGCTCTTGCCAAGACACCTAAATTGACATTTGTTTTGAAGGTGACATTGCTCTGCCCCATGGCTTCAGCACCTTTGGTTTGACTATCAGCACCACCCACGCCAACAGCACCACCCGCAGACACCATCGGAGCCCAAAGTGCTTTGGCTTGTTCTAAGCGAAACGCCGCCTGTTCGTGTAAGGCACGCGCTGCTGCAATTTCGGGGTCACGTGCTTGCGCAGCTTCCCAACTGCTCATCAAGTCGGCAGCTTGTGCGAAAGAGGTGAAGCCTGCAAATGCAAGGGCTGTTATGAGTGGCAAGCGTTTCATGCGTGTTCTCCAGAAATGATTGAGGCGGGTTTGTTTTTGAACGCCATGAAATAGAGCAGTGGAATCACCAACAAGGTGAGTGCCGTTGATACAAAAATGCCGAAGATGAGGGAGATGGCCAAACCGTTGAAGATGGGGTCATCCAAAATAAAGAATGCACCCATCATGGCGGCCAAGCCTGTCAGCACAATGGGTTGCGCACGGGTAATGGCTGATGCCACCACCGCGTCCTTCAAGTCCATGCCTTGCGACACTTGTAAGCGGATGAAGTCG
Organism: Burkholderiales bacterium 39-55-53; assembly: GCA_002282445.1. Classification (GTDB taxonomy): domain Bacteria; phylum Pseudomonadota; class Gammaproteobacteria; order Burkholderiales; family Burkholderiaceae_C; genus Limnohabitans. The sequence continues at coordinate 149,597 of NCJK01000003.1, read as the reverse complement.
ACCAACAAAATAGAGTTACGCACAATGATGCCCGCCAAAGCGATCATGCCGATCATGGACGTGGCGGTGTAAGGAGCGCCCAGCAAAGCATGGCCTGGCATCACACCAATGATGGTGAGTGGAATCGGCGCCATGATGATCAGTGGTACGAGGTAGGAGCCAAATTGCGCCACTACCAACAAATAGATCAAGATCAAACCGACACCATAAGCTGCGCCCATGTCACGGAAGGTTTCATAGGTCATTTGCCATTCGCCGTCCCATTTGACTGCATAGTTTTGGTACGGGTCGGTGGGTTGCTTGATGAAGTACTCTTCAACCGGCTTGCCGTTGGGCGCTTGAATTTGGCTCAAGCCACTGCGCATGCCAAACATGCCGTACAAAGGACTGTCGACTTTGCCAGCCATGTCACCCACCACGTAGGTGACGGGCAGCAAATCTTTGTGATAAATGGGCTGTTCACGTTGGGTGTCACTGATAGTCACCAACTGACGGATTGGCACGATTTCACGCTGTGAGTTGCGCACACCAAGGCTGAGCAACTTCTCCAAAGAGTCTTGCTCGCTCTTGGGTAAGCGGATGACGATAGCGCCTGCATATTTGTTTTGGTCGTGTGCGTAGACGGTGGATTCGCCTGCCAAGCCTGCACGCAAGGTGCTGACAATGGCTTGTTGCGACACACCCATTTGCGCCGCCTTTTGGCGGTTGATCAGCAGCACTTGACGGGGTGCTGCGCTGATAGTGCTGTCATCCACATCGACCACGCCGTTTTGTTTATTGAACATGGCGCGCACCGATTTGGCCACTTGGTTGCGACCTTCATCGTTTGGACCGTAAACCTCAGCCACGATAGGGGCCAGTACAGGTGGGCCAGGTGGCACTTCAATGATTTTCACGTTCGCATTGAATTGCTTACCAATCGTTTGTAACGCAGCACGTTCGCGCATGGCGATGATGTGGCTCTGTGCTTTGCGCAAATGCTTGTCTTGCAAGTTCACTTGAATATCGCCCACATGTCCACCCGTGCGCATGTAGTACTGACGCACCAAACCGTTGAAGTTAATGGGCGCGCTCAAGCCTGCATAGGCTTGGTAGTGTGTGACTTCTGGCACAGTGGCCAAATGAGCGCCCAAAGCGCGCAATACTTTTTCGGTCTCTTCCACGCGGGTGCCCGCGGGCATGTCAACCACCACTTGGAATTCGGACTTGTTGTCAAAGGGCAGCATCTTGAGGGCCACGAGTCCAGCCACCGGCAGTGCGACGGACAAGACGATCGCGCCCAACACCGAAGCACCCAACCCCCAACGGTTACGTCGGCCCGATTTGTCGTTTAAGAACGGGCTGAAGACACCATTGAAAAAGCGTTGGAGCCATTGCTTGAATGCACTGGTTTCTTCGGGGCCATGTCCGTGTGAGGCCTTCATCCAAATGCGAGCCAGCCAAGGTGTCACGACAAACGCGACAGCCAAAGACAGCAACATACCCATGCTGGCGTTGATTGGGATGGGGCTCATGTAAGGGCCCATCAAGCCTGTCACAAACGCCATAGGCAGCAAGGCAGCAATCACCGTGAAGGTGGCCAAGATGGTTGGCGCACCCACTTCATCAACTGCGCCTGGAATGATCTGCAAAAGAGTTTTGTTTGGATGCAGGCCTTGGTGTCGGTGGATGTTCTCGACCACCACAATCGCGTCATCCACCAAAATACCGATGGAGAAAATCAAGGCAAACAGTGACACACGGTTGAGCGTGAAGCCCCATGCCCATGAGGCAAACAGAGTTACCGTCAGGGTCAGAATCACAGCCGTACCCACAATGGCAGCCTCGCGGCGACCCAAAGCGATAAACACCAAAGCGACCACAGACGCGGTGGCAAACAGCAATTTTTGAATCAGCTTTTGGGCTTTGTCATTGGCTGTTTCGCCGTAGTTGCGTGTCGTTGTGACTTCGACGTTGCTAGGAATCTTGCTTTGTTTGAGCGACGCCACTTGTGACAAAACAGCATTGGCAACTTCAATGGCGTTTTCGCCTGGCTTCTTGGTGACGGCAATCGTCACGGCTGTGCGCTCAACGGGTTTGGCGCCTGTCATGCCATGCCACACGGCTGTGTTGGCTTGTGCTCCCCCATCGCGAACTTGAGCAATATCGTGCACATGAATCGGAGTGCCAGCGCGTACGCCGACCACCAAACTGGCCACATCTTTGGCGCTGCTCAGAAACGGGCCTGACTCTATGGCAATGGCCTGATTGCCAACCAACAAGTCACCAACAGGTGAGCCCAAATGCGCACCTTGCAAAGCCATGCGCAGCTCGGGCACTGTGATACCGGCGGCTTGCATGCGTGCGGGGTTGATGTCAATTTGAATAGCGCGCGATGGGCCGCCCACTGTGGTGACCTCACGTGTCCCTTGGACGCGTTTGATATCGAGCTCAATGTTCTGTGCGACGCGTTCGAGTTCAAATGCACTCAAGTCTGTGTCTTTGCCGTGGAGTGTGAGCGACAAAATTGGCACATCATCAATGCCCTTGGGCTTGATCAAGGGTTGTAAAACGCCCAAACCTTTGGGTAGCCAGTCGGCGTGAGAATTGACGGTGTCATACAAGCGCACCAACGCTTCGGTGCGGGGCACACCTACTTTGTATTGCACCGTGACCACAGACATACCCGGTTGTGACACAGACATGACGTGTTCAACACCCGTGATCTGTGACAACACTTGCTCTGCAGGAACCGAGACCATTTGCTCAACATCTTTGGCTGATGCGCCCGGGAAGGGAATCAGCACGTTGGCCATGGTCACATTGATTTGCGGCTCCTCTTCACGTGGCGTCACCAGTACAGCGAACACGCCCAGTAAGAAACACACCAGCGCGAGAAGCGGTGTGATTTGAGAGGCTTGGAAAAAGCGAGCAAGTCGCCCAGAGATGCGGAGTGTGGAATCAGACATGGCGCTATTCTATAAATAATTGAGCGATTATTTAACTAATCAATTAATTAATTAATTGGTTAAATAAGTCATAGAATCATGCCATGACCCAAGTTCCAGAGCAAGCCATCGATCGTGTGGCTAACTATTTCCAAGTCCTAGCAGAACCCACGCGGCTGCGGATCTTGAACTTGCTGCGCGAGCAAGAGCACAACGTAGGCGAATTGGCCGAAGCTTGTGGCTATACCGCAGCCAACATGTCAAGACATTTGGCCATGTTGATGCAGCAAGGTTTTGTGACACGCGAGGGGCGAGGAACCAGCGTGTATTACCAAATCTCTGACCCCACCATCTACACCCTGTGCGATCTGGTCTGTGACCGCATCTCGCAGCAGCATATTCAGCAAGCATGGCCCAAAGCCTTAGCGACATCCAAAAAACGAACCGTTCTTAAAAGGAAAACTGTATGAAAACCGCTCATGACTTAGTCGTTGCCGCCAAGCAATCTGTGCAAGAAATTTCAGTGGATCAAGCTGTCGAGGCCATTCAATCGTGTGACCTTTTGATTGATGTCCGTGAATCTGAGGAATACATGGCTGGCTTTTTACCTGGGGCTGTGCACATGTCGCGCGGCATGCTCGAGTTCAAGATGGCCAATAACCCCAACCTTCAAGCGCGTGACATGAATATTGTTCTGTACTGCAAAACCAGTGGACGCGCTGCACTGAGTGCGCAGTCGTTGGCACAAATGGGTTATACCCACGTGCGCTCGATTGCCGGTGGCGTGGATGCGTGGCAGGCTGCAGGCCACACGTTGGTCAAGCCCGCACAACCATCATTTGAGTAATGAGGCACAAAAATGTCTGGAAAAACAATCCGAGTTGAGCTATCGCAACGTCATGACTATCGTTTCGACATAGTATTTGGCGGCGATATACCTGTGCTCACCAGTGATGAGCCAGCACCTTTGGGGGCTGATTTGGGTCCGTCGCCCATGCAATTGCTGTGTGCAGCCGTAGGGAATTGTTTGTCTGACTCGCTTTTATTTGCATTTCGCAAATTCAAGCAAGTGCCAGAGCCGATTTCATGCGTCGTCACTGCTGAAGTTGGGCGCAATGATGACAACCGTTTGCGCGTGTTGCACATGAACGCTCAAATTCGTTTGGGTGTGGCGGCGGCATCACTTGAGCAGGTCGATCGTGTGTTGGCGCAGTTTGAGGAGTTTTGCACTGTGACCCAGAGCGTGCGCCAAGGAATTCCCGTCACCGTAGAAGTGTTTGATGGCGAAGGCCAGCAACTGAAGTAATTGAAAAAGGAAAGCTATGAGTACGTTTGATCATGCCAACCTGATGCAAGGCATCAACGAGTGTTTGACACCGTTTCGCAAAACACAGTCTGAGGCAATGCAAGGATTTGGCCAATTGGCGCGTGCATCGATGGCCGAGGGCAACATCAGTGCCAAAAACAAAGAATTGATTGCTTTGGCCATTGGCATTACCCAGCACTGCTCTGGCTGCATTGGCTTTCATGTCAAGGCCTTGCGTAAGTTGGGTTGCACACGCGAAGAGTTGGAAGAGATGTTGACGATTTGCGTCTACATGGGCGGCGGCCCCGCACTGATGTACTCCGCTGAAGCCCTCAAAGCTTGGGACACATTGGCTTAAGCCTGATTAATTCATACGATTGACTTTCATGACAGACCACCAAGAATCCAAAAAAGTGATACCCATTCATTCGGCTGCTGCCGAAGACAGTGAAGAGATGGTGTCGCTCTATGCCGCTGCTAAAAAAATCTACCCACGTTCAGTAGAAGGCATCTTTGCTTATTGGCGTTGGATCACGGTAGCCATCACACAACTGGTGTTTTATGGTTTGCCTTGGGTGGAGTGGGGCACGCGTCAAGCGGTGCTGTTTGACTTAGAGGCTCGCCGCTTTTACATCTTCGGTTTGGTTTTGTATCCACAAGACTTCATTTACTTGACTGGCTTGTTGGTCATCTCGGCTTTGTCGTTGTTCTTGTTCACCGCTGTAGCGGGCCGTCTATGGTGTGGTTACGCATGTCCGCAAACGGTCTACAGCGAAATTTTCATGTGGATAGAGCGCAAGATCGAAGGCGATCGTTCTGCACGTATCCGTTTGGACGATGCTGATTTTTCTGTCAAGAAGTTCAGCAAGAAAATCTACAAACATGCGGCGTGGATCGCGCTGTCGTTGTGGACCGGTTTCACATTCGTGGGTTATTTCACGCCGATCCAAGAGTTGGCTGCCACTGCAATCAGCTGGAGCTTTGGCCCTTGGCAATTCTTCTGGGTGTTCTTTTACGCCTTCGCCACCTATGGCAATGCAGGTTTCATGCGCGAGCAAGTGTGTAAGTACATGTGCCCTTATGCACGCTTCCAAAGTGCCATGTTTGACCATGACACACTCATCGTCACCTATGACACAGAACGTGGTGAGCCACGCGGTGCTCGCTCTAAGAAGACGGACCTAGCTGCAGCCAACTTGGGCTCATGCGTTGACTGTTCTTTGTGTGTGCAGGTGTGTCCAACAGGCATTGATATTCGTAACGGCTTGCAATATGAATGCATTGGCTGTGGCGCTTGCGCCGACGTGTGTGACACCGTGATGGATAAATTAGGCTACGCCAAAGGCTTGGTGCGCTACACCACGCAAAACGCGATGGAAAACAAGTGGACCACCAAACAAACGCTGATGCGTGTGGCGCGTCCCCGTGTGTTGATCTACACCTCCATCTTGATGGCCCTGATCATTGCCGTGGGCGTGTCATTGGCTACGCGTACCCCGTTTAAGGTCGACGTGGTGCGTGACCGCGCAACCTTGGCTCGCATCACAGAAAACGGTGGCATTGAAAACATCTACCGCTTGCAAGTGATGAATGCGGCTGAGCAAGACAAGACTTTCCAAATTTCCGTAGACGGCATGAAAGACATCCGCATTGAAACGGAAACTGAAGTGAAGGTGGCATCTGCGCAAGCGCATTGGGTGGTGTTGCGCGTGACCATCCCTTACGGTTCTGCTGATGCAGGCTCCCACAAGATCAACTTTGATATCAAGGACACGTCGGGCAATGATGTGATCCATGAAAAATCTGTGTTCTTGGTGCCTCGATAAATCCGGCATTTGAATGTGACATCAGCACCGGCTGAACCGCCAAACGCTCAAATATCTTGGCGCACGTTGGTGCAGATGACGCGCCCAGGATTTTTGGTCATCACGGCTGTGGCTTGTGTGTTGGGTATCTCAGTGGCTGCGGCTTGCGGGCATGGGCCCCATGTCTGGATTGGTTTGGCTACCGTGGTCTTGGCGGTGCTGATGCATGCCGCTGCAAACGTGCTCAACGATTATCACGATGCCCTCAATGGTGCGGATGAGGCCAACACACAAGGCTTGTTCCCATTCACAGGCGGCGCACGCCTGATTCAAAATGGGCGTGTCAGTGTGCAAGATACGCATGATCTCGCCAAAGCCTTGATTGTTTTTTTAGTGCCATGCGGTCTGTGGCTGTCGGTTCAAACGGGTGGTGGTTTGATCGTCTTAGGCTTGCTGGGTTTGCTCTTGGGTTGGGGCTACTCAGCCCCGCCTTTGGCTTTGATGAAACGGGGCTTGGGTGAGCTGGTCGTGGCACTCACTTGGGGCTTGGTGGTGATCGGTGCAGACTATGCGCAGCGGCGACACTTTTTCGTGATACCTGCTGCTGTGGCCGTGAGCTTTGCACTGTTGGTGGGCAATATTTTGTTGATCAATGGCTTTCCAGATGCGGCTGCCGATGCTCAGGTGGGCAAGCGCACCTTGGTGGTCCGTTTGGGGCCCCGCATCGCTGCTGGGTTGTACTTGATACTGGCGTTGCTTGCACATGCGTGGTTAGTTTTAGGCGTCATGTGGTTCATTCACCCTGAGCCAGCACTGTGGGGACTGGCTTCACTTCCACTGTCGCTGTTGGCGTTTGTATGGCTGTTCAAATATGCGGATCAAGCCTCACGCTTAGCACCTGCTATTGTGTTGACCATTGCGTCTGCTGTGGTGCACGGCTTGGCGATGTCTGCAGGCTTGGCCTCGCTTAATTTTTAGAATTTTTATGAACCGTCATCTCGTATTGCTGTCTATCGCGCAGGGCCTGTTCCTGACCAACAACGTTACCTTCATCGCCATCAATGGTTTGGTGGGTTTGAGTTTGGCGCCCGAAGCTTGGATGGCGACCTTGCCAGTGATGGGCTATGTTGTGGGTGGTGCACTCAGCACGGGCTTGGTGGCCAAGTCGCAGCAACGCTTTGGACGCAAGGGCTCGTTTCAGTTGGGATTGTTGGTGGCTTTGCTGTCAGCAGCCTTGGGTGCGTTTGCTGTGCTCTCGCAATCTTTCTGGTTGTTGGTCACAGCCACTGTGGTGGCAGGTTATTACAGCGCGAATGGTCAGCTTTATCGATTTGCTGCAGCAGAGTTGTGCCATCCTGACTTCAGAGAGAAAGCCGTGTCCTTGGTGATGGCTGGTGGTTTGATTGGTGCGGTCATTGGCCCGAATTTGGCGATTCAAACCAAAAGCATTTTGGGCATGCCGTTCGCTGGTGCTTATGTGGCATTGATGGGGGTGGCGGTGTTGTCGATGGCGGTGATGAGCTTCATCACTTTTCCACCTGCGCCAGTTGCGAAAGCGGATGACACGGGTGGTCGCCCCTTGGGCGAAATCATGTGTCAGCCTGTGTTTGTGGTGGCGGCCATGGCTGCCGCTTTAGGCTACGGCGTGATGAGCTTGCTGATGGCCGCAACGCCATTGGCCATGCAAGTGTGTGGTTTGTCATTTGAAGACACGGGCTGGGTGCTGGAGTGGCACGTGATCGGCATGTTTGCGCCGGGCTTTGTGACGGGCCATTTAATCAAACGCTTTGGCGTGTTGCCCATCATGGGTGTGGGTGTGTTGCTCAACATCGCCTGCATTGCTGTGGCGTTGTCGGGTGTGGACTTGCACCAATTTTTGTGGTCCATGTTTTTGTTGGGGGTGGGCTGGAACTTTTTGTTCACCGGCAGCACCACGCTGTCGATGCAGGCTTACACACCCCAAGAGAAAAACCGTGCCCAAGCTGCCATTAACTTTTGCGTGTTTGCCACCATGGCCTTCACCTCGTTTGCTTCAGGTGCGTTGGTGACCACCCAAGGTTGGGCTTGGCTCAACTGGGGCTCGTTGGTGCCAGTGCTGATCACCGGCGCAGGCTTGTTGTGGTTGGCGCGTAAAAAAGCCTCAGCCGCTTAAAAGCGCTGAGGCCTGAGCGAAGCAATAACTGCTTACTTTGCTGGCTCTTCTTCTGTTGCCTTCAATGGGCAAGTGTTGATGCCAAGCAATGTGTAGGCGCCGCAGAAGCGAATCACGCCAGTCGCCAACACGATGCCACCGACGATATAACCCCACATGCCCACCACGTCAGTGGCGGCCAAAGCGATGAGTACCAAGCCTGCGACGATGCGCAAGATGCGGTCGATGCCGCCAACGTTTGCTGTCATAAATTTCTCCTAAAGAAAAGTCTATTAGACACGTTTCTGTTGTACTTGGTTTGCTTTAAATCAATCGCAGTCTGACAGTGCGAAATTTGCGATACTGACATAAAACTGTCATTTCCATCATGTCTACAACTTTCACATCTTCACGCGCCAATTTGTCTGGGGACATTTGGGGCGGCTTTGCTGCCATGCTGGTGGCTTTGCCATCGGCCATTGCGTTTGGCGTGACCATTTTTTCGCCACTTGGCGCAGAGTTTGGTGCCAAGGGAGCGTTGGCCGGCATGCTGGGGGTGACTGCACTTGGTTTGATTGCCGCCACCTTTGGTGGCACGCAGCGACTCATCTCAGCCCCTTGCGCACCTGCGGCAGCGGTGCTGTCGGCATTGACCATTCAAATGACGCAGCAAGGTTCTGGTGTGGGGGCGGTGGTGCTCACCTTGTTTTTGGTGGCCTTCATCAGCAGCTTGGTACAAATCTCATTTGGATTGCTGCGTATTGGTGAACTCATCAAGTACATGCCGTTTCCCGTGGTGAGTGGCTACCTCAGCGGTGTGGGCCTCATCATCATCATGAGCCAACTTCCTAAGTGGATGGCGTTGCCCAAAGGTATGAACTGGTGGCAAGGTTTGCACGCGATGGAGTTGTGGCAAGTGCCTAGCTTGATCGTGGGCGCGGCCACGGCAGCCTTCATGTTGTTGGCCCCGCGCATCTCAACCAAAGTGCCTGCCGTGATTGTGGGTTTGCTCGGTGGCATGGCCTCTTATTGGTTGCTGGCCTTCAGTGCTTGGCCTGAGTTACGCAACTTGCACGACAACCCATTCATCATTGGTCCATTGGCGGTGGGTGGTGAAGGTTTCTTTGAATCGTTGCTCGACCCTTTCCATAGCCTGAGCGAATCTGGTTTCCCGAGCTGGACGCAAATTGCGTTCCCCGCCATGACCTTAGCCGTCTTGTTGTCGATTGACACACTCAAAACTTGTGTGGTGCTCGATGCCATGACTGGCTCACGCCATGATTCCAATAAAGAATTGATTGGCCAAGGTCTGGGTAACTTAGCTTCGTCGCTCATTGGTGGCGCACCCGGTGCAGGCACCATGGGCGCGACTTTGGTAAACAAGGCCAGCGGTGGTACCACCTACTTGTCGGGTGTGTTCCAAGGCGTGTGGTCGCTCTTGGCCATTTTGTTGTTGACCTCACTCATCGCTTGGGTGCCTGTGTCGGCCTTGGCAGCATTGCTGATCGTCATTGGTTTCAAGATGATTGACTGGCATTCGCTGCAACTGCTCAAAGCCAAAGACACCATGCTCGACTTTGCGGTCATCTTGCTGGTGGTCATTGTGGCCAACACCGTGAGCTTGATTGCTGCCTCTGGCGTGGGTGTCGCCATGGCCATCATGCTGTTTTTGCGTGAGCAAATTCACACCACCACCATTCGCCGAAAAACGTTTGGCAACACCATGTTTTCTTCTCGCGTGCGTGGCCAGCGAGAACGTGATGTCTTGATTGAGACCGGCGAACATACCGTGATTTTTGAATTGCAAGGCAGCTTGTTCTTTGGCACCACCGATCAGCTCTACACCGCGATTGAACCCGAGTTGAGTAAGGCCAAGTTTGTGGTGCTCGACTTCATGCGCGTGCAATCCATGGACATGACCGCAGGTCACATGATTGAGCGCATCCGCAACATGTTGTCCGATCGTCATGCGCGCTTGGTGTTGACGCGTGTGCCTGAGCGTTTGCCTAGCGGGCGTGACCTGCGTTCGTATGTGGATCACATTGGCTTGCTATCAGACAGCACTGCCAAAATCTTTGACGAGTTTGACGAAGCACTCGAATGGATTGAGGACGAAACCCTGGCATTGGCTGGCCACGCCCATGTGTCGCTAGAAGCGATTCCCTTGGGTAAGTTTGAAATCTTCCACGGGTTGAATGCGCAAGAGATTCAAGCGCTGGAGCGTTGTGCGCAGCGCCATGTGTACGAGGCGGGGGATTTGGTGTTCAGTGCAGACTCAGGTGGCCATGAGCTGATGCTGATCAGCCGAGGCGAAGTGAAGGTGAGCTTGCCATTGGCCAATGGCAAAACCATTCATCTGACTACTTTCAGCCGAGGTCAATTCTTTGGTGAGATGTCGTTCTTAGATGGCCGCGCTCACTCGGCCGATGTGTATGCCACACGTGAAACCGAGTTGATTGCCATCGACCGAAAGGCCTTTGCCACCGTGGCGGCGGGTGACCCTGTGATGAGCATCAGCGTCATGCGTGCGGTGGCCTTGGCCATTGCCGACCGCTTGCGCCATGCCAACGCAGAGCTGCGAGAGATGCGTCAGGCTTGATGCTGCTCATTTAGCCGGTGGGCGGTACATCGCGCATATCTTGTTGCCCGCTGGGTCACGCAAGTAGGCGATGAAGTAGCTAAATGCTGGGTTGGTGCGCAGGCCGGGTGGGTCTTCACAAGACACACCACCGTTGGCAACACCTGCGGCGTGAAATGCGTTCACTTCGTCTTCTGACTTGGCTGCAAAACCAAAAGTGCTGCCATTGCCAAATGTGGCTGACTCACCATTGATGGGTAAGGTAATGCCAAACGTGCCAGAAGGTGTGCGGTACACATAGCGGCTACCACCACCAGCGCCTGGGGCGTGGCCCAATGCACCGAGTGCCGCGTCATAAAACTGGCGAGATGCCTCTATGTCTTTGGCGCCTAAAAAGACGTGTGTGAACATGCGTGTCTCCAAATCGATTGAGAAATAAAAAAAGCGGCTCGGTTGCCCGACGCCGCTTTTGTGCGTGAACGCGAAGAATTACTTCTTCTTGGTGTTCACAGCAGCTTTGAATGCTGCGCCAGCAGTGAAGCGAGGCACCACAGCAGCTGCGATTTTCAAAGCTTCGCCAGTGCGTGGGTTCTTGCCAGTGCGAGCAGCGCGTGCAGCAGCTTTGAAAGTGCCGAAGCCGATCAATTGCACGTCGTCTTTTTTGGCAACGGCGTGAGTGATGACGTCGAGGATGGCATTGACAGCGCGGCCAGCGTCGGCCTTTGTCAATTCAGTTTGTGCTGCCACTGCTTCGATCAATTCAGTTTTGTTCATGTCATTTCCTTATTAAAACGGGTGCATTGTGCCAGTTTTGGTGAGTGTTTTCGTGGCCTAGCGATGAGGTTTTGATCATCGATGATTAGGAACTTCCCTGATCGTGCACCAGTCTGAGACAAAGGCTTCAAAAATGAATTCTGATTAGTTACAAAAATAGGCTCAAGCTCATATAGAAGGGCATGTATGAACCTACAAAATTTGTTGCATGAATGCCTCGAACACGGTGCATCTGACTTGCATTTGTCATCAGGCGTGTCGCCAATGTTCAGAGTGGATGGGGTTTTGGTGGTTTTATCTCATCAGACACTGAGCCACGAAGAACTGCATTTGTCATTGATGAACATCATGTCGTTAGCACAGCAAACACAGTTCAGTCAGACACATGAATGTGATTTCTCTTTCGATCTGCCTGCGCTGTCACGCTTTCGCGTGAATGTATTTGTGCAAGCACGGGGTGTGTCTGCGGTGTTTCGTGTGATTCCACATCACATGCCGAGTTTGGAGAGGTTGCATGCGCCCACTGTTTTATCTGAACTTCTTCATCGCCCGAGAGGATTGGTTTTGGTCACAGGGGCTACAGGCTCTGGCAAATCCACCACCTTGGCAGCGATGGTGAATGCGCTGAACCAAACACAGGCCAAGCACATCATCACCATCGAGGACCCAATTGAGTTTGTGCATGTGTCCAAGCAATGCCTGGTTCAACAGCGCGAGCTGGGCGCTCACACGCTGAGCTTTGCCAATGCCCTGCGCGCGGCGTTGCGTGAAGACCCAGATGTGATTTTGGTGGGCGAGCTGCGTGACCTCGACACCATTCGCCTCGCCATCACCGCCGCCGAAACAGGCCACTTGGTGTTGGGCACCTTGCACACATCGAGTGCGGCCAAAACCATGGACCGCATCGTGGATGTGTTTCCTGCCGAAGAAAAAGACATGGTGCGCAGCATGTTGTCCGAGTCGCTCAACGCGGTCATCTCGCAAGTGCTGTGCAAACGCAAAGACGGGCAGGGGCGTGTGGCAGCGTATGAAGTGATGGTAGGCACAACCGCCGTGCGCAACCTCATTCGTGAAGGCAAAGTGGCGCAGCTGTATTCAGCGATTCAAACAGGGCGGGGTGTGGGGATGCAAACTTTGGATCAAAGCTTGGCTGCACTGGTACAACAGGGTTTGATTGATGCCCAAGCGATGCAGGTGAATGCCAAATAAAACTGGTGCCTCCGACAGGAATCGAACCTGTATCTACACCTTAGGAGGGAGTCGTTCTATCCATTGAACTACGGCGGCAACCAACAAGTATTTTACGGTGCTACTTGCTCAGCATTCGCATAGCTTCTTCCAAGCCTTTGAGCGTGAGCGGGTACATGCGGTTACTCACGATTTGTTGAATGATGGCAATGCTTTGGCGGTATTGCCACACGCCTTGTGGCTCGGGGTTGATCCACGCAAATTTAGGGAAGGCGTGTAGCAAGCGTTGCAGCCACTCTGCTCCGGCTTCTTCGTTGTTGTATTCCACGCTGCCGCCGGGTTGCACAATTTCATATGGGCTCATGGTGGCGTCGCCAATGAAGATGAGCTTGTAGTCTTTGTTGTACTTGCGAATGATGTCCCACGTTTCAAACTTTTCGGCGTAGCGGCGTTTGTTGTTGCGCCACATGAAGTCGTACACGCAGTTGTGGAAGTAATAAAACTCCAAGTGCTTAAACTCGGCCTTGGCTGCGCTGAACAACTCTTCCACGCGGGCAATGTGGTCGTCCATCGTGCCGCCCACGTCCATGAGCAACAACACCTTCACATTGTTGTGGCGCTCGGGGCGCATCATGATGTCTAAAAAGCCAGCATTGGCTGCTGTCTTGTGGATGGTTCCGTCAAGGTCCAGCTCTTCGGCTGAACCCTCGCGTGCAAAGCGGCGCAAGCGTCGCAAGGCTACTTTGATGTTGCGTGTGCCCAGTTCTTGGGTGTCGTCGTAGTCGCGGTAGCTACGTTGGTCCCACACCTTGACTGCGCTTTTGTTACCACCTTTGCCGCCAATGCGGATGCCTTGTGGGTTGTAGCCACCGTTGCCAAAGGGCGATGTGCCGCCTGTGCCAATCCATCTATTGCCACCTTCGTGACGTTCTTTTTGTTCTTCGAGGCGTTTCTTGAGTGTTTCCATCAACTCATCCCAGCCCATTTTTTCAATGGCGGCTTTTTGTTCGGGGGTGAGTTCTTTTTGAAGAATCTTCTCTAGCCAATCGAGCGGTACATCCTTGGTGAAGTCGGTCAGCATCTCTACACCTTTGAAGTACGCACCAAACGCACGGTCAAATTTGTCGTAGTGCTTTTCGTCTTTGACGAGGATGGTGCGAGACAAGTGGTAGAAATCATCCATGCTGCAAGCGTCAGACGCAGGGCCAACCACATTGGCCTGTAGCGCTTCGAGCAGTGTGAGGTACTCCTTCACCGAAACCGGCAGCTTGGCCGCGCGCAGGGTGTAGAAGAAGTCGATCAGCATGGCATGCCCTATTGGGGAGTTTGGGCGTCAGGCCATTTTTTGTGACGCCACACGCGCGCAGCCTGCAAGCCAAACCCACCAAATAGCCCGACCATGATGATGGCGATCAAGCTGCCCGCTTCTTCGCCATCGGGAAAGACTTGCAGATCGAACGCAAGAGCCAAGATGATGCCCATGGCCGTGCCTGCAAAAAAGCCAGCAACATCGATGGCGACGTCGGTTAAAAATTTGAACATGGCAACGGGCTCCTTCAGCGGTTGCGGCTTTGCATGAACACCAGCTTTTCAAACAGCGTGGTGTCTTGTTCGTTTTTTAGCAGGGCGCCCACAAGCGGTGGGATAGACACTTTGTCGTCTGCTGTTTGCAGGGCTTCTAACGGAATGTCTTCCGCCACGAGCAGCTTGAGCCAATCGATCAGCTCGCTGGTCGACGGCTTCTTCTTGAGGCCGGGCAAGTTGCGAATATCAAAGAATGTTTTCATCGCCACGCTTAGCAAATCTTGCTTGATGGTGGGGAAATGCACCTGCACGATGTGGCGCATGGTGTCGGCATCTGGGAACTTGATGTAGTGGAAGAAGCAGCGGCGCAAGAACGCGTCTGGCAACTCTTTCTCGTTGTTCGAGGTGATGAACACCAGCGGACGGTTCTTGGCTTTGATGAGCTGTCGTGTCTCGTAGCAATAAAACTCCATGCGGTCGAGTTCGCGCAGCAAGTCGTTGGGGAACTCGATGTCGGCTTTGTCAATCTCGTCAATCAGCAAGGCCACAGGCTCTTCAGCCGTGAACGCTTGCCACAACACACCTTTGAGGATGTAGTTGTTGATGTCCTTCACGCGCTCGGCACTCTCAGCGTCGGCCATTTGGCTATCGCGCAAGCGGCTGACTGCGTCGTATTCGTACAAACCTTGTTGTGCTTTGGTGGTGGACTTGATGTGCCATTGCAGCAGGGGCATGCCTAAGGCTTGGGCCACTTCTTCTGCCAGCATGGTTTTGCCAGTGCCGGGCTCGCCCTTGACCAGCAACGGGCGCTTGAGCGCGATGGCTGCATTGACTGCCAGCATCAAATCTTGGGTGGCGACGTAGTTGTCTGAGCCTTTGAATTTCATCGGACGTTCCATTAGCGTTAATTTTTTAGGTAGCGTATCAGAGCTTAGCGCAGCTCACTCAGGACTTCATCGGTGTGTTCGCCTAAGCGTGGCGCAGGCCGCCACACACCCGTGGGCGTGCCGCTCATGCGCACTGGCGGGCGCAACTGGCGCAGCATGCCTTCAAACGGGTGCGGTACATCGAGCCAGCCTTGGGTGGCGGTGAGGTGTGGGTCGGTCAGCAAGTCGTCGAGCTTCATCATGGGCATGACGGGGATGTCATGCGACGTGAGGTCTTTCATCCACTCAGCGGTGGTGCGCGTGCGCATGTGCTGGCCGACCACGCCATACAACGCATCAATGTTTTTCAGGCGTTCCGCGTGCGTGGCAAAACGCGTATCGGTTTGAAACAAATCAGGCACACCCACGAGTTTCAAAAACGCTTGCCAATGCGCGTCGTTGTACATCAGGGCGCAGATGTGGCCGTCTTGAGTGGCGTAGGGTTTGCGATTCACAGCAAGCAAACGTGCGTAGCCCATGCCGCCCAGCGACGGCTGCCATGTTTCGCCACACAAGTGATCGCCCAACACAAACTGCAACAAGCACTCAAACATGGGCACTTCCACATGCTGACCCACGCCAGTGCGGTAGCGCGCAATGATGGCGGCCATCACCGCGTGCACCATGTTGAGCCCTGTCACACGGTCGGCAAACGTGGTGGGCGCGTAGCGCGGTTCAACGCTGCCGCTTTGCGTCATCAGCCACGGCATGCCTACAGCGCCTTGAATCAGGTCGTCGTAAGCAGGCCAGTCTGAGTAGGGGCCACCCTCGCTGTAACCATACGCGCCGCACACGATCAAGCGTGGATTGACGGCGCGCAATGTGTCATACGACAAGCCTAAGCGCGCCATGGCGGCGGGGCGAATGTTGTAGGTCAGTACATCGGCGGTTTTGCACAAGGCCAGCAACTGTTCGCGTTGTTCTGGCTTTTTCAAATCCAGCACAACCGAGCGTTTGTTGCGGTTGGCGTTGATGAAGATGTGTCCCATGCCTGGGTGCTTCATGGGGCCAGCGTGGCGCATGATGTCGCCACTGGGCGGCTCGATCTTGATGACGTCTGCGCCGTAGTCGCCCAATATTTGCGTGGCGTAGGGGCCTAGCACCACGCCCGTCAAATCAATCACGCGCAAACCTGCGAGTGCGCCTTGCAGGCTTGCGTCAATTGGGTTTGTTTCGGCGTTGTTCATGCGCACCCCAAGTGTTTAGTCTTTGGTGGCGCGGCGTTGTACCGCGTCAATGTAGGCGTGCCCATCAGGCGGTCTGCCGCTGCGTTGGCTTTCCCAAATCATTTGGCCCAGTGCGTCCATGGTTTCGTGGTGCGCGTCGTGCAGCGAGTCGCGTTTGGCGGTGAGCAACTCCACCGCTTGGCGAATGCCGCGCGGCTGGTCAATCGAGCATTGTTCGCTCACCGACAGGTGCATGGACAAGTGCAAGAAGGGGTTGATCTTGCCGTCTTTGACCTCGTACATGCGCTCAAGTGCGGCATCCACATCTGAGAAATCGGCGTGGTATTCGGGGTGCTCGGCCACCCATTGGCTGGCGAGTGTTTCGAGGGCGTCCATGGGCTGGGCATTGCGCCACTTGGCATAGACCGAACAGAAGAAGCGCCGAACATCGGCTTGGCTGGGTTCAAACATGGGTGTGATTGTGGCTCAGGTGTTGGCCAAAGAAAAAGGCCTCCGAAGAGGCCTTGGGTGTCCGTGTGGTTAGGCGCTTATTGCTCTACAAAAGCACGTTCCACCACAAAGTCGCCGGGGGTGGTGGTAGAGCCTTCTTTGAAGCCACGCTCTTCCAGCAAGCTGCGCATGTCTTTGTTGAGGCCGGGGCTGCCGCAAATCATGATGCGGTCGTTGGCTGGGTCAAGGTTTGGTAAGCTTAAATCTTGAGTGAGCTTGTTGGACGTGAGCAAGTCGGTCACGCGGCCTTGGTTTTTGTAGGGCTCGCGGGTGACGGTGGGGTAGTAAAGCATTTGCGCACTGACCATCTCGCCCAAGAACTCTTGCTTTGGCAGCTCTTCGGTCAAGTAGTCGTGATACGCCAACTCTTTGACTTCACGCACGCCGTGGACCAAGATGACTTTTTCGAAACGCTCATACGTATCAGGGTCACGCACGATGCTGAGGAATGGGGCCAAACCTGTGCCTGTGCCGATGAGGTACAGGTTTTTGGCGGGCAGCAAATAGTCGATCAACAAAGTGCCAGTGGGCTTTTTGCCGACCACAATTTTGTCGCCCACTTTGATGTGTTGCAGCTTGGAGGTGAGGGGGCCGTCTTGCACCTTGATGCTCAGGAACTCCAAGTGTTCTTCGTAGTTGGCGCTGACGATGCTGTAGGCGCGCAACAAGGGTTTGCCATTTTCATCGCGCAAGCCAATCATGGTGAAGTGGCCGTTGGAGAAACGCAGCGAGGTATCGCGTGTGGTGGTGAAGCTGAACAGGCGGTCGGTCCAGTGGTGGACGGACAAAACTTCTTCGTCTAGGAATGCACTCATGACTGTAATGAATCGATATAAATCAAGCTCTCTAGTGTAGGCGAGGGCTTAAAACCTAAGGCTATATGGTGCTACGCAGAACGCCATAAGCCTTGACTTGCATCAATGATTTTTCAGGCTTTGCCCACAAACCCGTTTTGACGCCACGCCTCATAGGTGATGACGGCCACGGAGTTAGACAGGTTCAGGCTGCGCTGGTCGGCGCGCATGGGCAGGCGCAGGCGCTGTGCGGTCGGAAAACTTTCGCGAATATCCACGGGCAAGCCGCTGGTTTCAGAGCCAAACACAAACCAATCGCCGGGCTGAAACGCCATGTCGTGCGCGGTGCTAGAGCCCTTGGTGGTCATGGCAAACATGCGTGTGGAGTCTGGCTTGGCGTCGTTCAAAAACGTGGCCCAGTTGGCATGGCGCAGCACGGGCGCGTACTCGTGATAGTCCAAGCCCGCGCGGCGCATGTGCTTGTCTTCCATCGAGAAGCCCAAGGGCTCGATCAAATGCAAGGTGCAGCCGGTGTTGGCCGCCAAGCGGATGACGTTGCCCGTGTTGGGCGGAATTTCGGGGTGGACGAGGACGATGTGGAACATGCGTGCATTGTCCCGCATGAGTGAGGAGCCTCGTCACGTCAGTGATGTGCTTCGCGTTCTTCCGTGCGAGCCAGCACCAGCCCAGTGATGTGCCCAGCCCCCACCACCCGCAAAGCCCGCGCAGCCTCGTACATCGACGCCCCCGTGGTCATCACATCGTCTATCAGCACCACACGCTGACCGCGCACGGCAGACACGCGTTCGGACGCGACCCAAAACGCATCACGCACATGGTCTAGTCGCTCTTGGCGCGAAGCGCCCACTTGGTGAGCGCTGTCGCCGCGCCGCAGCAAAGTGTGTGCATGGGTTTTCTGTGGGGCCAAGTGGCGGGCCAGCTCTATAGCTTGGTTAAAGCCGCGTTCGCGCAGGCGCGTGGGCGAAAGGGGCATGGGCACCACCAGCGTGGCGGCATCCAGCGCGGGCTCCACCCACGGGGCGTGGCGCATGAGGTGGGCCAAGGCGCGGGCGAGGCTGGGGTCGGCCTGAAACTTAAAGCGCGCAATGCAGCCTGCCCACGGGAAGGTGTAGCTCACAGCGGCGACGCAGGCGTCTAGTGGGCTGGGGTGCTGGGCGCAGTTGTGGCACTTGGGCTGTGTGAGGGTGAGGGCGCATGTTGGGCAACGCTGTGTGGGCTGGGCAAAGCGCTCGACACAGGGCGTGCACAAAGGTTGGCTGGGCCAGCGGCGGCAGATGTGACAAAGGCTAGGTAAAGAACGTGAGAGCTTCAACATTCCCCGCATTGGAAAGACATTGCGTCTATTTGGGTTCAAGCACCGCGCAATGTTTGCGAAGGATGTGGTGTCGATAATAGGGGTCATGTCTGAACCTTCCTCGCCCGATACGCCCCCCACGCTTGACCCTGTGGCCAGCGCCCGCTGGGCTGCGTGGCCGCACAAGTCATCGCCTTGGTTGAACGAGGAAATTGGCCGACGTATGGAAGACCGTTTGCAGTGGATTCGCTTGCAACCCAAATCGTGGGTGGATTGGGCGCCCGTGAGTGGCGGCCTGCAAACGCATGCCAAGCTGCGCGCGCGTTACCAGCAAGCGCAATGCAGCGTGGTGGAGGCTTCGCCCCAACTCGAACAACTCGCACGTCAATCGTTGCAAGCTCCGTTGTGGAAACGCTGGCTCCCAAGCCATGCGCTGAGTTTTGGCGCACCTGCTGCAGGCAGCGCCGACATGCTCTGGGCCAATATGGCGCTGCACAACAGTGCCAACCCACAGGCCTTGTTGCAGCAGTGGCATCAGCTGTTGGCGGTGGATGGCTTTTTGATGTTCTCGTGCCTTGGCCCCGACACCTTGCGTGAACTTGCGGAGGTGTACCAAGCCAACGGCTGGCCACCAGCCAGCCATGCGTTTACCGACATGCACGACTGGGGCGACATGCTGGTGCAAGCCGGTTTTGCCGAGCCGGTGATGGACATGGAGCGCATCACGCTCACCTATGCCGATGCCGATAGCCTGCTGGCCGAATGCCGTTTGCTGGGCCGCAATTTGCACCGCGAGCGCTTTGCGGGCTTGCGCGGCAAGCGTTGGCTGACCCAACTGAAAACTGCTTTGCTGGCGCTGGCTAAGCCGCAACAAGACGGCCGCCTCACGCTCACTGTTGAGGTGATTTACGGGCATGCCCTCAAACCTATTCCGCGCCTCAAAGTGCAGAGCGAAAGCACTGTGTCTTTGCAAGACATGCGCACCTTGTTGTCTAAGAAATGAGTCACACCATGTTTATTTTTTCGCGTCGGTTGTTGTTGTCATCCATGGCCGTGTTGGCCTTGACGGCGTGCAGCCCGGATAAGCCCAAATTCAATGGCATCGATGTCACGGGGGCTGACTATGCCAAGGGCTTTACTCTGACCGACCACAACGGCCAAAGCCGTAGCCTGAGTGATTTCAAAGGCAAAGTGGTGGTGCTGTTTTTTGGCTACACCCAATGCCCCGATGTGTGCCCCACGTCCATGACCGAGCTGGCCGAAGTCAAACGCTTGTTGGGCGCTGATGCCGATAAGCTGCAAGGTGTGTTTGTCACGGTGGACCCTGCACGCGACACCATCGAGTTACTCAAAGCCTATATGGCTAACTTCGACCCCACATTCTTGGCCTTTGTGCCAACCGCCGATGAGCTGCCGGTTGTGGCTAAACAGTTCAAGATCTATTACAAAAAGGTGGATGGACAAACCCCCACCAGCTACACCATGGACCACTCGGCAGGTAGCTATGTGTATGACATGCAAGGCAATTTGCGCTTGTACAGCCGCTATGGTTCAGGCGCCAAAGTGCTGGCACAAGACATCCAAACCTTGCTCAAAACCACGCCCTGATTTATCTAGGCTGAGCTTCGTGCGCGTTGGCTTTTTCGACCAAGAAGTCAATGCAGGTTTTGATCGCGCGTGTGCGATGGCGCGAGGGCAGGTACAGCAAATACATGTTTGTGCCAAAGATGCTCAGACGGTGGTCATCTAAGCTGGTCACCACATCGCCGCTGGCAATCACGTCGGCCACCATGTAGTCGGGCATCAAGCCAATGCCCAAGCCACCCAGAATAACTTCCTTCAAAAACGGGTAGTGGTCTGAAATAAGGGTGGGCGTCAGCATCACCTCTTGGCGCTCTTCCCCTCGGTACGCACGCAAGGACAGTTGGCGTCCCACCACATTGGCGGTGATGACAGGTTGCGTGCGCAGCTGCGACAACTCGGTGGGCATGCCGTGTTGTTGGGCAAAGGCTTTGGACGCACAAGCGAGGTAACGCACCGTGCCCATGTCCTTGGCCACCATGGTTTCTGGGGGCTGGGGCAGCACACGAATGGCAATGTCCACATCGTCGCGCAAGTTGTCGATTCGGTTTTCAAACACCACATCCAACACCACACCGGGGTACTTTTGCTTGAACTCAATCAGCCAAGGTGTCATCACGATGTGGCCATAGCCACTGGGCACGCTGATACCCACTCGACCCTGCAAGCCTTGGCCCAAGTTGGTGACGGTTTCGTGGGCGCTGGCCATTTCGTTGCGAATGGCTCGCCCGTGCTCGCACAGCCGCCAGCCCAGCTCGGTGGGTTCCATACGGCGGCTGGTGCGTCGGATGAGTTCGGCACCCAAGGCTTTTTCCAGCTGGCGCAGGTGGTAGCTCACATTGGCGCGGGTCATCTTGAGCTTGCTGGCGGCTTTGCTCAGATTGCCGGCATCAATGATGTCCACCAGCAGGGTCAGTGAGGCGAAATCGACGTTCATAAGTAAAAATTCTTTGACGCAGCGTCAATAAAGTTTGAGATTGTCAAGAAATATTATCTGCCAAACAATGGTGTGTAAGACAAAAACAATGAGGAGACTCCGTTTGACCGCCCCTTCCGAAACGACCGTGGTTCGCACAGCCAAAGACGGCGACTTGCTGGTCGTCACGATTGACCACCCCCCAGTCAATGCCATCAGCATGGATGTGCGCCGCGGCTTGATGGCCGCGATGGATGAAGCTGAGGCGGATGCCGCCGTGAAGGGCGTTTTGATTGTGGGCGCGGGCCGCGCTTTCATTGCGGGGGCAGATATCCGTGAGTTTGGTCGCCCGCCCATGCATCCCATCTTGCCCGAGGTGTGCAACCGCATTGAAGCGTGCACCAAGCCAGTGGTGGCCGCCATTCATGGCCCCGCATTGGGCGGTGGTTTAGAAGTGGCCATGGCCGCTCACTATCGTTTGGCTATGCACGATGCAAAGCTGGGTTTGCCGGAAGTTCAACTGGGTTTGCTGCCAGGCTCAGGCGGCACGCAACGCGCCCCTCGTTTGATGGGCGTCGAAGCTGCGGTGGAGTTGATGCTCAGTGGCCGACACATGAAAGCACAAGAAGCTGTGGGCTGCAAACTGGTTGACCAATTGGGCGAAGGCACGGATGTGCTGCAAGCGGGTTTGAGCTTTGCGCGCGCGTTGTTGGCCGATGGTGCACCAGTGCGACGCACGCGTGACTTGGATGCGTTCAAAGTGGGCTACGACCACCAACTGGGAGTGCTGGCCAAGATTCAAAAAGACGTGGAAAAGAAATCGCGCGGTTTGTTCTCGCCACTCAAGGTGATTGAGGCGGTGCGTGCAGGCCTACAAATGCCGTTTGATGAAGCATTGGCCAACGAGCGCCAGTTGTTTTTGCAATGCATTGACAGCCCACAACGCGCAGGTTTGATCCATGCCTTCTTTGCAGAGCGTGAAGTGTTGAAAGTGCCAGAGGTCAAAAGCGTAGCGCCTCGCCCAGTGACACATGTGGGCGTGATCGGTGGCGGCACCATGGGCGCGGGCATTGCGGTATCGGTGCTGGATGCAGGTTTGCCTGTGACCATGATTGAACGCGATGACGAAGCTGTGGCCAGAGGCCGACAGAACGTCGAGAAGGTTTATAACGGTTTGATCGCCAAAGGCCGCATGTCCGAGCAAGCCAAAGCGCAAGTGATGGCGCGTTTCAGCACCAGCACCCACTACGACGCTTTGGCGCAAGTCGACTTGGTGATTGAAGCGGTGTTTGAAGAGATGTCGGTCAAGAAGGCTGTATTTGCAGAGTTGGACCGCGTGTGCAAACCCCATGCGGTGCTGGCCACCAACACCTCGTACTTAGACATCAATGAAATTGCTGGCAGCATTTCGCGCCCGCAAGACGTGATCGGCCTGCACTTTTTCTCGCCTGCCAACATCATGAAGTTGCTTGAAATCGTGGTGCCCGAAAAGGTGAGTGCAGACGTGGTGGCCACGGCATTTAGCTTGGCCACGCAACTCAAGAAGGTACCGGTGCGTGCGGGTGTGTGCGATGGCTTCATTGGTAACCGCATTTTGGCGGTGTACCGCGCCGCGGTTGATCACATGATGGAAGACGGCTGCTCGCCCTATGAGATTGATGCGGCCATGCGCGAGTTTGGTTACCCCATGGGCCCGTTCCAAGTGTCTGATTTGGCAGGCGGCGACATTGGCTGGGCCACACGCAAGCGACGCGCAGCCACGCGCGATCCGAAAGCACGTTATGTGCAAATTGCCGATCGTATTTGCGAGCGCGGCTGGTTTGGCCAAAAAACGGGGCGCGGTTATTACCTCTACCCCGAAGGCTCGCGCGCAGGTGTGCCAGACCCCGAGGTGTTGCAAATCATTGATGCTGAGCGTGAACGCACCAACATCCAGCCGCGTGCGTTGACGCCAGAGCTGATTGTTCGCAAATACATGGCGGCCATGGTCAACGAGGGCGCGAATGTGGTGCATCAAGGCATCGCGTTGCGTCCTTTGGATGTGGACGTGACGTTTGTGCATGGCTATGGGTTCCCGCGTTATCGCGGTGGGCCTATGAAGTACGCCGACATGGTGGGCTTAGAAAAAATCTTGGCCGACATTCATGAGTTTGCCAAGCAAGACCCTTTGTTTTGGCAAGCATCGCCACTGCTGGAGCAGTTGGTGAAAGACGGCAAAAACTTTGACAGCTTGAATCGCTGATCAGACATTCATTGAAGGAATATTTATGCGTGAAGCGGTCATTGTTTCCACGGCTCGTACGCCACTGACCAAGTCGCACCGTGGTGAGTTCAACAGCATCCCTGGGGCCGAGTTGGCCTCACACGCAGTGAAGGCTGCGGTGCAACGTGCGGGTGTTGATGCTCACTTGATTGAAGATGTGATTTTGGGTTGCGGTTATCCAGAGGGACGCACGGGCCGCAACGTGGCACGCGCCAGTGTGCTGCGTGCGGGCTTGCCATTGCAAATTGCAGGTGCCACTGTGAGCCGTTTTTGCGCATCGGGTTTGCAAGCCATTGCCACAGCAGCGGGCCGCATTGTGGTGGACGGTGCGCCTGTGATGGTGGCTGGTGGTCTAGAGAGCATTTCTGGTTTGCGCCGCGGCCCCGGCACCACGGTGGACGATGGCATTGACCCATGGATAACGCAGCACAAGCCCGACTTGTATTTGCCCATGATTGAGACTGCAGACATTGTGGCCAAGCGCTACAACATCAGCCGTGAAGAGCAAGACCATTTCTCAGTCGAGAGCCAACGCAAAACAGCTGAGGCACAAGCGGCCGGTCGTTACAAAGAAGAAATCATTTCCGTCACCACCACGATGGCCGTGACCAACAAAGACACCAAAGTAGTGTCGTACCAAGAAGTGACGGTCGACCACGACACCAGCAACCGCCCCGGCACAAGCTATGACTCGTTGGCCAAGTTGCAGCCCGTGCGTGGTGAAGAGCACTTCATCACAGCAGGTAATGCATCTCAACTGTCAGACGGTGCATCTGCCTGCGTGATGATGGATGGCAAGCTTGCTTCTCAGTTGGGCCTGCAGCCATTGGGTGCATTTCGCGGCATGGCGCTGGCAGGATGCGAGCCTGACGAGATGGGCATTGGTCCTGTGTTTGCCGTGCCAAAGCTCTTGGCGCGTCATGGCTTGACAGTGGACGACATTGATTTGTGGGAACTCAACGAAGCCTTTGCCTCGCAATCCATTTATTGCCAAAAGAGATTGGGCATTCAAGACGAGCGACTGAATGTGAATGGTGGTGCGAT
The DNA here is from genome assembly GCA_002282445.1 of Burkholderiales bacterium 39-55-53. Taxonomy (GTDB): domain Bacteria; phylum Pseudomonadota; class Gammaproteobacteria; order Burkholderiales; family Burkholderiaceae_C; genus Limnohabitans. Next base: position 124,849 of record NCJK01000003.1, on the reverse strand, counting down.
TTCTTTAGGCCATCCATTTGGCATGACAGGTGCACGTTTGGCGGGGCATATTTTGTTAGAGGGCAAACGCCGCAAAGCCAAATGGGGCGTGGTCACCATGTGTATCGCAGGTGGCATGGGCGCTGCAGGCTTGTTCGAAATTTTCTGACCAAGGGACTGATATGGATTTGAACTTTACCCCTCAAGAAGAAGCGTTCCGCGAAGAGGTGCATGCCTTTTTGGCGCAGAACCTGTCGCCTGAGTTGTCTGCCAAAGTAGCTGCGGGCCAACATTTGTCCAAGGCCGAGATGGAAGGCTGGCACGCCAAGCTCCATGCGCGTGGCTGGCTGGCCAACCATTGGCCCGAAGAGTGGGGCGGCCCCGGTTGGAACGCAGTTGAGAAATTTATTTTTGAAAACGAATGTGCCCAAGCGCATGCACCGCGCATCGTGCCGTTTGGCGTGAGCATGCTCGGGCCGGTGTTGATGAAGTACGGCAGCGAAGCGCAAAAAGCGCATTGGCTGCCACGCATCTTGGATGGCTCGGACTGGTGGTGTCAGGGTTACTCAGAGCCTGGATCTGGTTCGGATTTGGCGTCGGTCAAAACATCCGCTGTGCGTGATGGCGATCACTACATCGTCAATGGCCAAAAAACTTGGACCACGCTGGGCCAACACGCCAATATGATTTTTTGCCTCGTGCGCACAGACCGCGAGGCCAAGTCGCAATCGGGCATCAGCTTCTTGTTGGTGGACATGACGTCCCCCGGCATTGAGATACGACCCATCATCACTTTGGATGGCGAGCATGAAGTGAACGAAGTGTTTTTCACAGACGTCAAAGTGCCCGTGGCTAACTTGGTGGGCGAGGAAAACAAAGGCTGGACGTACGCCAAGTATTTGCTGACCTATGAGCGCACCAACATTGCGGGCGTGGGTTTCTCTGTCGCTGGCTTAGAAAAACTGAAGGTGGTTGCCGACCGTGTGCATTGCAACGGCAAGCCTTTGTCGCAAGATCCCTTGTTCGCGGCACGCATGGCCAAGGTGGAGATTGACCTAGAGAACATGAAGACCACCAATATGCGTGTGATTGCTGCCGTGGCAGGCGGCGGTGCGCCAGGCGCTGAAAGCTCGATGCTCAAGATTCGCGGCACAGAAATTCGCCAAGAGATTTTTTCACTGACACGTCGCGCCATGGGGCCATATGCCGCTCCTTATTTACAAGACGTGTCGGATGCTGAACCGCCTTTGGGTGATGAGGCTGCGGCGAAGGCTGCATCGTCTTATTTCAACAACCGCAAGTTGTCGATCTTTGGCGGTTCGAACGAGATTCAGAAAAACATCATTTCCAAAATGATTTTGGGCCTGTGATGGCTGGCTGCGTGTGAAAGGAATACCAAAATGAATTTTGAACATACCGAAGACCGCCGCATGCTGATGGACAGCTTGAATCGTTTTGTATCCGAGCAATACGGCGCAGACGTTCGCACCCAAATCGCTTATGGTGCAGAAGGACACAGCCCCAAGTTGTACGCACAGCTGGCCGAGTTGGGAACCATCGGGGCGCTGTTTCCAGAAGAGGTAGGCGGCTTTGCTGGCGCAGGGTTTGACATCAGTGTGGTGTTTGAATGCTTGGGCCGAGGCATCGTGCCCGAGCCACTGTTGGGCGCTTTGCTGGTGGGCCGTGCCTTGATGTTGGCGGGCAGTGATGCCCAAAAAGAACAGCTGCAAAGTTTGATGGACGGCACTGCCATTGCTGCTTTAGCGCATGACGAACCAGGTGCGCACCATGAGTTGAACCATGTGGCTACCACCGCCAAACGTGAGGGTGCGCATTGGGTGCTCAACGGCGTGAAGGGCTTGGTGAGCTTTGGTGAAAAAGCGGATTGCTTGCTGGTGTCTGCGCGTACCTCGGGTGCGACTGACAGTGACGCAGGTATTAGCTTGTTCCTTGTGCCGGGGCAGGCTGCAGGCATCAAGCGACGATCGTTCAACCGCATTGATGGTGGACGTGCTTCAGAGCTGGTGTTTGATCATGTTCAAGTACCCGCCGATGCGTTGCTGGGATCTGAGGGCGAAGGCCATGCCGTGCTCGAACGTGTGCGCGGCTATGCATTGCTCGCCTTGTGCGCCGAAGCCTTGGGCGCGATGGATGTGGCCAAAGACCAAACCTTGGAATACCTGCGCACACGCAAACAGTTTGGTGCGCCCATTGGTAGCTTTCAGGCGTTGCAGCACCGCATGGTCGATGTGTTGTTGGAGGTGGAGCAAGCGCGTTCGGCCGTCATCAACGCGGCTGCGGCCATGGATGAAGACGATCGCGTGGCGCGTGAGAAAGCTTTGTCTGCAGCGAAGTACAGCATTGGCCGAATTGGCACGCTGGTGGCAGAGGAAAGCATTCAGTTGCATGGCGGCATTGGCATGACTTGGGAATTACCCCTGTCCCACTATGCCAAGCGATTGGTGATGATTGACCATGAGTTTGGTGACGAGGACCATCACTTGGCACGCTTCATCGCTTTGAGCCAAACGCACTGAGTCAGGAAATCCATGTCGCAAGTTTTAGTGACCCGTCGCGAAGGTGCTGTGTTGGTTTTGTCCAATAACAATGTGGCTGCGCGCAATGCTTTGAGCTTTGAGTACTACACCGCCGTGGTCGATGCGTTGCGTGGTGCGGCCACAGATCCATCGGTCGGTGCTGTTGTGCTCACAGGTGAAGGCGGGCACTTTTGTTCGGGTGGGGACTTGCGTCAATTGGCCAAGCGGCATGAGCTGCCTGCGGCTGAGCGTCGCACCTTGCTTGAAGGTTTGCACGATTTGATTCGCGCTGTTCGTGATTGCCCCAAGCCTGTGATCGCCGCCGTAGAGGGCGCGGCAGCAGGAGCTGGGCTTTCGTTGGCGATGGCATGCGACATGTTGGTCGCTGCCAAAGATGCCAAGTTCACCGTGGCCTATGTGAAGGTGGGCCTCACGCCTGATGGTGGTGCGACAGCGTTTCTTGCTGAATTCGTGTCTCGGCAAGTGTTGACAGAGTTGTGTCTGACAGGTGCGCCTCTCAGTGGCGAACAGATGCATGCCTTGGGTGCTGTCAATCGGCTGGTGGAGTCGGGCCATGCATTGGCAGCGGCCACAGCGCTGGCGACTGACATTTCAAAAGGTCCACAGAAGGCCATGAGCTGCATTAAAAATTTGTGTCGCCATGCCACGCGCAACTCTTTAGAAGACCAGCTTGAGCTTGAAGCGCAGTCCATGGTCGAGGCCATGGGTGGCGATGAAGCTTTGGAAGGCATCCATGCCTTTTTGAACAAGCGGCAACCCAACTACACCCAACTTCGTCAGGGCCGCGAATGAGCACATCGACTTCACATATAGAACATGATTTGCCTTTGGCGGGCATTCGTGTGTTGGACCTCTCGCGTGTGTTTGCAGGCCCCATGTGCGGCATGGTCTTGGGAGACTTTGGCGCGGAGGTGATCAAGGTTGAGCACCCAGGCCGTGGTGACGACACGCGTGATTGGGGTATTCGCATTGGCAAGACAGAGACGACTTACTACAACAGCATGAACCGCAACAAGCGGTCCACCACGGTGGATCTTCAGTCCCCTGAAGGATTAAAAATCATCCACGCCTTGCTGCCTCAGTGCGATGTGGTGATTCATAACTTCAAGACGGGTGGTGCAGAAAAACTGGGTATTGGTTACGAGCAGCTCAAAGCCATCAAGCCCGATTTGATTTATTGCGCCGTCGCTGGCTACGACACCAGCGGCCCTGAGGCGAGCCGTCCCGGCTACGACTTGGTGATTCAAGCCGAGGCTGGTTTGATGGCACTCAATGGCGATGCTCAAATGCCGCCTCTGAAATTTGGTGTGGCCGTGGTCGATTTGATGACGGGCATGTATTCGGCCCAAGCGATTTTGGCTGCGTTGTTGCGCCGTGAGCGTCGCGGTGTGGGGCAGCTCATTGAGATGGCCTTGTATGACTGCGGCTTGTCTGTCTCTGGCTATTACGGCTTGGATGCTTTGCAGCTTGGTCATGACCCCGAGCGCTATGGCAACGCGCATCCTTCGATCGTGCCCTATGGCATGTACGAAGCGGCTGATGGCCCACTGATCATCGCCGTTGGCAACAACGCACAGTTCGATAAGTTTTGCCGCCAAGTGATCTTGCGACCAGACATCGTCGAGAACCCTTTGTTTGCCACCAACGTGGAGCGAGCCAAAAACCGCAAAGAACTTGGGCCCATGCTCAAAGCCTTGATTCAGTCGTTTCCGCGAGAAGTGTTGTTAGAGCGCTTAAAGACGGCTGGCATTCCCTGCGGCAAAGTGGCTGGCTTGCACGAAGCCTTGACGAGTGAGCGAACACGCCGTGGCCGCATGGTGCAAGACATGGCTCATCCTGTGGTAGGCACTACACCTGTGTTCGCGCCGCCTTACCGTTTAGATGGCCAACGCTTGCCGATACGCAGCGCGCCTCCCACCTTGGGCGAAGGCACGCGTGCTGTGCTGCAAGAGCTATTGGCCATGAGCGATAACCAACTGGAGGCCTTACAAGCGGCAGGTGTGCTGACTCTGCCGAAAGCATGAGGAGCCAATTTTTAAGAATCCGCCCCAACGGGCAATGAGTTCTGAATGACGACGCCAAATGGGGCGAGTGATTCGTGATTGAAGTGTGTTAACGATTAACGATAAACAGGAGACAAGCATGATGAATAACAAATCTCGCCGCCAAGCAATGGCCACAGCTGCAGTTGCCTTGATGGCTTTGTGTGCAGGTACCCAAGCGCAAGCACAGGCCTATCCCAATAAGCCCATCAAGCTGATCGTGCCTTATGCACCAGGTGGTGCGACAGACATCATTGCGCGCACCTTGGCTGAAAAATTGGCTGACCGATTGGGTCAGCCAGTGTTGGTAGACAACCGCGCTGGCGCGGGCGGTGTCACAGGCACCGATGCTGCGGCGAAGTCTGCACCCGATGGCTATACCTTTTTGGTGACTCTGGGCACCACGGTACTCATCAATCAGTTTTTGTATGAAAAACTGCCCTATAGCCCCGGACGTGATTTTTCATTGGTCTCGCAATTGGCCTTGGCACCCGTCACATTGTTGGTGAATCCCAACTCGGGCATCAACAGCGCCAGTGATTTGAAAGCGCATATCCAAAAGAACCCAAGCAAGTTGTCTTATGGCTCTTGGGGCATGGGCTCATACGCACACTTGGCGGGTGCTTACCTGAGCCAAAGCATGACTGCTGACATGACCCATGCAGCCTACAAAGGCGAAGCTCCGATGTTGCAAGACTTGGTGGGCGGTCAGATCGACTTTGCATTTGCCAGCGCGCAAACGGCCAAGCCCTACATTGATGGCGGCAAACTGCGCTCCATTGCAGTGACTGGCGAGCAGCGTATGGGCGTGTTGCCCAACATCCCAACCATGCGTGAACAAGGTTTCAAGGACGACATCTTCCGCGTGACGGGTTGGATTGCGATAGTTGCGCCTGCCAAGGTGCCTAACGATGTGTTGCAACGTGTGTCTGCAGAAGTGCGTGCCATCGTTGCATTGCCTGAAACACAAGAGCGCATCAGCAAGATGGGCTTCATCCCTGTGGGCAACACGCCTGAGCAGTTTGCTGCTGTGTATAAAAGCGAATTCCCTGTCTGGGAACGTGTGGTGAAAATGTCTGGCGCTAAGCTAGACTGATCTTTCAATTTTCGAAATCTTTGAGTAGAGAAAACATCCAATGAGTGCTGCTAGTTTTTCTTGGGAAGACCCTTTCCAACTTGATTCTCAATTGACGGACGACGAACGCCAGGTCAAAGAAGCCGCTGCTTCTTATTGCCAAGAGCGTTTAGCGCCGCGCGTACTTGAGGCTTTCCGTCACGAAAAAATGGACGCCACCATTTTTAGAGAGATGGGAGAACTCGGCCTCTTGGGTGCCACCATTCCTGAGGCTTATGGCGGTGCAGGCTTGAACTACGTGTGCTACGGCCTCGTGGCACGTGAGGTCGAACGCGTGGACTCGGGCTACCGCTCAATGATGAGCGTGCAATCGTCTTTGGTGATGGTGCCCATCAACGAGTTTGGCTCTGAAGCGCAAAAGCAAAAGTACTTGCCCAAGCTCGCCACGGGCGAGTGGATTGGTTGCTTTGGTTTGACCGAGCCCAACTACGGCTCAGACCCCGGCAGCATGATCACGCGTGCCAAAAAGGTAGCGGGCGGTTACTCGATCTCGGGCGCCAAGATGTGGATCACCAACAGCCCTATTGCTGACGTCTTTGTGGTGTGGGCCAAAGATGACTCAGGCGCGATTCGCGGCTTCATTTTGGAAAAAGGCTGGAAGGGCCTGAGTGCCCCCGCCATTCACGGCAAAGTGGGTTTGCGTGCCTCCATCACCGGCGAGATCGTGATGGACGAGGTTTTTGTGCCAGAAGAAAACGCCTTCCCTGATGTGCGCGGACTCAAAGGCCCGTTCACGTGTTTGAACAGTGCGCGCTATGGCATTGCCTGGGGCGCATTGGGGGCGGCTGAGGACTGCTTCCATCGCTCGCGCCAATACGTGATGGACCGCCAACAGTTTGGTCGCCCCTTGGCTGCCAACCAACTGATTCAAAAGAAGTTGGCCGACATGATGACGGAGATTTCATTGGGCTTGCAGGGCTGCTTGCGCTTGGGCCGTATGAAAGACGAAGGCACTGCTTCGGTGGACATCACGTCGATTCTCAAGCGCAACAGCTGCGGTAAGGCTTTGGACATTGCACGCATGGCTCGCGACATGATGGGCGGCAATGGCATCTCTGACGAGTTTGGTGTGGCCCGACATTTGGTGAACTTGGAGGTGGTCAACACCTACGAAGGTACGCACGATGTGCATGCGCTGATTTTGGGGCGTGCCATCACGGGCATCCCAGCATTTAGCAATTGAGACCATATATCGCGAAGTCTTGACGTTCAAGCAAAAGGGCCGCCATGCAAAACATGGCGGCCCTTTTGATTTAACTTGTCTGGCCCTATCAAGGCCTTGGCGCTTTATGCGTATTCAGCCAAAGCAGCTTTCATCTTCTTCATGGCCGCCACTTCGATTTGGCGAATGCGCTCAGCGCTCACGCCGTATTCGGCGGCCAAGTCGTGCAGCGTCATGCCGCCCGAGCCGTTGTCTTGCACTTTGAGCCAACGCTCTTCCACGATGCGTCGGCTGCGTTCATCGAGCACGTTCAGTGCAGCGGCAATGCCGTCAGAGGCCAATACGTCGCGCTGGTGCGCGGCGATCATGGCAGTGGGTTCGTGGTTGGTGTCGGTCAAGTAGGCGATGGGGCCAAAGGCTTCGTCGCTGTCTTCGTTAGGGCTAGGGTCTAGCAGCACATCGCCGCCAGACATGCGCATTTCCATCTCCAGCACTTCTTCAGGCTTGACGTTGAGCTTGGTCGCCACCGCATTCACCTCGTGTGGGTTGAGGGTGTTGCGGTGCGTGTTGTCGAGCGCGTCAGACTTGAAGCCTTGCTTCATGGAGCGCAGGTTGAAAAACAGTTTGCGCTGGGCCTTGGTGGTGGCCACTTTGACCATGCGCCAATTTTTCAAGATGTATTCGTGAATCTCGGCCTTGATCCAGTGCATGGCGTAGCTCACCAAACGCACGCCTTGGTCAGGGTCGAAGCGTTTGACGGCTTTCATCAAACCGATGTTGCCTTCTTGAATCAGGTCAGCGTGGGGCAGACCATAGCCCAAGTATTGGCGTGACACCGAGATCACCAAACGCAGGTGCGAGAGCACCAGCTTTCCAGCGGCTTCGAGGTCGTTGTTGTCTTTGAGTTGACGGGCAAACTCCTGCTCCTGCTCAAGCGTGAGCATGGGCAAGCGGTTGGCAGCGGTGATGTAGGCATCAAGGTTGCCCAGCGACGGTACCAAGCCCCAAGGATTGATGATGGCGTGTGGCTGTTGGGTGATTGCGGTCATTGAATTAGTCCTTTCGGATAACTAAAACGTATATTAGCACTCATGGGTGTCGAGTGCTAAACCTTGCGAATTTTAGGGGTTTACCCGTGAATTGTGAAGGTGGTGAGATACTGTGTTTTTTAACATATACTGAATTTAATCACAGTATTTAAGGAGCCCGATATGCCCCCCATGACCTTGGAGCGAATTGCCGTGCAGTGCTGCAAGAGCTGCGCGCATGTGCTCAATTCCGACTCATCTGAAACCCAACTGCGTTGCGGCTTGGGCTATTACATCCAGCCGCCGCTCACGCGCAAGCAAGGCCGCATGGATAGCTATCCCGTGGTGGAGGCGCATGAGCGCTGCGGTCGCTGGCGCGAGAGCCTCAAGGGCGTGCTCAAGCGCGACTAAGCTTTAGCCCAAAAGAGCGTCGGCAAACTCTTGGGCGTTGAAGGTCTCGAGGTCTTCCACGGCTTCGCCCACACCAATGAAATACACAGGCACGACTGAGCTACCCGCCGCCGCGCGGCTTTGGCCCCACAGCGCAATCGCAGCCAACACGCCACCTTTGGCTGTGCCGTCGAGCTTGGTAACGATCAAACCTGTTAAACCCAAGGTTTCATCAAATGCCTTCACTTGGGCGAGGGCGTTTTGGCCGGTGTTGCCGTCAATCACCAGCAACACTTCATGTGGTCCAGTCGGTTCGGCTTTTTGCACCACGCGTTTGATCTTCTTCAACTCTTCCATCAGGTGCAGCTGCGTGGGCAGGCGGCCTGCGGTGTCGACCAGCACCACGTCTTTGCCGCGTGCACGGCCTGCGGTGACGGCATCAAAGCTCACAGACGCAGGGTCGCCGCCTTCTTGGCTGACGATCTCCACCGTGTTGCGTGTGGCCCAAACAGCCAACTGCTCGCGGGCGGCGGCACGGAAGGTGTCAGCTGCTGCCAGCAACACCGAAGCGCCGCTGTCGCTCAAATGGCGGGTGAGCTTGCCAATGGATGTGGTTTTGCCAGCGCCATTCACGCCGGCCACCATGATGATGGTGGGCTTGTGTGCGCCGATGGCGAGTGGCTTCTCTAGGGGCTTGAGCAGCTGTGCAATCGAGGCAGCCAGCAAGGCCTTGACGGCGGATGGCTCGGTGGTGCCAGTGTCTTTGACGCGCTGCTTCAAGTCTTTCAGCAAATACTCGGTGGCTAACACGCCGGCATCGGCCATGAGCAGGGCGGTTTCAAGTTCTTCATAGAGCTCGTCGTCAATCTTGGCACCCGTGAACACGGTGCTGATGCTTTGGCCGGTGCGGCGCAGGCCTGTGCCTAAGCGGGCTAGCCAGCTGGCGCGGGGGCGCTCGGCAGGCATTTGCTGTGGGGCAGTTTGCGTTGATGCGGCGTTCGCAGATGTGTCGGTGCTGCTCCCAGTTGTCTCTGCAGCAGGTTGGTCAGCGATTTTTTTCTTGAAGAAGCTAAACATGTGTGGGTGTTTCTAGAATCAGTCCATTCTATGAAAACCCGCACACCAAAATCTTTCAACACCACCCCTGTCAAACCCGTCGCCGAAAAACGGCACAAAGGTGCAGGCGAGGTGCGCATCATCGGCGGCGAATGGCGCCGCACCAAACTGCCCGTTGCTTTGAAGCCCGGCCTTCGACCCACGCCCGACCGCGTGCGCGAAACTTTGTTCAACTGGCTGGGCCAATCACTCTTGGGTTGGCGCTGTGTGGACCCGTTCGCGGGCACAGGTGCTTTGGGCTTTGAAGCCGCCTCACGCGGCGCAGCCCATGTGCAGGTGTGCGAACTAGACCCTGCCTTGGTGGCGCAGCTCAGCACCCAAGTCAACCGCCTCAAAGCCACCAATGTGCATGTGCTGCGCACCGATGGTGTGGCGTGCTTGAAGCAGCTCAGCGAATCAAGCGTGGATTTGATCTTCATCGACCCGCCGTTTGATGGCGCTTTGTTTGAGCCCTCACTGCAAGCCGCAGGCAAAGCGGTAAAGGCCGATGGGTTTGTGTACCTTGAAGCGCCTGTGGCGTGGACGGACGAGCAGCTAGAGCCCATGGGCCTGAGCTTGCACCGTCATCTCAAGGCTGGCGCGGTGCATGCGCACTTGCTGCGCCGGATTGCATAATCAGTTTTGATTTTTAGAAACACGTAGGAGCGCCCATGTCTAAGCAAGTTGTTGCCATTTATCCCGGCACCTTTGACCCCATCAGCTTGGGCCATGAAGACATCGTATTGCGCGCTGCGGCCATGTTTGACAAAGTCATCTTGGCGGTGGCCACTGCCCACCACAAGAAAACCTTGTTCACCTTGGACGAGCGCATGGACATGGCGTGTGAGGCGATGGCTGCACACCCCCAAGTGGAAGTGGTGCCCTTCACCGGCTTGGCACGCGACTTTGTGCGCAGCCACAACGCCACCGTGATGGTGCGCGGTGTGCGCACCGTGACCGACTTTGACTACGAGTTTCAACTCGCCGGCATGAACCGTGAGCTGATGCCTGAGGTGGAAACCGTGTTCCTCACGCCCAGCGCCAAATATCAATTCATCTCCAGCACCTTTGTGCGTGAGATCTCTTTGCTGGGTGCGGGCGATGATGGGCAGAACTTGGTGTCGGCAGGCGTTTACAAGCGTCTGTTGGCCAAGCGTACCGCTAAGTAAGCTTGGCTGCTGAAACTGCTTCAGTGCTGATCGCTCGCCTAATTCGTATACCTCGCATCGATTGCAATGACTGACTTTTTGCTCATCCGCCACGGCGAAACTGCGTGGAACCGAGAGCTACGGTTTCAGGGGCAGCTGGATGTGCCGCTCAATGAGATGGGCTTTGAACAAGCCCAGCGTTTGAAAACACGCATGGTGCAAGCCTTGGCCGAATGGCAAGCGCAGGGTCGTGTGCCCACCCGACTTATCAGCAGCGATTTGCTGCGTGCCCAACAAACCGCCCAGCCCGTGGCCCAAGTGCTGGGCCACACCTGCATCTTGAATGCAGGTCTGCGCGAGCAGTGCTACGGTGTGTTTGAAGGCATGCGCAGCCCCGACATTCAAGCGCAACACCCTGAGGCCTGGCAACGTTGGTTGGCCTTTGATGCCGACGAGGCGGTGGAGGGCGCTGAAACCACGCGCGCTTTTCATGACCGCGTGATTGCCACATTGCAAGACTTAGCGCAGCAATACGAGGGCGAGCATGTCGTGGTGGTCACACATGGTGGTGTGCTGGATATGGTTTGGCGTCATGCCCAAGCTTTGTCACTCAGCGGCCCGCGCGTGTGTGACATTCCTAATGCAGGGCTCAACCAAGTGGCTTGGCGTGACGGTGGGCTGCACATCCAGCTTTGGGCCGATGCCGCGCACTTGGCAGACTTACCCGACCAGCCTGTGTACAGCCAAAAGCGTTTGCTTGAAGTGCGTGATCAACTCGCTGCACAAACACATGCCAACGGTGTGGCCTAAGTGCTGCCCTCTTGGGTGATAGCAGGTGAGCGCGGATAATTGGCTTTTGTTTAGCCCACTGACGGATTTTTTATGGCCTTGATGATCACCGATGAATGCATCAACTGCGATGTGTGTGAGCCCGAGTGCCCGAACGAAGCCATCTTCTTAGGGCCAGAGATTTACGAAATCAACCCCGACAAATGCACCGAGTGCGTGGGCCATTTCGACGAGCCCCAATGCGTGCAGGTGTGCCCTGTGGCGTGTATTCCTGTGAACCCTGAACGGGTAGAGGGGCGTGATGCCTTGCTGGCGAAGTTTCGTTTGTTGCAGCAGACAGCCAAGTGATTCAACACTGGCCTTGAAGCGCTTTTTGCTTTAGGGGTTAGAACTAGCAGGCACCGCTTTGGCGGTGCTTTTCTTTTTGGGCGATGCCGTTGGGTCTACGGCTGTGAAGTAGGGGCTACTTGGTTTGCGGGCTTGTTTACCTTTGCGCTTGTCCTGTTTGGTGATTGGCTCGGTCTGGGTGACATTGCTAGATGATGGGTTGGTTGACGGTACGTTGGGTGTGCTGAGCACAATAGGTGCTGCTTGCGCTGCTTGTTGTTCAGCCTGCAGTCGTTGCTTTTCTAAAGCTTGAGCATCACGCAAGTCTCGCGTCGCTGCGTTGGCTTTGTCTGGCTCAGATGTGTGCAGCACTGAGTTTGGTTTAACTTCAGTTGCAGCCCCATTGGCACACTGGCTAGAGTTGCTGTAAGCCTCACCGCAGCGGTACACCGTGTCTGCCAAGGTTGTGTGGCTCAAGAGGGCTGCCGTACCTAGTAAGGCAGCACAACACCTAGTTGCTCTCAGCCCCTTTGGCTTGTGTTTTCTCAGCATCTGCAGCCCCTGTCTTCTCGGTGCCAGGCAGCGTGGCCGGCCGAGGTGGTTTGGGCCGAGGCGGCTTGGCGGTGTGAATCATTTGCGTGGCTTTCACCATGTCGCCCGCAAGCAAATGCGGCAAGGCCAAGCTGGTGCGTGTGATGCAGTCTTCAATCGCAGTGCGTTGGTCGGGAGCTGGTTTTTTCAGCACCCAATTCGCAACCTCTGATTTCACACCGGGGTGGCCAATGCCAATGCGCAGTCGCCAGTACTGGTCTGTCCCGAGCTGTGCATGGATGTCGCGCAGGCCATTGTGGCCAGCATGGCTGCCGCCGAGTTTGAGTTTGGCTTCGCCAGGCGTGATGTCCAACTCGTCGTGCACCACCAAGATTTCTTGCGGCTGGATTTTGAAGAACCGCGCCAATGCGCCCACCGACTTGCCCGAGAGGTTCATGAAAGTTTGTGGCTCCAAGAGCCACACGTTCTCACCTTTGACTGAGGTGCGAGCTACCAAGCCGTGATAGGCGCGGTCGGGCTGCAATGACACCTTGAGGTCGCGTGCGGCCACGTCGACCCACCAAAAACCGGCGTTGTGCCGCGTGGCTTCGTATTCAGTGCCGGGGTTGCCCAGGCCAACAATGAGCTTGATCATGTGTGAATTATCAATGAGTGCGCACCAATGAAAACGGCCCACCGAGGTGGGCCGCTGTCGCAATCTACGAAGAGATTACTTTTTCTTTTTGCTGTCTGCAGCTGGTGCAGCGGCAGGTGCTTCTGCTTCAGCTTTGGGAGCCACAACAGAAACCAACACTGGGTTGTTTTTGCCGTGGATCACAGCTGTCACGCCTTTTGGCAAGACGATATCGCTAGCGTGCAAAGAGTGACCTTTGGTCAACTTGCTCAAGTCCACAGCGATGAACTCTGGCAACTCTTTCGGCATGCAAGAGATTTCCAATTCTGTAGCCACGTGAGTGATCAAGCAGTGGTCCAGTTTGAACGCTGGAGACTCTTCTTGGCCGCTGTAATGCAATGGCACTTTCTTGTGCATCTTGGTGTTGGCATCGATGCGTTGGAAATCGATGTGCAACACGAGTTGCTTGAAGGGGTGGTATTGCACGTCGCGCAACAACACTTCGGTTGTTTGGCCGTTCAATTCCATTTGCAAGACAGAAGCGTGGAAAGCTTCTTTCTTCAAAGCGTGCCACAAGGCGTTGTGATCGATTTCGATCAATGAAGGTTCAGTAGCTCCACCATAGACGATGCCAGGTGTACGACCAGTGATACGCAGACGGCGGCTCGCACCCGTTCCCTGCTTAGCGCGCTCAAAAGCGACAAATTTCATAATTAACTCCAGTAAGAACCCACCGCGACCAGTGTGGCTCCAGTTTCAAAAATAGGCTGCATGAATGCAGCCCGGGGTCGATGTTCGACGACTTGGAAGCGGGCTGTTTAGAACAACTGCTCTTGGTCAGCGAACAAACTCATGACCGACTCGCCGCTGGCAATGCGTTGGATCGTTTCGGCGATCAACGGAGCCACGGTGAGTTGGCGGATTTTTTTGCAGGCGCGGCCGGCTTCGCTCAAAGGAATGGTGTTGGTCACCACAACTTCGTCGAGGGCGTCGCCTTTGGCGATGCGTTCAATCGCAGGGCCAGAGAAGATGGGGTGTGTGCAGTAGGCGTAAACCTTCTTAGCACCACGTGTTTTCAAAACTTCAGCAGCTTTGACCAAAGTGCCGGCGGTGTCGATCATGTCGTCCATGATCACGCAGTTGCGGCCTTCGATGTCACCAATGACGTTCATCACTTCAGACACGTTGGCTTTGGGGCGGCGCTTGTCAATGATGGCCAAATCGCAACCGAGTTGCTTGGCCAAAGCGCGTGCACGCACCACGCCACCCACATCGGGGGAGACCACGATCAGGTCTTCGTAGTTTTTGGTGCGCAAGTCACGTAGCAAGACAGGCGAGGCGTAAATGTTGTCGACAGGGATGTCGAAGAAGCCTTGAATTTGGTCAGCGTGCAAGTCCATGGTCAACACGCGTGCCACGCCAGCGGTTTGCAGCAAATCGGCCACCAGTTTGGCGGAGATTGGCACACGGCTTGAACGTGGGCGACGGTCTTGACGGGCATAGCCGAAGTAGGGGATGACCGCGCTGATGCGCTCTGCTGAGGCGCGCTTCAAAGCGTCGACCATGATCAGCAATTCCATCAAGCTTTCGTTGGTGGGTGCGCAAGTGCTTTGCACCACGAACACATCGCGGGCACGCACGTTTTGATTGATTTCGACGGTGACTTCGCCGTCAGAGAAGCGACCCACATGGGCTGCACCCACTTCGATGCCGAGGTGGTTTGCAATTTCGGCAGCCAACGTAGGGTTGGCATTGCCAGTAAAGACCATGAAGTCGGGGGTTTGGTTCGACATGATGACGTGTGACTTTCGCTTCAAGACCAATGACGCAATAAGTCGTCACTTGCAAACCAAGCACAGGAGTGCTTTTAGAAATTTGGCAGGGGATCGAGGACTCGAACCTCGGAATGCCGGAATCAAAATCCGGTGCCTTAACCAACTTGGCGAATCCCCTACACAGGTCAGACGCTTTGCAGCGACCAACCGTTAACTTTCGCTAGCTGCCCACCCCGCTTGTGGATGAGCTGCCATGTTGCTGCAAATCCGCATTTGCCAGTCATGTGGCGCTGAGTCAATCAGCGCACCATCAGGTAACTGGGCAAACACTGCGCTGCCAGAGCCGGTCATGCGTGGGCTTAATCCGTGAGAGCTTAGCCAATGAAGGGCTTCGGTGATCTCTGGGCACAGCGCTTGAGCTACTGGCTGCAAATCATTACGACCAAAACCGTAAGGATTAACAGCGAAGACCGGCATTGTAGCAGTTTCTGTGGAGCGTTTCAGCTCTGGTGCACGAAAAATTTTCGCGGTCTCTAATCCCGCGTTGGGCTTGACCACAACAAAGCGTGCATCAGGCACATCGATGGGGCTGATTTTTTCGCCAATGCCTTCAATCCAAGCGTTATGACCGCCTAAAAAAAACGGCACATCAGCACCTAAGCCCAAGCCCAAGGGCATGAGTTTGGACAGCGGCCAGTTCAGCCCCCACAAACGATTCAGGGCCAGCAAAGTGGTGGCGGCATCCGATGAGCCGCCGCCCATGCCTGCTTGAGCGGGAATGTGTTTTTCAATCGCGATGTGCGCGCCTAAAGTCGTGCCGCTGGCGCGTTGCAATGATTGCGCGGCACGCATGACCAAATCATCGGCAGGTAAGGTCACGTTGAGGTCTTCTCGTTCAAGCACACCGTCGTCGCGCACGTCAAAGTGCAGGGTGTCGCACCAGTCGATCAGCATGAAGACCGATTGCAGCAAGTGGTAGCCGTCTTCACGCCGTCCTGTGATGTGTAAGAACAGGTTGAGCTTGGCGGGAGCTAAGACGTTGTGGAGCGAGCGCATGGCTTATTGATCGAGTTTGATGCGTAGCGTCACTTCAGGCGCTGGGTCTGTGCGGCGTGCGAAGAGCGTTCCTTGCGGCACTGCCGACAAATCAGCTTGCCATCCTGTGACATGAACATCGCGGCCTTGAAGCCACGCAAAAAGGGCGTCGATGGGAAGGGCAGTCCCTGTAGTTTGCTCGGTCAACTCTGCCATTGAATTGAAGTATTTGGGCTTGCCGCCATCGCTGAGTTGAACCAGCTGGGGCGTCCATTGAAGAGAACCGAGTGTGGTGCCCAGAGGCGAGAACAAATCTAATTCACCATTTTTGGCATCGCCTCGCAGCAAGAAGCTGGCGCTCATTGAACTGGGTGAGTCGCCCAGCACTTGAACACTGATACGCCCTTGCCATTCAGGTTGCTGCAAAGAGTTGTTGACGGATGAACTGGTGCTGAGCGTTTTTGCAGATCGATTTGGCGTAGCGCAACCCACCAGCATCAGTCCCGTCAAGACGACAAGCCACCAAACGCGCATGGTTTACAGCGCAGGCTTGAGGCGTTGCAAAGTTTCTTGCAAGGTCTCGTTATTCGGGGCCGTGTTGAGGCCTTCGCGCCAAACTTTGAGGGCTTCGTCTTGGCGCTTCAGCTTCCACAGCACCTCGCCCAAGTGGGCTGCGATTTCAGCATCGGCACGGTCTTTGTAGGCTTTCTCTAAGTAGGTCAGTGCAGCGCCGAGGTTGCCTAGACGGAACTCCACCCAGCCCAAGCTGTCGGTGATGAAAGGATCATCTGGCGCAAACGTCAGCGCTTTGACGATCAGTTGCTTGGCTTCTTGCAAGCGAATGTTGCGGTCTGCCAGTGAAAAGCCCAAGGCGTTGTAAGCGTTGTAGTAGCTGGGGTTTTGAGCAATGACTTTGCGAAGTAGCTTTTCCATCTCGTCGAGTTGGTTGAGCTTTTCGGCCAGCATGGCTTGTTCGTAAATCAAATCTGCGTTGCCACCGCTGTGCGCGGCCAGCAAGTCAAACGCGGCTTGCCATTGGCGGTGTTCACGCAGCAGTTGGACTTCGGCCAGCACGCGGGTACGTTGTTCGTCGGCGTTGTTGGCGGGAATTTGGTGAATCAATTCGCGCGCTTCGCCCAGTTTGCCTTGGCGAGCCAGCAGGGCGGCGCGGCGAGTTTGTGCTTGGTTCAAACCGCGTGTGCTGGTGTCGGTCGGCGCTTGAGTGGCGAGGCTGACATAGCGAGCCAGCGAGGCCTCGGCTTCTTTGTCTTGGCCTTGCTCGAATTGGAGTGAGCCCAGCACCAGCCAAGCATCGGCCAGTTTGGGGTCTTTGCGCGTGATGGCTTGCAGCTGTTCAGTGGCCTCTTTGTAGCGCTCGAGTTCGATCAGCACACGGACATGGCTCATGGCCATTTCAGAGCCGTCTTGTTTTTTCAGACCTTGCAGGACCAAGGCTTCTGCTTCTGGAACTTTCTTGCCCATTAACTCAAGCGCAAGTAGTGTTGGGCCTTGGGCCTTGCTGTCAGCGGCTTGCCCCTTTTTAGCTGCGTCAAGTGCGCCGGCTACATCATCAGCAGCCAAGCGCATGCGACCCAAGCTTGTCCAGGCAGTTGCGCCTGTGGCGTTGTTCTTAGCGAGGTAAGGCTCCAACGCTTGTTGTGCGATGTTGGCTGCGCGTTTTTTATCGGTCACGCGCGCGTAGTGGCGAGGGATGAGGTTGATGGTGGCGTCTCGCTCTGCATCAGGCGCAAGTGCGATTTCTTTTTTGAGCGGTTCCAAGCTTTCAGACACTTGGTTGACGGCCAACAAAATTTGTAGCAACTGGTTATTGGCTTTGCGGTCTTTTGGCCACGCTTGTGACCATGCGCGGGCCGCGAGTAAAGCCCCATCGCCTGAGCGGGCTTGTAGGGCAATTTCCACCGCGCGGTCATACAGTTGAACGTCGTTAGATTTTTTGGCCGCATCTAGCAAGAGGGAAAAACCTGCAGCGGGCTCGCCTTGGCGCAAGTTCATCTCGCCCAGCAAAATTTCGTAAAGCAACTCGCCGGTCATGGCCGAGTTCTCGGGCTTGTCGGTTTCGCTGGCTTGGGCGTGGCCTATGACGGGAGTGGCGCAAGACGCAGCCGTTAAAAGCGCAAGGCGCAAGGCCCAAAGACGTGCAACAGACAGTTTCATGCTCGAATCATAATCGTTGAGTCTATTTCCTTGATTGAACCATGCCTGAATTACCCGAAGTTGAAGTGACCCGCCTGAGCTTTGCCGATCGCATTGCTGGCGCGCGGGTGACGGGCGTGCGTGTGGGCAAGCCTTTGCGTTGGCCTTTGGGCTGCGAGCCAGACGAATTGATTGGTCGACGCGTGCTGGGCGTGCGTCGCCGTGGCAAGTATTTGCTGGTCGATTTGGACGAGGGCCTGCTGCTGTGGCACTTGGGCATGTCTGGCAGCTTGCTGTTTGGCCCAGAACGTAGCGCTGCTCAAGCCCATGACCACTTTGATTTAGACACCACCCAAGGCTTGTTGCGCTTGAATGACCCACGCCGCTTTGGTGCTGTGGTGTTTGCGCCTAGTCAGCAAAGCTCTGAAGCCGTCAAGCTGCTGGGCCACTTGGGTGTGGAACCTTTGAACGGTGATTTTGAGTTGGATGGCTTTCACCTAGGCCTGCGTAAACGCAAAACAGCCATCAAGCAGGTGTTGCTTGGCGGCGAGTTGGTGGTGGGTGTGGGCAATATCTACGCCTCTGAAGCTTTGTTTTTGGCGGGCATTCGTCCCACCACACGCGCTGACCGCATCAGCCGTCCCCGTGCTGAAAAGCTACGTGTGGCTGTGATTGATGTGCTGACCCGTGCCGTTCAAAAAGGCGGTAGCACCTTGCGCGACTTTTCTGCCGCCGATGGCAAGAACGGCTACTTTCAACTTGAAGCCCATGTGTATGACCGTGTGGGCGAGCCATGCCGCGTGTGCGATACGACCATCCGCCGTATTCAGCAAGGACAGCGCTCGACCTATTACTGCCCCGTGTGCCAGAAACCATGACAAAGAAAAACAGCTTTGGCGACACCGTGGTGGCGTGGCAGAAAAAACATGGCCGCCATGACCTGCCATGGCAAAACACGCAAGACCCGTATGCCGTGTGGCTGTCGGAAATCATGTTGCAGCAAACACAGGTGGTCACGGTGCGTGAGTACTTTGCGCGCTTCATGACGCGCTTTCCCACTGTGGCTGATTTGGCCGCGGCACACCAAGACGAGGTGCTGGGCCTGTGGAGTGGCTTGGGCTACTACAGCCGCGCCCGCAACATGCATCGTGCGGCGCAGGATGTGGTGGCTTTGCACGGTGGCGTGTTTCCGCGTGATTCTGAAACTTTGCAAACCTTGCCCGGCATTGGGCGCTCCACTGCAGCGGCTGTGGCTTCGCTGTGCTTTGGTGAACCCATTGCCATCTTGGATGGCAACGTCAAGCGCGTGCTCACACGCTATTTGGGCTTCAAAGAAGACTTGGCTTCGTCAAAGGTGGAGAAAGAGCTGTGGGCCATCGCCCAAACCATGTTGCCCCAGCGTGATGTGACAAACGCCATGCCTCGCTACACCCAAGGCGTGATGGATTTGGGGGCCACTGTGTGCACGCCCAAAAAGCCGCAATGCGCGCAATGCCCAGTGGTCGATGCGTGTGTGGCCAAGGCCGAAGGCCAGCCCGAAGCCTATCCGGTGAAAACACGCAAACTCAAACGTAGCTCAGAGCAGCTGTGGTTGTTGCACGCTGCTACGCATCAAGGTGATGTGTGGCTGATGCAGCGCCCGCAAACGGGCGTGTGGGCGGGCTTGTACTGCTTGCCAGTGTTTGAAAGTTTTGACGCTTTGTTGGCTGCCTTGCCTGCTAAGCACCGCACACAGCTGCATGAAGGCTCGGTGTTCAAACATGTGCTGACGCACAAGGATTTGCATTTGCATCCCGTGCATTTGAGTTTGCCAAGTTCTGTGAAGTTGGGCGCGGCGATGGGTGAGGGGCAGTGGGTACTGCAAGCCGACTGGCCAGCGCTGGGTCTGCCAGCGCCTATTCGCAAGCTACTGACGAATTAAGGCGCAACGTCTAGTTCGCGGTGACGCTTGAGCGTGACCCATTCTTTGGCAAATCGCTTACTCAGCAGCTCCACCAAATAAACAGAACGGTGTTGCCCACCGGTGCAGCCAATGGCCACGGTCACATAGCTGCGGTGGTCTTGGTTGAGATCGGGCAGCCAAGTGTTCATGAAGTCGGTGATTTGGCTTGCCATCTTCTCGACTGCGCCATTCTCGGCCAACCAATCGGCCACGGGTGCATCCCGCCCAGTCAGCGGTCGCAAGGCCGGTTCGTAGTGCGGGTTGGGCAGCATGCGCACATCAAACACATAGTCGGCATGCATGGGGATGCCGCGTTTGAACGCAAAGGATTCAAACATCAAGGTCAGCTGCGTAGCGGGCGCTGAGATGAGTGACTTGATATATCCCTGCAACTTGCTGCTGCGCAACAAGCTGGTGTCGATGATGTGTGATTCTTCACGCAGTTCAGAGAGTAGTTCACGTTCCAACTCAATCGCTTCGACCAAGTCGCGCTGTTGGTCGCGAATCTCGTCTTGCCCATCTTGGCGCGACAGTGGGTGACGACGGCGTGTTTCTGAAAAACGGTGCACCAAAATTTCGGTGGTGGCATCCAAGAACAACAAGCGCACATCGACGTCCATCAGGCGCAAATGGGCTAGTTGTGCAGGAACCAAGGGCAGCGAGCTGGCGCTACGCACGTCCATCGCAATGGCTACTTTGCTGATGCTTTGTTGCTCTTCCAGTTGCACGAAGGGCAGCAACAACTCAGGTGGCAGGTTGTCCACGCAGTAGTAACCTGCGTCTTCCAGCGCGTTCAAGGCGACGGATTTACCCGAACCCGACATGCCTGTGATGAGCACCAGTTCTTGTTTCATTTTTTGCCAGTCTTTGCAGAGGTTTGAAGCATTTCACGCGCATGGGCCAAGGTGGTGTCTGATACTTTTTCGCCACCCAACATACGCGCAATTTCGTTGACCCTTGCATCGGCACTCAGGGCGTTGACTTGACTCGATGTGCCTTGCGCGTCGCTGTTTTTGGACACCACCAAGTGATGATCCGCACACGCGGCGACCTGTGGCAAGTGGGTCACGGCCAGCACTTGGCGGTCTTTACCCAGTTGCTTCATCAAGCGGCCCACGGTTTCAGCCACAGCGCCGCCCACGCCTGAGTCGACCTCGTCAAAGATCAGGGTTTGCGCTGTGCCCAGCTCGCTGGTGGTCACGGCAATGGCTAAGGCAATGCGCGACAACTCACCACCCGACGCCACTTTGCCCACAGGGCGGGGCGTGCTGCCGGGGTGGCCTGCCACTAAGAAAGTGATGCTCTCAAGTCCGCTGGCGGTCGGCTGCTCAGTCTTGTCGAGCTGCACCTCAAAGCGGCCGCCTTGCATGCCCAAGCCTTGCATGGCTTGGGTGATGGCGGTGGCCAGTTTGGGCGCAGCTCGTGAGCGGGCTTGCGAAATTCTGCGTGCTTCTGTTTGGTAAGCGGCAACGGCTTTGGCTTCGGTGGCTTCCAGCGCTTCAAGGTCAGTCGCGGCATCAAGCTGCGTCAAACGGGTTTTCCACTCTAGGTAAAGCGCAGGTAACTCTTGGGGCGTGCGCTTGAAGCGGCGCGCCAAAGACATCCACAACGACATGCGGTCGTCGAGTGTTTGCAAGCGTGCGGGGTCGAGTTCGGTGCGGCCTAAATAGGCGTTGAGCGAATGCGCCACATCGCCTGCTTGCGCAAGGCTAGAGGCCAGCACATCCACCAGCGCGGTGAATTCGGGCTCGACATCGGTTTGGTCTTGCAGCGCGTCTTGGGCTTTGGCCAACAAGCGCAGTGCGCCGCTGTCGTCGTCTTCAAGCGATTGGATGGCAGCTTGTGCGGCATCCATCAAAGCTTGTGCGTTGGACAGGCGGGTGTGCTGGCTGTTGAGTTCATCCCACTCGTCTTTGGCGGGGGAGAGCTTGTCGACTTCGGCGATTTGCCAAAGCAAACGCTCACGCTCTTCTTGCAGTGTGGCTTGCGCCGTGCGGGCTTCGTGCAGGGCTTGGGTGGCTTGACGCCATTGTGTCCAGGTTTGGGTGAGGCCTTGCAGTGTGACGCCTGCATAGGCATCGAGCAAGCCGCGCACTGCGTCAGGGCGGGTCAGGCTTTGCCACGCGTGTTGACCGTGGATGTCGAGCACCATGTCGCCCAAGGCACGCAGCTGGGTGGCGGTGGCGGGGCTGCCGTTGATCCACGCTCGGCTTTTGCCTTGTGCATCAATCGTGCGTTTGAGTAGCAGTTGGCCATCGGTGGCAATGTCGGCAAAGCCTTCGATGCCGAGCCATTCCAAAATCTCGTCTGTGGTGTCGAACTCGGCGCAAATTTCGGCACGAGCTGCGCCTTCTCGCACCACGCTGGTTTCAGCACGTGCACCCAGAACCAATTGCAGGGCGTCTATCAAAATCGATTTGCCAGCACCGGTCTCGCCGGTGAGCGCAGAAAAGCCGCTCGACAAATCGAGGTCCAGTTCGCGCACGATCACAAAATCGCGCAAAACGATGTGTTGCAAACTCATTCCACGCCCTCGTTCCAGTGCAGTTTTTGACGTAAGGTGTCGTAATAGCTCCAGCCACGGGGATGCAAAAAGGTTGCATGGTAGTTGGATCTTTTGACCGTGATGCGGTCGCCGATAAGGAGGGATGCCATCGATTGCATGTCAAAGTTGGCACTGGCGTCGCGGCCCGACACCAGATCAATCGTGACCTCGCCAGTGTCGGCCAGCACGATGGGACGGTTGGACAGGGTGTGTGGCGCAATTGGGGCCATCACCCAAGCGGGCAATGAGGTGTGTAGCAATGGCCCACCCACAGATAGGGAGTAAGCGGTGGACCCAGTGGGTGTGGCAATGATCAAGCCGTCCGCGCGTTGGTTCGCCACAAAGCGGCCATCCACGGCCACACGCACTTCCAACATGCCACTGGTTGCACCGCGGTTGACCACCACATCATTCATCGCCAAAGCATTGAACATGCAGTGCCCATCTCGCCAGACCTTGGCGCGCATGAGGGCGCGTCGGTCAGCTTCATAAGCGCCGCCCAGCATGGCGCTGAGCGAGGCCTTCACCTCACTCAGCGGAATATCGGTAATGAAACCCAAGCGACCTTGGTTGATGCCAATCAGGGGTATGTCGTGAGGGGCCAGCTGACGGGCATAACCCAACATCGTGCCGTCGCCACCGAGCACAATGGCCAAATCGCACGATGCGCCAATTTCTTCCATGTTCATGACGGTGTAGCCGTTCAAACCCGAGCCTGTGGCTGTGTCGTGTTCGATCACGACTTCGCACCCGAAGGTGTGCAAAAACTGTGCGATGCTCTCTAGGGTTTGGCGGGAAGATGGGTTAGCGCTTGAACCAGAGTTCAAGTGGTATTTCCCAAGCAATGCGATCTGACGAAACTTCGATTTCATAGGCAAATTACATCACTAAAATTCGACAACAGGATGACCATGCTAGACGATCGCGCCAAGTTATTGCTCAAAGCGCTGGTAGAGCGCTACATTGCCGACGGGCAGCCCGTCGGCTCGCGCACGTTGTCTCGCGCCACTGGCATTGAACTGTCGCCAGCCACCATCCGCAATGTGATGTCAGATTTAGAGGAATTAGGCCTCATTGCCAGCCCTCATACCTCGGCAGGCCGCATTCCCACAGCATTGGGTTACCGCTTGTTTGTCGACACCATGCTCACAGCCGAGCCTGGTCACATGCAAACCCCCACCTTGGCACCTGATCAGCCGCAAAAGGTGATTGCCAATGCGGCACACCTGTTGTCGGACTTATCCCAGTTTGTGGGTGTGGTCATTGCGCCGCGTCGTAGCTCGGTGTTTCGCCACATTGAGTTTTTGCGCCTGTCGGACCGCCGCTTGCTGGTGATCATCGTGTCGCCCGAGGGTGATGTGCAAAACCGTGTGTTGTTCACCGAGACTGACTACACCTCATCTCAGCTGGTGGAGGCTTCTAATTATTTGAATCAACATTTTGCTGGCATGGCCATTGAGCAAGTGCGTGAAAAGCTCTTGGCCGAGGTGGAGTCATTGCGAGGTGAAATCGCCACGCTCATGCAGGCTGCGGTGCAAGTGAGTACCGAGGCGCTCACCCAAGCGCAAGACGATGTGGTCATCAGCGGTGAACGCAATTTGCTGTCGGTCAGTGACTTTTCTAGTGACATGGGTAACCTGCGCCGCGCCTTTGATTTGTTTGAACAAAAAGCCCAACTGGTGCGCTTGCTCGACAGCTCAGCTCAGGCTGAAGGCGTGCGCATTTACATTGGCGGAGAAAGCAAAATCGTGCCGATCGAGGAGTTATCTGTGGTTAGCGCCCCATACGAAATCGACGGCCATGTAGTGGGCACGTTGGGTGTGATTGGCCCGACGCGCATGGCTTATGACCGCATGATCCAAATTGTGGACATCACGTCCAAGCTGGTGAGCAACGCTCTTAGCCACAAATAAGCAGATTGATTAAGCGGCTTTCAAGGTTTTGGCACGCGCACGCCAAACAAAATGCCGCAAGTCACTAAGGCCAAACCCGCCAGTAAATTCAGGCTCATAGGTTCATTCAAAAACACCACGGCTCCTAACGCAGACAAGCCGGGCACTAAGGCGGTGATCATGGTTGAGCGAACAGGGCCGTAGTGGCGAATCATCACGTTGAACGTGATGCCCGAAATCACCACCGAACCAACGCCTTGGTAAACGGCTTGAAATACCATCTCTCCAACAGGCGCAATGGACAGGTGGCTAGGCACCCAGCCCATGAAGGCCGCTAATGCATAGGCTGGGATGAAAGTGGTGCAAGAAAAGGCTGTGATGGCGATGGTGGCGCGCACTGGGTCAAGCGAATGACGGCGCACCAGCACGGTGTAGCAAGCCCAGCAAAAAGCGGCGCTCATGAAGAGTACATCGCCTTTCCAAACTTCGCCGCCATCAAATGCTTTGAGCAAACTCGCGCCGCCCACAAACATATCGCCCAACACGATGCAAGCTAGGCCAATGGCGCGAGCGCGTGTGATGTGGTCATGCAGCACCACGATGGCTAACAGCGAAGTCCACAAAGGCAAACTACCTGGCATCAGCACCGAGGCATGGGCTGCAGGTGCAAAGAAAAAGCCGGAGTAAGCGAGCATGGCGTAAAGCATGCTGCCAAAGAAACCGCCCAACGCCGTAATGCGCCAAGGCAAGGGCGATAGCCCCATGAAAGAGCCTGCACGTTCACCCGACTGACGCTGCGTGCGCATCAGCCACCAACCCCAAGGCAGCAACACGCAGCCAGCGCCAATGACGCGCAGGAAACCAATATCAAGGGGGAGAAGATTGTGTGCAGCTGATGCACGCGCCACCACGATGAAGGATGACCAAATCAGCACCGTGAGTACAGCGCAGGTGAGCCCGAGGGCTCGGGGAGAGAGTTTCATGTTTGAGATGATAGTTTGCGATGCATCTACAATCAGTCGCTTCGGTTGGGGCGATAGCTCAGTTGGTTAGAGCAGAGGACTCATAATCCTTTGGTCCACGGTTCAAGTCCGTGTCGCCCTACCAAATATCTGTGATATACTTTCGGTTTTCCAGAGCGGCTGTAGCTCAGCTGGATAGAGTACTTGGCTACGAACCAAGGGGTCGTGGGTTCGATTCCTGCCAGCCGCACCAAATTGAACAAGGGTTTACATCTTCGGATGTGAACCCTTTTTCTTTTGTCGCGTTGGTTTAACTTCGCCACCTAAAATTTCACCATGAAACATCGCTTTACTTTACCTGTGTGGGTTCTTGCTTCTGTCTTAGTTGCAGGTTGTGCCACGCCTCTGGCTAAACCTGCTTTTTTTCCGAACGCACACTACCAACGTATGGGGGCTGCGCAAGCGCAGGCTGATGCACAAGCTTGTGCCGAGTTAGCAAATCAATCCGATGTTGGTGCTGTCAACAAGGTTGATGCTGCGCGTGTGGGGGCAGCTGGTGCTGCGGGTGTTGCAGTTGCAGGTACTGTCGGTTCTGTGCTCAAGGGTAATAAACCCAATATGAAAAATATTGCAGCAGGCGCTGCGGCCATTGGCGCAGGCGGTGCAGCGGCAACGGCTGCAGGCCAATCGGTAGGGGGCAGCAGCCTGTACCGCCAATTTGTGCAGCAATGCTTGGCTGAACGCGGCTATCAAGTCATTGGCTGGCGCTAAACACTTGTCTTTGAGCCATGAGCAAAGCCTTCACCCGTGAGACCGATAACGAGGATGATGACCTCACCCTGCCGCCACTGCCAGCTGGTAGCAAGAACTACATCACGCCGCAAGGCTATGCGGTGCTGCGCGACGAACTGTTTGAGCTGATTGACAACGAACGCCCGCGCATTGTTGAAATCGTGCACTGGGCTGCCAGCAATGGGGACCGCTCAGAAAACGGCGACTACCTGTATGGCAAAAAACGCTTGCGCGAAATAGACCGCCGTATTCGCTTTCTCACCAAGCGCCTTGAAATCGCTGAGGTCACAGATCCGAGTGTGCACCATGGGCGTGACCAAGTGTTCTTTGGTGCAACGGTCACCTATGTAGACGAGGATGATGTGGAGCGCACCGTCACCATCCTAGGTATTGATGAGGCGGACAGCTTGAAGGCTGAAGTAACGTGGGTGTCGCCAATTGCCCGCGCCCTGCTCAAATCGCGTGAAGGTGATGTGGTGAAGCTGGTCACGCCCGTGGGCGTGCAAGAGGTGGAAGTGGTCGAGGTGCGCTACCCCGCACCTGTGGCTGAAAAGACTTAAAGCTTAGCGATTGGTCGTTTACGCTTCGCGACCCACACCCGACACCACGCGCTGCGCTTGCAATACAGAAGGCACGCGGCGCAACGAGCCCAGCACTGCATCTAAGTGCGCACGGTCGCGCACGGCAATGACAAAGCGCAAGTCAAAGGCTTCTTGGCCGCTCACCTCATCTGCCATATTGACCAAGGTGATGTCGGCTTCTGCACTGGTGATGGCAGACGCCACGCGGGCCAACACGCCTTTGCCGTTGCTGGCTGTCACCACCACTGCCACCTCAAACGTGCGGGTAGGTTCTTCTGCCCACTCCACGGCGATGAAGCGTTCGCTGTCTTTGTGTTTCAGGCGTTGAGCCACGCCGCAGTTGTCGGTGTGCACCACCAAGCCTTCGCCACGGCCGAGATAACCCACGATGGTGTCGCCTGGTACGGGGCGGCAGCAGGTGGCGTATTGCACGGAGGCGTTCTCGCTGCCGTCCACCGTCACGCCACCTTGAGACACGGTTTCGTGTGCGGTAAAGCGTTCGCGGCTTAGCAGAAGGGCATCAGGCTTGTGCCCCATGTCTGAGAGCAGTGTGGCCAATCGTTTCGCCACGATGCTGGCTACGCGTTTGCCCAGGCCAATATCTGTGAGCAGCTCGGCCTTGGTTTTGCTGCCCGTGAAGTGCAGCAGTTTTTCCCAAGTTTGCGCATGCATTTCGTCCTGCGCTGGCAAGTCTTCAATGCCTTCAGCGCGCAGTGCTTGGGCCAACAGTTTTTTACCCAAGTCTTCAGACTCTGAGTGCGCCATGGTCTTGAGGTAATGGCGAATTTTTGAACGGGCACGGCCCGTGCGCACAAAGCCCAACCAAGCTGGGTTGGGCGAAGCCACGGCCGAGGTCACCACTTCAACGATGTCGCCGTTGCGCAGCTCGGTGCGCAGCGGCACTTGTTCGCCGTTGATCTTGCCCGCCATCGTGCGGTCACCCACATCGCTGTGCACGGCATAGGCAAAGTCAACGATGGTCGCGCCGCGTGGCATGGCCATGATCTTGCTCTTGGGCGTGAACACATACACCGCATCTGGGAACAAGTCGACTTTGACGTGGTCCCAAAACTCGGTGGCGTCGCGGGTTTCGTCTTGGATGTCGAGCAACGATTGCAGCCACTTGTTACCCAAGTTCTCGTTGGCCTCGTTGCTAGAGCCGTTGTCTTTGTAAAGCCAATGTGCAGCCACGCCGGTTTCGGCCACCAAGTGCATGGCCTCAGTGCGCATTTGAAACTCCACGTTCAGGCCCGACGGGCCCACGATGGTGGTGTGCAGCGATTGGTAGCCGTTGAGCTTGCCAATGGCAATGTGGTCTTTGAATTTGCCCGGTACAGGCTTGTACATCTGGTGCAGCACGCCCAGCGCTGTGTAGCAGTCAATCACATCTGGCAGCACCAAACGGAAGCCGTAAATGTCAGTCACCTGAGCAAAGCTCAGGTGCTTACCGTCCATTTTTTTGTAAATCGAATACAGCGTTTTTTCGCGGCCCGAAATGCGCACATTCAAGCCATGCTTGGCAAAAGAGGTTTCCACCTCTTGCTCCACTTTTTGCATCAAATCGCGGCGGCGATGGCGGGCTTTTTGAATGGCTTTGTTCAGCACCTTGTGACGCCACGGCCACAGGTATTGGAAGCAAAGCTCTTGCAGCTCACGGTAGGTTTGGTTCAGGCCCAAACGGTTGGCAATGGGTGCGTAAATTTCTAGCGTTTCGTTCGAGATGCGGCCCCACTTGGCACGGGGCATATCGCCCATGGTGCGCATGTTGTGGCTGCGGTCGGCCAGCTTGATGAGGATGACGCGCACATCGCGCGCCATGGCCAGCAGCATCTTGCGAAACGACTCAGCTTGGTTCTCTTCGCGGGTGTTGAACTCTAGCTTGTCGAGCTTGGTCAGACCATCTACCAACTCAGCCACTTGAATGCCAAAGCGCTCGATCAAATCGGTTTTGGTGATGCCGCAGTCTTCCATCGCGTCGTGCAGCAGCGCGGCCGACAGGGCTTGTGCGTCTAGCTTCCATTCCGCGCATTGCGCGGCTACGGCGATGGGGTGGGTGATGTAGGGCTCGCCGTTGTTACGCAGTTGGCCCAAATGGGCTTCGTCGGCATAGCGGTAGGCGCGGCGCACCATGTCTAAGCCCTCGGGGTTGAGGTAGCCTAGTTTTTCAGTCAACGCAGCAAAGCTTGCCGCTGCAGCATTGGCTGCGGCAGCACTTCCAGACATGGAAGCGGGGGGCTTTAACGTGGATTGGGTGACGCTCATAGTGAATACTTTACCCGCAATGAAAAAAGCACCGACAGAGCGGTGCTTTTCGCGTGGGGTAACCCCGATTTAGCCTGGTACTTTTTTCAGCATCTCGATGCCGATTTGGCCAGCAGCAATTTCGCGCAAGGCGGTCACGCCTGGCTTGTTCTTGCTTTCAACCTTAGGTGTGTGGCCTTGGCTGAGCATGCGAGCGCGGTAAGTGGCGCACAGCACCAATTGAAATCGGTTAGGGATTTGCTCGAGGCAATCTTCAACAGTGATGCGGGCCATATGGATACTCCAGAATTCAGGTGATGTTCAGGGCTTGAAAGATCTCAGCCCGAGCCCGGCGCTGTGCCAGGTATTTGAGGCGCTGTGCATGCACGATCGCTTTCAGGTCGAACAATGCCGTCTCAAACAATTCGTTGATTATAACGTAGTCAAATTCTTTGGCCTGTGCCATCTCGTCTGCGGCGTTTTGCAGGCGCAGTTCAATAATTTCGGGGGCGTCTTCGCCACGGTTGTGCAGGCGGGACTTCAGTTCTTCCCAGCTGGGCGGCAAGATGAAGATGAGTACCGCGTTGGTAAATAGCTTTTTGACTTGAATCGCGCCTTGGAAGTCGATCTCCAAAATCACGTCAGCGCCTTGGGCAATGCGGTCTTCAATGGCTTTGCGCGACGTGCCGTAGCGCTGGCCGTGCACATTGGCCCATTCCAAAAACGCGTTGCCTTCCACCATTTGGTCGAATTCGGGGGGCGACACAAAGAAGTATTCGCGGCCATGCTTTTCTTGGCCACGTGGCTGACGCGTGGTGTGGGACACGGAAGGGCGCACTTTGGCGTCTAGCTCCATCAAGGCTTTGACGAGGCTCGATTTGCCAGCCCCGCTGGGGGCCGCGACCACAATGAGGTTGCCGGGGAAGTTGTCCATTATTCGATGTTCTGTACTTGTTCGCGGAGTTGTTCGATGAGCACTTTCATGTCCACCGAAATACGGGTCATTTCCATGGTGGCCGACTTCGAGCCCAACGTGTTGGCCTCGCGGTGCAGCTCTTGAATGAGGAAGTCCAAACGCTTGCCCACACCTTCGGCCTTGCCGCCTTTGGCCAGCAAGTCATCCATCTCGTCAAAGTGCGACACCAAGCGGGTCAGCTCTTCTGCCACGTCAATGCGAATGGCAAAAGATGTGGCCTCGGTCAAAGCGCGGTCTTGTGCGGCTTCGGGCAGGGCCGTGCCTTCGGTCAAGGCCATGGCTTCGCGCCAACGTTCTAAAAAGCGCAAGCGTTGTTGTTCCACCAGTTGGGGGACCAGTGGTGCGGCCTGTGTGGCGAGCACGCGCAGTTGGCCAATGCGCTCGCGCAGGGTTTGGGCCAAGCGTGCGCCTTCGCGTTCGCGGGCGTCGCTCAGTTGGGTCAGGGTGGTTTGGGCCAGCTTCAGCACCGCAGGGCCAATGTCGGCGGGTGCTGCAGACTGGGCCGTGGCCAAACGCAACACATCGGCCACCGACAGGCCGTTGGCCTTTGGCAAGTGAGCGTGTACTAGCTCTTGCAGGCCCAGCAGGCGTTGCAGCAGGGCGGGGGTGGGTTCAGCAAAGCTGGTGTCAGCCGTGCTCTCAATGTTGGCGCGGACCTCGACTTTGCCGCGCTTGAGGTGCTTGGTCACCAGCTCGCGCATGGCTGCTTCGTGCTGGCGCAGATCTTCGGGCATCTTGAACGTCAGGTCTAGAAAGCGGCTGTTGACGGAGCGAATCTCCAGCCCCAAGCGCAGGGCTGGGCTGTTGGCGGTGTCTGAAGTCAGCTCGGTTTGCGCGCTGGCATAACCGGTCATGCTGTAAATGGGCATGGGGTGGCGTTTCGTATCAAAGACTGAATTATCTCAGGCTCTCAGCAGCACTTTTGGACGCGGGCAGGGGCTATGCAGATTGGCCGACAATTGACTGCTAATCGAACCTCATATCAACACAAATAAACGCTTGATTCAAAGCCATCAAACATGACTACCACCTTGCCCGCCTCTCGCCACACCCGTGCTGCCGACCAACTGCGCCCAGTGCGCATCACCCGCAACTACACCATGCACGCCGAAGGCTCAGTACTGATTGAGTTTGGCCACACCAAAGTGTTGTGCACCGCGTCGGTGGAAGAAAAAGTGCCTGGCCACAAAAAAGGCTCGGGCGAAGGCTGGGTCACCGCCGAATACGGCATGCTGCCCCGCGCCACCCACACCCGCAGCGACCGCGAAGCCGCACGCGGCAAGCAATCGGGCCGCACACAAGAAATTCAGCGCCTCATTGGCCGCTCGATGCGCGCTGTGTTTGACCTGAAGAAACTTGGCGAACGCACCATCCATTTGGACTGCGACGTGTTGCAAGCCGACGGCGGCACACGCACGGCCAGCATCACCGGCGCGTTTGTGGCTGCGCAAGATGCGGTGAACAAGCTCATTGCTGCAGGCAAGATTTCTGAGAGCCCCATCACCCAAGGCATTGCCGCTATTTCGGTGGGCATGTTGGGCGATTTGCCCTTGCTCGATTTGGAATACACCGAAGACTCAGGCTGCGACACCGACATGAACGTGGTCATGACCAGCGCTGGCCACTATGTGGAAGTGCAGGGCACTGCCGAAGGCCTGCCGTTCACCCGCGACCAAATGAACGCCTTGCTGGCCTTGGCCGAAAAAGGCGTGCGCGAACTCATCGCCATGCAGCAAGAGGCATTGGCTTCTTAAACCATGACGCAGCTCATGAAACGAATCGTTCTGGCCTCTAACAACAAAGGCAAACTCGCCGAGCTGCAAGCCATGTTTGCGCCGCTGGGCGTCGAGCTGGTGCGCCAAGGCGATTTGCAGATTGGCGAAGCCGAAGAGCCGTTTCACACCTTTGTAGAAAACGCTTTGGCCAAAGCCCGTCACGCCGCGCGTGAAAGCGGCTTGCCCGCCGTGGCCGACGATGCTGGTCTGTGCGTCGATGCCTTTGGCGGACTGCCCGGCGTGCAAACCGCGTATTACGCCACCCAGTTTGGTTACGAGAAAAGCGACGACAACAACGTGCGCGCCTTACTAGAGCAAATGGCCAACATCGACAACCGTCGCGCCGCTTTGGTTAGCACCCTCGTGGCCGTGCGCCATCCGGATGACCCCGAGCCGCTCATTGCCGTGGGCCGTGCGGTGGGTGAGATTACCCGTGCGCCTGTGGGCGCGAATGGCTTTGGCTTTGACCCCATCATGTTCATCCCGCGCTTTGGCAAAACCTTTGCCGAGCTGCCCATCGAGGTGAAAAACGCCAACAGCCACCGTGGCCAAGCCGCGCAGCAAATGTTGGCGCTCATGCGCGAGCATTGGTATGGTTGAACTTTGCTTGAAGCCACTTCAATGACCCAAGACATTCAACACCTCATGCGCCCCGGTACGCTGTCGCTCAGCAGTTTGCCGCCGCTCTCGCTGTATGTGCATTTGCCGTGGTGCTTGAAGAAGTGCCCGTACTGCGACTTCAACTCGCACGAAGCACAAAGCAGCGTGGGTGGCGAGCTGCCCGAGCAGCGCTACCTTGATGCCTTGTGCGCGGACCTTGAACACAGCCTGCCTCTCATCTGGGGCCGCACTGTGCACAGCATTTTCATTGGGGGCGGTACGCCCAGCTTGTTTTCGCCAGCTGCGATTGAGCGGCTGATCAGCGACATGCGTGCGCGTTTGCGCTTAGAGGCCGATTGCGAAATCACGCTAGAGGCCAACCCCGGCACGTTTGAAAAAGACCGCTTCCGCGCCTTCCGCGCCGCAGGCGTGACCCGCTTGTCGGTGGGCGTGCAAAGCTTCAACGACCAACATTTGCAAGCCTTGGGCCGCGTGCACAACCGTGCCCAAGCCATTGCTGCGGTCGAAGAAGCGCGTGAAGCCTTTGACACCTTCAACCTCGACCTGATGTACGCCTTGCCCGGCCAAACGCTGGCGCAGTTGGATGAAGACCTGGACATGGCTTTGTCGCTTGCGCCCCCGCATTTGTCGGTGTACCACCTCACCATCGAGCCCAACACTGTGTTTGCTAAATTCCCGCCGCATGTGCCGGAAGACGACGACGCCTACGCCATGCTCGACCGCATCACCGAGCGCACCGCTGCCGTGGGCCTGCACCGCTACGAAGTGTCGGCCTACGCCAAAGACAACCACCGCTGCTGGCACAACCTCAACTACTGGCAGTTTGGCGACTACCTAGGCATTGGCGCTGGCGCACACAGCAAGCTCAGCTTTGCCCATCGCGTGCTGCGCCAAGTGCGCAACCGCGAACCGCGCCTTTTCATGGACCACGCGCTAGACACCAGCCGCGCAGACCGCGCCGTAGCCCAAAGCACTGAGGTGACGCGCGCCGAGCTGCCGTTTGAATTCATGCTCAACGCTTTGCGCCTGCGCCACGGCTTTTCGTTGGCCGACTTCACCGAACGCACGGGCTTGCCTGTGACTGCCATTCAATCTGCTTTGACAGAGGCCGAAGCAAAGGGCTTAATCACGCGCGACTTTCAGCGCGTGGTGCCCACCGAGCGCGGCTTTGACTTCTTGAGCGATTTGCAATCTTTGTTTTTGTCTGAGACCTGAAGCAAAAGCAGGCAAAAGTCGCATTACAATGCTGGCTGAATTCAACTGGAAGCGTGGCAGAGTGGTTGAATGCACCGGTCTTGAAAACCGGCGAAGGTGTGAGCCTTCCGTGAGTTCGAATCTCACCGCTTCCGCCAAACAAAAAACGCACCCTCCGAGGTGCGTTTTTTCTTTTCCGCGCTCACATCTCCTCCGGCTTGAAGATCGGCAAACCATTGCCGCTTTAGATTTGGCACGCCTTATGCATGTTTGCCACCAATTGGACAACCCAATTAACGCAACAAGGAACACACGGAAATGACCTGAACATCTTGAAGGAGCTTTCTATGGAACCCACAAGCATGATGCGTGTCAACGCCCACTCCAGCAGCTACGGTGGGCATGGCAGTACGCCGCAAGACCGGCAGCACCAGCGGCGTCAAAAGAAATTGGCGCTGATTGAGGCGGTAGAGCACGGCCACCTAGAAGCTTCCAAGCACGCCCTCAAGGTGTTGATGAATTTCGATCAATCGCTCAGCGCCGATGCGCAGTTTGTGCGCCTGTCTAAAGCGCTAGATGCGGGCAGTGTGTACTTGGCGCAGCAGATCGTGCGCGAGATCAAAGCCAAGCTGATCAACGCCACGCCCTTGGCCACTCATACGGCGCATGCAGCGCACAGCGTGCATACGCCACACCCACTGCGGCCACACTTACCTGATGGCACGCATTTGGTGGATACGCAGGCTTAGCGCGTTTTAGCTCTGCAAGCGGCCTGCATGTCGCGGTCGCGAATAAAGCCGCATTGCCCACTGCCGCCGCCTGTTTCGGCACGGCACATGGCTTGTAGGTCGCCATCGCGGATAAAGCCGCATTGGCCGCTACCCCCGCCGGTGGTGGCGCGGCAATAGGCTTGCTTGTCTGGGTTTTGAATGAAACCGCATTGGCCCGAGCTGCTAGATGATGACGTGTTGGCGCGCTCTGCACTGGCACGGCAAGCTGCCTGCATGTCGTGGTCCCGAATGAATCCGCACTGGCCGCTACCGCCACCCGTTTCGGCGCGGCAACGCGCTTGCAAATCGCTGTCGCGAATAAATCCACAGTGGCTAGACCCGCCACCGCTGATGGCACGGCAATAGGCTTGGCGGTCAGGGTTTTGAATAAAGCCGCAGTCGCCTTGTTGGGCGAATGCTGTGAGGGGCATTAGCAGGCACGTCAGCCACAACAGTGCGCGAAGGTAAGGGGTGTTCATCCGTGTTCTCCTGTCTTGTTGATTCTCGTCGTGATTGAGCGTGAGGGTAGGGCGCTAAAATCAACACAACTTCCAAAGCCAACTCTTGCGGTTGGCTTTTTTATTTCGGCGAATGCCGAAAAGCAAAGGTGACCCGTGTTTAAAAATGTGATGGTGTATCGAATCGCTGAGGGCTGGAGCCCCAGCCTTGAGCAAATGGAACAGGCGTTAGACGCCGAGCGGTTTGTGCCGTGTGGCGCGAGCCAAGAAAAAGCCATTGGCTGGGTCGAGCCTCGCGGCGAAGCTCATGGCCCGCTGGTGGAGGCAGTGAGTGGTCAGCGTATGTTGAAGCTCAAGATCGAGACCAAGGGTGTGCCCGGCTCCATCGTCACACGCAAGGCCAAAGAGCGCAGCGCGGTGATTGAAGCCACCGAAGGCCGCAAGCCCGGCAAGAAGGAAATGAAGGAAATCAAAGAAGACGTGAAGATGTCTTTGATGCCCATGGCCTTTAGCAAAGAGTCATCGATCCTGGTGTGGATCGATCCAGCCACCAACCTGATGGTGCTGGACGCCGGCAGCCAAGCCAAAGCGGACGAGGTGGTGACGATGCTGATCAAGACATTCGCGGGTTTGAGCCTGACTTTGATCAACACACAAATGTCGCCTCAGTCAGCCATGGCTTCTTGGTTGATCACCCAAGAGTCGCCCTCTGCATTTAGCGTGGACCGTGAGTGCGAGCTAAAGGCCGCTGATGAATCGAAGTCAGTGGTGCGCTATGTGCGCCACCCGCTGGACACCGACGAGGTGAAGCAACACGTCGAAGGCGGCAAGCTGCCCACGCGTTTGGCATTGACGTGGGAAGGGCGTGTGTCGTTCTCGCTGACCGAAGGCATGCAACTGAAAAAGATCACTTTCTTGGATGTGGTGTTTGAAGCCACCTCCACCGAAAAAGACGAAGGCTTTGATGCCGATGTGGCCATTGCCACGGGTGAGCTCAGCAAGCTCATTCCAGATTTGTTCGAGGCCTTGGGCGGCGAAATGGTGTTGGCTTAATCGCTGATCAGTTCAGCGTTTAAGCGACGCGCGCGAGGGTCCACGTAGTAGCCCCCAAACTCGGTGTAGCGCAGCGTGAGTTGCTGACATTGGTCGCAGGCGTGCACATCACAGCGGTTGTACGGGAAAAACTTCAAGGCCACAGGCGCATCGGCTGATTCGTAGCGCGTGCCGCTGGGGTGCTGTTCTTCAAACGTGGGTTCATACGCATCGGGGTCGCGCAGGGTGGCCACGAGGGTCATGTGCTGCGCTGGCCATACGGCTTCGCTAACACTCTCCCATCCTGCACAGTGTTGCAAGCTGCATTGGCAGGCGGTATGGGGTTTGCTGGCCAGTTGGCGCAGGGCCTCGGGCGTATTAAAAAACGGTACAGAACTCATAGCGGCAGAGCCTACCACTGCACTGATGTGCGAACGTTTCAAAAACAAAAAAGCCCTGCAGTGCAGGGCTTTTTGCTTTGGTGCAATTACTTGCGCTTGGCCAATGGCTCGACGTTGCGGTGTGCATCGCCAGTGAACAACTGACGTGGACGGCCGATTTTGTACTCGGGGTCGCTGATCATTTCGTTCAACTGAGCGATCCAACCCACGGTACGTGCCAAGGCGAAGATGCCGGTGAACAAGTTCACTGGAATGCCGATGGCGCGTTGCACGATGCCAGAGTAGAAGTCGACGTTGGGGTAGAGCTTGCGGCTGACGAAGTATTCGTCTTCCAAAGCGATCTTTTCCAAGGCCTTGGCCAACTTGAACAAAGGATCGTTCTCGAGGCCGAGTTCTTTCAACACTTCGTCGCAAGTTTCTTGCATCAACTTTGCGCGTGGGTCATAGTTCTTGTAAACGCGGTGACCGAAGCCCATGAGCTTGACGCCAGAGTTCTTGTCTTTGACCTTCTCCATGAACTCGCCCACTTTAGAGACGCCGCCCATGGCTTGGATTTCTTCCAGCATGTTCAAGCAAGCTTCGTTCGCGCCGCCGTGTGCTGGGCCCCACAAGCAAGCCACACCAGCAGCGATGGCTGCGAATGGGTTGGTGCCTGATGAACCGCACAAACGCACTGTAGAAGTAGAAGCGTTTTGCTCGTGGTCTGCGTGCAAGGTGAAGATGCGGTCCATGGCGCGCTCGAGCACGGGGTTGACCACGTATTCTTCGGTCGGTGTACCGAACATCATGCGCAAGAAGTTACCTGCATAGCTCAGGTTGTTCTGTGGGTACATGTAAGGCTGGCCCACGCCGTATTTGTAGGCCATGGCAACCAGAGTTGGCATCTTGGCGATCAAACGGATCGCTGCGATTTCGCGGTGCTCTGGGTTGTTGATGTCGGTGCTGTCGTGATAGAACGCAGACAAAGCGCCCACCAAGCCAGTCAACACAGCCATTGGGTGAGCATCACGGCGGAAGCCGCGCAAGAAGAATTGCATTTGCTCGTTGACCATGGTGTGGTTGGTCACAGTCTTTTGGAACTCTGCTTTTTGTGTGGCGTTAGGCAGTTCGCCCTTCAACAACAAATAGCAAGTCTCGAGGTAGTCGCAGTTGGTAGCGAGTTGTTCGATAGGGTAGCCACGGTACAGCAATTCACCTTTGTCGCCATCGATGTAGGTGATGCCAGATTGGCAAGAAGCTGTTGACAAGAAGCCAGGGTCATACGTGAACATGCCAGTTTGGCCATAGAGCTTACGGATGTCGATGACGTCAGGGCCCACGCTGCCGCTGTAGACGGGCATTTCGATGCTAGGGCTGCCGTTGCTGAACGACAGGGTGGCTTTGTTCTCTGCAAGTTTCATGGTTCTTCCTATAGATCTTTTTAAAGTGGTACTCGGTTCAAT
Source organism: Burkholderiales bacterium 39-55-53 (assembly GCA_002282445.1). Lineage (GTDB taxonomy): Bacteria > Pseudomonadota > Gammaproteobacteria > Burkholderiales > Burkholderiaceae_C > Limnohabitans. The sequence continues at coordinate 87,443 of NCJK01000003.1, read as the reverse complement.
TTCTCAACATGTTCAGCACTTCGAGTGCTTCTTCAGTCAGTGGCTTTTCTGGCAAGTCTTTGCGTTTCAACAAAATGTCGAGCAAGTCGTTGTCAGACAGGTCCATCAGCTCATACATGCCTCGGGCATGTCCCACGGTTAAGCGAGATTCATGCCGCTCGAAAAACTTTTTGATGAACAAATCGTTTTCGAGCAGGCCGCGCCGGCTACGCCAGTGCAGTTTGCTGAGGGCTCGTTCGCCAAGTGCTTGCTTGCCGTCTAAGCCGTCCAGCGTCGGGTCACCGACAGAGGTGTCGCGAAATGGTGCGTCCGCGTCCATGCTGGTGCTCCGAGTGATGGTTTGTCGTGCCTTAGATGGCGCGACGGACCATCAATTCTTTGATCTTGCCGATGGCCTTGGTGGGGTTCAAACCCTTGGGGCACACGTCGACGCAGTTCATGATGGTGTGGCAACGGAACAGACGGTAGGGGTCTTCCAAGTTGTCCAAACGGCCAGCGGTGTCTTGGTCGCGGCTATCGGCAATGAAGCGATAGGCTTGCAACAAACCAGCGGGGCCTACAAACTTGTCGGGGTTCCACCAGAACGATGGGCAACTGGTGGAGCAGCTGGCGCACAAGATGCACTCGTACAAGCCGTTCAACTCATCGCGCTCCTCAGGGGACTGCAGGCGCTCTTTGTCTGGCACTTGTGTGTCGTTGACCAAGTAGGGCTTGATGGAGTGGTATTGCTTGAAGAACTGAGTCATGTCCACGATCAAGTCGCGGATGACAGGCAGACCTGGCAGGGGCTTCAACACGATCACGCCGGGCAGGGTGCGCATGTTGGTCAAGCAGGCCAGACCGTTTTTGCCGTTGATGTTCATTGCGTCCGAACCGCACACGCCTTCACGGCATGAACGACGGAACGAAATGGTGGGATCGACGGCTTTGAGTTTCATCAAAGCATCCAAGAGCATGCGCTCGTTGCCATCCAATTCGACCTCGATGGTCTGCATGTATGGCTTGGCGTCGGTGTCTGGGTCGTAGCGATATATTTGGAACGTGCGTTTTGTCATGGTGTTTACCTGATCAGAAAGTACGGGTCTGCAGCGGGATGCTGTCGACAGTCAATGGCTTCATTTGCACGGGCTTGTAAGTCAACTGGTTGCCTTCTTTGTGCCACAGGGTGTGCTTGTGCCAATCTTGGTCGTTACGGCCGTTTGGATGCTCTGGCGTGTCACCGTAATCGTTCACGGTGTGAGCGCCGCGGCTTTCTTTACGAGCTGCAGCAGACACGATGGTGGCTTGTGCGGCTTCGATCAAGTTTTCCACTTCCAAGGCTTCGATGCGTGCGGTGTTGAAGACTTTGGAGTTGTCTTTCAAACCGATGTTGTTCACGCGCTCGCGCAGGGCAGCGATTTGCTTGACGCCTTCATCCATCAACGCCTGTGTGCGGAACACGCTGGCGTGTGACTGCATGGTGTTGCGGATGTCGTTGGCGACGTCTTGTGCGTATTCGCCGGTCTTGTTGGATTCCAAGCGCGCCAAGCGAGCCAAGGTCATGTCAGCTGCATTGGCTGGCAAAGGCTTGTGCTCTTTGTTCTTTTGGTTGTATTCAACAATGTGGTTGCCAGCAGCGCGGCCGAACACCAACAAGTCGAGCAATGAGTTGGTACCCAAGCGGTTAGCACCGTGGACCGACACGCATGAGCATTCGCCCACAGCGTACAAGCCGTTCACCACAACGCTTTCGTTGTTGGCGTTTTGCGTCACAACTTGGCCGTTGATGTTGGTGGGGATACCGCCCATTTGGTAATGGATGGTGGGGATCACTGGGATTGGCTCTTTGGTGATGTCGACGTTGGCAAAGTTGTGGCCAATTTCGAACACCGAAGGCAAACGCTTCATGATGGTGTCAGCACCCAAGTGGGTCATGTCGAGGTTGATGTAGTCCTTGTTGGGACCGCAGCCGCGACCTTCTTTGATCTCTTGGTCCATGCAGCGTGACACGTAGTCGCGTGGGGCCAAGTCTTTGTAGGCAGGGGCATAACGCTCCATGAAGCGTTCGCCATTGCAGTTACGCAAGATAGCGCCTTCGCCACGGCAGCCTTCGGTCAACAGCACGCCAGCACCGGCTACGCCGGTGGGGTGGAATTGCCAGAATTCCATGTCTTCGAGTGGGATGCCAGCGCGTGCTGCCATGCCCAAACCGTCACCGGTGTTGATGAACGCGTTGGTCGAAGCAGCAAAAATGCGGCCTGCACCACCGGTGGCCAACATCACGGTTTTGGCTTCCATGATGTAGAGCTCGCCCGTTTCCATCTCGATGGCGGTCACGCCCACCACATCACCCGCGTCGTCGCGAATCAGGTCGAGGGCCATCCATTCGACGAAGAAGCTGGTTTTGGCTTTGACGTTTTGTTGGTACAGGGTGTGCAACATGGCGTGACCGGTACGGTCAGCCGCAGCGCAAGCGCGCTCGACAGCCTTTTCGCCGTAGTTGGCGGTGTGGCCGCCGAAGGGGCGTTGGTAAATCGTGCCGTCTGGGTTGCGGTCGAAAGGCATGCCCATGTGCTCCAAGTCGTACACGACTTTGGGCGCTTCACGGCACATGTATTCAATCGCGTCTTGGTCGCCGAGCCAGTCGGAGCCTTTGACGGTGTCATAGAAGTGATAGTGCCAGTTGTCTTCGTTCATGTTGCCCAAAGACGCGCCAATGCCGCCTTGAGCAGCCACGGTGTGTGAGCGTGTGGGGAACACTTTGGACAACACCGCCACGTTCAAACCTGCACGAGCAAGTTGTAACGAAGCGCGCATGCCAGAGCCACCAGCACCGACGATGACCACATCAAATTTGCGACGTGGGATAGAGCTTTTAACTGTCATGACTTAGAGCCTCCAGAGAACCTGAATGGCCCAGCCGAGGCAAGACACCAGCCAGACCAAAGTAAATACCTGCAGAACCAAACGCAAACCCACGGGCTTGATGTAGTCCATCCAAATGTCTCGCATGCCCACCCAGACGTGCAGGGCAAATGCGATGAAGACAGAGAAGGTCAAGGCCTTCATGAACTGGCCACTGAAAATGGCAGCCCATTTGTCGTAGCTGATTTCGCCGCTGGTCAAGAGCACTTGGCCCAAGACGATCAGGGTGAACAAAACCATCAACACAGCAGTGATGCGTTGGGCGAGCCAGTCGCGCAGACCGTAGTGCGCGCCCACGACGACGCGCTTGGAACCGTAATTCACGGACATGATGTAGCTCCTAGAAAATCAGTAAAGGCCAAACAATTTGGCGCCTAGTGCGGCGGTCAGACCGAGGCTCAAAGCCAAGGTGACAACAGCGGAGGACTTGCCGAATTCTTTGCTCACGGCATGGTTGACGTCCATGTAGACGTGACGCACGCCAGCGATCAGGTGGTGCAAGTAAGCCCAGATCAGTCCCAACACCACAACCTTAACCAGCACACCCGGCACAAAGCCCAAGCCCACCGTAAAAGCTGCGCTGAATTTGGCGAAAGAAATTTCAGAAGACACCGAGGTATCAAACATCCAAACGATGAGAGGCAGCAACAAGAACATGATGAAGCCGCTGATGCGGTGCAAGATCGACACGATGCCAGCCAAAGGCAGGCGGTATGTGGGGAGGTCGGTCAATGCGTTGATGTTGCGGAACTCTGGCCGCTTTTTGGCAAGCTGGGTCATGTGGGCTCTTTCTTCAGGGTTATCTGCAAGTCAAAACAACTTTTCATTCTATTTCACTCGATCAAACTGACGTGAGGGTTTCACCGTATTAGCTCAGGGCATTGCGGTAGTGATGCGTGTCTGTACGGTACAGGCCACGGCGCAATTCCATGGGCGTGTCGTTGTACGTATAAGCCACACGTTCCACACTCAAAAGAGGTGTGGTTGGGGAGACTTTGAGCAACTCTGCTTGTTCGTTATCAGGGTTGACGGCGCGGATGTTTTCATCAGCACGCACCATGCGCACACCAAACTCGGTTTCAAACAATGCATACATTGGGCCGCTGTAATTACTTAAGCGTTCGGCGGTGAGGCCCTTGAAGGGTGTGCCGGGTAACCAGAGCTCTTCCAAAATGGTGGGCACGCCCGAATAGGCGAGCACGCGACGTACTTGTAAGACGGGGTCGCCGCTGCGAAGGCTCAATGCGCGTGCCACGTCCGCACTGGCTCGAAGGCGCTTGCAATCAATGATGGTGCGCTCAGCAGGGCCTTCGCTTTGGGTGTCGCCGTTGTCGGGTTGCAGCTTCAAGAAGCGGTATTGCACGTGTTGTTCGGCGTGTGTTGCCACAAACGTGCCTTTGCCTTGGCGGCGCACGACGAGGTTTTCGGCAGCCAATTCGTCAATGGCTTTGCGCACCGTGCCTTGGCTGACGCGAAAGCGGGCAGCCAACTCCATCTCGCTGGGAATGGCTTCGCCCGGTTTCCATTCGCCCGATTGCAGGCTTTGCAAGATCAAACCTTTGATCTGTTGGTACAGCGGACTGAAGGCTGGGGTGAGGCCTATTGCGCCCGCGGCATCACCGCCAGCGTACGCCGGCAGGAGGCTGGTTGCAAAAGAGGGCGCGGATGAGGTGGCCATTTTTGGTGTGAAAACGCAGTGCGTCAGTTCTTTGTCAAGCTCGTATCATATCTTCTATAAGACATAAGACAGATCAATTCGTCGATTTCGCGGGTAAACTCTGTCTACATTCTTTTTTTAATCACTACTTGGAGTTTTCCTCATGAGCAAGAAGCCTGTTCGCGTTGCCGTCACTGGTGCAGCTGGTCAAATTGGTTACGCACTGTTGTTCCGTATCGCCTCTGGCGAAATGTTGGGCAAAGATCAACCCGTCATCTTGCAGTTGTTGGAAATTCCTGACGAAAAAGCACAAAAAGCCCTCAAAGGCGTGATGATGGAACTCGAAGATTGCGCGTTCCCATTGTTGGTGGGTATGGAAGCTCACTCTGACCCATTGACAGCGTTCAAAGACACTGACTACGCTTTGTTGGTCGGTTCACGTCCACGCGGCCCAGGCATGGAGCGCGCTGAATTGCTCGCCATCAACGGCGCGATCTTCACAGCTCAAGGCAAGGCTTTGAACGCTGTGGCTTCACGCGACGTGAAAGTCTTGGTGGTCGGCAACCCAGCCAACACCAACGCTTACATCGCTATGAAGGCTGCTCCAGACCTCAAGCCAGGCAACTTCACTGCCATGCTGCGTTTGGACCACAACCGCGCTGCGTCTCAAATCGCTGCCAAGACAGGCAAAGCCGTGGCCGACATCGAGAAATTGTGCGTGTGGGGCAACCACTCTCCAACGATGTACGCTGACTACCGCTTCGCCACCATCAAGGGCGAGTCTGTCAAGGCCATGATCAACGACCAAGAGTGGAACGCTAACGTGTTCTTGCCAACCGTGGGCAAGCGCGGCGCTGCCATCATTGACGCACGTGGTTTGTCTTCAGCTGCTTCTGCTGCCAACGCTGCCATCGACCACATGCGCGATTGGGCTTTGGGCACCAACGGCAAGTGGGTGACCATGGGTATCCCATCACAAGGCTGGTACGGCATTCCAAAAGACGTCATGTTCGGTTTCCCCGTGACATGCGAAAACGGCCAATACAAAGTGGTCGAAGGTTTGGAAATCGACGCATTCAGCCAAGGCTGCATCGACAAGACTCTGAAAGAGTTGACCGACGAACAAGCTGGCGTTGCCCACTTGATCTAATTCTCAACAGAGAAATAGAGTGAGCCATCCGCGCGACGTTCTGCTGGGGGCACAGGCCTCGGGGGTATCCCTCCCGGTCTGTGACCACTACAGCGGTGTCGAAGCGCGGATGCGCAAAAGCTTGCAGCTGCAAGCTGAAATGACGCAAGAGTTTGGAACCTGCGTCTTTGATGTGACCCTAGATTGTGAAGACGGTGCCCCCGTGGGCGGCGAGGCAGAGCATGCCGCGCTGGTCACCGAGTTGGCATTGAGTGCCGCACCCGAGGCCCGCGTGGCCGTGCGTGTGCACCCCGTAGATCACCCCAGTTTTCAAGCAGACATTGCCACCATTGGGGCACAAGCTGCCCACCGCTTGACGCACATCATGGTGCCCAAGGTCGAGTCAGTCGCCGATGTGCAACTGGCCGAGCAAGCCCTGATTCAAGCCGGTGCCAAAGATTTGGCCCTCCATGTTTTGATTGAGTCGCCCGCTGCTGTGCATCGCGCGTTTGACATTGCTGCGCAGCCGCGCGTGCAGTCGCTCAGTTTTGGTTTGATGGACTTTGTGTCTGCGCATGCAGGCGCCATTCCTGCGCATGGCATGAGTGGCCAAGGCCAATTCACACACCCATTGGTGGTGCGTGCCAAGCTTGACATCGCCAGCGCCTGCCACGCCCACGGCAAAGTGCCGTCGCACTGCGTGGTGACAGAATTCAACGATGTCGCTGCCATGCGTACCGCAGCCCAACGTGCAGCGCACGAGTTTGGCTACACCCGCATGTGGAGCATTCACCCCGCACAAATCCGTCCCATCCTCGAGGCCATGGCCCCTGATGCGGCGGCCATTGAAGTGGCCAGCGAGATTGTGTTGGCAGCGCGTGCCGCTCACTGGGCGCCTATCAGCCACAAAGGTCAGTTGCATGACCGCGCCAGTTACCGCTTCTTTTGGCAAGTGTTGGAACGTGCGCATAGCACGGGCCGTAGCCTTCCAGCAGAAGTCCAGTTATTCTTCAAGGATTAACAGGAGATGGCTATGCACAAGATGATTGCGATGTTGTTGTTTGCTTTGGCAAGCACGTCTTGGGCTGCAGAGCCTGTCAAGGTGCAAGCCAATTCGTCCGCCAAGCCTCCCGTCAAAGCTCAGCCGGCCAAGCCCAACCCCAACCCTGTCAAGCAGGCTGCTGCCAAAGCTAAACCCGCTGCTCCCAAATACTATTACGTCAGGGCTACGCCACTGGTGGCTATGCCTGCCGCAGCTGCGACCGCAGCGGTGGTTGTGCCTCAAGTGCAAGCAGCAACCCCCGAGGTGGGCGAAGTTCACACGGGACGCATGGTCTGTGAATTGGGTAATTCCGTCACTGTCACGCCAGACCCACAGCTTGCCTCGCGTTTCATCGTGCAGATGAAGAAGTTCACTTATTACATGACTCCCGTAGAAACCACCACCGGCGCCGTGCGTTTAGAAGACGCACAAGCAGGTGCGATGTGGTTGCAGTTACCTCACAAATCCATGCTGATGAACAGCAAACTTGGCCAACGCATGGCCGATGAATGCCAAAGTGACCACCAAACCACCGTGGCGCATCGCATGAAGCTAGACCCACCTCCGAGCTTGTTGGATCAGCCAACGCTCGCCACCAAATAGACCTAATTCTTTGATTTGATAGACAGGAGAAACCATGTTGAAAGCCTACCGTGACCACGTAGCCGAGCGCGCAGCGCTGGGTATCCCACCACTGCCATTGGATGCCAAGCAAACGGCTGAATTGATCGAGCTGATCAAGAACCCACCTGCAGGCGAAGACGCAGCGTTGATGGACTTGTTGACACACCGCGTGCCACCAGGCGTGGACGATGCGGCCAAAGTCAAAGCCTCTTTTTTAGCTGCTGTGGCTCACGGCGAAGTTAAGGTTGGCTTGATCTCTAAGTCCAAAGCCACTGAGCTGTTGGGCACCATGGTGGGTGGCTACAACGTGCACCCCTTGATCGAGTTGCTCGACGACGCTGAAGTGGCTGCTGTGGCCGCTGACGCACTGAAGAAAACATTGTTGATGTTTGACTTCTTCAACGACGTCGCTGAAAAAGCCAAGACTGGCAACGCCAAAGCCAAAGAAGTCATGCAAAGCTGGGCTGATGGCGAATGGTTCACCACCCGTCCTGAAGTCGAAAAGAAAATCACTGTCACCGTGTTCAAGGTGCCAGGCGAAACCAACACCGACGACTTGTCACCAGCGCCTGACGCATGGAGCCGCCCAGACATCCCATTGCACTACTTGGCGATGTTGAAAAACACCCGCGAAGGCGCAGCGTTCAAGCCTGAAGAAGACGGCAAGCGCGGCCCTATGCAGTTCATCGAAGACCTGAAGAAAAAAGGCCATTTGGTGGCCTACGTGGGCGACGTGGTGGGTACAGGTTCTAGCCGTAAGTCGGCGACCAACAGCGTGATCTGGGCCACAGGCCAAGACATTCCATTTGTTCCAAACAAGCGTTTCGGTGGCGTGACTTTGGGCGGCAAGATTGCCCCCATCTTCTTCAACACCCAAGAAGACTCTGGCGCATTGCCAATCGAAGTAGATGTGACCAAACTCGAAATGGGTGACGTCATCGACATCTTGCCCTACGACGGCAAGATCGTGAAAAACGGCGCCACTGTGACTGAGTTCAAACTTAAGAGCGATGTGTTGTTTGACGAAGTGCGTGCCGGTGGCCGTATCAACTTGATCATCGGTCGCAGCTTGACTGCCAAGGCTCGCGAGTTCTTGGGTCTGCCAGCTTCTACTTTGTTCCGTTTGCCCACAGCGCCTATCGCGACCAAAGCCGGTTTCACATTGGCTCAGAAGATGGTCGGTCGTGCGGTTGGTTTGCCAGAAGGCCAAGGCGTTCGCCCCGGTACTTACTGCGAACCCAAGATGACCACTGTGGGTTCACAAGACACCACAGGCCCAATGACACGCGACGAGTTGAAAGACTTGGCTTGCTTGGGCTTCTCTGCTGACATGGTCATGCAATCGTTCTGTCACACAGCGGCTTATCCCAAGTCTGTGGACGTGAAAACGCACCGCGAATTGCCAGCGTTCATCAGCAACCGTGGCGGCGTGGCATTGCGTCCAGGCGACGGTGTGATTCACTCTTGGTTGAACCGTTTGTTGTTGCCTGACACCGTCGGTACGGGTGGCGACTCTCACACTCGTTTCCCCATCGGTATCAGCTTCCCTGCTGGTTCTGGCTTGGTGGCTTTCGGCGCAGCGACTGGCGTGATGCCTTTGGACATGCCTGAGTCTATTCTTGTGCGCTTCAAAGGCGAAATGCAACCTGGCGTGACATTGCGCGACTTGGTGCACGCGATTCCTTTGTACGCGATCAAGCAAGGTTTGTTGACTGTGGCCAAGGCCGGCAAGATCAACGAATTCTCAGGCCGCATCTTGGAAATCGAAGGCTTGCCAAACCTCAAAGTGGAACAAGCGTTTGAACTGTCTGACGCGTCTGCCGAGCGTTCTGCTGCCGGTTGCTCGATCAAGCTCAACAAAGAGCCAGTGGCTGAGTACCTCAAGTCGAACGTGGTTCTGATGAAGAACATGATTGCTGATGGCTACGCTGACGCACGCACTTTGGCTCGTCGTATCGAGAAGGTTGAGCAATGGTTGGCAGCGCCAACTCTGCTCGAAGCCGACAAAGATGCTGAGTACGCACACATCATCGAAATCGATTTGGCCGACATCAAAGAGCCCATCGTGTGCTGCCCGAACGACCCAGATGATGCCAAGTTCTTGTCTGAAGTTGCTGGCACTCATATCGACGAAGCCTTCATCGGTTCTTGCATGACCAACATTGGTCACTTCCGTGCAGCTGCCAAGTTGCTCGGCGGTCAACGCGACATCCCAGTCAAGTTGTGGGTTGCACCTCCAACCAAGATGGACGAGAGCGAGCTGATCAAAGAAGGTCACTACGCTGCATTCGGCACTGCCGGTGCTCGTACAGAAATGCCAGGCTGCTCTTTGTGCATGGGTAACCAAGCGCAAGTGCGTGAAGGCGCAACTGTGGTGTCGACATCTACACGTAACTTCCCCAACCGTTTGGGCAAGAACACCAACGTGTACTTGGCTTCTGCCGAGTTGGCTGCCATCACCTCCAAGATGGGCAAGTTCCCAACCGTGGCCGAGTACCACGCTGCAATGGGCGTGGTCAACAGCGACGGCGCAGCCATCTACAAGTACTTGAACTTCAACCAGATCGACGAGTACGTTGAAACTGCCAAAGGCGTGACAGCGTAAGCTGCTTGTGTCTTCACCCAGCACCTCGGTGTTTGGGTGATAAAACAAAACCCCGCAAAGCGTGAGCCTTGCGGGGTTTTGTTTTTGTTGCTGAGTGGCTTAGAACATGCGAGCCAACAGGCCGCCTTCAACGGGGCCATCGACAGGAATCCACACATGCGTGGGACTGCCTGCCGCTACATCGATGGACGCGCCGTTTTTGTCTTTCATCTGCTCCAGCTTGACCTTGCGGTTGCCACTGGGGTGAATGATCTCAATCGTGTCGCCGACTGAGAACTTGTTTTTGGTTTCAATCTCAGCCCAGCCGTCATTCACGCTACGTACTTCACCCACAAACTGACTGCGGTGGGCGATGGAGTGACCGGTTTCGTAGTTTTGGTAGTCGTTGGCGGGGCGGCGGTCCATCAGGCCGGCGGTGTAGCCACGGTTGGCCAAGCCTTCGAGCTCGGTGATGAGCTCGGGGTTGAACGGGCGGCCTGCCACGGCATCGTCAATCGCGCGGCGGTAGACCTGCGCTGTGCGGCTCACGTAGTAAAGCGATTTGGTGCGGCCTTCAACCTTGAGTGAGTCCACGCCAATTTTGGTGAGGCGCTCCACGTATTCGACAGCACGCAAGTCTTTGCTGTTCATGATGTAGGTGCCGTGCTCGTCTTCCATGATAGGCATGAGTTGGCCTGGGCGGCCTTTTTCTTCGAGCAAGTAAATGTTGTCTGCGGCAGGGTGGCGCTCACCATTGCCGCATGACGAGAAGCTGGACTCGGCTTCTTGTTGTGACTTGGCAAAGTCAAAGTCGCCTTGCATTGGAACAGCCATGGCTTCGCCCGTGTTGGGGTCAGTGGCGCTGGCTTGTGTGCCGTACTCCCAGCGGCAAGCGTTGGTGCAAGTGCCTTGGTTGGGGTCGCGGCGGTTGAAATAGCCCGACAGCAAGCAGCGGCCTGAGTAGGCAATACACAGTGCGCCGTGCACGAACACTTCGAGCTCCATGTCTGGGCACTCTTGGCGGATTTTTTCGATCTCGTCAAAGCTGAGTTCGCGCGACAAGATGATGCGCTTGACACCTACGTTTTGCCAAAACTTCACAGCTGCCCAGTTGACGGTGTTGGCTTGTACCGAGAGGTGAATGTCCACCTCGGGCCACTTCTCGCGCACCATCATGATCAGGCCGGGGTCGGCCATGATGAGGGCATCGGGCTTCATCGCGATGATGGGCTCGATGTCACGTATATAGGTGCGCACCTTGTCGTTGTGTGGCAGCAAGTTGCTGGTCAAAAAGAACTTTTTGCCACGTGCATGGGCTTCGGCAATGCCGATGCCGATTTGCTCAAGGCGGAACTCGTTGTTGCGCGCGCGCAAGCTGTAACGGGGTTGGCCGGCATACACGGCGTCAGCGCCGAAGTCATAAGCGGCGCGCATTTTGTCGAGCGAACCTGCAGGCAGCAGGAGCTCGGGGGCTTTGAGTGTGGTCATAGGGTTTGATGCTTACAGGGCATCTGAAAAAGATTCAACGGTGATTTTCGCATCTCGCGTTGAGTTCTCCTAATTGAGGGGATTGGTTGGCAACTCATCCAGCAAGAGGCGGGGCACAATCTGCGCATGACAAAAACTTTGTTAGTCGCTGGTGGCGGTATTGCAGGCATGGCCACAGGCTTCGCGGCTGCGCGTGCAGGTTGGCAAGCTACTGTGTTTGAGCGGGCGGCTGAGTTCTCGGAGGTCGGCGCTGGCGTGCAGTTGGGGCCCAACGTGACGCGCATTTTGCAAGCGTGGGGTTTGGCTGACGCGCTTAAACAAGTGGCTGCATTTCCTGCGGGCTTGCATGCCCGCAGCATGAGCACGGGCGAGGTGCTGGCAACTTTACCGATCAAAGATGCCGTGCAACTTTACGGCGCACCATATGTGACGATTCACCGCGCTGACTTGCATGGCTTGCTGTTGAAAGCTGCTGAGCGGGAAGGTGTGCAAGTGCACAGCGATGCGGTGGTGCAGCGCGTCGATCAAACGCCTGATGCGGTCACGCTAGAGGTGTTGCAGCGCGGGCTGCTTCAGCAGCACAAAGCTGCCATTGCTGTGGCAGGGGACGGCGTGTGGAGTCCTTTACGTCAACAGTTGCTAGGCGATGGCTTGCCTGAGTTCACAGGTCACATTGCCTATCGCGCCTTGGTGGCGCAGGCAGACCTACCCGCACACTTGCGCAGCCAAGATGTGTCGGTGTGGATGGGTTCGCAAGCCCATGTGGTGAGCTACCCCGTGCGAGGTGGCGAATACCTGAATGTGGTGTGTTTAGCGGAAGGCCAATTGTTGGATGACGATGCCAACAACCTTGAAGCTCTGCAAACATGGAACGCGCAGAAGTCTGAGTCTCAGACCTTGGCCGAGTTGCACCATGCTCTGCGCGGCGCCTGTACGGCGTTGACCGATTTGATGAACGCCTGCAGTGATTGGCGTTTGTGGCCCCTGTGTGGCCGCCCAGCGATGCAGGGAACGCAAGAGCATGTTGTGGGGCGTGTGGCCTTACTCGGAGACGCAGCCCACCCCATGCTGCCGTATTTGGCCCAAGGTGCGGGTATGGCCATTGAGGATGCTGCTGAATTGGCTATGCAGTTGAATCATGCAACAACAGAAGATGTGCCAGAACGGTTGCTGCAATTTGCCCAAGTTCGCTGGCAGCGCAATGCACGTGTACAGGCTAGGGCGGTGCGTAATGGTCAAATTTTTCACGCGACAGGGCCAATGCGCGTGGCCCGCGATATGAGTTTGCGCCTCATGGGTGCGCGGTTGATGGATGTGCCTTGGTTGTACGGCTATGGCCGCAGCTAAGCGGGCTTAGTCGAGCGCCGGCAAGCCTTGCCGCATACGCGCGCGCTGGCAAGCATCACTGCCTTCTTCAAACTCTCGGCAAGGGGAGGGGCGCCATTCGTAAATGCCGCAGGTGGCTTTCTCGCCCACTTTGCCGCTCAGCGCTGCGCAGCGTGGTGGCGAGTAATCGGTGCCACGCATGCGGCACATCGTGGCGGTGAGTTCTTGGCCCAAGCCTGTGGGCACAGAGCCACCATGCGTGTCCATTTCTTCCACGCTGAAGTCCACCCGAAAACTGGCGCAGCAAGCGCCGCAGCTGGTGCAGACAGACATCACTGACGTCCGAGTAGCAGGTACTCCATGAGCGCTTTTTGCACGTGCATGCGGTTTTCGGCTTCGTCCCACACCACGCTTTGTGGTCCGTCGATCACGTCGGCTGCCACTTCTTCGCCACGGTGGGCTGGCAAGCAATGCATGAACAGGGCATTGGGTTTGGCCACGGCCATCATCTCGCTGTCCACGCACCAATCGGCGAAAGCTTTTTTGCGTGCTTCGTTTTCAGCCTCGAAGCCCATGCTGGTCCACACATCGGTGGTGACAAGGTCTGCGCCTTCGCAGGCTTGCATGGGATTGTCAAACACCTTGTAGCAGTTGGCGTTGCTCAGGCCTGCGATGGCAGGGTTCACCTCGTAGCCGCTAGGCGTGCTGACATGCACGGTAAAGCCCAACATGTCTGCCGCTTGCAGCCACGTGTTGGCCATGTTGTTGCCGTCGCCCACCCAAGCCACCACTTTGCCTTTGAGGCATTCGAGCGGGTGCACGGTCAAGCCACGGTGCTCGATGAAAGTGAACAAATCCGCCATGATCTGGCAGGGGTGAAACTCGTTGGTCAAACCGTTGATCACGGGCACACGCGAGTTGGCCGCAAAGCTGTTGATCTTGTCTTGGCCGTAGGTGCGAATCATCACCAAGTCAGTCATGCGGCTGATGACTTTGGCGCTGTCTTCGATGGGCTCAGAGCGTCCCAGTTGGCTGTCGCCCGTGGTCAAGTGAACCACCGAGCCGCCCAGCTGATACATGCCAGCTTCAAAGCTCACACGCGTGCGTGTGGAGGCTTTTTCAAAAATCATAGCCAGCGTGCGGTCTGCCAGCGTGTGGTGCTTTTCGTAAGCTTTGAACTTCTTTTTGATCAGCGCTGCGCGTTGGAACACATACGCGTATTCATCCGCCGTGAGGGAGGTGAACTGCAGGTAGTGTTTGATCGTCATGCTTTTTCTGCCAAGAAGGTTTTGATCAGTGGAGCAAGGATGGCCACTACTTCATCAGCTTCTGCCTCGGTGATGATGAGCGGGGGCACCAAACGCACCACGCTGTCAGCGGTCACGCTAAGCAACAAACCGGCGTCAAGTGCGCGTTGCATCAATGCGCCGCATGAGCGGTCAAGGTCGATGCCAATCATCAAGCCTTGGCCGCGAATTTCTTTCACGCCCTGCACGCCATCGAGCTCGCGGTGGAGTGCAGCGTGCAAGTGGGCGCTGACCTTGGTCACGTTGTCTAGCAACTTGTCTTCTTCCATGATGCGGATGGTTTCCACGCCCGCACGCATGGACAGAGGGTTGCCGCCAAAGGTGGTGCCGTGGTTGCCTGGTTGGAAGATGTTGGCCGCTTTGGGGCCAGCCACCACCGCGCCAATTGGCACGCCGGAACCTAGGCCTTTGGCCAAGGGCATCACGTCAGGCACGATGCCTGCCCATTGGTGTGCAAACCACTTACCCGTGCGGCCCATGCCGCATTGCACTTCGTCAATCATCAGGAGCCAATCGCGCTCGTCGCAGAGCTTGCGCACTTGCTGCAGATACTCGGCGCGCATGGGTGTGACGCCGCCTTCGCCTTGGATGGTTTCAAAGAAGACGGCCACGACGTTGGGATTGCCTTCAGTGGCTTTTTTCAATTCGTCGATGTTGTTGACGGGCACGCGGATAAAGCCGCCCATCATGGGGCCAAAGCCTTCTTTGATTTTTTCATTCCCCGTGGCCGCCAGCGTGGCCAAAGAGCGACCGTGAAAAGCCTTTTCGTAAACCACGATTTCTGGGTTTTCAATGCCCTTCATGTGGCCAAACTTGCGGGCCAGCTTCAGAGCCGCTTCGTTGGCTTCCAAGCCGCTGTTGCAAAAGAACGCGTTGGTCATGCCTGAGAGCTCTACCAACTTGGCTGCAAGGGCTTCTTGCAAGGGAATGTGGTAGTAGTTGCAGCTGTGCATCATCTTGCCCACTTGGTCTTGCAAGGCAGGGGTGAGCTTTGGGTGGGCGTGGCCCAAGGTGTTGACGGCGATGCCAGCCAAGGCGTCGAGGTAGCACTTGCCATCGGTATCCCACACGCGCAAGCCTTTGCCATGCGACACGGTCATGGGCAATCGGCCATAAGTGTTCATGCAATGCGGTGATGCTGCGGGCGTGGTCATGTCAACTCCAAAATAAAACGACCCAACGAAGGTTGAGCCGTTGAAACATGATTTTAGAGGCGCTTTTTGTTGAAAACCCAAGCGTCAACTATGGAAATGCACTGAGGCAAGAAGGCCTCAAGTCTTATATAAGATAGAATACTTGACACCCGAGCGACTGAGGGAGATCCCCCTTCGCCACGCCACCGTTTTCAGCATCTATCCGATGATTTCACACTCCGCCAAAGAAGTTTTTATTCTGGGTGTTACCCAAGAAGGACGTACGTTTCGCCCCAGCGATTGGGCCGAGCGTTTGGCAGGCGTGATGAGTCAATTCAGACCGGGCGGCGCAACACCTGGCAGTCATTTGAGTTATTCGCCGTGGTGTGTGCCAAATGTGATGGGTAACAACAAGTGCGTCATCGTCCACACCGATTTGCGCGACGAAGAGCCCATGGCTTGGCATTTTGTGATGAATTTCGCCAAAGACAACAATTTGCAAGTGGTGGAGGCCTGCCTGCTGCCTGAGCAGCCAGTTACGGCCTAAGTCCGAGTCAATAGGCGAGTGTCTGACAAACACCAGGCAACAAAAAACCCGCTCAAGAGCGGGTTTTTGCTTTTTCTTTGCTGACAGCGCACCCGTTACAAACGGCGGGCTGAACGTTCAGCCCGGGCTGGTTGCCTAATAAATTAGGCGGCGAGTGCCAAGGCTTTCACCTTGGTAGACAAGCGGCTCTTATCGCGAGCTGCTTTGTTCTTGTGGAAGATGCCTTTGTCAGCAATCGTGTCCACAACGGCTTGCATCTTGGCAAACAGTTCGGTAGCTTTGGTTTTGTCGCCAGCCAAGACAGCTTTCTCGACGTTCTTCACCGCAGTGCGGTACTTCGAGCGCAACGAGGTGTTGGCAGCGTTGATTTTGATGTCCTGACGGACGCGTTTACGGCCTGATGCCAGGCGTGGGTTCTTTTTCTTGGGTTTGGCTGAAGCCATGATTAAATTCCTTAAGTGTCTGAGGATGATGTCAGCAAAGCCCATGATTGTAGCAAATCCCAAAACTGGGGCCGAAGCCCGCCCAAAAGGCTTGTCAAGGCCTCGCTACACTCCAAACGTGTCATTGTTCAAATCTGCCTCCATCGTCTCGGGCTTGACCCTGGTTTCCCGCATCACTGGGCTGATGCGCGAACTGCTGATTGCCTCGACTTTCGGGGCCAGCGCCCTGACCGACGCCTTCAATGTGGCGTTTCGCATCCCCAATTTATTCCGCCGCTTGTTTGCCGAGGGTGCGTTCAGCCAAGCCTTTGTGCCCGTGCTGGCCGCCAGCCGCCAACAGCATGGCGATGAAGCCACCCATGTGTTGATCAACCAAGTGGCCACCTTGCTGATTTGGGCTTTATTTATCACTTCAGTCTTCGGTGTTTTGGCTGCACCTTGGTTGGTGTGGGCCATGGCCAGTGGTTTGCAGCAGTCGCCCGAAGGTTTTGAAGTGGCGGTGGTGATGACGCGCTTCATGTTTCCGTACATCGCTTTTATGTCGTTGGTGGCCTTGGCTGCAGGCGTGCTCAACACTTGGAAGCGTTTCGCCGTACCAGCTGCCACGCCCGTGCTGCTGAACGTGTCCATGATTGCCGCCGCATGGTGGGGCGGCCCATGGTTTGGGACTTTGGGCGTGCCCCCGATTTATGCTTTGGCCGTGGGCGTGATGCTGGGCGGTGTGGCGCAGCTCAGCATTCAGCTTTTGGCTTTGCGCCGTTTGGGCATGTTGCCCCGCGTGGGCCTGAGCTGGCGCTCTGTGCGCGAAGCTTGGGGTGGCGAAGGCCCCAAGCGCATCTTGCAGCTGATGGTGCCTGCTTTGCTGGGCGTGAGCGTGGCGCAGATTTCTTTGCTCATTAACACGCAAATTGCCTCGCACCTGACCGCTGGTAGTGTGAGTTGGCTCAGCTATGCCGACCGTTTGATGGAGTTCCCCACCGCCTTGTTGGGCGTGGCCTTGGGCGTGGTGTTGATGCCTCAGCTGTCGGCGGCGAAGGCTGCCAATGACACTGCTAAATATTCAGACATGCTGGACTGGGGCTTGCGCCTAGTGCTGCTGCTGGCGCTGCCATGTGCCTTGGCCTTGCTGATTTTTTCTAAGGCCTTGGTTGCTGTTCTCTACAACTACGGCGCATTCACTGCCCACGATGTGCAACAAACCACACTGGCCCTGATGGGCTACGGGGTGGGCTTGCTTGGGTTGGTGGCCATCAAGGTGCTAGCGCCTGGCTATTACGCCAGCCAAGACATTCGCACGCCGGTGCGTATTGCCGTGGCAGTGCTGATCATTACGCAGTTGTTCAACGTGGCATTGGTTCCGTACTTCGCGCATGCTGGCCTCGCCTTGTCGATTGGTTTGGGGGCTTTGGTCAATGCAGCTTGGTTGCTGTGGGGTTTGCGCAAGAATGGAACGTATGTGATGAGCGCTGGCTGGTTGCGCTTTGTGCTGCAAGTGCTAGTGGCGTGTGCTGTGCTGGGCGCATGGCTGTGGTGGTCGGCCCAGCATTGGGATTGGACGGCTTTGCATGCCACGCCGCTGTTGCGCGTGGGCTTGATGGCCGGTGTGTTGGCTGTGTCTGCATTGCTGTACTTTGCGACACTCACCATCACCGGCTTGAAACTGCGTGCATTGTTGCGTCGATAACTCAGCGCTGATCAACCAAAACAAAGAAGGGGACTGAGCCATGGATTTCAAACTCGAAGTACCCACCGCCTTGGAATACTTTGCTTCCTTGGTGCAAAGCGATGAGCAGTTTCCTTTGCTCGAAGCCGCCGCTAGCTTGGCTCAAGACGAGTACCCAGAGCTAGACATTCAAGAGGTGCTCGATCTGGTGGATCAGCTCAGCAGTCGCCTCAAACAACGCTTGCCCTCAGATGCAGGCGCCTTGCAGAAACTGCGCTTGCTCAACAAGTTCTTTTTTGAAGAGCTTGGATTCAGCGGCAACCTCAACAACTACTACGACCCAAACAACAGCTATTTGCATGTCATGTTGCGCACGCGCCGAGGCATTCCCATCAGCTTGGCGGTGTTGTGGCTAGAGCTGGCGCAAAGCATCGGGCTGCGTGCGCAAGGTGTGGGCTTTCCTGGACACTTCTTGGTGAAAGTGCGTTTGCCTTTCCCGAACGAAGGGCAGGTGGTGATTGACCCGTTCACGGGTGAGTCGCTGAGCAAAGAAGACTTGTCCGAGCGCTTGGTGCCTTTGCATGCAGAGTCGGGCTTATTGCGTGATGGCCATGTGTCGGACGAGTTGCTCAAACACTATTTACGCGCCGCCACGCCACGCGAAATCGTGGCGCGCATGTTGCGCAATTTGGAAGAGGTGTACACCTCGCACCAAGACCCAGAGCGCTTGTTGTTGGTGCGGCAAAGGTTGATGGTGTTGCTGCCGCAAGTGCACGACGAAGAATAAAAAAAGCACCCGAGGGTGCTTTTTTGTTGGGGCAAGTGGCTTTAGGCCACCACCACCGCAGGGCCATCGCCCAGTTCAGCGATCACACCAATGGTGTGCACTTGTTCGCCGTGAGCGCGCAGCACATCGGCACAAGCGGCTGCGTGGGCGGCGTCAATGACCACCACCATGCCAATCCCGTTGTTGAACGTGCGGTTCATTTCGATGTCGACAATGCCCGCAGTGTTTTGCAACCAAGCAAACAGCTCGGTTTGTGGCCAGCTGCCTTTTTTCAGGTGAGCCGCAGTGCCTTCGGGCAACACGCGTGGGATGTTTTCTAACAAGCCGCCACCGGTGATGTGAGCCAAAGCTTTAATAGGCGTTTCGGCCAAAGCTGCCAACACGCTCTTCACATACAAGCGGGTGGGGGCCATGATGGCTTCTTTGAACGGCTTGCCATCCAAAGTGGCGGGGGCGTTGGCGCCTGCGCGGTCAATCACCTTGCGCACCAATGAGAAGCCATTGGAATGCACGCCAGCCGAGGCCAAGCCGAGCACCACATCTCCTGGCTTGACGTTTTGGCCAGTCAAGATTTTGGATTTTTCCACCGCACCCACGGCAAAGCCTGCGAGGTCGTATTCGCCATCTGGGTACATGCCAGGCATTTCAGCGGTTTCGCCGCCAATCAAGGCGCAGCCGGACAGCTCGCAGCCTTTGGCAATGCCGCCTACCACCGCAGCGGCGGTGTCGATGTGCAATTTGCCGCAAGCAAAGTAGTCGAGGAAGAACAGAGGTTCAGCGCCTTGCACCAACACGTCGTTCACGCTCATGGCCACCAAGTCGATGCCCACGGTATCGTGCATTTGCCATTCAAAGGCCAGTTTGAGCTTGGTGCCCACGCCGTCAGTGCCACTCACCAGCACGGGTTCTTTGTAGCGCTTGGGCACTTCAAACAAAGCGCCAAAACCGCCGATGCCTGCCAACACGCCCTCGCGCATGGTTTTCTTGGCCAAGGGTTTGATGCGTTCGACCAAGGCATCGCCTGCGACGATGTCGACGCCGGCGTCTTTGTAGGAGAGGGGTTTGTTCATAGTGAAGAGGTGCTGGGGCGCTGCAAGGTGTGCGCCGATAGAATCAAGCGGTAATTTTAAAGCCATCACCCTCACACGCTGTATGCAATTCACCCCCGCACAACAACACGCCCTCGCTTGGACTGGCCTCGCAGGCGTCACTGCGCTTGTGCTGTGGTTGCTGGGCCCTGTGCTGATGCCGTTTGTGGTGGCAGCTGTGTTGGCTTATGTGCTGAGCCCGATGGTGCGAAGTCTCCAGCGTGTATTTGGTGGGCGTTTGCCACGTTTGGTGGCGGTCGTGTTGGTGGAAGTGGTGTTTTTGCTGCTGCTGGTGGCCTTGTTCACCTTGTTGATCCCCATCTTGGCCAACGAGCTACCTCGCATGCGCGACCAAGTGCCTGTGCTGGTTGAGCGTCTGCAAACTGACATCGCACCTTGGCTGCAAGCCAAAGGCATCCCTGTGGTGTTAGACAGTGCCAGCATCAAAGCCTTTGTGCTGCAAAACTTCAGCACCTCGTTTGACGATGGTTTCAGACAAGCGCTGACGTCGCTGCGCATTGGTGGCAGCGTGGCCTTGGCGGTGGTGGGCAATTTGATCTTGATACCCGTTGTGCTGTTTTATTTGCTGATCGATTGGCAACGTTTTGTGCGCCACGTCGAGGCTTTGGTGCCCCTGCCTGCACGCAGCGCATACGACAGCTTTGTGAACGAATGCGACGAAGTGTTGGGCCAATACTTGCGTGGCCAGTTGTCGGTCATGGCCTTGTTGGCGGTGTATTACAGCGTGGCTTTGTGGGCTTTTGGCTTGGAGTTGGCATTCCCGATTGGCGTATTCACTGGCTTGGCGGTGTTTGTGCCGTATGTGGGCTTTGGCGTGGGTCTGGTCTTGGCCATCTTGGCGGGCGTGCTGCAGTTTGCGCCCAGCGAGGCTTTGCTGATGGTGGCGGTGGTGTATGGCATGGGTCAGCTGATTGAGAGCTTTGTGCTCACGCCCCGCTTGGTGGGCGAGCGTATTGGCCTGCACCCACTGCATGTGATTTTTGCTTTGATGGCTTTTGGTCAACTGTTCGGCTTTGTAGGTGTGCTGGTGGCCTTGCCTGCCAGTGCCGTTTTGTTGGTGGCCATTCGCCGTTTGCGTGCGCAGTACCAAGCCAGCGCTTTGTACCGTGGTGTTTGAGTGCAGATGAAGCAAATTGCACTCGACATTGGTTTGGCCCCAGGCCCGACACTCAAAAACTTTTTCGCAGGCCCCAACCAAGCCGCGTTGCAGCACTTGCAACTTTGGGTGGGCAACGACAAGCGTTCACCCGTGCCCACTTATGTGTGGGGCGAGGGCGGCAGTGGTAAAACCCATTTGCTGCGCGCCGCGCAAGCCGCCTTGCGCGACCAAGGCTGCCCCGTCGGCTGGATGGATGCGACAGTAGCTGAGCCTTCTGGTTTCAATGATGCATGGCGCGTGGTCATCTTGGACGATGTGCATCTCTACACGGCGGTGCAGCAGCACGCCGCTTTCAATTGGTTTGTCAACGCCACCACGCCCACCGATGGTCAGCAGCGTTGGGTGTTAGCCGCAGGCAATGTGCCGCCCAGCGACTTGGCCCTGCGCGAAGACTTGCGCACCCGCTTGGGCTGGGGCCATATTTTTCAATTGCAGGTGCTCAGCGAAACCGAGCGCCGTGCCGTGCTGCGCCAACAGGCCGATGACCGAGGTGTGTTCTTGAGCGATGAGGTGATGGACTTCATGCTCAACCGTTTCAGCCGCGACCTCAGCAGCCTGATTCAACTCCTCGATCAACTCGATGGCTATGCTCTGCAAACGCAACGCGCCATCACCATCCCGTTGATCAAAGCCATGCTGGAAGCCATGTGATGAAACTCGCCTTATTTGACCTTGACCACACCTTGTTGCCGATTGACTCCGACCAGTCGTGGGGCGAGTTCACCGTGCGTTTGGGTTGGCATGAGCGCGATGCGTTCATCAAGCGTAACGACGAGTTTTATGCCCACTATCAAGCGGGCACTTTGGACATTCACGAGTATGTGCGTTTTGCGTCTGAGGCGTTTTGTCAGCGCGGGCCAGAAGTGGCTGCAGAGGCGCACGCGCAATTCATGCGTGAGGTGATTCAGCCTGCTATCCGCCCCGAAGCGCTGGCGCTGGTGCAAAAGCACAAAGATGCAGGCGACCGCGTCATCATCATCACCGCCACCAACGAGTTTGTGACCCGCCCCATTGCCAAAGCCTTTGGCGTGGACGAGCTGATTGCGGTGGAGTTGGTGCGAGATGCGAATGGCTGGTTTACCAACGAAATCAGCGGTGTGCCCACCCTGCGCGAAGGCAAAGTGCAACGTCTGCAACAATGGCTCATACGCGAAGGCTTGGACTGGGCCGATGTAGAGACCACCTTCTACAGCGATTCCCGCAACGATTTGCCCCTGTTGGAGCGCGTCAACCACCCCGTGGCGACCAACTCCGACAACACACTGCGCGCCGCAGCCTTAGAAAAAGGCTGGCCGATTTTGGAACTGTTCCCAAAACAATGATCAAACAATTCATCAACAAGCTGATGGGCAAGTCGCCCGCCAGCACGCTGCTCAACTTAGGCAAACGCCATGTGGTGCCTGCCAAGGTGCACGGCATCAACGTCGACTGGGTGGACGAACGCGCCCTGAACGTGGTGCGCACCCTGCAAGACCGTGGCTTTGAAGCCTACATCGTGGGTGGCGCTGTGCGCGATTTGTTGCTGGGCTTGAAGCCCAAAGACTTTGATGTGGCCACCAACGCCACGCCTGAGCAAGTTAAGGCTGCATTCCGACGCGCCTTCATCATTGGCCGCCGTTTCCGCATCGTGCACGTGGTGTATGGACGAGGCCGTGAGCATGAAGTGATTGAGGTGTCCACCTTCCGTGCTCACCTTGACAACGCCGATGCCGAAAAAGTCAAAGGCAACGAGCGCAGCAGCAAGCAAGAGTTGGCCAATATGAAACACGCGGTGGATGCCAGCGGCCGTGTGCTGCGCGACAACGTGTGGGGCCCACAAGACCAAGACGCGGCGCGCCGCGATTTCACCATCAACGCCATGTATTACGACCCCGAAACGGGCAACGTGATCGACTACCACGGCGGCATTGCCGACGCGAAGAAAAAAGTCATTCGCATGATTGGCGACCCTGCCACGCGCTACCGCGAAGACCCTGTACGCGTGATTCGCGCCGTGCGTTTTGCGGCCAAGCTTGCAGGCTTGGGCTTCAAGATGGAAGCAAAGACGGCAGCGCCACTTAAGAAGGCCGCTAAGCTGCTGGCCGATGTACCGCAAAGCCGCTTGTTTGACGAAATGCTCAAGCTCTTGCAAACCGGCCACGCGCTGGCCAGCATTGAGCAACTCAAGCAACACGGTTTGGCCAAAGGTATTTACCCGCTGCTCGACATCGTGGTCGAGCGTGCCAGCGAACAATTTGTCACCACCGCTCTGAATGACACCGACCGCCGTGTGGGCGAGGGCAAGCCCGTGGCTCCAAGCTTCTTGCTGGCCTGTGTGTTGTGGTCGGATGTGCGTGAAACATGGGCGCATCGCAGCGTCAAACAGCCATCGTTCCCTGCGCTGCAAGATGCCATTGACGAAGTGTTTGACTCTCGCATTGGCGATGTGTCGGGACGCGGCAAGCTCGGCGCGGACATGCGCGAAATTTGGATGATGCAACCGCGTTTTGAAAAACGCACAGGCAGTGGCCCTTGGACCTTGGTGGATCAATCGCGTTTCCGTGCTGGCTTTGATTTCATGCGCTTGCGTGCTGATGTAGGTGAGGTGGATGAAGCCTTGTCGGATTGGTGGCAAGAGTTCAGCGTGGCCAGCGACAGCGAGCGTGAAGACCTGCTTCAGCAGGTGCGGCAAGAACAGCAAAAAGCTCAGCGTGCACCACGCGTGCATGCGGTGCGTCGTGCACCCAAGCCTGAAGGTGAAGATCCACGTTTTCGTGAGGTAGAGCCCGAAGGTGAAGAAGGTGCTGCATCGCCAGCCAAAAAACGCCGCCGTCGTCGTCGTAAGCCCACGGGCGAAGCCGGTGGCTCACCCGCAGCCGAATAATCAGATTCTTCGCCATGTCAGCAACACCCGTCATGGCTTGTGTGGCCCTCGGAGCCAACTTAGGCGACGCGGTAGCCATGGTGCAGCAAGCCTTGCGCGATGTGACGAGCTTGCCTGATACGCAACTGTTCAAAGCCTCGTCCCTGTATCGCAGTGCACCTTACGAGGCCCAAGGGCCAGATTTCATCAACGCTGTGGTCTTGGTCCAAACACAGCTCAGCCCGCTGGCGTTGTTGCATGCCTTGCAAGCGCTAGAGTTGCAAAGTGGCCGTGAGCGACCTTTTAAGAATGCGCCGCGCACTCTGGACCTTGACCTCATCTTTTACGGCGATTTATCGCTGGACACTCCTGAGCTGACCTTGCCGCACCCACGCTGGCACGAGCGCGCCTTTGTATTGCAACCTTTGGCCGAGGTGTGGCCTGAGCGGGTGAGTGCAGTGCAGCTGGTGGCTGTGCAACACCAAGCTATTCAGCGCATGGGCTGAGGCCCTGTTTCATCTCACGATCGACGGATTTGCCATGAACTTTTCTGCCATTCCTCTCGCTTTGCAAGCGGTATTGCTGCTGGTTGCCGCCAATGTGTTTATGACGTTCGCTTGGTACGGCCATCTCAAGAGTTTGGCGAATTCACCTTGGTACACCGCCGCGTTAGTTAGCTGGGGCATTGCGCTTATGGAGTATTTGCTGCAAGTGCCAGCCAACCGTATTGGTTTTCATGAAGCGGGCTTGCAAGTTGGGCAGCTCAAAATTATGCAAGAAGTCATCACTTTGTTGGTGTTCGTGCCGTTTTCGGTGTTTTTCTTGAATGAACCGCTCAAGCTCGACTATCTGTGGGCCGGTTTGTGCATGGTGGGTGCGGTGTATTTCATCTTCCGTACTTGAGCTGCGATTACACTTCTACGTCATCGATTTGTCACAAATACGTCATCGTTAGGAGCTCCAAATGTTGTTTGGAAAGTTGTTGCCCACAGAGGGCAATTTTTTCGTCATGTTCAACCAGCACGCCGATCGCATCGTCGAAGCTGCTCACGCATTTTCCAATTTGGTGGCCAATTACGGTGACCCCATCTTGCGGGACAAATACAGCAGCGAAGTAGACAACGCCGAGCGCGGCGCTGATCGCGTCACGCATGAGTGCAACGTGGCCATCCACAAAACCTTCATCACGCCGATTGACCGTGAACAAATTCACTCGCTCATCAACACCATGGACGATGTGGCTGACTTGATTCATGACACAGCTGAAACCATGGCTTTGTATGACGTGCGCATCATGAACGAAGAAATCGTGCGCTTGACCGACCTGAGCGTGAAGTGCTGTGAGCGCTTGCGCGATGCTGTCTATATGTTGGAAAAGATTTCTGACCATGCCACAGCCGAAGCCGCGTTGAAGACCTGTGAAGAAATCGACAAGCTTGAATCAGATGCTGACCGCGTGATGCGCAGCGCCATGAGCAAGTTGTTCCGCGAAGAGCCTGATGTGCGTGAAGTGCTCAAGCTCAAAGCCATTTATCAGTTGTTGGAGACCATCACTGACAAGTGCGAAGACGTGGCCAACTTGATCGAGGGCATCGTCCTCGAGAACTCTTGATCACGGATTAGTCATGGAAACCGTACAAACCGCCTTTTGGGTGGTGGCTATGTTGGTGGTGTTGGCCTTGCTGTTCGACTTCATGAATGGCTTTCACGATGCTGCCAACTCGATTGCCACCGTAGTGTCGACCGGTGTTTTAAAACCCGCGCAAGCGGTGCTTTTTGCAGCCTTCTTTAATTTTGTCGCGATTTTTATCTTTCACCTAAGTGTTGCGGCCACGGTAGGTAAGGGCATTGTCGAGCCTGGCATTGTGGACACCCATGTGGTGTTTGGAGCTCTGGTGGGTGCGATCACTTGGAACGTTATTACTTGGTATTACGGCATTCCCAGTAGTTCGTCTCATGCTTTGATTGGCGGCATTTCCGGCGCGGTGATTGCCAAGGCTGGTACCAGTGCATTGATTTCTGCGGGCATCTTGAAGACAGTGGCATTTATTTTTGTATCGCCTCTATTGGGCTTTACCTTGGGTTCTTTGATGATGGTGGCTGTAGCTTGGATCTTCCGACGCTTTCGCCCCTCGCGTGTGGATAAGTGGTTCCGTCGCTTGCAGCTGGTTTCTGCCGGCGCTTATAGCTTGGGTCACGGTGGTAACGATGCACAAAAAACCATCGGCATTATTTGGATGTTGCTCTTGGCAACGGGTTATGCCTCTACGGAAGACAAGTCACCTCCCAGCTGGACCATCGTGAGCTGCTACATGGCCATTGGCCTAGGCACCATGTTTGGGGGCTGGCGCATTGTGAAGACTATGGGACAAAAAATCACCAAACTCAAGCCTGTTGGCGGCTTTTGTGCTGAAACCGGCGGTGCCATGACTTTGTTCTTGGCCACGGGCTTGGGTATTCCTGTGTCGACAACTCACACCATCACCGGCGCGATCGTCGGCGTAGGCTCCACACAGCGCGCTAGCGCGGTGCGTTGGGGCGTAGCCGGCGGCATTGTGTGGGCTTGGATTTTGACCATTCCTGCCAGCGCCTTTGTGGCTGGTGTGGCCTACTGGATTAGTCTGCAGCTTTTCTAAGCAAAGGCGCGCTATAATGGCAGGCTTTTCAGCGTGTCGCAGGCCGGGTGGCTTAGCGCGTGTCTCAAACGTTGAAAAAATTTCCACCCGAAGGATTCATCATGGTCGTCATCCGACTCTCACGCGGCGGTTCTAAAGCCCGTCCGTTTTTTAACATTGTTGTTGCCGACAAGCGCGATCGTCGCGACGGCCGCTTCATCGAGCGCATTGGTTTTTACAACCCAATCGCCAAAGGCCAAGCTGAAACTTTGCGCGTTGCGCAAGATCGTTTGACTCACTGGACCAGCGTGGGCGCTCAATGCTCTCCTACTGTGATCCGTTTGGTCAAGCAAGCTGCTAAAGCAACACCTGCTGCTTAATTGATAAAGGCATTGCAATGACGCTGGGCCTTGAGTCCGCAGATCTTCCTGCGGACGCTATCGAAGTCGGGCGCATTGCAGATGCTTGGGGCATCAAAGGCTGGTTTAAGGTCTTGCCCCATAGCGCTTCTCCGGAAGCGCTTTTTTCTTCCAAGCGTTGGTTTTTACAACCCTCGGAAAGAGGTGCCAAAACTTTTACTGGCACCGTGCTTCTGAAAATCAAAGAAGCCAAAGATCATTCTGATTCTGTGGTGGCCACCTCGGCCGAAGTGCCAGACCGCAACACCGCAGAACTGCTCAAAGGCGCACGCATTTTTGTCTCGCGTGCCAGCTTTCCTACCCCCGAAGCAGACGAGTACTACTGGGTCGACCTGATTGGCCTGGATGTGGTCAACCGCGAAGGCGTGGCGCTAGGCGCTGTGCGCGAGTTGCTACACACCGGCCCACAGACCGTGTTAGTGCTTGCTTACGAGGAAGAGGGCAAAGCCAAAGAGCGCATGATTCCCTTTGTGTCGGCCTACATCGACACTGTCGACTTGGCAGGCCGTCGCATCACTGCCGATTGGCAACCTGATTACTAAATCGGCCAGTCCAAGGCCATCGCCATGCGCTTTGACATCATCACCCTGTTCCCAGAGCTGTTTGAGCCGTTTTTAAAAATCGGCATCACACGTCGGGCCTACGAGGCGGGCTTGGTGGATGTGCGTCTGTGGAACCCCCGTGATTACGCCGAAGGCAACTACCGCCGCGTCGATGACCGCCCCTTTGGTGGCGGCCCCGGCATGGTCATGATGGCCGAGCCGTTGGCTGCCTGCTTGAGCGCTATTCGTTCCGACCGTGGTCAAGGCCGTGATGTGGCCCCGCTCGTGTTGTTTTCGCCCATTGGCGAGACCCTGCGTCACGCAGCTGTGCAGCGTTGGTCAGACAGTCAAGGCGCTGTGCTGCTGTGCGGCCGCTATGAAGGCATTGACCAGCGTTTCATCGACACCCATGTGGACCTGCAAATCAGCGTGGGCGACTTTGTGCTGTCGGGTGGCGAAATCGCCGCCATGACCCTGCTTGACGCCGTGGCCCGCTTGCAGCCAGGCGTGCTCAACGACGAAGGCAGCCACCAGCTCGACAGCTTTAACCCCGCCTTGGATGGTTTGTTGGACTGTCCGCACTACACCCGCCCTGAGCAATGGGAGGGGCAGGGCGTACCTGCCGCGCTGGTGTCTGGCCACCACATCAACATCGAGCGCTGGCGCCGTGACCAGCGCTTGCTGCTGACCGCCCGTCTCAGGCCAGAGCTGATTGACGCTGCACGAGCCGCGTCCAAGCTGACTGCGCAAGACGAGGCTGTATTGAAGGCTCAAAACTCGCTATAATGGTGGGCTTTTCGATCCTCTGGTCGGCCGCTTCGTGCCTTTGTTGCAAGAAGCCTTTTGTGTAGCGCGATCAAGATCTTTTAGAGGAAATCATGAACTTAATCCAAACTCTTGAGGCAGAAGAAATTGCTCGCCTCGCCAAAGTGATCCCCGAATTCGCACCTGGCGACACAGTCATTGTGAGCGTCAACGTGGTTGAAGGTACACGCAAGCGTGTGCAGGCCTACGAAGGTGTGGTGATCGCTAAGCGTAACCGTGGCCTCAACAGCGGCTTCACTGTACGCAAAATGTCAAGCGGCGAAGGCGTGGAGCGTACGTTCCAAACTTACAGCCCATTGATCGCTAGCATCGAAGTCAAGCGTCGCGGTGATGTGCGTCGTGCCAAGTTGTACTACTTGCGCGACCGTAGCGGCAAATCGGCTCGTATCAAAGAAAAATTGGTCACCAAGTCGGCCGCAGCTTCCAAAGCCGCAGCAGCCGCTCAATAAGCAGGTTAATCCTTGCTTAGAAGCCACCCCAAGTGAAAGCTTGCGGTGGCTTTTTCTATGTCCAAACTTCCCATTTTTGATCCCCAACTAGTGCCCGTGTTCCAAGTGGACACGCACTTAGAAGCTGTGCCTGCGCACCACCTCACGCCGCAGTCCTTGCAAGCGCGCTTTGCCAACCCGCCTCAGTGGCAGCCTGAGCTGGTGCGTGAGCGCAAGTTCATGGATCGTCAGCCTGCCCAAGCAGCGGTCTTGTTGGGAATCGTGATGCGCGATGAGCCCACGGTGCTGCTGACGCAGCGCCCAGCTCACATGTCGACACACGCAGGGCAAATTGCTTTTGCTGGCGGTAAGTGCGACGAAACGGATGCCGATGTTGCAGCTACCGCTTTGCGTGAAGCCTACGAAGAGGTGGGGCTAGACGCCCATCATGTGCATGTGTTGGGAACCCTGCCTGAATACGTGACGGGCTCTGCTTTTCATGTAACGCCTGTGGTGGCTTTGATTTCCCCCGCCATGACGTTGCAGCTCAACACCCATGAGGTGTCGGACGCGTTTGAAGTGCCTTTGGCTCATTTGATGAACCCCGCCCATCACCGCTGGCACCGCTACGAGTTTGAGGGCGTGACACGCGAATGGCTGTCTATGCCTTATCAAGAGGGCGAGCAGCAGCGGTTTGTATGGGGCGCTACCGCAGGTATGTTGCGCAACTTTTACAGATTCTTGAGTGCCTAATCTGTCTAAATTGACAGAACTCACAGCTATCATTCAGACATGAGTTTTCTTTCCCTGCTCCTTGCGTTGTTGATTGAACAAGCCCGTCCCTTGGTGCGCGGTAATTGGGTACACGGCTCCGTGCGCACATGGGTGAATTGGATCAGTCAGACCTTGGATGCAGGCCATCCCCGATTGGCTTGGACCACTTGGTCGTTAGCGGTGGGCTTGCCTGCTGTGTTGGCCACTGTGGTGCACTGGGCGCTCATTGGTATTTTCGGCTGGCCCGTGGCCATGATTTGGAGCGTGTCGGTGCTTTACGTCACCTTGGGCTTTCGTCAGTTCAGCCACCATTTCACCGACATACGCGACGCTTTGGATGTCGGTGACGAACGCTTGGCGCGCGAGCTCTTGGCTGAGTGGCAACACGTCGAAGTGGGCAGCTTGCCCCGCAGCGAATTGCTGCGCCATGTGATTGAGCATTCGGTGCTCTCCGCGCACCACCACGTGTTTGGCGTGCTCACTTGGTTTTCCGTGTTGGCTGCTTTGGGTTTTGGCCCAGCAGGTGCGGTGATTTACCGCATGAGCGACATGGTGTCACACGCTTGGCAAGCGCAACCCAAAGCCACCAAGGGTTGGGTCAGTGATACCTTGCAAAATGCCGCACGCGAAGCTTGGCGTCGCGTGGATTGGTTACCGGCCCGTTTAACGGCTACCGCTTTTGCGGTGGTGGGTAACTTCGAAGAGGCCATTGATTGCTGGCGCAACTTTGCACAACGTTTCCCTGATGACAACGACGGCGTGGTGCTTGCAGCCACCGCAGGTGCGTTGAATGTGCGTTTGGGTGGTGAGGCTCTGCGTGCAGGCGACAGCGATGAGGCCCAAGACAGCGAAAGCACCCCAGGCCGCACACCTGAGATGGCCCATTTACCCAGCGTGGTGGGGCTGGTGTGGCGCAGTGTGGTGCTGTGGATGGTGCTGCTGGCCTTGCTGACCTTGGCCCGCTTGCTCGGCTAAAGCTCTGGCTCACCCCTCGACGGGATTCAGTAATTCACGGGCTGTGTGAGCTCGGCAAACAACATGCCGTACAGCTTGTAACGCGATGGGCTGATGGCCCCAGCTTCTACCGCGTCTTGCACGCCGCACGAAGGTTCGTGCAAATGCGTGCAGTTGTAAAACTTGCAGTTCGCCACATGCGGTTTGAAGTCGGGCATGTAGGCCGCCAACTGCATGGCATCGATGTGATGCACGCCAAACTCTTGAAAGCCTGGCGAGTCAATCAAACCCGTTTTGCGATCAGGATCGACCCAATGCCACGTGGTTGACGTGGTGGTGTGCTTACCTGAGTTGAGCGCTTGCGAAATCTCTGCTGTCGCCACATTGGCGTTGGGCACGAGGGCGTTGATGAGTGTGCTTTTGCCTGTGCCTGAAGGGCCAAGTACCAGTGTTGTTTTGTGTTTCAAGCGTTCTGGCAAGTCGCCCAAATCACCCGATTTAAAAGCACCTTGTAGCACGGTATAGCCCATCCTCACGTAAGGCTCTAAGCGGGCGAGGGCGCGTGCATGCAGCTCGGTCAAATCGCGTTTGTTGAGAACGATGAGGGGCGTGATGTGCTCGGCCTCGGCTGCAATGAGCGCGCGCGTGAGTTGCATCTCAGAGAACTCTGGCTCTGCCGCCAACAGAATCAACACCTGGTCTAAGTTAGCTGCAAACGACTTGGTGCGAATCTCGTCTTGTCGGTAAAACAAGTTGTGGCGCTGCTCTACTTTTTCAATCGTGCCTTCGTCGGTGCTGGCCAACCATTGCACGCGGTCGCCCACCACCACTTGGCTTTTCTTGCCACGTGGGTGGCAAATGCGGCGCTCACCATCAGGAGTCTCCACCACGCAATGTCGTCCGTGGCTGGCCACCACTAAGCCGGTTTGCTTCATGCGGCCATGCGCGCCAAGCGCTGAGAAGCGGGCGGGTGCGAGTAGTAAAACGCCACATACCAAGGGTCGGGCGTGAGGGTAGAAGCGTTGTCTTGGTAGAGCTTGAGCAGTGCGTTGGCGAGGGCTTTGCCGTCGCTGTTGGCCACCGCATAAGCATCGGCTTCAAACTCAAACTTGCGTGAGCGACGTGCCGACAAGGGTGACACAAAGAAGGTGAACAGCGGCAGAACCAGCATGAACAGCAACAAGGCCAATGCGCTGTTGTTGCCGTTCAGATTGGGTATGACACCTAGGCCTGTGTAAAACCAAACTTGTTGCGACACCCAGCCCAGCAACGCGAGGCCAGCCAAACTGGTGGCAAAGCTCGTTGCCATCATTTTCAGGATGTGGCGATGCTTGAAGTGACCGAGTTCGTGGGCCAACACGGCTTCCATTTCATCGCCATTCAATTTAGCGAGCAGCGTGTCGAAAAACACCACCCGTTTGGCTGCACCAAAGCCTGTGAAAAAAGCATTCGAGTGGGCTGAGCGGCGGCTGCCGTCCATCACAAAAAAGCCTTTGGCGGTAAAGCCAGATCGGGTCATTAGTGCAGTGACGCGCTCTTTGAGTGTGGCGTCTTCCAGTGGTGTGAACTTGTTGAACAAGGGCATGATCACGTTGGGGGCAATCCACATCACAAACAGTTGATAAGCCACCAAGGCCGCCCAGGTGTAGAGCCACCACAGCGTGCCGCCCGCTTGCATGAGCCACAGCACCAGCCAAAGAATAGGCAAGCCCAGCACCATACCCACCAACAAACCTTTGAGCATGTCGCTCACCCACAGCTTAGGCGTGGTGTTGTTAAAGCCAAAGCGCTGCTCAATGCCAAAGGTTTGAAACAGTGACAAGGGCAAACCAATCAAACCACCGATCAAACTAAAGCTCACCACCAGCATGATTTGCTGAGCCATGCCAACGCCTAACCAATCGAGCGTGACTTGGTTGAGCAAGTCCAAACCGCCGAGCAGTGTCCACGCCACCAAGGTGAGGGCATCCAGCCCCATATCGGCCACGCCCACACGCGCTTTGGCCATGGTGTAGTCGGCAGCTTTTTGGTGGGCGTCTAAGCTGATGGTGTGTGCGAAGGCCGCAGGCACTTGGTCGCGGTGTTGCGCTACGTGACGCACTTGACGGCCGTTGAGCCAGAGTTTGGTAAGCAGGTTGGCCACCAGCAGAACTGCCAGTGTCAAGGTCATCGCGAGAGAAGGATTCATCATGGGGAGGAGTTTAGATGATGGGCGACAATCTAGCCTATGTCTGAAGTCGCAACCACTCCTGTTACCCCCGTCATTCCCAAACTCGCCAAGTCAGACTTGAACTTGGTTTGGCTCGATTGCGAAATGTCCGGCCTTGACCCCGAGCGCGAGCGCTTGCTAGAAATCGCGGTCATCGTCACCAACCCCGACTTATCGATCCGCATCGAGGGCCCAGTGTTTGTGATTCACCAAAGCGACGAGTTGCTCAGCAAGATGGACGCTTGGAACAAAGGCACGCACGGCAAGAGCGGGTTGATTGACAAAGTCAAAGCCTCCACCGTGACTGAAGAACAGGCGCAAGAGCAGCTCATTGCGTTCATGAAGCAATACGTGTCCAAGGGCGTGTCACCCATGTGTGGCAACACCATTGGCCAAGACCGACGCTTCTTGAACAAATACATGCCCAAGCTTGAAGCCTGGTTCCACTACCGCAATGTGGATGTGAGCACTTTGAAAGAGCTGTCACGCCGCTGGAAACCTGAGGTGTTGAATGCGTTTAAAAAGGCCCAGAAACATACGGCACTGGCCGATGTGCACGAATCCATAGACGAGATGATTCACTACCGTGAGCACTTCTTGAAACTGTGATTAGGTAAAAACCCGAATCTGTGCCATAATTGCGGTCTTCGCTACCAAGACGTAGCGAATTTGTACATCTCCCTTCATTCACCGGGCTCGCGAAATGAGTCCCAAGCACTGAATAAACCCCTCAGCGGGTCAGAGCAGGTTCCGTTTGATGGTTGATGTTTTTTAACCTAGAACGGAGCAGCCGCACAACTTGCGGCGCTCACGTGCGAGAAAAAATCATGACTGACACTTTGAATGTGACAGGCGAATTTGCGCCTGCCGAAACTATTGCTATTGCCGCTCAAGACGCGGTGTCGACTGAAGGCGTTCAAGCCACTGAAGTTGAGCAAGCTGATGTGCCTAACGGCTTCGTCGAATTGGGCTTGGCCCGTGAACTGGTGCAAGCCGTGGCCGACCTCGGCTACACACAACCCACCACGGTTCAACAAAAAACCATTCCTTTGGCATTGCCATCCAACAACGGCGAAGCCAAACAAGGCTTCATCGACTTGATGGTGTCTAGCCAAACGGGTAGTGGCAAAACTGCAGCTTTCTTGTTGCCCGTCTTGCACACCTTGATTCAACAACAAGCCGAAGCCGAAGCTGCTGAAAGAGCTGCTTGGGACAAGCTTGTGGCTGACGCCGCGGCCAAAGGCGAAGAGCCACCTAAGCGCGCCAAACGCAAAGACCCCACCAGCCCACGTAACTTCAAAGCCCCAACACCTGGCGCTTTGATCGTTTGCCCAACCCGCGAATTGGCTCAACAGGTGGCGCACGACGCCATCGATTTGGTCAAGCATTGCCGTGGTTTGCGCGTGGCTAACGTGGTGGGCGGCATGCCTTACCAGTTGCAAATCGCCAAGCTGCAAAACGCTGATTTGGTGGTGGCCACACCTGGCCGTTTGCTCGACCTGCAACGCTCCATGCAAATCAAGTTGGACAAAGTCCAATTCTTGGTGGTGGACGAAGCCGACCGTATGCTCGACTTGGGCTTTGCCGATGACTTGGCTGAGATCAACCAACTCACCATCGACCGCAAGCAAACCATGATGTTCAGCGCAACCTTCGCGCCTCGCATTCAGCAGTTGGCTACACGCGTGATGCGTCAGCCTCAACGCGTGCAAATTGACTCGCCTCAAGAGAAGCACGTCAACATTCGTCAAATCTTGCATTGGGCGGATAACGCGCAACACAAGCGCCGCTTGTTGGATCACCTCTTGCGCGACACCACCATCAACCAAGCCATTGTTTTCGCCAGCACCCAAATCGAGTGTGATGGCTTGGCCAATGACTTGCAACAAGAAGGCTTCTCAGCTGTGGCATTGCACGGCGCATTGAGCCAAGGTTTGCGTAACCGCCGCTTGATGGCTTTGCGCCAAGGTCAAGTGCAGTTCTTGGTTGCCACTGACGTGGCCGCTCGCGGCATTGACGTGCCTACCATCACGCACGTGTTCAACTTCGGCTTGCCTATGAAGTCTGAGGATTACACCCACCGTATTGGCCGCACCGGTCGTGCTGGCCGTCAAGGCTTGGCTGTGACCTTGGCTGAATTCCGCGACAAGCGCAAAATTTTCGACATCGAAGCCTACACACGCCAGCAGTTCACTGCTGAGGTGATTCCAGGCATGGAACCCACACAACGCCTCGAACAACGTGGCGGTGGCCGTGACTACGACCGCAAAGGCGGCGGCAAGTTTGGCGGCGGTGGCCGTGGTGGTTTCGGTGGCGGTAACAAGTTTGGTGGCGGCGGTGGACGCTTCGAAGGCAACGGCCAAGGCCGCTTCGAGCCACGTTCGGAAGGTCGTTCTGAGGGCCGTTTCGAAGGCCGTCAAGACAATCACCGTTCTGACGCACCTCGTGGCAACAGCTTCGAGCCACGTCAAGGCGCACCACGCGGCAACTTTGGTGACAATCGCGGTTTCGGTGAAAACCGTGGCTTCGGCGGCGAAGGCCGTGGCGCACCTCGTGGCAACTTTGGCGAAGGCCATGGCGCACCACGTGGCAACTTCGGTGCCCCACGTAGCTTCGAAGACCGCGCTCCACGCAGCTTTGATGACCGTGCCCCAGCACGTGGCCCACGCGCTCCGTTTGAAGCAGGCCGCACACCGTTTGACAAGCCAGGCCGTCCAGCCGGTGGCAAGTCGTTTGGTGGCGGTTTTGATGCTAAAAAACGCGCACCTAAGCCACGTACACCTCGTTAATTAGTTCCCGCTTCAGGGCGGTCTGACACGCATTCAGCCACCGCGTTGCACCTTGTGTGCAACTCCGGTGGCTGAATTGTTTCTGGGCCTTGTTTGAGGCGTTGTGCTTTGAATTAGCTATTGAGCTTTTGCGCCACAAAGTCCAACCGGTCTTGGCCCCAGAACATATCGCCGTCAATTAGATATGTGGGTGCGCCAAACACTTGGGCTTCGATCGCGCTTTGGGTATAGCTGTCGAAGCGGGCTTGCACTTCAGGCGTGTTCGACAACTCCAAACAAGCCGCATCCAGCTGGTGTTCGCTCAGTAGGGCAGCCAAGGTGGTTGTGTCTGCAATGTCGCGTTCCTCCTGCCACACCGCAGCCAGCACAGCCCCTGTGATGGCCAGTGCTGCATCTGTGCCGTGGTGCATGTCCACCGCAATGATGAGCTTGGCTGATGGGTCGCCCGCCACTGGGAAAAACTTGGGGTGCAGGTTGAGTGGCAAGTTCAGGTGTTGGCTGAAACGCGTCAGCTCGACCAATCGATACGCGAGGCGCTGTGGCGCACGCTTGCCCAAAGGCAAACCACCCGAAATAGGAAACACCTTGCCCAAATCCATCGGCATGACACGTACCTTTGCACCCGCTGCTTTGGCGATTTGCACAAAGCGTTGGTGGCCCAAATAGGTCCAAGGGCTCATGGGGGCGAGGTAGTAATCAACGGTTTTTGTCATGGGTGTCTCCTTTTATTAATTCAAATGAACAAGATCGACAACATGGCTGCATCGTCAATCAAGTTGACGAGGGCATAGGCACTCAGTCGATACAGCACTGAGAGTACCAATTCACCCAGCTCTATGTTGGGCGGTTCGGTAATAACCTCAGTCATGCTCAGTAATGGGGAGGCAACTCATCGCGCAGGCTGGTGAACCCGCCCGACCCACCATCGGGCGTTTGCTGGCGAAGTTGGCTCACTTCGCGGATGAGCGCATCGATTTGCTGCTGTTGCTGAAAAATGGTTTGGTTGAGTTGCTCCACCAAGTCTTCGGTGAAGCTGGCCTTGATCTCAAGGTCCATCAATCGTTTGTCAATGTCGGTGTGAGGCATTGGGTCTTTTGTTATTTGAGTTTGGTCAGTTCTGCGCGCAGATTTTCTAGCTCGTCTTTGTAGCTTTGGGCATCGCCAAAATCCACAAAGCCAGTGTAGTAGGGGGGAGCTGCCATGATTTTTCGGGCATGCTTGATGGGGCACCAATATTGTTCGGTGCGGGCCACCACTTCGCGGCCGTAGGCCATCAAGCCGTTGCCATACGAGCAGTAGGCGCAGTTGATTTTCTCAATCAGGTTCAGATAGGCCAAATGCGCGCGGTCATACACAAAGTAGTCGCTGCGTTTGACGCGAGGAATACCGTAGGCTCGAAAACAAATCTGTTGGTAGACCGTGATGGACACATCCAGCAACAGCATAGGTAGCAACAGCGCGTAGATGACGGGGGCGGTCAGCACGCTCAGCCAGTTGGCTGTGAGCAGATAGGAAATAACGCCCGTCTTGAAGCGCCGTTGTTGCTCCAGTACTTCCCGCTCAAAGCGCACCCGTGTTTCTTCAAAATCAGCCTGCAGTTCAGCGCGCTTGCGCTTCATCTCTAGCTCGATTTCTAGCTCCATTTGTTGGATGCGGTCGAGCAATTCGCTGATTTTCGGGTTCATAAATGCCTTATGTTGGGTGGATTATGGGTTGTTCCGTGCGAAAATACGCCGAACCTGTGGCCTAATTAGGGGCTGTAACTTTTTACTTGGAAAATTTCATGGGAAACAAAATCGTCACTGAAGCCGACCGCAAACGCGCACCAAAGCCAATCCCCCTGCCAGGCACTATGCTGCGCACCGGTGGTCGTGGTCAACGTGTGAGTCTTGAGCGCGGTGTTGCGACACGTAGCAAAAAGAATCCTGGCAAGCGTTCAAACAAAGGCGGTTAATCCCCCTTTTGCTTGTGAAAGCCAAACAAAA
Source organism: Burkholderiales bacterium 39-55-53 (assembly GCA_002282445.1). GTDB lineage: Bacteria > Pseudomonadota > Gammaproteobacteria > Burkholderiales > Burkholderiaceae_C > Limnohabitans. The sequence continues at coordinate 50,159 of NCJK01000003.1, read as the reverse complement.
AGCGACCCTCGGGTCGCTTTTTGTTTTGTGGGCTATGCAGCCGCTTACTCTGGGAGTTCGATTTTGACTTCGAGCACTTCGAGGTTGTCGTGACGCTCCAAATTGACCTTGATGTCATTTGGATTGATGTTCACGTACTTAGAGAGCACGGCCACCAAATCGCGCTGCAAAGCGGGCAGGTAGTCGGGCTGCGGGTTGCGACCCGTGCGCTCGTGGGTGAGGATGAACTGCAAACGTTCTTTGGCAACGTTCGCTGTTTTTTTCTTCTCACCAAGTAAGAGAGATAGCAACGACATGCCTTACTTCCCGCCAAAAATACGTTTGAGCAAACCTGGCTTGACGTGTTCTGTAAAGCGCATGGGCAAGTCTTCGCCCAAGAAGCGGCTGATCACGTCTTTGTAGGCTTCAGATACATCTGTGTTTTCCAAATGAACCGCTGGCAAGCCTTGGTTCGAGGCAGTCAACACGGTTTCAGATTCAGGGATCACGCCGATCAATGGGATGCGCAAGATGTCTTGGATGTCTTCGAGCGACAACATGTGGCCTTCTTCCACGCGGCTAGGGTTGTAGCGCGTGATGAGCAGGTGTTCTTTGATGGGCGTATCGCCTTCAATCGCACGTTTGGTCTTGCTGCTGAGCATGCCCAAGATGCGGTCAGAGTCACGCACCGAAGACACTTCAGGGTTGGTGACGACCAAGGCTTCATCGGCAAAGTGCATTGCCATCATGGCGCCCACTTCGATACCGGCAGGGGAGTCGCACACGATGTAATCGAACTTCATTTCTTTGAGTTCGTTCAATACGCGCTCCACGCCGTCTTGTGACAGCGCATCTTTGTCGCGTGTTTGAGAGGCAGCGAGCACGAACAAGTTGTCGCACTGCTTGTCTTTGATCAAGGCTTGGTTCAGCGTGGCTTCACCGTTGATGACGTTGATGAAGTCATACACCACACGACGCTCGCAACCCATGATCAGGTCGAGGTTACGCAGGCCGACGTCAAAGTCGATGACCACCGTTTTGAAGCCGCGCAAAGCGAGGCCAGAGGAAAAACTGGCGCTGGTTGTGGTCTTGCCCACGCCGCCCTTGCCAGAAGTCACCACCACGATTTTTGTCATGAATAAAGCCCTAGTTGTTTCTGTTATTTAATTGCTGAATTTTACAGTGCTTGCATCACCAACTTATCGCCTTGAAGGCTGATTTGTGCGGCTTTGCCAGCCACATCAGCAGGCAAGGGGGCATCGCCACTGGTGCGGTAGGTGCCTGCAATCGACAGCAGCTCGGCCTCAAGGCTTGAGGTGAAGATGCGGGCTTGCTCGTCACCACGTGCGCCTGCAATGGCTTTGCCACGAAGTGGGGCGTACACATGGATATGGCCATCGGCCATGATTTCAGCGCCGGGGTTGACCATGGCCAACACAATCAGGTCGCGCCCCTTGGCATACACGTGTTGGCCAGAGCGCAATGGCTTGTCAATGACCATGGCTGCGCCACTGCCGGTTTGCACCTCGCGCACCACTTCCACTTCGCGAATCACTTCTTGCACCACAGTTTCAATACGAGGTGCGGCAGGTGCTTGAATGCTTAGATCGCTCGCTTCAAACAAGCCCGCTTTTTGGGCGTTAGCTAATTGGTGTTCATTCGCGCCACGCACCGCCACAGGCAGCATTTGGTGTGTGCGCAGCATGAGGCATACCGAGGGGAGGTCGAGCAGGTTGTGAGGGTCCTCTAGGACGCTCAGATCGATCACCACGGGGTCGTTGTCAAAGAATCCAGGGGTAGCGCCCAAACGGCGTGCCATATCGGCTTGTAGCGCGGATGTGTCGGGGTTTTTGAGGAGGAAAGACACCAAGGGCAGCGAGGCACTTTTGATTTCGTAGGCGTGTGGCGCGGAGGCTTGGCTCATGGAACTTGCGTAAAAAAGAAAACCTCCACTTTACACGGCAAGGGTATTGATACCTAGGTAAACTTTTTCAAATGCACACTCATTACCTCGCCCGTTCAGTTTTTGTGCCTTTCGCACTCAGTGCTACCGCTGTTTTGGCGCAGCAAGCCACGGCCCCTGCCGCAACCACTTCGGACATGGGGCGCATCGAAATCACCAGCGGCCGTGACAACGAAACCCAGCAACGCCGTGAATCCACCGCCAGCAAAATTGTCATAGGCCGCGAAGAGATTGAGCGCCAAGGCGATTCCAACCTTGGCGAAATTTTGAAGCGGATGCCTGGCATCACCTTGGGCGGTGCGCCAGGTCGAGGCGGCGGCATTCGCATGCGTGGCTTGAGCCAAGGCTACACACAAATCTTGCTCGACGGTCAGCGTGTGCCGCCGGGCTTTAATGTGGAGTCTCTCACGCCCGAGATGATTGAGCGTGTGGAAATTTACCGTGCACCAACTGCTGAAACAGGTGCACAAGCCATAGCAGGCACGATCAACATCATCACGCGTGAGGGCCGCAAAGGCATGCCCACTGAGTTGAAAGTGGGTTCGTCGTTTCAAGGGGGCTATGCATCGCCCACGGCTTCGATGGTCAAGTACCACGATGCAGAGAAGTGGACGGCCAATTACACCTTGTCCGTTAACCGCTACGCAGCGCCCGACCACAGTGAGAGCGAATTAACGCGAGACGATGGCACGTTTCGTCGCCGCGTCAGTGATAGCCGTTACGACCGAGAAGGTCTGCACGCCTCATCGCGCTTGCAACTCAAAGGTGATCCGGGCGAAACCTTCACCCTCATGCCTTTCATCGCTTTGTCGCAAGGCACAACACCAGGCACGATGTTGGCATCAGAGTCGCTCAATGGCGTGGCCGTGGCAGGAAGTCCAGCTACGGCAACCCACGAAAACAAAAACAATTTTTCTGTAGCGCGACTCAACGGCCAGTGGAAACGCAAGCTCAGCAGCGACAGCAACATGGAATGGAAATTCAATATTGGCGGATGGAACAGTCACAACCAATACCAACAAACATCTAGCAATATCGCTTTGTTGCCTAGCTTGCAAGAGGACTCTCGCGTGAAGGATCGCTCTGCCAACGTCAGCGGTAAATACACCAATGTCATGGGCGGTGGCCATCAGTGGGTGAGTGGGGCTGAAGTAGAAACCGTGCGCCGCACACAAGACACCGTGGGCAGCTATTTGGGTGCGGTGGGTAAGTCTGACTTCAGCGCAAGCACCTTGCGCTATGCCATGTATTCGCAAGACGAGTGGCAACTCACGCCCCATTGGTCCACACACATTGGCGCACGCTTCGAGGGGTTGTCCACTGAAGGAAACACATCAGCAGGCGAGGTGACCAATCGCAACAGTGTTTTTACGCCGTTGTTGCATGCCATGTGGCGTCCTAATCCCGACAGTCGAGACCAAGTGCGCATGAGCCTGACTCGCAGTTTTAAAACGCCCACCATGCCCAGCTTGTTAGCTCGACGAGCGTACACGCGTACAGAAAACAGCTCAACAAACCCCGACGTGTCGGGTAACCCCAACCTTAAGCCCGAAATTGCAACAGGCTTGGATGTGGCCATTGAGCGCTACCTGCCCCAAGGCGGTGTGCTGAGCGCGAGCGTGTTCCACCGTCGTGTACAAGACTTAATCCGTAACGTCACCACTTACGAAACCTCCCCCTTAGACCCTAGGCTTAAGCGGTGGGTGTCACGCCCAGACAACATCAGCGAAGCCATCACAGAAGGCATCGAGCTAGAAGCCAAGTTCCGCATGGACCAATGGATCGCCGATGCGCCGCACATTGACCTTCGTAACAACCTGAGCTTTTACCGCTCGCGTGTGCTCAGCATCATGGGGCCTGACAACCGCCTAGACCAACAGCCCAGCATGACTGCAAACTTTGGAGCAGATTACAAGCTCAAATCTGCCCCACTCACTGTGGGTGGCAACATCAATTACAACCCTGGATACAAAACACGTTTGAGTGCAGAGCAGCTCACCACCATCTCGCAAAAACGCGTGATGGATGTGTATGGCTTGTGGCGTGTGGACAGCAGCACTGCATGGCGCTTGACCTTGAGTAATCTGAATCCGCTCAGCTACAACACAGGTAGCCTTTACAGTGGTAACGGCGTGACCGAAAACAGCCGCACACAAAGCCGCAGCTGGACCAATGTACAAATTCTTTTAGAGAAAAAACTATGACGCAACGCGACGGTGCTTGGTATGACAGCATGTACAACAACCGCGCTTTGGTGCCCGAGTTTGCTGCCCACTTTGCCTATTGGCGCGACACATCTGCACAAGTGCGTATCACTCAGCGTTGCTTTTTAGATGTTGCTTATGGCCGTGGCTCGAACGAAACCTTAGACATTTTTCCCAGCGACACAGCAGGCGACAAAGCCCCTGTGGTCATATTCATTCACGGCGGCTATTGGCGCTCACTCGACAAGGCCGACCACTCATTCATCGCGCCCACCTTCACCGCGCAAGGCGCGCATGTGGTCGTGCCCAACTATGCGCTGTGCCCTGCAGTGACGGTGTCTGACATCACCTTGCAAATGGTCAAGTGCGTGGCTTGGGTGTGGCGCAATATTCACCGCTTTGGCGGCGACCCCAGTCGCATCACCTTGGTGGGACATTCGGCAGGCGGCCATTTGGCGGCCATGCTGTTGGCTTGCGATTGGCCTGCGTATGACGCTGATTTGCCTGCGCATTTGGTGGCTAAAGCGTTGTCAATTTCTGGCTTGTATGAACTTGAATCTGTGCAAGCCACCCCGTACCTCAAAGACAGCCTGCGCTTGACGGATGAAGTGGTGCTGCGCAACAGCCCCGCATGGATGCCAGCGCCTAAGCAGGGCACGCTTTACAGCGTGGCCGGTGGCATTGAGAGCGAAGAGTTCATTCGCCACAACTTTTTGATTCAGCAGTCCTGGGGCAAAGACCGAGTGCCTGTAGCCGAAACCTTGGAAGGCTTGCAACACTTCAGCATCGTCGAGGCGATGACGCAGCCTGGACACCGCTTGCACACGCTGGCACTTGAGCTGCTACACATGTAAAAAACCAAAGCAATAAAAAAGCCTGTCATGCGCAAAGCAGACAGGCTTTTTTGTTTGGCCACCAATTGGCCAAGGTACGAGGCTTACATCAAGAGATGTTCGCCAGCGTTGTCGCCGCCCAAGATGACGTAGTTCACCTTGCGCACGTCCATCAGTTTGGTGCCGCCGGCATAGCTGATGGAGCTTTGCACGTCTTGTTCCATTTCGATGAGCGTGTTGGCCAATTTGCCTTTGACGGGCTCGAGGATGCGCTTGCCTTCCACGTGCTTGTATTCGCCTTTGTTGAAGTCAGAGGCTGAGCCGTAGTATTCCTTGAACAGTTCGCCATTGACTTCCACGGTCTTGCCTGGCGACTCTTCGTGGCCTGCAAACAGCGAACCAATCATCACCATGCTCGCGCCAAAGCGGATGCTCTTGGCAATGTCGCCGTGGCTGCGAATGCCGCCGTCAGCAATGATGGGCTTGGTCGCCACGCGGGCGCACCACTTGAGCGCTGATAACTGCCAGCCACCTGTGCCAAAACCAGTTTTGAGCTTGGTGATACACACCTTGCCTGGACCCACACCCACTTTGGTCGCATCAGCGCCCCAGTTTTCGAGGTCGATCACGGCTTCAGGCGTGGCCACGTTGCCCGCGATCACAAAGCTCTTGGGCAATTTAGCCTTGATATAACCAATCATGTCGCGCACGCTGTCGGCGTGGCCGTGGGCGATGTCGATGGTGATGTATTCAGGTGTCAAGCCAGCAGCAGCAAGTGTGTCGACGGTCTCGCGGTCTGGGGCTTTGACGCCCAAAGAGATAGAAGCGTACACACCCTTGGCGTGCATGTCTTTCACGAATTGGACATTGTCCAAATCGAAACGGTGCATCACGTAGAAGTAGTTGTTTTGCGCCATCCACAAGCAGATGTTTTCATCCACCACGGTTTTCATATTGGCGGGGACAACTGGCAAGCGAAACTTGCGGCCACCGAGTTCAACGCCTGCATCGCATTCAGAGCGGCTTTCCACACGGCATTTGCGTGGCAGCAACAAGACGTTGTCGTAATCAAAAATTTCCATTTCCCAAGCTCCAGAAAATAACGTTCGAAGATTGAGCGCTTGGCTTGGCCGGTTTTTTTAGACGCAAATGGCAGACATAAAAAAACCGAGCGCAAGAATCTTGGGCCCGGTGGCTGATTCTAAACCTAAAATCTTTCGATGCATTCCACCCCCCACACATCCCCCTTGCTCCAAGGTCTCAACAACGAGCAAGCCGCCGCAGTGACCCTGCCTCAGGCGCATGCGCTCATCTTGGCGGGGGCAGGGTCGGGTAAGACGCGGGTGCTGACCACGCGCATTGCGTGGCTCATGCAAACCGGGCAGGTGTCGCCGGGCGGCATCTTGGCGGTGACGTTCACCAACAAGGCCGCCAAAGAAATGCTCACGCGTTTGTCGGCCATGCTGCCTGTGAGTGTGCGCGGCATGTGGGTGGGCACCTTCCACGGACTGTGCAACCGCTTTTTGCGCGCCCACTGGAAGCTGGCCAACTTGCCCCAGTCTTTTCAAATCTTGGACACCCAAGACCAGCTCAGCGCCATCAAGCGCCTGAGCAAGCAATTCAATGTGGATGACGAGCGTTTTCCACCTAAAGAAACCATGCGCTTCATTGCCGGCTGCAAAGAAGACGGCCTGCGCCCTAAAGACGTGGTGGCTCGCGATCCCGATGACCGCAAACGTGTGGAGCTGTACGAGCTGTACGAAGCTCAATGCCAACGTGAGGGCGTAGTTGACTTTGGTGAACTCATGCTGCGCTCCTACGAGCTGCTGCGCGACAACGACCCGCTGCGCGAGCACTACCGCCGCCGCTTTCAACACATCTTGGTGGACGAGTTTCAAGACACCAACAAGCTGCAATACGCATGGCTTAAACAACTCGCTGGCCCTGTGGACCAAGGTGGCGGGTCTATCTTGGCCGTGGGCGACGATGACCAAAGCATTTACGCCTTCCGTGGCGCACGCGTGGGCAACATGGCCGACTTTGTGCGCGAGTACAACGTGACGCACCAAATCAAGCTCGAGCAAAACTACCGCAGCTTCAGCAACATCTTGGACAGTGCCAACCACCTCATCAGCCACAACAAAGGCCGTTTGGGTAAAAACCTGCACACCACGCAGGGCGCAGGCGAGCCCGTGCGTGTGTATGAATCCCCCACCGACTTTGCGGAAGCGCAATGGATGGTGGAAGAGATGAAGCAACTTTTGCGCGATGGCCAAAATGGCGACGGCGCTAATGGTGTGCAACACCGCAGCGAAATAGCCGTGCTCTACCGCAGCAACGCACAAAGCCGTGTGATTGAAACCGCGCTGTTCAACGCCGCCATACCGTACCGCGTGTACGGTGGTTTGCGCTTCTTCGAACGCGCTGAAATCAAACACGCCTTGGCCTATTTGCGCTTGCTAGAAAACCCACGCGACGACACCAGCTTCATGCGCGTGGTCAACTTCCCGCCGCGCGGCATTGGTGCACGCAGCATCGAGCAGCTGCAAGACGCATCCCGAGCCATGGGCTGCGCCATGAGCGACGCCGTCACTGCAGTGGCTGGCAAAGCAGGTGCCAATCTCAGCGCCTTTGTGGCCAAAATTGATGTGCTGCGTGAGCAAACCCAAGGCCAAAACCTGCGCCAAATCATTGAGCTGTTGCTCGACCACTCAGGCCTCATCACGCATTACCAAGGCGAACGCGAAGGCCAAGACCGCATTGAAAACTTGCAGGAATTGGTCAACGCCGCTGAGAGCTTTGTCACACAAGAAGGCTTTGGCCGCGATGCCGTGGCTTTGCCCATTGACGAGCATGGCCAGCCTGTTGCTACTGACGGCAACACCGCCGCCACACCGCAAACCATGATCAACGCCGACACGGGCGAAACCTTGTCGCCTTTGGCGGCCTTCCTCACGCACGCTGCGTTGGAGTCGGGTGACAACCAAGCGAAAGCGGGGCAGGACGCGATTCAGCTGATGACGGTTCATGCATCCAAAGGCTTGGAGTTTGACTGCGTGTTCATCACGGGCATGGAAGAGGGCTTGTTCCCACACGAGAACTCGATGAACGACTTTGATGGCCTCGAAGAAGAACGCCGCCTCATGTACGTGGCCATCACACGTGCGCGCAAGCGTTTGTACCTCAGCCATTCGCAAACCCGCATGCTGCATGGCCAAACGCGCTACAACTTGAAAAGCCGTTTCTTTGAAGAGCTGCCAGAGCACACCATGAAGTGGATCACGCCTGCGCGTTCAGCGTTTGCAGATGCGATGCCAACGCGGCGTGATGCTTGGCAGAACAACAACGGCTGGCAAAACAACGCATGGGGTGGTGGTGCAGCTACGGCGGTTGCGCCCAAGCCCGTGCCTCAGCGTGCAGCCCCTGTGACCAGTGGGCCGAATGCATGGGTGCGCAGTGGTGTGCAGGTGTTCCACGCCAAGTTTGGCGAAGGTGCGGTGATCAGTATTGAAGGTGTGGGCGACGATGCCCGTGCGCAAGTGAACTTCCCACGTCACGGCACCAAGTGGTTGGCGCTAAGCGTGGCCAAGCTCACACAAGTGTGAGCTTGATGCCTTTTAGGCGTAAATCGTGTCCGACGTGAAGCAGTCTACAAAGCTGTAGTACGTCGAGCTGAAAAACATCGACGCCATCATCAGCATGGCGGGCAGCAAGGCCATGGCGGCAAATTCACCGTCGCCCAGCAGACTACCGATGAGCGTGATGATCAAAGTGGTCCCCATAAAGATACCGGTCCACATCACACCAAACATCAAAAATGCGCGCCAGTTGCTCAGGCAAGCAATAGCGCTAAAAAACAAGCTTTTGCTCACAGGCACACCATGCCAATGTGTGAGTGCTGGCGCATGCCAAAACACGAGTGACAAAGGCAAATACAACATCATCGACAGCCACATGGCGTTTTGAAAGTCTGAGTCCGTCACCGTTTCAACGTCCAAATTACCGCCCACTAGGTACAGCGATGCAAAGCCACCCCCGTCTACCAGGGTGGATATGCCCATCACGCCCACAAAGCACAGCGCGTAGATCAGGCCCAGCACGATCATGTTTTTCTTGCCATCTGCGCCAGTCCTAAAACCGGCTGCCAAGATGAACGGCATGGGGAACTTGCCCAGTTCTACTTCACGCGTGGCAGCCATCAGGCCCAGCGTGGCGGCAGGCAGCAGCATCAAAGCCAAAAAGCTTCCCAGCACTGGCACGATGGAGAGGATGGACATGCTCGCCATGAACATGAAGAACAAACCAGTAAGGGCGAGGGGCTGCTTCCAAAAAGCACGAATGCCTTGGCGCACCCAGAGCGTGCCAGTTTTTGCGGGGACGACGTTGAGTTTCATAGGTCAGAGTGTGACAGGATGTGCCACACGTTGGCGCAACACACGCTCAAAGTGTTTGGGGTCGTGGGGTTGCAACATGCTGGCTTCGCGTGGCAAGTAGAAGTCCCACAGGCGCGAAGTCCAAAAACGTAAAGCACCCGCACGCAGCATGGGGTTGAGTAGCTGGCGCTCAGCGGGTGTGAAGGGGCGTACCGCTTGGTATGCGTCGATGAACGCTTGCGCCTTGGCCGCATCGTGCGTGCCTTCGGCGTGCGTGATGCACCAATCGTTCAAACACACAGCCACATCAAACAGCCAAGTGTCTACGCCAGCAAAGTAAAAGTCGAAGAAGCCACTCAACTCCGGGGCTTCTGGCGAGCCATCAAACATCACGTTGTCGCGGAACAAGTCGGCATGCACAGGGCCACGGGGCAGGGCGGTGTAGGCCGACGAGGCTGCAGTGTGGTTTTGATAGGCCAGCTCTGTTTGAATGAGTGCGGCTTGTGATTCATTCAAATACGGCAGCACCACAGGCACGGTCTCGTTCCACCAAGGCAGGCCGCGCAAGTTGGGCTGTTGGCGGTTGTAGTCGCGCCCAGCAATATGCATGCGGGCCAGCATGTCGCCCACAGCGGCGCAGTGGGCAGCGGAGGGACTAAGTTCGCTTTTTCCACGCAAGCGGTTGACCACCGCAGCAGGCTTGCCTTCAACGGTGAGCAAGATGTCGCCGTCTTGGTTTGACATGGGGTCTGGTACAGGAATACCGCCGTGTGCCAAGTGTTTCATCAGGTACAGATAAAACGGCAGTTGCGCGTGCGTGAGGCGCTCAAACAGCGTGAGCACATATTGGCCGGTGCTGCTGGTGAGGAAGTAATTGGTGTTTTCAATCCCGCCTTGGATGCCTTTGAGCTCTACTAACTCGCCAAGCTTGAGTTGGGTCAGCAGTTCTTGCGCGGAGGACTCTGAAACTTCGGTAAAAACTGCCATGACTGCCAAGGGATTAAAAAGTTTGACATTGTAGTTGGCGCTTTGGTGACAGTTTGGCTTGTTTTGCTGGGCTCGCTTGGGGGCTGAGGGATGAGCGGGTTCCTCATGCTGGGGTACCAGAAATCGTCACCCGCTCATCCCTCAACCCCCAAGACTACGGCCTGCTGGGTTGTGGCTCCGCTGTCGCGATTGCCACATCGTTTCATGGTTGCAGCTTTAGTTTGCGCATGGCAACGTGCCAAAGGCACGAGCCATGCATGCAGGCATGAACTAAAGCAGGCCGCAGACTGGTCGTGGCTGGTGGGCGTCGCCATGATTTCTGGTACACCAGCATGAAGTAGCGACGCCCACCAGCCGCGTCCAGCGAGCCCAGCCAAAAAAAGCACACAAGGCACAATCACAACCTATGAGTGAATCCAAAACATTGCTGCTGGTCGACGGCTCCAGCTACCTATACCGCGCCTTCCATGCCATGCCCGACCTGCGCGCTGTGCCAGGCGATCCAACGAGTGCGGCCACAGGTGCCATCCGCGGCATGATCAACATGATGCAGGCCCTACGTAAAGAAGTGCCCACCCAGTTGGCCGCTTGCGTGTTTGACGCCAAAGGCCCCACCTTCCGCGACGAGATGTACCCCGCTTACAAAGCCAACCGCTCGCCCATGCCGGATGACTTGCGCTCGCAAATCGAGCCCATCCACGCCATGGTGCGCATGTTGGGCTGGACGGTGCTGGATGTGCCGGGCGTAGAGGCTGACGACGTGATTGCCACACTCGCTGTGACCGCTGCCAAGCAAGGCGTGACAGTGGTGGTGTCGAGTGGTGACAAAGATTTGAGCCAGTTGGTGAACGAACACATCACCATCATGGACACCATGAACGGCAAAAAACGCGATGTGGCTGGCGTGACCGCCGAGTTTGGCGTGCCGCCGAATTTGATGATCGACTACCAAACCTTGGTGGGCGACACGGTTGACAACGTGCCCGGCGTGGCCAAGGTGGGCCCAAAGACTGCTGCCAAGTGGCTGATGGAATACGGCTCTCTCGACAATTTGCTGCAAAACGCCAGCGCCATCAAAGGCGTAGCGGGTGAGAACTTGCGTCAAGCCGTTGAGTGGCTGCCTACAGGCCGCCAGCTGGTGACCATGAAAACCGATTGCGATTTATCGGCCTACGTGCCCAACTTGCCCGCACTCGATGCGCTGCACTTGGCCGAGCCTGATAAGCCCGCACTCAAAACCTTTTACGAAACCTATGGCTTCAAAGGTTTGGCCCGCGCCATCAGCGAAGGTGGTGATTCAGCCGGAGCATCAGAAGCTAAGCCAAAGTTTGAACCCAACCCCGGCCTGTTTGACGAACCCGAGCCCACGGTATCTACCGTGACCGACAAGCATTACGACTGCGTGCTGGACTGGACTATGTTCGATGCATGGCTGGCCAAACTCAACGCAGCCGAGCTGGTGGCGTTTGACACCGAGACCACATCGCTTGATGCCATGCGCGCCGAGATTGTGGGTTTGAGTTTTTCGGTCAAGCCCGGCGAGGCCTGCTACATCCCGCTGGCGCACAGCTATGGTGATGCACCCACGCAGCTACCTATCAATGAAGTGCTGGCCAAACTCAAGCCTTGGTTTGAAAATTCTGACATCAAGAAACTTGGCCAACACATCAAATACGACCGACATGTCATGGCCAACCACGGCATTGAGGTGAAGGGCTACGCGCACGACACCATGCTGGAAAGCTATGTGCTGGAAGTGCACAAACCTCACGGCCTGGCAAGCTTGGCCGAGCGCCATGTGGGCCGCAAAGGTTTGAACTACGAAGACCTGTGCGGCAAAGGCGCGCACCAAATTCCGTTCTCGCAAGTGGACGTGGCGCGTGCCACCGAATACTCATGCGAAGACTCCGACATGACGCTAGACGTACACCAAGTGCTGTGGCCGCGTTTGCAAGCCGACGACAAACTGCGCTTCATCTACGAACTAGAAATTCAAAGCAGCGAAGCGCTTTATCGCATCGAGCGAAACGGTGTGTTGATTGACGCACCAACACTCGCCGCACAAAGCCACGCGCTGGGTCAACGCATCGTGCAGCTAGAAACTGAAGCGTATGAAATTGCAGGCCAGCCATTTAACTTGGCCAGCCCTAAGCAACTGGGCGAAATCTTCTTTGACAAACTGGGCTTGCCCGTTATCAAAAAAACCGCCACCGGCGCACGTAGCACCGACGAAGAAGTGCTGGAGAAATTGGCCGAAGACTACCCACTGCCTGCCAAAATTTTGGAGCACCGAAGTCTTAGCAAACTCAAAGGCACCTACACCGACAAACTCGCGCAAATGGCCGTGCCACGCACAGGTCGCGTGCACACACACTACGCGCAAGCCGTGGCCGTGACGGGCCGCTTGTCTAGCAACGATCCCAACTTGCAGAACATTCCAATTCGCACGGCAGAGGGGCGCAAAGTGCGCGAAGCATTTGTGGCCCCTGCGGGCTGCGTGATAGCCAGTGCCGACTACAGCCAGATCGAGTTGCGCATCATGGCGCACATCAGTGGTGACGAGGCTTTAGTCAAGGCTTTCCACGATGGCTTAGACGTGCACCGTGCCACGGCGGCCGAAGTGTTTGGCGTGGGTGTTGATGCAGTCAGTACCGAGCAGCGCCGCTATGCCAAGGTCATTAACTTTGGCCTCATCTACGGCATGAGCGCGTTTGGTTTGGCCAAAGCGCTGGGCATTGACAACGGCGCAGCCAAGAACTACATCACCCGTTACTTTGAACGCTTCGCGGGTGTGAAGCGCTACATGGACGACACACGCGAACAAGCCAAAGCACAAGGCTATGTCGAAACTGTGTTTGGCCGCCGCTTGTATTTGTCCGAAATCAACAGTCCCAACGGCCCACGCCGCGCTGGTGCTGAGCGTGCCGCTATCAACGCGCCCATGCAAGGCACAGCCGCCGACCTCATCAAGATGAGCATGGTGGCCGTGCAAAAAGCCATTGACGATCAACACCGCCAAACCAAAGTCATCATGCAAGTGCACGATGAACTGGTGTTTGAAGTGCCCGAGTCAGAAGTGGAATGGGTCCGCACTGAAGTGCCACGCCTGATGGCTGAAGTGGCGCAGCTGAAAGTGCCGTTGTTGGCTGAGGTTGGGGTGGGTCCGAACTGGGACAAAGCACATTGATAATTCAGCTATGACCTTGATTTCAATTCTTGTCGGCACCTTAGTCGCCGGCATGGGCAGTGTGTGGCTGGCGGCCTTGTTGGCATATGCGCTGCTGTCGCGATTTACCCAGCATTTACTCAGCCTCGCAGCCGGTGCTTTGCTGGCGACAGCCTTCACACGCTTGTTGCCTGAAGCGTTTGAGTTGTCGCAAGAAGCGGGCGTTTCTGCCCACGCTTTGTTTTTCGCGCTGCTGGTGGGCTTGGTATTTTTCTTTCTGCTCGACAAAGCCGAGCTGTGGCATCACGGGCATGAGCATGGGCACGATCACGCGGTGATTCATGAGTCACATGACCACGGCTCACATGCGCACCACGCACACGAGGCGCACGAAGTACATCAGCATCGCCATCACGGCCACAACCACCACAGTGGTGGCTGGGCGGTGTTGTTGGGCGACAGCGTGCACGCCTTTGGCGATGGCATTTTGATTGCCGCTGCATTTGTGGCCGATCCCCGTTTGGGCATTGCCGCCGCATTGGCGGTGATGGCCCACGAAGTGCCGCACCATGTTGGCGATTTGGTGGTGTTGCGCCAAACCCTCAGCAACCCACGCGCTGCTTTGTTCAAGCTCACGCTTGCTGGTGGCGTGACAGCCATTGGCGGCTTGGTGGGCTACTTACTCGTGGGCGCTCTGCACGAGTACTTGCCGTTCTTCTTGGTGGTGGCTGCCAGCAGCTTTATTTATGTGGCGCTGGCTGACTTGATTCCACAACTGCAAAAGCGTCTCTCACCCAAAGAGACGGCCGCGCAAGTGGCATGGCTGTTTGCAGGCATTGCCATCGTCGCCGCTCTGGGCGAGTGGGCGCAGCACTAAACCAAGTTCAAGATTTTTCGCACGGTAGGCCGGGGGTGTTGCACCACTCGCTCCAGCTGCCGGCATAAAGTGCGGTGCGGCCTAAGCCTGCCACTTCCATCGCCAACACATTGGGTACAGCGCTCACGCCACTGCCGCAGTGGTGCACCACGGTGTCTGGGTTGGCGTTGCCCAACAAGGTTGCAAACTCAGTACGCAGTTCATCTGCACTTTTGAAAAAGCCTTCAGCATTAAGGTTGGTGTTGAACGGGCGGTTCAGCGCACCTGGGATGTGGCCAGCCACTGGGTCGAGTGGCTCCACCTCGCCGCGATAGCGAGGTGCACCGCGTGCATCGACGATGGTTTGTGTGCCGTCGTTCAAGTGGTTGGCCACGCTTGTTGTGTCGATCAATTTCACCAAAGGTTCGCGCAGCGCAAAGGTGCCAGCAGCGCTGGTGTGTTCTTCACCCGATGCAACTGCGCCACTGGCTGCTACCCAAGCTTGCAAACCACCATCCAGCACAGCCACAGCGTCGTGGCCGCACCACTTGAGCATCCACCACAAGCGGCCGCAATAGTTCATGCCGTTGCGGTCGTACACCACCACCTGGGTGTCGTTATTGATTCCCACGCTTTGCAACCAAGCTGCAAAGACTTCGCGCTGGGGCAGTGGGTGGCGGCCGCCATTCACACCTTTGCCAGCTTCGTGTGTGGCGAGGTGTTTATCAAGGTCGGCGTGTTGTGCGCCTGCGATGTGCTGCTCGGTATATTGGGCATGGCCTGCAGGCGGGTTCATCAAATCGAAGGTGCAATCAAACACGGCCAACGGTGCGCCCCTGGTTTGCAAGGTTTTGAGTTGAGCCACAGAAATGAGGGTGGTGTACATGGTGGGTTCCTTGAAGGATGCACAAAAGGTGTCAGTGTTCTTCTGCTGGAGTTTGTGGGGCGGCGCGGGCTCGCAGCAATGTGGCAGCGATGCCGCTGACGGTGATGAGTGCCATGCCCGCCCAGCCGATCAGCGGTATGTCATCGCCAAATAGCAACAAACTGTAGAGCGCGGCAAACACAATGCCCGAGTATTGCAAATTGGCAACCACCAACGTTGCGCCTTGGCTATAGGCCCGCGTGAGGCACAGCTGACCCAAGGACGCAAACACGCCCACAGGTAGTAACCAGATGGCGTGTCCCCATTCCCAAGTGGACACGCCCATGAAAGCCATGCCCAAGACGCCAGCCAAGATCGTGCCGATGGAGAAGTAAAACACGGTGCGTGTTTCAGGCTCGCCCACACGGCCTAATGCAGTGACTTGCATGTAGGCAAAGGCAGCAAAAAAACCAGACATCAGGCCAATCAGGCCCGCATAAATTTGGTCTTGCGCCATGGTGGGGCGCAGCACCATCACCACACCCGCAAAGCCAGCCAACACGGCCGCAGCCAGCGGGCCTTGTGACCAAGGGCTAGCGTCTGTTTTTGGGTTCCAGTTGATGAGCGAGCCGCCCACGATGAAGGCGGCAATCCAAACGCTGCTCATGTAGTTCAGCGTCATGGCCGTGGCTAGCGGCAGTTGAGAGATGGCAAAGAACCAAGCGCTGAGTGACGTCACGCCTACTACCGCACGCCACGCATGCATACCCAAGTATTGGGTGCGCAACGAAACTTTTTGTTGGCGCGCTATGGCTGTTAGAAAAATAAAACCCACAACGCCTCGGTAGAACACCAGTTCTGCCGAGTTGAAGTGGGCGGAGCCATATTTGACGCAAACCCCCATCGTGGCAAAAAAGGCTGCACCCAGCAGCATCCACAGGGCTTGCATGCGTGTGGCTTAGCTTTGTGCGAAGTTGAGTTTGCCGCGGTACCACTCGTGGAAGTGTTGCATGCCGTCTTCCATGGGGCTTTGGTAAGGGCCGACTTCGTTGTCGCCACGGTCCATCAAAGCCTTGCGGCCTGCGTCCATGCGTTCAGCAATTTCGTCGTCCTCGATGCAAGTTTCCATATAGGCCGCGCGTTGGGCTTCAACGAACTCGCGCTCGAAGGCGACGATTTCTTCTGGGTAATAGAACTCCACCATGTTGAGCGTTTTGGTGGGGCTGACAGGGTGCAGCGTAGACACGGTCAAGACATGTGGGTACCACTCCACCATGATGTGGGGGTAGTAGGTGAGCCATATTGCGCCGCGCTCAGGCAGAGCACCGCTGCGGTAGTTCAGCAGCACGTCGTGCCATTTTTTGTAGACGTCAGAGCCGGGCTTGCCAAAGGTGTTGGCCACGCCCACGGTTTGTACCGAGTACTCGGGTTTGAATTCCCATTGCAAGTCGTCGCAGGTCACGAAGTTGCCCAAGCCTGGGTGGAAGGGGCCGACGTGGTAATCCTCAAGGTAGACCTCGATGAAGGTCTTCCAGTTGTAATTGCACTCGTGCAACTCGACGTGGTCGAGGGCGTAGCCATCAAAGTTCAGGTCTTTGGCGGGGCCCATGCCTGCAAGGTCGGCCAAGATGTCGCGGCCGTTGTCTTCGAACAACATGCCATTCCACTCGCGCAACTTGTAGTTGTTGAGGTTCAGACAAGGGTCATGCGAGAAGTGGGGCGCACCCAGCAATTCGCCTGAGGGTGCATAGGTCCAGCGGTGCAGGGGGCACACGATGTTGCCGCCTGCTGAGCCGGGGGCTTGGTTGTTGAGTGAGCCACGGCCCTTGAGCATCACCGCCTGGCGGTGGCGGCACACGTTGGAGACCAGTTCTACGCCGTTGGCCGAGCGCACGAGCGCACGCCCTTCGCCTTCATGCGGCAAAGCGTAGTAGTCGCCCACATTGGGCACGGCAAGCTGGTGGCCCACATAACGGGGCCCTTGCTGAAAGATGGTCTCCAGTTCGCGCTGAAAAAGCGCCTCATCGAAATAACTGGTAACTGGTAGTTGGGCTTGCGCCTGCTGCAGTTGAAGACTTAAATCAGACATGGGTGACCTGACCTAAAGACTCCCCACAGGGAGGTAAGTGGAAAAAATAAATCGGCCCGTAGGTCGATTGAAGGATGCCCATTGTACCCAAGGGGGCAAACTTTGCCCCGCGCGCGGCCTAAAATGGCGGGCTATTTGACCCACCTCAAAACGGATATCCGCACACCATGCCCAAGGCCAAAACCACCCCAAGCGGCGCAGACACTGCGCCCGTCAGCTATGAGGCTGCGTTGAAAGAGTTAGAAGTCTTGGTGCAACAAATGGAGTCGGGCCAGTTGCCTTTGTCCGATTTATTGTCAGGTTATCAGCGGGGTGCTGAACTTTTGGGTTACTGCCGTGCGCAGTTAGATGCCGTAGAGCAGCAAATCAAGGTGTTGGACAACGGTGCCTTGAAAGCTTGGACACCCTCGTGAGCACAAGCATGACGTCTACAGAACTGGACCAGTGGAGTGCCCATTGGCTCGCGGTGGTTGAAGATGCCTTGTCGCAATGGGTGAGCCCACAGGCCCCCGCAGGCTTGGGCGAAGCCATGCGCTACGCCGTGCTCGATGGTGGCAAGCGTTTGCGCCCCTTGTTGGTGTTAGCCGCGCGTGAGGCCGTAGCCCACGGCCAGAAAGATGCAGCACTCGACGAGGCCGCATTGCGAGGCGCCTGTGCCGTCGAGTTGATTCACGCTTATTCACTGGTGCACGACGACATGCCGTGCATGGACAACGATGTGCTGCGCCGTGGCAAGCCCACTGTGCATGTGCAGTTTGGCGAAGCCCAAGCACTGTTGGCAGGCGATGCCTTGCAGGCTTTGGCCTTTGAATTCCTCACGCCAGAGGCATCGGCCATTCCTGATGCGGTGCAAGCCCGTTTGTGCCGATTACTTGCCACCTCAGCAGGTCACGCAGGCATGGCCGGTGGCCAAGCCATCGACTTGGCCAGCGTGGGGGTGGCATTGACCGAAGAACAACTGCGCCACATGCACCGACTTAAAACAGGGGCTTTGCTGGAAGGAAGCGTCATGATGGGCGCTGCCTGTGGAGAAACCACACCGCAAGCCCTGAATGGCTTGAAGCGTTATGGTCAGGCATTGGGCTTGGCTTTTCAGGTGGTGGACGATGTCTTGGATGTCATCGCCGATTCAGCCACGCTTGGTAAAACTGCAGGCAAAGATGCGGCAAATGACAAACCCACCTACGTGTCGTTGTTGGGATTGGAAGAAGCCAAGTCATACGCGCAGTCGTTGTTGCATGAGGCGCTGGATGCCTTGCACAGCACAGGCTTGACGCACACCCACACGCTGGCCGCTTTGGCCGAGCGTGTGGTGAACAGGAACACGTGAAGAAACATGCCTAATTTGTTGCAAACCATCAACTCGCCCGCAGACTTGCGAGCTGTGCCGCGCCACCAATTGCCTGCGTTGGCCGATGAGTTGCGCTCGTTCGTGCTCAACAGCGTGGCCAAGACAGGCGGGCATCTCAGCTCAAACCTCGGCACGGTAGAGCTGACCGTGGCTTTGCACTATGTGTTCAACACACCGCACGATCGCATCGTGTGGGATGTGGGCCACCAAACTTACCCACACAAAATCTTGACGGGCCGCCGCGACCAAATGGGCACGCTGCGCCAACGACACGGCCTGAGCGGCTTTCCGCGACGTGACGAAAGCGAGTATGACGCCTTTGGTACAGCGCACTCGTCGACCAGCATTTCGGCTGCGTTGGGCATGGCCATTGCCGCGCAACAAAAAGGCGAGCAACGCCACGCCATCGCCGTGATTGGCGACGGTGCGATGACGGCAGGCATGGCCTTTGAAGCCTTGAACAACGGTGGTGTGTCTACCTCTAAATTGCTGGTGATCTTGAACGACAACGACATGTCGATCAGCCCACCAGTTGGTGCGCTGAACCGCTACTTGGCCCAGTTGATGAGCGGCAAGTTTTACTCTGCCGCCAAAGAGGTGGGCAAGCAAGTGCTCAAAGGCGCTCCGCCTTTGTTCGAGCTGGCCAAGCGTTTTGAAGAGCATGCCAAAGGCATGGTGGTGCCCGCCACTTTGTTTGAAAAATTTGGCTTCAACTACATCGGCCCGATTGATGGGCATGACCTTGAATCGCTCATTCCCACGCTGGAAAATCTCAAGCATCTAGAAGGTCCGCAGTTCCTGCACGTGGTGACCAAAAAAGGGCAAGGCTACAAGCTGGCCGAAGCCGACCCCGTGGCCTATCACGGCCCGGGTAAGTTTGACCCCGCCGTGGGTTTGGTGCCTAGCACGGGTGTTGCTAAAACCACCTTCACCCAAGTGTTTGGTGATTGGCTGTGTGACATGGCCGAGCATGACCCGCTGTTGGTGGGCATCACCCCCGCCATGCGTGAAGGCTCGGGCATGGTGGCATTTCACAAACGCTTTCCTGAGCGTTACCACGATGTGGGTATCGCTGAGCAGCACGCGGTGACGTTTGCAGCCGGTTTGGCCTGCGAGGGGGTGAAGCCTGTGGTGGCCATTTACTCCACCTTCTTGCAACGTGCGTATGACCAAGTGATTCATGATGTGGCGCTGCAAAAGCTGCCGATGGTGTTGGCACTTGACCGCGCAGGCATTGTGGGTGCGGATGGCGCGACGCATGCGGGCTTGTACGACATCCCGTTCATGCGTTGCATTCCCAATGTCAGCATGGCTTGTCCTGCCGACGAAAACGAATGCCGTCAGCTGCTGACCACCGCTTATCAACAAGATCACTGCGTGGCTGTGCGTTACCCACGTGGTGCAGGTGTGGGTGTGCCGGTGCAGCCTGGTCTTCAAGCTTTGCCATTTGGCAAAGGTGAAGTTCGCCGTGAAGGCAAGCGCATTGCCATCCTCGCGTTTGGCACGCTGCTGTACCCAGCTTTGCAAGCCGGCGAGGCGCTCAATGCCACGGTGGTCAATATGCGTTGGGCTAAGCCGCTCGATACCGAATTGCTTGCCAAGATTGCTGCGACGCACGATGCTCTAGTGACGATTGAAGAGGGGGCCATCATGGGCGGTGCAGGCTCAGCCGTGCTAGAGGCCTTGCAAAATCTTCAACAGCCGAAGCCCGTGTTGGTGTTGGGTATTGGTGATGTTTTCACCGAACACGGTGACCCGGCCAAGTTGTTGGCTGAGATGGGTTTGGATGCAACAGGCATTCAAGCGTCCATCGAAAAGCGTTTTGCAACGCTTTTGAATTAACTTTGAGTTGAAGTAATTTCAAGCCCTTGGAAGAATTTTGAAATACAAGTTCTTCAGGGGTAAACCCGTGCATCTAATGCCATTTCCAACTGCATACAATGCCCCATCGCTGAAGCTAGTTACTTTCAAAAGTACGGCTTAACAGGATGTATTTCAACAACTAATGGGAGTCTTCTATGGACCGTCGTTCCGCTCTTAAAAACGCAGGTATTGCTGGCGTTCTCGCTGCTGGTGTAGCACCTGCTGTTCAAGCACAAGGCGCACCTTTGCGCTGGCGCTTGGCTTCAAGCTTTCCAAAAGCTTTGGACACCATTTATGGTGCAGCTGAAACTTTCGCTAAGAAAGTTGGCGAAATGTCTGGTGGCAAGTTCACCATCACCGTGCACGCAGGTGGCGAATTGATGCCTGCTTTCGGCGTGGTCGATGGCGTGCAAAACGGCACCGTTGAAATGGCTCACACAGCGCCTTACTACTTCTTTGGTAAGGACGAAACATTTGCTTTGGGTTGTGCCATTCCTTTCGGCTTGAACAGCCGTCAAATGACTGCATGGATGTACGAAGGCAACGGCGGTAAGCTGATGCGCGAGTTCTACGCCAAGTACAACATGGTGAACTTCCCAATGGGCAACACAGGCGCACAAATGGGCGGCTGGTACCGTAAAGAAATCAAATCGGTCAAAGACATGAACGGTTTGAAGTTCCGCGTGGGTGGCTTTGCTGGCAAAGTGATCTCTCGCATGGGTGGCGTGCCACAAAACATCCCTGGCGGCGAAATCTACACAGCTTTGGAAAAAGGCACGATCGACGCAGCTGAGTGGGTGGGTCCATACGATGACCAAAAATTGGGCTTCGGCAAAGTGGCTCCGATTTACCACTACCCAGGTTGGTGGGAAGGTGGTCCTCAGCTCGACTTGTTCATCAACGACAAAGCATTCAACAGCTTGTCTGCAGAGAACAAAGCAATCGTCGAAGCCGCTGCCGCATTTGCGCACACTGAAATGCAAGCCAAGTACGACGCACGTAACCCAGCTGCTTTGAAGCAGTTGGTGGGCCAAAAGGTCAAAGTGTTGCCTTTCCCCAAGGACGTGATGGAATTGGCTTTCAAAGAGTCAATGGCCTTGTACGAAGAAATTTCTGCCAAGAACCCCAACTGGAAAAAAGTGTACGACGACTACGCCAACTTCCGCCGCGAGCAAAACCTGTGGTTCCGCTTCACAGAAGCGCGTTTCGACAGCTTCATGCAAGCGCAAAAGCTGTAATACAGTTTTAGCGTTCTCGCAAACTAGCCCCGCCTTGGCGGGGCTTTTTCATGGGCGTTTACAAACGTTGGTAAGACAGCTGCAAACACAAAAAAGCCAGCACATCACTGTGCTGGCTTTTTTCTGTGCAACTCAGGTATGCAGCTGGTGCACGCCTGAGTGCTTTGACTTACTTGCCGCGCTTGGCGTCTTCCATCAGAGCTTTCAGCGGGTCGTCTTCAGCAGGTTTTGGATCTGACGATGCATCGGGTTGCATATCGGGTGCTGGTGCTTGATCGGGGTTGGCGATGTTGAGCTGGTCCATGATTTGATCAGCGCTGAGTGCATCTGCCTTTTCAATGCCGCCGGTCACCAAAACTGGGAACGCAATCACAGCTGCAACCATGATGACTTGCAAGATGATGAAGGCAATGGAGCCTTTGTAGATCTCGGTGGTCTTGACGGCTGCAATCGTTTGGCCGGTGACGCGGTCTTTGTAGTCAAACTTGGCAGCCACGCTGCGCAAGTAGAACAAGGCAAAACCGAAGGGTGGCGTCAAGAACGAGGTTTGCAAGTTCATGGCGATGATCACACCGAACCAAATCATGGCTTGGTCAGGTGTCATACCGGGCACCAACCCGGGCAAGATCTTCTCGGCAACTGGGGCCAGCAATGGAATCACGATGAACGCGATTTCAAAGAAGTCAATGAAGCAGCCCAAGGTGAAGACCAACAGGTTCACCACGATCAAAAAGCCCCATGCGCCGCCGGGGATGGCATCGAACAGATGTTCCACCCAAATGTGACCGTCGGCCGCATTGAAGGTAAAACTGAACACGGTGGAGCCGATCAAGATGAACAACACAAACGAGGCCAGTTTGGCGGTGTTGTCCAAGGCTTGTTTCAACAAGTCCATCTGCAAGCGGCCTTTGCCTTTGGCCAAGATCAAAGCGCCCAAAGCACCCATCGCACCGCCTTCGGTTGGTGTGGCCACGCCCAAGAAGATGGTGCCCAAGACCAAGAAGATCAAGATCAGTGGGGGCATCAACACAAAGGTGACTTGCTCGGCCAATTTTGACAAGAGCTTCAAGCCAGAAACTTTGTTGATGATGGCCAAAGCCAAACCAGTCAACGAAGCCAAAGTGAGCGACATGATCACGATTTCATCGCCAGGCGATGCGGTTGCGCGTTGCAACCAAGCGGTCATGAGTTGGTCGTGGAATTGCGCCCATGTGTAACCCACAGCCGCACACACCAACACCAACACGCCCAATGACTTGTGACCAGAGTTGCCGTTGTCTTCTTTGTAAAGCAGGGCTTCAGGGGGCAGGGCAGGGGCCATATCGGGTTTGACGATGGCCACCACCACGATGAACAGGATGTACAAGCCCACCAGCATCAAGCCGGGGATGAGCGCGCCAGAGTACATGTCGCCCACTGAACGGCCCAATTGGTCAGCCAACACAATCAGCACCAGTGACGGCGGGATGGCTTGTGCCAAGGTGCCTGATGCGGTGATCGCACCTGTGGCAATCGAGCGGTTGTAACCGTAGCGCAGCATGACGGGCAGAGAAATCAAACCCATCGAGATCACAGCCGCAGCCACCACACCGGTGGTGGCTGCCAGCAAAGCTCCCACCAAGATCACGGCAATCGCCACACCACCACGCACGGGGCCAAACACTTGACCCACGGTTTCCAAGAGGTCTTCGGCCATGCCGGAGCGCTCCAAGATGATGCCCATGAAGGTGAAGAAGGGGATGGCCAGCAAAGTGTCGTTTTGCATGATGCCGAAAATGCGCAGGGGCAGCGCTTGGAACATGGCGCTTGGGAAAATATCACCGGCAATGCCGATGAATCCAAATGCCAAACCAGTGGCTGCAAGGCCAAAGGCCACGGGAAAGCCTGTGAGCAAAAGCACAAACAGGCCGATAAACATCAACGGCACAAACTGTTGTGCCAAAAAAGTGGTTTGCATTTATTTTTCTCCGGCCAACATGCGAGCGGTTTGAGCTTCGAGCTCTTCGAGTTTCTTTTGATCGTCAGATTTGGCGTCTTCGCTGTTGAGCACATCAGGTCCGTGGCCATTCAAAAAGGCAAACCGTTTGATGGTTTCAGAAAAACCTTGCAACATCAGCAGTATGAAACCAACAGGGATGATGGCAAACACAGGCCAGCGAATGAGACCGCCAGCGTTTTGCGACATCTCGCCGCTCATCAAAGCCTGCGTGAACATGGGCCATGACAGGTAAATGGAAATCAGGCAAAACGGTGTGAGCACGAAGATAAAGCCCAAAGCGTCAATCCAGTTACGAGTGCGGTGGCTGAGTTTGGACGAAATAAAGTCAATGCGCACATGGGTGTTTTTGAGTAAGCCATAGCCAGCGCCCAACATGAACACGGCAGCAAACAAATACCACTGAACTTCAAGCAAGGCATTGGAACTCATGTCAAAGGATTTACGAACAATGGCGTTGCCAGCACTGATCAGGGTGGTGGCCAAAATGAGCCAAGTGGTGAATTTACCGACCTTGGCATTGATTGCGTCAATTGTTTTTGAAGCATTGAGTAATGGACCCATGCGTACCTCCGTTAGAACAGCTGAAGATTCTAGGCCGTAGGCCCTCAATATTTGCCCTAGTAAGTAAGACCCACACGGTGAATTTTTTGAATCCGTTTTGAATTGCTTTCAATGCGCCTCAAAACAGGGCAAACCCTGCTTGCTAACTGTGATTTATCCCGATTTTTTGGGGCGTGCAAACGTCCACCATGGCAGATGGCTGCTTAGCGATTGCACCTGACCACCATCGTGTGCGTTGTAGCCTGCCAAGCCTTTGAGGACCTCAGACCACGTAGGGTCTTGCAGCACATGGCGTAAGGCCAGCGTGGCCGGTGTATCCAGCGCTGATTTGAGGCAAACCAAATGAAACTGTTCTTGCACCAAAGGTACAAAACCTAGGCCACGTGCATGGGCGGTGCTTTCAATGCCAAGACCCACATCGCAGCGGCCTGATGCAATGGCTTCAGCCAAGGCCGTGTGTGAGGGCTCTTCGTCGGGCCAGTTGTTCAGGTCTTGAATGGTCAACGCTTCTTGAGCCAGCAAATCATCCAACAGCACGCGTGTGCCAGTGCCGGGGCTGCGCTGCACAAAGCGGGCTTGGGTGCGTGCCACATCTGCCAAACTTTGCAGCTTTAAAGGGTTGCCCACAGCGGTGATGAGACCCTGGCTGCGAGTGGCAAAGCCAATGATTTTGTGCAAGCCTGGCTTCAATAAATCTTTGTAGGCGTGTGCTGTATGCGAAGTCTCGGTCGGTTGGCTTTGCGTGTGAAAACCCGCCAAAGTACAACGTCCTTCGTTGAGGGCGCGAATGGCATCCACGCTGCCGCAAAAGCGAATATCTAAATGCAAGCCTTCGGTGGCTGCATGTTCGCGCAGGCGCGGCAGTGCATCGTCGTGGCTGGCGTAGAGCGTCAACACGTGAGCCGCAGGATCAAAGGCCACTGCGAAGGTTCGCTCTAGGTCGGCACGCAAGGCCTCGAGTTGTGGTGCTAATCGCGCTTGCGTTTGGCGCTCTGCCCACATGAGCTTGTCGCCAAATTCGGTGAGCTTGGCGGATTGGCCTTTTTCCCAAATGATGAGTTCGTGGCCCATCACATCTTCCCAACGCTTGAGCTCGCCCCAGACATGTCGGTAAGACAGGTTCAGCTGACGCGCAGCTGCCGAGATCGAGCCCTGCTGTGCGACGGCTTGTAGCAAGTCCATCAAAGGATGGCGCAGCAGCGCACCTTCGGTTGGAGCAGGGGCCGCGTTGTCGTCGCGGTGGCTGAGTGTGTAGTGGAGGCTGACGCTATGCACAGATTTACATATGTTGGGATATTAAGTACCTCGGTACGATAACTTAACTTTCGATAGTTTGATGACCACGTTTACCGATACCGCTCTGACTTCCCTGCAGCTTTTGACCCAGTTCGACCCCTTGTTGTGGTCCATCGTGGGTCGCTCGTTGTGGGTGAGTGTGCTTGCCACCGTGTTGGCTTGTAGCTTGGGTCTGGTGCTGGGGGCATGGTTGGGTGTGTCACGCTTTGCAGGGCGTGATGCTTTGCTGACTGTGCTCAATACTTTGTTGGCCTTGCCCTCTGTGGTGGTGGGTTTGCTTATTTATCTGCTGCTCTCACGCACAGGGCCTTTGGGCCACTTGGGTTGGCTGTTCAGCCTCAAGGCCATGGTTCTGGCACAAGCCGTGCTGGTGTTGCCAGTAGTTACTGCCTTAACCCGTCAGTGCGTAGAAGATGCCGAACGCAACCATGGCGAACAGTTGCAGTCCTTGGGCGCAAAGCCTTGGCTGCGCAGCGTGTTACTGGCTTGGGACGAGCGCTATGCCTTGTTGACTGTGCTCATTGCCGCTTTTGGTCGTGCCATTTCAGAGGTGGGGGCGGTCATGGTCGTGGGCGGCAACATCGAAGGCTTCACACGTGTCATGACCACGGCGATTGCACTAGAAACCAGCAAGGGCGATTTGCCTTTGGCTCTGGCCTTGGGCTTTGTGCTCATGAGTGTGGTGCTGTTGCTCAATGCTTGTATTTCTGCGCTTCGACGCTGGCGTCAACGTATGGATGGCGCGGCGACAGAACCCGTGCAAGGGGTGTTGGCATGACGACTGGATTACGTGATGCCTTGGAATTGCGCGATGTGTCGGTGCAGTTCAACACTCATCTTGCTTTGAGTGGTGTGAACTTGCACATCAAAGCGGGTGAGCGTGTGGCTTTGGTGGGAGCCAATGGCAGCGGCAAAAGTACCTTGTTGCGCGTGGCGCATGGGTTGCTCAAGGTCTCGGCTGGACAGGTCATCGTGTCACATGATGTGCGACAAGCCATGGTGTTTCAACGCCCTCACATGTTGCGTACTAATGCATTGCGCTTTGTAGCGCTGGCTTTGTGGTTGCAAGGCACCCCATGGCGTGAGGCTCACAAGCAAGCCTCGCACGCCTTAGAAGGTGTGGGCTTGCTAGATATGGCTGAGCGTTCGGCGCGCACTTTGTCGGGTGGGCAGCAACAGCGCCTAGCCTTGGCTCGCGCTTGTGGTTTGCAGCCCAACTTCGTGTTGTTAGACGAGCCCACCTCTAGCTTAGACCCAAATGCCAAACGCGAAGTGGAGCGATTGTTGTCTGAGTGGGTGTCAGCTTCTCAGGTGACCTTGCTGTTCAGCAGCCACAACCTCGGCCAAGTCAAACGCTTGGCCACACGGGTGATTTATTTGGAGGCAGGTCGCGTGTTGGCAGACCTGTCCGTAGATGAGTTTTTCAATCAACCTTTGGGTGAAAGCCACCCCGAGGCCCATTTGTTTTTAAAAGGAGAGTTGGGATGACACGTCGTACACATTTGTTCTCGTTGGCCAGTTTGTTGGCCGTGGCTTTGACTTTGGGTAGCAGCGCTGTGCAAGCGCAAACGCCTAGCATCGTGATGGCTTCCACCACATCCACTGAGCAATCGGGTTTGTTTTCTCATTTGTTGCCGGCTTTCAAACAAGCCTCTGGCATTGACATCAAAGTGGTGGCGTTGGGCACAGGCCAAGCCTTGGACACAGGCCGACGTGGCGACGCGGATGTGCTGTTTGTGCATGACCAAGTGGCCGAAGAAAAGTTTGTGGCCGAGGGCTTTGGTGTCAAGCGCTACCCCGTGATGTACAACGACTTTGTGTTGGTTGGCCCTGCCAATGATCCAGCCAAAACACGCGGCAAAGACATCGTGTCAGCCTTGCAAAAAGTGGCCAATACGCAAGCCGGGTTTGTGTCACGTGGTGACAAAAGCGGTACACACGCTGCGGAACTGCGCTTTTGGAAACAAGCGGGTCTGGATAACAAAGGCGCTGGCTACAAAGAGTGCGGTTGCGGCATGGGCCCAGCATTGAACATTGCGTCTTCCACGGGCGCATATGCATTGACTGACCGCGGCACATGGCTGAACTTCAAAAACCGCCAAGACTTGCAAGTGTTGGTGGAGGGTGACAAGAGCCTGTTCAACCAATACGGTGTGATGGTGGTCAACCCCGCTAAACATGCGCATATCAAAGCTGACTTGGCGCAAAAGTTTGTGGATTGGGTGATTTCACCTGCGGGCCAAGCCTCAATCAATGGTTACAAAATCGGCGGTGAGCAGCTGTTCTTTGCCAACGCCAACAAGTGATTTATTGATCGCCTGATTTCTGAGGCGATATTTTTCGATACAGCGTGGCGCGGCTGATGCCTAAGCGCCGCGCTGCCTCTGCCACATTGCCTTTGGCTTGTTGCATGGCGCGACGAATCAGATCGGATTCAATGGCTTTGAGCATGGGTGCTGGCCGTGCAGCCATGCTCGTGGCTCTGGCGTCGTTGTCCAACTGAACTTGCACTTGCAAACCGCTCCATAACGGAACTTCAACGCGTTGCTGCGCAGTTAAATCAAACAGTGATTGCCAGGGGGTGGCAAACACGTCACCCGCGTGTTCTCCGATTTGCAAATGCACGCCCGTGATGGCACGGGCCGCTCGGTTGGCACACATGATTTGACCATCAGCATCTAAGCCAATCAGTCCATCGCTGTCACTGCCTAACGACAAACCTGCCCAGTTAAATCGCAGCAAAAGCGCTGGGGCCAATTGCCTGACCCAGCTGTTCTCAATGCTTCGTGCTGATTGCGCAGCAAGGTGCTGAAGTTCTGGGCGTTCAGGAACATCGACCCCCGTTAAATCGAGCATGCCTACACATTTGCCGGTGGGACCAAATAAAGGTGCGCCTGCGCAGCTATAGGCCGTGTTGTCGTTGAAAAAGTGTTCGCCCCGGTGAAGCCAAATGGGCAGCTGTTCGGCCAGCACAGCACCAATGGCCGTTGTGCCCACGTGCTGCTCAGACAGGTTGACACCGACGCGTGCAATTCGGCTCGCGCGTGGGTCGGCGTTGTCAATCTCTCCGCGTGTGTCAATCACCACGCCGTGTGCATCGGTGAGCAAAGCAAAGTAGCGTGTGCCGGCAATGGCACGGTTGAGCCGATCCAGCTCTTCCTTTGCTGCTTGCAGCATGGGTTGATTGGCATCTTTCAGGTGCTGAATTTGGCTGCGACTCACCGCATCAAACGCCAGCTGCTGCGACGGTGTGTGGCCCCACGCCAAGCATCGTTTCCATGAGCGTTCAATCCAGCTCTCGACCAATGACGCTTGCAAGGTGGTGCCTTGTTCAATCACTTGCTGTCGCGCCAGTGCGATGCGACTTAAGCGAGCGGCGGGGCTAATCAAAGAGTTCATGGTTGCGATTTTGTCCAAATTCGCGTGTTGTCGCTACGTAACTGTCTCAAGTTGAGAAATTCTGATGTGAACACACAGAGATTCAAGGGTTATTCCTAGGGGCCAGTGTTGGGCTCCGTTCACAAAATCCTATGCAACATATTTCATAGCCAGGAGACCTAGATGCAAAAAATCTTGCACATCAACCCAGACAAATGCACAGGCTGCTTGCAGTGCGAGATGGCCTGCTCATTTGAGAACTATGGCACCTTTGCCACAGCCAAATCACGCATCAAAGTATTTGATTTCCATGAGACCGGTAAAAAAGTGCCGTACACCTGCACGCAATGTGACGAAGCATGGTGTTTGCATGCCTGCCCGGTTGAGGCGATCACACACGATAAGGTGACTGGCGCCATGGTGGTGAACGAAACCACCTGCGTGGGTTGCAAAGTTTGCACGATCGCTTGCCCATTCGGCACGATCAACTATGTGCAAGAGACAGGCAAAGTTCAAAAATGCGATTTGTGCGGTGGCGATCCCGCTTGCGCATCAGCTTGCCCTACAGGCGCGATCACCTTCGTGGACGCCAACTGGACGGGCCTCGACAAAATGAAGCAGTGGGCCGACAAACTCGGTAACCAACCCTCAGCCGCTTAAATCCAATTAGGAGCACACATCATGACTTGGGCTGGAAAAATTCTCCGCATCAACCTGACCACAGGTGACATCAAAACCGAACCCCTCAACATGCAATGGGCCCGCGATTACGTTGGTTCGCGTGGCTTGGGAACAAAGTACTTCATCGATGAAGTTGATCCCAAAGTGGATCCATTGGCGATAGAGAACAAGCTGATTTGGGCCACGGGTCCATTGACGGGCACCATGGCTTCGACCGGTGGACGCTACACAGTGATTACCAAAGGTCCGCTGACTGGCGCGATTGCTTGTTCCAACTCAGGCGGCTACTTTGGCGCAGAGTTGAAGATGGCTGGTTGGGATATGGTGATTTGTGAAGGCAAGTCACCAAAGCCTGTTTATTTGTATATCAACGATGACAAAGTTGAGCTGCGTGACGCCACAGGCCTGTGGGGTAAGAGCGTGTGGGAAACCGAACACGAGCTCAAGAAAACTTTGCAAGACCCGCTGACTCGCGTGTCGTCCATTGGTAAAGCCGGTGAGAACCATGTGCTGTATGCCGCCATCGTGAACGACTTGCACCGTGCCGCTGGTCGCTCAGGCGTCGGTGCTGTGATGGGCAGCAAGAACCTCAAGGCTGTCGCTGTGCGTGGTACTTTGGGTGTGGGCAATGTGCGCGACCCCAAAGCGTTTATGCAAGTGACAGCTGAAAAGAAAAAAATCTTGGCTGAAAACGGCGTGACCGGTCAAGGCTTGCCTACCTACGGCACGCAAGTGCTGATGAACGTCATCAACGAAGTGGGCGCTTTGCCCACACGTAACCACCGTGATGTGCAGTTTGAAGGCGCCAAGGATATTTCGGCTGAAGCGATGGCCACGCCGCGTGAGACCGATGGCAAAAAGCATTTGGTCACGAATCAAGCTTGTTTTGGTTGCACCATCGCGTGCGGTCGCATCAGCAAGATGGACGAAACCCACTTCACCGTGCAAAACAAACCTCAATACTGGGGTGCATCAGGCGGTTTGGAATACGAAGCAGCTTGGGCTTTGGGTGCTGCCAACGGCGTCAAAGACTTAGAGGCTTTGCAATACGCCAACTTGCTGTGCAACGAAGAGGGCATTGACCCCATCAGCTTCGGCGCTACTGTGGGCGCAGTGATGGAGTTGTATGAGATGGGTGTGCTCACCCAAGAACAACTAGGCATTGATGCCAAGTTTGGCTCGGCAGAGGCTTTGGCCTTTTTCGCAGAACAAACTGTGAATGGTCGCGGCTTTGGTGTTGAGATTGGCCAAGGTTCGAAGCGCTTGACTGAAAAGTATGGTCACCCGGACCTCAGCATGAGCGTCAAGGGTCAAGAGTTCCCTGCGTATGACGGTCGCGCCATTCAAGGTATCGGCTTGGCTTATGCCACCTCTAACCGTGGTGCTTGCCACTTGCGTGGTTACACCATCGCGTCCGAAGTGTTGGGCATTCCTGTGAAGACCGATCCGCTCGAGCACGAAGGCAAACCAGAATTGGTCAAGGCCTTCCAAGACGCTACCGCTGCGTTTGACTCTTCCGGCTTGTGTATCTTCACCACGTTTGCTTGGGGTTTGGCCGATTTGGCACCGCAAATGCAAGCCGCTTGTAACGAGGAATACACGACCGAAGAACTCGAAAAAATTGGCGAGCGTATTTGGAACATGGAGCGCGAGTTCAACAACGCCGCAGGCTTTACTGCCAAAGACGACAACTTGCCCAAGCGTTTGTTGACTGAGGCAGCCAAAACTGGTCCAGCCAAAGGCAAAGTGAGCATGCTGCCCACCATGTTGCCCAAGTACTACCAAGCGCGTGGCTGGGACAGCGAAGGCCGTCCAACCGCTGACACCAAGAAACGTCTGGGCTTGTAAACGCTATGACCCATCACGTCATCCTTGGCGCTGGCCCTGCTGGCGTGATTGCCGCCGAAACCATTCGCAAGCATGCGCCCAACGACCGCATCACCCTCGTGGGTGATGAGGCCGAACCGCCTTACTCGCGAATGGCCATTCCCTACTTGCTCATTGGCAACATCGACGAGCGCGGTACTTACTTGCGCAAAAACGATCAGCACTTTGAGCAAATGTGTGTCGAGCAGGTGCATGCACGTGCTGTGTCCATCGACAGCAAAGCTAAAACGATCCAGCTCGACAACGGTCAAGCCTTGAAGTTTGACAAGCTGTTGATCGCTACGGGCTCACGCCCTGTGCGTCCGCCAATTCCCGGCATGGACAGCCCGCAAGTGCATCCATGTTGGACCCTGGAAGATGCACGCGCCATCATGGCGCTGGCCAAGCCTGGCGCGCGCGTGGTGCAAATGGGTGCAGGCTTTATTGGCTGCATCATCATGGAAGCCTTGGCTGCGCGTGGTGTCACGCTGTCTGTGGTGGAAATGGGCGATCGCATGGTGCCGCGCATGATGGGCCCAGTGGCTGGCAACATGATTCGTGATTGGTGCGAGGCCAAAGGCGTGCAGGTGTTCACGAGCGCCAAGGTGGAAGCCATCGTGCCTAATGGCAGCGACAACCCAGGATTGCTGTCCAAGTTAGCCAGTGCTGTGGGTATGGGTGACGAACCCACCGATGCTCCGGTCACGGTGCGACTGTCGACGGGGCAAAAAATTCCTGCCGACTTGGTGATCAGCGCCACAGGTGTCAAACCGAACATCGACTTCTTGAAGGACTCTGGCGTTACCTGTTTGCAAGGTGTGTTGACTGACGAACATTTGCAAACCAATGTGCCTGGTATCTATGCTGCTGGCGATTGCGCTGAAGCCTTTGACAAGGTGAGCGGCACCACCATCGTGAGTGCCATTCAGCCCAACGCTGCCGAGCAAGCACGTGTGGCAGCATTGAACATGGTGGGTCAAACGGCCACACTCAAAGGCGTGACACAAATCAACGTTCTCGACACTTTGGGCTTGATCTCGACCAGCTTTGGCAATTGGCAGGGCGTTCCTGGGGGAGATCAGGTGTCACTCACAGCCCAAGGGCATCACCTAAGTTTGCAGTTCAAAGATGATGTGCTGGTGGGATGCAACAGCGTGGGCTGGACAGACCATGTGGGTGTGATGCGCGGCTTGGTCGAAGGTCAGGTGCATTTGGGTGAGTGGAAAGACAAACTCAAGCAAGACCCCACCAAGCTCATGGATGCTTACCTAGCCTGCGCACAAGGGCAGGGCGCTTGGACGGGTGCTGCAGACACGCGTCGTCGTTGATGACATTGCTGATGCGTTAACCTTCGTTCATGGACATCACCTTCAAACTTTTCGCCACGCTCACCGACTACCTACCACCGAGCGCTCGTCGCAGCAATGTGATGAACATGGAGGTAGACGACGGCGTGACGATTACACAAGTCATTGAGCCTTTTGGGTTGCCTGAGAAACTGGTGCACTTGGTTTTGGTCAATGGCACTTACATTGCCCCCGAAGATCGAGCCAGCAAAGTGTTGGTCGATGGTGATGTGCTGGCCATTTGGCCGCCCATTGCTGGCGGCTAAGCTGGCTAAGGTCAACGCGCGGTGCAAGCTTTTTACGACGCCACTTTCTCTAGGGAGATGGGGTGCACCGAGGCCGAGTGGCTAGGTTGGCTTCCTGCGGCGATGGGCCACCATGCATGGCAGCGCAATGGTCAATCCGCTAGCGTTGACATCAAAAACACGGACGGCTCTATGGGTCGCATGCAAGTGCAGTGGCAAGACGGCGCTCCTCGTCAGATTGCATTGATACGCATTCCTCGCTTGCTGGTGAGCTTTCAGTTCGAAGGTTTGACGGATGCACAGCGCTACACCTTCATGCGCCGCTTTGACCTCTACATGCAGCGCGGTGGCGGATAAGATGCGTGCATGTCGGTCGATGTGTTGCTCAAAATGCCCTTGCAAGATGCGCCAAGCGCACAAGCCTTGTTTGCCTACGCGCAAGACTTGGCTGCACAACAGGGCTGCACCTTAAGACTTCCACCGCCCGAGCCCACCACTTGCTGTGGTCGCGGCTGCAATGGCTGTGTGTGGGAGGGTTTCTTTGCCGCGGCGATGTTTTGGCGTGAGGACGCCGTTATGGCTTTGCGCCAAACGGCTGACCATTGACGGTTAATCCTTGCTCTGAAAACTGCCGAGCTTTGTTTTGGCGAATGCCAGTGACGCGCTGCATCAGATCTGACCAGTCTTTGAAGGGGCCTTGCGAACGGGCTGTGATCACTTTGGCGCTGAGCGATGGGCCCATGCCTTTGATGCTGTCCAACTCAGCCTCGTTGGCTTGGTTGATGTCTAGCGCCAAGGCGGCGTGACAGAACATCAGCGCCATCGCCGCACCTAAGAAACCTCGAACGAGAACGAGGCGTGCGCATCGGTTCAGTGCGCTGAACACCGCGCAAAAACTTAAGTTGTTTTGCAGGGTGTTCATGGTGAGGTGCTTACTTACTCAAGGTCGCCATGTATTGCGTGACACCGCTTTGCACATCGGCAAATTGGTGGTCGCAGCCGCTGGCACGCAGTTTGGTCAGGTCGGCTTGTGTGTAGCACTGGTATTTGCCACGCAGTGCATCGGGGAAGGGTACGTATTCGATCAAGCCTGCCTTGGCTGCCCCTGCCAAATCAAGAGCGGCTTCGCCTTTCTTGGCACGCATGGCGTTGACCACAGATAAGGCCACATCGTTGAAGGGTTGTGCGCGGCCAGAGCCGAGGTTAAAGATGCCAGACTTGTCGGGGTTGTCCAAGAACCACAGGTTCACGGCCACCACGTCGTCGATGAAGACAAAGTCGCGCATTTGTGCACCTTGGGCGTAACCGCCGTATTCGCCAAATAATTTCACTTTGCCTTCGGTGTTGAATTGGTTGAACTGATGAAACGCCACACTGGCCATGCGGCCTTTGTGCTGCTCGCGTGGGCCATACACATTGAAGTAGCGAAAGCCCACCACTTGGCGCTTGAACTTCTTGAAGTTGTTGTTGCACTCCAAACGCATACGTTGGTCAAACAACAATTTGGAGTAGCCGTACACATTGAGTGGCAGCTCGTACTCGGGCGACTCCACAAAGGTCTCGCTGCCGCCATAGGTGGCAGCGGATGAGGCGTAGAGCAAGCGTGTGCCGCTTTGTTGGCAGGCATTGAACAAACCACACGAGAGCGTGTAGTTGTTGTCCATCATGTACTTGCCGTCACTCTCCATGGTGTCGCTGCAAGCGCCTTCGTGGAACACGGCTTCGACTTTGCCAAAAGCGTTTTCGGCAAAGAGTTCGTAGAACACATCTTTGTCGAGGTAGTCGGCAATCTTCAAATCGGCGATGTTGCGAAACTTGTCGCCTTCAGTCAGGTCATCGACCGCGATGATGTTGGTGATGCCACGAGCGTTCAAGCCCTTGATGATGTTGCTACCGATAAATCCAGCGGCGCCTGTGACGACGATTTTCATAATTTCTCCTATGGCACAAGTGCCTTTGAACGCGCCCTGTAGTTAGGCCATCAATTCTTCGTAGCTGACCGTCGCAGTACCAAACTTACCCACCACGACACCACCAGCCTTGTTGGCCAATGGCATGGCTTCGCGCAAGGTCAAACCAGCCGCAACGAGCGTGGCCAAAGTGGCAATCACGGTGTCGCCAGCGCCTGTGACATCAAACACTTCACGTGCTTGAGCGGACACGGTCAATTCGCCTTGCGCATCAAACAAGATCATGCCTTCTTCGCTGCGGGTGAGTAGCAGGGCGTCGAGTTTGAGTTCTTGGCGCAATGCGTGAGCTTTTTGTACCAGCTCTGCTTCGGTAATCCACTTACCGATGACTTGTTCGAGTTCTGCACGGTTAGGCGTGATGCAAGTTGCGCCTGCATAGCGTGAGTAGTCGCTGCCCTTGGGGTCGATCAGCACGGCTTTGCCAGCAGCGCGGGCAGCGGTAATCATTTGCGATACATGGGCCAAGCCACCTTTGCCGTAGTCGGAGAACAGCACCACGTTGTGAGCTGCAAGCAACTGCATAAACTGATCAGTTTGCGAGGCCAGCACTTCGTTTTGCGGCGTGTTCTCAAAGTCCACGCGCAACAGTTGTTGCTGACGGCCAATGACGCGTAGCTTGACGGTCGTTTTGAGTTGGTTGTCGCGGCCCAAGTGTGGCGTGATGCCAGTCTTGGCCACCAAGTCTTCGAGCAAGTGGCTGGCTTCGTCGTCACCCACCACCGATAGCAGCGATGAATGCGCGCCCAAGCTCACCACGTTGTAGGCCACGTTGGCGCAGCCGCCCAAGCGATTTTCTTCTCGCGTGATGCGCACCACCGGTACAGGCGCTTCGGGGCTGATGCGGTCTACTGCGCCATACCAATAGCGGTCGAGCATCACATCGCCAACGACCAACACGTGGGCAAGGCTAAGTTGTTGTTTGTTGATGGTCATAGTTCCTCTACGCGTCGGGCGGGGTAGCTGTCCCACGCTTGGCAGCCTGGGCATTGCCAAAAGTGTTGGCTGGCTTCAAAGCCACACGCAGCGCAGCGGTAGCGTTGCAAAGGTTTGGCAGCACGCTCTAAGGCGCGTTGCACTTGCGGGTGAAATTCTTCGTGCTCAAACTTCTCGTTGGCAATCCATTGTGTAGCTGCTACCAACGAAGGCTCACGTTCTAAGTGTTTGGCAAACAAGCCACCTGTGTTGGCTTCACCCTGCGCTTTACGCAGTGTGACGATGGCGTTGAGCACATCGAGGGAGGCAGTTTTGGCGTAGCTGGCTTCGAGTAATGTCAAGGCTTTGGTAGTGCAGTTCAAGCTTTGCGCCAAGAGAGCGAGTTTGGGAGCGAGCAGCGGCAAAGAAGAGGGTACTTGTGTGGCCAAGTTTTCTAGTGTGTCGTAGGCCTCGTTGGCGCGACCTGCTTGCTCATACGTCTTAGCCAGTGCCATGCGTGCGCGTGCATTGTTGGGGGCCGCTTCGGTGGCTTGCTTCAACAAGGAAATGACTTGTTCTGCATGTTGCGCTACATCCAAGCTTTCGGCTTCTTCACACAGGTAGTGAGCCAAGCGGCCTTGAAAGCTGCCTTGACCGCTATCGCCTAATTTTTTGGCGATGACTGATGCCTTGGCCCAATCGCGTGAGCGTTCGTAAATGCTCAGCAATGCCAAATGCGCTTGGGCTTGATGGGCGGTGCCTTCGAGTTTGTTCAGTGCATCTTCAGCGCGGTCGAGCAAGCCTGCTTTGAGGTAGTCCAAGGCGAGGGCATGTTGCGCACGGTCGCGGTCAGCCTGGCTCAAGTCGCCACGCGATAGCAAGTGCTGGTGAACACGCACCGCACGTTCGTATTCGCCACGGCGGCGAAACAGGTTGCCCAAAGCAAAATGAAGTTCAGAGGTGTCGGGGTCGTGTTGCACGGCCTCTATGAAGGCGTCGATGGCTTGGTCTTGTTGTTCATTCAGCAAGTGGTTCAAGCCTTTGAAATAGGCTTTAGGTGTTTGGCGGTTTTCTAGGCGCAATTGGCGCAAGTCAAAACGTGAAGCAACCCAGCCCAAGATGAAGGCGGCGGGCAAGCCCAGCAAAATCCAGCTGAGGTCAAATTCCATGTGTGGTGTCCGCAGAAGAAGAGACCAAAGCTGCTGCCTCAGGCGTCGCTGGCGTATTGGCGAGTTTTGCCAAACGGCGGTGTTTCCACCAGCGTGGGATCATGCCAATGACGCCCACGGCCACACCAAAGACAAAGACGGTCAGTAGCACCAATACCAACGGCGCGCTCCATGTGGTTCCAAAAAAGAAATGGACCACGGCGTCGTGTTGGTTGTTCAGCGCGAAAGCGAACAGGGTAAAAAAAATGGCTGCTTTCAGTAACAACTGAAGCAGCCACATGAGGTTTTTCAAGTTAGCTCCTCTGTGACAAGGATCATTTTAGCCTTGCGGCATCTTGAAATAAACCGTTTCTCAACCTTTGGGCTCAGACCCTACCAACAATTCCTTGGTGCGTGCATCTACGGCTTCGCGCAGGGCTTTGCCCGGTTTGAAATGAGGCACACGCTTTTCAGGAATCGCCACGCTTTCACCGGAGCGCGGATTGCGTCCCATGCGAGGCGGGCGACGGTTGATCGAAAAACTGCCAAAGCCTCGCAACTCAATGCGGTGCCCGCGCACCAGCGCGTCGCTCATCGCGTCAAGAAGCGTCTTGACAGCGAACTCGGCGTCGCGGTGTGTGAGCTGCCCAAAGCGGGCAGCCAGTTCTTCGACCAGGTCTGAACGGGTCATCAGTTGTTGTCGAGCTTAGCGCGCAACAAAGCGCCCAAGCTGGTGGTACCAGCGTTTTCGCTCTTCGACTGTTGTGACAAGGAAGCCATGGCTTCTTGTTGGTCCACAGCGTCCTTGGCTTTGATAGACAACTGGATGTTGCGGGTCTTGCGATCCACGTTCACCACCACAGCAGTCACTTCGTCGCCAACTTTCAACACGTGGCTTGCATCTTCCACGCGATCGCGTGAAATTTCGCTGACGCGCAAGTAGCCGATGATGTCTTCGCCGAGGTCGATTTCAGCGCCCTTAGCGTCCACAGTCTTGACCTTACCGGTCACGGTTTGGCCTTTGTCGTTGATCGACACGAAAGTGGTGAATGGGTCTGAATCGAGTTGCTTGATGCCCAAGCTGATGCGCTCGCGGTCCACGTCCACAGCCAACACGATGGCTTCAACTTCTTGGCCCTTCTTGAATTCGCGCACAGCGTTTTCGCCGGTTTCGTTCCAAGATAAGTCAGACAGGTGCACCAAACCGTCGATGCCAGCAGCCAAACCAACGAACACACCGAAGTCGGTGATGGACTTGATTGGGCCCTTCACGCGGTCGCCGCGCTTGGTGTTTTGAGCGAAATCTTGCCAAGGGTTAGCTTTGCATTGCTTCATGCCCAAGCTGATGCGGCGCTTGTCTTCGTCGATCTCGAGAACCATGACTTCGACTTCGTCGCCCAATGACACGATCTTGGAAGGCGCAACGTTCTTGTTGGTCCAGTCCATTTCAGACACGTGCACCAAGCCTTCGATGCCTGGTTCGAGTTCCACAAACGCGCCGTAGTCGGCGATGTTGGTGATCTTGCCGAACAAGCGAGTGCTTTGTGGGTAGCGGCGGTTGACGCCCATCCAAGGATCGTCGCCCATTTGCTTGAGGCCCAAGGAGACGCGGTTTTTGTCGGTGTCGAACTTGAGGATCTTGGCAGTGATTTCTTGACCCGCTGTGACCACTTCAGAAGGGTGACGGACGCGGCGCCATGCCATGTCGGTGATGTGCAACAGGCCGTCGATGCCGCCCAAGTCCACGAATGCACCGTATTCGGTGATGTTCTTGACCACACCATTGACGATAGAGCCTTCTTTCAAAGTCTCCATCAACTTGGCGCGCTCTTCGCCCATCGAAGCTTCCACCACAGCGCGGCGTGACAACACGACGTTGTTGCGCTTGCGGTCGAGCTTGATGACTTTGAATTCCATGGTCTTGTTCTCGTAGGGAGACAAGTCTTTGATCGGACGTGTGTCGATCAGTGAACCAGGCAAGAAGGCGCGGATGCCGTTGACCAACACGGTCAAGCCACCCTTGACTTTGCCGCTGGTGGTACCAGTGACAAATTCGCCAGATTCCAGAGCTTTTTCCAAGCTCATCCACGATGCCAAACGCTTGGCAGTGTCGCGGCTCAAAATGGTGTCGCCGTAGCCGTTTTCAACGCTACCGATCGCAACTGACACGAAGTCACCAGCTTGGACTTCGAGCTCGCCCTTGTCATTTTTGAATTCTTCGATTGGCACATAAGCTTCAGACTTAAGGCCAGCGTTCACGACGACGTGGTTGTGTTCGATACGAACCACTTCAGCAGTGATCACTTCACCTGTGCGCATTTCTGAGCGCTTCAGGGATTCTTCAAATAGGGCGGCAAAAGATTCAGACATTTATTTCCTTTGTCTCATCACGGGAAAGCGGGCAGCACCATTGCTGCGCCACATGGGCCTGCGATAAGCGGTGGTTTTGTGGGGTGAGCCACGGGTTAAGTTTTAGATCCGTTTAGCCAGTGCGCCAATGTGCAGCGCGATGGGAGCCAAACGGGCCAGGTTTTGCAGCCTATTTCAAAACATTAAAAAGGCTGCTTTGCTTGCCACCACGTCAACACTTGATCTACCGAGGCTTCGATAGACAACGATGAGTTGTCGAGTTGGTAAGCATCTTGTGCCGCTTTCAAGGGCGCTACGCTGCGCGATGAATCGCGTGCGTCGCGTGCCTCTAAATCGGCGCGAAGACTATCGAGTGTAGTCGAAATTCCCTTTGAAATCAATTGCTTATGACGACGCTCGGCGCGTTGTGCGGCGCTCGCCGTCAAAAACACCTTCAAAGGTGCATCAGGGAAGATGACGGTGCCCATATCGCGACCATCGGCCAAGAGGCCGGGCAGGCGCTGGAAACTGTGCTGTAGTGCTACCAAAGAAGTGCGAACGGCAGGTAAAACAGATACTTTAGAGGCACTCATACCGGCTTGTTCGGTGCGAATGGCATCGCTGACGTCTTCTTGCCCCAACCACACGGTGTCGCCTTCAAAGCGCACGGGCAAGGTGCGGGCGAGGGCGGAAATGCGTGCTTCGTCGTTGGCTTCTAGCGACAGACCAGCTTTCAGTGCGGCGTAGGCGGTTACGCGGTAAAGCGCACCTGAGTCAAGGTAGTGATAGCCCAAAGCCTGCGCCACGCGGCTGGCCAAGGTGCCTTTGCCCGAGGCGGTGGGGCCATCGATGCAAATGACAGGAATGTCTTTGGTATGGCTGTGTGCCACGGAGAACAACGCCTCGAAGTAATCAGGAAACGTTTTGGCCACGCACTTGGGGTCTTCGATGCGAACGGGCGCTTGATCAGCATTGAAGGCTGCGAGCGAGAAACACATGGCCACGCGATGGTCGTCGTAGGTGTGGATGCTTGCGGCTTTCCATTGTTTGGATTGGAGTGGGTGAACCGTGATCCAGTCTGGGCCTTCTTCAACAGTTGCACCGAGCTTGCGGCATTCGGTAGCCATGGCTACGATGCGGTCGGTTTCTTTCACACGCCAGCTGGCGATGTTGCGCAGCGTGGTGGGGCTGTCTGCGTAGAGCGCCATCACGGCCAAAGTCATGGCGGCATCGGGGATGTGGTTGCAGTCGAGGGTGATCCCCTTGAGTGGCCAAGCGCCTCGGTGGATTTCGAGCCAGTTGGGGCCGCTGGTGATCTTTGCACCCATTTGCGCAGCGGCGTCCATGAAACGGATATCGCCTTGAATCGAATCTGCCCCCACACCTTGAATGCGGATGCCGTCCCCTTCAGCGATGGCACCGAGTGCGATGAAGTAGCTGGCAGAGGACGCATCGGCCTCCACGTGAATCGTGCCGGGCGACTGATAGCTGCAACCTTGCGAAATGGTGAAACGTTGCCAGCCATCACGCTGCACAGCAATGCCGTAACGCGCCAACAGATTGAGCGTGATGTCGATGTAGGGTTTGCTGATGAGCTCGCCCACCACTTCAATCACGATGTCTTGCGTTTTAGCTGCCAAAGGCAAAGCCATCAACAACGCCGTGAGGAATTGGCTGGACACATCACCACGCACTTGAATGGGGGCGACCACTTTGAGCGATGGCTTGCCAATGTGCAGCGGAGGGAAGCCGTCGTTGCCCAAGTAGTCAATCGAGCAGCCAAGCAAACGCAGTGCATCGACCAAATCGCCAATGGGTCGCTCGTGCATGCGTGGCACGCCCTTGAGCGTGAAGTCGCCACCCAACACCGCAAGTGCTGCGGTGAGCGGACGCATCGCAGTACCCGCATTGCCCATGAAAAACTCAATCGCGTCGTGATGCTTGAGTTGACCGCCTAAGCCAGTGATGGTGACCGTGGTGCCTTGCACGTCTACGCCACAACCGAGTTGGCGCAGTGCGGCCAACATCACACGGGTGTCGTCGGAGTCCAGTAAATCGTGAACGACGGTGGTGCCTTGGCACAAGGCCGAGAGCAACAACACACGGTTGGAAATACTTTTAGAGCCGGGCAGGGTGACGGTGCCAGATGCGCCTTGCAGTGCTGGTACGTCTAGGAAGGCGGTGGAGAACATTTATTTATCTTCAGAGGCTGTGTTGCATGCGTAGCCAGCTTGCAGCGTCCAAGCCGAGCGCACATCACTGGCTTGTTGAATCAGGTGTTGCAAGGCAGCGGGGTCGCCTTGCTTCAAGGCGCTTTCAAACTGGTCGAGTGCCGTGCGAAAGTGCGTGACTTGTGTGAGCACTTCTGCATGGTTAGCACTCAAGATATCGCGCCATACCGATGAATCACTTGCAGCGATGCGTGAGAAGTCTCTGAACCCGGGGCCGGCCATGTCCAAGAAAGCTGCGCCCTGCGGCTGTGCCATCAGCGCGTTGACGGCTGCAAAGGCCAGCATGTGCGGCAAGTGGCTGACAGCGGCAAACGTGGCGTCGTGTGCTTCGGGCGTCATGGTGCTCACATGGCTGCCCACGGCTGTCCAAACTTCGTGTGCAGCTTGAAGGCGATGAATGCCAGTTTTGGGAAGCGGTGTGAGGATGGTGCGGCGCTCTTGGTAAAGCGTACTTTCAGCGTGCTCGATGCCTGCCACTTCTTTGCCTGCAATGGGGTGGGCAGGCACAAAGCAGTTGAGTCGTTCGCCCAAAGCGGCTTGTGCAGCAGCAATCACATCACATTTGGTCGAGCCGACATCCATCAGCAAGGTGTTGGGTTGCAACACATCGCGCATGGCAGCAAAGCTGCTGTGCATGGCACCCACAGGAACGGCTAGCAATACCAAGTCCGCGCCTTGCACGGCTTCTGCCACGCTGTTGCAAGCTTGGTCGATGACCTTGAGTTCAACCGCGCGTTGGCGTGTTTTGTCTGAAGCGCTGAAACCGACGATGGTTTGCACAAGCCCTGCTTCTCGCAAAGCGAGCGCAAATGAGCCGCCCATCAGGCCACAGCCGATGAGGGCAAGCCGCTGGAATTTCATTCTGAAACTGGGTAAGAACCCAAGACCTTGTAGAACGCGCACAAGCCTTGTAGCTCTTGCAGCGCTGCAGCCACATGGGGCTGGCTCACGTGGCCTGCGATGTCGATGTAGAAGTAGTACTCCCACTGGCCTGATTTGGCAGGGCGCGACTCAAAGCGCGTCATCGACACGCCGTTGTTTTTGAGCGGTACGAGCAAGTCGTGCACAGCACCTGGACGGTTGGGCACCGACACCACCAAGCTAGTGCAGTCGTTGCCCGAGGCCGGTGGCGTAGCCAAGGTTTGGGGCAGCGCGATGACAGCAAAGCGCGTGCGGTTGTAGGCTTCGTCTTGAATGGCGTGGTGCACGATGTGCAGGCCAAATTGGCTGGCTGCGCGTTCGCTGGCCAAGGCGGCCCATTTGGGATTGGTGGCGGCAAGGCGTGCGCCTTCGGCATTGCTAGACACAGCGCGGCGCTCAACGTGTGGCAGGTGCTGGCTGAGCCAGCCTTGGCATTGAGCCAAGGCTTGAGGGTGGGCCATGACCACTTCGATGTCGTTATCAGAGTTGATCTGGCGCATCAAGTTGTGGCGCACCAGTAAGCTGACTTCACCCACCACATGCACGGGCGAGCGCAAGAACAAATCGAGCGAACGTGCCACCACACCCTCGGTGGAGTTTTCCATGCCCACCACGCCGTATTGGGCAGTGCCTGCGGCGGTAGCGTGGAAGACTTCGTCGAAGTTGGCGCAATAAATCAGGTTGGCAGCGCTGCCAAAAAACTCAATCGCAGCTTGCTCGCAAAACGTACCTTGTGGCCCGAGCACAGCCACGCGTTGTGGCGCTTCGAGTGCCAAACAAGCCGACATGATTTCGCGCCAGATGGAGGCAATGTGTTCGTTTTTGAGTGGGCCTGGGTTGGCTTGCGTGATTTTGTCGATCACCTGTGCCACGCGGTCGGGTCGGAAGAAGGGGGAGCCTTCAGCGCGTTTGATTTCACCGACCAGCTCAGCCACTTTGGCACGGTCGTTGACCAACTGCAGCAGTTGTTTGTCGAGCGCGTCGATTTGTACGCGCAAAGCGGCGAGAGCTTCGGATTGAACGGGTTGTTGGCTCATGGTGTTGTAGTTTTAAGCCTGTGTTTTTTCAAACGCTTGCATGTAATTCACCAACGCTTGCACACCTTCGATGGGCATTGCGTTGTAGATGCTGGCGCGCATACCGCCGACTGACTTGTGGCCTTTGAGCTGCAAGAGACCTGCAGCTTTGGCCCCGGCTAGGAATGCGTCATTGCGTGACTCATCCGCCAAGAAGAAGGGCACGTTCATGCGCGAGCGGCAGTCGTGCGCAACCTTATTTCTGTAGAAACTGGAGCTGTCCAAAAAGTCATACAACAACTTGGCTTTGGCGATGTTTTGTTGTTCCATCGCAGCTACGCCACCTTGACGTTTGAGCCATTGGAAGGTCAGTCCCGCCATGTAGATGCTGTAGGTCGGCGGCGTGTTGTACATCGAACCGTTGTCGGCCACAGTTTTGTAGTTGAACGCGCTGGGGCAAGCCTTGAGTGCATGACCCATCAAGTCTTCACGCACGATGACGAGCGTGACGCCCGCAGGGCCAATGTTTTTTTGTGCACCACCAAAAGCCACGCCGACTCGTGCCCAGTCCACACTGCGCGAGAGCACGTGTGAAGAGAAGTCAATCACCAGCGGTGCGTCAGAGCCCAAAGCTTTGAGGTCGGGCAGGGCTTGGAACTCCACGCCGTGGATGGTTTCGTTGGTGCAGATGTGCACGTATTGCGCGTTGCTGCTCAGTTGCCATTGCGCAGGGACGGGT
The DNA here is from genome assembly GCA_002282445.1 of Burkholderiales bacterium 39-55-53. Taxonomy (GTDB): domain Bacteria; phylum Pseudomonadota; class Gammaproteobacteria; order Burkholderiales; family Burkholderiaceae_C; genus Limnohabitans. Next base: position 5,734 of record NCJK01000003.1, on the reverse strand, counting down.
AATGTCGTGAAGTGGCTTTCAGCGCCCGTAGCTGCCAAATGCGGTGTGCAGTATTTGCTGGCCTCTTTGTATGACTTCTCGCTCCAGCTGCCCGTGACCACCACATCAACTGTTTCGCCGCGTGAGAGGTTCAAGGGAACGATGGCATTTTCTGCCAAGCCGCCACCTTGCATGAACAAAATTTTGAAGTGGGCGGGCACGGCCAACAACTCGCGCACATCGGCCTCGGCCTGTTCGTAAATGCTGATGAACTCTTTGCCGCGGTGGCTCATTTCCATCACGCCCATGCCGCTACCGTTCCAGTTGGTCATCTCGGCGGCGGCTTGCTGCAGTACCTCCAGCGGCATAGCCGCAGGACCTGCAGAAAAGTTAAAGGGGCGGTTCATGCCTAGATTAGCCTTCGCTTGGGGCGTCAGTGCCGCCTTGTGCATTGTCGTCTTCTGCGCCTTCGCTGAAGTGCGCATTGGCATCGTTTTCGACAATACGTTGCAAGCCGCTGAGCTTGGCGCCTTCGTCCAAGCCAATCAAGGTCACGCCTTGTGTGGCGCGGCCCATTTCGCGAATTTCAGCCACGCGTGTACGCACCAAAACGCCGGTGTCGGTGATGAGCATGATCTCATCGTCCGCTTGCACCAAGGTAGCTGCCACGACTTTGCCGTTGCGCTCAGACTGCTGGATGGCAATCATGCCTTTGGTGCCACGTCCATGGCGGGTGTATTCGCTGATGTTGGTGCGTTTGCCGTAGCCGTTTTCGGTGGCAGTCAACACGCTGGCGCGAGCAACGGTTTCGTCAGTCGCCGCTGCTGGATCTTCTTGTTCAGACACCAACATGGCAATGACGCTTTGACCCTCTTCGATCATCATGCCGCGCACGCCGCGGGCGCTGCGGCCCAAGGGGCGCACATCGTTTTCGTCAAAGCGCACGGCTTTGCCGCCATCGCTGAACAACATCACGTCGTGCTTGCCATCAGTCAAGGCGGCGCCGATCAGGAAGTCACCCTCGTCTAAGTTGACAGCGATGATGCCGCCCTTGCGGGGGTTGTTGAATTCGTCGAGCGAGGTCTTCTTGACGGTACCCATGGACGTGGCCATGAACACAAATTGGTCTTCAGGGAAGGTTCGTGCTTCGCCGGTGAGGGCCAAGACCACGTTGATTTTTTCGCCTTCTTGCAGCGGGAACATGTTGACGATCGGGCGGCCGCGTGAACCGCGTGAACCCGCAGGCACTTCCCATACTTTGAGCCAGTACAAACGGCCACGGTTGGAGAAGCACAGCAAATAGTCGTGCGTGTTGGCGATGAAGAGTTGGTCCACCCAATCGTCTTCTTTGGTCGCTGTGGCTTGCTTGCCGCGACCGCCGCGTTTTTGTGCGCGGTATTCAGACAGGGGTTGGCTCTTGATGTAGCCGCTGTGGCTGAGCGTGACCACCATGTCGGTGGGTGTGATCAGGTCTTCGGTGCCCAAGTCTTGGGCGTTGTGCTCAATCACGCTGCGGCGAGCGCCGAGCTTGCTTTGGCCGAATTCGTTTTTCACCAAGGTCAACTCGTCACCAATGATGGTGGACACGCGCTCAGGCTTGGCCAAAATATCGAGCAAGTCGTCGATCTCAGCCATGACGTCTTTGTATTCGTTGACGATCTTGTCTTGCTCAAGGCCGGTCAAACGTTGCAGACGCATTTGCAGAATTTCTTGGGCTTGGGTGTCGCTCAAGCGGTACAGGCCATCGTTGCCCATGCCGAACTCTTTTTCCAAGCCATCGGGGCGGTAGTCGTCGGCGTTGATCACGCCGCCGTCAGCGCGGCTGCGGGTGAGCATCTCGCGCACCAGTTGGCTGTCCCATGACTTGGTCATCAACTCGGCCTTGGCCACAGGGGGCGTTGGCGCGTTGCGGATGATGCGGATGAACTCGTCGATGTTGGCCAGAGCCACAGCCAAACCTTCCAGCACATGGCCGCGTTCGCGGGCTTTGCGCAGGGTGAAGATGGTACGGCGTGTCACCACTTCGCGGCGGTGCCCCAAGAACACGGCAATCAAATCGCGCAAATTGCACAACTTGGGTTGGCCGTCAATCAAGGCCACCATGTTGATACCGAAGGTGTCTTGCAGCTGGGTTTGTTTGTACAGGTTGTTCAGCACCACTTCAGGCACTGCACCGCGCTTGAGTTCAATCACCAAACGCATGCCCGACTTGTCGGACTCGTCTTGGATGTGGCTGATGTCTTCAATCTTCTTCTCGTGAACCAACTCTGCCATGCGTTCTTGCAAGGTCTTTTTGTTCACTTGATATGGCAACTCGTCCACGATGATCGACTGGCGCTGGCCTTTGTCGATGTCTTCAAAGTGGCACTTGGCGCGCATGACCACACGGCCACGGCCTGTGCGGTAGCCATCTTTGACGCCGCTGATGCCATAAATAATGCCGGCGGTCGGGAAATCCGGCGCTGGGATGATTTCCATCAACTCGTCGATGGTCGCTTCTGGGTGGCGCAACATGTGCAAACACGCGTCCACCACTTCGTTCAAGTTGTGAGGTGGGATGTTGGTGGCCATACCCACGGCAATGCCTGAGGAGCCGTTGACCAGCAAGTTAGGAATGCGGCTTGGCAGCACCAAGGGCTCTTTTTCAGAGCCGTCATAGTTGGGGCCGAAATCGACGGTTTCTTTGTCGATGTCGCTCAACATTTCATGAGCGATTTTGGACAAGCGGATTTCCGTGTAACGCATCGCCGCAGCGTTGTCGCCGTCGACCGAGCCGAAGTTACCTTGGCCGTCCACCAACATGTGGCGCAAAGAGAAGTCTTGGGCCATACGCACGATCGTGTCGTACACCGCGCTGTCGCCGTGCGGATGGTATTTACCAATCACGTCACCCACGATACGGGCTGACTTCTTGTAAGGACGATTCCAGTCGTTGTTGAGCTCGTGCATCGCGAACAAGACGCGGCGGTGCACTGGCTTTAAGCCGTCACGCGCATCGGGGAGGGCGCGGCCCACAATCACGCTCATGGCGTAATCTAGGTAGCTGCGACGCATCTCCTCTTCTAGGCTGATGGGCAGGGTTTCTTTGGCGAACTGGGTCATGAAAGAGGCCGTAAAGCAGGAAACCGGACATTTTAGGCTGATATCTTGCGCAGCTTCTTGTGGCGACCTTGCAACAACGGGCTGCTTAATTTGTTAAGCCCTCTTATCAGTAGAAGTTACTCGTTTTGGTTATGGCACAATTATCGGAAGCGTCAAAGGTGTGCCCACCTTGATTGCCCTGAATTCGCAGAGTGGTCTGCGGCTTATAAATCCCTCAGAGGTGAATCATGAAAAACTTGAAGAACTTGGCAGCTTTTGTTGCTACCGCTGCTTTGGCAACTGCTGCTATGGCGCAAAACATTGATAACTGGCGCAGCGCTTCTGGCGATGTTTGGAAAAACGCTTCTGGCGATTGCTGGCGTGATGCCAACTGGACACCAGCAACCGCAGCTCCTGGCTGTGGCGCTCCTGCTGCCGCTGCTCCAGCTCCTAAAGCTGCTGCTCCTGTCGCTGCTGCTTCCAAAGTGACATACGCTGCTGATGCATTCTTTGATTTTGACAAAGCTGTGGTCAAACCAGCTGGCAAAGCTAAGTTGGATGACTTGGTCGGCAAGATCAAAGGCATCAACCTCGAAGTCATCATCGCTGTGGGCCACACTGACTCTATCGGCTCTGACGCTTACAACCAAAAACTGTCTGTGCGTCGCGCTGAAGCTGTGAAGGCTTACTTGGTGTCTAAAGGCATCGAGAAAAACCGCGTTTACACAGAAGGTAAAGGCGAGAAGCAACCTGTGGCTAGCAACAAGACCAAAGAAGGTCGCGCTAAGAACCGCCGCGTTGAGATCGAAGTTGTGGGTACCCGCAAGAACTGATCTGACTTGATCTAAAAAAGAAACCCCGCCTCGGCGGGGTTTCTTTTTGCTTGAACGACAATGTTTCTTATGCAATCTCAAGCCACACATACCAATGTCGATCAGGCCGAATTGGCCAAGTTTTCAGACCTCGCCCATCGCTGGTGGGACCCAGAGAGCGAATTCCGCCCCTTGCATCAAATCAATCCGCTGCGTTTAGAGTGGATCAACGGCATCGCGCCGCTGCAGGGTAAAAAAGTGCTGGATGTGGGCTGTGGCGGTGGCATCTTGACCGATGCCATGGCCCGCTCAGGCGCGCATGCCTTGGGTATTGATTTGGCGACCAAGTCGCTCAAAGTAGCGCAGTTGCATGCACTAGAAACGCAGACGCCTAACGTTCAATACCGCGAAGTCGCGGTGGAGGCGTTGGCTGCAGAGCAACCCGCCAGCTTTGATGTGGTGACTTGCATGGAAATGCTGGAGCATGTGCCCGACCCATCGTCTATCGTCCGAGCCTGTGCACAGTTGGTCAAACCCGGTGGCCACGTGTTTTTCTCAACACTCAACCGCAACGCCAAGTCGTTTCTGTTTGCCATCGTGGGCGCAGAGTACGTGCTTAACTTGCTACCCCGTGGCACACATGAGTACGCCAAGTTCATTCGCCCCAGTGAGCTGGCGCGTGATTGCCGTGATGTCGGCCTTGAGTGGCAGAACACACGTGGCATGGAATACAACCCTCTCACCCGCCGCTATTGGTTGAGTGCTGACACCAGTGTCAACTACATGGTTGCGACACAAAGGCCACTGTGATGCTGAAAAATATTCGAGCGGTGCTGTTTGATTTGGATGGCACATTGATTGACAGTGCACCGGACCTCGGCGCAGCCGCAGACAAAATGCGTACCGACCGAGGCATGCCCTCGCTGCCCTACGAGCTGTATCGACCATTAGCGGGTGCTGGTGCTCGCGGCATGTTGAAAGTGGCGTTTGACATGACCCCCGAACACCAAGACTTCATGACCATGCGTGAAGAGTTCTTTGCCAACTACGAGTCGGTCATGACGGCGGGCACTTATGTGTTTGACGGTGTGGATGATTTGATTGAACACATCCAATTGCGCCAAATGCCTTGGGGCGTGGTGACCAACAAAATGGCGCGTTTCACCGATCCACTCACGGCGGCCATGCCTTTGTTTGCCAGTGCACGCGCCATTGTGAGTGGTGACACCACGCCGCATCCCAAACCCCATCCTGAGCCTTTGTTTGAAGCAGCACGTCGTTTGGGTTTGCCGCCCGAAGTGTGTTTGTATGTGGGTGACGACGAGCGTGACATTGCCGCAGGTCGTGCCGCAGGCATGCCCACGGTCGCTGCCACCTACGGTTATTTGGGCGAAAAGACCGATGTCAGCACTTGGGGTGCAGATTTATCCATTGATTCACCAAATAAGCTCTTGCAATTGCTGGCAGAGGCCTAAAATAAGAGACTTGGGGCTGCACTGGTTTCGACATGGGTTCGGACGCGTGGCAGGGCATGTCGAGGTTCTGATCCTCGTAAATCTTCGGAAAAAAAACTAACTGCAAACGACGAACGTTTCGCACTCGCCGCTTAATCCGGTGAGCCTTGCAACAGTTGGCCGATAGGCTGGGTTAGGGGGTCGCAAGACTTCCTAGCTGCAAGGGAAAACATATGGGCTGGCATCACCTCGGGTACCTTGAGGTGGTGTGAGAAAAAAGGGTACTGGCTGGGTGCGTAGCGTGTCGCTGCGCGACGCACACGGCGAGACTCAAATCAGACGACTACACATGTAGAACTGTACGAAAAAGGCTTGTGGACGCGGGTTCAAATCCCGCCAGCTCCACCA
>NCJK01000001.1 GCA_002282445.1 Burkholderiales bacterium 39-55-53 | reverse complement strand
CTAAGCGGGAAACTCGTTTCAAGATGAGATCTGCCGGGGCCTTGAGCCCCCTAAAGAGTCGTTCAAGACCAGGACGTTGATAGGTCAGGTGTGGAAGCGTAGTAATACGTTAAGCTAACTGATACTAATTGCTCGTGCGACTTGACCCTATAACTTTGATCAATTGATCAAGGAAGTTATGCCAAGTGACGCATTCAAAATTAATCTGATATTGCTCTATGAATTCGTTGCCTTGACCCAGTCAAGGTGACAACAAGTTATGCCTGATGACCATAGCAAGTTGGTACCACTCCTTCCCATCCCGAACAGGACCGTGAAACGACTTAGCGCCGATGATAGTGCGGGTTCCCGTGTGAAAGTAGGACATCGTCAGGCTATTACAGCCTCAGAAACCCCCACTCGATTGAGTGGGGGTTTTTGTTTTTTGTGCTTCGATCAATTCAGGTTGTGAATAAAACCATCGTCAATTGTGCAAGCGCCACTTTTCTCTAAGCTCATACACAATTCATGTAACCACGGTTCAAGACTGACTCCGTTGGAGTAATTCGTGTGGAGCAGCTTTAGATAGGTAACATCATCAGCCCACTGCAAAAAGTCTGACAAAGTACTTTTTTGTATTTCAAGCAATTTAAATTTTAAAAGTACTTTCGCCGCATACGTTGCGTGTTGATCAGGGGAATTTCTGAACTGATTCAGCCGACTTCTTGCGCGCGCAATAGCGCTCTCAACACCCGTAAACGGCGCTCCATGACCTGGCAAAACAAGCCTTGGTGAAAGTGACTCAATGACTTGAATGGTAGATTCAACTTCATCGAATGCAGATATACCTTCGATCTCAGGAAAAACAACCCCAAAACCATTTTCCCAAAGCGCGTCAGCAGAAATCAAAATGCCATGAAGCGAATTAAATATGACTACAGAATGAGGGTCATGTCCAGGAGCGCTATGAACTTGCCAAATCAAATTCGCTGCTTTAAAGGTATCACCAGCATTGAGCAAACCTGTTTTTGAAAATCTAGGGCAGTGTTGGCCAGTTGGGTTATATGTCAGTGTCTGTAAATCCCAAGAATCTACGTAGAGTGCATGACCTGGTGGAATAAGGGTAAGAACATCTGGATAGCAAGTTTGTAAATGTGCATTGCCACCGCAATGATCACTGTGTAAATGGGTGTTGTAAATCGCAGTTAGATTTTGCTCACCTATCTCTGATCTGATCAGCGCATGCGTCTGTACAGCATGAGTCCAATATCCGGTGTCAACAAGTACAGCTATATCTGAATCGTGAATCAACACATTGTTTGAAGAAAGCCAGCCACGCTGAAAGAATTTGACGCCTGTGGGTAATGAATACATATGAAAGTGCGTAAGCTGAGTTCTTCTGAAAAACTCATTCTGACATCTAAGCTTCACTGTGTTTCAATTCCATTGAATTCAGTGGCGTATCAATTTTGATGATTTAGAGTTGGCCACCTAGAGTCTGTCAGAAATCAGCAAGAATGAGGGAAAACCCGTAGAATTCATGGATGACACATGTTCAAACTCTCGCACGAAATACCCTTAAGGGGGGAATGCAAATGCTACGCATGACGGGTTTATCTCAAGATCAATTGCGCAAAACGGAAAGCGTTTTAGTGCCGATTGTTACTTTGTCGAACGAACACTTGCCGCAAATCACACAGCATTTAAAAGACTTGTCTGAGCATGATCGCCACTTGCGTTTTGGTTACACAGCAACTGATGAGCACATCAACCGCTACGTACAAAGCTTGAACTTCGAGCGAGATGAGATTTACGGCATCTTTAATACAGAGCTCGAAATCATTGCCATGGCTCATTTAGCTATCATCAAAAAAGAAGGTCGTGAATCTAGTTCAGAGTTTGGCGTGTCTGTCTCTGCACATGCACGCGCGCGCGGTTATGGCGCAAGGTTGTTTGATCGTGCCGTCATACATGCACGCAACGAAAAGGTGTACCAGATGTACATCCATGCGCTGAGCGAAAACGCACCCATGATCAAAATTGCACGCAAAGGTGGCGCACGTATAGAGCGTGATGGGGCGGAAACCGAAGCATATTTAAGCCTGCCCAAGCGAGATTTAGACAGCCGAATCACAGAATTCGTGGCGGATCAGTACGCCAAAACAAACTACAGCATCAAAGAAGATGCCAAACGATTCTGGAATTTCCTGGCCAAAGTGCAAGAAATTAGACAGGGTGTGCGCGAAACTCGGCATCAAGCCGCAGAATAAATCTATAGCCCGTTAGATGGGCTATGCTTAAGGCCTGTACGACTCCAGCAGCAAGCCGCTGCACCACTGTGATACCCCCGCAATCTCGAGATACACCAACACAAGACAAGCGAAGCTATTGGCAACGCTTGGTTGAGTTCATACATCCAGGGCCAGACTCTCGCGAAGAGCTACTTGACGCACTTTCAGACGCGGAAGATAACCAAGTCATTGGCGCAGAAAGCCGACTCATGCTCGAAGGTGTACTTCGCATGGCTGATCTCACAGCGGGACAAGTCATGGTTGCCGCTCCCAGAATGGACCTCATCAATTTAGATGCGCCAGTTGAGGAAAGTCTTCATCAGGTCATTGACACGGGGCATTCACGATTCCCAGTCTTTGAAGGCGAGCGTGACAACTTAGTCGGCATTTTGTTGGCCAAAGACTTACTCAAACTTCAGCGCGCACCATCGCTCAATATCAGAACCCTACTTCGCGCTCCTGTCTTTGTGCCCGAAAGCAAAGGCTTGAATGATTTGCTCCGTGAGTTCCGCAACACGCGGAATCACATGGCTTTGGTCGTTGACGAATTCGGTCGCATTGCGGGCCTCATCACGATTGAAGACGTGCTTGAACAAATTGTGGGCGACATCGAGGATGAGTTTGATAGTCAAGAGGATGTCGGCGATATTTTTGCTTTGGCCGATCGCACTTACCGCGTCAGTGGCGATGCTTCGCTAGAGCGCGTGGGCGAAGCATTTGGCACACAACTGGAAGTAAACGCTGCAGAAGAGTCGGATGACACTCACTTTGACACCATTGGCGGCTTTATTGCGCACGCCATGGGGCATGTGCCACGCCGTGGCGAGCATTTTGAAATCAACAAATTACGTTTTGAAGTTTTACACACGCGTGGCGGTGCAGTGAAATGGTTCAAGGTGTATCCAGCCCCAGAAGAAATAGCGTCGCAATAAACACATGTCACAGCACGAGCGGCACTCCAATCAAAAGTCCATCACCCTTCAAACTGCCGCGTTGCTACTTGCCGCTGGCATCTTGCAAGCGTTGTCATTGGCGTGGCCGTTTGAGGGTGGGTTCAAAGGTGAGGCCCAGGGCTGGTTGCAATTCGTCAGCATGGGCATCCTTGCCTACCGACTTGATCGAAGCAAATTAAGTAAGCAGGCGTTTGCTACAACTTGGGTGTTTGCCTTCGCATGGCTTGCCGGCAGTATTTGGTGGCTGTTCATATCCATGCATCGTTACGGCGGTTTGCCCGCGCCACTCGCAGGCTTAGCTGTGGGTGTGATGTCCGCAGGTTTGGCCTTGATTTATGCAACAGCGGCATCTTTGTATTACGCTGTTGGCAAAACAGGCGTCGGCGTATTGCCACGAGCCAGCGCGTTTGCCGCCGTCTGGGTGTTGGCCGAAATAGTACGCGGCACACTGTGGACAGGCTTTCCTTGGGGGGCCGTGGGCTATGCACATATCGACAGCCTTTTGCAGCATTGGGCACCTTGGCTGGGTGTCTATGGCCTGTGTGCTTTGTCGGCCTTCATCGCCATGACAGTGGCCGCTGAAAGAAAAGACAGCCGCCCCATCGCGCGCAAAACGCAGCTCTCAATCGCTGCAATCTTGGCGGTGCTCGGTTACACGTGGTTCACATCGCCAAGTCAAATATCAAATGAAGCGACGCAATCAGCAAGCCCGATAAGCGTGACTTTGTTGCAAGGCAATATTCCACAAGATTTGAAGTTTGGCGAAGGCGTCAACCGCGCTCTGCGTGACTACCGCGAAGCCTTGTTATCAAGCACCAGCGAACTCACGGTCACGCCCGAAACCGCCATTCCGCTGATTCAGCAGCAAATGCCCGATCGTTACTGGGCGCAGATAGAAAACCACTTCGGAAAAGGCTCACAAGCTGCACTCATTGGCTTGCCATTGGCAATCCGCAGCGCGCAAGGCCAGCTGCATTACAGCAACTCGGCCGTCGCGCTGATGCCGCAAGCCACGCCCGCATCCACTGCCAGCTACCAATACGACAAGCACCATTTGGTGCCCTTTGGCGAGTTTGTGCCACCACTCTTTCAGTGGTTTGTGCGCATGATGAACATTCCCTTGGGCGATTTCACCCGTGGCGATGTGGCTCAGCCTAGTTTTGTGTTCAAGGGAGAGCGCATCGCCCCCAATATTTGCTACGAAGATTTGTTTGGCGAAGAGTTGGCTCGCAGCTTTGCCGATCCAGACAAAGCCCCCACCATGATGGTCAACCTCAGCAACATCGCGTGGTTTGGCGACACCGTGGCCATCGACCAGCATCTGCACATCTCCCGTATGCGCGCCCTAGAGCTAGGCCGCCCCATGCTGCGAGCCACCAACACGGGCGCTACCGCCATCATCAATGCCCAAGGGCAGGTTACACACCGACTACCCAGCGCTGTACAAGGCGCTTTGACCGCAGAGGTCTATGGCATGCATGGGCCCGTCACGCCATACGCCCAATGGGTGTCAGTTTTGGGGCTTTGGCCGCTGGCGGGCTTGGCGGTGCTGACCTTATTGATCGTGGCCGCCATGGCACATGCATCTAGGCACGGCCAGAGGCGTTTCGGCCCGTAAAATCAGAGGTTTGCGGGCGTATTGACCTGCAGCCTAAATTGCCAGCGTCTGCTGGCCACTTTGCATGCTGACTTTTCAAGAAATCATTCTCACACTCCAGTCCTACTGGGCCAAGCAAGGCTGTGCATTGCTGCAACCCATCGACATGGAGGTTGGTGCGGGCACCTCGCACACCGCCACGTTCTTGCGCGCCTTGGGCCCCGAGCCTTGGAAGGCTGCTTATGTGCAACCAAGCCGCCGTCCCAAAGATGGTCGCTATGGCGAGAACCCCAACCGCTTGCAGCACTACTACCAATACCAAGTGGTGTTAAAGCCCGCGCCCAGCAACATCTTGGAGCTCTATTTGGGCTCGCTCGAAGCGCTCGGCTTTGACCTCAAGAAAAACGACATCCGCTTCGTCGAAGACGATTGGGAAAACCCAACCTTGGGCGCATGGGGCTTGGGCTGGGAAGTTTGGTTGAACGGCATGGAGGTGACGCAGTTCACCTACTTCCAACAAGTCGGCGGCATTGACTGCAAACCCATCACCGGCGAAATCACTTACGGCCTAGAGCGCTTAGCCATGTACCTGCAAGGCGTGGACAACGTCTACAACCTGCAATGGACCGATGGTTTGACCTACGGCGACGTCTACAAACAAAACGAAGTGGAGCAATCCACCTACAACTTCGAGCACAGCGATGCCGAGTTCTTGTTCACCGCTTTTGGGGCGCACGAAAAACAAGCGCAGCACCTCATGGGCGCGCAGTTGGCGTTGCCTGCTTATGAGCAAGTGCTCAAAGCCGCACACACCTTCAACTTGCTCGACGCGCGTGGCGCCATCAGCGTGACAGAGCGTGCTGCCTACATCGGCCGCATCCGTAACTTGGCGCGCGCCGTGGCGCAAAGCTATTACGAGAGCCGCGAGCGCTTGGGCTTCCCCATGGCCCCGCGCGAGTGGGTGGAACAAATGCCAAAGAAGACCGCTTGAGCGTAGGACACAAGAACATGACGACACAAAACCTACTCATCGAACTCTTCGTGGAAGAGCTGCCTCCTAAGGCTTTGCAAAAACTCGGCGCAGAGTTTTCTCGAGTTATTGCAGAGCAGCTAGCACTGGCTGGACTGACGAGCAACTTGATTTACGACAAAGCGGGTATCGCACAGAAGGCACCACAAGCCCAGGGCTCTGTTGTGACGCAATTTGCTTCGCCAAGACGTTTGGGCGCACACATCACCAATGTTTTGTCGCAAGCTGTTGACAAAGCCGTGCAGCAAAAACTCATGCCCGTCACCGTGGGCCTAGATGCCGATGGCAACGCCACACCTGCCTTGCTGAAAAAACTGCAAGCCTTGGGCGCAGGCCCTGAGGCCGTGGCGCAACTCAAACGCGCACCTGATGGCAAAGCCGAAGCCTTGTTTTACGACAGCATTGTCAAAGGCGCGAGCTTGGCCGATGGCCTGCAAAAAGCCTTGAGCGAAGCCATCGCCAAATTGCCAATTCCCAAAGTGATGAGCTACCAGCTCGAAACCGATTGTGAATTGCCTGGCTGGAGCAGCGTCAACTTTGTGCGCCCCGCGCACAGCTTGATCGCCTTGCATGGCAGCACCGTGGTGCCTGTCAAAGCCTTGGGCTTGACAGCTGGCAACAGCACACAAGGCCACCGCTTTGAAGCCAAGGTGTCGCCCGTCGTGTTGGCCAATGCCGATGTGTACGCTGAAACACTAGCCAAAGACGGCGCTGTCATCGCCAGCTTCACCGAGCGCCGTGCTGAGATTGCACGTCAACTCGAAGCCGCTGCAGCAAAAGTTGGCGGAGGTGTGAAGGCGATTGAAGACGCAGCACTCTTGGACGAAGTCACCGCATTGGTCGAGCGCCCCAACGTGTTGGTGTGCGAGTTTGAAAAACAATTCCTCGACGTGCCGCAAGAGTGTCTCATCCTCACGATGAAGGCCAACCAAAAATACTTCCCGTTGCTCGATGCAGGCGGCAAGCTCACCAACAAGTTCTTGGTGGTCAGCAACATCACGCCCGATGATGCATCGGCTGTCACTGGCGGTAATGAACGCGTCGTGCGCCCACGTTTGGCCGACGCCAAATTCTTCTTTGACCAAGACCGCAAAAAGACACTCGCTTCGCGCGTGGATGGTTTGGCCAAGGTGGTCTATCACAACAAACTCGGCACCCAAGGCGAACGCACCGACCGCGTACGCGCCATTGCCAAAGGCATCGCGGCCTTGTTGCCACAAGCCAAAGACGCTGCCTTCGTGCAAGCCGTTGACACCGCTGCACAGTTGGCCAAAACAGATTTGCTCACCGACATGGTGGGCGAGTTCCCAGAGTTGCAAGGCATCATGGGCGGCTACTACGCCCGTCACGATGGTTTGGGTGAAGACGTGGCGCAAGCCATTGAAGACCACTACAAGCCACGCTTTGCTGGCGACGAATTGCCACGCAACACCGTGGGTGTGGTGGTGGCTTTGGCCGACAAGCTTGAAACCTTGGTGGGTATGTTTGGCATTGGCAACTTGCCAACGGGCGACAAAGATCCGTTTGCGTTGCGTCGTCACGCCTTGGGTGTGGTGCGCATGTTGAGCGAGGCCAACTTGGATGTCGGATTGGATGCATTGATCGCACAAGCCATTCCCGCATTTGGCGACAAGATCACTGACCCCGCTGCCGCTTTGTCCTCATTCGTTTACGACCGCCTCTCCGGTGGCCTGCGCGAGCAAGGCTATTCCGCTCAAGAAGTCGAAGCCGTGTTGGCCTTGCGCCCACAACGTTTGAGCGATGTGGCCAAACGGCTCACCGCTGTCCGCGCCTTCGCCGCCTTGCCTGAAGCTTCTGCTTTGGCAGCTGCCAACAAGCGCATCGGCAACGTGCTCAAAAAAGCAGGCGAGGTCGATGCACACGTCAACACCGCTTTGTTCAAAGAAGATGCCGAGCAAGCGCTATATACCGTCATGCAAAAGCTGCTGCCCGAATCCGAGGCGCAGTTCAACGCGGGAGACTACACCGCCTCATTGCAAACCTTGGCAACATTGCGCTCGCCCGTCGATGCGTTCTTTGATGACGTCATGGTCAACGCCGAAGAGATGGATTTGCGCCTCAACCGCCAAGGCATGCTCAAGAAGCTGCACGAAGCCATGAACCGCGTGGCCGATTTGTCAGCCCTTGCGTCTTAAATCCTAGCTATGCAAACCAAACTCGTCATCCTCGACCGCGACGGCACGATCAACCAAGACAGTGACGACTACGTCAAGTCGGCTGCTGAGTGGATCCCATTGCCCGGCGCGCTCGAAGCGATTGCGCGTTTGAACCACGCCGGCTGGCGTGTGGTGGTCGCCTCAAACCAATCTGGCTTAGGCCGCGGTTTGTTTGATGTTGCCGCGCTCAATGACATGCACGCCAAGATGCACAAGCTCTTGGCTGCTGCGGGTGGCCGCATCGACGCCGTGTTTTACTGCCCACACAGCCCCGAAGAGACGTGCAACTGTCGCAAGCCCTTGCCCGGCCTGTTTGAGCAAATCGGTGAGCGCTACGGCATGGACCTCAAGGGCGTGCACACCGTGGGCGATTCGCTGCGCGATTTGCAAGCAGGTGCAGCCGTTGGCTGCGCCACGCACTTGGTGCACACAGGCAAAGGCGAAAAACTCACGGGTCAGCCACTGCCTGCAGATTTCCCACAAGGCACTGTGGCGCACGATGACCTTGGTGCATTTGCCGACTGGCTGCTTGCGCAGTCCGAGCCCGCTGCCAAAACCAACAAAGCAGGAGCCCACGCATGATCGCCATGCTCCGTTCAACGCTACACATGGCGTTCATGTTCGTCACTGTTATTCCTTACACCTTGTGCATCTTGCTGGCGCGTGTGTTGGGCGCCAAGGGCAATGTGCGTTATGGCTTTGCGCAAAAGTGGCTCACGCTCAGCATCGATGCTGCACGCGTCCTCATGGGCATTCGCTATCAAGTGCAAGGCCAAGAAAACTTGCCTGTGGGCGAGACCAGTCCTGCTATTTTGTTGGTCAAGCATCAGTCCACGTACGAGACGTTTTTGATGCCTGCCATCATGCCGCACCCCTTGGCTTATGTGTTCAAAAAAGAACTGTTGTATGTGCCGTTCTTTGGTTGGTCCATTGGCAGCTTGGACATGATCCACATCGACCGCAGCCAACGCGCCAAAGCGTTTGCCAAAGTGGTGGAGCAGGGACAGGCGTTGCTCGACAAAGGCGTATGGGTCATCATGTTTCCAGAAGGCACGCGCATTCCTCGCGGTGAGCGCGGTAGCTACAAAACAGGCGGCACGCGCTTGGCCATTGCCACAGGCGCGCCGGTCATCCCAATTGCGGTGACCTCCGCCAAATGCTGGCCACGCAAGGCCTTCATCAAGACTCCTGGTGTTGTGGATGTGTCGATTGGCAAACCAATTCCTAGCGTTGGTCGCGATGCGGAAGAGCTGATGCGCGAAGTCGAAACTTGGATCGAAGCCGAAATGCACCGCCTCGATCCCGAGGCCTACGTCGGCCAAAACTGAGCCCACACGCATGAGCCGCTTCTTGCAACTCGTGCTCGACATGTTCGATGGGGCCACCACCAAAGCCCTGCAAGGGCTCGGCGCAGACAAGCGACCCAGTCCCAAAAAACGCCAGCCCCGCCAACCCAAACGGCTCAAGCCGCAAAGCTTGATGGGGGGCTTGAACCGTGATGCCAACGCATTGCCACCAGCCCCTGTGCTGCATGGCCCGCACATGCCGTCAGTGCCCTTGGGTCAAGTACTGCCCAAGGCTCACTATGCGCATCCGCGCGCTACGCGTCGGATTCAACTCGGTACGACTGATGTGGCTTACGCCTTCAGGCGCGGAAAACGTCGCACCATTGGCATGGCGATCGGGCCGGATGGCCTAGAGGTGAGTGCACCGCGTTGGGTCACGCTGGGCGAGGTGGAATCTGCCCTGCACGAAAAAGCCGATTGGATTGCACGCAAGCTGGTCGAGATGCAAGAGCGTCAACAACAGCTGGGCGCGGCGCGCATCGTGTGGGCGGATGGCGTGGTGTTGCCTTATTTGGGCGATCAGCTACAAGTGGTGCTCGACTCGTCAAGCACGCTCAAAAAGAACAGTGCGCAGTTTGAGCCATCTGAGGCAGGCATGCACACCCTGCGCCTCGGGCTTCCGCTCAACGCCGAACCTCAACAAATTCGCGATGCGGTGCAAGCCTGGCTCATGCGCCAAGCCAAAGCCTTGTTTGTGGAGCGGCTCAACCACTACGCGCCGCAGCTGGGGGTGCAGTGGCAGCGCGTGTCGCTCAGCAGTGCGGCCACGCGCTGGGGCAGTGCCAGCGCCAATGGTGCGATTCGCCTCAACTGGCGGCTGGTTCACCACAAGCGTGACGTGATCGACTACGTGGTGGCCCATGAACTCAGCCACTTGCGCGTGATGGATCACAGTCCGCGCTTTTGGGAAACCGTGCAAAGCGTCATGCCCGATTACGCCCAACTCAGGCGTGTTCTTAAGGATGAACCCTTACCTCCGTGGTCTTGACTTGGTTTTTGGAGATTTCCCGTCATAATTGACGTTTACGTAAACGTAAACAAGGAAATCATGGCGACCACCTATTCCATTAGCGACTTAGCGCGTGAGTTTGACCTCACCACGCGAGCCATCCGTTTTTACGAAGACATGGGCCTGCTGCAACCCGAGCGATCTGGCCCCGGTGGACGCAACCGTGTGTACAGCCACCGCGACCGCACGCGCCTCAAGCTTACCCTTCGCGCCAAGCGGTTGGGCCTGTCATTGACCGAGGCCAAAGACCTGATCGACATGTACGACAGCCCGCGTGACACTGGTCCGCAGTTGCAAAAGTTTTTGGTGGTGCTCGATGCGCACAAGCGCGAACTCGAAGCGCAAATGGCTGAGATTCAAGCCAACCTCGACGAGGTGAAGGCGCACGAAAAAGACGCCCGCGCCTTGTTAGCCAAGCAGGGCGAGAAACCCACCAAAGTCGTCAAGCCAATCAAAGCGAGCAAGGCATGACAGCGGCAGCATCTGAACACCCCGAGCTTCACGCTCGCATCGAAGCCAGCTTTGTGCGCCAAGGCATGATGCAGCACCTCGGCGCACGCATCGTGTCGGTAGCGCCCGGCGAGGTCGAAATTGCTCTGCCGTATTCCGAGCGGGTCACCCAACAACAAGGCGGTTACCACGGCGGTGCCATGGGCGCATTGGCCGATATCGCCGCAGGCTACGCAGGCCTCACTTGTGCCGCAGAGGGCCAAGAGGTGACCACTGTCGAATACAAGATTAACTTCCTCGCTGCCTTCTCTGGCGGCGAACTTCGCGCACGCGGCCATGTGGTGCGTGCCGGCAAACGCCTCATCATCACCACTGCCGAAGTGGTGCACCTCGACGACAACGGCGGCGAGTCCCCCTGCGCTTTGATGCAGCAAACCCTCGCCACGGTGAACAAAACCTACTGATCTAACGGAGACAAACCATGAACAACTTACCAGGCCTGAACTTTCAACTCGGTGAAGACATTGACGCTCTGCGCGACGCTGTGCGCGACTTTGCGCAAGCCGAAATCGCCCCACGCGCTGCACAGATCGACCATGACGACCAGTTCCCCATGGACCTGTGGCGCAAGATGGGTGACCTCGGCGTGCTCGGCATCACCGTGGGTGAAGAGTACGGCGGCGCCAACATGGGCTACCTCGCGCACATGATCGCGATGGAAGAAATCTCACGCGCCTCTGCCAGCGTAGGCCTGAGCTACGGCGCACACAGCAACTTGTGCGTGAACCAAATCAAACGCAACGGCACGGACGAACAACGCGCCAAGTATTTGCCCAAACTCATCAGTGGCGAACACGTGGGTGCCTTGGCCATGTCTGAGCCTGGTGCGGGCTCTGACGTCATCAGCATGAAGCTCAAGGCAGAGGACAAGGGCGGCTACTACTTGCTCAACGGCAACAAGATGTGGATCACCAACGGCCCAGACGCTGACACGCTTGTGGTCTACGCAAAAACCGAGCCCGAGTTGGGCGCACGCGGCGTAACCGCCTTCTTGATCGAGAAGGGCATGAAGGGGTTCAGCATCGCGCAAAAGCTCGACAAACTTGGCATGCGCGGCAGCCACACCGGCGAGCTGGTCTTCCAAAACGTCGAAGTGCCCGCTGAAAACATTTTGGGCGGCCTCAATATGGGCGCCAAAGTGTTGATGAGCGGTTTGGACTACGAACGCGCGGTGCTCACCGGTGGCCCCTTAGGCATCATGCAATCGGTGATGGACAACGTCATCCCCTACATCCACGACCGCAAACAGTTTGGCCAAAGCATTGGCGAGTTCCAACTCATCCAAGGCAAAGTGGCTGACATGTACACCGTGTTGCAAGCCGGCCGCAGCTTTGCCTACACCGTGGCCAAGAACCTCGATTTGCTCGGTACGGACCACGTGCGTCAAGTGCGTAAAGACTGTGCCTCCGTCATTTTGTGGACTGCCGAAAAAGCCACGTGGATGGCGGGCGAAGGCGTGCAGATTTTTGGTGGCAACGGCTACATCAACGAATACCCACTGGGCCGTTTGTGGCGCGATGCCAAGTTGTACGAAATTGGCGCAGGCACCAGCGAAATTCGTCGCATGTTGATTGGCCGCGAACTATTCGCCGAAACTTGTTAAGGAATTAGCACCACTGCGACAATTGACGCATGACTAATTCACTGCAACACCTTTTCGATAACAACCGCGCTTGGGCGGACCGCATGGTTCAGGAGAATCCTGCGTACTTCTCCCGCCTGGCCAGTCAGCAAAACCCCAAGTACTTGTGGATCGGCTGTTCCGACAGCCGTGTGCCTGCCAACCAAATCACGGGCCTTGATCCTGGTGAAGTGTTTGTGCATCGCAACATCGCCAACGTGGTGGTGCATTCCGATTTGAACGCTTTGTCCGTCATTCAATATGCGGTTGACGCGCTGAAGGTAGAGCACATCATGGTGGTGGGCCACTACGGTTGTGGTGGTGTGTTGGCAGCCACACGTGGCGCACGCGTGGGCTTGGCCGACAACTGGTTGCGTCATGTGCAAGACGTGCGCTTGCGCCATCGCCAACGCCTCAACCATTTGCCACAAGACGAACTTGAGTCGGTCATGTGCGAAATGAATGTGATCGAACAAGTGGGCAACGTGGCGTTGTCCAACGTCATGCAAGACGCTTGGGGTCGTGGTCAAAAGGTCACGGTGCATGGCTGGATTTACGGCTTAGATGACGGCTTGGTCAAAGACCTTGGCGTCAGCATGAGCCACGCAGGCGAAGTGGTGGATGTCTTCCGCAGCGCCTTCAAACGCTACCCCCGTGGTGGCATGCTTCCCGCCGCATGACCCTGTGGGTCGGCGCGGCATTTTTCTTTTTGTTAATTGGAGAAATTCATGTCCGACCCCATCGTCATCGTCAGCGCTGCTCGCACACCCATGGGCAGCTTTCAAGGCGACTTCTCTAGCCTTGCCGCACACGACCTAGGCGGCGCAGCCATCAAAGCCGCTGTTGAGCGTGCTGGCATCAGTCCCGAGCTGGTGACCGAAGTTTTGTTTGGCAACTGCTTGATGGCAGGCCAAGGCCAAGCCCCTGCACGCCAAGCCGCGTTCAAAGGCGGTTTGCCCAAGTCGGCTGGCGCAGTGACCTTGTCCAAGATGTGTGGCTCTGGCATGCGTGCAGCGATGTTCGCGCACGACATGTTGATCGCAGGCACACACGATGTCTTGGTGGCCGGTGGCATGGAGAGCATGACCAACGCGCCTTACCTCATGCTCAAGGGCCGTGGCGGCTATCGCATTGGCCACGACCGCATCTTTGATCACATGATGCTCGACGGTTTGGAAGACGCCTACGAACCAGGCCGCAGCATGGGCACCTTTGGTGAAGACTGCGCAGCCAAGTACAGCTTCACACGCGCCGAGCAAGACGCATTTGCCACGGCCAGCGTGCAACGCGCCAAAGCCGCGACCGAAAGCGGTGCATTCGCCACAGAAATCACGCCTGTCACTGTCAAGACTCGCGCAGGCGAAACCGTGGTGTCGATTGACGAAGGTCCAGGAAAAATCAAGCTCGACAAAATCTCATCGCTCAAGCCCGCGTTCAAAAAAGACGGCACCATCACGGCGGCCTCTAGCTCGTCCATCAACGACGGTGGCGCAGCCATGGTGTTGATGCGCGAGAGCACTGCCAAACAATTGGGTTGCAAGCCATTGGCCCGCATCGTGAGCCACGCCACCCACGCGCAAGAGCCTGAGTGGTTTGCCACCGCCCCCGTTGGTGCCACACAAAAAGCCTTGGCCAAAGCCGGCTGGAAAGTGGAAGACGTGGACCTGTGGGAGGTCAACGAAGCCTTCGCAGTCGTGCCCATGGCTTTGATGAAAGAGCTCAACGTGTCGCACGACAAAGTCAACGTCAACGGTGGTGCCTGTGCTTTGGGTCACCCCATCGGTGCATCGGGTGCGCGCATCATGGTCACGCTGATTCACGCGCTCAAAGCACGCGGCCTGAAAAAAGGCTTGGCCACCTTGTGCATTGGCGGCGGTGAAGGCACAGCCGTCGCGCTCGAACTCGTCTAAGTTTTCGACATGCCAACCGCACTCATCATCGGCGCGTCGCGCGGCATTGGGCTCGAGCTGGTTCGTCAATACGTGGTGGACGGCTGGCGCGTCATTGCCACTGCGCGTGACGATGCGGGGCGCGATCGTATCCAAGCTCTCGGCGCGCAATGCTTGCGCGTCGATGTGGCGAACCCCATCAGCGTCAGCTCGTTTGAGTGGATGCTGGATGGCGAAAAGCTAGACCTCGCTTTGTATGTGGCTGGCGTCATTGACCACAACGCCGCCAACACCCCGCCCACGAAAGACGCCTTTGATCGCGTCATGCACACCAACGTCATGGGCGCGATGATGGTCATCCCACAAGTCGCGCCGATGGTCGAAGCCGCAGATGGTGTGTTCGCTTGCATCAGCAGCGTGATGGGCAGCTTGCAAGGCACGCGCAGCAGCGATGCGGCGTTGTACCGCATCAGCAAAGCCGCGCTCAACATGGTGGTGCGCACCTCGCAGCCCGAGTACCCACGCCTACGCATGGTGGCCATGCATCCAGGCTGGGTACAAACCGAGATGGGCGGGGCCAATGCCACGCTCACGCCTGAGCAAGCCGTCACGCGCATGCGCCAAACGCTGGCGCACATCAAGCCCGAACAAGCTGGGCAGTTTTTGTCTTACGACGGCAGCACCATTGCTTGGTGACGTCTTTCACTCATTCACTTCATAACGGATAAAGCCATGTTGCTCACCCCCGACCAGACCATGATTCGCGATGCCGTGCGCGACTTTGCGCAGCAAGAGCTGTGGCCCAACGCCGCCAAGTGGGACAAGGAGCACACCTTCCCGCACGAGGTGCACAAAGGCTTGGCCGCACTCGGCGCTTACGGCATTTGCGTGCCCGAAGACTTGGGTGGCGCTGGCTTGGACTACACCACGCTCGCGATTGTTTTAGAAGAAATCGCCGCAGGCGATGGCGGCACCAGCACCGCCATCAGCGTGACCAACTGCCCAGTGAGTGCCATCCTCATGCGCTACGGCAACGATGCGCAAAAGAAGCAATGGCTCACCGAATTGGCGCAAGGCAATATGCTCGGCGCGTTCTGCTTGACCGAGCCGCATGTGGGGTCTGATGCTTCCGCGCTGCGTACGACGGCGACTAAGGAAGGCGACGAATACGTCATCAACGGCGTGAAGCAATTTATCACCAGTGGCAAAAACGGCCATGTGGCCATCGTCATCGCGGTGACCGACAAAGGCGCAGGAAAAAAGGGCATGAGCGCGTTCATCGTGCCCACCAGCGCACCCGGCTACCAAGTCGCGCGCCTCGAAGACAAGCTGGGTCAGCACAGCAGCGACACCGCACAAATCAACTTTGACAACTGCCGCATCCCTGCCGAAAACTTGATCGGCGCGGAAGGCGAGGGCTACAAGATCGCCTTGTCCGCTTTAGAGGGCGGCCGCATCGGCATCGCCGCTCAAAGCATTGGCATGGCGCGCAGCGCGTTTGAAGCAGCGCTGCAATACAGCAAAGACCGCGTGAGCTTTGGCACCGCCATCTTCAACCACCAAGCCGTGGGTTTTCGCTTGGCCGATTGCGCCACGCAGCTTGAAGCCGCACGTCAACTCATGTACCACGCTGCCAGCTTACGCGATGCCGGTTTGCCCTGCCTGAAAGAAGCTGCCATGGCCAAACTCTTTGCCAGCGAAACGGCAGAGCAAGTCTGCAGCGTGGCCATTCAAACCTTGGGCGGCTACGGCGTGGTGAGCGACTTCCCCGTCGAGCGCATTTACCGCGATGTGCGTGTGTGCCAAATATACGAAGGCACCAGCGACGTGCAAAAAATCATCATCCAACGCGCTTTGGCTTGATGACCGCTCACGCTTGCCCCTGCGGGCGTGTCGATGCCAAGAAACGCGCCGCGGCCTATGCCGATTGCTGCGGCCGTTATGTCGATCACTTCAGCGATGCTCCCGCACCTGACGCAGAGCATCTCATGCGTTCGCGCTACAGCGCGTTTGTGTTGGAGCGTGCCGACTATTTGCTGGCCACATGGCACAGCAGCACCCGCCCTGCATCGCTAGACTTTGATGCGGGTGCGAAATGGCTTGGGTTGGAAGTGCGCGAGCACAAGACCACAGGTGCTGACACGGCCGAGGTGGAGTTTGTGGCCCGCTATCGCTTGGACGGCCGCGCCGTGCGCTTGTACGAGCGCAGCCGCTTTGTGCGTGAGGACGGCCGTTGGTTTTATGTGGATGGTGAACAGCGATGACATTTGAAGCAGTTTTATTTGATTGCGATGGCGTGCTGGTCGACAGCGAAGCCATCACCTGCGGCGCACTGCGTGACATGCTGGATGAAAACGGCTGGCACCTGAGCTTGGCCGAATGCATGGCGCACTTTGTGGGTCACACCGTGCGTAGCCGAGCGAACTTGATTGAGTCGCACACAGGCAAGCCCCTGACCGACGCATTCATGGAC
This sequence comes from Burkholderiales bacterium 39-55-53, assembly GCA_002282445.1. Lineage (GTDB taxonomy): Bacteria > Pseudomonadota > Gammaproteobacteria > Burkholderiales > Burkholderiaceae_C > Limnohabitans. The sequence goes on along the minus strand of NCJK01000001.1, from coordinate 990,576 downwards.
GAGTTCTATCGCCGTCGCAACATCCGCTTAGAAAACGAAATCACCGCTATTGACGGCATTCACGACGCTGTGCGTCATGTGTACGAACGCTGCGAAGGTCGTATTGCTGTGGCCTCAGGCGCAGACCGATACAAGGTCGAGATGATGTTGCAGCGCGTGGGCCTTGCGCAGTTCTTTGAAGGCCGCATCTTCAGTGGCCATGAAATGCCGCGCAGCAAACCTTTTCCCGATGTGTACCTAGCCGCTGCCGCGCATCTGCAAGTGGATCCTGCACGTTGTTTGGTGGTTGAAGATACCTCAGTGGGCATCACGGCAGGTGTGGCGGCGGGCTCAACGGTGTGGGCTTATGCGCCGCCACTTGCACCCACCGATGTGTTGACGCAGGCTGGCGCTAGTCGTGTGTTTTCGCACATGAATGCGTTGCGCATCTAAAGTGAGTGACGCGCTTGGCTCAGGCGCTTTGTCGGAAGGCTTCAGGTGCTTGGCCCGTCCATGACTTGAATGCGCGAATAAAACTCTTCTCATTCGAGAACCCCACCTCAGCCGCGATTTGCTTGAGCGGCTTATTGGTGCGCAGCAGCAGCGCACGCGCACGTTGCTCGCGCACGCTGTCTTTGAGCTGTTGAAGGCTCGCGCCTTCCTCTTGCAGTTGACGGTGCAGGGTGCGGGGCGACATATTCAGCCACGCAGCTAAGTCCTCGGCATTGCGGCTGTGCTCGGGGTGTTGCGCCAAGGTTTGGCGCACCTTTTCTACCAACAAGCGGTCACGTCGATAGGGGCGCACGGTCAACAGCAGGGCGCGTTGCAGCATCTGTTGCAGCGCGGCTTCGTCTCGGCGCACCGGCAGGGCCAAGTAACCCGCATCAAACTGCAAGCAGTTAGCAGTCGCATTGAAATGTGTGGGCCCATCAAACAACACGTGGTAGCTGTCGGCATGTGCGGGTGGCGCAAAGCGCAGGTGTGTGGCCGTGAGTGGGATGCGCGAATCGGTCAGCCAACAGGCCACACCTAGTGCATTGCGCAGCACCGAGACCACGCAAAACTCGCGGAACACACCGAGGTAGCGAGCCTCATCCAGCTGCAAGGTGGCCACACCGTTGCGCTCAGTCAGGCTCAGCTGAATGTCATCGGTCAACAAGCCGTGGTGCCTGCACCAGCGAGCCAGTGCCAATCCCAATGTGGGCGAGGTAAGCGAGGCGCGTACCAGCATGCCGTAGCTGCCCCAAGGCAAACGACGACTGAACCAACCTAGGCCTTCGTCGTCCAGCTCTTGCATGGCGAGACCTGAGATCAGCTCCATCTGCATGGCCGTCACTCGGGCATTGTTTTTCTTGATAAGTTTTGGCTCGATTTGTGCCTGCTTCAACGCGTCGTCCACGCGCAAGCCGCGCTGCTCGTAAGCAGCGGCAATGGCCTGAATAAAAGCAATGGGCGTCTCCGCGCGGCCCAGTGCAGGCGCAGTTTCGGTGGTGGGGCTAGGACTAACCATAGGGAGCCTCATTGTGGCAGGATTTGCAACCCATCTGACGCATGGCGTGGCATCAAACGGCCTAAGCTTGGTCCAACGCCGTTCAAGGACAAACACGATGACTGTTTTGCATTCCCAGCTCAACCCACGCTCTGCCGATTTCGCGGCCAACGCCGCTGCCATGCGCACGGTGGTGGACGACCTCAAAGCCCATCTCGAAAAAATCGCCGTCGGCGGCGGCGAGGCTGCACGTGCCAAACACACCGCACGCGGCAAGCTGTTGCCCCGCGATCGCGTCCAAATGTTGCTCGACCCCGGCACGCCATTTTTAGAGGTCGCCCCACTCGCTGCGCTCAACATGTACAACAACGACGCGCCGTGCGCAGGCTTGATCGTCGGCATCGGCCGCGTGAGCGGCGTGGACTGCATGATCGTGTGCAACGACGCCACTGTGAAGGGCGGCACGTATTACCCACTCACGGTAAAGAAGCATTTGCGTGCGCAAGAAATCGCGCAGCAAAACAACTTGCCTTGCATTTACTTGGTGGACTCAGGCGGCGCAAACCTGCCCAACCAAGATGAGGTGTTTCCTGATCGCGATCACTTTGGCCGCATCTTCTTTAACCAAGCGAACATGAGCGCCCAAGGGTTGGCGCAAATCGCGGTGGTGATGGGCAGTTGCACGGCCGGCGGCGCGTATGTGCCGGCCATGAGCGATGAAACCATCATTGTGAAAAACCAAGGCACCATCTTTTTGGGCGGCCCGCCTTTGGTGAAGGCGGCCACTGGCGAAGTGGTGACGGCCGAAGACCTAGGCGGTGGCGATGTGCACACCCGTCTGTCCGGTGTGGCCGATCACCTCGCGCAAAACGATGTGCATGCGCTGGCGCTGGCACGCCAATGCGTGAAAAGCCTCAACGCGCAAAAGCAGCCCAACATTGCTACGCACGCGCCTGTGCCACCGAAGTACGACGCGCAAGAGTTGTATGGCGTCATTCCCACCGACACACGCAAGCCCTTTGACGTGCGCGAGATCATTGCGCGCATCGTGGATGGCAGTGAGTTTGACGAATTTAAAGCTCGATTTGGAACGACCTTGGTGTGCGGCTTTGCGCGCATCGAAGGCATGCCGGTGGGCATCATCGCCAACAACGGCATCTTGTTCAGCGAGTCGGCCTTAAAAGGCACGCACTTCATTGAGCTGTGTTGCCAACGCAAAATCCCACTCGTGTTTTTGCAAAACATCACCGGCTTCATGGTGGGGCGCAAGTACGAAAACGAAGGCATTGCACGCAACGGCGCGAAGATGGTCACGGCTGTGGCTACCGCGGCTGTGCCTAAGTTCACGGTCATCATTGGCGGCAGTTTTGGCGCGGGCAACTACGGCATGTGTGGACGCGCTTTCAGTCCACGCTTTTTGTGGATGTGGCCAAACGCCCGCATCTCGGTCATGGGCGGCGAGCAAGCGGCCAGCGTGTTGGCCACGGTCAAGCGTGATGGCATTGAAGGCAAGGGCGGTCAATGGAGCGCCGAGGAAGAGCAAGCTTTCAAAGACCCGATTCGCCAGCAGTACGAAGAGCAAGGCCACCCCTATTTCGCCACCGCACGCCTGTGGGACGACGGTGTGATTGACCCCGCTGACACACGCCGTGTCTTGGCTTTGGGTTTGAGTGCGTCGTTGAACGCGCCCATCCCTGAGACCAAGTTTGGTTTGTTCCGCATGTGATGGGGGATTGATATGAATGCCCTCACCATGACCAATCAAGGTGCGATTCGCACCATCACCCTCAGCCGCCCCGACGTGCGCAACGCCTTCAACGATGAAGTGATCGCCGAGTTGAAAGCCGCATTCATCGACGCTGGACTAGCCGCCGATGTGCGCTGCGTAGTGCTAGCCGCAGAAGGCCCCGCGTTTTGCGCAGGTGCGGACCTGAACTGGATGCGCCGCATGGCCGACTACACGCGCGACGAAAACCTCGCCGATGCAGGTCAGCTCGCCGCCATGTTGCGTGCGATTTACGAATGCCCCAAACCAACCATTGCCCGCGTGCAGGGAGATGTGTTTGCCGGTGGCGTGGGCTTGGTCGCTGCGTGTGACATGGCCGTGAGTGTTGACACCGCTACCTATTGCTTGAGCGAGGTGAAGCTGGGGCTCATCCCCGCCACCATTAGCCCTTATGTGATTCGCGCCATGGGTGCGCGTGCGTCGCACCGCTACTTCCTAACAGCCGAGCGTTTCAGCGCGGCCGAGGCGTATCGCATTGGCTTGGTCCACGAAATGGTTGCCGCGGATGCGCTGGACGCCAAAGTGGCCGAGTTGACCAGCGCCTTGGTCAGTGCCAGCCCCAACGCCGCACGAGCCTGCAAACGCTTGGTGCAAGACGTGGCCGAGCGCGAGATAGACGACGCCTTGGTGGCGCACACCGTGGCGGGCATTGCCGACATTCGTTCAAGTGCAGAAGGCAAAGAGGGCGTGCAGTCCTTTTTGCAAAAGCGCAAGCCTTCGTGGTTGCTGTGAGCTTCTCGGAAAAAGGATTCAAAGATGTTTAAGAAAATTCTGATTGCCAACCGTGGCGAAATCGCCTGCCGAGTGGCGGCTACCGCACGCCGCATGGGCATCAAAACCGTGGCCGTGTATTCGGACGCCGACGCACAAGCCAAACATGTGCAGGTGTGCGACGAAGCCGTGCACATCGGCGGCAGCGCACCCAAAGACAGCTACTTGCGCTGGGAGCGCATCTTGCAAGCGGCCAGAGACACGGGCGCACAAGCGGTGCACCCAGGCTACGGCTTTTTGAGCGAGAACGAAGACTTCGCCAAAGCATGTGCCGCCGCAGGCCTCGTGTTCATTGGCCCACCGGCCTCTGCCATTTTGGCGATGGGCTTGAAAGCCGAATCGAAACAGCTCATGGAAAAAGCAGGCGTGCCCTTGGTGCCCGGCTACCACGCAGCCGACCAAGACCCTTCGTTGCTGCAACGCGAAGCCGACCGCATTGGCTACCCCGCGCTCATCAAAGCCAGCGCAGGCGGCGGCGGTAAAGGCATGCGCGTGGTCAACAGCAGCGCCGAGTTTGCCGATGCATTGGCCAGCTGCAAACGCGAAGCCATCAACAGCTTTGGCGACGACGCGGTGTTGATTGAGAAATACGTGCAACGCCCGCGCCACATTGAAGTTCAAGTGTTTGGCGATACCCACGGCAACTGCGTGTATTTGTTTGAGCGCGATTGCTCTGTGCAGCGCCGCCACCAAAAGGTGTTGGAAGAAGCCCCCGCACCCGGCATGACCGAAGCCCTGCGTAAGCAGATGGGCGAAGCCGCTGTGGCCGCAGCAAAGGCAGTGAACTACGTGGGCGCAGGCACGGTGGAATTCATCGTGGAGCAAACCGCGTATGACAAACCTGAGTCCATGAAGTTTTTCTTCATGGAGATGAACACGCGTTTGCAGGTAGAGCACCCCGTGACCGAAGCCATCACCGGCCTCGACTTGGTGGAGTGGCAGCTGCGCGTGGCCAGCGGCGAGCCGCTGCCTTTGCAGCAAAGCGATTTGCGCATTCATGGTCACGCCATCGAAGCACGCATTTGCGCCGAGAACCCCGATAACAATTTCTTGCCAGCCACAGGCACTTTGGCGGTGTACCGCAAGCCTGCATGCAGTAGCTTTGAAATCCCGAGCACGAGTGGCGCAGGCGCAGCGATTCGCATTGACGACGGCGTGCGCGAAGGCGACAGCATCAGCCCGTTTTACGACTCGATGGTGGCCAAGCTCATCGTGCACGGCGACACGCGTGAACAAGCATTGGCGCGTTTGGACGAAGCCCTGTCGCAAACCCGCATCGTGGGCTTGACGACCAATGTGCAGTTCTTGCGCCACATCATCCACACCGATTCATTCGCCACAGCCAAGCTCGACACCGCGTTGATTCAACGTGAAGAAAAAGCCTTGTTTGCGCAAGAGCCTTTGGGCCTCGCACTTGCCGCTGCATCGGTGGTGGCCAACACGCTGTATTGCGAAGAAGCCTTGAAAGGTAACGACCCATTCAGCAGTCGTGATGGCTGGCGCGTTTATGGCGTGGCTACTCGCAACTTTGGGTTTGTGTTTCATGGCGATACACACAATGCGATGCTGACCTACGCACATGACGGCAGCTTGCAGTTGCGAGTAAATGATGCGCAAGGCGAGCTGACCTATCGCGCAGATGGTGACGCCTTGCACATCAGCTTTGCGGGCCACACAGCCCGCGTGCAGGTGTTCCATGAAGCACAAGGCCATGACGATGTGGCCCATGTGTTTGCGCCCCAAGGCGCCACACGCATCACCGTGGTCGATGCTTTGGCCCACGCGGGTGAAGCTCAAGAGGCCGGCGGCCGCTTGACAGCGCCAATGCCCGGTAAGGTGGTGTCGTTTGCAGTTGCCGCAGGTGACAAAGTCAAGGCCGGTCAGCCGCTGGCTGTTATGGAAGCGATGAAAATGGAGCACACCATCGCCGCACCTGCGGACGGTGAAGTGTTGGAATTGCTTTATGCGCCGGGTGACCAAGTGGCCGAAGGCGAAGAGCTTTTGAAATTGAAGGTATGACCATGGTGATGAATGTGCCGCGTCGCGTGCGCTTGATTGATGTGGGCCCGCGTGACGGTCTGCAAAACGAAAAACAGCCTGTGCGTGCCGCCGTCAAGGTGGAGCTGGTGCATCGCTTGCAAGCGGCGGGGCTGAAGGAAATTGAAGTCACCAGTTTTGTGTCGCCCAAATGGGTGCCGCAAATGGCGGACAACGCCGAGGTGATGGCGGGCATTCACCGTGAAGCGGGTGTGCGCTACTCGGTGCTCACACCCAACCTGCAAGGCTTTGAAGCTGCGTTGAAAACCAAGCCTGACGAAATCGTGGTGTTTGGTGCAGCCAGCGAAGCGTTCAGCCAAAAGAACATCAACTGCTCAATTGCCGAAAGCATGGAGCGTTTCGCCCCCGTGGTCAAAGCCGCACGCGACGCCGGCATTGCCGTGCGTGGTGCGATGAGCTGCACCGTGGGTTGCCCATACGAAGGCGACATTGCGCCCGAGCGCGTCGGCTACTTGGCAGGTTTGATGAAGAGCATCGGCATTCAACGTGTGGATGTGGCCGACACCATTGGCGTCGGTACGCCGCGCAAAGTGCAAGCCGCCATGGAGGCCACGCTCAAGCACTATGCTCTCAACGACGTGTCGGGCCATTTCCATGACACCTATGGCCAAGCCTTGTCCAACACTTTGGCTGCGTTGCAAATGGGCGTTTGGAATTTCCAATCATCAGTGGCGGGTTTGGGTGGTTGCCCTTATGCCAAAGGGGCTACCGGCAATGTGGCCACCGAAGATCTGGTCTACATGATGCACGGCATGGGCATTGAGACCGGCATTGACCTCGATCAGTTGATTGACGCAGGTGTGTTCATCAGTGAGGCTTTGGGCCGGCAGACCAATTCCCGCGTGTCACGCGCGGTTTTGAATAAGCGTTCAGCCTAGCTTGGCGCGGGTCGCGGACAATCCTCAATCATGTTGGACCGTATCTTCTCTTTCAATGCTCGGCTCTCGCCCGCAGAGCAACGCCTGCTTCAAATGGCTGCGCGTGAGTTGGATAAAGAAGAGACACCGCGCTCGCCCTGCATCTCGGTGTGTCGCATGTCAGATCAGTCAGGCCTGTGCGAAGGCTGTTTCCGTACGCTTGACGAAATAACAGGCTGGGGGCATCGCGACCCCGAAGCCAAGCGTGACATCTGGCGTTTGATACAACATCGTTTGCAAGCCAAACTGCAAGCTTGACTCTCTTGGGATCGACGGTCATGAAAACCATCACTTGTTACATCGACTTCATTTCCCCATATGCCTACCTCGCTTTTGAGGCATTGCCCCAAAGCTTGGAGGGCGTGAGTCACCGTGTGGTCTATAAGCCCGTGTTGTTTGCAGCCATGCTCAAACACAACGGCCAACTTGGGCCCGCTGAAATTCCAGGCAAGCGTGAGTGGACGTATCGCCAAGTGTTGTGGCAAGCCAAACAACTCGGTGTGGCGATGGACATGCCTCAGTCGCATCCTTTCAATCCGCTGGCCTTGTTGCGCTTGGCCGTGGCTTGCAGCGCTGATGGCGAGCCCAATCGATACGTGTGCGAAACCATCTTCAACCATGTGTGGCAAGGCGGTGCAGCGGCCGACGATGCAGCACGTTTGCAGACACTCACGCAGCAACTAGCACCTCAGCGCGCTGTCGACGAGCCTGAGGTGAAAAACCAACTCAAAGCCAACACCGAAGATGCCATTGCGCGCGGTGTGTTTGGCGTGCCCACTTTTTGCGTGGACGACAAAGTGTTTTGGGGCTTGGATGCCTTGCCCATGATGCGCGCCTGCATTGATGCAGATCAATGGTTTGATGGGCCATGGCAAGCTGCAGGGCAGATTCGTCAAGGTGTGATTCGCCAAACGGCGTAGGGGTTTGCCCTTGGCTGTTGTGTGGTGTCAAAAAAACACTCGGTGTTTTCCCTTGAAGACGCTGCTTCCTTACGAAAAATCAGAAATCCGTAAGCTACCTTCGCGACAGTCAGCGTACCGATGTGGACTCAAGCCACAGCGTGTGTCCGATCGACAGGCAAAGTGTTTGTCGACTGTCATAACGTAAGAAAGAGGTTATTCATGAAGGACGACAACAGTCATGCCTACTGGAATGCCACAGTGAAACTGCTGATCAACATCTTGGTTGTTTGGTTCTTGGTTTCATTTGGTGCCGGTATCTTGTTCGCGGAACAGTTGAACAACTTTAAGCTGGGTGGTTATCCACTGGGCTTCTGGTTTGCTCAGCAAGGCTCCATTTACATCTTCATTGCTCAGATTTTCTGGTACGCCAAGCGTATGAACGAAATCGATCGTGAATTTGATGTTCACGAAGATTAAAAGAGGTTGAATATGGATTTACAAACAACGATTTATATCTTTGTCTTTGCCAGCTTCGCGCTGTACATCGGCATTGCTATTTGGGCTCGTGCTGGTTCTACCAGCGAGTTCTATGCAGCGGGCGGCAACATCGGCCCACGACTGAACGGTATGGCCACTGCGGCTGACTGGATGTCTGCAGCTTCCTTCATCTCTATGGCTGGTTTGATTTCCAACATGGGTTATGGCGGTGGCTTGTTCCTGATGGGTTGGACCGGTGGTTATGTGTTGCTGGCCATGTTGCTGGCTCCGTACCTGCGCAAGTTCGGCAAGTTCACAGTGCCTCAGTTCATCGGTGATCGCTTTTACTCTCAAGGCGCATCTACCGTGGCCGTGGTCTGTTTGCTGGTCGCGTCTCTGACATACATCATTGGTCAAATGACTGGTGTGGGCGTGGCGTTCTCTCGCTTCTTGGGCGTGAGCAGTGACATGGGTATTTACATTGGTATGGCCATTGTGTTTGCCTACGCTGTGTTCGGCGGCATGAAGGGCATCACATACACCCAAGTGGCTCAATATGTTGTGTTGATCTTGGCTTACACCATCCCTGCGATCTTCATCTCGTTGCAGTTGACTGGCGTGGCTTTGCCACAGTTGGGCTTGGGCGCTAACATGGTTGGCACTGATGTGAGCTTGCTTGTTAAGCTCGACCAAGTGGTGACTGACCTTGGCTTTGGCAAGTACACCACTTCTATGCCAGGCAGCATGCTCAACATGTTCATGTACACCCTGTCATTGATGATCGGTACTGCTGGCTTGCCACACGTGATCATGCGCTTCTTCACAGTGAAAACTGTGAAAGACGCACGTAGCTCAGCTGGCTGGGCCTTGGTCTTCATTGCTATCTTGTACACCACAGCACCAGCTGTTGGCGCAATGGCTAAGTTGAACTTGCACGCCACTGTGAACACAGCGGTTACTTCTGGTGGCGACTTGTTCGCTGAAGAATCCAGCATCAAAGCTGACGAGCGTCCAGATTGGATGAAGCGTTGGGAAAAAACTGGTCTCTTGAAGTTTGAAGACAAGAACGGCGACGGTCGTATCCAGTACTACAACGACAAGACCAAGAGCGAAGACGTGAAAGCGAAAGCTGAAGCTGCTGGCTGGAAAGGCAACGAATTGACAGTGAATGCCGACATTATTGTGTTGGCCAACCCTGAAATCGCGTTGTTGCCTAACTGGGTGATCGCTTTGGTGGCTGCGGGTGGCTTGGCTGCTGCGTTGTCTACTGCTGCTGGTTTGTTGATGGCGATTTCTGCTGCCGTGTCTCACGACTTGGTGAAGAACGTCTTCGTTCCAGATATCAGCGAAAAAGGCGAGTTGATGGCTGGCAAGATCTCTATGGCTGTGGCTATCGTGATCGCTGGTTACCTCGGTCTGAACCCTCCAGGCTTCGCGGCTGGTACTGTGGCCTTGGCCTTCGGTATTGCTGCTTCTTCATTGTTCCCCGCCATCATGATGGGTATCTTCTCTAAGAAGATGAACAAAGAAGGCGCGATGGCTGGTATGTTGGCTGGTTTGTTTGTGACACTGTTCTACGTGTTCGCACACAAGGGTATTTTGTTCATCAAGGGCACCGAGTATTTGGGCCTGATCGGTGGCGCTAATAGCTTCTTCGGCATCACGCCTGAAGCGATCGGTGCTGTTGGCGCGATGGTGAACTTTGCCGTGGCATTCATTGTGGACAAGTTCACAAAAGAGCCACCAGAGCACATCCAAGCTATGGTTGAGGCAGTGCGTATTCCTCGCGGCTCCAAAGCCGTGGACGGTGCACACTAATCGATCTAAATCACACCGCAAGGTGTGACAATCGAAACCCTGTTGGTACTACGTGCTAACAGGGTTTTTTCATGAGTGACAGAGATCTTGGATCTGTTGCCAACTGGAGTTTGGAATGGTTTTTGATGTGAGCGTGGTGATCACGTGGTTGCTTTTTTTGGCGCTGTTCCCAATGGCGTTCTTTTGGTACCGCCGTGCTTGGCGAATTATTTACAAGCGTGATTTCTCTGAGGTGGCGCTCAAACGTGGGGAGTCTCCTCCCAATCCGGAAAAGTTTGCCCCGTATGAAATGGTGGTGAACATGGTGGCCGGTACTGTGGCCACGGTGGTGATTATTTTTGTGCTGTTGGGCGAGTTGCATTACGACGCATGGACAGCCATTGCAGGCACAACGATTTGGTGCAAATTCTTTGCTAGCTTTATCTTGGGTCGCCATGCGCATGCCGCACCGGCCAAGCCCAGTGCTGAGGGTGACACCAAGGCTGAGTAAGGGGTGACATGAAGCAAGAAAGCAAGGCTTGGGTGCTGGCCAGCGCGCTGACGATGGCGCTGTTTGTGGCTGCGTGTTTGCTCAGTCTAGGGCTCTGGTGGTCCACGTTGGCTGAGCAAGAACAAACGGTGCTCTTGGGGCTTTTAGAGGGGCGTTGGCCCGTGTTGGTGTTGCCATGGCTGCTGATGCTGGCTGTGGTCGTGTGGGTGTGGCAAAAGCTGGATGCGCGTTATGGCCGCGCCGCAGTGAGGCTGCAAGAGCGGGTCACTTTGTTGGCCAACGCATCAAATGGCGAGCGCATCGACGCATCGCCTGATGCTGAGTCTGTTGAGTTTTTACGCTTGATTGAAGCGGTCAATGCATTGGCTACCAATCGCGATCAATGGCGTGTCAATGTGGATGTGCAAATCGCCAAAGCCAGCGAGGTGGTGCAACAAGAGCGCAACCGGTTGGCGGCTTTGGTGTCAGAGCTGTCGCAAAGCGTGGTGGTGTGCAATTTGGACGGGCGGATTTTGTTGTTCAACAACCGCGCGCGTTTGCAATTCAGAACCCTCGCGAGTATTTCTAGCGTGGCGGGTGGTGCGGAATGGATGGGGATAGGCCGATCTATTTATGCCGTGTTAGACCGCGCCACATTGGCGCACGGTTTAGAAAATCTTCAATTGCGCTTAGCCCGTGGTGCAGCGCATCCGGCGACGCAGTTTTTAACCAGCACGGCGTCAGGTCAGTTGCTGCGAATCCATATGGCCCCCGTGCTGCAAGCGCAAGACAGCGGGGAGTTGAATGGTTTTGTGTTGATGCTCGACAACGTCACGCAAATGGTGGAGCAAGAAAGCCAAAGAACAGAAGCGTTGCTCTCTCTTGTTGGTGATACGCAAACCTCACTCTTGCGGGTGCAAGCGGGTCTTGCACAGTTGCCTTCGAGCGCGGGTGTGGGTGATTTGGCTGCTCAAGTTTCAGACATGCGTGAGCACTTGAGCCGCATTGTTGAACATGCGGCTGAGGACATGAAGACGCGTTGGCCTCTGGAAGAAATGCCTGCGTTGGATTTGCTCAATGCCAGCGAGCGGCGCATTCGTCAGCAGGTCGGTTGTGATGTCAGCCTTGCCGAATCCGATGTGGCGGCGTGGATCAAGGTGGACAGCTTCAGCGTGGTGCAGGCGCTGACCTATCTTGCAGGGCGGTTGGTCGAGGAGTTTGGTATCAAGCGCTTGGAGTTGCGTTGTGCGCAAACCGCAGACAAGGTTCATGTGGATTTGATTTGGTCAGGCCAAGTCATGAGCACCGAAACAGTGATGGGTTGGGAGCTCGACCCCATGCGCATGGGGAATGACAACAACCCACTGTCGGTGCGTGATGTGATGGTCAGGCACAGTGCCGCTTTGGCTTTTGAGCGTGAACGCACCAAGCATCAGGCATTTTTTCGATTCGTGTTGCCAGCCATCAAGGCGCAAGAAGCAGAGACGAGTCATGCCTTGCTGACCGATAGTCGTCCTGAGTTTTATGACTTTGATTTGTTCCAACACGCTGAGCAAAACCATGCGTTGGACGACCGCTTGTTGACAAGCTTGACCTACACCGTGTTCGATACCGAGACCACAGGACTGAACCCATCGCAAGGTGATGAAATCATTCAGATTGGGGCTGCGCGTATCGTGAACGGCAAGTTGCTGCGCAACGATGCGTTTGAGCAGTTGATCGATCCCGGTCGTCATATTCCAGAATCCACCATTCCGATTCATGGCATCACGCCAGAGATGGTGAGTGGCAAACCCAAGATCGCACACGTCTTGCCTGCATTCCATGCCTATGCGTCAGACACCGTGCTGGTGGCGCATAACGCAGCGTTTGACATGAAGTTTTTGCAGCTGCAAGAACGGGCCACGGGTCTGCGCTTTGATCAGCCCGTGCTCGATACTTTGATGTTGTCTGCGGTGATTCATCCGCATCAAGAGTCGCATCGCTTAGAGGCGATTGCGGAGCGCATGAACATCACTATCTTGGGCCGTCACACGGCTTTGGGCGATGCGTTGGTGACCGCCGAGGTCTTCTTGCGCATGATCCCTCTTTTGGCTGAAAAAGGTATCCACACGTATGGGCAAGCGCGCGACGCTGCCCAAAAAACGTATTACGCGCGTTTGAAGTACTGACGGTTAAAAGTGGTAGCGCTGGCCTAAAACAGTTTGCAGCGACTGGATCACACCAAACGCATCTTTCAAATGGCTGCGCTCGAAGTTGGACAGTTCATGTAGTGCGAGGTAGTTATTGGCTTCCAAACCTGCAAGCATGCGGTCGGTTTGGTGCTGGATACGCAGGGTAGACAAAAACTCAAGGGCATCGCGCAAGTCGCGAGCACTTTGCTCGCTGACTTCTCCAGACGAGGCAGCTTTTTCCAGTCGGTCATGTGTGTTGACCTCTGACAAACCGCCGGCCAGCGCGTAGATGCGCGCCAAGTCGACGATCGGTGCAAGCCCGTTGTGCTTCAAGTCAACAGTGCCTGCGTGTTCGCCGCGACGAATCAGGCTGATGCCGCCAAATAAGCCGAGAGGCGGACGAAGCTTTTGTGCATTGCTCACCATGTGGCCCAAAAACAGCGTGTTGCCCTTGGTGTTGTTGAGCATCTCAACGCGCAGGGCATCCATCAACTCGGTCGCGCCGTAAACGGGGCGCATGTCGAAGAAGACACTGCTCAACATGAGCGACATGGGTTCGGGTTTGTGTACCCAGTCCCAAAAGTAGTTACGCCAGACGGAGAGTGTTTGACGCCATTTGTCAGTCATGGCCATCATCTCACCCGGGCAGTGCACATAGCCGCAGGCATCTAATCCGTCGCAGACGCTTTGGGTCAGTGCTCTGAAATAAGCGCCATGTGCGGATTCGTCATAGCTGTCATCCAAAATCATGCAGTTGTCTTGGTCTGATTTCGCGGTCTGCTCATTGCGTGCTTGTGAGCCTGCTGCGACCCAAAGGTAGGGAACAGGTGGAGGGCCAAATTCTTTTTCTGCGAGTTGGATCAGTCGGGTGGTGAACGCATCGGTCAAGGTGGTGATGACATGGCCCGTGGTGTACGCGCTGGCATGCGACGCGGCCAAATGCTGCTGCAAGGGGCGCAATTTATGACTAATTTTGACCAAGCCTTCCAAGTGCTTTTGATCATGGATATCCCGCGTCATGTAGACCGCAGATAGATCGTTTTGGCGATTGAGGTCGGAAGCTGTGACCACACCAGCAATGGCTGTGCCTTGCATCACTGGAACGTGGTGGATGTTGTGCCTGGCCATCAGCAGCATGGCTTCAAACGCGGCGGCATCCGTATTGAGGGTGAGCAAATTGCGCGTGGCAATTTGGTGCAGCGGTGTCGTCAAGGGCAAGCCTTCAGCCACCACACGATTGCGCAGGTCGCGGTCGGTCACGACGCCGGTCAGCGCACCACGATCAATCAGCATGACCGACGACACCCCATGTTGACGCATGAGTTGAGCTGCCTCTTGTGCCGTGGCATTGAGTCCGATGGTGATGGGTGGGTTTATGACGTCACCCAGTGACACATTGAACATGTCACTTTCGTGGTGTGTGTGTGTGTTGCTTTGGCGTGGCGGCTGTTTGAGCGGAAGTGGAAAGAAGGGGGCCAGCGCGGGCTCATTTTCGAGAAACTCATGCAGCACGGACACATCGATGCTGATCAGCATCAAGTCTGTGATTGCGATGACTTGTGTGTTTTGAACCAATTCCAACTTAGTCACGCCAGCGCCGAAGTGCTCACCTGTGCGCAGTGGGTGTGTTTGATTGCGAGACGTATCCTTCAGGCCCGCATCGCCGCTCAAAATGATGTGAAGTTGCTCGCCCCACGTGCCAGCCGGGAATGCCTCGGATCCCTGGTTGAATTGATGTAACTCACCATGCGAAAGCAGTGCTTTTTGATGCTCTGGACTCATCAGCCCCCAGATGCGATGCGTAGTAACCCATGCTTGGTGTTGGCTTAGGGCTTGGTCAGTTGTCATAAGTAGAGTCAGTGGATGGTCAGTATGTATTTTCACAATGGCGTGAAAAGTGAAAGTCAAATATGGGGAGTCAGTATGTCTGGTGAAAAACCGGCCCAATCAATGTCGATGGATGAGCGCCGCGTGGTGTGGGCGTCTTCTATGGGTACCGTTTTTGAATGGTACGACTTTTACTTGTACGGCGCTTTAGCCGCCATCTTGTCAAAGCAGTTTTTTAGCAGTTTAGATCCAAGTGCTGCATTTCTGGCGGCCTTGCTCGCGTTTGGCGCGGGCTTTGTGGTGCGACCATTTGGCGCAATTTTCTTTGGCCGACTGGGTGACATGATTGGCCGCAAGTACACCTTTTTGCTGACAATTTTGATCATGGGTTTGTCCACCTTCATGGTGGGCATCTTGCCTAGCTACGCCAGTATTGGTGCGGCGGCCCCAGTGATGTTGATTTATTTACGATTGCTGCAAGGCTTTGCCATGGGTGGCGAGTACGGTGGTGCTGCGACCTATGTGGCCGAACATGCCCCGCACGGCAAACGTGGCGCATACACCTCGTGGATTCAAACCACCGCCACGTTGGGTTTGTTGCTGTCGCTGGTGGTGGTGATGGGAACGCGACATTTGGTGGGCGAGGCTGAGTTTGCAGAATGGGGCTGGCGCGTGCCTTTTATTTTGTCAATCTTGCTGCTGGCAGTGTCGGTCTACATCCGACTGAATTTGAATGAGTCCCCAGTTTTCTTGAAGATGAAAGCGGATGGCAAAGTGTCACGCTCGCCTGTGATGGAGTCGTTTGGCCAATGGAAAAACTTGCGTTTAGTGCTGGTGGCCTTGTTTGGCCTGACGGCGGGGCAGGCCGTCATTTGGTATGCCGGACATTTCTACACCTTGTTCTTCTTGACCCAAGCGCTACAGGTCGATGAAGGAACGGCCAATTGGTTGTTGGCCATTGCGTTGTTGATTGCGACGCCGTTTTTTGTGATGTTTGGCGCACTGTCAGATCGCGTGGGGCGCAAACCGGTGATCATGCTGGGGTTTGTTTTGGCCGCCGCTTCGTATTTCCACGTGTTTGCTGAACTGACACAAGCAGCCAATCCCGCACTGCATGCGGCGCAAATGCGCAACCAAGTTCGTGTGGTGGCTGACCCCGCTGACTGCAGCTTTCAGATCAATCCGATCGGTGAAGTCAAGCTGATCAGTTCTTGCGATATCGCGACGCATACATTGGCAAACCATTCGGTGAGTTACAACCGTGAAGCCGCTGCGGCCGGCACAGTGGCGCAAATTTACGTGGGTCAGGTTGTGGTTGAAAGTTACAACGCGCAAGCTTTGTCTGCTGACAAGGAAAGGGACGCCTCCACGGCGTTCAAGGCCGCCGTGGCTTTGGCGCTGGAGCAAGCCGGCTACCCTGGTAAGGCGGATCCAGATCAAGTGAATCGGCCCAAGGTTGTGGCACTGCTGACTTTCTTGTTGGTGTTGGTGGCCATGGTGTATGGCCCGATTGCGGCCATGCTGGTAGAGATGTTTCCCACGCGTTTGCGTTACACCGCCATGTCCTTGCCGTATCACATTGGCAACGGCTGGTTTGGTGGACTCTTGCCCACATTGGCATTTGCCATCGTGGCCTACCGCGGGGATATGTACAGCGGGCTTTGGTACCCGGTGTGCGTGATCGGCGTCACGTTGGTGGTCTGCTTGCTCTTTGTCAAAGAAACCAAAGACGTGGATATTTATGCCGATCACTAAAGGGCTGTGACATGAAGCGGGTATTTGGTGTGGTGTTGTTCGGCGCGCTTTCTGTGCTCGTGGTGTTGACGGGCGTGAACCAACAAGCGACCTCGTCTGGCGACGCGTCGGGGCAAATGGCACACCCGCCATCAGAGGCTGCTTCGAGTGCGTCAGCGGAGGCCTCGCCGGCTAAATAATTGCAATTGAATGCTTAAGGTTGGCAATGCCCCGATGCCAAACTGGACCCGTGTGAATCCCTAGAATATTGGCCACACTTCAAAAGGTCCCGCCATGACAGGCACCATCCGCATTCGTGGCGCACGCCAGCACAACCTCAAAAACTTAGACCTCGACATTCGCACGGGCGAGCTGACTGTGGTCACCGGCCCCAGTGGTTCGGGCAAGTCGAGTTTGGTGTTTGACACCTTGTACGCCGAAGGCCAGCGTCGCTATGTGGAAACCTTCAGCGCTTACGCCCGTCAGTTTTTAGACCGCATGGACCGCCCCGCCGTAGACAAGGTGGAAGGCGTGCCCCCCGCGATTGCGATTGACCAAACCAACCCTGTGCGCAGCTCTCGCTCCACCGTGGGCACGATGACCGAGCTGAACGACCACTTGAAGTTGCTCATCGCTCGCGCTGGAAATTTGTTTGACCGTCAAACCGCGCAGCCCGTGCAGCACGACACGCCGCAAACCATTTATGCCGAGCTGCAACGCCGCTGCTCCGCACAACCGCAAGACCCTCGCCTCATCATGACCTTCCCCGTGGAGTTGCCCGCCAACACCACGGCGGCCGAGGTGGAGCAGTGGCTCAGTGCGAGTGGCTTCACCCGCATTCACGCCGAGCGCGAAGTGGCCACGCCCACAGGTCCTCGCAAGTTGCTGGATGTGGTGGCCGACCGCTTCAAGCTGGGTAACACCGAGCAAGCCCGTGTGGTGGAAGCGATTGAGCTGGCCATCAAACGCGGCGGTGGTCGACTCAATGTGTATTGGTCATTGGACGCAGAAGCAGCGCCCGAACTTTGGCGCTTCTCCACCGGCCTGCATTGCCCCGACAGCGACCTGCGCTACAGCGACCCCATCCCTTCCATGTTCTCGTTCAACTCTGCCGTGGGTGCGTGCGAAACCTGTCGAGGCTTTGGCCGCGTCATTGGCGTGGACTACGGACTGGTGATTCCCAACGACAAGCTCACCTTGCGTGCCGGTGCGATCAAAACCATTCAAACCCCCGCATGGGTGGAAACACAAGAAGACCTGATGCGCCACGCCGAAGCCGAAGGCATTCCGCGTGACACACCTTGGTACAAGCTGAGCCAAGAGCACAAGGACTGGGTGATCAATGGATCACCTTTGTGGAAAGGCAAGTGGAACCACCAGTGGTACGGCATCAAACGCTTCTTCGAATACTTGGAGAGCAAGGCCTACAAGATGCACATCCGTGTGTTGTTGTCCAAGTACCGCAGCTACACCCCGTGTGGCACTTGCGCGGGCGCACGTTTGAAAACCGACAGCTTGCTGTGGCGTATCGGTACCAAAGAACACGCTGATGCGGTGTTGCCACCTGCCAAGAGATTCATGCCCCAAGGCGTGCAATGGACGCGTGCGCAACTCGAAGCCATGCCCGGCCTGTGCCTGCATGACTTGATGCTCTTGCCAATCGACAAGTTGCACCAGTTCTTCAACGCCACGCAGGTAGATGTGGCGGGCGCAGACGCGCAAGCCTTGCACTTGCTGATGGATGAAATTCGCACGCGCTTGAAATACCTCAGCGATGTGGGTATTGGCTACCTCACCCTCGATCGCCAAAGCCGCACGCTCAGCGGCGGAGAAGTGCAACGCATCAACCTCACCACGGCCTTGGGCACGTCATTGGTCAACACCTTGTTTGTGTTGGACGAACCCAGCATCGG
Source organism: Burkholderiales bacterium 39-55-53 (assembly GCA_002282445.1). GTDB lineage: Bacteria > Pseudomonadota > Gammaproteobacteria > Burkholderiales > Burkholderiaceae_C > Limnohabitans. The sequence goes on along the minus strand of NCJK01000001.1, from coordinate 972,262 downwards.
CTTACACCCGCGTGACATGAATCGCATCAACGAAGCCATGCTGCGCTTGCGTAATGCGGGCAACACGCTGGTAGTGGTGGAGCACGACCCTGCAGTCATGATGTGCGCGGACCGCATCATCGACATGGGCCCAGGCCCTGGCGTGAAGGGCGGACAAATTGTGTTTGATGGCACAACCGAAGCTTTGAAGTCGGCCGACACGCTCACGGGTGCGTATTTGGGCGCACGCAAAACCATTGGCTTAGGCCTCAAGCGTTTGGTGACTGACAACACGCCGCGTTTGATTCTGGAAGGCGCACGCGAGCACAACCTGCAAAACCTCAGCATCGAATTCCCGCTGCAACGCTTGGTGTGTATCACCGGCGTCAGCGGCTCGGGCAAATCTACCCTCGTTCAAGACATCCTCACGCCAGCTTTGCTGCGCCACTATGGCCGCGCCACAGAAACGCCAGGCGCACATGATCGTTTGCTAGGCGCTGACTACTTGAGCGATGTGGTGTTTGTGGACCAATCGCCCATCGGTAAAACCGCACGTTCCAACCCCGCCAGCTACGTGGGTGCGTGGGACGCAGTGCGCGAAATATTTGCAGTTGCTCCATTGTCTAAGCAACGTGGCTACACAGCTTCGAAGTTCAGCTTTAACAGCGGTGATGGCCGTTGCCCAACTTGCGGCGGATCGGGGTTCGAGCACGTTGAAATGCAATTTTTAAGCGACGTGTATTTGCGTTGCCAAGACTGCAACGGTCAGAGGTATAGGCCCGAAATTCTTGAGGTCAAAATCGAGCGCGAGATTCGTGGCGTGGCTGCGGGGGCGACGGTGCAGCGACATTCTGAGCGAAGCGAAGAGGAGCAAGACGTTGCCCCCGCAGTCACGACACGAATCACCCTCAACGTAGCAGACGTGTTGGAGCTCACAGTCGGTGAAGCGCTGGAGATTTTTGCGGGTGACCGTGAAGTTGTTCGTACGTTACAGCCGATCGTGGATGTGGGCTTGGACTATGTGAAGCTAGGGCAACCAGTTCCAACATTGAGCGGCGGTGAAGCGCAACGCTTGAAGTTGGCAGGCTTCTTGGCCGAAGCCGCCAAAGCCAAAACATCGAGCCGCCAATCGCTTGCCAAAAAAGGCGTGTTGTTCTTGTTCGACGAGCCCACCACCGGCTTGCACTTTGACGACATTGCCAAACTCATGCGCGCCATGCGCCGCTTGCTGGAAGATGGCAACTCGCTCATCGTCATCGAGCACAACTTAGATGTGATTCGCGCTAGCGATTGGTTGATTGACCTCGGCCCAGAAGGCGGCGATGCCGGTGGTTTGTTGGTGGCAGAGGGCACGCCCGAAGACGTGCGCTTGCACCCCACATCGCACACGGGCAAAGCTTTGCGCGATTACGCCGCTTCGATGGGCGTGGTGTATGAGATTGATGGCGAGAAAGCCTCAGCAGGTTTGCTGGCTGCCGAAGGTGCAGCACGATTTGCAAAAGCTGCGCGTGGCGTTTCAATTGCCGATGGCGCGATTCAAATCATCAACGCGAAAGAGCACAACCTCAAGAACCTGAGCGTGAACATTCCACGCGGCAAGTTCAACGTCATCACGGGTGTGTCGGGGTCGGGTAAGTCCACGCTCGCTTTTGATATTTTGTTCAACGAGGGGCAGCGCCGTTATTTAGAAAGCCTCAACGCCTATGCCCGCAGCATCGTGCAGCCCGCAGGCCGCCCTGAAGTGGATGCGGTGTACGGCATTCCACCTACCGTGGCGATTGAGCAGCGCTTGAGCCGTGGTGGCCGCAAGTCCACCGTAGGGACCACCACCGAGGTGTGGCATTTCTTGCGCTTGTTGTACGTCAAGCTTGGTACACAGCATTGCACGCATGACGGTGCAGCGGTGCAACCGCAAACGGCAGAGCGTATTGCGGCTCAGCTGATGCGTGAATTCAAAGGCCAACACATTGGTTTGATGAGCCCCTTGGTGATGAATCGCAAAGGTGTTTACACCGAATTGGCCGACTGGGCGCGTCCGCGCGGCTACACGCACCTGCGTGTGGATGGCCATTTTTTGCCAACCAATGGCTTTCCACGTTTGGACCGTTTCAAAGAACACACCATTGAATTGCCAGTGGCCAGCCTTGAGGTGTCTGCACAGAACGAAACCGCGTTGCGCTTAGCGCTGACCATCGCGTTAGAGCATGGCAAAGGCGTGGTGCATGTGCTGAGCCAGCTGGATGGGTTGCGTGAGGCCATGGAGGCCGGCACGGACACCAACAGCATCGGCCGCTTGGATGTTTATTCCACCAAGCGCGCCTGCCCTGTGTGCGATACCTCGTATGCCGAGTTGGATCCGCGCTTGTTCTCGTACAACAGCAAACACGGCTGGTGCCCCGATTGCGTGGGCACGGGCGTGAAGCTCAACAAAGACCAGCGCAAAGTGTTGGACGACTCGGTGCGCGACGACAAAGACAAAGGTCGCGAGCAAACCTTCGCCGAGCCCGATGTGGACGATTTAGCGGACGTAGCTTGCCCAAGCTGCGAAGGCACACGTCTGAACGCCACGGCGCGTGCGGTGAAGTTTGCAGGTGTGGGCATCACCGACATTGCACGTTTGAGCGTGACCGAGATTCGTAAGTGGGTGGAGAAGCTAGCCATGACAGGGCGTGATGGCGACATCGCGCGCGACCTGCTGCCCGAAATCAAGAGCCGCTTGGAGTTCTTAGAGCAAGTGGGCTTGAACTACCTCACGCTCGACCGTGGCGCGCCCACGCTCAGCGGTGGCGAAGCGCAACGCATTCGCTTGGCAGCTCAGTTGGGTAGCAACTTGCAAGGCGTTTGCTATGTGTTGGACGAGCCCACGATTGGCTTGCATGCGCGTGACAACCAAATTTTGTTGAATGCGCTGCACTTGCTGAGTGACAAGGGCAACACGCTGGTGGTGGTGGAACACGACGAAGACACCATTCGCCGTGCGGATCACATCATTGACATTGGGCCTAGTGCGGGTAAGCGAGGTGGGCGGTTGATGGGTGAGGGTTCTGTGAAGGACATCACCGATCAAGCGGAGTCGCAAACGGGGCGCTACTTGTTGCATGCGATGCGGCATCCGTTGCAGGCGCGTCGTGCAGTGACTGGCGCCGAGTTGAATTGGCTGTCGCTCGAAGGTGCTTCTCTGCATAACTTGAACGACGTGAGCGTGGAGATTCCGCTCAAGCGATTGGTTGCCGTCACCGGCGTATCTGGTTCTGGTAAGTCCACGATTGCTCGCGACGTGTTGTTGCATAACGTGGCTGCAGCTGTGGCGCAGCGTTCGACGCAGGCGGGGCGCAAACTGGATGAAGAAGGTAAGCATCCTGGGTGGTCGGGCTGCACAGGGCTTGACGGCTATCAAAGCATTGACCGCGTGTTGGAAGTGGACCAAACGCCAATTGGCAAAACACCGCGTTCATGCCCCGCAACCTACATTGGTTTTTGGGACACGATTCGCAAACTGTTTGCTGAAACATTAGAGGCTAAAGCCCGAGGCTACGGCGCAGGGCGTTTCAGCTTCAACACAGGCGAGGGGCGTTGTCACACTTGCGAAGGCCAAGGCCTGCGCACGATTGAGATGAGCTTTTTACCTGACGTGAAAGTGCCGTGCGAAACCTGCCACGGTGCTCGCTTCAACCCCGAGACCTTGGCGGTGAGCTGGCGTGGCAAGAGCATTGGCGATGTATTGCAAATGGAAGTGGATGAGGCAGTGGAGTTCTTCGCCACCATGCCCAACATCGCACATCCGCTGCAACTGCTCAAAGACGTTGGCTTGGGTTATTTAACTTTGGGCCAGCCTTCACCCACGCTGAGTGGCGGTGAAGCGCAGCGTATCAAACTGGTGACGGAGCTAAGCAAAGTACGCGATGACGTGACCCGCCGAGGCAACAAAGCACCGCACACGTTGTATGTGTTGGACGAACCTACGGTTGGCCTGCACATGGCCGACGTGGATAAGTTGATTCGCGTGTTGCACCGTTTGGTGGATGGCGGTCACAGCGTGGTGGTGATTGAGCACGACCTGGATGTGATTGCCGAAGCGGATTGGATCATTGACCTCGGGCCAGAAGGTGGCGATGGCGGTGGCTTGATCGTGGCGGCTGATACGCCTGAGGCGGTGGTGGCTTTGGGGACACACACGGGTATTGCTTTGAAGCCAGTGTTGGCTCGAACGTAACGCGTCTTTCGTTAGGTTTGATGAGCTTTGGCTTTGACGTGGCTGCGAGCTGCGGGATAAGCCTAGGCTCCTCTTCGCTGCGCTCAGAATGCCGCTACGGCTTATCCCGCAGCACTTGTTTGTGAGCGGATGACTTCGCTCAGTCAAGTTGGCGCAGAAGTGATGTCCCGTATGCCAGAGTTTTCGTGTGAGGGCGGACGTTTGTACCCGTACCCGAATCTGATGCGTGCAACGCGAAGAGAGGCTCAGTGGTGTTGCCCGTAGCGACATTCTGAGCGCAGCGAAGAGGAGCCTAGGGCAATGCCACTGAGCCTCTCTTCACTACAAAAGCAACGAATCAACCCGCAGTAGACAAAGCCAACCCAGCATGCTCACGCAAAGGATGGAAATGAATCTTAGGGAAACGTTCCTGTGCCAACCGCACGTCATAAGGTGACGTGCACAAATACGCCAACGTGTTGGCCGCATCCAAAGCCATACGCTGCGGATACGCATAAGTGAACTCACGCAGTTCAGCAGGCGTGTCAGCCGTGATCCAACGCGCGCCGGTGTACTGGCAGCTCTCTAACTTCACATCACAGTCGTATTCGGCCTTCAAGCGGTGCTGCACCACTTCAAACTGCAACTGGCCCACAGCGCCTAGCAACATTGCGCCACCGGCTTCGGGTTTGAATACCTGAATCGCGCCTTCTTCCCCCAACTGGTCCAAGCCTTGCTGGAGTTGCTTGGTGCGCAATGGGTTTTTCAAAATCACCGTCATGAACAACTCAGGCGCGAAAAACGGCAGACCGGTGAATTGCAACGCGGGTCCGTCGGTGATGGTGTCGCCCAACTGCACGCCGCCGTGTGTAGTGAAACCGATGATGTCGCCGGCATACGCTTCTTCCACAGCTTCGCGGCGTTGCGACATGAAGGTCACCACGCTGGTGGGGCGCAGTTCTTTGGCGGTGCGTTGCACCTTGAGCTTCATACCTGGCGTGAACTTGCCTGAGGCCACGCGCACAAACGCAATGCGGTCGCGGTGGTTGGCGTCCATGTTGGCTTGCACCTTGAACACCACGCCGGCAAATCCTTCGTCTTCGGGCTGGATCGTTTTCTCGACAGCTTGTTTGTTCACAACAAGATGGCTCAAGCGCGGCCGAGGTGATGGTGCGAGGTCGACCAAGGCGTCAAGCACTTCCATCACACCAAAGTTGTTCACGCCCGAGCCAAAGAACACGGGCGTTTGCTTGCCGGCCAAGAAGGCTTCTTTGTCGAACTTGGGCGATGCGCCCGTGGCCAGCTCCATGCTTTCCATGGCGGTGGCCCATTCCAAGCCAAAGCGTTCGGCCAGTTGGGCTTGCTCGGTCAGCGGGTGCGTTTCAAAGTCTTGTGGCAGACGCTCAGAGCCAGAGTCAAACACCGTCATGGCTTGGGTGCGCAAGTTGATGATGCCGCCGAACAACTTGCCTTGGCCCACAGGCCATGTCATGGGCACGCAAGGCATGCCGAGTTCGCGTTCAACTTCATCAAGGATGTCGAGCGGGTCGCGCACTTCGCGGTCCATCTTGTTCACAAACGTGATGATGGGCGTGTCGCGCTGACGGCACACCTCAATCAAGCGGCGAGTTTGCGCTTCCACACCATTGGCCGCGTCAATCACCATCAAGGCTGAGTCCACGGCGGTGAGCACGCGGTAGGTGTCTTCCGAGAAGTCTTTGTGGCCGGGGGTATCGAGCAAGTTGATGACGTGCTCGCGATAGAGCATCTGCATCACCGATGAGGCCACCGAGATGCCGCGCTGCTTTTCGATTTCCATCCAGTCAGACGTGGCGTGGCGACTGGCTTTGCGGCCTTTGACGGCGCCCGCGATTTGAATCGCGCCCGAGAACAGCAACAGCTTTTCGGTCAGCGTGGTTTTACCCGCGTCGGGGTGAGAAATGATGGCAAAGGTGCGGCGACGGCGCACTTCGTTCAAAAAGGAGCTCATGGGGTCTAAATAAAAGGGGACGCCTAAAAATGGCAAATCAAGGCGGGAATCATAGCGCTGGGGCCGTGGTCAAGCAGGGGTTTTAGAAGTTCGTTTAAAATCTTGCCTATCCGAGGAGCGCTGCAGCCTGTCGGCTCGCAAGGGTCAAATTCACAGGTGAGGCTCGGACTGCCAACCGCGCTCACCCACTAGTCGACGTGAGGTGAGCTCCTCGAAGAATACTTCGGACTCCCAGATGACGCTGACCGCGCGCCGCTAGTGGCTTTGCCAACTTTTGGAGTCTCACAAATGAACGCTGTTCTTAATACCAACGCCGCCGCTGATTACATCGTGGCCGACATGTCCTTGGCCGCTTGGGGCCGCAAAGAAATCAAAGTCGCCGAAACCGAAATGCCCGGTTTGATGGCCATCCGCGAAGAATTCGCCAAAGCGCAGCCTTTGAAAGGCGCTCGCGTGACTGGTTCTTTGCACATGACCATTCAAACGGCTGTGTTGATCGAAACCTTGAAGTCTTTGGGCGCTGACGTGCGTTGGGCTTCTTGCAACATCTTCTCTACCCAAGACCACGCCGCTGCTGCCATCGCAGAAGCTGGCATTCCTGTGTTCGCCACCAAAGGCGAAACCCTGGCCGAGTACTGGGACTACACCCACCGCATTTTTGAATTCGGCGCCAAAGGCACCGAAGGCGAAGGCCCCAACATGATCTTGGACGACGGCGGTGATGCCACCTTGTTGATGCACTTGGGCAAGCGCGCTGAAACCGACGCTTCTTTGATCGCCAACCCCACCAGCGAAGAAGAAACTTGTTTGTTCAACGCCATCAAAGCCAAATTGGCTGTGGACCCTACTTGGTACAGCCGCAAAGGTGCGCACATCATCGGCGTGACCGAAGAGACCACCACAGGCGTGTTGCGCTTGAACGAAATGGCCGCCAAAGGCAGCTTGATGTTCCGCGCCATCAACGTGAACGACTCTGTGACCAAGAGCAAGTTTGACAACTTGTACGGCTGCCGCGAATCTTTGGTGGACTCTATCAAGCGCGCCACCGACGTGATGATCGCAGGCAAAGTGGCTTGCGTGGCCGGCTACGGCGACGTGGGCAAAGGTTCTGCACAAGCCTTGCGCGCTTTGAGCGCTCAAGTGTGGGTGACCGAGATCGACCCAATCAACGCCTTGCAAGCTGCCATGGAAGGCTACAAAGTGGTCACCATGGAATACGCCGCCGACAAGTGCGACATCTTCGTGTCTGCCACCGGCAACAAGAACGTGATCCGCTACGAGCACATGGCCGCCATGAAAGACGAAGCCATCGTTTGCAACATCGGTCACTTCGACAACGAAATCGATGTGGCTTCGTTGGAAAAGTGCAAGTGGGACGAGATCAAGCCTCAAGTCGACCACGTCATCTTCCCTGATGGCAAGAAGATTACTTTGTTGGCCAAAGGCCGCTTGGTGAACTTGGGTTGTGCCACTGGCCACCCCAGCTTTGTGATGAGCTCTAGCTTTGCGAACCAAACGATCGCTCAGATCGAGTTGTTCACCAAGCAAGACCAATACGAAGCAGGCAAGGTTTATGTGTTGCCTAAGCACCTCGATGAAAAAGTGGCACGTTTGCACCTCAAGAAAGTTGGCGCTCAGCTGACCGAGTTGAGCGACGAGCAAGCCGCTTACATCGGTGTGTCTAAGAACGGCCCATACAAAGCCGACACGTACCGCTACTAAGCACTTCGCACTTCACGGATGCGTGCTGACCAGCTACTTCTTGAACGTGGGTTAGCCGCTTCGCGCTCTCAAGCGCAGCGGCTGATCACCTCGGGTGTGGAGTGGCGGTTAGGCACTAAGCCGTGGCAACGCGTTTCCAAAAATGGTGACGAGTTACCACTGCCTTGTGAGGTGCGTTTGCTAGACAACGCTGAGGCACGTTACGTGTCTCGCGGTGGTTTGAAGCTGGAAGGTGCGCTGCAAAGCAGTGGCCTATTGGCCCAAGGTTTGCGTTGCCTCGATGTGGGGCAAAGCACTGGCGGATTCACCGATTGCTTGCTGCAGCAAGGCGCTGCGCAAGTAGTGGGCTTGGATGTGGGGCACGGTCAGTTGCATCCACGTTTGCGCGACGATGCGCGTGTTGTGTGTGTCGAGCGCATCAACGCTCGCGAGCTAGAGCCTAACGATGCGCGCGTGCCCAATGTGGCCCTAGGATTTGATTTGGTGGTGGGTGATTTGTCTTTCATCTCGCTCACCCTTGTATTACCCGCGTTGCTGCCTTTGTTGAAAAAGGGCGGGGCGCTGCTGATGTTGGTCAAACCGCAGTTTGAACTGCAGCCCAGCGACATTGGCAAAGGCGGTTTGGTCAAGGACGAAGCCAGCTATGTGCAAGTTGAAGCGCGATTGCGCGAGGCCTGTGCTACTTTGAATTTAGATGTGCTGGGCTATTGGCCCAGCGCCATTGCCGGTGGCGATGGTAATAAAGAATTTTGGATTGGTGCGCGTCGAGCATGACGCGCCAACAAGTGAGACGGATATGAACACGAACAACAGCTTGAGCATTGAGTTTTTCCCACCCAAGACGCCAGAGGGTGCAGAGAAGTTGCGCGCGGTGCGTCAGGCGTTGTACCCGCTCAAGCCGCAGTTTTGTTCGGTCACCTACGGTGCGGGAGGCTCTACCCAAGCAGGCACGATTTCGACGCTGAAAGAGATCTTGGGCGAGGGCATGGCTGCCGCATCTCACTTCTCTTGCATTGGCGCCACACGCGACAGCGTGCGCCAGCAACTGGCCGAGTTCAAAGCCATGGGCGTCAAACGTTTGGTGGCTTTGCGCGGCGATTTGCCCAGCGGCTACGGCGCCGGCGGCGAGTTTCATTACGCCAGCGATCTGGTGGCCTTCATTCGTGCAGAGACAGGTGATGACTTTGGCATTGAAGTGGCCGCCTACCCAGAGATTCATCCTCAAGCCAAATCGGCTGAGGCAGATTTGCAAGCCTTTGCCACCAAGGTGAAGGCGGGTGCTGATTCAGCGATTACCCAATACTTTTACAACAGCGATGCGTATTTCCGTTTTGTGGAAGATGCTGATAAGTTGGGCGTGGAAATCCCAATCATCCCCGGCATCATGCCCATCACCAGCTCGTCGCAGTTGTTGCGCTTCTCCGATGCATGTGGTGCAGAAATTCCCCGTTGGATCCGTTTGCGTTTGCAAGGTTACGGCGACGATATTGCGTCCATCAAAGCTTTTGGCTTGGAAGTGGTCACAGACTTGTGTGACCAGTTGCGTGCAGGCGGTGCGCCTGGACTGCATTTCTACAGCATGAACCAAAGCGCCACCACGTTGGCTATTTGTAAAAATTTGGGATTCACCGCCTAACTGCCGGTAGCTTGATCTTCATCAAATACCTTTGTCTAAGGGCTTGATCGGGGTCAATGTCTTGCTTCCTTCATCGCTGTGAAATCAACAGCACGGGAATAGACCCGAGTACAAGGAAGCAAAAAATGAAAAAAATTCTTATCGCCGCTGCTATTGGCATGTTGGCTGTTGGTTCTGTCGCTGCTCAAGAGAGTCCTTGGTTGGTTCGTGCGCGTGCTGTGCATTTAGATATGGCAAATAAAGACACAACGGGCTTGGGTTTGACGGTCGATAACAAAACCATTCCGGAGGTAGATATCAGCTACTTCTTTAACAAAAACATCGCTGCAGAGTTGATCTTGACGATTCCTCAAAAGCAGCATGTGTATTCAAACGGTTCAGATTTGGGCACATTTAAGCATTTGCCTCCAACGCTTCTGGGTCAATATCACTTCACAAATTTCAACGGATTTAAGCCTTATGTCGGTGCAGGTTTGAATCTTACAAAAATTTGTAAAGAGCAAATTAGCGCTTTAGGAGGAACTAATAATGTGACGCTTGAGGGGCATAGCTCTGGTCTTGCACTTCAGGTAGGCGTTGACGTGCCTTTGACAAAACAAGTTTCGTTGAACTTTGATATCAAAAAGGTTCAACTGAAAACCCACGTGTACGCCGGCGGTACGGACGCTGGTACTCTAAAGCTCGACCCAGTCTTGGTTGGTGTAGGCGTTGGCTACCGCTTCTAAGCATTAGCTTCCCCCAGCAAAAGGCCTCGCATTGCGAGGCCTTTTACATGTGCGCAAGACAAACCGCTTAACCGCCAGATTCCACCGTCCAGCCGCGACCTGGCCCACGGGCCAAAGCTTCTTCCACCACGGGCAGCGCTTCGTTCAGCAAAGGCTTCAGCGCAAAAGGTGGGTTGACGATGAACATGCCGCTGGCGCTCAGGCCCGCGTCTTTGCTGCTGGTTTCGCGGCCAATCGCCAGCGTGGCGTGCAACCATGGCTTTTTGACTTGGCTGCACAGACCTTTGAGTTTGCGTGGCAAATCGTGCGCTTCAGGGCGGGGCACGATGGGGTACCAGACGATGTACGTGCCTGTCGCAAATCGCTTCAAACTGTCTTGAATGCAATCAATCACACGGTAATAGTCATTCTTGATTTCGTAGCTGGGGTCAATCAACACGCAGGTGCGGCGTGAGCCGGTGCTCGACAAAGGTGGTGGCAGCAATGCTTTGAGTGACTCAAAGCCATCCGCACGCGCCACGCTGACCGTGCGGCCAGCTTCCAGCTGCTGCACATTGCCTGTGAGTGATTTGTGGTCGGTGGGGTGCAGTTCAAACAGCTTCAAGCGGTCGCGCGCTTCGTGGCGCAGCAGCTTGTGGATGATGAACGGCGAGCCTGGGTAAATCTTGTGGCTGCCTTTGGCATTGAAGCTGGCCACCATGTCTAGGTAGTCGGTCAGGGCGGCAGGGCCTTTGAGGTTGATCACCTTCAAAATGCCCTCGGCGGCTTCGCCACTTTTTTCAGCATAGTCGCCGTCCAAGCGGTACAGGCCAGCGCCCGCATGCGTATCCACAAACTGAATGCCTGCGTCTTTTTGCATCAAATGCTTCAAAGTGGCAATCAAAGTGAGGTGTTTGAGGACGTCGGCGTGGTTTCCGGCGTGAAAAGCGTGGCGATAACTGAACATAAACAGGATGGTAACCCGCCAATTCACCTTCTTTGGGCCAAATTTGCGCTAAGCGTTTGATTTTGCTTATAATCTTTGGCTCTGCAGCGTTTGAGTGGTCCCGCGGCAGAGGCTTTGAAAAAGGCACATCCCACCTAAGAGGTTCTCAACAGAAGAACGCCGACCGTGGAAAAGGACCCTACAAACCAACTCTCCTTTTAGGATTTAACTATGTCTACATTCAGCGCAAAACCCGCTGACGTGGTGCATGAGTGGTTTGTGATTGACGCCACCGATAAGGTGCTCGGACGAGTAGCCAGCGAAGTTGCTCTCCGTTTACGCGGCAAACACAAAGCCATTTACACACCCCACGTCGATACAGGTGACTTCATCGTCATCATCAACGCATCCAAACTCAAGGTCACTGGTACAAAGTCTTTGGACAAGGTGTACTACCGTCACTCTGGTTATCCAGGCGGTATCACAGCTACAAACTTCCGCGACATGCAAGCCAAGCACCCTGGCCGCGCATTCGAGAAGGCCGTTAAAGGCATGTTGCCTAAAGGCCCACTCGGCTACGCCATGATCAAAAAGCTCAAGGTGTATGGCGGTGCTGAGCACCCACACACCGCACAACAGCCTAAAGTGCTGGACATCTAAGGAGCTGAAATGATTGGTGAATGGAACAACGGCACCGGCCGTCGCAAATCAAGCGTCGCTCGCGTGTTTCTGAAAAAAGGCTCCGGCAAAATCACGATCAACGGTAAAGACATCGCCGCATATTTCGGCCGTCAAACCTCGATCATGATTTCGAAGCAACCTCTGGTTTTGACTAGCAACGCTGAAGCATTTGACATTCAAGTCAACGTGCACGGTGGTGGTGAGTCTGGCCAAGCTGGTGCAGTGCGTCACGGTATTACCCGCGCTTTGATCGACTACGACGCAGCTTTGAAGCCCGTCCTGTCACAAGCCGGTTACGTGACTCGCGATGCTCGTGAAGTCGAACGTAAAAAGGTTGGCTTGCACTCTGCTCGCCGCCGCAAGCAGTTCAGCAAGCGTTAATCCGCTTTCTGTTTTGCCAAAAGCCGCATGGGTTCGCCCTTGCGGCTTTTTTGTTGCTTGGTGGGGTCTAGTGAATGCCCATGTTGCAAACAGCGTTTCTAAGCCACGCACTGCGCTATACCCGAGTAAAGCGATATACTTTTAAGCATTGATTCAGGAGTCCTCACATGAGCGCAGTTGCCGAAAACGTCCAAACAGAAATGCCATCCCCATTCGTCTTCACCGACAGCGCGGCGGCCAAAGTGGCCGACTTGATCGCGGAAGAAGGCAACCCTGATTTGAAATTGCGCGTGTTTGTGCAGGGCGGTGGCTGCTCAGGTTTTCAATATGGTTTCACGTTCGATGAAATCGTGAACGAAGACGACACCACGATCAACAAAAACGGTGTGTCTTTGTTGGTCGACGCCATGAGCTACCAATATTTGGTGGGCGCTGAGATTGACTACAAAGAAGACTTGCAAGGCGCACAGTTCGTCATCAAGAACCCCAACGCAACATCCACCTGCGGCTGCGGCTCATCGTTCTCAGCCTGATCGACAGATCCCTAAAGCTCAGGCTTTAAAAATCCCACCCAGTATGCGGGCGCCTTGTGCGCCCGTTACTTTTGGTAGGTTGCCTGGAAGGCCCAGTACGGTTTGGCGAGCGAGCCAAGCAAAAGCGGCAGCTTCTACTTGCAAAGGTGGCATGCCACGCGCAGCAGACGACAGCACGCGCACATTCGGCAGCCCAGCCTGCAAGCGTTGCATCAGCAACCCATTCAAAGCACCACCACCACACACGATGAGTTCAGCGGCATCTGCTGCATGGCGCAGCACATCGTTCACGCAGACACGTGCGGTGAACTCGGTGAGGGTGGCTTGCACGTCAGCAGCATTCGCATTGGTATAGCTGCTGAGTTGGTGCGCCAACCAAGTGGGGTGGAATAAATCGCGCCCCGTGCTTTTAGGGGGGGCTTGGTGCAGAAAAGGTTCGGCCAACATGGTTCGCAACAAAGGCTCAATCACGTTGCCGCTAGCGCCCCATGCGCCGTTGTTGTCAAAGGCTTTACCTGTGTGGGCTTCGCACCAGTGGTCTAGCAGTGCGTTGCCAGGGCCGCAGTCAAAACCCAACACATCGCCATTGGCGTGCAGCACGCTGAGGTTGGCAATGCCGCCGATGTTCAGCACGCCTACCGTGCAGTTGGCTTGGCCAAAGATGCCTTGGTGAAACACAGGAACGAGAGGTGCACCTTGACCACCAGCGGCCACATCGCGGCTTCGGAAATCGGCCACGACGTCAATGCCGGTGAGCTCAGCCAAGAGGGCGGGGTTGTTGAGTTGCAGCGTGTAGCCTGTGCCGTCAAACGCGCCTGGTTGGTGGCGCACGGTTTGGCCGTGTGCGCCGATGGCGCAAATATCGCTCGCTGCTGTTTGCGTGTCTGCCAACAAGGCTTGCACGGTTTGCGCATACACGCGCACAAGGCCGTTGGCGGCTAATGCTGCGCGATGCAACTCATTGTCAGACGGGGTGTTGAGTGCCAGCAACTCTTGTTTGAGTGCTGGCGCAAATGGCATGGCAAGGTGTGCCAAAACGCGTGGCTGAGCGCCGCTGAAATCTGCCAACACGCCATCCACGCCATCAAGCGACGTGCCTGACATCAGGCCGATGAAAAGCTGCTTCGACGTGGTGGACGCAGACATTTATTCTGCGCGGCTGACTTGAGTGCTGGCTGCTGCGGCCAAGTCCACCTTGGCGATGGTCGTGTGTTGTTTGAATTGCTCGCGAGCAGCAGCGGACACCTCGATGGCCGTGCTTTGACGAGCCATGATGCGAGGGTCTTGTTGCTTGCCGTTGACGCGGAATTCAAAGTGCAAGTGTGGGCCAGTAGCCCAACCTGTAGACCCCACTAAACCAACGGTTTGACCCTGCATGACCGATTGGCCACGTTTGACGTTGATGCGGCTCAAGTGCGCATAGACCGTTGTGTGTCCATTGGCATGCTTGACCATCACCACATTGCCAAAGCCGCCTTGCGAGCCTGCCACATCCACAATGCCTTGGCCGACGCTGCGTACCGGTGTGCCTGTGGGTGCTGCGTAGTCAACGCCCAAGTGGGCACGCCAAGTTTGCAGAATCGGGTGGAAACGCATTTTGAAACCGCTGGTCATGCGTGAAAAGGCAAGAGGCGATGCCAGATAGCTGCGACGCAAGCTCATGCCGTCTGCGTTGTAGTAGCCGCCTTCTTTGGCGTTGGCTTCTTTGAACCAAAACGCTTGATGAGTTTTACCGTTGTTCACAAACTCGGCAGACAGCACACGGCCAGCGCGCAGCACTTCGCCATCGGCTTCGAGCGATTCGTACACCACGGCAAAGCGGTCATCCTTGCGCAGGTCGCGGTGAAAGTCGATCTCGCCCGCGAAGATGTCGGCCAATTGGTTGGCCACGCTGTCTGGAATATCTGCGTCGTCAGTGGCAGCGAACAACGAGCTTTGGATCGTGCCGTTGCCCATGCGTGTGCTGACGTTGAGTCGTGCCGTTTCAAGGCGTTCCACGAAGCCTTCTTCATTGCGCTCCATCACCCAACGCGTGAAGTTTTCGCCATCGTCATTGGCCCAGCGAGCCGTCAAGCGTGTGAGTCGGTGTTCGGCGTCGCCCTCTACACTGACCATGCGGCCTGCGCGACCAATGAACTGTTGGCGTGCGGTGCGCGCGTTGCGCAAATAAGTAGCGGCTTCAGGGTCACTCAGGCCAAGGCGCGACAACAGGCTATCTGCCGTGTCGTTAGAGCGGGTCAGGTCAGAGCGGAACAGTTGCAAGGATTTGTCAGTCCACAGGCTGGGCAGCGACAAGGTGTTGACGCTCTCCACAACTTGCTGCAACGGCATGCCAGCAACGCCAGCTTCTAAACTGGCAACGGCATAAGCGCCACCACCCAAGATGGAGAGGGCCATAGAGACGCCAGCCAAGGCGCGGCGGCGTGGTGTACCCAAGATGTTTTGCAGGCGCGTGGCCCACAAAGAAATGAATTGCTGCAAGGTATTTCTCCGGCAGTTGGTAGAAGGCGGAGCCAAGCCCAGAGCCTCAACGTTTGGGCCTCTAAAATCAGGCTCAAACACCAAACCGTCAAGTATACCTTGAATGGTAAAAAATCCTTATGAATCAAGCACCTGCACAAAACTCCTCCGTCGCTCATCCAGTGACCGACCGCGTCCTCGAAGCCTTGGCTGTGACCAAGCGTGGCTGCGAAGAACTGATCCCCGAAGACGCATGGGTGAAAAAGCTCGCGCGCTCAGAGGCGACGGGCCAACCGCTGCGCATCAAATTGGGCTTGGACCCTACAGCGCCAGACATTCACATTGGCCACACCGTGGTGCTCAACAAAATGCGCCAGTTGCAAGACTTGGGGCATCAAGTGATTTTCTTGATTGGTGACTTCACCAGTTTGATTGGCGATCCGTCTGGCCGCAACAGCACGCGTCCTCCGCTCACACCTGAGCAAATCAAGGTGAACGCCGAGACGTATTACAAGCAAGCCTCGTTGGTGCTCGATCCTGCCAAAACCGAAATTCGCTACAACAGCGAGTGGTGCATACCACTGGGTTCGATGGGCATGATTCAGTTGGCATCCAAGTACACCGTGGCGCGCATGATGGAGCGCAACGATTTTCATGACCGCTTCCATGCCAACACGCCCATCAGCGTGCACGAGTTTTTGTACCCGCTCATGCAGGGCTACGACTCGGTGGCTTTGAAGTCTGATTTGGAATTGGGCGGTACAGACCAAAAATTCAACCTGCTCATGGGCCGCCATTTGCAAGCTGAATTCGGCCAAGAAGCGCAGTGCATTTTGACCATGCCTTTGCTTGAAGGCTTGGACGGCGTCGAGAAAATGTCCAAGTCCAAGAACAACTACATCGGCATCAGCGAAGAACCCAACACCATGTTTGCCAAGGTGTTGTCCATCTCTGACGTACTCATGTGGCGTTGGTACACCTTGCTGTCGTTCAAGTCGATGGCGGATATCGAAGCCTTGAAAAAGGAAATCGAAGGCGGTCGCAATCCCAAAGACGCCAAGGTGGCTTTGGCCAAAGAAATCACCGCACGTTTCCATGGCGCAGCAGCTGCCGAAACCGCCGAGCAAGACTTTATCAACCGCAGCAAAGGTGGCGTGCCCGATGAAATTCCAGAGGTGTCGCTCAGCGGCGCACCCATGGGCATTGGCGCGTTGCTCAAAGCCGCAGGCTTGGCCCCTTCTAGCAGCGAAGCCAACCGTTTGATCGACGGCGGCGGTGTGCGTGTCGACTCCAGCGTGGTCAGCGACAAAGGTTTGAAGTTGGATGCCGGTACGTTTGTGGTGCAAGTGGGCAAGCGCAAATTTGCGCGCGTCACCTTGGCTTAACGGGCAGCCACTAGACTGCGTGCATGAACACCCACACCCTTGAAAAGTGGCTCTCGCCCAAAGGCTTGCTTTGGGCTTCGGTTGTGGTGGCGTGTATCACCATCGCGCTCAAAACTTTGGCGTGGCATCTCACCGGTTCGGTGGGGTTGCTGTCCGATGCGATGGAGTCGTTGGTTAACTTAGCCAGCGCGATATTTGGTTTGATGATGGTGACCGTCGCCGCTATGCCTGCGGACGAAGACCATCCGTATGGCCACCACAAAGCCGAGTATTTTTCGTCCGGCTTTGAGGGCATCCTCATCGTGGTGGCCTCACTCGGCATCATGTGGGCTGCGGGCCATCGTATTTTTGATCCCCAGCCCTTAGAGCAAGTGGGGCTTGGTTTGGCATTGTCAGTGGCCAGCTCCGTACTGAATGGCTTATTGGCATGGGTCATGTTTCGCGCTGCCAAAACACACCGATCCATTGCGCTAGAGGCCGATGCGCGTCATTTGGTGACGGATGTGTGGACCTCGGCGGGTGTGGTGGTTGGCATTGTGCTGGTCAGTTACAGCGGTTGGCTGTGGCTCGATGCAGTGGTGGCCATTGGTGTGGCACTCAACATCCTCAAAGAAGGCTGGCATTTGATTTGGAGTGCTTCGCAAGGCCTGATGGATGAAGCTGTTGAGCCCGAGGTGCTGGCGCAAATCAACACCGTGTTGCACGACTTGTCGATGGCACACGAAGAGGCGGGAGCCGACCATACGCACATCGTGCGTTTTGACCACCTCATCACCCGCAAAGCAGGGCAGCGCCGCTATGTGGATTTGCACATGCACATGCCTGCTGAGTGGACGCTGGGTCGTGCTGCTATGTTTCGTGCCAACGTGGAGCAGTCGTTGATGAAGGCAGTGCCAGGTCTGCGTGCCACGATACAAATGTTGCCCAATGATGTTGAGGCGCATTTCGATGATCCGAAAGATGACGCATGAAAGCAGTTTTGCAACGCGTGAGCGAAGCCCGAGTGGTGGTCGATGGCCAAACGGTGGGTGAAATTGCCCATGGCTTGATGGTGTTGTTGTGTGCCGAAAAGGGCGACAACGAAGCGGTGGGCCAAAAAATGCTCGACAAAATTTTGAAATTACGCGTGTTCTACGACGAAGCCGGCAAGATGAACCGCAGCGTGACCGATGTGAATGGCGGTTTGTTGGTGGTGAGTCAGTTTACCTTGGCGGCTGACACCAGCAGCGGTACTCGCCCCAGTTTCACCAGTGCTGCGCCCGCCGACGAAGGCCGCCGTTTGTACGACGCGTTTGTGGCGCAAGCCAAAGCGCAGCACCCACAGGTGCAAACGGGCATCTTTGGCGCAGACATGAAAGTTCATTTGGTGAACGATGGCCCCGTGACCATCCCAATCACGATAATCGGTGCATGACCGATACAAAAAATACCGCTACGAATTTTGCTTCCCTGAGCCTCGCGGCCTCTTCATTAGATAACTTGACGCAGCTGGGTTACACCCAGATGACCCCCATCCAAGCTGCGAGCTTGCCCCTCACCTTGGCTGGGCGTGACCTGATTGCCCAAGCCAGCACAGGCAGTGGCAAGACAGCTGCCTTTGGCATTCCTTTGGTCGAGAAGCTCGACCCAG
The DNA here is from genome assembly GCA_002282445.1 of Burkholderiales bacterium 39-55-53. Classification (GTDB taxonomy): domain Bacteria; phylum Pseudomonadota; class Gammaproteobacteria; order Burkholderiales; family Burkholderiaceae_C; genus Limnohabitans. Next base: position 954,023 of record NCJK01000001.1, on the reverse strand, counting down.
CACAGTTCGATGCACAAGCCATGATCTTGTGCCCTACGCGCGAATTGGCCGATCAAGTGACGCAAGAGATTCGCCGCTTAGCCCGTGCTGTGGGCAACATCAAAGTGGTCACACTGTGTGGTGGCGTGGCCTTGCGTGGGCAGACTGTGAGCTTGGAGCACGGCGCACATGTGGTGGTGGGTACGCCCGGTCGCATCATGGACCACTTAGAACGCGGCTCGCTCAGCCTGCAAGGCTTGAAGATGTTGGTGCTCGACGAGGCCGACCGCATGTTGGACATGGGCTTCTTTGACGACATCGCCAAGGTGGCGCGTCAGTGTCCCAAAGACCGCCAAACTTTGTTGTTCTCGGCTACTTATCCCGAAGGCATTGCCAAGCTCGCGTCGCAGTTCATGCGCGAGCCGCAAACCGTCAAAGTGCAAGCGCAGCACGATGCGCAAAAAATCAAACAGGTTTTTTATGAGGTGAGCAACAACGAACGCTTGCATGCGGTGTCGCAACTGCTCAACCACTTCCGCCCCGAGTCGACCTTGGCGTTTTGCAACACCAAGCAGCAATGCCGTGATTTGGTGACTGTGCTGCAAGCTCAGGGCTTCAGTGCTTTGGCTTTGTTTGGCGAATTGGAGCAACGCGAGCGTGACCAAGTGTTGGTGCAGTTTGCCAATCGCAGCTGTTCGGTGTTGGTGGCCACCGATGTGGCTGCGCGTGGCTTGGATGTGGCCAATTTAGAAGCCGTCATCAACGTGGACGTGACGCCCGATCCCGAGGTGCACATTCACCGCATTGGTCGCACAGGCCGAGGTGACGCCGAAGGCTTGGCCTTGTCGCTGGCCAGCATGGACGAGATGGGCAATGTGGGCAAGATTGAACTCTTGCAAAACCGCGAGTCCACCTGGGCAACGCTCAGTAGCCTCACGCCTGCCGCCGGAGGCATCTTGCAGCCGCCGATGGCAACGCTGCAAATTGTGGGCGGTCGCAAAGAGAAGATTCGTGCCGGTGATGTGTTGGGCGCACTCACGGGTGATGCAGGCTTCACCAAAGAGCAGGTGGGCAAGATCAACGTGAATGAGTTTTCCACCTACGTGGCGGTAGAGCGCGGCATCGCGCGTGAGGCCGTCAAGCGTTTGAGTGCGGGACGCGTCAAAGGCAAGACGGTGAAAGTGCGTTTGTTGGAAGACGCCTCAGGCCGTTGAGCCTGAGTCCTTTGTCAGTAAGGGCAAGGCAGACCGAGGCTCGCCATGATGAACATCTCTAAGGTTTCCATCTCAATGGCATCTTTTTCAGAGGTTTCATGGTCATAGCCTTGGGCATGCAGCGCGCCATGAATCAGCAAATGCGCGTAGTGCTCTTGTAGCGACTTGCCTTGCTCTTTGGCTTCAGCTGCCACCACGGGCGCACATAGAACAAGGTCGGCCATGACCATCGGCGCTTGCGCATAGTCAAACGTCAGCACATTGGTGGCGTAGTTCTTCTTGCGGTAGCTTCTGTTTAAAGCCTGACCTTCTTCTGCGTCGACGATGCGCACCGTCATTTCTGCATCGTGCGCCAAAGCGCTGCGAATGCAGCGGTTCACAAACGCGCGGGGCAATTCAGCACGGTGGCGAGCTGCGTTTGGCACATCGCCAAATTGCAGGGTGAGGTCTAAGGTGGGCAGTGCCATATTTTTAAGATTGTTTGCGTGAAGGAGCGCCTGTGGTGGCGGTGCGTTGGGCGTCATACGCGTCGACGATGCGGGCCACCAGTGGGTGGCGCACCACATCGGCGCTGGTGAAGCGGGTGACTGAAATGCCTTTGACGCGTTTCAACACGCGTTCGGCATCAATCAATCCACTCAGTTGGCCTTTGGGTAAGTCAATCTGGCTCACGTCACCCGTCACTACCGCTTTGGCACCAAAGCCAATGCGGGTGAGGAACATCTTCATTTGCTCAGGCGTGGTGTTTTGTGCCTCGTCCAAGATGACGAAGGCGTTGTTGAGTGTGCGGCCACGCATGAAGGCGAGTGGCGCAATTTCAATCGCGTTGCGCTCAAACGCTTTTTGCACGCGGTCGTAGCCCATGAGGTCATACAGCGCGTCATACAAGGGGCGCAAATACGGGTCGACTTTTTGACCCAAGTCACCGGGCAAGAAGCCGAGTTTTTCGCCAGCCTCTACAGCTGGACGGGTCAGGACAATGCGTTGCACCGCGCTGCGCTCAAGTGCATCCACCGCGCAAGCCACAGCCAAATAGGTTTTGCCCGTACCAGCGGGACCAATGCCAAAGCTGATGTCGTGCGCGGCAATGTTGTCGAGGTAGGCGGCCTGCGTGGGGGTGCGTGGGCGCAAGTCGGTGCGACGGGTTTGCAGTGTGGGGATGTCTTCTTCTTCCATCGCACTGTCGCCCGCCAACATGAGCTGTACTTGTTCGGGGGGGATCGCTTTGGCGGCACGCTCATACAAGGCTTGCAGCACCTCCATGGCACGGGTGGCTTTGGCTTTGTGGCCATCCACTTTGAACTGCTCATGGCGGTGGGCGATTTTCACGTCCAAGGCCAATTCGATGGTGCGCAGGTGTTCGTCAGTAGGGCCGCATAAATGCGACAGACGGGTGTTGTTATGCGGGGTGAAGGTGTGGCGAAGAATCAAGTCGATAATCTCTCAAAAGTTACCCCAATGATAGGCAAGATGTGATTGGCAAATTAAGCGGCATTCTCAGCGAGAAAAATCCACCCCAAGTTTTGGTGGATTGCAACGGCGTTGGCTACGAAGTCGATGTGCCCATGAGCACGTTTTACAACTTGCCCGCCACGGGTGAAAAAGTATCACTGCTCACCCACTTTGTGGTTCGCGAAGATGCACAAATCTTGTTTGGTTTTGGCGCTGCGTCAGAGCGCGCAACATTTCGCCTGCTCATCAAAATCTCAGGCGTTGGCCCGCGTATGGCCCTCGGCATCTTGAGTGGCTTGAGTGCCGACGAGTTGGCCCGTGCTGTGTCTGACCAAGATGCAGGCCGCCTCACCAAAGTGCCGGGCATTGGCAAGAAAACGGCAGAGCGTTTGTTGCTCGAACTCAAAGGCAAGTTAGGCGCAGACCTTGGCCCCCATCTGTTTTCCACGCCTGACCATCAAAGCGACATTTTGCAAGCGCTGCTGGCGCTGGGCTACAACGACAAAGAAGCCGCTGCCGCGCTCAAGGCGTTGCCAGCGGATGTGGGCGTGAGCGATGGCATCAAGCTGGCGCTGAAATCTTTGGCCAAATAAACCATGAGTATCCAAACAGACGATTTCGCCCCTTCACCCATGCCTTCGCGCGTGGTGTCTGCTGCGCCCGTGTCGCCCTTCGAAGAAGCGATTGAACGCGCCCTGCGTCCCAAACTGCTGCAAGAGTACGTGGGCCAGATGAAGGTGCGCGAGCAGCTTGAAATCTTCATTGGTGCAGCCAAGAAGCGCAACGAAGCACTCGACCATGTGCTGCTGTTTGGCCCACCCGGTTTGGGCAAGACCACGCTGAGCCACATCATTGCGCAAGAGCTGGGTGTGAACCTGCGTTCTACCAGCGGCCCTGTGTTGGAAAAGCCCAAAGATTTAGCGGCGTTGCTCACTGGCCTTGAGAAAAACGATGTGCTCTTCATCGACGAGATTCACCGCTTGTCGCCTGTGGTGGAAGAGATTTTGTATCCCGCGCTAGAGGACTACCAAATCGACATCATGATTGGCGAAGGTCCAGCTGCGCGAAGCATCAAGCTTGACTTGCAGCCCTTTACCTTGGTGGGGGCTACTACCCGTGCGGGCATGTTGACCAACCCGCTGCGCGACCGTTTTGGCATCGTGTCGCGCCTAGAGTTTTACACCGCCGAAGAGCTGCAACGCATCGTGGTGCGTAGCGCGGGTTTGCTAGACACACCCATGGATGTGGAAGGTGGGTTTGAGATTGCGCGTCGCTCACGCGGCACACCACGCATTGCGAACCGCCTGCTGCGCCGTGTGCGCGATTACGCTGATGTGAAGGGCAATGGTCGCATCACCCTTGAGATGGCCAACAAGGCGCTGGCCATGCTCGATGTGGACCCGCAAGGCTTCGATTTGATGGACCGCAAATTGTTGGAAGCAGTGATTCACCGCTTTGACGGCGGCCCCGTGGGGCTGGATAACATCGCGGCCAGCATCGGCGAAGAGCGCGACACGATTGAAGACGTGATTGAGCCGTATTTGATTCAGCAAGGTTTCTTGCAACGCACGCCGCGTGGCCGCATGGCCACCTTGGCTGCGTATCGCCACTTGGGTGTCACGCCGCCAAAGGCGATTGGCGATGTCACCACAGATTAAGTGGTGGTCTCGTCGCGGGGCGCGCCCAGCGCCTCATCAAAGTGCGACACATCCCCCCAGCACACCAAGCTCAAACCTTGTGGTGTCCAAAGCAAGCGATTGATGGCAGCATTGCCCAAATGCCAAGCGCGCGGAGCTTCGACCGGTAGATTGGTCGCTAAGCGATAGAGTGCATCCATCACACCACCGTGTGCGACCAAAACGATTTGCTCGCCGATATGTTGACTGGCCAATTCATCCACGCAGGTACGAATGCGATCACGTAAAGCCGTGAGTGACTCGCCGCCTATCGGGGCCCAGTGCGGGTCACGTCCGCGCCAAAGTAGGCATTCATCTGGGTATTCCGTTTCAATCTCGGCCCAAGTTTTTCCCTGTAGGTGGCCAAAATGCCGTTCGCGCAATTGCAAGTGTGGCGTCACACGCTCAGGCGATGGGGTTCGGGCAGCCAAGCGGGCAGGCGCCGTGGCAATGGCTCGGGCGGTTTCAAAGGCGCGCTGCAAGTCGCTGCTGTAAATGGCATGAATCGGCTCTTCGGCCAAGGCATGGCCTACGCGTTCGGCTTGCCAGCGGCCTCTTTCGTTCAGATCAATGTTCAGATGGCCTTGAATGCGGGTATCCACATTCCATAGGGTTTCCCCGTGGCGGATGGCAAGAATTCTTGTAGCGTGCATAGGGTCTTAGTTTAAAGATTCAAAAATCATGCAAAATAGAACGACCGTTCTATTTCGTATTTCGTATGACCGTATCCCAAAAAACTGCAGCCACCGAAAGTCGCGCCCACCAAAAAGGGCAGCAAACCAAAGCCGCTATTGTCGATGCTGCTTTGGGCTTGGCCACGCAGATTGGTTTGGAAGGTCTGAGCATCGGAGCTTTGGCTGAGGTAGCGCGCATGAGCAAGTCGGGCGTGTTTGCCCATTTTGGTTCGCGTGAAGAGCTACAAATTTCGGTGGTGCGTGAATATCACATCCGTTTTGAAAACGAGGTGTTCTTGCCCATTTTGCAGGTGGAACGTGGCTTGCCACGTTTGCGCCAGTTATTTGCCAATTGGACCAAGCGCACGTCTGCTGAGATCGATTCTGGCTGCCTCTACATCAGTGGTGCGGCAGAGTTTGATGACCGCCCAGGCCCTGTGCGCGATGCCTTGGCCAGCTCGGTCAAAACTTGGCTGGCCGCGGTGTACCGCACCGTGGTGCAGGCTCGCGAAGAAGGCCACTTGGCCGCAGACATCGACGCCGAACAAATGGTGTTTGAGTTGCACGGCCTGATCTTGGCTTTGCAATACGAAGCCCGGTTTTTGCGTTCGTCCAAATCCTTGGCGCGCACCCTCAAAGGATTTGAAAACATCTTGCAGCGCTATGGCGTGAGCGCTGCAGCAACCGTTACAAAAACAAGCGCTAAGCGCACCACTTCATCCAAAAAGTAAGGAGACACACCATGCCTAGCTACACCCCACCTCTGCGCGATATGCAATTTGTGCTGCACGAAGTACTGCACGTCACAGACGATCTCAAACAAATGCCCAAGCATGCCGACATAGATGCCGACACCATCGCTGCGGTGTTGGAAGAAGGCGGCAAGTTTGCGTCAGAAGTGATTTTTCCGCTCAACCAAATTGGCGATGAACAAGGTTGTGTGCTTGACCGTGACACACACGAAGTCAAAACGCCCGATGGTTTCAAAGCTGCGTATGACCAGTACGTGCAAGGTGGCTGGCCTGCCTTGAGCGCTGACCCGGATTACGGTGGCCAAGGCTTGCCAGTGGTGGTGAACCAGTGTTTTTACGAAATGCTCAACAGTGCCAACCAGGCTTGGACCATGTATCCAGGCCTCACGCACGGCGCCTACGAGGCTTTGCATGCACACGGCACGGACGCGCAAAAAGCGTTGTATCTGCCCAAGCTCACCAGTGGCGAGTGGACCGGCACCATGTGTTTGACCGAGCCACATTGCGGCACAGACCTCGGTCTCTTGCGTACCAAAGCTGAGCCACAAGCGGACGGAACTTACCGCATCACCGGCAACAAGATCTTCATCAGCGCAGGCGAGCACGACATGGTGAGCAACATCGTGCACTTGGTGTTGGCACGTTTGCCTGATGCGCCTGCGGGCAGCAAAGGCATCAGCTTGTTTGTGGTGCCCAAGTTCAACGTCAATGCCGATGGCAGCGTGGGCGAGCGCAACGGCATTTACTGCGGTGGCTTAGAGCACAAGATGGGCATTCACGGCAACGCCACAGCTCAGATGGTGCTTGACGGCGCAGTGGGCACGATGGTGGGTCAGCCCAACAAAGGCTTGGCCGCGATGTTTGTGATGATGAATGCGGCACGTATTGGCGTGGGCATGCAGTCCTTGGGCTTGACCGAGGTGGCCTATCAAAACGCAGTGGCCTATGCCAAAGACCGCATCCAGTCGCGCAGCCTCACAGGTCCCAAAGATCCAAGCAAACCAGCCGACAGCATTCTGGTGCATCCCGATGTGCGCAAGATGCTGCTCACAGCGCGTGCTTATGCCGAAGGTGGCCGTGCACTCGCGCTGCACTGCGCGATGTTGATTGACCGCGAACTGAACCACCCTGACGAAGCCGTGCGTGCAGAGTCAGCCGAACAAGTAGCTTTGCTCACACCCATTGTGAAAGCCTTCATCACTGACAACGCGTGGACGGCCACCTCGTCGTGCATGCAAGTGTTTGGCGGCCATGGCTTCATTCGTGAGTGGGGTATGGAGCAATACGTGCGCGATGCACGCATCAACATGATTTACGAAGGAACCAACACCATCCAGAGCTTGGATTTGCTGGGTCGCAAGGTGTTGGGTAACCAAGGCGCGTCGCTCAAGAAGTTTGGCAAACACATTGCCGCTCTGGTGGCCGAGGCCCAAGGCGATGAAGACATGGCCGAGTTTGTTAACCCGCTGGCCAAGCTGGGCCAGCAGATGACGCAGTTCACCGGTGAGATCGGCTACAAAGCCATGGAAAACGCCGACGAAGTGGGCGCAGCCGCCGTGGACTACTTGCGTGTGGCAGGCCATTTGGTGTTTGGCTACTTCTGGGCACGCATGGCGCAAGTGGCCCTGCAAAAGATTGCCGAAGGTAACCGCGATCCGTTCTACCAAGCCAAGCTGCAAACAGCACGCTTTTACTTTGCTAAGCTCTTCCCTGAGACGGCATCTCTCATGATCACCGCGCGCGCAGGCTCTGCTGTGCTCATGGAGACAGAAGCCGTGTTTGCCTGAGTTGTTTGGTGAATCAATTGGAGTAAATTCAAACCATGACAAAAACATCTTTTTTCAAATCATGCGTGGCCTTGGCACTGTTCGCGGCTGGCAGCAGCTTTGCGCAAATGACGCCTGTGGGCACATGGCATTCGATTGACGATAAAACGGGCGAAGCCAAAGCTGAAATCCAGATCGTTGACAAAGACGGCGCACTCAGCGGCCGTGTGGTCAAGTCGCTTCGCAACGATCCCAACGCCAAAAAGACGTGTGAGGACTGCAAAGACGACCGCAAGGGCCAAGCCATCATTGGCATGGAAATCATCCGTGGCGTGAAACCAGATGCTTCTGGTGAAAACCTGTGGGCTGGCGGGGGTCAAATCTTGGATCCAGAAAATGGCAAGGAATACACCGTGAAGATGGTGCCGCAAGAAGGTGGCAAAAAGCTGCAAGTGCGCGGCTACATTGGTCCGTTCTACCGCACCCAAGTTTGGCTGCGCGCCCAGTAATTAGGAAATCTATGTCCGAAATCTTGAGCCACATCGATGCAGGTGTGATGACCCTGACTTTCAACCGCGTCGACAAGAAGAACTCACTCACCTCCGCGATGTACACCGCACTGGCTGACGCTGTGGAGCAAGCCGAGCGCAACCCTGAGGTGCGCGTGTTGGTGTTTCAAGGGCACGAGGCGGTGTTTTGTGCGGGCAATGACATTGCGGACTTTTTGCACAACCCGCCGTCATCGCAAGACGCGCCTGTGTTCCGCTTGCTGCGTAACATCGCCGCTTTCCCAAAGCCTGTCTTAGCGGCAGTGGCCGGGCCGGCAGTGGGCATCGGCACCACGCTGTTGTTCCATTGTGATTTGGTTTATGCAGGCGACAACGCGGCATTTGCCATGCCGTTTGTCAACCTGGGTGTGTGCCCAGAAGCAGCATCGAGCTTGTTGGCACCTCAAATGATGGGTTACCACCGCGCCGCTGAAGCGCTGCTGTTAGGCGAGCCTTTCATGGCTGAGGCGGCTTTGGAAATTGGTTTGGTCAACCGCGTGTTGCCGCCCACCGAAGTGAACAGCTATGTGCAAGCGCAAGCCCGTAAGTTGGCAGCCAAGCCGTTGTCGTCGTTGCTGGAAACCAAGCGCTTGATGAAAGCTGGTCAAGCTGCGCTGGTGCAAAAACAAATGAATGAAGAAGCCGCTTCGTTTGGCCGCATGCTCACAGAGCCCGCAGCCAAAGAGGCGTTTGGCGCCTTCATGGAAAAGCGCAAGCCTGATTTCTCTAAGCTTTGATTCTCTGAACGAAAGACCCCGATGTCGCCAACGATTGCCAACACGGGCGTGGCCAGTGCTGTGGTGTTTGAACCCGAATACTTGAACAGCTTTCGCGACATCTACGAAGAGAAGATTGTTTTCAACAAGTTGCTCGGCTTGAAGATTGTCAGCGTGACTCCCGATGAAGTGGTGGCCCGCATCGACATGCGCCCCGACTTGGTGGGGCACTATGCCTACAACCGTATCCATGGCGGCGTGATCAGCGCTGTACTCGATGCCATTGGCAGCGCCGCCGTGATGGCGTGCTTGGCCGCCAAGCACATGAAAGAACCACCTGCAGAGCGTCTAGAGCGCTTCGCCAAGCTTGGCACGATTGATTTGCGGGTGGACTATTTGCGCCCAGGCATCGGCGAGCACTTCACCATCCATGCCCACGCTTTGCGTGTGGGCACGCGTGTAGGTACCTCGCGCATGGAGTTTCGTGGGCCTGATGGCACGCTGATGTCCACGGGCACTGCCGCCTACATCGTTTCCTGAGCTCAGTCTTTCGGAATCACGCGGGGCTTGCCCGTCTCATCAATGGCCACATAGGTGAGGGTGGCTTCGGTCACTTTCATGTATTCACCTTGGGCGCTGAAACGTTCCGCAAATACTTCCACCTTCACATTGATGGACGTGTTGCCGATGCGCACCACGCGTGAGAAAAAGCTCAAGATATCGCCCACTTTGACGGGGTGCTTGAAGATGAACTCATTCACCGCCACCGTGGCAAAACGGCCTCGCGCATAGCGTGCGGGTAGAACGGCGCCTGCCAAGTCGACCTGCGCCATGACCCAGCCACCAAAAATGTCGCCGTTTTGATTGCAGTCGGCTGGCATAGGGATGACTTTGAGCACCAGTTCTTGGTCAGTGGGTAAGGGGACAGCGTGTGGGTTGGCAGAGGTAGACATAGGCACAATCGAAGAATTACTTTTTGGCATTGTGCAACATGCGTCATCACGCCCATTCTTCGGCCCCCATCGGGCAACACGTCAAACAGCGCCCGGATAGCGAAACCTTGAAACGCCTCTTCCCCTATTTGTGGCAATACAAATGGCGGGTGATCGCTGCATTGACCTTCATGGTGGGTGCCAAGTTGGCCAACGTGGGCGTGCCTTTGCTGCTCAAAGAGTTGATCGATGCGATGTCGTTCAAGCCAAATGACCCAATGGCTGTCATCGTTGTGCCCGTGTCTTTGCTGCTGGTGTACGGTGTGCTGCGTTTGTCTGTGTCCGCGTTTACCGAGCTGCGCGAGTTGGTGTTTGCCAAGGCCACGCAGGGAGCTGCGCGACAAATTGCGTTGGAAACATTTCAGCATCTGCATGGTCTGAGCCTACGCTTCCACTTAGAGCGCCAAACCGGCGGCATGACGCGTGACATTGAGCGTGGCGTGCGGGGTATCGAGTCGCTCATTTCATTTTCACTCTACAGCGTCGTACCCACTCTGATTGAGGTGGCCTTGGTGCTGAGCATCTTGGCTGTGAAGTTTGATGTGTGGTTTGCAGGTATCACGCTAGCTGCGTTGGCGTTGTACATCGTGTTCACTATTCAAGTGACCGAATGGCGCACGCACTTTCGCCGCCAAGCCAACGAATTTGACTCAGCGGCCCACACCAAGGCTGTGGACTCGTTGCTCAATTACGAAACGGTGAAGTATTTCAACAACGAAGCCTTTGAGGCTGCGCGTTACGACAAAAGCCTAGAGGCTTTGCGCTTGGCTCGCTTGAAATCCCAAACCTCGTTGTCGTTGCTCAACACCGGTCAACAGCTCATCATCGCGGTGGCCTTGGTGGGCATGCTGTGGAGGGCCACGCAAGGCGTGGTCGATGGCCGGATGACCTTGGGTGATTTGGTGATGATCAACGCTTTCATGATTCAGCTCTACATCCCGCTGAACTTCTTGGGCGTGCTTTACCGAGAAATCAAACAAAGCTTGACTGACCTAGACCGCATGTTCACCTTGCTTGAAAAAGAGCGCGAAGTGGCTGATGCACCCCGTGCGCCTGCTTTGCAGCTGAGCGGCTCGCCCACGGTGAAGTTTGATTCGGTGGTGTTTGCGTATGAAGCCACGCGTCCCATCCTGCACGGCATCAGCTTTGAAATTCCTGCGGGTAAAACGGTGGCGGTGGTTGGACCCTCGGGTTCGGGTAAATCCACCTTGGCGCGTTTGCTGTTCCGTTTCTATGACGTGGGCGGCGGTGCGATCACCATAGACGGCCAAGACATTCGCCAAGTCACGCAAGGCAGCGTGCGCCGCGCGATGGGCATCGTGCCGCAAGACACCGTGCTGTTCAACGACACCGTGCGCTACAACATCGCCTATGGCCGCACCGATGCGACTGAGGCCGAGGTGGAGCAGGCCGCAAAGGCCGCGCACATCCACGACTTCATTTCCGCCACGCCCAAGGGCTACGACACGATGGTGGGTGAGCGTGGTTTGAAGTTGTCTGGCGGCGAGAAGCAACGCGTGGCGATTGCGCGCACCTTGTTGAAGAACCCGCCGATTGTGATTTTTGATGAAGCCACTTCAGCACTCGACAGTGCCAATGAGCGGGCCATTCAAGCCGAGCTGCAAAGTGCTGCGCAGAATAAAACCACGTTGGTGATTGCGCATCGTTTGTCCACCGTGGTGGATGCGCATGAGATTTTGGTGCTCGATGCGGGGCGCATTGTGGAGCAAGGTGCGCATTCGGAGTTGTTGGCGCTGAATGGGCGGTATGCGCAGATGTGGGCGTTACAGCAGTCTTCTGAGGGTTGACTCTGCTTTCGTTGCTTATTTGCATTTAACGTTGCAGCGCAGCTTGGGTGGCGTACCCCAAACGGCTTACATCGCTGCGCGACGAATGGCGCCTTATTGGGGTACGCCACCCAAGCTTCTTTTTGTTAACGGGCTATGACGCCCGTCATGTGAATTAGTTTTGGCGAACGTAGCTGCAAGCAAAGAAACAATGCGTACGTTTGTGGATATGTCGTTGTAGCCACGTTCAGGCATTGGCTTTGCAAGCGCAGATCGCCTGAACTTTTCCGAATAACAGCATGCGAGTTGGGGTAGGCAGATGCGGCGCCATTCGTCGCGAAGCGATGTAAGCCGCGTCTGCCTACCCCAACTCGCATCCCTGTGGACAAAGAAAAAGGGTCCCTTGTAAACACAAGAGACCCTTCAAGCTAAACAAGCAAAGCAGCGTTTACTTCACGCCGGCTGCAGCCTTCAATGCAGCAGCCTTGTCAGTACGCTCCCATGTAAATTCTGGCTCTTCACGACCAAAGTGGCCGTAAGCCGCTGTCTTGGCGTAGATTGGACGCAGTAAGTCAAGCATTTGAATGATGCCTTTGGGGCGCAGGTCAAAGTGCTCAGCCACCAGTGCTGACAACTTGTCGTCAGAGATCACGCCAGTACCTGCGGTGTTCACGGTGATGTTCATGGGGCGTGCCACGCCGATGGCGTATGCCACTTGCACTTGGCACTGTGTCGCCAAGCCAGCTGCCACGATGTTTTTGGCCACGTAACGTGCAGCGTATGCGGCAGAGCGGTCCACCTTCGATGGGTCTTTGCCTGAGAACGCGCCACCGCCGTGAGGGCATGCGCCGCCGTAGGTATCCACAATGATCTTGCGGCCAGTCAAACCGCAATCGCCTTGTGGGCCGCCGATGACGAAACGGCCTGTGGGGTTGATCAAAAACTTTGTGTCTTGTAACCACTCTTTGGGCAACACGGGTTTGATCAGCTCTTCGATGATGGCTTCGTTGAAGCTGGCTTTCATCTTGGTGGCTGACTCGCTTTGGTCAGGGCTGTGTTGGGTGGACAACACCACGGTGTCAATGCTGTGAGGCTTGCCGTCCACGTAGCGCATGGTCACTTGGCTCTTGGCGTCAGGGCGCAAGAAAGGCAAGCGGCCGTCTTTGCGCAACTGGGCTTGGCGCTCGACCAAACGGTGTGCGTAGTAGATAGGAGCAGGCATCAACTCTGGTGTTTCGCTGCAAGCGTAGCCAAACATCAGGCCTTGGTCACCCGCGCCGATGTTGAGGTGGTCGTCAGACGCGTGGTCCACGCCTTGGGCGATGTCGTTGGATTGCTTGTCGTAACAAACCATCACAGCGCAACCTTTGTAGTCAATGCCGTAGTCGGTGTTGTCGTAGCCGATGCGCTTGATGGTGTCGCGTGCAACTTGGATGTAATCCACGTGCGCGTTGGTGGTGATCTCGCCAGCCAATACGACCAAACCGGTGTTGGTCAGGGTTTCGGCAGCCACGCGTGAGAGCGGGTCTTGCTCGAAGATGGCGTCCAAAATCGCGTCAGAGATTTGGTCTGCCACTTTGTCTGGGTGGCCTTCTGAAACGGATTCAGAAGTGAAGAGGTAATTGCTAGACATAAAAAAAGGTCCTTGTTTTTAATGGGTTGTTCGGCGTTGCCGACCCTGAAAACTTGGAGCCTAGCGAACGCTTTAGCAGAGTGGCCCAGATTGCTCTTAGCCCGAACACCGAAGTGTGTTGTCGCCCTGCAAGTAGTTCTTTAACTCAGCGACAATCTATATTCTAGTGGATTTATCAAAGTCATCAAAAAGTTCATGTCTCTCACTACCCGCATTTTTCATTTCTTAGCACGCATGCCCCTGCCTTTGATGCAGCGGTTAGGCGCTGTTCTAGGGTGGATGGTGTGGTGGTTGTCGCCCAGTTATCGGCGAAATTTCCAAGCCAATGTACAAGCCGCAGGCGTAGCATGGCGTGATGCCCGCCCAGCGGTGGCGGCCATTGGTTCAATGGTGGCCGAGCTGCCTTGGGTGTGGATGCGCCCGCATGAAACAAAGCTTGATGGCTTGATGAAGTGGGATGGCGCTGAACATTTTGAAGCTGCCATGCAAGCTGGCAAGGGTGTCATCATCATGTCGCCACACATTGGTGCATGGGAGATTGGCGCGCAAGCCATTGCCGAAAAATTTGGCCCAGCTCATGGCCCCATGATTGCGTTGTTCCGTCCTGCGCGCCAAGCATGGTTAGAGCCCTTGGTGGCCAATGCACGCACGCGCCCTTATTTAGATTCAGCCCCCACTTCGTTGGCAGGCGTGCGCACGCTGATTCGCGCGTTGCGCAACGGCGGCTACACGGCCATCTTGCCCGACCAAGTGCCACCTTTGGGGCAAGGTGTGTGGGCGCCATTTTTTGGTCGCGATGTGTACACCATGACCTTGCTCGCCAAGTTGGCGCAGCAAACCGGCGCCCAGGTCATCATGACGTGGTGCGAGCGCTTGCCGATAGGCCAAGGCTTTTGCATGCACATGCGTCCGTTTGACGCCCCCGAAATGAAAGACGCCACAGTGTCGCCAGAAGCCGCGGCTGCGGCGGTGAATCGTGGTGTGGAACGCATGGTGTTGGATGCGCCGAGCCAATACATGTGGGGCTACGCGCGTGGCAAACAGCCGCGTGCCGAGGGCTAAGTGATGTTCAGCAAGTTGGGTTTGTTACTGCTACGTGCCTTGGGCTATTTGCCTTTGCCGTGGCTACGCGCTTTGGGCGCAGGCCTGGGTGCTTTGTTGTTGGTGGTGATTCCTTCACGTCGCCGTGTGGTGCAGATCAATTTGCGCGTGTGCTTTCCGCATTTGAGTGATGTCGAACGCGATGTGCTGGCTCGACAAACCTTTGTGTATTTCGCTCAAGCGTGGTTAGACCGCAGCTGGCTGTGGCATCGCAGTGCTGCGCGCATTCAAGCGCGTGTGAAGCTGTCAGGTGAAGTAGCGGCTCTGTCGGACGCCTCGCCCACTGTGCTGTTTGCACCCCATTTCATGGGCCTGGATGTGGGATGGACAGCGCTCACCATGAGCCTACCTTTGCACTTCACCACCATCTTCACGCCACAGTCCAATGCGGTGGTGGATGCATGGGTCGCAAAGGGGCGTCAGCGTTTTGGCCATGTGCGTTTGTTTCGCCGAGAAGATGGCGTGAAGCCCATCGTCGCTGCCTTGCGTCAAAACGAATTGCTTTATTTGCTGCCCGATATGAACTTTGGGCCGAGTGAGTCTATTTTCGTACCGTTCTATGGCGAGCTAGCTGCCACAGTGCCATCGCTTTCGCGCTTTGCCAAGCTGGGCCGAGCACGTGTGGTGCCTGTGATCACCCGCATGACAGAGACGGGCTACGAGGTGGTGGTGCATCCAGCTTGGATTGATTTTCCAACAGAGGATGCCGAGGCCGACACGGCGACCATGAACCAACGCTTAGAGGTGTTCATCAACACCATGCCTGCTCAATATTTTTGGGTGCACAAGCGTTTTAAGACGCGACCGCCGGGAACCCCTGAGCTTTACTGAGGGATAAGTTGAATTAGGGGTGCATCCACTTGTACAAAGTGGCCGCCACTTCATCCACACCTTGCTTTTTCAGCGCTGAAAACAGGCGTACCTCGCCGCCGCCGGCTTGCAGCTTGGTGATTTGCAGCGCCTTTGCGCCATCGGTTTTGTTCAGTTTGTCGGCCTTGGTCAGCAACACCAAAAACTTCAAACCTTCCTCCACGCGTGGGCGGATCACGTCCAACAAAATTTCGTCTAGTTCAGTCAAGCCATGTCGTGGATCGCACATGAGAACGACCGCACGTAGGTTAGGGCGAGTGAGCAAATAGTTGGCCATCACTTGTTGCCAACGAATCTTGTCTTGTTTGGGCACAGCGGCGTAGCCATAGCCGGGCAAGTCGGCCAAAACGGCGTCGGTCTTGCCTTGGCGGCCCATGGCAAACAAATTGATGTGTTGGGTGCGGCCTGGCGTTTTGGAGGCGAAGGCCAAACGCTTTTGTTGAGTCAGTACGTTGATGCAGGTGGATTTACCAGCGTTCGAGCGGCCGACAAAGGCGATTTCGGGCAGGTCGTAGGTTGGCAGGTGGTGCAGTTGTGCGGCGGTGGTCAAGAACCGCGCGGTATGCAGCCAGCCCATGGCGTATTTAGCTTGGTCTTTGGGGTCCAGCAGCTCGAAAGCGGCTTTGGCAGCGGCCCGATCAGCCTCGCGTTGGGCCTCAAATTCAGCGTTTAAGACCGCGATT
Organism: Burkholderiales bacterium 39-55-53; assembly: GCA_002282445.1. Lineage (GTDB taxonomy): Bacteria > Pseudomonadota > Gammaproteobacteria > Burkholderiales > Burkholderiaceae_C > Limnohabitans. The sequence goes on along the minus strand of NCJK01000001.1, from coordinate 938,180 downwards.
TCGGGCACCTCGGGGTTGTCAATAGGGTTTTGGGTGTCGTGTGGGTCAGGCTGATTCATACGGCATTGTAGAATCACCACAGTTTTTCGAAGTCTTTGAGACCCATTAACCAAAGAATACCTATGAAGCTGATTGCCTCCCTGTTGATTGCCGCCGCTTTCGTGGCGCCTGCTTTGTCCCACGCAGCCGATCCCGTGGCGCCTGTTGCCAAAGCTGATTTGGCCAAAGGTGAAGCCACTTACACAGCAGTTTGCGCGTCTTGCCACGGTGCAGATGGCAACTCTGGTTCTCCGGCTTACCCCAAGTTGGCCCAGCAACACCCAGACTATTTGGTCAAGCAGTTGCAAGAATACAAATCTGGCAAGCGAGCCAACGCCATCATGAGCGGCATGGCTGCTGGTTTGTCTGATGCTGACATGAAGAACGTGGCAGCTTGGTTGGGCTCGAAGGAAGCAACTAAAAACTTCGCCAAAGAAAAAGACTTGGTGGTTTTGGGTGAGCGCATTTACCGCGGCGGTGTGGCTGATCGCCAAATTGCAGCTTGTGCAGGTTGCCATAGCCCAACGGGCGCAGGTATTCCCGCGCAATACCCACGTTTGGCCGGTCAACACGCTGACTACACCATGGCGCAATTGAACGCCTTCCGTGAACACGGAAACAAAGGTGCAGGCCAAAACGTAGGCCGAGGCAACAGCGCCCAAATGAGTGGCGTGGCCGCTAAGCTGAATGACCGCGAAATCAAAGCAGTGTCAGACTACATCGCTGGTTTGCGTTAATTCAGAGCTTCAAGCTCTTCTAAAAGCTGGCCTTGTGCCAGCTTTTTTGTTTTCAGCACTAAGGTCATTTGCGCCAAGCCTGAAACTTAGTTGAGCATGCATCACAATACGAACACTTTTTAATTCAAAGGAGTTCACGTGCGCTTGAACCAATTTTCGAACAGCTCAGACTCTGGCTTCGTGCACCCTTTGAGCAGCGAGATCACACCCCAAACGGTGTATGCCCAACGACGCGATTGGCTCAAGCAAGTGGCCGCAGGTGCAGCAGGCTTGTCAATGGCCTCTTGGGCCGCACGTGAAGCCTTTGCTCAAACCACGGACCCGGTCGTAAGACCAGGTAAGTTGGCCCCGTTGACAGGCGCGGTCAGCCGCGTGAGTGGTGCTAACACCATGGAAAAAATCACCTCCTATGCCGACGCCAGCAGTTACAACAACTTTTACGAATTTGGCACGGACAAATCGGACCCTGTTCGATACGCCCACACCCTACAAACCAAGCCGTGGACGGTGGAGGTCGAAGGCCTTGTCAAAAAGCCCGGCCGCTTCGACCTAGATGCATTGCTCAAACTCAGCCCTATGGAAGAGCGTATTTACCGCTTGCGCTGCGTCGAAGGCTGGTCGATGGTCATCCCTTGGGTGGGTTACTCGCTGGCTGAATTGATCAAGCGCGTAGAGCCCTTGGGCAGCGCCAAGTATGTGGAGTTCATCACCCAAGCCGACCCCAAAACCATGCCCGGTGTGCGCTCGCGTGTGCTCGATTGGCCGTATGTGGAAGGTTTGCGCATGGACGAGGCCATGCACCCGCTCACGCTATTGAGCTTTGGCATGTACGGCGAAGTCCTGCCCAATCAAAACGGAGCGCCTGTGCGCTTGGTCGTGCCATGGAAATATGGTTTCAAGAGTGCCAAGAGCTTGGTGAAGATCCGCTTTGTCGAGAAACAACCCGTGAGCTCATGGGGCCGCTCAGCGCCACAAGAGTACGGCTTTTATTCCAACGTGAATCCTACGGTGCACCATCCCCGTTGGAGTCAAGCCACCGAGCGTCGCATTGGTGAAGACGGTTTGTTTACTAAAAAGCGCAAGAGCTTGATGTTCAACGGCTACGAGGCCCAAGTGGGTCAGCTCTATGCAGGCATGGACCTGAGCAAAAACTATTGATCACGTGAGCGCGATGCTTCGTCAAACTCTGCAACACCGCAGCGCCAAGCCCTTGCTGTGGCTTTTATGTTTGATGCCCTTCGCATGGCTGGTGTGGGGTGCAGCCAATGACGCTTTAGGCGCCAACCCTGCAGAGTATTTGATTCGAGCCACCGGCGATTGGACACTGCGCTTGCTTTGCATCACCTTGGTTGTGACGCCATTGCGTGTGATGTCGGGCTTGCCTGAGCTGGCCAAGTTCCGGCGTATGTTTGGCTTGTTTACCTATTTCTATGTGGTGCTGCATTTGCTTTGTTACAGCTGGCTAGATATGGGGTTTGAGTGGGTAGATATTGCTGTCGACATCGCCAAGCGCCCGTTCATCTTGGTGGGGTTTGGTGCGTTTGTGTTGCTCACGCCTTTGGCATTGACTTCGTTCAATCGCGCCATTCGGTGGTTAGGTGCTAAGCGCTGGCAGTGGTTGCATCGCCTTGTGTATGTGGTGGCAGTGCTGGCGGTGTTGCACTTCTTTTGGATGCGGGCTGGGAAGAGTAACTTTGCTGAGGTGTTTGTTTACGCTTCGGTGTTGTTTGGTTTGCTCGCGTGGCGGGTTGTTCACTCTTCTTTGTGGCGTCATTTGTTTAGCTCGGGTGGTTTCACTCGCTGATGTGGTCACGGGCGCACGGCCCCTTCCTCATGCTGGAGTACCAGAAGTCGTCAGGGGCCGCACACCCGTAGCCACATCGGCCTGTTGGTTGTGAGCCGTTTCACGCCGACTTTGTTTGCATTTAAGCGCAATGACTCACGCTGAAGTTGGCTTGCGCCATTCGTAGAGCACAGCATCCACGTCAAAGACTTTGACTTGCCATGTGAACCAGCCCGAAGCCACGGCGAGCAGTCAGCGCCTGACTTGGCGACATTCGTCGCGCAGCGATGGGAGCCATGTCAGGTGCTGGCTGATCGTCGTGGCGGAGCGAACGAGCCCACACGAACACACGAATGTAGGAACGTAAAAAACAGCCGCAAAAGAAAAAGCGAGCCCAAGAGCTCGCTTCGAAGGTGGTGAGATAAAAGACTCAGCGAACCAACGACTCGCAAGCCATCTGATCCGCCACTGTCTCACGACGACGAATCACATGCGCCTGGGTTCCGTCCACCAAAATCTCAGCCGCACGTCCACGCGTGTTGTAGTTGCTAGACATCGCCACGCAATACGCGCCGGTCGACAGAACTGCCAGCAAATCGCCAGACTGCACCGCCAGTTGACGGTCACGACCCAGCCAATCTCCGCTCTCGCACACGGGGCCCACCACGTCATACGTCACTGCCTCACCAGCACGCGCCGAAACTGGCACGATTTGGTGAAATGCTTCGTACATCGCAGGGCGGGGCAGGTCGTTCATCGCGGCATCCACGATGCAGAAGTTCTTTTGCTCGCCTGGCTTCAAGTACAACACCTCGGTCAAACACACGCCAGCATTGCCCACAAGGGAGCGACCGGGTTCAATCATCAGCTGGCGTTGCCCGTAGCCGCGTGCGTCGAGTTTGGCCAACAGTTGCGCCCACAGTTCGTCTGCAGCAGGCGGCGTGTCGCCGTTGTAGTTGATGCCTAAGCCGCCGCCAAAGTCAATGTGGTGAATGGCAATGCCTGCCGCTTCGATGGCCTGCACAAGGTCCAACACGCGATCCATTGCGTCGAGGTAGGGCGTGGATTCGGTGATTTGCGAACCGATGTGGCAATCAATGCCTGTCACTTGAAGCCCAGGCAAGCTGGCGGCACGTTGGTAAGTGGCCAAAGCGCGTTCATGCGCGACACCAAACTTATTGCCTTTGAGGCCGGTGGAAATGTAGGGGTGGGTTTTGGCGTCCACGTTGGGGTTGACGCGGATGCTGATGGGCGCGCGCATACCCATGCTTTGTGCCACATCGCTCAACACTTCCAACTCGGCTTCGCTCTCGACGTTGAAGCACGCAATGCCAACTTCCAAAGCTTTGCGCATTTCAGCGCGTGTTTTGCCCACGCCTGAGAAGATCACTTTAGAAACATCGCCGCCCGCCGCAATCACGCGGTCAAGCTCGCCGCCCGACACGATGTCAAAACCACAACCTGCTTGCGCAAACACTTGCAGCACGGCGAGTGATGAATTGGCCTTCATGGCGTAGCAAATGCGCGCGTTGCGGCCGGCAAAGCCGCGTTGGTAGGCTGCAAGGGCGCTGAGCATGGCAGCTTTGGAATACACAAACAGCGGCGTGCCGTGTGCGTGTGCAAGGTCGGCGAGTTTGACGCCTTCCAAATACAAATCGTTGTTTTGCGTGGCCACAAAGGGCGCACCGGCAAGCATGGTGTGTGTCATCAGACGGCTCTTAAAAAATTAACGACCAACAGCAGAGGCTGCGCTGGCAGGGGATGGGGCAGCGGGTGCTGTGGGTTTGCGGGGTGCTGTCGCAGGCGCTGATGCTGCGCCAGAAGCTGGGGTAGCCGCAGGTGTGGCTGTGTTGCCTGGCAGTTGGCGGCGCACAATCTCCGGCAAAGTGGCGCGTTGCTTGAACTCGGGGTCGTTGGGCATGTAGAGCGCACCCTTTTGACCACAGGCCACCAGTAAAGCGCTGGCGCACAATGCAGAGGCCACACATGCACGAAGGCTTGTGCCCGTGACTAGAATCTTTTGTTCAATACCCATGGCTCAAATTGTAATGACCGATCTCGAATTCTTAGACCGAGCAGAACTTCTGCTCAAAGCCATCGAATTGGCTTGTGACCGCATCAACGACGAGGGCGATGCCGACATCGACAATCAGCGCGTGGGCGGCATGATCACGCTCACGTTTGAGAACAAGAGTCAGATCATCATCAACCTGCAAAAGCCACTGCACGAGGTATGGTTAGCCGCCCGTTCTGGCGGTTATCACTTCAAGTTTGATGGCCAGCAATGGGCTGACACCAAAGGCCAAGGTGAATTTTTTGAGCGCTTGAGCAAAGATGCCAGCACTCAAACAGGACTCGCGCTCACCTTCAGCGCTTAACTTGACGTATCAATAAAGAAACAAGGGCGCTTTTGAGCGCCCTTGTCGTTAGTTCTTGAACAGATCGAGAATCTTTTTCTTCTCGTCGTTGGCTGGAAGTTGTTCGTTGCTGCCAGCAGGCTTGCTGTCCATCCCGAGGTTGATCACGCCACCGCCTCTGCTGAACTCGGTGTAAGCCCAATCGCCACCATCGTGGCTCAGTCCTGCTGGCGGTGAAGGTTCAGCAATCGGCACGTTTTGCAGCGCGTGTTGCATGTAACTGATCCACACGGGCAAGCTCAAGCCTCCACCGGTTTCGCGGTCACCCAGTTTGCGTGGTGTGTCGTAGCCAATCCATGTGACGGCGGTGAGGGTGGGGTGGTAGCCCGCAAACCATGCATCCATCGAGTCGTTGGTGGTGCCTGTTTTGCCGTAAATGTCGTTGCGCTTCAAAGTGGCCTGCGCACGTGCCGCTGTGCCTGAGCGCGTGACTTCTTGCAGCAAACTGGTCATCACAAACGCGTTGCGTTCGTCGATGGCGCGGGCTGATTCGTCTAAGGCCGGCGGTGTGAACTCCGACAACACCTTGCCCATTTGGTCGGTGACCTTGGTGATGAGGTAGGGGTTCACGCGGTAGCCGCCATTGGCAAATACCGAATAGCCTGCCACCATTTGCATGGGGGTAGCAGATCCCGCACCGAGTGCCATGGTCAGGTAAGGCGGGTGTTTTTCGGGATCAAAGCCAAACTGGGCTATCCAGTCTTGCGCGTTTTGCGCGCCAACGGCTTGCAGCACACGAATCGAAATCATGTTCTTTGATTTGGCCAAGCCTTTGCGCAAGGTCATGGGGCCTTCAAATGTGCCGTCGTAGTTTTTGGGTTCCCAAGGAGCGCCACCTGTCACGCTGGCATCAAAGAACAAGGGTGCATCGTTGACCACCGTCATGGGCGTGAAGCCTTTTTCTAGGGCTGCTGAGTAGATGAACGGCTTGAAGCTCGAGCCTGGCTGACGCCAAGCTTGGGTCACGTGGTTGAATTTGTTTTTGTTGAAGTCAAAGCCGCCCACCAGCGCGTGAATCGCGCCATCGCGTGGGTCGATGGACACAAACGCACCTTCCACCTCAGGCAGTTGGGTAATTTCCCAGCCGCCTTTGGCGGTCTTGGTGATGCGCACCAAAGCGCCAGGACGCAGTTTGATGTTGGGCGCAGCTTTGTCAGACAGGCCTGATTGCACAGGCTGCAAGCCGTCTCCCGTGATTTCTAGCACTTCGCTGTTTTGGCGCATCACGCGCACCTTTTTAGGCGCGGCTTCGAGGACGACTGCAGCCAGCAAGTCGCCTTTGTCGCCTTGCTCAATCAATGCGTCGTCAATCGCGTCTTCCAATTCAGAGGGCTTGGTCGGTAAGTTGATGAAGCGCTCAGGGCCACGGTAGTGTTGGCGGCGCTCATAGTCCATGATGCCGCGACGCAGTGCAAAGTAGGCTGCCTGTTGATCGCTGGCGCGCACGGTGGTGTACACGTTCAAACCGCGTGTGTAGATTTCAGGGCCATATTGCGCATACATCAGCTGACGTGCCATTTCGGCCACATAGTCGGCGTGTGTGTTGAAGCTGCTGGTGGCCGTGCGGATCTTTAACTCTTCCTGTTTGGCCGCCGCCGCTTGTTCTGCGGTGATGAAGCCGTTTTCTTCCATGCGCTCAATGATGTAGAGCTGACGTGCGCGTGCGCGCTTGGGATTGACGATGGGGTTGTAGGCTGATGGCGCTTTGGGCAAGCCTGCCAACATGGCGGCTTCGGCAATGCTGATGTTCTTCAAAGGCTTGCCAAAGTAGGCTTCAGATGCTGCTGCAAAACCATAAGCGCGGTTACCCAAATAAATTTGGTTCAGATAGATTTCAAAAATCTGATCTTTCGTGAGCATGTGCTCGAGCTTGCTGGTCAGCAAAATTTCGTAAATTTTGCGCGTAAAAGTTTTCTCAGAAGACAAATACACATTGCGCGCCACCTGCATGGTGATGGTGGATGCACCTTGGCTTTTTGAACGGCCTAAGTTGGCCAACGCTGCACGTGCCAAACCGATGTAGTCCACGCCACCGTGTTGGTAAAAGCGGGCGTCTTCAATGGCCAGCACGGCGTCTTTCATCACCTTGGGGATGTCTTTGAAAGGGGTCAGGTTGCGTTTCTCTTCGCCGAACTCGCCAATCTGTGTGCCTTCGACCGAGTACACACGCATCGACAGCTTCGGACGGTAATCGGCCAAGTCAGAGACATCCGGCAGCTGAGGGTAGGCCATGGCCAATGCAACGGCGACCAACAAGGCCACCACCAAGGCCATTGCAGCCCCAATGCCAAAGGTCCAGAGCAAGACATGACTCAGCAAAGAGCGGGGCGCAGCAGGTGCGGCGGTGTGTTCTTTCGAACCTTCGGGGGTGTGGTTTGTCGCCATAAGTGAGAAGGATTATAAAAACACGCTTTCATCACAAAAGTCTCGAGTCAAACACCTCCGCAGCCGCTTGTCAACGCGTTGAAATCAGGCCTCTATTCAAGCCCCGCAAAGGAAGTGTCATGCGTTGGACATCTTGGTTGCCAAAGCCTCGCCCTCGCCGTTTGAGCGTGCTGGGGCTTGATGTCGGCCCTGATGTCTGCAGCGTGGTGGTGCTGAGTGGTTCGCTCAGCGAGCCCGACAGTGTGTGTTGTGCCGAGCGCTTGGATTTGCCCGATGGTTTGGTATCGCATGGTGAGGTGATACGTTCAGCAGCCTTTGGCTTGTGGTTGAAGTCTTATTTAGAAGTAGGGGACTACCAGCCCGAGGCAGCTTACTTGGGGCTTGACAATGCGTTGGTCAGCAACCATTTGGTCACGTTGGCTCAAGATTTGTCACAGGCTGATGTGGCATTTCAGTTGCAAGCCGAGGTGCAGTCGCTGCTGCCTGCACATGCACCTGAGGTCTGCATCGACTTCGTGCCAGACTCCGAGTCCGCACCCGCAGGCCAGCAGCGTTACTTGGTACAGGCTGCCCCTCGTCCCATGGTGGAAGCTCTGCAACGGGTGGCGCATGCGGCAGGGCTGACCGCCAAAGCAGTCGAGCCTCGCGGCGACGCCGCACAGCGTGTGGAGCAAAGCCATGCATTCACCCAGCTGCCTGCTGCGAGCGCCGCACTGGCTTTGCAGTGTGACGAAGCTTTCGGCTTGGCCTTGCGCGCTTGGCATGACCATGGCGCAAATTTATTGCCACGCCCAGAAGATGCGCAGCATGTGTTGCGCCGAGCGTGGTTGTTGGGTGTGGCCGTGTGTGCCATGGGTGGCGCAGTATTGGCCGCTGGCTTTGCCATGGTGATTTCGTCTGCCGCTGAAACCAAACACCAGCACATGGGCGATGTGGTGGCCTCATCCCGTGCGTATGACGCAGCCCAGAAGGCGCATGAACATGCCCAAGCTCTGCAACAACGCCAAGCTGAACAAGCCCGTTGGCTCAAGGTCCGTCAAGACCTGCAATCGCAAAGCTTGCAATGGAGCCGCGTGCTCAGCCAGTCTGCCCAAGGTGTTTGGGTGGCCAGCGTGAAGCAGCAGGGCACACGTTGGACGGTGCAGGGGGAGGCGCTGTCATCTAACCACGCGCAGCAATTGGTGCAGCAACTCAAAGCGCTGGATATTTGGGCGCAGGCTCCCGAGCTGCCGCAGCTGCAAGTCATGCCGGCAGTGTCCACCACAGGTTTGCCTGTGTGGCAATTTCGCATTGAAGCTGATTTGAAAGTAGGTGTCTGATGGATTGGCGTCAACCGTGGCTGTGGCCTCGACATTTCCAATATGCCTTGTTTGTGGGTGCTGGTTTTTTAGGCGTGTTATTGCTCAGTCCGTGGTGGGTACATAGCTGGAACGCATGGTCCGACGTTACGCAAGCTCAGGCCAAACTGCTTGCCCAACAACAAGCCACGCTTACTTTGCGAGAGCAGACGGCTCAGTTGCAGCAAGCATCAAGCAAAAGCCCCGCGTCGTTTGCAGATGCCGCCGTGCTGAGCCAGCTCGCTCAACAAGAAGGATTGCAGCTGGCGCAAATCGGCATGGACAAGCCGCAACAAACTGCCAGCTTGAGTGCTCTTCAGATTCAACAATTGCCGGTGCACCTCAAAGTGCAAGGATCTTGGGACGGTTGGCTCAATTGGCTGGCACATTGGCCTAGCGCTGCGCCGGGGGTGACGGTGGCGTCGTTGGAGCTAAAGGCGGATCCGCGTGGTGGCATCTCGGCGCAAATCTTGGCTGTAGCGCCGCAGTCCATCACTGCTGAATCGGCCTTTGAGTTATCCGGCCTCAATTCAGACGACACCGCCTCCACCGACCCTTTTAGCGCCCAAGTATGGGTGAGCGCACAACGTCAACATGCCGAGCAACATCCCAGTTACGCACGTTTGGTCGCGCCAGAGTTGTTGCGACCTCGTGACTGGCTAGAAACTTTTCCGCGCGAGCGTTTGCAGTACGTGGGTCAAATCGGATCAGGCGCAGAACTAGAAGCCTTGGTCAAAGTGCTCCCACCCACGACAGATAAAAAAGACACAGCCTTGTCGAGCGTGCACCGTGTGCGTGTGGGCAGTCACTTGGGCCAAGACTTTGGCAAAGTGGTGGCAGTTCAAACAGATCAGTTGGTGGTGCAAGAGCTGGCGCTCACGCCCACAGGCGAATGGCAAACCCGCGAGGTACGTTTGCCGTTGCAAGAGGCTGCACCATGAGTTGGCATCGTCTTGAAAAAATACATCGCACATGCGTAGGTCTGTGCTTGGCGTGGTTCGCTTCGTTCACGCCATGCCTGCATAGCCAAGTGCATGCGCCTGCTTATACCGGCGCGCCAATGTCAATGAATTTCCAAAATATCGAGGTGCGTACTGCCTTGCAAATCGTGGCCGATTTCACGGGGCTCAACATCATCACATCCGACAGCGTCACGGGCTCAATCACCCTGAAGCTACACAAAGTGCCTTGGGACCAAGTGCTTGACATCATGGCGCAAGCCAAGGGCTTGAGTGTGCGCAGGCAAGGTAATGTCATTTGGGTAGCTCCGCGTGCCGAAGTGGCTGCACGCGAGAAGCTCGAGTTTGAAAGCAAGCTCGCCGCGCAAAACTTAGAACCCATGCAAACTCGTGGCTTTACGCTCAACTATGCCAAGGCAGTGGATGTGCTTACGCAAATTCAAGTTGGCACAGTGTTGCCTGCGATGCCTACCGCGGGCGGCGGGTATGGCGCAGGCTATGGCGGCTTAGGCAGCGCAGGCCTAGGTTACGCGCCGCCCATCAACTCAGCACCTTTCAGCCTGTCATCCATGGGCGGCGGCTCGCGCATCCTCAGCACACGCGGCAGCGCCATGGCCGAGGCGCGTACCAACCAATTGTTCGTCACTGACATTGCAGATCGTCTAGACCAAGTGGCTCAAATGATTGCCAAGATCGATATCCCCTTGCGCCAAGTGATGATCGAAGCGCGCATCGTGCAAGCCAGCGACACCTTTGGCCAAACACTCGGCGTGCGCTTGGGTGGCTTGGGGCAGGGTGGTGCGCAAACCGTGTGGGGGCCGACCAATGCCAACGCAATAGCCAACGCCAACCCCACCGCGCAGCAAGCCACAAGCTTCAACATCGCAGACAAAGCGCTCGATACCACGGGCAGCTTCGTCAACTTGCCTGCTGCCAGTCTGAACGGCTTTGCATCCGCCAGCTTTGCCGTGTCCATCTTCAACTCGGCCAAAAACCGTTTTCTCAATCTTGAAATCTCAGCACTCGAAGCTGACGGCAAAGGCAAGGTCGTATCCAGCCCTCGCGTGGTCACCGCCGACCAAGCCAAAGCGGTGATCGAGCAGGGCACAGAGCTGCCCTACCAAGTAGCAGCCGCCAGCGGTGCATCTACCTTGGCGTTTCGCAAGGCCAATCTCAAGCTAGAGGTGACGCCACAAATCACGCCCGAGGGCGGCATCGTGCTCGACCTTGATATTTCCAAAGACAACGTGGGTCAAATCACCCCTGCGGGTTTTGCCATCGACACCAAGCACGTCAAGACCCAAGTGCTGGTGGAAAACGGCGGCACGGTCATGATTGGCGGCATTTACGAGACCAGCGAGCAAGAGGATGAGTACAAAGTTCCGTTCTTCGGCGATATCCCTGTGCTGGGCTATTTGTTCAAAAACCGCCGCACCGCCCATGCCAAGCAAGAGTTGCTGGTCTTCATAACGCCTAAAATGCTAGATCACAGTGCCGTTGCACGTTAAGAAAGCATATGTTGTTGGTTTTGGTGGGTCTGCCGGGTTCCGGCAAAACGACCGTTGGGCGTCAACTCGCTCGACGACTACACCTCCCCTTTGTAGATTCGGATCACGCGATCGAGCAGCGTCTTGGCTGCACCATTCGTGAATATTTCGAACGCGAAGGGGAAGACCGCTTTCGCGATCTCGAATCTGAGGTGCTCGCTGATCTTTGCCAAAACCACCAAGGCGTGTTGTCCACTGGCGGCGGCTCGGTGTTGCGTCCCATCAACCGCGAACGCTTGCGCGAAAAAGCCCAAGTGTTTTATTTGCGCTCCAGCCCTGAAGAAGTGTTTCGCCGTTTGCGCAATGACCAAAACCGCCCCTTGCTGCAAGTGGCCGACCCACAAGCACGCTTGCGCGAGTTGTTTGAAGTGCGTGACCCGCTGTACCGCGAAGCCGCGCACTACGTCATCGAAACAGGGCGCCCCAACGTGTCTAGTTTGGTCAACATGATCGTGTCGCAGCTTGAACTCGCTGGCCACATCACGCCCACTGCACCCCCTTCGGCTGCAGGCCGCCCCCGCGTCTCGCCCCCACACAGAATCTGATCCATGTCGAACACACCACATCTCGAACGCGTTGCCATTGACTTGGGCGATCGCAGTTATCAAATTTTGATTGGCGAGCAGTTGCTCAACGCCGCCAGTACATGGGCCGAGTTGCCCAAAGCCGCTGCCGCCCTCATCGTCACCAACACCACCGTCGCGCCGCTGTATGCCCAGCGTTTGCAAGCCGCCCTCGCGCCGCTCTACCAACAGGTGCACACCGTGGCCTTGCCCGATGGCGAGAGCTACAAAGATTGGCAAACGCTGAATCTGATTTTTGACGAGCTGTTGGGCAAAGGCGCTGACCGTAAAACCGTGTTGTTCGCCTTGGGCGGCGGCGTGGTGGGCGACATGACCGGTTTTGCCGCCGCTTGCTACATGCGTGGCGTGCCCTTTGTGCAAGTGCCCACCACTTTGCTGGCGCAGGTCGATTCATCGGTGGGCGGCAAGACCGCCATCAACCACCCCATCGGCAAAAACATGATTGGCGCGTTCTACCAACCGCAACGCGTGGTGTGCGACCTCGACACTTTGCAAACTTTGCCCCAACGCGAAATGAGTGCGGGCTTGGCCGAAGTCATCAAGTACGGGCCTATCGCCGACATGCAGTTTCTCGATTGGATCGACACCCACCTCGACGCGCTTTTGGCGCGTGACCCGAAAGCTTTGGCGCACGCGGTCAAGCGCAGTTGCGAAATCAAAGCATGGGTGGTGGGCCAAGACGAACGCGAAGGCGGCATCCGCGCCATCCTGAATTTTGGCCACACCTTTGGCCACGCCATTGAGGCGGGCTTGGGCTTTGGCGAATGGTTGCACGGCGAAGCTGTGGGCTGCGGCATGGTCATGGCCTCGCACCTCTCGCAACGTTTGGGTTTGGTGGACGAGGCGTTTGTGTCGCGCTTCACCGCGCTGGTTGAGCGCGCAGGCTTGCCCATCGTCGGCCCCAAACTAGGCGCAGACGAATACCTGCACCACATGCGCGTGGACAAAAAAGCCGAAGCCGGTGAAATCAAATTCGTGCTCATCGACAAGCCAGGCACGGCCATCGTGCGCGGTGCGCCTGATGCTTTGGTGGCGCAGGTGATTGACGATTGTTGTGCCCAATAAGTTGCGCCTGATGACGCAACTCTCGCCCTACGCCTGCCTGCCTGAACAGTCCCGTGGCCGCCGCCACGCCGAACCCTCACTTCCCGCCCACGCCTCCAGCGTGCGCAACCCGCATCAGCGAGACCGCGACCGCATCGTTCACTCCACCGCGTTTCGCCGCTTGGTTTACAAGACACAAGTCTTCTTGAACCACGAAGGCGATTTGTTTCGCACGCGCATGACGCACTCGTTGGAAGTGGCTCAACTGGGCCGCTCCATTGCCCGGGCCTTGAACCTGAACGAAGACTTGGTGGAAGCCATCGCCTTGGCGCACGACTTGGGTCACACACCTTTCGGCCACGCAGGCCAAGACGCGCTGAACGAATGCATGGCCCCTTACGGCGGCTTCGAGCACAACCTGCAAAGCCTGCGCGTGGTGGACGAACTCGAAGAACGCTACCCAGCGTTCAACGGCCTCAACCTGAGCTTTGAAACGCGTGAAGGCATCTTGAAGCACTGCGCGCGTCGCAACGCCGAACTCATCAACGCGCAAGAGCCCAACGGTATCGCTGCCCGTTTCTTGAACGGCACACAGCCCAGCCTAGAAGCGCAGCTTTGCAATTTAGCCGATGCCATTGCCTACAACGCACACGACATTGACGACGGCGTGCGATCTGGCTTGCTCACGCTGGAGCAGCTGCAAGACGTGTCGCTGTTTGCCCGCTACCACGCACAAGCCCTGGCCGAGTACCCGCAGCTTCAAGGTCGCCGTGTGCTGTACGAAACCATTCGCCGAATGTTGAGCGATCAGGTGTACGACGTGATCAACGCCACCCGCGCTGCGCTGCAACAGCACGCACCCACCAGTGCAGACGAAGCGCGTCAGTGCCCAGCCATCGTGCAGTTCAGCGCAGCGATGCACGAAGAGTCCAAAGCGCTCAAGTCGTTTTTGTTCCGCAATTTGTACCGCCACCCACAGGTCATGCAAACCACCGATGGCGCACGCGCTGTGGTGCAAACGCTATTTGCCATTTACTTGGCCAAGCCCCAAGAAATGCCCCCCGCCTACGCCCAGCGCAGCGATGTGCCGCGTGCCGTGGCCGACTACTTGTCTGGCATGACCGACCGTTTTGCCACGCGTGAGCACGCACGATTGACTGCATGATTGATTTAGAAAAAACCGCCATCGAAGACACGCAAAAGTGGCTGCTAGAAGCCGTGGTGGGCCTGAACCTTTGCCCATTCGCCAAAGCGGTGGTGGTCAAAGACATGGTGCGTTACCGCGTGTGTGAGTCGGCCGAGCTTACCGACTTGCTGGCCATGCTGCGCGAAGAGTTGCAGCATTTGGCCGAGGCCGATCCAGAAAAGCTAGACACCACGCTGCTGATTGCGCCCAACGCCTTGCCCGACTTCTTGGACTTCAATGATTTCTTGGCCGACTGCGACGAAGTGCTGATGGACTTAGAACTAGACGGCGTGCTGCAAGTGGCCGACTTTCATCCGCGTTACCAATTCGGCGGCACGGAGGTGGACGACATCGAGAACTTCACCAACCGCACGCCATACCCCACGCTGCACTTGCTGCGCGAAGCCAGCATTGACAAAGCGGTGGAGGCTTATCCCGATGCGTCGCTCATCTTTGAACGCAATATTGAGGTGTTAAATAAGTTGGGGCATGCGGGGTGGGCTAATTTGGGAATTCAGACGCGTTTGCGTGTGAGCGAATAGTTGTTTAGTAGCGCTTGCTGGCTGTGCTGCTGAACAACGGACTCCCACGGCACAATCAGCTTATGTCCAAACACAAACAAGCCGCAGCCCCCAAACCTCTAGACCTCGACCTGCGCCCCGGCCAGTCCATCGAGTTGCTCAAAGAGCTGCATATCCTCACCCGCGACGGCAAGCTCAACCAAGATTCGCGCCGCAAGCTCAAGCAGGTGTATCACCTGTTTCAGTTCATCGAAAAGCTGCTGAAAGAACTGCCCGCTAGCGAGCAAGGCCCCACTTTGGCCGACCACGGCGCGGGTAAGTCGTATTTGGGTTTCATCATTTACGACTTGTTTTTCAAAGCCTTGGGGCAGGGCAGTATTTACGGCATCGAGACGCGCAGTGAGTTGGTCGACTCGTCCAAAGCACTGGCGCAGCACCTGGGCTTTGAGCGCATGAAGTTTCTCAACCTCAGCGTGGCCGAGTCTGCACAGAGCGATGCCTTGCCCGACCAGATTGATGTGGTTACCGCGCTGCATGCGTGCGACACGGCCACCGACGACGCGATTGCGTTCGGCTTGCAAAAGAAAGCCAAATTCATGGTGCTTGTGCCGTGCTGCCAAGCCGAGCTGGCGCGTGCACTGAATAAAAACAAAGCGCTCAACTTGCAGCGCACGCCGCTTGCCGAGCTGTGGCGTCACCCGTTGCACACGCGTGAGATGGGCAGCCAACTCACCAACGTGCTGCGTTGTTTGTACCTAGAAGCGATGGGCTACCAAGTGACAGTGACCGAACTGGTGGGCTGGGAGCACAGCATGAAGAATGAACTTATCTTGGCCAAATACACGGGGCAGAAAAAGCGTAGTGCGGCTGAGCGGTTGTCGGCTTTGTTGGAAGAGTTCGGGTTGCAAGAGTTGGCTGATGAGCGATTCAAAGTTGCCGCTTAATTAATCGGGGTCAGGTTCGAATTACCATCGGCAGATGGCTCGCCTCCCTCGTCTCACCGTCACCGGCTACCCGCACCACGTCATCCTGCGGGGTAACAACCGACAAGACATTTTTCGCAACACCGCTGATTACCAGCGCATGCTCGATTTGTTGTTCGAGCACAGCCGCGCGCACAAAGTCGACATTCACGCCTATGTGTTGATGGGCAACCACCTGCATTTGCTGCTCACGCCACAAGAAGACCAGGGTCTGCCCAAAATGATGCAGGCCGTGGGTCGCAGTTATGTGCAGGTGTTCAACAAAGTGCACGCCCGCACCGGCACATTGTGGGAAGGGCGCTACCGCTCCACGCTCATTCAGACTGATCGTTACTTGTTGGCCTGTATGGCCTACATCGACCTCAACCCCGTGCGCGCCCACATGGTGGCGCAGCCTGAGGATTACGTGTGGTCCAGCTACGGGCACTACGCAGGGCATCGCATCGACAGGCTCATCATGCCACATGCGCTGGTTTGGGGCTTGGGCAATACGCCGTTCGCGCGTGAGGCGGCATACGCCGAATTGGTGCACGCAGGCATCAGCGCGGACCAGCAGGGTGCATTGACCGACGCAGCGCTCAGTGGTTGGGCGCTGGGCGACGAGCGTTTTGTGGCCGATTTACAGACGCAAACCGAACGACGATTGGTTAAAACAAAGGCGGGGCGCCCTTTCAGCAAGGTGAATAAACCTGTCCCCAATTAAATAATTACCAAAATTAAGGTTCAATTAATTGGGTTCTGACCCCAATTAATTTTCTTGGCATAGATGCTGCAATGCAGTATTCTTCTCGTCCCGCTGAATTTTTGAGGAATGCGCATGTCTACGGCTGCCGATAAAGCACAACTGCAATCTCAGGGTTTATACGACCCATCAAACGAACACGACGCCTGTGGCGTGGGCTTTGTTGCTCACATCAAGGGTCAAAAGAGCCACGCCATCGTGGGTCAAGCGCTCAAAATTTTGGAAAACCTCGACCACCGTGGAGCTGTGGGTGCAGACGCGCTCATGGGCGACGGCGCAGGTATCTTGATTCAATTGCCCGATGCCTTGTACCGCGAAGAGATGGCCAAGCAAGGCGTGACCTTGCCACCACTCGGCGAGTATGGCGTGGGTATGGTGTTCTTGCCCAAAGAAAGCGCATCGCGCTTGGCTTGCGAGCAAGAGCTCAACCGTGCCGTGTTGGCCGAAGGCCAAGTGTTGTTGGGCTGGCGCGATGTGCCGGTCAATCTCGACATGCCCATGTCGCCTCGCGTGCGCGAAAAAGAGCCCGTCATCCGTCAAATCTTCATCGGTCGTGGCAATGACGTGATCGTGCAAGACGCGCTCGAGCGCAAGCTGTACGTCATTCGCAAAACAGCCAGCGCCGCAATTCAGCACTTGAACCTGAAGCACGGCAAAGAGTATTACGTGCCTAGCATGTCTAGCCGCACCATCATTTACAAAGGCTTGTTGCTGGCCGATCAAGTCGGTACTTATTACCGCGACTTGACCGACGAGCGCTGCGTGTCAGCCCTCGGTTTGGTGCACCAGCGCTTCTCAACCAACACCTTCCCAGAGTGGCCATTGGCTCACCCGTACCGCTATGTGGCGCACAACGGCGAGATCAACACCGTCAAAGGCAACTACAACTGGATGAAGGCCCGCGAAGGCGTGATGTCTTCACCCGTGTTGGGCGACGACCTGCAAAAGCTCTACCCCATCAGCTTCGCTGACCAGTCCGACACCGCCACATTCGACAACTGCCTCGAATTGATGACGATGGCGGGTTACCCCATCAGCCAAGCCGTGATGATGATGATCCCAGAGCCATGGGAAAACCACACCACCATGGACGAGCGCCGCAAGGCCTTCTACGAATACCACGCCGCGATGTTGGAGCCATGGGACGGCCCAGCTTCAATCGTGTTCACCGACGGCCGCCAAATCGGCGCGACGCTGGACCGCAACGGCTTGCGCCCATCACGCTACTGCATCACTGACGACGACATGGTCATCATGGGTTCTGAGTCTGGTGTGTTGCCAGTGCCCGAGAGCAAGATCGTGCGCAAGTGGCGTCTGCAGCCCGGCAAGATGTTCTTGATCGACCTTGAACAAGGTCGCATGATCGACGACGAAGAACTCAAAGCTGGCCTGACCAACAACAAGCCCTACAAGCAATGGATTGAAAACGTCCGCATCAAGCTCGACGATGTCAAAGGCCACGAAGGCGAAGTCGCCCAAGCCAGCGACGTGCCGTTGCTCGACCGTCAGCAAGCGTTCGGTTACAGCCAAGAAGACATCAAGTTCTTGATGGCTCCTATGGCAACCAATGGCGAAGAGGCCATTGGCTCGATGGGTAACGACAGCCCCTTGGCTGTGTTGTCCAGCAAAAACAAACCGCTTTACAACTACTTCAAGCAGTTGTTCGCGCAAGTGACCAACCCACCGATCGACCCGATCCGTGAAGCCATCGTCATGTCCTTGGTGTCGTTCGTGGGCCCTAAGCCCAACTTGCTCGACATCAACCAAGTCAACCCACCCATGCGTTTGGAAGTCAGCCAGCCTGTGCTGGACTTCGCCGACATGGCCAAGTTGCGTGACATCGAAGCACACACGCACGGCAAGTTCAAGAGCGCCACGCTCGACATGACTTACCCCTTGGCTTGGGGCCACGATGGTGTCGAAGCCAAACTGGCGTCGTTGTGCGCTGAAGCTGTGGACGCCATCAAGGGCGGTCACAACATCCTCATCATTAGCGACCGCGCTGTAAGCCCTACACAAGTGGCTATCCCTGCTGTGTTGGCCTTGTCTGCGATTCACCAACACCTGGTGCGCGAAGGCTTGCGCACCACCGCTGGTTTGGTTGTGGAAACTGGCAGCGCTCGCGAAGTGCATCACTTCGCCGTGTTGGCAGGCTACGGCGCAGAAGCCGTGCATCCCTACCTCGCGCTCGAAACATTGGCCAACTTGCACAAAGATTTGCCAGCTGATTTGTCGACCGAAAAGGCGATCTACAACTACATCAAAGCCATCGGCAAAGGCCTGTCGAAGATCATGTCCAAGATGGGCGTGTCGACCTACATGTCTTACTGCGGTGCGCAGTTGTTTGAAGCCATCGGTATCAACACCGAAACCGTGCAAAAGTATTTCACCGGCACACCTAGCCGCGTGGAAGGCATCGGCATTTTCGAAATGGCCGAAGAAGGCATTCGCATGCACATCGCTGCATTCAGCGAAGACCCAGTGCTGGCCAACATGCTCGACAGCGGCGGCGAATACGCATGGCGCGCCCGTGGCGAAGAACACATGTGGACGCCTGACGCGATTGCCAAGTTGCAACACAGCACACGCTCCAACAACTTCAGCACGTACAAAGAGTACGCACAAATCGTCAATGACCAAAACAAGCGTCACCTGACCTTGCGCGGCTTGTTCGATTTCAAGATCGACCCAGCCAAAGCCATCTCGGTGGACGAAGTCGAACCTGCGAGCGAAATCGTCAAACGTTTCGCCACCGGCGCGATGTCGTTAGGTTCAATCTCTACAGAAGCACACGCCACGTTGGCCGTGGCGATGAACCGCATTGGCGGCAAGTCGAACACGGGTGAGGGCGGTGAAGACCCAGCGCGTTACCGCAACGAACTCAAAGGCATCCCAATCAAGAAGGGTGAAACTTTGAAGAGCGTCATTGGCGCTGAACAAGTTGAAGTCGACGTTGAATTGCAAGCGGGTGACAGCCTGCGTTCACGCATCAAGCAAGTGGCTTCCGGCCGCTTCGGTGTGACCGCTGAATACCTGTCTTCCTCTGACCAAATTCAGATCAAGATGGCCCAAGGCGCGAAGCCTGGTGAAGGTGGTCAGTTGCCAGGCTCGAAAGTGTCTGAGTACATCGGCAAGCTGCGTTACAGCGTGCCAGGTGTGGGCTTGATTTCTCCTCCTCCACACCACGACATCTACTCCATCGAAGACTTGGCTCAGTTGATCCATGACTTGAAGAACGTCGCTCCTCACGCTGACATCAGCGTGAAGTTGGTGGCCGAAATCGGCGTGGGCACGATTGCCGCAGGCGTTGCCAAGTGCAAGGCTGATCACGTTGTGATCGCCGGCCACGACGGCGGCACAGGCGCATCGCCTTGGTCTTCCATCAAGCATTGCGGTTCACCTTGGGAAATCGGTCTGGCCGAAACCCAACAAACTTTGGTGTTGAACGGTTTGCGTGGCCGCGTGCGCGTGCAAGCCGACGGCCAAATGAAAACTGGCCGCGACGTGGCTGTGGGTGCTTTGCTCGGCGCTGACGAGTTTGGCTTTGCCACTGCACCGCTGGTGGTTGAGGGTTGCATCATGATGCGCAAGTGCCACTTGAACACCTGCCCCGTGGGTGTGGCCACACAAGACCCAGAGTTGCGCAAGAAATTTACAGGCAAGCCTGAGCACGTCGTCAACTACTTCTTCTTCATCGCTGAAGAAGTGCGTCAGATCATGGCGCAACTCGGCATCAAGAAGTTTGACGACATGATCGGCCGCGCCGACTTGCTCGACATGCGCGCTGGCATCGAACACTGGAAAGCCTCTGGCCTCGACTTCGCTCGCTTGTTGGCTGTGCCTCAAGTGGGCCCAGAAATTCCTCGCTACCACGTGGACAAGCAAGACCACGGCTTGGAAAAAGCACTGGACCAAAAACTCATCGAGAAATCCAAGCCTGCCATCGAGCGCGGCGAGAAGGTGCAGTTCATGGAAGTGGCCCGCAACGTCAACCGTTCAGTCGGTGCGATGTTGTCAGGCGCTGTGACCAAGGTGCACCCAGAAGGTTTGCCAGATGACAGCATCCGTATCCAACTCGAAGGCACGGGCGGTCAATCGTTCGGCGCGTTCTTGTGCTCTGGCATCACGCTGTACCTCATTGGTGACGCCAACGATTACACCGGCAAAGGCCTCTCAGGCGGCCGCGTGGTGGTTCGCCCCAGCATCGATTTCCGTGGCGACGCGGTCAACAACATCATCGTGGGTAACACCGTGATGATTGGTGCGACACGCGGTGAAGCGTTCTTCTCTGGCGTGGCTGGCGAACGTTTCGCGGTGCGTTTGTCTGGCGCGAGTGCGGTGGTCGAAGGCACAGGCGACCACGGTTGCGAATACATGACAGGCGGCACAGTCGCGGTGTTGGGTAAAACCGGCCGCAACTTCGCTGCCGGTATGAGCGGCGGTGTCGCGTACGTGTACGACGAAGACGGCCAGTTCGACAAGAAGTGCAACACCGCCATGGTCTCCATGGAAAAAGTGTTGAGCGCTGCCGAGCAAGAGGCTTCGTTGCCACGCGCCATTTGGCATCGTGACCAAACCGACGAAGCGCAACTCAAGAAGTTGCTCGAAGACCACCACCGTTGGACGGGCTCGAAGCGCGCCCGCGACTTGCTGGACAACTGGGACACCGCACGTGCCAAGTTTGTCAAAGTGTTCCCCAACGAATACAAGCGTGCATTGGGCGAGTTGGGCGCAGCCAAGGCTGCTAAGGCTCCAGCCGCAGCGGCCAAAAAAGCCGTTGCCGCCAAGTAACGCTAAGACCAAGCAAAAGGATTTGAATCATGGGAAAAGTCACTGGCTTTATGGAAATCGAGCGCATCGAAGAGGGCTACAAGCCTGTCAAAGAGCGCTTGAAAAACTACGACGAATTTGTGATTGGTTTGGACGACAAACAGGCCAAAGACCAAGCTGCACGTTGCATGGACTGCGGCACACCGTTTTGTAACAACGGCTGCCCTGTCAACAACATCATTCCGGACTTCAACGACTTGGTGTACCAAGGCGATTGGAAAAACGCGATTGACGTGCTGCACAGCACCAACAACTTCCCCGAGTTCACGGGCCGCATCTGCCCCGCTCCATGCGAAGCAGCCTGTGTGGTGAACTTCAATGGCGACGCCGTGGGCATCAAGTCCATCGAGCACGCCATCATCGACAAAGCTTGGTCTGAAGGCTGGGTGGTGGCAAAGCCTGCCAAACACAAGACTGGCAAGAAGGTTGCCGTTGTGGGCTCAGGCCCTGCCGGTATGGCCGCTGCACAGCAGTTGGCACGCGTCGGTCACGACGTGACTTTGTTCGAAAAGAACGACCACATCGGTGGCTTGTTGCGCTACGGCATTCCAGACTTCAAGATGGAAAAGTCGCACATCGACCGCCGCGCCAAGCAGCTAGTCGCTGAAGGTGTGACCATCCGTACCAACGTGATGGTGGGCGAGTTGCCCAAGGGCTCTAAGGTCACCAACTGGGCCACAGAAACCATCAGCCCCGCACAACTGCAAAAAGACTTTGACGCAGTGTTGTTGACCGGTGGCTCTGAGCAGTCTCGCGACTTGCCAGCTCCTGGCCGCGACTTGGCTGGCATTCACTTCGCGATGGAGTTCTTGCCCCAACAAAACAAGGTCAACGGTGGCGGCAAGGTCAAAGACCAATTGCGCGCTGACGGCAAGCACGTGGTGGTCATCGGCGGTGGCGACACCGGCTCTGACTGCGTGGGCACGAGCACACGCCACGGCGCAGCAGGTGTGGTTCAGTTCGAGGTGATGCCTATGCCACCCGAGCAAGAGAACAAGCCTTTGGTGTGGCCATACTGGCCGCTGAAGCTGCGCACCAGCTCCAGCCACGACGAGAGCGCCGAAAAAGGTTTGCTCAAGCGTGAATTCGCCATCTCCACCAAAGAGTTTGTCGGCGAAAACGGCAAAGTCACTGGCGTCAAAACCGTTCGCGTGGAATGGAAAGACGGCAAGATGGTCGAAGTGGCGGGCACTGAAGAAATCATCAAAGCCGACCTCGTGTTGCTGGCGATGGGCTTCGTGAACCCCGTGGCCACAATTCTTGACGGCTTTGGCGTTGAGAAAGACGCTCGCGGCAACGCCAAGGCAACCACTGAATTCACCGGCGGCTACGCCACCAACGTACCCAAAGTGTTTGCTGCAGGCGATATCCGCCGTGGCCAGTCTTTGGTCGTGTGGGCCATCCGCGAAGGCCGTCAGGCTGCGCGTTCGGTGGACGAGTTCTTGATGGGCGCAAGCGATCTGCCCCGTTAATTTCCGTCTTTACAAGCCATTGACGGCTTGGAACTAAAATACAAAGGCTGACCTGTTTTCTGAACAGGCCAGCTTTTGTTTCTATGAATAACACTTCTTTGCTAAATACAAACCCTGATTTGTTGGTCGAGCTGCGCGATATTCGCTTTGGCTATGGCGAACGCGTCATCTTGGATGGCATTTCTCTCACCATCCCGCGCGGCAAAGTCACCGCACTCATGGGTGCATCGGGTGGTGGCAAAACCACGGTGATGCGTTTGATTGGCGGCCAGTACCGTGCCCAGTCAGGCAGCCTCACGTTTGATGGCCAAGAAGTCGCTTCTCTCAACCCCACCGATTTGTACGCCGTGCGTCGCCGCATGGGTATGTTGTTTCAGTTTGGTGCGCTGTTCACCGACTTGAGCGTGTTTGACAACGTGGCCTTCCCGCTGCGCGAGCACACCGACCTGAGCGAATCCATGATTCGCGACATCGTGTTGATGAAGCTCGAAGCTGTTGGCCTGCGCGGTGCTCGCGATTTGATGCCCAGCGAAGTCTCAGGCGGCATGGCCCGCCGCGTGGCCTTGGCCCGCGCCATGGCGCTTGACCCAGAACTCATCATGTACGACGAGCCGTTTGCAGGCTTGGACCCAATTTCACTCGGCACGGCCGCGCGTTTGATTCGTCAGCTCAACGACACACTGGGTTTGACCAGCGTCATCGTGTCGCACGATTTGGACGAGACCTTCTACATCGCAGACCAAGTGATCGTGTTGGCCAACGGCAAGATCGCCGCACAAGGCACGCCCGACGAAGTGCGCAACAGCACCGATCCGTTGGTGAAACAGTTTGTCACCGCAGCGCCTGACGGCCCTGTGCGTTTCCACTACCCAGGCCCATCTGTGGCGCAAGACTTTGGCGTGGAGGGTGAGCAATGAAATTCATCGCCAATATAGGCTTTGCCGTGCGTAGCTATTTGGCTGGCTTGGGGCTTGGTGCGCGTTTGTTCGTGCGCTTGGTAGCTGAGTTTGGCAGCAACATGCGCCGATTCGGCTTGGTGCGTGACCAAGTGCATTTCTTGGGTAACTATTCGTTGGCCATCATTGCGGTGTCGGGCTTGTTTGTGGGCTTTGTGCTGAGTTTGCAGGGCTACTACACCTTGCAGCGTTATGGTTCGTCAGAAGCTTTGGGCCTGTTGGTGGCCTTGAGTTTGGTGCGCGAACTCGGCCCCGTGGTGAGCGCCTTGTTGTTTGCGGGCCGCGCCGGTACATCGCTCACTGCTGAAATTGGTTTGATGAAGGCAGGCGAGCAACTCAGCGCCATGGACATGATGGCGGTCGACCCCGTGCGCCGCATCTTGGGTCCGCGCTTTTGGGGCGGCATCATCGCTTTGCCTTTGCTCTCTGCCGTGTTCAGCGCCGTGGGTATTTTGGGCGGCTGGATGGTCGGCGTGCTGATGATTGGCGTGGACGCCGGCTCGTTCTGGAGCCAGATGCAAGGCGGCGTTGACGTATGGAAAGACGTGGGCAATGGCGTGGTCAAGAGCATCGTGTTCGGTGTGACCGTCACGTTTGTGGCGCTGCTGCAAGGCTATGAAGCCCAGCCCACGCCTGAAGGTGTTTCGCGCGCCACGACTAAAACGGTCGTGGTCGCTTCGTTGGCAGTGTTGGGGTTGGACTTTATCCTCACTGCCATGATGTTCAGTATTTGATGAATCGAGGAAGCTATGCAACGCTCCAAAGTTGATGTGTGGGTGGGTTTGTTTGTGCTCTTGGGCGCAGCGGCCATTTTGTTTTTAGCGCTGAAGTCAGCCAATTTGTTGACGTTGAGCTTTCAGTCCAACTACACCGTGACTGGCCGTTTTGACAACATCGGTGGCTTGAAACGCCAAGCCGCAGTCAAGAGTGCAGGCGTGGTGGTCGGCCGTGTGGAAAGCGTCACGTTTGACGACAAAACCTTCCAAGCCACGGTGACCATGAGCATCGAGAGCCGCTATCAATTCCCCAAAGACAGCTCTTTGAAAATTCTCACCAGCGGCTTGTTGGGCGAGCAATACATCGGCATTGAAGCGGGTGCAGAGGCTGACAACTTGGCCAATGGTGACCGCATCCAAGCCACGCAATCTGCTGTGGTGTTAGAGAATTTGATTAGCCAGTTTTTGTACAACAAGGCGGCTGAGCCTACGCCTGAAAAAGGGAACAAGTGATGAGTATGAATACAACAACCCGCAGACCCGTTTATGCGGCTTTATTGCTCGTCGCTGCTTTGAGTGCAGGGTGTGCCACAGGCCCTAACGCCAACCCCAAAGATCCGCTAGAGCCGATGAATCGAAGCATTTCGACGTTCAACGATACCTTGGATGACAACGTTTTAAAGCCTGTCGCCACGGGCTATCGTGACTTCACGCCGCAACTGCTGCAAACTGGCATCAGCAACTTCTTCCGCAATCTGTCCGACGTGTTATCAACCGTCAACAACGGCTTGCAGCTCAAGGGCCATGACACTGCTGAGTCGTTCATGCGCGTCACTGTAAATACGGTGTTCGGTATTTACGGCATTTTTGACGTGGCGACAGAAATTGGCTTGCAGCGGCATCCAGAAGACTTCGGTCAGACACTTGGTTATTGGGGTGTACCCAATGGCCCTTACCTCGTCTTGCCACTTTTGGGCCCATCTACCGTGCGCGACTCATCTGTGTTGCCATTAGATTTCTCTTTGGATCCGGTCAGTAACCATGGTGTTTCCTCCGAAAGAACTGCAGCAACTGTTGTGAGGCTGGTGGATCGACGCGCCACTTTGCTGAGAACCAGCAATTTGCTGTCTGGGGCCGCCATTGATAAATACAGCTTCACGCGTGATGGTTACTTGCAGTTCCGTCGTAATCAGGTTTATGACGGTAATCCGCCAGATGAAGCGCAGCTGGAAGACCCCAGTGCGGCACCTGTAGCGCCGTCAGCGAAATAAGCCTGTCGCGCGTTAATAAAGAATAAATAAATAGTTTGGAGTTTTTTGTCATGAACCGCTTTTTGTCACGTCGCCATTTTTCTGCTTGGGTGTTGGGCATTGCCTGCTCACTCGGGGTAGTTGGCGGAGCACATGCCGCCGATGAAAGCGCGGATGTGTTTATCAAGCGGGTGTCGACCGATATTTTGGGAGCCATCAAGGCTGATAAATCTATTCGCAATGGGGATGTCAACAAGATCATTGTGCTGGTTGACGATCGCGTCATGCCCCATGTCAATTTCTTACGCATGACAGCCTCTGCTGTCGGTCCAGGCTGGCGTCAG
Organism: Burkholderiales bacterium 39-55-53; assembly: GCA_002282445.1. GTDB lineage: Bacteria > Pseudomonadota > Gammaproteobacteria > Burkholderiales > Burkholderiaceae_C > Limnohabitans. The sequence continues at coordinate 912,348 of NCJK01000001.1, read as the reverse complement.
GCGACGCCCGCGCAACAAAAGCGCTTGCAAGAAGAATTTGAGATTTTGTTGGTTCGCACCTATGCCGGTGCTTTGGGACAGGTCAGCGATCAAAGCATTTTTGTCAAACCTTTGCGCGCTGCTGCCGACGACAAAGAGGTTTTAGTCCGCACCGAAGTGCGTGGCAAAGGCGACCCCATCCAGCTCGACTACCGAGTCGAAAAAGCGGCCGATGGCTCATGGAAGGTCTACAACATGAACGTCATGGGTATTTGGTTGGTCGAGAACTACAAAACTCAGTTTGCACAAGAAATCAATGCCAAGGGCGTGGATGGCTTGATCGCCAGTTTGGCTGAGCGCAACAAGAGCAACGCTCGCGCATCAAAGTAAACCATGACAGCCGCCACCCACACCTCTGTTGCGTTGCCCGCCAAGCTGATGCAGGCGCAAGCGCAGACTGTTGCTGATGAACTTTCTTCATTGCTCAGTGCTTGCGTATCCGAGGGGGGTGAAGCGGTGCTAGATGCCTCAGCTCTGGTTCAATTTGATTCCTCAGCTTTGGCGGTCATCTTGGCTTGTCGTCGCGCTGTTCTCGCGCGTGGCGCACAACTGCGCGTCACCGGCCTGCCAGAACGTGCCCAAGCCTTGGCCACGGTCTATGGCCTGAGCGATTTGCTCCACTAACCCAGCTTCTTAGCGCCTTTATTGACACCCCAAGTCAGGGTAATACGGGGGGCATGCTTAAAGCCTTAAAATCGAAGGCTACTTTATGTCCGCTATTTCATTCCAATCCGTCTCCAAAACCTTTCAAACCGCCCGAGGTCCCTTTCAGGCGCTCGACGGTGTGCGTTTTGATGTCCAAAAAGGCGAGTTCTTTGGACTCCTAGGCCCCAACGGTGCGGGCAAAACCACCCTCATCAGCATCTTGGCCGGTTTGGCCAAAGCCACCTCAGGTTCGGTGTTGGTGCATGGCGTGGATGTAGCCACCCAATCCGCCCAAGCACGACGCATGTTGGGTGTGGTTCCACAAGAGCTGGTGTTCGACCCATTCTTCAATGTGCGCGAAGCCTTGAAGTTTCAGTCGGGCTACTTTGGTGTCAAGCACAACGACGATTGGATTGACGAACTGCTGCACAGCCTCGGCCTCAGCGACAAAGCCCATCACAACATGCGCCAACTCTCAGGTGGCATGAAGCGTCGCATGTTGGTGGCGCAAGCCTTGGTGCACAAGCCGCCTGTCATCGTGCTGGATGAGCCTACCGCTGGTGTGGATGTGGAGTTGCGTCAAACCTTGTGGCAGTTCATCGCCAAGCTCAACCGCGAGGGCAGCACCGTGTTGCTGACCACGCATTACCTCGAAGAAGCCGAAGCCTTATGTAGCCGCATTGCCATGTTGAAGCACGGCAAAGTGGTGGCGCTCGACAGCACCACCGAGTTGCTCAAAGCTGCGTCTAGCAATGTGTTGCGCTTCAAGCTCGATGCCGAGTTGCCGCCCACTCTTGCCGCCAAAGCGCGCGTGACCGGCCGCATTGTGCAGTTCCCCGCCAACGACGCGTTGGAAATTGAGAGCTATCTCGCCGCCGTGCGCGAAGCAGGCTTGCAAGCGCAAGACGTTGAAATTCGTAAAGCCGATTTGGAAGATGTGTTCCTCGATGTGATGCACAAAAGCGAAGAAACAGGAGCGCAAGCATGATGACCGGCTGGACCATGCTCTTTTACAAAGAGGTGCTGCGCTTTTGGAAAGTCAGTTTCCAAACCGTGGGAGCACCTGTGCTCACTGCGGTGATGTATCTGATGATTTTTGGTCACGTGCTCGAAGAGCATGTGCAGGTGTACGACGGCGTGAGCTACACCGCGTTTTTGATTCCGGGCCTCGTGATGATGAGCGTGTTGCAAAACGCGTTTGCCAACAGCTCCTCGTCCATGGTGCAAAGCAAGATCATGGGCAACTTGGTGTTTTTGCTGCTCACGCCGCTGTCGCACTGGAGTTGGTTCTTTGCCTATGCACTCTCGGCCATGGTGCGCGGTGTCTTGGTGGGTGGGGGCGTGTTGCTGGCGGGGGTGCTGTTTGTGTGGCAGTCGTCGGTGCTTAACTTTTCGCTCATGCCCACGCAGCCCTTGTGGGTCATCACCTTTGCGGTGTTGGGTGCACTCATGCTTGGTGCGCTCGGTTTGATCGCGGGCTTGTGGGCTGATAAGTTTGACCAAATGGCAGCTTTTCAAAACTTCATCATCATGCCGATGACGTTTTTGAGCGGCGTGTTTTATTCCATCCATTCACTGCCAAGCTTTTGGCAAAACGTGAGCCACCTCAACCCGTTCTTTTACATGATCGACGGTTTCCGCTTTGGCTTCTTCGGCCAAAGTGATGTGTCGCCTTGGTTGAGCTTGGGCGTTGTAGGCGTGTGCTTGTTGGTGGTTTCTACCATCGCACTGCATTTGCTGCGCACAGGTTACAAAATCCGAGGCTAAAAGGTATTCCATGACAGCACAAGAGTTACAAGCCATCATCGCCGCAGGCCTGCCCTGCGAGCATTTGCACGTTGAGGGCGATGGCCGTCATTGGTATGCCACTTTGGTGTCTGCCGAGTTTGAAGGCAAGCGCCTCATCCAACGTCACCAGAAGGTGTACGCCACCCTAGGCGAAAAAATCAAAACCGACGAAGTGCACGCTTTGTCCATGAAAACCTACACGCCTGCCGAGTGGCAAGCTGCGCCTAAAGCATAAAAAAACCTATGGATAAATTACTCGTTCGCGGCGGTCGCACCCTCAATGGCGAAGTGCTGATCTCCGGCGCTAAAAACGCGGCCCTGCCCGAGCTGTGCGCCGCTTTGTTGACCGACCAGCCAGTCACGCTGCAAAACGTGCCGCAGTTGCAAGACGTGGCCACCATGCTCAAGCTCATCCGCAACATGGGTGTGACAGCCGAGCGTGCAGACGACGGCACAGTCAGCCTTGACGCGGGTGCATTGAACAACCCAGAAGCCCCTTACGAGTTGGTGAAAACCATGCGCGCTTCGGTGCTGGCACTCGGCCCTTTGTTGGCTCGCTTTGGCCACGCCAAGGTGTCGCTGCCCGGCGGTTGCGCCATTGGCTCCCGCCCTGTGGATCAGCACTTGAAAGGCTTGCAGGCCATGGGTGCGGAGATTGAGGTGGAGCACGGCTACATGGTCGCCAAATTGGGCGGTGGTCGCACACGCCTCAAAGGCGCACGCATCGCCACCGATATGGTGACAGTCACTGGCACAGAAAACTTCCTCATGGCTGCAGCGTTGGCCGACGGCGAAACCGTGTTGGAAAACGCCGCGCAAGAGCCAGAGATTCCAGACTTGGCCGAGATGCTCATCGCCATGGGCGCGAAGATTGAAGGCCACGGCACGAGCCGCATTCACATCCAGGGTGTGGAGCGTTTGCACGGCTGCACCCACAAAGTGGTGGCTGATCGCATTGAAGCCGGCACATTCTTGTGCGCCGTGGCTGCCACTGGCGGCGACGTGTTTTTGCGCCACGCCCGTGCCGATCATTTGGACGCGGTGATCGACAAGCTGCGCGATGCAGGTGCTACCGTCACTGCCAACGCAGAGGGCATTCGCATCCAAGGCACTGCGCCTGCGTATGAACACCTCAAGGCGCAAAACTTCCGCACCACCGAATACCCAGGCTTCCCCACCGACATGCAAGCGCAGTTCATGGTGTTGAACGCCATTGCCAAGGGCGCATCCAAGGTGACCGAAACCATTTTTGAAAACCGCTTCATGCACGTCAACGAGTTGGTGCGCTTGGGCGCACACATCCAAATCGACGGCAAAGTGGCTGTGCTTGAAGGCGTGCAAAAGCTCTCGGGTGCAACCGTCATGGCCACCGACTTGCGCGCTTCTGCCTCGCTGGTGATTGCCGGCTTGGTGGCCGATGGCGAAACCTTGGTGGACCGCATCTACCACTTGGACCGCGGCTACGACAAGATGGAAGCCAAGCTGCGCGCCATCGGTGCTGACATTGAAAGAGTGAAATGAACAATATGCTGACGCTGGCGCTCTCCAAAGGCCGCATCTTTGATGAAACCATGCCGCTGCTCAAAGCCGCAGGCATTGAGGTGCTCGAAGATCCAGAAAAATCTCGCAAGCTCATCTTGCCCACCAACCATGCCAATGTCCGCGTGGTGTTGGTGCGTGCGTCGGATGTGCCCACGTATGTGCAATACGGCGGCGCTGATTTGGGCGTGACGGGCCTCGACACATTGATCGAACACGGCACAGATGGTTTGTACCAACCCCTCGATTTGCAAATCGCCAAATGCCGCATGAGCGTGGCGGTGCGTTCTGATTTCGACTACGCCGCCATGGTCAAACAAGGCGCGCGCTTGAAAGTCGCGACCAAGTACACCACCATCGCGCGTGACTTCTTCGCCACCAAAGGCGTGCACGTGGATTTGGTCAAGCTCTATGGCTCCATGGAATTGGCCCCGCTCACAGGCTTGGCCGATGCCATCGTCGACTTGGTGTCGACGGGCAACACGCTCAAAGCCAACCACTTGGTGGAAGTCGAGCGCATCATGGACATCAGCTCGCGCTTGGTGGTTAACCAAGCTGCACTCAAGATGAAGCAGGCCGATATTCGCCGCATCATCGATGCTTTCTCTGCCGCTTTGCCAGCAGCCAAATAACACTTCACACACGCAAACAACATGGCCAAACCGCTTCGTCTCTCGACCACCAGTCCCACCTTTGAAGCCGATTTCAAAGCGCGTCTGCATTGGTCTGCCGATACCGATGCGGCCATCGAGCAACGTGTGGCAGACATCTTGGCCGATGTGCAAAAGCGTGGCGATGCCGCCGTGCTGGAATACACCGATCGCTTTGACGGTCTGAAGGTCGACAGCATGGCTGCGTTGGAGCTGACGCAAACCGAACTCAAAGCCGCCTTCGATGGTTTGCCCGCCGAGCAACGCGACGCCTTGCAAGCTGCCGCCGCACGCGTGCGCAGCTATCACGAGGCGCAAAAGAAAGCCAGCGGCGAAAGCTGGACTTACCGCGATGCCGATGGCACGTTGCTGGGCCAAAAAGTCACGCCGCTCGACCGCGTGGGCATTTATGTGCCCGGTGGCAAAGCCGCTTATCCATCCAGCGTGTTAATGAACGCCATTCCTGCGCACGTCGCAGGTGTGCAAGACATCATCATGGTTGTGCCTACGCCTAAGGGCGAAAAGAACCCACTCGTCTTGGCCGCTGCCTATGTGGCTGGCGTGAGCCGCGCCTTCACCATTGGTGGCGCACAGGCCGTGGCGGCCTTGGCCTATGGCACAGCCACTGTGCCCGCGGTCGATAAAATCACCGGCCCCGGCAACGCCTATGTGGCCGCTGCCAAGCGCCGCGTGTTTGGCACAGTGGGCATCGACATGATTGCAGGCCCCAGCGAAATCTTGGTGTTAGCCGATGGCTCCACGCCCGCCGATTGGGTGGCGATGGATTTGTTCAGCCAAGCCGAGCACGACGAGTTGGCGCAAAGCGTGTTGCTCTGCCCCGATGCCGCGTATATCGACCGCGTGCAAGCCGAGATCGAACGCTTGCTGCCGCAAATGCCGCGCAAAGACATCATCGAAAAATCCCTCAATGGCCGTGGTGTGCTCATCCACACCCGCAGCATGGAAGAAGCTTGCGCCATCAGCAACCGCATTGCCCCTGAACACTTAGAGGTGTCAAGCAACGAGCCACACAAGTGGGAGCCGCTGCTCAAGCACGCAGGCGCAATCTTCTTGGGCGCGTTCACCAGCGAAAGCTTGGGCGACTACTGTGCGGGCCCAAACCACGTGTTGCCCACCAGCGGCACAGCGCGTTTCAGCTCGCCCTTGGGCGTGTACGACTTCCAAAAGCGCAGCAGCTTGATCGAGGTGAGCGAGCAGGGCGCACAAACGCTGGGCAAGATTGCCGCGGTGTTGGCCTATGGCGAAGGCTTGCAAGCCCACGCCATGGCGGCTGAGTTCCGTTTGAAGAAAGACTGACATGACGAACGCCCTGCGTTTCATTCGCCCCGACGTCCAAGCCATGCACGCCTATGCCGTGCAGCACTCGGTGGGCATGGTCAAGCTTGACGCGATGGAAAATCCATTCACCCTCTCGTCCGAATTGCAAGCCAAGCTCGGCGCGCGTTTGGGCGCGGTGGAAGTCAACCGCTACCCCGGCGCACGCATCGACGACCTGAAAAACGCACTGGCGAAATACGTTGATTTGCCCGCAGGCTTAGGTCTGATGTTGGGCAACGGCTCTGACGAACTCATCTCTTTGTTGTCGCAAGCTTGCGCCGTTCCCGGCGCTCAAGATCGCGCCAAAGTCGTTGCTCCAGAGCCCGGCTTTGTCATGTATGGCATGAGCGCACAGCTGCAAGGTTTGCAATACATCGGCGTGTCCTTGAAGGCCGACTTTGAGCTAGACGAAGCCGCCATGTCTGCCGCCATCGCGCAGCACGAGCCCGCCATTGTTTACATCGCGTACCCCAACAACCCCACCGCCAATTTGTGGGACGCCGACGCCATTCGCCGCCTCATCACACAGGTCAGCGCTTATGGTGGCTTGGTGGTGATGGACGAGGCGTACCAGCCTTTCTCCAGCAAAAGCTGGCTCGACGAAATTCGCCAACACCCAGCGGCCAACGCCAATGTGCTGCTAATGCGCACGCTGTCTAAGTTCGGTTTGGCCGGCATTCGCTTGGGCTACATGATTGCCCCGCAGGCGTTGATCAACGAGGTCGACAAGCTACGCCCACCGTACAACGTGAGCGTGCTCAACGCCGAATGCGCTTTGTTTGCGCTGGAGCACACCGATGTGTTTGCCCAGCAAGCCACCGTCATTCGCACCGAGCGTGAAGCCTTGTTCAAAGCTTTGCAGCAAATGGCCGGCGTCACGCCTTACGCCAGCGAAGCCAACATGATGGTGCTGCGTTTCAACGGTGAGGCGGATGCCGCTAACCGCGCTTTTGAGGTGCTCAAGGCCCACAAAGTGCTGGTCAAGAACGTTTCTAAAATGCACCCATTGCTTGCCAACTGCTTGCGCTTGACCATCGGCACGCCCGAGGAAAACAAACAACTCTTGGCTGCCCTGCAAGCCGCTCTCTCTTAATCGAAAGTCAACTATGACCGCTCGCACCGCCGAAGTCAGCCGCAACACGGCCGAGACCCAAATCACCGTCAAGATCAACCTCGACGGCACGGGCCAATCCAAGCTCTCTACCGGCATTGGTTTCTTTGACCACATGCTCGACCAAATCGCGCGTCATGGTTTGATTGACCTCGACATCCAAGCCAAGGGCGACCTGCACATCGACGGCCACCACACCGTGGAAGACGTGGGCATCACCTTGGGCCAAGCGTTTGCCAAAGCCGTGGGCGACAAAAAAGGCATTCGCCGTTATGGCCACGCCTATGTGCCGCTCGACGAAGCACTCAGCCGCGTGGTGGTGGATTTCTCTGGCCGCCCAGGTCTGGTCATGCACGTGCCGTTCAAGAGCGGCATGATTGGCGAGTTCGACAGCCAATTGGCGTTTGAATTCTTCCAAGGCTTTGTGAACCACGCCTTTGTGACTTTGCACATCGACAACCTGCGCGGCGAGAACGCGCATCACCAAGCTGAGACTGTGTTCAAAGCGTTTGCCCGCGCCTTGCGTGCCGCTTTGGAGTTGGACCCACGCTCTGCCGGCATGATTCCCTCGACAAAGGGCTCACTTTGAACAACAAAGTCGCAGTCGTTGATTACGGCATGGGCAACCTGCGCTCTGTGGCGCAGGCTGTGATGCATGCCGCTTCAGTGGTGGACCATGCGGAAGTCATCGTCACGTCTGACCCCCAAGTGGTGCGCGACGCGCACCGCGTGGTCTTGCCAGGCCAAGGCGCGATGCCTGACTGCATGCGCGAGTTGCGCGAGTCCGGCATGTTTGACGCGGTGATGGATGCCGCCCACAAAAAGCCATTGTTTGGCGTGTGCGTGGGCATGCAAATGTTGCTCGACCACAGCGCTGAGGGCGACACGCCTAGCCTAGGCCTCATTCCCGGTGAAGTGGTGCAGTTTGATTTGGCTGGCCGCACCCAAGCCGATGGCAGCCGCTTTAAAGTGCCGCAAATGGGCTGGAACCAAGTGCAGCCCACACGCCCGCACTTCATGTGGACTGATGTGCCTGACGGCAGCTACTTCTATTTCGTGCACAGTTTTTACGCCCGCCCTGCCAATTCAGAGCACAGCGCGGCCCAAACGGACTACGGCGGCCTTTTTACATGTGCCGTGGCCCGCGACAACATTTTTGCGACACAATTTCACCCCGAGAAGAGCGCGGCGCATGGCTTGGCCCTGTACCGCAACTTTCTGCACTGGAACCCTTGAACTTTTAACGCCATCATGTATTTAATTCCCGCCATCGATCTCAAAGACGGACATTGCGTGCGCCTCAAACAAGGTGACATGGAGCAATCCACCACCTTCGGTGAAGACCCAGCGCAAATGGCGCTCAACTGGGTGGCCAAAGGCGCGCGTCGCCTGCACTTGGTGGACTTGAACGGCGCTTTCGCCGGCACACCGCAAAACAAAGCGGCCATCAAAGCTATTTTGAAAGCGGTGGGCCACGACATCCCCGTGCAATTGGGTGGCGGCATTCGCGACCTCGACACGATTGAAAAATACATCGACGCTGGCTTGCGCTACGTCATCATCGGCACAGCCGCCGTCAAGAACCCCGGCTTTTTGCGCGATGCGTGCAGCGCCTTTGGCGGCCACATCATCGTCGGCCTCGACGCCAAAGACGGCAAAGTGGCGACCGACGGTTGGAGCAAGCTCACAGGCCACGACGTGGCTGACCTTGGCAAGAAGTTTGAAGACTACGGCGTCGAATCCATCATCTACACCGACATCGGCCGCGATGGCATGCTGACCGGCATCAACATCGACGCCACCGTCAAACTGGCACAAGCCGTGTCTATCCCAATCATCGCCTCAGGCGGTTTGTCCAACATGGCCGACATCGAACAGTTGTGCGCCGTGGAAGACGAGGGCGTGGAAGGCGTGATCTGCGGTCGCGCCATTTACAGCGGCGATTTGGACTTTGAAAAAGCCCAAGCCCGCGCTGACGAACTCAATGGCTAATGAAACACACCAAGGTCAAGCCTGCCAGCGCTTGACCTTGCCTTGCGGCGACACCGTGCTGGTGGCCCTGCAAGGCGCGCATGTGTTGTCGTGGGTCAGCCAAGGCCGCGAGCGTTTGTTTTTAAGCCCCGATAACCTATGGGATGGCAAATCCGCCATCCGTGGCGGCGTGCCGGTGTGCTTCCCCCAGTTCAACCAACGCGGCACATTGCCCAAGCATGGCTTTGCTCGCAACATGAACTGGACAGTGGGTGAAGCCGTGGCCAGCGGCGATGCCGCCCACATCGACTTCACCCTCAGCACCAACCCCGACACTCTTGCCATTTGGCAACAAGCCTTTGTGGCCGTGCTGCGCGTGGCGCTTGCACCCGGCCAGCTGACCGTCACGCTGACCGTCAACAACACCGAAGCGCAAAATGAATTGCACTTCAGCGGCGCTCTGCACACTTACCTAGCGGTGGACGACATCGACCTGACCGAGCTGCGTGGCCTAGGCGGCCGCCCCGAGTGGGACGCCGTGGCCGACGTGCATGGCCTAGCCGACGAGGCGCTGTACTTTGATGGCGAGTTTGACCGCGTGTACGACGCCGCAGCAAACCCACTGCACCTGCAAGACGGCACAAGCACCCTGCAAATTGAACAAAGCCCCTCATGGGCCAACTCCGTGGTGTGGAACCCGGGCGAGGGCAAATGCGCCGCACTGGCCGACATGCCCGCCCAAGGTTTTGCGCGCATGCTGTGCGTGGAAGCCGCGCAGGTGTTTGACCCCATCTCGATTCCCGCTGGTGGCCAATGGGTTGGCTGGCAGCGTTTGACTGTTTCTTGAAGAACTCTTTTGGACCTCTATGCTTGCTAAGCGCATCATTCCTTGCCTCGACGTGACCGGCGGTCGCGTCGTCAAAGGCGTCAACTTTGTCGAGCTGCGCGATGCAGGCGACCCTGTGGAAATCGCGGCACGCTACAACGACCAAGGTGCAGACGAGCTCACCTTCTTGGACATCACCGCCACCAGCGATGCGCGCGATGTGATTCTTCACATCATCGAAGCCGTGGCCAGCCAAGTGTTCATCCCTCTCACCGTGGGCGGTGGTGTGCGCACCGTCGACGACGTGCGCCGCATGCTCAACGCAGGCGCTGACAAAGTGAGCTTTAACTCTGCAGCCATTGCCAACCCACAAGTCATTCGCGATGCCTCAGCCAAATACGGCGCGCAATGCATCGTGGTGGCCATCGACGCCAAACGCCGCACTGCTGAAGACGAACAACGCGCAGGTGCAAACGGTTTGCCCGTCGGCCCCGGTTGGGATGTTTTCAGCCACGGTGGCCGCAAAAACGTGGGTCTAGATGCCGTGGCGTGGGCCAAGCAAATGGCCGACTACGGCGCAGGCGAAATCTTGCTCACCAGCATGGACCGCGACGGCACGAAGAGCGGCTTTGACTTATCACTCACCCGCGCTGTGTCCGACATCGTGCCCGTGCCCGTGATCGCATCAGGCGGCGTGGGCAACCTCGACCACTTGGCCGACGGTGTGCAACAAGGCGGTGCTGACGCCGTGCTAGCCGCGAGCATCTTCCACTACGGCGAATACACCGTGCAGCAGGCGAAAGAGCGGATGAGGGAGCGTGGGATACCTGTGCGTCTGTAAATACTATTTAAAAACGTTTTCACATCGGCCACACCCATCTCGCGCGGGTGACGTATGCCACCGGACAGCATCGCACTTCAGTAGATAAAAATTAATTCAATAGGGTTAATATTTAAATTTTTGAGGCTATAGTGCATACATAGATACTCTCGCTCACTTGGTCGAGCAAGCGGGTGGACTGCAAGGAAGGGGCACTGGGTTTCATGGCAAATTTATATCTCTACAAAAATACGGCATATAAATCTCTAGGCCAAGGTGCAAGCGGCTTGCACCTATTTCATCTAAATGATGTATCGACTGTGCCCGGATGTATCCACCGGGTTTTGCGGTCTACATCACGTTGGGCCTAACCAAGCAGGTTTCACCATGTCATCACGCGAAGCACTTCAGGCCATGTCAGCAATTGCGTTCCTTTTCGCATCCGCCGCCTCCCATAGCCAAGTAATGTGCCCCGACGGGAGTTTTGTTTCCCGTGCTCCCTGCACTATGTGTCCAGATGGAACATTTGTCGGTGGCAGCGCCTCATGTCAAATGGCACCCAACGGACGTTTTGTCGCGCAAGATCCTCATCAACCCCGTTCTGTACAGATGGCACCTGACGGCAGTTTCGTCTCGGGTGGTCGCGGCATCGTTATGTGTCCAGACGGCTCGTTTGTAGCGGGCACCCGTTGTGTAATGGCTCCAAATGGTCGATTTGTGGGGAACTGAAATGCCGAAGATCAAAGCGAATGCGGAAACGATACGTCAAGAAATCAAACTGCGAATCGAGGCAAGCACCGAAATCGATGGCGACTGCAAAGAATGCGGAGCGCCAACACCTCGCCTCACTGATCCAGTCACTAACGACGGATGCAACTGGACAGTCGATGTGATCCCTGGTGTGGTTCCGGGATGCCTGGATTTCGTGAAGCACATCACTCGCACCGCGATGGTCGAGTACGAACTACTCGAATGAGTATCTCGCCACAAGTCAGGACCAACCCATCGGTCAACCGGACCGCTTGCAAGCTGTGCTTGCAGGTTCCCCCTGCGCTTCGCGCTCGTGCGGCCGGTTACCTCAAAAGTTAGAGAGCACAGGCATATGGTTGTGGGGAACTTCCTGAATTCAGCGTCTCGCAGTGCCACTTATTTGGCGGGCGGCGCACTAGTAGCCTTAACAGCGAAGGCTCTAATCCTCAACCGATGGCCGGCCCCGTCTGCTTTTCTTCACGACTTCGGTGTATTAGTCGAAGCCATCTTGGCATCGGTAGTGGCGAGTTACGTCTTCTATCTTTTTGTTGTTCATCTGAAGGAGGTGAGCGACAGGGAAACAGTCGGGCCATACATCGACCGTCACACGCTTCGTGTAGTTGGTGATTGCGAGAGCCAACTTTTTGCGATCGGGAAAGTTAGTGGATCGCCAGTTGCTCTCGAAAATATTTCACTCAAGGCAGTCACGGAAGCGTTCTCCAATATCCCGCCGTATTCAAACGCGCCTCTGCTTCTAGGTCCGAAGACCAACAAATACGCGAACTGGTTCGAATATTTCGAGCATCACAAGCAAAGAACTCGCGAGAGTATTGCGAGAGTAATGGCTCAGCTCATCTATGTGGACGCAAAGAGGGTGAGCCTGTTGGCTGCCGTCGATGACTGCTCGCATTTCTCGATGATCCAGCACTTTTTACATATGCCTGTAAGCAATCCCGATATGTCTGCCTTTGCGAACACCTTTCACGATTACTGCGTGTTTTGTCTCGCATTGAAACAGCACATGTCGGAGGCGCAAAGTGCTCTCTAACCCTGCGGTTCACCGGACGCTGCGCGATAAAGCCGCGCAGCGCCGGTGACCTTCACGTTAACCGTTACAAACAAAGGAGATGCAGCTTGAACAATGAAGACGCAGCCGAGAGCAGCCAAACAAGTTCATCTGAGCGCCGTGTTTTCCTTTGGAACGTCATCGCCAGCGTTGTCGCATCAGTTGTGGTCATCGCATTTGTTCAGCCGTTCTTGTCCCTTGTATGGGACTGGCTCATTGGAGCAGGTGGAGCCTTCATCATTCGACTTGTGGACATGATGTACGAGAACGCCTCCCTAGGGAACCGTAACTGGGTTGTGGCAGTTGCGGCGAGCATTTTTCTCTTCCTACCAATCAACTTGCTTGTAGTGCGCCTGTACTTCAAGTTGGTCAAGCGCCGGTACACCCAGGCAGAACCAAAGCCGCGTCGGTTACCAGAGTGGCTGGGTGCAGCACTTGCGCTTCTCTTTATGGTTGTTTCCGCCACAGTGCCTTCGGCCTACATCTTCACCGATCTCCAGCTGAATGCTTCCTTCGATCAGCGACTTACTGTCCTCGCCCCTCACATCTCAGATCAGCAGGTCAAAGAGCTTAGGGCGCAGTGGGCTCTGATGAAGTCGCGAGATCACCACCGGTCGATTCAAGGGCAAATGCAAGCGTACGCGGACAAGGCAGGCATTCATCTGCCTGAGCCGCTACTTGCAGAGTAACGGCGAACATGGCGCTCAACCTCGCTCCCTTCGGTCGCTGGACGCTGAGTGATAAAGCCGCGCGGCGCCGGATAGCTCTAAGTTAGGCCGCACATCTGTCTTACACCAAGAGGAAGTGTCTTTCGTTTCTGAGTTTTCACTTCAGGCAGTTAACCCAAGTGAATTTATAGCGCTCTCTATTATCATGAGTTGCTATACTTGTACCATTATTTGTACATAAATGAGGCTACCATGGATGCCATGACTTACAGCACAGCTCGCGCCAATTTGGCTGGCGTGATGAACCGAGTTTGCGAAGACCACGAGCCTTTGATCATCACGCGCAATGGTGATCAGTCGGTGGTGATGCTCTCGCTTGACGATTACAAAGCTTTGGAAGAAACCGCCTATTTGCTGCGCACACCCGCCAATGCTCGCCGCTTGCTGGCGTCTATTGCCCAGCTTAATGCGGGGCAGGCCGTTGAGCGCGAGTTGATCAAGTGAAGCTGGTTTTTGCTGAGTTGGCCTGGGAGGATTACCTCTACTGGCAAAAGCAAGACCGCAAAATGGTGGACCGCATCAACAAGCTGATCGAGGCTACAGCGCGTGACCCATTTACGGGCATAGGTAAGCCCGAGCCTTTAAAGCATGCGTTCGCAGGCTTTTGGTCCCGCCGAATCAATGACGAACACCGCATGGTGTACCGCGTGACGGGCGATCAGTTGGAAATTGCCCAATTAAGGTTTCACTACTGAGTAAGATCACCCCCCTATGAATTGGCTAGACAACATCAAATGGGACGACAAAGGGCTAGTGCCCGTGATCGCCCAAGAAAAAGACAGCGGCGACGTGCTGATGTTTGCGTGGATGAACCGCGAGGCGCTGCAAAAAACGGCTGAGCTCAAGCGTGCGGTGTATTTCAGCCGCTCACGCAACAAGCTGTGGTTCAAGGGCGAGGAGTCGGGCCATGTGCAAACGGTGCACGACATTCGCATCGACTGCGACAACGACGTGGTGTTGCTCAAGGTGACGCAAGAAGGGCACGAGCCCGGCATTGCCTGCCATACTGGCCGCCATAGCTGCTTCTACCAGCGCCTTGAAGGTGAAGCGTGGCACGCTTGCGAGCCTGTGCTGAAAGACCCCGAATCTATTTACAAGTGAACACCATGAGTTCCAACGATACCCTGCAACGTCTGGCCGACGTGATTGAAAGCCGCAAGCCCGCCAACGGTGGCGACCCCGAGAAGAGCTACGTCTCGCGCTTGTTGCACAAAGGCCCAGACGCCTTTTTGAAGAAGATTGGCGAAGAAGCCACCGAGACCGTGATGGCCGCTAAAGATGTGGACCACGGCGGTGACGCCTCTAAGCTGGTGTACGAAGTGGCCGATCTGTGGTTTCACAGCATGATTGCTTTGGCGCACTATGGCTTGAAGCCATCAGACGTGATTGACGAGCTGGCGCGCCGCGAAGGCCTGAGCGGCTTGGAAGAAAAAGCTTTGCGCAAAGCGCAAGCCCGTGAAGCCGCAGGCGAGTGAGGACCATATGACAGACGACAACTGCATTTTTTGCAAAATCATCGCGGGCAAGATTCCCTCACGCAAGGTGTACGAGGACGACGAAATTTTCGCGTTCCACGACATCAACCCTTGGGCTCCCGTTCACTTTTTGATCATCCCCAAGCAGCACATTCTCTCGGTGGCACACGCCACGCCTGAGCATGAGGGCTTGCTGGGCCGCATGATGTTGCTGGCCCCAAAGCTGGCTTTTCAAGAAGGTGCAAGACCTTACCCAGAAGGGGGCTTTCGCATCGTGACCAATACTGGGGCCGAGGGCGGCCAAGAAGTCCACCATATGCACTGGCATGTGATGGGGGGTCCGCGCCCTTGGCTGCGCGGCTGATTAGAATTAACACAATAACTTAGGAGTCATACATGGGTTCGTTTTCAATTTGGCATTGGCTGATCGTGTTGTTGATCGTCATCATGGTGTTTGGTACCAAGAAGCTGCGCAATCTCGGCGGCGATTTGGGCGGTGCTGTGAAAGGCTTCAAAGACGGCATGAAGGACGGCAGTGCACCTGCTGACGACAAGGCTGCAGCGCCCGCTGCCGCAGTGTCTGCTGACAAAACCACCATTGACGTTGAAGTCAAGAACAAGTCTTAATTGCATCTGATCGCGTACTTTGTTTGATCTTGATTTTTCCAAAATTGCGGTAGTGAGCGCGGTGGCCTTGGTGGTCATCGGGCCTGAGCGGCTTCCTACCGTGGCCCGCACCATGGGGACGATGATCGGCAAAGCGCGTCGTTACATCTCGGACGTGAAGGCCGAGGTGAACCGCACGATGGAGCTCGACGAGCTCAAGAAGATGAAAGAGTCGATGGAGTCTGCCGCGCGCGATGTGGAGCAATCCGTGCACACCGCCAGCGCAGACTTCGAGAAAGACTGGGCCGAGACCACGGCTGGGCTCTCTAGCGAGCCTTATGTGCCGTTGGAGTCGCCAGCGCCCAGCTACCAAAACCCCGGCAAGAAGTGGCGTCTCAAGCGTGGCTCAACCCCGCATTGGTACAAAGCCCGTCAAGGTGTGCGCACCAAGGCGCAATCTGGCGCTGCCCGCGTGGCGCGTTTCCGCCCTGTGAAGCGTTCTGAACATGTCTGATACCCCCTCAAAAGACGAATTGGCTGGCACTGAGCAGCCGTTTGTGCAGCATTTGATCGAGCTGCGTGACCGTCTGGTCAAAGCCACCATTGCGGTGATGGTGGCTGGCGCTGCGCTGGCTGTTTACCCCGGTCCTGCTGAGTTGTATGACTTGCTGGCCGCGCCTTTGGTGGCGCAGTTGCCTGCAGGCGCAACGCTGATTGCCACGTCTGTGATTTCACCGTTTTTGGTTCCGCTCAAGATCTTGCTGATGACCGCATTCTTGATCGCGCTGCCCGTGGTGCTGTACCAAGTATGGGCGTTCATTGCGCCTGGCTTGTACTCACACGAGAAGAAGCTGATCATGCCTTTGGTGGTGTCCAGTACTTTGCTGTTCATGGTGGGCGTGGCTTTTTGTTACTTCTTCGTGTTTGGCCAAGTGTTTGCGTTCATCCAAAGCTTTGCGCCCAAGAGCATCACGGCTGCACCTGATATCGAGGCCTATTTGGGCTTTGTCATCAGCATGTTCATCGCCTTTGGTTTGGCGTTTGAAGTGCCCATCGTGGTGATTGTGTTGGCCCGCATGAATGTGGTGACCATCGACAAGCTCAAAGACTTCCGCTCGTACTTCATTGTGTTGGCCTTCATCATTGCGGCCATCGTGACGCCGCCCGATGTGGTGTCGCAGCTGGCGCTGGCTATTCCCATGTGCATCTTGTACGAGATCGGCATTTGGGCTGCGCAACTCTTCATCAAACACACCCAAGCGCCTGACGCCGAATAAGCGCAGCGCAAACACACCATGAAACGTCAATGGTTGTTATTCTCTCAAGTGGTCACCGTGTTGGTGGCCATTTGGTTTGTGGTGATGACCTTAAAGCCAGAGTGGATCCATCAGCGTGCATCAGTCGCCACCAACGGCGTGACGCTGATTGAGGCAGCGCCCAATGCATCGGGCGTGGCCATGCCCGGCAGCTATAGCCCCGCCGCCAAACTGGCGTCGCCCGCGGTGGTGAGCATTGCCACCACGCAGGCCAATGCGCCCGCGCATCCGTTTCAAAACGACCCGTGGTTTCGCTTCTTTTACGGCGACCGTGAAGACCAAGCGCCACAGCAAGGTTTGGGCAGTGGCGTCATCGTTAGCCCCGAGGGCTACATCCTCACCAACAACCATGTGATTGAAGGTGCGGCTGAAATTCAAGTCACGCTCAGCGACAGCCGCCGTGCCATTGCGCAAGTGATTGGCGCAGACCCCGATACCGACCTCGCCATTTTGCGCATCGACCTTGAGCGCTTGCCCGTCATCACGCTAGGCAACTCAGACACCGCCCAAGTGGGTGACCGCGTGTTGGCCATTGGCAACCCATTTGGCGTGGGCCAAACAGTAACCAGTGGCATCGTGTCAGCCTTGGGCCGCAACCAACTGGGCATCAACACCTTTGAGAACTTCATCCAGACCGATGCGGCCATCAACCCCGGTAACTCGGGCGGCGCATTGGTGGATGTAAATGGCAACCTGATTGGCATCAACACGGCTATCTTTTCTCGCTCGGGCGGGAGCATGGGCATTGGCTTTGCCATTCCTGTGTCGACGGCACGCCAAGTGCTGGAAGGCATCGTGCGCGATGGCCAAGTGGTGCGCGGCTGGGTGGGCATTGAGCCGATGGAACTGACGGCTGAATTGGCTGAAACATTTGGTTTGTCCAAGCAGTCCGAAGGCGTCATCGTCACGGGCGTGTTGCAAAACGGGCCAGCTGCGAATGCCGGTTTGCGCCCCGGCGACTTGCTGCTGAAAGTGGCGGGCCAGCCTGTGAAAAACGTGGGTGAGTTGCTGACGCAGATCGCTTCGCTCACACCAGGTAAAGCTGCAAAGCTAGAGGTGATGCGCCGCAGCCAAACCCTCACGCTAGACGTGACGCCCGCGCAGCGCCCCAAACCCAAACTTCAAAAGTAAGGCTGCCACGATGAGCCACACCGTCACCCGCCAAGCCTTGCTGAGTGCCTGCACCGAGCTGTTGCAGCCCGCACGTTTCAAAGACTACGGGCCTAACGGCTTGCAGGTGGAAGGTGCGGAACACATTCGCCACATCGTGTCTGGCGTGACCGCCAGCCGCGCTTTGATTGAAGCGGCGATTGATGCGAAAGCCGATGCCATCTTTGTGCACCACGGTTTGTTTTGGCGTGGCCAAGATGGCACGGTCACGGGCTGGATGAAACAACGCCTGCAATTGCTGCTGGCACACAACATCAATTTGCTGGCCTACCACTTGCCGCTGGATGCTCACCCCGAGTTGGGCAACAACGCGCAGCTTGGCAAGCGCTTGGGCCTGCAAGTGCAGGGCTCGTTTGGTGAACAAGATTTAGGGCTGTGGGGCACACGTGCCGACGGCCAAGCATTTGCCAATGTGCATGCATTGGCGTCTGTGGTGTCTACAGCTTTGCAACGCGAGCCCGTGGTGGTGCAAACGCCTGTGCGTGAAATTCGCAAAGTGGCGTGGTGTACAGGTGGTGCGCAAAGCTACTTTGACGCGGCTATTGCTTCGGGTGTGGATGCGTTCATCACCGGCGAAATTTCAGAGCCGCAAGCGCACTTGGCCCGCGAAACCGGCGTGGCATTTTTGGCCTGCGGCCATCACGCCACCGAGCGTTATGGTGCGCCTGCCGCAGCAGCTCATGTGGCGGCACAACTTGGCATCACGCACCAGTTCATTGAGATTGATAACCCCGCATGACCTTCAAGCCAATGGTCATCACCCTGGGCGATGTCGCGGGCATTGGCCCAGAGATCATCGTCAAAGCATTTCGTGATGCACCCGAGCAGCTGCAAGGCTGCGTGGTGGTGGGCGATTTGGCGGTGATGCAGCGCGCTGCATTGCTGGTGGCCCAGTGTGAATATCACGCGCCACACATGCAGATTCAGCTGGTGCGTGATTTGCACGAAGCAGCGCAAGTGAAAGCGCCACACACCATTCCCGTGCTGCAGGTGACGCAGCCTTTGACCACAGACCAACTTCCTGTCTGGGGGCAAATCAGCGCCACTGCTGGCAAGCTGGCGGCCGACTGCGTGGTGTGGGCGGCCAACGCAGCCCTGCGCGGCGAGGTGTCGGCGGTGGTGACTGCGCCTTTACACAAAGAGGCTTTGTTTGCAGCGGGCGTGCCGTTTCCCGGCCACACCGAAATGCTGCAAGCGTGTGCCGCAGCGCACGCGGGTGTGGCGGTGGACGACATGCCGGTGCGCATGATGTTGGCCAACCCCGAACTCAAAACCGTGTTGGTCAGCATCCATGTGTCGTTGCGCAAAGCCATCGAGGCGGTGACGGTGGACAATATTTTGCAAACCCTGCGCATCACCCATGCGGCAGAGCTTGCAGCCACAGGCCGTGCGCCGCACATGGCCGTGGCAGGCTTGAACCCGCATGCGGGCGAGGGCGGCTTGATGGGGCGCGAAGAGCTAGACATCATCATTCCAGCTTTGCAGCAAGCACGCGCCGAAGGCATGCAGGTGAGCGGCCCGTTTGCGCCAGACACCGTGTTCATGCGCGCACGCGCCAAGAACGGCAAAGCAGGTGAGTTTGATGTGGTGATCGCGATGTACCACGACCAAGGCTTGATTCCTGTGAAATACCTTGGCGTAGAGCAGGGCGTCAACGTGACGCTCGGCCTGCCACTGGTGCGTACCAGCCCCGACCACGGCACTGCCTTTGATGTGGCGGGTACGGCCAAGGCTGATGCGTCTAGCTTGTTGTCAGCCGTGGCGATGGCGCGGGCCATGCGTTCATCAAGCTGACTGCATAAAGAATTCAAAAGTACTTAAATTCACCTCAGCTTACCTCCAGCTTTCAGTGGAACCACTTCCAATTGCGGGTCTCTGGTAGCGGTCAGCTACAATGAGCTGTTAGCCCAACCAGTGATGATTGTTTGAGGAATCCCATGAGTGACACCCCAGTAGACACCAGTAAACGCACGTGGCTGATCGCCTCGACATGCGCAGGTGCAGTCGGCGGTGCAGCGGTTGCTGTGCCCTTCATTAGTACATTCCAACCTTCCGAGCGTGCCAAGGCCGCTGGTGCAGCTGTGGAAGTGGACATTTCCGCCATGAAACCCGGTGAGAAGATGACTGTCGAATGGCGTGGTAAGCCAGTGTGGATCGTCAAGCGCACGCCTGAGCAGTTGGAGTCTTTGAACAAAACTGAGTCACAGCTGGCAGACCCCACCTCTGAGCGCAAGACCTACCCTATCCCTGCATATGCAAGGAATCAACACCGATCGATCAAGCCAGAAATTTTGGTGACGGTCGGTATTTGCACCCATTTGGGCTGCTCACCTTCAGACAAGTTCCAAACAGGCGCACAGCCTTCACTGCCAGACGATTGGCAAGGTGGGTTCTTCTGTCCTTGCCACGGTTCGACCTTCGATATTGCAGGCCGCGTGTTCAAGAACAAGCCCGCACCAGACAACCTCGAAATCCCGCCACACATGTATCTGACCGACACCAAGCTGTTGATTGGTGAAGACAAGAAAGCCTGATAGGACACACCATGGCTGAATTTAAAGAAATCTCTCCTAACGCCAGCGCTGGCGAAAAGCTGATGAACTGGGTGGATAACCGCTTCCCAGCTTCAAAAATGTACAAAGAGCACCTCTCTGAGTACTACGCACCCAAGAACTTCAACTTCTGGTACTTCTTTGGCTCATTGGCATTGTTGGTGCTCGTGATTCAAATCGTCACCGGTATCTTCTTGGTCATGCACTACAAGCCTGATGCTGCTTTGGCGTTCGGTTCTGTTGAATACATCATGCGCGACGTGCCATGGGGATGGTTGATCCGCTACATGCACTCCACAGGCGCTTCAGCCTTCTTTGTGGTGGTGTATTTGCACATGTACCGTGGCCTGATTTACGGTTCTTACCGCAAGCCTCGCGAATTGGTGTGGGTGTTCGGCTGTGCCATCTTCTTGGCATTGATGGCTGAAGCCTTCATGGGTTACTTGTTGCCATGGGGCCAAATGTCCTATTGGGGCGCTCAAGTGATCGTGAACTTGTTTGCTGCTGTGCCTTTCATCGGTCCAGATTTGGCTTTGCTGATTCGTGGTGACTACGTGGTGGGCGACGCCACACTGAACCGCTTCTTCAGCTTCCACGTGATTGCTGTGCCACTCGTCCTGTTGGGCTTGGTGGTTGCGCACATCATTGCGCTGCACGAAGTGGGTTCTAACAACCCAGACGGCGTTGAAATCAAAGGTCCAAACGCACCGAAAGATGCAAACGGCCACCCTCTCGACGGCGTGCCTTTCCACCCTTACTACACCGTGCACGACATCTTGGGCGTGAGCGGTTTCTTGATCGTGTTCAGCGCCATCATTTTCTTTGCGCCTGAATTCGGTGGTTACTTCCTCGAGTACAACAACTTCATCCCTGCGGATCCATTGAAGACACCGTTGCACATTGCGCCAGTGTGGTACTTCACGCCCTTCTATTCGATGTTGCGTGCGATCACCAGCGAAATGATGTACGCCTTGATCGCTTGCGTTTTGGCTGGTGCTTATTTCGGTGCTGTCAAAACCAACTTGCCTAAAGTCATCAAGGCTGGCGTGGTGGGTGCGGCTGTGTTCGTGTCCTTGCTCATGCTCTCGATTGACGCCAAGTTCTGGGGCGTGGTCGTGATGGGCGGCGCTGTGGTGATCTTGTTCTTCTTGCCATGGTTGGACAACTGCGAAGTACGTTCGATTCGCTACCGTCCTGACTGGCACAAGTACATGTACGGCGTGTTCGTGGTGAACTTCATTGTCTTGGCCTACTTGGGCGTTCAGCCACCATCCGCTATCGGTGAGCGTGTGTCGCAAGTGGGTACGCTGTTCTACTTTGGCTTCTTCTTGTTGATGCCAATTTGGAGCCGCATTGGCGAAACCAAGCCAGTGCCAGACCGCATCACATTCACGCCTCACTGAGATTCGGGGAGTACAAAACCATGAAAAAAATCATTCTCAGCTTGGCATTGACCCTCGGCTTGGTTGCAGGTGTGCAAGCATCTAGCGACGGCATGGCGTGGGACAAAGCGCCTAACAAAATCAACGATATGGGCGCGTTGCAAAACGGTGCCAAGATCTTTGTGAACCACTGCTTGAACTGCCACTCAGCCGCTTACATGCGTTACAACCGCCTGAAAGACATCGGCTTGACTGAGCAGCAGATCAAAGACAACTTGTTGTTCACGACCGAAAAAGTCGGCGACACCATGAAGTCCAACATTGACCCCAAACAGGCCAAAGAGTGGTTTGGTGCAACACCTCCCGACTTGACTGTGATCGCACGTTCACGCGCTGGCCACAACGGCACAGGTGCTGACTACCTTTACACCTACATGCGCACGTTCTACCGTGACGAAGCCAAGCCAACTGGCTGGAACAACTTGGTGTTCCCAGATGTGGGCATGCCTCACGTCTTGTGGGAAATGCAAGGCGAGCGTCGCGCTGTGTTTGAGTCACACGATGGTCATCAGCAGTTCAAGGGCTGGGAGCAAATCAAGCCCGGTTCTATGAATGAGCAAGAGTACGACCAAGCGATGGCTGACCTCGTTGGTTACCTGCAGTGGATGGGCGAGCCTGCGCAAACCACTCGTACACGCTTGGGTGTGTTCGTGTTGTTGTTCTTGGCTGGCTTCATGTTCATTGCATGGCGCTTGAATGCTTCCTTCTGGAAAGACATCAAGTAATTGCACAAATTCGGCAGCGGGTCTTGTGCCTGCTGTCACCTCACGGAGTGACAGGTATTCCTGCCACTCTTTTTGATTTTTAGGAGATGCCCATCATGATGGTGCTTTACTCGGGAACTACGTGTCCCTATTCACATCGCTGCCGTTTTGTCTTGTTCGAAAAAGGCATGGATTTTGAAATTCGTGATGTTGATCTTTACAACAAGCCCGAAGACATCAATGTGATGAACCCATACGGTCAAGTGCCAATCTTGGTTGAGCGCGATTTGATCTTGTATGAATCAAACATCATCAACGAGTACATCGACGAGCGTTTCCCACATCCACAGTTGATGCCCGGCGACCCTGTTGAGCGCGCTCGCGTGCGTTTGTTCTTGTTGAACTTCGAAAAAGAATTGTTCACACACGTGTCGACTTTGGAGTCTCGCGCTGCCAAAGCCAACGACAAGGCTTTGGAAAAAGCACGTGCACACATCCGTGATCGTTTGACACAGTTGGCCCCCGTGTTCTTGAAGAACAAGTACATGTTGGGTGAGAACTTCTCCATGCTCGACGTGGCGATTGCCCCGTTGTTGTGGCGTTTGGATCACTACGGCATCGACTTGTCGAAGAACGCTGCACCTTTGCTCAAGTACGCTGAACGTATCTTCTCTCGCCCAGCCTACATCGAGGCGTTGACGCCTTCTGAAAAGGTCATGCGCAAGTAATTCGTATGTTGAACGCTCCAGACGCATCTTCAACCCGTCCGTACCTGCTGCGTGCTTTGCACGAGTGGTGCACGGACAGTGGGTTTACGCCCTATGTGGCTGTCTTGGTCGACGAGACAGTGCAAGTGCCCATGGAGTACGTCAAGAACGGTGAGATTGTGTTGAACGTGGGCTATGACGCCACGGCAGGTATGACACTGGGTAATGAGTTCATTGAATTCAAAGCCCGCTTCGGTGGCGTACCGCGTGAAATCATCATCCCCATCAACCGCGTGATGGCGATTTATGCGCGCGAAAACGGTCAAGGCATGTCCTTCCCTATGAGTCCCGCTTCTGGTGAGGCGGTACCCGTGCAAAAGAAATCAACGCCAGCGCGTCCGGTGCTGAGTGCGGTAGAAACATCGCACACGGAAGCGGGTTCGGATGACGAACCACCAACGCCCACATCACCTTCTGGCCGTCCAGCGCTCACGCGAGTGAAATAAAACCCAAAAGTTAGGTTATAATTTTGCCTGCGCCGCTTTAGCTCAGTTGGTAGAGCACCCGCCTTGTAAGCGGTAGGTCGTCAGTTCGATTCCGACAAGCGGCACCAAAATAAAACCCGTTACGCCTTTGGCGTAGCGGGTTTTTCTTTGTCATGTCACTTCGTGAGTCAGCTAGGGGATTTGACTTTGACGCGAATGGTGTTCACATTCCAGCCCTTGGTGCGCAAATGCGCGCACAAAGCAGGCAGCGTTTGACGTAACTTGGCAGCGACAGCGCTGTTGGGAACCAGCAAACACCACGCATCGTCTTCCACACCGCCTGATTGCACCAATGGGCGCAGCGAAGCGGGCAGCAGTGGGGCAATGGCTTTGAGCCGGTTTTGGGTATCGCGTGCCACGGCAGAGAACTGGGCCAAGCCCGGAGCAGAGTCAACCACTTGCTCAAGGGTTTGCGATCTGCCACGCACTGACACCTTGGCTTTAGGGGGTGTGCTGTATCCCAACGCGCGGTAAGCAGCGAGTGTGTCGGGGTGCGGCGTGGAGCGTGTAGCCATGCGGTAATTATGGGGCTCTAGACGGTTAAAATTCGCAGCTTCTATTACGCCTTTTAAAAAGGATTTTGCGGCCCTTGTTTTCAAGTGAAAACCGGAACACCGCAGTGCTCGCATGGCTCTATCTTTCCTGACTCAAATTTTCGGTAGCCGCAATGAGCGTCTACTCAAGCAATACCGCAAAACCGTCGCGCAAATCAATGCGTTGGAGCCTTCGTTGGAGAAATTCAGCGACGAGGCTTTACGTGCCAAAACCGAGGAATTCAAATCTCGTGTGGCGCATGGCGAAACCTTAGATGCATTGCTTCCTGAAGCCTACGCAGTGGTGCGTGAAGCGTCTAAGCGTGTGATGAAAATGCGCCACTTCGATGTGCAGATGTTGGGCGGTATCGCTTTGCATCAAGGCAAGATTTCTGAAATGCGTACCGGTGAGGGTAAAACTCTCACAGCGACCTTGCCTGTGTACCTCAATGCCCTCACTGGCAACGGCGTGCATGTGGTGACGGTCAACGATTATTTGGCCAGTCGCGATGCGCAGTGGATGGCGCGTTTATACAACTGGCTCGGTTTGTCTGTGGGCATCAACTTGCCCAACATGCCGCGTGCAGAAAAGCAAGCTGCCTACCACGCAGACATCACCTACGGCACAAACAACGAATACGGCTTTGACTACCTGCGTGACAACATGGTCTACGAAGCGGCAGATCGTGTGCAACGCAAGCTGAACTTCGCCATCGTGGACGAGGTGGACTCCATCTTGATCGACGAAGCGCGTACGCCGCTCATCATCAGTGGTCAGGCCGAAGATCACACCGAACTCTACGTCGCCATCAACCGCATCGTGCCCTTGCTCAAGCGCCAAATCGGCGAGGCCGATCCACGCACCGGTGAAGGCATCATCGAAGCAGGTGACTTCACAGTAGATGAAAAATCACACCAAGTGTTCATGACCGAGCAAGGTCATGAAAACGCAGAGCGTTTGCTCAGTGCCAACGGCTTGTTGCCCGAAGGCGCATCGCTGTACGACCCTGCCAACATCAGCTTGATGCACCACGTGTACGCCGCATTGCGCGCCAACCACCTGTACCACCGCGATCAGCACTATGTGGTGCAAAACGGTGAGATCACCATCGTGGACGAATTCACCGGTCGTTTGATGTCAGGTCGCCGCTGGAGCGATGGCTTGCACCAAGCTGTGGAAGCCAAAGAAGGCGTGGAGATTCAGGCCGAGAACCAAACACTCGCCTCCATCACGTTCCAAAACTATTTCCGTCTGTACAACAAACTCGGCGGCATGACCGGTACGGCTGACACCGAAGCCTACGAGTTTCAAGAGATTTACGGTTTGGAAACCGTGGTGATTCCACCTAACCGCATCAGCAAACGCGACGATCAATTGGATCGCGTTTACAAAACGACGGCAGAAAAATACAAAGCTGCGATTGACGACATTCGCGAGTGCTACGAACGTGGCCAACCCGTGTTGGTGGGCACGACCTCGATTGAAAACTCTGAGCTGATTGCAGAGATGTTGGAAAAGGCCAAGTTGCCACACCAAGTGCTCAACGCCAAACAACACGCCAGCGAAGCGACCATCATCGCGCAAGCCGGTCGCGCCAAGATGATCACCATTGCCACCAACATGGCAGGTCGTGGCACGGACATCGTGCTGGGCGGTAACGTCGAAAAAGCCATTGCAGATGTAGAAGCCAACGAAGCTTTGGACGCCGCAGAAAAGCAAAAGCAAATCGATGCACTGCGTGTGCAGTGGACCAAGGATCACGAGGACGTGAAGTCATTGGGTGGTTTGCGCATCATCGCCACTGAACGCCACGAGTCACGCCGCATTGACAACCAATTGCGCGGCCGTTCAGGTCGTCAAGGTGACCCAGGCTCATCACGTTTTTACCTGAGCTTGGATGACTCGCTCATGCGCATTTTTGCGGGCGAGCGCGTCAAGTCCATCATGGACCGCTTGAATATGCCTGAGGGCGAAGCCATTGAAGCTGGCATCGTCACGCGCAGCATCGAAAGCGCGCAGCGCAAAGTCGAAGCGCGTAACTTTGACATTCGCAAGCAATTGCTGGAGTACGACGATGTGTCCAACGACCAACGTCGCGTGATCTATCAACAACGCAACGACATCTTGGATGCCACTGATTTGACGGCTCAAATCGCCAACTTGCGTGAAGGCAGCTTCACAGATTTGGTGCGCCAGTATGTACCCGTGGAGTCGGTCGAGGAGCAATGGGACATCGCTGGCCTAGAGCGCGCTTTGTTGCAAGAGTGGCTCATCGAATTGCCATTGCAAGACACCGTGCAAAAGGCTTCTGCCATCACCGACGAAGAAATTCTTGAGCAAGTGGTTGAAGCGGCGCATGCCACCTTCCAAGCCAAGTTGGACCGTGTCGGGGTGGAGCAATTCACGCCTTTCATGCGCGTGGTCTTGCTGCAAAACATCGACAGCCATTGGCGCGAACATTTGGCAGCCCTGGACTATTTGCGCCAAGGCATTCACTTGCGCGGCTATGCGCAAAAGCAACCTAAGCAAGAGTACAAGCGCGAAGCGTTTGAGTTGTTTGGCCAGTTGCTCGACTTGGTGAAGTACGAAGTCACCCGCGTGTTGATGACGGTGAAAATTGAATCGAACGAGCAAATTGAGCAAGCCGCATCGGAACTCGAAGATCGTGCCGAGAATTTGCACAACATCACTTACACCGCTCCGGATGAATCAGGCCAAGCTGTCACAACGGTGGATAAAACAACGTTGGCAGCACAAGTGCCCCCAGTGGGACGCAACGAGCCTTGCCCATGTGGCAGCGGTAAAAAATACAAGCATTGCCACGGTAAGTTGGCTTAAGTCATATGGCAGTTCATCTCAATCCCCCAAACCCTTCAGATTTGCACGCCATTGCTGGTGTGCGCATTGGTGTGACGCAAGCGGGTATCCGCAAAGTGGGTCGCAAAGATTTGACGGTTGTATTGATCGACGAAGGCGCATCCGTGAGCGGCGTCTTCACGCAAAACCGTTTTTGTGCAGCGCCTGTGCAGGTGTGTCGTGATCACATTGAATCAGGCCAAGGCATACGTGCCATGGTGGTGAACACTGGCAATGCCAATGCAGGCACAGGTGAAGAGGGCCTCAAGCGCGCTCGCGAAACTTGCGTGGCTTTGGCTGAGGCACTTCATATTTCGCCAAACCAAGTGTTGCCGTTCTCCACAGGCGTGATCATGGAGCCACTGCCGCACGACCGCATCATCGCGGGTATGCCAGCAGCTATTGCAGCGGCAGGTCAAACGGGTTCTGCACAGCAGTGGGCCGATGCCGCTGAAGGCATCATGACCACTGACACCGTACCCAAAGCAGCCAGCACGCAAGTGCAAATTGGCGGCGCAACAGTAAGCGTGACCGGCATCAGCAAAGGCGCGGGCATGATTCGTCCTAACATGGCCACGATGTTGGGTTATGTGGCCACTGACGCCTGCGTGGCCCCTGTCTTGATGAAGGAACTGTCTTTGGCTTTGGCTGAAGGTTCGTTCAACCGCATCACGGTGGATGGCGATACATCGACCAACGACTCTTTCGTGGTGATCGCGACCAACAAAGCCAAACATGCCCCTATCACCAGCTTGCAAAGTGCAGAAGGCCAAGCATTGCTAAAAGCGATGTTGCAAGTGGCACGTCAACTTGCGCAAGCCATCGTCCGTGACGGTGAAGGCGCGACCAAGTTCATCACCATTCGCGTGGAAGGTGGCAACACCAGCGCAGAATGCCGCCAAGTGGCCTACGCCATTGCTCATTCACCTTTGGTGAAAACGGCTTTCTTTGCCAGCGATCCCAACTTGGGCCGCATCTTGGCAGCCGTGGGTTATGCCGGTATCACCGACCTCGACCAAACAGCGATTGATTTGTATTTGGACGATGTGCATGTCGCCATTCAAGGAGGCCGTCATCCCGAGTACCGTGAAGAAGACGGTCAACGCGTCATGAAGCAATCCGAAATCACCGTGCGTGTTGTTTTGGGTCGCGGCACATCCAGCGACACCGTGTGGACCTGCGATCTGAGCCACGACTACGTCAGCATCAACGCTGACTACCGCAGCTGATGACCGACGCACTCCACCCCCTCGAACGCTTGGTGCAACGCGCCGAGGCGCTGATGGCGCGCATTGAACAGGTGCTGCCTCAGCCGATGGTGGAGCCAGATTGGTCAGCCAGCGTGGCCTTTCGTTACCGCAAACGCAACAACGGCCGTGGTGGTTTAGAGCCCGTGCGTCATGTGGCCAAGCTGGGCTTGGCCGATCTGCAAGAGATCGATGGCCAAAAAGAAAAAATCCAGCGTAACACCGAGCAGTTTGTGAAGGGCTTGCCCGCCAACAACGTGTTGCTTACCGGCGCTCGTGGCACGGGTAAGTCATCGCTCATCAAAGCCTGCTTGAACGAGTACGGCCCGCAAGGTTTGCGTTTGATTGAGGTGGACAAAGACGACCTCACTGATTTGCCAGACATCATTGAGTTGGTGTCAGAGCGCCCTGAAAAGTTCATGATTTTTTGTGATGACTTGAGCTTTGAAGATGGCGAGCCCGGCTACAAAGCACTCAAGTCGATTTTGGATGGCTCGATTGCGGCCGCCACGCCCAATGTGTTGATTTACGCCACCAGCAACCGTCGCCACTTGTTGCCCGAGTACATGAAGGAAAACCTCACGTACACGCATACCGACGATGGCGAAGTGCACCCAGGCGAGGGCGTGGAAGAAAAGATTTCTTTGTCTGAGCGCTTTGGTTTGTGGGTGAGCTTTTACCCCTTCAGCCAAGACGAGTACCTGACCATTGCCGCGCAATGGTTGTCGTCGTTTGGCTTCAAGCCCGCCGAGATTGAGGCAGCCAAGCCCGAAGCTTTGGTGTGGGCGCTAGAGCGCGCGTCGCGCAGTGGCCGTGTGGCCTATCAGTTTGCACGTGATTACGCTGGCAAACACGCGTCCTAAAACCCGCGCATCAACAACATGACTGAAACCCTTGTGCGCGTGGTCGATGCCGGCCAACCGCGTTCCACTGATCGCAGTTTGGTACAGGTTGCTGTCGGTGTTTTAGTACGTGGCGACGATGCATTCTTGTTGACCAGTCGACCAGAAGGTAAAGCCTATGCAGGCTACTGGGAGTTTCCGGGCGGCAAGCTTGAAGCCGATGAAACGGTAGAGCAAGCCCTGCGTCGAGAGCTGCAAGAAGAAATTGGCATCACCATCCAAGACTGCGCCCTATGGAAGACCGAGCGCATTGACTACCCCCATGCCTTGGTGCAACTGAATTTTTGCAAGGTCACGCAATGGACGGGTGAGTTGCAAATGTTAGAGGCGCAGTCATTCGCTTGGCAGCAGTTGCCAGTGTCGGTGACACCCGTGTTGCCAGGCACAGTGCCTGTGTTGCAGTGGTTTGCACAAGAGCGTGGGTTTGTGGGCGCGACACACAGCGATTAATCCCAAGCATCCATTCGAGCAGCCACTGAAACAAAAAAGCGCCTTTGATCAGGCGCTTTTTTATTGCAATGGTGTGTTCTCAAAGTCGGCGTCGTCTTGCGGGGTTTGGTCGGGTAAGCGATGCTCCTCGTTGGCCCAAGCACCGAGGTCGATATTGCGGCAGCGTTCACCACAAAAGGGCCGGTACTTATTGACAGCCTCGTAGCGGCTAGGTCCACCACATTGGGGGCACACGACGATGCGAACCTCAGCGTCGTTCATGGCTTAAACGCAAAGAGCCATTTCAAAAGGCACGTCATCTGTGCTGTGCTGCAAACGGCCATCGCCGTCTTGGCGCATCATGCGCACCCAAATCATCAGGCGGTTTCCGCTGATTTCTGGAATGAATCCCAAAGTTGGATCAATGGCCACGCGCATGAGTTGAAATTTGCCTTGTGCCAGCGATTGCTGGAACTGGCCACCCATGGCCATCATTTTTTGTGTTGTGCCTGTGTCGCGCATCAGCGAGAGCAGCAGATTGACAGATTCTTTCAGTGGCACAAACACGTCGAACCAACGCAAGATATCCGCACGGCGCACATCAGGGCTTTGTTGTTGCCATGCGTGGTAAGCGGGCAAATCAAAGCAGCACGTGCCGCCAGGAATGGCCACGCGGTTACGCAGGGCGGTGAGCCATTCGTTGTCAGTGATGTTTTGGCCAATTTTGCCCATGGGGCCGTTGAGTCCGCTGAAGCAATGGTCGATGTTGTCGAGCAACTGCTGCAATGCTGTTTCAGAGACCGAGGGGTTGCCACGCAAGGCATTGAATTGTTGTTTGTGACGCTCTAAGTCTTTGAGCACATCGGACTTGAGGTCAGTGCGTCCACCCGCTTCGACCAACTCAAACAAGGTGGTGAGCGCGAAATGGTTGTCCACCGGGTGATCGCGTTGGGTGAGTTCTTCAAAACGTTGAAACAGGTGTTCCAACCGCAGGTAAGTGCGTACACGTTCGTTGAAGGGATGTTCGTACAGAATCACGCGAAAAACGTCTTATTAGTGGACTTTGGTAATTGTGCGAATCATACCTGTTCATCAGGTGTTTTCTTTTGAATTACGTCAGGTCAAGGGGGAGTCTTTGGACGTTTGACCGTAGCTCTTCAAACGAGATGCCCTCGTTATGAATGACCCAGTCAGCAACTGCCAACTTTTGAGCGCGAGACGCCTGCGCTGAAATGATGGCTTGCACTGCTTCATAGCTCCAACCGTTGCGGGCCATCACACGTTGAATTTGTGTTTCCTCCGAGCAGTCCACCACCAAAACGCGGTCGACTTGGGCCAGCCAGCGAGCGCCTGATTCCACCAGCAAGGGCACGTCAAACACCAAAGTGTGGTGACCTTGGACGATGGCGAGTTGCGCTTGGCGTTGCGTCTCTTGGGCGACCAAGGGGTGGATGATGGCTTCAAGTGCTTGCTTTGCCTCGGGGTGGCTGAAAACATGCGCACGCATGCGTTCGCGGTCGAGTGCACCATCGGGCGTGATGAAGTCAGTGCCAAAGGTTTGCGCGATGGCGGGCATGGCAGCACCATGCGCTGTCGTAACGCTACGAGCAATCGCATCAGCGTCAATCACAGCTGCGCCACGCTCGTGCAGCATTTGCCCCACGGTGCTTTTGCCACTGCCGATGCCACCTGTGAGTCCGATGCGAAGAGGAGTTTTGGATGTCATGGGCATGAGTCTATGTAAAAAATCACCAGCCCATCCATCGTGCAATGCCATCTATGCCGATGAATGCAACCGCCAAACCCGCGGTAGCCAAAAAGGGGCCAAAGGGTACATAGCCGTCGTCGCGCAATCGTTGACTGAATTTCAAAGCCAAGCCCACCACAGCGCCGCAGATGCTGGCCGCCATGACCACGGGCAGGAGTGCCAACGGGCCCAGCCAAGCACCCAGCCCCGCTAATAGCTTGAAGTCTCCAGCGCCCATGCCTTGCTTGCCAGTTATGCATTCAAACATCTTAGCAATGCTCCACAAAGAGACGTAGCCAACTACCGCACCCCACACCGACTGTGTGAGTGGCAAATCAAGCCACCCCAGAGCGCTCGCCACAAGACCGCCCCAGACCATGGCTTGTGTCAGGTCATCTGGCAGCAAGGTGGTTTGCCAATCGATCACCGATAACGCTAGCAACACAGTGGCAAAACTTGCCCAGCAAAAGCCAGTGGTGTTGAAGCCCCAATGCCAAGTGCAGATCAGCCAAAGTAATGCGGTGGTGATTTCGATCAGCGGGTATTGCAAGCTGATGCGGTGGTGGCAAAAGGAGCATTTGCCTTTGAGACCAAGGTAGCTCAACACCGGGATGTTGTGCCAAGCTTTGAGTGGTGTTTGACAGTGCGGGCAGTGGGAGGCGGGCCAGCTCAAGTCGTAACGCGGCGCATCGGCATCGTGCGCGTGTTCAGCCATCACCATGCGTGGCAAACGGTGGATCAACACATTCGCAAAACTGCCCATCAGCAAGCCCAGCCCAAAGGCTAGGGCCATGTCCCATGTCATACCACTTGCCCCAGTTGAAAAATTGGAAGATACAAAGCCATCACCAAGCCGCCAATCAATACACCTAACACCACCATGATGAAAGGTTCTAAGAGTGTAGACAGTTGCGCGACGGTGCTGTCGACCTCGCGTTCGTAGTGTTCAGCAGTTTTTTCCAGCATGCGGTCGAGCGCGCCAGATTCTTCTCCGATGGCACACATTTGCACCACCATACTGGGAAATAAACCATCGGCACTGTCTAAAGCTTGCGACAAAGCGCGACCTTGGATCAGTTGCTGGCGTATGTCCTTCGTGGCCGCTTGAAACCACAAGTGCCCAGTGACGCCTTGCACTGCTTCGAGGGCATCGGTCAAAGGTACGCCCGCAGAAAACAAAGTGGCCAAGGTGCGTGTCCAGCGCGCCGTGCAGGCATGGCGAGTCAATGGGCCAGCAATGGGGAAACGCAACAACCAGCCGTGCACAGAGTGTCGCCAGTGCCAATGTTTGTCCAATTGCCTTCGTAGCCACCACATGCTGGCGAAGCAAAGGCTGAGCAGCAGCAATCCGTATTGCTCGATGGCCTCGCTCAGTGCAATCACCCATCGTGTGAGCCAAGGTAATTCAGCGCCAAACGAGGCGAAGATGTTTTGAAATGCGGGCACAACGAACAGCAAAATCAAAGCGGTCACGCTCACGGCAATGCCCATGACGGCGGTTGGATAGACCAATGCGGTGCGAATAGACATGCGTAAGGCTTCGGATTTCTCTAGATGGCTGGCCAAACGCTCCAGCATGGTGTCGAGCATGCCTGCCAATTCGCCAACTGCCACCAGGTTGCAATACAGCGCATCAAATGCAGTGTGTTGTTGCAGTGCTTGGCTCAGCGACACGCCGCCTTCAATCTGACCGTGCACATCAAGCAGCATTGACCTCAGTGTTGCTTTGTTTTCACCACGCTCTAGAAGATGAAGCGCTTGTAGCAAAGGCACGCCCGCGTGCAGCAAGGTGGCGAGTTGACGTGTGATTTGTGTGATGTCACGCGTAGAGATCTTCGGTTTGATTTGAAGTTTCAGCCATGCGGGCAGATCGTATTGGCGCTGTACGCGTGTGGCTCGGATGCGTTGTTGTTTGAGTTGATCACGAACGGCTTCGGGTGAGCCGGTATTCATCTCACCTGCGACGATTTTTCCGTCGCGGTCAACACCGCGCCATGCGTAGCGATGTTCAGCCATGGTGGGTGAGTGCCATGACTTCTTCGATCGAGGTGATGCCTTGCAACACCTTGAACCAACCCGCTTGTCGCAAGGTGCGCACGCCGTCTTGTGCGGCTTGTGCTGCGAGTGTTTGTGCATCACAGTCCCGCATGATCAGGGTTTGCAAGGCGTCACTCACTGGCATGACTTGGTAAAGCCCAATGCGGCCTTTGTAGCCCTTGTCGCAAGCGTTGCAGCCAATGGCTTTGTAGGGCGTGGCTTGTGAACGCAGGTGGGCTGGTATGACGCTTTGGTCTGCTTGACTCAGGTTGTGAAATAAAAAGTCAATTTCGCTAGCGACCATGGCTTGCTTGCACTGTTCGCATAGCCGACGCACCAAACGTTGTGCAGTGACCAAGCTCACGCTGGCAGCCACGTTGAATGCCGCCACGCCCATATGACGCAAACGCGCCAAAGTGCCCGGTGCGTCGTTGGTGTGCAAAGTAGACAAAACCACGTGCCCTGTTTGCGCAGCTTGAATGGCGATTTCGGCAGTTTCTAAATCTCGAATTTCGCCCACCATGATCACGTCTGGGTCTTGCCGAAGTAGGGCGCGTAAGGCGGTGGCAAAGCTGAGGCCGGCACGCTCATTGATGTTGACTTGGTTTGCGCCTGGCAGGTGAATTTCAGAAGGGTCTTCGACTGTCGAGATATTCACCTCGTTGCGGTTGAGTAACTCAAGGCAGCTGTAAAGTGACAAGGTCTTGCCCGAGCCAGTGGGGCCAGTCATCAAAATCAACCCATGCGGTTGGCCCAGTGCTTGGATCAGCTTGGCTCGGTCATCGGGCTCGTAGCCCAATGCGGCCAAGCCCGGTCGCTCGCGGCTGAAATTCAAAATGCGCACCACAATCTTTTCGCCATGCAGCGTGGGCAGTGAGCTCACGCGTAAATCAATGAGCTGATCAAGGTAAGGATATTGAATGCGCCCATCTTGCGGCAAGCGTTTTTCGGCAATGTCCATGCGTGCCAATACTTTGATGCGTGAGATCACCGAATCACGCAGCGCGAGGGCGGGGGTGGCCGCAATGCGAAGCAGCCCATCGATGCGAAAGCGCGCGCGGAAAAAATCTTCGCCACTCTCAAAATGAACATCGGAAGCCCCGAGCGAGAAGGCTTGATGTAGTAAGTCATCCAGTGTTTTGGTTGCCGTGTCTGCAGGGGTAACCATGGAGCGATCTCATTGAAAAAGATGGAAATTCTTAGATGCCGAGCAGGCATTCAGTGAGAGTCCGCATTACAAAGTTGATCGCGACTGTGCGCTTGATTCGCTCTTCTGAATACGCCATTTGGCGTATTTATTTTTTAAATAAATTAAGTAAACTGATCAAATCAGCATTGCTGGTACCCAAATCAACAATAGGAACAAGACCGTGAACAAGACTGAACTGATTGAACACATCGCAACGAAATCTGACATTTCTAAAGCAGCTGCAACACGCGCACTCGCTTCCATCATTGAGGCTGTGAAAAAGACCCTCAAAAAAGGCGACACCGTGACTTTGGTTGGCTTTGGCACATTCAGCGTCAGCAAGCGTGCTGCACGTACAGGTCGTAACCCACGCACTGGCGCACCTTTGAAGATCAAAGCAGCCAAGGTGCCACGTTTCAAGGCCGGCAAGGGTTTGAAAGACGCTTTGAATTAATATTAAATTCAAATCAAAATAATAAAAATCCCGCAATTTGCGGGCTTTTTATTATTTAAGAATATGTTTAGAATATGTTCGCTTTCATTAAACATATTGAATAGGAATATTTCACATGGCACGTTCTACCGTAGCAAATCAACTCGCCGCTATTCGTAAACAGCGCGAACTGTTGGATAAAAAAGAACAAGCTTTGAAATCAAAGTCACATGACAAGGTATTGGCCCAAATCGTTGCGATGGCCAAAGATGCTGGTTTGTCAGCAACCGATATTGCCAAAGCCCTGAGCGCAGGTAAACCAGCGAAGGCTGCAAAAGCTCCCAAAGCCGCTAAGAAAGGTGCACTGGCGGGTAAGAAAGTGGCTCCAAAATACCGCAACCCAGCGAACCCAGAGCAAACATGGACAGGCCGTGGCGTTTCTCCAACTTGGGTGCAAGCCTTGAAGGCTGCAGGCACCTTGGAATCAGCGTTGATTACCCAGCCAGTGGCTGCTTAAATCATGAATAGCCGAGACAAAAATCATGAATCGTTTTAAATATTTGATTTGTGCCTTGGCGCTGATCGGTTTTGCTGCTCTGGCAAAACCGATTGGCAACTACCCCTCCATTCACCTCAGTGAGTTACCTGATTCATTGCGCGCTGTTTGGAAAGAGCTCAAGCCTGAAATGACGCCCATGAGTGCGTGTGCCACGGCATTTGATAGCCATTCTGATGGCGAAAAAATGGCGTTCCGCTGTTCAATTCATATCAAGATGGCCGCCGAGGGGGAGCGCCGTGCCATGCGTTATTGCGAAGAGAAACGCAAAGAAAACAACATCAAAATGCCATGCAAATTGGTGTACGAGTAATTAACGCGAACTCATTCCCGAATTAAATTTAGCTTTTGCATGATTTGCTGCGTGGCCTGAATAATTGGTGCAGCAGATTCGGCGAGTTTGTTTGCATCCAATGATTGATGCGCCCATTGGTCTGCACGGTCTAGTATCAAATAAAAGTCGGTCATATTGCCAATTTCGAAGGTTTCGTCTTTGGCCTTCATGATTTCTAGCAGCGTCACATAGCCCAAGAAATACAAAGCAAACATCAAAGAAATGGATGCGTTTTGCGACAGTTCGTGATCGTCGACGAGCTCAGCGAACATTTCGCGAATTGTGTCGATCGTCACAATTTCATTGGGATCGAAATTAAATTCTGATTTAAAGCAATCGCAAGCAATATCCCACTGCTGAATGCTGTCGGTATAGGGTTTGTCTAAATCGTGCATTCGATGGGCCTTGTTGTTAATTACGTCGGTCAAGAAGTTGTGCCGCTAAGGCATGCATTGCTTCGCGATATTCGCTGGGTGGCAATATATTCAAGGCAGCAATGGCGCGTTCAGCTTCTGCGCTGGCTGCAGCACGGGTAGCCTCTAGCGCGCCAGTGGTGCGAACAATTTCTACGATTTCAGCCAAGGCATCCATCTCGCCGTTTTGAATGGCACTTTGGATGGTTTGGCGTTGTGCAGGCGTGCCGCGCTGCATGGCGATGATCAGAGGCAAGGTGTTTTTACCTTCTCGCAAATCGTCGCCTAAGTTTTTGCCCAGTTCTTTGGCGTCGCCGTCATAGTCAAGCACATCGTCAATCACTTGGAAGGCTGTACCCAAGGCTTGACCATAGTCAGCGCAGGCGGCTTCTACGTCGGGTGGGCATTTCGCCAAAATGGCCGCCAAGCGGGTGCTCGCTTCAAACAATTTGGCTGTTTTAGAGCGAATCACGCGCAGATAACCGGCTTCATCGAGTGATGCGTCGTGCATGTTCATGAGCTGAAGTACTTCGCCTTCCGCAATCACGTTGGTAGCTTCGGCCAGCACTTCCATGACACGCATTTCACGAGCGTCAACCATCATTTGGAAGGCGCGGGAATACAAAAAGTCGCCAACCAGCACGCTGGCGGGGTTACCGAACGATTCATTGGCAGTCGGGCGGCCGCGGCGAAGGGTGGATTCGTCCACCACATCGTCGTGCAGCAGGGTGGCGGTGTGAATGAACTCCACCACAGCGGCTAAGTTGTGACGCTGGGGGTCTGTGTAGCCCAAGGCACCGGCCATGAGCAAAAGCAGGGCGGGGCGAATGCGCTTGCCGCCTGCAGAGATGATGTACTGCGACACGGTGCCCACCAAAGGCACGCCCGAATCCAAGCGTTGTGCGATCACGCGGTCGACTTCTGCCATATCGGCAGCAATCAGGGATAAGGGGTTGGCAGGTGTGGTGGACAAAGCGTGACTAGCAAAAATGGGACGAGAAGCGCCGAAACGCTGCTTGATTATAGGGATTGGCCAAGAAAGCCCTTTCACTGCTATAATTTCGGGCTCTGCGGAAATCCGTCCGTAGAAATCCACATAGATTCTTATCTAGAGGTCTCACATGTACGCGGTCATAAAAACCGGCGGCAAACAGTATCGTGTTGCTGCTGGCGAAAAAATTAAAGTAGAACAGATTGCTGCGGACGTAGGCCAAGAGATCGTGATCGATCAAGTGTTAGCAGTCGGCAACGGCGCTGAACTCAAGATCGGCACTCCCTTGGTGTCCGGCGCAACTGTGAAAGCCACCATCGTGGCTCACGGTAAACACGACAAAGTTCGCATTTTCAAAATGCGTCGTCGTAAGCACTACCAAAAACGCCAAGGGCATCGTCAGCAGTTCACAGAATTGCAGATTGCTTCCATCAACGGTTAAGGAGCATTTGACATGGCACAGAAAAAAGGCGGCGGCTCTACGCGCAACGGGCGTGATTCCAAGCCCAAAATGCTCGGTGTGAAGGCTTTCGGCGGTGAGTTGATCTCTGCTGGCTCCATCATCGTGCGTCAACGTGGTACCAAGTTTCACCCCGGCGTCAACGTCGGTGTGGGCAAAGACCACACTTTGTTCGCATTGGTTGACGGCCACGTCTCGTTCGGCGTTAAAGGCGCTTTGAACAAGCACATGGTCAACATCACACCCGTTTGATTTTTTCAAACTGATTTGTGACAAAGCCCCGACTTGTCGGGGCTTTACTTTTTACACTTGACCCATGAAATTCGTAGACGAAGCCTATATCGACATCGCCGCTGGTGATGGGGGGAACGGCTGCGTCTCCTTCCGTCATGAGAAGTACAAAGAGTTCGGCGGCCCCAACGGTGGTGACGGTGGACGCGGCGGACATGTGTTCGCCGTGGCTGATCCCAACCTCAATACCTTGGTCGACTTCCGTTACTCACGCCGCCACGAGGCCAAACGCGGCCAACACGGCATGGGTTCTGACATGTTCGGCCATGCAGGCGACGACATTATTTTAAAAATGCCCGTGGGCACCATCATCACCGACGTCGAAACCGGTGACGTGTTGTTTGAGCTGCTCACGCCGGGCGAGGTCATCACCATCGCCAAGGGCGGTGACGGTGGTTTTGGCAATATGCGTTTCAAGAGCGCGATCAACCGCGCGCCGCGTCAAAAAACACCGGGCTGGCCTGGTGAAAAGCGCGAACTCAAACTTGAGTTGAAGGTCTTGGCCGACGTCGGTTTGTTGGGCATGCCCAACGCTGGCAAGTCCACCTTGATTTCTGCCATTTCCAATGCGCGCCCCAAGATTGCCGACTACCCCTTCACCACCTTGCACCCCAACTTAGGCGTGGTGCGTGTGGCTGCAGAGCAAAGCTTTGTGGTGGCCGATGTGCCAGGTTTGATCGAAGGCGCGTCTGACGGCGCGGGCTTGGGCCATCAGTTCTTGCGCCATTTGCAGCGCACCCGTTTGTTGCTGCATCTTGTGGACATTGCACCGTTTGATGAAGGCGTGGATCCTGTGGCGCAAGCCAAGGCCATCGTCAACGAACTCAAAAAATACGACAAAGCCTTGTACGACAAGCCGCGTTGGATCGTGCTGAACAAGCTCGACATGGTCGCAGCCGATGAGCGCGAAGCCTTGGTGGCTGACTTTGTAAAGCGCATGAAGTACAAGGGCCCTGTGTTCCAAATCTCTGCGCTCACGCGCGAGGGCTGCGAGCACCTGATCAAAGACATTTACAAACACATCAAAGCGCAGCAGGTCTCTGAGCAACCGCCAGAGTACGTGGACCCGCGTTTTGCTGATCCCACGCCTGAATAAGCAACCATGACGCTTTCCTCCTCCACTGTGTTGCGCGATGCACGCCGCATCGTGGTCAAGGTCGGTTCTAGCTTGGTCACCAACGAAGGCCGTGGCTTGGACGAACAAGCCATTGGTGAATGGTGTCGCCAGCTCAGCGCCTTGGTGCGCGATGGCCGTGAAGTCATCATGGTATCCAGCGGCGCGATTGCCGAAGGCATGAAGCGTTTAGGCTGGACCACTCGCCCACAAGAGTTGCACGAGTTGCAAGCCGCTGCAGCGGTCGGTCAAATGGGCTTGGCTCACATGTACGAAACCAAGTTGCGCGAAAACGGTTTGGGCTCAGCCCAGGTCTTGCTCACGCACGCTGACCTCGCCGACCGCGAGCGTTACCTCAATGCCCGTTCCACCTTGTTGACGTTGCTCTCGCATGGCGTATTGCCTGTGATCAACGAAAACGACACGGTGGTGAACGACGAGATTAAATTTGGTGACAACGACACCTTAGGTGCGTTGGTGGCCAACTTGGTCGAGGCCGATGCCCTCATCATCTTGACCGATCAAAAAGGTTTGTACACCGCCGACCCGCGCCGTGACCCGTCGGCTACCTTTGTGCACGAAGCCAGCGCAGGAGATGCCAAGCTCGAAGAGATGGCCGGTGGCGCAGGCTCCAGCATTGGCAAGGGCGGCATGATCACCAAAATCTTGGCGGCCAAACGGGCGGCAGGGTCAGGCGCATCCACTGTCATCGCATGGGGCCGCGAGCCCGATGCATTGTTACGCTTGGCGCAAGGCGAAGCCATTGGCACATTGCTGGTAGCACAAACCCAAAAGCAACAAGCCCGCAAGCAGTGGATGGCCGACCATCTGCAACTGCGCGGCTCGGTCATCATTGATGATGGCGCGGTGAGCAAGCTCAAGGGCGATGGCTCTAGCCTTTTGCCCATTGGCATGACCGGCGTGGACGGTGATTTCTCGCGCGGTGAAGTGATTGCGATTATGGATGGCCAAGGGCAAGAAGTCGCACGCGGCTTGGCCAACTATGCAGCTGCAGAAGCGCGCATCTTGTGCCGTAAACCATCCAGTCAGATGATGGAGTTACTCGGTTATGCGGCCGAGCCGGAGATGGTGCACCGAGACAACTTGGTACTCTCCAAATAAGAAAAGCCCACCGAAGTGGGCTTTTTTCATGGGCTTTCGCGATGTCGCAAATCAGCCTGTGGGTCTGGATCAAAGGTCGCGCCAGGTGGCAACTCCATGTTGATGGCCGGACCAAATCGCTTGTGGCTGGCAGCGAGCTCAGTTGGCTGATGTTGACCCGGGCGCAAAAACCGGCTGCGGCTATCTTGGCGCGGCAAAAAACGCGACAACTCGGTCAGCGCCATTTCATACACGCCACGCTTGAACTCGACCACCACATCCAGCGGAACCCAATAGTCGTTCCAGCGCCAAGCGTCAAACTCGGGATGGTCGGTGGCACGCAAATTCAGATGGTGGTCGGGCGCGACCATTTGCAACAAAAACCAAATTTGCTTTTGGCCTTTGTAAAACCCGCGCGCATCACGGCGGATGAACCGGTCTGGCACCTCATAGCGCAACCAATCACGGGTACGGGCCACAATGCGCACATGCTCTGGCTTGAGCCCCACTTCTTCGTGCAATTCACGAATCATGGCTTGCTCGGGCGTTTCGCCACGGTCGATGCCGCCTTGCGGAAACTGCCAGCTGTGGGTGCGGATGCGCTTACCCCAAAAAACCTGATTTTTCTGGTTGAGCAAGATGATGCCGACGTTGGGTCTGAACCCTTCTCGGTCAAGCATAATCGAACCTCAAATTTTTAAACTGAGTCGATTATGCACAGAGCTGCAGCAGTTCACTCAGAATTTGCCCTAATTTCCCTACTAAATTGACGATTCGATTGCACGCATGAAAGCCTCACAGTTTCTCATTTCCACCCTCAAAGACGCCCCAGCTGACGCAGAAGTTGTCAGCCACAAATTGATGATGCGAGCAGGCTTGATCAAAAAGCTCGGTGCTGGCATTTACAACTACATGCCCATGGGCTTGCGCGTGATCCGCAAGGTCGAAGCCATCGTGCGCGAAGAAATGAACAAAGCGGGCGCGATC
Source organism: Burkholderiales bacterium 39-55-53 (assembly GCA_002282445.1). Taxonomy (GTDB): domain Bacteria; phylum Pseudomonadota; class Gammaproteobacteria; order Burkholderiales; family Burkholderiaceae_C; genus Limnohabitans. The sequence continues at coordinate 870,939 of NCJK01000001.1, read as the reverse complement.
GAGCTGACCATGCCCGTGGTGCAACCCGCTGAGCTTTGGCAAGAAACCGGCCGTTTCGACAAGATGGGCCCAGAGCTCTTGCGTATCAAAGACCGCCACGGCCGCGACTTTGTGGTGCAACCCACCAGCGAAGAAGTGGTGACCGACATCGCCCGCCAAGAAATTCGCAGTTACAAACAACTGCCTAAAAACTTCTACCAAATCCAAACCAAATTCCGCGACGAGCGTCGCCCACGTTTTGGTTTGATGCGCGGCCGCGAATTCATCATGAAAGACGCGTACAGCTTTGACCGCGACCAAGACAGCGCCAAGCAAAGCTACCAAGTCATGGCGGGCGCGTACCGCAACATTTTTGACCGCTTTGGTTTGACCTACCGCGCGGTGGCCGCTGACAGCGGCGCGATTGGTGGCGACTTGAGCGAAGAGTTCCAAGTGATTGCCGCTACCGGCGAAGACGCCATCGTCTATTGCCCCACCAGCAACTACGCCGCCAACATGGAAAAGGCCGAGGCTTTGGCGCCTGCGCAAACGCGCGGTGCAGCCACTCAGGCTATGACCAAAACCGCCACACCCGGCAAGAGCACCTGCGAAGACGTGGCTGCTTTGTTGAATGTGCCGCTGAACACCACCGTCAAATCATTGGTGCTGGCCACCGACACCCTCAACGACAAAGGCGAAGTCGTCAAATCACAAGTGTGGCTCTTGCTCTTGCGCGGCGATCACGACATGAACGAAGTCAAAGTGGGCAAGCTGCCTGGCTTTGAAGGCGGTTTCCGCTTTGCCACCACTGTTGAAATTGAAGACCACTTCGGTTGCAAGCCCGGCTACCTCGGCCCAGTCAATTTGAAGCAGCCATTGAAGATCGTGGCCGACCGTGATGTGGCCGTGATGGCTGATTGGATTTGCGGCGCTAACGAAGTCGACTTCCACATGACTGGCGTCAACTTTGGCCGCGATGTGGCCGAGCCTGATTTGGTGGCTGACATTCGCAACGTGGTGGCAGGAGACGCTTCCCCCGATGGCCAAGGCGTGCTCGCCATTGAGCGCGGCATCGAAGTGGGCCATGTGTTCTACCTCGGCACCAAATACAGCCAAGCCATGAACGCCACGTTTTTGGATGTGAACGGCAAACCGCAGTTCATGGAAATGGGTTGCTACGGCATTGGCGTGACGCGCTTGCCAGCTGCCGCGATTGAGCAGAACCACGACGAGCGCGGCATCATTTGGCCTGATGCGATTGCGCCATTCACCGCTGTGATTTGCCCCGTCAACATGGACCGCAGCGAAGACGTGAAAGCCGCAGCCTACAAGCTGTACGAAGAACTGTTGGCCTTGGGGGTGGACGTCATCTTGGACGACCGTGGCGAGCGCCCCGGCGCGATGTTTGCTGATTGGGAACTGATCGGTGTGCCACACCGCGTGACCATTGGCGACAAGGGTTTGAAAGACGGCGTGGTCGAGTACCAAAACCGCCGCGACACCGAGTCCACCAAAGTGGCTGTGGCCGATGTATTGGCGCATGTGAAGGCCAAGCTCGGTTTGTGATTCTCATGGCCCGCAGCCTGCGTCTTTTCAGTCGTGTGCTGCGCGCGCCCTTGGCGATTGCTCTTAAGCGGCTCCGTTGGGGGCCGCTTTTGTTTGGGGTGTGTTTCAGTGCAACCGTGCAAGCGGGCACTCAACGAGAAGAGCCTTTGATTGATTCGGTGCGAACTGCACTGAGCGCGGCTGTGCATCAGTCAGGCCCGCCGGTGCTGGTTCATGCCGATGTGAAGGCGGTCAATACGTTTCAGCAGTGGCTCAGTCAGACTGAGGCACGTTTAGAAAAACAGCTGCAACGCCGCAAAGCCAACCCAGCCCCCGCTCATTTGGCCATCGCAGCAGCCACGCCAAATGGCACACCCGATGTGTTGGCGCACGAGCTGGCCAGCCCCCATTTGCGCCGTGAGTTTTTACAAACCGTTTGGTATGAAAGCCAGCGTGCTGGCTTAGAGCCATCGCTGGTGCTGGGCCTCATTCAAGTGGAAAGTGGATTTCGCAAATTTGCCATCAGCAGCGTAGGGGCGAGGGGATTCATGCAGGTCATGCCGTTTTGGACGCGTGTGCTGGCTGACGGGGATGCTGCTGTGCTGTTTCAAGCGCAGACCAATTTGCGCTTTGGCTGCGTCATCTTGCGGCACTACTTGAACGTTGAGAATGGAGACATATTTTTAGCGCTGGGCCGTTACAACGGCAGCCGTGGGCAAGCGCCTTATCCAAATGCCGTGCTGGCGGCGCAAAAGGGATGGCAATGAAATTCTTACTCCTCGTGTTGGCTTCATTGCTGATGACAGGCTGTGCCACCAAAGCCTATCGCGCTGTGGAGGGTGAATGCAAACCACAAGCTTGGGCTGACTATCCTGAAAGCAAAGTGCAAGTGGTGCAAACACGCCAACGCGTGATCCATGTGGCCACCGGCATGCAAAACTGCTACACCCGCAGCGATGGCAAACACACGCACACCGTGTGCAACCCCATCACACGCCCAGAGTTCATCGCTTACCAAGAAACCGTGGTGATCGACCAAAACGAGGCTGTGCGCGACATGGCCATCGCTTCTTGCGCAGCCAATTTGTGCATGCAACGCTATGGCAACGCCAAATGCAAAACCGATCAGCTGTTGGTTCCGCTGCCTTCGACCTCGCCAGAGCCTGCGCCTGCGACGTTTCTTGCACCTGTCCCCCAACCAGATTTAGCGCAATAAAAAAGCCCGCAACAGCGGGCTTTTTGCTAGGGGCTTGAAATCAGCCTATGCAGTGCTTAGCCATTGATGACTTTTTGCAACTCACCCGACTCATACATTTCCATCATGATGTCAGAGCCACCGATGAATTCGCCCTTGATGTAGAGCTGAGGAATGGTGGGCCAGTTGCTGTATTCCTTGATGCCTTGGCGAATTTCTGCGTCGTCCAGCACGTTCACGGTTTTGATGGCCTTGGCTTCTACACCGCAAGCTTTGAGCACTTGAATTGCACGGCCCGAAAAGCCACACATGGGGAAGCTGGCGCTGCCCTTCATAAACAGCAACACCTCGTTGCCTTTCACGAGTTCATCAATGCGTTGTTGTGCGTCGCTCATGGGTTCTCTCCAAATAAAGGTTAATTATTTCACTGTTGGCCATTGTCCACCCGAGCAACGCAGGATTCCCGCAATGTCAGGACGGCTTTGTACATTCACAAACCCTTGGTTGCCCAGCAAGGTTTGCACGGCATGGGCTTGGTCGAAGCCGTGTTCTAGCAGCAGCCAGCCGTTGGGTTTGAGGTGCTGTGTCGCTTCGCGAACGATCACGCGAATGTCATCTAAGCCATCCGCGCCAGAAGCCAAGGCAGACAATGGCTCGTGCTTCAACGCGGCCAAGTGTTCATCATCGCTGGCCACGTAGGGTGGGTTGGACACGATCGCGTCAAAGGTGTGACCGTTCAAAGGGGCAAGCCACGAACCGTGGTGGAAGTCCACAGGCAAAGCCAAACGGTCAGCGTTTGCGCTGGCCACAGCCAAGGCATCGGCGCAGGCATCCACCGCGCTCACTTGGGCATCAGGGCGTGTGTGTTTGATGGCCAAGGCAATCGCGCCGCTGCCGGTTCCTAGGTCCACCACTTCAGGTGACGACGTATCTGCAAGGCAAGACAACGCCCACTCCACCAAAGTTTCGGTGTCGGCGCGTGGGTCGAGCACGCGGTGGTCCACCTGCAGCGTCAAACCGAAAAATTCTTTTTGGCCAGTGATGTAGGCCACGGGTTCGGTGTTGAGGCGGCGTTGTGCATAAGTTTCAAAGGTGGCTTGCACAGTGGCGTCCAGCGTGTCATCGCCATGTGCCAACAACCAAGCGCGGTCGTGCGGTGCGCGGCCCAAGGCGTGTAACAACAGCACTTGCGTGTCTAGGCGAGGTAGGCCCAAGGTTTGCGCCCATGCAGCGGCTTGCGCCACGGTCAACACGCTCATGTGTTGCCTTCCAGTGCTGCCAACTGCTCGGCTTCATGCGCATGCTTCAAGGCTTGCATCGCCTCACTCAAATCACCTTCCATGATGAAGTTGAGTTTGTATAGCGTGAGGTTGATACGGTGGTCACTCCAACGCCCTTGCGGAAAGTTGTAAGTGCGAATTCGGTCGCTTCGGTCGCCGCTGCCAATTAGGCCTTTGCGCATGGCCGCATCTTTGGCAGCGCGCTCGGAGCGGTCTTTTTCTTGGATACGAGCGGTTAACACTTTGAGCGCTTGTGCTTTGTTGCTGTGCTGACTGCGGCCGTCTTGGCATTCGGCCACGATGCCTGTGGGCAAGTGGGTGATGCGCACCGCAGAGTCGGTTTTGTTGATGTGCTGGCCACCTGCACCGCTGGCACGGTAGGTGTCGATGCGCAAATCCGACGGATTGATTTTGATGGCCTCAGCTTCATCAGGCTCGGGCAACACCGCCACCGTGCAGGCGCTGGTGTGGATGCGGCCTTGGGTTTCGGTAGCAGGTACGCGCTGCACGCGGTGGCCGCCCGATTCGAACTTGAGCCAGCCATACACGCCGTCACCACTGGAGCCTCCGTCCATGCGGACCACCACTTCTTTGTAGCCGCCCAGCTCGCTTTGTGATTCGCTCACGATTTCGGTGCGCCACCCTTGGCGCTCTGCATAGCGCATGTACATGCGCAGCAAGTCGGCGGCAAACAAGGCAGATTCATCACCGCCCGTGCCTGCGCGAATTTCGATGAAGGCAGGGCGTGCATCGTCTGGGTCTTTGGGCAGCAACATGCGTTGCAGCTCGGCTTCGAGTTGCAGAAGTTCAGCCTCGGCGCTGGCAATTTCTTCTTCGGCCATGGCGCGCATGTCGGCGTCATCGCCACCGTCTTGCAGCATCTGCTGAGCGGCTTGCACATCGGCTTCGCGTTGTTGGTAGCGTGCGTAGCGGCCAGCTGTGGAGGTCACGTCTGTGTGTTCGCGTGACAGTGCCAAGAACTGCGTCATGTCCTTCATGATGTCTTCGCGAGACAGCAAGAAGTCGAGTTCGTTCAAGCGTTGGGCGTGGCGCTCAAGCTGAGCGCGCAGAAAGTCTTTCATGGGGTCAGCGCCTAACGGTTGCCGCGCAAAAAGAAATGCTCAATCGCGTGGCGTGCACGTTCGCGCGATTCTGCATCACCTGCATGCAATTCGGCCATTGCGCCGTGCAGCATTTTTTGGGTCAGGCCGCGTGACAGGCTTTCCAGTACGGCATCTACATCGTCGCCTTTGGCAATCGCTTTACGTGCACGGGCCAATTCGGCACTGCGCCAATCTTCAGATTGCGCGTTGAGTTGCTGAATCAACGGCACGTTGCTGCGCTGGTCCATCCAGTGCTCAAAGCTTTGCACGCCCGCATCGATGATGGCTTCGGCTTGTGCCACCGCGGCTTGGCGGTTCGCTTGTCCGGTTTGCACCACGTTGGATAAGTCATCCACGGTATAGAGGTACACGTCTTCCAGCGACTTCACCTCGGGTTCGATGTCGCGCGGCACAGCCAAGTCGACCATGAACATGGGGCGGTGTTTGCGTTGCTTGAGTGCGCGTTCGACCGCGCCCAGGCCAATCAAGGGCAGGGTACTGGCGGTGCAGCTGATGACCACATCAAACTCATGCAGTCGCTGCGGCAAGTCGGCCAAGCGCATGACTTCGCCACTGAATTGCGTGGCTAATTTTTCGCCGCGTTCCAATGTGCGGTTGGCAATGGCAATGGCCTTGGGGTTCTTGGCGGCAAAGTGCGTGGCGCACAGTTCAATCATTTCGCCTGCGCCCACAAACAGCACGCGGGTTTCGCTCAGGTCTTCAAACAGCTGGCTGGCCAAACGCACAGCCGCAGCGGCCATGCTGATGGAATGCGCACCAATCTCGGTGGAGCTGCGCACTTCTTTGGCCACAGCGAAGGAGCGTTGAAACAGTTGGTTGAGCGTGGTGCCCAGTGCGCCGGCCTCAGACGCAGCACGCACCGCGTCTTTCATCTGGCCCAAGATTTGGGGCTCGCCCAACACCATGGAGTCGAGGCCACTGGCGACGCGGAAGGCGTGGCGGGCCGCGTCAGCCTCGAGCAGGGCGTAGGTGTGACCTTTCAGATCGTCAGCAGACACGCCGCCAGACTTGGCCAACCAAGCCAAGGTCTGTTGCATTTGGGTTTCGTTACCCGCGCAATAAATCTCGGTGCGGTTGCAGGTGGATAGGATGGCCACCTCGCTGTCAGACGAAAAAGAATGGCGCAGGGTCGCGAGGGTCGGACCCATTTGGTCGACCGTAAAAGTAAAACGGCCCCGCAAATCAAGCGGGGCTGTCGTGTGATTGAGGCCTAAAGCCCAGACTGCCATATCGCGGATTATAAAATTTACTCACATGGGTCCTTTAGAACAAATCCTTCACACTTTTAACTTCATTGCGCCGGCATGGGGCGTAGCCCTGTTTTGCGTGCTGGTAGCCCGCTTCACCGCCCGTTGGTGGCTGCCCTTAGCCGGTTGGAGCCTGATGAAGCAGACCTTGGTAAGCGGTGTTTTAGGCACAGCCGTCTTGGCGGGTGGTCTAGTTTTGTGGGGTGTCGACGGAAAAATGGCCACTTATTCGGCTTTGGTCATCGTGTGCGGTACGGCCCAGTGGTTGATGTGCAAAGGCTGGCAGCGTTGATGTGAGGCGCCCAAGGCGAACAGCCTGCGTGTACGTTGGCTCCTCTTCGCTGCGCTCAGAATGTCGCTCACCGTACACGCAGGCTGCTCGCCTTGGGCTTTGCGCTGGCGATTTTGTGCGCGAAGCGCACCTTATTACTCCGCAAGACGGTGAGCAGGTCGTATGCGCGGTGAGAGACATTCTGAGCACAGCGAAGAGGAGCCAACGCGCATACGGCCTGATCACTGTCCAGAAGTGACTTTAAAACCCACGTCACCAGCAATACCCCTAAAAACCGATGTTGGACACCCCCAAAGCCAGTAAGTGCTCTCAGCCCTAAACCCCAAGCACTCAAGCCCCCTGCGGTAAAATTGACCTCTTAATTCGCGCCCCCATTGCGCCCTCGTGCGCACATCACACAATGAATGCTCCCACCTCGCTGAACCATTTGCTCGCCACGGCTGAAGAAAGCCCGCGACTGCGCGAAATTCCCTACAACTACACCTCGTTCTCCGACCGCGAAATCGTGTTGCGTTTGCTCGGTGCTGAGGCTTGGGATGTGCTGCTGCGTTTGCGCCAAGAGCGCCGTACAGGCCGCTCGGCCCGTATGTTGTACGAAGTGCTGGGCGACATCTGGGTGGTGCAACGCAACCCCTATTTGCAAGACGACTTGCTCGACAACCCCAAGCGCCGCCACCAGTTGGTTGAAGCGCTTTATCACCGCTTGGGTGAAGTGGAACAACGCCGCACACCTGATGCAGATGCCGAGCGTGACCAGTTGGTGGGCCAACTCTTGCAAGCCGCCAGCCGCGCGATTGAGGCCTTCAACAGCCAGTTCGACGCGATTGCCGCCTTGCGTAAAAAAGCAGCACGTCTGCTCAAGAAGCACACCGCCCACGACAACATCAAGTTCGACGGCCTCTCACGTGTGAGCCATGTGACCGACGCCACCGACTGGCGTGTGGAATACCCCTTCGTTGTGCTGACCCCAGACACGGAAGAAGAAATGGCGGGCTTGGTCAAAGGTTGTATCGACCTTGGCCTCACCATCGTCCCTCGTGGCGGCGGCACGGGCTACACAGGCGGCGCGATTCCGCTCACTTGGAAGAGTGCGGTCATCAACACCGAAAAACTCGAAGCCATGACCGAAGTCGAAATGGTCGACTTGCCTGGCATTGCACACAAAGTGCCCACGATTTACACCGAAGCCGGTGTGGTCACCCAGCGCGTCGCCGATGCAGCTGAGCGCGGTGGTTTTGTGTTTGCGGTGGACCCAACGTCCGCCGAAGCATCGTGCATTGGCGGCAACATCGCCATGAATGCAGGCGGCAAAAAAGCCGTGTTGTGGGGCACAGCGCTCGACAACTTGGCCAGCTGGCGCATGGTTACCCCTGACGCTGAGTGGCTTGATGTCATTCGCGTCGACCACAACCTCGGCAAGATTCACGATGCCGAGATGGCCAGCTTCGAGCTGAAGTACTACCAAGCCGACGGCAAAACATTCATCCGCCAAGAGCGCCTCGACATTCCCGGTAAGTCCTTCCGTAAAGAAGGCTTGGGCAAAGACGTGACCGACAAGTTCCTCAGCGGTTTGCCTGGCGTGCAAAAAGAAGGCTGCGATGGCTTGATCACCAGCGCGCGTTGGATTGTTCACCGCATGCCTGTGCACACACGTACCGTGTGTATGGAGTTTTTCGGCAATGCCAAAGACGCTGTGCCTAGCATTGTGGAAATCAAAGACTTCATGTTTGCCGAGCAAAAACGCAGCGGCGTGTTGCTGGCCGGCCTTGAGCATTTGGACGACCGCTACTTGCGCGCCGTGGGTTATGCCACCAAGAGCAAACGCGGCGGCCTGCCCAAGATGCTGCTGATTGGCGACATCGCAGGTGACGACGCTGACGAAGTGGCACGTGTCACTTCTGAAGTGTCACGCATGGCTAACTCCCGCAGCGGCGAGTGCTTTGTGGCCGTGAGCCCTGAAGCGCGTAAAAAGTTTTGGCTCGACCGCAAGCGCACGGCTGCGATCAGCCGTCACACCAACGCCTTCAAGGTCAACGAAGACGTGGTGATTCCTTTGCCACGCATGGCCGAGTACACCGATGGCATCGAGCGCATCAACATCGAGCTGAGCCTGCGCAACAAGATTGAGCTGTGCGACGCTCTGGAAGACTTCTTTGCCAAAGGAAATTTGCCTTTGGGCAAGTCGGACGACGCAGCCGATATCCCAACGCCCGAGTTGCTTGAAGACCGCGTACAGCAAGCCCGCTCGCTCATTGGCGAAGTGCGTGGCCTGTGGCAGCAGTGGCTCAATGAGTGCGATGCACTGTTCCCACAATTGCAAGACCACACTTTGCGTGCAAGCTGGAAAACACAAATCCGTGCGCAGTTGCAAAACATCTTCACAGGCGCACAACTCGCGCCCATCTTGGAAGAGTGCAACGCCATTCACAAACGCGTGCTCAAAGGCCGCGTGTGGGTGGCCCTGCACATGCACGCCGGTGACGGCAATGTGCACACCAACATCCCTGTCAACAGTGATAACTACGCCATGCTGCAAACCGCCCACGAAGCGGTGGCTCGCATCATGGTGTTGGCGCGCTCTTTGGACGGCGTGATTTCGGGCGAGCACGGCATTGGCATCACCAAGCTGGAGTTTTTGACTGACGCAGAGTTACAGCCTTTTGCCGACTACAAAGCCAAGGTCGACCCAGAAGGTCGCTTCAACAAAGGCAAATTGCTGCGCAATCAAGATGTGGACACATCACTGCGCCACGCCGATTTGAGCCAAGCCTACACACCGAGCTTTGGTTTGATGGGTCATGAATCGCTGATCATGCAGCAGTCAGACATTGGCGCAATTGCCGACAGCGTGAAAGACTGTTTGCGCTGCGGCAAGTGCAAGCCCGTGTGCGCCACCCACGTGCCACGCGCCAATTTGCTGTACAGCCCACGTAACAAAATTTTGGCCACCTCGTTGTTGGTCGAAGCTTTTCTGTACGAAGAGCAAACACGCCGCGGTGTGTCTATCAAACATTGGGAAGAGTTCGAAGACGTAGCTGACCACTGCACGGTTTGCCACAAGTGTTTGTCGCCTTGCCCTGTGAAGATTGACTTTGGCGAGGTGTCCATGAACATGCGTAACCTCTTGCGCAAGATGGGCCAAAAGAGCTTCCGTCCTGGCAACGCGGCTGCGATGTTCTTGCTCAATGCCACCAACCCCGAGACCATCAAGCTGGCGCGTAGCGCCATGGTGGGTGTGGGCATGAAGTTGCAACGCATCGCGCACGACGCCCTGCAAGTGGTGGCTCGCAAGCAGACCAAAGCACCGCCTGCTTCAGTGGGCACTGCGCCGATCAAAGAGCAGGTGATTCACTTCATCAACAAAAAGATGCCCGGCAACTTGCCTAAGAAAACCGCGCGCGCTTTGTTGGACATCGAAGACAAAGACTACGTGCCAATCATCCGCAACCCCAAGACCACCACCTCTGAAACAGAAGCGGTGTTCTATTTCCCCGGTTGCGGCTCTGAGCGGTTGTTCAGCCAAGTGGGCCTCGCCACGCAAGCCATGTTGTGGCACGCGGGCGTGCAAACCGTGCTGCCACCCGGCTACCTGTGCTGCGGCTATCCGCAAAAAGGGTCGGGTCAGTTCGACAAGGCCGACAAGATCATCACGGACAACCGCGTGTTGTTCCACCGCGTGGCCAACACGCTCAATTACCTGGACATCAAAACCGTGGTGGTGAGCTGCGGCACTTGCTTTGACCAGTTGCAGGGCTACCAGTTCGACAAGATCTTCCCAGGCTGCCGCATCGTCGACATCCACGAATACTTGTTGGAAAAAGACATCAAGCTCAGCGCCGAGCAACAAGCGGGCTACCTGTTCCACGACCCATGCCACAGCCCCATGAAGCAACAAGACCCGATGAAAACGGTCAAGGCTTTGGTGGGCAGTCAAGTCGTCAAGAGCGAGCGCTGCTGCGGCGAGTCGGGCACCTTGGGTGTGACGCGTCCTGACATTGCCACGCAAGTGCGTTTCCGCAAGGAAGCCGAGTTGCAAAAAGACGAAGCCGCTTTGCGCGCCATGACGGGCGAGGCAAAAGGCGATATGAAGATCCTCACCAGCTGCCCCAGCTGCTTGCAAGGTTTGAGCCGTTATGGCGACGATCTGCAAAATGGTTTGCTCGAAGCCGACTACATCGTGGTCGAGATGGCGCGCAAAATTTTGGGTGAGCAGTGGATGCCCAACTACGTCGACCAAGCCAATGCCGGTGGCATTGAGCGCGTGCTCGTTTAACTAGGAAACCCTCATGGCTGGCTTGCAAAACAACACCCCGACACCCCAAGACATCACGGTGCATGGCGCATCGCGTGCGTTGGAAGTCAGCTTCAGCGATGGGGCGACTTTTCGCATCCCATTTGAGCTGATGCGCGTCTACAGTCCCTCCGCCGAAGTGCAAGGTCACGGGCCCGGCCAAGAGGTGCTGCAAACAGGCAAGCGCTTGGTGGAGCTCGAAGGCCTAGAGCCGGTGGGCAATTACGCCATCAAACCTACGTTCAGCGATGGCCACGACAGCGGCTTGTTCACTTGGGAATATCTGTATTTCTTGGGCTCTGAACAAGATCAGCTGTGGGCTGACTACGAACGCCGCCTCAAAGAAGCAGGCATGGACCGCGATGCAGCCATGCCTGAAAAAGCAGGTGCAGGTTGTGGCAGTCACTCGCATTGATAATATTGACAAATCTATGAATACCACCCATTTCGGTTTCAAAACTGTCGATGAGCAAGAAAAGGCCAAACACGTCCGTGGCGTGTTTGACTCTGTCGCGTCCAAGTACGACGTGATGAACGACCTCATGTCCGCCGGTCTGCACCGCATGTGGAAGCGCTACACCGTCATGGTGGCTGACCTGCGCGAGGGCTCGCAAGTGCTCGATATCGCTGGCGGCACGGGTGATTTGTCCATGGCCTTCGCCAAGAAGGTGGGCAAAACCGGCCGCGTGGTCCACACCGACATCAACGAAGCCATGTTGCGCACTGGCCGTGACCGCTTGCTTGATCATGGCTTGGCTTTGCCAACCTTGGTGTGCGATGCCGAAAAACTGCCTTTCCCTGATAACCACTTTGACGTGGTCAGCGTGGCCTTTGGCCTGCGCAACATGACGCACAAAGACGTCGCGCTGCGCGAAATGTGCCGCGTGCTCAAGCCTCAAGGCAAGCTGCTGGTGTTGGAGTTCTCCAAAGTGGCCAAGCCCCTTGAGAAAGCCTACGACTGGTACTCCTTCAATATCCTGCCTAAGTTGGGCCAGATTATCGCGGGCGATGCATCGAGCTACCAATATTTGGCCGAGTCCATTCGCATGCATCCAGGCCAAGAGGAGCTCAAAGCCCTCATGAAACAAAATGGCTTTGGCCATGTGGACTTTCACAACATGAGTGCCGGCGTGGTCGCGCTTCATGTTGGAATCAAGTGTTGAATTAATTCAGTGAGACAAAAGGAGCCTTTATGAAGAAACTATTCACAGCCATTTTTGTGGTGTTCATGGCCTTCGGCGCTATGCACGCTGAGGCTGCCAAGCGATTGGGCGGTGGCAAGTCCACTGGCCAGCAATCCAGCAATGTGACCCAGCGTGAGGCTGCCAAGCCTGCCCCTGCTGCCACACCGAACGCTGCGCCAGGCGCAGCTGCCGCAGCACCCGCTGCAGCGCCTAGCCGCTTTGGCGGCATGGGCGGCATGTTGGGTGGTTTGGCCGCTGGATTAGGTTTGGCTTGGTTGGCTCACTCTCTGGGCTTTGGTGCTGAATTTGGTCAGTTCTTGATGTTTGCGCTGTTGGCGCTTGTGGTCATGGTGGTGATCGGCATGATCATGCGCCGCCGTCAGCAACCTGCGGCAGCCAATACCAGCCCCTTCGCGTTTGAAGGTGCTGGCGCTCCCGCCAACCCAGCCACCTTGCCGCAGTACAACCCCAAAAACGTCGGTAATGACTCATCGGCCCGCCCAGTGGACACACAAACCAACTTTGCACCTGCAGCCGGTGGCTCCATGATTGGTTCTGCTTTGGGTGGAAGCCAAACTTGGGGTATCCCCGCTGACTTTGACACCGTGGGCTTTGTCAACGCTGCCAAGCAAAACTTCATGACTTTGCAGCAAGCATGGGACCGCTCAGACATCGCCGCTTTGCGTGTGATGATGACGGACAGCATGCTCGAAGAGATCAAAGCACAGCTGGCTGAGCGTGAAGCCACGGCCAATGGCCAAGTCAACCACACCGATGTGGTCATGCTTGAAGCCCAGTTGTTGGGCATTGAAGAAGTGGGCAACACCTACATGGCCAGCGTCGAGTTCTCGGGCCTGATCCGTGAAGAGCCATCGGCTGGCCCCACACCGTTCCGCGAAGTGTGGAACATGACCAAGCCCAAAGACGGCAGCTTGGGCTGGTTGGTGGCAGGCGTACAAGCCTTGCAATAAACCGGTTAAATCAGGGCGTGCCGAGAAGGGCGCCCAAACAAGGAATAATTGGGGACTATGGCAACACAGTCCCCTTTTTCTTGGTTGGCCGATGCAGCAGACACGCTGCGCGCCAAACTTCCCGCAGATTTTCCGCAGTCCTTCACGCCGCCCGCCTGGGCGGTGGCAGAAGTCCAGCAGCGCGTGGTGCTCTTGTTGAACCATGTGCTCATGCAAGAGCCTGCGGCTCGCGACCGACTGCAACGCCAAAAAGGTCGTCAAGTGCAGGTGTGCTGGCGCGATCAAGTGTTTCAATGCGCGTTCACACCCGCGGGTTTGGTGGAGTTCATCGCGCCCGTTCCAGGTGCTAAAGCGGCCGACCTTGTGCTGCGTGTGAACGAGCCCTCGCCGTTTGAATTGGCCAAGACCGTCTTGCAAGGCGAGAAGCCAGCCATTCGCATTGAAGGCGATGTGCAGTTGGCCGCTGAAGTGAATTGGCTGATCGACCACGTGCGCTGGGACCCAGAAGAAGACGTGGCCCGCCTCATTGGGGATGCACCCGCTCACACCTTGGTGCAAACCGCCAAGCGTGCAGTCGATGCCCTGCGCAGCTTTGTACAACAACAAACCGCGAAGGCCGCGCCATGATGACCCGTTTGCTGCGCGGTATTTATATTGTTTTCATCGTCTTGCGTTACGGCTTAGACGAATTGGTGCTCACCAGTTTTCAAAAGCCAGGCTTGCGTTTGTTGGCCCGCATTGTGTCGGTGGGGCGTGACTTATCGGCCCCGCGTGGCCAACGCTTGCGTGAAGCGCTAGAGCACTTGGGCCCTATCTTCGTGAAGTTCGGCCAAGTGTTGTCAACCCGTCGCGATTTGCTTCCGCCAGACATCGCCGACGAGTTGGCCTTTTTACAAGATCGCGTGCCACCGTTTTCGTCTGATGTGGCTGTGAGCACCATCGAGCGTGCGTTTGGTCGCCCGCTGAATGACATTTTTGTGGAATTCACGCACAAGCCAGTTGCCAGCGCCTCCATTGCGCAAGTGCACTTTGCGGTCATCAAAGAACGTGACGGTACAACTCGCGAGGTTGCTGTCAAAGTGCTGCGCCCTGGCATGTTGACGGTGATCGATAAAGACTTGAGCCTGATGCGCATGATGGCCGCTTGGGTGGATCGTCTCAGTGCCGACGGTAAACGCTTGAAGCCCCGCGAAGTGGTGGCCGAGTTTGACAAGTACCTGCATGACGAACTCGACTTCATGCGCGAAGCCTCGAATGCTGCGCAACTGCGTCGCAACATGGAAGGCCTCAACCTCGTGTTGATTCCTGAAATGATTTGGGACTTCTGTCGCGATGACGTGATCGTGATGGAGCGCATGAAGGGTGTGCCCATCAGCCAAGTGGACCAACTTCGTGCGGCGGGCGTGGATATTCCGAAGCTGGCACGCGATGGCGTGACCATCTTTTTCACTCAAGTGTTTCGCGATGGTTTCTTCCATGCCGACATGCACCCCGGCAACATCCAGGTCAGCCTTGAGCCCGCCACCTTTGGCCGTTACATCTCGTTGGACTTTGGCATCGTAGGCACGCTCACGGAAACCGACAAAGAGTATTTGGCACAAAACTTCACGGCTTTCTTTCGACGCGACTACAAGCGTGTGGCCGAGCTTCACATCGAGTCGGGCTGGGTACCCGCTGACACGCGTGTGGATGAACTCGAATCCGCCATCCGCGCCGTGTGCGAGCCTTACTTTGACCGCCCGCTGAAAGAAATTTCCTTGGGTCTGGTGCTCATGCGTTTGTTCCAAACCTCGCGCCGCTTCAATGTCGAGATCCAGCCCCAGCTCGTGTTGTTGCAAAAAACCTTACTCAACATCGAAGGCTTGGGTCGTCAGCTCGACCCCGAGTTAGATTTGTGGAGCACGGCCAAGCCATTTTTGGAAACGTGGATGCTCGACCAAATCGGCCCCAAAAAGCTGTGGAAACAATTGGTGGCCGAAGCGCCGCGTTATGCCAAGCTCATCCCAGAGTTGCCACGTTTGGTGCATGACTTTTTGAAGCACCGACAAAGCAATGACAACGCCCAATTGCAGCTGCTGATTCAAGAGCAGCGTCGCACCAACCGTCTCCTTCAAACCATCATGTGGGTGGGTGGGGGCTTTGTGCTGGGCATGCTGGCCATGCAATTTTTTGTGCGTATGCACCATTTCAATTAATCACTTTGCGGAGTTGACCCGTGCTGCTCACACTCGTCATCGTCTATTTGTTGGTCACCATCGCCATTGGTTTGATGGCGGCCAAGCGTGTTCAAAACTCGGCTGACTTTGCCATTGCAGGTCGCCACCTGCCCATGGCCATGATCGTGACCACCACGTTTGCGACGTGGTTTGGCTCTGAAACCGTGCTGGGCATTCCCGCCAAGTTTGTGAATGGTGGACTCAACGGCGTGGTGGAAGACCCATTTGGCGCGGGCTTTTGTCTGATTTTTGTCGGCCTGTTCTTCGCAGGCAAGCTCTACCGCATGACGCTGCTCACCATCAGCGACTACTTCCGTGAGCGTTATGGCCGTGTGGTGGAAGTGGCGTGTTCACTCATCATCATGGTCAGCTACCTCGGTTGGGTGTCGGCACAGGTCACGGCTTTGGGTTTGGTGTTCAACCTTTTGTCCGATGGCGTGGTCAGCCTAGAGTTGGGCATGGTCATTGGCGTGGTGTCGATCTTGGCCTACACCTTGTTCGGTGGCATGTGGTCGGTGGCCATCACCGATTTCATTCAGATGATCATTTTGGTGGTGGGCTTGTCCATCTTGGCCGTGTTTGCCGCAGGGCAGGCCGGTGGTGCGGACAAGGTGGTGGCTTTGGCCGTGAGTCAAGACATGTTCAAGTTTTGGCCTGAGCCAAACATGAAAGATATTTTGTTTTTCTTTGCCTCGGCCATCACCATCATGCTGGGTTCGATTCCGCAACAAGACGTGTTTCAGCGCGTCATGTCCGCCAACAGCATCAAGGCGGCCACACATGGCCCTGTGATTGGCGGCATTTGCTACATCTTGTTTGCGTTTGTGCCCATGTTCTTGGTGGTCAGCGCCATGATCATCATGCCCGAGCAAGCAACAGCCTTGATTGCCGATGACCCTCAAAAAGTGCTGCCCACCTTGGTGATGACGCAAATGCCGTTTGTCATGCAGGTGCTGTTCTTTGGTGCGTTGTTGTCGGCCATCAAGTCGTGCGCCTCGGCCACTTTGCTCGCACCTAGCGTCACGTTTACCGAAAACATTTGGCGTCAATTCCACCCCCATCAAAGCGACCAGCAAGAGCTGCGCGCCATGCGCGTGACCGTGTTGGTCTTCAGCATCTTGGTGCTGGGTTATGCCATTCGCATGCAGGGCACATCGATTTATGAAATGGTGTCTGGTGCTTACCAAGTGCCGTTGGTGGGCGCATTTGTGCCGTTGACCTTTGGCTTGTACTGGAAACGTGCCACCACGCAAGGCGCTATCTTTGCCTTGGTGCTGGGCTTGCTGACCTGGGGCTTGTTCTTGTTCACGCCTGCGGGTGAGGAGTTTCCGGCCCAGCTGGCCGGTGTGTTGGCCAGTTTGGCTGGCATGGTGCTGGGTTCTTTGGGACCGCAGGCGATTCGTAACGTCCACACCGCTCACCACAAGCTGGCCGGTGTGGCCTGAGCTAGCTGCCAGTGCCTCAATGACAAGGCGCGGGTGTCCATGACCCTAGAAATGTGGGCTGGGCGCCTATAATTCAGGGTTTTACCGAACCCGTCTCGCCATGCCCATTTATGCCTACAAATGCGGGTCCTGCGGCCATGCCAAGGACGTCCTGCAAAAAATTTCAGATGCCCCGCTGACCGACTGTCCAGCGTGTGGCAAAGCCACATTTTCTAAGCAACTCACCGCTGCGGGCTTCCAGCTCAAAGGCTCGGGTTGGTACGCCACCGATTTCAAAGGCGGCTCGGGTGGCACGTCTGCACCAGCCGCTGCGGCTGGCACGGCTGCCGCTGCAGCTGCAGCTGCCAGTGACACAGCCTCTGCCAGCACAAGTGCCAGTGCCGATTCGGCCACCAGCGCCGCCAAGCCCGCTGCAACTGGCGGCTGTGCCACAGGCTGCGCTTGCCACTAATTCTTCAAAACCACTAGGGTCTTCATGCCGATTAAAAAATACCTGCTCGCAGGCCTCTTAGTCTGGACGCCTTTGGTCATCACCGTGGCGGTGTTGAGCTGGCTCGTGGGTTCCTTAGACAGTGCCTTCATTGGCACACTCACCAAGCTGCATTTGGTCTCGCCTGACATGCTGTATTGGCTGGATCATGTCCCAGGCCTTGGCGTCATTTTGCTGGTGCTGGTGCTTTTGCTGACGGGTGCTTTGGTGTCCAACGTGGCAGGGCGTTGGTGGATGAGGCAGTGGGATCGTTTGATGAACCAAATCCCAATCGTCAAGTCCATCTACTCCAGCGTGAAAAAGGTGTCAGACACCTTGTTCTCCGATGGTGGCAATGCATTTCGCAAAGCCTTGTTGGTGCAATACCCACACAGCGGCACATGGACCATCGCTTTCCAAACAGGGACACCTGTGGGTGAAGTCGCCAGCAAACTCGATGGCGAGTTTTTGAGCGTCTACGTGCCCACCACACCCAACCCCACCAGTGGCTACTTCTTGTTGGTTCCTAAGGCCGATGTCATCGAACTCGACCTCAGCGTTGACGAAGCCCTGACTTATGTAATTTCCATGGGCGCTGTCTCTCCAAGCGTCCCCGCACTCAAAGAAAAGAGAAACTAAAAATGGCAATGCGCTCCCACTACTGCGGTCTCGTGACCGAAGCCCTCAATGGCCAAACCGTGAGCCTGTGCGGTTGGGTCAACCGTCGTCGTGACCACGGCGGCGTGATCTTTATTGACTTGCGTGACCGCGAAGGCTACGTGCAAGTCGTGTGCGACCCAGATCGCCCTGACATGTTCAAAGTGGCTGAGAACGTGCGCAATGAGTTTTGCGTTCAGATCAAAGGCTTGGTGCGCCCACGTCCTGACGGCACGACCAACGAAGGTTTGAAGAGCGGCAAGATTGAAGTGTTGTGCCACGAGTTGATCGTGTTGAACGAGTCGGTCACGCCTCCATTCCAAATTGATGACGACAACTTGTCTGAGACCACACGCCTCACACACCGCGTGCTCGACCTGCGTCGCCCGTACATGCAAAACAACCTGATGCTTCGCTACAAAGTGTCGATGGAAGTGCGCAAGTACTTGGACGAAAACGGTTTCGTGGACATCGAAACACCGATGCTCACCAAGAGCACGCCCGAAGGCGCGCGCGATTACCTCGTGCCAAGCCGTGTGCACGATGGTCACTTCTTTGCGTTGCCACAGTCGCCCCAGTTGTTTAAGCAGTTGTTGATGGTGGCGGGCTACGACCGTTACTACCAAATCACCAAGTGCTTCCGCGACGAAGACTTGCGCGCTGACCGTCAACCTGAATTCACCCAGATTGATATTGAAACCTCGTTCTTGAGCGAGGAAGAAATCCGCGACATGTTCCAAGGCATGATCAAGCGCGTGTTCACCAACACCATCGGCGTGGACCTCGGCGAGTTCCCCGTCATGACTTACCAAGACGCCATGCACATTTATGGCTCAGACAAGCCAGACCTGCGCGTGAAATTGCAGTTCACTGAAGTGACCGATGTCATGGGCGATGTGGACTTCAAAGTGTTCTCAGGTGCTGCCAACATGAAGGGCGGCCGCGTGGTGGCCCTGCGCGTGCCCAATGGTTCTGTGGAAGGCGGCGGCATCAGCCGTGGCGAGATCGACGCGTACACCGAGTTCGTCAAGATCTACGGTGCGAAGGGCTTGGCCTACATCCGCGTCAATGACCTGTCTAAGGGCCGTGACGGTTTGCAGTCCCCCATCGTCAAGAACATCCACGACGCAGCATTGAACGCAGTGTTGGAGCGTTCAGGCGCACAAAACGGCGACTTGATTTTCTTCGGCGCAGACAAAGCCAAGATCGTGAACGACGCCATCGGCGCGTTGCGTATCAAGATTGGCCATAGCGAGTTCGGCAAGAAGAATGGTTTGTTCGAAGACCGTTGGGCCCCAATGTGGGTGGTCGACTTCCCGATGTTCGAGTTCGACGACGAAAGCCAACGCTACACCGCCGTACACCACCCCTTCACCGCGCCCAAAGACGGCCACGAAGACTGGATGGTCACCGCGCCCGAGAAGTGCATCTCCAAGGGCTACGACATGGTGTTGAACGGTTGGGAAATGGGTGGCGGCTCTGTGCGTATCCACCGCGCCGACGTGCAACAAAAAGTGTTTGACGCTTTGAAGATCACGCCCGAAGAAGCCCAACTCAAGTTCGGCTTCTTGCTCGACGCCTTGCAATACGGCGCGCCTCCACACGGCGGCTTGGCCTTCGGTTTGGACCGCATCGTCACATTGATGACCGGTGCTGAATCTATTCGCGACGTGATTGCTTTCCCCAAGACCCAACGCGCTCAGTGTTTGCTCACCCAAGCCCCCAGCCCTGTTGACGAGAAGCAATTGCGCGAATTGCACATTCGCTTGCGCAATTTGGATGCAGCCAAGGCCTAACATTGCCTCAATGGCATTGGCTCAGCTGCACTTCGGTGCAAACGAAAAAGGCTCCCTCGGGAGCCTTTTTTCATGTGTGCGATTCATTGCGGTTCGTCTAAGTTGAGCACGCTCGCCAATGACAAATGGGTCGGGGCTTCGTAATCAGCCACGATCCATGCGCGACTGGGATGCTCTGCCGCTTCTTGCAAGAACTCATGGATGACGCGAACCGATGCCAAGTCGAGCGCGGCAAACGGTTGGTCTAGCAAGGTCACGGTTGCGCCCGATGCCAAGGCCGCTACCACCATGACCTTGCGGCGGCTGCCGGCTGACAGCATGTAGAGGCGCTTGCCGAGGTGTTGGGTCATGTCGAGTTCTTCCGCCAAGTCTTGCAGCAGGTCTTGGTTCCAACGTGGGTAGTGCACACGCAAAGCGTTCCAAATGGCTTGCACGGTGGTGGCATCATGCGAGGCATCTTGCAGGTCCACCCAAAACACGCCACCTTCTGGCATGACCACTTGGCCTGTGCTGGGCTGCACATCGCCCGCTAGCAAGCGCAACAGCGTGGTTTTGCCTGTGCCTTCATCGCCACACACCCAGCTCACGCCAGGGGGCCAAGCGAAAGTCAGGTGTTGAAGTGGTCCACACGAGACTTTTTGAGCTGCGAGCTGAAAATGAGATGCACTAGACATAGGCTTATCGTACGCAAAACAAGCACGCGTTTCTCTGTGTATCGACTAGGATGATTGCAGTTATGACCGTCTCCAAATTTCCTGCTCTTCAGTTTCCTCTATCCAAAGATAGCCGACATTTGGCCTATAGCGCGGTGGGCGATGCCAACAGCCCGTATGTGCTGCTGTGCTTACCCGGCTTGCTTGAAACACGCGCCACGTTTGACCCCTTGCTGCAAGCCGCCGAGGGCCTGCAAGGCTTGCGTGTGATCAGTGTGGACTTGTGTGGCCGAGGCGACTCCAGCCCCTTGCCCGGTGACAAGGGTTACACCATGCAGGTGTACCTAGAAGACATCGTGCATTTCATTCGCGCAGAGTTGATGCCCGATGGCAAACCTGTGCCGCACATTGAGGTGTTGGGCACCAGCATGGGTGGCATTTTGGCCATGTACTTGGCACACGATGCGCAAAACCAAGTGAGCGGTTTGTTCTTCAACGACATTGGTTTGGACTTGCCGTGGATGTCGATCTACGGTTTGTACGACGGCATGAAAAAAGAAGGTCGCTTGCCCACGCCTGAAGAAATGGCGGCCAAGTTCAATGTGAGCATTGGCGCTGTGCTGGCAGTGCAATCACCTTCGCACTTCGATTTGCCTTATCGCAAAGACTGGAAGGGCATGAAGTTTGGCCACTTGCTAAGTGGCTTCAAAGGCCCCGTGCGTTTGATGCACGGCAGCGAATCGGGTGTGTGTCCGGCCCAGCAAGTCAAAGAGCTGCAACGCGAATTTCCCAAAGCGCAGGTGCTCGAAGTGGCAGGTGCGGCGCACCCCGTGCCGCTCAATGCGATGGTCAACCAGCTTGTGTTGCAAGCGCTTCATTTGCCTGTGGTCGTACCCGTCGCACCTATCAAATCAGAACCTGTGCGTGAAGCCCCTGTGCAGCAAACGCTACAAATGCCGATGCCGTTTGATACACCAGCTGCAGCACCTCAGCCCAAAGCTACGCCTGAACCTGTGACAGAACCAGAGCCTGTTCAGCGAGCCGCAGCGAAAGCTCCGCAGGGCACTGCACCACGCGTGGGATTGCTGGGTTTGCTCAAGCAGCTGCTAGGCGCCACAAAGAAGTAACTTCTTTGGCGCGTGCTGCGTGCAGCGGGTCGGTCTCGTCGGTGGCTTTGCCGTGACGGGGTTTGATGTCGTGGCGGTCCACCAGCTTCAACCCCGCTTCGCTGATCCAGCAAATCAGCTCGTCGCGTGTGCGTAGTCCCAAGTGTTCGGCCAAGTCCGACAAGATCAGCCAACCTTCGCCATTGGGCGCAAGGTGCTCACGCAACCCACTCAAGAAGCCGCGCAGCATGCGGCTGCCTTCGTCGTACACCGCGTGCTCAATGGGCGAACTGGGACGCGCAGGGACCCACGGTGGGTTGCACACAATCAGCGGCGCTTGGCCTTCTGGGAATAAATCGGTTTGCACCAATGCCACTTTGTCGATGCGCTGCAAGCGTTGCAGGTTCTCACGCGCGCAGGCAAGGGCGCGTGGGTCTTGGTCGGTCGCGACGATGCGTTGCACGCCGCGTTTGGCCAGCACCGCTGACAACACGCCTGTGCCCACGCCAATGTCAAACGCGAGCGATTTGTCTTTGATCGGTGTGCTTGCCACCAGGTCCACATACTCGCCACGCACCGGCGAAAACACGCCGTAGTGTGGGTAGATGCGGTTATTGGGTGCATCGCCCAAGGCAGTAATCTCTACGCCTTTTTTGCGCCACTCGTGTGCACCCACCACGCCTAGAAGTTCGCGCAACGACACCATGCAGGCTTCGCCTGTTGCTGGTCCCCATGCGTCTGTGCAGGCTTGTTTGAGGTCGGGCGCACGGCGCAAGGGGATGGTGTAGTCGCCCTCTAAGGGCACGATCACCATGGCCAAGATGCGGGCGCGTTGGCCCAAAGCAAGGCGGTGTGCATTGAAGGCCTGCACAGGTGTGACGTCCGCTTCTGGCTTTTTGCTTTTCTTTGGTTTGCGCTCGGTGCGACGGGCCAAGGCTTGTAGCAGTTGGCGCGCGTTGTGAAAGTCACCTTGCCACAACAGGCCCGTGCCCTCGCAGGCCAGTCGATAGGCCGTGTCAGCTGACATCGTGTCGTCAGCGGCCACCACACGGCGGGGGGCGGCAGCGCCGCTTTCGGCGCGCCATGTGGGTAAGGTGTCTAGTGGGGTGAGCATGGCGGCATCATAGAGGGCGGCTTGATAGAAGCGTTCTGGCTTGAGGCACACTTATGCGTGAACATGAAAACATTCAAAGTCGCCACTTACAACATCCACAAAGGCGTGCAGGGTCTTGGCCCCGCGCGTCGTCTTGAAATTCACAACCTCGGCCACGCCGTGGAGCAGTTTGATGCAGACATCGTTTGTCTGCAAGAAGTGCGTGCGTTTAACCGCCAACAAGCCCGCCGCTTCAAGCATTGGCCCGAGCAGGCCCAAGCCGACTTTTTAGCGCCCGAGGGCTACACGCCCGTGTATTGCACCAACGCCATCACCAAGCATGGCGAGCACGGCAATGCTTTGCTCAGCCGCTGGCCCGTGTTGCAGCATCGTCATGAAGATATGTCGGATCACCGCCTTGAACAGCGTGGTTTGTTGCATGTCACCTTGCACATTCAAGAGCGCGAAGTGCACGTCATCGTCATTCACTTAGGATTGTTGCCAGGCAGCCGCATTCGCCAAACACAACAGCTGCACGATTTCATCGAACGCGAAGTGCCCGCCGATGCCCCACTGCTGGTGGCGGGTGACTTCAACGATTGGGGCAACGCCGTGGCCAAGATGATGGCCACTGTGGGCTTGCACACCGATGAGGGCCGCCCACACCCCACCTACCCATCGCGTTTGCCGCTGGTGCAGCTTGACCATGTGTATGCGCGTGGCGTGCACCGTGTGGCCACCCATGTGCCGCGTGGCCCGATTTGGGGCCGCATGTCTGACCACTTGCCTTTGCTGGTGGAGTTTGCGTGGGACGCGCCATGAACGCCCAGCTCGCCGCACACGACACGCGTTTGTTGCGCAGCGGCGTGGCTTTGTTTGCCGCCATGATCGAGGCGGTAGATCGTGCCCAGCACGAGGTGCTGCTAGAAACCTACATCTTTGACTTTGCAGGCTCTGGCGCTGATGTGGGCCACGCGTTGGTGCGTGCCGCCCAGCGCGCTGTGCGCGTGTGTGTGGTGGTCGATGGTGTGGGCACGGGGGCTTTGCCGCCTGAGTGGGCGCAGCGCTTTGCCGAGGCGGGCGTGCAGTGCCGCGTGTATTCGCCCTTGGCGGGTGTTGGTTTTTGGTTGCCCAGCCGTTGGCGGCGCTTGCACCGCAAGCTGTGCGTCATCGACAACCAAGTGGCCTTTTGCGGCGGCATCAACATCTTGGATGACTTCATTGACCCCAATGTGCCGGGCGGCTTGCAGCTGCCGCGCTTGGACTATGCCGTGAGCCTGCGTGGCCCCTTGGTAGACAAAGTGCACGACGCCATGATGCAGCTGTGGTCGCGCATCGAAGCCGTGCGCGAGCTACGCAGCCAAGACATTGCCGGTGCGCTAGACGCCTTGCGCGCGGCCGAGCAAGACCTCACACTCCCCACCCGTGGCACGGTGCAACTGGTGCTGCGCGACAACGTGCGTCACCGCACACAAATTGAGCGTGCGTATCGCAAAGCCATTGGAGCAGCGCATAGTGACGTGGTGGTGGCCAGCGCGTATTTCTTTCCAGGTCTGCGCTTGCGCCGTGCGTTGACCATGGCTGCGCGCCGTGGTGTGCGCGTGCGTTTGTTGCTGCAAGGCAAGTACGAATACTTCGTGCCCTACCGCGCTTCACGCCAGCTTTACGGCAAGCTGTTGGCGGCAGGTGTGGAAATTTACGAGTACCACGCCAGCGTGCTGCATGCCAAAGTGGCTGTGGTCGATGGGCATTGGGCCACGGTGGGCTCATCCAACCTCGATCCGTTCAGCCTGCTGCTGGCGCGTGAAGCCAATGTGGTGGTGCGCGACACCACCTTTGCCCAAGACCTGCAAGCCAGCCTGAGCGAGGCCATCTACACCGGCGCGACGCGGGTGGACCCGCTTGGCTTTGCCCATCGCCCGTGGTGGCAGCAGCTGGTGGATTGGGGCGCTTCACTGGTGCTGCGCTTTGGCGTATTTTTAACGGGTAAACGCTACTGAAGACCGAGCGCTGTAGGGGCTTTCCTTCGCTGATACCATCATCCCCATGACTGCAAAAGACAACTTCGAAGGCACGCCCGTTTCTGTCAAGATCCGCGAGCGTATTGCCGCCGCACGCAAACGCTTCCACAGCAATGACAACATTGCTGAGTTCATCCAACCTGGCGAATTGGAAGCCTTGCTCGACGAAGTCGAAGTCAAGATGCAAGGCGTGCTTGATAGCTTGGTGATTGACACCGAGCACGACCACAACACCGGCGAAACCGCACGTCGCGTGGCCAAGATGTATTTGCAAGAAGTCTTCAAAGGCCGCTACGTCAAAGCACCGGCCATCACCGAATTCCCCAACGCCGAGCATTTGAATGAGCTGATGATCGTCGGCCCCATCACCGTGCGCAGCGCGTGTAGCCATCACTTTTGCCCCGTCATTGGCAAGATTTGGATTGGCGTGTTGCCCAACGAACGCACCAATGTCATTGGCCTGTCCAAGTACGCACGCTTGGCCGAGTGGGTCATGGGTCGCCCCCAAATTCAAGAAGAGGCCGTGGTCCAACTGGCCGACCTCATTCAAGAAAAAACACAACCCGATGGCTTGGCCATCGTGATGGAAGCCAGCCATTTCTGCATGTCATGGCGCGGTGTGAAAGACATGGACAGCAAGATGATCAACTCGGTCATGCGCGGTGCTTTCTTGAAAGACCCCAACTTGCGTCGTGAGTTCTTGTCTCTGATTCCCAAATAAGGATAAATGCCATGTTGGTTCGTTTGCTATACGTCAGCCGTTCGGTCAAACCCGAAACCCCAGAAGAGACAGAGTCCATCCTCAACAGCTCTCGCGAGCACAACATCAGCAACGGCATCACCGGCGTGCTGTGTTTCGGCGGTGGCATTTACTTGCAAGCCATTGAAGGCGGCCGCAACCAAGTGAACGCGCTGTACACCCACATTGTCAAAGACCCGCGCCACAAAGACGTGGTCATCTTGGACTACCAAGAAATCAGCGAGCGTCGCTTTGGTGGCTGGACCATGGGCCATGTGCGCCTCGACAAACTCAACCCATCCATCGTGTTGAAGTACTCTGAAACACCCGAGCTCGACCCGTACGGCGTGTCCGGCAGTGTGTCGTTCGCCTTGCTGGAAGAGTTGATGGCCACTGCGTCCATCGTCGGTCGCGCCTAATTGGGGTCAGAGCCCAATTAATTCGGCATGATGCTCATCGGCTGCGACTTCAGCAGCAGCCCCACCAAGCGCAAACCCATCGTTGTGGCTGTTGGCCACGCCAAGTCTGGCCGCGTGCAGCTACAAAGCCTGCTGCGCTTTGACACCCTTGGCTCGTTTGCCGTTTGGTTGAAGCAACCCCAAGCGTGGGTGGGCGGTTTCGATTTGCCTTTTGGCTTGCCGCGTGAGCTGGTCGAAAACTTGCACTGGCCCAACGATTGGCTGAAGTGCATGCAGCACTACACCGCACTCAGCCGCGCCGAGATACGCGACACCTTCAAAGCCTTTTGCGATGCGCGCCCCGTAGGCGGCAAGTTTGCCCATCGCGCCACCGACACACCCGCAGGCTCCAGCCCATCCATGAAGTGGGTCAACCCGCCCGTGGCCTACATGCTGCACGCGGGTGTACCGCTGCTGATTGAGGCGGGCATCACGCTGCCTCGCTTGCATACCGCAGATCCATCACGCATCGCGCTAGAGGCCTACCCCGGCCTGTTGGCGCGTGAGCTGATTGGCAACACCAGCTACAAAAGCGACGACAAAACCAAGCAAACGCCCGAGCGTTTGATAGCCCGCAAGCAAATGCTGCAAGCGCTGGAGGTGGGCCAAACTCGTTTGGGCCTGCGCCTCAAACTCACCCATGCCCAGCACGACACTTTGGTGGACGACGCCTCGGGCGACAGCCTAGACGCCGTGCTTTGCATGGTGCAAGCCGCGTGGGCGCAAAGCCAGCACGAAGCGGGTGACGCGCACTATGGTCTGCCCGAGTGCGACCCACTTGAAGGATGGATCATCACCGCTTAATTTGTGAGTGATTGGTATTCATTTGTAAATCGTTCTGGCTATAGTTGCACATCGCAACAAAGCTGCACGGCGCAGGAGTTTTTATGGATCGCAAAGACTGGCTGGTTCCCTTGCTGGCAGCCGTCATCGGAGTGATGGGCACGTTGGCCGGCAGTTTGGTCGCGGGTTACCAGCACGAACGCGCCGCCGCTCGCCAAGCGCAGTTTGAGCTTGCCAAACAACTTGCTGCCGAACGCGCCGCTGAGTTCCAAGCCCTCAAAGAAGCTGGTTTAAGTTACATGAGGTCTACCGATGCGTTGGTCAACAACCTAGTGTTTGCCTCTTCCCGCGACAAAGCTTTAGGGGAGTTTTTTTCTCTGGTGCAAAACGCGTCCAACGAGGTGGTGCTGAGTGGAGACGAGGAACTCATCCGTCAAACCATGGCCCTGAATCGAACCCTGACCCGATTGCTTGTGCCCAGCACTAAACCTATGGAGGAGCGTTTGGCTGAACTCAATCTGCAGGTGCTCGATTGGATCAAGCAATTCAAACGCAGCTTGGATATTTTGAAAACTCAGCATGAAGAAGCGCAAAGCTTCAAAGCCAGCACGCAGACTGTGGCGCAACTCAAGCGGTAATAGTCATGACACTTCAATCTCTAGCTTTTAAAGCTTCGACTCCAAATTTGAAATCCAATTAAACGCATCACGCAGGCAACGCCTCCAGCTGCCGCAGCTGCGCAATAGCCTCAGCATCCGTGCGATACATGTGCAGCCCCGCATGCGCTTGCAAGCAGCCTGCGCGGCGCAGCACGGTTTCTACCGGTAGCTTCATGCCGCTGATGTGCAGGCTGATGCCGCGCTCACGCAGCATGGCTTCTAGCTTGGCGAGGCTCTCCACGCCCGTGGCGTCGATGCGGTTAATGGGCATTGCAAACAGGCACACATGGCGCACGTTGGGGTGCTGGCCTAGGTGCTCCATCACAGCGCGCTCTAGGGTGCTGGCGGCGGCAAAGTCCAGCTCGGCGTCCATGCGCAGGGCGTAAAGCTTAGGGGCCAAGGGTGGCAGTTTCCACAAGTGACGGTCGCGCAGGCTGCCGTCGGGGTGCAGGCCCACTTCAATGATGCGCGGGTGCAAGCGCGTGTGTAAAAAGTGGCTTAGGCCCATCACCACACCGGCCAGCACGCCCCAATACAAACGCGGGGCCGAGAGCAGGGTGATGACAAACGTCACCACCGCCGTAGCGGCCTCCACACGGTTGATGTTGTACAGCCGCACAAACGCGCGTGGCTTGATCAGGCCCAGCACTGCAGCCACCACGATGGCCGCCAATACCGACTGCGGCACAGGCTGCAACACCGCGGTGAAGAACAAGAGGATGACCAAAATCACCGCCACCGATACGAGGGTGGCCCAGCCAGACTGTGCGCCCGCATACAGGTTGAGCGCCGAGCGGCTGAACGACGAGCTGGTGGGAAACGCGCCGCACAAACCCGATGCCACTTTGGCCAAGCCTTGGCCAATCAAGTCTTGGTCTTGGTCCCAGCGTTTGCCGCTGCGGTCACTCTCTACCTTGGCGCTGGATGCGGTTTCTAAAAAACTCACCAGCGTAATCACCAACGTAGGCAGCACCAACTGTTTGAACATTTCCCATTCAATGACGCTAGGCACAAACAAGGCAGGCAAGCCCTGCGGTAAAGCGCCGACCACCGCT
Organism: Burkholderiales bacterium 39-55-53; assembly: GCA_002282445.1. Classification (GTDB taxonomy): domain Bacteria; phylum Pseudomonadota; class Gammaproteobacteria; order Burkholderiales; family Burkholderiaceae_C; genus Limnohabitans. Next base: position 842,681 of record NCJK01000001.1, on the reverse strand, counting down.
GTGCCTGAGGCCTCAAGCCCTAGAGCCCAGCTAGCGCCCGCCGCGCCTAGCACCACCACCAACACGGTGGGGAAGGTGGGCCGCCAGCGCCGCGCCAACAGCAGCAACACCAGCGTGACCAAGCCAAACACCAAGCTGGTCCAATCAATACCCGCGCCTGTGGCCAACGTGGACCAGCCATTTGTAAAACCCAACATCGCCGGAATTTGCGACGAGATGATGAGCACGCCCGCGCCCTGAGTAAACGCCATCAACACCGGCGAGCTGACCAAATTGAGCAACCAGCCAAAACGCGCTAGACCCAGCACCACTTGTAGCAAGCCCGTCATCAGCGACAGCCACACGGTGAGGTTGACCCACTCGGCACTGCCAGGTGTGGCCATGCCGCCCAATGAGGCCGATACCAAAATTGCGGTCAGCGCCGTAGGCCCCACCGACAAACGCTGCGACGCGCTGAACAGCACCGCCATCAGCGCAGGCAACAGCGACGCATAAATGCCGGTGATGAGCGGCATGCCCGCCAATGCCGCGTACGCCACACCTTGAGGAATGATCATCAGGCCCACGCTCAAGCCTGCGAAGGCTTCGCTCTTGAGCAGTTGAGGGGTGGGCTTGGGCCAGCTGAGGAACGGGAAGAAACGCTTTGCAAAGTGCATGTGCTAATCGTAACGGCTGGCTCACCACCTGATACGCGGTGGTTTGCACAATGCAGCTTTTGGTCTTGAGGTGGTTGATGTTCTTCACACGGTGCAAACAGATCGCAGCAGTGACGCAGGGCATGCGGGCTTTTTTACGTGCCTTGGTTGTTTCGTTCGCGGTGTGCGTGTGTATCACCAAGCCCGCGTACGCATGGCCAGGCATCGTCACCCACGTGAGCGATGGCGACACCGTGTGGGTGCAACCGCTGCAGGGCGGCGAGGCGCACAAGGTGCGGCTGCTGGGCATTGATGCGCCCGAGATTTGTCAGCCGTGGGGCCCGCAGTCACGCGCCGCTTTGCACGCTGCGCTGCAAGGCCAAGTGGTCGAGGTGCGTGCCCGCACGCGTGACAGCTATGGCCGCTTGCTGGCGCAGCTCACGCACCAAGGCAACGATGTGGGCGCATGGATGGTGGGGCAGGGCTATGCGTGGTCGTACAGCTACAAAAGCAACGCAGGCCCGTATGAGGCACTGCAGCAGCAGGCGCAAACGCAGCACTTGGGGTTGTTCTCAGATGGGCGGGCTTTGCAGCCGAGGTGGTTTAGGAAGCGCTTTGGGTCGTGCCACACACCGGGCAGCTAGCGTTGCGCTGCAAGCGCACTTCGTTCCACTCCATGCCACGGCCATCCAGCATTTGCAGGCGACCCGTCAGGCGCGAGCCAATGCCTGTGATGAGCTTGACCGTTTCCATGGCTTGCATCGTGCCAATCACACCCACCAGTGGCGCAAGCACACCCATGGTGGCGCAGCGCACTACTTCGGGCGCATCCGCAGGCGGGAAGATACAGGCGTAGCAGGGCGATTTGTCGTCACGCGCGTCGTACACCGACAGCTGGCCATCCATGCGAATGGCTGCACCCGAGACGAGCGGAATTTTGTGCTTCACGCACGCGGCATTCACGGCTTGGCGGGTTTCAAAGTTGTCGCAGCAGTCCACCACCACGGTGACGGTAGGCACGAGGGTGTCTAGTTGAGCGGCGTCTAACTTGTGGGCCAGCGCGGTCACGCGCACTTCGGGGTTGAGGGCCAGCATGGCGTGTGCGGCTGACTCCACCTTGGGGTGGCCCACACGTGCGGTGGTGTGGGCGATTTGGCGTTGCAGGTTGGTGAGGTCGACCGTGTCATGGTCGGCTATTGAGATGTGACCCACGCCGCTGGCGGCCAAGTACAGCGCAACGGGAGAACCCAAACCGCCTGCACCCACCACCAGCACATGGCTGTCAACCAAGCACTGCTGGCCTTCGATGCCCACATCGTCAAGCAGGATGTGGCGCGAATAGCGCAGCAGTTGGTCGTCGTTCATGGCAAAGACGGCAGAGGTTTATTTGTCTTTCTTGTCCGCAGCAGCACGCACGCTTTGCGTTTTGCTGACCAACACGGGTTGGCCTTTCAGGCGGTTGAGGGCCTGTTGCAGCTGGAAGTCTTTGTCGCTGCCAAACTCAGGTGGGCGGCGCTCGCTGTTGGGCTTTTTGGATTCTTCTTCCAAACGCTTCAGCGCTTCTTCGCGGGCCTTCTCTTTTTCTTTTTCCTTGGCTGCGTCTTTTGCGTCTTTGCCTTGGCCGCTTTCGAGGTGTTTGTCGAGGTCGGCTTCACGCATGCGCAAAATAGCAAAAGGGCTGCCCTCTGCCGTGTCGTCTACCAACACATCAGGCACGATGCCTTTGGCTTGAATGCTGCGGCCATTGGGCGTGTAGTAACGCGCGGTGGTGATCTTCAAGGCGGTATCTGGGCCCAACTGACGCACGGTTTGCACCGAGCCTTTGCCAAAGGTTTGGCTGCCCATGATGGTGGCGCGTTTGTGATCTTGCAAAGCACCAGCCACGATTTCGCTGGCAGAGGCCGAGCCTTCGTTCACCAGCACCACAAGAGGAACGGTGCGGTAAATGCCTTTGGTGTTTTGGTGCAAGCGGGCCACGGGGTCGTTGCCGCTGCTGCGACGGTAGAACTCGGGCGATGCTTTGTAAACAAACTTGCTCTCAGCCAATTGGCCGTTGGTGGACACCACGCTCACGTTCTCGGGCAAGAACATAGCAGACACGGCCACGGCAGCATCGAGCAAACCGCCGGGGTCGTTGCGCAGGTCGAGCACCAAGCCTTTGAGCTTGGGTTCTTGTTTGTAAATTTCTTCCAGCTTCTTGGTGAAGTCGTCCACCGAGCGGTCTTGGAACTGGCTCAGGCGAATCCAGCCGTAGCCGGTTTCCATGACTTTGCCTTTGACGCTTTGGGTTTTGATTTCTTCGCGCACGATGTTCACGGGGAAGGTGCGGTTTTCGTCTTTGCGGAAGATGGTGAGGATCACCTTCGTGCCGGGTTCACCACGCATGCGTTTGACCGCTTCGTTCAAGTTCAGGCCCTTGACGGCGGTGTCGTCAATTTTGGTGATCATGTCGCCAGACTTGATGCCAGCGCGGAACGCGGGTGAGCCTTCAATGGGCGACACGATTTTGATCAGGCCCTCTTCTTGGGTGATCTCAATGCCCACGCCCACAAAGCGTCCGGTCGTGCCTTCGCGGAACTCTTTGAAAGTCTTTTTGTCGTAGTACTGTGAGTGAGGGTCGAGGCTAGCGACCATGCCAGAGATGGCGTCACTGATGAGTTTTTTCTCGTCCACAGGTTCGACGTAGTCGCTCTTGACCATGCTGAACACGGCAGCGAGCTGCTGCAGTTCTTCCAGCGGCAACGGGGCCATGTTGGCGCGAGCAGCGGTTTGCAACGAAACGGTGGTCAGTGCCCCAGTCAGGGCGCCGATGGCGACCCAGCCTGCAATCTTGAGTTTTTGACGCATGTGGCCTTCGAGAAATAACAAATTTGATAGGTGCTCAATATACAACGCGCCCAGTGGGCGCGCTGTAAGAGGGAGGATTACGCTTTGCCTTGTGTGGCTACTGCTGCAGCAGCTTTAGCAGCGGCTTCGGCATCACCCAAATAGTAGTGGCGAATCGGTTTGAGGTTTTCGTCCAGCTCATACACCAATGGGATGCCGTTGGGGATGTTCAAGTTCACGATGTCTTGGTCGCTGATGCCGTCCAAATACTTGACCAACGCACGGATTGAGTTGCCGTGTGCAGCCACCACGATGCGCTTGCCTGCCTTGATGGCAGGGGCCATGGACTCGTTCCAAAACGGCATGACGCGGGCCACGGTGTCTTTCAGGCATTCGGTCAGTGGCACTTGTGCAGGGTCGAGCTTGGCGTAGCGGGGGTCGCTGCGTTCGCTGCGGGGGTCGTTGGCTTCGAGCTCAGGCGGTGGGGTGTCGTAGCTGCGACGCCAGATCAGCACTTGCTCGTCGCCGAATTGTTTGGCCATGTCAGCTTTGTTCAAGCCTTGCAAGCCGCCGTAGTGACGCTCGTTCAAACGCCAGTTTTTGATCACAGGCAACCATGTGCAGTCCATCTCGTCCAAGGCGAGGTACAGGGTGCGAATGGCGCGTTTCAAAACGCTTGTGTAAGCCACGTCAAACTCGTAGCCCTCGGCCTTGAGCAGCTTGCCTGCGTTCTTGGCTTGTTCGATGCCGGTGGGGGTCAGGTCCACATCGGTCCAGCCGGTGAAGCGGTTTTCAAGGTTCCAAGTGGATTCGCCGTGGCGAATTAATACGAGCTTGTACATGGTTTAAATCAACAGAGTCAGTGAAAGGTTGGGCTTGATTTTAGAATGCTGCCCTGACGCGATACTTTTATTACCCTTTTTTGCTTTTTGAACTGGATTTCCCCGTGAACTTTATTGCCGACAACTGGATGTTGATCACCATCGCCTTGAGCAGTGGTTTCTTTTTGCTGCTGCCTGTGATGCAAGGCGCTGCCACGAGTGGCCTCTCGCCCACAGAAGCGGTGCAATGCATGAACCGCGAAAAAGGCGTGGTGGTGGATGTGTGTGGCCGCGATGAATACGCCCAAGGCCACATCAAAGGCGCGCTCAATGTGCCTTTGGACCAACTCGAAGCCAACCTTGGCCAGGCCGTGAAAAACAAAAGCACCCCCCTCATCTTGTCGTGTGCGTCGGGCATGCGCTCTAAGCGTGCCCAAGCCATTGCCCAAAAACTCGGTTACGAGAAGGTGCATTCACTGCAAGGCGGACTCAAAGCTTGGAAAGAGGCTAACCTTCCTGTCACCAAAGCTTAATTTTTTGGCTTCACTACCTCGGAGAAATTGCCATGCCCGCCGTCAAGATGTACACCACCGCCGTTTGCCCCTATTGCATTCGTGCCAAGCAGTTGCTCAACGCTAAGGGCGTGGCTCAGATTGAAGAAGTTCGCATTGACCTCGACCCCGAGGCGCGAGCGCACATGATGGAAGTGACGGGTCGCCGCACCGTGCCTCAAATCTTCATTGGCGACACCCATGTGGGCGGTTGCGATGATTTGATGGCTTTGGATGCCAAAGGCGGCTTGGTGCCTTTGTTGCAATCTTGAGCTGACATAATTCAGCCATCCCGATTTGCTGCCCGCTTCGGTATTGCCGATGCGGGCATTTTTTTGTTTTAGGAAAAACTCATGTCAGAAGAACAAGCAACACCCGTCTTTCAAATTCAACGCGTCTATTTGAAAGACCTGTCTTTGGAGCAACCTAACTCACCTGCCATCCTCACCAGCACCGAGCAACCTTCGGTGGACATTCAGTTGGGCGTGGGCATGGAACAAGTGGCCGACGGCATTGTGGAAGTGACTGTGACAGCCACGGTGACCACCAAAATTGAAGACAAAGTGGTGTTCTTGGTCGAAGCCAAGCAAGCTGGCATTTTTGAAGTGCGCAACTTGCCTGAAGACCAAATGGGTCCCGTCATCGGCATTGCTTGCCCACAAATCATTTACCCGTACTTGCGCGGAAACGTGGCTGACGTGATTCAACGCGCTGGCTTCCCACCCGTGCACTTGGCCGAAATCAACTTCCAAGCCATGTACGAACAACAGCAGCAACAAGCGGCTGAAGCCACCAAGCAATAAACCGCACGGGCTTGGCCATGAAAATTGCCGTTTTAGGTGCAGGCGCGTGGGGCACAGCGCTGGCGATCAACGCTGGCGCACACCACACCGTGACGCTGTGGGCGCGTGATGTGCCTCAGGCCCAAGCCATGCAAGCCGAGCGCGTGAACACGCGCTACTTGCCTGAGCAGCCCTTCACCGCAGGCGTGCAAGTGTCGTCAGCCCCTCTCGGCCCTTGGTTGGCCGAGCAAGATTTGGTCGTCATTGGCTCACCCATGAGCAGTCTGCGCGGCATGCTGACTCAGCTTGCGCCCATCTTGGGTAGCAGCGTGCCTGTGGCATGGCTGTGCAAGGGCTTTGAGGCGGCGCAGGCCGATGCCTCAGCCGCTGATGCCTTGCAAAAAAGCATTGGCTTGATGGCCCACGAAGTCAAAGCCCAAGTTGCCCCCGCATTGCGTGGCGGCGCTTTGAGTGGCCCCAGCTTTGCGCAAGAAGTGGCACGCGGCATGCCCACCGCCTTGGTGGCTGCCAGCAGCGACGCAGCTGTGCGCGACGCCATGGTGCAAGCCTTTCACAACAACAGTCTGCGGGTGTATGCCAACGACGACATCGTGGGCGTGGAAGTAGGTGGCGCTGTCAAAAACGTGTTGGCCATCGCCACCGGTTTGTGCGATGGTTTGCAGTTGGGCTTGAATGCCCGTGCCGCACTCATCACTCGCGGCTTGGCCGAAATCACCCGCCTAGGCGTGGCGTTGGGCGCTAAAACTGAAACCTTCATGGGCTTGTCGGGCTTGGGCGACTTGGTGCTGACCTCCACCGGTGACCTCAGCCGCAACCGCAAAGTGGGCCTGGCCTTGGCCCAAGGCCTGACCTTGCAACAGGCGGTCGATTCACTAGGCCACGTGGCCGAAGGCGTGTATTGCGCCCGCACTGTGGTGCAACGTGCGCAGCACTTGGGTGTGGATATGCCGATTGCGCAGGCGGTGGTGGCATTACTTGATGGTGACATCACTCCCGCGCAAGCTGTTGCCTTGCTGATGGGTCGTGGCGCTAAAGGCGAATAAGTATTTATGAAGTACACAGCCTTGCTGTTGTGTGGCCTGCTCAGCGCTTGTGGCTTGGTGAGCGAGCAATCGTTTTACGAAGGCATTCGCGCCAATGAGCGTGCCAAATCGGCGGGCACGGGGCAGGACGACAAGGCTTTGCCTAACTACGACCGATACCGTCAAGAGCGTGAGACTTTGAAGAAATAACTTCTATTTTGCTGAGCTCGCTTCTCATCTAGGGAATGAGCGGGTTCCTCATGCTGGGGTACCAGAAATCGTCACCCGCCCATTCCCTAGACGAGAAGACTGCGGCGAAGATTTTTCAGTTTAGGTTGGTGTCTGGACGTTGCTTGTAAACGTCATACAGCTTTGCCAGCATTGCAAAGCTCAACAGCAAGATGAGGCTGCCCACGAAGTCCCCCACTGACATGGCGAATGCTCGGGTAAAGAAGTCTTGATCGACTTCTAAATGGTTCAGTGCAAAAAAGCCATTTACCAACGCGCCATGCACAAGCGTGGCGCAAAGGTCGATGAGAGGAATGTGGATGAAGCGCAAGTTTCGAATGTCGTCGTCGATGACAAGCACGCGTTTCATCACGGCCACAACTGCTAGGGTGCTAAAGCCACTCAGGGCTGGGTAGACCACATAAAACCAAAGCGGTTGGTCGGGCCAAAAGCTTGGGGTGACGTACGCGAGTGCAATGACCGTACCTAGCACGCCCCAAAAGCCAGACACCAAGGCTGCAATGAGCTTGATGCCTGCGGGTAAGAACACCAGCGAGATGCCGGGGGCATAGCTTTCGACCAAATCAAAAGACCAAGAGAGTTCAAAAACCGCAAAGTACAACGCGCCAAACAGCGCGCTAATTAATAGCTTTTCAGCTATGTATCTCACTTCAGTTCTCCGTGTACCTCAGTTTGTGGGTCAAGCCATGGATTGCTGCAGCACTGCGCCTAAGTCTGCAAAGTACTGGTCAGTCTTTGCGGTGGGGTGAATGTATTTGGTGCGGCGGTTGTCGCCTTCATAGGCAAACTGCACATAGCCATGCTTGAGCAGGTCCGACAACTTGCGGTGCAAGGTGGCGGGGGATGCAATGCCTTGGAGTTGCATGGCATCGGTCACGGTCATCGCCTTGTGCTCGGCGTGACACAGACAAACCACCTCAAGCAGTTTTTGCGCAGTGAGGTCAATCTCGGCCTCGACCTGATGGCCGGCAAGGACTTCCTTGAGATGAAGGAAACGTATGAAGGTTGATTTCATGAATATGACATTTGAAAATGTTAAAGAAATTATATTTATTCTAGTTTTAATTACTTTTATTTACCGATGTTTTCTTACGAGAAATCAAACCTCTAGGTTGTCGATTAAACGTGTCTTACCCAACTTAGCCGCACCCAACACTACCAAAGGTTCAGCGCATGGGCCGCTCACGGGTGATAAGTCATGCTGGCGGCGCAGGGTGATGTAGTCGGGGGCCCAGCCGCGTTGGCGCAGGGCATCCATCGCAGCGGCTTCGGCGGCAGCCACATCCAGCTGGCCAGCTGCATTGCCTGCACGGGCAGCCGCAGCCAAGCCTTTCAAAGCCATCGACAGTTGCACGGCTTCAGCGCGTTCTTCGGCGCTGAAGTAGCCGTTGCGTGAGCTCAGGGCCAAGCCGTCTTCGGCACGGCGGGTTTCGCCGCCGATGATCTCGATGGGCAAGGCCATTTGCTGCACCATGCGGCGAATCACCATGAGCTGTTGGTAGTCTTTCTTGCCAAACACGGCCAAGTCGGGTTGCACGATGTTGAAGAGCTTGTGCACCACGGTGCTCACACCCACAAAGAAGCCGGGGCGGAACGCGCCTTCCAAGATGTCGGCCAGCTCAGCGGGTGGGTGCACCTTGAACACTTGGGGTTCGGGGTAGAGGTCTTTTTCTGACGGGGCAAACACCACGTCGCAGCCGTTGGCTTCAAGCAAAGCGCAATCGTTTTCTAGCGTGCGGGGGTAGGTGTCGAAGTCTTCGTTGGGGCCAAATTGCAGGCGGTTCACAAAGATGCTGGCCACGGTCATGCCGCCTGTTGGGGCGCGCTGATCGACTTCTTGGCGGGCCATTTGCATCAGTTCTAAGTGGCCTTGGTGCAGATTGCCCATGGTGGGCACAAAGGCGCGCAGGGCAGCCGGCTTTAATGCGCGGCGCAGGTCCGCGAGGGTGTGAACGATTTGCATGAAACGAGAGGCGTTGGGTTATTCCCAAGCGTGTTTGGCGTTGTCGGGGAAAGTGCCGTCCTTGACGGCAGCCACATAGGCGCTCATGGCGGCTTGCACGCTGGCTTGGCCTTCCATGAAGTTGTGCACGAACTTGGGGTTCTTGCCCAAGTTGACGCCCAGCATGTCGTGCATGACCAGCACTTGGCCAGCCGTGCCGTTGCCGGCGCCTATGCCGATGGTGTGGCAAGTGGGCAGCTCTTGCGTGAGGGCGGTCGACAGTGGTTCGGGCACCATCTCCAGCACCAGCATGCTGGCGCCTGCGTCTTGAAGGGCAATGGCTTCTAGGCGCAGTTTGGTGGCCGAGTCGCCACGGCCTTGCACGCGGTAGCCGCCTAGGGCGTGCACGGTTTGTGGGGTCAGGCCCAAATGGGCGCAGACGGGGATGCCGCGCTCTACAAGGAAGTGCACGATGTCGGTGGTCCAACCGCCGCCTTCGAGCTTGATCATGTGAGCACCCGCTTGCATCAGAACCGTTGCGCTGCGTAGGGCTTGCTCTTTGGATTCTTGGTAGCTGCCAAAGGGCAGGTCGCCAATGATCCAAGCCGTGCCTTGCACGCGGCGGATGCCACGGGCCACGCTTTCGACGTGGTAGCGCATGGTGTCTAGGGTCACGCCCACGGTGCTGGTGAGGCCTTGGCAGACCATGCCCAGCGAGTCACCGACCAAGATGCATTCCACGCCAGCGGCATCGGCCACGGCGGCAAAGGTGGCGTCGTAGGCGGTGAGCATGGTGATTTTTTCACCACGGGCGCGCAGCTCGTTCAAGCGGGGCAAGCTGATGGGCTTGCGGGCGGCGACGGGGGACGCGGGGGGCAAAGTGCCGTAGGGCGAAGCGTGGGTGTTGCTCATAGTTGCCTCAAGGGTTGGGCAGATTATGTAGGTGTGTAGGCCAAGCGCACGTAAATAGGGGCAAAAGCCTCAGCCTGTGTGATTTCAATCAGCGTTTCTTTGGCCAGCTCAAGCAGGGCGATGAAGGTCACCACCAGCACGGGCACACCTTGTTCGGGATTGAACAGGTTTTCAAACTCGACAAAGCGTTTGCCTTGTAAGTGCTTGAGCACGATGCTCATGTGCTCGCGCACCGACAGTTCTTCACGGCTGATTTTGTGGTGCTGCACCAGCTTGGCACGCTTCAAGATGTCGGCCCAAGCTTGCTGTAACTCGACCACATGCACATCCGGAAAGCGTGGCTGCAGCGATTGCTCGATGTAGACCTGTGCACGCAAGAAATCGCGGCCAAACTGCGGCACTTCGTTGAGCTTGGCGGCGGCGAGCTTCATTTGCTCGTATTCGAGCAGGCGGCGCACCAGCTCGGCACGTGGGTCTTCGGGCTCTTGGCCTTCAGCCACTTTCTTGGGCGGCAGCAGCATGCGTGATTTGATTTCAATCAGCATGGCGGCCATCAGCAGGTATTCGGCGGCAAGCTCTAGGTTGCGGCTGCGAATCTCGTCGACGTAGCTCAGGTACTGGCGCGTGAGCGCGGCCATGGGGATGTCGAGGATGTTGAAGTTTTGCTTGCGGATGAGGTACAGCAGCAAATCCAGCGGGCCTTGGAAGGCCTCGAGGAAAACTTCCAGCGCGTCTGGCGGGATGTACAAATCCTGCGGCATGGCAAACAGTGGCTCGCCATACAGGCGGGCCACGGCCACGTTGTCGATCACCTCTGGCATGACAGAGGCGATGTGTGCCTCGTCGTTAGGCAGGGTGGTGTCGGCAGGATGCACGGAATGCTTTAAGCGTTGGTTTGGTACACGTACGGCTTTTGCGCCACGCGGCCAGCTTGGGTGTCTTGCTGGATTTCGGTGTTCACTTGTTTGTCCCACAGCAAAGCGCGGCCATCGCGCTGGGCTTTTTCGAGCTGAGGGTTCTTGGCCTTGAGCGACTCGATGAACTGAGTGGCATCAGAGGTGTAGTGGTCACGCTGAAAAATCGACATGGTGGGTTTCCTAGGAATATCTGGGTGTTGTGAAGATTTTAGCGACCGAGGGCGGTGGCCAAGCCTTGGGTCAGATCGGGTACCAAATCCTGGCTGGCCAGGGCTTGGGGCAGGCCGCAGCGCTGCACCATGTCCAGCGGCTGGTGGGCCAAGCCGCAGATGATCAAGCGCACATGTTTTTTGCGGCAGGTACGCACCAAGGCCATCAAGGCGTCTGCGCCCGAAGTGTCGATGTAGATGAGGTTTTTCAGGTCCAGCACCACGGCATGGGTGGGCAGGTGCTCTTCGATTTCTTCAATCAATTTGACCGCGCCAAAGAACAAAGCACCGTACAAACGGTGTGCATGGACCGCTTGGGTGTGGCCCACCAACTCGGGGTGTTGCTCGGGCTGCACGGTTTCAGCGCGCGTCAAGCTAGAGATGCGGTAGATAAAGGTGATGCAAGCGGCAATCAAGCCCACTTGCACGGCCACCGTCAGATCAACGATGACGGTCAAAAAGAACACAGCCAGCAAGGTTGCACGGTAAGGCAAGCGGAATTGGCGCAGATGCACAAACTCACGCCACTCGCCCATGTTCCAAGCCACAAACATCAAAATGGCAGACAGAGCCGCCAAGGGCACACTGCCTGCCAATGGTGCAGCCACCAAGACCACCAGCAGCAAGGTGAGCGCATGCACCATGCCGGCCACTGGGCTGTTGCCGCCGTTTTTCACATTCGTCACTGTGCGGGCAATCGTGCCGGTGGCGGGCATGCCGCCAAAGAATGGGGTGACGAGATTGGCAATGCCTTGGGCCATCAGTTCTTGGTTGGCATCGTGGCGGTCGCCGTATTCGGTGTCGGCCATCATTTGATCCGCCACGCGGGCACACAACAACGACTCGATCGAGCCCAGCAAAGCCAAGGTCAGTGCAGGGATGAGTAAAAACTTGGCGGTTTCCCAGCTGAAGGTGGGCCATTCAAAAGTAGGCAAGCCACTCGGAATGCCGCCAAAGCGCGAGGCAATGGTCTCGACTTGCAAGCCAAACACCGCGCTGATGACCGAGGCCAATACCAGCACCAAGATAGAGCCAGGGATGACACTGAGCTTTTTGGCGCGTGGGTGCTGTGCGCTGAAGCTGGGCATGACAAACTGCCACGCCACCAAAAACACCAAGCAGCCCAAAGCCAAGCCAAACGCTTGTGGATTCAGCGTGTGCAGGTTGTCGGACAGGGTGCGCAGAATGCTGAAAAAGTCAGCAGGCATGGTGGCGATGTCGAGGCCCAAGAAGTCTTTGAGCTGCGACACCGCAATGAGCACGGCAATGCCGTTGGTAAAGCCAATCACCACGGCCACCGGAATAAAGCGAATCAGCGTGCCAAAGCGCAGCAAGCCCATGACAAACAAAATCACGCCTGACATGGCGGTGGCGATGATGAGGTTGGCCAAGCCATAGCGCTCCAAGATGCCATAGACGATAACGATGAACGCGCCCGCTGGCCCGCCAATCTGAACGCGACTGCCGCCCAACGCAGAAATCAAAAAGCCCGCAATGATGGCGGTGAACAAACCCGCCTCGGGCTTGAGCCCTGACGCAATGGCAAACGCCATGGCCAGCGGCAACGCCACCACACCCACGGTCAAACCTGCCCCCACATCCTTGAGCAAGCGCTCGCGGTTGTAGCCCTTTAACGCTTCTACAACGCGGGGTCGAAAGAAATTCAGGGCAGATAGGTTCATAAAAAATCGGGGTCAGAACCCAATTAATGGATACGCATACCGGGTTTTGCGCCGGGCCAAGGGTGCAGCACATAAATGCCGGGCTCGGCCTTCTCGTCTGCATGGCTGGCGGCGAGCACCATGCCTTCAGACACGCCAAACTTCATCTTGCGTGGGGCCAAGTTAGCCACCATCACGGTGAGCTTGCCTTTGAGGTCTTCGGGTTTGTACATGCTGGCCACGCCGCTAAACACATTGCGCGTTTTACCTTCGCCCACATCAAGCGTGAGGCGCAACAGTTTGGTGGAGCCTTCCACCGCTTCGCAGTTGACGATTTCGGCAATGCGCAAATCGACTTTGGCAAAGTCATCGATGCTGATGGTGGGGGCGATCTCTTCGCCGCCTGGCGTGACTTTTTCTTCCACCACGGCTGGTGGCTCAAACAAGGCTTCGAGTTGTTCGGGGGTGACGCGTTGCATGAGGTGTTGGTAAGCGTTGATGGTGTGGCCGCCCATCATGGCGGCAGGGCTGATGCAGTTGGCAGCTTGTTCGCCTTCGGGTGTGATGAGCAGGTTTTCTGCATCGGCCCAAGTGAGCGGCGCAATGTTGAAGAACTGTTCCACCTTCTGCGCGGTGTCGGGCAGGATGGGCTTGAGCGCAAGTGTGAGCAACTTGAACATGACCAAGCTGAATGAGCACACGGTGTGCAACTCATCTTGTTTGTCTGCGTGCTTGGACAAGTCCCAAGGCGCGCGTTCACTCACGTATTCGTTGGCGCGGTCGGTGAGCATCATCACGTCGCGCAGTGCTTTGGAATAGTCGCGGGCTTCGATGGCTTTGCGAACGCCAGGCAGCGTGTCTGCAAACAAGCTGAGCAATTGCATTTCTTGCAAGCTGTTCTCATAGCCTGAAGCCAATTGACCCGCAAACTTCTTGGTGATGAAGCCAGAGGTGCGGCTAGCAATGTTGACGTATTTGCCAATCATGTCGCTGTTCACGCGCTGCATGAAGTCGTCGGCATTGAAGTCCACGTCTTCATTCTTGTTGTTCAGCTTGGCTGCCAAGTAGTAGCGCAGCCACTCGGGGTTCATGCCGAGGCTGAGGTACTTGAGCGGGTCGAGGCCCGTGCCACGGCTCTTGCTCATCTTCTCGCCGTTGTTGACAGTGAGGAAGCCGTGCACAAACACGTTGTTGGGTGTTTTGCGGCCGCTGAAGTGCAGCATGGCGGGCCAGAACAGCGTGTGGAACGTGACGATGTCTTTGCCGATGAAGTGGTATTGCTCCAGCTTGTCATTGGCCATATAGGCGTCGTAGCTCTCGCCGCGCTTGTCGAGCAAGTTTTTCAATGAAGCCAAGTAGCCCACAGGCGCGTCGAGCCACACATAAAAGTATTTGCCCGGTGCGTCTGGAATTTCGATGCCAAAGTAAGGCGCATCACGCGAGATGTCCCAATCGCCCAAGCCTTCGCTGGTTGTGCCATCGGGGTTGGTGCGCACGGTGAACCACTCTTTGACCTTGTTGGCCACTTCGGGTTGCAGCTTGCCGTCTTGTGTCCACTTCTCTAAGAACGCCACACAGCGTGGGTCAGACAGCTTGAAGAAGAAATGTTCTGAGCTCTTCAGTTCAGGCTTAGCGCCCGACAAGGCTGAGAACGGGTTGATGAGGTCGGTGGGGGCGTAGACCGCGCCGCACACTTCGCAGTTGTCGCCGTACTGGTCGTGGGCGTGGCACTTGGGGCACTCGCCTTTGATGAAGCGGTCGGGCAAGAACATGTTCTTCTCGGGGTCGAAGAACTGGTCAATCGTGCGGCGCTCGATCAGCGAGCCGCCTTCAGATTCGGGGATGTCGCGCAAGTCACGGTAAATCTGGCGGGCCAGCTCGTGGTTCTCGGGCGCATCGGTGCTGTGCCAGTTGTCAAACTGGATGTGGAAGCCGTCCAAATAGGGCTTGCGGCCTGCGGCGATGTTGGCTACAAACTGTTGTGGGGTGATGCCCGCCTTCTCGGCGGCAATCATGATGGGCGCGCCATGTGTGTCGTCCGCGCCCACGAAATCGACCTTGTGGCCCTGCATTCGCTGGAAACGCACCCAGATGTCGGCCTGGATGTACTCCATGATGTGGCCGATGTGGAAGTTGCCGTTGGCGTAGGGCAGGGCGGTGGTAACAAATAGCTGGCGCTGGGACATTTGGAAGCAAGACCTTAGGGCGAAGGGGGCGATTTTAGTTCCTACAGAATGCTCTGATGAACTTACCCAGCTTTGACGAATTCCGCCAAAAAGCCTTAGCCGCTGGCTTTGATGAGGTGATTGAGCGCGAATGGGCGCCCAACACCGTGCTAGAGACCCACACCCACGCCTTTGGCGTGCACGCCATTCTCACCCGTGGCGAGATGTGGCTGACCATGAATGGCCACACACAGCACCTGCAGCCTGGCGCTATCTTTGAGCTAGAGCCCAATGTGCCACATGACGAGCGGTATGGGGCTGAGGGGGCGGCTTATTGGGTGGCGCGCAAGAACTGATGCATTCGATGCTGAAGCAACTCATAGCCGCTATTGCGCTCGCTTTTATGGCGCTCACTGCCATGGGTAGTGAATTGGCTGACAAACTCAAACTGCCGAACTACGCGCTCCTGATGCGCCATGCTTTGGCCCCTGGCACTGGCGACCCTGCCGGCTACAGCTTGGCAGATTGCAGCACGCAGCGCAATTTGGACGGGCAGGGCAAGCAGCAAGCGATACGCACTGGGCAATGGCTGCAAAGCCAAGGCATTCAAAAGGCGATGGTCTTGACCAGTCCTTGGTGTCGATGCAAAGACACCGCCAACGTGTTGGGCTACGGGCAGCCCGAGGTGGAGCCAGCGATTGGTTCTTTTTTTGAAGCATCGCAAGAGGCCGCTGATTACACACAGCGGCTGCAAAAGCGCTTAGCCCAGCTAGGCCCGACCAAAGGTGACAAAGCGCTGATTTTGGTGACCCACCATGTGAACATCTTGGATTACATGGGCAGTCACGTGGGGTCAGGTGACATGGTGCTGGTGCAGTTTGATGCCCGAGGCAAGCTGATCAGCGCCAAGCGGTACCCCAGCCCTCTGTAGCCGCCAAGTCGCAGGGATGACCTGCATTTCAAACGGTCAAGCACGCCGCGCTAGACTTGCACGCATTGAACCTTATGAAAAAGAATTCTTATGGCCTTGAACGAACAAACCCTGCTCTCCGCCCTGCAAACCGTGATCGACCCCAACACGGGCAAAGATTTTGTGACCAGCAAGGCGCTGAAAAATCTTCAAATCAATGACGGCGATGTGTCGTTTGACGTGGTGTTGGGCTACCCCGCCAAGAGCCAAATTGCAGGTTTTCGCAAAGAGCTGATTGCTGCTGCCAAGAATGTGGCGGGCGTGGCAAACGTGTCGGCCAACATCACCGTCAACATCGTGGCGCATGCCGCGCAGCGCGGCGTGGCCTTGTTGCCGCAAGTCAAAAACATCATCGCTGTGGCCTCGGGCAAAGGCGGCGTGGGCAAAAGCACTACCGCTGCGAACTTGGCATTGGCCTTGGCTGCCGAAGGCGCAAGCGTGGGTTTGCTGGATGCCGATATTTACGGCCCCAGCCAACCCATGATGATGGGCATTGAAGGCCGCCCCGAGAGCAGCGACGGTCAAACCATGGACCCGCTCGAGAACTACGGCGTGCAAGTCATGTCCATTGGTTTCTTAGTGGACCAAGACGAAGCCATGATTTGGCGCGGCCCCATGGCCACGCAAGCGCTAGAGCAGTTGCTGCGTCAAACCAATTGGAAAGCCTTGGACTATTTGATTGTGGACATGCCCCCAGGCACGGGCGACATTCAGCTCACGTTGAGCCAACGCGTGCCGATGACGGGCTCGGTCATCGTGACCACGCCGCAAGACATTGCTCTGCTTGACGCCAAGAAGGGCATCAAGATGTTTGAGAAGGTGGGCGTGCCCATCCTCGGCTTGGTCGAGAACATGGCCGTGCACGTGTGTACCAATTGCGGCCATATTGAACACATCTTTGGCGCAGACGGCGGCAAGAAGATGGCCGCGCAATACGGCATGGACTACCTAGGCGCGTTGCCACTCAACATGCAAATCCGCCTACAAGCCGACAGCGGCAAGCCCACGGTGGTGGCTGACCCCGATGGCGAAGTGGCAGGCATCTACAAGGCGGTTGCCCGCCAAGTGGCTGTGAAGATTGCCGCGAAAGCCAAAGACTTTTCTAGCAAGTTCCCAAGTATCAAAATCTCAAAAGAAACCTAATTTTTGCGTTTCAAGGCGTTTCCTTGTGTGTTTGATGTTGCGGTTAAAATTAAATCTAAATAATTAAAACACATGGTTTCACTTGGATGTTCATCCGCTTTTTTGGTTACTTAAGGCATCTATCTTCCCATTGGCCATTGCAATTGGTCAGTGTTGCCTTGGCTGCTGTTTCTATTGGCGTAGTCATTTACACCTACCAATCAAGTGAGCATGTTGTTTTTCAGTACGCAACTGAGAGTGCGCAAGTTCATGCCGAGTCGGTAACTCAATTTCGTAACTTTTACACTCAAGAGTTAATGCCGCGAGCATCAAGTGCTGGCGTTGTGATCACACACGATTACAAATCTCTCGACAACGCTTTGCCACTTCCTGCCACGTTGACGATCGAGCTGGGGCATTACATGTCTCAAGTTGATGGGGGCACTCAGGTGCGGCTTTACAGCGACTTACCATTTCCTTGGCGTGCGGCAGAGCGGTCGCTGGATGACTTTCAGACGCAAGCTTTGAAGCACCTCAATGCCAATCCCGAAAAGCCATTCGTTAGAGAAGAAATCTTGAATGGGCAGCGTGTGCTCCGCTACGCACAGGCAGACCGCATGTTGGCCGGCTGCGTGAATTGCCACAACCATTACAAAGACTCGCCCAAGACGGACTGGAAGGTTGGCGATGTGCGTGGGGCGCTAGAAGTGGTCTTGCCCGTGTCTCAATGGCAATCAGCCACCACCGATGTGTTGACCCGTACCTTCACCGTGTTGTTGGTGGCGCTGTTGGGCGGATTGATGCTGGTTTGGGTGTCAGTGGGGCGCGTTCGCTCTTCGCTCATGGTGGCGCGTGATTTGTCAGAGCAGCGAAAAGACGCGATTCAACGACTCAACCAAGAAATTGCAGATCGCCAGCTGGTCGAGCAAGAGTTACGTCTGAGCGAAAGCAAGCTCAACAGCATTTTCACGTCTGTGCCAGAGGCCATTGTGGTGTCAGATGCCAAAGGCCAGATTGTTCAATGCAATGCCGCTACAGCTGAAATATTTGGTTACCAGCAGAAAGAGTTGCTCAGCCAAAACATCAGTATCTTGATGCAGCCGCAAGAACGTTCTGCGCATGACGGTTATTTAGATGCCTATGCGCAAACAGGGCTCAAGCGCTTGATGAACCAACCCCGTGTGGTGCAGGGGATGCGTAAAGACGGGGCACTCTTTCCTGTGCGTGTCACCATCAGTGAAACGCGGGTGGATGATGCCCATTTCTTCATTGGTGTGATGCAGGACTTCACGGCCATTCAGCACGCGCAAGATTTGTTGGTGGATGCCAAAAACAAGGCAGAGCAAGCCAACCGCATGCGAGGCGAATTCTTGGCCAATATGAGCCATGAAATTCGTACCCCCATGAACGGCATTTTGGGGATGACCGAATTGGACATGACGACCAACGACACCCACGTGCAAAAAGAGTATTTGTCGCTGGCGCGTGACTCGGCCAGTCATTTATTGAACATCATCAATCAAATCTTGGACTTCTCCAAAATCGAGGCGGGTGCTTTGGAATTGGAACAGTTGGCGGTTTGTCCCGCGCAATTGATTCGCCACACCGCACGTTCACTTGAACAGTTGGCGAAGGCCAAAGGAATTCATTTGCGGGTTGAGAATGACCCCAGCCTTCCCGATTTGGTCTGGATGGACCCAGTGCGCATGCGCCAAGTGCTGACCAATTTGATCGGCAATGCCATCAAGTTCACAGATGAAGGCCAAGTCACTGTTCAGTCCAAGGTGTACCTGGGGGCGCAAGAAGGGGTGGTCGACATTGAGGTGTCGGTGATAGACACCGGCATTGGTTTTGACAACGCGAGAAAAGATGCGCTGTTTAGCCCCTTCACCCAAGCGGATGGTTCGATCACCCGTTCATATGGCGGCACGGGATTGGGCTTGGCTATCACGCGCAGCCTGATGCAGCTGATGGGCGGCGACATATCGGCTGCGAGCAAACCAGGGCAGGGTGCGTGTTTCACCATTCGTTTTCCAGCAAAGTGTGTGTCAGCAGCATCGGCGCAAGCAGGCGCTGAAACTGCCGCTACGACGCAAGACGGTCACGAGAAGGCCACGCGGCCACTGTCTGTGCTTTTGGTGGAGGATCATGAAATCAACCGCAAGCTGGCGCAAATCATGTTGCAGCGCATGGGACATCACTTTGTTTTGGCCAATGACGGCCAACAAGCACTGAACTGTCTGGACAAAGAGACGTTTGATGTCGTGCTGCTCGATGTGATGATGCCGGTGATGGATGGTATGACAGCCTTGAAAATTTGGCGCGAACGCGAAGCCGAGCGTGAATTGCCACGCACAACCGTGTTGATGGTCACGGCCCACGCCATGACAGGGGACCGCGAACGCTTCATGGCGGCAGGCGCAGATGGCTATGTGTCTAAGCCTATGTCTGAAGCTGCATTGCGCAAAGAAATCAACCGCACCTGCAAGCCCAAGGCCTAAATTGGCTGGGGTGATCACGGGGGCATTGCCGCCCCGCTAACATCACCCCCATGAGTCACCGTCCTAGCCTACAAGTTGCAGTCGTCATGCGCCGTGAGCGTGTGCCCGGCGACATGAGCCGTTGGCAGCCTTGGCGCTGGGTGTTGCACGATGTCACGGGGCACGACTTGGTCCCGCATGCCGAACACTTCGGCACCGAGCCTCGCTGCTTGCGCCAAACCGAAGACGAGCAAATTTGGCTTCACCCAGGCTTCACGGTGGAACTGTTCAAAGACGACGCTGAGGGCTATTACCTCAACGCCACGTCTCCCGCGCCCTGTTGGTTTGTGTTGTGGCGCATGGAAGAAGAGCCCAGCATCAGTGACGAGGTGATGGCTGTGCCCGCCATGGTGAGCCTGAGCTACCACGATGCTGGCCGCTGGCTGGATGCCCAAGAAAACGTGGACCAAGTGCCCGCCCCATCCGAGGTGGTGGCTTGGATGAGCGAGTTCATGGATGAACATTGGGTGGTCGAGGCCAAGCGCCGCAAACGCCCAGACAGTTTCAGGCCTTTGCAAGACCGCTTTGGCAATCCCGCCTCGGTGAGTACCGAAAAGATTCGCGGCGGCGGCCATCACAACGGAGGTGGCCATGGCCAATGACGATGCACCTTCTGGATTCTTAAGCCGTTGGTCGCGCCGCAAAGCCGAGGTGCGCGAGGGGCGTGCCCCTGAGGAGCCAACGCAAGCGCCCGCGTTGGCTCAGGGTTCAAACGTGGTTGCGCCAAATCACAGCCCAGCACAAGCGCCCAACGCCCCTGCGGTGAATGCAGCACAAGTTGCAAACTCGTCGAACGAAGCGGCTGCTAAGCCCATACCTTCCTTGGCCGATGCGCAGCAACTCACGCCTGAGTCAGACTTCACGGGCTTCATGGCTCGTGGTGTGACGCCTGATGTGAAAAACGCCGCCATGAAAAAGTTGTTCACCGATCCGCACTTCAATGTCATGGACCGCATGGACATCTACATCGACGACTACAGCCAGCCCGACCCCTTGCCCATGGCCATGCTGCGGCAAATGACCAGTGCCAAGACCTTGAATTTGTTTGACGACGAAACCGAAATCACGGGTAACTCCAACGTGGGTGACAACCCCTTGACTGATCCACCTAAAGTCGTGGCACAGTCCGAGTCTATTGAAAACAATCCCAACATCGAGCACCCCACGCATGACCACGCTGATTTGCGACTGCAACCAGACCCAACCCCTGGACCCCAAGGCGCTGAGCCAAAGCCTGTCTGAGCCGCTCACGCTGCACACCGCGTTGTGCCGCCGCGAAGCGGGCGCTTTTGTGCAAGCCGTGCAAGGCACAGACGATGTGGTGGTGGCCTGCACCCAAGAGCAGCGCCTGTTTGGCGACTTGGCCATGGAGGCGCAAGCCAAAACATCCGTCATCAAGTTCGTCAACATCCGCGAAACCGGTGGCTGGAGTAGCGACGCTAAAAACGCCTCCCCAAAAATTGCCGCGCTCTTGGCCGCTGCACATTTGCCCGAGCCCGAACCTGTGCCTACGGTCACGTTCAAGAGTGCAGGGCGCTTGTTGATCTTGGGTCAGATGGACCAAGCCGAACAAGCCGCTGCCTTGCTGGCTGACACGCTGAATGTGACGATCTTCACCCAAGGCGCTGGCGAAGCTGGCGGCGCACAAAACCGCACCTACCCTGTGTTGGGCGGCAAAGTGGTGCGTGTGGATGGTTGGCTGGGCGTGTTCAAGCTCACTTGGCAAAACAACAACCCCATCGACCTTGACCTGTGCACACGTTGTAATGCCTGCGTGGCCGCCTGCCCTGAGCAAGCGATTGGCCTGGACTACCAAATTGACATGAGCAAGTGCAGCTCGCACCGCGACTGCGTGACAGCGTGCGGTGCGGTGGGCGCGATCAACTTCCAGCGCGAAGCGCAAGAAGAAACTGCAGAGTTCGACCTCGTGCTGGACCTGCGCGAGCAAAGCGCCTTCACCCGCCACGCCTTGCCCCAAGGTTATTTCCGTGGTGCAACCGCCGCCAACTTGTTGCGCTTGCGCGAGCTGGTGGGCGAGTTTGAAAAGCCCAAGTTCTTTGACTACAAACAAAAGCTCTGCGCCCACAGCCGCAACGAACAAGTGGGCTGTAACGCGTGCGTGGACATTTGCTCGGCCGAGGCTGTTAGCTCTGACAAGTCACGCCAACAAATCAAGGTCAACCCCAACCTGTGTGTGGGCTGCGGTGCGTGCACCACGGTGTGCCCGACAGGCGCACTGACCTACGCATACCCTCGTGCCAGCGAGCAGGGCTTCAAGCTCAAGACACTGCTCAGCACCTACCAAAAAGCAGGCGGCAAGGATGCGGTCATCTTGCTGCACAGCCAAGAGGTGGGACAAGCCTTGGTCAATGAGCTTGGCCGTGCGGCGCAGCTCAAAGTCGCGCAAGGTTTGCCCGCGCATGTGATTCCAGTGTCGTTGTGGCACACAGCCAGCCTTGGGTTGGATGTGTGGCTCACCGCCTTGGCTTATGGTGCAGCTCAAGTGCTGGTGCTCAACACCGCCGAAGAAGCGCCGCAATACGCGGACGGCTTGCAAGCGCAAATGGCGCAAGCGCAAGCCATGCTTGAAGGCTTGGGCTATGCCAAGGCAGGCCACATGCCTGTGCAGTTGGTCCACGCCACGCAAGCCGTGGAACTCGATGCCGAGTTGCAACGCCTCACCACCGGCAAGCAACGCCTGAGCACCACCGTACCGGCTGCCACGTTTGCCGTGATGGCGGACAAGCGCAGCACGCTCAGCATGGTGATTGACCATTTGCTGGAACATGCGCCGGTTTTGAAAACTGCCACCGCACCTGAAGCCTTGGCCTTGCCCAAAGACGGCTCGCCATTCGGCACGGTCGAGGTCAACAAAGACAGCTGCACCTTGTGCATGAGCTGCGTCAGCGCTTGCCCCGCCAACGCGCTGCAAGACAACCAAGCCGCACCACAGCTGCGCTTCTTTGAAAAGAACTGCGTGCAGTGCGGTTTGTGCGTCAGCACTTGCCCCGAAAAAGCGCTCAACCTCGTTCCGCGTTTGTTGCTCACGCCCCAGCGCAAAGAAGTGCGTGTGCTCAACGAAACCCAGCCTTATGGCTGCGTGCGTTGCGGTAAACCCTTTGGCACGCTCAAAGGCATCGAGGCCATGATTGGCAAATTGGCAGGCCACTCGATGTTCCAAGGCGAGGCTTTGCAGCGCCTGAAGATGTGTGGCGACTGCCGCGTGATTGACATTTACTCTGCCGGCGACGAGCAAAAAATTTCCTAAGTACCTGTATGACCGACCTTCACCTGTCCTCCGCCCTTGACGAAGAAACCGCACGCGCCGAGCTGTATGGTTTGATTTCTGAATTGTTCTACGCACCCGCACGCCCTGAGCTGCTGGCGCAGTTGCGTGTGGCTGCGACAGATGCGCCCACTTCAGGCGGCTTTCTCGAAGAGCCTTGGCGTCAGTTGGTGGGTGTGGCCCGTGAGATGGATGACAAGAGCATTCAAAACGAGCACCACACCCTGTTTGGCGGCGTGGGCAAGCCCGAGGTGTATGTGTATGCCTCGCACTTTTTGACCGGCTTCTTGAACGAAAAACCCTTGGCGCAATTGCGCACCGATTTAACAGCGCTGGGCTTGGGCCGTGACGACACCACGATGTCTGAAACCGAAGACCATGTGTCTTATGTGTTTGAAGTCATGCGCTTTTTGGTGGCGGGCGACGATGTGTCGGTGTCTAACCTGACGCAGCAAGCCAAGTTCTTTGCCGCCCATGTGCAAACCTGGGTGCCCGCGTTTTGCGATGCACTGCAAGCTACTCCACGCGCACGTTTCTATGCAGCCTTGGCGGAATTGACCCGCGCCTTTGTCAGTGTCGAAGCGCAGGGTTTCGACATGTTGGCTTGATTCTTTGTCAATATGACTGGCATTTAGTGGTCTACGTGACACGTAAGTGACTAAAAAGACCAATTTATGTGGGCTCGATTGATAAATATCAAGGTTACTGATGTTTTTACGTACTAGACAAAATTGAAGGACAGGTACAGTATGCATAGCCGTGCATACCCACGGCCATCACGAGGAGCTCAAAATGCCAAACGAACAAGCCAAAGACCAAGCCACATCTCAAGCGACACCATCGCGACGTGGTTTCTTCATGGGTGCCGCTGCTGTAGGTGCGACTGCCGCTGCCGCTGCCGTGACGGCCATGCCCGGCCTCAGCACACCCTCTGCTGAATTGAACAAACTCCCGCCCGCGCCTGAAAACGGTGGCGGCTATAGCTTGAGCGAACACGTCAAGCGTTACTACCAGACCGCTCGCGTCTGAAGGAGCCACACATGTTGTTAACTCGTAAAACAGATTCGGCTGCCCAAACAGCTGGCAGCTCTGCATTCGTTGGTCGCTTGCAGCGCGGCTTGTCGCAGGCTTTGCCTACCCTTGACCGTCGTGGCTTTTTGCGCCGCTCTGGTTTGGGTATTGGCGTGGGCTTGGCAGCCACTCAGCTGACTTTGGTCAAGAAGGCCCAAGCTTCGGGCGCGATGTCCAAAGACGCGGGCGGCAAGATTGAAGTCAAGCGCACGGTGTGTACCCACTGCTCGGTGGGCTGTGCTGTGGACGCTGTGGTTGAAAACGGCGTCTGGGTGCGCCAAGAAGCGGTGTTTGATTCCCCCATCAACCTTGGTGCGCATTGCGCCAAAGGTGCTGCCCTGCGCGAGCACGGCCACGGTGAGTTCCGTCTGCGTTACCCCATGAAGCTGGTCAATGGCAAGTACGAGCGCATCAGTTGGGACACTGCGCTTGAAGAGATTGGCGCTAAGTTGCTCGACCTGCGTAAAACGGCAGGCCCAGACAGTGTGTACTGGATTGGTTCTTCCAAGCACAACAACGAACAAGCCTATTTGCTGCGTAAGTTTGTGAGCTACTTTGGTAGCAACAACTGCGACCACCAAGCCCGTATTTGTCACTCCACCACGGTGGCTGGTGTGGCCAACACGTGGGGTTACGGTGCGATGACCAACTCGTACAACGACATGCAAAACAGCAAGGTCGCGATGTACATCGGTTCAAACGCCGCTGAAGCTCACCCTGTGTCTATGCTTCACATGCTGCACGCCAAAGAAAATGGCTGCAAGATGATCGTGGTCGATCCGCGTTTCACGCGCACTGCAGCCAAGGCTGACGAGTACGTGCGTATTCGCTCAGGCTCTGACATCGCTTTCTTGTTTGGCTTGTTGCACGTCATCTTCAAAAATGGCTGGGAAGACAAAAAGTACATCAACGACCGCGTCTTCGGTATGGAGAAGGTCAAAGAAGAAGTCATGGCCAAGTGGACACTCGACAAAGTCGAAGAAGTCTGCGGCGTGTCTCCTGAACAAGTCACTCTCGTGGCCAAGATGCTGCATGAGAACAACCCTGGCACGATCGTGTGGTGTATGGGTCAAACCCAGCACACCATCGGTAACGCCATCGTGCGTGCCTCATGTATCTTGCAATTGGCCTTGGGCAACATCGGCAAAGCCGGTGGCGGTACCAACATTTTCCGTGGTCACGACAACGTGCAAGGCGCGACCGACGTGGGCCCTAACCCAGACTCACTGCCTGGCTACTACGGCATCGTGGAAGGTTCATGGAAGCACTTCGCCAAGGCGTGGGGTGTTGAATTCGATTGGCTCAAAGGCCGCTTCGCCAACCCCGGCATGATGAGCAAGCCCGGCATCACCGTGTCACGTTGGATCGACGGTGTGCTCGAGAAGAACGAACTCATCGATCAAGACAGCAACCTCAAAGGCGTGTTCTATTGGGGCCATGCTCCCAACTCACAAACCCGTGGCTTGGACATGAAGCGCGCAATGGACAAGCTGGACTTGTTGGTGGTGGTCGATCCATACCCATCGGCCACAGCTGCCATGGCAGCAATGCCCGGCAAAGCCGAAGACCTCAACCCCAACCGTGCGGTGTACCTGTTGCCTGCTGCGACACAGTTCGAAACCAGCGGTTCTTGCACAGCATCTAACCGTTCGATTCAGTGGCGTGAGAAGGTCATCGAGCCATTGTGGGAGAGCCGCTCTGACCACATGATCATGTATCAGTTGGCGCAAAAGCTTGGCTTTGGCCCAGAGTTGGTCAAGAACTACAAGCTGCAAAAAGTCAAAGGCATGGATGAGCCCATGGTCGAAGACATCTTGCGCGAAATCAACAAGTCGGTCTGGACCATTGGCTACACCGGCCAAAGCCCAGAGCGCCTGAAAGCGCACATGCGCAACATGCATTTGTTTGACGTCAAGACCCTTAAGTCCAAAGGCGGCAAAGACAAAGAAACCGGTTACGACTTCGGTGGTGACTACTTCGGCTTGCCATGGCCTTGCTACGGCACGCCCGAACTCAAGCACCCAGGCTCTCCTAACCTGTACGACACCTCCAAGCACATCATGGAAGGCGGCGGTAACTTCCGCGCCAACTTCGGTGTCGAGAAAGACGGCAAAAACCTGTTGGCAGAAGACGGCTCGCACTCCAAAGGCGCGGACATCACCACAGGCTACCCAGAACTCGACCACGTGTTGCTCAAGAAACTCGGCTGGTGGGATGAGCTCACCGATGCAGAAAAAGCATTGGCCGAAGGTAAGAACTGGAAGACTGACAACTCGGGCGGCATGATGCGTGTCTTCATGCAAAACCACGGTTGCCACCCATTCGGCAATGCCAAAGCGCGTGCCGTGGTGTGGAACTTCCCAGACCCCATCCCACAACACCGCGAGCCTTTGTATGGCACGCGTCCTGACTTGATGGAAAAGTACCCCACGCACGCCGACAAAAAAGCGTTCTGGCGTCTGCCCACTTTGTACAAGACCGTGCAAGACAAAAACATCGCCGACAAGGTGCACGAGAAATTCCCGCTCATCCTCACCTCAGGCCGTTTGGTCGAGTACGAAGGTGGCGGCGAAGAAACCCGTTCCAACCCATGGTTGGCCGAGTTGCAACAAGAAGCCTATGTGGAAATCAACCCCAAGACCGCAGCAGATCGTGGCATCCGCAACGGCGAGCGCGTGTGGTTGAAGAGTCCTACCGGCGCACGTTTGAACGTACAAGCTTTGGTGACAGAGCGCGTGGACGTTGAGACTGTCTGGATGCCCTTCCACTTCTCTGGCCGCTGGCAAGGTGAAGACATGCTCAAGTACTACCCCAAAGGCGCAGCGCCTGTGGTGCGTGGTGAGGCGGTCAACACGGCCACCACCTACGGTTACGACAGCGTCACCATGATGCAAGAGTCCAAAACCACCGTTTGCAACATCGAACGCGCCTAAGGAGAAACTGATATGGCACGCATGAAATTTATCTGTGACGCAGAGCGTTGCATCGAGTGCAACGGTTGCGTCACCGCTTGTAAAAATGAACACGAAGTCCCATGGGGCGTCAACCGTCGCCGTGTGGTCACTTTGAACGACGGCGTACCCGGCGAGAAATCCATCTCTGTCGCGTGTATGCATTGCTCCGACGCGCCTTGTATGGCAGTTTGCCCTGTGAACTGCTTCTACAAGACTGACGAAGGCGTGGTCTTGCACGACAAGGACATTTGCATTGGCTGCGGCTACTGCTCATACGCTTGCCCATTTGGCGCACCTCAGTTCCCAAGCCAGGGCACGTTTGGTGTGCGCGGCAAGATGGACAAGTGCACCTTCTGCGCCGGCGGCCCAGAAGACAACGGCAGCCAAGCTGAGTTTGAAAAATACGGTCGCAACCGTTTGGCCGAAGGCAAACTGCCTGCTTGCGCCGAAATGTGTTCGACCAAAGCCTTGCTCGCCGGTGACGGCGATGTGGTGGCCGATATCTTCCGCAGCCGCGTGGTCAAGCGCAACAAGGGTGCTGAAGTGTGGGGCTGGGGAACGGCCTACGGCTCTAAGCAAGCAGGCCAAGCACCGGCCAAAGTCGAAGGAGTGAAGAAATGATCAAACGCATATCACTCATCATGCTCAGTGTGTTCGCACTCACCGCTTGCGGTGAGAAAGCGCAAATGCTCGGCACAAAAAACGACGCGACTGCTTTCAGTGGAGCCGAAAACAAGTTCGTAGACGCTGGCTGGACACCAGGCGACAAAAACAGCTGGGAGCAGCACTTGCGTGCACGCGCCCAATACGGTCAGAACGACAACACACGCGCACCGTGAACAGGGGGCTCACCATGTCACGATCTTTTCAATCGGTGTTGTGTGCAGCTTTGACAGTGTTCGCACTGTCGGCTGTCGCACAAGACAAAGCGCCTGCGGCAGTTCCGGCTGTCAAAAGCGTCAACATTCAAGACGTCAAACCTGACGCCAGCGACGCGCCCGGCTATGCCGAGCAAACCAATGCTGAGCGCGGTAAGGTCCAACCCGGCAACAACGCGCCCATGTGGCGCGGTGTGGGGGCAGGCGCAGAGGGCTATACCAGTCTGCCCAAAGCCGACGCGCCTGAAGCGGGTGTCTTGATTCAACCGTTTGTTCAGTACCCAGGCTCACGCCTCACCACAGCCGGTGAAGCGTGGCGTCAGGTGCGTAACAACTGGATCATTCCCTACGGTGGCTCTTTGCTGCTGATCGCCTTGGGTGCGGTGGCTTTGTTCTACTGGCGCAAAGGCATGATCATGTTGCATGGCAAGCCAACGGGCGTGGAAATTGAACGTTTCACACCGTTCGAGCGTTCAGCCCACTGGACCAATGCCATTGCCTTCGTGGTGTTGGCGGTGTCTGGAATCTTCATGGCATTTGGCAAGTTCTTTATTCAGCCCATCATTGGTGACACCTTGTTTGGTTTCATCACCTATTTGCTGAAGAATGCGCACAACTTTGCAGGACCGCTGTTTGCTGTGTCTTTGACGGTGGTGTTTTTCACTTTCTTGAAAGACAACTGGCCGAGCAAAGAAGATTGGGCTTGGATCATCAAAGCTGGCGGCTTGTTCGGTAGCCAAGAAGTGCCGTCTCACCGTTTCAATGCGGGTGAGAAAGTGGTGTTTTGGGCTGGCGTGTTTGGCCTCGGCTTGATCGTGGTGGCTTCTGGCTTGGTGCTTGATATGGTGATTCCATTCTTGGGCTACGAGCGCGGCATGATGCAGGTGGCACACATGGTTCACGCTGTGGCCACCGTGTTGATGATGGCCATGTTCATCGGTCACATCTACATGGGCACGGTCGGCATGGAAGGCGCGTTCAAAGCCATGAAAACTGGCTATGTCGACGAAACCTGGGCCAAAGAACACCACGAACTCTGGCACGACGACATCAAGGCTGGCAAGATTCCAGCCCATCGCACCGACGAAAAATCGGGTACTACAGCGCGCGCTTGATGCGCTGAACAGGAGAACAACATGAACAAAGCACTCTTTGCATTGATCTTGGCGGCTGTCAGTGCCTCGGCATTTGCCAAATTGCCACCATTGAACGACGAAGCCAAAGCCAAGGCTGATGAAGCCAAAGCCAAGGCGGCTCATACGGCCAAAGCCGATGGCTATTTGTTGTGCAAGTCACAAGACAAAGTGGCAGCCCACGTGCAAAAAACAAATAAAGCCAAAGCAGGCAAGCCCGTGGCCACGCCGCCTTGCGCAGACCCCGGCAAGTTTGTGTACACGCCACCTGAGGCTGCTGCACCTGTGGCCGCCGCCGCAGCGCCTGCCGTGGCTGCAGCACCTGCTGCGCCTGCTAAAAAGTAATCCATACAGCCACGCTGTTCATTGGGCCGCACCGAAAGGTGGCGGCCCTTTTTGTTGTAGCCTTGTCAGCTTATGTCTAAAGCAACTTCTTCCTCTGCCGTGCTGCCACGTCTTACCCAAGCCCAAGCCGAATTGACCCGCCACATTGACGTGGTCAATGAGCACGGTGTGCGCGAGCAAGTGTCTATTCCTGCTGAGCGACCGCTCACGGTGTATGTGGACAAACGCGAAATCGTCACCCTCATGACCTTGGGTGCACACCCTGAGTTGCTGGTGTTGGGCTATTTGCGCAACCAACGTTTGGTGAACGATGTGAGCGAGGTCGAGTCCATCACGGTCGATTGGGATGCTGGCGAAGACGGTGCAGGTGTGGCCGCTGTCAAAACCCATCATGGCATTGCCGACATCGCGGCGCGCACTGAAAAGCGCGTGGTCACCACAGGCTGTGGGCAGGGCAGTGTGTTTGGCGATTTGATGGCCGAAATTGACACCTTGGCTTTGCCCGATGCCCGCATCAGTCAAGTGCGTTTGTATGCGGTGCTCAATGCCATCCGCTTGCAAGAAACCACCTACAAGTCTGCAGGTTCGGTGCATGGTTGCGCCTTGTTCAATGGCGAGCAGATGCAAATCTTCGTAGAAGACGTGGGTCGTCACAACGCCATCGACACCATTGCAGGATGGATGTGGATGAATGGCGTGACTGCGGATGCTGATTCGATTTTCTACACCACCGGCCGCTTGACCAGCGAGATGGTGATGAAGTCAGCCCAAATGGAGGTGGCCGTGGTGGTGTCGCGCAGCGGCATCACGCAAATGGGCTATGACGTGGCCACACGTCTGAAGCTGTGCACGATTGGCCGTGCGACGAACAAACACTTTCTTTGCTACACATCGCCCGAGCGCATGCAGTTGGATCCGACGCTCGCAGCAGGTGGTGTGCAAAAGGTGGCGCACGCATGACTGAACGCACGCAAGTTTCCTTCGATGCACATCACACACGGAAAACCGGTGTGACATGGTGGACGCAAGCTTGGCGCACACTGTGGCGTGATGCCCAAGCGGGCGAACTGCGCTTGCTGGTGGTGGCCGTGGCATTGGGCGTTACCGCCCTCAGTTCGGTCAGTTTTTTGGCCGATCGCTTGAACGGTGGATTGCAACGCGATGCACGCCAACTCTTAGGTGGCGATGTGGTGGTGGTGAGCGACCAAGCCACACCTGCACACATCATGCAACGCGCCAAAGCGGATGGCTTGCAAGGTGTGAGTACTTTGACCTTCCCCACCATGGCGCGTGGCCAATCGCAAAACGGAGCGGAGAGCAACAGCCGATTGGTAGCGCTCAAAGCGGCCGAGGCGGGCTACCCCTTGCGCGGTGAACTCAAAGTTGCCAGCAGCTTGGCGCAGGCTGACGCAGCAGACAAAACCAAAGAGATTCCAGCCAATGGCGAGGTGTGGGTGGAAGCTGCAGGCTTAGAAGCTTTAGGGCTCGATGTGGGGGACAGCGTGTCGCTGGGCAACAGCCGTTTGCGCATCAGCCGTGTGTTGGTGCACGAGCCTGACCGAGGTGCGGGTTTCATGAACTTTGCGCCGCGCGTTTTGATGAACACGGCGGACCTTGAAGCCACAGCATTGGTTCAGCCTGCCAGCCGTGTGACGTGGCGCTATGCAGTGGTTGGTGCTGACAATGCCACCAAAAACTTTTTGGCATGGGCCGAAGCAGAGAGCAAAAAACCAGAGGTGCGTGGCGTGCGTGTGGAGTCGCTCGAAGCAGGCCGCCCCGAAATGCGCCAGACCTTGGACCGTGCGGGCAAGTTCTTAAACTTAGTGGCACTCTTAGCTGCCTTGCTCAGCGCTGTGGCTGTGGCCTTGGCAGCCCGTGCCTTTGCCGCCCGCCATTTGGATGACTGCGCCATGTTGCGCGTGTTGGGCTTGAGCCAACGCCACATTGCCTTGTCTTACACGGCAGAGTTTGTGTGGGTTGGCACTTTTGCCAGCGTGTTGGGTTTGGCTTTGGGCTATGCCGTGCACTTGGTGTTCGTGGCCTTGCTCAAAGGTTTGGTGGAAACCGCGTTACCTGCGCCCAGCGTGTGGCCTGTGGTGTATGGCCTAGGCACGGGCCTAACGTTGCTGCTCGCATTTGGATTGCCACCTGTATTGCAGTTGGCCAGCGTGCCTGCGCTGCGCGTGATGCGCCGCGATGTGGGTGAACTCAAAGCCACCACGCTCAGTGTGTGGGCCTTAGGACTGACGGGTTTCGCGGTGCTGCTGATTGCGGTGAGCCGTGATTTGAAACTTGGCCTTATGGTGGTGGGCGGCTTTGCGGGGGCGGTGCTGTTGTTTGCTGGCATGGCATGGTTGGCGGTGTACGTGCTTCGCCGCACCGTGGTGGAGGGCAGTGCGCCGCCATGGTTGATGTTGGCCACACGACAGATCAGCGCACGCCCTGTGTATGCCATGGTGCAGGTCAGTGCTTTGGCTGTGGGCTTGTTGGCTTTGGCTTTGTTGGTGCTGCTGCGCACCGACCTCATCAGCAGCTGGCGCAATGCCACGCCGGTGGACGCGCCGAATCGTTTTGTCATCAACATCCAGCCCAGCCAAGCGGAGCCGTTTTTACAAACCCTGCGCGAAGCCGGCGTGAACAAGCTCGACTGGTACCCCATGATTCGCGCCCGTTTGGTGGCGGTAAACGGCAACACCGTCACACCCGACAGCTTCACCGACGAACGTGCCAAACGTTTGCTCGACCGAGAGTTCAATGTGTCATTCAACGCCACAGAGCCCGAACACAACACCGTGGTCGGCGGCACTTGGAAAGCCGAAGAAGCCAATGCCTTGAGCATTGAAGAAGGCATCGCCAAAACCTTGAAGCTCGAACTGGGTGACAGCCTGCGCTTTGACATGGCGGGTGTGCTGCATGAAGCGCGCATCACATCCGTGCGGCGTGTGGACTGGGCCTCCATGCGTGCCAACTTCTTTGTGATGTACCCCGTCAGTCGCATGACCACGGATGCGGGCTTTGATGTGCCCACCACCTACATCGCGGCCTTCCGTGCGCCTCAGCGTGCGGCTGTGACTGACAAGCCCGCGCCCACGTTTGACAACCAACTCATCAACCGTTTCCCCAACATCACGAATGTGGACATGGGCGCGGCCCTGAACCAAGTGCAAAGCGTGCTCGGTCAGGTGGTGAGTGCGGTGGAATTTTTGTTCTTGTTCACTTTGGCGGCAGGCTTGGTCGTGTTGTTTGCGGCAGTGACGGCCACGCGCGAAGAGCGTGCGCGCGAATATGCAGTGCTGCGTGCGCTAGGTGCATCCAACCAACTGCTGGCCAATGTGCAGCGTGCCGAGTTGGCTGGTATTGGTGCACTGGCTGGTTTACTCGCCACCAGTGTGGCCATGCTGATGGGCTGGGGCTTGGCCCGATTTGCGTTTGAGTTTGAATGGACGGCCAGCCCGTGGGTGCCTTTGTTGGGCGCAGTGTTGGGTGCGTTGCTCGCGTTGGCCGCTGGCTGGTGGGGTTTGCGCGATGTGCTGCGCCGCCCTGTGGTGCAAACCTTGCGCCAAGCATCTTGAATCGCGCGCTAGCTTTTAGAACAGATGACGCCTAAGCAGTTTGTCCATGCCGTTGAACACGCTTTGATCCCCTTGGCCGATAAATCCGAGGCGCAGGGCATGAAAGCCTATTTGCTCAACCAATTTGAGTTCTTAGGATTGGCAGCACCCGTGCGCCGTGCAGCGGTCAAAGAAATTGGCAAAGTGAAGTGGCAAGGCTCATCCGATTTGTTGGCCGCCGCCGAGCTACTGTGGCAAAAGCCCGAGCGTGAATACCGCTACACCGCCGTGGACTTGCTGCGTCAAAATAGTGCCCAGTTCAACGTGAACGACCTGTCTGCATTGCAGGCATTGTTATTGCGCGAGCCATGGTGGGAAACCGTGGATGGCCTGAGCGCCGTCATTGCCGAGGTGATGCACGCAGCCGTTCAGCAAAAACCCAATGCAGCTGCCACGATGGATGTGTGGCTCAAACACCCCAGCCATTGGGTGCGCCGCTCGGCCATGCTGCATCAGCTGGGCTGGCGCTTGGACACCGACACCACGCGCTTGTTTGGCTATGCAATTCAACTGGCAGATGAGAAAGAGTTTTTCATTCGCAAAGCCATCGGTTGGGCGCTGCGCGACTATGCGCGGTGGAACCCGCAAGCCGTGACGGACTTTTTGCAGGGGAACCGTAACCGCTTGTCTGGCCTGACCGTGCGCGAAGCTGCCAAACACCTGCAATTGACTTAAGTTAATGCGTCTGAGGTGAAGAGCCGCGACAATGCGCTCATGCACATCGAAGAAAAACCACCTTTTGATACCCCGTTTGAATGGATCGGTGGCGAGCCACGCATTCAACTCTTGGTGGATCGCTTTTACGATTTGATGGATTTAGAGCCTAGCTACCTAGAGCTGCGTCAGGCACACGGCCCCGAGCTTGAAAATGCGCGTGAACGTTTGTTCATGTTTTTGTGCGGTTGGTTGGGCGGCCCTGATTACTACATTGAAAAGCATGGTCACCCTCGCTTAAGAATGCGCCACAAACCCTTCCCAATCGGCATCAAAGAGCGTGATCAATGGGTAGCGTGCATGGAACAAGCGATGGGCGAGACGGGTGTGCCTGAAGATTTGCGCACACGCTTGAAAGCCAGTTTTTTCCAGACTGCTGATTGGATGCGCAACAAAGACGGCGCTTAAAGGTTGCTTGGCCCCAGCAGCACCACCAAGGCCCCCGCACCACCATCCGAAGGCTTGGCCTGCACAAAGGCCAGCACCTCATTCTTCTGCACCAACCAGCGCTGCACTTTGCTTTTGAGCACCGGCTCTTTGCCGGGCGAGCCCAAGCCTTTGCCATGCACCACGCGCACGCAACGCCAGCCCATGCGTTTGGCATCGCGCACAAATTGGCCCAGTGCTTCGCGGGCTTCGTCGCTGCGAAAACCATGCAGGTCGAGTTGGCCTTGCATGGCCCATTCGCCTTTGCGCAGTTTGCGTGTCACGTCGGTCCCGATGCCGGGGCGTCTGAAGCTGAGTTGATCGTCCACATCGAGTAAGGTGCTCACATCGAACTCGTCGCTCATGCTTTCGCTCAGGGCGGCTTGGTCGTCTAGGTCTTGTTGCAAGGGGCGCGCCGCAGGGCGGGGTGGGGCGATGAACACTCGGTCTTTGGCGGCAATGGATTTGACCTTGCCCACAGCTTGAGTGAACAAGTTGCGTTCTGCCTCGGCGAGACGTGCCGCTTCTTTACGGGCTTCTTCTGCCGCAGCGGCGGCCAGAGCCGCGTCATTCACTTGCTTGCGAATCGCGCCCAAGTCTTGCAGTGATTTGGCTTTCACAATAGCCCCTCTTCGGCCATCGACAAATACTTGCCTTGCGCCACGATGAAGTGGTCGCGCACGGTCACGTCAATGAGTGCCAAGGCTTCTTGAAGGGTGCGGGTGAGTTTCATGTCGGCTTGTGAAGGTTTGACCGTGCCACCCGGATGGTTGTGGGCCAGCACCACTCCGTCCGCGCCTAAGGCGAGGGCGGTCTTGGCCACTTCGCGTGGGTAGACCATGGTTTGCGACAGCGAGCCGCGAAACATGGGCTGGTACGACAACAGGCGGTTGTGGGCATCAAGGAACAAAACTGCAAATACCTCGTGTTTGAGTTGGGCCAGTTCAAGCTGCAGGTATTGTTTCACCGCATTGGGCGAATTCATCACGGTGGTTTCAGTTAATTGTTGGGTCAGGGCGCGGCGGGCCATTTCCAGCACGGCCACCAACTGCGAGCGCTTGGCGTCGCCGCCCATGCCTTTGCAGGTTTTGAGCTCGGCTGCGCTGGCATGAATCAGGCCGGCAAAGCCCTTGAAGCGGTCTAACAGCTCTTGGGCCATCACAAACACGTTTTTGCCCTTGATGCCGGTGCGCAGAAACAGGGCCAGCAGTTCGGTGTCGGTCAGCGCCGAAGCCCCGTGTTTGAGCAGTTTTTCGCGCGGACGCATCTCGGCGGGTAGCTGGGCAATGGTCATGGGTTCGGGCATTCGGTCCATAGCGAGAGCTTTCTACAATAGGCGGTCTAACATTGAGAGTCCTATGACTGCTTCTAACGCTCACCCTACCATCGGCCCCGCTTCTTTTTTAACGCTGCACTATCGGCTTTCGGGACCGCAAGGCGACGTCATCAACACGTTCAACGACAAACCTGCCACGCTCTCGCTGGGCTCGGGTGAGTTGTCGCCTGCGCTGGAGCAACGCTTGATGGGGCTTGAAGAAGGTGCTCACACCACGTTTGAGCTGGCCGCTGGTTTGGCGTTTGGTGAGCGCAACCCAGACATGCAACAGTGGGTGAGCAAGAGCTTGCTCAAAGAGTTTGGCGACCCTGATGAGCAATACAACGTGGGCGATGTGGTGCAGTTCCCAGCGCCCAACGGCCAAGGCTCGTTTGCGGGCGCGGTGCAACAAGTCACGAATGACCAAGTGCTGTTTGACTTCAACCACCCACTGGCTAACCAGCCTGTGACGTTTGAAGTGCAAGTGATTGGTATTTTGTAAACACCATGAGCAATCACAGCCTCCAAGAAATCGTGCTCGCAACGCCTCGCGGCTTTTGTGCGGGCGTGGACCGCGCCATCGACATCGTGGACCGTGCAATTGAGAAGTTTGGTGCACCTATCTATGTTCGCCACGAAATCGTGCACAACACCTATGTGGTGGAGGACCTCAAGAGCCGAGGCGCGATTTTTATCGAAGATTTGGCCGATGTGCCTGCAGGTGCGACGCTGGTGTTCAGCGCCCACGGCGTGCCTAAGGCGGTGGAAGAAGAAGCGACACGACGCGGCTTCACCGTGTTTGATGCCACTTGCCCGCTGGTCACCAAAGTGCATGTGGAAGTGGCCAAACTTCACAAAGAAGGCTTCGAGTTCATCATGATTGGCCACAAGGGCCACCCCGAAGTCGAAGGCACGATGGGTCAGTTGCTGGACGGCATTTACTTGGTGGAAGACGTGGCCGATGTGGCTAAGGTGCAGCCTCGACAAACCGAACGCTTGGCCGTGGTGACGCAGACCACGCTGAGTGTGGACGATGCGGCGCACATCACCGAAGCTGTGGTGGCACGCTTTCCCAATATCCGTAAACCCAAGATGCAAGATATTTGCTATGCCACCCAAAACCGCCAAGACGCGGTGAAGGTGCTCAGCAGTGAGGTGGAGTTGGTCATCGTGGTGGGCAGCCCCACCAGCTCCAACAGCAACCGCCTGCGCGACGTGGCGCAGCGCTTAGGTGCACAAAGTTACATGGTGGATAACGCCGAAGAACTCAGAGAAGAGTGGTTCGCAGGTGTCACCCGTGTGGGCCTGACCGCTGGTGCATCCGCCCCCGATATCTTGGTGCAACAAGTCATTGCCCGCATGCGCGCCCTAGGCGCCGTGTCTGTACGAACACTCGATGGCGTCGAAGAAACCATCAAGTTTCCCTTGCCCAAAGGTTTGAAGTAAATTTAGATACCTTAAAACGGGTTCCGTGTTGCAGAATATAATTCAGCCATGATTCATTCGTTTCTTTGTCCCAATACGGAGGCGCTGTTTCACAGCTGTGTGGTCCCCCGTTTTAGGAATATTGAGCGTGTGGCCAGAAGAAAATTGTTGCAGTTGCATGCCGCAACAGATTTGGTGAGTTTGCGAATTCCGCCCGGAAACATGCTGGAAGCTCTCAAGGGTGGCAGAGCTGGGCAGCACAGCATGCGAATCAATGCGCAATGGCGCATCTGTTTTGTGTGGCGTGAAGACGGCGCACATCAAGTTGAAATCGTGGACTACCACTAGGAGTAAATGTCATGACTAAATTGCTCGACGAAATTCACCCAGGTGAAATCTTGTTGGAAGATTTCATGAAACCTATGGGTATTTCTGCGCGTCAGTTGGCAGCTGACATTGATGTGTCACCCAGCCGCATCAGCGATGTGGTGAACGGCGTGCGTCCCATCACTGCCGATACCGCTTTGCGTTTGGGGCTGTTTTTCAAAATGGACCCACGCTTTTGGATGAATTTGCAATCTGAGTTTGACATGCGTGTGGCTTCCCGCACGCTGCACGACAAAATTGCGCCCCGTATTCGTGTGTTTCAACACGCAGCAGCTTAAATAAAACTATCTCAAGAAAATCTCATGCTCGACATCAACCAACTGCGCCGCGACCTGCCCAGCGTCATTGCCAAACTTGAAAAACGCAAGAACCCACAAGCGTTCTTGAATGTGGATGCGTACCAAGCTTTAGAAGCTGAGCGCAAAACACTGCAGACCCGCACCGAAGAGTTGCAAGCCAGCCGCAATGCGCTGTCAAAGCAGATCGGCATGCTCAAAGCCAAAGGCGAGAGCGCTGACGGCGTGATGGCACAGGTAGCCGACATCAAAACCGAACTCGACACCTCGGCAGTGCGTTTGGATGCGTTGCAGCTTGAACTGCAATCGCTTTTGTTGGCTGTGCCCAACTTGCCCCACGACAGCGTGCCTGCCGGTGAAGATGAGCATGGCAACGTGGTGTTGCGCAGCTGGAGCCCCACAGGCACAGAGCCAGCCCCCTTGGGCTTCGAACCCAAAGACCACGTCGACTTGGGCGAGCCGTTGGGCCTCGACTTTGAAATGGGCGTCAAGCTCTCTGGCTCACGCTTCACCGTGATGAAGGGGCAGATCGCTCGAATGCACCGTGCGCTTGCGCAGTTCATGCTCGATGTGCAAACCCAAGAGCACGGTTACACCGAGTGCTACACGCCTTACATCGTGAACGCCGACAGCCTCAAAGGCACAGGCCAGTTGCCCAAGTTTGAAGAAGACTTGTTTGCAGCCAAGAAGGGCGGCCAAGAAGGCGAAGCCACCAGCGAAAGCACTGCTTTGTACTTGATTCCCACCAGCGAAGTACCGTTGACTAACTTCGTGCGCGACGTGGTGTTGGCTGAAAACGAGCTGCCTATCAAACTCACCGCGCACACACCTTGCTTCCGTTCCGAGGCTGGCAGCGCAGGCCGTGACACACGCGGTTTGATTCGTCAGCACCAGTTCGACAAAGTCGAGATGGTGCAAATCGTGCACCCCGACAAGAGCTACGAGACCTTGGAAGAAATGACAGGCCACGCCGAAGCCGTGCTGCAAAAACTCGGCTTGCCTTACCGCGTGATGTTGCTGTGCACCGGCGACATGGGCTTTGGCGCAACCAAAACCCACGACCTCGAGGTGTGGCTGCCTGCACAAAACACATACCGTGAAATCAGCTCGGTGTCGAACTGCGAAGCTTTCCAAGCACGTCGTTTGCAAGCGCGTTTTAAAAACGCCCAAGGCAAGAACGAGCTTGTGCACACCTTGAATGGTTCAGGCCTAGCCGTGGGCCGCACCTTGGTGGCTGTGCTTGAGAACTACCAGCAAGCCGATGGCAGCATCCGCGTGCCAGAAGCGTTGCGCCCCTATATGGGCGGCGTGGCTGAACTACGCGGCTAATTTCGCGGCTGATACAGTTCGCAAAAATTGAAAGAAAGAACGCTGTGAAAAAACTCCTTCTCTTGTTGGCTACAGCGTTGTTGACCGCCTGCGGCACAACCAATGATTCGCAAAGCAATACAGACAATGCCCAACGCCCCAGCATGGACCAGTTTGGACGCATGCCCATGCCTACGGGTACCAAACTGCGCACCGCTGAGTCGCTGATTTTTGGCGTAGGCGAGGCTTGGTTAGGCCGTGCGGTGTTTGAAGTACCGACAGATGCCAATGCCAGCTACAACTTCTTTGCAGATCAGTTGCCTCGCCAAGGTTGGACCATGGTGGCTTCGGTGCGTGGCAAAAAGAGTTTGCTGGTGTTCACCCGTGGTGATCGCTCGGCCACGATTGAGATTGAAGACAGTGGTTTGTTTAGCGGTTCATTGGCCTCGATGACCGTTGGCCTGGTCGGCAGCACAGGCGGCGCACCTGCTGGTGCGGGCGTGGTGGTGCAGCCTTTGGGTGGCGCTGGCGCACGTCGCCCCTGATAGAATTGCCGCTTCGACAAACGACACCGAATCAGGAGAAGTGGCAGAGTGGTCGAATGTACTTGACTCGAAATCAGCCAACTTCGTTCTCTATAGCGCATAAACACTAGCTTTTATCGGTTTTGTGCAGCTACACACGGACTACACAATTATCAGTTTTGGGAGTATCATTTTTCAATGATGACCCAAATGTGTAGTCCAAATGACTGATAACAAACTCCCCCAATCTGTAACGATTCTTGAAGGCAAAGTGCATGTCTTCATGCGTAGTGGTTCGCCTTTTTGGTGGTGTGGATTTCACTTCAAGGGCAAATACTTACGAGCATCAACAAAGCAAAAGCACCTTGAAGCTGCAAAAGCGTTCGCTAAAGATTGGTATTTCAGCAAGCAGACAGAGATTGCAAGTGGCGAGATTTCGTCTCCAAAGCATGAGTTTGGCAAGTTAGCAGACGAAGCACTTGCTAACTATAAAAGTATGTTTGTGGACAGAGGGCAGCGTAGTCTGAAGACATACGAGGGCATTGAAGGCATCTTGAACTCAAGAGTCAAAGACTATTTCAAGAAAGTAGCTGTTCAGACTATCGACAACACAGCTTGGCACAAGTACAAAGAAGACATGGTCGCTGCGTACCCAAGCATCAAGCGTGGCACTTTGCATCAGTACAAGAACGCTATCAGAATGGTCTTGAACTATGCGTTCAGACAAGGCATCTTGAAACAGTTGCCACAGTTCAAAGATGAATACGACACAAAGAAGAACAACTCAACTAGAGCGTGGTTTACTGCACACGAGTACTCAAAGTTACATCGAACAATTGCTGCACATGCTGAGTATTTGAGTACAAGAGACAAGCTGCTGCATCAACATGCACTTGAACTCTACGACTATGTGATTTTTGGAACAAATACAGGAATGCGTGTTGGAGAGATGAATGCATGTCGTTTCTGCGATGTAAAAATCGTCAAAGAAAAGACAACTGACAAGCGAATCTTAGTCATCTCGAACATCAAAGGTAAACGAGGAATTGGGAACTGTCAGAGTTTTTATGGTGCTGTTGCTGCTTACGAGCGCATCTTGAAGCGTAGAGGAATGACTCACGCAAAAGCAAAAGACTCAACTGAGAAGTTGTTCTTGGTTCATCACAGAACAATGTTCAACAAGATTCTTGAGAAAACGAAGCTGAAGCACACTAAGACAACACCACCTACAAAGCGTGACTTTGTGTCGTTGCGTTCGACTTACATTTGTTTCAGACTGTTGAGGGGTGCACCAATCTACGAAATTGCGAATAACTGTCGAACATCAGTAGCGATGATTCAAGAGCATTACGCAAAGCAGCTTGGGGGACAGTTGATGAGAAACATCAACAGACTTGGTTACGAAGATTGGGAGAGTGAACCCAATAAGTAATCAAAAAGAATTATGGCGGAGAGAGAGGGATTCGAACCCTCGGTAGGGGAAAACCCTACGCCTGATTTCGAGTCAGGTACATTCGACCACTCTGCCATCTCTCCACAAAAATGATTCTACTCGCAAACGCTTGTAGAGCGTTGTCGAGAGACCTTCGCAGTACAAGTGTGCATTGACTGTGAAGCAAAAATAAATCGCATAAAGCTGCAATTCCACTGCACACATAGCTTCACAGCACTTATATTGTCAAAATCAATAAACATTTGATTCTGATGAATTGGAGTTGTCATGGCGAGTAAATCTGAACTCAAAAAAACGCTTGAGTCACTGATAGCTGAAGCAGATGAAATTACGCAACTTTATGAGAGCAGTCAGCAAAGGTTGTATCTGAACTTGGGTGCAACATATTTATGGTGGCGTGAAGCAGAAAAGCAAAATGGATTTCTAGAAGAACTCTACGCAGAAAAAAAGTTAGTTAGTCGTGGAGGAGAAGAGAACTTCACGAGATTGGTAAGGTTAGTTTGGCAGATGGGTTGGAATGGCTACAAAGGTCCAACTGTGCAAAATTGGGCAAGAGCATTAAGAGGATTGCATCAAGAATTCAAGACAAACAAAGATGCATACGATGTAGCAAACCCACAAGAAAAAATCAGACAGTTCTTCGATTCAAAGGGTGGTATCAGTGGCGTAGGGAATCTTGTCAGTCCTATGCAAAAAACTGATGAGCAAGTAGGCTCACCAAAGAATGTAAAAAACTCAGATAAAAAAACAAAGCAAGAAATTCTTAGTGAAACAGCACTTGTTGCTAAGCACAATGAAATGGGTGAGTTGTTTTACTCAGAGAATGCAAATCCAATAACACGCATAGCAGCTAAGAATAAAAAAATTGAAGTAACTCGCAAAGGCTATGCAGTTGCTTTGCTGAGAAGAGCAAAAGATGGTTCATATGATGTGCTTGGTGTTACGAATAAAGACGAAATCATTCAAGACACCATTGTTGAAACATACAAACGCAACGATGACAACGCTCCACAAGTGCTGCGACTTCTCGCTGAAGTGATTGAAACGCAAGCGTTACCACTGCAATTAGAAAAGCACAGACCTAGTCTTGCAGACATAAGCGATGTGTTGGCAAGCGATGGAAAAACAAGACTTAAACAATCGAAAAGACTTGTTATCAGAGCATCGCACAAAGACATTCTTTTAAGTGAATGTCGTGGTGATTGTTCAGTAGTAACTATTGCTGTACCTAATCACTTTCCATCGAATGTGAAAGAAGATATAACGCTTCGAGCTATAAATCATAGGTTCATTGAACAAAGCATTGTTCAAAATCGTGACTTGTGTTTCTTTACAACATTGACTCAAAGAATTGAAGTTCTTGATGGTGAAGACTTAGTAGCAAGTCACAGACTAAAAACTAGAAATACAGTGACTGACAAAATTACGAATCTGTATTTTTATCCAATGAGTCATCATTCGAATGGCAATGAAAAACAAGTAGACATTGATAAGGCTTCTTTCAAAGCTCCAACATGGAGTGCAACAGTTGATAAAGCATGGATTGATGAATTGAATTCAATCTGTGTTTCAAGTTGGTTGCGTGAGTATGGTGTGCAAATCAACAGAGACAGACATAAGCAAGTGATGTTGGAACTGTCAAAAGAGTTCGTACTCAAGTTCTATGGAACTCGTGGCAAGTACACCCAAACTGAAAACGCAATTCCTAAACCAAATGTAGCTAAAGGTTCGAAGAATTTAGCGTTTCACATGCGTTCGAAAGACATATTTCCAATTCTTAGTGCGCTAGGCAAGCAAAGCATAGTCAGTGATATTTTGCTGAATGCTAGTGAAGATGTTTTCACAATCATGTACAAAACAGCAAACGCATCATTCTTCATAGCAGTACCCACTTGCAATGAGTTAGGTCACTTGAATAGCACTGTCTACAAGAAAGTTTGAGGTTCAAATGGGAATCGATTTAACACCTCGATGGAGTGAGTTTGCTGTCTACTTACCTGCGATTCAAAGTTGGTACTCACGCAATGTCTATTCAGACAGGCTCAGAGATAAAGAGCGTCCTTTCCCAAATGGAATCACGCTAAAAGACCTAGATTACTTAAATCCAAAAAGCAAGCTATGGCACTATGGCTATGGGCTGTATTCTGCAGGACTCTTCTCAGATGATGCACCTCGAGCATGTTCAGTAGCAAATCGAGACAGAAGTGCGACAACTATTCTTGGCGATAGTGGTGGTTATCAAATTGGAATTGGCACATTTCCTGGAACACAACACATCAAGCGAGAAAAAACGCAAGATGGTGTTATTCGTGCATGGACTGAATGTGGCGAAGTGCGAAGAAGGGTTGTAAATTGGCTTGAGTCTAATAGTGACTATGCGATGACGATTGATATGCCACTATGGGCAATTGGTTCGCAGCAGTCATCAAGTCCTTTCAAAATTTGCAGCGAAAGACAGTTGCTAGACATGACTGTCGAAAATTTGAAGTACATCAAGAGACATAGGATGGGAAGAACGAAATGGTTGAATGTTCTTCAAGGAACTGACCCACACAACATGAAAATGTGGTGGGATGAAGTTAAGAAATACAAATTTGATGGATGGGCACTTGCAGGAGATGTAGGTTGGGGAGGGGGACTTGACTCAGTTCTCTACAACATCTTGATGATGAAAGACGAAGACGCTTTTGTAGATGGTCAAGATTGGGTACATGCACTTGGAGTTTCAAAGCCAACATGGGCAGTTATCTTTACAGCAATTCAGAAGCAACTTCGTAAAGACAACCCAAAGTTGCAAATTAGCTATGACAGTGCAAGTCCATTTCAAATGGTTGGGAAATTTCACGACACAGTGCGATATCCAAAGCTGACGAAAGATTTGCGAACATGGGTGATGAGTGCAAGTGAAGTACAAACTAACCCAATATATGCAAATACTGATGGGAAATTTCACTTTCCCTTCTCATCGCCACTTGGTGAATTGATGACGCTTGACCATATCAATGTGAATGGTGGAAAGTATCAAGGAATGTCTACAGATACGATTTCTTGGTTGCTGATGATTAACCACACACTCTATGTCTATGTGCGTTCATTTTTAGAAGCTAACGAACTTGTTTTCTTAGATAGAAGTTCTGCACAAGAAACAGTACCAAATGAAATTCTCGAAGTAGTTGATTTCATTGAGCATGTGTTCACAGTAAAAAATTGGAAGCGTGAACTAACAAAGAACAAACCAATGCTTGACAGAGTTTTTGGAAAGATAGGAAAAAAAGAGAAGCAAGATGTTGTGCATGGCTATGAAGCACCAATCAAATAAAACATGAAAAAGCAAACTGCATTCAAGAGATGGGCTGATTTTGTCAAAGATGAAAAGACAACTATTAATAGAGCCCCATCTTCATTTCGCTTCATCGCTAGGTTCAGACTCGCATCAAAATTTGATGGTGTAAAAGCTGATGGTTATGGGGAAAAGACTTTGCGTGGATACGATGCACTGCTGAAAGTCTTTCTAGCTTACACAGCGTTTGAGTCTCTGATTGAAGCTATAGATGAGAACAGAGCTATTGGAAATAAGCACTTAGCAGTTGACTTCAGTATTGATAAGCACAATCACTCGTTTGATGATTTTTCTATATCGAGAAAGATTTGGAATAACGAAAAATTGCTTCAAATTCTGATTGATTACGCAGATGTTTCACAAAGGACCTCAGTGCAAATGGAAGCACTGATGAGTTTCTATCTTGGCGTCATTGATGGAAAGCATCTTCATGCAGTTGCTCGACAGATTAGACACTTGGTTGCACATGGAAATCTGACTGCGTATGGTGCTGAATCAATCAGAAAAGAAAATACTGATGCATTAGGTGAACTAGCTAAGTTGATTCTTGATGAAACATACAACTTGTTTGAACAGTATGTTTCTAAGATTGAAGCCCAAGCTGCTATCTCAACTAAGTAACTCAACTGCGTTTCTCATGCTCTTTGGGGAGACTTCGTAATAGAGCATCGTTGTCTGCAATTGACGATGACCCAAAATCTTCTGAATGATTT
Organism: Burkholderiales bacterium 39-55-53; assembly: GCA_002282445.1. Lineage (GTDB taxonomy): Bacteria > Pseudomonadota > Gammaproteobacteria > Burkholderiales > Burkholderiaceae_C > Limnohabitans. Next base: position 798,157 of record NCJK01000001.1, on the reverse strand, counting down.
TTGGGTTGACTGATTGCTCACACAACTGCGTAGCTCCCCAACGCCTTCCACTGTGACTTGATGCTCCATTGATAGAGCAGTCAGCGTACAACTTAGTGAACCACTGACAAAGAGTGTTTGGAGAGAAACCTCGCTGAGTGTTCTTCTGCGAGCCAAACAGTGCTTTGCTTGTGTCAGTCAAGTTCAGCACTCTCAAGTCTTTGTCTTTAAGTCCAAATCTAACAGACAGATAGTTCTTGATTTCGTCTTGCAACTTCGTTGGAAAGTAGACAGTGCGACCTCGTGAACCTTTTGTCTGAAAAGGCTTCAGATAGACCTCTTCTTTGATTGACCCATCTTCACTGAGTACATCACTGATTGTGAGACTCGCAATCTCACCAACCCTCATGCATCCAAAAAAACTACAGTACAAAATGGCTTTGTTTCGTGCGTGATGTTTCTTCTTTGCGATGTGCAGAAGAATTTTGCGAAATTCTGACTGCGTGAGAATCTTTGCTTGTGACATGTTGTTCCTTACTAATCTAACTATTTATGAGCTAGACGATATTCCCAAACATTTGGTAGGACAACCGTTCACCAATTCCCATGCCTTTTCGTTGGGAATCAACACGCTTCATTGGCAATGTTTACTTATCTGTATTTCCAAACATTATTTTGCTCACGAGCGATTTGAGACACGCATGAGTCCACAGTCACTCTGAGTCGTCTCGCTCGTAAAAATCGCTTGTAGTTGGATTTGATGCGTCTGTGAGTGCGTGTGAGTCGTCACAGAAATCTGTTGCTATAAAAATATAGTAACGAAGGCAAACATAAAGTTTCACCTTTCGTGCGTGACTCGTTTAATCCAAGCTAGAGACGACCTCAGTGTTCTACCGTATATGGTCCGTATACGAGTGAAATCGTGCGTGTGTGGCGTCTTGTAATGAGTCCTATCTATGGTTGCTGAAATAGACAGCAACACGATTTCGCCATTCCTACCATTTCACTCTACAAAACCTAGTTACTTAGGGATAACGAACCCATATCTCTCCATTACTGAACGAGTTTTCATTGAAGACATGTTGTCAGCAAATCTTTTTGCCAAACTACTTTTCTCAGCATGTTTGGTAATGACAAAGCCTTGCTCAAGTCGTTGGTGCAATTTTTCATCAATCAGAGAGTACTTTCCTTGCCCTTGCATCTCACTACTAAGTGCAAGTGACAATGCAATGATGCCAACTTGAGCATTTCCTGTTTTTACCCATTGAGATGCTTGACCAATGTTTTCAGCTAACACTAATTTTTCTTTAACTGCATCGTAAGCATTCACTGCTTGAAGTGCTTCTGATGCTCGTTTCCCATATGGTGCATGTTGAGGGTTCGCAATTGCAATGCGAGAGATTGATTTATCTACTAAATCTCTGAGGGTCATTTTGCTTGCATCAACTTGGTTTGACCACAGTACAAGACGACCAAAAGCGTAGGGCTTGACTTCTGAGCTAGTCAACTTCATTGATTGAAGTTTCTTTGGAAAGTCTATGTCTGCGCTGAAGTACAAGTCGTATGGAGCACCATTTTGTATCTGCAATAGAAATGTTCCACTTGATCCATAGACGACACTGATTTTGTCAGAGGGATTAGCAACTTTGAAATCTTTAATGACTTCATCCATTGCAAATTTCAAATCAGCAGCAGCAGCGATAAGAATTTCTTCAGCATACGAGGGGATGCTGAGGAGCATTAAAAATGACAATGTTGTGGTTCGCAGAATTGACATAGGCTCATGTAAGAAGTTTTTGTTTCACAAATGATAGCTGTTTACCTCACACAACGGAATTCGTTGGAGAGGCTAGGAATGATTTGGAGATGGGTTCAAAGTTGAGTACATGAACTCAACACACAACCTTCAATCTGAACTCAGTCAATTCATTGGCACTGAAAAACTCTATCCCATCACTAGTCGTCATGTACTGACTGATGGAACAAAGTATCTTGCTGAGAATGAAAAGTCTTTTTGGCTCTTTGATGCAATTGCTTCACATCTCACACGAAGCTATGAAGACCACTTTGCTGTAGCTCGTCTAGTCGTGAATGGGTCAAGCGCTGTTCTGACGCTTGATGATGGAAATGACAATGTGTTCGCAACACAAGCGATTGAGTACACAGACTTCCCATTGAATGAAATCAAACTGTACTGCTCATTTGATGGTGAGCATTGGGTCATCATGCTCACTAGCGAGTACTGATGCTTTGATGAAGTGCATCCATCACACATGCACTTTTTGACCTTTTTGCTTTTTTCAATTTAATCCATTTAATTCGCCATTTATTGACCAATTTCAGTGAATTCTTCTCGCTAGCCTTTGTATTTTTCTTAACCAATCAGAGTCATTACGAGTTCAAGAAATTTTAGGCAAAGCTGCGCTATTAAAGAGTCTTACGACTCTCCTCGTTAGCTGCGAGAGACAGACAAAATGCAATTCGTACACGACTACGAATCACGGTCAATAACGCAGTAATGACAATCACCACAGAATCTTGTCTGTGTTGTCCTTGTCAACTTCCTTCGTGATGTACTCAATCCATCCACTGTCACAAATATCCTCTTTGTGTTGGTAGTCAATCTCAAAGCACTGCTGAGATGCCTTCTCTACAAGCAAAGGTAATGTATTGAGTTTGAAATTAGAGGGGAAGTTTCCTAAGGCTGCATGTAAGTGCTTGCGCTTAGTCCCATGTTTGTCTTCCCACGCTCTGAGCATCTTCACAGACTCACCAAATCTTGTGTATCTGTTCTTCCAAATCAACTTGTTAAGTTGATGCTGAAAACGAGCGTATATGTATGGAATATCTTCTTCTTTCAAGTAGTGCTCAACTCTCATCAAGCCACATTTATCAAACCATTTTTGATTCAGCGTTAGCGTCAAAGCGACTGTGTAGTCACTTGCGAGGGTGCCCAAAAACTGCCTAGTCGCAGTTCTGCAATTTGGACGATTTAGCTCTGATTTTTGGATGATTTGTCGTATTTCAAAGAGAGTCATGCATCTATTTATGCATAACCAAATATTTCCATAAAAAAACCAAATACTAGAGGTTGGACAAGGATAGGAATAAATGGAGAATGGGCGAAAAATCACTCTGTCTTTAACAACAAATGGAGTGATTTATGTCTTCAATTCTTTCGTCTTTGAAGTTGGTCGCAGCAAAGCGCAGTTCGGTTCTTGACCCAATTCAATTTCGTCGCCAACGTGTGAGTCAGAAGCTGCTAGAACAAGTTTCAATGGCGCATGCATTAAAAAATAACGAAACATTTACTGTGAAGCGTCAGCGCAATGTTCGTGATGAAAATGGGTTAATTCAATCAGTTGAAGTTTCGAAGAAACCAAAAGAATGGTGGTTCGTTTCAAACAACAAAGTCTGTGTTCAAGTTCGCTATGGCAACAAGGTTGTTGCTTTAACTTCTAAGGGAGACAAGAACTCAGTTGAAGTAAACAATGCAGACGAACTCATTGCAGCCCTCACTAAGCTCAACGAAGCTGTTCTGAATGGTGAGCTCGACAGTCAAATAGAAGTAACGAGTGAGCTTGTGAAAGCTCGATTCAAGAAGTAATTCTTGCTAGAAAACCCATAATCTTGTGATGTGGGTTTTCAATCAAACATTAACTCTGTAAAAAACTTCAGCGTGTTCTGTTCACATTTAGGGCAATAGTGTGGTCCTCTAAGCAAGGTGTGACTTTTATCTTTTCCATACCAACTGTCTTGCTCATCACTTCTACGATGTAAGCCAAGTCTTCCAAGATGAACATCACTTAACTGTTCGTGAGTTTCATTTTTAAGTCGTGTTGTTTGGGCTTCATATGTGTGAACATCACCACTTTGGCACTTAGGACACACGTGCTTATCTTTGAAAATGTCAACGCTCACGACTTCATTACACGACTTACAGTAGTGAGGGAACTTGCAAACTTCACGAAAGTCACTTCTTCCTGCGCCTAATGCAGCACTACCTTTGTAGCCACAATCGCAAACAGTCCCTAAGACTTGTCCCATAAATTAATGCAGATTACAAACCACATACAAACTTGTGTATTGCTTCTCCAATCGAGCTTGGAATCACAGAGCCAAGTCTTAGACGATTGAGGTCAACTGATTCACTTTTCAGTACTTCACCGTTGGCTTTGTATTCAATCAATTGTGAAATAGCTAATGCATCTTGTTTGCAATCTACTGCGTACCTATTCATTGAGTAGTTTCTTGGCTCAACAAATTTATAGTCGTACATTGTTTCGCCACTTAGTACAAGTGGATTGCCACTTGAGTCTTTCATCTGTGACTTGTAAATTTTCTGTTCTTTGAGCCAAATATGTCGCCATTTCCCATCGTTCGAATATGTATCAAGAATGGCATGAGAAACAGCTGACTCAGAACGAACAATAGGAATTTCTATGCGTGGATTTTTGCTGTTTGCAGTGCTGCATTTGGCTTGCATGTCTTGATAGAGTCCATTGAGTCCTCCAAACTTCAGCCAATGCTGTTCAGTTTTTTCTAGATTAATCGGAGTTGCCTTATCTTTCGAATCAACTTTAGGGTTGCTTTTGTTCCACGAACCATCTTTGTTGTACTCGTTTGATTCAGATTCATATTCGTAAAGTTCGCCACTTGCACAGAAAAAGATGTGTTTGTCTGTGCTTTTAACAATTTTTTGTTCAGAAGTTTCCATTGAATAATTGACAGAACTTGTCACGACTCGACCATATGACTTGATGTTGTTCGTATCGTATTTGATAGCTCTGTTGAGGAAATCTTTACCACTTGTTTTCTCAACTGCGAAAGAGTGCTGAAATGAACTTAGCATAAAAAACAACATGAATAGTTGTATCAAATGGGTTTTATGTGTCGTTTTCATGTTGCTACTGCCTAAGTTTGGTCGCTCTTTACAAGTTATCAATCTCATCATAAATCATAAATATCTCTATGAAACTTTATGAAATTACAAGCCCAATCAAGACCTACATCGCACGTGTGAAGCTGAAGAATGGCGCAACTGTCACAGCTACAGAGCGCACAGAGTCACTGAGCTACGCACGACAAATCTTTCAGCACAAGTATGGTGACAGAAACGTGTTTAGTGTTAGTGAGTTGAACGAGCAAGTGAACGAGATAGAGGAGGGGACTAAGACTCTCACGCCTCAACAACTTCAAGTCAAGTCATTAGCTGACCAAGCTGCAAAGTACAAAACGCAAGAAAAGCAACTCAAGGCAAGACAAGACTTTTTGAAGTCTCAAGAAAAGCTACGAAAAGTGAATCAAGCTGCTGCTACACGCCTTTGAATTCCAACTGCCTTCCTATACTTTTATAGCTAGGTGACTGAGTTAAAATCACTTGACGAATTTTTTAACAACGACTGACACCGAATCTTGGAAAAGGTTTGATACCAAAGTACAAAAAGAAGCTGTACAAACTGCACAATGACTACACAAAAAAGACCATGTCTCTCGCGAGCCAATGTTCATGCAGTCTGCAACGCTTCTTCCTGTACTCGAAATCAAGCGTAGGGGCGACCCTACCGAGGGTTCGAATCCCTCCTTCTCCGCCAAGCCCAAAAAGCACCCTTAAAAGCCGTTCGTCATCGAACGGCTTTTTTCATATTCGATTGTCAGTCTCACAGGGCAACCCATGCCGCAACTTGCGCCAACTTCCAAGCTAGACCTCTTGCGCTACGTGGCGAAGTGGGTGGCTTTGGCGTCGGTGGTTGCCGCCCTCGCGGGATCTGCCTCGGCCCTGTTCCTCTTCGCGCTTGATTGGGCCACGCAAACCCGCGAAGCCAACCGTTGGCTGATTTGGGGCTTGCCTGTGGCGGGCTTCAGCGTCGGCTGGCTTTATTTAAAGTTTGGCCAGCATGTCGAGGCGGGCAACAACTTGCTGATTGACGAAATTCACGATCCCAAAAAAGTCGTGCCTCTGCGCATGGCTCCGTTTGTGTTGGGCGGCACGGTGATTTCTCATTTGTTTGGCGCATCGGTGGGCCGTGAAGGCACGGCGGTGCAAATGGGTGGGGCCTTGGCCGATCAGCTCACCCACTTTTTCAAACTTGACCACACAGACCGCCGCATGGTGTTGATGGCCGGTATCAGCGCGGGCTTTGCTTCGGTGTTTGGCACGCCTTTGGCGGGCGCTGTGTTTGCGCTGGAAGTCTTGGCCATTGGCCGCATGCGTTTGGATGCTTTGCTGCCGTGTTTGTTGGCTGCGGTGTTGGCCGACCAGGTGGGTTTGCTTTGGGGTGTGCAACACTCCCTTTACATGGCTGGGGCTATGCCCAACATCACAGCTTGGCTGTTGGCGGCCATGCTGGTGGCTGGCGCGGTGTTTGGTTTGACGGGCAAGTTGTTTGCCGATGGCACGCATGCCTTGAGTGGCGTGATGAAAAAGCACATCGCCTATGCGCCGCTGCGTCCTTTCTTGGGCGGCGCTGTGATTGCCGCTGTGGTGATGTGGGGCAGTTTTGACCGCTACATCGGCTTGGGCATTCCGGTGATGGTGGAGGCATTTGCCCACCCACTCGCGCCGACTGACTTCTTGGGCAAGATGCTGTTCACCATTGCATCCTTGGGCTCTGGCTTTAAGGGGGGCGAAGTGACGCCCTTGTTCTACATCGGCGCGACCTTGGGCAATGCCTTGGCTCCGCTTCTGGATGTGCCGTTTGCCTTGTTGGCAGCGGTGGGTTTTGTGGCGGTGTTTGCAGGGGCGGCCAATACGCCCATTGCTTCTACGCTGATGGCCATGGAGTTGTTTGGCGCTGAGATTGGCGTGTTTGCGGCGTTGGCCTGTGTCATGAGCTACGTGTGCTCCGGCCATTCCGGCATTTATCGGGCTCAGCGGGTGGCGCACCGCAAATCGCAAGCCCCCTCTCAGCCTTCTTAGAATGGTGGCTATGACCAAAATCTACGTTCGATTGCTTCAAGCCGTGCTGCTGGCGGTGGCTGTATCGGCTACGCCTGCATTTGCCCAAACTTTCAAAATGCCTTGTTTGGTAGAGGCCACGATTCCGGCCATGGAAGACGTGAAGATCAAACCTGAGAAAGTGGTGATTGAAATTCAATCCTTGGGCAAAAACATCTTCTTGAAGATGAATGGCCCCGAGCCCTATTTGTTGATCGCCAACAGCTTGGCCACCGAAGAATTCACGGGCAAAAACTTAACCACCGCCAAAGAAATGGGTGCGTTCCGCAAACACAAGGTGACGGGTGCAGAGTCCGAGATTCGCATCGATCAAGCCACGGTGGTTGTGACGGCGTATCACGACACCACCTATATGGGCAAAAAAGTGCGTATGAACATCACAGGGCCTTGCAGCGTGCCCCGTTGAGGCCGTGCAAACAACAATGGCTCAGTGTTTAAAACCAGCACCAAAAACCGGTGCAGTTGCCCGTGATTTGCTGAATGAGCAAATCCACTACGCTGCTGACGGCCAGCAGGGGCAAACCCACGTACACAAACACCCACAGCACAAACACCAGCGTGAGGCGGGGTTCTTCCAAGCGATGACCCATCACGGTCTCGGCTTGTCGGCGAAGGCGAAGTTTGTTCAACATGGTGTGAGGATTCTAGGCGCATGAAAGTCAACTGGGACACCCTGAGCTATCCCGAGTGGGACGCGCACCATGCCGCCGCCGCTGCACCCTTGCAGCAAGACTGGGCCTATGGCGCATGCATGAAAACGCTGGGCGTGGGTGTACTGCGCGCGTTGGTCGAGCAAGACGGCGCACCCGTGGCCTTGGCCCAATTCATCGTGCGTCGATTTGCGGGTGGCTTGGCCCACATGGCGCTGTGTTCGCTCGGTCCGGTGTGGCTGCAGCCTTTGTCGGGCGATGACAAAGCGCGTGTTTACAAAGCGCTCAAGAAAACCATTCCGTTGAAGAACTTGCGGGTGGTCGCATTCACGCCACTCGAAGCCCAAGGCCCCGAGTTGGGCCTCTCGCGCTGGCGTCGTGTCATGACAGGCCACAGCACCGTGATGCTAGATCTGCTGCCTGAGCCTGAGGCGTTGCGCGCTCAGTTGGATGGACGATGGCGCTACAGCTTGGCACGAGCCGAAGAGTCGCCACTGACCATTCACCGAGTGGGCACGAATGCAGGCCAATACCGTTGGCTGTTAGACGCTGAAATGCAGCAGCGCGAGCAGCGCGGCTTGCATGGCTTGCCCTTGCACTTCTTTGACTTGTATGTGCCCTCGCGCCAACAACCGGCCAAAACCATTTTGACCATGCGTGCCGACGTGGGTCGCGACCGCGTGGCGGGCATGATGTTTTTGATTCATGGCGAAGCCGCCACCTATCAAGTCGGCTGGACCAGTGATGCAGGCCGTGAACAAAACGCGCACAACCTCATTTTGTGGAACGCGATCCAAGAGTTGCGCGAGCGTGGTGTTCGCAAACTCGACCTCGGCGGCGTCAACACCACGCGCAGTGCAGGCATTGCGCGTTTCAAAATTGGCACGGGTGGTCAAGTGCTGACCTGCGCAGGGACGTTCATTTAAACCATGCTGCGCATCTCTAATCTCTCATGCAGCCGTGGCAATAAGCCGCTGTTTGCCAACGTCAGCTTCGAACTGAAAGCGGGTCAAGCCTTGCACCTTGAGGGTGACAATGGCGTGGGTAAAACCAGTTTGTTGCGCATCGTCTGCGGCCTCTCACCTGCCGATGGGGGCGAGGTCAGCTGGCATGACAAAACCATTCAGCAAAATGCTGCCGCATTTCGCTCTTCGCTGTTTTATTTGGGCCACGGCTTATCGCTCAAAGAAGAGCTGACCGCTTTGGAAAACCTCATGTCAGATGCCGCCGTGTCTGGTCGCACACTTAGCCAGCAGCAAGCCTTGGTGGCTTTGGCCCGTATGGGTTTGCGCGGGCGCGAGCACTTGCCGCTGCGCGTGATGTCGCAAGGCCAAAAGCGCCGCACGGCTTTGGCCCGTTTGTTGGCCAGCCAAGCCCCGCTGTGGGTGCTGGATGAGCCTTTTGTGGCTTTGGATGTGAAAGCGGTTGACGGTCTGCGTGGCTTGTTGGCCGAGCATGTGGCCAACGGCGGCATGGTGTTGTTCACCAGCCATCAGCCTGTCGCGCTAAGCACCGCAAACGGCACATCGGTGGATGTGCAAACTTACCGATTGAGAGGCGTGGCATGAGTGGCGGTGCGTTCATGGCCGTGATGCGGCGCGATTTGCTCTTGGCCATGCGTCGCAAGAGCGAGGTGCTGACGGCGGTTTTTTTCTTTGTGGTGGTGGCCGCCTTGTTCCCACTGGGTATTGGCCCTGAGCTGAATACTTTGCGTTTGGTCGCCCCTGGCGTGCTGTGGGTGGGGGCCTTGCTGTCGAGCATGCTGGCGCTCCAACGTCTGTTTGAGGCGGATTACCGCGATGGCACGCTGGAACAAATGGCTTTGTCGCCCACGCCAATGCCCTTACTGATCAGTGCCAAACTCTTGGCTCACTGGTTGGTTTCAGGGGTCCCATTGGTATTATTGGCCCCAGTTTTGGGGTTGCAATTTGACCTTTCGGCTGATGCCCTGATAACCCTCACTTTGGCCCTGTTGTTGGGCACTCCCGTTCTGTCTTTGGTGGGCGGCATTGGCGCTGCCTTGACCTTGGGTGTGCGTGGCGGTGGGGTGTTGTTGTCGCTGTTGGTGTTGCCTTTGTTCATCCCTGTGCTGGTGTTTGGCGCTGGCGCAGTCGAGGCACAAGCCAGCGGCTTAGGAGCTCAGGCGCATTTGTCGATTTTGATGGCCATGCTGCTGCCCGCAGCCTTTTTCAGTCCGTTTGCATGTGCAGCGGCTTTACGGATCGCGTTGGAATGAAGAATATCAACTGGTTTTATTACGCAGCACCGCAAACCTTTTATGGTTTGGCAGGCAAGGCGTGGCCTTGGTTTGCCGTGCTGGCCACGGCGCTGATGCTGGCTGGCATGTGGCTGGGTTTTGCGGTTGCGCCCAGCGACTTTCAGCAAGGCGAGGGCTACCGCATCATCTTCGTGCACGTCCCTGCGAGCTGGATGTCGATGGTCATTTACTTGGCCATGGCGTTTTGGAGCGTACTGGGCCTGACTTTCAACACCCGCCTGTCGGGCATGATGACCCGTGCTTTGGCTCCAACGGGTGCTTTGTTTGCGTTCCTGTCGTTGTGGACGGGCGCACTCTGGGGCAAGCCCATGTGGGGTGCGTGGTGGGTGTGGGATGCACGCCTGACGTCGGAACTGATTTTGTTTTTCTTGTACCTTGGTTACATCGCCTTGACGTCGGCCATTGATGACACGCGCCGCAGCGACCGTGCAGGTGCGCTCATCGCCATCGTGGGCGCGATCAACGTGCCCATCATTTATTTCTCGGTGAAGTGGTGGAACACCTTGCATCAAGGGGCTTCGGTGTCCGTGACGCAAGCGCCAAGCATGGCCGCCATCATGCTTTGGGGCATGTTGTTGATGGCTTTGGCGTTTTGGTTCTACACCGTGGCCTTGGTGTTGTACCGCGTACGCACGCTCATCTTGCAACGTGAAAGCCACGCGACTTGGGTGCACGAACTCGAAGAGGTGAAGTCATGAGGTGGGAAAGCTGGAGCCAGTTTTGGGCCATGGGCGGCTATGCCGTTTACGTGTGGGGCAGTGTGGGCGTGACCGCGTTGTTGTTGGCCGTAGAGGTGTGGCAAGCCCGATGGGCGCACCGTGATGTGTTGAATCAGTTGAAAGCCGAGCAGGCATTGGCTCAATTGCCGAACGAGGATGTGATGTGATGAAACCCAGAACCAAACGATTTGCGCTCATTGCCGCTGGCATTGTGGTGCTGTGCGCTGCTGCCGCTTTTGTGCTGAATGCTTTCCAAAGCAATTTGGTGTTCTTTTTCACCCCCACGCAAGTGAGCAAAGGCGAAGCCCCTAAGGGCCGCACCTTCCGCGCGGGTGGCATGGTGAAAGAGGGCAGCTTGGTGCGTGACGGCAATACCGCGCGTTTTGTGATCACCGATACCGTGCACGAGATACCAACGACCTATGTGGGCTTGTTGCCCGATTTATTCAAAGAGGGCAAAGGCGTGGTCGCGCAAGGCAAGTTGGATGACAGCGGATTGTTTGTGGCCAGCGAAGTGTTGGCCAAACATGACGAAAATTACATGCCCCCCGAAGCGCAGCACGCCATGGATGAAGCCATGGCCGCCAAAGCTGCCAAATCTGTGCAAACGCCAGCCCCCACCAAAGGCAACCCATGATTCCAGAACTCGGTAATTTCGCGCTCATGCTGGCGGCCTTGGTGGCCTTGATGCAAGGCGTTTTCCCCATTGCAGGCACTTTGGTGCGCAGTCCGCAAACGCAAATCACTTTGCAGTCATTGGCTCGCCCAACGGCAGCTTTGCAGTTTGTGTTGGTGGCATTTGCGTTTGGGGCTTTGGCGACTTCGTTTTTGAACAACGATTTCTCTGTGCTGTATGTGTCGCAGCACTCCAACTCCTTGTTGCCCAAACCTTACCAATTCGCCGCAGTGTGGGGCGGTCATGAAGGTTCACTCTTGCTGTGGGTGTTGTTGCTGGCTTTGTGGTCCGTGGCAGTCGCTATTTTTTCGCGCAGCTTGCCCCTTGACATGGTCGCCCGTGTGATTGGCGTGCTGGGTTTGATCTCGGTGGGCTTTTTGTTGTTCATCCTGACCACTTCCAACCCGTTTGAGCGTTTGTTGCCAGCGGCCATGGATGGCAAAGATTTGAACCCCCTGTTGCAAGATCCGGGCTTGGTTATTCACCCGCCCATGCTCTACATGGGCTATGTGGGCATGGCGGTGGCATTTGCATTTGCGGTGTCAGCCTTGATGAGTGGCCGTTTGGATGCTGCTTGGGCACGCTGGTCGCGCCCTTGGACCGTGGTGGCGTGGGCCTTCTTGACCTTTGGCATTGGCCTAGGTTCTTGGTGGGCCTATTACGAACTCGGTTGGGGCGGCTGGTGGTTTTGGGACCCTGTAGAAAACGCATCTCTCATGCCTTGGTTGGTTGGCACGGCACTCATTCACTCATTGATGGTGACTGAAAAGCGCGGCAGCTTTAAGGCTTGGACCGTGTTATTGGCCATTGCGGCGTTCTCGTTGTCGCTGCTAGGCACGTTTTTGGTTCGCTCAGGTGTGCTCACCTCGGTGCATGCGTTTGCGTCTGACCCCAAACGCGGTGTGTTCATCCTGATCTTTTTGGCGGTGGTGGTGGGCGCATCGCTCACGCTGTTTGCTTGGCGTGCGCCGCGTGTGGCCTTGGGTGGTCGCATGGAATTGGTGTCGCGTGAGTCGTTCTTGTTGGCCAACAGTGTGTTGTTGGTCGTGGCGACAGCGGCCGTGTTGTTGGGCACGATTTACCCGCTCATCATTGACGCACTCAACATGGGCAAGCTCTCAGTGGGCCCACCTTACTTCAACGCGGTGTTTGCACCGCTGCTCGTGCCAACTGTATTCTTGATGATTCCAGGTTCGGTGGCGCGCTGGCGTGATGCCAATGTGCGCGAGATCGCTCACAAGTTGCGCTGGACATTTGCGGGCGCATTGGTGTTGGCGGTGTTGCTGCCCTTCGTGTTGGGTGGTTGGTCCATTGGTGCTGCGTTTGGTTTGTTCCTTGGTTGTTGGGTGGCTTTGGGTACGGCTCAGCAAGTGCTGGAGCGCTTGCGCAAGCCGGGCCGCATTGGCGCATCCTTCTGGGGTCAACACACAGCCCATTTGGGCATGGCGGTGCTGGTGATCGGTATCACCGGTGTCAAGTGCTACGAGGTCGAGCGCGATGTGCGCATGCGCATCGGTGATGTCGTGACGATCGCGCCTTACACCTTCCGTTTGAATTCTTTGGATGAAGTGCGCGGCCCCAACTACAAAGCAGTGCGTGCCGATGTGCAGGTGCTGCGCGATGACAAGATCCTTGAAATCTTGCAGCCCGAAAAGCGTCGCTATTTCTCGTCAGCCATGGCCATGACCGAAGCGGGCATTGATTCAGGCTTTATGCGCGACTTGTATGTTTCCTTGGGTGAGCCCTTGGATGAGGCGCAAACCGAGTGGAGCATGCGCGTGTACTACAAACCCTTTGTGCCTTGGCTGTGGGGTGGTGTGTTGTTGATGGTGCTGGGTGGCGTGTTTGCCGCGCTGGATCGGAGATACCGCAAATGAAAAAAGTGTTGATTCCACTGGTGCTGTTCATCGGCTTGGTGGTGTTTTTGGCGGTGGGCTTGAAGCGTGACCCACGTGAAATTCCGTCCCCTTTGGTGGGTAAGCCTGCACCTGAATTCAGCTTGTTTACCTTAGAAGGTGATACCAAGTTTTCACCTGCGGACATGCAGGGCAAAGTTTGGATGCTCAATGTGTGGGCCACTTGGTGTGTGGCGTGCCGCGAAGAACACCCAGTGTTGGTGGCTTTTTCTGAAAAAAATCAAGTGCCCATCGTCGGCCTGAGCTACAAAGAAATCCAGCCGCAAGATCCCGCTTACAAATCACCGTTTGATGAAAAGCTCAAGCTTGCGCGTGAGCGTAGCCAAGTCTGGCTCAAGCGCCATGGCAATCCGTACACGACCACGGCCATGGACCTCGACGGACGCGTGGGCATCAATTACGGTGTGTACGGCGTGCCCGAGACCTACGTCATCGATAAGGCTGGTGTGATTCGCTACAAGTTTGTCGGAGCGGTGACGCCTGCCCTGCTGGCCGAGAAAATCTTGCCCTTGGTTGCGGAGTTGAACAAATCATGAAACGTGGTTGGATGAATGGCGCTTTGAATGGCGTAGGTGTGCTCAGCGTTTCGATGGCCATGTGGTGCATGCCGCATAGTGCTTTGGCGCAAGCAACAGCGTCCTCGCTGGCCCCTGAGCCCGCAGCGGCTGCGTCTGCTGCATTGGCTGTGGGGCGCGAAGCCCCCCTGATGGCCGAAGACCCAAAGCTCGAAGCCCGATTGGTCGATATTTCACAAGAGCTGCGCTGCTTGGTGTGCCAAAACGAATCATTGGCTTCGTCGCACGCTGAGTTGGCCAATGATTTGCGCGATGAAGTGCGTGAACTGATTCGTTCAGGCAAATCAGACCGCGAGATCAAAGACTTTTTGGTCTCGCGTTACGGCGACTTTGTGCTCTACCGTCCCGAGGTCAAGCCGTTGACATGGGTGCTTTGGTTTGGCCCGTTTTTGTTATTGGTGATTGCTGCCATCTTTTTAGGTGTGTATTTGCGTCAGCGCCGCGCACTGGCTGCGCCTGCCGCATTGAGCGACGAGGCGCGCGAACGCGCCAAGCAACTGTTGAAAGGTTGATGTGAATCCCGCACTCGCTTTTATTTATCTCGCTGTGGCCATGCTGGCTGCGGTAATGCTTGTCTTGAGCGTGGCCATCTGGCGCGGCTCAAAGCAAGGTGCACAACTGGCAGCCCATCAAGCTGATGCTGCCAACAACCCCGCCCAAGCCAATGCTGCGGTGTACCGCGACCAAATGGCCGATCTCGACCGCGAGTTCGTGATGGGTAACCTCAGCTATGAGGAGCTCAAAGCAGCGCGTGACGAACTGTCACAACGTTTGTTGATCGATGTCGGCGCAGAGGGCTTAGAGTCGCCTTCCCCAAGCGGCTCGGCTGACAAACCAAGTACCCCTGTGGTGTGGCGCAAACCTTGGCTGAGCATTGGTTTGGTCGTGTTTGTCGTGCCCGTGGCCTCGTTGCTGATGTACAGCGTGATGGGCGAGCCTGTGGCGCTTGACCCACGCGCCTTGGTGCAAGGCACTGGCAATGCGTCTGAAGAAGTCACTCCTGAAAAGTTGACGGAGATGGCCACCGCCCTGACACGTCGTTTGCAGGATGAACCCAACAGCATGGAGGGCTGGGTCATGCTGGGCCGTGTTCAACGCGCGCGTGGCATGTTCCAAGAGTCCGCAGAGGCTTTTGGCAAAGCTTTGTCCTTGAGTCGCGATGACAACCTGTCCATTGAACGAGCCGAAGTGTTGGCGCAAAAGAACGGTGGCAGTTTTGCTGGCGAGCCTTGGTCCATCATCCAGCGTGTGCTGACCGCTGATCCGCATCACCTGAATGCTTTGTTCTTGGCTGGTAGCGCGTCGTATGCGGAACTGAATTTCACGACCGCGCTGCGCTATTGGGAGCGTGCCCGCGAAGTTGTGCCCGCAGATTCGCCCGATGCCCCTGAGCTTGACCGCGCCATTGCCGAAGCGCGCAACAAACTGGGCTTGCCTGCGATCCCTCCTCGTGCGTCCAGTGCGGCCCCAGCCGATGTTGCCGCAACTTCGCCTGCAGCCAAGGCCGCGTTAGCGGCAAGCAGCATCAGCGGCCGTGTGACCTTGGTGAAAGAGTTGCAAGGTTTGGTTGCGCCGACCGACACTGTGTTCGTGTACGCCACGCCTGTGACGGGCTCCCGCATGCCTGTGGCCATTGTGCGCACCACCGCCGACAAATTGCCGTTTGATTTTGTGTTGGATGACAGCAGTGCCATGACACCGACTGCCAAACTGTCAACGATGGGCGAAGTGACCGTGCGTGTGCGCATCTCCAAGAGTGGTCAAGCGGTTGCTCAAGCAGGCGACTACGGCGTGAGCTTGACGCCTGTGAAGCCAGGCAGCAAAGGCCTGAACTTGATGGTGCGTGACACCTTGCAGTCCACAGCGCAGTAACGTGGTGAACAAGCCATGAAAAAAGCCCCGTAGTTTTAAAACTGCGGGGCTTTTAGTTTTGGGGTGCGCTGAATTACAGCAAGCCGTTCATGCGCGCAAAGTGCAACGTTTGTGTACGGCTCTTCACGTCCAAGCGGCGGAACAAGCGCCACAAGTGAACTTTGACCGTGTGTTCGCTGATGTCCAACTCGGCGGCGATGTCGCGGTTGCTCAAACCACGGTCCAACATCACGATGAGTTGTTTTTGGCGCTTAGACAATTTGGTCTCGCCCACAGAGACAGCTGTTTCGTCATCACTGCCGTGTTCGGCAGCAAACAAACCTTGGATGGCAGAGGAGATTTCGTTGGCAGGTGTGGACTTCTCGATGTAGATGTCAGCACCGGCTTCGATACACGTTTCTTCGGCTTCGCCAGCAGGCATAGAGGAAATCACGGCCAACGGCACGTTGCCATACATGGTCTTGATCTCTTTGACGGCTGAAGTGCCTTTGACGCCAGGCAGCAACAAATCGAGCACAAACAGCTCTGGCTCGCCGTTTTTGATGATGGCCGCTTGCAGTTCGCTGAACTTTTCCAATTCGATAACTTTTGATGCGGGGCGCATGCGGCGCAACAACATGGCGATGGCTTGGCGAACCAAAGGATGGTCGTCAATGATGTACATACTCATTTTTATTACTCCTGAATCAATATTAGTAGTTTAGCCCCATTGCGGACCGAACATCCTGCATGGTTTCCCGAGCTGTCTTGCGTGCTTTTTCAGTACCTGCGTCGACGATATCACGAACGATCTTGGGGTTTGTGATGTACGGCTCTGCACGTTCGAGCATGGGTTGCTGCTCGCGCAGAATGGCGTCAATGATGGGTTGTTTGCACTCCAAGCAGCCAATTCCTGCGGTTTTGCAGCCTTGGGCTACCCACTCACGTTGGCCCGCATCGCTGTAGACCATGTGGAATTGCCACACGGGGCACTTGTCGGGGTTGCCCGCATCGGTGCGTTTTTGGCGCGCAGGGTCGGTGGGCATGCGTTTGACTTTTTGCTCGATCGTGGCGCGGTCTTCGCGGATGGCAATCGAGTTGTTGTAACTTTTGCTCATCTTTGCGCCGTCCAAGCCTGGTAGCTTGCTGGCTTCAGTCAGCAGCGCGTGGGGTTCGGTCAAGATGACTTTGCCTGTGCCTTTGAAGTACCCGCCCAAGCGCTCACGATCTTGTTCATCCAACTCAGGTGCTGTGGCAATGTAGCCCAGCGCACCTTCCATGGCTTTGGCGTCGCCTGTTTCTTGGTAAGCCTTGCGCGACTTCTCAAAGCGTTTGATGCTGTCTTTGGGCAGCTTGGCCAGAGATGCTTGGATTTTTTCTTCTGCGTTGATTTCGCGGCCGTACAAGTGGTTAAAGCGGCGTGCGGCTTCGCGCGTCAACTCCACGTGGCTGGCTTGGTCTTCGCCCACGGGCACATGCTTGGCTTTGTAAATCAAGATGTCCGCTGCTTGCAGCAGCGGGTAGCCCAAGAAGCCATAGGTGGACAAGTCTTTGTCCTTGAGCTTTTCTTGTTGGTCTTTGTAGGTGGGCACGCGCTCGAGCCAACCCAGTGGTGTACCCATCGCCAAGAGTGTGAACAACTCGGCATGCTCAGGAATGCGGCTTTGCAAGAAGATGGTGCAAGCGTTCGGGTCAAGGCCAGCGGCGAGCCAGTCGATCACCATCTCGTACACGTTCTTCTCGATCACCTCGCGGTTTTCGTAATGCGTGGTGAGCGCGTGCCAGTCGGCCACGAAGTAATAGCAATCCATCTCAGACTGCAAACGCACCCAGTTTTTCAAAGCGCCGTGGTAGTGGCCTAAATGCAAAGCACCCGTGGGGCGCATGCCGGAGAGAACGCGTTCTTTCATATCGTGCTTAGTATTTCAAAATCAGGGATGCAATAAAAACTCAACGGGGCTCAGCAAAAGTGACAACACAAACACGGTCCACTTCATGAGTGGGGCCATCCAAATGTCATCAAGCAACTTGAAAATCACCAGACCCAAGATGATGTACATGCCGTAAGGCTCGACCTTGGACAGCCAAACTGCAGCGCGCCAAGGCAGCAAGCCCACCAGCACGCGGCCACCATCGAGCGGCGGCAGAGGAAAGAGGTTGAAGACAAACATGGACACGTTGACGACCACGCCTGCCAAGCTCATTTTCAAAAAGTAGGTTTCGGTCACGCCAAAACTTTTCATCAAATAAAACGCCAACAACCAAGCAAGGGCTTGCAAGAAGTTGATGCCAGGTCCTGCCAAGGCCACCCAAATCATGTCGCGTTTGGGATGGTTCAAATTGCCAAAACGCACGGGCACAGGGCGGGCGTAGCCAAACAAAAACGTACCGCCTGTGGCAAAGTACAAAAGCGCGGGCATGGCAATCGTGCCCAAAGGGTCAATGTGTGGGATGGGGTTAAGGGTGACGCGGCCCAACATCAGCGCGGTGTTGTCCCCCAATTTGTTGGCCACATAGCCGTGCGCAGCCTCGTGCAACGTGATGGCAAACACCACGGGCAAGGCATAAATCAGGATGGTTTGAATCAGCTCTGGAAAATTCACAACATCATTGTCGCATTCAACACTTCGTGATTAGCTGCGTTGCCATTTACAGGCCCAAAGTGCTCAGCGGGCCGCGTCCTTCGCGGATCACCTCGGGGTCGCCGCCGCCATCCATGGGCGTGAGGTCGACCACGGTGGTGGGTTCGAGTGCACAGGCGCCTGCGTCAATCACGGCGGCAAGGTCGTGCTCAAAACGGTCGCGAATTTCTTCGGCATCGTTCATCGGGTCGGTTTCGCCGGGGGCGATGAGCGTGGTGGCCAGCAGAGGCGCGCCATGGAGTTCGAGCAAGTCGAGCAAGGTTTTGTTCAGCGGCACACGCAGGCCAATGGTTTTTCGCTGTGGGTGGCTCACACGGCGGGGTACTTCTTTGGTGGCTTCCAAGATGAAGGTGTAGGCCCCGGGCGTAGCAGCTTTGAGCAAGCGGTATTGGCGGTTGTCCACACGGGCGTAATTCGCAAGCTCAGACAAATCGCGGCACATCAACGTGAGGTGGTGTTTCTCGTCCACTTGGCGAATGCGGCGCATGTGCTCAACCGCCGCTTTATCGTCCAAGTGGCACACCAAGGCGTAACTGGAGTCGGTGGGCACGGCCACAATGCCGCCGCGCTCGAGCAGCTGAACGGCTTGCTTGAGTAAACGGGGCTGTGGGTTGTCGGGGTGAACTTGAAGAAACTGAGCCATTATTGAATTCGGTTCGCGAGGGCTTCCCACACAGGGGTGAGTTGGCCGGGCAACCAAGGCAGTGTGCCCAAGTCGATGCGACTCTCTGTGGGGCTGTGGAAATCGCTGCCGCGAGAGGCGAACAGATCAAACTCTTTGGCCATGTCGGCGTAGGTCACGTATTCAGCCACGGAGTGACTGCCCGTGACCACTTCGACGCCTTGGCCACCGTGGTTTTTAAATTCGGTGAACAGCGCAAATTCTTCGTTGGGCGTGAAGCCATAGCGTGCAGGGTGAGCAATGACAGCCATGCCTTTGGCTTGAACGATCCATTGCACCGCGTCTTTGAGCGAGGCCCAGCGGTGCGGCACAAAGCCGGGGTTGCCTTCGGTCAAGAAGCGGCGAAACACTTCGTTGGTGTCTTGGCACACACCGGTTTCAACAAGAAAGCGTGCGAAATGGGTGCGCGAGATCAGCTCAGGATTGCCCACGTATTTGAGTGCGCCATCAAAAGCGCCATGGATGCCGACTTTGGCGAGGCCTTCAGACATTTCTTTGGCACGTTCACCGCGACCGCCACGTGTTTGGTGCAGACCTTGTTTGAGCTGTTCGTCGTGCGCATCAAAGCCGAGGCCCACGATGTGTACGGTTTTGTTGGCAAACGTGATGGAAATTTCCACGCCCGTGAGGTACTTCATGCCGTTGGCTTGCGCCGCTGCGAGGGCGCGATCTTGGCCGCCCACTTCGTCGTGGTCGGTCAATGCCCACAACTCGACACCGTTGGCTTTGGCACGGGCAGCCAACTGCTCAGGTGTAAGCGTGCCATCCGAGACCACGGAGTGGCAGTGCAGATCAGCGTTGAGGATGGATGAAGTCACGCCTTCATTGTAGGCGTGGCAAGGCTTGTCGTGCGTTGGCGCTGGTGGCTGCGGCTAGCGCTTCTAGGGTGATGCCGCGCAGGTCAGCCAGCACTTTGGCAATGCGCGGTAGTTCAGCGGGTTCGTTGCGGCCTTGGGGCTGGCCTGCGGCGCGTTGCTCGGCAGTGGTGTAGAGCCAATGCGGCGGGATATCAGGCGCATCGGTTTCAATCACGATGGCAGATAGCGGCAGCTCAGTGGCCAAGCGGCGCAGTTGCAGGGCACGGTCGTAGGTGAGTGCGCCGCCAAAGCCAAGTTTGAAACCCAAGGCAATGAAAGCCTGAGCTTGCTGCAAGCTGCCGTTAAAGGCATGGGCAATGCCACCCACCACGGGTGTGTCGCGCAAGCCTTTGAGTAGCAAGTCTGCACTGCGGCGCACATGCAGGATCACGGGGAGTTGGTGTTGTTGCGCGAGCTTGAGTTGGGCTTTGTAAAACTGTTGTTGCTTGGCCAGTGCATCGGGAGTGTTCAGCTCGGACACAAAGCCATCTAGGCCAATTTCGCCCACGGCCACCAAACGCGGGTCTTCGCGGTGGGCGTGCAAGGCTGCATCGAGTTTTGCCAAATGCGCTTCGGTGGCGTGCGGTGTGTAGAGCGGGTGAATGCCCAGTGCATACGCGTCTTGCTGGGCATGGGCCAGCAAACGCACGGTGTCAAAGTTGGCCGCTTCGACGGCTGGAATCACGCAGGTGGCCACGCCTGCTGCACGCGCACGCAGATGCACGGCAGCACGATCGGGTTCAAACTCGGCGGCGTCTAGGTGGCCATGTGTGTCAATCCACATCAGGGCTGCGCTTAGGAACTGCCCAATGCAAATACAGAGTTGGGTACTTTGCTGGCCAAAACGGTTTGCGGCTTTTGGGCAAACACGCCGCGTTTGGGCGAATGGTTGCTGGGCACTTGACCTGATTTAGTCAGTTCAGCCGCAATCAAGCTGTGCAAGCTGATGGACTGCATGTGGTCTTCCATTTTTTGGTTCAGCTGTGTCCACAGGTCTTCGGTCGACACATAGCCGTTTTGGGCGGCATCAGCAGGGACCTGTTCTTTTTCGTCAGGGCTGTTGACGGCATAGATGATGTCGGCCACGCTGATGTGGTTGGCGTCGCGGTTCAGGGTGTAGCCGCCGCCGGGGCCGCGCGTGCTCTCCACCAAACCGTGCTGGCGCATTTTGCTAAAGAGCTGTTCAAGGTACGAGATGGAGATGTGCTGGCGTTGGCTGATGGCAGCCAAAGACACAGGGCCTTGGTGCTGACGCAAGCCCATATCAATCATGGCAGTGACGGCAAAACGGCTTTTGGTGCTCAAACGCATGGTGTGCTCCTTTGTGTTTCTTCTGAATACATCTCAGAATGGTCAGAACTTTAAACACTAAATCACTTCGTGTAAATTCGTATTTATTGTTTTATTTATTCGTAAAAATCGAAGTTTAATAGAGCCTATGAACTTTAAACACCTCTATTATTTTTGGGTCACAGCGCGTGCGGGCGGCATCATGCGCGCAGGTGAGCAGTTACACACAACCCCGCAAACCCTGTCTGGCCAAATCAAATTGCTCGAAGAAAGCTTGGGCCGCAAGCTGTTTCGCAAAAGCGGCCGTCAGCTTGAGTTGACCGAGGATGGCCGAAAAGCCCTGAGCTATGCCGACGACATCTTTGCCTTGGGCTCCGAGCTCAAGGCCGCCATGACTGACACCCAAGCGGGCGTGCGCACGTTGGAGTTTCGGGTGGGCGTGGCCGACTCGGTGGCCAAGTCTGTGGCTTACCGGCTGCTGGAGCCTGCGTTGTCTATCGCTGAACCGGTGCGTTTGATTGGCAGCGAGGGAAAGTTCCCAGACCTCGTTGCCCAGTTGGCTTTGCATCGGCTGGACTTGGTGATTGCGGATGAACCGCTGTCCAAGCGCATCAGCGTGAAGGCGTTCAACCATGCGTTGGGAACCACGCCCATGAGTTTTTTTTGCACGCCCGAGTTACGAGCCACCTTGAAAGGCAAGTTTCCCCAGTGTTTGCACGAGACGCCCATGCTGATTCAAGGCTCTGCGTCGTCGGTGCGGCAGCAGCTGGATGGGTGGCTGGTGCGCCACAAAATTCAGCCGCGTGTGGTGGGCGAGTTTGATGACGGGGCGTTGATGACGGCGTTTGGCCGTGAAGGGCGGGGCGTGTTCATGTCGCCGGGTATCTTGGAAAAAGAGACTGTGGCGCAGTTTGGTGTGGAGGTGATAGGCCGCACCGATGAGCTGGTGGAGGAGTTCTTTGCGGTGTCGGTGGAGCGCCGTATTTCGCACCCGTGTGTGGCGGCGATCACGCAAAACGCGCGTGGGCGTTTGTTCAGTGGCTAAGGCTCATTAAGCCTATAAGCCTTAAACCAATTTCCCAGAACTCAGGTGCAGTTGCCGGTCACAGCGAGCTGCCAAAGCGTTGTCGTGCGTCACCAGCACAAACGCGGTGTTGTGCTCACGGGCCAGTTGCAGCATGAGGGCAAACACGTTGTCGGCGGTGTTGCGGTCGAGGTTGCCCGTGGGCTCATCGGCCAGCACGCAGGCAGGTCGCGTCACCAAAGCACGGGCAATCGCCACACGCTGGCGCTCGCCGCCTGACAACTCGGCTGGGCGGTGGTGCATGCGGGGGCCAAGGCCCACCGCTTCGAGCATGGCTTGCGCTTGGGCGCTGGCGGCGGCACGGTCCATGCGCCGAATCCACAAGGGCATGGCCACGTTGTCGAGCGCACTGAATTCGGGCAACAGGTGGTGGAACTGATACACAAAGCCCAAGTGTTGGTTGCGCAAATCACCCAAGGCGGCGGCACTGAGGCCAGCCAGTGGTTGCCCCATTAACGACACGCTGCCAGAGCTGGGCTCGTCTAAGCCCCCCAGCACATGGAGCAAGGTGCTTTTGCCCGATCCCGATGAGCCAACGATGGCCAAGGTTTCACCGGCATTCACCGACAGGTCGACGTTGTGCAGCACGGTCACATCCAGCGGCCCCTCGTGGAAGCGGCGGCTGATGTTGCTGGCAATGAGAACAGGTGTGTGTTGTGTCATAACAAGCCTCATTCGTAGCGCAAGGCTTGAGCAGGGTTGACGCGACTGGCGCGCCAACTGGGGTAGATGGTGGCTAAGAAAGCCAGCACTAGCGAAATGATGGCGACAGGCCAAATGTCAGCGGCTTGCGGATCGCTGGGCATACGACTGATCAGGTAAATGTCGCGTGGCAAGAAGCTCGCACCTAGCAGGTTCTCAATGGCAGGCACGATGACATCAATGTTGAAGGCCACTGACAGGCCGAGCAGCAAACCACCTAATGTGCCAAGCACACCCACAGTCGCACCCTGCACCACAAAGATGGCCATGATGCTTTTGGGGCTTGCGCCCAGCGTGCGCAAGATGGCGATGTCGGCACGTTTGTCGGTCACCGTCATCACCAGCGTGGTGACGAGGTTGAACGCCGCCACCGCCACGATGAGCGTGAGGATGATGAACATCATGCGTTTTTCCACCTGCACCGCCGCAAACCATGTGCGGTTTTGGCGCGTCCAATCGCGCACGATCACCTCTGGGCCGAGTTGCATCGCCAAGTCATAAGCCACGCTGCGGGCTTGCTGGCTGTCTTTGATTTTGAGGCGCACGCCCGTGGGGGACTCAAGGCGGAAGATGCGTTGTGCGTCTTCCATGTGCAGCAGCGCAAGCGTGGCGTCGTATTCGTAATGGCCCGAATCAAAAATGCCCGACACATGCAACTGCTTCAAACGTGGCATCACGCCAGCAGGAGTGACTTGCCCACCTGGCGCGATGAGGGTGATTTGGTCGCCCACGCGCACGCCCATGGACATGGCCAGTTCACCGCCAAGCACCACATTGAAGCTGCCGGGCTGCAAGGTGGCGCGCACTGTAGGGGGTAATTGCAAGGTGAAGTCGCTCACCTGTGTTTCAGGTTCGGGGTCAATGCCGCGCACCATTGCGCCGCGCATGTCTTCACCACGTGCCATCAGTGCCTGTTGTGACACAAAGGGGGCGGCTGCCACTACTTCGGTGTTTTGTTTGGCTTGGACGATAAGTGCATTCACATCGGCAAAGCCTTCGCCACCGGGGGCGAGTAGCTCGATGTGTGACACCACGGCCAACATGCGGTCGCGCACTTCTTTTTGAAAGCCGTTCATCACGCTCAACACAATGATGAGTGCGGCCACGCCCAGCGCAATGCCCAGCATGGACACACCCGAGATGAACGAAATAAAACCGTTACGACCGGCCACGCGACCCGCGCGCGTGTAACGCCAGCCAATCAGCAGTTCGTAGGGAAGTTTGGAGGAGGAGGTTTGCATGTGGGCTGGATTATCCCGTAGCGCAAAACAACCCTTTGCAAAGCGTCGGGCTGCATCACGGACAATCACCATCTATGACATCTGTGCTGATCCATTCTGTGCGCGACACCACCCTGATTCCTTTTTCGCTTTGGACCCTTCAAGGCCCTGAGACTTCAGTGTTGGCCAAGGCAGAGTTGCCCAATTTGCGCACATGGTTGGCGCAGGCGAAGTGTGTGGATGTGCAAGTGGATGCTGTGCAAGAGCCTTTGCTGGCCACGCTCTCGCCGCCGCATGAGCGAGCATGGGCAAAAGCCGTTGGTTGGCCCGCGCAGGATGGTTGTTTGCCATGGGCTGCGCGTGCTGCAGCAGAGAGCGGCTTGGCTGCGAGCGATGCAGCAAAGGGCTGGGCGTTCATCAATCTGTGCAACTGGCATGTGAGCAATGGCCAAGTGACGCTGGGCGACCCCGCTTACTTGCAAATCGACGAAGCCACAGACGACACACTGTTGAAAGCCATGCAAAACTTCTTCGCAGAAGACGGCATTCGTTTGCACCCCTACAAGCAAGGCCAATGGCTGGCGCAGTCGCATTTATTTGTTGACTTACCCACCGCCTCGCTAGACCGAGTGATCGGCCGCAACATCGACCCGTGGTTGGTGGGCAGCCATGTGGCTGCCGATGCGCTCAGCCCCGCCGCCAAACTGTTGCGTCGTTTGCAAAACGAAATGCAAATGTTGCTCTACACCCATCCTGTCAACGACAGCCGCCGTTTGACCATCAATTCGTTTTGGGTGCATGGCACGGGCGCATTATCGCCCACCACACGCCGAGAACCCCAGGTGGTTCACACCCTGCGCGAAAGCGCGTTGCAGCAAGACCTGATGGGTTGGCTCGAAGCATGGCAACACGTCGATGCCCACGTCATTGCACCCATGCTGGCGCGTTTGGCCGCAGGCGAGCCGCAACGTTTGGTGTTGTGTGGCGAGCATGAGTTTCATGTGTACGACAGTGCAGCGCCAACGCTTTGGCAACGCGTGCGCACACACTTCGCCCCCACTTCTTTAGACACCGTGTTGGCCGTAGCGCCCTTGAAAGACTAAGCCCATGCAATTCATCCCACGCGACATGCCACCGCGCAGCATTTGGGTGCTGGAGCAAGCGGGCGTGCATCCGTTGTTGGCACGCCTGTATGCCGCACGCGGCATTCAAGATGCCGCCACGCTCGACGCGTCGCTGGCGCAACTGTTGCCGCCCACAGGATTGAAAGGCATTGAAGCCGCCGCCGTGTTGCTGGCCGATGCGATGGCTGCCAATAAAAAACTGTGCATCGTGGCGGACTACGACTGTGATGGAGCAACTGCTTGTGCCGTGGCCCTGCGTGGCCTGCGCTTGCTGGGTGCGAAGAACGTGAGCTACATCGTGCCCGACCGCGTGGTCGATGGCTATGGCCTCACGCCACCCATTGCAGAGCGCGTCAAAGCCAGTGGCGCGGATGTGCTCATCACTGTCGATAACGGCATTGCCAGCGTCGAGGGCGTGGCCACCGCGCGCAAGCTGGGCTTGCAAGTGCTCGTCACCGACCACCATTTGCCTGCGGCTGTGTTGCCCGAGGCTGACGCCATCGTCAACCCCAACCAACCCGGCTGTACGTTTGAGAGCAAAGCACTCGCCGGTGTGGGTGTGATGTTTTATGTGTTGCTCGTTTTGCGTGCGGAGCTGCGCAAGCGCGGCGTGTTCACCGCAGAACAGCAACCGAAGCTAGACACCTTGTTGCCACTCGTCGCGCTGGGCACAGTGGCCGACGTGGTCAAGCTCGACGCCAACAACCGCCGTTTGGTGGCCCAAGGTTTGGCGCGTGTGCGCAAGGGCCAGATGCCCGCGGGCATGACCGCTTTGTTTGCAGCGGCGGGTCGCACCAGCGAGAAATGCACCTCACAAGATTTTGGTTTTGCCGTGGGGCCGCGCATCAATGCCGCAGGCCGTTTGTCCGATATGACGTTAGGCATTGAGTGTTTAACGACAGACGACGTGGGCCGCGCCACCGAGCTGGCCACACAGCTCGACCGCATCAACCGCGAGCGCCGCGAGATTGAAGGCGACATGCGCGAGCAAGCCCTAGAGCTGGCGCAAGAAATGTTTGACCCCGAAGAAGAACCGCCCTCAGCCCTGTGCGTGTTCGACCCCGACTTCCATGAAGGCGTGGTGGGCATCGTGGCAGCCAAGCTCAAAGACTTGCACCACCGCCCCACGTTTGTGTTTGCGCCTAGCCAAGCGGCGGGCAAGGGGCACGAGCTGAAGGGCTCTGGCCGATCTATTCCCGGCTTTCATTTGCGCGATGCACTCGACCTCGTGGCCAAACGCCACCCCGGCGTGTTGCTGCGCTTTGGCGGTCACGCCATGGCGGCGGGTTGCACCTTGGAAGAAGACAACCTTGCCACCTTTGAAGAAGCGCTGCAACAAGTCGCGCAAGAGTGGCTCGATGAAGCCACCTTACAACGCCGCTTAGAAACCGACGGCCCCTTGCTGCCCGAATACCGTCGCCCCGAGTTGGCCGACACCTTGGCGCGCGAAGTGTGGGGCCAAGGCTTTGCACCACCCACGTTCAGCGAAGAGGTCGAGGTGGTGGGCCAACGATTGGTGGGCGAAAAACATTTGGCCCTCAAACTGCGCCACCATGGCCAGCCTGTGGATGGCATTTGGTTTGGTCGAGTGGACCCACTGCCCGCGCTCGCGCATTTGGCGTTTCGCCTAGAAGCGGATGAATGGCAGGGCAACAAGCGCGTGCGCTTTGTGGTCGAAGGCATGGCTGGATAAATAACAAAAACATAAGAATAAGCAACGCAATGGCAAGCAAGAAAAAACTCGAACTCCCAGAAGTCAATTTCTCTGACTACGGCGACACCCGCTACCTGCACCTCGGCACGCCGTGGGTGCAAGGTTCGATGAACATCGACAAACCTTTCGACATCGATCTTGAATACGTGCAACGCATGATGGCGTGGCTCTTGTTTGTGGACATCGACAAAGTGGGCAAGCTGCACGCCATGCAGTTGGGGTTGGGCGCGGCGTCGCTCACCAAGTTTTCATTCAAGCACCTGCGCATGAAAACCACCGCCATTGAACTCAACCCACAAGTGGTGGCCGCCTGCCGCCTGTGGTTCAAGCTGCCAGCCGACAGCGCTAAGCTGCAAGTGGTGTTGGGCGATGCCGCCGAGGTAGCCAAGCACGACCACTGGCGCGGCCAGATTGATGCGCTGCAAGTGGACTTGTACGACCACGAAGCTGCATCACCCGTGCTGGACAGTGCCGAGTTCTATGCCGACTGCCGCAGCTTGTTGACCGACGAAGGCTGCATGACCGTCAACCTGTTTGGGCGCAGTTCCAGCTTTGACCAAAGCGTGGAGAAGATGGCGGCCGCTTTTGGTCCGGACGCACTGTGGGCCTTCAAGCCCACACGTGAGGGCAACACCGTGGTGCTGGCACAGCGCACCCCCAGCGCCCCCAAACGCGCCGAATTGATGGCACGTGCCGAGGCCATCCAAGCCCGTTGGCCACTGCCCGCCACCAAGTGGTTGCGCGTCTTCAAACCCCTCAAAGACCTGTGATTTAGGGGTTAACCCCCTATTTAATCCCTCCTCAAAATAGGTGTAACCCACATCGGGCGTGCCTATGCGTGAACACCATAATTCACGCCATATTTGCTATTGGATAGAGGAGAAGAAATGATCAAAAGTCAAAAAGACTTTTTCTCCGGCCTGATGTTCACATTGGTCGGTGGCGCATTCGCTTGGGGTGCAACCAACTACAACATTGGCACGGGTGCGCGCATGGGCCCCGGCTACTTTCCGTTGTTGCTGGGCATCTTTTTGGCCGTGTTGGGCGCGTTCATCACGTTCTACTCGTTGGTGGAGCACACCGAAGACGGCGAGCCTGTGGGCAAGTTCGCTTGGAAACCCATTGTGTACATCTTGGGCGCTAACCTGATTTTTGGCGTGTTGTTGGGCGGCTTGCCCAGCATCGGTTTGCCACCCATGGGCTTGATTGCCGGCATTTATGCCTTGGTCATCGTGGCCAGCAAAGCGGGCGAGACCTTCAACCTCAAGGAAGTGCTGATCTTGGCCACCGTGTTGGCCGTGGGTAGCTACCTTGCCTTTATTTGGGCCTTGAAGCTGCAGATGCCTGTATGGCCTGCCTTTATCACTGGTTGAGTCGGAGAATAAAAAATGGATTTGATTGCAAACCTCTCATTGGGTTTTGGCGTGGCTTTCACGCCCATCAACCTGATGTACGCCTTGACCGGTTGTATCTTGGGCACGCTTATCGGTGTGTTGCCAGGTATTGGCCCCGTGGCGACCATCGCCATGTTGTTGCCAGCCACTTACGCGTTGCCACCTGTGTCGGCGCTGATCATGTTGGCCGGTATTTATTACGGCGCTCAATACGGTGGCTCGACCACCGCGATTTTGGTCAACTTGCCCGGTGAATCGTCTTCGGTGGTGACCACCATCGACGGCTATCAAATGGCTCGCAAAGGCCGCGCAGGCCCCGCGTTGGCAGCTGCTGGCTTAGGTTCGTTTTTCGCTGGTTCTGTGGGTACTTTGATCTTGGCGGCCTTCGCGCCTCCTTTGACTGAACTCGCGTTCAAGTTTGGCCCTGCTGAATATTTCTCGCTCATGATTTTGGGCTTGGTCGGTGCGGTGGTGTTGGCTTCGGGCTCTTTGCTCAAAGCGATTGCCATGATCGTGTTGGGCCTCTTGATGGGCTTGATTGGTACTGACGTCAACTCTGGCGTGGCACGCTTCAGCTTTGACATTCCCGAACTCACCGACGGTCTGGGCTTTGTGACCATCGCCATGGGTGTGTTTGGTTACGGTGAAATTATTTCCAACCTCTCGCGTCCCGAAGAAGACCGCGAAGTGTTCACGGCCAAGGTGGAAGGTTTGTTCCCCACCAAGGAAGACTTCCAGAACATGATGCCAGCCGTCATTCGCGGCACAGCTTTGGGTTCGTTGCTGGGCGTCTTGCCCGGTGGCGGTGCGTTGCTGGCAGCGTTTGCGGCCTACACCATTGAGAAGAAAACAGCATTGCGCCCCGGCGAAGTGCCATTTGGCCAAGGCAACATCCGTGGTGTGGCAGCGCCTGAAGCGGCTAACAATGCGGGCGCTCAAACCTCGTTCATTCCATTGCTCACCTTGGGTATTCCACCCAACGCCGTGATGGCTTTGATGGTGGGTGCGATGACCATTCACAACATCCAACCCGGCCCACAGGTGATGACCAGCAACCCCGAGTTGTTCTGGGGTCTGATTGCCTCGATGTGGATTGGTAACTTGATGCTTGTGATCTTGAACTTGCCATTGATCGGCATGTGGATCAAGTTGTTGTCAGTGCCTTACCGCTTCTTGTTCCCAGCCATTGTGTTGTTCTGCGCGGTCGGTGTGTACTCGACCAACAACAACACCTTTGACATCTGGATGGTGGCCATGTTTGGTTTCATTGGCTACTTGTTTGTCAAGTTGGGTGCTGAGCCCGCACCATTGTTGTTGGGCTTCATCCTTGGACCGATGATGGAAGAAAACCTGCGCCGTGCGCTGCTGCTGTCTCGTGGAGATTGGACAGTGTTTGGTACGCGTCCCATCTCAGCCGGTTTGCTGGCTGCGGCAGTGTTGCTTTTGGTGATTGTGTTGTTGCCTTCTGTCAAACACAAACGCGAAGAAGCCTTCGTCGAGGAATAATTCGGATCATTCCGAATGCGAGCGGCACCTTCGGGTGCCGTTTTTTTATGTAATTTTGCAGGGCTGTGTGATGACCAATTTCAAACGTCTTGGCTTAGCGCTCGCTGTAACCGTTGGCTTAGCCGCATGTGCCACTTGGCCGGGGGCGACAGGCCAAGGACCGTTGCAACCCGAAATCGCCACGGGCTTCACACGCAAAGCCGATGTGGTGACGGCTAAGTTTGCCGTGGCAGCTGCCAACCCTTTGGCCACGCAGGCGGGCTTTGAGGTATTGAAAGCAGGAGGCTCCGCCGTAGATGCCGCCATTGCCGTGCAAATGGTGTTGGGCTTGGTCGAGCCGCAATCGAGTGGCATTGGTGGCGGTGCGTTTTTGTTGCACAGCACATCAGGTGAGGGCGTACCTAAAGTGCAAGCCTTCGATGGCCGCGAGACCGCACCTGCAGCCGCCACCGAAGACATGCTGCTCAATGCCGATGGCAAACCACTGGCATTTCATGCCGCCGTGGTGGGCGGCCGTTCGGTGGGCACGCCCGGTGTGCTGCGCATGTTGGCGCAGGCTCATGCACAACACGGCAAACTGCCATGGGCCAAGTTGTTTGAGCCCGCCATCGCCTTGGCCACCCAAGGCTTTGCCATCAGCCCGCGCTTGCATGCGCAGCTCAAGGCCGATGCGTATTTGCGCTTAGACCCCACCGCACGCGCTTACTTTTACCAAGCCAATGGCGAGCCTCACGCGATAGGTTACGCGTTGCGTAACCCAGAGCTTGCCGCAGTGTTGCAACGCATTGCCACTGAGGGGGTGCAAGCGTTTTACAGCGGTGATGTGGCCGAGACCGTGGTGCGCAAAGTGCAGCAGCACCCCAGCAACCCTGGCCGCTTGGCACTGAGCGACTTGGCCAACTACCAAGCCAAAGAGCGTACGCCTGTGTGCTTTGACCATGCAGCAGTTAGCCGCGTCTACCGCGTGTGTGGTTTCCCGCCACCCAGCTCGGGCGCGATTGCCATTGGCCAAATATTGGGCATGTTGCAGCACACACCTGCATCGTTGATGTCCTCGCCCACTGAGGCCGTGGACGGCACACCCGATGCGCGCTGGTTGCATCTTTACACCGAGGCCTCTCGCCTCGCGTTTGCAGACCGTGCGCAATACGTGGCCGACCCTGACTTTGCGCCGGCCCCCAGCGGCGAGTGGCAAAGCTTGCTGGCTCCTGCATATTTGCGCGAGCGCGCCAAATTCATACAGCCCACGGCCCAAACGCAAGTCTTGCCAGGCGTGCCTGTGCGTGCCCAGCGCAGCAGCTTTGCGCCGATGGTGGATCAGCCCGAGTACGGCACATCGCACATCAGCATCGTCGATGGTCAGGGCAACGCACTGGCCATGACCACCACCATTGAAGACGCGTTTGGTTCGCGCCAAATGGTCAAAGGTTTTTTGCTCAACAACGAGCTGACCGATTTCAGCTTTGCGCCGCGTGATGCACAAGGCCGTTTGGTCGCCAACCGTGTGCAGCCTAACAAGCGCCCTCGTTCCTCCATGTCACCCACCTTGGTGTTTGACAAAGCCACGGGCCAACTGGTGATGAGTGTGGGCAGCCCTGGCGGCGCGATGATCATCCACTTCACCGCCAAAACTTTGTATGGCGTGTTGAACTGGGGCATGAGCCCACAGCAAGCCATTGCACTGCCCAACTTTGGCAGTGTGGGCGGGCCGCTGGTATTGGAAGGCGGCCGCTTTGCACCTGCTACGCTTGTGTCCTTGCGCGAGCGCGGCCACGAGGTCAAAGAGCTGGCGTTGACCAGCGGTTTGCAAGCCGTGGTGCGTCGAAATAAATCTAGCCGATCTGAATGGATCAGTGGCGCTGACCCACGCCGTGAAGGCGTGGTATTGGGCGAGTGATGAACAAGAGAGAGTGACGTATGTTTTTGAATCGAAATTTATTCAGCTCATGGCGTGCAGCCATGGTGCTTGCGTTGATGTTGTGCATGTCGGCCTTGTCTGGTGTTGCCAGTGCACGCTCGCCCATCGACATTGAGCACGTGGTGGGCGCGGACTTCAACCGCCGCACAGGCTTACCCACGGGCGGGCACACTTTGCTGAGTGGTGATGTGCGTGTGATCCCCGGCAGCGAATCAGCGCCCGATGCCACTGGCGTGTATCGCGCCCATGTGCAAATGGCTGACCCCTCGCGCCCCGGCCAATGGGTGACCAAGACCGATCGCAACGGCAAGCCCATGCAAAACACCATGTTCCCCAAGGCGTGGAACGCTGAGCGTGTGGCCTCTGAACTCGATGCCGCTTGGAACAGCCCCAACAAAACCATCCGTGGCGACAAGTGGAGCGCCCTCACGCCCAGCGGTGTGCGCGTGGAGGGCTACACCGCCCCGCGTGTCACGGCCTATCCCGTCTATGCCAAATGAGGAAGCCACGACCATGAAACACATTCATTTTTTCCACCACCAAGAATTGCCAGTGCCTGGCTCAGCGGCCAAGCCTGTGAGCTATCCCGTGTGTGAATGGCGTGCGCCCAAAGGCGATGCGACGGATGCTGATCAGCACCCACTCAATCGGTTCGTGTGCAGCTGGCTCACCAGTGACATGGCCGAGGTGGCGCGTTGCGATGAAGCGTTGAAAGCCTTGATCCAATTAGAAAACCACAGCATCACTGAGTGGTTTGCCGATGGCGATATGTTTTGCGTGGATTTCAAAACCACGGGTGTGCAGTTCAACCAAAGCAATGTGGGGCCAGAGGACACCGATTGGTGGAACTTGCCAGAAGGTCGATTTGCTTTGGCTGAGGTGAAAGCGGTGTTGCACGCTTGGCGAGATTTTTTGGCCAAATCAGCCCAGCCTTGAGGACGGCGACCCTTTATTGATGAGGTTCGGCCGCGTCCATGGCTTCTTTGTGCTTGAGTTCATCGCGCATCAGCGCATAGCGTGTCATACGTTGGCCTTGCACCAAACGAATCACGCGCTTCAACGGAATGCCAATGTGGGCCAAGGTTTGGCTGGCCAGCATGAGGCTGCCCTCGATCACTTCGGGTACCACTTCGGCAGCGCCTGCGGCGCGCAACATTTCAAGGTCTCTGTCGTCGTGCGTGCGCACAATCACGGGCACATGCGGGGCATGTTCTTTGACCCAAGCCAATACTTTGAGCGCTGAGGCTGTTTCGGGGTAGGTCACAGCCACGGCCGCCGCACGTACCAAGCCTGCCGACATGAGGCTGGCGAGTTTGGTGGCGTCACCCAGTTCGACATGGTGGCCTTCATCGCGGCCAGCTTGCACGCGGTCGGGGTCGGAGTCGAGTGCGACATACGCGGTGTTTTCCAGCACGAGAAAGTCCACCAAGTTGTGCCCGCTTCGGCCATAGCCGCACACGATGACATGGTGCTCAATGTTGAGGTTGCGTTGCGCCATGTTGGTGAGCGCAAGCGATTGCAGCAGCCAATCGTTGCTGATGAGGCGGTTGACGATGGCATCCGCCTTCATGATCAAGAACGGTGTCGCAATCATGGACAGCACCATCGATGCCAACATGGGGCTGACCCATGCATGAGGAATCAGCCCGTTTTGCGAGCCCAGTGTCAACAACACAAAACCAAACTCACCCGCTTGCGCCAAGTACAAGCCGGTGCGAAGGCTCACGCCGGCTGGCGTGCCAGACAGGCGTGATAACCCATAAATCAAACCAGCTTTGATCAAGATCGGCACAGTGGCCAGCAGCAGCACCCAAGTCCAGCTGTCGAACAACACTTCCCAATCCAGCTTCATGCCGATGGTGATGAAGAACAAACCCAGCAGCACGTCGTGGAAGGGGCGAATGTCTTCTTCCACTTTGTGTTTGAAGTTGGTCTCGGCAATCAACATGCCGGCCAAAAATGCGCCCATGGCCAAAGACAAGCCCGCCATCTCGGTGAGCCAAGACAGGCCTAAGGTCATGAGCAAGAGGTTGAGCATGAACAGCTCATCGCTCTTGCGTCGCGCCACCATACGAAGCCATTTGTGCATCAGTCGCTTGCCACCCCACAGCAGCAAACTGACCAACACCGTGGCTTTGATGAAGGCGATGCCTAATGTTTCCCAAATGTTGTGCTCGCGCATGTCCGCCAGGGCGGGGATGAGCACCAGCAGGGGCACGACGGCCAAATCTTGAAACAGCAAAACGCCCATCACACGCTGGCCGTGTGGCGACTCGAGTTCGACGCGATCTGCCATGAGCTTGACCACAATGGCCGTGCTTGACATGGTCATGGCCGCGCCAAGCGCTGTAGCAGCTTGCCAGCTCAGGCCCCATTTGTAGCCAAAGCTATGCAACGCCCAGCCAATGCCCGCATTGAACAACACGACGGTCAGCATGGTCAGCACCACTTGACCCAGCCCCAAGCCAAACACCAGTTTGCGCATGCGCATGAGCTTGGGCAGGTTGAATTCGAGGCCGATGACGAACATCAAAAACACCACGCCAAATTCGGCCAAGTGTTCGACAGCCGCTGAGTCGTTGGCCAGCGCCAAGGCGTTGGGGCCGATGACCAAGCCAGCAAATAAGTAGCCCAACATGGCGGGCAACTGAAGCAGACGACAACCCACCACGCTGACCACAGCAGCGCACAAATACAACAGGGTGAGTTCAAGGGAAGACATACCCCCAATGGTACCGAGCGTTTGTGACATGCTTTGGCGAAGGCCTCACATAAACTCGCGCCTTACTGGTAAATACTGCGAATGAACACTTCTCAACGTCCCGCTTTGTCGGGTCTTCTCTTGGCGGCAGCGGGTGCGATTGCTTTCAGCGGCAAAGCCATCATCGTCAAGCTGTCATATACGTACGGGGTGGATGCGGTCACGGTCATCATGTACCGCATGCTGTTTGCGCTGCCGTTTTTCATTGCCATGGGCTTGTGGGCCGAGCGCCAAGCCATTGCGCGTGAGAACCCGCTGACGCGCCGTGACGTGATCGACATCGTGGGCCTTGGCTTGGTGGGCTACTACTTGTCGAGCTACTTGGATTTCTTAGGCTTGCAATACATCACGGCCAGCTTGGAACGACTCATCTTGTATCTCAACCCCACGCTGGTGGTGTTGCTGGGCTGGGCGATTTACAAAAAGCCGATTCACCCCATTCGTATGTTGGCCATGGCCATCAGCTACAGCGGCGTGATGTTGGTGTTCTCGCACGAGCTGTCATTTGCTGGGGCTGATGTGGCCTTGGGCAGCACTTTGGTGTTTGGCAGCGCAGTGAGCTATGCCGTGTATTTGCTCTACAGCGGCCAGTTGGTGCAGCGCATTGGTTCGCTGCGTTTGGTGGGCTGGGCCACCAGTGTGGCCTGTGTGTGTTGCATTGCTCAGTTTGTGATGCTGCGCCCGCTGTCGGCAGCTGTTGTCCCCGTGGATGTGTTGTGGCTGGGTGTGCTCAACGCTGTGGCCTGCACGGTGGCCCCTGTGCTCATGGTGATGATGGCCATTGAACGCATCGGCGCAGCCTTGGCCGCACAGACCGGCATGATTGGCCCCATGTCCACCATCGCACTGGGTGTGTGGCTGTTGGATGAACCACTCAACGCGTGGATTGGCGCAGGTACTTTGCTGGTGCTGGGTGGCGTGTTTATCGTGTCGAAGTACGGCTCAAAATAGCCTGTTTGCAGCAACGCTTTATTTGCGCGACGACACCAAAATGCCGCCAATGATCAGCGCAAACGCCGCCGCGTGATACAGCTGCGGCATTTCACCCAATACCAAGGCGGATAAGGTGGCGGTGAACACGGGAATGAGGTTCACAAAAAAGCCTGCGATGTTGGGCCCTACGTTTTGCACGCCCAAGCCCCAAAAACGGTAGGCCAACACCGCTGGACCCACCGATACATAAACCAGCGCAGCCACCAAGGGCCAGCTCCAGCTGATGTGTGCATCGGCAATACCCGTCAGGCCCGCCCACTCTGCACCGCTGAACGCGGCAGACCAAAACAAGCCAAACACCATTTGCGCCATCAGGAAGTTGGCCCAGTTGCTTCGTGCTTCTGTGGGCTCTTGCGTGCCCGACAACAACCAGCTGTACCAAGACCACGCGGCCGTAGCCATGAGTACAAACACATCGCCGATCACCAAATGCACATTGGCCAGTGCATGCCAGTCACCACGGCACAGGACCACCATCACACCCAGGATGGACAGCACTGCACCCGTCATTTGCCGCTTGCGCACGGTTTGCTTGAAGAACAGCGCGCCCACCAGCAGCATGAACACGGGCATGCTGGAGCCGACCAAGGTCACGTTGATGGGCGTGGAGGTTTGCAGCGCTAAATACAGAAAGCTGTTGTACAAGCCCACGCCCAGCAGGCCTAGCAAGGTGTAGCGCTTCCAGTGCGCCCACAAGGGGCTGTCGCGGCGCAACATGCTGTGCGCCAAAGGCAGCACCAGCACAAAGGCCAAGGCCCAGCGAAAGAAGTTGAGGGTGATGGGCGGAATCTGGTCCGCAATCATGCGGCCAATCACGGCGTTGCCCGCCCACAAAAGGGGAGGGATCAATAAAAGCGCCGCATTGCGCGGCGTGAGGGCGTGAGGAACAACTGACATAAGGGCAGGACTGTACCCGAGCGGCTGGATAACCTGTGTGACAGGAGAGTCACCCATTTCATGGCAGGATTCAGCGTCTGAAAAATTTCACCCATATCTGGAGCATCACCCCATGACCAAAGCAGTCATCATCGAAAAAAACGGCGGCCCTGAAGAGCTCAAGCTCGTTGACGTGACCGTGGGCCAACCTGGCCCAGGCGAGATTCGCATTCGCCACAAAGCCGTTGGCCTGAACTTCATCGACGTGTACCAACGCAGCGGTTTGTATGCCTTGGCAATGCCTTTGCAACTGGGTATGGAAGCCTCCGGCATCATTGAAGCCGTGGGCGAAGGCGTGACCCATTTGAAAGTGGGCGACCGTGCCGCGTATGCCAGCCAGCCACCCGGCAGCTATTGCGAAGAGCGCGTGATGCCTGCCAAGTGCGTGTGCAAATTGCCAGACGCCATTTCGTTTGAAACCGGCGCAGCCATGATGCTCAAAGGTTTGACCGCGCAATATTTGTTGAAGCGCACCTTGCCACAAGGCGGCTTGCACAAAGGTGACTTCATCTTGTTCCACGCAGCCGCTGGCGGTGTGGGCCTGATCGCTTGCCAATGGGCCAAGGCATTGGGCTACCAACTGATTGGTACGGCTGGCAGCGATGCCAAGTGCGCTTTGGCCAAAGCCAACGGTGCAGCGCACGTCATCAACTACAACACGGAAGACTTCCTGGTGCGCGTGAAAGAAATCACAGGCGGCAAGGGCGTGAAAGTGGTTTACGACTCGGTGGGTAAAGACACATGGGACAAATCACTCGATTGCATCGCACCGTTTGGTTTGATGGCCAGCTTTGGTAACGCATCAGGTGCACCAGCGCCCATCGCCCCCGGCATCTTGGGCCCTAAAGGTTCGATCTACCTCACACGTCAAACTTTGTTCAGCCACATCGTCACGCGCGAAAGCACGCAAGAAATGGCTGACGATTTGTTTGAAGCCGTGACCAGCGGCAAGGTGAAGATTCACATCGACCAAACTTACCCCTTGGCCGACATTGCCCAAGCGCATCGCGACTTGGAAGCCCGCAAGACCACGGGTTGCACCATCATCACTTTGTGATGACAGCGCAGGGGTTTCAGGCGCTGGGTTCGGCGTCCTGAAACTTGTCTGCGCGGCAGGTGAGCACCAGCGTATCGCGATGACCGCCCTCAGCCAATGGCTGAATGGGCGTGCTCTCGTGAATCATGCGGGTGTCGTCTAACAACATCAACGACCAAGGCTCGCTCAGTGTGAAGCGTTCGCCCTGTGGGCCGTTGGCTTCAAACACGCGGGTCTCACCGCCTTTGATGTCGGTGCGGTTGACCATGAATACCGCCACAAAATCCACGCCATCACGATGTGCGCCTTCAGGTGTGGGGCGGCCAATGCCGTCGGTGGTGTCGATGCGGAACTGATGCGCTTCGATGCACCACTTGGTGCTCGGTGTGCCGCGTACTTGGGTAGCGGTGTTTGCCAATGCAGTGAGCAACTTCGTCCACGCAGGTGTGGCCACGGTGGCTTTGTGCATGGGTTCAAACCAACGCTCCATGCCGCCGTGCAGCGCGTTGTAGTCGAGGGACTGCCAATGCGCACGATGCGGCACTTGGCTGAGTGTGTTGTGCTCAAACACAAAGCTGCTGTGCAAGCGGCGGCGGTAGCGGCCACCATCTTTAAGGTAGTTGTCGGGCGGCATGTTGTCCCAGTCGGGCGACAGGGCTTGCAGCTCGCTCAATGCACATCCTGCCCATTCGGCCACGCTGGCAGCACTGAGCATGCCGTAGCCTTTTTGCGCAATGGCCGTGTTCAGTTCGGCTATGCCAACTGTTTTTGGGGGAAGTATTTGCATGTTTAGTTTCCGCGGCGCACGCGCAGCACTTCATCCAAGATGAGACAGGCTGCACCCACGGTGATGCCGCTGTCGGCAATGTTGAACGCTGGGAAGTGAATGCCGGCGTAATAAAAATCTAGAAAGTCCACCACGTAGCCATACAGCACGCGGTCAATCACATTGCCCACTGCGCCGCCCAAGATGCAGGCGATGGCAAAGCCAAACAGTTTTTGGCCTGGGTGCTTTTTGAGCATCCACACCATGGCGATGGTGGCCACCACGCCAAGGCCAGTGAAGAACCAACGCTGCCAGCCGCCCGCCGTGGCGAGGAACGAGAACGCAGCGCCTTCGTTGTGTACACGCACGATGTTGAAAAAGTCAGTGACAGGAAAACCTTCACCCAACTGATACGTGCTGACGATGAGCACCTTGGTGAATTGATCGGCGATCAATACCAACGCGGCAATGCCGAGCCACACCCAATACGAGGTGGGGTTGCGGATGAAGGTGTGGCGTGCCATGTGTAGCTTTCTTTAAGCGAAGTGACGCACTTCACCGTCACCGTGCAAGTTGCTGTCGCAACGGCCGCACAAGGTGGCGTGAGCGGGGTTGTGGCCCACGTCGTCGCTGTAGTGCCAGCAACGTTCGCACTTGGTGGCTTCGCTGGCTTTGACTTCAACGGTCAAACCTGCGCCTTTGACGAGTGCGACCTTGGAGGTGATGAACACAAACTTCAAGTCGTCGCCCAATGAGGCCAAGGTGTCGTATGTTACGTCGTCGCAGTGAATGATGAGTTCAGCTTGCAGTGACGCACCCACAGATCCTTCTGTGCGTTTGTCTTCGATTTTCTTGTTGGCGATTTCGCGAATTTGTTGGATGTTGCCCCACTTGTCCATCAACACCGCATTGCTTGCGCCGAGATCCGTGAAGGTTTCCAAGAAGATCGATTCAGACTTACCAAACGTGGTCCAAGCTTCTTCAGCGGTGAAGCTGAGGAACGGGGCCATCCAACGCAGCATTGCGTGGGTGATTTGGTGCAACGCAGTTTGTGCGCTGCGACGAGC
Source organism: Burkholderiales bacterium 39-55-53 (assembly GCA_002282445.1). Lineage (GTDB taxonomy): Bacteria > Pseudomonadota > Gammaproteobacteria > Burkholderiales > Burkholderiaceae_C > Limnohabitans. The sequence continues at coordinate 758,863 of NCJK01000001.1, read as the reverse complement.
GAGCGACTTGGGTGCTGTGGTGTACAGGCGGTCTTTGAGCACGTCCAAATAGAACGCGCCCAAATCTTCCGAGCAGTACAGCTGCAACTTCGACACCACGGGGTGGAACTCATACGCATCGAAGTGCGCGCGAATTTCGGCTTGCACTTGTGCTGCGCGCGAAAGCGCGTACTTGTCGATTTCCAACAAGTCGTCAAACGCCACGGCGTCTTTGGCTGGGTCAAAGTCACTCACGTTGGCCAGCAAGAAGCGCAGCGTGTTGCGGATGCGGCGGTAGGCATCGACCACGCGAGCCAAGATTTTGTCGTCGATGTTCAGGTCGCCCGAGTAGTCGGTGCTGGCCACCCACAAGCGCACGATTTCTGCGCCCATCTTGTCGCTCACTTCTTGTGGTGCGACGGTGTTGCCCAAGCTCTTGCTCATCTTGCGGCCTTGGCCGTCGGTGGCAAAGCCGTGGGTCAGCAGGCCTTTGTAGGGCGCGCGGTCGTACAAAGCGCAGCCCAGCAGCAGCGAGCTGTGGAACCAGCCGCGGTGTTGGTCGTGGCCTTCTAAATACAAGTCGGCTTCAGGGCCTTGGTCATGGTGTGGTGCGCGGTCGTACGCATCTTTGTGGCTACCGCGCAGCACGTGTTGGAAGGTCGAGCCAGAGTCAAACCACACTTCCAAGATATCGGTGCTCTTGGTGTAGCTGGCTGCGTCGTCACCGGGTTGGTTGAGGATGTCCTCTACCGTCACGCGGCTCCATGCTTCGATGCCGCCTTTTTCAACGATGTCGGCCGCTTGGTCCATGATGGCCATGGTGCGTGGGTGCAACTCGCCGCTGTCTTTGTGCAAGAAGAACGGCACGGGCACACCCCAGCTGCGTTGGCGCGAGATGCACCAGTCGGGGCGGTTGGCAATCATGTCGCGCAAACGTGCACGGCCGTTTTCTGGGTAGAAGTGGGTTTCGTCAATCGCATGCAATGCGAGTTCGCGCAGAGATTTGCTTGACTTGTCGGTGATGAACTTGCCCGTGGTTTTTTCGGTGGTGCTGTCAAACGCATCCATGCGGATGAACCACTGCGCAGCCGCGCGGTAGATGACAGGTGTTTTGTGACGCCAGCAATGTGGGTAGCTGTGCGTGATGGTTTGTGTCGCCATCAAGCGGCCTGCGTTTTGCAGGGTTTCCAAAATGACGGGTACAGCTTTCCAGATGTGCTGGCCACCGAACAACGGGAAGTCAGCGGCATACGCGCCGTTGCCTTGCACGGGGTTCAAGATGTCGGTGTACTTCATGCCGTTGGCCATGCATGAGTTGAAGTCATCCACGCCGTAGGCAGGGGCGCTGTGCACGATGCCTGTGCCGTCGCTCTCGCCCACGTAGTCGGCCAAGAACACGGGGGCTGTGCGTTTGTAGCCAGCGTCCACATGTGACAGTGGGTGGTTGAATTCAATGAGGCCGAGCTTGTCGCCCGTAGCCGTGGCCACCACTTTGCCTTCGAGCTTCCAACGCTCTAAACATTTCTCGACCAAGGAAGCCGCGCACAAGAACAAACCACGCTCGGTGTCGACCAAGGCGTAGTTGATTTCGGGGTGCATGTTGAGCGCTTGGTTGGCAGGGATGGTCCACGCGGTGGTGGTCCAGATGACTGCAAACGCTTCTTTGTCGAGCTTGGGCAAACCAAATGCAGCAGCCAACTTTTCAGGTTGGGCGCACAAGAAGGCCACGTCCAAGGTGTCGCTCTTCTTGTCGGCGTATTCAATTTCAAACTCGGCCAAAGATGAGCCGCAGTCAAAACACCAGTACACAGGCTTCAGACCACGGTACACAAAGCCACGTTCCATCACGCGTTTGAAGGCGCGCAGTTGGCCTGCTTCGTTGGCGGGGTCCATGGTGCGGTAGGGGCGTTCCCAGTCGCCCAAGACCCCTAAGCGTTTGAAGTCTTCGCGTTGTTGGTCAATTTGCTCAGTGGCGAATGCGCGGCTCTTGGCTTGCATGTCGTCACGGCTGAGTTTGCGGCCATGCAGTTTTTCGATGGCGTTCTCGATGGGCAAACCGTGGCAGTCCCAGCCGGGGATGTATTGCGCGTCAAAGCCACCCAATTGCTTGGACTTGACGATCATGTCTTTGAGCACTTTGTTCAGCGCGTGGCCGATGTGCAGCTTGCCGTTGGCGTAGGGCGGGCCGTCGTGCAACACAAACAGCGGTGCACCTTGGCGTGCCACGCGCAGTTTTTTGTACAAGCCTTGCTCGTTCCATTGCTTGGCCCAAGCGGGTTCGCGTTTGGGCAAGTCACCACGCATGGGGAACGGGGTGTCCATCATGTTGAGCGTGGATCGGTAATCGGTGGCTTTGTCTGTCATGGCTATCTCAGGTCGGAGGCATTAAGAGGGGGCTGGCTGCTAAACCCAAAAGCGGGGCAGCTCGCTAAATCAGGCAGATGCGGGGCAATGTGCAGCAAGAGGGGGCTGCACGCCCCGTCAAATTCGGGCTGCGAGCCAGGCGCGTGCATCGTCGCAGTCTTTGTGTATGCCTTGCATCAAGGCGTCCAGACCGTCGTACTTCAGCTCGTCGTGTAATTTGTGCAGCAGTTCCACGCGGATGATTTTACCGTAGCCCCCCTCAGCGCCTAGGCTGGCGGGCCAGTCGAGGCAATGGGTTTCTAGCAGCACGCGGCCGCCGTTCACATCGGTCGGGTCAAGCGAAGGGCGAATGCCCAAATTGGCTACACCGGCCAAGGGCTGATTGCTCAGGCCGTGCACCTGCACCACGAAGATGCCGCTGGCAGCGGGCTTCCAATGGCTAAAGCGCAGATTGAGGGTGCGGCAGTTCAGCTCGCGGCCCAGCTTGCGGCCATGCACCACATGGCCCGAAATGGCATAAGGGCGGCCCAGCAACTGCGCCACCTCTTGCATCGCGCCACGGCCCATGGCCTCGCGCACGGCAGAGCTGGACACGCGCAGGTTCTTCACCTCGTAGCTGTTCATGCGGGCCACGTCAAAACCGTGTGCTGTGCCTGCGGCGTCGAGCATGGCGTAGTCGCCCAGGCGTTTGGCCCCAAAGCGGAAGTCGTCACCCACCAGCACGTATTTCACGCCTAGGCCTTTGACCAGCACGTCTTCGATGAAAGCCTGAGGCTCTTGCGAGGCAAAGCTTTGGTCAAACGGCAGCACCACGCATTGGTCCACACCGCAAGCGGCCAGCTCGTTGAGCTTGTCACGCAGGGTGGCGATGCGGGCGGGGGCGAGGTCGGGCTGTTGGTGCTGCTTGGCAAAGAAGTCGCGCGGGTGCGGCTCAAACGTCATCACGCAACTGGGCACGCCGCGGTGACGTGCCTCATTTTTCAGCAGGGCCAACATGGCTTGGTGGCCACGGTGCACGCCGTCAAAGTTGCCAATCGTCAAGGCACAGGCCTTGGCCAACTGGGGGTGATGAAAACCTCGAAAAATTTGCATAAATTGGGTGTTACGTGAGTGGCATAAAACTGTCACTCAATAAAGGTATATTGTCAGCGATAGATGTGCATTCCCGATCGATCGTTTAAGAAGCGAATGGAGGTGAGGTGTGAAGGTCTTGAAACTGTCAGCCCAAGGGCTACCGCAGTCGTGGATATCGCTGGAACAAGCGGTCATTCATTACGCGGCCGACGAAGTACGCTGGGAATCAGGCGGCGAGGTGGCGGTGTTTCATGGCGGCACCAATGCCATCACAGGTCAGCAGTCGATCATCAAGGTCAACAGCATCATTGGCACGAAAGGTGTGCCCAACATCAACCCGTTTGATTTGAAATCGGGCCTGACCAACGACAAGCTTTTCAGCCGCGACCGCAACGTGTGCGCCTACTGCGGCGACCACTTCCACGAATCAGAACTCACCCGCGAACACATTCGCCCCGTGGGCCAAGGCGGCCCCAATGTGTGGATGAATGTGGTGACGGCGTGTAAATCGTGCAACCACCGCAAGGGCAACCGCACGCCCGAGCAAGCGCGCATGCCGCTGCTGTACACACCTTATGAGCCTTCGTTGTGGGAGGACTTCATCCTGAGAAACCGCCGTATCTTGGCGGATCAGATGGAGTTTTTGATGGCGCATGTGCCTAAGAGTTCTCGACTCTTGGCTTGATTTTTTGCGTTCGATGCGGTGAGAGTGCTGTCGCTCCGCCGAGAGGTGCATGGCCAGCTTCCTCATGCTGGAGTACCAGAAATCGTCAGCTGGCCATACCCCTCTCAGCTGTGAGTTTCTTCACTCGGCCTTTGTTAATGGGCTAACAACTCCGCCACCGCCTTCGGGTAAATCAAATGCTCCTGCGTCAACACCCGCGCAGCCAGTGTGTCTGCAGTGTCGTCGGGCAGCACGGGTACGACGGCTTGGGCGAGGATGGGGCCATGGTCTAGTTCGGCGGTCACGCGGTGCACGGTGGCTCCGGCAAATTTGCAGCCGGCTTCGATGGCGCGCTCATGCGTGTGCAGGCCAGGGAAGGCGGGCAGGAGCGAGGGGTGGATGTTGAGCAGTCGGCCTTCATAGTGCGCCACAAAGCCTGGTGTGAGGATGCGCATGAAGCCAGCCAGCACCACAAGATGGGGCTGGTGTTTGTCGATCTCGGTCATCAAGGCGGCGTCAAAGGCTTCGCGGGGTTGGGGCTGGTCGGCAAAGGCTTTGTGGTCAATGACTGCTGTGGCAATGCTGTGTTCTTTGGCAAAGGCCAAGCCTTTGGCGTCGGCTTTGTTGCTGATGACGGCACTCACCTGCGCGTTGAATTGCTTGGCCCAGTTTTGGGTTTGCGCGGTGCGCACGATGGCGGTCATGTTGGAGCCGCCGCCAGAGATCAAGATGACGATGTTTTTCATTGACGCGAATTATCGCGGGGCTGGCAACACCGCTGCATACAAGGCTTAGTTGGTTTTGACGAAGCGCGGCTGCATCACGCCGTCAATCAGCACCTGTTCGTTAAACATGGCCGCAGGCCGCACCCACAGGCCGTGTGCGCCGTAAAGGGCGCGGTAGAGTGTCATGGGTTCTAGTGTTTCGCTGTGGCGTACGGTGCCAATCACCTCGTATTGGCCGCCTTTGTAGTGGCGGTAGAGGCCGATGGGAGTTTCTTGCAGTGGGGGGAGGTCTTGGTCGTTCATAGGATGGGACAATACACCCTATGCATCCAAAAGCCCTTGTTGAAGCTTGTACTGAGCTTGTCCGCCTCACTTTGAAGTTTGACCACCCTGCTGATTCAGTGGTGTCAAAGTTTTTCCGTGACTACCGTAAAACCTATGCCTTCGGCCCGCGCGAGCGAGCGGCCTTGGCCGAAACCACCTACAACGTCTTGCGCAACAAACTGCGCTACGACCACTTTGCGCCCTCGGGCTCTGGCCCCAAAGAGCGCCGCTTGGCCATCCTTGGCTTTGCACAGCACTTGAAAGACCAAGCGCCTGCCAACAACGCGCCCAAGAGCGCCAAGCACGCCAACAACAGCCCGCTCGACTTTTTGTTCAGTGCGTTGAACAAACAAGAAGCCGCATGGCTCGAAGCCTGCGAAGCGGTAAGCCCTGCTGACCTGATGGAGCGCCACCGCCACAACATGCCCGAGTGGTTGGTGGAGCCGCTCAAAGCCCAAGTGGGCGAGGGCTTTTGGCCTTTGGTCGAACGCCTCAATGGCGGCGCACCGCTGGACTTGCGCGTGAACACCTTCACCGACAAACGCGCCGATGTGCAGCACGAGTTGAAGCTCGCGGGCATCAAGGCGGTGGACACACCGTTCTCGCCTTGGGGTTTGCGTATTGAAGGCAAGCCTGCTTTGTCGGGCCTCGACGCGTTTGCGCGTGGTGCGATTGAAGTGCAAGACGAAGGCTCACAGCTGTTGGCCCTTTTGCTCGACGCCAAGCGCGGCGAGATGGTGGTGGACTTTTGTGCGGGCGCTGGCGGTAAAACGCTGGCCATTGGCGCGTCTATGCGCAGCACCGGCCGCTTGTATGCGTTTGACACATCGGGCCATCGCTTGGAATCGCTCAAGCCACGTTTGGCACGCAGCAAGTTGTCCAACGTTCACCCCTCCGCCATTGCGCACGAGCGTGACGAGCGTGTGAAGCGCCTAAGCGGCAAGATTGACCGCGTGTTGGTAGATGCCCCCTGTTCGGGCCTCGGCACTTTGCGCCGCAACCCTGACCTGAAATGGCGTCAGTCACCCAAGGCCGTTGAAGAGTTGACAGTCAAGCAAACCTCCATCTTGGCCAGCGCTGCGCGTTTGGTGAAGTCGGGCGGCCGCTTGGTGTACGCCACCTGCAGCGTGTTGCCCGAAGAGAACGAGGCAATTGCCCAAGCCTTCAGTGCAGCGCACCCCAACTTTGTGCCGTTGTCAGCAGCCGACACGCTGACAGAGCTGAAAGTAGCCAATGCAGGCAGTTTGTGTACGACAGACGGCTTGTATTTGCGTCTTTGGCCCCACATACATGCAACAGACGGCTTTTTTGCTGCGGTTTGGGTAGCCAAATAAGACCCGAAACTTTAAAATTGACAGTTAATTTTCCACGAGTTGAAAGACATACATGTTGTTACCCAATTGGGCTTGGCTTGATGCCACGTTGAACTGGCTGAGCTACGGCTTGCTGCATTTTTCTGGCTGGCAAGTCTTCATCGTCACGATGGTGCTCACACACATCACCATCGCCAGCGTGACCATCTACTTGCACCGCCACTCGGCACACCGCGCTTTGGATTTGCATCCGATTGCGTCGCACTTCTTCCGTTTCTGGTTGTGGCTCACCACCGCCCAAGTGACCAAAGAGTGGACATCCATTCACCGCAAGCACCACGCCAAGTGCGAGCAAGCGGAAGACCCACACAGCCCTCACGTGCACGGCATCAAAACCGTGTTGTTCACAGGCGCTGAGCTGTACCGCAAAGAAGCCGAGAACCTCGAAACCCTCGAGCGTTTTGGCCACGGCACCCCCAACGATTGGATTGAGCGCAACCTGTACACCCCTCACTCGGTGTGGGGCGTGGCTTTGATGCTCATCATCAACTTGGCCTTGTTCGGCGCTTTGGGCCTGACCGTGTGGGCCGTGCAGATGATGTGGATTCCCGTCACTGCGGCCGGCATCATCAACGGTGCAGCCCACTACTGGGGCTATCGCAACTTTGAGGCGCCAGACGCCAGCACCAATATTTCGCCTTGGGGCATCATCATTGGTGGCGAAGAGTTGCACAACAACCACCACACTTACCCCACATCGGCCAAGTTGTCGGTCAAGCCCTACGAGTTCGACTTGGGCTGGTTGTACATCCGCATCTTGGAAACTGTGGGTTTGGCGACTGTGAAGAAGACACCTCCAAAGCTCGCTTTTGGCGACATCAAGCCAGTGGCCGATGAAAAGACCTTGGAAGCCGTCATTGCCAACCGCTACGAAGTGATGGCCAATTACGCCACCCAACTGCGTTTGGCCATGAAGCAAGAGCTCGACAAGATGAGCACCTTGCCTGCTGACTCTGTGTTGGCTGCTGCCAAACGCTGGATGCACCGCGACGCAGAGAAGGTGCCTGCGGCCGTGGCGGCCCAATTGGCCCAAGCCCGTGCGGCCTTGCCTGATGTGGACACGATGGTGAAGATGCGTGAAGAGCTGCGCCAGTTGTGGCTCAACACCAACCACAACCGTGCGCAATTGGCGCTAGACCTGCAAGCTTGGTGCAAACGCGCCGAGACCAGCGGCATTGCTGCTTTGCAAGAGTTCTCGATGCACTTGCGTGCTGCACGCGTGTAAACGGTTCTGCACTCACGACAAAGGCACCTTCGGGTGCCTTTTCTTTTGGGTGATGCACTGGCTACGCTGCCTATCCGTTGATCGACACGCATGCTCGTTTGGGCAACAAAAAACCCGCCATCAAACGATGAGCGGGTTTTTCGAGAGGGCCAGCCTGAATTACTTCAGTTTGGTTTCCTTGTATTCAACGTGCTTGCGAGCTTTGGGATCAAATTTCATGATCAACATTTTCTCGGGCATTGTTTTCTTGTTTTTGCTGGTCGTGTAGAAGTGACCTGTGCCGGCTGTCGATTCCAGCTTGATTTTTTCGCGTCCGCCTTTGGATGCCATGATCGTGTCCTTTCAGTAACTGGAATTAAGCTTGACCGCGTGAGCGCAAGTCAGCCAACACGGCGTCGATGCCGTTTTTGTCGATCAAACGCAGAGCTGCGCTAGAAACGCGCAAGCGAACCCAACGGTTTTCAGTCTCTACCCAGAAACGGCGGTATTGCAGGTTAGGCAAAAAACGGCGTTTTGTCTTGTTGTTTGCGTGGGAAACGTTGTTCCCAGACATTGGGCCTTTGCCCGTTACTTCACATACGCGTGCCATGTGGACACTCCATATCAACGGCGGTCGTTCCCACGAGCGCCTCACCTCGCCAAAAAGGGTGGCGGTAACCCATCTCTTCGCTAAATTCAGCAAAGCCTGAGATTGTAGCGCGTTTTAGTGGGCGCCTTGCTCCAAGAAGCGCTGGGCGTCCAAGGCGGCCATACAGCCCGTGCCGGCGCTGGTGATGGCTTGGCGGTAGATGTTGTCTTGTACGTCGCCAGCAGCAAAGACGCCAGGCACGCTGGTCATGGTGGCAAAGCCTTCAGAACCGCTCTTGGTCAACAAATAGCCGTTTTTCATGGCCAATTGGCCTTCAAAAATGCCGGTATTGGGTGAGTGGCCGATGGCAATGAAGCAGCCTTGGGTGGCGATGTCGCGGGTGCTGCCGTCGGCGGTGCTCTTCAAACGGATGCCGGTCACGCCGGAGGCGTCGCCCAGCACTTCGTCCAAGGTACTGTTGGTTTCGAGCACGATCTTGCCTGCAGCGACTTTTTCCATGAGCTTGTCGATCATGATGGCTTCGGCCTTGAAGGTGTCGCGTCGGTGCACCAAGTGCACTTTAGAGGCGATGTTGGAAAGGTACAGGGCTTCTTCCACAGCGGTGTTGCCGCCGCCGACCACGCTGACCACTTGGTCGCGGTAGAAGAAACCGTCACACGTGGCGCAGCCAGACACGCCACGGCCCATGAAGGCTTCTTCCGAGGGCAGGCCCAAGTACTTGGCAGAAGCGCCGGTACAAATGATGAGGCTGTCGCAGGTGTAGGTGCCGCTGTCACCGGTCAAGGTGAAGGGGCGCTTAGAGAAATCGACCTTGTTGATGTGGTCAAACACGATTTGGGTGTTGAAGCGCTCTGCGTGTTGCTGAAAGCGTTGCATCAGTTCTGGGCCCTGCACGCCGTTCACATCGGCAGGCCAGTTGTCCACTTCGGTGGTGGTCATCAATTGGCCGCCTTGGGCCATGCCGGTGATCAACAGAGGCTTGAGGTTGGCGCGGGCAGCGTAAACGGCGGCGGTGTAGCCAGCAGGGCCGGAGCCGAGAATCAAAACTTGGGCGTGTTGGTTGGTAGACATCTGAGGGGGCATTCAAAGAGACAATAAAGGCAAGATTGTAAGAACCTCGCTTTATCCCTGAGAAGTCAAGGTTGCCTCTCGGGTAAGCTCTGCCTCTAGACATGACTTATTCGCTCAATACATTAAAGAACGATCCGCGCGCTTCGAGTGCCGATGCGGACCACAAGCCCACAGGTTTTCGCCGCTTTGCCCAAGAAATTGCGCTGACGGCAGGCTTTGTGTTCATGACCTATTGGTTGCTGGCGCTGATCACCCATTCGCCGCTGGATCCCGCATGGACCACCTCTGGCGCAGGCAACACCGTGCGTAACTTTGGTGGCCGCATGGGAGCCTTGTTTGGCGACTTGAGCTTTTTCTTGCTCGGCTACTCGGTGTGGTGGTGTTATGCCGCCGCTTTGGTGGCTTGGCTGTCTGCCTTGGCCAACCGATTGCGTGACGAAGACGAGCCAACGCCGGAGCACACCAGTTGGCGCTACACGCGCTTTGCGTTTTGGGCTGGCTTGGTTTTGTTGTTGATTTCAAGCACGGGCTTGGAGTGGACGCGCATGTACCGCTTTGAAGACCGCTTGCCCGGACATAGCAGTGGCGGCGTGTTGGGCTATCTGGTGGGGCCTTCGAGCTTGGACTGGTTTGGCTTCAATGGCTCGGGTTTGATTTTCATTGTGTTTGGTGTGGTGGGTGCATCTTGGGTGTTCCGCTTCTCATGGGGACAAACCGCTGAAAACATTGGCGCCTTCATTGACGGCCTTTACGAAAAATGGCGTGAGCGCCGAGAGCGTGAAGAAGACTTGGCCTACGGTTTGGTGGCTGCACGCGAACGCGAAGAAGTGGTGTTTGAAGAGTTGGTGGAAATCAAAGAACACCCCCCCATCACGGTACACATTGAACCCGAAGTGATGGAAGTGCCTAAGAGTGCGCGCGTGGCCAAAGAGCGCCAAAAGACGTTGTTCAGCGATGCGGCCACAGACTCGCGTTTACCGCAGGTGGATTTGCTAGACGATCCGCTGGTGCGTCAAGACACGGTATCGCCCGAAACGCTGGAAATGACCAGCCGCTTGATTGAGAAAAAGCTCAAAGACTTTGGCGTGGAAGTACGCGTGGTGGCCGCGTCTCCCGGCCCTGTGATTACCCGCTACGAGATTGAACCCGCCACAGGCGTGAAGGGTTCGCAAGTGTTGAACCTCGCCAAAGACTTGGCGCGTTCACTCTCACTGGTGTCCATTCGCGTGGTGGAGACCATCCCAGGCAAAAACTACATGGCGTTGGAGTTGCCCAATGCCAAGCGTCAGTCGATTCGCTTGAGCGAAATTTTGGGCTCTGACGTGTACAACGAATCCAAGTCCATGCTCACCATGGGCTTGGGCAAAGACATTGTGGGCAATCCCATCGTGGCCGATTTGGCCAAGATGCCCCACGTGTTGGTGGCGGGTACGACTGGCTCGGGTAAATCGGTGGGTATCAACGCGATGATTTTGTCCTTGCTCTACAAGGCCGAAGCCCGCGATGTGCGTTTGCTGATGATTGACCCCAAGATGTTAGAGATGTCGGTCTACGAAGGCATCCCGCATTTATTGGCTCCCGTGGTGACCGACATGCGCCAAGCCGCACATGGGCTGAATTGGTGTGTGGGCGAAATGGAAAAACGCTACAAGCTCATGAGTAAGCTGGGCGTGCGTAACCTCGCGGGCTACAACGCCAAGATTGACGAAGCCGCTGCGCGTGAAGAGTTCATCTACAACCCCTTTAGCTTGACGCCTGAGCAACCTGAGCCACTGCAACGTCTGCCACACATCGTGGTGGTGATTGATGAGTTGGCCGATTTGATGATGGTGGTGGGTAAGAAGATTGAAGAGCTGATTGCACGTCTCGCCCAAAAGGCGCGTGCTGCCGGTATCCATTTGATCTTGGCCACGCAACGTCCTAGCGTGGATGTGATCACGGGCCTCATCAAGGCCAACATCCCATCGCGTATTGCGTTCTCGGTGGGCTCCAAAATTGACAGCCGCACCATCCTCGACCAAATGGGTGCTGAGGCTTTGTTGGGCATGGGTGACATGTTGTACATGGCCAGCGGCTCAGGCTTCCCCGTGCGTGTGCACGGCGCGTTCGTGAGCGACGAAGAAGTGCACCGCGTGGTGAGCTACTTAAAGAGCCAAGGTGAACCCGATTACATCGAGGGGGTGCTCGAAGGTGGCACGGTCGATGGCGATGGCAACCCTTCAGGCCCCGATTTGTTTGGCGAAGTGTCAGCAGAAAAAGACCCGATGTACGACCAAGCCGTTGAAGTGGTGTTGAAGAACCGCAAGGCCAGCATCTCGTTGGTGCAACGCCACTTGAAGATTGGCTATAACCGCGCCGCACGCTTGGTGGAAGACATGGAGAAGGCCGGCATGGTCAGTGCCATGAGCAGCAACGGCCAACGCGAAATTTTGGTGCCTAAGCGTGATGAATAACAACACCCAGCAGAGTTTGAGCAAGGTTTTCGCTTTTGTGAATTGCACTGTGCCCCGAGTTGCATCAGGCTTGATCATTGCAGCGTTGAGTGCCGGTGTTGCATGTGCCAGCAGCTTGGACACGCTGGAAACGTTTTTGAAATCCACCAAGAGTGGCCGCGCCGATTTCACGCAAGTGGTCACACCACCTGCGAAAGCAGGACAAACCTCGGTACGCAGCAAAACGTCAACAGGGCAGTTTTCATTTGTGCGTCCCACACGTTTTCGTTTTGATTACCTCAAACCCTTTCCACAAATCATCGTGGCCGATGGTCAAACCTTGTGGCTGTATGACGCCGACCTTGAACAAGTGACGGCTCGCAAGCAAGCACAAGCCTTGGGTAGCACTCCTGCTGCCTTGGTGGCCACCGCGACGGACTTGAGTGCTTTGCAAAAAGAGTTCAGCCTAGACGCCCAAGCCGATGCCGAGGGCTTGCAATGGGTGCAAGCCACGCCAAAGAACCGCGAGAGCACCATTCAATCGGTGCGCTTGGGGCTTCGCGCAGACGGTGCACAAATCAGTCTTGCCAAGCTTGAGATTTTTGATGCCATGGGTCAGCGCTCGGTGTTGAGCTTTGACCGCTTTGAAGTCAACCCGGCCAACCTTGGTGTCGCGCAGTTCAATTTTGTGCCGCCTAAGGGCGTGAGCGTGATTCGCCCCTGAGTGCAGCGATGACACAGGCCACGCCCGTGTTGCAAGGCTTACCGCCTTTGCTAGACGCCCGTACGCGTTTGGTGGTGTTGGGCAGCTTTCCCGGCGTGGCTTCGCTGCGTGCGCAGCAGTACTACGGTCACCCACAAAACCAGTTTTGGAGAATCATGGCGACGCTGTTGTCGCCCGAGCCTGACGCTGTGTTGGCCATGCCCTATGTCCAACGGTCGCAGTGGTTGCTCAGCCAAGGCGTGGGTTTGTGGGATGTTTACGCGGCTTGTGAGCGCGAGGGCAGTTTGGACAGCCACATTCAGAATGCGCAGCCCAACGATTTGAAAATTTTGCGGATGCGTTGTCCCCAACTGGCTGCCATTGCACACAACGGTGGTGAGAGCTTCAAACATGCCAAGCTCACGCAAACACTTGGCATACCTGTCCATCGTTTGCCGTCGACGAGTCCGGCACATGCCACTTGGTCTTTTTCTCAAAAGTTAGAAGCTTGGCGCAAAATAATCAATCCAATATTTAATACCTTAGTATCTAATTAAGTGAAATATAACGAAATTTATTAATTATGTTAATTTAAATGAGTTATAAACTCGTACTTAAAGATAAGTATAGAGATACGCAAAGCCATGAAAAATGTTTTGGTTGTCGACGATAACGCTGTCAATCGGAAGTTGGCTGCCGCACTTTTGAAACGTCGTGGCATGAGAGTCGATGAAGCTGAAAGTGGCGGTTCTGCATTGGAGAAGCTGCAAAGCCATCGTTATGACGTTGTCTTGTTGGACATCAGCATGCCAGTGATGGATGGCAAGGAGGTCTGTCGATTGATACGTGGAACGCCCGAGCTAGCCGCTTTGCGCGTGATTGCGTACACCGCGCATGCCATGGAATCGGAGCGTCAAAGCATCATGTCTGCAGGCTTTGATGATTTGTTGCTCAAGCCAATCAGTGGTCAAGATTTGTTACGCGTGTTGCCCGATTGAGTTCTGGCACAGAAAACTCAAAATAAGAGCCTAACCCCAGTTGTGATGTCAGCCTGAGCTCGCCCCCCATCAGCTTGATAAATTCACGCACAAGGGCAAGTCCTAAACCCGTACCACCGTGTTCTCGTGTGACAAATGAAGTGGCTTGGCGAAATCTTTCAAACACTACTTCTTGGACGTGTGGCGCAATGCCAGCACCTGTATCACGTACCCCCACAATGAGCTGCTGATCAACCCAACGTGCTGACAAAGTTACTTCTCCTTTGGCGGTGAACTTCACAGCATTACTCAGTAAGTTGTTGATGACTTGACGCAGGCGCGTCGGATCAGTGCACATCTGCTCTGGTAAATCGTCCTCCAGCAAGGTGTGAAGTTTTAAGCCCTTTTGTTCGGCCGAGTTGGTGTGCAGCAAGGCCACCTCGTTGAGCAAGGCTCGAATTTGGGTGACGACAGGTTCAAGGGTCATGTGGCCCGCTTCAATCTTGGCCACGTCCAACATGTCGTTGACAACAGACAGCAGATGTTGGCCGCTTTGGTGAATGGTTTGTGCAAACTCGCGTGTTTCAGAGTCTTTGGCATCTTCCAAAATAATTTCGGAAAAGCCCAAGATACCGTTGAGCGGCGTGCGCAGTTCGTGCGACACATTGGCCACAAAGTCGCTTTTCATTTGACTGTTGTCTTCGGCTTGACGACGTGCAGATTCGCTGCGTTCGAAAGAAGCTTGCACGCTGTCCGCCATGTGATTGAGCGAGTTATTCAAATGACCCAATTCATCGTTCGTACCGCGTTGAAAACGAAATGAAAAATCGCCTCCTTCAATGCGCGCCAATCCTTGCACCAAGTCAGTCACATGGCGGGTCAGCAATGAGGCCAACCAAACCGCCACGACGACCACCAAGATCAGCATGATCAATGTGGATCCCGTGAGGTTGGCTGCGGTCTCGTTGACGGAATGCTCAATCATGCTTTGAATGCTGATTTGCTTGTTGCGTAAACGGTCTGTGAAGTCGTTGACTTTTTCGTTCATCAAATCCGCTGTGGCGACAGCGGGAGCATGAAAATCTTCGATATTCGCACCAATCGTCACGTAGCCGAAACCGCGTGGCGAATTGGCATATTGGCCCGTGTAGTAGGGGATCACGGCAGCGGTGGTGCGTTTCCAAACGCCTGACCACAAAATCAAGAAAGACCCCGATCCTCCTTGTTGTGTCAAGTCGTGCCAGCCTTGGCACTGTGGTGCAAAGTTGAGGTAGCGGCAGTCCAGACCTAAATTGCCAGAACGCGTGAGTTCTTTGGCAGGTTTCTTGTCGCGGCTTTGGTCATCGAAGGTGCGAACCGTGCGTAAAAACTGAGACAGCGGTTGTTTGCTGGCCTGCCATTTTTGGTAGATGCTGTCTTCTAGCCATGGGGTGGCGTATTCGCCTGTGTTGGGGTCGAAGCCCGTGATGGAGTGGTGGCGTGGGTGGGCAATGTTGCGGTCCTTGTGGTCCCACATAAAGGCATAGTTGCCGCTGCTTGCATCTGGAACAGCGGTGTAGCGTTCAGGCGTTGGCGTCAGGTGATCGGTGAAGCTGCGAAGGTGGGCGTGGTTCAGGGCCAAGGTCACATAGCCTGTGATTGCGCCGTCTTTGACCACCGGTGTGGCCCAGCGCACGATGCCCTGAAACTGTTGGCCATAAGGGTTCTCTTGTCCGGCATAGGCCTCTTTCGCGGGGGCAAAAGGCAGTGACGCACGTTGAGCGACGGTGGGTGTCACAGGGCCAATGATGCGGGAGGGGACGTAAGGTCCAATCACTTCCGACACATAAATTTGACCTAGCTTGAGAGATTTGAGCGCCTGAAAATAAGTCTCAGCTTTGCTCCATGTGTTTGCTTTGACAGAGACGTCGCGTAGCCCTTTGGGGAGCACGTCACCGCGCGAGGCTTTGATCACTTCATGGCCGTTCAAGTCGATGTAAGTCAACTCGTAGTAAAGCGGACTGGGGACGCTGCGGCGTACGCCTTCGGGCGGTCGCGAGTGAAAATCTTGCAAGTTTTCAGCATTGAGAGATGAGGCCAGTTCGAACTTAGGTTCAACGATGGTTTGCGACTCCCAAGCTTGGCCATCGGCGGTCAATTGCCATTTGCCTGTTGGCGTGGTGTAGCGGGTACGGGTGTCGAGAAATTGTTGGTACTGTTTTTCATGGGCCGGCAGTGTGGCGACCAACAAAATGTCGCGGTCGCGGTCGTATAAGAAATCTGCTACAGCCCTAGCGGTATCGGTGGTGAGGCGTTCTAACTCTTCGCGTGCTCGGTCGTCCAAGGCTCGGACAGATTCTTTTGCAAAGCGTGCGCTCATGTCAGCCACTGTGGTTTTGACTTCGTCAGCCAAGTATTCGGTTTCTTGGGACAAGCTGTGGCCCAGTCTTTCTACACCTTGCCATGCAAAATAGGCGAGCAAGATGAGTGGGAGCACTTTGATCGCCACAAATAGAGCGATGAGTTTGGAGCGGATGCCGAAATGGATCATCTTCCAGCAATCTTGCGTTTTCATTCTTGCTTACTTAAATTCAATAAATTAATACCAATTAATTATAAGTTCTGAGTTAATGCATCAGCGCAACCGAAGCAAAGGCTCAGTCTGAGGTGGCTACACTTCCCGCACACTTGGATGAACCTACGCCTTGAACGCGACCCATACCCCCTTAGCTGAACGCTTACGCCCCCGAACTTTGGGCGAGGTCATCGGCCAGCAGCACTTGCTGGGCGAGGGCATGGCGCTGCGCGTGGCATTTGAATCGGGCCAGCCACACAGCTGCATTCTTTGGGGGCCGCCTGGTGTGGGCAAAACCACCATCGCCCGTTTGATGGCCGATGCGTTTGATGCCCAGTTTTTGTCCATCAGCGCCGTGCTGGGTGGTGTGAAAGAAATTCGCGAATCGGTGGAGCAGGCCATTGCCGCCCGCGATTCGCTCGACCCCAAACGCACCATCATGTTTGTGGACGAGGTGCACCGCTTTAACAAGAGCCAGCAAGACGCGTTCTTGCCGCATGTGGAGTCGGGCCTGTTCACCTTCATTGGCGCGACCACCGAGAACCCGTCGTTCGAGGTGAACTCGGCGTTGCTGTCTCGTGCAGCGGTGTATGTGCTGCAGTCGCTGAGTGTGGACGACCTCACGCAAATCATTGCCAAAGCGCAAGCCATCGGTGCTGTGCCAGCCTTAGAAGACGCAGCGCTTGAGCGCCTGATTGCTTATGCCGATGGCGATGCGCGCCGTTTGCTCAACACGCTTGAAACCCTGTCGGTGGCTGCTAACCGCGAGAAGCTGGAAGAAATTAACGACGCATGGCTCATGCGTGTGTTGGGCGAGCGCATGCGCCGCTATGACAAAGGTGGCGAACAGTTTTACGACACCATCAGCGCGCTGCACAAATCGGTGCGTGGCTCTGACCCCGATGCGGCTCTGTATTGGCTGGTGCGCATGCTCGATGGTGGGGCCGAGCCCAAATACATGGCGCGCCGTTTGATTCGCATGGCGGCTGAAGACATTGGTTTGGCCGACCCTCGTGCTTTGCGCTTGGCGCTGGATGCGGCCGAGGTGTACGAGCGGTTGGGCTCACCCGAGGGCGAGCTGGCCTTGGCCGAGTGCGTGGTGTATTTGGCCGTCGCGCCCAAGTCGAATGCCGTTTACAAGGCCTACAACGAAGCCAGAGCTCTCATCAAAAAAGACGGCACGCGTCCCGTGCCCATGCACTTGCGCAATGCCCCGACCAAGATGATGAAAGACATGGACTGGGGCAAGGGCTACCGTTATGCCCATGACGAAGAAGATGGCTTTGCAGCAGGCGTTAACTACATGCCAGAAGGCTTGGAGAATACGGGCTTTTACCGCCCTGTGGAGCGCGGTTTAGAGATCAAAATCGCTGACAAATTGCGCCACTTGCGCGACAAAAACAAACAAGCAGGTAAATAACAAATGGACGTCTTGCTTCAACAAGTCATCAACGGCTTGGTGCTCGGCAGCATGTATGCGCTCGTGGCTTTGGGTTACACCATGGTCTACGGCATCATCAACCTCATCAACTTCGCACATGGCGAGGTGTTGATGATTGGTGCTTTGTGCAGCTGGTCAGTCATCGGTCTGTTGCAGCCGCTCATGCCCGATACCCCTGGCTGGGTGCTGCTGATCATCTCGATGGTGGTGGCTTCTGCGGCGGCGGCGGCGTTGAACTACGCGATTGAAAAAATCGCGTATCGCCCACTGCGCAATGCACCTAAGTTGGCCCCGCTCATTACCGCGATTGGCATGTCCATCTTGCTGCAAACGCTGGCCATGATTGTGTGGAAGCCCAACTACAAGCCTTTCCCCGCGCTCTTGCCCACCACGCCGTTTGAAATTGGCGAGGCGGTGATCACGCCCACGCAGCTGATGATTTTGGGCCTGACCGTGGTTGCTTTGGCAGTGTTGTCTTGGTTGGTGAATCGCACCAAGTTAGGCCGTGCCATGCGCGCCACAGCAGAGAACCCACGCGTGGCCAGCCTCATGGGCGTGAAGCCCGACGTGGTGATCTCAGCCACCTTCATCATTGGTGCAGTGTTGGCCACGATCGCGGGTGTGATGTGGGCCATGAACTACGGCACAGCGCATCACGCCATGGGTTTCTTGCCTGGCCTCAAAGCCTTTACCGCTGCTGTCTTTGGCGGCATTGGTAACTTGGGTGGCGCAGTGGTGGGTGGTTTGCTGCTGGGCCTGATTGAGTCGATTGGCTCGGGCTACTTGGGCGAGCTCACCGGTGGTGTGCTGGGTAGCCACTACATCGACATCCTCGCGTTTATTGTGTTGATCGTCACACTCACGCTTCGCCCCTCAGGCCTGCTGGGTGAGCGCGTGGCAGACAGGGCTTGATCACCATGACACACAAACTCTTTTCTAACCGTTGGCTCATGGCCGCCGTTTTGTTGGTGTTGCCACTGGTGTTACAAAACTTTGGCAATGCCTGGGTGCGCATTGCCGACATGTCGCTGCTTTACGTGTTGCTGGCGCTGGGCTTGAACATTGTGGTGGGCTACGCAGGCTTGCTCGACTTGGGCTATGTGGCGTTTTTTGCTGTCGGCGCGTATTTGTTTGGGCTATTAGCTTCGCCGCATTTGACCGATGTGTTTCCTTGGATTGCCATCATGTTCCCCGATGGCTTGCACTTGAGTCTGTGGCTGGTGTTGCCGTTGGCCGCAGGTTTGGCCGGTTCGTTTGGCGTGCTGTTGGGCGCACCGACCTTGAAATTGCGTGGCGACTACTTGGCCATCGTTACTTTGGGTTTTGGCGAAATCATCCGCGTGTTCCTAAACAACCTCGATCACCCCGTGAACATCACCAACGGCCCCAAGGGCTTGGGGCAAATTGATGCGGTCAGTGTGTTTGGCTACCCGTTGTCCAAGCGTTTGGATTTGGGCTTCATCGAGTTGCCCTCGGTCACGCTGTATTACTACCTGTTCCTCACGCTGGTGGTGGTGAGTGTGGTGATTTGTCACCGCCTTGAATACTCACGCATTGGCCGCGCATGGATGGCGATTCGCGAAGATGAAATTGCGGCTAAGGCTATGGGCTTGAACACGCGCAACTTGAAGCTCATGGCCTTTGGCATGGGTGCCACGTTTGGCGGTGTGTCGGGTGCGATGTTTGCCGCCTTCCAAGGCTTTGTGTCACCTGAGTCCTTCAGCTTGATGGAGTCGGTGATGATTGTGGCCATGGTGGTGCTGGGTGGCTTGGGGCATTTGCCTGGCGTTATTTTGGGTGCGGTGTTGTTGGCCGCGTTGCCCGAAATGCTGCGCTATGTGGCGGGGCCTTTGCAAGCCATGACCGATGGCCGCTTAGACGCAGCTATTCTGCGCCAGTTACTGATTGCTTTGGCCATGGTCACCATCATGTTGTGGCGGCCACGCGGTCTGTGGCCCACACCTGAACACGGCAAGAACCTCAACCCACAAGGAGGTGCGCGATGAGCGACCTCGTGTTGAATGTCTCGGGCATCTCCAAACGCTTCGGTGGTTTGCAGGCCTTGACAGATGTGCGCATGCAAATTGAGCGCGGTCAGGTCTATGGCTTGATTGGACCCAACGGTGCTGGCAAGACCACTTTTTTTAACGTCATCACTGGGCTCTACACGCCCGACAGCGGCAGCTTTGAGTTAGTTGGAAAACCGTATGAACCGACCGAGGTGCATTTGGTGGCGCAGGCCGGCATTGCTCGCACGTTTCAAAACATCCGTTTGTTTGCTGAGATGACCGCGTTAGAAAACGTGATGGTGGGCCGCCATGTGCGCACCCGCTCTGGCTTGCTGGGCGCGATTTTCAGAACCGCCAAATTCAAAGCAGAAGAGTTGGCGATTGAGCAACGAGCGCGTGAGCTGTTGGACTATGTGGGCATTGCCAGCTTGGCCGACTACAAAGCACGCACGCTGAGTTATGGCGATCAACGCCGCTTAGAAATTGCGCGTGCTTTGGCGACCGATCCGCAACTCATTGCACTGGACGAACCCGCGGCTGGTATGAACGCTACCGAAAAAGTGCAACTGCGTGAACTGATCGACAAAATTCGCCGCGACCACCGCACCGTGCTTTTGATTGAGCATGATGTGAAGTTGGTCATGGGCTTGTGCGACCGCGTGACCGTGCTTGACTATGGCAAGGTGATTGCCCAAGGCACACCTGCTGAGGTGCAGCGCAACCCACAAGTGATTGAAGCCTATCTCGGCACGCAATCAGAACATGGGGGGCATTGAGATGAAACACGACAACGCAACGGTGCTGCTGAAGGTCAGCGATGTGAAGGTCGGCTACGGCGGCATTCAAGCCGTCAAAGGCGCGAGCCTAGAGGTGCGCGAGGGCGAGTTGGTCTCGCTCATCGGCTCCAACGGCGCAGGCAAAACCACCACCATGAAAGCCATCACAGGGCTGCTGCCTTTGGGTGGTGGCCACATTGAGTTAGCTGGCAAAACCATTGATGGCCAAGGTCCTTGGGACTTGGTGCAACAAGGCCTAGCGATGGTCCCGGAAGGCCGCGGTGTGTTCACCCGCATGACCATCGTCGAGAACCTGCAAATGGGTGCGTACATCCGCGATGACAACGCGGCCATTGACGAAGACATTGAGCGTGTCTTCACTACCTTCCCGCGCCTCAAAGAACGTCGCGACCAATTGGCGGGCACGATGTCCGGCGGTGAGCAGCAAATGTTGGCCATGGGCCGTGCGTTGATGAGTCGACCCAAAGTGCTGTTACTCGATGAGCCTTCGATGGGCTTGTCACCCATCATGGTGGACAAGATCTTTGAAGTGATTCAAGAGGTGTCAGCCCAAGGCGTGACGATTTTGTTGGTGGAGCAAAACGCCAGCCGTGCATTGCAAATTGCCGACCGTGGCTATGTGATGGAGTCGGGCCTGATCACCTTGAGTGGGGACGCGCATGACATGCTGCACGACCCCAAAGTACGCGAAGCGTATTTGGGCGAATAAGCGTGGCTGATGAGGGCTTAGCCCTCCATCATCCAAATCAGCACTTGCTTGGCCACAAAGCCCAGCATGCCAAAGGCCAGCACCAAGAACAACACAAATGTGCCGAACTTGCCGGCTTTGGATTCGCGCGCGAGCTGAAAAATAATGAACAGCATGTACAGCATGAAGCCGCCCACGCCAAAGGTCAGCCCGAATTGGGCGAATTGTTCTTCTGTCATAAAAATTAGTGGACGGTGGGGTCGTAAGCCACCAAATCACGATAAGCGTACCAACTGGCGTGGCCTAGCAATGGCACAACAGCCAGCAATCCTAAAAACGCTGAGCCAATGCCCAAAACGGTAAAGAAACACAAAATCCCTGCCCAGCAAGCCATGGCAAATGGGTTCATCGCCACCACGCGCCAACTGGTGAAAACAGCTTGTTTGACTGAGAGTGTGGGGTGATCCATCAACAAAGGAATTGTGACCAAGGTGGAAGCAAACATCGGGGCGGCCAATAAGGCTCCCATGAGAATCCAAAGTTCAAACAAACCCAATTCAGGTTGCAAAACAACCAAGCGAATGAAGTCAGCAGGCGTGTGCACACTGTTAGGCAGCATCCATTGAATCAAAGCCGCTGAACACAAGAACCAACCGGCACACGAAAGCGCGAGAAGCAAACCGAAGTGAATCAGACGCTTGTCGCCGCAGGTCCAAATGCGAAACGCGTCGGCGACTGTGGCTTGCTCACCGCGCTCTAAGCGACGGCTGATGTCGTACAGACCAGTGGCCAACAGCGGCGCAATGATCATGCTCACGGACAGCATGGCCACAATCCACCAAAACTCTTCGCGCGCAAACCAAAACAAACCACCGCAAACCGCAGCCAAGATGAGGCCATGCACGACACCAGCAATCGGACAACGTTCAATGTCTTTCCATGCCAAGGCGAGCCAATGCATGGGTCTGAACATCTCGATGTCAATGACTTCAAGCTGGGGGTGCTGTGAGGTGTTTTGCATAGCCGCAGTCTAAGCTGGAAAGTTAGACTTTGTCAGCCGCAGAAGTGAACGAATCTGCATAAAACTCATCTGAGGGCAAACCCGCTTGCGCGTAGCTCGCGCGTGCTGAATCCACCACGATGGGTGCGCCGCAGGCATACACCTGGTAGCCGCTGAGGTCGGCATGATCTTGCAGTACAGCGGCATGCACAAAGCCTGTGCGGCCAGTCCAGTTGTCTTCGGGCAAAGCGTCAGACACCACAGGCACATAGGTGAGGTTTGGCATGGCGGCGGCTTGGGCTTGCACCCAGTCGTGCATGTACAAGTCGGCTGGGCGGCGACCACCCCAGTAGAGCGTCACGGGGCGTGTGATGCCCTTGTGTTGCATGTGTTCCATGATGGCTTTGATGGGGGCAAAGCCAGTGCCAGAGGCCAAGAACACCAAAGGTTTGTCAGAGTCCTCGCGCAAGAAGAAACTGCCTTGTGGGCCTTCGATGCGTTGGATTTCTTTTTCTTTCATCGCGCCAAACACGTGGTCGGTGAACTTGCCACCGGGCATGTGACGGATATGAAGCTCAATCGCTGGAGAGCCTTCCACAAAGGTGTGCGGTGCATTGGCCATCGAGTAGCTGCGGCGGTCGCCGTCGCGCAACAAAAAGTCAACGTACTGACCTGCATGGAATTTCATCGGGTCGGTGGCGGGCAGTTGCAGCTTGACGATCATCACGTCGTGCGAGGCTTTCTCCAACGAGACCACACGCACGGGCATTTTCTTAATGGGGAACGCGCCTTCTTCCACCACTTGGCGAGATTCGAGCACCACATCGCTGTGCGCAGTGGCGCAGCAGGTCAGCACAAAGCCGTTGGCCGCTTCTTCAGGGCTGAGGGCTTTTTCTTGGTGTTTGCCGTGGGTCACTTCGCCTGAAATCTTTTTGCACTTGCAAGAGCCGCATGCGCCGTCCTTGCAGCCGTAGGGCAGGCCAATGCCTTGGCGCAGGCCGGCAGCCAGCAAGGTTTCGTCAGAAGTGGCGGTGAATGCGCGGCCGCTGGGTTGGACCGTGATGTTGAAACTCATCTTTGGGTATCCTTGAACTTTTATAGGGTGTATTTTGCCTTCCAATCAATCCCCCCTCGGCGCTTTGCCTTCTCGCTTCAAACGCGAACGTTTGCTCATCATTGGCTGCGGTGATGTGGGCCAGCGCGTGGTGCGCGTCCAGCGCCATGTGCGGGTGGTGGCGCTCACCTCTAGCCCTGATCGTGTGGCGGCCTTGCGAGCCCAAGGTGTGACGCCTGTGGTGGGTAATTTGGATGTGCCAGCCTCTTTGCAACGCTTGGCGGGTTGGGCCACGCGTGTGTTGCACTTGGCCCCGCCGCCCTTGCAGGGCAATACAGACCCACGTACTTTGGCGGTGAGTCGAATGCTGATGCGCCGTAGCGCACCGCTGAGCGTGGTGTACGGCTCGACCACTGGTGTGTATGGCGACTGCGAAGGCGCGTGGGTGGAAGAAAGCCGCACGGTGAACCCCATCACGCCCAGAGCCCTGCGCCGTGTGGATGCCGAAGCACGCGTTCGTCATTTGGGGCGTTTACGCTCTAGCCCTGTGCGGGTGAGTGTGCTGCGCATCCCCGGCATCTATGCGCCAGACCGCGAAGGCGGCACGCCACGTGATCGCTTGCTGCGCGGTACGCCCGTGCTGGCGCGTGAGGATGATGTGTTCACTAACCACATCCATGCCGACGATTTGGCGCGGGCGTGTCAATTGGCTGTATGGCGCGGCAAGCCACAACGTGTTTACAACGTGAACGATGACAGTCAAATGAGGATGGGCGACTACTTCGACATGGCCGCTGGCTTGTATGCCTTGGCCAAGCCCCCGCGTATCAGCCGTGCCCAAGCGCAAACTGAGCTGCCTGCCATGCAACTCAGTTTCATGAGCGAGTCACGCCGCATGGTGAACACGCGCATGAAGCGCGAGCTGCGTTTGCAGCTGCGCTATGCAGACGTCAAAGATGGCTTAGTCTGACTAGATGGCCTTGGGTTTCGTCATTCAGCGCTGGCCCATCTGTACTGACTCAAAAATACCTTGCGCTTCACGCGGCATGCACCGCCAGTACTGTGGGCTGGCTTGCACTTTGCCGTTCAAAGCCGCAGCGGCTTCCCAAACCCAACGGGGCTTGTAGAGGAAGGCGCGAGCGAGGGCGATCAAATCAGCATCGCCGCGCACCAAGATGTCTTCGGCTTGTTGAGGTTCGGTGATCAGGCCAACGGCAATGGTCGGCATCCCTGTTTTTTGTTTCACCAGTTTGGCAAAAGGCACTTGGTAGTCGGGGCCGATCGCAATTTTTTGTTGCGCAGCTACGCCGCCGGATGAGATGTGCACAAAGTCTGCGCCTGCGAGCTTCAAGCGCAGCGAGAAGTCGGCAGTTTCCTCGGGTGTCCAGCCGTTCTCTACCCAGTCAGAGGCCGAGATACGCATGCCCAGTGTGCCTTTGTAAACAGCACGCACGGCTTCGAACACTTCCATCGGAAAACGCGTGCGGTTGTCAAAGTTGCCGCCGTAGGCATCGGTGCGGTGATTGGCGATGGGGGATAAAAATTCGTGCAGCAAATAGCCGTGTGCGCTGTGCAGCTCGATGGCTTCAATGCCCATGGCATCGGCACGTTGGGCGGCTTTGACGAAGGCCTGTTTGATGCGCTCGAGGCCAGCGATATCCAGCTCGTGGGGTGGGGTTTCTTGCGCCAAGTGGGGAACGGCTGATGGCGCTTCAGTGGCCCAGCCACCTTGCGCTGGCGTCAACAACTGGCCGCCTTGCCAAGGCGCTGCACTCGAGGCCTTGCGCCCTGCGTGTGCGAGCTGGATACACACAGGCACTTGAGGTGCGAGCTTGCGCGCACGATGCAGCTTGTCTTGCAACGCTGCTGCCGTCGCGTCATCCCACAAGCCTAAGCACAGCGGTGTGATGCGCCCTTCGGGCACGACAGCCGTGGCCTCGATGATGAACATGGCCGCGCCGCTGTTGAGCAAGCTCGCCCAATGCGCCAAGTGCCAATCTGTAGCCCGACCGTTGTCAGCCGAGTATTGGCACATGGGGGCCACGATGGCCCGGTTGGCCAGCGTGAGCGGCCCGCGCGGCGAGGTGAGGGTGAATTCAGAAAAGAGGTGACTCAAGGTGCGCTCCAAAAACAAAAAAGCCTGCGTGTGAGGCAGGCTGCATCGTAATCAGGTGGGTATCAAACCCGTGGCATCTGGGTGACAGTCCTTAGTCCAATTCGACTTTGAAGTCGTCTGGGTCACCTTTGTCGAGCTTGGCATCTTCTTTGTGTACTTTGTCTTCGAAGTCGGTGAGTCGGTGGTTCAGCGCATCCACGTTGTTTTTGATTCCCGCAAGACGGCCATGAAACGCGTCGTTGGCTTGCTCACGCTTGAGTTTGGCCTGTTGCTTTTCGGCTTCTGTGGCCGGTGCACGCGGCACAGCAGCTTTGGCAACGGGTTTGGCGGCTGAAGTCTGCCCAGCAACAGCAGCTGGCTGTCTGGTGCTACCACTGGCCGTGCTGGTTGGGAAATCAACTTTTTTGCGCTCAACAGTTTCGGATGGCAACTGCTCAAAGTGCGATTCAATCTTGCCGTTGTCCACGCCTTGACGATTGAGGCCAGGCGGAGCATCTTCTGGCGCAGCTTGTCGGTTCAGCGCGGCCGCATCTGTGGCGATCGGTTGGTTGTTGGGCCCTATGCCCGGTGGGTTGGCAAGCGCTTGGTTGTTGGCAGCCAAGTTGTCTTGGGGCAGGGGCTGCTTGTTGTCTTGAATGGCGAGCTTAGGCACGCCTTGCTCATTTGCAACATTGCCATTGGTCGGAATGCCTTGGCGGTTATCGGCATTGGCGTCGCCAGCGAGAGTTTGGCGGTTGTTGATGGCCTCATCCGCAGGCAAACCTTGCAAGTTGGGCGCGGCGGCTGGGCCGTTGTCGATGCCTTGGCGATTTAAGCCGGTTGTGTCTTGCCCAACAGCTTGGTTGTTGGCGCTAAAGCTGCTTGTGCCTAAGGCTTGTTTGTTGGCTGCAATGCCATCGATGGCGATGTCTTGCACATTGGCAGCAATGACATTGGTTGGAATGTCTTGACGGTTGGCTTCAATGGCTTTTTCACCATTCACGTTTTGGTTGTTCGCTGCAATGTTGCCGCCGCCTACGTTTTGGCGATTGGCTGCGATGGCATCTGTTGGAAGACCTTGTCGGTTGTCTTGAATGCCTTTGTCAGCATCGAGCTTTTGCTGATTGGCTGCAATGACATCCACCGACACGTTTTGCACATTGGCCGCAATGCCTTTGTCGGCAGCAACGTTCTGCACATTGGCTTGGATCTTGTCAGTGCCGATGTTTTGAATGTTGGCATCGAGCACGTCGGTAGACACGCTTTGCACATTGGGCGCTGTCGCGCCGCCTTCTGCAATGGCCTGGCGATTTTGTGCAGCTTTGTCGGCTGCGATTTTCTGGATGTTGGCGTCTGCGGCACTGTCGTCTGTGGCGATGTGTTCTGTGTGCTCTGCCAGTGCGGCGGCCAAGGCTTTCTTGGCTTCTAGTTCAGCAAGTGTTTTTTGTTCGGCCGCGCGTTTGCGTGCCGCGGTTTCTTCTTCGTTAGAAGCGACGATGTTTTTTGGGGTTTTTGCATTGCCAGTGTGTTCGGAAACCGAAACACTGTGCTGTGAGCCACTTCTGACTATGCCGGTAAAGTCGTCGTCATTCATATGCTTGATGGCGCGCTATCGAGTCAGGACGGTAAAAGATACCGATGGTGCCCGGGGCCGGAATCGAACCGGCACGCCTCGCGGCGGGGGATTTTGAGTCCCCTGCGTCTACCAATTTCACCACCCGGGCACGGGAGAGAAGACCAATATTATGACACAAATATGCCCCCTTTTTATTTTTTTATCTAACAACGCAATCTCGAACCGGCTAATTTAGAAAAGTGCTTTCGACCAACAGATCAGATTACTGGTGGGTGCACTCCTGAAAAGACCACGTTTTTTGGATTTTGAAATCCCTAAATTCAGCTAAAGTCTCACGCAATTATCAAAAATCAACAGAGCAATGAAACCCGTAGAAATTGACCCACAGCTGCCTGAGTGGAAGCAAAAAATTGAACGATTCGTGAACCACCCCAAGGTTCAACACTTCATAGTATTTTTAATTGTGTTGAATGCAGCTTTGCTGGGTCTGGAGACCAGTCCAGCAGTGATGCAGGCGTTTGGAGCCGAACTGGTCTTGCTGGACCACGCCATTTTGGCGGTTTTCATTTTTGAAATTCTGTTGTTGATTACAGCCCGAGGCATCAAATTCTTCACCGACCCTTGGTGCGTCTTTGATCTTGTGGTGGTGGGCATCGCTGTGATTCCGGCAACAGAGTCGTTCTCAGTGTTGCGAGCCTTGCGCGTGCTGCGGGTGTTGCGATTGATTAACAAAATCGAGAGCATGCGCACCGTGGTGGCTGGTTTGTTGAACTCGCTGCCTAGCTTGGCATCGGTGGCTGGTCTGACTGCCATCATCTTTTATGTGTTCTCTGTCATGGCCACCAACTTGTTTGGTCAAGACTTCCCTGAACTTTTCGGCAGCATGGGTGACAGCGCCTTCACGCTTTTTCAGGTCATGACCTTGGAAGGTTGGTCTGAAGGCGTGGCGCGCCCCATCATGGAGAAGATGCCTCAGGCGTGGATTTTCTTTTTGCTGTTCATCATGATCTCCACCTTCGTGGTGGTGAACATGTTCATTGCAGTCATCGTTGATTCGCTGAACAACTTAGAAAAAGACACCACCAAGATCAAGCACGAAGAACGCAGCATTCACCAAGACGTGTCGGCACTTCGTCAACAAGTGGCAGACCAGAAAAAAGACTTGGACGAGCTAAAAAACCTGCTCAAAGAGCAGTTGGCACGTTCCAAATAAATAGGAGAAGCCATGCGCTTTGATAAGGTTGATCAATTCGGAAACACGCTCGTCAGCATTTTTCAACGTGTCACGCTGTTCTCGATTGCGTTCGCATCGGTATTCGCCGCTGTCCATGAGGTTGGCGAAATCTACGCCCGAGGCAATGTGACGGTTCAGGATTTGCTGTTGATGTTTATTTTTCTAGAAATCATTGCCATGGTTGGCATCTATTTCAACACCAGCCGCATGCCTGTGCGTTTCGTGATGTACATCGCGATCGCGGCCATGACTCGCTACTTGGCAGATGTGGCCAGCTCTCATGGAGATCCTGTCCATATTCTTTTGGGTAGCGCAACAATTTTGTTGTTGTCCTGTAGCGTCTTGATCGTGAAATACAGCTCAAGCAAGTACCCGCCTGGAGAAGAGTGAGCTGTATTTCATTTGCGTAGCTTTAGATTTCTATCTTGCTACCCAGTTCAACCACGGCATTGCTAGGAACTTTCAAAAAGTCGGCCGCAGAACTGGCGTTGAGGTGCATTTGGGCAAACAGCTTTTCGCGCCACTCTGACATGCCTTCGCCCACCGTGGGCACGATGCTGTCGCGTGACAAGAAGTAGCTGGTGCGCATGGGCTCTAAATCGCAGCCGCGTTCAGACAAAGGGGCCAAGGCCAAAGGTACATCGGGGTAGTCTTTGAAGCCATAGTGAATGACCACCTGCCAGCAGTTGTTCTCAAGGTACTGCACACCCAGTCGGTCTTTGACGTCGACATATGGAATTTCGTGGTTTTGCACGGTCACAAACAAATTGGTGCTGTGCAGCACTTTGTTGTGTTTGAGGTTGTGGAAAAACGCATTGGGCACCATGCCAAACTGGGTCGACATGAAAACCGCTGTGCCTTCTACACGCATGGGCGGCGAGCGATACAGGCCTTCTAAAAATGAAGGCAACATCATGGCGTGGGAGCGGTTGACTTTCCCAAGCAAATCGCGACCATCACGCCAAGTAAGCATGACCACCAAAATGCCGCCTGCGATGACCAAGGGAAACCAGCCGCCATCAGCGAGTTTGAGCAAGTTGGACGCCCAAAACGCGAGGTCGACCACCAAGAAACCGCTGGTAGCCAAGAGGCATAACCACAGCGGGTATTTCCAGCTGTAGCGAATCACAAAGAAGGTGAGCACCGTGGTGATGAGCATGTCAGTGCACACCGCAATGCCATAAGCCGCCGCCAAATTGCTGGATGAGCGGAACATACCCACTGCCAACACGATGATGGCAAACAAGCCCCAGTTCACAAAGGGCATGTAAATTTGGCCGGTGTCGTGCTCGCTGGTGTGATCAATTTGCATACGGGGCAAAAAGCCCAGTTGAATGACTTGTTTGGTCACGCTGAATGCGCCAGAAATGAGGGCTTGCGACGCAATGACCGTAGCGGCTGTGGCCAGCACAACCATGGGAATGAGTGCCCAATCGGGGGCCATGTTGAAAAACGGGTTGGCCACTGCATCGGGCTCGCGCAAGAGCAATGCACCCTGGCCAAAGTAGTTGAGCGTGAGCGAAGGCATGACCACGGCAAACCATGCCAATCGAATGGGTTTTTTGCCAAAGTGGCCCATGTCAGCATACAAAGCTTCGCCACCCGTCACGCACAACACCACCGCACCCAAGATGATGAAGGTCGTGCCCGGCTGTTCGATGATGAAGTTGAACGCATAGTGTGGGCTGATGGCCCACAAAATAGCGGGCTCTTGCGCAATGTGCAGGAGACCCAAGGCCGAAATGGCGGCAAACCACACCAAGGTGATGGGGCCAAAGAACTTTCCTATGCCTGCTGTGCCATGCTTTTGCACGGCAAACAGGCCAAACAAAATGACCAAGGTCATCGGCATGACAAAGCGCTTGAAGTCGGGCGAAATCACCTCTAAGCCTTCGGCCGCAGACAGCACCGAAATGGCAGGCGTGATGACGCCATCGCCATAAAACAAGCAGGTGCCAAAAATACCCACCACCAGCATGGTGCGGTGAAGGCGTGGCTTGTCTTTGACTGCACTTGACGCCAAGGCCAGCATGGCCACCAAGCCGCCTTCGCCGTGGTTGTCTGCGCGCAAGATCAAGGTGACGTATTTCAGTGAAATGATGACCGTCAGCGTCCAAAAGAAGATGGACAAGATGCCATACACGTTGTCGGGTGTGAAAGGCACATGGCCTGAGCCAAACACCTCTTTCATGGCGTACAGCACGCTCGTGCCGATGTCGCCATACACCACGCCCACCGCGCCCACTGACAGCGCTAACAAGGAAGATTTGTGTGATTGCATGAAGTTCTATCCGTTACCAAGAAGCGGCCCCTGCGACCAAGCGCAAGGGCGTGTGAGACAAAGAGGCGATGTGTTGCGGCGAGCCTGCGACCACGTAGCAGTCGCCCCATTCAATGGCCGCGCCATCTGCCACGGGCTGGCAGCCCAAGCCTGCGCGTTGCAAGCCCAACAAGGCCACGCCTTGGGTGGTTTGCAAATAGCTCGTATCCAGTGTGTGGCCCACCAAAGCACTGGGCGCATACACACGCGCCAGCGACTGTTGGGCATTCAGGGCTTGGGGGGCGCTGAGGGCGTCGGCCACTTCGTTGACCAACACCGGCACGTGATACGTGCCGTGGGTTTGCACGTCAGTGGTGTCGGACACATTGAGCACCGTCCAAATAGGACCCAAGCCCATGCGGCTGAGGCGCTGGGTGATGTCAATGGCTTGCAGGGTGGTGGCGGGTTTGCACACGACCACGGCTTTGATGGTGTCTTTGCTGAGCGACGACCAATCGCCTTCATCGGCAATGGCTCGGGTGTTCAAGCCTTTGGCGGTGAAGGCCTGCACCAAGGTGTCGGTGGCGGGGCCGAGGCCCACAATCAATATTTGTTCTAAACGTGCCGGTTGCGACATGCCAACTTTCTATTAAAAAAATCGGCTTCATCCTGACAGAAAGCACATCAAGAACGCATAAAGATCAAATCAGGTACTTTCGCGTAAACGGTAGCCCACGCCGGGCTCAGTCAGCAACCTTTTGGGTTCAGTGGGGTTGTCTTCCAGCTTGTTGCGCAGCTGCGCCATATACACACGCAGGTAGTGCGTGTGCTCCACAAACTCGTCGCCCCACACATCGAGCAGCAGTTGGCGATGCGTGACCACTTGGCCCGTGCTGCGCACCAAACGCGCCAGCAGTTTGAACTCGGTGGGTGTGAGCTTGACCGCTTGGCCTTGCAGCAGCACTTCGTGGCGTGGCAGGTGGATTTCGATCTCGCCATCTTTGTAATGCGTGATGGGCGCAACCGCCGTCGTGCCTCTGTGGCGCAGGGCCACACGGATGCGCGCCAACAATTCGCTGATGCTGAAGGGCTTGACCAAGTAGTCGTCGGCCCCCGCATCGAGCAGGCCCACTTTGTTCCATTCGTCATGCCGCGCCGAAATGATGAGGATGGGCAAGGCGTAGTGCTGACGCGCCCAATGCAGCAAGGTGCTGCCATCGCCATCGGGCAGGCCTAAGTCCAAGATCAAAATATCAAACGACTCGGCGGGGCTGGCTTGGCTGCTGTGGCGCAGCACGGCCATGGCATCGGCCACGCTGCCGCTGACGGTGACGTCATAGCCCTCGACTTGCAAAGCGCCTTGCAAGGTTTGGCGTAGCTCGCGGTCGTCTTCGACCAACAAAACTCTCAAGCTCATGCGGTGTCTCCCATCATCACATCGGCCACCTCGGGCTGGTGGCGCACAGGAAACGCCACGCACACCGCTGTGCCGCCCTGAGGCGCGTCTTCGATCCAAATCTTGGCATCGTGCACACGTGCGATGGCACGGCACACGGCCAGCCCCAAGCCCACGCCACGGCGAGCGGTGTGGTCACCCTGAGACTCAAACGTCAAGGGCGATGCGTCGACGCGTGCAAAGGCATCGAACACGCGCTTTTTCCATGCATCTGGAATGCCCGGGCCTTGGTCGCGCACGGACACGCGCACTTGGTCTGGCAATGGTTGCGTCACTTGGATCTCAACGCGTGAAGTGGCAGGGCTGTACTTGACGGCGTTTTCTATCAGGTTTTCTAGCAGCTGCACCACCAAGATGGCATCGCAATACACCAACGGTAAATGCGGCGACATGTGGATGTGGAAATGCGCAGCACCAAAGCGTTGTTTAGATTTTTGAATCACGCTGCCGACCAACTCTTGCAAAGATTCCCAGTCTTTGCGCACATCCAACGAAGACGCGTCTAAGCGCGCCAGCTGCAAGGTGTTGCTGGTCATGCGGTTGAGTTGTTGCGCTTCATCCAAGATGGTGTGCGACAACTCGCTCACGCGTGTGGCTGGCAATCGCGAGCCTTGGTCGTGAATGACGGATGCCGCGCCCATGAGGTTGGCCAAGGGCGTGCGGTAATCATGCGCAATGGCGGTGAGTAAAGTATTGCGCAGCTTTTGGCTTTGCGCTTCTTCGTTGGCAAGCTTGGCACTGCGAATGGCTTGTTGCCGCTCGAGTTCAAGGCCTAATAAATCGCACAAGGCTTGTAGGTGAGTGGTGACATCTTCAGCAGCCATGCCCGAGTGGACTTGCGTGTGCTGGCCCAGCTGCACCCAGCCAAACTGTTGCGTCTTTCCGCGCACAGCCAGTGCGGATGTGCCCGCAGCTTGGAGCGCATCTTGTGCATGCCATTCCACGCGCGCATTGGGGTAACCCCACGCGGCCATCAAACCCTGCAGCAACTGCGCATGAGCAGCCATGTCTTGGTTTTCTCGCAGTTGCTCGCTCAAGCTGCGCAGTTGTTCAGATTGCATGGCATGCATGCGTTCTTGTTCGGCTGCACGGCGTAGTCGCAGCATGAGGCTGCTGACCACGACGCTCACGCCTAGCATGGTGATGAGCAAAAAATAGTCTTGCAAAAAGTACACATGAAAGGTGAACTTGGGCGGCACAAACAGCACATTGAACAGCACCACAGACAGCACGCTGCTGATCAAAGAAGCAGATGCACTCGACCAAAGCGCAGCCAAGGCGCTGGCTAACACCAGAAGCAATGCCATGCTGCCAAGACTGACCGTCTCATCCAACACAAACATCAAACCCCAAGCCAAGGCCCACATGAGCCAAGCGGGCCAACGGTGTTTGGATAGTGTTTGCATGACAGTTGAAAATTGATAAATACGAGGAGGGTAAAACCCTTATTTGTTGATCCTAATACCAACGCCGAAAGCTTTCTTTAAGCTGTCAGCAACGGTCTGTGGCATAGTGGCAGCTATGGAAAAGACAACGCATTATTTGACGATTGAAGACGCAATTGGTAAGACGCCTTTGGTCGCCCTGCAGCGCATTGGTGCTGCCGACAACGCCCAGCGCGGCAACATTCTTTTGGGCAAGCTCGAAGGCAATAACCCTGCCGGTTCCGTGAAAGACCGTCCCGCTTTGTCGATGATTCAACGCGCCCAAGAGCGCGGTGACATCAAAGCTGGCGACACCTTGATAGAAGCCACCTCAGGCAATACTGGCATTGCATTGGCTATGGCAGCCGCCATCAAGGGCTATCGCATGGTGCTCATCATGCCCGAGGACTTGTCGATTGAACGCGCCCAAACCATGAAGGCTTTCGGTGCAGAGTTGATCTTGACGCCCAAGAGTGGCGGCATGGAATACGCCCGTGATTTGGCCGAGCGCATGCAAAAAGAAGGCAAGGGTCGCATGCTTGACCAGTTTGCCAACGAAGACAACCCACGCATCCACTATGAAACCACAGGGCCTGAGCTCTGGGAGCAAACACAGGGCCGCATCACGCATTTCGTGAGCGCCATGGGCACGACAGGCACCATCACGGGTGTGTCGCGCTTTTTGAAAGAGAAGAACCCAGCCATTCGCATCATCGGTGCGCAACCTTCAGAAGGCTCCCGCATTCCCGGCATTCGCAAATGGCCGCAAGAGTATTTGCCAAAGATTTACGACGCCAGCAACGTGGATGAGTTGGTCTACGTGAGCCAAGACGATGCCGAAGACATGTGCCGCCGCTTGGCACGTGAAGAGGGCATCTTTGCTGGCATCTCTGCCGCAGGTGCTTGCTGGGTGGCGATGCAAATTGCCCAGCAGGTGGAGAACGCGACGATTGCCTTCATCGTCTGCGACCGTGGTGACCGTTATTTATCAACCGGAGTATTCCCCGCATGAACATCGATGTAGAAATCGACACGCGCGGGCTGAATTGCCCGCTGCCTATTCTCAAAGCCAAAAAAGCATTGGCGGGGATGGAGAGTGGTCAGGTGCTGAAAGTCGTGTCAACCGACACGGGCTCGGTGCGTGACTTTGCCGCCTTTGCCAAACAAACCGGCAATGAGCTGTTGTCGCAAGCCACAGAGGGCAGCGACTTCGTGCACATCCTGAAGCGACGTTGACTTAAGCGACGTTGAGTTGCTTCAAGTAGTCGCGGAATTCAGCGCCCACTTCCGCGTGCTGCAAAGCCAGCTCGACGCTGGCTTGCAAGAAGCCGACTTTGCTGCCGCAGTCGTAGCGCTTGCCTTCGTAGGAGTAGGCCAACACTTTTTCGGTGGCCAACAAACCGGCAATGCCGTCTGTGAGTTGAATCTCACCTTGCACCCCACGGCCGCCAGCGCGAATGCGCTCGAACACCGCTGGCGTCAGGATGTAACGGCCAGCCACGGTGGTGCGTGAGGGGGCTACTTCGGCTTTGGGTTTCTCCACCATTTGTTGGATGTCGACCAAGCCGTTGCCAATGTCTTTGCCAGCAACCACGCCGTAGCGATGCACATGCTCCAAAGGCACTTCTTGCACGGCCAACACAGATGACTGGGTGCGTGCAAACACATCCGCCATTTGTTTCAACACGCCAGGGCCACCCGCTTTGCCGCGCATCAAATCGTCAGCCAGCAAGACGGCGAAAGGCTCGTCGCCCACCAGGTGCTCAGCGCACAACACCGCATGGCCTAAGCCCAAGGCACGCGCTTGACGCACGTAGACGCATTGCATGTCGTCAGGTTGCACGCTGCGCACGATGTCGAGCAGGGCTTGTTTACCAGCGGCTTCGAGTTCGGTTTCGAGCTCGTAGGCCATGTCAAAGTGGTCTTCGATGGCGCGCTTGCTGCGGCCTGTGACAAAAATCATTTCACGAATGCCAGCCTCGTAGGCTTCTTCCACCGCGTATTGGATGAGCGGCTTGTCCACCACGGTCAGCATTTCTTTGGGGCTGGCCTTGGTGGCGGGTAAGAAGCGCGTGCCCATGCCAGCGACAGGGAAGACGGCTTTGGTGAGTTTGTTTTTCATTCGTTTGATCTTGATGGTTTTGCCAAGTTTACTGAGGGTTTATTTCCCTAATTTGACAAGCTGCTCTTGCACCTTGGTCAAGGTGGCGGTGAACTCGGCCACACGCTTCTTGGCTTCTTCAATCACAGCCGGTGGTGCTTTGGCCACGAAGGCTTCGTTCTTCAGCTTTGAGCCTGCTTTTTCGATTTCGTTTTGCAAGCGGTCTACTTCTTTGCTCAAACGAATCTTCTCGGCGGCCACATCCACTTCAATGAACAAGCACACACGCAACTCGCCAATCACAGCCACTGGCGCAGCTTGTGCTGCAGCAGACCATTCGGCTTCGTTATCAAACACTTTGACTTCGCTGAGCTTGGCCAAGGCCTGCAACACAGGCGCGACGCCTTGCATGAAAGCGTGTTCTTCGGCGTTGCCAGCCAGTGCAAACAAAGGCATGCGCGTGGCGGGTGACACACCCATTTCGCCGCGCAAGTTGCGGCAAGCGTCCACCAATGATTTGACGCGTGCCACATGTGCTTCAGCTTGTTCGTCGATGCGTTCAGGTTGGCTCACGGGGTAAGCGGCGATGCTGATGGAGGCTGTTTTGTCGTCCGCCTTGGCGCGACCGGCCACAACAGCCACCGTTTGCCACAGCTCTTCAGTGATGAACGGTGTGATGGGGTGAGCTAAGCGCAGGATAGTTTCGAGCGTACGAATCAGGGTACGGCGTGTCGCACGTTTTTGTGCGTCGTCACCCGTATTGATTTGCACCTTGGCGATTTCCAAATACCAATCGCAGAACTCGTTCCACACGAAGTCATAAATCGTGTTGGCCACGTTGTCGAGGCGGTACTCGGCAAAGCCTTTGGCCACTTCGGCTTCCACACGTTGGAGCTTCGAAACAATCCAACGGTCGGCTTGGCTGAAGCTCAGGTAGCCATTGAACGGGCCGCCTACGGCGCATTCTTCTTTGGTGTGTTCTTTCAGGCCGCAGTCTTGGCCTTCGCAGTTCATCAGCACAAAGCGTGAGGCGTTCCACACTTTGTTGCAGAAGTTGCGATAGCCCTCGCAGCGCTTGCTGTCAAAGTTGATGCTGCGACCCAGTGTGGCCATGGCGGCAAATGTGAAGCGCAGTGCGTCAGCGCCGTAGGCAGGAATGCCCTCTGGAAATTCTTTTTCAGTTTGCTTGCGCACCTTCGGTGCTGTCTCGGGTTTGCGCAAACCTTGTGTGCGCTTCTCCAGCAAAGGCTCAAGCGTGATGCCGTCGATCAAGTCCACAGGGTCAAGCACGTTGCCTTCGGACTTGCTCATCTTCTTGCCTTGTGCATCCAGCACAAGACCGTGGATGTACACATGTTTGAACGGCACTTTGCCTGTGAAGTGGGTCGTCATCATGATCATGCGGGCGACCCAGAAGAAGATGATGTCGTAGCCGGTGACGAGCACGCTGCTTGGTAAGTACAAATCGTAGTCCGTCTGGCCGCTGGCGAGAGTGCTGGAACCGGCCTTGCTCCCACTCGCTTCGCTCGCAATGTCGCTGCGTCCGGCCCCAGCACCCTCGCCAGCTACGGGCCAGCCCATGGTGCTGAAGGGCACGAGGGCCGATGAATACCAAGTGTCCAGTACGTCTTCATCACGCTTGAGTGTTTTGCCCGGCGCTTTGGCTTGTGCCTCGGCTTCATCACGAGCCACATACACCTTGCCGTCTTCGTCGTACCAAGCTGGAATTTGGTGACCCCACCAGAGCTGGCGAGAGATACACCAGTCTTGGATGTTGTTCATCCACTGGTTGTAGGTGTTCACCCAGTTCTCTGGCACAAAGCTCACTTCGCCAGATTGCACAGCGTCGATGGCTTTTTGCGCAATGCTCTTGCCTGTCGGGTCTTTCTCGCTGACCTTGTTCATGGCGACGAACCATTGGTCAGTCAACATGGGCTCAATCACTTGGCCGGTGCGGGCGCAACGCGGAACCATCAGTTTGTGTTTCTTCACTTCCACCAAAGCGCCGGCGGCTTCGAGGTCAGCCACGACTGCCTTGCGGGCCACGAAGCGGTCGAGGCCACGGTATTTTTCTGGCGCGTTGTTGTTGATCGTTGCGTCCAAGTTCAGCACGCAGATCATTTCCAACTTGTGGCGCTGTCCAACTTGGTAGTCGTTGGTGTCATGCGCAGGGGTGACCTTCACCACACCGGTGCCGAAGTCTTTGTCCACATAGTCATCCGCAATCACGGGGATGGTGCGGCCACAGAGTGGCAGGTTCACTTGCTTGCCGATGAGGTGTTTGTAGCGCTCGTCTTCTGGGTGCACCATCACGGCCACGTCGCCCAGCAGGGTTTCGGGGCGGGTGGTGGCGACGGTCAATGAACCACTGCCGTCGGCCAAGTCATAGCGGATGTGCCACATCGAGCCGTCTTCTTCTTCGCTCTCGACTTCGAGGTCAGACACCGCGCTCATCAGCACGGGGTCCCAGTTGACCAGGCGCTTGCCACGGTAGATCAGGCCTTGCTCGTACAGCTGCACAAAGGTTTCGGTCACGGTTTTGGACAGCTTGGGGTCCATCGTGAAGTATTCGCGGCTCCAGTCCACGCTGTCACCCATGCGGCGCATTTGGCTGGTGATGGTGTTGCCCGATTCTTCTTTCCACTCCCACACCTTGCTCACAAAGTTCTTGCGTGCTTCGGCTGGGCTGGTACCCATGTCGTGGCGGCTGATGCCTTTGGCTTGCAACTGGCGCTCCACCACGATTTGCGTGGCAATGCCTGCGTGATCCGTGCCGGGAATCCAAGCCGTGTTGAAGCCTGACATGCGGTGGTAGCGCGTCAAGCTGTCCATGATGGTTTGGTTGAACGCATGGCCCATGTGCAGCGTGCCGGTCACGTTGGGTGGAGGCAGCTGAATCGCAAACGCGGGGGCATCAGCCGCCGGTGCGCCTGTGCCACGGAAGCCGGCGACGCCGTAGCCGCGTTGTTCCCACTCGGGGCCCCAATGGGCTTCAAGGGCGGCGGGCTCGAACGATTTAGACAGGCGCTCGAGGCCGGGTTGTTCGATGGTGAGGGCGGGCGTGTTGCTCATGGGATGCTTTTGACAAAAGAAAACGGCGTGCAAAGCGCAGCCGTTGGGCCAGAGGGCTAAAAGCCACATTTTACCTAGGGGATGACCCTCCTGAGCCTGATAATTCAGGCTATGTTGTTCTTACTTTCCCCCGCCAAAGCCCTCGATTACGACACCCCTGCGGGTGATGTGCCTCACACGCAACCGTTGTTTGTGAAGCAGTCGGCCGAGTTGATTGACATCCTCAAAGAGAAGTCCCCCCAAGACATCGCCAGTTTGATGAGCTTGAGCGATGCACTCTCTAGCTTGAACGTGGCTCGCTACCAAGCATGGAGCTCGAAATTCACAGCCAAAAACGCCAAGCAAGCGGTGCTGGCATTCAATGGCGATGTCTACGAAGGCTTAGATGCCAAGACCTTGAAGCCCAAAGACTTGGACTGGGCACAAGAACATGTGGCCATTTTGAGCGGTCTCTATGGCGTGCTTCGCCCGCTCGACTGGATGCAACCTTATCGCCTGGAGATGGGCACGGCCTTGGCCAATGACAAAGGCAAAAACCTCTACAAATTTTGGGGCACACAGATTGCCGACTATTTGAACGAGCGTTTGAGCACTGAGCGTGAGCCCATCCTCGTCAACTTGGCTTCGCAAGAGTATTTCAAATCGGTGGACCGAAAAGCATTGAATGCCCGCGTGATTGAGTGCGTGTTTGAAGACTACAAAGGCGGCAAATACAAAATCATCAGCTTCAATGCCAAGCGTGCACGTGGTTTGATGGCGCGCTTCGCTGTGACCCACCAAGTCAAAACACCCAAGGCCTTGGAAGGTTTCAACCTCGAAGGCTATGCGTTTGATGCGGCGGTGTCCGAGCCAGATCGCAAAGTGTTTCGCCGCAAATTAGAGGCTTGAATCCATGAACACCCCTGAACAATCCCAGCTGGGCAAATCGTCGTCGTATGTGGATCAGTACGACGCGTCGCTGTTGTTCCCCATTCCACGCCAAACCAAGCGTGACGAAATTGGCATTACGGGTCAGCCCCCATTTTTTGGTGCTGACTTGTGGACCGCCTTTGAGCTGAGCTGGCTCAACACACGCGGCAAGCCCCAAGTAGCTTTGGCACGCATCACCGTGCCTGCAGAGTCCACCCACATCATCGAAAGTAAATCGTTCAAGCTGTACTTGAACAGCTTCAACAACACGCGTATCGACGATGTGGCCGAGTTGCAAGCGCGCTTGCGCCAAGACTTGAGCGCCGCCATTTGGAATGGCGAGCCCGTCAAATCCAGTGTGGGCGTGCAACTGGTGCTGCCCGAAAACTTCGACCGCGAGCCCGTGCATGAATTGGATGGCTTGAGTTTGGACCGTTTGGATTTGGAGTGCGACGAATACCAACCCAATCCCGAGCTGCTCACCGCAAATTTCAACGAAGCACCGACGACTGAAACCTTGACCAGTAATTTGTTGAAAAGTAATTGCTTGGTGACGGGGCAGCCCGACTGGGGCAGTGTGCGTATCAGCTACACCGGTCCGCAAATTGACCAAGCGGGTTTGCTGCGCTACATCGTGAGCTTTCGAAATCACAACGAGTTTCACGAGCAATGTGTGGAACGCATCTTCATGGACATCACGCGTCGCTGCAAACCGCTTCGCCTTGAGGTGTATGCACGTTACACCCGACGTGGCGGCTTAGACATCAACCCGTGGCGCACCAGTCATCCACAGTCCATGCCGTCTAACGTGCGCACGGCACGTCAGTGAAGCACCTCGCTTAACTGCGCAGGGCCTTCACAAATACATCGGTCATCTCGGGGCAGAACAAAGTGCCCTTGTTGCTGAGAATCACACGCACCGCGTCAGCGGGCGTGCTCTCGGCTTTGGCGTAGTCGCCCGATTGCAACTCCTCATAAGCCTCCACGATGGCCACAATGCGTGCGCCGATGGGAATGGCTTTACCTGTCAATGCATCTGGAAAGCCTGTGCCATTGAAGTACTCGTGGTGCGAGCGAATGATGGCGGCCACGCCTTGCATGTCATCGAGCGTGTTGAGTGTTTTCTCACCCATCGTGGTGTGCGTGCGATAGACCTTGGCATCGGCCAAGGGCAGCTCGATGAACTTGGTGTTGAGCACACGGTCGCTCAGGCCAATTTTGCCAATGTCGTGCAGCAAGCCTGCGATGTACACGGACTGACATTCGTCATCGCTCAAGCCGGCTAGCTTGGCCATCTTCATCGACAGCGTGGCCACACGGCGTGAGTGAGGTAGCAGGTCAGGGCGGCGTAGCTCCAAGATGTTGGAGAAGGCTTTGATCGAGGCCACATAAGCGGCCCGCAAATCTTGCGTGCGTTCTTGCACGCGGGACTCGAGCGTGTCTACCATTTCATTGAGCGATTCTTTTTGCGCTTCGGTGAGTGCTTCAAGACGGTCGTGCTCGTTGGCCAATGTGCCAAACGCGATGGCCGATTTGATTGTGCCCAGCAGTTCTTCGTCGTTCCAAGGCTTGGCCGTGTAGCGGTAAATCGAACCTTGGTTGATGGCGTCAATCGCACCCGTCACATCGGATGCGCCGGTCAGCATGAGGCGCATGGTTTGCGGCCATTGCTGGCGCACTTTCTCCAGCAACTCTGTACCGTTCATGCCCGGCATTTGCATGTCTGAGATGATCACGTTCACGGGCTGTTTGGCGAGTTGCTCCAAGGCTTGCGCACCGCTTTCTGCGGTGAACACCTCAAAGCCTTCGAGCGACAACATGCGGCGCAAGGCCGACAAGATGTTGGGCTCATCGTCCACGCACAACACTTTGTATTGGCTGGCATCAAAAGATTCGTTGCTCTCGCTCATGCTGATCCTTATGCCTCAAGGCGTTTGATAGGAAGGGTGATTTTGAAAGTAGTGCCCACACCCACGGTGCTGCTGACTTCAAGTTTGCCGCCGTGTTGCTGAATGATGTTTTGTGAAACAGACAGGCCCAGGCCTGTACCCGTGCCCGGGTCTTTGGTGGTGAAGAACGGGTCGAAGATTTTTTTCATCACCTCAGGCGGAATGCCTGGCCCGTTGTCCTGCACCTCAATCCAGACATCTTGCTCATTGCAGTCGGTGCGAATATCAATCAAACCCATCTTGCCCTCGGGCATGGCTTGGGCCGCATTGACGATGAGGTTCAAAAACACTTGGTCAATTTGTGAAGGCGCACATTCCACCAAGGGTAAGTTACCTAAAGCCAAACGCACATCGGCGCGGTTCTTCAATTGGTTGCGCGCGATGTTGAGGGTCGATTTCAAGCCCACTTGAATGTCGGACGCCACATAGTGGGTGGCCACATTGGTGCGCG
Organism: Burkholderiales bacterium 39-55-53; assembly: GCA_002282445.1. GTDB lineage: Bacteria > Pseudomonadota > Gammaproteobacteria > Burkholderiales > Burkholderiaceae_C > Limnohabitans. Next base: position 717,293 of record NCJK01000001.1, on the reverse strand, counting down.
CGTAGTCTTTCAAATCTTGAATGATCGCCTTCACACGGCCCACGCCTTCTTGCGTTTCTTTCACCAAATTTTGCAAGTCATCGCGGATGAAGGTGTAGTTGAGTTTCTTCTTGAGCGCAGCCATCTCTTCGCTGTCAGCCTCGGGGGCATCCAGCACTTTTTCGTAGACGGCCAAATACTTTTGCAAGGTGGTCAGGTTGGACGACACATAGCCCACTGGGTTGTTGATTTCGTGGGCCACGCCCGCTGCCAACTCACCCAACGAGGCAAGTTTTTCGGATTGCACCAAGCGCTTCGTGGCTTCATCGAGTTGGGTTTCAAACATGTGTTCACGCTTGACCACGGTGAAATACGCACGCCACAAGAAAACGCCCAAAATGAGAATGCCTGAAATCACAGACAGCACAGAAAGCAGCAAGTTTTGCTGGCGCAAGCTGCCCAAATCAGCACTGTCAAGTTCGTTGTAAGTTTGCAGGCGCACCCAGCCTAAGTCTGCGCCAAGGTTGACTTTGGCCCATGTGGTGATGAAGGCGTCATCACGCGATTGCAGAACAGCTTGGTCACTCACGGGCGTGGGGATCCAATACGGATCAAACATCAGCTGTGGTTCTTGACCGGGTTTGCGTTTCAAGGACGACAGCACGCGCCCTGAGGTGTCGGTCAGCATGACCGATGCCACCTCGACATTGGACATGGTTTGCAAAATGCGCGACTCGACCGAGGCGTAATCTTTCACCACCATTTGGTCTGCCACCGCCACTACCAAACCGCGCGACAGGTTTTGTGCAGTTTGGTACTTACCGTCCCACAGCAAGCTTTTGGACTGGTAGTACGCCGCCACGCCCGAGCCAATTTGCAGGGCAGCCAAAGCCAGCCCAATCAGGAGGGCGGGCTTGATGCTTTTCCACTGTGACGCGCTCAGACGGTGAAACATGTCACTGTCCTGTCAAGACCAAGAACTTTTCGAGTTGCAAAGACTCCAGAGGCTTGTAGTGCTTGGCATAGGTCACGGCTTGAGGTTTGCTGAGGTTGATGCCCTCTAGCATTTTGCGGCCCTCTTCGTCTTGGGTGAGTTTAAAGACGGATTTCAAGAATCGATCGCGCACAGCCGCAGGCACAGATGGGTGCGTGGCGATGGGGTGAGGCGTGTAGGCTGGTGTTTCATACAAGATGCGCAGCTGCTGGCGCACTTCGGGCGCTTCGTGGTCGAGGGTGTTGTTCACGCCGCCGCCTGCAATGGCATCTTTGCCAATGACTGAGCGGTACACATTGCTGTGGGTTTTGACGAACACGGGGTTGATGTCAATCTTTTTCTTGGCCAACTCGGCGCGAATCAGCAATGACGCGGCAAATGCATTGGGCGCAGGGAAAGTGATGTTTTGCCCTTTCAGTTCATCCAAGCTTTTGATGGGGCTGTCTGCACGCACCACCAAAATGCCAGTCAGCAAATCTTCGCTGTCAGCCAACAGCGGTTGGTATTTTTTCTTCTGGTTGGCCAGCACGGCGTGGTAAGGGTTAAGAAACACAAACTCGGGCTCGCCTTTGAGCAGCTTTTGCTCAAACTCTGGAATGGTGGGGGACACGCGCAACTCAAAACACAAGCCCGCGTCTTGGCCCACGCGTTGCAACAGGGGCGACCATGTGGTGTAAATCTTGGCCGCTGTCAGTTGGGGAACCACATCAAACTTGTAGGTTTTGGTGCTGCTTTGTTCGCCCAAACAGGCGGCGTGTGCCGTGCCGAGTAGCATCAATGTGCTCGCAAAGATTCGAATTAGATTTTGTTGAAGAGCCCGCATGTGCAAAATCCAGTTTTATTGATTTTGTTATTTTCGCCTGAGCTTGTTGCTTATCACTTTGGCGTTAGTTCATCGCCAAACAAAGACTCCGTATAGGGCTGTGTGGGTGCTTCTTCTGCCTTGAGCCCCTGGGCTTGCCAGTCTTCTAGCTTCATGAGTGAGCCCACGCGCACGCCTAGCAAACGCAAGCGTCGCTTGAGGTCGACCCGTTTGAGGCATTGGCCTGCGGCGGCTCGAATGGCTTGGGGTTGGTTGACATGGGTCTCAAGGGTCAGGTCACGCGTGACGCTTTGAAAGTTGTCGTAGCGCAACTTGATGCCGATGGTCTTGCCCACATAGCCTTTGCGCTGCAAGTCGGCAGCCACTTGTTCGCACAGCTTGGTGAAGATGGCGCTCAGCGCCTCGCGGTCACGCACGGCGTGCAGGTCTTGTTCAAACGTGGTTTCTCGGCTGATGCTTACCGGCTCGCTTTCAGTTTCCACGGGGCGGTCGTCTTTGCCGTGTGCGGCGTCATGCAGCCAAGCGCCGTAGCTTTTGCCAAAGTGCTCCATCAACCAATAGAGGTCACGCTGGGCTAAATCGCCGATGGTGTGGATGTCGTGATTGGCCAGCTTGGCTTCGGCTTTGGGGCCAATGCCGTTGATCTTGCGGCAGGGCAGGGGCCAGATCATGGTTTCCAAATCGTCAGGCTCCACGATGGAAATGCCATTGGGTTTGTTGAACTCACTTGCCATCTTGGCCAGCAGCTTATTGGGCGCAACGCCCACCGAGCAGGTGAGGCCTGTGTCGTCAAAGATGGCTTTTTGAATGAGCCGAGCCAACACGCGCCCACCCTCGCGTTGCCCGCCCGGCACATGGGTGAAGTCGATGTAGACCTCGTCCACACCGCGGTTCTCCATGAGCGGTGCGATGTCAGTGATGATGGATTTAAAACGCTGCGAGTAATGGCGGTATTGGTCAAAGTCCACCGGCAGCAGAAAAGCATCGGGGCACAGCTTGGCCGCCTTCATCACCCCCATGGCCGAGCCCACGCCAAACTGCCGCGCTGCATAGGTGGCGGTAGTGATGACACCGCGCCCTGTGTAGCCCGAGATGCGCGGAAAGAAATCGAGCGGAATTTCGTGCAGCTTGTCTTCCGACCATTCGTAGTCAGGGTGCACCTCACGCAAGCGGGCCAGCATGTCATCAACACGGCGGCGACCTCCGCCAATCACCACAGGCAAGCCCTTGAGCTGTGGGTAGCGCAGCAACTCGACGGAGGCGTAAAACGCATCCATGTCGAGGTGGGCGATGCGGCGTTGCAGTGCAGTGTCAGGCGAAGTGGTCACAGCTCACCCATTCACCGAGACCAAGCCTGATTAAATGGCTTTTTGCACCAACCAACCTTTGAATAGCAAAGGCTGGCGCGGCTTGCCGTCACGTGGACCACGGTCTTTGTTTTCGACGCTGATGGCCAAAGTGCGCGCACCTTCGAGGGCCTGCGTGGGCACATCGAGCTGTTGGGTTTTGTATTTGTTGGTCAGCACGCCCAACATGCGTGGCGTGTCGTCTTCGGCGATGGCCCACACATGCAAGGCTTGCTCGCGGCCTTCGAGTACATCGTTCAAGCGCTGCACTTGTAGCTTTTGATTTTTCGGGTCGTAGGTCAACAGCATGGCGGGGGCCTGCGCGTCGTCTAGCAACACGGACACCTCGCGCACCTGCGGAATCTCAATCAGCTTGGCTTCCAAGTGGTGGATTTGCGCTTTGAACTGCTCATACATGCTGGCGCTGAAAGCCCAGCCGATGAACACCACGAGGGCCAGAAAAATGCTCAGGGCACGCCACCAGCCGCTGACGCCGGTGGATGCTTGGGGGGTGGTTGAGTTGGTGTCTTCAGTCATCCCTCAAGTGTGCCTCAACTCACGTGCATCACGCGGTGGGGAACGTGCCCGGCAGCAAGATGTTGGTGTTCACGTTTTGGATGTTGGTGTGGCCACAGAAAGCCATGGTCACGTCCAACTCTTTGTGAATGATTTGAAGGGCTTTGGTTACGCCTTCTTCACCCATCGCACCCAAGCCATACACCATGGCGCGGCCAATCAGCACGCCGCGTGCACCCAAGGCCCAAGCCTTGAGCACGTCTTGGCCCGAGCGAATGCCGCCGTCCATCCACACTTCGATTTGGTCGCCCACAGCCGCCACGATGGTGGGCAAGGCTTCGATGCTGGATTGCGCGCCGTCCAACTGGCGACCGCCGTGGTTGCTCACCACAATTGCATCCGCACCGCTTTGCACGGCCAGTTTGGCGTCTTCCACGTCTTGGATGCCTTTGAGGATGAGCTTGCCGCCCCATTGGGCTTTGACCCAAGCCACGTCTTCCCACGACAAACGTGGGTCAAACTGTTCATTGGTCCACGAGGCGAGTGACTTCATGTTGCTCACGCCTTTGACGTGGCCCACCAAGTTGCCAAAGGTGTGGCGGCGAGTGCCGGCCATGCCCAAACACCAGCGGGGCTTGGTCATCAGGTTGATGATGTTGGCGATGGTGGGGCTGGGTGGCGCGGTCAGGCCGTTCTTTAAATCTTTGTGGCGTTGGCCGATCACTTGCAAATCGAGCGTCAGCACCAACGCACTGCACTTGACTTTGCGGGCGCGCTCAATCATGTTGGCCATGGCTTCGCGGTCACGCATCATGTAGAGCTGATAAATGAAGGGGGCAGTGGTGGCAGCGGCCACGTCTTCCATGGAGCAAATGCTCATGGTGGACAACATGAAGGGGATGCCAAATTTTTCAGCAGCGCGGGCGGCTTTGATTTCGCCGTCGGCGCTTTGCATGCCGGTCAAGCCCACAGGTGCGATGGCCACGGGCATCTTCACATCAAGGCCCACCATCTTGGTGGCGGTGGTGCGGTTTTCCATGTTCACTGCCACGCGTTGGCGCAGCTTGATTTTTTGGAAATCCGCTTCGTTGGCGCGGTAAGTGCCTTCGGTCCAGCTGCCGGAATCGGCGTAGTCATAGAACATGCGGGGCACGCGTTTTTCGGCCAAAACGCGCAAGTCTTCGATGTTGGTAATCACGGGCATGAGGTGTCTCCTAAATTTGAGACCATGGTAGCCCGATGTAGGTGCTTAGCCCTGTGAAGAGTGCGACAGCTGAGATGAAAAAATTTAAAGGGCTAAAACTGGTAGCCCAGCCGCAGGCCAACGGCGTTGCCGTGAGAGGCAAAGTTTTGCCCGCTAGAGCCATTTTTTTGATTAGATTGAATAAATTGAACAATGCTAAATAAGCCTTTACCCCAGTCATGTCGCCAAGCTGCTGCAACTTGTTGCGTATTGATATAAAAAGGCCGCGCCTTGGCGTGTTGATCTCTTGCGGGGTTATAAAAATCTTGGCTTAAGTCAAATTTGGTTCTGCTGACACCGACTGACAGCAAGTTGACCCCATTGATTCGATATGCGAACTCCAGTGCTGTGGAGTTTTTCAGCAATTCCAGCTCTAAATTGCACGCGCTTCCCAGTACAGCAATGTCAGATCTGCAGTCTGATTGTTGCGATTGCAACAGCTGCGTAAGACGGAGACTCAATTGAGGGGTAATCGGTGAGCCAATCGCCCAGTACCACATGTCAGATGTTTGTCGTGAGTCGCCTTTCAAATTTGACTCAGTTAAGTAGCCAGATTGATTCGCGCGCAAATAAGACAAGCGCATTTCAACCGCAGTTTGTAAATTCAATACGTTGATGTTGAAACCAGCTTTACGGTTGGTCTTAACTTCAAAACCTTTGCTTGGTATCAAATTGCCGTACTCTTTCGGCGCGTAGTTGAATTCCAGAGGCCGATAGATGCCTACTTGTCCCTGTAGCAAATAGTCGCCCACAGTATCACTGGCAAAAATTTGGGCGCCAGGCGCACCGCCTGTGACATCGCGGAATTGGGGGGTGACGCAAATTGCTTCTATTTCACGCATCCATCCGTTGTTAGGCTCATAGGTTCTACACCAGCTTGTTTTGTAATTCACAACGCCTAGGCGTGCACCAAGTGATGGCGATAAGTTGTATTGGAAGCTTGCTTCATCCAACCGCATGCCGACAGTTTGGTCTGCACGGGCATTCAATGCAAAGCTTGTGGTGTTTGTCAGTTGCGTGTTGCCAGTGACCGTAATGAACGGCGAAACATTTTTGTAGCTCCATGTTGTAGCAGCGTTAGGAAGCAATAAATTGGTGTTTTCTTCGCTGAATCCCGGATCGCTGTCTTTGCTGACAGACGGATTGAGCTTCCAGGTGTCCACCCCCATCTGTGACGACCACTTCGTTGTTGTCGAAAGCTCAAATGCGTGAATAGGATTGAGCGCACACAAGCCAATCATCAAGAGTGATCGGAAGAGGACTCTTGATAATGTTAAATAACTATTTATTAACTGAAGAAGCATTTAGGCATTTTATTGCCTATAAAGTATTAATTGTCAAATTTTACGGATCGATTGCAACTCGAGGGAGTAGGCCATGTACGTCCGCTGCTTGGCAAAGCGATGTGCCGGGTGCCAACAAGGAAGCAGCGCCTGCGGCTATGCCGAACTGAAAGGTTTTGAGCAAACTGTCACCGCGGCTGAGCGCCCACACCATGCCCGCCACAAAGCTGTCGCCTGCGCCCACGGTGGTTTGTACGTTCACTTGAAGAGCACGGGCCCGCCACACTTGATCAGAGCTGACCACCATGGCTCCATCTGAGCCTAGTGAAATAGCAACGACCTCGGTTTGGCCACTTTGAATGAGCTGCTGTGCGGCTGCGACTTGGCTGTCTTGATCGGGCAAGTCTTGACCTGTTAGGTCACGCAACTCACGCAAGCTGGGTTTGAACAAATACACGCCTACCTTCAGTGCTTCGGCTAGTGCGGTGCCGTTGGCGTCGAGCACCACGCGCACGCCGTGCTGTTTAGCGAGGGCCGTCAGACGCGCATAAAAGTCCTCGGGCACACCGGGTGCTAAGCCGCCGCTGATGACCAAAAACTTCTTGGGCATGTGCTGCGCTACATAGTCAAAGCAGGCTTCGTATTCGGCAGCAGATACCTTGGGGCCGGGCAGCACAAAACGAAAGTCGTTGCCGCTGGAGGTTTCGTGTGCCGTAAAACTTTCGCGCGTTTCCTCGGCGATGGGCATCACATGGCAGCGCACTTTTTCGGCGTTCATCAGCTTGTGATGACGCTCGCCGGTCACACCACCTGCCAAATACAAAGCCACGCAGTTCGCGCCCAAGCGGTGCAGCACACGCGCCACGTTGACGCCGCCGCCACCCGGATGCTTGATCACCGCGCCGCAGCGCATTTTGTGCGTATCACTGACCTTGTCGATGGTTGTCAACACATCCAAGGCGGGGTTGAGGGTGATGGTGAGGATGTCCGTCATGGGTTCACCACCTTGCTCAGTCAGTCAGCTTAGGCGAGTCGTTTGTGATGACGCTCAATCTGCGCCCGCACTTGCACAGGTGCAGTGCCACCCAAGGTGTTGCGTGCATTGAGCGAGCCATGCAGGCTCAAGCAGTCGTACACATCTTTTTCGATGGCTGGGTGAAAGCTTTGTAGCACTTTCAGTGGTAGCTCCGACAAATCGCAGTTGTGGCTAGCAGCTGCCTTCACGGCGTGGGCCACGGTCTCATGCGCATCGCGGAAAGGCTGGCCTTTTTTCACCAAGTAGTCGGCCAAGTCGGTGGCTGTGGCGAAACCTTTTTTGGCTGCGTCTTCCATGGCTTGGGCGTTGACGGTGATGCCACCTTCTTTTTGGCCCGTGGCTGGGTTGACTTGTCCGCCCACCATTTCGCTGAAGATGCGCAGCGTGTCTTTGAGTGTGTCGACCGTGTCAAACAAAGGCTCTTTGTCTTCTTGGTTGTCTTTGTTGTAGGCCAGTGGCTGGCCTTTCATCAAGGTGATAAGGCCCATCAAGTGGCCGACCACACGGCCAGTTTTGCCGCGTGCGAGTTCGGGCACGTCTGGGTTTTTCTTCTGCGGCATGATCGAGCTGCCGGTGGTGAAGCGGTCGGAAATTTTGATGAAGCCAAAGTTTTGGCTCATCCACAAAATCAACTCTTCCGACATGCGGCTGATGTGCACCATGCACAGGCTGGCGGCGGCGGTGAACTCAATCGCGAAGTCGCGGTCGCTCACGCCGTCCAAGCTGTTTTGGCAGACTTGTGCGTTGCCGTGTTCATCGACCATGCCCAAGGTGCGGGCCACGCGCTCGCGGTCCAGCGGGTAGGTGGTGCCAGCCAAAGCGGCGCTGCCCAATGGCAAGCGGTTGGTGCGGCGGCGCACGTCGCTCATCCGCTCGGCATCGCGTGCAAACATTTCCACATAGGCCAACAGGTGGTGGGCAAAGCTCACGGGCTGGGCTACTTGCAAGTGGGTGAAGCCGGGCAAGATGACTTCGACATTTTTCTCAGCCACTTCCACGAGTGACTTTTGCAAATCGACCAACAAGTCGATGATCAAGTCCATCTCGCTGCGCAACCACAGGCGCACATCGGTGGCAACTTGGTCGTTGCGGCTGCGGCCTGTGTGCAGGCGTTTACCCGCATCGCCCACCAGTTGGGTGAGGCGCGCTTCGATGTTGAGGTGCACGTCTTCGAGGTCGAGCTTCCACTCGAACTGGCCGGATTCAATTTCAGACCAAATTTGCGCCATGCCTTTTTCAATGGCGGCTTGGTCGTCTTTGCCGATGATGCCTTGGTGGCCCAGCATCTCCGCGTGGGCCAAGCTGCCCGTGATGTCGGCTTGCCACAAGCGTTTGTCAAAGAACACGCTGGCGGTGTAGCGCTTGACCAACTCGCTCATGGGTTCAGAAAACAGGGCGGACCACGCTTGGGATTTTTTGTCGAGTTGGTTTGTCATATAGGCTAGATTTTATCGGGCTGGCGAGGGCTTCCTGCCAAGGCACTCAGGTGCGCCTGCTAACATTTGCCCCAATTGATTTCGCCACGCGCGTTGTGGCCCTGAAAAAGCGAGTTTTGTTTTGTCCACTGCCTCTACTTCCCCTGTTTCTTTGACCATCGCCACCCGCGAAAGCCGTTTGGCCATGTGGCAAGCCGAGCATGTGCAAGCCTTGCTGCAGGCCCAAGGCCACAGCGTGGCACTGCTGGGCATGACCACGCAGGGCGACCAAATCTTGGATCGCAGTCTCAGCAAAGTGGGCGGCAAGGGCTTGTTTGTGAAAGAACTCGAAGTGGCCCTTGAAGAAGGCCGCGCCAACTTGGCCGTGCATTCGCTCAAAGATGTGCCCATGGATTTGCCCGAAGGCTTTGACCTGGCCTGCGTGATGGAGCGAGAAGACCCTCGAGATGCGTGGGTGTCTTCCACCTACGCGCACCTGAATGATTTGCCGCAAGGCGCGGTGGTGGGCACATCTAGCCTGCGCCGAACCGTGTTGCTGCGCGCACTGCGCCCCGATTTGAAGATTGAGCCACTGCGCGGCAACCTCGACACCCGTTTGCGCAAGCTCGATGAAGGCCAGTACGACGGCATTGTGTTGGCCGCAGCGGGCCTCAAGCGTTTGGGCTTGGGCGAGCGCATTCGCCACATTTTTGAAACCACCGAAATGTTGCCTGCCGCAGGGCAGGGCGCATTAGGCATTGAAGTGCGCAGCAACCGCGCTGATGTGGCCCAAGCCTTGGCCCCGCTGGCCGATGCCGCCACATGGTTGACCGTGACTGCCGAGCGTGCTGTGAGCCGTGCGATGGGTGGCAGCTGTTCCATGCCTTTGGCCGCACACGCCACCTTGACCGACGGTGTGCTGCATTTGCAAGCCGCATGGGGTGACCCATCGGGTGCGCCTGTGTTGTTACGTGCTGAATTGAAACAAGCTTTGAATGCAACAGACCCTGCTTCGCGCGATGCCGCGAACGTGCTGGGCGAATCGGTGGCGGCTCAGTTGCGCGCGCAAGGCGCTCACTAAAACCACTTTGCTGGCTATGCGCGTCATCATCACTCGACCCGCAGGCGATGCGCCCCCGTGGGTCGATGCGCTGCAAGCGGCTGGCTACACAGCCTGTGCCTTGCCCTTGATTGAGGTGGGGCCCGCCCGTCACACGCAAGCTGTGGCACAAGCGTGGGCACAGTGGCCAAGCTTTCAAGCGGTGATGTTTGTCAGCGCTCAAGCTGTGCGCTATTTCTTTGAAAGCCAACCCGCTGGCAACACATGGGCCAACGGCCCGCGTTGCTGGGCCACGGGCCCCGGAACGCACAAAGCTTTGCTGCAAGCAGGCGTGCCCGAGGCGAGCATTGACAGCCCAGCTGCCGATGCGGCGCAGTTCGACTCTGAGGCGTTGTGGCGGCGTGTGGCGTCGCAAGTCAAAGCAGGCCAGCCCGTGCTCATCGTGCGAGGCAATGATGCGTCTGCAACCGCCGAAGGCGCAGCAGCGATCAACAACGCCCAAGCAGAGCACAGCACCGTAGTCGCCGGCACAGGCCGCGACTGGCTGGCTCAGCAGCTGCAAGCGGCTGGCGCATCTGCCCAGTTTGTGGTGGCTTATGAGCGTCGCGCACCGGCGTGGTCTGCCGAACAACAAGCGCTAGCAGCCCAAGCCGCCGCAGATGGCACGGTGTGGTGTTTCAGCAGCTCACAAGCCATTCATCACCTTGCCCAAGCTATGCCCACGCAAAGCTGGGCCAGGGCGAGATGCATTGCCACCCATCCCCGAATCGCGCAAACCGCACGTTCCTTGGGTTTTGGCGAAATTCAGATCTCTAAACCTTCATTTGCAGATCTATTAGTCTCATTAGAATCTCCGGCATGAAGCCTGAGCACGACGACACACCCAACCTCCCACCTTTGGGCCCTACGACTGAACCGCTTGCCAGCGCGAGCGAGTTTCAAAAAACCAAAGATGCGGCCAGTGGCTTCGGTCACGAATTTACAAATGCCCAAGCCGATAGCTCTGCCAGCAGTGGCAAATGGCTGACTTGGGGCATCGCTGCTATCGCCTTGGTGGGCGTTGTGGGGTCGGGCCTGATGTGGGCCAAGCTCTCTGGCATTCAAGAACAACTGGCACGCCAAAGCGCAGACACCGGCAGTCAAGCCGTGGAAGCGCGTGTAACGTCCAAACAAGCCGAAGAGCTGGCGCGTGAAACCGCCGCCCGCTTGTCGGTGACCGATGCCAAGCTCAGCGAAGTGTCACTGCAACGCAGCCAGCTCGAAGAGCTGATGCAAAGCCTGTCGCGTTCGCGTGACGAAAACTTGGTGGTGGACATCGAGTCGGCCATTCGCTTAGCGCAACAACAAGCCCAGCTCACCGGCAGCGTGCAGCCTTTGCTCGCTGCGCTGAACTCGGCCGAACAGCGCTTAACCAAAGTCGCGCAACCGCGCCTTGCGCCCGTGCTGCGTGCCGTCACCCGCGACATCGAGCGCATCAAAGCCACGGCTGTGGCCGACACGCCTGCATTGTTGTTTAAGCTGGACGAACTGGTGCGTGCGGTCGACACCTTGCCTCTGCTCAACGCCGTGGGCAATGCGCCTCAGCCCAAAGCCGCTCAACCAGTGCCCACCACGAGCTGGGCCAAAGCCATCAGCATGAGCTGGTGGGAGAAGGTGTTGTCTGACATTTGGGACGATGCGCATGGCCTGATTCGTGTGAGTCGCATCGACAAGCCCGAAGCCAGCATGCTCGCGCCTGAGCAAAGCTATTTCGTGCGCGAAAACCTGAAACTGCGTTTGCTCAATGCACGTTTGGGTTTGTTGGCGCGTCACTTTGATGTGGTGCAGTCCGACATGCAACACGCCAACGACGACTTGGCACGTTTCTTTGACATGCAAACCCGTCAAGGCCAAACCACTTTGGCGCTGGCGCGTGAGGTGTTGGCGCAGTCCAAGCAAATCGAGATTCCGCGCGTAGACGACACCATCGCGGCCCTCACCACAGCTGCAGCGGGGCGCTGATATGAAAGCCGCTTTGTGGTTTGTGGCGCTGTTCGGTGTGGCCGTGGCCTCGGCTTTGTTGGCCGGCGGTAACCAAAGCACGGTGACCGTGTTTTGGTCGCCTTACCGTGTCGACCTGTCGCTCAATTTGGTGTTGCTCGTGCTCGTGGTGTTGTTTGTCATGATGCACTTGGCATGGCGTGCCATGACGGCGCTTTTTGAACTGCCTCACCAAGCCCGCCGCTGGCGCTTGCAACAAAAAGAGCGTGCCATGCACGCCGCCTTGTTGGATGCTCTGTCTGAACTGTGGAGTGGCCGCTATGTGCGCGCTGTGAAGTCGGCGGATAAAGCCTTGGCTTTGGAAAGCTTGTTGGCTTCTGTGCGTACCCCTGATGACCCTGCACCTCGTCACGCGCATCAGTTGCGTGCGGTGGCGCATCTGGTGGCGGCTGAGAGCGCACACGCTTTGCGTGACCGTGACACGCGCGTGTCGCACCTGCAAGCCATCATGGCGATGAATCGTGAGGCGTCGGATGAGTTGGTGGAAGAAACCATGGAGGCCGCTTATTTGGCTGCTGCCCGCTGGTCTTTGAGTGACCGTGATGCGCCCGAGGCTGCTCGCTGGCTCGATGGTTTGCGCCATGGTGCAGCACGCCGCATGCTGGCCCTGCGCATGCGCCTCAAAGCCGCTCGCTTGAACAAACAACATGCCTCGGCTTTGGAAACTGCACGTTTGCTGACCAAGCACGGCGCTTTCTCAGACACCGCTGGCCAAAGCCTGTTGCGCGAGTTGGCCGTGGCCAGCTTGAACGAAGCGCACGACAGCGCCCAATTGCAGCGCGCATGGGAAGCTTTGGAAACCACCGAACGTACGCAGCCCGAAGTGGTGTTGCACGCCGCACAGCGCATGCTCAAACTCAGCGACGACGCCAAGGCCGTCATGCCATGGCTCACGCCTTTGTGGAACCGCATGGTGCAGCAGCCCGAGAGCTGCACACCCGCCATTCGCGAGCGCGTGGCCCAAACCTTGGCCCGTGCTTTGTTGATGTTGCCTACCGACGCCGAGTGGTTGGCCAGTATCGACCGCGCACGTCAAACTTACCCACGTTGGGTGGAGTTGCAGTATTTGGCTGGCATGGTGTGCTGGCATCATGCCTTGTGGGGCAAAGCCCAACAGATGTTGGAGCAAGCTGCACCACAACTCGCCAACGCAGACATGCAACGCCAAGCGTGGCGTACCTTGGCCCAATTGGCTGAGCAAAAAGAAGACACGGCACGTGCCCAGTTGTGCTGGAAAAGAGCCGCTGAAGTGGCGGCATAAAGCGGCACGCTTTAGTCATGCCATCAACGGTAGATGGCCGTGGCTACTGCGCATCATGTGTCGCCTAAAGGCTCACACATCACGTACACCCCACAAACAAAAACGGCCTAGATTTCTCTAGGCCGTTTTCTTTTTTTACAGATCCTTGCGGGTCTCAACCAACACCAGTGGACCTTCATCCAAGATCACCAGCGGTGGACGCTCGCGTGGCACATGCACGGGCTTGGGCTCGGCTGCAATGGCGGCTTGCACGGCGGCGATGCGTTCGGGATTGGAGTTGACCCATTCCAAACCGCTGCCTTGGGCCACGGCTTGCATGTCGGCCACTGGCAATGTGAACGCTTGGATGCGCGGCATGCCAGAGCGGGCAGGGGCTGCAGGTGCAGCTTGCGGGGCTTCCTCACGCGGGGCGTGACGAGGTGCACGTTCTTGGCGTTCACCACGAGCTTCGCGTTGCTCGCGTGGTTCACGCGGTTGGCGTGGCTCAAGTGGTTCGCGGGCTTCTTGTGGGGCTTGCTCGTGTGAAGCGTGGTCGTGCTCAGCAGAAGCGCCGTTGTCGGCGTGTTCTGCGGAACCTTCTTCACGCGGTGCGCGGTCACCACGCTCGCGGCGGTCACGGCCGTAACGGTCGCGTGAGCGGCGCTCACGACGCTCGCCACCGTTCTCGTCGGTTTGCGGTGCTTGGCCTTCAGCAGTTGCTGCGTTGTCGATTGGCAAGACTTCTGGGTTGCCGTTCTCGTCCAAGCGAGGGGTGCGTTCACGGCGGCCTTCGTTACGTTCACCGCGTGGGCTGCGTTCGCGACGGTTTTGGCCACCTTCACCACGCTCACCACGTTCGCCGCGTTCAGCGCGAGATTCGCGCTGCTCGTTGCCGCCTTCGGTACTTTCGCCGCGCTCTTCACGGGCCATGCGTTCGTTGCGTGCTTTGGCGCGTGCTTCGGCTTGGGCTTCTGGTGAGGCGTTGTTGTCGAGGGCGGCTTGGCCTTCGGCGTTGCGTGCTTCACCATTGCGGCCTTCGCCGCGTCCACCGCGGTTGCGGTCTTGGCGTGGGCCGCGACCTTCGCTGCGACCACCTTCACCACGTTGTTCCACATTGCGCTCGCCGCGCTCTGCACGTTCACCGCGCGCTGGACGCTCGCCACGGGCTTCAACACCGTCGGCGTTACGCTCGTTGCGACCTTGACCTTCAGGACGCTCACCGCGCTCGGCACGGTCACCACCACGGCCACCGCGACCACCACGGCCGCCTCGGCCATTGGCACTGCGGCCATCACGGCGCTCGCCGCGTTCGCCTGGCTTTTTGTCGCCCACGGCTGGCTTGGCTTCTTCTTTTGAGTCGCTGCTGAACAAACCAGTGAACCAACCCCACAAGCCGCCCGATTTAGCTTCGGGTGCTTTGGCTGCAGGTTTAGCGCCACGAGCGTGTGCAGGTGCTTTCGCAGGTGCAGCAGGCTTTGGCTCATGTGCTGGCGCAGGTGCGTCAGGCAACACGCCTTTGATGACGGGCGTTTGCTTATTCGTCGGCTCTTGTGAGCGGCGTGTCACGGCGGTCGGGTCTTCAAACTCCTCGGCCATTTTGTAGCTGGCTTCCACGCGGTCGAGGCGCGGGTCGTCGTGCTTCAGACGCTCCAACTTGTAGTTCGGTGTTTCCAGTGTCTTGTTTGGCACGAGCAACACGTTCAAGCGTTGTTGAATCTCAATCTTGGCAATTTCGGTGCGCTTCTCGTTCAACAAGAACGACGCCACTTCCACCGGCACTTGGGCGTACACGGCAGCTGTGTTGTCCTTCATGGACTCTTCTTGGATGATGCGCAAGATTTGCAGAGCCGAGCTCTCGGTGTCACGCACGTGGCCTGAGCCACCGCAACGTGGGCAAGGAATAGAAGCACCTTCGCTCAGCGCAGGGCGCAGGCGTTGGCGGCTCATTTCCATCAAGCCGAATTTGCTGATGGTGCCAAATTGCACGCGGGCGCGGTCGTGGCGCAAGGCTTCGCGCAAGCGGTTTTCCACGTCACGGCGGTTGCGGCTTTCGTCCATGTCAATGAAGTCGATGACGATCAGGCCGCCCAAGTCGCGCAAGCGCATTTGGCGGGCCACTTCGTCGGCGGCTTCAAGGTTGGTGCGTGTTGCAGTTTCTTCGATGTCGCCGCCTTTGATGGCGCGTGCCGAGTTGACGTCCACCGACACCAAAGCTTCGGTGTGGTCAATCACAATCGCGCCGCCTGATGGCAGGTTGACGGTGCGGGCGTAGGCCGACTCGATTTGGTGTTCGATTTGGAAGCGGCTGAATAGCGGGGTTTCGTCGCTGTAGCGCTTCACGCGAGCTGCATGCTCAGGCATGACGTGGGCCATGAACTGGTGCGCTTGCTCATAGATGTCATCGGTGTCAATCAAGATGTCGCCGATGTCATGGTTGAAGTAGTCGCGGATGGCGCGGATGACCAAGCTGGATTCTTGATAAATCAAGAACGCGCCTTTGGCACCCTTGGCGCCATCGATGGCGGTCCACAACTTGAGCAAGTAGTTCAAGTCCCATTGCAACTCAGGGGCGCTGCGGCCAATGCCAGCGGTGCGCGCGATGATGGACATACCTTTGGGGTATTCCAATTGGTCCATCGCTTCTTTGAGTTCTGCGCGGTCGTCGCCCTCGATGCGGCGGCTAACGCCACCACCTCGTGGGTTGTTGGGCATGAGCACCACATAGCGACCAGCCAAGCTGATGAAAGTGGTCAGGGCTGCGCCCTTGTTGCCACGTTCTTCTTTTTCCACTTGGACCAAGAGTTCTTGGCCTTCTTTGATGGCGTCTTGAATGCGGGCTTGGCTCGCAGACACGCCTTCAGCGAAATACTGCTTGGAGATTTCTTTGAATGGCAAGAAACCGTGGCGGTCTTCGCCGTAGTCCACAAAGCAAGCTTCGAGCGAAGGCTCGACGCGGGTCACGACTGCTTTGTAGATGTTGCCTTTGCGCTGTTCGCGGCCTTCGATTTCGATTTCATAGTCGAGCAGTTTTTGGCCGTCGACGATGGCCAGGCGGCGTTCTTCCGACTGGGTAGCATTAATTAGCATCCGTTTCATGATGCGGTTCCTTCACGTGTCAAATCATCACAGGCCCATGACGGGCCAACGATGCCTGAGGGACGTCAGAGAACGAAGGGAATTGCCGCTGAGACCGTCGCCTCCACGCTAATCAATGTGAGATCAGCGCAGGGGACGGTGGGTGGGCGCGTGGATAAGGGCAAGAAGTCGCGGTTGTCCTGTTGTCGAGTGCGTGGCTTGATGAGCCGTTGCAGGGGAGACAGGGCTGGTCCAGCTGGCAAAGGTGCGACGCGCAACGCTGCACACAGTCGGTGGCAAAAGCCACTCTGTGCAGAGTTCCATCAACATCAACATTGCCACAACCATCGTTTTTGCTTCTCGCAGTGATCCGTCATGAAGGCTTTTCAAAAAGAGCCTCCACAACTTGGGGTATTCCGTTTCAGTGTTTTCTGAGCGTCGGCTCAACTTTTGGGGCGCTTGCCACTCAGTCTCTTGGGTACTGGGTCTGCGTCGCGGGCACAAAAGGGGCATCGACCTTACCGCGTTCGTCAGTACATGGTCTAATCTCTGTTAAATCAAGCACTTAGAGCAAAACGCTGGTGAATCACATTATAGGGGCTTTGGCCCCAACCCCCGCCCCCTCAGTAAAAACACTGACTGTCGACGAAGACTCGGCCGGTCAGCGTCTGGACAACTTCCTCATGCGCCACCTTAAGGGCGTTCCGAAAACCCACGTCTATCGCATCATTCGCTCTGGCGAGGTGCGGGTGAACAAGGGCCGTGCTTCGGCCGAACAGCGCGTGGAGGCGGGCGATTTGGTGCGTTTGCCTCCGGTGCGCGTGTCCGCCCAAGTGCAGGCCAAGGTTGATGCGCCCGCGCCAGCCCGTGAATTTCCGGTCCTGATGGAAGACGAGGCCTTGATGGCCATCGACAAGCCCGCAGGTGTGGCCGTGCACGGCGGCAGTGGCGTGAGCTTTGGCGTGATTGAGCAACTGCGCCGCGCCCGTCCAGCCTTGGCCAACCTTGAGTTGGTGCACCGCCTCGATCGCGAAACCTCGGGTGTGTTGCTGGTGGCTAAAAAACGCAGCGCCCTGAAAAACTTGCAAGACCAGTTCCGCGACCGCGAAACGGGCAAAACCTATTTGGCCTTGGTGCTAGGCCTGTGGCCGTCTAACAAGAAGGTGATTGACTCGCCCTTGATGAAGTACACCATTCCAAACGGGGTGGGCGAAGGCGAACGTCGTGTCAAAGTGGTGGGCAAGGATGACCCGAACGGCATGCGCTCCATCACGCTGGTGCGTGTGGCACGCACGGTGGGCCCATACACGCTGCTGGAAGTGACCATCAAAACCGGCCGCACCCACCAAATCCGGGTGCACTTGGCCAGCCAAGGCCACCCGATTGCGGGTGACGATAAATATGGCGACTTCGAGCACAACAAACTCTTGCAGAAGATGGGCCTCAAGCGCATGTTCTTGCACGCATGGCAGCTCAAATTCCAGCATCCGCAAAGCCATCGCCCCGTCAGCCTGCAAGCGCCGCTGCCGCCTGAGCTGAAAAACTTTGTGGACGGCATTCAGCCACCCATCATTCAACCGCACCTCGACGTATGACCACACGCCCGCGCCAGTTTGATTTGATTGCCTTCGATTGGGACGGCACGCTGTTTGACTCCACGCAAATCATCACCCGTTGCATTCAGTCTGCAGTGGTGGATGTGGGTGGGGTCAAGCCTACGGATGAGGCTGCTTCTTATGTGATTGGCATGGCCCTGATGCCCGCATTGGCGCATGCCGCACCCGATGTGCCGCAAGACAAATACCCGATGCTGGGCGAGCGCTACCGTTTCCATTACATGAATCACGCCAACGACATTGCTTTGTTTGAAGGTGTGTTGCCGTTGCTGGCCGCTTTGCGTGAACGCCACCACTGGCTGGCCGTGGCCACCGGCAAAAGCCGCCGTGGTTTGGATGACGCTTTGCACACGGCCGAACTCAAAGGTGTGTTCGATGGCTCGCGCACGGCTGACGAAACTGCGGGCAAGCCGCACCCACGCATGCTGCACGAGTTGATGCGCGAGTTTGGCGTGGAGCCCGAGCGCACCTTGATGATTGGTGACACCACACACGACCTGCAAATGGCCGTGAATGCGGGCTGCGCCAGCGTGGGTGTGAGCTACGGCGCGCACGACCACGGTCAGTTTGAGCCCTTGAACCCACGATTCATCGCGCACTCTGTGAAGGAGTTGCACGACTGGTTGTTAGCCAACGCTTGATCGCCATGACAGACCTCGCCTCGCAAATCATTCCTCTTTGCAACAGCGCCGATTTGGCCGAAGGTGGCCTCGCTGTGCCGTTTGACGTGGTGTTTGCTGGTCAAACCTGCCGCGCCTTTGCCATTCGCTTTGAAGGCCAGCCCCATGCCTACCTCAACCGCTGCACCCATGTGGCCATGGAAATGGATTTCCAGCCCGACCAGTTCTTTGATGCCTCTGGCCGCTGGCTGATGTGCGCCACCCACGGGGCTGAGTACGCGCCTGACACGGGCGAGTGCGCGGGCGGGCCTTGCCGCGGCGGCTTGGTAAAAATTGAGCTTTCAGAAGCCGAAGGCGTTGTCCACTGGCATACTGCGTACAACTTGAAACCTTTCGAATTTTTAGATTAATTTGCGAAAACCCACTGACATGTCTGAGCCACACGAAAACCACGAAAAACCCAGCCACAAAACGGTGTGGGAGCGCGACACCTTAGAGCGCTTGGCGTTTGCCACGCTGGCAGAGCAGCGCGCCACACGTCGCTGGCGTATCTTTTTCCGTTTTGCATGGTTGGCCTTGATCATCGGCTTGTTCTGGACGGGGGCACACAAAGGCGGCATGGCCGGTAGCAGTCCTGCACAGCCCCACACGGCTGTGGTGGCTATCAAAGGCGAAATCGCCGATGGTGCTGATGCCAGTGCCGAGTGGGTGGTCACAGCTTTGCGCGCCGCGTTTGAAGACGAAGGCTCGCAAGCGGTGGTGTTACAAATCAATTCGCCCGGGGGCAGTCCCGTGCAGGCTGGCATCATCAACGACGAAATTCGTCGCTTGAAAGAAAAACACAAGAAGCCTGTCTATGCCGTGGTGGAAGAGTCTTGTGCATCAGCGGCGTATTACATCGCTGTGGCTGCGGATGAAATTTATGTAGACAAAGCCAGCATCGTGGGCAGCATTGGCGTGTTGATGGATGGTTTTGGATTCACCGGCTTGATGGACAAGCTTGGTGTGGAGCGCCGCTTGATGACAGCCGGCGTGAACAAAGGTTTCTTAGACCCGTTCAGCCCACAAACCAAGCAGCAACGTACGCACGCGCAAACCTTGTTGGATCAAATTCACAAGCAGTTCATCCAAGTGGTGCGTGATGGTCGCGGCAAGCGTTTGAAAGAAACGCCAGAACTGTTCAGCGGTTTGTTCTGGAGCGGTGAGCAAGCAGTAGAGCTTGGCTTGGCTGATGGCTTGGGTAACCTCGACTATGTCGCCCGCGAAATCGTGAAAGCCGAAGACGTGATTGACTACACCCGTCACGAAAACGTGGCCGAGCGTTTGGCCAAGCGCTTTGGTGCTGCCATTGGCGAGGGCGCTGTGCGGGCTATGCAGACCATGCCTCAAGTGCGTTAACTTGCGTTGATCTGCGCTGATATTTAAGAGGTGCGAGTGACTTGGTCGCTTCGGCTCAAAGCAAAAAGGCTCCGCGAGGAGCCTTTTTACATGGTGCATATGCTGCGTTATTTACCAATCAAAAAAACCGTGGGCTCACCCGAAATTTGGGCCTTGCCTGCACTGCGCCAAGCTTGCACAGTTTTGCAGTGCACTTGCATGCTGGCCATGGTCAAGCCGCTGGCGCGGGCCAGGCGGGTATTGCCTTGCAGGCCATTCACCAGCGCATCCCACAGGGCTTGGTTGCGGTAGGGTGTCTCGATGAACATTTGAGTTTGGCCGTGTTTGGCGGCTAGATTTTCCAGCTCGCGCAAGCGCTGCGTGCGGGCCGCGCCGTCTTGCGGCAAGTAGCCCACAAACGCAAAGTTTTGACCGTTCAAGCCACTGGCCGCCAAGGCCAACAGCAGCGACACGGGGCCGACCAATGGGACCACGCGAATGCCTAGTTCATGCGCAGCGCGCACCACCGATGAGCCAGGGTCAGCCACCGCAGGCATGCCCGCTTCGCTGACCAAGCCCACATCGTGGCCAGCCAACGCTGCCTTAAGCATGGGCTTGGCATCAAACTCACCCGTGTGGTCACCTTTTTTGTGCACTTCGCGGGGCAGCTCGGTGATGGTGTTTTCTTGAATGGTCTTGGCCAGGGGTGCATGGGCATCGACGCGTTTTAAAAAGGCGCGGGTGCTTTTGGCGTTCTCGGTAATCCAGTGCGTCACGCCCGCTGCCACGCGCAAGGTTTCTTGCGGCAGCACATCGGTGATGGGCGATTGGGTGTCACAGCCAAAGTCCAGTGGCGTGGGCACGAGGTAAAGCGTGCCTTTTTGGGTTGCGGCGGTCATGGCTTCATGGCTCCTAACAAGTCAATGCCAGCGGCGCGCAGCAAACGTGCCGTGCGAATCAAGGGCAAGCCAATCAGGGCAGTGGGGTCGTCGTTGTCGATGGCTTCAAGCAGGGCAATGCCTAGGCCTTCGCTTTTGGCGCTGCCCGCGCAGTCGTAAGGTTCTTCGGCGCGCAAATAGGCTTCAATTTCGGCATCGCTCAAGTCGCGAAAGCGCACCTTGATTTGGGCGAGTTCGGTTTGCTCAAAGCCGCTGGCTTGGCACACCACCGACACAGCGGTTTGAAAAATCACGGTTTGTCCACGCATGCGCTGCAGCTGGACTACCGCACGTTCATGTGTGCCGGGCTTGCCCAAAGGTTCGCCGTTGAGGTCAGCCACTTGGTCTGAGCCAATCACCACCGCGTTGGGGTGGAGTGCGGCCACGGCTTTTGCTTTGGCCAGCGCCAAGCGGGTGGCGAGGGCTTGCGGGGCTTCGCCAGGCAATGGCGTTTCGTCCACATCGGGGCTGACCACGTCAAAAGGAACGCGCAAGCGTTGCAACAATTCACGGCGGTATCGGGAGGTAGAGCCCAAAATCAGGGCGCGTTGAGCAATAGACATGCGTGGATTCTCTTACACTGGCGCGCATGCAAAAACCAAAGAACCTTCACAGCCTCGATGTCAAAGCCTTTGCCAAAGCGCAAATGCACTTGGAGGGCGACACCCCCGTGGTTGAGTTTGAGCGCTTGGCCGCAGACTGCATGGGCGAGGTGACAGGCCATGTGGTGTGGTCAGCGCAAGGCGCGGTCGAGCCAGACCAAAGCGGTCAAGATGCCATTTGGTTGCACCTAGAGGCCAAAGCGACCGTGCCCCTGACCTGTCAGCGCTGTTTGCACCCCGTGCCGGTTGATCTGTTGATTGAGCAAGATTTCCGTTTTGTGGCCGATGAAGCCACAGCGGTGGCTGAAGACGACGAGTCCGAAGAAGACCTGTTGGTACTGGAAGACAGCTTTGATTTGATGGGGCTGATCGAAGACGAGTTGCTGATGAGTTTGCCTTTGGTTCCCATGCATCCTGCTTGTCTGAGTGAGCAGGCGCCAACTTCGAAAGAAGAAGAGGCCATCTTGGCCGAGGCCAAGCCCAACCCATTCGCTGTGTTGGCATCGCTCAAAACACGTCAGCACTAATGCCTGTGGAGTTGGGCTATAATTTAAGGCTTCGCGTCACACTGACCCTTGGTTAGTTTGTGGCCCAACGGTTAACCCCCATTTAGTTCCAGGAGCCAATCATGGCTGTTCAACAAAACAAAAAATCTCCTTCCAAGCGCGGCATGCACAACTCTCACGCAGCGTTGACAGCTCCCGGCACAGCCGTTGAGCCAACGACTGGCGAAATCCACTTGCGTCATCACATCAGCCCCACCGGTTTCTACCGTGGTCGCAAAGTGTTGAAGACCAAGTCTGAAGCTTAATTACTTCATACCTCATTGGCCCGTGGCTGTCTTTGGCGCCTCGGGCTTTTGTTTTTTTGACGAGAAGAAACCTGCATGACCACTCTTGCTGTTGATTGCATGGGGGGCGACCATGGCCCGCGTGTCACGCTGGTGGCCTGTCGCCGTTTCTTAGACACGCACCCAGACGCCAAACTCTTGCTGGTGGGTCTGCCAGATGCGCTGTCGTCTTTCTCGCATCCCCGTGCTCAAGTCGTCGCGGCCTCCGAAGTGGTGGCCATGGATGACCCCATCGAAGTGGCCTTGCGTCGCAAAAAAGACTCGTCCATGCGGGTGGCGATTCAGCAAGTCAAGACCGGCGCTGCTCAAGCGGTGGTATCTGCTGGCAACACAGGTGCATTGATGGCGATCGCACGCTATCTTCTTAAAACCATTGACGGCATCGATCGTCCAGCCATTGCGGGCCGCATGCCCGATTTCAAAGGTGGCGGCACGACCATGCTTGATTTGGGTGCCAATGTCGATTGCACGCCTCAGCATTTGTTGCAATTTGCCGTCATGGGTTCGGCCTTGGTGTCAGTGCTCGACAACATCGAAAGCCCCACGGTTGGCTTGTTGAACATCGGTGAAGAAGACATCAAAGGCAACGAAGTTATCAAAAAAACGGGCGAAATGCTGCGAACTGCAGCTAACTCTGGTGATTTGAACTTTTATGGCAATGTCGAAGGCACAGACATTTACCAAGGCACGGTCAATTTGATCGTGTGTGATGGCTTTGTGGGTAATGTGGCCTTGAAGGCCAGCGAAGGCTTGGCGCACAAGATCAGCGAAACGCTTAAAAATTCGTTTACGCACAACATCTTCACCAAAATTGCAGCCATCTTTGCTTATCCAGTTCTTTCTGACTTCAAAGATAAGGTGGATCACCGCCGTTACAACGGTGCAGCGCTGTTGGGTTTAAATGGCATCGTCTTCAAAAGCCACGGTTCAGCTGATGATGTAGCCTTTGGTACTGCTTTGAACCGCGCGTATGATGCGGCACACCATAACTTGCTCGAACGTGTGCGTTCTCGCATTGCCCATGCGGCTCCTTTGTTAGCCCTAGGACAATCAGACGTCTCGGCCTGAGCCACCTGATTAATGACCCTTTTCTCCCGAATCACTGGCACTGGTAGTTTTCTTCCTCCCCGCCGGTTGACCAACGCAGACTTGGTCGCGGAACTGGCCACACAAGGTGTGGAAAGCTCTGACGAATGGATTGTTGAGCGCACGGGCATCCGCGCCCGCCACTTTGCCGCCCCTGAGGCGAGCAGCAGCGACTTGGCCTTTGAAGCTTGCAAGCAAGCCCTAGACGCCGCAGGTCGCCGTCCCCAAGACATTGACCTCATCATTGTTGCCACGTCCACGCCGGACATGGTGTTCCCATCCACCGCCGCCATCTTGCAGCACAAGCTGGCCCAGCTCGACGAAGATGCAGCCGGTATTGCTGGCGCTCCCGCGTTTGACGTGCAAGCGGTGTGCAGTGGCTTTATCTATGCGCTGACCGTGGCTGACGCCATGATTCGTGCCGGCAACGCCAAACGCGCTTTGGTGGTGGGCTCAGAAATTTTCTCGCGCTTGCTCGATTTCCAAGACCGCACCACTTGCGTGTTGTTTGGTGACGGCGCTGGCGCTGTGGTGCTTGAAGCGTCCGAGACGCCCGGCATTTTGGCGACCGACATTCACGCCGATGGCAAGCATGTGGGCATCCTGTGTGTGCCAGGCCATGTGCGCAACGGCAACATTTTGGGTGATCCTGTGCTCAAGATGGACGGCCAAGCGGTGTTCAAGTTGGCGGTTGGCTTGCTTGAAGGTGCTGCACGTAATGTGCTCGACAAAGCGGGCCTGCAAGACAGCGACATTGATTGGCTGATTCCGCATCAGGCCAACATCCGCATCATTCAAAGCACAGCTAAGAAGCTCAAGCTTCCCATGGAAAAGGTCGTTTTGACCGTTCACGACCATGGCAACACCTCAGCGGCCTCGATTCCGCTGGCGCTGGACAAGGCTGTGCGTAGTGGCCAAGTCAAACCTGGCCAAACCCTCATGCTCGAAGGTGTGGGCGGCGGTTTCACATGGGGCGCGGTGCTGCTCAAGTTGTAAGTCTGCGCAAGACTTGCTGTGACAAACTTCTAAATACGTTATGACTTCATTTGCTTTTGTATTTCCAGGTCAAGGCTCTCAATCCGTCGGCATGCTCGACGCTTGGGGCGATAACCCTGTGGTTGCTCAAACTTTGGCTGAGGCGTCTGACGCCATGGGCGAAGACATTGCCAAGCTGATCCATGAAGGCCCCAAAGAAGCTTTGGGTTTGACCACCAACACACAGCCTGTGATGTTGGTGTCTGCCGTGGCGGCTTATCGCGCTTGGTTGGCTGAAGGTGGCGCTGTGCCATCTGTGGTGGCTGGTCACTCTTTGGGTGAGTACTCTGCTTTGGTCGCTTCTGGCGTGTTGACGCTGGCGCAAGCTGCACCGCTGGTGCGTTTCCGCGCACAAGCCATGCAAGAAGCCGTGCCAGTGGGCACGGGTGCGATGGCCGCTATTCTGGGTTTGCCAGCCGATAAAGTCATTGCAGGCTGCGCTGAAGCGCAAGCTACTTTTGGTGCAAGTTCTGCCGAAGTGGTGGAGGCTGTGAACTTCAACGACCCTGGTCAAACCGTGATTGCAGGCAGCAAAGCCGCAGTTGAAAAAGCGTGTGAAGTCCTCAAAGCCAATGGTGCGAAGCGCGCCTTGCCTTTGCCAGTGTCTGCGCCTTTCCACTCCAGCCTGATGAAGCCTGCGGCGGATCGCCTGAAAGAAAAATTAGCTGCCACCAGCTTTGCTGCAGCGCAAATTCCGGTGGTGAACAACATCGACGTGACGGTAGAAACCGATGCCGACCGCATTCGCGACGCCTTGTACCGCCAAGCCTTTGGCCCAGTGCGTTGGGTCGAGTGCGTGGCTGCGATCAAAGCACGCGGCGTGACCACCTTGGTCGAGTGCGGCCCAGGCAAGGTTTTGGCTGGCATGGCTAAACGCATCGATGCAGATTTAACAGGCTTGCCTTTGTTTGACCCCGCCAGCATGGCCGAAGTCAAAACAGCGCTGGCTTAATCCAAAGAGAAGAACATGAGCGAACACACACAACACATTGCCTTGGTGACTGGCGCTTCGCGCGGCATCGGTGCAGCCATTGCCCAAGAGTTGGCCCAACAAGGCTATTTGGTCATCGGCACGGCCACGTCAGATGACGGTGCAGCCAAAATTACCCAAGCTTTGTCTGCACACGCAGGCTGCCGTGGTGCGAACCTGAATGTCAACGACTCAGCTGCGATTGATGCTTTGTTGGAACAAATCACCAAAGATCATGGCGCTTTGCATGTGTTGGTAAACAACGCTGGCATCACCCGCGACACCTTGGCCATGCGCATGAAGGATGACGATTGGGATGCTGTGCTCGACACCAACCTCAAAGCCGTGTTCCGCATGTCACGCGCCGTCATGCGCCCCATGATGAAGCAGCGTTATGGCCGCATCATCAGCATCACCAGTGTGGTGGGCGCATCGGGCAACCCCGGTCAAGCCAACTACGCAGCGGCCAAGGCCGGTGTGGCTGGCATGACCCGCGCCTTGGCGCGTGAGTTGGGCAGCCGCGGCATCACGGTCAACTGTGTGGCTCCAGGCTTCATCGAAACCGATATGACGGCCTCGTTGCCTGAAGAACAACAAAAAGCCTTGCTGGGCCAAATCCCGTTGGGACACCTCGGCAAGCCTGCTGACATTGCACACGCTGTGGCCTATTTGGCTGGCGCACACGCCAGTTATGTGACTGGCCAAGAGTTGCATGTCAACGGTGGCATGTTCATGGCTTGAAGCCAGAACTAGAAAAGAATCAAAACAGAATCAATACGGTTGGTCCGTCCGGTTAAAATTACGGTCTTATTCACAACCCTCAGAGGGAATCCATGAGCGATATCGAAACACGTGTCAAAAAAATCATTGCTGAACAACTCGGCGTTGAAGAGTCTCAAGTTACCAACGAAAAAGCCTTCGTGGCCGATTTGGGTGCTGACTCCCTGGACACAGTGGAATTGGTGATGGCATTGGAAGATGAGTTTGGTATTGAAATCCCAGACGAAGATGCCGAGAAAATCAACACCGTGCAAAACGCGATCGACTACGCGTTGGCCCACAAAAAAGCCTAACTACTAGGAAACACCGCATGAGCCGTCGTCGCGTCGTCGTGACCGGCCTAGGTTGTATCAGCCCCGTGGGTAACACGGTGGCTGACGCTTGGGCCAATCTTTTAGCTGGTAAATCTGGCATTGCCAATATCACGCGTTTCGACGCGTCTGGTATCAATTGCCACTTCGCTGGTGAAGTGAAAGATTTAGACCTTGACCAATACATCCCTCCCAAAGAGGCGCGTGCAATGGACAAGTTCATTCATTACGGCATTGCTGCGGCGGTGCAAGCGGTTCAAGACTCAGGCCTCGCCACTGGCGAAGCCCTGAGCGAAGAAGAAGCGACGCGCATTGGCGTCGTGATCGGCTCTGGCATTGGCGGCTTGCCGCTGATCGAAAGCATGCATGACGAAATGTTGGCCAAAGGCCCACGTCGCATTTCGCCTTTCTTTGTGCCAGCGTCCATCATCAACATGATTTCTGGTCACGTGTCCATGCGTTACGGCTTCAAGGGCCCTAACTTGGCCGTGGTCACAGCCTGTACCACAGGCTTGCACAGCATTGGCGAAGCCGGTCGTCACATTGAGTACGGCGATGCCGACGTGATGATTGCTGGCGGCTCTGAGGGGTGCATGTCGCCCTTGGGCGTCGGTGGCTTTGCTTCCATGCGCGCACTCTCAACCCGTAATGATGACCCCGCCACTGCTTCGCGCCCTTGGGACCGCGACCGTGATGGCTTCGTCTTGGGCGAAGGTGCTGGCGTATTGGTGCTCGAAGAGTACGAGCACGCCAAAAAGCGTGGTGCCAAAATTTACGCTGAACTCGGTGGCTATGGCCTGAGTGCAGATGCGGGTCACATGACCGCACCTAATATGGACGGCCCACGTCGCGCCATGCTGAGCGCTTTGCGCAATGCGGGTGTCAACCCTGATCAAGTGGACTACTTGAACGCACACGGCACATCCACACCGCTGGGTGACGTGAATGAAACCAATGCCATCAAGGCAGCCTTGGGCGATCACGCCAAGAAGACGGTAGTCAACTCGACCAAGTCGATGACTGGCCACTTGTTGGGCGGCGCTGGCGGCATTGAGAGTGTGTTCACTGCTTTGGCGGTGTATCACCAAAAGAGCCCACCCACCATCAACATCTTCAACCAAGACCCCGAGTGTGACTTGGACTACTGTGCCAACACCGCACGCGACATGAAGATTGATGTGGCGCTCAAGAACAATTTCGGATTTGGTGGCACGAACGGCGCGTTAGTTTTCAAACGCGTCTAAGGCCTTCGCCATGCACAACGCCCCATCGGTTTCATATCCGGTGGGGCGTTGTGCTTTTCAGCGTTTGATTTTTTCAGGCGTTGCCTTGCTCACGTCAGCAGTTCTCATTGCCTGGGCGTTCAGCCAAGGTTTGACATGGCTTTGGTTTGCTGGATTCAGTGCAACAGCCCTGGGTGCATGGCAAGGTTGGCGGGCGTTGGGGCAGCGAGGCATGCTCACTTGGGACGGTCAGGTGTGGTGCTTGCACGACCAAGCCGATGATTTAGAAGACGCCTTAGGTGAGATCACTGTGATGTGGGATGTGCAAAAAGCCTTGTTTTTGCGCTGGCTACCCGCATCTGACACACTGACAACTAAACCTCAGTGGTTGTGGCTGGGCATGCAAAGCTCAGATCAACGCTGGCAAGATTTACGACGCGCTGTGTATCAGCGCAGTGATATGCGATGAAGGAAAGAAAAATGACACGTCCATTAGGAATGAAGCGTTCGATCTCTCTCGGCTTGCTGTGCGCCTCTATGTGGGCCACAGGGCTGAGTGTGGGACTGGTTCAACCAGCTGCTGCACAAATCGTGAAAGGACTGCCGGATTTCACTGAGTTGGTCGAGCAGGTAGGGCCTTCGGTGGTCAACATCCGGACGCTCGAAAAAGCAGCGGCCAAAGAGACTCAAGGCAATGAGCCCGATGCCGAGATGCAAGAGTTCTTTCGCCGCTTCTTTGGTGTGCCCATGCCCATTCCGAACAACCCCAATGCGCCACGTCAGCAGCGCCGAGGGCAGTCTGAGGAAGCGCAGCCTCGCGGTGTAGGCTCAGGCTTCATTCTGTCGGCTGATGGTTTTGTCATGACCAATGCACATGTGGTCGATGGCGCTGACCAAGTGATGGTGACTTTGCCCGATAAACGCGAGTTCAAAGCCCGCATCGTGGGTTCAGACAAGCGCACAGACGTTGCTGTGGTCAAGATTGAATCCACAGGCTTGCCTGCTGTGAAAATTGGTGATGTGAATCGGCTCAAAGTAGGTGAATGGGTCATGGCCATTGGCTCACCATTCGGCTTAGAAAACACGGTCACTGCGGGCATCGTCAGCGCCAAGCAGCGCGACACGGGTGACTACTTACCTTTCATTCAGACCGATGTGGCCATCAACCCCGGCAACTCAGGCGGACCACTCATCAACATGCGTGGCGAGGTGGTGGGCATCAACAGCCAAATCTATTCGCGCTCGGGCGGCTTCATGGGCATTTCGTTTGCGATTCCGATTGACGAGGCGGTGCGTGTGAGTGAGCAGTTGCGCAGCTCAGGCAAGGTCCAACGCGGTCGCTTGGGCGTGCAGATTGATCAAGTCAGCAAAGAGGTGGCCGAATCACTTGGCTTGTCCAAAGCGCAGGGTGCTTTGGTACGCGGCATTGAGCAAAACTCCCCAGCCGAGAAGGCTGGCATAGAGCCCGGCGACATCATCTTGAAGTTCGAAGGCAAGACCATTGAAAAGTCCACCGATTTGCCGCGCATGGTGGGCAACACCAAGCCTGGCACACGCAGCGCCATTCAGGTGTGGCGTCGTGGCAGTTTGAAAGACATGCACATTACCGTGGGTGAGTTTGAGGCTGAAAAGCCCGTGAAGAAAGCAGCTGCGCCTGAGAAGCCACAAACAGGAAACGTCGCCAAGGTGTTGGGATTGACCGTGAGTGAACTCACAGATGCGCAGAAAAAAGAACTCAAACTGCGTGGCGGTGTGCGAGTAGACGCTGTGGCCGAGCCTGCATCTCGCGCTGGCATACAAGAAGGTGATGTGATTTTGGCTTTGGCCAACATCGAGACGCCTAATGTGGCAGCCCTCGAAGCCTTGACCTCCAAGCTGGACCGCAGCAAGCCTGTGAGCCTCTTGATCCGCCGAGGGGAGTGGGCGCAATACACAGTCATTCGACCGACGCGTTAAATCCCTTTGTGGCAGTCGGGAATCTGAGGTGTCAAAAATATTTCTCAAGTTGGTACTTGCTAACTTAAATAATGTGTTCAAGCCCTTTTTGTATAGAATCGAGGGGCTGAATGCGTTTTTGCGATATATCGCAAGCCAAAAACTCCACGATACGGGATTGTTAGGCCAACTCCACAGGTGCTCCACAGATCACCCACAAGTTGTCCCAAATCCACCTTGTCAAAATGTTAATAAGTTGTGGATAAATTCATGTTGCGAACCCGCAACGAGGCCACGGTTGAAGATAAACCGCTGTGCAATTCTGGGTTTTTGCCTACAATGAACTCCCAACTTATGCAGTTGCCATTGCTTGTTGGTTCTGGGCGCGTCAGCACATGACGCGCCCTTTTTTCTTGGCGTATCTCCCTTTGAATTCAATCACTTAAGTGTTCCCGTTGATGAACAACATCAGAAACTTCTCAATCATTGCCCACATTGATCACGGCAAATCGACGCTCGCCGATCGTTTGATTCAGCGTTGCGGAGGACTTGAAGAACGTGACATGTCTGCGCAAGTTCTCGACTCGATGGACATCGAAAAAGAACGTGGGATAACTATCAAAGCACAGACCGCTGCGTTGCAATACAAAGCGAAAGATGGACAGATCTACAACCTGAATTTGATCGACACACCGGGTCACGTTGACTTCTCATACGAGGTGTCGCGTTCACTCTCTGCGTGTGAAGGTGCACTGCTTGTTGTCGATGCTTCACAAGGTGTGGAAGCACAAACCGTTGCCAACTGTTACACCGCACTCGACCTCGGAGTGGAAGTGGTTCCTGTGCTCAACAAAATGGATTTGCCCAACGCCGATCCAGAGAACGCCAAAGCAGAAATTGAAGACGTCATTGGCATTGATGCCACGGACGCCATTCCATGCTCAGCCAAAACAGGTTTGGGCATCGACGAAATCTTAGAGGCGGTGGTCGCCAAAATTCCGCCACCCCAAGGCAACAAAGACGCGCCACTGCGCGCCATGATCATTGACAGCTGGTTTGACAGCTACGTGGGCGTGGTGATGTTGGTGCGCGTGGTCGATGGTCGCTTGGGTAAAGGCGAGCGATTCAAGATGATGGCCACCGAGGCCGTCTACAACGCCGACAACCTCGGTGTGTTCACCCCGGCCAACGAGCCACGTCAGTCGCTTGAAGCGGGTCAAGTGGGCTACATCATTGCGGGTATCAAAGAGCTGCAAGCCGCCAAGGTGGGTGACACCATCACCTTGGAAAAGAAGTTGCCTAATAACTTAGGCCCCGCCGAAGAAGCCTTGCCCGGCTTTAAAGAAATTCAGCCTCAGGTGTTCGCGGGTTTGTACCCCACCGAAGCCAACCAATACGACGGCCTGCGCGATGCGCTGGAAAAGCTCAAGCTCAACGACGCATCCTTGCAATACGAGCCTGAAGTGTCGCAAGCGCTGGGCTTTGGTTTCCGTTGCGGCTTCTTGGGCCTGTTGCACATGGAAATCGTGCAAGAGCGCTTAGAGCGCGAGTTTGACCAAGACCTGATTACCACCGCGCCAAGCGTGGTGTACCAAGTGGTCATGCCCGGCGACGAAGTGGTGATGGTTGAAAACCCATCCAAGATGCCCGACCAAGGCAAGCTGCACGAAATTCGCGAACCCATCGTGACCGTGCACCTGTACATGCCGCAAGACTATGTGGGCGCAGTGATGACACTGGCCAACCAAAAGCGCGGCATCCAAATGAACATGGCGTACCACGGTCGCCAAGTGATGTTGACGTATGAGATGCCTTTGGGCGAGATCGTGCTCGACTTCTTTGACAAGCTCAAATCGGTCTCACGCGGCTACGCTTCGATGGACTATGAATTCAAAGAGTACCGCGCCTCTGACGTGGTGAAGGTCGACATCTTGCTCAACGGCGAGAAGGTCGACGCCTTGTCCATCATCGTGCACCGCTCACAGTCGCAGTACCGTGGCCGTGCCGTGGTGGCCAAGATGCGCGAGATCATCAGCCGTCAGATGTATGACGTGGCAATTCAAGCTGCCATTGGCGCAAACATCATTGCGCGCGAGACCATCAAGGCTTTGCGCAAGAACGTGCTGGCAAAATGCTACGGCGGCGACATCAGCCGCAAGCGCAAGCTGCTTGAGAAGCAAAAAGCAGGTAAGAAGCGCATGAAGCAAATTGGTTCGGTGGAAGTTCCGCAAGAAGCCTTCTTGGCCATCTTGCAGGTGGAGGATTAATGGCTACGTTGACCGCATTCGTACTGGCAGCCTTTGTGGGCTACGCTGGTTCTTGGTATCTGGGCATGATCGAAGGCAATTTCGCCTTGCTCATGTTCATGGCCACCGTCGTCACCGGTATTTACTGGTTGGCCGAGCAGTTCTACTTCTTGCCCCAGCGTAAAGCTGCAGCTGAAGCCCTGCAAGCCCAAGCCGACAAACGCACGGCAGAGTTGCATGCCCAAGGCATTACTCAAACCGATGTGAACGTGACCGAGGCCAAAGAGCGTCTGTACATGCAGCCTTGGTGGCTGGATTGGACAGCTGGTTTGTTTCCCGTCATCGCCGTGGTGTTTGTGTTGCGCTCATTTTTGTTTGAGCCTTTCAAAATTCCATCGGGTTCCATGATTCCCACTTTGCATGTGGGCGACCTGATTTTGGTGAACAAGTTCCACTACGGTGTGCGCTTGCCCGTGCTCAACACCAAGATCACGGAAGGCAATGCTGTGCAGCGTGGTGACGTCATGGTGTTTCGCTACCCACCCAAACCTAGCCTTGACTACATCAAGCGCGTCATTGGCGTGCCTGGTGACGAAGTGGCTTACTTGAATAAGCAGCTCACCATCAATGGCCAGCCTGTTAGCAAAGACGTTCGCACCGACTTCTTTGAGCAAGACAGCATGCGCTACATCGCTCAGTTTGAAGAAAAGCTGCCTTTGGGTACTAAGGCTTCTGAGATGACGGGTGCGCGCACTCACAACTTGTTGAATGACAAAGATCGCCCCTCGTTCATTCCAGGCGTTGAAGACTTTGCATTCAAAGACAACTGCCACTACACCGTCGAAGGCGTGACCTGCAAAGTACCCGCTGGCCACTACTTCATGATGGGTGACAACCGCGACAACTCACTCGACTCGCGCTACTGGGGCTTCGTGCCAGAGAAAAACATCGTGGGCAAAGCCTTCTTTGTTTGGATGAACTTTGGCAGCCTCTCGCGCATCGGCGCATTTCAATGACATCACGCGCACGTACAGCCCGTCCTAGCCTGTCTCAACAACAAATCCTTGAGACGCTTCAAGCGCGCTTGGAGTACACCTTTCAAAACCCTGCGCTGTTGGTGCAGGCTTTGACGCACCGCAGCTTCAGCTCTGACCACTATGAGCGCTTGGAGTTCTTGGGCGACTCAGTGCTCAACTTGGCTGTGGCAAATATGCTCTACAAGCAGCTCGGCACTTTGCCTGAGGGCGACTTGTCCCGCGTGCGCGCCAACTTGGTCAAGCAAGACACCTTGCACCACTTGGCGGTTGAGCTGGGCTTGTCTGGCATCTTGCGTTTGGGCGAGGGCGAGATGAACTCCGGCGGCCAAAAGCGCCCCTCCATCTTGGCCGATGCCCTTGAGGCTGTACTGGGTGCGGTGTACCTTGATGCGGGCTACCAAGTGGCAGACGCCTTGGTGCAACGCATTTTTGCCAAGGTTGAAATCAACCCTGACATGCAAGCCGTTAGCAAAGACGCCAAAACCGAATTACAAGAATGGCTGCAAGCACGCAAGTTCAAGCTGCCGATCTACCGTGTGGTGGGCACTTTGGGTGCAGCGCACAAACAAACGTTTGATGTGGAATGTGAAGTTCCAGAACTAGCCCGCTGCGAGCGTGGCATTGGCGGCTCGCGCCGCGCAGGAGAGCAAGCCGCCGCAGCAGCCATGCTCCAAGTGATTAAAGAGAATCTATGAACCCCCACGCACATCACTTCGTGTATTCGCTGCCCCCCGAGGGGGCGCTGGCCTCTTTAGAGGCGGCTCGTCAGGAGGCCACAGCATGACCACCCCTAACAACGAACAAACCTTGCAAGACATCGATGCCATGCTGGCCGCCAGCAAAGGCAACCGTGTCGTCGCCAGCCAAGCCGTGGTGGCTCCGGCTGACCAACGCTGTGGCCTGATTGCCATCGTGGGCAAGCCCAACGTGGGCAAGTCGACCTTGCTCAATGCTTTGGTGGGCCAAAAAATCAGCATCACCTCACGCAAAGCACAAACCACGCGCCACCGAATCACGGGCATGCACACCCAAGGCGCGGCGCAATATGTGTTTGTGGACACGCCCGGTTTTCAAACCATCCACGGCAACGCCTTGAACAAATCGCTCAACAAAGCTGTGCAAGGCGCAGTGGGCGATGTGGACGTGGTGTTCTTGGTGGTTGAGGCAGGTAGCTTTACCTCCGCCGACGAAAAAGTGTTGTCACTCTTGGCCCCCGGCATTCCCACCATCTTGGTGGCGAACAAGCTCGACACCATGAAAAACCGTCCCGAGATCATGCAATGGTTGCAGGCCATGCAAGACCGTCACCCCTTTGCCGAAATCGTGCCCATGTCGGCCAAGAACGACAAAGACGTGCAGCGCCTCTTGGGCATTGCCGAAAAATACCTGCCCGAGCAAGCGTGGATGTATGCCGCTGACGAGCTGACCGACCGCAGCGAAAAATTCATGGCCGCCGAAATGGTGCGCGAGAAATTGTTCCGCCTCACCGGTGATGAATTGCCCTACACCTCGACCGTCGTGATCGACAAGTTCGAAGAAGAAAAGGGCAAGACCAAAGGCGTCAAGCGCTTGGTGCGCATTGCCGCCACCATCGTGGTCGAGCGCGATGGCCACAAGGCCATGGTCATTGGCGACAAAGGCGAGCGCTTGAAGCGCATGGGCATGGAAGCACGCACTGAGTTAGAAAAACTCTACGACGCCAAAGTGTTCTTAGAGCTGTGGGTCAAAGTGCGCTCGGGTTGGGCCGACGATGCAGCGCGGGTGCGTAGCTTTGGCTACGAGTAAATCCAGCACCTTCACAATGACGCGGGGCATTCCCCGCATTCAGGACGAGCCTGCGTTCGTGGTGCACCGCTACGACTGGAGCGAGTCCAGCTTGATTTTGGAAACCTTCACCCGCCACTTTGGTCGGGTGGCTTTGGTGGCCAAAGGCGCGAAAAAACCCAGCTCCAACTTTCGCCCTGTGCTGCTGCCTTTGCAGCCGCTGTACGTCAGCTATTCGGGCGACGCCGAAATTCGCACCTTGAAGGGCGCTGAATGGGTGGGCGGCCACATCATGCCCACGGGCGAGGCGCTGCTGTCTGGCTACTACATCAACGAGTTGCTGCTGCGCCTGCTGGCGCGAGACGATCCGCACCCGAATTTGTTTGACCTGTACCGCCAAGTGGTGCAAGTGCTAGCCTCGGGCCATGAGGGCACGATTGCCCCCGCACTGCGCGCCTTTGAGCTGCTGCTCTTGCGCGACATCGGTTTCTTGCCCGAGCTCAACGCGCAAACCCTCACGCTTAGCCCTTTGCAGCCCGACGCCTTGTATGTGCTGGTGGCCGAAGGCGGCCTGCGCACCCACAACGCGCAAGACCGCACAGGCCTAGCCGGCAGCGTGTGGTTGCAGCTGCACGAGAGCCTGTCTACAGACGCGCCATTCACCGCCACGCTGCGTTTGTGTGCAGAGATGCCACCCGAGCAACGCAACGCCTTGCAGGGCCAGCTACGGGCCTTGCTGCACTACCATTGCGGGGTCCAAACACTGCGCACGCGGCAGATGATGATTGACTTGCAATCCCTTTGATTTACGCCATGTCCAAACACACACAAACAGCCCTGTCGGTCAACCTCAACAAAGTGGCCTTGGTGCGTAACACGCGCCATTTGGGTATTCCCAGCGTCACACGCGCGGCCACGCTGTGCCTAGAGGCGGGCGCTGCTGGCATCACCGTGCACCCCCGACCTGACGAGCGCCACATTCGCGCTGGCGATGTGCACGATTTGGCCGCTTTGCTCAAGGCTTGGCCCGACCGCGAATACAACATCGAAGGCAACCCGTTTCACAACCTGATGGACTTTGTGCGCCAAGTGCGCCCCCACCAAGTGACCTTTGTGCCCGACAGCGAAGGCCAGTTCACCAGCGACCATGGCTGGACATTTCCGCAAGACGCCGAGCGCTTGAAGCCCCTCATCGACGAAGCCAAAGCTTTGGGTGCGCGCGTGAGCTTGTTCATGGACCCGATTCCTGAAGCGATGGCTGCGGCCAAAGCCGTGGGCGCTGATCGTGTGGAGCTGTACACCGAGACTTATGCCTCGACCTACGGTACACCAAAACAAACCGAAGTGTTGGCTGCATTCAAAGCCACGGCAGAAGCCGCTTTGGCTGTCGGCCTTGGCATCAACGCCGGCCACGACCTGAACCGCGACAACCTGCACACCTTCCTCACCACAGTGCCCGGCGTGCAAGAGGTGTCGATTGGCCACGCCTTGATTGCCGACGCGCTAGAGATGGGCTACACAGAAACCATTCGCGCGTACAACGCGTGCATGCCGCAGGCTTGAGGTAATCAATGATTTACGGCATCGGCACTGA
Organism: Burkholderiales bacterium 39-55-53; assembly: GCA_002282445.1. Taxonomy (GTDB): domain Bacteria; phylum Pseudomonadota; class Gammaproteobacteria; order Burkholderiales; family Burkholderiaceae_C; genus Limnohabitans. The sequence goes on along the minus strand of NCJK01000001.1, from coordinate 681,259 downwards.
CATTTGCGACATTCGCCGTATCCGTGCGTCTTTAGAAAAGCACGGCGAACGCTTTGCGCAAAAAGTGCTGAGCGACAACGAGCTAAAAACCTACCGCGCCCGCAGCGAGCGTTGGCCCGAGCGCGGTGTGCGTTATGTGGCCACACGTTTTTCCGCTAAAGAAGCCTTCAGCAAAGCTATTGGTATGGGCATGCGCATGCCCATGACCTGGCGCTTGTGCGAAGTGGCCAAACTGCCCAGCGGCCAGCCCACCATCGTGCTGCACGGCGTGCTCAAAGAATGGTTTGAAGCCAAAGGGCTGAGCGCCCACGTCAGCGTGAGCGACGAGTCCGACTACGCCACCAGTTACGTGGTGGTTGAAACACACACCGCCTAAGAACATTCGATTTATGTCTCACCACGCCCCCCTCATTCTTGACATCGCAGGCACTGAGCTCACTGCAGTCGACAGCAAGCGTTTGAAGCACCCGCTCACAGGCGGTGTGATTTTGTTTGGCCGCAACTGGGCCAACCGCCAGCAGCTCACCCAGCTGTGCGCCGACATCAAGGCCGTGCGCGAAGACTTGCTCATTTGCGTAGACCACGAAGGCGGGCGCGTGCAACGCTTTCGCAACGATGGCTTCACGCACATCCCACCCATGCGCGCTTTGGGCGAGCTGTGGATGACAGACCAAAAAGGCGTCACTGGGGAATTTAAGAACGGCAGCGGCGCAATGGCTGCGATGGACGCTGCCACCGCCAGCGGCTACGTGCTGGCCAGCGAGCTGCGTGCCTGTGGTGTGGACTTCAGCTTCACCCCCGTGCTCGACCTCGACCACGGCGAGAGCGGCGTGATTGGTGACCGTTCATTCCACCGCGACCCACGCGTGGCTACCACGCTGGCCAAGAACGTCATGCACGGCTTGTTGTTAGCGGGTATGGCTAATTGCGGCAAACACTTTCCTGGCCACGGCTATGTGAAGGCTGATTCCCATGTGGACATCCCCGTGGACAAGCGCAGCCTTAAAGCCATCTTGGGCGACTGTGCTTTGCCTTACCAATGGCTCACCACCACGCTCAACAGCGTGATGCCCGCCCACGTCATTTACCCCAAGGTCGATGCACTGCCCGCAGGCTTCTCGCCCCGATGGCTGCAAGACATCTTGCGTGGTCAGTTGCATTTCAATGGCGCGATCTTCAGCGACGATTTGTCGATGGAAGGCGCACGCCGCATCGAAGGCCGCTCGGTCAGCTTTGCCGAAGCCGCAGTGGCTGCACTGAATGCAGGCTGCGACCTTGTGCTCTTGTGTAACCAAAGCATCGGCGACGGCCATGCGGTGGACGAGATGCTGGAAGGCTTGACCGAACGCCTCGTCAAAAACCAATGGCACGCCAGTGACGCCAGCGAACAACGCCGTCGCGCACTGCTGCCAAAAACTTCGCCGCTAGCTTGGGACGCGCTGATGACTCACCCCGCATACTTGCGGGCTTTGGACTTGTTGCCTTAACCCGCACGCACGTTCACCACCACCCACGAAAGCTCTCATGGCAACGCCCAATTACAACTACGAAAAACGCCAACGCGAGTTAGCCAAGAAGAAGAAAAAAGAAGAAAAGCTGCGCGAGCGTGATGCCCGCAAAACATCACCCGATGGTGAGTTTGGCCAGAACCCAGACATGGATGCTGAGCCAGACCACAGCCAAACCCAAACCCCAGACGGCGAAGCACCCGCCCCCGCAAATTAACCTTGAGTTTTAAATCATGGCAATTCCTTGGCTCACCGCACTCAAAGTCATCCCTTGGGGGGATGTGATTTCACATGCGCCTACCGTGCTTGAAAAAGCGCGTGATCTGATGGCGCGTAAACCAGCCGAGGCTGAGCCACACAGCATGGCCACCCCCAATGCGCATGACGAAGTGCCGAGCTTGGGCGAGCTGAAAAACCGCTTGCTCGCGGCCACCATGCAGATCGAAGCCTTGCAGCAGCAACAGGTTCAACTCAGCCAAACCGTGGCTGCGTTGGCTGAGCAAAACGCGGCTTTGGTGTCGGCCGTCAGTGGCTTGCGTCAAACCGTGCGTTTGATGGTGGGCGCTGTTGTGTTGGCCTTTATAGGCATAGGCGGGCTTGTGCTCAGTACATATTTCTGAGCACGAACATTCCAGTCTGCATAAACAAAAACGCCGCCTAGTCATCCACTAGGCGGCGTTTTGTTTTGGGTCTCTGCTTTTTAAGCTTCGCGGCGCAAGGCAGGGAACAGAATGACGTCGCGGATGCTTGGGCTGTCGGTCAGCAACATCATCAATCGGTCAATGCCAATGCCGCAGCCGCCGGTGGGTGGCATGCCGTATTCGAGGGCGCGCACAAAGTCGTGGTCGTAGAACATGGCTTCGTCGTCGCCGCTGTCTTTGGCGGCCACTTGGGCGTGGAAGCGTGCGGCTTGGTCTTCGGCGTCGTTCAACTCGCTGAAACCGTTGCCAAACTCGCGGCCTGTGATGTAGAGCTCAAAGCGCTCAGTTACATCGGGCTTGCTGTCGCTGGCGCGGGCCAGTGGTGAAATTTCCACAGGGTGCTCGCAGATGAAAGTGGGCTGCCACAGTTTGTCTTCTACGGTCTCTTCAAAGTACATCACTTGCAAGCTGGCCAAGCTGCGAGTGCTGAGTTTGTCTTTTTCTTCTTTGAAACCGAGCTTTTGCAAAGCGTTGATCAACCATGTGGTGTTGTCTACGTTGTCGCCAGCTTCGGTGTGCTTCAAGATAGCTTCACGAATCGTCAAGCGCTCGAATGGTTGGCTCAGGTCAACTGCTTTGCCACCGTAGGTCAGCAGCAATGTGCCAGCGGCCTTCATGGCGGCGTCGCGCACCAGCTCTTCGGTGAAGTGCATCAGGTCTTGGTAGTTCCAATACGCAGCGTAGAACTCCATCATGGTGAACTCGGGGTTGTGGCGCACCGAGATACCTTCGTTACGGAAGTTGCGGTTGATCTCAAACACGCGCTCAAAGCCCCCCACGATCAAGCGCTTCAAGTACAGCTCAGGCGCGATACGCAAGAACATTTCTTGGTCCAGCGCGTTGTGGTGCGTGGTGAAAGGCTTGGCGTTTGCGCCGCCTGGGATGGGGTGCAGCATGGGTGTTTCAACTTCGAGGAAGTTGTGTTGCACCATGAAGTCGCGAATACCGCTGACCGCTTTGCTGCGCGCCACAAAGCGCTTGCGTGCGGTTTCGTCCGTCATCAAATCAACGTAGCGTTGGCGGTATTTGATCTCTTGGTCAGCCACGCCGTGGAACTTGTCGGGCATTGGGCGCAGGCTCTTGGTCAGCATGCGAATGCTGGTGGCGTGGATCGACAACTCGCCCGTGCGGGTTTTGAACAGCTTGCCTTCGCAAGCCACGATGTCGCCCAAATCCCAGTGTTTGAAATCGGCGTACAGCTCTTCGCTCACGTCATCGCGTGTCACGTAAATCTGGATGCGGCCAGTGCTGTCTTGCAGCGTGGCAAAGCTGGCCTTGCCCATCACGCGCTTGAGCATCATGCGGCCCGCCACTTTGGCGAACTGGCCTTCTTCGGTCAACACCTCGGCAGTCTTGTCGCCATGCAGCTCGTGCAAAGTGGCGGCGTGGTGCGCGGGTTTGAAATCGTTAGGGAAGGCAACGCCTTGGCCCGCAGCTTGACGCTCGCGCATGACCTTGAGCTTCTCGCGGCGCTCGGCAATGAGTTGGTTTTCGTCGACGGGAGCGGCTTCTGGCGTGGCGGGGGTGTTGTTGTTAGACATCTAAAGGGACGTGAGTAGGTAAAGGGCTGCCCAAAACGAGAAGAGCAGCGAACAACTTATTTTAAGTGGAAGGTTAGTCTGACAATTTGGATGCAGTCACCACGCACCAAGTTCTACCCATCGGGGTTTGCGACGACCTGCAATTTCTTCTCTGAAAAATTGTTTAAAAGTCAATACATTGCTTTCTTTGGCGTAGTCAACCACTGTGCCCGGCGCTTTGAACGCTTCAGGCACAACCAACGTGTTTTGCAGGTTTGCCATTTCCTTCACAGCAGATTGAGTGACTTTTTCATCCATGGTAGCCAAGAAAATTGTGCAATTTCTTTGCTCCATTGGCACTTGTTTCCATCTTTCGCGTAGCGTTGTTTTAGCCGCCAGAACCAAAGCGTCGGATGAGTTCTGAACATATAGATCTTTGGTGGGCAGAACAAAGTCCGGTCTTCTCGTGCTGACGACTGCTTGTTCTGCAAAAGGAATATTCCCAGCTTCCAACATACGTCGAATATGCGATTCGAATCCAGCGCCTACGCGTGTTTTGCGTTGTTGCGATGCGTTGAGCATGACCTGATAAAGAGGTATGAAGTGACGTACCACGCGCTGAACGATCTGCTCAGTTGTCGGCGCAATGCCATCGCGAAAAATAATTTCTAAGGCCTGAGCTGCACGGAAGCGAAGTTCATGTGTTCGATAGATTGCAAATTCAATTTCCGTGGTTAATTCGCGTAAGTCATTTCCTGGGTGGTTCAGCTCAAAAGGGTCGAACGTTCTCTGCGTATTGGCGGCAAGCCAAGCGGTTTGAGCTTGTGCTGTTATAGCTTGACCGTCCGGAATTTGTCGGTAGTACTGGATGAGTTCAGAAAGTCTTCCCTCATGCGCAGCAGCTATAAATTCACTGATTAGCAGATCAACTTCATCAGCAATATAGGCAGGGACTTCGTCTTTAGTAGGTGGAGTAAATAGGCCATCAAGAAACGAGGGAAGAATGTCAAATTGACGCTCTAGAACACCATAAACACTTGAGCTCGAGTCGACCGTCAAGCATTCAAAGAAAAAACCTAGATCATCTTGTTTTCTGGAAATTACAAGAAATGACGCAGGCTCAATGTTTGCAAACGCCTCGCGAGGCGGCACGGTTAAATGACCTTCTGGCCCTTTGTTCGTAAACCGTCGATAGGTCATGACGGTTAATTCTTCTTTGAAACCAAGCCAGCGCGTGCGAATTTTGGTTTGTCGAATATGAGGCTTATCTTCCCGCGCAGGAAGCGCTTCGTCAGATGGAAAGAAATTACCTCGAAAGCTCAGTGGGACGTATACGCCTGCTTGGTGACTTTGAGCCTTAGGCCAAGCCCACGAGCGATCGTTCTTGGATAGCTTTTTGATTGCGATCTTGTCTGCATCTGAATAAAGCGCATCAAGTCGCCTCAATAAATCAACATCGTCATCGGTCAAGACCCCATCAGCACTTTGCACTAAATCCTCGTTCATTTGCACCCTTGATTAAGCCGCGCGCTTCAATAAAGGACGATCTTTTTTGACAGCTTGCGCGATGGATGATTTCATCGCATGAGCGACAGCTTCCATGACGGGTACCACTACAGAATTTCCGAATTGTTTATAGGCGCGGGTGTCAGACACAGGTATCTTGAATGTGTCTGGGAAACCCATGAGGCGCGCGCATTCACGCGGTGTAAGGCGGCGCGGGTTTTTCTTGGCGCCTTGGCTAAACAAAATTTCTGATCCGTCCTTGTAATAGCGTGCGGATAGCGTCCTAGTCACACTGTCGGGTGTGACCAATCCAAACCCGAATCCGTTACCTGCTGCTGCATGTTTCTTTTTGTAGTTTTGAAGATAAACCCACAAGTTGTCGGTAAGCGTGTACTTATCTAGCACCTTATGTTTTGCATGATCATAAAAGTTAGAGCCATCAGCATCAAGGATTGGTTCACCTGATTTTTTATGAATAATCTCACCTAGTTTGTGAGCACCTTTTGGCGGTAGGTCAAGCATGTCCCAATTAAATTCAACTGGGTCTCTGAAACCAACGATGATGATTCGCTCTCGATGTTGTGGAACAAAATGTGCACCATCAATCACTTTGAAAAAAACTTGATATCCAAGCACTTCTCGTAGTGTTCTCAGAATCACATCGAATGTTCGACCTTTGTCGTGTGACTGTAGATTTTTGACGTTTTCAAGCATGAATGCTTTAGGGCGTTTAGCGTCAATGATGCGCGCAACATCAAAAAACAAAGTGCCCTGTGTCTCGTCTTCAAAACCGTGTGCTCGGCCTAGCGCATTTTTTTTGGATACGCCTGCAATTGAGAATGGCTGGCATGGAAAACCTCCCAACAAAACATCATGGTCTGGAATATCTTCGGCATCGATTTGAGTTATGTCGCCATTGATCGGATGTTGACCACCAAAGTTAGCCATGTAAGTGCGTTGTGCATAGCTATCCCATTCGCTTGTGAACACACATTCGCCGCCGATGGATTCGAACGCAAGTCTGATTCCTCCGATACCTGCAAACAAATCAATGAATTTGAAGTCAGCGTTGCTCTTGGGATTTGCTTGGTACGGAAGTAAGCGCTGTAATGCCATGCCCACGTACTGTGGCGGCTGTGATTCGCGCGCTTCCCATCGTCTGACTTGACGTTCGCTGACGCCTAAGTGTTTTGCAATGGCTGTTTGCGAGTGGTGTTGGCGTGCTGCAGCTAAATATTCAAGTGCAGCAGTCTCATCTAAAGTAGAAATCGCAGTAATCATCTAGGAATCTTACCGGACATTTTGTCCGGTAAGTGGCCCCCTGATTAAAAATACAGTATTTGTGTGATTTAAATTTCACTATGAACTTATCAAGCTATTGGGGTGGGTTATCTCATGACTATCATCGAATCTGATGGCTACAAACTTATTTGTTATACGCACCGCCTTCCTCATCCTTGTGACGATGCTCGCCTTCGCCGGCAACTCGGTGCTGTGCCGCATGGCGTTGAAGCACACCACGATTGACGCGGCCACGTTCACATCCATTCGCTTGGTGTCAGGGGCAGTGGTGCTTTGGTTGATTGTTCGCTTTGCGCGTGAGGGGCGCACGGGCGCTGGCAACTGGTGGTCGGCGTTGGCGTTGTTTGTGTATGCGGCGGGGTTTTCGTTGGCGTATGTCAGCCTCAGTGCGGCCACGGGTGCTTTGCTGTTGTTTGGCTCGGTGCAGGCCACGATGATTGGCCGTGGCATTTGGCAGGGCGAGCGTTTGGCGCGTTTGCAGTGGCTGGGCCTTGTCGTGGCGCTGGCAGGTTTGGTGGGGTTGATGTTGCCGGGCTTGGCTGCGCCGCCGTTGTTGGGTGCAGCGCTGATGGTGTTGGCCGGTGCGGCGTGGGGCGTGTATTCGCTGCGCGGCAAAGGCGCGGGTGACCCAACGCTGGTCACAGCGGGTAACTTTTGGCGTGCGGCGGTGCTGGCTTTGGCACTGAGCGCGTTGATGCAAGCCAGCGCAGTTTTGGATGCAAGCTGGGATACCGAAGGCTTGGCCTATGCGGTGGCCTCAGGCGCTGTCACGTCGGGCCTTGGCTACGCGCTTTGGTATTCGGTGCTGCCCGCGCTTAAAGCCACGCAAGCGGCCACGATTCAGCTGAGCGTGCCCGTGCTGGCTGCCTTGGGCGGCATGGCTTTGCTGGGCGAGGTGATGACCGATCAGTTTGTGTGGGCCTCGGTGGCCACGCTAGGTGGCATTGCGCTGGTGATTTGGGGCAAGCGCACAAGTTAAGGCGCCCCAAGAAAAAAGCCACCGCTTTTCAGCGGTGGCCCGTTCAACTTAGCCTAGCACCCAATGCAATCATCCAAGGCTACAAAGTGCATCAACCAAGGGCTACATCATATTTCAAGCCACAGCATCGGCTGGTTGGCGTTGCAACATGGCTAATGTGCTGGCGATGGTTTTGCGCAGTTCGCGGCGGTCGCAAATCATGTCGATGGCGCCTTTTTCTTGCAAGAACTCTGAGCGTTGGAAGCCTTGTGGCAAGGTCACACGCACGGTGTTTTCAATCACGCGTGGGCCAGCAAAGCCAATCAAAGCATTGGGTTCGGCGATGACCACGTCACCCACAAACGCAAAGCCGGCTGACACGCCGCCCATGGTGGGGTCGGTCAACACAGCGATGTAGGGCAAACCTTTTTTGGCCAAGCGGGTGAGCGAGGCGTTGGTTTTGGCCATTTGCATGAGCGAGAGCAAGCCCTCTTGCATGCGTGCGCCACCGGTGGCGGTGAAGCAAATGAATGGTACTTTTTGTTCGATGGCAGCGTGCACGCCGCGCACAAAGCGCTCGCCCACGACCGAGCCCATCGAGCCGCCCATGAAGTCAAATTCAAAACAGGCCACCACCACATTGATGTTGTGCACCGCACCGCCCATGACCACCAAGGCGTCTGTTTCGCCTGTGTTTTGCATGGCTTCTTTGAGGCGCTCGGGGTACTTGCGGCTGTCTTTGAACTTTAAGGCGTCCACAGGCAGCACTTCTTGACCGATTTCGTAGCGGCCTTCGGCGTCGAGGAACATGTCCAAACGATCACGGGCGCTCATGCGGTGGTGGTGGCTGCAAGTGGGGCAGACGTTGTGGTTGGCTTGCAAGTCGCTCTTGTAGAGCACGGTTTCGCAGCTGGGGCACTTGACCCACACACCTTCGGGCACGCTACGGCGCTCAGACGGTTCGGTGTGTTGAATTTTTGGGGGAAGCAGTTTTTCGAGCCAACTCATGGTGAGCCTTTCGTCAGTTCTTTTTGGAATTGCTTGATTTTAACGGGCGGGGCAGTTTTGGCAGGTGACGCGTGTCACGCATCCAAAGCTTTGCGAATACCCGCCAAAAACTCATGCGCAGCAGCCACTTCTTGGCCTGCTGGCGCGGCTTCAAGCAGCTGGATGATGCGGCTGCCAATCACCACGGCATCGGCCACGCGGCCCACGGCAGTGGCGGTGGCGGCATCGCGAATGCCAAAGCCGACACCCACGGGAATGTGCACATGCTGGCGAATGCGCGGCAGCATGGCTTCCACGGCATCGGTGTCGAGGTTGCCAGCGCCCGTCACGCCTTTGAGCGAGACGTAATACACATAGCCACTGGCAATGCGTGCCACTTGCTCCATGCGTTTGTCGGTGCTGGTGGGCGCGAGCAAGAAGATCAGGTCCATGCTATGCGCGCGCAGGGTGGCGGCGAACTCTTCGCACTCCTCTGGTGGGTAGTCGACGATCAGCACGCCGTCCACGCCAGCGGCAGAAGCGTCTTTGACGAACGAATCTGCGCCGTGCTTGAGGTTGTAGCACTCCACGGGGTTGGCGTAGCCCATCAGCACCACGGGGGTGGTGTTGTCGGTCTTGCGGAACTCGCGCACCATGTCCAGCACTTGGGCTGTGCCAATGCCAAAACGCAGCGCGGCTTCGCCTGCTTTTTGAATCACTGCGCCGTCGGCCATGGGGTCGCTAAAAGGAACGCCCAGTTCGATGATGTCAGCGCCTGCATCCACCATGCCGTGCATGAGGGCGGGCGTGATGTTGGCTTGCGGAAAGCCTGCCATCACATAGGGGATGAGGGCTTTGCGGCCTTGGGCTTTGAGGTTTTTAAGGGTGGCGTCAATGCGGCTCATGGTGCAGTTCACTTCACAAATTTCATGGTTTGTTCGGCTGGGCCGCCCTTGACCGTTTGGCCTTGGCAGCTGGGGCGACAGAAGAAGTCTGCGTTGCTCAGGTCGGCCACCGTGCCAATGTCTTTGTCGCCACGGCCAGAGAGGTTGACCAAGATGGACTGCTCGGGCTTCATGGTCTTGGCCAGCTTCATGGCGTAGGCCACGGCATGGCTCGATTCCAGCGCGGGGATGATGCCCTCGGTGCGGCACAGGTAGTGGAAGGCTTCTAACGCTTCTGTGTCGGTGACGCCCACGTATTCGGCGCGGCCAATGTCTTTGAGGAATGCGTGCTCGGGGCCCACACCGGGGTAGTCAAGGCCAGCGCTCACGCTGTGCGTCTCAGTAATTTGCCCGTTCTCGTCTTGCAAGATGTAGGTGCGGTTGCCGTGCAACACACCAGGCGCACCCAGCTGCAACGAGCACGAGTGACGGTCGGTGTCCATGCCTTCGCCTGCGGCTTCCACGCCAATCAGGCGTGTGTTGGCGTGGTTGATGTAGGGGTAGAAGATGCCCATGGCATTGCTGCCGCCGCCCACGCAGGCGATGACGGCATCAGGTTGTTCCTCAGCCATCTTGAGGCTCTTGAACATCTCAGGCATTTGAGTGAGGCACTCTTCGCCAATCACGCTTTGGAAATCGCGCACCATCATGGGGTAGGGGTGGGGCCCCGCCACAGTGCCGATGATGTAGAAGGTGTTGTCTACGTTGGCCACCCAGTCGCGCATGGCTTCGTTCAACGCGTCTTTGAGGGTGCGGCTGCCGCTTTCCACAGGCACGACAGTCGCGCCTAAAAGCTTCATGCGGTACACGTTGGGGCTTTGACGCTTGACGTCTTCTGCACCCATGTAGACCACGCATTCCAAACCATAGCGTGCACAAATGGTGGCGGTGGCCACGCCGTGTTGGCCTGCGCCGGTTTCGGCGATCACGCGGGGCTTGCCCATGCGCTTGGCGAGCATGGCTTGGCCGATGGTGTTGTTGATCTTGTGTGCGCCGGTGTGGTTCAGGTCTTCACGCTTCAAGAAGATTTGCGCGCCGCCCATTTCGCGGCTCATGCGGGCTGCGTGGTACACGGGTGAAGGGCGGCCCACAAAGTGCGCCAACTCGTTTTTGAACTCGGCGATGAACGCCGGGTCGTGCTGGTATTTGGCGTACGCGTCTTTGAGCTCTTCGATCGCGTGGGTCAGCGTTTCGCTGATGAAGCTGCCGCCGTAAATGCCAAAGTGGCCTTTGGCGTCGGGTTGTTGGTAGTTCGACATAGGTTGCCTGCAATAGTTGCCTTGGGGCGTCTGCCTCAAGTGCTTCAAACAAAAAGGGAAGGTGGCTTAGAGCGGGTGTTCTGCGTCTGCTGCGCGAACGGCTCTGACGAATTCATTGATCTTGGCCGCATCTTTGATGCCTTTGGCCGATTCCACGCCAGAGCTCACGTCCACTGCCAATGAATGGCCGTGGTTACGCAGCGCGCGAATGCCATCGGTCACGTTGGCAGCGTTGAGTCCACCAGACAAGACGAGGTGAGCGTTGACGTTTTGAGGAAGCTGTGACCAATTGAATGTTTTGCCGCCGCCGCCGTAACCGTCGACATGTGCGTCGAGCAGCACCGCTTGGGCGTCTGAGTAATCTTGCGCGTATTTTAAGAGGTCGAAAGGTTCTTCGCCCGCAGGGGTTTCTAGCGGTATGCGTGCAGCGCGCATCCAGCGGCGGCCCAAGGTGCGGGCAATCTTGCGGCAGTGGTCGGGTGTCTCATCGCCATGGAACTGCAGCCATGCGCCCGGCACCTGCACACAGGCGTGGGCAATGGCCTCAGACGTTTCGTTCACAAACAGCAGCACGGGCGTGACGAAGGCGGGCAGGCGCAAGGCCAGCTCGGCGGCGCGCTCCACCGTCACAGCACGAGGGCTGGGGGCGTACATGACAAAACCAATGGCGTCCACGCCTGCGGCCACGGCGGCGTCGACGTCTTGCTCACGGGTGAGTCCACAAATTTTGATACGCGTGCGGTTCATGGCAATCCATCATACGCAGGGGTACGGTCAGGCAAATCCCACTGTGCGTCGTAGCGGGGGCCCAAGAAATACAAGCCATCGGGGCTGAAGGTGGGGGCGGCGGCGTCGCGGTCGCGGGCGGCCAGCACTTCGGCCATCCACTCCGGCGGTTTGTCGCCACTGCCAATCTTCACAAAGCAGCCCATGAGGTTGCGAATCATGTGGTGCAAAAACGCGCTGGCTTCAAACTCAAAGCGCCACACGGCCGAACCAGGCTGCGAGCTTTTGCGGGTGATGTCGATGCGCGTCATGGTTTTGACAGGCGTGAGGGCTTGGCAGCTAGAGGCGCGAAACGAGGTGAAATCGTGTTCGCCCATCAAATACTGCGCAGCTTTTTGCATGGCTTCGAGGTTGAGCGGGCGGTACACCCAGCCCACGCGGCCCACTTCGACGCTGGGGCGAATGGCAGATTCCAGCACCACGTAGGCATAGCGGCGTGCAATGGCGCTGCCACGGCAGTGAAATTCACGAGGCATCTCACGCGCCCACTGAACAGCGATGTCGAGGGGCAAATAGCGGTTGGTCCCACGCACCCACGAGTAGGGCGTGCGTTCGAGCTCGGTGTCAAAGTGGATGACTTGCATGAGGCCGTGCACACCTGCATCGGTGCGGCCGGCACACAAAGTAGAGACGGGGGTTTGGGTGAACTTGGACAGCGCTTTTTCAAGCTTGTCTTGCACCGTTTTGCCTGAGGACTGGCTTTGCCAGCCTTCGTAGGCTTGGCCGTTGTAGCTCAAGCCCATCGCAATGCGCATGAGGGTTAGCCTCGTTCAGCCAGCCACTTGAGGGCTTGTTCTTTGTCAGCGCCAGAGGCTTCGTTGGCCACTTCTTCCATCAAAGCTTTGCTGGTGTGCAATTGGCCTAAGTTCCACAGCTCGTTGGCCAAGTCAATGCGGACTTGGTAAGGGCTGTTGCTGGTGTCTGGCTCGTCCAAGTCCAAAGAAATGTTGGGCATTTCCGTGGTGGGGCGAGTGGCATGTTCATCGTGATGTGCGTGCTCTTCTTGCAGATCATCCTCGTCATGGGCGTGGTGCGCATGGTCGTGGGGATGCTCGTGCGTGTCGTTCATGTGCGTCGCGACATCATGGATGTAGGCGCGCTCAACTGGCTCTTGGTGGTCGTTGTCGGGTAAGTCGAGGTTGAATTTGACGTTCAAAGGCGGCAAGCCTTCAATGTTGTCGGCGTCTTTTTTGGACGCATGGCGACGCCACAAGGCAATCAACACCAACAAGCCAATCAAACTGCCAGCGCCGATAGGTGTGAGTGCGTTGTCACGCAATTCGTTAAGCCACTCACTGTTGGCTTCTGCCGCACTGGCAGGCACGTCAACGGGTAGCACAGCCGCAATAGGTTGTGAAGCTGGGGCGGAAGCAGCATCAGCAGGGCCTCCTGCACCGGTGACGGTGGCCGCGGCAATCTTGCCGAGCTCAGCAATGTTGCGGCTCAGCTCAGCAGCGCGGCTAGCCACATCTTCGGCCTCACGTTGCTGGGCAATTTTGTCTGCGGCAGCGTCTTTGCTGCCGGGTTTGGCCAAGGTCAGCTTGTCTTGGTTGGCCTTGGCATTTTTGTTTTGTACCTTGGCTTCAAGCTTGCCACCGCTGTCGCGAGCGGCTTTGGGAACAACGCCGCCGGGTGCACGTGCAGCCAATTCAGCACGGTAGGCTTCAAAATCTTTGGCTTGAATCTGGATTTCCCGACGTGCTTCGTCACGCGAAATGGCTTTGGCTTCCTGTTCCGTGGGTAAAGTCAATAAAGCGCCGGCCTTCATTCGGTTGACGTTTGACTCGACAAAGGCGTCTGGATTGCTACGCAGCAAAGCCACCAACATTTGCTCTAACGACACGCCATCGGGTGTTTTGCTGGCCGCCAACTCGCTGGCTGTGTCACCACGTTTGACTGTGATTTGTCCACTAGCAGTATGAGCGGTGGCCGGTTTTTCATTGACTTTGGCGTTAGGCGTGCTGTTTGCGGTTATGCCCGGAAGTGCTGAGGCATTGGCTTTTTTGCTTGTACTGACCTCATCCAACGACACATTGATGTCGCGCAGCATGCGGCCTGTGGCCCAACGCAAATCAATCAACAAGTCCAGCGAATTGCCATTGATGGGTTGTTTGCTGGTGACTTTGAGGTAAGGCCTGCCGTTGTCTCGGCGCAACAGTTGGACTTGAATGTCAACCGGCGAGCCATTGCTTGTGGGCAATTCAATTTTGGCAGCTTTGTAAATTTCTTGACTCGCCAAGCTCGCTTGGAATTCGACTTGTTCAGCAATCGTGATTTCACTGATGTCGATTTCCGCACGCAAAGCCTCGCCCTGCTTGCTTTGCACAACAGGGCGATTCAAAGTGAGCGCCTGCGCACTGCCGAAGATCGACAGTGACAGAGCCGCCCACAAAGCAGATCTCTGGAACAAACTTGAAGCGTTACGTTGAACTTGAGTCATAACCAGAGATATTACTTGGTTTTATTACGCTTCTAAGAGGATGCGCAGCATGCGGCGCAATGGCTCGGCAGCGCCCCACAAGAGCTGGTCACCCACGGTGAACGCGCCAAGATAGTCATTGCCCATGGCCATTTTGTGCAAGCGGCCCACTGGCACTGACAAAGTGCCGGTCACGGCTGCAGGTGTCAGGTCACGTTCGCTGATTTCACGCACGTTAGGCACCACTTTGACCCAGTCGTTGGCGCTGGCCAAGATGCTTTCGATCTCGTCCATCGGCACGTCTTTTTTCAGCTTGATGGTCAAGCCTTGTGAGTGGCAGCGCATTGCGCCAATACGCACGCACAAACCGTCGATCGGGATAGAGCCTGCAGTGCGGAACGCTGGGTTGCCCAAGATCTTGTTGCACTCAGCGCCGCCCTTCCACTCTTCCTTGCTTTGGCCGTGTTCGACTGGCACGTCGATCCAAGGGATCAAGCTGCCAGCCAAGGCGGTGTTGCGGAAGTTTTTGGTGGGGAACTCAGCACTGCGCATGGTGGCCGACACTTTGCGGTCGATGTCCAAGATGGCAGAAGAGGGGTTGGCCAAGTCGTCTTTGACGGCATCGTGCAAAGCGCCCATTTGGCTCAGCAGTTCGCGCATGTTTTGTGCACCCGCGCCCGAAGCCGCTTGGTAAGTCATGGCGCTGACCCACTCGACCATGTTGTGTTGGAACAAGCCGCCCAAGCCCATGAGCATCAAGCTCACGGTGCAATTGCCACCGATCCAGTTTTTGCCGCCTTTGCCCAGCGCGCTGTCGATGACGTTGCGGTTGACAGGGTCCAAGATGATCACGGCGTCGTCAGCCATGCGCAGGCTAGAGGCTGCGTCAATCCAGTGGCCGTTCCAGCCCGCTGCGCGCAGTTTGGGGTACACCTCTTTGGTGTAGTCGCCGCCTTGGCAGGTGATGATGATGTCGCAGCGCTTCAGCGCGTCAATGTTGTTGGCGTCTTGGAGCGTGGTTTCGTTCTTAGCTTGCGCGGGGGCTTTGCCACCTGCGTTAGACGTGGAGAAGAACACGGGTTCGATCAGATCGAAATCCTTCTCTTGAACCATGCGGTCGATCAACACCGAGCCGACCATGCCGCGCCAACCGACTAAACCTACTAACTTGCTCATTTTTCAACGCCTTTTCAAATGTAGAAAACAGTGCCAGACCAGACTGTTTGCCCGGCTCGTCTGGCCGGGGGGCGCACGACGAACCGGAGCGTTTAGCCCTTAATGGTCGTGGTTTTGATGGTGTTCACGCGCGCCAACGCAGCCACCAGTGCGGGGGCAACGAAGTTCAAAGAGAGCGAGCGGGCGTGAAACATGTATGTCATTGTAGTAGATGGGGGCTTTACCCAGGCTGACAGAAAAGCAAAACGCGCCCGAAGGCGCGTTTTCTTGGGTGAAACAGGAGGCGAATTAACGCAAAGCCTTCACCACCGCATCACCCATCTGAGCCGTACCCACTTTGGTCGTGCCTTCGCTGTAGATGTCTGGCGTGCGCAGGCCTTGGGCCAACACAGCTTTCACCGCTGTCTCGATGCGATCAGCCGCTGCCGCTTGGTTCAAGCTAAAGCGCAACATCATGGCGGCGCTGAGGATGGTGGCCAAGGGGTTGGCCACGCCTTTGCCGGCGATGTCAGGGGCGCTGCCGTGGCTAGGTTCGTACAAGCCTTGGTTCTTTGAGTTCAAAGAAGCAGAAGGCAACATGCCGATAGAGCCAGTCAGCATGGAGGCTTCGTCGCTCAAGATGTCGCCAAACATATTGCCGGTCACCACCACGTCAAAGCGCTTGGGCTCTTTCACCAGTTGCATGGCGGCGTTGTCGACGTACATGTGGTCGAGGGCGATGTCTGGGTACTCTTTGCCCACTTCGCTCACCACGTCTTTCCAGAACTGGAAGGTTTCCAGCACGTTGGCTTTGTCCACGCTGGTCACGCGACCTTCTGTGCCTGCGGCTTTGCGCTTGCGGGCGGCTTGGAAAGCTACGTGTGCAATGCGCTCGATCTCGGGCTTGGAATAGCGCATAGTGTCAAACGCTTCTTCCGCACCTGGGAAGTGGCCGTCGGTGGCCACGCGGCGACCGCGCGGTTGGCCAAAGTAAATGTCGCCGGTCAGTTCGCGGATGATCAAAATGTCCAAGCCAGCAATCAGCTCAGGTTTCAAGCTTGATGCGCCTACCAACTGCTCGTAGCAAATGGCAGGGCGGAAGTTGGCGAACAGGCCCATGTTTTTGCGCAAACCCAAAATGGCTTGCTCAGGACGCAGAGGGCGGTCGAGGGTGTCGTATTTCCAGTCGCCCACAGAGCCGAACAACACGGCATCAGCATCCATTGCCAACTTGAGGGTGGCTTCTGGCAAAGGGTGGCCGTGCGCGTCAAACGCTGCACCGCCGACCAAGGCTGTTTCGGATTCAAACTTGAGGTCGAGGACGTTCAAGACCTTGACCGCTTCGGCCACGATTTCTGGGCCGATGCCGTCGCCGGGGAGGATTGCGATTTTCATGTGTTGTTCTTCTAAATGGGTTTACATCGTGTGAGCCAACCAAGGCTTGGTGGCCAAGCGCTCGGCTTCAAAGGCTTTGATTTTGTCGGACTGACGCAGGGTCAGGCCAATGTCGTCAAAGCCGTTGAGCAAGCAGTACTTTCGGAAGGCTTGCACTTCAAATGGAATGGTCTCGCCTTGCGGGCGCACGATGACTTGGTTCTCAAGGTCAATCGTCAACTCATAGCCGGGGAAGGCATGCACTTCGTTGAACAACAGGTCAATTGCGGCTTCAGGCAGCACGATGGGCAGCAAGCCGTTTTTGAAACAGTTGTTAAAAAAGATGTCGGCAAAGCTAGGCGCAATGACGGCGCGGAAGCCGTATTGGTCAATCGCCCAAGGTGCATGTTCGCGTGACGAACCGCAGCCAAAGTTTTTGCGGGCCAACAGCACCGATGCGCCTGTATAGCGGGGTTGGTTCAGCACAAAGTCTGGGTTGGGCTTGCGGCTGGCGGGGTCTTGGCCGGGCTCGCCATGGTCCAAATAGCGCCACTCGTCAAACAAGTTGGGGCCAAAGCCCGTCTTGCGGATGGACTTCAAAAACTGCTTGGGAATGATGGCGTCGGTGTCGACGTTCTCGCGGTCCATGGGGGCCACGATGCCTTTGTGGAGGGTGAATTTCTGCATGATTTTTATCCCTTAGGCGAACTTGCGAACGTCCACAAAGTGGCCATGAATAGCGGCAGCAGCAGCCATGGCGGGGCTGACCAAGTGCGTGCGGCCACCGTTGCCTTGACGGCCCTCGAAGTTACGGTTGCTGGTGGAGGCGCAGCGCTCGCCTGGCTCTAAGCGGTCGGCGTTCATGGCCAAACACATCGAGCAGCCGGGCTCACGCCACTCAAAGCCAGCGGCTTTGAAGATTTCGTGCAAGCCTTCTTTTTCCGCTTGTTCTTTGACCAAGCCTGAGCCGGGCACAACCAAAGCGAGCTTGATGTTCTTGGCCACTTTTTGGCCAAGCTTCTTGACCACGGCTGCTGCTTCGCGCATGTCTTCGATGCGGCTGTTGGTGCATGAGCCAATGAACACTTTGTCGACAAACAAATCGTTCAATGCTTTGCCTGGCTGCAAGTCCATGTACGTCAACGCGCGTTCAATCGCACCGCGCTTGTTGGCGTCTTTTTCTTTGTCTGGGTCAGGCACGATGCCGTTGATGTCCAGCACCATTTCGGGCGACGTGCCCCAAGTGACTTGCGGCAAGATGTCTTCGGCTTTGAGCTCGACCACGGCGTCAAACTTGGCGTCGGCGTCAGAGTGCAAGGTTTTCCAATACGCTACGGCTTGGTCCCATTCCACGCCTGTGGGTGAGAGGGGACGACCTTTGACGTACTCAATGGTTTTGTCGTCCACCGCCACCAAACCAGCGCGCGCGCCGCCTTCGATGGCCATGTTGCAGACGGTCATGCGGCCTTCCATGCTGAGTGAGCGAATGGCAGAGCCTGCAAATTCAATGGTGTAGCCCGTGCCGCCGGCTGTGCCGATCTTGCCGATGATGGCTAGCACCACGTCTTTGCCAGTCACGCCTTTGGCCAGCATGCCTTCGACTTTGATGAGCATGTTCTTGGCTTTTTTGGCCAACAAGGTTTGCGTGGCCATGACGTGCTCAACCTCAGAGGTGCCGATGCCGTGAGCCAACGCGCCAAACGCGCCGTGGGTGGAGGTGTGGCTGTCGCCGCACACCACGGTCATGCCGGGCAGGGTAGCGCCGTTTTCAGGGCCAATCACGTGTACGATGCCTTGGCGCTTGGACATGAACGGGAAGAACGCGGCAGAGCCGAACTCGGCCATGTTGGCGTCGAGCGTGGTGATTTGTTCTTTGCTGATGGGGTCGGTGATGCCGTCGTAGCCCAGCTCCCAGCCGGTGGTGGGCGTGTTGTGGTCGGCGGTGGCCACGATTGAGCTGACACGCCAGACCTTGCGGCCTGCTTGGCGAATGCCCTCAAACGCTTGTGGGCTGGTGACTTCGTGCACCAAATGGCGGTCGATGTAGAGGATGGCTGTGCCATCTTCTTCGGTGTGGACGACGTGCTCGTCCCAAATCTTGTCGTAAAGGGTGCGTCCCATGAGTCTTCCTTAGGTGGAGCCCACGATTTTATGCGGGAGTGCATACCGATTTCACCGAATCGAAATAAAGCCTTCCTAGAATTTGCTCAGCGTGACATCGCGCTTTTTTACTGATCTATCTCAATCGTGTTTCGCATTCCCCCATGTTTTGTGCATTCGCGCCAAATGCTGCTGGCTTTGGGGCTGGCTTTGTTGTGTGCGGGCCATGCGCAGGCCGCGCGGCCCATGAGCACGGACGACGCCAACATCGTGGACGAAAAATCGTGTCAGCTTGAGACATGGATGAAAAGTAGCAGTACTTCCCTTGAACGTTGGGCCATGCCCGGCTGCAACTTTGGCGGCGAGTTGGAGTGGACGGTGGGGGGCAACGCGCAAACCGAGGACGATGTGGGCAAAACCCAGTTCTGGGTGGGGCAGGTTAAAAAGCGCTGGGTGCCTGTGGCCGATGGCAAGTTAGGCATTTCCACTGCTGTGGGCGTCGTGTCTATGCGGCCCGCCACAGCTGAGCGTCCCAACGACAAAGACTATTTCTTCAACGTGCCTGTGACCGTGCCCTTGGGGCAAGACCGCTTTGTACACCTCAATGCAGGCTGGGTGCAACACCAAAGCTTAGGCGTGAGCCGTCCCACATGGGGTGTGGGCGGTGAGTTGCCCCTCAATGCTCAGATCACCGCCATCGCCGAAACCTATGGCGAAGCGGCCATGGGGACGCGTTATCAAGTTGGGTTACGCATTTGGGTTGTTCCTCAGCGTGTGCAAATCGACACCACGTATGGCAACCGCATAGGCCAACCCGAGCAAGAGCGTTGGTTCACTTTGGGTTTGCGTTTGCTCAGCCCAGCGTTCTTGCCCTGAACGCTTTCAACTGCGTGAAGATGCCCATGCGCAGTTCGCGCATGAATGGGCACAATGCCTAGCCATGAACAGCTCTGCATCTCTCAGCTCAAACCAAACCCCACTTCATGGCTTGCGTGTGGTCGAACTCGGCCAGCTCATCGCGGGCCCCTTTGCCGCCAAAACATTGGCCGACTTCGGTGCGGATGTGGTGAAGATTGAAACCCCCAAGACAGGTGACCCACTTCGTAAATGGCGTTTGCTCAAAGACGGCACGTCCGTCTGGTGGCAAGTGCAGTCGCGCAACAAACGCTCGGTGGCGTTGGACCTGAGGGAAAAAGAAGCACAAGACATCGTGCGTCAGCTCGCCAAAGACGCGGATGTGCTGATCGAGAACTTTCGCCCAGGCGCGATGGAAGGCTGGGGCCTCGGCCCTGATGAACTGTTGGCTATCAATCCTCGCCTCATCATGTTGCGCATCAGCGGCTATGGGCAAACAGGGCCGTATCGCGACAAGCCAGGCTTTGGTGTGGTGGCCGAGGCCATGAGTGGTTTGCGTCATCTCACCGCTGAGCCAGGCCGTGTGCCCGTGCGTGTGGGTGTGAGCATTGGCGACACGCTGGCGTCGTTGCATGGCGTGATTGGCATTTTGACGGCGCTGCACGAGCGCGAGAAAAGCGGCCAAGGCCAAGTGATTGACGTGGCCTTGTACGAAGCCGTCTTCAACTGCATGGAAAGTTTGCTGCCTGAGTACAGCGCGTTTGGCGCAGTGCGCGAAGCAGCGGGCAGTGCATTGCCCGGCATTGCACCCAGCAATGCCTACCGCTGTGGTGATGACGGTTATGTGCTGATTGCGGGCAATGGCGACAGCATTTTCAAACGCCTCATGCACACCATGGGCCGCGACGATTTGGGCAACGACCCTGCGTTGGGTGACAACGCAGGTCGTGTGAAACGCGTGGCTGAGATTGATGCGGCCATTGGCGTGTGGACTGCGCAGCTCACCGTGGCGCAAGTGCTAGACGCTTTGGACAAAGCCGATGTGCCCGCGGGCCGCATCTACACCGTGGCCGACATTGCGGCTGACCCGCATTACCAAGCACGCGAGATGATTCAACAGGTGCAGATGGATGACGGCACATCGCTGGCTGTGCCAGGCATCATCCCAAAGCTGTCACGCACCCCCGGCAGCCACCGCCGCAATGCGCCCAACATTGGGCAAGACACGGATGCGGTGTTGCATGAGATTGGGTTGACGGCAGCGCAGATTCAAGCGCTCAAAGACAAGGGCATCGTCGCGTAAGTGGCGTCTGAATGCGTGCAGATCTGAACTAGCGAGAAGCTGAACACATTGCTTGCGTTAAGGCGCAGCAAATTGCTCCGTGCCCACGATGCCAATCTTGGTCAGGCCCTGACGCTGGGCACTGGCCAAGACACCCGCTACGGCTTCGTACTTGGCTTTGCCTTGGGCTTTGATGTGCAGTTCGGGCTGTGGCTCTTGGGCTTTGGCCTCTAGCAGCAGTGCATCGAGCGCGGCGCGGTCGGTCAAAGGCTTGCCGTTCCAGTTGACCACGCTGCGTGCATCCACTTCGATGCGCACTACGTTGGGCTTCTTGGTTTGCGGTGTGGCGCTTTGCGGCATGTCGAGGTTGACCGAATGCAGCTGCACGGGAATGGTGATGATGAGCATGATCAGCAGCACCAGCATCACGTCGATCAACGGCGTGGTGTTGATGTCCATCATCACTTCGGGTTCGTCTTGGGTTTGAAGGTTCATCGCCATGGTTATTTCCCTTGCGGCGAAGCAGCAGATTGACCCTGCGGGTCGGTGACAAACCTCACCTTGGTCAACCCCGCCACCTGCGCGGCATACAGCACGCGGCCCACGGCTTCAAAGTCAGTCTTGGCATCGCCGCGAATTTGCACTTCGGGTTGTGGCGTCTTTTCAGCAAAGCTTTGCAGCTGCTTGATCAGGTCTGTGTTGCTGCGCACGGGCGCGTCATACAAATAGGCTTGGCCTTGCGCATTCACCGACAAGATGATGTTGTCGGGTTTGGTCTCGCGCGGTTGTTGTACCTCTTGTGGCAGATCCACTTTGACAGAGGTGGTCACCACCGGAATGGTGATGAGAAAAATGATGAGCAGCACCAACATCACATCCACCAAAGGCGTGGTGTTGATGGTGGTCAACAGTTCATCGTCGCCCTCGCTGGGGCCTAGGTGCATGGCCATGGCTTACTTCTGTGCCGAACCCAACAACACCGCATGCAAGTCCGCGCCAAAGGCGTGCACTTCTTCCATCGCCACTTTGTTGCGACGCACCAGCCAGTTGTAGCCCAGCACCGCAGGCACAGCTACCGCCAAACCAATGGCGGTCATGATGAGCGACTCGCCCACAGGCCCCGCCACTTTGTCGATGCTGGCTTGGCCTGACATACCAATCTTCACCAGCGCGTTGTAAATGCCCCAGACCGTGCCAAACAAACCGACGAACGGGGCTGTGGAGCCCACGGTGGCCAACACCGCCAAACCGTCTTGCATGCGGCTTTGCACGTTGTTCATGGCGCGTTGGATGCTCATCGTCACCCAGTCGTTGAAGTTGATGTTGCCCAACAAGCCTGTGTGCTTGCCCGCGCTCTCCAAACCTTTTTCAGCGATGAAGCGGAAAGGACTGTCTGCTTCCAAACCATCTGCGCCTTGACGCACATCGCCTGCGTTCCAAAAGTTCTCTTGCGCTGTTTTAGAAAAACGCATCACACGGTTTTGCTCAGCCAGCTTGGTGAAGATCACATACCAGCTGCCCATGCTCATGATGACCAAAATCAGCAGCGTGGCCTTGGCCACCACATCGCCTTGGGCCCACAGGGCTGACAAGCCGTAGGGGTTCTCCACGACTTCTTCAGCCATGACGCTGGCGCTGAAGGCCAGTGTTGAGAGTGCCGCTGCGGCGCGTGTGAAGGTGTGTTGCAACATGGGTATTTCCTTGTGTCTAACTTTGTGTGAGCGTGTTGGGTGAAGCGCTTATTCCAAGCGCCAGGTGTATTTGATGCTGGCCCAGCTTTGTTCGGGCTTGCCGTCCACCGTGCCGGGGCGGAACTGGCATTTAGAAAGCGCATTGCGTGCGGCTTCGTCTAAGCGGGTGAAGCCCGATGATTTTTCAATGTCGGCCTGTATGACTTTGCCATCCACGCCAATCAGAAACTTCAGCGTGACTGTGCCTTCTTCTTCCATGCGGCGCGAGGCGCTGGGATAGTCGGGCTTGGCGCAGTGCGCACCGGCTTGAATGACAGCACCTGTACGAATGGCGGGGGCAGCTGGCGCTGGGGTGGGAGCTGGCGGTGCAGGCGCTTGGGTGATGGCAGGTGCTGTGCTGGTGGGCGCAGGCGGAGGAGGCGCTGGTGTTTTAGGCGGGGGCGGCGCTTTGGGCGGCGGCGTAGGTGCAGGCGGGGGCGCTTCGGTCATGAGCACGGCTTCGACCGTGTTCTCGGTCATTCGGACGACTTTGCGAGCCAAGCCAGAAGCAATGGCCCAGAGCAGCAACGCATGCAACAAAATCACCAAGCCAATGCCGGTGAGGTGTTTGCGCGGGGAGCGTTGACGCGATGCGTACGAAGAAGACGAGTGAGACAAACGAGGGTGCTCTGAAAGTTTCACTGATTTTAGAGGGGCAGTATGTCACGCTGTATGCAGCCCTCAGGAAGACGATTCAGCCTTTGCTAGGTGCAAAGGCTGAGAAGAAGGGTTAGACCTGCTTCATGTCGCCTTTGATTTTGCCGCCACGTTCGATTTCGATTTCGCCGTAAGTCACGTCGCCCGTGACCTTGCCGGTGTTGCGCACAATCAGCACATTTTTGCTGGTGATCGATTGGTTCAACTCGCCTTTGACGTCGATGAAGTCGGCTTCAGTCGTGCCTGTGACCACGCCAGACGCACCAATCAACACATCTTTGGCAACCAAGTCACCTTCGACCGTGCCAGAAATGATGGCTTGGTTGGGGGCACTGATAGAGCCCTTGAACACCACACCGGTGCCAATGAAAATGCTTTTGTCTTTGGTGCCTTCGCTCATGGTCGAATCTTTCAGAAAATGACGATGGCTGATAGTTTATATTGCTATTGTCAATTTAAACAAATAAATACGCTAATTGGCGTATGTTTTTGTCATCATTCAACTTTTTGGAAACAAAGCCCATGAAAGTCATCGTTGTTGCAAATCCAAAAGGCGGCGCAGGTAAATCCACCTTGGCCACCAATATTGCTGGCTACTTTGCGTCCCGTGGTCACCATGTCATGTTGGGAGATGCCGATACCCAGCAATCCTCAAAATTTTGGTTGCAGCAGCGTCCACCCAAGCTGCCATTTGTGGCGACTTGGGAAATTGAGGCAGGACAAGTCCCCACAGCCAAGCCGCCTAAAGGCACGACCCATGTGGTCATCGATACGCCCGCGGGATTGGGTGGCGCAGCCTTGAAGGAGTTGGTGCAGCGTGCTGACAAAGTCATCGTGCCACTGATGCCCGGCGTGTTTGATATGCAAGCCACCCATGCTTTTTTGTTGGAGCTCATGCAGCTGACGCGCAAGTTGCCCACCAAAGTAGGCGTAGTGGGTAACCGTGTGGATGCGAGGACGATTGCCTGTGCAAACTTGAAAGAGTTTGCTGCTTCTTTGGATGTCCCAATGCTGGGCTATCTGCGCGACACCCAGTACTACTTGCACATGGCTGCGCATGGCTTGTCGATGTTTGACATCACACCCGCACAAGTGGAAAAAGACTTAGAGCAGTGGGAGCCTATCTGCCACTGGCTCGACAAGAACTGAGCGTCTTGGGCGCGGCTTAAGGTTTATTAAGCCGCGTTGTCCACATAACGGCCTTTGTAGCCGTGTGTGCTGAACTCCATGGCTTGAAAACCGCTGAAGTCGATTTGGCGATTGAACTCGCCCGATTGTTTGTTGACCACTTTGACTGACAAGGTGCTGGACTGCTTGTCAAACGAGTAATTGAGCTGGCTCTTATCGAGCGACTGGTTCAGCCGCTGAACCCGCACCTCTTTGTCCGCCTGAATTTGCTGGACGGGATCGACCTTTTTGGCAGGTGCTTCAGGTGCTGCTTGCGGTGCTTTGCCCACACTCACTTTCGCCGGTGCTGGCTTGGCAGCCGGCACAGCGTGCGCTTGAGCAAGGGGTGAGGCAATGGTGGGCACAGCAGTTCTCGTGGTGTGTTTCAGTTTGATTTTAAATTAACTCAATTGTAAGTAACGCCTTATTAACCCTGATGGGCCATAAAAAAACCCGCCAAATTGGCGGGTTTTCAGAGCCTTTCGGCTGATTCGGTAAGCCAGATCAGTGGTTGTCTGTCAGCTGGTCCAGAATCGCTGGGTTTTCCAAGGTCGAGGTGTCTTGTGTGATCGCCTCGTTCTTGGCCAAGCTGCGCAGCAAGCGGCGCATGATCTTGCCAGAGCGAGTCTTGGGCAAGTTGTCACCGAAGCGGATGTCTTTTGGCTTGGCGATGGGGCCAATTTCTTTGCCCACGTGGTCGCGCAAGATTTTGGCAATGGCTTTGGCTTCGTCGCCTGTGGGGCGTGAACGCTTCAGCACCACGAACGCGCAGATGGCTTCGCCCGTGGTGTCGTCAGGACGACCCACCACAGCAGCTTCAGCCACCAACTCGGTGCAGCTCACCAAGGCAGATTCGATTTCCATCGTGCCCATGCGGTGGCCAGACACGTTCAACACGTCGTCGATACGGCCAGTGATGGTGAAGTAGCCAGTTTTTTCGTCGCGGATCGCGCCGTCGCCAGCCAAGTAGTACTTGCCCTTGAATTCTTCTGGGTAGTAGCTCTTCACGAAACGGTCTGGGTCACCCCAAATGGTGCGAATCATCGAAGGCCATGGCTTCTTCACTACCAAGATACCGCCTTGGCCGTTAGGCATGTCGTTACCTGCCTCGTCCACGATGGCAGCTTGAATGCCAGGGAAGGGCAATGTGCAAGAGCCGGGAACCATAGGCGTCACGCCTGGCAGAGGGGTGATCATGTGACCACCGGTTTCTGTTTGCCAGAAGGTGTCGACGATTGGGCAACGGCTGCCGCCCACGTGCTTGTAGTACCACTCCCAAGCTGCTGGGTTGATAGGCTCGCCGACCGAACCCAACAAACGCAGGCTAGACAAGTCGTAGCTCTTTGGATGCACAGCATCGTTGGCTTCAGCAGCTTTGATGAGTGAACGGATCGCTGTTGGCGCTGTGTAGAAGATCGAGACTTTGTGGTCTTGGATCATCTTCCAGAAGCGGCCAGCGTCTGGGTAAGTAGGCACACCTTCAAACACGATCTCAGTGCCGCCCAAAGCCAATGGGCCGTAGGTGATGTAAGTGTGGCCTGTGACCCAACCGATGTCGGCGGTACACCAGAACACGTCGTTGGCTTTCAAGTCGAAAGTCCACTTGGTGGTCAATGCGGCATGCAGCAAGTAGCCGCCGGTGCTGTGTTGCACGCCTTTTGGCTTGCCTGTGGAGCCCGATGTGTAGAGCAAGAACAGTGGGTGCTCAGCGCCCACCCATTCTGGTTCGCAAGTGGTGGCTTGCTTGTCAGCCAAGTCGGCCAACCATTGGTCGCGGCCTGCGACCATGGCGATGTCGCCACCGGTGCGCTTGACCACCAACACGTTTTTCACAGAGTCGCAGCCGCCCAAAGTCATGGCTTCGTCGACGATGGCTTTCAGGGGCAGGTGCTTGCCACCGCGCACTTGTTGGTCAGCGGTGATGATGGCCACAGCGCCTGTGTCTTCGATGCGGTCACGCAAAGATTGGGCAGAGAAGCCGCCGAACACCACAGAGTGGGTTGCGCCGATACGGGCACAGGCTTGCATCGCGGCCACGCCTTCGATCGACATGGAGATGTAGATCATCACGCGGTCGCCTTTTTTCACGCCGACTGATTTCAGGGCGTTGGCGTATTGGCATGTCTTAGCCAGCAATTGGCTGTAAGTGGCTTTGGTCACTTCGCCGCCGTCGGCTTCGAAGATGATGGCGGTCTTGTCGCCCAAGCCTTTTTCGATGTTGCGGTCCAAGCAGTTGTAAGAGGCGTTCAATGTGCCGTCTTCGAACCACTTGAAGAAAGGTGCGTTGCTCTCGTCGAGCACTTTGGTGAAAGGGGTCTTCCAGCTGAGCAGTTCGCGTGCTTGCTCGGCCCAAAAGCCTTCGTAGTCAGTCTCAGCTTTTTTGCACAGCGCTTCGTATGCGGCCATGCCGGATACGTTGGCTTGCTTTACGAATTCAGCTGATGGCTGGTGAATAGTGATCTCACTCATGAACCGGTCTCCTCTTGTATGGCGGTATCTGTCAAAACCCCATAACTGTGGAGCTAGGCTCTTACAAGGGTCTGACTTAGACAGTGATGACAAACCCTTGCATCGTCGTTGATGCAGATCAAGCGGGTTGTATGCAATTTAATTGTGAGCGTCAGTTGGCATCAAGTCAGCCAGGCCTAGGTGAATCCCTAGGTGTTGGTCAATAAAGCGTCGCGCCGTGTCCTGCCAGCCGCCCAGCTCGGACTCGTAGTGCAGCAGGCCTGGGTCGTCCAGCTGGCCATCGTTGAAGTCCAGCGTGGTGGGGAAACGCAGCTGGAACAGCTCGTATTCGTTTTGGTACAGCTTGGGCGCTTGCTTGGCGTTGTATGCAATCGCGCGCAAACGGCCTTGGTGGCTCCAGTCGCAAAACAAGATATTGCCCATGCGCAGCATCAGCACACATTGGTTGGGCGCGATCTTGCCCAAGATCTTGGCATAGCTCAGCTCACCAGTAGGGTCGATTTTTTGCAGTTCTGTGACAGCTTGCTCGCCCAAGGCAATCCATGCTTCCAAGATGTGACCGGCGTGGAAATAGGCTTCCCAGAAGCGGCGGCGGTAGGGGCCAATGTCGTCTTCGGTGTGGCGCAAGATTTCAAAAAACGCGTCCATGGTGCGGCTGGTCAGCCAGCGGCTGGCCGTCTCTATCGCTTCGCGGCGCACGCCCAGCCAGCCTGCGTGGTTGTGGCGCGGGTCGCCCAAGGTACGCAGCAGCTCAGACAGCAGCGCGTTCTTGATGTCTTGTGGCGGGTTGCGGTCAAACCAAGGCGAGAGCAGGCTGTAGGCAAACTCGTCGCGGCACAGCGGGTAGCGCAGGCGTTGCGTGGGCTTGCCCATGTCGTGCATGGCCCATTCACACATGCGCTTCACATAGCCGATGGAACTTCGAATTTCTTCAGGCGCTTGCAAGGCTTCTAAAAACGCTTGCTTGCAAAAGTTGTTCAGCCAAAAGCCTTGGGTCAGCGCATGGCGCTCTTGCCACTGCGCCAGTGTTTTGTCGGCGGGCATACCCAAGATGTCATTGGCCACTTGCACGGGGCCGTTGAGCGGGTCTAGTACATCGAGGGTGCTGATGAGGCGCTCCAAGCCATTGGCTTCGGTCTCTGACAACGAGGCCAACACGCGTGGGTCTAAAAAGAACGCGCGTGCGGTGTGGGCCAACTTTAAGAACACGGGGTTCTCTGGGTTGAAGCCCTGCAAATAGGTGTGCAGCAAACCACGACCCCACTTGAGCGG
Source organism: Burkholderiales bacterium 39-55-53 (assembly GCA_002282445.1). Classification (GTDB taxonomy): domain Bacteria; phylum Pseudomonadota; class Gammaproteobacteria; order Burkholderiales; family Burkholderiaceae_C; genus Limnohabitans. Next base: position 653,308 of record NCJK01000001.1, on the reverse strand, counting down.
GCGGCGTGAGGTCAGCGCCTCGGGCACAGCCACTTCAAAGTAGCGGTCGGTCAGCGGTGTGTGGGTGTGCAGGCCGCGCTCGGCATCGAGCCACAACGCGTAGGGGATGTGTCGCCAATCGCGCTGGCGCGGAGCGCTGCTGTTGGGCGCAAACTGCACGCGCTCAAACGCGCTGTAGGTTCGCTCGCCCACGGTGCGCAAGTCTGGGTCTTTGCCAAAACCACCGCCGCGCTTGGTGCGCGCAGCATGGGCCAGCTGGTCAAAGTCTTGCGGCAGGGGGGCGAAGAACTCTTGCATAGCTATGGATCAGCGCACCGTGTCTTGCATCTTCTTCAAGGTGCTGCTTGGGCCTTTGGCCGCACCGGTGTCGGTGGGCTGGAATGCCAACACAAAGCGCAGCTCCACGCGGCGGTTTTGTGTGTCGTTGTCTTTGCTGCTGGGGCGCTCGTCCGCATACGAGCTGATGCCAAACACCGGCTGCTCGCGTTCGTTGCGGTAGCTTTGCATGCCTTCAGAACCCAGCACTTTGTAAACCGCACGTGCGCGGTCTAGGCCCAAATGCCAGTTGTTGTAGTCGCCACGGTGCAGCGGCACAGAGTCGGTGTGGCCTTCAATCAGGATGGTTTCAATCTCCACCTGTTGCGGGTTGGGCGGGCAGTCGTCTGGCAGGCGGCGGCGTTGTGAATAGATGTAGCAAGGCAGCACCTGCTGCAGCTGCTCAGCAGACTGGCGCAGCGTGCGTACGCCCAAGCCTTCTAGCTCGGCGCTGCCGCGTGCAAACAAGGTGTCGGCAGGCAAGCTGATGACGCCCGACACTTGGTTGATCGTCACCGGCACACCTGCGTTTTGCAGCTTGGTCCCGATGGTGTGCACCACGGTGGCCAGTGGATCAGCGGGAGGCTCGGGCGGTTGTTCGGGCTTGCGTGAAAGCAGCACCATCACCATCACGATGAAGATGAACAGCAGGCCAATCATCAAGTCACTGGCCGAAGCCATGTAACCCGACTCTTCCACCTGCTCGTTGGTGGCTGCGGTGTTGCGGCGTGTTTTGATGAACATGATTTATGCGCTGTTGTTTTGCGCTGCTTTATGCCTTGGGTGGCAAAGCGTCGATGAACTCGTCCAACACTTCTTCTAGGTTGGTGATGCTGCCGCTCAGCTGGTTCACTGCGCTGGCCAAGTGTTGGTCCATCTTGGTGTGCAGGTCAGAAATTTGGGTGCTGTAGCCCGACACACCTTTGGTCAGTGCATCCACTGTGCCGGTGAGTGCTTTTTGTGCGTCTTGCAAATGTGAGCGCACATGGCCCAGCGCTTCTTCGGCAGACACCGCGCTCTGTTTGAGCGTGTCCACGGTTTGGCCGAGGGCTTGGTTCATCGGAATCAAGGCTTCTTTAAAGTCTGTGGCCGCAGCACGCTGCAAGCCCACCGCACCTTCGATGGCGTTGGCGCTATCTTTGAACTTCTCAGCCGTTTGGTCAATGCGCTCGACTGTGCCTTGCAAGCCAGACATCGCGCCTTGCACCGTTTGCACGGTTTGGCCCAAGTTACCCAGCAAGGTTTCGAGTTGTTGCGTGCCGGTTTGGCCCATGGCGCTGGCGCGTGCCAACGATGCATCCAGCTCGGTGATGGTGGTGCGTGTGTTTTGAATGGTTTGCGCCAAAGTGCCCACTGCATCGCCAAATGAGGCGAGGCCGGTTGAGATGCCTTGGGTCAAGGTCTCGCCCGCTTTGCTGAGCTCGACCGCCGCTTGGCTGCCAGCATTGCCAAAGCTTTGGCTAGAGGTTTGAATGCTGTCGGCCAGTTGGGCCAGCTTGTCAAACGCGGGTTGCATATTGCGCGAGAGGGCGTCGCCAATCGCATTGGCAAAGTCGCCTTCAAAGCGGCGCAGTTGGCTCACCTGTGAACGGTTCTCGTCCAAGATGTCTTGGAACAAAGCCAGCTGCATGCGCACGCTGGCTTCGGCTGCGTTGTCCGGCACTTTGCTGCGCAGCGTGTGGCACAGGGTGTCGATGCTGGACTGCAAGTTTTCCAGCGCTACTTTGGCGCGCCAGTTCCACACCAGCGAGCACAACAAGCCCGCGATGGAGGTGATGAACTTACCACCCGCCGTGGCAATGAGGGACTGCAAAGCTTGGTCTTGTTGACGTGCCGATACATCCAGCGCATTGAGTGCCAAGCCCGCTTGTTGCAAAGCCACCGCCAAGAAGATGAAGGTGCACATCAAACCAAAACCAATCAGCAAATTGGGCATGGTCTCGAACAAGGCCAAGTTCATGCGGCCACCGAGCACGCTGCGCACCGTCCAAGTGTCGGCATGGCTGCGAAAGCTGTAGCTGCTGCGTGGGCCTTGGCTCACACCGTGTTGCGTGGGTAGGTCAATCAGGCCCGCCTCGGTTTCGCGCAACAAAAACTTCAGCTCGTCGTCGGTGGTTTTGGTCTCAGCCAAAGCCAGCGCTTCGCGGCTGCTGCCCTTGTGTGCGCCAAGGCGGGCATCGAGCCCCACCACCTCGGCACGCACGCGGCGAATGCGCGAAGCCCACACGCCGAAGCTGATGAGCGAGAACACAAAAATCACGGCCGCGATGGCCAGTGGCACAGCCAACTGTTCGAGTTGGGCGAGGTATTGATTCGTAGGCATGCCTCTATTGTGAACAAGTCTGAGGCACTACTTGCCAAGTGCGATGCAAGCTGTTGTTCAGTCGCCCAAACCACCGCTGCGCAACACGCGCCGCGCACAACCATTCCACAACACACCCAGCTGCGGGGCCCACAGGGTCAGCCGCTGGCGCGCACGGGTGAGTCCGGTGTACACCAGCTCGCGTGTGAGCACGGGCGACTCAAGTGCTGGAATCACCAGCAACACATGCGTGAACTCCGAGCCCTGCGATTTGTGCACCGTCATGGCAAACACAGTTTCCACACTGTCCAAGCGTGAGGGCATGACCCAACGCACGCCACCATCCACGGCGGGGAAGGCTACGCGCAACACACCGTCAGGCCCGGGCAGGCACAGACCAATGTCGCCGTTCATCAGCTCTAGCGCGTAGTCGTTGCGCGTCACCATCACGGGGCGGCCCGCGTACCAAGCACTTTGGCCCAAGCCCAGCGCGTGCTCGACTTGTGCGTTGAGTTGCACTACGCCCAACGGGCCTTCGCGCACCGCACACAACACACAAAATTCAGTGAAGGCTTTGAGCAACGCCACCGCTTGTGCATTGCTGCACGGTGCAGCTGGCGCTGTTTTGCTAGGGCGGTGTGCGTCTAGCAAAGCCAGCCAATTGCGCCAACCGTAGCGCAGGCCCACGGCCAGCTTGGGGTCGCTGGCGCTGGTCAGTTGCAGGCGGGTCACGTCGGGTTCTGTTGCATCACCTTCGATGCTCTGTTGCAAAGGCAATGTCGCCAGCCAATCGGGCGCGGCGTTCCATAGGGCTTTGAGTGCGGGCGTGTTGTCGGCCACATCCGCGTTCACGGTGCGCGCCCATTGGCCAATGCCACTCTTGGCGTCAAAGCGGTGGCTGTGAATGAGCGTGACGGTTTGAGCTTTCAGCAAACTGCCCGTGCACAACTGCGACATCACCGCACCTGCTTCTACTGATGCCAGCTGGTCTTTGTCGCCCAGCAAGATCAAGCGCGCCGTTGGCGGCACGGCTTGCAGCAAGCGGGCCATCATCTCTAAGTCAATCATCGACGCTTCGTCGACCACCACCACATCAGTGGCCAACTGGTGCACCTGTGTGGCTTTGCTATTGGTTTGCAACAAGCGGTGCAGTGTTTGCGCTTGGGTGGGGATGCGCGCTTGCACATCGGCAGGCATTTTGGTGAGCGCATTGCTGATCGACTCGGTCAATCGCGCCGCCGCTTTGCCCGTGGGCGCAGCGAGGTGAATTTGCAATTCGCTTGAAGACGTGCCCACCAAGAGCGAGAGCAGTTTCACCACCGTGGTGGTCTTGCCCGTGCCGGGCCCGCCGGTGATGAGCGTGATGCGGTTTTGTGCGGCCACCTCGCAAGCCAACCGTTGCATGTCGGGCTCGCCATCGCTGGCGGGTGTGAACAACGCATCCAAGCGTTGTTGCAAATCAGCAGGCACGTCGCAAGGCAGCGCCAAACGCTGCGCGATGTTGTGACGGATGTTTTGCTCAGCGGTCCATGCGCGGCGCAAATACAAACGTGTGCCGTCTTTGTCTTGGTTCAGCACCAAGGGGCTGGAATCGCCCTGCGTCCACGGCAGTGTGCTGGCGGCTTGGTGCAGGTCTGCGGGCAGTGCAGCGGTTTGTTCGTCACTCCAGCCCAGCAATGCCGAGGCTTGGGTTTGCAAAGTGGACAGGTCAAGGCACGCATGGCCACGTCCCCATTGGTGGCTGGTGAGGGCTGCTAGCCACAGGTGGCGTGGGTCATCGCTGGGTTGCTTGCTGTGCAGCAAGTTGGCCAGTGATTTGTCCAAGCCTGTGAGCGGGGTGGTTTGGGCCCATGAGGATTGCAACAAAGGGGAGAGGGTGTTGGGTGTTGGCATGCCGTGCCAGTTTACTAGGGGTGACAGGTTTTTAATTCATGCGCATAATATGCGCATACTCTTATCGGAGGCCGCCATGCCACGCACTAGCATCACAACGACCGCATCACGAAAACGCCCAGTCAATCTGACCTTGAGCGAAAGCTTGGTGACCGACTTGAAAAGCTACACCTCTAATTTATCGGCCACTGCCGAAGAGTTGCTCACGGCTTATGTGGTCGAGCAAAAAAAAGCCCGCACAAGCCGCCAACAACAAGCTGACCAAACCGTGGCGTGCTGGAATGCCTTGCATGCCGATGTTGGCTCGTTCGCTGACGAACACTCCACTCTCTGATGGCTCAGTTCGATCTACACAAAAACATAGGGCCGTTGAAAGACACCATCCCTTATGTGGTGGTGGTTCAGTCGTCTTTGTTTGATGGCTATCGCCGCCGCGTGGTTGTGCCTTTGGTTCGGCGCAGTGTGCTGCCTGCGGGCATTGCCGGTACACGGATGAACCCAAGCTTCAAAGTGCGCGGCGCAGTATTGGTGTTGCACCCGCTCGACATGGTGTCGGTGGCTTGCGATCAACTGGGCGAATGTGTGGGCTCATTGGCCGAGCATGGGCAAGAGATTGCAGACGCCTTGGATGAGCTGCTGACGCGTTCTTGGCAGTAATCGCGTTTGCTTAGTTGTGAGGCAGTACCAACGACGCGTCTTGCCTTTTCAGCTCACCACTTTTCTCTAAATCAGCCAAGGTCCGATACAGCGCCTCGTGCGTCACCCCCAGTTGGCTGGCCAGCGACTTGAGTCCCGTGTTCACGGCGTATGTGCCATCTTTGCCTTCGGTGTGGATGAGGTGGCGCACACGCTCTTTGACTGATTTGAGGCTCAGCCGCTCGCATTGCAAGCGCAGGCGTTTGACTTCTTGGTTGAGCATGCTGATCCAGCGTGCCGAAAAATCTGCATCGTTGCGCAGTGCCTCGGCCAAGTCTTGAATGGGTATTTGCACCACGTCCGAGTTAGCCACGGCGCGGCCATCGCAGTGGTATTTGGCCGATTGCAAACTGGCCTCGCTCACAAAGCCGTGCCGCGTGCGCTGCAACACAACGGGGTCGCCTTGTTGGCTTAGGCGCTCAAGTGTCACTTCGCCATCCACCACAAAAAACATCCACTGCGGCTTTTTGCCGGTTTGAAACAGCAAGCTGCCTTTTTTCACCGTAGTGGCCGTGCACAAGCCATGCAGGCTGGTAGGCAGCAAGTTTTGCAGGGCAGATGGCAGGGTTGAGGTGGATTTTTTCATATGATTTGGATCATATGCGTTCTCGCTGACACAGGCCACACTAGCGGCTCAATAGGAATACACCATGACGCAACCACTTTTTCAATTCGGCGAACACGTCGCAGGCTATGACATCCCCGTGGTGAACGAACGGGCTGTACGTGCAGGGGCTGGCATTTTGTTTTTCTTTGCCATGGTCACCTTCATGCACGCCATGTTGCTGGGCAACTTTGCGCCCACCCGTGTGTTTGTGGTGGCCTTCTTGATTGACTTTGTGCTGCGAGTTTTTGTGAATCCAAAATTCTCACCCAGCCTGATCGTGGCGCAATGGGTGGTGCGCCACCAAGAGCCCGAGTACGTGGCTGCTGCGCCCAAGCGCGTGGCGTGGTCCATCGGGCTGGGCTTGGCTTTGCTGATGTTTTATTTGATCGTGATGCAGGGCGTGATTGGCCCCATCAACATGTTGGTGTGCGGCACGTGTTTGCTGCTGATGTTCTTTGAGTCTGCCTTTGGCATTTGCTTGGGCTGCAAGCTGTACGACAAGTTCAGCCCCAATCCGGTCACGCTGTGCCCTGGCAATGTGTGCGGTTACACGCCCCCCAAAGGTGCAGGTGGCCAATGGTGGCAAATGGGCGTGCTGTTGGTGTTTGCAGTGCTGGTTGTGTTGGCCGCGCGTTGGGTGGGGCAAAACCCATTGGCGCACGGCATGGCAGAGCAAGGCGGTCATGCTGACCACGCGATGGAGCATGGCATGCATCACGCCATCGACCCCGCCGAGCAAGAGCGCTGCCGCGTGCCCGAATTTGCGAAGAAAATTGGGCATGAGCAGCAATGGAAGTTACACAATGGGTGTCAGTAAAAAGGAGTTCGTATGACTGTCAATCAAATTCAAGTGCATGTGGAAAACATCAAATGCGGTGGCTGTGAAAAGTCCATCGTCAAAGGTTTGGAAAGCATGGACGGTGTTTCAAACATCGTGATCGACCGTGAACAACAACTCATCAGCGTCACAGCAGATGAATCGTTGCGCGAGCCCTTGATTGCCAAACTCAAATCCATGGGCTACCCCGAGCACGGCAGCGTCGCCGGCATAGAAGCGGGCTTGACCAACGCCAAGTCATTTGTGAGCTGCGCCATCGGGCGCATGTCTTAATTTTTAGACGCCTGCAAGTGCATCACACGCGCTTGCAGCGAAGGATGTTTCTTCAATTACTTGGCTGTTTATTCAGCCACTGCGCTTATTAGCGTGAGCCGCCTCTTGATAAGAGTTGCGATTTGCCATGAAGCGAAGGTAGGCGATTCGCAGGTGCAAATGCATCACTTGTTTGGCTAAATCACCATCATGTGCATCAATTGCCAGCGTTAGTTCTTCATGGTGGTGAAGACTTTGCCAATTTTCTGCGGTGCTAGATAAATGAAAAGAACGAACGATGATGGGCATGTCAATCATCGTCTTAAGAATGCCGCGCAATCGGGGTGAGCCACTGACTTCGATCAGTGCGTTATGAAAATCACGGTTAGCGATTTGAATCGCCTCAATGTCGTTGGCTTCGATGGCTTTCTTCATGGAGGCATTTGAAGCATGAAGTCGAGAGGAGAGCGTCTCATCGCCACGCGTAGCAGCCAAGCTTGACGCATACGGTTCTAAGAGCATACGCAGTTGAAACGTTTCTTCAATGTCGAACTCGGTCCACTCTGACGCATGGATGCCTTGTTTGCTGTCGGCACTGGCCAAGCCGTCTTCTACAAGCCTTTTAAGCGCAGATCTCACAGGCGTTCGACTGAGTCCTAATTCACGCGCTAAAGGCTCCTCTTTGAGTTGGGCGCCAGGCGAGTAATGCCCCCCTACCAATCGAGCGCGGATGATTTCGTACGCCTTGTCTGAACCCTTCATGTGTCTTTTGTCTCCATTAGTTCATTGTAGAACCGAGGTGGAAGTCTAAACCTTAGTGAAATCATAATTGTTCTTTTTGTGTTCTAAAAAGCACTTAAATGTAGGTGTAAACCCGATATTTGTATTTTAATTGTTTTATTATTGTATTTTTCTTGTATATTTTCTCCATCAAGAGAAGGTGATAAAAGTGAAAATTGCACTCATAGGCGGAGGAATGGTGGGCAGAAGCTTCAGTGAAGCATTTGCCGCAAACGGTATGAACGTGGCATGGATTTGGGATGCAAAGCCTAGTCCAGAGCTTCATGCGTTTGCTCAATCAATCGGGGCAAGTGTGCATGAGAGACCCGGCCAGTGGTTGTCCGAAGCCGATTTAGTGGTCAGTGCCGTATTTGGCACGGTAGCCTATGAAGTCGCTGAGTTGACGATGCCGCACCTTCATGCCAATGCCATGTTCGTCGACATGACAACGGCTGACCCGAGCGACATGGAAAAAGCCAGTGATTTATCGCAAATGCATCATGTGAATTTTGTCGATGTGGCAATCACGGGTGCAGTCAACTTGCATGGGGCAAAAACACCCTTGTTATGCGCAGGCGAAAAGGCTGCAGATGTTGCACAAATTTTCAAAAAATTGGGAACTCCGATTCAGGTCGTTGGTGACAAGCCCGGGGATGCCGCCTCACTCAAGTTACTAAGAAGCATCTTCACCAAAGGTTTAGAAGCGCTTACGGTGGAATGCCTGCTGATGGCTGAGAAACGCGGACTGAGAAATCAGATCCATGAAATTTTGTCTGACGTCGATCAAGGTTCACTGCGAGCCATGATGGAGTCAATGGTTTGCACCCATATTGAACATTCAGCAAGGCGGCATAAAGAAGTAGTAGAGGCGCAGCGCCAAATGGAGCAGGCGGGTGTTTTGCCACTGGTGACGCATTCGGTGGAGTTGCTCTTTGCACGTACTGCGAATCGTCACATTCAATTCCCGTTTACAGACAAAGGAATTGAATCTGCTTTGGCATGGTTAGCCGAGTCTGCGAAGCCCGACGCGACTGGCACTTTGCACGAACGTTTAAGAAATGAGTTGTTAGCAGTTGAGTTAATTAAATAAACCAGGAGACACGAATGAAATTCATAAAAAAAATAGCGGTTGCAGTTGGTATTGCAGCTTGTGCGGCGGCCGTCACAGCACAAACATATCCAGACAAACCCATCAAAATTGTGGTGCCGTTTCCTGCAGGCGGAGGAACAGACAATTTGACGCGCATGATTTCTAATGCGGTCAATGTGAAATATGGTTGGACCATTGTGGTGGAAAACAAACCCGGCGCAGGCGGTAACTTGGCGCTGGAAACGGTGGCGAAATCAAAACCTGATGGCTACACCTTGGTCATGGCACAGACGGACAACGTGGTGCTCAATCCACTGCTTTATAAAAAGCTCAACTACGACCCAGTCAAGGACTTAGAACCCTTGGGCATGATTTCTAAAGGGGCTCAAGTACTGGTGGTGAGGGCTGACTCGCCCTATAAAACTTTGGCCGATGTTGTGGCAGCAGCAAAAACTAAATCGGGTCAAGTGACCTTTGCCACGCCTGGAACTGGCACCGTGGCACACATGGTCTTACAACTCTGGGAGGGTTCATCGGGTGTGGACTTCACGCATGTGCCTTACAAAGGTGTGGCGCAAGCATTGCCAGACTTGATTGGCGGTCAGACTGACTTGTATATGGGAACAGTGCCTACCATGCAAAGCCACATTGAGGGCGGAAAAGTGCGTGCACTTGGCGTCACATCGGGCCAACGTTCTACCGTTTTAAAAAACGTGCCTACCTATGCAGAAGCGGGTGTAAAAGGCGTTGAGTTGGCAAGTGTCTGGGGCTTGATGACACCCGCTGGTACACCTAAACCTATCGTGGATAAATGGAATGCTGTGATCACTGAATTGCTGACGCAGGTCGATGTGAAGCAAAAAATTACCGACTCTGGTGGCGAAATTGTGGGCGGTACAGCCAAGCAAATGGGCGATGCTTATGCAGCAGACCGCAACCGTCTGGCTCCCCTTATTCAGAAAAACAACATCAAGCTGGATTGATCGACATGACATACGGACTTCGAATATTGAAACGCAAACGTGCGGTTGACCTTGAACTCGCTAAAGAGTTCTTGGACGTGCCCGTTGCCAATGTGAGTGACTGTATGTCACGCATGGCATCGGGCGGTGCACGTCTGCGCCCTATGCATGCCGGTGGTCGCATGGCTGGACCAGCTTTGACTGTAAAAACCCGTCCGGGCGACAACCTCATGATTTTGAAAGCACTCATGCTAGCCAAGCCGGGGGATGTCATCGTTGTTGATGCAGGGGGCGATCTGACCAACTCGTTGATTGGCGAAATAATGGTGGGTGATGCAATTTTGAAGAAAGTTGCTGGCATGGTCATTAACGGCGCAATCCGCGACTCAGAAGAAATTCGAAGCATGAATTTCCCCGTTTTTGCGGCGGGTGTTACACATCGTGGCCCTTACAAAGATGGTCCCGGTGAAATCAACGTGCCGATTGCCATCGATGGCATGGTGATTGAACCGGGTGACTTGGTTATTGGTGATGGTGATGGATTATTGTGTGTGCCATTTGACGATGCGCAAGCGTTGCTCAATGCTGCTCATCAAAAACAAAAAATCGAGGAAAAAATGGTCGCAGAAATTGGCGATGGCACCTACGACCGCTCATGGGTCGATGCCACGCTCACACGAATGAATTGCTACATCGAGGCTTAATTCGGTATTGCATTTAGCCTTAAGGATAGGTGCCAATCAACCAAGATTGGCACCTGTGAACAATGCATCCAAATCCTCAATCAGCGCCTGCGGTGGGCGCTGCAAATGCACACCCGCACCTTCGGCATGAATGCCACGCAAGAACATGTACACCGCGCCACCCATGTGTTGGGCGTAGTCGTAGCCGGGTAGGCGCACTTTGAGTAAGCGGTGCAGCGCCAAGGTGTACAGCACGTATTGCACCTCGTAGCGTTTGTGCAGCACCGCGTCTTGCAAAGTGGCGCTGTCGTAGCTAGGCAGTTTGTTCGATTTGTAGTCCACCACCCAATAGCGGCCATCGTGCTGCAACACCAAGTCCATCGAGCCGGTGAGCATGCCTTGCATCACACGCGCTTGCAGCGCAGGGCGTGGTGTGCCTTCAAACACATGGCTTTGAATGAGTTGGTCTAGCGCAGTGGCGCTGACGTGGCTCACTTCTAGGTTGAATTCCATCTCGGGCCACATGTGTTCGGTGCTCAGGTCGCGCAGTGTCAAAGGCGCAGCGTTCAGCTCGTGCAAAGGCAGCGGCGTTTGCACCACGGCTTGCAGCCATGGTTCTAGTTGAGCGCGCGGTGCATCGTCGAGCTGCAACCAGCTGGCTTTGCGTTCTAGCAAATTGGCCCACGCTTGCTTGGCCCACTCGGGCGCGTTGTCATTCGCCACAGGCCAATTGTTTTGCGACAGCCATTCCAACAAATCGTGCAGCAGCGTGCCGTAGCGCGCACCCGCGGGGAAGCTTTGCCATGCGCTGATGCTCTCGGGCTCTGGTGCGGCTGCAGCCCCTGCATAGGGCTGTGCATCCGAGCTTGCGTCTGTGATGGCATCGGCCACCGCTTCGTCGCGTTTCGATTCAGACACCAGCCCACGTGTGATGGCACTGAAGCTCGCAGTCCACCACAGGCTGTGGTGGGTGCGTGTGGGTGTGAGCGCATCTTTGGGTGTGCTAATAACCGCTGGTGCTTGGTAGCGAATGCCTTGCAACTCTGGCAAGTCGGCCACTTGGATGTGGTCACACGTGCCCCACAAGGCGTGCAACTGGTTAGCTAAATCACCGCGCTCTTTGCGCATCAGCAATTGCGACAAGGCACTCAGCTTCAAATCGCTCTTGGTGGTGGCCTTGCTCAAATCATTTTTGGTTTCGGCCACGCCCATCCACAAACCACGTTGCGCACGGGTGAGGGCCACGTACAACAAGCGCATGTCTTCTTCCACCGAGGTGGCGGTGGGGTCGCTATCGTCCTCGCCTTCGTCTTCTTGGGCGAAGTTGGTCTTGGCTTTTTTCTCCACCGCAAACGCGCCTGCAAACGGCACAAACACCAGCGGGTATTGCAATCCCTTGCTCTTGTGATACGTGATGACTTTCACGCACAAGGCATCGGTTTCTAGGCGCGCTTGTTGTGCATCGCTGTCGTGGTGTTGGCTTTGAATTTGTTCGCCTAGGTGGCGCACCAGCGCGTGCTCGCCTTGCAGGCTTTGCTCGGCGTGTTGCAGCAGCTCACCCAAGTGCAGCAGGTTACTCAGACGGCGTTCACCATCGGGCTGCGCCAACATGCGCTGTGCCACATGTTGGTTGTGCAGCCACTGGTGCAGCATGGGCAGCACGCCGTGTTGTTGCCACAAGCCGTGCCATTGGTGGAATTGTTCTAGCAGTTGCTCCCATTGGGCCTCGTCTTGTGTCGTTGCCAGCACCTCGTGCAAGTCCAGTGCCCATAAGCGGCTGCCCACTGCAGCACGCACCCAGCCTGTTTGGCGGGGCGAAGCCACCGCACGCAACAAGCGCCACAAGTCGGTGGCCTCGGTCGATTGGTACACGCTGGTGTGGTCCGACAAATACACACTAGGAATGAGTCGCGCACGCAAAGCGTGACGCACCGCATCGGCTTGCTTTTGGCTACGCACCAGCACGGCCATGTCGCCTGGGGTGGCTGCGCCTTTGTTCAGCAGGTCTGCCATTTGGTCGGCAAACACTTGTGCGGTGTGGTGCAAGTAGCTGGTGCTACTCACTACTTCGTTATCACCTTGCGGGTGCATTTGCCACACGGTGAAGGGTGGGCACTCTTCGCCGTTCACCACCAGCGCAGGCTCTTTGCCTTGGGCTGACACTTCCACAAACTCAATCTCGCCTTGTGTCGATGCAAACGGCTGTTCGGTTTGCATGAACACATGGTTCACCGCTTTAACCAAGCCCACGCTGGAGCGGTGGTTGCCGGTGAGGGTGTGTAGTGCGTCGTCATTCGTGACTTGCGCATCGTTGCGCGCTTGCAAGTACGTGCCCAAGTCTGCGCCACGAAAGCTGTAGATGGCTTGCTTGGGGTCACCAATCATCACCAGCGCGTTGCTTTCGTTGCAAGCGTCTGGCGCATAGATGCGGTTGAGCGTGCCGTACTGCCAAGGGTCGGTGTCTTGAAACTCGTCTACCAAAGCCACGGGGTATTGCTGGCGAATGGCGGTGGCCAATCGGCCATCGTCGGCCATCACCGCGTGATGCAGGTTTTGCAACAGGTCCGAAAAGTCAAACGCGGCACGTTGTGTTTTGGCGGCTTTGTAGGCTTCGCCCACCGCGTGTGCGGCGTGCAGGGCAATGTGTTTGTCGGTGTTTGGCTTGACGCTAAACAATTCAACATAGGTTTGCATCGCTGCGAAGAAAGCAAAGCCCTCAGCCTCGGCCCAGCCTTTGTCTTGCAGGGCTTGGGTGGTGAAGCGCTCTAGTACTTTGAATTCTTCTTTGCTGACTTGCGCCTTCGCACTTTGCGTGGCCCACGCTTGCAGCGCTTTGAGCCAGTTGGCAAAGTAGTCGGCACGCAAGCCTTTGATCTTTTTCTGTGCGCCCGCTTCTTGCAGTGCTTGCAACACTGCATCACTCCATGCCTCACGCGCAGCAAGTGCCGCAGCTTCTACTTGTGCCTGCCACGCCATGTGCGTGTCAATCGCTTGTGTGGGTGTGATGTCGGGTGCAACCACTTCGCGTGGTTTGCGTTCTTGTTCCTTCCACATCTCGCTCAAGGTTTTCAGCAGCTTGGCTGGGTCTTGGCCGATGAGGGGGGTGATGTGTTGCAGCGTGTCGCCGCTGAGTGGGTAAAACCATTCGCGCCAATAGTCTTGCACCAGCGTGAGCTTGAGTTGGTCGGCGTTCTCAAGTCGCGTTTGTTCAAACAGGTTGTGGCTCTCTAGCGCGTGCTGCGTGAGCATGCGGCGCGACCAACCGTGAATGGTGTAGATGGCCGCATCGTCCATCCACTCAGCCGCGCAGTTGAGCTGCAAAGCGCAGCGTGGCCAAAGCGCTTCGTCAAAACTGTCGCGCAGTGTTTCTAAAAACTCATCTACTTTTAGTGAGGCGGGGTAGTCGCGGCCTTGCGCGCTCAAGTCAAAGTAAGTGGCGGCTTGGCTCAGCCGTGTGCGAATGCGTTCGCGCAGCTCGGCGGTGGCGGCGTCGGTAAACGTCATCACCAAAATTTGCGGGGGCAGCAAAGTCTCTGTGCGTTCGTGGCCCAGCACCAGGCGCAGGTACAGCGCAGCGAGTGTCCATGTTTTGCCCGTGCCTGCGCTGGCCTCTATCACTTGGCGGCCGTTCAGCGGCAGGGTGTGTGCGTTGAGGGCTTTCATGCGTCAGCCTCCTCGGCGTGGTCGGCATTCAGGTGAATCACCTTGGCGGCTTTGAACATGGGTTCGTACAAGCGAGTGGCCCAATGGTTCAGGTCTGCTTCCAAATCTTCAAAACTCGTGAACACGCGTTGCAAGGCGGGCGAGCCTGTGTATTCGCCGCTCTTGCCAAAGCCGCCTTCAAACGCTGCTTGCGCTTTGCCCATTGCATCTTTGCTGCCGCCGAACACACCCATCACAAACGCGCAGGCGGTTTTGGCGGCCACGGGCAGGGGCTGCGCCCATGCTTCTAGATAGGCACTGCACAGGTCTTGCAAATGTTCTTGCGCTTGTTCTGCATTGATGGGCTTGAGTTCGATGGCCGCATCAAAACCAATTTGCACGCTGGTGGTGGGCGTGCCACTGGCGCAAGCGGCCAAGTGGTGCAGCCACAGTTGGCTGAGTGTGTCGATGCGGGCGACTTGGTTTTCTTTTTTGCCTTCGGTCACCGCGCCTGGGCGCAGCGCCACTTGCAGCCACTGCTGCCCAGCGTCATGCGCTTTGCCGTTGGTGTGCCACATGGTTTGGCCATTGGCCCACTCGGCACTCAGATGCGTGTGGCCCAGTTGCCAGTGGGCAGATTGCACGCTCAAGTGCTTGGGCCACTTGGGCAACAACACATCCAGTTGCTCGCGCAGTTTTTCTCGGTCGTTCTCAAACAGGTGTTGCTGCGCTTCGCCAAAACCGGCCATGGCCAGTTGGCCACTCAGACGCAGTTGGTCAATGGCTTGCTGCGCATCTTCAGCCTGCGCAATGCGTTGGTTGAGTTTGTATTTTTCTAAACCGTCGAGCGAGAAAGGCTCTTCTTCCTCGGCGGCTTCTTCGGGTTGGTCTAGACGCAGGCGTAAGCGGTCCACCAAAAACACTTCCACCGGTTGACGCAGCAAGCGCTGCAAATGTTGCAGCGTCAGTTCGGTGGGTGCTGCTTCGCTTGGAGTAATTGGTGCAGACGAAGTATTGGATGACAACAACGCACGCTGCCAATCATCCGCATAGGTTTGGAACGTGGAGTCTTGCGTGAAGTACTTGGGTGAGAACGCTTGCAGCGGCTGCAGCGGTGCAACGCACGCAAGCGTTGGCTCGCCTTTGTCATTGCGCTGCGTCCACACCGCATTGAGGTAGTCCATCAGTTGCGCCACCAACACCGACGGTGGTTTGATTTCATGGTCTGTTGTGCGTCGGCCTTGCCAGCTGATGTAGAGCTTGTCGCGTGCGGACAGCAACGCTTCTAAAAACAAATAGCGGTCGTCTTCGCGGCGCGAGCGGTCGCCTGCGCGCCAGTGTGATTGGGTGCTGCCTGCGTGTGCGGCGTCGCTCATCAAATCAAAGTCGCGTGGGGTTTGGCTGCGTGGGTAGTCGCCATCGTTCATGCCCATCAAGCACACGCACTTGAACGGGATGGAGCGCATGGGCATGAGCGTGGCGAACTGCACGCCACCGCCAAAAAAGCGGCGTTGCATGGCAGGCTGTTGCAGCTGGGCCATCCAGTGTTCGCGTACCACCACCAGCGGCAGCGGGCTGTCGAGTCGGGCCAGTTGGCATTCGGCCAGCCATGTTTCTAGCGGGGCCATCACGCGCTCGATCAAACGCTCATCTGCTTCTTCGCTGGGCTTAAAGAACAAAGCCACCAGTTGCTGCAACACCGCCACCCATTCGGTAGGTGTGTGTTCTTGGCGCAGTTTGATCAGCGTAATGTGTGTGTGGCGCAGCCATTGCAACAGGCCATCGACCACGCGTGCGTCTAGCCCGCCCACGCCTGCTTGCGGCAGTGTGACGGCCCACGGTGTGGCAAGGTCGTCACTCGCACCCGTGGCGTAGCCCAGAAGCAAACGCTCGATGCCAAACAGCCAACTGTTTTGATTGGCGTCGGCCATGTCGGGCGCAATGCCCCACGGCTTGCGGTGTGGCGCGTCTAGGCCCCAGCGCACGCCAGCATCGGCCAGCCAGGTGTCGAGCTGGGCCACATCGTGTTCTTCTAGGCCAAAGCGTTCGCGCACGGCAGCCACTTCAAACAGGCTTTGCCACTCCACGCGTGTGACGCGCAGTTGGGGCAGTTGCAGCAGGGTGTCAAGGGCCTGCACCAGCGGCTCAGTACGCGGCGTGGTGTCGGCCACGGTGTAGGGCAGGTGGCGTGGGTCGTTGCTGGCGAAGCGCCCAAACACCGCATGGATGTGCGGCGCAAAGTTGGCCATGTCAGGGACCATCACCATGATGTCCGCAGGCTTGAGCGTGGGGTCTGCATCTAGCCACGCCAGCAGTCGGTCATGCAGCACTTCTACCTCGCGCTGGGCCGAGTGCGTTTGCACAAAGCGCACGCTGGTGTCGTCTGCGGGCACGTTGGTTAAGTGGTCGGGCAGTGGCGCAAGGTTGAGCAGGGACGACTGCAAGTGCTCCAGCATCGTGGGCTTGCGGCCTTCGTCGGCGGCTGTGTCTGCGGGGTCGACAAACACATCCACGCGGTTGAACTGGCCTTTGTATTGGTCCACATCGTCAAAGCCATCGAGCAAGTGCAAGTAGTCGCGGCCATGTTTGCCCCATGCGGCCAGCAGGGGGTGCGTGTCGGTGTGCAGCTTGTATTGATCGGCTTCGCTCAGCGAGCCATCGTCTTGTGGCACGGGCAAACCGGCTTTGTGCGCTTGGCGTTGCTTAGACAACTTGGCCAATGGCACGCGGCTTTCCACCACATGGCCCCAGTAGTGCTGACAGGGGTTTTGCACCAGCATGAGCACTTGGCACACGCGGCCCAAAGCGGCCAGCGCCTGCACGGTTTGCATGGGCAGCGACGTCACGCCAAACACCATGATGCGGTGCGGCACACCCGCAGGGCGTTGGCCCTCGGGCAATGTGGCCATCTTGGCCATGAAGGCCTCGTGCACTTTGGCGCGAGAGCTGAAGCTGTGTTGCAGCTCAGCCTTCACCTCGGCATCAGCCGCAAGGTCGTCTAGCAAATCGCGCCACAGCTCGGGCTGCCAGCTTTGTGCGGCGGGCAGGGGTGTGGCCATGCCAGCTTGGGTGCGCAGTGTGTCTTTGTGATTGGCCCAGTCTTCTAGCCAATCGGCGCGGTAGTTTTGGTAGCCGTCCAGCACGTCAGCCAGTTGCGCGGCCAGTTGATACGCGCGGCGGTTCATGGGCGACGCTTCAGCCTCGGCTTGGCCTAGGTAGTTTTTCAGTGGCGCAAAGCTGGGCTTGGCCAACAAACTGGGGAGCAAACGCATGATGCGCCACACCAGTGGCGACTTGTCCAGCGGCATGTGTGCGGGCACATTGCTGGGGCCTAGCACGGCGCGGTAAATCTGCCACAGCTTGGCAGACGGCAGCTCCACCTGCGTGGCCGCGCAAATGCCTAGGTCTTTGGCCAAAGCCAGCTCTAGCCAATGCTTCATGCCGTTGCTTTGCACCAGCAACACCTCGGGCGCGAGCACGGGCAGCGGGTGGTTGCGGATGAACTGCACCGCCAACTCGCGCAGGCCCTCTAGCTGGTTGCTATGAAGCACCATAAAACCGGTGGCGTGGGGGCTAGACATGTGGGGCAGAACGGGCGAAAAAAGGGGCTAAATATTTGCGTGAGCCAGTGAGCATACTGGATGGCTGGGCGCAAACCATGAGCCTGCCGATTGTCGATAAACCAACACAATAAAATTAGCGATAGTTTTAAAAAAGAATACATGACGGTTAATTGACATGCATCTGCCGCAAATTGCCACCCCATTCACCACCGCTATCGCCATCGCCCTAGCCACCAGCGCCTGCACCCCGTCTGAACCCGCTATCAAGCCCGCCACCGAAATGGCCAACCCCGCGTCGGTGCACTGCATCAACGCAGGCGGGAAGTTGACCATCAAACGCACGCCGCAAGGTGAATTTGGCATGTGCAAATTGCCCTCGGGCAAGGTGTGTGAGGAGTGGGCTTTGTTTCGGGGGGAGTGTTTTTGATGTTTTGTATTAGAGAAACTGATGAATTACAGCAAAGTTTTTTACGTTACGACCTTGTGTTTTATTAAGGATTATTATGAAAATTGAAATTAAACATGTGTTGCTGTATGCAATTGTCCCGGCCGTGATTGCGGGACTTTTTACGCTTGTTCCGAAGTTTTATGAGGTGTTTTTTGAGTCGAAGGCAGAGCTTCGATATACGTATTCAGCTGGCCCACAAATTGGTGTTGACGGATTGCAGCAGCAAGTGACATCAATAAAAATTTCAAATACTGGAAAAAAGACATTGACTGCTATTCGCATCGAGTTCTCTGTTCCTGCGGGGGTTCTGGTTGCTGCGACTGTTGAGAATTTGAGTGGGCTAATTGTTGACTCAAAGAAAACGGATGACAAACTTATCGTTACTGTCCCAAAAATTTTTCAAGGTGAGTCATTTTCAATTTCAACATTAATTAAAACCGAAGCAGAAAAGATCAATCCCAAAATTCTTGTCCGTAGTGACGAAGTGCTAGGTGTATTTGACGAATCGAAAGCAGAAAATTCTTCGTCAGGTGGTTCTTGGCTTAGTAGCGGCATCAGCGCTGCACTTTCAGTGTTAGCTATGGCATTGGGTGCGTTGAGTAAATTTAGCAAAGGCACTCCGTTCGGATTTTTTGGTGACCGACGAGACGTAATTTTTTATATCGCACTATCAACGAAATGCCCTCCACTAATTGATATTGTTCGAGCAGCAAGAGAGGAAATGACATATATGAGTTTTGCAGATATATTGTTTTCTTATGGACGTGATTTAGATGGTCGCTTACAGTATTTTTCTATAGCTGGCTTGCAGTGTTTAGTTGATATAGATTCAGAACAAATCGCAGAGCAATCAAAACGTGTCGCTAGAAGAAATTTGGAGTTGTTGATTGGTGGCCAATTGAACGCAGATCAACTAAATTCAAATGTTTCAATAAATGATGCATTAATTTTTCGCGATCATGTGGATAGTATTTTCAGTCGATGCAAAAAGTTGTATTGATGGTTTGTTGTTCAAACCAATTAATCAAGGTGTATCTTGCTGAGCTAAAAGCTAAATATAAGTATTTTGTAATGCTGAGCGTCGCTCAATATCCCCACACTCACCCGGCTCCGCAGGTGACTAAGCTGCGTTAAAGGCATTGAAGCCCAGCTTCTCATATGCCCCGACAGGTTCCGCTTCACATTCACTGAGTCCTTAAAGCCAACTCAAGTCGCCCCCTTATCAAGGGTGCGACTGCAAGCACGTGCCGCGCAAACTCACCCAATATGGCTATTCACCCACTTCACCAAATCAGCCGCTGATCGCGCACCCGACACACGCGCCACTTCGCGCCCACCCTTGAAGATGGCCAGCGTGGGGATGCTGCGGATGTTGTGCTGCGCGCCCGCGTCTTGGTGGGCTTCGGTGTCTACCTTCACCAGTCGGGCTTTGGGCTCTAGCGTGGCGCAGGCTTTTTCGTATTCGGGGGCCATCATGCGGCAGGGGCCGCACCACGGGGCCCAAAAGTCCACCACCACGGGCACATCGCTCTTGGCAATTTGGGCGTTCAGCCCTGCGGTGTTGAGCGCGGCGGGGTGTTGGTCAAACAAGGGCTTGTGGCATTTGCCGCATGACAGCTCGGCGCTGCCGTCAAGTTTTTCTGTGGGCACGCGGTTGGTGCTGTGGCAATGGGGGCAAACAATATGGGTAGACATGAAAGACTTTCTGCACGAATAAACCAAAGTATCAGCTGCATATAGGGCTAATTTTTGGGAAATCAAGCACCAAAACAACGACTGAGGTGCAAAATATAAGCATGAACGCAATTAAACACAGACGTGATTTTTTGTTGGCCTCTGCCGCATTGGCCACCAGCCACGCTTGGGCGCAGCCCGCCGCACCGCAGAGTGCCGCCAGTCTAGAACGTGTTGCGCCTGAATTGCCTGCGTTGGGAACCATGCTCAAAGTGCCCGATGTGCAGCTGTTGGACGGGCAGACTTTTTCCATGGCTTCTCAGACTGCATCGCGTGTGTGGGTGCTGTATTGGTGGTCTAGCACGTGCCCGTTTTGTGCATTGCAAAGTCCAGAGATGCAAAAGCTTTGGCTGGCCTACAAAGATCGCGGCTTGTCTATGTTGACCTTGTCGATTGACAAAAAGGCAGCCGATGCCAGCGCGTATTTGGAGAAAAGGCGCTACAGCTTTCCTGCGGCTTGGGTGACGCCAGAGTTTCAAAAGGCGCTGCCCAAACCTCGCGGGCTGCCCATCACGTTGGTGTGTTCGCCCACGGGTAAGTTGTTGCAGGCCGAGCGTGGCCAAATGTTTGCAGAAGATGTGGCACTCATCAGCCGCTGGCTTTGAGTGGTGTGACGGTTTGAAATGAATAGATAAACAGGAGAGAGTGGAATGAGTTTTATTGAACAGTACTGGCCGATATTGGCCTTGGCCTTGTGGTTTGGCTACAAGTGGTGGGCCGCCAAGCAAGTGGTGCGCATGCTGCCCGAGTTGCGCCAAAACGGCGCGGTGTTTGTGGATGTGCGCTCGGCGGGTGAGTTCTCGATGGGCAATGCGCCCGGCAGCATCAACATCCCGTTGAACGAGTTGCCATCGCGTTCGGCCGAGTTGCCCAAAGACCGCGATGTGGTGTTGTTTTGTGCCAGCGGCTCGCGCAGCGGCATGGCCAAGATGATGCTCAAATCCAAAGGCTTCAAAAAGGTTCACAACGCAGGCACATGGGGCAACGTGTGCTAAATCGCATTTGGCTAGGGGTGAGCATTGCCGCGTTGACGCTGCTGACGGCTTGCTTTGACGCCAAGCCCGTGCATGTGGTGCTTGATGGTGTGGTGCGTTCAGGTGCAGAGCCCATGTTGACCTTGACCGACGAGCTAGAGCCCGTGGCCGATCCCGCCTATGTGCACAAGAAGCGCGATCTGTATGACTGCGATGGCATGGTGGCCCCTTGGTTTCAAAAGGTGTTGGTGGCCGAGCTTAATTACCTTGCTGGCCAAGACAAGCTGCAAAGCATCAGCAACCCCGTGTGTTTGCTCATCGTGGACAAAGACTTGGGCCCCAAAGAAGGTCGCTTTAGCGTTCACTTCTACGAGGACGTGCAAGAGCTGCGCGAGTGCGCCATCAACCACCGCTGCAAGATCGCCCGCAATGTGAGCTTGGTGCTGAAAAACCAGTTGGTGTACCGCTCTTACTTTTTGTCTGATTTCAAACGCGAAAAATACTACCAACACTGCATCACGCCCGATGACATGTGGATGGCCAACACCACTTGCTATGTGGTTCCCTAATCTGGAGTTGTAGAGATGAATGTTTTGAAAACCAAAGCGTCCCGCTGCGTGAGCGTGGCCTTATTGGCACTGTGCGCTGCTGCCCTGAACACGGGTTGTTCAGAGCCCGTCAACCCCGCAGACCGCGTGACGCTAGAGCAAGCCCGTGCCGACCACGAGGCGGGCAAAGTCATGTTGGTGGACATTCGCGAAACGCGTGAACACAAAACCGGCGTGGCCGCAGGCGCAGTGTTGCTGCCGATGAGCGAGCTGCCGAAAAAGCAAAGCTTGTTGCCTAAGAACCCCGACCAGCCCGTGCTGCTGATTTGCAATACACAAAACCGCTCGCAGGCAACGTTGAAGAAGCTCAAGCAAGAAGGCTACGAAAACATTCGCTTTGTCGATGGCGGCATGAGCCAATGGGCCGCCAAAGGCTGGCCCATGGTGGCCCCACAATAAACACAACACCCACAGGAGACAAACATGGACGCTTTTCAAGACCACTACCCCGAGAACGTGGCGCATTGCTATGGCTGCGGCCACCTCAACGAGCATGGCCACCAAATCAAAACCGTGTGGGACGGCGATGAAACCGTCACCCGTTTCAAGCCCGAGCCGTATCACACCTCAGTGCCCGGCTATGCCTATGGCGGCTTGATCGCGTCGCTCATTGACTGCCATTGCACAGGCACAGCCTCGGCCGCCATGTACAAGCAAGAAGGCCGCAGCCATGACTCGCTGCCTGCGTTCCGTTTTGTCACCGGCTCATTGCATGTGGACTTTTTAAAGCCCACACCGCTAGAGGGCGAGCTGGTCATCCGTGGTCGCATCAAAGAAATCAAGGGCCGCAAAGTGGTGGTGGAAGCCACGGTCTATTCAGGCGACGTCGCCACAGCGCGTGGCGAAGTGGTGGCAGTGCAAATGCCAGAAAGCTTTGGCCAGTGACCCAGCTGAGTTTTGATCCCGACCAGTTGCCACTGGCGGGTGACGAGTTAGACGTGTTGGCCCAGATGGTGGCCGCACAAGGTCAGCCGCTGCAAGCCCAAGCCATCATCGAGCTGGGCTGCGGCAACGCCCGTTTGTCGTGTGGCTTGGTGCAGCGCCATGCGCAGTGCACCGTCACCGGCTTAGAGGTGGATGCTGTGCAGCACGCCAAGAACCTAGCCCGTGCGCCCGCAGGCGTGACGTTTGTAGCCGCAGGCGCGCAAGACGTGCCGTTTGGTGATGCCTCGTTTGAACTCGCACTCATGCTCAAGTCGCTGCACCACGTGCCGCTTGATTTGCTTGACCGTGCACTGAGCGAAGTGGCGCGTGTGTTGCGCCCCGGCAGTTTGTTTTATGTGTCAGAGCCCATTTATGGCGGCGCATTGAATGACATCGTGCGCATCTACAACGACGAAGGTGTGGTGCGTCCCGCCGCACAAGCCGCGCTAGACCGCGCAATTGCCAAAGGCGAGCATTGGCAGCAAGTGGCCGAATACCGATTTGCACAAGCTGTGCATTACGCCAACTTTGATGAGTTTGCCAAACGCATGCTGTATCCCACGTTTGCCGACCACGGCATTGACGAAGCCATCACCGCACGCGTGCAAGCTGCGTTTGAGCCGCATTGCACAGCAACAGGCGCTTCGTTTGTGCGGCCCATGCATGTGCGGCTGTTACGCCGACACGCATAGGCGCTCGCTGGCGCAGTTACTCTTCGAGCATGCTGCGCAGCATCCACGCGGTTTGCTCGTGCACACCAATGCGTTGGGTCAGTAAGTCGGCAGTGGGCTCGTCGTGTGCTTCGCCCACCACTTCATACAAACCGCGTGCTGTGCGTGCGACGGCTTCGTGGCCTTGCGCAAGAATGGCCACCATCTCCATGGCTTTAGGCGGTTTGGCTGGCGCGTCGGGCAACGAGCTGAGTTTGGCAAACTGCGCGTAAGAGCCGGGTGCAGGGTGGCCGAGTGAGCGGATGCGCTCAGCAATAGGGTCTACCGCATTCCACAGCTCGGTGTATTGCAGCATGAACATGTTGTGCAAGCTGTTGAACATGGGGCCAGACACGTTCCAATGGAAGTTGTGCGTGGTCATGTACAGCGTGTAGGTGTCGGCCAACAAGTGGCTCAAACCGTCGGTGATGGCTTGGCGGTTGCTTTCAGAGATGCCAATGTCGATTTTCATGATGCGTCCTTTCGGGATTGATAAAACAGTGTCAGCCCATGCTGGTGTCAAGCACCATCATCAAGGCAAATCCGGCCATGAGGCCAAGTGTGGCTGTGGTTTGGTGGCCGTTGCGGTGTGTTTCTGGAATCACTTCATGCGACACCACAAATAACATAGCACCTGCAGCCAAGCCTAAACCTACGGGGTAGGCCATGGCCGAACTACCCACCAAGCTTACGCCGATGAGTGCACCCACAGGTTCAAGCAGTCCGCCAATCGCAGCAATGCCAACGGCTTTCCAAACCGGTGTGCCAATGGCACGCAAGGTCATGGCCACGGCCAAACCTTCGGGAATGTCTTGCAAAGCAATGGCGGTGGCCAATGGCAAGCCCACAGACAAATCGCCTTGGGCAAAGCCCACGCCCACGGCCATGCCCTCGGGCAAGTTGTGAATGGCGATGGCCATCACAAACAACCAAATGCGGTCGCAGCGCTCATGGCCAGGGCCGCAGGGGCCGGTTTGGGTGTGTTCGTGTGGGGTGAAGGCATCCAAGCCCAACATCAACATCACACCCATGGCCATGCCCGCTACCACCAAGGCAGCACCTGCCAAGGGCGAGCCCGCGATGGTGGTTCCTGCTTCAATGCCCGGTAACAACAACGAAAACGCAGCCGATGCCAACATCATGCCGGCGGCCATGCCGAGCATGGCGTCTTCGTGTTTTTGTTTGAGGCCTTTCAAAATAAAGGCTGGCAAGGCACCCAAGGTCGTGGCTAAAAAGCCAGCTGTGCCGCCCCACAAAGCCCAGCGCACAAACTCACTTTGTGTGGCCGATGCCAACCAAACTTGGCCTTGCACAAACAAAGCCAACAAGCCTGCAGCCGAAATCAACATGCCCAACAAAACTTTGGGATGGCTGCGTGCGTGTTGATTCAATAAATGGCCCCAAGGGACTTGGTGGTTGAGCAAGGTACTCATGGCTTTCTCCTTTTTGGATGCTTTGAATGATAGTTCCCGTATATCGTTTGAGGTTTTTGTTTTATCAAAGCTATTGTTAGCCTTAACCTATGAAGGCCACTGATTTAAGTCATGCGTTTGCAGCAAAAGCTGCGTAGCATGCACCGCATGAAACAACCTACCTACCTTCTCTCTGCCTTGCTCATGTCCGCCAGCGTTGCGTTTGCAGCGCCTGTGGTGCTAGAGCAGCCATTGCCCGCACTCACTCTGCAAGACCAACACACCCAGCCTTGGGGCGTCAAATCAGACACCCGCCTTGTGGTGTTTGCCGCAGGCCGCAAGCCATCCAATTTAGTGATGGAAGTGTTGGGCGCACAAGCCAAAGGCTTTTTAGAGTCGCGCCAAGCGGTGTATGTGGCCGACATGAGCCGCATGCCTGGCTTTGTCACCCGCACCTTTGCCTTGCCCGCGTTGCGCGAGCAGCCCTTTGCCGTGGGCGTGAATTTGGATGACAAGCAGTTGGCCGACTGGCCACGTCAAGAAGACGCCATCACCCTCATTCGCTTAGAGGGTGGCCGCGTCAGCAGCATTGCTTATGTGCGCACAGCGGCTGAGCTGAAAACTGCACTCGGCATCACCACACCTTGAGCGTCTTGAACGCGTTGGCCGTCTTGGCCATTGCAGCCCTTGTCATTTGGCTGGCGCTGCGTTGGTTGCGGCGTGAACTCACGCCCGAACGTATGCCACACCCGCTCAATGCGGATGCGTTGGCGCAGGGGTTGCATGCTGTGTTTGTGCCCACTGTGCGTGGCCGTCAGCTTAATGCGTGGTGGTGGCCGCAGCCGCAAGTAGGCAAGGGCGCTTGCGCGGTGCTCATGCACGGCTGGGGCGGCAATGCCAGCAACCTCATGTCGGCTGCGCAGCTTTTGCACGCACAGGGCTGGCATGTGTTGCTGCCTGATGCACGCAGTCACGGGTTGAGCGACGCAGACGACTACAGCTCATTGCCCCGCTTTGCCGAAGACATAGACGCCGCGCTTGCATGGCTAGCCACCCAAGTACCCACCGACAGTGCCACACCAGCACCTCGGTTGTTGATGGGCCATTCGTTAGGCGCAGCCGCTTGCATCTTGAGTGCGTCAAGGCGGCGCGATGTGAGCGCGGTGGTCAGCATCTCGGCATTCGCGCATCCTGAGCAAGTCATGCGCCGCTGGTTAGGCCGCTACCGTTTGCCGTTTTGGCCTTTGGGTTGGGGCGTGAACCGCTACATCGAACATGTCATTGGCCATCGCTTCAACGACATTGCTCCCATCAGCCGCTTGCAGCATGTGCATTGCCCCATATTGCTGGTGCACGGCACAGATGATGATGTCGTGCCCATGCATTGCGCCCACATGCTGCTGCAATCGCAGCCCTTGGCTCAGCTCATGCCGGTGGCGGGCACGCATGAGGTGTTTGAAGACCAAGCACGTCTAGAGCAAGACGTGATGGCTTGGCTCCACACCATCTAGCCCTGCGTGTGCGCTAGCTGCTAAGCCTCAGGCTGTGCAGCTTCAGCCAGCACATCAATGACCTTAGGGCGCACAAAACCGACGCGCCAAGCCAAGCCTATGCGCCGATAAGGCGCAGGCTCAGAAAACGGCAACACATGGATCATGTCGTTAGAGTAAGGCGGCAAGGTAGCGCTTTCGGGCAACACCGAAATGCCCAAGCCCGTGGCCACCATGCTGCGGATGGTCTCCAACGAATGACCCAGTTGCGCATCTGAATCGGGCGCACTGACTTTAGGGCACGCTTCCAGCACTTGGTCTCTAAAGCAATTGCCGCCTTTGAGCAGCAAAAGCTCTTGGCCGTCCATGTCACTGGCGTCAATTGAGCTACGGTTGCACCACGCATGTTTGTGCGGCACGATGACCTTGAAAGGCTCGTCATACAAATGCCGCGTGAGCATGCCCGGTGCATCAAATGGCAGCGCCAACACAGCCACATCAATTTGGTTATCGCGCAGCATGGTGGCCAAGTTAGCCGTCATGTTTTCTTCAATCGCCAGCGGCATATTGGGTGCTGTGTGTGTGAGGTGCTTAATCAAACGTGGCAACAAATATGGCGCAACAGTGTGTATCAAACCAATGCGCAAAGTGCCAGACAAGCTGTCTTGCCCCGATTGCGCGAGCGTTTTGACTTTGGCTACTTCGTCCATCACCACCCGTGCTTGCGCCACGATGCGCGCACCAGCTTCGCTAGGGCTGACAAAACCAATGCCACGCTCAAACAGCGGAATGCCCAGTTCACTTTCAAGGCGAGCAATGCTTTGGCTGAGTGTGGGTTGGCTGACCGCACAAACTTCGGCAGCGCGACTAAAGCTGCCTTCTTGGGCCAGTGCAACTAGATAACGTAGTTCAGTGAGTGTCATGGTGGGGTGCGAGAGTCCAGAAAGAAACAGCGTTAACCATACGCACCTAAAGCGCCTTGTGGTTATTGGAAAAATCTATAGTTGTCATAGCGGCGTGAATAAGCGAGTTTTTGATTTTGGTCAATAAGGAAAATCCTAGGAAACGCAACATCACCCCATCAAAGTGATTTTTTCGACAAATTGAAGGAGTGTTAGTCATGTTGAAGCGTTTAACAGTTTTGGGGGTTGCCTTGTTGATTGGGCTGCCTATGTATTCGTTGGTGCAAGCTGAGGCGCCAAGCAAAGAGCCGATTTCAGCGATCAAACCCGCCAAGGTGGCCAATCCAGCCATGGCAGAACTGGGTAAGAAATTGTTCTTTGACACCCGTTTGTCGAAGTCGGGTTTTATTTCTTGTAACTCTTGCCATAACCTGTCGATGGGCGGCACTGACAACTTGAAAACGTCGATTGGTCACAACTGGCAAAAAGGCCCCATCAACTCGCCAACGGTGCTGAACTCCAGCCTCAACGTCGCCCAGTTCTGGGACGGCCGTGCTGCTGACTTGAAAGAGCAAGCCGGTGGCCCTATCGCCAACCCCGGTGAGATGGCTTCGAACCACGCTTTGTCGGTTCACATCTTGCAGTCCATCCCCGGCTACGTGAGTGAGTTCAAGAAAGTGTTTGGTACAGACAAGATCGACATCGACAAGGTCACTGCATCGATTGCGGCCTTTGAAGAAACATTGGTCACGCCGAATTCACGCTTTGACAAATGGTTGGCAGGAGACAAAAAAGCCTTGAATGACCAAGAGTTGGCTGGCTACAAACTGTTCAAAGAAGCAGGTTGTTCGGGCTGTCATAACGGCCCAGCCGTGGGTGGTAACTCGTTCCAAAAAATGGGTTTGGTTGAGCCCTACAAAGGCAACACCAACGATGGTCGCTCGGCTGTGACAGGCAAAGATGCCGACCGCTTCAACTTCAAAGTGCCAACTTTGCGTAACGTCGAGCTGACCTACCCCTACTTCCATGATGGCGAAGCTGCCACCTTGTCGGAAGCGGTGGATGTGATGGGCCGTTTGCAACTGGGCCGCAAGTTCACAGCTGATGAGAATGCCAAATTGGTGGCCTTCATGATCAGCTTGACTGGTGAGCAACCTAGCTTTAAGTTGCCACAGTTGCCACCTTCGTCGGACATCACCCCACGTCCTGATCCATTTGGCAAATAAGTCGATTTAAAAATAAGAATTCATCGTTGGGCCGCACGCAAGTGCGGCCTTTTTTTTAATTGTGATTAGGCTTTGTATGCAGCAGATTCCTTCAATGCCTCGAATTGTTTTGAAAACTCCTGTCTGAGTTTCTTTCGAACATCGGCTGCAGCATGGCGTCGAACTTCTACTTCATTGGATGGTTTGATAGGTGTCACAGCTACAGGTTTGCGATGGTCGTCCACTGCCACCATCGTAAAGAAGCAACTATTTGCATGACGTGCCTCATGTGTTTGTATGTTTTCGGCAATCACTTTGATGCCAACTTCCATGGAGGAAGTGCCTGTGTGGTTCACTGCCGCCAGAAAGGTGACTAACTCTCCGACATGAATAGGTTGTCGAAAGATGACTTGGTCAACAGACAAGGTGACAACATAGCGCCCGGAATAACGACTTGCGCATGCATATGCCACTTGATCTAAAAACTTCAGAATTGTTCCGCCGTGGACGTTGCCTGAAAAGTTTGCCATGTCCGGTGTCATGAGAACCGTCATGGTGAGTTGATGACTTGGAAGATTCATTAGTTATTTGATAGTTTGCTCAGCGTGGCTAGCTTCAATCGCAATGCCAATTGTCGTCATAGCCAGAATGAATTGGTTGATATTGGTTTATTAACCTAAGCTATCGGACATCTTAACCCCGAAAGGAAATGCAATGTCAAACCAAGGTCAGTGCCCAGTGATGCACGGCGGCAACACCGCCACAGGTAACTCCAACATGGCGTGGTGGCCCAAGGCCCTCAACCTCGATATCTTGCATCAGCACGATACCAAGACCAACCCCATGGGGACGAGCTTTAACTACCGCGAAGAAGTCAAAAAATTAGACGTCAAGGCGCTGAAGAAAGATTTGACCGCCGTCATGACCGACAGCCAAGACTGGTGGCCCGCCGACTGGGGCCACTACGGGGGCTTGATGGTGCGTATGGCATGGCACGCTGCGGGTTCATACCGCGTAGCCGATGGCCGTGGCGGTGGCGGCACGGGTAACCAGCGCTTTGCACCGCTGAACTCTTGGCCTGACAACGTCAACCTCGACAAAGCACGTCGCTTGTTGTGGCCCATTAAAAAGAAATACGGCAACAAAATCAGCTGGGCCGATTTGATCATCTTGGCAGGCAACGTGGCTTATGAGTCGATGGGCTTGAAAACCTATGGCTTCGCCTTTGGTCGTGAAGACATTTGGCACCCCGAGCAAGACGTTTACTGGGGCTCTGAAAAAGAATGGTTGGCCTCTAGCCGCCACGATGGCGACAACCGCGAACAATTAGAAAACCCCTTGGCTGCCGTGCAAATGGGCTTGATCTATGTGAACCCCGAAGGCGTCAACGGCCAACCCGACCCACTGAAAACAGCACACGATGTGCGCGTCACCTTTGCCCGCATGGCCATGGATGACGAAGAAACAGTGGCCCTCACCGCAGGCGGTCACACCGTGGGCAAATGCCACGGCAACGGCAAACCCCAAAACTTAGGCCCAGACCCTGAAGGTGCAGACGTGGTCGAGCAAGGCTTGGGTTGGATGAACCACACCAGCCGTGGCGTAGGCCGCGACACCATGTCCAGCGGCATCGAAGGCGCTTGGACCACCAACCCCACCAAGTGGGACAACGGCTACTTCTACCTCTTGTTCACCTACGACTGGGAACTCAAAAAGAGCCCCGCTGGCGCATGGCAGTGGGAGCCCATCAACATCAAGGAAGAAGACAAACCTGTGGATGTGGAAGACCCCAGCATTCGCTACAACCCCATCATGACCGACGCTGACATGGCCATGATCAAAGATCCGGCCTACCGCAAGATCTCTGAGCGCTTCTACAAAGACCCAGACTACTTCACCCAAGTCTTTGCGCGTGCGTGGTTCAAACTCACCCATCGCGACATGGGGCCAAAAGTGCGTTACATCGGCCCTGAAGTGCCGCAAGAAGACCTCATCTGGCAAGACCCCATTCCTGCTGGCAAATCCAACTACGACGTGGCGGCTGTCAAAGCCAAAATCGCCGCCAGTGGTTTGAGCGTGAGCGACATGATCAGCACCGCTTGGGACAGTGCCCGCACCTACCGTGGCTCTGACATGCGTGGTGGTGCAAACGGTGCACGCATTCGTTTGGCTCCTCAGAAAGATTGGGAAGGCAACGAGCCCGCACGTTTGGGCAAAGTGCTTCAGGTCTTGGAAGGCATTGCCAAAGACAGCGGCGCTAGCGTGGCCGATGTGATCGTGTTGGCAGGCAACGTGGGCTTAGAGAAATCTATTCAAGCCGCAGGCTTCAAGGTGGACGTGCCGTTCATGCCAGGGCGAGGTGACGCCACACAAGACATGACCGATGCCGAATCATTTGCTGTGCTCGAACCCATCCATGATGGCTTTCGCAACTGGGTCAAGAAGAACTACGTGGTAAGCCCCGAAGAGCTTTTGTTGGACCGCGCACAACTCATGGGCCTCACCGCACACGAGATGACAGCATTGTTGGGCGGTATGCGCGTTTTGGGTACCAACCACGGTGGCTCCAAGCATGGAGTGTTCACCGACCGTGTGGGTGTGCTGAGCAACGACTTCTTTGTGCACCTCACCGACATGGCGTATGAGTGGAAGCCAACAGGCCGCAACTCTTACGACATCTGTGATCGCAAAACAGGTCAGGCCAAGTGGACAGCTTCACGCGTGGACTTGGTTTTTGGTTCCAACTCCATCTTGCGTGCCTATGCCGAGGTATACGCTCAAGATGACAACCAAGAAAAGTTCATTCAAGACTTTGCGGCCGCTTGGACCAAGGTGATGAACGCTGATCGTTTCGATCTGGCGTGAGCGTGAGTTAAGCCGTTGATGCAACGGTTGGAGCGACATCGGTGATCCACCGATGTCGCTTTTTTTTATGCCTGTGGCCGTGACATTCTGAACAGTTGCTCGGGCCCAATGCTGAAGTAATCAGCCGGACCGCCGCCACGCAAAATGTGACCCGCGTTAGCGGTGTCGTACACACCGTCTTTGAGCAAGTGGCTGGCAATGTGCACACCCACCACTTCACCCAGCACCAACCATGTGGGCACTTTTTGTTTGTCCAGCCCTTCGAGCTGGATGATTTGTGTGCTGCGGCATTCAAACGACACAGGGCTGTCGGCCACACGCGGCACATCCACGACGCGTGAAGGCGCAGTTTTCAAACCGGCCAATTCAAACTCATTCACCTCGGGGCCCACGGGCGCGCAGGTTTGGTTCATGGCTTCGGCCAAAGGGCGCGTGACAAGGTTCCACACAAACATGCCGTTTTCTTGCACGTTGCGCAAAGAGTCTTTGGGGCCCGTGCTAGAAAAACCAATGATGGGCGGGATGTAGTTGAACGCGGTGAAGAAGCTGTAGGGCGCAAGGTTCAACACCCCATCATTGCTTCGCGTAGACACCCAGCCGATAGGGCGGGGGCCAACAATGGCGTTGAAGGGGTCGTGGGGTAGGCCGTGGCCGTTCTTGGGTTCGTAAAAATGTGTCATCCCTCTACCTTAAACGCAAATGAAAACCAAAGGTTGCTGGGGGTTCACTCAGGTGACTGGTCTCTAAAATGCCTTAAAAATTCAAAGGAATACTGATGACTTCCAAACACGGACTCAGCCCATGGCGTCAAGCCGTTCAAGCCGTTGTGATGCACAGAAAAGTACAACTGTTTCTGATTGGCTTAATCCTTCTCAACGCCGCGTTGATGGGCTTGGAAACCAGCCCCAGCATGGTGGCTGAGTACGGCACATGGCTCACGTTGGCAGATGAAATCATTTTGTTCATCTTTGTTGCCGAGATTGCCGCTTTGCTATTTGTCAGACGCTTGAGTTTTTTCAAAGACCCGTGGTCGGTGTTTGACTTTATCGTCATTGCCATTGCACTGGTTCCAGCATCTGGTCCGTTTGCCGTGATGCGTGCTTTGCGCGTGTTGCGGGTCCTTCGCCTATTCACCAAAGTGCCTAGCTTGCAAAAAGTCATTGCAGGTTTGTTTGCTGCGATTCCCGGCCTGAGCTCGGTGGGCATGGTGATGGGTTTAATCTTTTACGTGTCTGGCGTGTTGGCCACCAACTTGTTTGCCCAAGACTTTCCAGAGACATTTGGAACTTTGGGCCTGAGCCTGTACACCTTGTTCCAAGTGATGACGGGTGACGGCTGGTCCGACAGTGTGGCACGCCCCATCATGGAAGTGTTTCCCTACGCGTGGATCTTCTTCGTCATCTTTATCCTGATTTCGACTTTCGTGATCTTGAACCTCTTCATTGCCGTCATCGTGGATGCCAGCAACCATGAAGCCGAAGCCGCTGCACGCGCAGAGCGCGATGGCTTGCGCGAGCGATTAGATCGGTTGTTGATTGAGGTCAAAGACATCAAGCAGCAGCTCAAAGACTGAGCTCAGCACACGAAAAAATATTGGGAGAAGTTTTAATGCAAACACTTGAACCGAGCAAAAAACTGTGGCGACAGCGCGTCTTTGATCTGCTGTTCAACGAACATAACCCCGATGGTTTGCACGCCACCGTGAGTCGTTGGTCTACCTCGTTGATCTTGCTCAATATGGTCGCCATGGTGTTGGAAACCGCTGATGCGTTTGAGTTGGCCTATGCCACGCAACTTAATGCGTTTGAAACCTTGTCGGTCATTGTGTTCACCATCGAATACTTGCTGCGCTGGTTTACTGCACCTTCCGACCCCGAGTTTGCTAAGTCGCGCTTTGCGCGCCTCAGTTATGTGAGTAGCCGCTACGCCATCATCGACTTGTTGGCTATCTTGCCGTTTTACTTGGCCAGCTTTGTCAGCCTTGATTTGCGTTTGCTCAGAGCCTTGCGTTTGTTGAGGGTGTTCAAAGTCACTTCTACATTGCTGCCTGCCTTTGAAAACTTCAGGCGCGAGACTGCTGGCATGACGCGTCGCCAAAAAGTGCATGCCCTGATGTTCCCTTCAGACGACAAGCGCGATGGCCTGCCTTTGATGGTGGATCTGTTTTTGATCTTCTGGATCGCGTTGTCTACCCTGTCGATTGTGTTTGAGTCGGTCGATAGCATCCGAGCTGATTTTGAAACTCATTTTTTCATTTTGGATGCCATTGCTTTCACCTTGTTCAGCATTGAATACGCCTTACGCATGTATTCGTCCGCTGAACACAATGTGGCGCATCCTATGCGTGCGCGATGGAAGTTTGGTACTTCTTTCAGCGGCCTGATTGACTTGGCGTCTATCCTGCCGTTTTTACTAGAGGCTTTGCTGTCGAGTTTCATTGATTTGCGTTTCTTGCGTATCGTGCGCTTGGTGCGCTTGCTCAAGCTGGGCCGTTACAACAAGTCGACCTCCACCATGTTCATGGTGATTCGCCGTGAGCTGTCTGTGTTGGCTGCCTCCTCGTTCGTCATGATGATGTTGGTGTTTATCACCGCTGCCATGGGCTATTTGCTTGAGCGTGGCGCACAGCCCGATAAGTTTGAATACATCCCCACGGCCATGTATTGGGCTGTGGTGACGCTGGCTAGCGTGGGCTATGGTGACATCACGCCCATCACACCTGCAGGGCGGTTTTTGACCGTTACATTGGCTTTGTTGGGTATTGGTGTGTTTGCGATTCCAGCAGCCATCATGTCGTCGGCTTTCACCGATCAGTTGCGTGTGGAGCGTGAAGAAGCCTTGAAGCAAGAGCCACATATCGATGGCAATGAGCACAACCCCACCTTGCTGCACACCAACCCAGACTACGCCTTGGCGCGTTATCGCACCTTACTCAACCAAATGCGCGAAGTGGCCGCTCTAAGCGACCATGCCCACATCAGCCAGCGCTTGGCCGATGCAGGCCAAACCACCGAGCACACGGTGTGGCAAAGCCTTAAACACGACTGACCCTTCAAAGACGAAACTTTATGAATATCGAACCTAAGCCGCTGTCATGGCGTCAAAAAATTGAAGCCGCAGTCATGCACCGCAAAGTGCAATCGTTTTTGATTGTGCTGATCATTGTGAATGCTGTATTGATGGGGCTAGACACCAGTGTGTACATGCAAGAACACTTTGGCGCAGCGATGGAGGCAGCAGACGACATCATCTTGTCGATTTTTGTATTGGAAATCGTGGCCTTGTTATTGGCCCGCGGTTTTGGCTTTTTCAAAGACGGCTGGGCGGTATTTGACTTCATCGTCATTGGTATTGCTTTGGTGCCTGCCTCTGGTTCATTTGCTGTGTTGCGAGCCCTGCGCGTTTTGCGGGTGCTGCGCTTGGCTACCAAGGTTCCGAGTTTGCACAAAGTGATTGCGGGCCTGTTGGCCGCAATTCCTGGTCTTGGTTCGGTGGGCGCGGTGATGGGCTTGATCTTTTATGTGTCGGGCGTGTTGGCCACCAATTTGTTTGCCAAAGATTTCCCAGAGACATTTGGTACTTTGGGTCTGAGCCTCTATACCTTGTTCCAAGTGATGACGGGTGATGGCTGGTCGGACAGTGTGGCGCGCCCCATCATGGAAGTGTTCCCCTACGCGTGGATCTTCTTCGTCATCTTTATTCTGATTTCGACCTTCGTGATCTTGAACCTCTTCATTGCCGTCATCGTGGATGCCAGCAATGACGAAGAAGAAGGCAAAGCCCGCGCAGAGCGCGATGCCTTGCGCGAGCGTTTAGATCAAGTGTTGATTGAAGTGCGCGAGATCAAACAGCGACTGAAAGACTAAATTCAGTCGTGTAAGTAGTTGGGCAGCTTGGCCCCGCAATTGAGGCAGTAAATCGCTTCGGGTAAGTGGCCTTCGGTCAAGCACTCGTGGCATGTGCGGGTGGTGGCGTCATACGACTCTTCGTGCATGCCACCACGGTGTGCGGCCATCTCGGCCGTCACAATGCCCGTGGGCACAGCCAGTGTTCCCCAGCCAATCAGCATCATGCACGACGCAATGAACTGCCCCAGTGCCGTCTTGGCGGTGATGTCACCAAAGCCCACGGTGGTGAGGGTGGTGATGGCCCAGTAGATAGAGATTGGAATGCTGGTGAAGCCGTTCTCAGGGCCTTCCACCACATACATCAAACTGCCCAGCACGATGACCAAAAACAGCACGAACGACAAAAACACCATGATCTTGCGGCGACTGTCACTCAAAGCCAGCAGCAACCACTGGTACTCGGCCACATAAGCTGGCAGCTTGAGCACACGGAAGATGCGCAACAAACGCATGACACGCACATCCAGCAATGCATACAGCTCGGGGAAAAGCAGCGCCAAGTATGTAGGTAGTAGCGACAACAAATCGATCACACCAAAAAAGCTGGTGGCATAGCGCAAGGGCTTGGGGCAGCTCACCAAACGGGCAATGTATTCAGCGGTGAACACCAGCGTGAAAAACCATTCAGCAACCAAGAACGGAGTGCCAAAGCTATTGTGCAGCGACTGCACGCTGTCAGCCATGACCACCAACACGCTCAACACAATCGCCCAAATCAAGGCAATGTCAAAGCGGCGGCCTGCCGCAGTGTCTGCTTCAAAGATGATGGTGTAGACCTTTAACCGCCAACCATCTAACGGGCGTTCGACGTTTTCATGAAGCTTAGCGTTGAATGCCTGAATGCGTTTGTTATTGATTTTGTGTTTCATAGTGCTCTATGCGAGTTCAATTCCAAAAGAGTGCGGTGCTGAATCATGCGTTACAGTCATTTTATGAATACTTTACTCATTCTTCTGTTCGTAGTGACATATGCCGCCATCGCATTTGAGCATCCCATCAAAATCAACAAATCAGCATCCGCCTTGTTAGGCGCGGGCTTGATGTGGGCGGTTTATGCGGTGATGTCAAACGACAGCCATGCGATTAACCATGAATTATCAGAAACACTGATCAGCACTGCGCAAATTGTCTTCTTTTTGATGGGGGCCATGACCATTGTGGAAGTGGTCGATGCCCACAAAGGGTTTGATGTGGTCACCTCTCGCATCAAGACTACCCAGCTCGCCACCTTGCTGTGGGTAGTTGGATGTGTGACCTTTTTCTTGAGTGCTATTTTGGACAACCTCACCACCACCATTGTGATGGTGTCGTTGATGAAAAAGCTGCTTCACAAGCGTGAGGACCGCTTGTTGTTTGCGGGCCTTATCGTCATTGCGGCCAATGCCGGCGGGGCTTGGTCGCCGATCGGGGATGTCACCACCACCATGCTGTGGATTGGTGGGCAAATCACCGCCATGTCGATCATTCAATCCTTGATCTTGCCGTCTATCGTGAACTTGCTCGTGCCTTTGGTCATTTGCGCTTGGATGCTGCGCGGGCAATTGGTCGAGCCACCGCATCATGCCGAAGGAGAGCATCACGGCACGCACACATCGGTTTTTGAGCGCAACATCATGTTTTTCTTGGGGCTGGGTGTGTTGGTGGCTGTGCCTGCATTCAAAACCATCACGCATTTGCCGCCGTTCATGGGGGTCTTGTTGGGCTTGGGTTTGCTGTGGTTGGTGGGGGACATCTTGCACAAAGGCAAATCCGCCGAAGAGCGCAGTCAGCTAGAACTGTCGCACGCGTTGTCGCGCATTGATATGTCGTCTATTGTTTTCTTCATCGGTATCTTGCTGGCTGTGGCCACGCTCGAGCACACCCACATCTTGACGGGTCTGGCGCAATGGCTAGACCAAACCGTCGGGCGGCAGGATGTCATCGTGATGTTGATTGGGGTGTTCAGTGCCATCGTCGACAACGTGCCTTTGGTGGCTGCGTCTATGGGCATGTACAGCTTGGATGTGCACGCCACGGACAGCTTTTTGTGGACCTTCTTGGCTTACTGCGCGGGAACAGGGGGCTCGATCTTGATCATCGGTTCAGCTGCAGGTGTGGCCGCAATGGGTATTGAGAAAATCGACTTTGTTTGGTACTTCAAAAAGATCAGCGGCTTGGCCGTGGTGGGCTACTTGGCTGGCGCTGCGGTTTACATATTGCAATACAACTGGATGCATTGAGCGGCCAATTCATAAAAAAAGCCCCGCTGTGTAGGCGGGGCTTTTTTGTTTGGTCTATCCAAACATCAATCCAGAATCTTGGCATTGAAGATGGTGGCATCTGCATCCAATGGGTAGTCCATGTCTTGGATGATGACCAACAGACCTTGGAACACAAAAATCACCAGCAGTTGGACAAACATGCCAGTGATGCCTGGCGTAGCCATCATGACCAGCACAAAGTACAAGTTGGCCAAGAGGCTCAACCAGCCATAAAACGCGGCTGGAAATGCGATTTGCGTTTTGGTTAAGAAGCCCGAGATACGCTGCACCAGCACTGCATGGAAGGGCACATCCATACTGGGTCGTGCTTTGACCACAGCGCGCACTTGATCCAAGAAGGTCAATGCCGATTGTTTGAAGTGCGGGTAGCTGATGGCGCTCTTTAAGAACAAAGCCATCTCTTTGCGGAATGTGCCAAAAATGGTTTCCCGTTGCTCGGGGCTGACGTTTTCAAACACATCGCGGAAGTCGCGTTCAAACGTGTCCACGGCATCCATGGTGGTGCGGTGCATTTCTGTCACGTCATCGCGTTTGCGGTTGACCACACCAAACGTGATCGCCAAGGCAATGCCCATGACAGAGCCCACGGCCGTGACCGCCAGCAGCAATACAGGACGCTCAATGTATTGCGCCAAATTGAGGTTCATGGTTTTGTCGGTGGCGCTGACAAACACGCGCAATCCCAAGTGTGTCGCCATGTTGGCAAACACCAAGCTGAACACCGAAACGCCCAAAATGTCGGTGAGCAAGTGGCTCATGCGCAGCAGTTGCATGACACGCAGCAGTCGGAACAGGCGCAACAGGCCCAAGATGTCTAAGTGCTGCTCAGGCATCAGGTTCCAGTAGGTCAACACAACCAAGGCGGATGGAACAATGGCCAAAAAGTCTAGGGCCAGTAGTAAAAAGCCTTTGAGGTCTGTGAACGGATGTGTCGCTAAGCGGAGCACCAAGTCGACAGAAAACACCACCAAGAAAAACAACTCAAACCACATCACCCACGTTTGGCTGTGGTGAAAAGCTTGGGGCAGCTCTAGGCTGAAAAACAAGAAGAACACCGATGCCACGATGGTGCATAGCAACAGCAGCATGTAGCGCTTGCCTAGCACGGTGGTGGGTGCTTGCAGTTCTTGGCGAAGGTTAAATGACATTTGTTGTCCTCTTAAAAATGTCAGGGTTTAGCAGGGGGCGGGGTGGGGATGAGTCGCATCATCAACACCTGATACAAACTGGTGCGGCACAGCAAATGAGCAGACCAGCTGGCCAAAAAGCTCATGATCAGCATGGCCAAGATGTGGTCGTACATGCCGGTCATTTCAACCACCACCAAGGTGGCAGTGAGTGGGGCTTGAATCACGCCGGCTAAAAATGCAGCCATGCCTGCCGCGATCAAAAACACGCGGTCTTGGCCATCCACAAAGTAGAGCGAGAAGTCTTGGCCCACACCCGCACCAATCGACAGTGATGGGGCCAAGATGCCGCCTGGAATGCCCGTGGCAAAGCTCAGCGTGGTGGACAACCATTTCAACAAACCAAAGCCTGTGGTTTGGTCTTGCGCGGGGTCAAGGTTGAGCATTTGGTAAGCCACGCCGTTGCCGCTGCCTAGGGTCAGGCCTTGGGTCACGATGGCCAAGATCGCCAGCAGCAAACCCACAGCAGCAGCCAAACCAGCCGCTTGCAAAGGCGTGTTGGTCTTGGGCATGAAGCGTGGCAAACCAAAGCCCATGATCCATGTCATGGCTCCGGCCAGCAGGCCACACAAAACACACAGGACAACCAGCACGCCCACGGTGGGTAGTGCAGGCACAGGCACGTTCAAGGCGAGCGGCGAGTAGCCGTCAAACAAGCGGTAGCTAGCCCAAGCCGACAACACAATGCACAACACCGCAAACGCGCGTGAGCGGAAGTGGCGGCGAGAGCCCAGCTCTTCAAAGGCATACATCGCACCAGCCAACGGTGTGGTGAACGCAGAGGCCAAACCAGCCGCTCCACCAATGATGACCAAGGTGCGTGCATCCACGCGAATACGGCGCACCGCATTCATGCTCCAGTTGGCCATGATGGCCGCACCAATTTGCACGGCAGGGCCTTCACGACCGATCGATGCGCCGCACAGCATGCCAATGATGACAAAAATGGTTTTGAACACCGCCTGAATTGGCGAAATCAGCGTATTCAAATAGGTGCGCACACGGCCCATTTGAATCACGGCCATGACTTGCGGAATACCGCTGCCTGCCGCCTGTGGGGCCAGCTTCATGGTGCTGTAGCGAATTAGGGCAAAGCCCAAAGGCATGACCACCAACATCCAATACGGGTTGCTGTCAAACAGCACACGGTTCCAACCCAACGCCCATGCCTCGCCTTTGGCTAACACATACATGGCCAAGGCGACCCAAATGGGGCCTAGCGCAATTAAGAAGTAGTCAAAAGTGCGGCGCAGGAGTTTGTTCATGTGTTCTAGGAGTTTTGGTGATTGCCAGAGAGCCGTTTTTCCTCTTCCATTTGAACGATCAAGGATTCCACTTGATCGTCCGACATGCCAAATTTGGCTTGCATGAGTTTGAGTTTCTTCTGCTCTTCAGGGGTCACTATACCGTCAGCCAAAATCTCACGTAGCTCCATTTCATACAGGGCTTCGCGGCGTTCGACTTGCGCGGTGTAGGCAGTTGCCACCACACCCGTCAAAATGGCGGCCAGCGCGATCGACAGGATTTGCGTGCAGATCACCAAGATCGAGCCCACAAAGGTGACGGGGTCCACGTTACCCCAGCCAGAAATGATGGTGATCATGAACCAATGCATCGCTGCAGGGATGGATGGGAACACCTCAGGCTGGTCTGTGCCTTCGATGATGTAAATCAGCGAGGAGAACAACAAGCAAGCAATGAACATCAAGAACACAGCCGACGAGAAAGAGTCACGTTCGGCTTTGACGGCTGCCACCATGTCATCAAACGCGCTGTTGTAGCGTGAGAGTTTGAAAATACGCAGCAAGCGGAACATGCGCAGTACGCGCAAGTCAGCGCCTGGGAACAGCAGCTGCAGGTAGAACGGAACCGTGCTCAAGAAGTCGATGATGCCGTAGAAGCTAAAGATGTAGGCTTTGCGGCCACTGCATGACTTCTCGAAAGTCATGGGTGCGCCGTTCTCGCAATATTTAGCGCCGTAGGACCACACACGGACCAAGTACTCGATTGAGAACACGATCACGCTGAACATGTCAAAGTAATGGAACTGAGACGCATATTGGTCGTGAATTTCGGGCACAGACTCCAAGATGATGCCAATCACGTTGGCAATCACAAGCAAGGCAATGAACACCTCTAGAGCTTGGCTGTATTTATCTGGCACTTCGCCATCGACGATTTCGTAGGTACGGCGTTGAATCCGTTGAAACATCGTAGGAGTGCGAGTTGCGTTCGTTTCGGTCATGAACGTACTCCCGCTGTTTTGCTCTGTGCACGTTGCAGCATCGCTTGAACTTGCTCATCGGTGAGGCGGTAGTGTGCTTGCAGGCGTTTGAGAGAGGCTTCCTCTTCTTCAGACATATTGCCGTCTTTGAAGATTTCACGCAGTTGGGCCTCAAAAGCCGCTTTCTTACGTGCCACTTGGTTCGAGAAGGCCGAGGCCACGATACCGGTCATGATGGCCGCCATACACACGCCCAAGAAGCCGGTGATCAGCGCAATGGCTTCGCCTGCTTTGGTCATCGGGTCGACGTTGCCGTAGCCTGAGGTGATGGTGACGATGGCCCAGTAAATGGAATGCGGAATCGTGCCAAAGAACTCGGGCTGATGGTGGCCTTCAGCAAAATGCATGAGTGACGCAGACACGACTGTGGCAATGGTCAGCAAGAACGCGGCAGAGCCAAAGGCTTTGCGCTCAGAGTACACCGCATGGAAAAGGTCTTGCAGGGCTGTGTTGTACTTGGACAGCTTGAGCACCCGCAGCAGTCGCAACACGCGCAAGATGCGCAAGTCGAGCGTCGGGAAGAAGATGTGCAAGTAATGCGGCATGGTGGCAAAGAAATCAATCAGGCCAAACGGGCTGAAGATGTACTGGCGGCGTCCACGCCATTCGCTGTCGGCAAACTTGGCGCCTAGCGACCACACGCGCAAAACGTATTCGAGTGTGAAAAACATCACACTCCAAAACTCAAATTCATGGAAAAAATCTTTGTACTCGGCATGTATTTCGGGCACTGAGTCCAAAATCACAGCGGAGCAGTTGGTCAACACCACGATGGTGATGAGCCACTCTACGTATCGGCTAGCTTTGTAGTTGGGCGATCCATCAAGGACGTCCATCACGACTTGTCGTAAAGGGGGGCGCATGGGGCGGCAAAGAAAGGGGTTGGGGAAAAAAAGAAGCAATCACATGTGATTGCTTCTTTAGGGACTAGGCCGGTGAGGGCTTAGAGTTTGAAGATGTCGTCAGCTACACGGTGTTGGTTGGCGTCAACCTTCTCGCGCAAGGACACGATGGTGTCGCGTTGGCTGTTGGCTTCGTCTTGCAACTCGCTCAATTCTTCAGCCAAAGCCAAGCTGGCGTCGGTCAAAGCTTGAATGACTTTGCGGTTGCCCAATGCGTTGTCACGGATCAGATTAACCATGTCGTAGTTTTCCAAAACGCGAGACTCGTTGCTGATGGGGCTAGCAGCGTGCATCTTGGCCAGCAATTCGCCGTCAAACAGTTGCGCGTTTTCGTCAGCCACGTCATCCACATGGTCCGTCATTTTTTCGCAGACGTCCAAGAAGTTCTTGGCGACAGCTTTGACGTTCTTGATGGCTTCGAGCATGTTTTCAGACGCTTTGAGCAATTCGCGGTTCATCTTGCTGCGGTTGTCCAGCATTTCGATGCGTGCGCGGTTGATCATGGAGCGTTGGAAAATTTCTTCAGCTTCAGAAGTGGTCTTCAGGTTTTCCAACATGAAGATGCGGTTGCGGTACACGTCTTCGGTCGCGCGCATGATGAGTTCACGGTTGCCAGAGGCAGCAATCGTGTAAGCCTGCATCACGTCAGTGATGTTTTCTTCCACACGGCTGCGAGTGGCTTGCACTTGGGCTGTGTTGAATTGGACATAGGCCTCGGCATCAAAAATCAGGCGCTTGTTGCGTTGGACGCGATTTTTTGCTTCATCACTCATGATTAACTCCTTAAATCTTTCAATTGTTTATTTGCTGAATGGGCTTAGTGCGCAGCTTCGTGCGCGATGCCCTCGGGCAGAACGTTCTGCGACGAGCGAGTCAGACGGTTGACGGTGATCGTGCCGACGCCTGGCATGTCCAAGCGGAAGTCGTGGTAGATCGTGTTGTAGATGTAGTCCGCTTGGTCAGCAGCGACCACAGCTTGCACGATTTCTGTTTTAGAGATCTCGGGCAGGCTAGATGCTTCTGAGGCACGGCCGATGGGGTTACCACGCACGCCGTAATAGAAAGCCTCGTTCACACCTTTGTGGTGCAGTGTTTCAAGCAGCTTCTCAGCGCCACCTTCGTACAGCACGCAAGTGATCAAGCGTGTGTAGTTGATGTGTGGAACAGCTGGTTGTTGATCAATGTGTTCGTTGCTCATGTGTATCACCTTATCGGTTGGTCACTCAAGCATCAATCAAATGCGGAGGGATGTAGGTCGCAGCTTGAAGCAATGGGGTGACATAGATGTAGCCCATGCCTGGTGTGTCCAAGCGGCCAGCCAAGTACATGCGTTCGAAAATGCGATCGACTTGGTCTGAAGGAACGAGCACGCTCAAGATTTCGCGTTCCACGTCCACTGCAATACCCAAGATGCCCATGCGTTCACGCACGCCAGTGCCCACACCGTAATGCACGGTTGTGCCTTGGACGCCGATGTCCAGCAATGATTGGTTGATGGTGTCTGCCAAGCCTTTTTGCACCACACATGTGATGTTTGCGACTTCGGTCAGGTTGGTTACTTTACGTTTGGTAGCCATTTGATTTCCCTTTGAATTCTTTAAATGAATGTTCAGTTCGATGTTTGGTTGGATTTAAGCAGCGGCGTTTTTCAGTTCGCGCTTGGTTTTCCATTCCACGTACACGCCCAAGGCGAGCACTGAGCAAATTGGTGCGATAGACGCTGCGGCCAAGATGCCGAAGCCTTCCAATGCGCCCACAGCCTTACCGAAGCCCAGGCCCATGGCCAAGACCAAAGGCACGGTCACAGGACCGGTGGTCACACCCGCGCTGTCCCAGCCCACGTTCACGAACGCTTCAGAAGACAACAGGGTCAACACCAAAGCGATGGCATAGCCAGGGACCAAGATGTACAACAAGTTGAAATCAAAGATCAGTTTCAACACACCCA
Source organism: Burkholderiales bacterium 39-55-53 (assembly GCA_002282445.1). Classification (GTDB taxonomy): domain Bacteria; phylum Pseudomonadota; class Gammaproteobacteria; order Burkholderiales; family Burkholderiaceae_C; genus Limnohabitans. Next base: position 609,923 of record NCJK01000001.1, on the reverse strand, counting down.
ACATGATGCCGGTGGCCACGCCCAAGGCGACGGCGTACATCAACATGGATTTCTTGAAAGAACCGTTGGTCAGGTTTTGCACAGTCACGCCCAAGGCGTTCAATGCTGGCTCAGCCATGGTGGCGGCGTAACCGAGCAACCATGCAAAAGCAGCAGCGATGAACATGCCCACAGCAGCTGGGTACAAGGCTGGTGAGCCATCCAAGCTAATGAAAGCGATTGGGATGAGTGAACCTGTTTGTGCGCCCAAGGCAGCCAAACCGTAGGTCAAGCCCACGTTGAAGGTACACATACCGATGACGCACATGAACAAACCAGCAGTGATGATGAAGGCGTTAGGCAATTTCTCGCGCAACACAGCAAACAACACCACCAACAAGAACAAGACCAATGGCACGATGGCTTGCACGCCCATCATGATGTCCAAACCAGGGGACACGTCAGTCCAAGCTGGGCTTGTCACAGCAGCAGCGGCAGCTTTAGAAGCTTCAGCAGCAGCCAAGATGTCAGCCACAGGCACAGTGAACTTCAGGTAAATGCCCAAGCTCAACACCGCCACGATTGGGAAGATGGAAGCCAAAGTCACGATACCGAAACCAGACAACTGGCCGCTACCTTTACCGCCTGAGTTGGCCACGCCAATACCCAAGGCCAAGACCAATGGCACAGTCACTGGACCGGTGGTCACAGCGCCGCAGTCCCAAGCCAAGCCCACGATGGTGGCCAGTTCGGGGTCCAACGCGCAATAAGCGGTCAGCAAAACGCCAGGTGTCAAGGCAATGAAGATCAAAGGCTTCAAAGACCAGTCGTACAAGAAGCGCACGGTACCGAGCACCGCAGCCACGCCCACGCCCAAGCCAACCAACATCACCGTGATCGGTGCATGTGCGTTCAGCATGGTGTAGAGGTAAGGGGCTTTTTGTGGGTCAACAATTTGACCAGCCACCTGCAAAGTACCAATCGCGGGTTCAGCGTAGGTACAGCCAATGCCCAACAAGAAGGCAATGGTCAACACGCCTGGCAGAGGCAGCTTTTTGGGCAAGCTGCTACCGATGATGTCGCCGAAAGGCATCAAACCGAGCTTGAGGCCTTCCATGAAGATCATCAAGCCGATCATCACAGCGATCAAACCGCCGCCGATCAATGTGGCATCAGCCACCGAGCGTTGCAGCACGATGTACTGGAACAGCGCCAAAAACAGTGCCAAGGGCACCACAGCACGGGCTTGCTCCATGAAACGCGTGTTGAAGTAGGGCTTCAACAGGTTTGCGATGTCAGCACCCGCTAACTTAAGCTTTTCGGGCTTGCTGGTGATCTCTTTGCCGTTTTTGTCTAGCTTGGGTTTTGGCATCAGCTTGTCGTAGCTGATGGTGTTTGAGTCGACAGTGACGGCCTGTACGTACTCCCCAAATCGGATGTTCTTCGCCATGGGCTTAGTCCTCTTTGAAATGAAAATCAGCGGGCATGATATGACAATTTGTCAAAAATCAATACAGTGTCAGAAAAAATAAAATTAACAGAAAATCAACAAAATCAATAGCTTTTTCGGGCGTTTTTAGAGTAGATGTCGAAAATTCATGAAAAAGAGCTCAAAAAACGTACCGAGAATAGGCTTTTGTTCGCTAAGGTTAAAAGCGTCTAAAATTTGACGCGGGTGTTGTCTCAAAGGTGTTGCAACAGGTTTAGCGTCGGTCGGGCCGCCACGCGGAAAAATCTGTGTGTTGACCATGACCTCCTTTTCGATTGAGTGGGTGGCTGCCTTTCTTTTTGCAGTTGCCCTGATTCATACTTTTGCCGCCAAGTTCTTTGAACGGCTGTCCCATCGTTACCCTGAGCATGCTGGCTTGTTTCACCTCTTGGGTGAAGTCGAGGTGGTGTTTGGCTTTTGGGCCATCGTCCTGATCGTGTGCATGGCGTGGCTGCAAGACGGCACGCAAGCGCTGGCCTATGCTGAGTCGCGCCAATACACCGAGCCCCTGTTTGTGTTTGTGGTGATGGTGGTGGCGGCGTCCAAGCCCATCTTGACCTTTGTCATTTCTGCCGTGGATGCCTTGTCGCGCCTCATGCCCATGCGGGCTTCGTTGGCCAAGGCTTGGCTGTGTTTGAGTGTGGTTCCCTTGTTGGGCTCGGCCATCACTGAACCCGCAGCCATGACCGTTGCCGCGCTGATGTTGGCCCCCCAAGTGTTTCGACCCGAAGTGCCAGAGCGGGTGAAGTATTTGGCCTTGGGCGTGTTGTTTGTGAACATTTCGATTGGTGGCACGCTCACCTCGTATGCCGCACCGCCCGTGTTGATGGTGGCTAATGTGTGGAACTGGGACAGCGCCTTTATGTTTACCCAGTTTGGCTGGAAGTCGGCCTTGGCGGTGCTGGTGAACGCCACTGTGGCGGTGTACTTTTTGCGCCACCACTTGGGCGTGAACACCGCAGCAGACGAGGCAGCGGTGTCTGAGCCCATCCCCAAGTCCATCGTGCTGGTGCATTTGGGCTTTTTGGCGGCGGTGGTGGCTTTGGCGCATTACCCCGTGGCATTCATTGGGTTGTTTGTGATGTTCATGGGCTTTGCACAAGCCTATGAGCGCTACCAAAACCCGCTGATTCTCAAAGAAGCCTTGCTGGTCGGCTTTTTCTTGGCGGGCTTGGTGGTGTTGGGCGGCATGCAGCAGTGGTGGCTGCAACCCATTGTGTCGACCATGGACCCGCAGATGTTGTTCTACGGAACCACGGTGCTGACGGCATTCACTGACAACGCCGCTCTGACGTATTTGGGCTCGCTGATTTTGGATATTTCTGACGAAGCCAAGTACAGCTTGGTGGCGGGCGCTGTGGCAGGCGGCGGCTTGACCGTGATTGCCAATGCGCCCAACCCTGCGGGCGTGGCGCTATTACGGGCGGGCTTTGCCGATGCCTCAATAGGCGCAGGCGGTTTGTTGTTTGGCGCATTGATCCCTACGCTGGTCGCCATGGCGGCCTTGCTTTGGTTGTGATTTTTTTACTTGACGGAGGTGCAGCATGCGCGTTGGATTAATTGGTTTTGGAAAAACGGGCAGGGCTGTTGCGTCAGTGTTGTTGGATTCAGAGGTCACTCAACTGCAGTGGGTGGTGCGTCAGTCGCACGTGCTGGAGCACCGATCGGTACCTGAGTTTTTGGGCATCAAATCTGATCAGCCTGGATTGATTTTGTCGAAGGCTGAATTCACAGCGGCCAATTTGCTGGACCAAAAGCCGGTGGATGTGATCATCGACTTTTCGGGCGATTCGGGTTTGAGCTATTACGGCGAAGCGGCGGCCAAGCGCGGCATCACCATCATCAGCGCGGTGTCGCAGTACGAGCCAGCAACGATGGAGCGCCTCAAGGCACTGGCTTCGCAGACAGTGGTCATGCACTCGCCCAACATCACGCTGGGCATTAACTTTTTGATGATTTCGGCCAAGATTTTGAAGAACATCGCGCCGTACACCGACATTGAAATCATTGAAGAGCATTTCAAACTCAAGCCTGAGGTGTCGGGCACGGCCAAGGTCATTGCCAAGCAGCTAGACCTGGACGAGAGCCAAATCAAAACCATTCGTGCGGGCGGCATCATTGGCACGCATGAAATTTTGTTTGGTTTCCCATACCAAACCGTGCGTTTAAAGCATGAGTCGATTTCACGCGAAGCATTTGGTAACGGCATTGTGTTTGCGGTCGAGCAGCTGCAAGGCAAAAGCAAAGGCTTTTATTCGATGGAAGATTTGCTGTTGCCTTATTTCCGTCTGAAAGATGATGACGAAGACTCAACGCAACAAGGTAAGAAGCCATGGTGGCGTTTTTGGTTGGATAAGCTGATTTAACGTTTTCACCGTTAATCAATGCGCTTCATCAGTGGCTTCAAACTCGAAGGATGAATTTGTTTAAAAACTCATGGCACACGCTTGTTAAAACTGCGCTTGGTATTTTGTTAATTTCTGCGTTGGCTCAGCAAGCCGCATTCGCTCAATTCCGTGTGGAAGTGAGTGGTGTTGGATTGACAAGAATCCCAATTGTATTTGCGCAATTTCGCGATGAGGGCTTGTCACCCCAACCAATTTCGAAGATTGTTGGCAGCGATTTAGAGAGAAGTGGTCAATTCAGGGCAATTGGAACGCATGAGCTTGTCGATGAGACTCAAATCCCAGACCTAGCTATGTTGCGCCAGTCTGGGGCAGATGCGTTTGTGGCAGGCAGTGTTGCTAAGTTGGCGAATGGACAGTTTGAAGTGCGTTTCAGGCTGTGGGATGTCGTTAAAAGTGAAGATCTAGGTGCGGAAAGTTTTGTGGTGACAGCCACTGACTTAAGACTGGCAGCGCATCGAATTTCGGATTTCGTTTATGAAAATCTCATCGCAGAAAAAGGCGTCTTTTCGACGCGAGTTGCATATGTGACCAAATCCGAGACTGCCTACAGTCTTTGGATTTCTGATGTGGATGGTGAAAACGCGCAGTCAGCTTTGAATTCGCCAGAACCCATTATTTCGCCCACTTGGTCACCGGACGGTAAAAGTGTGGCTTATGTCTCGTTTGAGCAGAGAAAACCAGTGGTGTATGTTCACAAAATTGCTGATGGCACGAGAAAAATTGTGGCGAATTTCAAGGGTTCTAACAGCGCGCCCGCATGGGAGCCCAATGGGCAGTCTTTGGTGGTGGCGTTGTCGCAAAACGGTTTTCAGCAGCTTTACGCGATCAATTTAGAGAATGGTTCCAAGAAAAAGTTATTCAGTTCACTTGGGGTCGACACCGAACCCGTTTTTTCTGCTGATGGGGACACCTTGTTTTTTGTGAGTGATCGCAGTGGTGGCCCACAAATTTATAGGGTCACATTGCCCAACGGCGAGCCAGAGCGGATCACATTTACAGGCGCACAAAGCATGTCGCCGGCAATCAGCCCAGATGGCAAGTATTTGGCCTTCATCAGTAAGGCAGATAGTTCACACAAGTTGAATTTATTAGAAATTGCGTCTCGGGTAGTGACGCCGCTCACAGACACGATGGCAGATGAGCGCCCCAGCTTCTCTCCGAATGGACGTTTGATTGTTTACGCCACAACAGATGGTGGGCGCAAGAATTTGATGATGACCACCATCGATGGACGTGTTAAATCAAAGTTGGCCACCCAAACAGGCGACATGCGAGAGCCCCATTGGGGGCCCTATGTCGAGCCCCAGTGAAAAATTGAAATTGAGAAATGTTTGAATTTATAAATAAGCTACGCCTGAAAGATCATTCATTCACCAGTCGATTGATGGCGGCATTTTTTGCGTTAGCGTGCCTAGGGCCTCTTTGGCCAACTTATTTCATGTCTTCCTCTGCAAAATTGGTTGACTCTGTCGGGATGAAGTTTGTCTTGATTCCAAGTGGTGAATTTTTGATGGGAAATAAAGATACGGCTTTGGAATTGATCAAAGATTTTCCGAAGTATGAAGTCAGTCAAATCGTTCAGCTAGATGACGAACGACCCTTGCGCCAAGTGAAGATATCGAAAGATTTTTACCTTGGCGTGAATGAAGTGACGTTAGGGCAGTTTTCGAGATTTCTCTCGGAGACGAATTATTTGCCAGAGTCTATGAAGGACGGCAAAGGCGCCTACGGATATGCCAAGCCTGATGATCAACCGCAGTCAGCGGACGTGTCTATTTTTGTTGGACCTGCGGCTGAATTCAGTCTTATGAATACCGGATTTGATCAATCGCAGGAACACCCCGTGGTGAATGTGAGTTGGAACGATGCGATCGCTATGGCCGCTTGGTTGACTGAAAAAGAAGGTGTGCGATACCGCTTGCCGACCGAGGCGGAATGGGAGTATGCGTGTTTGGCGAACCAGCAAAAGCGGTACTCTCAATCAAATCACCCGGATGATTTGTCAGGCATTGGAAATACCTTTGATCAGGAGGCCGCATCGACTTGGAGCCCCGCAGACGAGCTGGCATCAGATGGGAGTGATGGTTTCGTATTTACGGCCCCTACAGGTAGCTATTCCGCCAACGCTTTTGGTGTGAAGGATATGTTGGGTAATGTGTCGGAATGGGTGGCAGACGGCTATGACCCGCACTATTACTACCATTCACTTTTGACCGATCCTCAAGGCCCTGAGGTGAGTGGCGATAAGGTTCATCGCGGCGGTGCTTGGAATACTTCATCTTTAGATGCCAGGTGTGCTTCTCGAAGTCATGCTGCGCCCTCAGGTCGGCATCCGACATTGGGTTTTCGATTGGTCAGAGAAGCCAGTTAATGCGCTGCACGCCATGAGCCTTGCCTGTCTAGGTTTGCGGCTGGGCCAACTAAACTAGGGCATGACTTTTCAATCACTCAAACAAACTTGGTTTTTTAATGTTCGCGCCGATGTACTGGCGGGTTTGGTGGTGGCACTGGCCTTGATTCCTGAGGCTATTGCGTTTTCCATCATCGCGGGGGTGGACCCCAAAGTGGGCTTGTATGCCTCGTTCTCGATTGCCACCATCTTGGCGTTTGCGGGCGGTCGCCCCGGCATGATTTCGGCGGCCACGGGCGCTATGGCGCTGGTGATTGCCAGTTTGGTCAAAGACCACGGCCTGCAGTATTTGCTAGCCGCCACGGTGTTGACCGGTGTGCTGCAAGTGGTGGCGGGCTGGCTGCACTTGGGCCGCATGATGCAGTTTGTGTCGCGCTCGGTGGTGACGGGCTTTGTCAACGCGCTGGCGATTTTGATTTTCATGGCCCAGTTGCCAGAGCTGATCAATGTCACATGGCATGTCTATGCCATGACGGCGGCGGGCTTGGTGATCATTTATGGCTTCCCCTACATCACCAAGGTTGTGCCTTCGCCGCTGGTGACGATTGTGGTGTTGACCGGTGTGTCTATTTATTTAGGGCTAGACATTCGCACAGTGGGTGACATGGGCGAGTTGCCCAGCAGCTTGCCCGTGTTTTTGCTGCCGGATGTGCCGCTGAACTTGGACACTTTGTTGATCATCTTGCCGTACTCGGCCACCTTGATGGTGGTGGGTTTATTGGAGTCGCTCATGACAGCCACCATCGTGGACGAGATGACCGATACCAAAAGTGACAAGAGCCGCGAGTGCGTGGGCCAAGGCGTGGCCAACATTGCCACAGGTTTCATTGGTGGCATGGCGGGTTGCGCCATGATTGGCCAGTCGGTAATCAACGTCAAATCGGGTGGACGCGGGCGTTTGTCCACCTTGGTGGCGGGTGTGATGCTGCTGATTTTGGTGGTGTTTTTGGGCGACTGGGTGCGCCAGATACCGATGGCTGCGCTGGTGGCGGTGATGATCATGGTGTCGATTGGCACGTTCAACTGGGGCTCGTTTCGCAACCTGCGTGAGCACCCCAAAAGCTCTAGCGTGGTGATGCTGGCCACCGTGCTGGTGACGGTGTACACCCACGACTTGGCGCGTGGCGTGTTGGTGGGTGTGTTGCTGTCGGGGTTTTTCTTTGCGCACAAGATTGGCCAAATTTTGCTGGTGCAGTCCGAGCAAGAAGACAATGGCCAAACCCATGTATACCGCGTGATTGGCCAAGTGTTTTTTGCCAGCGCTGAGCGCTTTGTGGATGCGTTTGATTTTGAAGAGCCGGTGCACAAGGTGGTGGTGGATGTGTCACGCGCACATTTATGGGACATCACAGCGGTCAGCGCCCTCGATAAAGTGGTGTTCAAGTTGCGCCGCAATGGCTTTGACGTGGAGGTGCGCGGCCTCAATTTGGCCAGCGCCACCTTGGTGGATAAGTTTGCCGTGCATGACAAAGATGGGCATGACCTGATCTTGGGTCACTGACATGAAGCCCACACCCCAATCGCTGTCGGGACTGATTCCATTCATTCGCCCTTACCGTGTTCAGGTGGCTTTGGCGGGTGTGTTTTTGTTGCTGGCGGCGGGCACGACCTTGGCCTTTCCGTGGGCGCTGCGCACGCTGATTGACCAAGGCTTGGCCGAGCAGGCCACGCCCGAGGTGTTGGCCACTCAGTTTGTTGAGCTGTTCATGGTGGCTGCGGCTTTGGCAGTGTTTTCGTCGGCACGTTTTTACATGGTGAGCTGGCTGGGCGAGAAGATCACGGTGGACTTGAAAAACAAGGTCTACGCCCATGTGCTGCAGCAAAGCCCCACGTTTTTTGAAACCACGCAGTCGGGTGAGGTGCTGTCGCGTTTGACGAGTGACGCCACCCTGATTCAAACCGTGGTGGGCTCGTCGTTGTCGATGGGGCTGCGCAATGCGGTGATGGGTGTGGGCGCAATGGCCATGCTGATTTGGACCAACCCTTGGCTGATGTTGCAGGTGATTGGGGTGCTGGCGCTGGTGGTGTTTCCGAGTGTGTATTTGGGCCGTCGTGTGCGCCGCCTGTCGCGGGCCAGCCAAGACCGTGTGGCCGATTCGAGCGCCATGGCATCTGAGGTGCTGAATGCCATTTCGGTGGTGCAAAGTTACACGGCCGAGCGGCGCGAGGCTTTGCGATTTAGCGGCTCGACCGCGCAAGCCTTGGTCACGTCGCTACGCCGCGTGCGGGCGCGTTCGGCTTTGGTGGGCTTCATCATCATGGCGTCGAGTGCGGCCTTGTTGTGGGGCTTGTACATGGGCGCACTGTCGGTGCGTGCGGGCACGACCACCGCAGGTGAGCTGGGCCAAACCGTGGTGTATGTTGTGTTGCTGGCCAGTGCGTTTGCCGTGCTGGGCGAGGTGTATGGCGATGTGCTGCGTGCCGCAGGCGCGACCGAGCGGCTGATGGAACTGCTGCACACCCAATCGGATGTGCGTTCGCCCGAGCAGCCACAGCGTGCGCCTTGGCCCACACACGGTTCGAGCTTGGTGCTGCGTGAGGTGAGTTTCAATTACCCGTCACGGCCCGCGCAGCGCGCCCTCAATGGCTTGACGGGTGAGGTGCAAGCAGGGCAAACCGTGGCCATTGTTGGCCCCAGTGGTGCGGGCAAGACCACGCTGTTTTCTTTGTTGATGCGTTTTTATGCGCCCCAGCAAGGCGCAGTACTGCTAGACGGTGTGGCGATTGAGCAAATGGATTTGCACGACTTGCGTCAGCGCATTGGCGTTGTGCCGCAAGAGCCGGTGGTGTTTTCGGGCACGGTGATGGAGAACATCCGCTACGGCCAACCCGATGCCACCGACCAAGCCGTGCACGCTGCGGCAGAGGCGGCGTTTGCCACGGAATTTATCAACGAACTGCCCGAAGGCTTTGACACGTATTTGGGTGACCGAGGCGTGCGCTTGTCGGGCGGGCAGCGTCAGCGCATTGCGATAGCGCGGGCTATTTTGAAGAATCCACCCATGCTGCTGCTAGACGAAGCTACCAGCGCTTTGGACGCCAACAGCGAGCGCATGGTGCAAGCCGCTTTAGAGAAAGCCATGCAAGGCCGCACGACCCTAGTGATTGCACACCGCTTGGCCACGGTGCAGCGTGCCGATTGTATTTGGGTGCTAGAGCATGGCCGCTTGGTGGAGCAGGGCACACACGCCGAGTTGATGGCGCGTGCGGGCCTGTATGCCAGTTTGGCCGCTTTGCAGTTTGGTGAATAAACAGCTGCTCTTAACCGCAGGTGCCGCAGCCGGAGCTGGTGGCCATCTTCTTTTGATAGCCCGCCAGAATGCGCTTGACCAGTTTGAGCGGCAGATTTCTCAGCCACGCTGGCAAAACACCAGATGCACTGAAAGAGAACGCAGCCGCCCAGCGGGTCAGGGGGCGAAGCCAAGCGGTGGCTTCAAGAAACTCTTTTTGCTGTTGTGCGTTCATGTGTGTGCGATCAGTGGTTTTGTGAGCCGCGGTGCGCCCAGCCGGTGGTGTGCTTTTCGATCATGCTGAACAGCTCATACATGATCATGGCCATTGCGCCCACGACCACCAAACCTGCAAAGGCCAAGCCCATTTGCATGGCCGAGCCAGCAGAGATCAGCAAGTAGCCAATGCCTTCGTTGGCGGCGGTCATCTCTGACACCGTTGTGCCCACAAATGCCAAGGTGATGGCGACTTTGAGCGAGCCGTAGAAGTAAGGCATGGAGCGGGGCAGACCCACTTTGATCAACACGTCCCAGCGCTTTGCGCCCAAGACGCGCAGCACGTCTTCAAGCTCAGGCTCTAAGGTCGCCAAGCCCGTGGCGATGTTCACCATGATGGGGAAGAAGCTGATGAGGAAGGCAGTCAAGATGGCCGGGCCCACGCCAATACCAAACCACACCACCAAGATTGGAACAAAGGCGGCTTTGGGCAAAGCATTGAAGCCGGTCATGAGCGGGTACACGGCTGCATAAGCCAAGCGTGAGCTGCCGATGACAAAGCCCAGCAACACACCCACCACGATGGCAATGCCAAAGCCGACCATGGTCACCCAGAAGGTGCGCCATGCGTGGCCAGCAATGACGTCGCGGAATTCGACCATTTGTTCCCAAATGCGCAAAGGCGAGGGGAACACAAATTCGGACACGTTAAAGAGCGAGCAAGCGGCTTGCCAAATCACCAAGGTGGCGACGAGCAAACCCCATGGGGCCCAAGTTTCGAGTTGTTTTTGATTCATGGTGTTCACTGCCCGAGGTTAGTGCCGTCTTTACGCATCGCACCAATGTGGCCGCGCAGCTCGTGGACGATGTTGGTGAACTCGGGGGTGTAGGTCACCTCCAAGTCGCGGGGGCGAGGTAAATCGATGTCGCGTTTGACCACAAAGCGGCCTGGGCTCTTGCTCATGACGTACACGGTGTCGGCCAAAAAGACGGACTCGCGCAAATCGTGGGTGACCAAGATGACGTTGAACTTTTGCATGGCGTGCAAGTCGCGCAGCGTGCACCACAGCTCTTCGCGGGTGAAGGCGTCGAGCGCACCAAACGGTTCGTCGAGCAACAGCATCTTGGGTTCATGAATCAACGCGCGGCAAATGCTGGCGCGTTGTTGCATGCCGCCTGACAGCTCCCACGGGAACTTGCGCTCGTAGCCGCCCAGACCGACGGTCTTGAGCAGGTCAATGGCGCGGGCTTCGTATTCGGCCTTTTTCTCTTTGAAGTTGGAGCGGTAGGGCTCCACGATTTCCAAGGGCAGCAACACGTTGTCGAGCGTGGTGCGCCAAGGCAAGAGCGAAGGTGACTGAAACGCCATGCCACTGATTTTGAGTGGGCCGTTGACAGGCTGACCATCGACATAAATCTCACCACGGCTGGGTTTTTTCAAACCCGTGGTGAGTTTCATGAAGGTGGATTTACCGCAACCCGAAGGGCCAACAATGGCGATGAACTCGCCTTGTTTGACCTGCAGGTTGATGTCTTCCACCGCAAAGTGGTTTTGTGCCAGCAACTCATCGTTGTAGGCGAGCCAGACGTTTTGAAAGTCGACGAAGTGTTCGGGAGAAGCAGTCATGCAGCAGTGCCTAGATTACTTCTTTGCTTTGGGCAAGATGTCGAGTTCTTTGGCTGTGGGCAAGAAAGAGCCGTTCCAAACCGCATTGGCATCCACGCGTGATTTGGTTTTGTAAGCGTCAGAGACTTGAGATGCCATCAAAGACAAACGTGGTGCTTTGACTTGGCCAAAACCTTCTGCACGTGCATCAGCGCTGTTGATGACGGTGTCGATGGCCAGTTGCAAGCGACGTGTTTCGAGTTGGGTGTTGATGATGCCGTCGCGCGCTTTGACCGAGTCAATCGCTTTGGCTGGATCGGCGATCACATCTTTAGCGCCCTTGGTGAAGGCAACCAAAAAGGCTTTGATCGCTTCTGGGTTTTCTTTGATCATCTTGGGGCTGGCAATGATGGCGTTGCCATACAGCTTCACGCCGTAGTCAGGGTATTGCATCACGACCACATCATCCGCTTTGACGCCGCGAGCTTCGATGTTGAGCAAGGAAGTGAAGGTGAAGCCTGTGATGGCGTCCACATCGCCACGGACCAACATGGTTTCGCGCAAGGGTGGGTCCATAGAAACCCACTGCACGTTAGACACGTTGTTGGCTTTTTCAAACACGGGGAAAGCTTTGCGGCCTGCGTCAAACACAGGCGCGCCGAGCTTTTTGCCGCTCAAGTCTGCTGGGGTTTTGATGCCAGACTTCTTCAGGGCCATCACGGAAGCAGGCGTGTTGTTGTAAACCATCATCACAGCCACAGGCTTGTTGGGTGCGTCAGGGTTGTTGGCGTGGAATTCCATCAAAGCGGCCAAGTCGGCAAAGCCTAAGTCATAAGCGCCAGAAGCCACTCGGTTGACCGCGCCACCAGAACCGTTGCCAGCATCGACGGTCACGTCGAGCTTGGCATCTTTGAAATAGCCCTTGGCAGCTGGAACCAAGAAGAGGGCTGAGGGTCCTTCAAAGCGCCAGTCGAGTTGGAACTTCACAGGTGTAGTTTGAGCAGAAGCTGCGGAAAAGCTCGCTGCCAGTGCCAAGCCGAGGGTGGTTTTGATGAAAGTGCGTTTGATCATGTGGACCTCAAAATTAAAAAGTGAACGAGTAAAAGATGTATACAAGCTTGCAATATGGGTGCCAGCTTGTAGCGACCTCTTTGCGAGCTTTCTAAGGTAAATTGTGCGCGAATTTGGTTTGTATACAAAAAGGGTTTGCACTAGTTTGGTGTCGCGCACTATTTGGGTGCATGCGGTGCTAGCTCTTGGGCTCAAAAAAAGCCAGCACTTGGGCTGGCTTAGTTGGAGGGCTTTATTCAGCCGCCACTTCTTTCTCTTTGGCTTGTCGTGACTTGGAGAATCGATCCCAAGCCAACACAAACAAGGCGCCTGCCACCGAGGCGGTGTAGTGGAACCAAGAGTTCTCGTTGCTGAACTCACGCAAGAACACATCGTTAGAGATAGTGCCGCCACCAATCCAGCCAATGAGCAAAGCGCCCAAGGTGATGATGATGGGGAAGCGTTCCATGAGTTTGATCATCAACGTACTGCCAAACACCACCAATGGAATGCTGATGGCCAAGCCGATGACCAGCAACAACTCGTCGCCTTTGGCTGCAGCAGCTACGGCAATGACGTTGTCCAAGCTCATCACAAAGTCGGCAATCAAGATGGTTCGAATGGCTGAAAAGAGGTTGCCGTGTTCGCTTTTGATATCGGCTTCGTCGTCTTCACCTTCCAGCAGTTGAGTACCAATCCAAAGCAGCATCAAGCCGCCCACGATTTGGATGAACTGCAAATCCATCAGCATAGATGCCACCACGGCCAAGGCCACACGCAAGCCAACGGCTGCACCTGCGCCAAAAATAATGGCTTTCTTTTGTTGGTGTGCTGGGAGGTTACGGGTGGCCAGAGCGATCACCACGGCGTTGTCGCCCGAGAGGATGATGTCAATCCAGATGATCATCAACAAGCCAAGCCAGAAATCAGGTGTGTTTGCGAATTCCATGTTTTTTGTCGCCTTTTTGAGTGCCGCAAGTGTAATGGCCGCTAACCGCAGGCTTGTTGGTAAAACTGCTTATGTGTGGGCTTGAAACTGGTGTTGCCATGAAAAAGGCCCGCCAAAGCGGGCCTTTGAAGTCACCAAGGTGTCTAAGGCTTAGTGGGCGTCTGCTTGTTTGGCAGCTTGCACAGCGGCCGAGTCGTCGGCTGATGCACCGTTGAAGAACAGGTTCAACAACACAGCAGAGATAGAAGCCAACAAGATGCCGGACTCAATCAGTGGGTGCAAACCGTGTGGCATCCATTGCTTGAAGTTAGGGGCGATCAGCGGAATCATGCCGATACCGATGGAGATGGCCACCACCAAACTGTTGAAGCGGTTGTTCTTGAAGTCCACGCTGCCCAAGATGCGAATGCCGGTGGCTGCCACCATGCCAAACATCACCAAGCCAGCGCCACCTAAGACGACGGTGGGCAAGGACTCAACCAAAGCAGCCATCTTAGGAATCACACCCAAGACGATCAAGATGATGCCGCCGGCCACGCACACAAAGCGGCTCTTGACGCCAGTGACGGCCACGAGACCCACGTTTTGCGAGAAGCTGGTGTAGGGGAAGGTGTTGAAGATGCCGCCAATCAGCGTGCCCAAACCATCGGTGCGCAAACCACGGGTGAGTGCGGCGCGGTCCACATGGCGGTCGGTCATCTCGCCCAAGGCCAAGAACATGCCGGTGGATTCGATCATGACCACGATCATGACCAAGGTCATGGTGAGGATGAGCACGGGGTCAAACACAGGCATACCAAACTGGAAGGGTGTGACGAAGCCAAACCAATCGGCTTTGCCCACTTTGTCAAAGTTCATCAGCCCGAAGCTGGTGGCCACGATGCCACCGATGACGATGCCCAAGAGCACCGAGATGTTGGCGATGAAGCCTTTGGCGAACTTAGAGATCATCAAGATAGAGACCAGTACCAAAGCGGCAATGCCCACGCCTGTGAGGTCGGCGTATTTGGGGTTCGGTATTTTGGCGACCAAGGCCAAATCTTTAGGCACAGCAGCCAGCGTAGAGCCGGGGGCAGAAGCAGCCGCCGCAGCGTCAGCCAGCCACTTGGCGTGCTCTGGGTTGACGATGGATGGGGCTGTGGGACCGAAGGGGTTACCAAAGATCCAGTTGATGCCAATGCGCATCAAGCTGATACCGATGACGGTGATGATGGTGCCTGTCACGACGGGCGGGAAAAACCGCAGCATGCGGCTGACCATCGGTGCAATGACGATAGAGATAGCACCTGCGCCAATGATGGAGCCAAAGATGAGTTGAGCCCCAGCATCGCCAGGGTTAGAGCCGGCCATGGCCACCATGGGGGCGACGGCAGCAAAAGTGACACCCATCATGACGGGCAAGCGAATGCCAAACCATTGGGTAGCGCCCCAAGACTGGATGAGCGTGACCAAGCCACACACAAACAAGTCAGCAGAGATGAGCATCGCCACTTGTTCTGGGCTGAGCTTCAAAGCGCGGCCCACGATGAGTGGCACTGCAACAGCACCTGCATACATGACGAGCACGTGTTGCAAGCCGAGAGCGGCGAGCTTGCCATTGGGCAAGCGTTCGTCGACGGGATGGGTGGATTGAGTCATCATTTCTCCTGTTGGATTTTTCGCATACAAAACTGTATACAAAATTTGTGGGCAGTGTTTTACGGAAAAACCCTATTTTTTGAGTTAGTTTTTGCTGGGCTCGCTGCAGGCGAAGGCAGTGGGCAGGTTCCTCATGCTGGAGTACCAGAAATCGTCACCTGCCCACTGCCTCCGCCTACAGACTGCGGCGAGCAATATTTCAAACCCAGACAGTGAGAGACATAGGAGTGGCGGCTGACGATTTCTGGTACTCCAGCATGAGGAAGCCGTCGCTTCTATGTCTCTCACCCTTTCCGGAGTGAGTCCCTTACAAGCGCAAAAAACGTTAGCTCAACAAATCCAAGAGAGTGCGTGCCACCACTTTGGTCGCCCGACGCACATCCTCCAGCATCACACGCTCATCGTTGCGCTTGGCGTGGCTCTCTAGCACCGTGCGAGGTCCTGCGCCGTAGATGACGCCCGGAATGCCCTGTGCCACATACAAACGCACATCGGTGTAAAGCGGCGTGCCCACAGCGGGGATGGGTTCGCCAAACATGTGCTCGCCGTGTTTTTGGATGGCGTCGACCAAAGGCTTGTTGCCAGCCAGCGGAACCATGGCCTTGGCCAGCAAGAGGCGTTTGATGTCGACCTTGAGTTGCTTGCCACCACGTGGTGGGTTGAATGAAGCGGCTGCGTCTTCGATGGTTTTGCGAATGGACGCTTCCACTTCAACGGGGTTCTCTTCGGGAATCATGCGGCGGTCGAGTTTAAACACGACTTTGCCGGGCACGACGTTGGTGTTGGTCCCGCCTGTGATTTGGCCCACGTTGAGGTACGGGTGGGTGATGCCTTCGATCTTCGAGGTGGTTTGTTTGTATCCCTCATTGAGCGAGTGCAGGGCGTTCAGGATGTGCACCGCGCCTTGCAGGGCATCAGTGCCGCTGTCGGGAATGGCGGCGTGGGCCATTTCGCCTTGCACGGTGACTTCCATTTGCAAGCAGCCGTTGTGCGCGGTGACCACTTGGTAGCTAAAGCCCGCGGCAATCATCAAATCGGGTTTGGTCAGACCGTGAGCCAGCAACCAGCCTGGGCCTTTTTCGCCGCCAAATTCTTCGTCGTAAGTGAAGTGAAGTTCAACGCCGCCTTTTAATGGAAGGCCGAGTGATTCGAGTGCGCGTGTGGCAAAGGTGAAGGTGGAGAAGTCGCTCTTGCTGACAGCCGTGGCGCGGCCGTACATCGCACCGTTTTCAATCTCAGCGCCGTAGGGCTTGTGTGTCCAGCCTTCGCCTGGAGGGACCACATCGCCGTGTGCGTTGAGGGCAATGGTCTTGCCGCCATCGGCAAACTTGCGGCGCACGATGAGGTTGGTGATGCTTTCCAAACCATAGGCTTTCATCTCGTCAGCAGGCACGGCGTGTTTTTCGGCCTCGTAGCCAAAGCTGTGCAGCAACTCGGCGGTGCGCTCGGCGTGGGGGGCGTTGTTGCCGGGCGGGGTGTCTGTGGGGACTTGCACCAAGGCTTGCAAGAACTTCACTTGCTCGTCAAAGTGCGCGTCGATCCAAGCGTCGAGTTGGGCGTATTGGGTTTGGCTCATGGTGTGTCTCTTATAAGTTGTGCAGTAAGTGCATGAAGGCGTCGACGCACAGTTGCATGTCGTCGCTCGTTGTCGATTCAAGCGGGTTGTGGCTGATGCCGGCGTTTTGGCCGCGCACAAACAACATGGCTTGGGGCATGACTTCGTGCAGTTTCATCGCGTCGTGGCCTGCGCCGCTGGGCAGGTGGAACACAGGCACGCCCAAGCTTTGCACGGCGTTTTCCCAAGCGGCTTGCAGCTTGGTGTCGCTCGGTGCGGCGCTGGCGCGCATGGTTTCTTCGAGGGTGTAGTGCAGGCCACGGCGCTCGCAAATGGCTTTGAGTTCTGCCAGCACATCGTGCATCAGGCTGTCGCGCAATTCATTGGTAGTGGCTCGTAGGTCAAGGCTGAATTGGCAGCGGCCGGGCACTACGTTGATGGAGCCATTGGGCACAGTGAGCATGCCGATGGTGCCCACCAAGTTAGGTTGTTGGGCAGCGCGCTTTTCAACGTACAACGCAAGCTCGGATACAGAAGTAGCAGCGTCGCGGCGGCGATCCATCGGCGTCGTGCCTGCATGGCTAGCCATGCCCACCACTTCGCCCACAAAACGCACGCTGCCGTTGATGGAGGTGACCACGCCCAGTGGAATGTCGAGCTCGTTCAGCACAGGGCCTTGTTCGATGTGCACTTCCACAAAGCCCAAATACTCGGCCGCGTTGCGTGTGAGTTTAGGAATGTCGTTGATGTTCAAACCTGCGTGCTTCATGGCTTGGCGCATCGTGATGCCGTCTGCATCTTTTTGGTCCAGCCACTCGTGTTTAAAGTCGCCCACCAAAGCGCCAGAGCCGAGGAAGGTGGCTTTGTAGCGTTGGCCTTCTTCTTCGGCAAAGGCCACCACTTCGAGGTTGAAGGGCAAACGCTTGCCCGCACGGGCCAGCTCGCGCACGCAGGCCATGGGCACAAAGATGCCCAAGCGCCCGTCGTATTTGCCGCCGTTGCGCACGGTGTCGTAGTGCGAACCGGTCATCAAAGTTTTAGCGTGAGCAGATGAAGCTTTGTAAACACCCACCACGTTGCCCACGGCGTCGATGTGCACCTCATCAAAGCCGCAGGCTTTCATGCCCAGTTCAATCGTGCGGGCGCATTTCAGGTGTGCGTCGGTCAGGTAGGTGACGGTGAGCTCTTCGCGTGCTGTGTGCGGTGCGTGTTTGTTCATCGCACCCACATCGCTGAATTGGGCCAGCCATTCGTGCCAGTCCCACACCTCGTGGCCCAGCGCGGGTTCGTAGCCCAGCTTGTCGTTGAGGCGAATCTCTACGATGCGGTGGATATTGCGCAAACACTCAGCCAGTTCGTAGTCGGGGTGGTTGTGCAGGCGGCGCTCAAAGGTGCTGATGATCTGCTGCTTGTTCAGGCCAGAACCACGCGGGCCGCGCACGGCCAAGATGAACGGGAAACCAAACTTGGCGTTGTAGCTGGCGTTGAGCTGCTGGATGTGTGCAAACTCTTCGGGTGTGCAGTTGGTCAGGCCCGCTTTGGTTTGTTCGTTGGTCGATTCAGCGGTGAGGCTTTTGCTCACCATCGCTTTGCCTGCCAACTCAGGGTGGGCCCGCACCAAGGCGAGCTGGGGTGCACGGCCTGCTTTTTCCAGCACCTTCACCATGGCGTGTTTAAGCGCGGCGGCGGATGCAAAAGGGCGTGCGTCTAAGGCTTGCTCGGCAATCCAATCGGAGTGTTCGTACAAACCGCTCAGCAAGGCCGCAGCCTCAGCGCGGGGCAGGGTGTTGATTTGGTTCAGCGTGATGGTGCTCATGGGGATGTCCTGCGTTTAGTTGCCGCTGTACGGATGTACTTGTTTCCAATGGCGCGCGATGTCGATGCGGCGGGCCACCCACACACGGTCGTGTTTGGCGATGTGGTCTAAGAATTTTTGCAATGCCACGATGCGGCCGGGCTTGCCCAGCAAACGGCAGTGCATGCCGATGCTCATCATCTTGGGTGCTTCGTCACCCTCGGCATACAGCGCATCAAAGCTGTCGCGTAAATAGACAAAGAAGTCTTCCGCTTGGCTAAAGCCTTGGGGCAGGGCAAAGCGCATGTCGTTGCAGTCGAGGGTGTAGGGCACGACGAGCTGGGGCACGACGTCGCCATTGGTTTTTTTGACCTTCATCCAAAAGGGCAGGTCTTCGCCGTAGTAGTCGCTGTCGTATTCAAAGCCACCGTGGTCGGCCACAAGGCGGCGGGTGTTGGGGCTGTCGCGGCCGGTGTACCAGCCTGCGCCATGGATGCTGTTGCCATGCGTGGTGTGGGTGAGGCGTTCGATGATCTCGATGCCTTTGTTCATGTGCGCACGCTCTGTGGCTTCGTCGGTGGTTTGGTAGTTGATCCAGCGGTAGCCGTGGCAGGCAATTTCGTGGCCCAGTTCTACAAACGCAGCGGTGAGTTCGGGGTGACGTTCGAGCGCCATGCTCACGCCAAACACGGTGAGTGGCAAGCCGCGTTTTTCAAACTCGCGCAAGATGCGCCACACGCCCACGCGTGAACCGTATTCGTAAATGCCTTCCATGCTCAGGTGGCGGTCAGGAAAGCTGGGCGGGTTGAACATTTCGCTCAAAAACATCTCGCTGCCGGCGTCGCCGTGCACGGTGGCGTTTTCGCCGCCTTCTTCGTAGTTCAGTACAAACTGCACCGCAATGCGGGCTTGGTTGGGCCATTGCGCGTGGGGCACTTGGCGGCCGTAGCCCACGAGGTCACGTGGGTAAGCGGCGGTGCTGTCGTAAGTGGCGTTGGGGTTTGACATGCAATATCTCCGTATTTGAATAAGCGCAAGCGCTTAGGCCAACGCCATCGCGATGTCGTTGCTGGGCACTTTGCGGTCGAGGGCCAAGCCTTCTTCCACGTTGCGCAAGTGTTGGTCCATCAGCTTGACGGCCAAGTCTTCGTCTTTGTCGGCGATGGCTTTCAAGATTTCGGCGTGTTCTTCGGCCGAGTGTTCGGCGGCGTTGCTGCTTTGGTACATCAGGGTGATGAGGGCGCAGCGTGAAATGAGCTCGCCCAAAATTTGCGCAAGCACATCGTTGCCCATCAGCTCGGCCATGCGCACATGGAAGTCGCCCAGCAAGTCGGTGCGGCCTGCTACATCGCCGCGCAAGACGGCGGCTTTCTCTTCGGCCACGTGTTCTTTGAGGGCTTTGATTTGTGCGGGGGTGACGTTGCGTACAAAATTGCGCGTCATCTCGACCTCAATCATTCGGCGCACGGCAAACACTTGGCGGGCTTCGTCGGAGGAGGGCGTGGCCACAAACGCACCGCGTGCGGGCTCCATGCGGATGAGGCGCTTTTGCACCAGCTGGAACAGCGCTTGGCGAATGAGGGTGCGCGACACGCCAAAGTGGTCGGCCAATTTTTGCTCGGCCAATTTGGTGCCGGGGTGCAGGCGGTGCTCCACAATGGCTTTGGTGAGGGCGTCCACAATGCTGCGGGTGGCGGTTGAGCTGTCCATTTCGGGTCTCCGGCAAATTCACTTGAGTCTGATGATAGACCCAAATGAAAAAATTGTATACACTTTCAGTCGACCAAGTCGGTCGCCAATATTTTCGGAGCATTTCATGGGATTGAGCACACACGTTTTAGACACCATGCACGGTGGCCCAGCAGCTGGCATGAAAGTGTCGTTGTTCACCACCACCGAGGATGGCCACGCCACCTTGGTCAAGTCGTTCACGCTGAACCACGATGGCCGCAACCCCGACGGCCCACTGTATGACAACGACAGCTTGAAAAAAGGCACTTACCGCTTGGTGTTTGATGTGAAGGGCTACTTTGCCTCCAAGCACGTTGAATTGCCTGAGCCCAATTTCTTGAATCACGTCAGCCTTGACTTTGGCGTGGCCCACACCGACCAGCACTACCACGTGCCTTTGTTGGTCAGCCCTTGGAGCTACTCGACTTACCGCGGGTCATAAGCTGCGTTTACGGGTAACCCCCGTCAAACTTTCCTTTAAATGCATCAACATCACCAATAATGGCAAATAAATCAATTTAGCCGTTATTGGAGATTCGCCTTGGAAAAGTTTGACCTCTGCGTGATTGGTGCCGGTCCGTCCGGTTTTGCGGCAGCCATGCGTGCCCTCGACTTTGGCAAACGTGTGGCGCTGGTCGAGCGCAACAAGGTGGGCGGCGCAGGCATTTTTGATGGCGCGCTGTCATCCAAAACCCTTTGGGAGCTGTCGGAGAGTTACCAACTCACGCGCAATACCAACTTGGGTTACACCGTCTATGACTCGGAAGTGCATTTCTCCAGCGTCATGCACCAAGCGCATCGCGCCGTGGCTGAGAAGCATGTGCAGCTCAAAAAGCAAATCTCCTATTTTGAAAAAACGGGGCGGCTGACGTTCTTCAAAGGGCACGCCAAATTTGCCTCCAAAAACGAAATTGGTATCACTGATAGCGAAGGCCAAAGTCAAACCATTTGGGCTGACAACACCGTGATGGCGGTGGGTAGCCGCCCACGTTATTTACCCCACATCCCGATCGACGAAAAGATCATCCTCACCAGCGATGGCGTGTCTTCTTTACCTGACTTCCCTAAGAGCATCGTGATCTTGGGTGCGGGTGTGATTGGTTGTGAATTTGCCACCATCTTTTCGAACTTTGGCAAAACCAAGGTGTTCTTGATTGACAAAGAAGAACGCATCTTGCCCTTCGAAGACGAAGACATTTCACATGCAGTGGCGGCCAACTTGGAAGACAACGGGGCGGTCATTCACCATGGCGCATCTTTAGAAAAAATGAGCATCGTCGACGGCAAGGTCGAGTACGTGCTCAGTTTCAAAGATGGCCGCAAAGAAACCCACACCGTCGAGAAAGCTTTGATTTCTGTGGGCCGAGTCTCCAATTGCGAGAACCTGGGCCTCGAAGCCGCTGGTGTGGCGCTGAACGAACGTGGCTGTATTGACGACGAGCACACCCGCTCGAATGTGCCCAATATTTACGCGGTGGGTGATTTCACGGCAGACATTTCATTGGTGAACGTGGGCGAGCTCGAAGGCCGCCATGCTGTGGAGCGCATGTTTGGCAGCCCCAAACGCGAGCTGGTGTACGAAAACATTTCCACCATCATGTTCTTGAACCCCGAGGTGGCGTCGGTCGGTTTGAATGAGACGCAAGCCCGCAAGAAGAAGATTCCGTATCGCATTGCCATCATGCATTACCGCTACGTCAACCGTGCTTTGGCCATGCACAAGCTCGACGGCTTCTTCAAAATCTTGGTGTCGGACGACGACGACATGAAGATTTTGGGCATGCGCGTGATGGGGCCACATGCGTCAAGCACCATCATGGCGGTGGCGCTGATGATCTCGATGGACATTGGCATCGAGCATTTGGCCGAGCTGATCTTCCCGCACCCCTCGATTCCAGAAGGCATCCAAGAATGCGCCCGCATGCTGATGGGGACGTCCATTGTGAAACCAGAGGTATTCAATTTGGATGTGCGCTGCTACCGCGTGGATGCTGAAGGTCGGGTCGAAGACCTTTAAATATTTGTATACCAAGCGGTATATCCGCTATGGATTTGGGGTGCTTGTCACTAAAATCTGGGTTCTTCCTCCAGATTTCCACACCCCACACCATGACCCAAGTCACCAACACCGTGCGTTTTGTGCTCGACGGCCGAATTGTCGAAGCCCAAGGTGCCCGTCGCACCACCACCGTTCTCGATTACCTGCGTGAGCATCTCCACCGCACCGGCACCAAAGAAGGTTGCGCCGAGGGCGACTGTGGTGCTTGCGTGGTGATGGTGGGTGAACTCAATGCCGCTGGCACAGGCGTGGACTATGTGGCCACCAACGCGTGTATCCAGTTGCTGCCCTCGCTCGATGGCAAATCCATCAAGACGGTGGAGAGCTTGAAGAAGGCCGATGGCACGTTGCACCCCGTGCAAGACGAAATGGTCAAGTGCCACGGCTCGCAGTGCGGCTTTTGCACACCCGGCATCGTGATGAGCTTGGTCAACTTGGTGCAAACCAACACCTCGCCCGTTCGCCAAGAAATCACCGACGCCCTGAGCGGCAACTTGTGCCGTTGCACAGGCTACGCGCCCATCATCGACGCGACCGCCAAGGCCTGCGAGAAGAAATCGGCTTTGAAAGTCGACGACAGCGCTGACTTGCCACTGCTCAAAGAAATCAAGCGTGCCAGCACACCGACCATGAGCCTCGACGGCGAAATCATCGTGCAGCCTGTGGTGCGCACCCGCAAGGGCAACGAGTTTGTGTCACCCGCCACCTTGGCGGAAGTGGCTGACTATTTGGTCAAGCACCCCACCACCACCTTGCTGGCAGGAAGCACCGAAATCGGTTTGCAAGTGAACAAGCAGTTCGCGCGCCCCGACCACATCATGTACTTGGGCAACGTCAAAGAGCTGCGACAAGTGGCCGAGACCGACAAGGTTTGGCGCATTGGTGCAGCGGTGTCGCTGACCAAAGTGGAAGAGCTGGTCGCCAAGGCTTACCCCGACTTTGCCGAAGTGCTGCGCCGCTTTGGTTCGCCCCCCATCCGTTCTACTGCCACCTTGGCAGGCAACATTGCCAACGGTTCACCCATCGGTGACTCCATGCCTTGCTTGCTGGCGCTGGGTGCTAACTTGGTGTTGCGCCGTGGCGAGAAGACGCGCAACGTACTGCTGGAAAACTTCTACACCGGCATGAAGAAGAGCGTGCTCGAAGCCGGTGAGTTCATCGAAGCGGTCGAGCTGCCCAAGCCAGTGGCGGGCCAAGTGTTCCGCGCCCACAAGGTGAGCAAACGTTTTGAGCAAGACATTTCTGCCACTTGCGCGGCCATCAGCTACACGCTCAAAGGCGGCAAGCTATTTGGCGTCAAACTGGCCTACAACGGCCTGAGCCCATTCCCAGCACGTGCGCCAAAACTTGAAGCTGTGCTTGAAGGCAAATCGCCAGCCGACGTGACAGCCGCTGATTTGGATGCAGTGATTGCCTCTAGCTTCACCGCGCGCGACGGCTTGCGTGCCACATGGGCGTACCGCGCATTGGTGGCTCGCAACTTGGCCTTGGAATTCATAGAAGAACAGAAAGAGGTGGCTTGAATGAACGCTCCTACCGCACTCAAAAACTTGCTGCCTGTGTCTGGCGTTCAGCAAGGCACAGACGTGGTCCACGAGTCTGCCCACTTGCACGTGACCGGCTCTGCCACTTACATCGACGACATCCCTGAGCACGCAGGCACTTTGTACGCCGCGCTCATCTTGTCGCCCGTGGCGCATGGTGAATTGATTGGCGACGGCATTGACCGCGAAGCCATCCTCAAAGAGCACGGCGTCGTCGCCGTCTACACCGCCAAAGACATTCCGGGCGAAAACAACTGCGGCCCTATCGTGCACGATGACCCGTTCCTCGCCGCTGGCAAGGTCGAGTTCGTCGGCCAAGCCGTGGCCGTGGTCGTGGCGCGCGACATGCTCTACGCACGCGAAGCCGCTAAAAAAGCCAAGGTGTTGGTCAAAGAACTCAAGCCCATCTTGACGGTAGAAGAGGCGATGGCAGCTAACAGCTTCATCATGCCGCCCAAGGGCATCACGCGCGGCGACGCCGCCGCGGCTATTGCCAGCGCCCCTCACAAGATCAAAGGCAGCACCAACACTGGCCAGCAAGAACAGTTTTATCTGGAATGCCAAATCACTTACGCGGTGCCTAAGGAAGACGGCCAGCTCACGCTGTACGTGTCGACCCAACATCCAGACGGCAACCAACGCGAAGCCGCACATGCATTGAACCTGCACACCAACGACGTCGAAGTGATTTGCCGCCGCATGGGTGGCGGCTTTGGTGGCAAAGAAGGCAATGCCAGCATCTTCAGCCAAAGCGCTGCCTTGGCCGCGTTCAAACTGAACAAGCCCGTCAAACTGCGCATCAACCGCGACGACGACATGACCATCACCGGCAAGCGTCACGATTTCCGCATCGACTACGAAGTGGGCTTTGACGACAACGGCCGCGTCTTGGGCGCTGACATCACGCTGATGTCTCGCTGCGGTTACAGCACCGATTACTCAGGCCCTGTGAACGACCGCGCTTGCTTGCACATCGACAACACCTACCATCTGCCCGCGCTCAAACTGGTCAGCCACCGCTGCAAAACCAACACACAAAGCGCCACTGCTTTCCGTGGTTTTGGCGGCCCACAAGGCATGTTCGGTATCGAAACAGTGATGGACGAGATTGCAATGACTTTGGGCAAAGACCCATTGGAAGTGCGCAAGCTCAACCTCTACAAAGACCCCGCCATCAGCGGCACGCCCGACACCATGACCACCCAATACAACCAGCTCATCGAAGACTGGGTGGGTGACAAGGTGATCGCGCAGGTCGAAGACGAATCCAAATACGCCGAGCGTCGCGCTGCGGTGCAAGCCTTTAACGCCAAGAGCAAAACACGCAAGCGTGGTTTGGCGCTTGTGCCTTTGAAGTTCGGCATCAGCTTTACCGCTACTCACCTCAACCAAGGTGGCGCGCTGCTGGTGGTTTACATGGACGGCTCGGTGAGCTGTAACCACGGCGGCACAGAAATGGGCCAGGGCCTGAACACCAAGATGGCACAGGTGTGTGCCGATGGTTTGGGCATCAGCGTGGACCATGTGCGCATCACCGCCACCGACTCACAAAAAGTGCCGAACGCCTCTGCCACTTCCGCTTCAAGCGGTGCAGACATCAACGGCGCAGCCATCATGAACGCGACCATGCAAATGCGTGAGCGCTTGAAGCCAGTGGCGGCCCGCATGTTGGGCTGTGCTGAAGGTGATGTGACCTTTGCCAACAACGAAGTCCACGGCGGCGGCAAGGCTGTGAAGTGGGCTGACGTGACCAAGCAAGCGTGGCTCGATCGCGTGGGCTTGAGCGTCACTGGCTTCTACATGACGCCCGAAATCAAATACGACTTCACCACCCTGAACGGCCGCGCCTTCTATTACTACTGCTACGGCGCTGCCGTGAGCGAAGTGGAAATCGACACCCGCACCGGCGAGTGGTGGCTCAAGGCTGTGGACATCGTGCACGACGTGGGCCGCAGCATCAACCCCGCATTGGACAAAGGCCAGATCGAAGGCGCTTATGTGCAAGGCATGGGTTGGCTCACCATGGAAGAGTGCATTTGGGACAAGAAGGGCAAGCTGCTCACACACGGCCCAAGCACCTACAAAATCCCAGTGGCGGGCGACATCCCTGAACACTTCAAGGTGTCCTTGTTTGACAATGCCAACTTGAAGCCTACGCCTTTCAATAGCAAGGCCACGGGCGAACCACCTTTGATGTTGGGCCTGTCTGCCTTCTTCGCCTTGCGCGATGCGGTGGCCGCCAGCGCCGACCACAAAGCCGTGGTGCACATGGACGCACCCGCCACGCCTGAGCGCATCTTGATGGCGTGCGAAGCCGTCAAGGCCAAGGCCGCGGCTTAAACCTTTCGTGCCACGCCACACCGCTGAGCTTTTGAACCAACTCCAACATGCCGACGGCGTGTTGGTGTCGGTCGACAGCGTGCAGGGCTCGGGTCCACGCGAAGTGGGCGCTTGGATGGCGGTGTTCCCGCAGACCTTGGTCAACACCATCGGTGGCGGGCACTTGGAGTTTCAGGCGATCACAGAAGCCCGTGCTTTGATGGCACGTCCCGTTTCCGAAAACGCCGCAAGCACTGCGACCCATGAAGACAACGCGCTCACCACGCGCTACGCCCTAGGCCCCGCCTTGGGCCAATGCTGCGGCGGCGTGGTGCATTTGAAGTTCGAGCGCATCAGTGCCGCTGACGCACCCGCACTCAAACAACGACTCTTGGCCAACGGCCAGCCCCTCGCACTCTTTGGCGGTGGCCATGTGGGCCGTGCTTTGGTGAATGTGCTCAGCACCTTGCCCTACAACGTGCAGTGGATTGACAGCCGCGACGAAATCTTCCCCGCACACCTACCGCCCAACGTGGTGTGCGAACACTCCGACCCCGTGCATGCCGCCGTGGCTGATTTGCCCAGCGGCGCAAGCGTGTTGGTCATGAGCTTTAGTCATGCGGAAGATTTGGATGTGGTGGCCGCTTGCTTAAAGCGCCAACGCTTGCACGGCGATTTGAAATTTGTCGGCCTCATTGGCAGCAACACCAAATGGGCCACGTTTCAGCACCGCCTCGAAGCCAAAGGCTTTACAGCCGAAGAATTGGCGTTCATCACTTGCCCGATTGGTGTGAGCGGCATCACAGGCAAAGAGCCCGAAGTGATTGCGGTGTCGGTGGCAGCGCAGTTGTTGCAACTTGAGGCTTAAGCCCCACAAAGCCTGCCCTTCGGTGTTGCAGGCTCAGTCCAAGCTGACTTGCGAGAGATCAAACTTCGGCTTGGGCATTTCCAGCTTCATGTTTTCTAAGGTTTGCACCAGCAACCCAGCCACAAACAAATCGCGATAAGGCTTGGAGTCGGCAGGCACCACATACCAAGGCGCTTCTGCTGTGCTGGTGGCTGACAGCGCATCTTCATACGCCTCGGCAAACTTGGGCCACAGTTGGCGGTCTTCGAAATCTGAGGGTTGAAGTTTCCAGTGTTTGAGGGGGTTATCCAATCGCGCTTGCAAGCGTTTCTTTTGTTCAGCCTTTGAGATGTGCAAATAGCACTTGAGCACAGTGATGCCTGCATCGTGCAACACGGACTCGAAGTGTTGAATGTCCTCAAAGCGTTTCTCACAGGTGGATTTGTTGACCCAGCCACGCACGCGGGTCACCAGCACATCCTCGTAATGGCTGCGGTTGAAGATGACCATCTCGCCCAGTGCGGGTGTTTTTTGGTGGATGCGCCACAAAAAGTCATGGCTTTTTTCTAATTCGGTGGGTGCGCCAAATGCTTCTGCACGCACGCCCAATGGGCTGATGTGGCCGAACACGCTGCGAATCACACCGTCTTTGCCAGCGGTGTCCATGCCTTGAAAAACCACCAGCAGGCCTTTGCTTTTGCCTGCGTGCAGCGTGCTTTGCAGCTTGTTGAGCTTCTCACCGAGTTTTGTCAAATCGGCTTGCCACGCCTCGTCAGATGGCAAGTCTTTGGACTTAGGTGTGGTGTCAATGTCGTGCAGTTTGAGCTTGCCGTTGGGTTTGACACGCCAGGGGGAGAAGTCTTTGTGTTCCATCAGTTGAGTGTATGCACTTTGCTTTTGTGGATCGCTTAGGCTAAGGTTCATCCTGTGACACTAGGCTAGCTTTAGCGACAAATCTTGTATACACTTTGCATCACCTGTCGCAGCGGAGCAGGGCAGTCATCAGCCCTTGTTCGCGACCCTCATGCCTTTCACAGCGCCCGCAGTGGTGAATGGCAACTTTGTATCAAGTGACTGAGGTCTCGACATGGACGCATATTTCTTAGACTGGGCCAACCTGCTGTTGCGTTGGGTGCACGTCATCACCGCCATCGCTTGGATTGGCTCCTCGTTTTACTTTGTCTTCTTAGACAACAACCTCATCAAACCCAACTCACCCGACCTGTTAGAAAAAGGTGTGGACGGTGCGATGTGGGCTGTCCACGGTGGCGGTTTTTACAACCCGCAAAAGTACATGGTGGCCCCGAAGAAGATTCACACCAAGCTGCACTGGTTCTATTGGGAAAGCTACTCCACATGGCTCACAGGCTTTGGCTTGTTCACCGTGCTGTACCTGTGGAACGCGGGCACGTTCTTGATTGACAAGTCGCTCATGGACTGGTCACCTGCGGCGGCCATCACGGCGGCGCTGAGCTTCTTGGTTGCGTTTTGGTTCATCTACGACGCGGTGTGCCGCGTGTTTGGCTTCCGTGAAAACGGCGAGCGCATTGTGGCCCTCACCATGATTGTGGTGGTGGCGTTTGCGTCTTGGTTGTCTTGCCAGTTGTTTGCAGGCCGCGCAGCCTTCTTGTTGGTGGGCGCGATGATTGCCACCGCCATGAGCGCCAACGTGTTCTTCTGGATCATCCCAGGCCAACGCAAAGTGGTGGCTGCCATGACATCTGGCGTGGCGATGGACCCCAAAGAGTTGGCCACGCACGGCAAGCGCGGCAAGCAGCGCAGCGTGCATAACACCTACTTCACGCTGCCCGTCATCTTTGCGATGCTGAGTAACCACTACAGTTTCCTCTACACCTATGAAAACAACTGGGTCATCTTGGTGATGATGATGTTGGTGGGTGCTTTGATTCGCCAGTTCTTTGTGCAACGCCACGGCTACCACTTGGGCCGCGCCAAAAACCCACTGCCGTTTGCCATTGCTGGCGTGGTGCTGTTGCTGAGCGTCATTGTGTGGATGCGTCCTGCGCCTACAGCAGCTACCCAAGTCAGCACCGCGCCCGTGAGCTTTGCCGAAGTCAACGCCGTGTTTGCGCAGCGCTGCCATGCCTGTCACGGCGAGCAAGTGCAAATGAAGAACGTGCGCTTTGACACGGCCGAGGGCGTCAAGCAACACGCCTTGGGCATCTACCAACAAGCGGTGGTCACACGCCAAATGCCGATGAACAACTCCACCGGCATCACCGAGGCTGAGCGTTTGGTCATCAAGCGTTGGTACGAAGGGGGCGCTGCGCTGAACTAACGCAGGCTTATCAACCTAAGGCAATCGCCACAGCCGATTCATCCAAGCTGGCCACGGCATGGGCTTTTAAGCGCAAGCCATGCTGTGCAGGTGCAAAGCCCACGAGTTGTAAATCATCGGCCAATTGCACAGCCGCTTCGCCGCCCGCTGCACTTTTGCTGAGTCGGGTGACGATGCCTGGTAAATAGTTCACCACACGTTCTTCGGTGTTTTGACTGGGGCTGTCACTAGGCGTGCAAACATGCACAGCCGTGGCCTTGAACAAGGCAAGTACAGGTAGGCCCGGTTTCAAATCAAGCAGCTGAGCACTTTCTTGCGTGATGCGTGAAACCAAGCGCAGACCTTGGCTCAGTGCTAGGGAGACGCGCATCGCGCCACCTACTTTTTTCATGGCATGCACGGTGCACGGCAGTTGATTGCGCATGCTGGTGCGCAATCCCAAAGCGCCTAAACGCGCTGATGGCGCTAGCTGTGGGTTGGTGATCAATGCCAAAGTTTGGCTGCGCGCAGCCTGAAGTTGTTCTGCCACCCACAGCAAATGCAGGCCTGCATCTGTAAGCTTTGCGCCACCGCCACCCGAGCCCCCCACTGCACGGTCAAGCAGGGGAGCTCCTGCTAGGTTGCTGAGGGTGTCGATCGCTTGCCATGCGGCCTTGTAGCTCACGCCAGCCATGCGTGCAGCTTCAGAGATGGAGCCCGCTTCGCTGATAAGACGCAAAATTTCTAAGCGTTTGTCGGTCGAGCTGTGGCCCAAGGCATCGGCTATCTGCAGTGGAGGTTTTGGCATGTCGGTGTTTGTATATACTTTCGCTATTCTATTTTTGAATAGCGAGGTTGTCGTGAGAAAAAATGTCTTGGCTGTGTGTTTGGGATGGTTTGGCGTATTGTCTATGAGTCATGCAGGCGAAGTGACGGTGGCTGTTGCCGCCAACTTCACCGCCCCCATGCAAAAAATCGCCAAGGCGTTTGAGCAAGACACAGGACACAAAGCTCAGTTGGCATTTGGCGCAACGGGCAAGTTTTACGCACAAATCAAAAACGGTGCGCCGTTTGCCGTGCTGCTGGCCGCCGACGACGAAACGCCTGCACGCTTAGAAAGAGAAGGCCTCGCCATTGCAGGCACGCGCTTGACCTATGCCACGGGCCGCTTGGCGCTGTGGAGCAAACAAGCCAACGTGGTGGACGACAAAGGCGAAGTGCTGCGCAGCAACAGCTTTAACAAGTTAGCCATTGCAGACCCCAAGCTCGCACCCTACGGCATTGCGGCGATGGAAGTGATTCACAAGTTGGGTGTGCAGGGCAGCGTGATACCGAAGCTTGTACAGGGCGAGAGCATTGGCCAAACCTACCAGTTCGTCAGCACCGAAAACGCGCAGCTGGGTTTTGTGGCCTTGTCGCAAATCTCTGTTGACGGTCGCATCACCCAAGGCTCGGCATGGGTTGTGCCGCAACACTTGCACACACCACTCAAGCAAGATGCGGTGCTGCTCAACGCAGGCAAAGACAACGCAGCCGCACACGCGCTGCTGAAATACCTGCAAGGCGACACCGCCAAAGCCATCATCACCAGCTACGGCTACGCCCTTTAAAGTGTGGGCATGAATTTAAGCGCCGAAGATTTCCAAGCCATTGCGTTGACGCTGCAACTCGCCAGCGTCACCACGGTGTTGCTGCTGTTGCTGGCCACGCCAGTGGCGTGGTGGCTAGCGCACACGCGGTCGGCTTGGCGTGCGCCGGTGGCCTCGCTTGTCGCGCTGCCTTTGGTGTTGCCGCCCACGGTATTGGGTTTTTATTTGTTGGTGGCGCTTGGCCCCAATGGCCCGATCGGCCAGTTCACGCAATGGGCGGGCTGGGGCACGTTGGCCTTTAGCTTTTGGGGCTTGGTGTTGGGATCGATCGTGTATTCGTTGCCGTTTGCCGTGCAGCCGCTGGTCAACGCGTTTGAGGCCATGGGCTCGCGCCCCATGGAAGTGGCCGCCACTTTGCGAGCTAGCAAGTGGGATGCGTTTTTCACCGTGGCCGTGCCTTTGGCCAAGCCCGGTTTTGTGATGGCCGCCATGCTGAGCTTTGCGCACACCGTGGGCGAGTTTGGTGTGGTGCTGATGATTGGCGGCAACATCCCCGACAAAACGCGCGTGGTGTCCACCCAAATTTATGGCCACGTGGAAGCGATGGAATATTCACAGGCGCATGGTTTGGCCGGTGTGATGTTGGTGTTTTCGTTTGTGGTGTTGTTGGGGCTGTCGTGGTTTAACCGCCGCGCTGATCAACGCAAAAAGGTGGGCGCATGAACATCCACTTAAAGATAGACATTGCGCGTGCCGACTTTGATGTGTCGGTCGATGTGCAGCTGCCTGCGCACGGCATCACCGTTATCTTTGGCCCATCGGGCTGTGGCAAAACCACGTTGCTGCGTTGCGTCGCTGGGCTAGAACCCTTGGCGCGTGGCGTGGTGCAAATGGGCCACGAAGTTTGGCAAGACGACGGTCTTCATGGCGGAAAAGGCGTGCGCCTGCCCACCCACCAACGTGCCTTGGGCTATGTGTTTCAAGAAGCGTCGTTGTTTGACCACTTGGATGTGGCGGGCAACTTGGCCTATGGCCACCAGCGCGCTGAAAAACAGAGCCGCAACGCGATGAGCCAAGTCGTGGTGCAACAAACCATTGAGCTGCTGGGCATTGGCCACTTGCTCAAACGCCGCAGCCACGAGCTGTCGGGGGGCGAACGTCAACGCGTGGCCATTGCCCGCGCCTTGGTCACGCAGCCACGTTTGCTGTTGCTAGACGAACCCTTGGCCGCACTCGACCACACACGCCGACAAGAAGTTCTGCCGTGGCTAGAAAAGCTGCGCGATGACTTGAACATCCCCATGCTGTACGTCACCCACGCGGTTGACGAAGTGGCCCGCTTGGCCGACACGCTGGTGGTGATGAACGAAGGCCGCGTGCAAGCCAACGGCCCCGTGGCCGAAGTGCTGACCCAAGCCAAGCTACCGGTGGTGGTGGGCGAGGATGCGGGCGCGTTGCTCACGGGCATCGTGCTGGCCATCGACACCCAATGGCATTTGGCTCAAGTCGGCTTTGCCGGTGGTGCGCTGTGGGTGCGCGACAGTGGCTTAGAGCTTGGCCAAACCGTGCGCCTGCGCGTGCTGGCCCGCGATGTGAGCGTGACCCTGCACGAAGCCACACACACCAGCATTCAAAACCACGTGCCCTGCGTGGTGGACGCCATCACGCCTGACGCGCACCCATCACAAAGCCTGCTGCGATTGCGTTGTGGTGACACCGTGCTGCTGGCTCGCATCACAGCGCGTGGTGTTCATGAGCTGGGGCTTCAGGTGGGCATGCCTGCGTGGGCGCAGGTGAAGTCGGTGGCATTAGTTAAGTGAAGCGTTAAAACCACCAAGCCACCGCATAAGGAATCACCACCGCACCCACAATGCCGTGCAGGCCCATTCCTAAGCTGGCGTAGGCCCCGGCTTCGGGGTGCACGCTGAAGGCGCGTGAAGTGCCTATGCCGTGTGCGGCCACGCCTAGGGCAAAGCCGCGTTGCCACCATGGTGTGACGCGCAGGGCATCCAGCACGTAGCGGCCTAGGATTGCGCCCAAGATGCCGGTGCTCACCGCAAAAATGGCGGTCAACGTGGGCGAGGCTTGCACGCGTTCGGCAATGCCCATCGCAATCGGCGCGGTGACCGACTTGGCCACCAAGCCGCGCACCAAGGATTCGTCCACACCCAACCAACGCGCCATGCCCACGGCGGTAAACACTGATGTGATGCCGCCCGCCACCAGTGACAGCAGCAACACGCTCATGCGGCCCTTGAGCGATGCAAAACCTTTGTAGATCGGAATGGCCAGCGACACCGTGGCCGTGCCCAGCAAGAAGTGCACAAACTGCGCGCCTTCGAAATACTTGGCATACGGCATGTCGAGCACGCTGATGCTGAGCGTGACCACCACCACCGCAATCAGAACAGGGTTGGCCAGCGGGTTGCGCTGGCTGCGCTCGTACAGCGTGAGGCCCAGCAAATATGCGCTCAGCGTTAGCACCAAAGCCAGCAGTGGGCTGCCCGAGAGGTACACCCAAATGTCAGAGATGGGTGGCAACTGTGTTTGGAACTCGTTACTCATCGGTCGGCTCCTTCTTGGCCAACACCTTGAGCAAGCCCGCTGTCACCGCCACCGTGGCCACCACGCTCACCACCAGCGCCGCGCTGAGGGCCCACGCGTTGGCCTGCAACACTGGCAAGTACAACACCACGCCCACCGACGCTGGGATGAACAACAACCCCAAGTGCTGCAGAACGCTGCCGCCCACCAAATCAATCGCCGCAGGCACGTGGCCGCGCACGCTCAGATACGCCAGCAACAACACCAAGCCCAACACAGGACCGGGGATGAAGGGCAGGGCGAACTTAGACACGAGTTCGCCGAGGGCTTGGAAGATGAATAGTTGGACGAGACCTTGAATCATGGGGCCAGTGTAGGGGTGTGCGCGTGTGGTGGCGAGTGCAAACAGTTTTGACTTTTCGTTTCACTCTCTATTGACCATGCTCACAAAAATGAAGTGCGTTGCAAAGCTTTTCACAGTCAAGTATGAGAGTATCTAAATGGATACAATAAAGCGCTACCACCTAGAGCAAACATCCGCGTTCAGCAGATGGCTCAAAAGCCTAAAGGACTTGCAAGCCAAAGCCGCCATTGTGTTGCGGCTAAAGCAAGTGCAAGCGGGTCATTTGGGTGATGTGAAGTCTGTGGGCGGAGGCGTGTCAGAACTGCGCTGGCACTTGGGGCCTGGCTACCGCGTGTATTTTTGTAAGCGCGGGGATCAGATTATTTTGTTGCTCGCAGGCGGCGACAAGTCAACACAGCAGCGAGACATCGCTCGCGCTCAACAATTGGCCAAGGAGCAAACGCATGGGTAAGACAACAGAATTTGACGCAGCCAGCTACCTCGACAGCGAGCAAATGATCGCGGAGTATTTGAATCAAGCCTTGGCAAGTGGTGACACCGACTTATTGCTCTCAGCCATTGGTGATGTGGCCAAGGCTAGAGGCATGGCGCAGATCGCGCGTGATACGGGCTTGGGGCGTGAAAGCCTGTACAAAGTTTTTGCAACAGGCGCTAAGCCGCGATTTGAGACAGTCTTGAAGGTGCTAACAGCGCTGGGAATCCAGATGCGAGCTGACCCGCGCGGTCTTTGATTTTTAGCTGTCGCCTTTCGCATTGACGTTGGCACGATCCGATGGCGACAGGCGTCACGCCCTGCGCGACCATAACTCCATTCGCAGCAAATTCACGAACGGAGTTTTTCATGGCATCCACATTCCCCAAACCAAAGGTTGCCCTCGTCACCGGCGCATCGTCCGGCATGGGCAAAGAAACGGCCAAGCGGCTGCTGCAAGAGGGGCTGGTGGTTTACGTCGCGGCCCGTCGCTTGGCGCAAATGGAAGACCTGCGGGCCTTGGGCGCGATACCGCTGCAGATGGACATTTCGGTGGACGCCGACATCGTGGCGGCGGTGAACACCATCACCGAAGGCCATGGCGGCATCGACGTGTTGGTGAACAACGCGGGCTTTGGCATGTACGGCGCGATGGAAGATTCGACCCTGGCCGATGCTCGCTACCAGTTTGAAGTCAACCTGTTTGGCATGGCGCGGCTCACGCAATTGGCGCTGCCGCACATGCGCCGCCAAGGGGCGGGCAAGGTCATCAACATCTCGTCCATGGGCGGCAAGATGTACACCCCGCTGGGCTCGTGGTACCACGCCACCAAGCATGCGGTGGAAGGCTGGAGCGATTGCTTGCGCCTTGAATTAGCGCCCTTTGGCATTCAGGTGGTGATCATCGAGCCCGGTGTCATTGCCACCGAATGGGGGGGCGTGATGCTCGAACCCATGTTGGCGCGTTCGGGCCATGGCCCTTACCACGTCATGGCGCAGGGCATGGCCAAGGCCATGCGCAGTACCTATGCCAAAGAGGGCGCTGCCTCGCCGCCTTCGGTGGTGGCCGATGCCATACTGCAGGCTGTGCGTTCGCGCCGACCCAAAACCCGTTATGTCATCGGCAAAATGGCCAAGCCTTTGATGTTCATTCGCAAGTATTTCGGGGACCGCATCTTTGACATGGCCATCATGAGCCAAGCCAAGTAGTTCGCCCCTCCGAAACTTCCCGACATTCCAGAAAGCACCACACCGTGAAACAGGCCACACGCTTTGCTGTGCAGATGAGTTGGAAACTGCTCATCGTGGACATGGGCTACGCCCCCGACGATGTGCTGAGACTGGCTCGGCTGCCGGGTGACCTGTTTGCACGCACGGGGGGTGCGAGCTTATCGCCCGCGCAGTACTTTGACTTGTGGCGTGGGCTGGAGCAGGCCTCAGGCAATGACGAGCTGGCCCTTAAGCTCGCGCAGGCCATGTCGGTGGAGGCCTTTGACCCCGCCATGTTCGCCTGTCTGTGCAGCCCAGACCTGAACACTGCGCTGCAGCGGCTGGCGCACTACAAACGCCTGATTTGCCCCTTGCATATGCAGGTCGACATCCGCGCGGATTGCACACAAATCACACTCAGCTGCTACGGTAGCGACGAGCCGATTCCTCGTAGCTTGGGTGTGTCAGAGCTTGTTTTTTTCACGCAACTGGCACGGCTGGGCACGCGAGCGCGCATAGAACCCTTAGCGGCCTTGGTGCCCGATTTGCCCTTGAATCTCGCGCCCTACCAAGCCTATCTGGGTTGCGCTTTGAGGGCCTCTGAACAGATTCAAATGACGTTTTCGGCGCACGATGGACGTCGGCCTTTCTTGACCGACAACATGGCCATGTGGGCGGCGTTTGAACCCGCCCTCAACAGTCGGCTCTCTGAGTTGGACGCCCAAGCGAGCATGCGCGAGCGGGTCAGGGCGGTGTTGCTGGAGACGTTGCCCGCTGGCATCAGCAGCATCGAGGCTGTAGCCCAGCGCTTAGCGGTGAGCAAGCGTTCTTTGCAGCGGCAACTGGCCGACGAATCGGTTGGGTATCAAGAGTTGCTCAGCGAGGTGCGGCATGAACTGGCGCGTCATTACCTGAGCCGTACCGACATTTCAGCCGGAGAGATTTCGTGGCTGCTTGGCTTTCAGGAAAGCAACTCGTTCATCCGTGCGTTCAGAGGTTGGACTGGTGTTACACCAGCGGCGTACCGAAAAAGTTGCGTGAACACCCAACTCCATTGAATAGACCGATCCACAAACCTAGGCGAGATTGAAATGACGAAAGAACTGTTGGTTTATTTTGCCGGTGAGAAACAAGAAAGCATTCTTTTTTTGGCCGTGGGTTTACTGGCGATTGGCGTCGCGGTTTGGCTGTGGATGACTGATCATCGCTTTCGTCTCATGGCCGTGCCGCTTGTGGTGGTGGCCTTGATGCAAATGGTGGTGGGATTCACCATTTACGCTCGCACTGACGCCCAAGTGCAGAGCTTGAGCGTGTTGCAAAAAAATGAACCCGTGCAATTTCAAGTACAGGAGATTGACCGAATGCAAACCGTCATGACGAATTTCAAAATCTACAAAACAATTGAGATCGTGTTGCTTGTATTCGCCCTGGCGCTGATTGCTTTTCTACCTAAATCGGATGCAGCGGTGGGTATAGGTTTGGGCTTGCTAGTGCAAGCTGCATTCACACTTGCGCTAGATCTTTTTGCCGAGGCAAGGGGCGAAGCGTATTTGAATGCGTTGAGATCCTTCAACCCGCTGAACTAGCCCCCAACGCCAACTGCATCGCCAGTTGGTTATGCCGCTCAATCAACGGCCCCATGTCCACCGTGGCAATCTCACCTTTGCGCACCACTACACGGCCATTCACGATGGTGTAGTCCGCGTTGTCGCTGGCGCACAGCAGCAGCGCACCCACGGGGTCGTGCACTGCGCCGCCGGCCATGCTGAGTGTGTCGGTGCGGAACATGGCGATGTCGGCGCAATAACCCTCTTTGATTTGCCCCAGTTCGTGGGCGCGGCCCAGCACTTCTGCGCCGCCGCGTGTGGCTAGGCGCAGGGCGTCGCGGGGTGTCATCTCGGCAGGGCCGTGGTCGCAACCGAAGTTGTCTAGCGCTCGGCCCACGCGTGCCAGCAGCATGGCTTGGCGTGCTTCGTTCAGCAGGTGGGCGGCGTCGTTGCTGGCGCTGCCGTCTACGCCCAAACCAATGGGCACACCAGCGTCTAGCATTTTGCGCAGGGGCAGGATGCCGCTGGCCAATCGCATATTGCTGCACGGGCAGTGGGCAATGCCGGTGCGCGTGCGTGCAAACAAATACGTGCCTTCGTCGTCTAGCTTCACGCAGTGGGCGTGCCACACGTCGTGGCCCACCCAGCCTAAGTCTTCGGCGTATTGCGCGGGCGTGCAGTTGAATTTCTCTTTGGTGTACGCAATGTCGTGGTCGTTCTCGGCCAAATGCGTGTGCAGGCGCACCTTGTGTGCACGGGCCAGTTTGGCGGCTTCGCGCATGAGGTCTTGGCTCACGCTAAAGGGTGAACAGGGGGCCACGGCCACATGCGTCATCGCGCCATAGCTGGCGTCGTGATAGGTCTCAATCAGGCGTTGAGTTTCTTTGAGGATGAAGGCTTCTTTTTCCACCACGCGGTCGGGCGGCAGGCCGCCTTGGCTTTCGCCCACGCTCATGCTGCCGCGCGTGGCCGTAAAGCGCATGCCAATGGTGTGCGCAGCTTCAATGCTGTCGTCCAGTCGTACGCCGTTGGGGTAGATGTACAGGTGGTCGCTGCTGGTGGTGCAGCCGCTCAGCAGCAGCTCGGCCATGGCCACTTGGTTAGACACCAGCACCATCTCGGGCGTGAGGCCTGCCCAAATGGGGTACAGCCCTTTGAGCCAGCTGAACAGCTCTGCGTTTTGCACCTGCGGCACAGCACGCGTGAGGCTTTGCACCATGTGGTGGTGGGTGTTGATCAGGCCAGGCACCACCACATGGCGGCGGGCGTCAATCACCTCATCCACTTGCTTCAGCAACTCGTCGATGTTCTCGTCGGCAGGAATGATGCGTTCAATGCGGCCATCGCGCAGCAGCAGCGATGCGTCATTCAGTTCGGTGTTCGCATCGTCTTGCGTGGCGATGCAGCGGGCGCGGTGGATGAGCAGGGTAGTCATGGCACAAACTTTAACCTTTGTAACGATGCATTTTTGCGTGTGTCACCCAAGTGGTTTCCACAGGGGGTGGGCCGCACTGGGCACGGCACAATTTGCTGATGCAACAAGCCAGCTTCACCACGCCGAACTTCGCCACTCAGCCCAACGAATTTTTAGCGGCGTTGTTCCAAGCCGCCGTCAAACGCGCCTTGCCCCTGCACAACACCGCCGCCTATTTGCCCACCCCACCCAAAGGCCGCACCGTGGTACTGGGCGCAGGCAAAGCCGGTGGCGCGATGGCCCAAGCGGTCGAGGCGCTGTGGCCTGCTGACAAACCAATGTCCGGCTTGGTCGTCACACGTTACGGCCACACGCCACCGCGCCCTGCAGGTGTGCCCGAGCGAATTGAGGTGGTCGAGGCTTCGCACCCTGTGCCCGATGCTGCGGGTTTAGCGGCTGCCGAGCGCATCTTGGCGTTGACCCAAGGATTGACTGCTGACGACTTGGTGCTGTGCCTGATTTCTGGCGGCGGCTCTGCTTTGCTGACGTTGCCAGCTGACGGCCTGACGTTGGAAGACAAGCAGCGCATCAACAAAGATTTGCTCAACAGCGGCGCAGGCATTGGTGAAATGAACTGCGTGCGCAAACACCTCTCGCGCATCAAAGGTGGCCGCTTGGCCGCCGCGTGTGCACCCGCCCAAGTGGTGACGCTGACCATCAGCGACGTGCCGGGCGACGACCCATCCGTCATCGCCAGCGGCCCCACCGTGCCCGATGTGACGACCTGCGCCGATGCATGGGCCATCCTGCAACGCTACAACATCGAAGTGCCCGCTGCCATCGAAGCCGCGCTGAAAGCTGGCGCACTAGAAACACCCAAGCCCAGCCCCACGTGGGACAAGCAGCCCGTGCACCTAATCGCCACCCCTCAACAGTCGCTAGACGCCGCCGCCGAGCTGGCTCGCGATGCTGGTCTGCACGCCTATGTGCTGAGCGACGAGCTAGAGGGCGAGTCCCGCGAAGTGGGCAAGGTGCACGCCGCGTTAGCGCGTGCAGCGGCCAAAGGCCAAGGTCCTTTCAAAAAGCCCTGTGTGATTTTGAGTGGCGGCGAAACCACTGTGACCATCCGAAAGGCCGAGCGTGCGGCAGGGCGTTCTGCGCAGGTCAAGGAGGAGACCGCGCAGCGGGCGGGGGACACGGAGCAGAGCGCTCTGCCTCACGTTCGGCCCGGAAGAGGCGGAAGAGCAGGGGAGTTCTGCCTAGGCCTAGCCGTGGCCTTGCAATCGCAACCCAACGTCTGGGCCATCGCTGCCGACACTGATGGCATTGACGGCATCGAAGACAACGCAGGCGCATGCGTGTCGCCCGACACCTTGGCCCGCGCCGAGGCTGCAGGCGTCAAAGCCGCCGACTGCCTTGACCGCAACGATGCATACGGTTTCTTTGAGGCTGTGGGCGACTTGGTGGTGACTGGCCCCACGCACACCAATGTGAACGACTTTCGCGCCATGCTTGTGTTGTAACCTATTGCCTTATGACCCAACCCCGCCTGCAACTTGCCCACATCACCAAGCGCTACCCCGCTGTGGTGGCCAACGATGGCGTGAGCCTGACGGTGCAGCCCGGCGAAATTCACGCCGTGTTGGGTGAGAACGGCGCGGGCAAATCCACGCTGATGAAGATCATCTACGGCGCGGTCAAGCCCGATGCGGGCGAGATTCGTTTCAACGGCGAGGTGGTGAACATCCGCAACCCGCAAGAGGCGCGTCGTCTGGGCATCAGCATGGTGTTTCAGCACTTCAGCTTGTTCGATACGCTGAGCGTTGCTGAGAACGTGTGGCTGGGCCTTGACAAGTCGCTCACCCTTGCCGAAGTGACGCAGCGCATCACTGACACCGCCGCGCAATACGGCCTCGACATTGACCCCGCCCGTCCCGTGCACACCCTGGGCGTAGGCGAGATGCAGCGCGTGGAAATCATCCGCGCTTTGCTGACCAATCCGCAGCTGCTCATCTTGGATGAGCCCACCTCGGTGCTCACACCGCAAGCGGTGGAGAAGCTCTTTGTGGTGCTGCGTCAGCTTGCCTCTGAAGGCCGCAGCATTTTGTACATCAGCCACAAGCTGCACGAAATTCGTGCGCTGTGCACCGCTTGCACCGTCATGCGCGCAGGCCGTGTGACGGGCGTGTGCGACCCGCGCCAAGAAACCAATGCCTCGCTGAGCCAGCTCATGATTGGCAGCTTGCCGCCTGAGCTGCATGTACGCGAGCACAAGCCTGGCGCTGCTGTGCTCAGCGTGCACGACTTGGCGCTAAAAGCCGACGACCCGTTTGGCGTGGACCTGAATGGCGTGAACCTGCAAGTGCGCGCAGGCGAGGTGGTGGGTATTGCTGGTGTGTCGGGCAACGGCCAGCGAGAGCTGCTGTTTGCTTTGTCGGGCGAAGACATGCGGGCAGCGGCTGACAGCATTCAGCTGAGCGGCCAAGCCATGGGCCAACTCAACCCAGACCAGCGCCGCAACCTCGGTCTTCACTTTGTGCCGGAAGAGCGCCTAGGCCGTGGCGCAGTGCCTAGCCTGAGCCTTGCGCAAAACCTGTTGCTCACCCGCCATGACGCGGTGGCGTCTAGCGGTGCAGCCGGTGCTTTGGGGTGGCTCAACTTGAACACGCTGCACACCCAAGCGGCCAACATCATTGCCAAATACCAAGTGAAAGCAGGCGGCCCTGATGCAGCGGCGCGTTCGCTGTCGGGTGGCAACTTGCAAAAGTTTTTGGTGGGCCGCGAGATTGAAGCGGCGCCTAAGTTGCTCATCGTGTCGCAGCCCACATGGGGTGTGGATGTGGGCGCTGCCGCGCAAATACGCGCCGCACTGCTGGCCCTGCGGGATGCAGGCTGCGCAGTGTTGGTGGTGAGTGAGGAGTTGGACGAATTGTTAGAGCTGTCAGACCGTTTGCATGTGATGGCCGAGGGCCGCTTGTCGCCCGCGCTCACACGCGAAGAGGCCAATGTGTCGCGCATCGGTGCGTGGATGAGTGGCTTGTGGGATGCACCCGTTGCAACTGGGGAGGTGAACCATGCTGCGTCTTGAGCCGCGTGCCCAGCCCTCCAAGCTGTGGCGCTATGCCTCGCCTCTGTTGGCGCTGGCCATCACGGTGGTGTTGGGTGTGATTTTGTTTGTCGCGCTGGGCAAAGACCCTGTGCGCGGTTTGCAGGTGTTTTTTTGGGAACCCATCAAGAGCGTGTATGCCTTGTCCGAGTTGATGGTCAAGGCCACGCCGCTGCTGCTCATTGCCTTGGGGCTGGCTGTGTGCTTTCGCTCCAACGTTTGGAACATTGGCGCTGAAGGCCAGTTCGTCATGGGCGCGGTGTTTGCCTCTGGCGTGGCGCTGGCGGCAGATGCCAACACAGGCGCAGGCTTTTGGGTGCTCATCTTGCTCGCGGGTATTGCGGGCGGCATGGTGTGGGCGGGCATCACCGCGTTCTTGCGCGACCGCTTTCATGCGAGCGAAATTTTGGTCAGCCTCATGCTGGTGTACGTGGCCATCATGACGCTGAACTTCTTGGTCTATGGCCCATGGAAAGACCCACTGGGCTACAACTTCCCGCAAACCAAAACCTTTGATGCCATCACACAAATCCCCAAGCTCATCACAGGCACACGCGTGAACATTGGCGTGCTGCTGGCGCTGGCGGGCGTGGGTGCGCTGTGGGTGTTTTTGTTTCGCACGCACGCAGGCTTTGCCCAGCAAGTGGGTGGCTTGGCCCCTGATGCAGCGCGTTATGCAGGCTTCTCGTCACGCAAGGCTTTGTGGCTGGCGCTGCTCACCTCGGGTGCAGCCGCTGGTTTGGCGGGCGCTTTAGAAGTGGCGGGGCCGCTGCGTCAGCTCACGCCGTTTGTGCCGGTGGGCTATGGCTTTGCGGCCATCATCGTGGCCTTTGTGGGGCGCTTGCACCCCGTGGGCATGGTGCTGTCTGCCATATTGATGAGCATGTTTTACATCGGCGGAGAGCTGGCGCAATCGCGCCTTGGCTTGCCCCGTTCACTGACGGGCGTGTTTCAAGGTTTGCTGTTGTTCACGCTGCTGGCGTGTGACACCTTGATGCAATACCGCTTGCGTTGGGTCACGAAAGCGGAGGCACTGTGATGGAGACTTACGCACTGTTGTGGGCCGCCACCATGAACGCGGGCACTGTTTTGGCGCTGGCGTCGCTGGGCCTTTTGATTAATGAAAAAGCAGGCATCGTCAACTTAGGCGCAGAAGGCATGATGCTGTGCGCCGCCATTGCAGGCTTTGCCACCGTGGCCACCACGGGCAGCGACACGCTGGGCTTTTTGGCCGGCATGGGCGCAGGCGCTTTGATGGCTGCGCTGTTTGGCGTGCTGGTGATTTGGATGAACACCAACCAATACGCCACGGGCTTGGCGCTCAGCCTGTTTGGCGGCGGCTTCTCGGCCTTTGTGGGCACCAGCTATGTGCAGGCCAAGCTGCCTGAGCGCATTCAATACGAAGTGCCATTTTTGGCGGACATTCCTTGGTTCGGCTCGGCTTTGTTCAAGCACCACCCACTGGTGTACGGTGCGATTGCGCTTACTTTAGGTTTGATTTATTTCCTCTACCGAACACGTTCGGGTTTGGTTTTGCGTGCCGTGGGCGAATCGCCCGAATCCGCCCATGCTTTGGGCTATCCCGTGCGCCGCATCCGTTTGCTGGCCGTGGTCGTGGGCGGCGCATTGTGTGGCTTAGCAGGTGCTTACATCTCGGTCGTATACACGCCGCTTTGGGTTGAAGGCATGATTGCTGGCAAGGGCTGGATTGCTTTGGCCCTCACCACCTTCGCCACATGGCGACCGGCACGTGTATTGCTTGGTGCTTATCTGTTTGGCGGTGTCACGATGCTGCAGTTTCATTTACAGGCCACGGGCGTGGATGTGCCCAGCCAGTTCTTGAGTATGCTGCCGTATGTGGCCACCATCGTGGTGCTCGCGCTGATCTCTAAAAATCCGCGTTGGCTCAGGGTAAACATGCCCGCTTCGATCGGAAAACCGTTTTTCCCTGGTTGATAATTTGTTCCGTTTTTTAGTTCTCTTTATGAAGGGTTTTTCATGACTAATCTGTTCAAACGTCGCTGGTTGCAAGCCGCAGCCTTGACCGCAGTCTCTGCCGCCGTGTTGGTGGGCTGTGGCAAAAAAGAAGAAGCCAAGCCTGCTGATGCGCCCGCCGCTGCAGCCAAGGCCGAGCCCTTGAAAATTGCATTTGCCTACGTTGGCCCTGTGGGCGACGGCGGCTGGACGTTTGCACACGACAACGCACGCAAAGCCCTCGAAAAAGAATTCGGCGACAAGATCTCCACATCGTTCGTCGAGAACGTGCCCGAGTCTGCTGACGCAGAGCGCGTGATTCGCGACATGGTCGGCCAAGGCAACAAGCTGGTGTTTGGCACCACCTTCGGCTACATGGAGCCCATGCTCAAAGTGGCCGCCGACACGCCTGATGTGAAGTTCGAGCACGCCACTGGCTACAAACAAGCTGCCAACATGCGCACCTACGACAGCCGCACCTACGAAGGCGCATACATGGCTGGCGTGATTGCAGGCAAGATGACACAAACCAACACCTTGGGTGTTGTGGCCTCTATCCCAATTCCTGAAGTCATTCGCAACATCAACAGCTTCACCTTGGGCGCTCAATCCATCAACCCCAAGATCAAG
This sequence comes from Burkholderiales bacterium 39-55-53, assembly GCA_002282445.1. Taxonomy (GTDB): domain Bacteria; phylum Pseudomonadota; class Gammaproteobacteria; order Burkholderiales; family Burkholderiaceae_C; genus Limnohabitans. Next base: position 565,971 of record NCJK01000001.1, on the reverse strand, counting down.
ACCAAAGTGGTGTGGGTCAACGAGTGGTTCAACCCACCAAAAGAAACCGAAGCTGCGACATCGCTCATCAACGGCGGTGCTGACGTGTTGTTCCAAAATACTGACTCTCCAGCTGTGTTGAAAACAGCGCAAGACAAAGGCAAGCGCGCTTTCGGTTGGGACTCTGACATGACAGCCTACGGCCCCAAAGCTCACTTGGCTTCTGCCGTGATCAACTGGACGCCTTACTACATCAACGCCACCCGCCAAGCCTTGGAAGGCAAGTGGACAGGCGGCGGCCACACATGGTCTGGTGTGAAAGACGGCGCGATTGACATCGTCTCCATCGCCGAAGACGTGCCAGCTGACACCAAAGCCAAAGTGGCTGACGTGAAAAAAGGTTTGACCGATGGCAGCTTCGCCATTTGGAAAGGCCCCATCGTCGACAACGCTGGCAAAGAAGTGTTGAAGGCCGGTGAAGTCGCCGACGACAAGTTCTTGAGCGGCGTTAACTTCTACGTCAAAGGCGTGGAAGGCAAAGTGCCAGGCGCTAAGTAATCCCCCCTGTTTTTTTAACCTTGAAGGAAACTTGAAAATGAAAAAAAATATTGCCCTCGTTTTGCTGGCTGCTATGGCTGCTGGCGCACAAGCCGCTGATTGGAGCGACACATCGATTAACTATCGTCATGGCAACAAGTATGCTGAGCCTTTCAACGCCAATGACATTTCGAAAAACATCATTGGTTTGAATCATGCAAGTGGTTACAAGTACGGAAGCAATTTCTTCAATGCCGACTTGTTGATGTCTGACAGCAAAGATCCAGCATTTAAGAACTCTCAAAACGGCGCTCGTGAAGTTTATGTGGTTTACCGCAACACGGTTGACCTCCAAAAAGCCACTGGCAAATCCTTTAAAACCACTGGCGTCCGTGGTTTGGGCGTGACTGCTGGTTTTGACTTCAACACCAAAACTGACGCTGGTTACAACTCTAAGAAACAGATGCTGGTTTTCGGCCCAACAGTCATGTTGGACGTTCCAGCTGGTTTCTTGAACGTGAGCTTGTTGCAATTGTGGGAAAGCAACGCACCCTACAGCACATTCACCAACACTGGCAAACCCCGTTACAGCTACGATCCACATCCAATGTTGACTGCTGCGTGGGCTATTCCATTCAGCGTGGGTTCTGTGCCTTTGGAGTTTGCAGGTTATGCCAACTACATCACGGCCAAAGGCATCAACGAATCAGGTGCTAAGACTGCTGCTGAAACCAACATTGACATGCAAGTCATGTACGACATCAGCAATGCAATTGGTGCCAAGCCAAAAACATTCAAAGTTGGTGCTGAATACCAATACTGGAAGAACAAGTTTGGTAATGACCACACTGGTGCAGCCGGTAAAGGTGCATTTGCTAAGACCCCAATGGTTCGCGCTGAATACCACTTCTAATCAGAAATTCATTTCTGAACGAAGCTCAAAAGACCACCCGAGGGTGGTCTTTTTTTTGGTTAGCATGAAGCCTCGTCGAAGGAAAAGCCATGTTCAAAGTTCACGCCGTTGCCCCCCACCGTTTGCCCCAGCTCTTGCGCGAGATGCCCAAGGCCGAGCTGCACATTCACATCGAGGGCTCGCTAGAGCCTGAACTCATCTTTGCGCTGGCCGAGCGCAATGGCGTGAAGCTGCCCTATGCCAACGTCGAGGCCCTGCGTGCGGCCTATGCCTTCACCAACCTGCAAAGCTTTCTCGACATTTACTACGCGGGCGCGAGCGTGCTGCTGCACGAGCAAGATTTTTACGACATGGCTTGGGCCTACTTGGAGCGTGCCAAGGCCGACCATGTGGTGCACACCGAAATGTTTTTTGACCCCCAAACGCACACCGAACGCGGCGTGCCCATGGCCACCGTCATCAACGGCTTGCACCGTGCATGTGTGGATGCGCAAGCGCAGTTGGGCGTGAGTGCGCAGCTCATCTTGTGCTTCTTGCGCCACCTGAGTGAAGAGGCCGCTCTGCAAACGTTCAACGACGCCTTGCCCTTCAAAGACAAATTCATTGGCGTGGGTTTGGACTCTAGCGAAGTGGGCCACCCGCCAGAGAAATTTAAAAACGTGTTTGCCTTGGCGCACGCGCATGGCCTGCACCTTGTGGCCCATGCGGGCGAGGAGGGGCCACCTGCCTACATGTGGAGCGCCTTAGATGTGTTGCACGTCGAGCGCATCGACCACGGCGTGCAAGCCGTGCACGACGCGGCGCTGATGGCCCGCTTGGCCAAAGACCGCACGCCACTGACCGTGTGCCCGCTGTCTAACCAAAAGCTCTGCGTATTCCCTGATTTGAAAAACCACAACATCGGCCAGTTGTTAGACGCAGGCCTGTGCGTCACTATCAACTCGGACGACCCCGCCTACTTTGGTGGCTACATGAACGACAACTTTGTGCAAACCTTCGAGGCCACGGGGCTGACCGCGCAGCAGGCCTATGTGCTGGCCAGCAACAGCTTTGAAGCCAGCTTTGTGCCAGAGGCCCAGCGCCAGAAATGGATGCATGAGCTCAAGGTTTGTTTTGAGCGTTTCACCGAGAACGATTGAGGCAAAATAACGCCATGAGTATCAAATCAGACAAATGGATCCGCCGCATGGCCGAAGAGCACGGCATGATCGAACCCTTCGAGCCAGGCCAAATCCGCCAAAACGCAGCAGGCGAAAAAATCGTCAGCTACGGCACCAGCAGCTACGGCTATGACATCCGTTGCGCGCCCGAGTTCAAGGTGTTCACCAACATCTACAGCACGGTGGTGGACCCCAAAAACTTTGATCCCAAAAGCTTTGTGGACATCGAGTCTGACGTCTGCATCATCCCGCCCAACAGCTTTGCGCTGGCCCGCACCATGGAGTACTTCCGTATTCCGCGCAACGTGCTGACCGTGTGTTTGGGTAAGAGCACTTACGCACGCTGCGGCATCATCGTCAACGTCACCCCGTTCGAGCCCGAGTGGGAAGGCTATGTGACCTTGGAGTTCTCCAACACCACGCCACTGCCCGCCAAGATTTATGCAGGCGAGGGCTGTGCCCAAGTGTTGTTCTTCGAGAGCGACAAAGACGACGTGTGCGAAACCAGCTACAAAGACCGTGGCGGTAAGTACCAAGGCCAAGTGGGCGTCACACTGCCCAAGACCTAATTGACCAAATTCAACGTCATCGGTTGCGGCCGCGTGGGTCAAACCCTCGCGGCCTTGTTACATCAGCAGGCCCAAGCGCAGGTGCAAGACCTGTATTCGCGCAGTTTCAGCAGCGCCGAGCAAGCGGCCAAGTTTGTGGGCGCAGGCCAGCCTGTGGCCGAGCTGGCCCACATGCGCAACGCAGACGTGTGGCTGCTCAGCGTGCCCGATGCCCAAGTGGGCGCAGCCGCGCAGGCCTTGGCCGACGCGCAGGGGGCCAAGCTGGCTGGCGCTATCGTGTTTCATAACAGTGGCTTTTTAAGCGCCGCCGTGCTGCAGCCCTTGCAAGCCTTGGGCTGCCATGTGGCTAGCGCACATCCGGTGCTCAACTTTGCTTCTCCTGACACCGGCGTGCGCCAGTTTGCAGGCACGCCCTGCGGGCTAGAGGGCGATGCCCCCGCGCTGGCTTGGCTGCACAGCGCGCTCAGCGCCATTGGCGGTCGTTGCTTTGAGATTGCCAGTGCAGACAAACCGCTGTATCACGCAGCCGCGGTGTTCAGCAGCAACTTCACCGTGGTGTTGCAAGGCGTTGCCCAAGACGCGTGGCACAGCGCAGGCGTGCCGCCCGAGCTGATGCGCCCGCTGACCGAGGCGCTACTCAAAAGCACGGTAGACAACGTGCTGGCCATGGGCCCAGCACAGTCCTTGACCGGCCCAGCCGCCCGTGGCGACACGGCGGTGGTGCAGGCGCAGGGTGAGGTGGTGAAGCAATGGAACGCACCGGCAGGCGAGTTATACAAAACCCTCAGCGAGCTGGCAGCCCAGCTCAAAAAACACGGCAAAACCCGCATTTAAGGCGCACCCGCCCACAATGCGACAATATGCCCCAGACATGACGACCTCTTTTTCCAATTTGCAGCTGGCCCCCGCGCTGGCACGTGCCGTAGCCGAAATGGGCTACGAATCCATGACCCCCATCCAAGCCCAGGCCATTCCCGTGGTTCTGACCGGCCAAGACGTGATGGGCGCCGCGCAAACCGGCACCGGCAAAACAGCAGCGTTCTCGCTGCCACTGCTGCAACGTTTGCTCAAACACGAAAACAGCTCTACCTCGCCCGCACGCCACCCCGTGCGCGCACTGGTGCTGTTGCCCACCCGCGAGCTGGCCGACCAAGTGGCCCAGCAAATCAAACAATACGCCGTGCACACCAACCTGCGCAGCGCCGTGGTGTTTGGCGGCATGGACATGAAGCCCCAAACCATCGAGCTGAAAAAAGGCGTCGAAGTTTTGGTGGCCACGCCCGGCCGTTTGCTAGACCACATCGAAGCCAAGAACGTGGTGCTCAACCAAGTGGAATATGTGGTGCTCGACGAAGCCGATCGCATGTTGGACATCGGCTTCTTGCCAGACTTGCAACGCATCTTGAGCCACTTGCCCAAACAGCGCACCACGCTGTTGTTCTCGGCCACGTTCTCCACCGAAATCAAACGCTTGGCTGGCAGCTATTTGCAAAACCCCGTCACCATCGAAGTGGCGCGCCCTAATGAGACAGCCGCCACCATCACGCAGCAGTTTTACAGCGTGAGCGTGGACGACAAGTACAACGCCTTGCGCCACCTCATCAAAGCCAACGGCATGAAGCAAGCCTTTGTGTTTTGCAACAGCAAACTCGGCTGCGCCCGTTTGGCCCGCTCGCTAGAGCGCGACGGTTTTCGCACCAGCGCCCTGCACGGCGACAAGAGCCAAGACGAACGCCTGAAAGCCCTCGAAGGCTTCAAGCAAGGCGAGGTGGACTTGTTGGTGTGTACCGATGTGGCCGCTCGCGGCTTGGACATCAAAGACGTGCCAGCGGTGTTCAACTTTGACATTCCCTTCAACGCCGAAGACTATGTGCACCGCATTGGCCGCACAGGCCGCGCCGGTGCTTTGGGCCACGCCATCAGCTTTGTGTCGGGCAGCGACCAACGCTTGGTGGGCGACATTGAGAAATTGCTCAAGACCAAGATCAACTTGGAAACCGTGAGCGTGGAGCAAGACCGTTCGCGTGAGCGTCGTGAGCCCCGCAATGATTCACGCGAATCTCGCGGTGGTGATCGTTCAGAGTCTTCCAGCCGTCCACGCGACAGCGCCTTGTCACGCGACTCGCGCCCACGCGAACAAGACAGCCGCCGCAGCCGCGAAGTGGGCTACGTGCCCGCACCGCGCATCAAGAACGACCCGTTCTTTGACAAACCCTACGAAGCGCCAGTGCGCAGCGCAGAGGCCGCAGCACCTGCCGCACCCGACCCACTGCGCAAGTCGGCCAACATCAAGCCCAAGCGGGTGATGGCGGCTTTGTTCAAGTCGACCACTTAAAAGAAAACGCGCCAAAAAATGGCGCGTTTTTTTTGGTGCGAAGGGGCTACAGCAAAGCGCATGAGATGGGCAAACAGATTTGAATTGGTGATAGCCCTCGCTGAAAAGTGAGCGCCTTAAGCTGCCAGAGGGACTAAACGGGACCTAGGGGAGCTGCATGAAAAACCCAAAACATAGCAAAAAGGCTATACTTGAAACTCAGTGGACTGTCGCCCTGCATCCACTGGCGGCGCATGAATTACAGACCATCCCCGCTGATATGCAAGCTCGGTTTTTGCACATCGGTGAAATGCTGGTGGATTTGGGGCCGCATCGTGTGGGCTTGCCGCACATTCGGCCACTAGAAAGCAAGCTGTGGGAGATGCGCATGACGGGCCGTGATGGTATTGCCCGTGCCGTTTACGCCGCCGTGCAGGGGCGCACTTTGCTGGTGTTGCATGTGTTTATAAAAAAGACGCAGACCACACCACGAAGGGCCATTAAAACCGCTTTGAAACGCTTGGAGGAATCGACATGAAAAGCCTGAAAGACGTGAAAGCCGAACTGCTGGCCAACCCTGCCGTTCGCCAAGCCTATGACGCACAAACGCCCGAGTTTGAGCTGGCCCGTGAACTGATTGCAGCACGCACGCAAGCGGGCCTGACGCAAGGCGATGTGGCCGCACTCATGGGCACAACCCAAAGCGTGGTGGCACGCATCGAAAGCGGCAGGGGCACGCCATCTATGCGAACAGTCCAACGTTTTGCCAGTGCTGTGGGAGCGCGTGCCGTGGTGCGTATGGAGCCATTGACGACCGCATAAAGTTGTCGCCCGCTGGCGACTCTTCCACGCTTGGCTAGGCTAACGGGTCCAATGTCTGCGGGCACTTCACGCTGACCCGCTCCCACACAGGCGCCTCGTTCACGGTCAACCGCGTGTCTTTGGTTGTTAGCTTCGCCGCACTCAAGCACCCACCCCACACACACCCATCGTCTAGGCACACCACATCAGGGCGGTCTGCAATCTGCACGGTAGACCAATGGCCAAAGGCCATGCGCACATCGGCCGTCAGTCGGCCCGGCACATCAAACCACGGCATCAAGTGGGCGGGGGCTTTGTCTGCGCTTTCTTTCACGCTGAAATCCATCGCGCCCTGTGCATCGCAAAAGCGCAAGCGGGTGAGGGCGTTGACGATCACGCGCAAGCGGTCTGCGCCCTCTAGGTCATCACGCCACACATTGGGCATGCCGCCATACATCTGAGGCATGAAGTGCACCCAGTCGTCGCTGCGCAGCACGGCTTCTACTTCGCCAGCCAGCGCTAGGGTTTGCTGTGCGGTCCATTGCGGCAGCACGCCCGCGTGCACCATCAGCACTTGGCCCACTTGCAAAGCCATGTGTTGGTGGCGCAGCCAGTGCAGCAGCTCGGCGCTGTCGGGGGCGGTCAAGATGTCTTGGGTGGTGTCTTGCTTGTTGGGTTGGCGCACGCCTTGCGACACGGCCAGCAAATGCAAATCGTGGTTGCCCAGCAGGCATTGCGCACTTGCCCCGAGGGCCATCAAGAGGCGCAGCACGCCTGCGTTGTTGGGGCCACGGTTGACCAAGTCGCCCAACAAATACAGCGTGTCACGGCTGGGGGAGAACGCGATGTGCGTTAACAAACGTTCCAAGGCTTCGTCGCAGCCTTGCACGTCGCCAATCAAGTAAAGTGCCATGTGTTGATTGTCACTAATTAAATTCTCAATGGATGTTCTGCTGATCGTTTTTCTCACGCTGCTCAACGGCGTGTTTGCCATGTCCGAAATGGCGCTGTCGTCCAGCCGCAAAGCGCGTTTGGCAGCTTTGGCCGAAACGGGCGATACCGGTGCGCACGCCGCGTTGCGCCTGATGGAGCAGCCCACACAGTTTTTGTCCACCGTGCAAATTGGCATCACGTCCATCGGCGTGCTCAACGGCATCGTGGGTGAGGCGGCGTTCAGTGACGACTTTTCGTATTGGTTGTTAGCCCAAGGCGTGCCCGAGAACTGGGCTGCTGGTTTGGCCACTGCGTTTGTGGTGACCATCATTACTTTCAGCACCATCTTGTTTGGCGAACTGGTGCCCAAGCGCATTGGCCAGTTGTTTCCAGAATCCGTGGCGCGTGTGGCCGCACCCATGATGTTGGCCTTGGCCACCTTGGCCAAGCCTTTTGTGCATTTGTTGTCCGCCAGCACCAGCGCCATCTTGAAGCTGCTGCGTGTGGATGTGCGCGGCGCACGCACGGTGACGGAAGAAGAAATTTCAGCCAGCTTGGTCGAAGGTGTGGATGCGGGTTTGATTGAACAGCACGAACACCAAATGGTGCAAAACGTGTTCAACCTCGACGAGCGTCCGCTCACCTCCATCATGGTGCACCGCTCTGATATCGAGTGGCTCGATGCCAAGCTGCCCGTGCCCCAAGCCTTGGCGCAAGTGGGGGCGAGTGGCGCACACTCGTGGTACCCCGTGTGCCGTGGCGACCTAGACAACGTGGTGGGTGCGGTGAGCGTGTCGCAGCTCTTGCGCTTGCCGCCCGGCACCGACATGACGGTGGAAGCCTTGGCCAAGCCCGTGGCCTTTGTGCCCGAAACTTTGAGCGGCATGGATTTGCTAGAGCAGTTCCGCAAGCCCGCCGAACGCGCCACAGCCCACGGCCGCATGGTGTTGGTGGTGGACGAATACGGCGTGGTGCACGGCCTGCTCACGCCGCGCGATTTGCTAGAAGCCATCACGGGTGAGCTGCTGCAAGCCACCCCGACTGACGAAGCCTGGGCCACGCAACGTGCGGATGGTTCGTGGTTGATTGACGGCCTGATGCCTGTGACCGAGTTCAAAGCCCGCTTGGGGCTGAAAGAATTGCCAGACGAAGACCGTGGCATTTACAACACGGTGGCAGGCTTGGTGATGGCCATTTCAGGCGATTTGCCTGCAGAGGGCGATGTGGTCGAGTTTGGCGAGTGGCGCTTTGAAGTGGTCGACCTCGATGGCCGTCGTGTCGACAAGCTCTTGGTGAGCTGTATCAATTAAACGCGTCGATTAAACGCGGCCGCTGTTGCGGCGGTTAAACGGCAGCTGATACATCCACACGGGGCGGCCATCACGGCAAGTGAGGATGGCGCTAGGAATGAGGTCTTGCGCTTCAAACTCTAAGCTGATCAACCAAGCACCACGGCGCAGCTCAGCCTCTGCTTTTTCCACAGCGCGGGGCATGCTTTCGGGGCGCTGAAACATGTAAACCATGTCAAAGCTGCGCCAGTCCACCAGCCAAATATCACCTTGGCGAATCTTGGCAAACGAGCAGCGCATGGCGCTCATCACACGCAAGGGCCAGCTCATCTCGACCCCGTGCAGCTCTGCACGCGGAAACGCATCACGCAAAGCCAACAGCCCGTCGCCCAAGCCGCTGCCTGCATCCAAAATGCGTGCGCCTGCGGGCAGGGTGATGTGCTGCTGCATTTCACGCAGCGCACGTTTTGGGGTGGGGAACAGCGGTGCATCGCGCCACGCTTTGCGCGGGTACACCAAAACAATTAACCCGAGCAAGAACAACCAGCCAATCGGCGGCACGCTGAGGGTGGCTGATGACGCGGCCATGGACAGCGGAAAACCCAACACGATCAAGGCCTTACGCATGGGGGTGTTCACCAGCGTGCTCAAGAAACCACCTAAACAAGTGGCCACGATGAAGGCGATGGTCTCGGTCAGTCCGACCACTTGCAGACCTTTGAAAATGAGCCAAGACGAACCCCAAGCGAGTAGGGCGGGAACGGGCCAAGTTAATAATTTCATGGTGGAGAATGATAGCCATGAATCCAACGTCCACTCACACGCTCAGCACCGTTGATGAGATGCGCGACACCTTGCGCCGCATCAGCCATCTCAAGGGGCGGCAGCCCGATGCTCAGTCGCTGCAAGAGGTGCGGGCCTTGGTGCCGGCGTTTGATCGACGTGATTTGTTGATTGAGCACCTGCATGCGCTCAACGACACCTATCGTGGTTTGTTTGAGCGCCACTTGGTGGCCTTGGCGCATGAGATGCGTTTGCCCATGGCCGAGGTGTTTGAGGTGGCCACGTTCTATCACCACTTCGAGGTGCTGCCCAACGACGCCCAGCCTGCCGCCCTGACCGTGCGCGTGTGCGATGGCTTGAGTTGCGAGATGGGCGGGGCCAAACAACTGTTGGCCAAGTTGCCCAGCCTCTTGGGCGCTGACGTGCGCGTGATCAGCGCGCCCTGCGTGGGCCGCTGCGAACAAGCGCCTGTGGCTGTGGTGCACCAAAACGCTGTGCCGCACGCCTCAACAGAGCGCGTGTTGGCCGCAGTCAGTGCGGGCGATACACAGCAAGCATTGCCCGACTATGTGGATTTAGATGCTTATGTCGCCGATGGTGGCTATGCCTTGGTGGCGACTTTGGCCAAAGGTGAAACCCAAACAGACGATGTGCTGAAAGCCATGGAAGCCTCGGGCCTGCGCGGCTTGGGCGGGGCGGGTTTTCCGGCAGGGCGCAAGTGGCGCATCGTGCGTGAGCAAACTGCACCGCGTGTGATGGCCGTCAACATTGACGAGGGCGAGCCCGGCACATTCAAAGACCGCACGTATCTAGAGCGTGACCCGCATCGCTTTTTAGAAGGCATGTTGGTGGCCGCGCAAGTGGTGGGTATTGAAGCCATTTACATCTACCTGCGTGACGAGTACCACGGCTGCCGCGATCTGTTGCAATACGAGCTGGCTGCCTTGCAAGCCAACCCGCCTTGCCCACTGCCGCACATCGAACTGCGCCGAGGCGCGGGTGCGTATGTGTGTGGTGAAGAGTCCGCCATGATCGAGAGCATCGAAGGCAAACGCGGCGAGCCACGCATGCGCCCGCCCTACATTGCGCAAGTGGGTTTGTTTGGCAAACCCACACTCGAACACAATTTTGAAACTCTGTACTGGGTGCGCGACATCGTGCAAAAAGGCCCGCAGTGGTTCACCAGCTTTGGGGCCAATGGCCGCATAGGTTTGCGCAGTTTCAGTGTGAGTGGCCGCGTTAAGAAGCCGGGCGTCAAGCTAGCGCCCGCTGGCATCACAGTGCAGGCTTTGATTGGCGAGTATTGCGGTGGCATGTTGGACGGGCACACGCTGTATGCCTATTTGCCCGGCGGTGCATCGGGCGGCATCTTGCCCGCACGGCTGAACAACGTGCCACTCGACTTTGACACCTTGCAAGAACACGGCTGCTTCATCGGCTCTGCCGCCGTGGTGGTGCTGAGCCAGCACGACACCGCACGCGATGCCGCGTTGAACGCCATGCAGTTTTTTGCACACGAGAGCTGTGGCCAATGCACACCGTGCCGCGTGGGCACGGCCAAGGCGGTGCAGCTCATGCAAGCACCCCAGTGGGACAACGCCACGCTGGAAGACTTGAACCAAGTGATGGTCGATGCCTCCATTTGCGGCCTTGGCCAAGCAGCACCCAACCCTGTGCGTTGTGTGCAAACCTATTTCGCTCACGAGGTGGCTTGAGATGAATGCACCTTTGAAAAACTTGCCCACGGTTGAGTTCAAACTCAACGACAAGGCTGTTCAAGCGTATGAAGGCGAGAGCATTCTCAAAGCCGCGCAACGCAACGGCGTAGACATTCCCCACCTCTGCTACACCGATGGTTTGCGTGCCGACGGCAACTGCCGTGCGTGTGTGGTCGAGATCAAAGGCGAACGTACCTTGGCCCCTAGCTGCTGTCGCACGGCGACGGCTGGGCTGGAGGTGTTGGTGAGTGACCGTGCGGTGAAGAGCCAAAAGATGGTTCTTGAAATGTTGCTGTCGGATATGCCAGATGTTGGACACAAGTGGAACGATGCTTCTTCGGCTTCTTCTCTCGCTGCTGCGACGGGGGATACGCCGGGCGCCTCATGCGGCGAGCCAAAATCGTTGCCCGGCGGATCCCCCATCGCAGCGGGTGTGGGTGAGCATGGTGAACTGAGTGAGTGGGCTGCGCGCATGGGTGTGACTGTGCGCCCAGAGTTACGTGCACTGCGCCGCGAGCAACCCACCAGTGATGTGTCACACCCCGCGATGGCGGTGAACTTAGATGCGTGTATTCAGTGCAACCGCTGTGTGCGTGCGTGCCGTGAAGAACAAGTCAACGATGTGATTGGCTATGCCAATCGTGGTGCGCATTCTCAAATCGTGTTTGATTTGAACGACCCCATGGGCCTGAGCAGTTGCGTGGCGTGTGGCGAATGTGTGCAGGCTTGCCCCACGGGCGCGTTGATGCCTAAGACGCAAGTCGGTTCACAAGTTGTCGATAAGAAGGTGGATTCGGTGTGTCCGTTCTGCGGTGTGGGCTGCTTGCTCACCTACAACGTGAAGGACAACCAAATTGTCAGCGTGGACGGGCGAGACGGCCCAGCGAACCACAGCCGCTTGTGCGTGAAAGGGCGCTTCGGGTTTGACTACATCCACAACCCGCAACGCTTGACCGTGCCGCTGATTCGCAAAGCAGGCGTGCCCAAAGACCCAGAAGCATTGAACGCGCTCAACATCAACGCGGCTGATTGGTCGCAAGTGTTTCGCGAAGCCACATGGGAAGAAGCGCTTGATCTGGCCGCGTCCAAGCTCAAACACCTGCGTGATACGCACGGCAAAAAAGCACTGGCGGGTTTTGGCTCGGCCAAGGGCAGCAACGAAGAAGCGTATTTGTTCCAAAAGTTGGTGCGCACGGGCTTTGGCTCGAACAACGTCGACCATTGCACACGTTTGTGCCATGCGTCTAGTGTGGCAGGCTTGCTCGAAGGTGTGGGCTCGGGCTCGGTGACCAACCAAGTGAATGATGTGGAGCACTCTGACTTTATTTTTGTCATTGGCTCCAACCCCACATCCAACCACCCCGTGGCGGCCACATGGATGAAGAACGCGGCCAAGCGCGGGGCCAAGATTGTGGTGGCCGACCCGCGTGGCACAGACCTTGGCAAACACGCTTGGCGTGCGCTGCACTTCAAGGCGGACACCGATGTGGCCATGCTTAACGCGATGCTGCACGTCATCATCGAAGAAGGCTTGGTGGACGAAGCGTTCATTCGCAACCGCGCCAACAACTTCGACGCGCTCAAGGCCAACGTCAAAGACTTCAGCCCCGAGGCGATGGCCCCTATTTGCGGCATCGACGCCCACACGCTGCGCGAGGTGGCGCGAGCCTACGCCACCGCCAACAGCGCGATGATTTTGTGGGGCATGGGTGTGAGCCAGCACGTGCACGGCACAGACAACGTGCGCTGCTTGATTGCTTTGTCGTCCATCACGGGTCAAGTGGGCAAGCCGGGCTCGGGCCTGCACCCACTGCGCGGCCAAAACAACGTGCAGGGCGCGAGCGATGCGGGCCTCATTCCGATGATGTACCCCAACTACCAACGCGTCATCCATGCCGATGCACATGCGTGGTTTGAAAAGTTTTGGGACACGCCGCTGGACGACAAGCCCGGTTACACCGTGGTGGAAATCATGGGAAAGATCTTGGCCGACGAGACCGACCCGCACAAGATTCGTGGCATGTACATCATGGGCGAGAACCCAGCGATGAGCGACCCGAACTTGAACCACGCGCGTCATGCTTTGGCCACGCTAGAACATTTGGTGGTGCAAGACATCTTCATGACCGAAACCGCGTGGCTCGCCGATGTGGTGTTGCCCGCCACGGCATGGCCCGAGAAAACAGGCACGGTCAGCAACACCGACCGCATGGTGCAACTCGGTTTGCAAGCCATCGACCCACCGGGTGATGCACGTGCTGATTTGTGGATCATTCAGCAAATCGCACAACGCATGGGCCTCAGTTGGCACTATGCAGGCGAGCACCACGGCGTGGCCGAGGTGTACGAAGAAATGCGTCAAGCCATGCATGCAGCCATTGGCGGCATCACATGGGAACGCTTGCAGCGCGAAAGCAGCGTGACTTACCCCTGCCACACCGAAGACGGCCCAGGCGAGCCCACCGTGTTCAAAGAGCACTTCGCCACCGACGATGGCCGTGTGAACTTGATGCCTGCAGGTTTGATACCCGCCAACGAACAGCCTGATGTGCAATACCCGTTTGTGCTGATCACAGGCCGACAGCTGGAGCATTGGCACACGGGCAGCATGACGCGCCGCGCCACGGTGTTGGATGCTATTGAGCCCATGCCCACCGCCTCGATGTGTGGCGTAGATTTGCAAGCCTTGGGTGTGCAAGCGGGCGATGTCATCACCGTGGCCTCGCGCCGTGGCCACTTGAGCCTGCGTGTGCGTTTGGACGAGGGCACGCCAGAAGGGTCGGTGTTCATCCCATTCGCCTACCAAGAGGCTGCTGCCAACTTGCTGACCAACCCTGCGCTTGACCCATTTGGCAAGATTCCAGAGCTGAAATACTGCGCTGTGTCGGTGACAGCCGGCGGTCAGCTTGCCCATCCCGCTGGTTTTAAAATCTAAACATCATTATTGGAGACATGTTCATGCACACTTTTCGCCGTTCTTTGATTGCCCTGAGTTTGGGCTTGGCTTGCGCATCTGGTTTTGCGCAAAACGACGCACCTGTGAAGGTCGGTTTGCTCAGCACCTTGTCAGGCCCCGGCGCGGGTTTGGGCGTGGACATCCGTGATGGCTTTCAGCTCGCGGTCAAACTGTCAGGTGGCAAGTTCAGCGGTAAGGCCGTGGACGTCATCGTGGCCGACGACCAAGCCAGCCCCGATGTGGGCCGCCAAACCGCAGACCGTTTGGTCAAGCGCGACAAGGTCGACTTCATGACGGGTATTGTGTTCTCCAACGTCATGTTGGCCGTGGGCGCGCCTACCTTCCAATCTAAAACCTTCTACATCAGCGCCAACGCTGGCCCATCTCAGTTTGCGGGCGAGCAGTGCAACCCTTACTTCTTCAGCGCGTCTTACCAAAACGACAACATGCACGAAGCCGTGGGCAAAGTGGTGACCGACAAAGGCTTTAAGAAAGTCGCTTTGATCGCGCCTAACTACCCAGCAGGCAAAGACGCGATTGCTGGCTTCAAGCGTTTCTTCAAAGGCGAAGTGGCGTCAGAGACCTACACCGCTTTGAACCAACTCGACTACGGCACAGAGCTGTCTAAGCTGCGCGCCACCAAGCCTGACGCTGTGTACATCTTCTTGCCAGGCGGCATGGGCATCAACTTCATCAAGCAGTTTGTGGGTGCAGGTTTGTCGAAAGACATCACCTTGTTTGGCCCCGGCTTCTCGGGCGATGAAGACGTGATCAAAGCGGTGGGTGAACCTATGCTCGGCATGTTCAATACCTCGCAATGGGGCCACGACATGGACAACGCAGCCAACAAAAAGTTTGTGGCTGAGTTTGAGAAGGCCTATGGCCGCTTGCCCACGCTGTACGCAGCCCAAGGCTACGACGCTGCACGTTTGATCGAAGCCGCCGTGCGTGACAGCAAAGGCAAGCTCGATGACAAAGCCGCTGTGCGCAAAGCCCTCGAAGCCGCCAAGTTTGATTCGGTGCGTGGTGCGTTCAAGTTCAACAGCAACCACTTCCCCATTCAAGACTACTACTTGCGCGTTATCACCAAAGACGCCAAAGGCCGCGTGACCAACCGCACTTTGAGCCCCGTGTTCAAAAACCATGCGGACGCCTATGTAGCCAGCTGCAAGATGTCTAGCTTGTAAGCATGGATGGTATTTTGCTGTTTGAGCAATCGCTCAACGGCTTGCAGTTTGGGTTGATGTTGTTCTTGCTGGCCGCGGGCTTGACGCTCGTGTTTGGCATCATGGACATGATCAACCTCGCTCATGGCTCGCTCTACATGGTGGGCGCTTACCTGATTGCCACGGTGGCTGCGGCCACCGATTCTTTTTGGCTGGGGCTGGGCGCGGGTGTGGCGGGCGCTGCGCTGTTTGGCGTGTTGCTAGAAGTGTCGATCCTGCGCCGCCTGTATGAGCGTGACCACCTTTCGCAAGTGCTGGGCACGTTTGCCATTCTTTTGATGTGCAACGAAACCGTGCGCTTGATTTGGGGTGCGCAGCCCATCACCTTGAACCCGCCAGCTTCTTTGAGTGGCCCTGTGGAATTGGTGAGCGGTTTTTTCTATCCCGCCTATCGCTTGTTCATCATTGGTGTGGGCTTGGCGGTGGCTTTGTTTTTGTATGTGCTGATCACGCGCACACGCGTGGGCATGCAAGTGCGTGCGGGTGCGGCTAACCGCGAAATGGCTTTGGCCATGGGCAGCAACGTGACGCGTTTGTTCACAGCGGTGTTTGGTGTGGGCGCTGCACTGTGCGCCATTGCGGGCGGCATGCTGGGTCCACTGCTGGCGGTGCAAGTGGGTATGGGTGAGAGCATTCTGATTTTGGCCTTTGTGGTCATCGTCATCGGTGGCATTGGCTCGATACGCGGCGCGTTCTTGGGCGCGATGTTGGTGGGCGTGGTCGACACAGCAGGGCGCACCTTGGTGCCCATGGTGTTTGACTCGCTGCTCAGTGCAGAGGCGGCATCCAGCGCAGGGCCTGCTGTGGCGTCTATTCTGATTTACATGCTCATGGCGACTGTGTTGTTCTTTAAGCCACGCGGGTTGTTTCCGACACATGGTTAAACAACGTACGACTTAGAAAAATACAGCACAACAAAATTCGCATGGCCCATTCACCGCGCTCCACATCTTTAGACCACTCTTTGCAGTGGCGCTGGAGCGTGCCTGCGTTGCTTCTGTTGGTCGCGTTGCCATTCATCGCCAACGCAGTGGGCGAAGGTTTTTACATTGCCTTGGCCAGTCGCATTTTGATTTTTGCTTTGGCTGCCACCAGCCTCAATTTCATTTTGGGGTTTGGTGGCATGGTCAGCTTTGGCCATGCGGCGTTTGTGGGCGTGGGCGCGTACAGCGTGGCCATCCTCACGCAAATGGGCATCACGGACGCGTGGGTGTTGTGGCCTGCGGCGATGGTGGTGAGTGCCTTGTTTGCTTTGCTGATTGGCGCGATCAGCCTGCGCACTCAAGGCGTGTACTTCATCATGATCACGCTGGCGTTTGCCCAGATGATTTACTACCTCACCATTTCCATCAAAGCCTATGGCGGTGACGATGGTTTGTCATTGGCCACTCGTTCGCAAATTCCGTTGGTAGACATCCATGACGAGACCTCGTTTTATTACGTGGTGCTCGCTGTGTGCGTGGCGGCCATC
Source organism: Burkholderiales bacterium 39-55-53 (assembly GCA_002282445.1). GTDB lineage: Bacteria > Pseudomonadota > Gammaproteobacteria > Burkholderiales > Burkholderiaceae_C > Limnohabitans. The sequence goes on along the minus strand of NCJK01000001.1, from coordinate 549,322 downwards.
TACGCCGTGGCCCGTGTGTTGAACGCACGCTTTGGCCATGCGCTGCAAGCCATTCGCGAGAACGAAGTGCGTATGCAAGCGCTGGGCTACGCGGTGTACCGCTATAAGCTGGCTGCGTTTGTGATGGCGGGTGCGTTGGCTGGTTTGGCCGGTGCGCTACTGGCCAACCAAGGTGGCTTTGTGAGCCCCGCGCTCATGCAGTGGAGCCAATCGGGCCTGTTGATGATGATGGTCATCTTGGGTGGCGTGGGCCATCTGTATGGCGGCGTGTGGGGCGCAGTGGTGTTCTTGCTGCTGGAAGAAACACTGAGCCACTTCACCATCCATTGGCAGTTGGGCCTTGGCGCATTGTTGCTACTGGTTGTGCTGCTGGCCCCCAATGGCCTCACCAGCGTGTTGCAACGCTTGCAGCGAAAGGACCAGCCATGAGCGCGCCTTTGCTGCACGTGGACAACTTGGTCAAACGCTTTGGCGGTTTGGCTGCAACCGACCACGCCACACTGCAAGTGCAGCGCGGTGAAATTCACGCGCTCATTGGCCCCAACGGTGCGGGCAAGACCACACTCATTCACCAAATCTCGGGGGCTTTAGCGCCCGACGAAGGCCGCATTGTGTTCGATGGCGCAGACCTCACACACACTGCGATGCACCAGCGTGCGCGTTTGGGCTTGGTGCGTTCGTATCAAATCACCAGCGTGTTCACACGCCTGACGGTGCAGGACAACTTGGCGTTGGCTATCCAAGCGGGCAATTCGCAAGCTGTGGAAACTAGCTTCAAGTTTTGGCGTGCCGCACGCAGCGAGCATGCGCGTTATGCACGCGCCGCTGAGGTGGCCGAGCGTGTGGGTTTGCAAGCGCAACTCATGCAGCCCGCAGGTGCGCTGTCGCACGGCGAGCAACGCCAGCTCGAAGTGGGTTTGGCTTTGGCCACTTCGCCAAAGTTGATGCTCCTGGATGAACCCATGGCCGGCATGGGCCCTGATGAATCTGAGCGCATGGTGCAGCTGTTGCAAAGCTTGCGCGGTGACACCACACTGCTGCTGGTCGAACACGACATGGATGCCGTGTTTCGCTTGGCCGACACCATCTCGGTGTTGGTATCGGGCCAAGTCATCGCGTGCGGCACGGCAGAGCACATCAAAAACGATGCGGCTGTGAAGCGCGCTTACCTAGGCGACGAATAGACCATGAGCGCCTTGTTAGAAGTACACGACTTGCACAGCGGCTACGGCAGCAGCCAAGTGTTGTTTGGCATCAGCCTGTCCATCGAAGCAGGCGGTGTGTCTACTTTGCTGGGCCGCAACGGCATGGGCAAGACCACCACTGTGCGTTCCATCTTGGGCCTAACGCCTGCGTTGTCGGGCACGGTGCGTTTTTGTGGCGAACGTGTCGAGGGCTACAGCCCTGACCGCATTGCACGCATGGGCCTGGCCGTGGTGCCCGAAGGTCGGCAAATTTTTCCAACACTCTCGGTGCAAGAAAACCTGTTGGCCTTTGCCTCCAACCGCAACAGCAGTGCTAACCCGTGGACGCTAGAGCGTGTGTATGCCTTGTTCCCGCGTTTGGGAGAGCGCCACCGCCACATGGGCAACCAGCTCTCGGGTGGTGAACAACAAATGCTGGCCATTGGCCGCGCCTTGATGACCAACCCACACTTGCTGGTGCTAGACGAAGCCACCGAAGGCTTGGCCCCCTTGGTGCGCGAAGACATTTGGCGTTGCCTGCACACCTTGCGTGCTGAGGGCCAAAGTATTTTGGTGATCGACAAGTATGTGCAAAAGCTTGTTCAATTGGCCGACCAGCACACCATCATCGAACGCGGGCAAGTGGTGTGGCAGGGGGCGTCTGCGGCGCTAGAGGCTGACCACAGTTTGTGGCATCGCTACATTGGTGTGTAGTACGTCACAGAGTCGAAAAAAAGCCCGCATCAAGCGGGCTTTTTGTTTGGCATGCGCCCTAGGAGCGCTGCGATTATTTTTGCGCGTGATAGCTGGTCACACGTTCCACTTCGTTTTTAGAGCCCATGAAGACGCTCACACGTTGGTGCAGTTGTGTGGGTTGGATTTCCATGATGCGTTGACGGCCATCGGTGGATACACCACCGGCTTGCTCAACCAGCCAGCTCATGGGGTTGGCTTCGTACATCAGGCGCAGCTTGCCGGCTTTGCCTGGCTCGCGTTTGTCCCAGGGGTACATGAACACGCCGCCGCGTGTGAGGATGCGGTGCACGTCGGCCACCATCGAGCCCACCCAGCGCATGTTGAAGTTTTTGCCGCGAGGGCCTTCCTCGCCAGCCAGACACTCATTGATGTAGCGTTGCACGGGCTCATCCCAATGGCGCATGTTGCTCATGTTGATGGAAAACTCTTTGGTATCCGCAGGAATCTTCACGTCTTCTTGGATCAACACAAATGAGCCTTGCTCGCGGTCCAAGGTGAACATGGCCACACCATTACCCACGGTCAACACCAAGGTGGTTTGTGGGCCGTACACGCAGTAGCCTGCGGCCACTTGTTGGGTGCCTGGCTGCAAGAAGTCGTCTTCGCTCACGCCTTTGCTGGGGTCAACTTTTTTGAGCACGCTGAAGATGGTTCCGATGCTCACGTTGACTTCGATGTTGCTCGATCCATCGAGTGGATCAAACATCAAAAGATATTCACCTTGTGGGTAGCGGTTAGGCACGATGTGGATGCTGTCCATTTCTTCGGACGCCATGGCAGCCAAATGGCCACCCCATTCGTTGGCTTCGATCAACACATCGTTGGCGATGATGTCGAGTTTCTTTTGCACTTCGCCTTGCACGTTTTCGCTGCCGGCTGAGCCCATGACATCGCCCAGTTCACTGCCCAAGGCGCCTTTGTTCACTGCATGGCTGATGCTCTTACATGCACGTGCCACGACTTCGAGCAACAAGCGTAGCTCGGAGGGAATGAGGCCTTTGGCTCGTTGTTGTTCGACAAGATAGCGGGTCAAGGAAATGGACATGTCTCTTCTTTCTTAGTTATTGAGCGCGCGTGAGACCACCTCACGCACGTCGTTGCTTAAATCAGTTTTGGCGGCGACGCGTTTGATGGCTTCTTGCGCAGCGGTGCGGTAGGGCTCGGCTAGTTTGCTCCAACGGTCCAAGGCGCGTGCCAAACGGGCAGCGACTTGGGGGTTGATGGCGTCGAGCTCCAACACGCGTTCACTCCAGAACACATAGCCCGCCGCATCGCTGCGGTGGAATGCGCCGGGGTTGGCGCTGCAGAAACTGAAGATCAGGCTGCGTGCGCGGTTGGGGTTTTTGATGTGGAAATCGGGGTGCAACATGAGGTTGCGCACCAACGACAAGATGTTGCCACCGCGGTCGGTGCTGCCGGCTTGCAGGGCAAACCATTTGTCCATCACCAAGGCTTCGTTGTGAAACAGGTTGTAAAAGCGTTGCAGGGCATCGGTAGCCAAGTCGTGGCCCGCACTGACTGACTGTGCTTGCACCAAGGCGCTCAAAGCATTGAAGCGGTCGGTCATGTTGTGCGCGTCTTTGAAGCGTTGGAAAGTGCGGCCAGGCCATACTTCGTCACCCGTGGTGCGTGCATCCAAACACAACATGGTGAGGGCCATGCCGCTCAAAGCGCGGCGGCCACTCGACACGGTGTCAGGGCTGAAAGCGCCGTTCTCGCTGTGGGCTTCAAAAGCCCAAGCCCAGTCGTCGTGCAACTCGCGGGCAAGTTGCGCACGCATAGCTTCACGCACAGCGTGGATGCGCTGTGGGTCGACCACTTCGAGCTGTTCGGCGATGTAGGTTTCAGAAGGCAAGGTGAGCACCAAGTCTTTGAATGCGGCATCCAAAGCTGGGTTGCGCAGCACGGTGCGCAGGGCTTGCACCAAGGCGGCATCCAACACCTGTGTGGGTGCGTCGCTCGCAGCAACGGCTGCGAGTGCTGCATTCAGGCAAAGGCGTTGCGCAGCTTCCCATTGGTTGAATGGGTCGGTGTCGTGCGCCAAAAGCGTGAGCAGTTGTGTGGGCGTGAAGTCTTTCTCCAACACCACAGGGGCACTGAAGCCACGCAGGATAGAAGGCACAGGCTCTTCGTCCGCTTGCAAGGTCAAGTCTTTGAACTCAAAGCTTTGTGTGGCCTCGGTCAGCACCAAGAGTTGCGTGGGCAACACTTCGCGGCCATCCGCACCCAGCAAACCAAATTGCACCGGAATGACAAACGGTTCTTTGCGGTCTTGGCCGGGGCTAGGTGGGCAGCTTTGGCTCAAAGCCAGTGTGTAGGTGCGTGTGTCGGCGTTGTAGTTGCCAGCGGCTTGCACGCGTGGTGTGCCTGCTTGTGCGTACCAACGCTTGAACTGCGTCAGGTGTGAGGCAAGCGCAGAGCTGGGGTTTGCATCGGCAATCGCTTGGGCGAAGTCGTCGCAGGTCACAGCTTGGCCATCGTGGCGCTCGAAGTAAAGCGACATGCCTTTGGCGTAGCCTTCACGCGAGGTCAGGGTCTGCATCATGCGCACGACCTCAGAGCCTTTTTCGTAAATCGTGACGGTGTAGAAGTTGTTGATCTCTACATAGCTGTCAGGACGCACGGGGTGAGCCATGGGGCCTGCGTCTTCTGGGAACTGTGCGGTGCGCAACAGGCGCACGTCTTCGATGCGCTTCACGGCTTTGGCGGAGGCGGCAGCGGTTGGGTTGTCCTTCAAGGCTTCAGCAGCCAAGTCTTGGCTGAACTCTTGGTCGCGGAAAACCGTCAGGCCTTCTTTGAGCGAGAGTTGGAACCAGTCGCGGCAGGTGACGCGGTTGCCAGTCCAGTTGTGGAAGTATTCATGGCCAACCACGCTCTCGATGTTGGCGTAGTCCATGTCGGTGGCCGTGGCAGAGTTGGCCAACACAAACTTGGTGTTGAAGATGTTGAGGCCCTTGTTCTCCATCGCGCCCATGTTGAAGTCGCTGGTGGCGACGATCATGAAGCGCTCAAGGTCGAGGCTCAAGTTAAAGCGCTGCTCGTCCCACTTGATGCTGGCCATGAGCGAGTTCATGGCGTGTTCGGTTTTGTCCAAATCGCCAGAGCGCACAAACACTTGCAACAAATGTTCTTTGCCCGATGGCGCTTTGACGCGCTGCTCGCGGCACACAAATTGGCCTGCGACCAAGGCAAAGAGGTAGCAAGGCTTTTTGTGTGGGTCCACCCACTTGGCGAAGTGGCGGCCTTCTTCGAGGTTGCCTTCTTCTACCAAGTTGCCGTTGCTCAGCAAAACTGGGAATGCTTTTTTGTCGGCGCGCAGCGTGACGCTGTAGTTGGACATCACATCGGGACGGTCCAAGAAATACGTGATGCGGCGAAAGCCTTCAGCCTCGCACTGCGTGAAGAACGAGTCGTTGCTCACATACAAGCCCATGAGCTTGGTGTTCTTCGCAGGGTTGCAGGTGGTGAAGATTTCCAGATCAAAGGCCTCGTGGCCTTCGGGCAAGTTCTCCAGCACCAACTGGCTGCCGTCCATCTTGAACGACGTGCCTTGGCCGTTGACCAACACGCGCGCGAGGTTGAGCTCGTCGCCATCCAAACGCAGGGGCTGAGCCGCTACGTCTGGGTTGCGGCGCACGCGCATTTTGTTGAGCACGCGGGTTTTGGCGGGGTCAAGGTCAAACGTCAGATCGACGGTGTCGATCCAAAACGCAGGCGCGGTGTAGTCGGCGCGTTGAATCAATTGTGCTGTGCCTTCGCGGAACATAGTTTTCCTTAGATACCTTGCTTGAGTGACGCTTCGATGAAAGCATCGAGGTCGCCGTCCAAGACTTTTTGTGTGGCCGAGACTTCAACGTTGGTACGCAAGTCCTTGATGCGGCTGTTGTCGAGCACGTAGCTGCGAATTTGATGACCCCAGCCCACATCGGTTTTGGTGTCTTCGAGCTTTTGCTGTTCTTCTTGGCGCTTGCGCATTTCGAAGTCATACAAGCGTGAACGCAGGCGCTTCCACGCCACATCACGGTTGCTGTGCTGGCTTCGGCCGTCTTGACACTGCACCACGATGCCGGTGGGGATGTGGGTCAAACGCACGGCAGAGTCGGTTTTGTTGATGTGCTGACCACCCGCGCCCGAAGCACGGTAGGTGTCGGTGCGCACGTCGGCGGGGTTGATGTCGATCTCGATCGAGTCATCAATCTCGGGGTACACAAAGACTGAGGCGAACGACGTGTGGCGACCGCCCGAGCTGTCGAAGGGCGACTTGCGCACCAAGCGGTGCACGCCAGTTTCGGTGCGCAACAAGCCAAACGCGTATTCGCCTTCGATCTTGATGGTCGCGCCTTTGATGCCGGCCACGTCGCCCGCCGATTCGTCTTCCACGGTGGTTTTGAAGCCTTTGCGTTCGGCGTACTTGAGGTACTGGCGTAGCAGCATGCTGGCCCAGTCGCAGGCTTCGGTACCACCTGCGCCGGCTTGGATATCCAAGAAGCAATTGAGCGGGTCTGCTTCGTTGCTGAACATGCGGCGGAATTCGAGCTCTTCGATGGTTTTGACCAAGCCTTGGGTGTCGGTCTCAATCGTGATCAAGCCGTCTTCGTCGTTGTCGGCCTTGCTCATTTCAAACAACTCGGCGTTGTCTTCCAGCTCTTGGGTCAGGCGGGTGAGGGTGACAACCACGCCGTCGAGGGCTTTCTTCTCACGACCCAGCTCTTGCGCTTTTTTTGGGTCGTTCCAAATGGTGGGGTCTTCTAGTGACGCGTTGACGGTGCGTAGGCGTTCAGCTTTGGCATCGTAGTCAAAGATACCTCCGGAGATCTACCGTGCGCACGCTCAGGTCGGCGAGGGTAGATCCAATGAGGTTGATGCGTTCTGCTTCCATGATGAGGTCTTCTTTATGTATTGGCGAAAACCACGGATTTTCTCACGTTCGGAGCCGTGCTTAGAAGCTGCGTGTGTAACTGAAAGTCAGGCCTGCTGTTCCAAGCACAAAGACTTCTGCTGAGTCTTTGGGTGTGAAGGCATACCCGAGTGAAGGGATGATGGCAGGAGCGATGCCCATTTGATTGAATGCGATAGCATCTTTGTGCTTGCCTTTGTAGCCATAGATCAAGCCCGCAGAGACTTTGGTATGGAGCTTGGGATTGCCAAATATATTATTCCATTGCTGCCCGACGTAGCCGTAGGCCGAGGGCTGGCCAAACGAGTTGGTGAACAGGGCCAGTCCGCAAAACCGGCCGCCTTGGAGATGCCTGTCTAAGGCGACAAGTTTGACTGGCTTGTGTTCTGGGCTTGGGCCACTCCAATGAAAGGTGTAAGGCGAGAGCGTCAAATCCCATTTTTTGGCAGGGGCAGCACCGTTTTGGTCTGCCAAGCTGTCAGGGCAAGGCTGAAAGTCATACAAATCGTTATCAGCAGCGTTTGCTGCCCCCATTCCCAGCGAACTTGAGACTGCCAAGGTTGCTATGAGGGCGCGAATTTGAGAAGGGTATGCCATTGCTTGTCGTGTTTTAAGTAGGTGGAAAATTTTAGTTGCTTATGTGACACTTTTAAGACTTAAGAATTCTTCTATCAGCTTAGCCAGTACATCAGGCTGGTCGTGGTGCAGCATGTGGCCAGCATCTTCAATTACGGCGTGGGTGAGGTTTGGCACCACTGCAATGCGTTGTTTGAACTCATCCAAGGTGTAGCGGTCATTCCACCACTGGTTCATGCTGTCGCTGCTGGCCACCACGCACAGGGTGGGTGCGGTGATGCGCTCATAAATGGCTTGGGTTTCATCGGTTTTGAATAGTTGGGCGTTGACCACTTTGTGCGCCGCGTGGCCCAAGATGCGCCATTCGCCTTGTTCGTTAGCACGCGCCCAATGCTGGGCCAGCCAGTGCGCTTTGTCCGTGCCTAGGCGAGGGTTGGTTTTGATCAGGCGCTGAGCCACGGCTTCAAGGCTGGGGTAGGGCCTAAGGTCCATCTCGCCGCGCTGCAATGCTTTGAGTTCGTCCATCCACTTGGCCAAACGGCTGGGCGCTTGGGCAGGGCGGGTGGCAGGCATGCCAAAGCCTTCGAGGTTGATGAGCTTCATGATGCGCTCGGGGCGAATGCCAGCGTACATGCTGGCGATATGGCCACCCATGCTGTGGCCTAGCAAGTTGACTTGCCTCTCGCCCACGTAATGATCTAGCAGCTGGTCAAGGTCAGCCAAGTAGTCGGGGAAAAAGAAGTTGTCGGTGTTGGGCGTTTCGGTCAGGCCGTAGCCGCGCCAGTCGGGGGCAATGACCCAATAGTCGTCTTTCAATGCATCGATGACGAATTGAAACGAGGCTGCCACATCCATCCATCCATGCACCATGACCAGCGGCGTTTTGTCGGGCGAGGGCGTGCCCCACTGCAAGACGTGGTAACTCAGGTGACGGATTGGGACAAACTCGCTGCGCGAAGGCTTTTGGATTGGGTACATTGCTCGAATCATAAGGAACAAGAGACATGGCCGATTTTTACGAAGCAATGCAACAAGGCTTTGGCTGGCACGTGCCAGAGCACTTCAACATGGCCGAGGTGTGCAGCCGCCGTTGGGCTGCGCAATCCGATGCCGCCGCGCGTGTGGCCGTCGTTGAACACGCTGCCGCCGATGCGAACGGGCGTGCCGTTGCACCACGCAGCTACAGCTATGCCCAGTTGCAACAAGCCGCCGATGCGCTGAGCCATGTGCTGACCGGCCTCGGCGTGCAGCGCGGTGACCGCGTGGCCATCGTGTTGCCGCAGCGTTTTGAAACGGCGGTAGCCTACATGGCTGTGATGCAAATGGGCGCGGTGGCCATGCCACTGTCGCTGTTGTTTGGGCCCGAGGCGTTGGAATACCGCTTGCAAGACAGCGAGGCCGTGGTGGCCATCGTGGATGCCACGTCTGTTAGCAATGTGCTGGCCGTGCGCGCCCAATGCCCCGCGCTGCGCGAGGTGGTGGGTGTTGACTTAAGTAACGCGTCTGACATGCTGCATGTGGATGTGGACTACGCCAGCGCCATTGCCGCACAGCAACGCGCCTTCACGGCGGTGCAAACCAAAGCGGACGAAGGCGCGGTGTTGATTTACACCAGCGGCACAACGGGTCCGCCCAAAGGCGCACTCATTCCGCATCGGGCGTTGATTGGCAACTTGACGGGCTTTGTGTGCAGCCAAAATTGGTTTGGGTTCGCCGCGCAGGCCACGCCAAGACAAGCCTCAAACGCCGCGCATTTGCCCACAGGCAGTGATGCGGTGTTTTGGTCGCCAGCTGACTGGGCGTGGACTGGCGGCTTGATGGATGCCTTGTTGCCCACGCTGTACTTTGGCCGTCCCATCGTGGCGTGGAACGGGCGCTTTAGCCCAGAGCTGGCATTCACTTTGATGCAGCAGCATAGCGTGACGCACACGTTTTTATTCCCCACCGCGTTGAAGGCCATGATGAAGGCTTATCCCAAGCCCAGCAGCCAATTCAAACTCAAACTGCAAGCCATGATGAGCGCGGGAGAGGCTGTGGGTGACGCGGTGTTTGGCTATTGCCAAACGCAGCTGGGCATCACTGTGAACGAGATGTTTGGCCAAACCGAGATCAACTACATCGTGGGTAATTGCGCGATGGAGTGGGGCCCTATGGGCAAGGGCGTGTCTGCTCATCGCAAGAATGTGGGCTGGCCTGCTAAGCCCGGCAGTATGGGCAAAGGCTACCCCGGTCACTGCGTGGCGGTGATTGATGACGAAGGTCACGAGTGCCCCACAGGCGTGCCTGGCGACGTGGCGCTCAACCGCTACAACCAACATGGCGAGCCTGACCCGATTTTCTTTTTGGGCTATTGGAAAAACGAAAAATCAACCTTGGGCAAATACACAGGCGACTGGTGCCGCACGGGGGATATGGCGGTGCAGGACGCTGACGGCTACCTTTGGTACCAAGGCCGTGCGGACGACGTGTTCAAAGCGGCGGGCTATCGCATTGGTCCCAGCGAGATTGAAAACTGCTTGGTCAAACACCCCGCTGTGGCCAACGCGGCTGTAGTTCCCAAGCCCGATGCTGAGCGTGGAGCCTTGGTCAAAGCCTATGTGGTGCTAGCCCCAGGGCACGAAGCCAGTGACGCCTTGGTGGCCGACTTGCAAACGCATGTGCGCGGCAAGCTTGCGCCGTATGAGTACCCCAAAGAGATTGAGTTCATCACTGAGCTACCCATGACGACCACGGGCAAGGTGCAACGCCGTGTGTTGCGCTTGCAAGAAGAGGAACGTGCCAAAGCCAGATGACCTTTGGCTAGGACTTAGACTTACCCCGTTTTATCAGTCTCCAACTCGGAGTGCATTCATGACTTTTCCTCTAGTTCAGCTGGGCACCAGCGATTTGCATGTCACGCCCATTTGCTTGGGCACCATGACCTTTGGCGAGCAAGTGAATGAGGCCGATTCACACGCCATCCTCGACCGCTCGTTGGCGCGTGGCGTGAACTTCATTGACACGGCCGAGATGTATTCAGTGCCGCCCAAGGCTGAGACCTGTGGTCACACCGAGACCATCATTGGCCACTGGTTTGCCAAGAATCCAGGTGCGCGTCAAAAGCTGGTGTTGGCCACCAAAGTGGCGGGCCCTTCACGCGGCATGCCTTGGGTGCGCGACCACTTGGGACTCAAAGCCAAAGACTTCGTTACCTCATGCGAAGGCAGCTTGCGCCGTCTGCAAACCGATGTGATTGACCTCTACCAAATCCACTGGCCCGAGCGCCATGTGCCGGCGTTTGGTGGCGTGTACTACGACCCTACAAAAGAAAGCACACAAACCACCATCCACGAACAGCTCGAAGCGCTGGCGCAGTTGGTCAAAGCGGGCAAGGTTCGCCACGTGGGCTTGTCTAATGAAACTCCGTATGGCGTGCACGAGTTTGTGCGCTTAGCCGAGCAACATGGTTTACCTCGCGTGGTCACCACGCAAAACCCATATTGCTTGATCAACCGAACCTATGAAAACGGTTTGGACGAAACCTGCCACCGATTGAATGTGTCCTTGTTGGCGTATTCGCCTTTGGGCTTTGGCTTGCTCACGGGCAAGTACGACGCCAGCGGCATCACTGGGCCCGATGCGCCTAAAGGTGCGCGCATTGCGGATTACGAAAGCGTGCGCAAGCAACGCTGGGGCCGCCCTGACGCGTTGGTGGCCGCTCGTCTCTACAACGCATTGGCCATTGAAAATGGCATGACACCAGCGCAAATGGCTTTGGCGTTTTGTTACACCAAATGGCAAGTGGCCAGCACCATCATTGGCGTGACATCGCTCGCGCAACTCGATGCTGACTTAGACGCATGGGGCACGACCTTGTCACCAGAGCTATTGGCCGCGATTGATGCTGTTCGTTGGGAGATGCGCGACCCTGCGCAATAAAAATTAAAAAGAGGAAAGATAGATGTTTGCAGACGCTTCAGTCTTAGTGTTGTTGGCCGTGGGTGGCTATTTGATTGGCTCTTTGTCCTTTGCGGTCATCGTGAGCCGTGTGATGGGCTTGGATGACCCCCGCACCTACGGTAGCCAAAACCCAGGTGCGACCAACGTGCTGCGCTCGGGTAACAAAAAAGCGGCCATTGCCACTTTGTTGTTTGATGCGATCAAGGGCTATTTCCCCGTGTTGTTGGTCAAGCTGTATGGCCCAGCATTTGGGCTGGATGACCATGCCGTGGCTTTGGTGGCTATCTCGGCGTTCATCGGCCACCTGTGGCCCGTGTTCTTTGCCTTCAAAGGCGGCAAGGGCGTGGCCACTGCTGCAGGCGTGTTGTTTGGGGTGGAACCCTTGTTGGGCGCAGCGGTGATGGGCACTTGGTTGCTGATGGCAGTGGTGTTTCGTTACTCGTCGCTGGCTGCTTTGTCAGCCTCTTTGCTAGCGCCTGCTTATTATTTGATGGGCAACCAAGTGGTGTGGCAAATGAGCGAAGCCGAATTGCTGGCCGTGATGGTGATGAGCGCCTTGCTGCTCATGCGCCACAAAGACAACATCCAGCGTTTGGTGTCGGGCCAAGAGTCAAAGATTGGTGCGAAGAAAGAAGCACCGACTGAAGAGTCAGAAGCACAGGCATAAACGCTTGCTGCCTTGTGCAGATGCAAAACAAACGGGCCTCTGTTGAGGCCCTTTGTGTTTGATGCTGAGGCGTGGCTCAGTCGCGGAAGTTGTTGAACGACAAAGGCAAGTCGGTCATGTCTTTGCGAATCAAGGCCATGGCGGCTTGCAAGTCGTCGCGTTTGGTGCCGCTCACGCGCACCGCATCGCCTTGGATGGCGGCTTGCACTTTGATCTTGCTGTCTTTGAGCAAGCGTTGAATCTTTTTGGACACTTCGGTTTCGATGCCATTTCGGATTTTGATGACTTGCTTGACCTTGTCACCACCCACTTTTTGCACATCGCCTTTGTCGAGGAAACGCACATCCACTTCGCGTTTGGTCAGTTTGTTACGCAGCACGTCTTCGACTTGCACCAGCTGAAAGTCGGCATCGCCAAACATGGTGATTTCTTTGTCCTTGAGCTCAACGGCAGCAGACGTGCCTTTGAAGTCAAAACGGGTGGCGATTTCTTTGGAAGTGTTTTCAACGGCGTTTTTCACTTCGACCAAATTGGGTTCGAGTACGGTGTCAAAAGAAGGCATGGCAGACGGCTTTCAAATTCAGAATGAGACAATTGTCGTATGTTAGTGGAACCCAACTACCCCCTTCAAGCGCACAACAGCTTTGGCATTTCTGCCAAAGCCTTGCAATTGGTGCATGTGCACACCGAAGCCGATGTCCAAGCTGTGCTGGCCGATGCGGCCCTGCGCGATGCGCCCAAGTTTGTGCTGGGCGGTGGCAGCAACATTGTGTTGACCGGCGACGTGAAGCCCTTGGTGCTGAAGGTGGAAATCAAAGGCATGCGCTTGGTCGAAGAGACCGACAAGGTGTGGGTGGTCGAATCCGCCGCTGGCGAAAACTGGCACGACTTGGTGGCTTGGACGCTGGGCAACGGCTGGCCCGGCCTAGAAAACATGGCCCTCATTCCCGGCAGCGTGGGCGCGTCGCCCGTGCAAAACATTGGTGCGTATGGCGTGGAGTTGCAAGACCGCTTTCATTCGCTGGACGCGATTGACTTGACTACGGGCCAGCACTTCAGCCTCGATGCTGCGCAATGTGCGTTTGGTTACCGCGACTCGGTGTTCAAGCACGAAAGCAGTGGTCCGAATGGTTTGGGCTTGGCAGGCAAAGCCCTGATTACCCGCGTGCGGTTCTTGTTGCGCAAAGACTGGAAGCCCGTGCTGGGCTACCTCGACCTCGAACGCAAAATGGCCGAGACCGGCATCAGCAACCCCACGGCTCAACAAATTTTTGAATGGGTTTGCGCCATTCGCCGCGCCAAGTTGCCCGACCCAGCCGTCATTGGCAACGCCGGTAGCTTCTTCAAGAACCCCACCGTCACCCAAGACCAGTGCGACGACATCATCGCGCGTGAGCCCAAAGTGGTTCACTATTTGCTGGACGATGGTCGCATCAAACTGGCAGCCGGTTGGTTGATTGACGCCTGCGGCTGGAAAGGCAAAACCGTGGGCAATGCGGGCGTGTACGAAAAACAAGCCTTGGTGTTGGTCAACGTCGGTGGCAAAGAGCACCCCTGCACAGGTGGCGAGGTGATGACCTTGGCCAAGGCGATTCAAACCAGCGTGTACGAGCGCTTTGGCATTCGACTAGAGCCAGAGCCTGTGGTGGTGTGATTTTGTAATTCGTAGGAAGGGCGCATTCATGATGACTCCAGAGCAACTCGTTCGAAGCGTCACCGCTATCACTGGCTATGCACGCCATGCCGGTGTGGAGGTTGTTTCTGCCGAGGCTGGCCGCGTGACACTTTCTTTGGATAAAAAGCCTGAGCTGACCCAGTTCAATGGGTTCTTTCATGGCGGCGTGGTATCCGGCTTGGCTGACCATGCTGCGGGAGCCGCTGCAACCACAGCGTTGCCAGCTGGCAAAGTCGCTGTGACGGTGGATTTGCACGTCAACTTCCTCAGTCCCGCCAGCGGAGATAGGCTGTTTGCCAAGGCGCGCGCCATCCAAGTAGGAAGCACGATTTGCGTGGTCACGGTCGACATGGAAACAGAGACCTCGGATGGCCTCAAGCCCTGTGCAATCGCCAGCGTGACCTTGCGCGTGGTGGACATGCCTGCTTTGGCTGAAACACCACGCACCTAGCTTAGGCGGTGACGGTGCAATAAAAAAGCGACCCGAAGGTCGCTTTTTTATTGCGCAAAGAAGTGTTTACTTCTTAGATCCACCTTCGAGCTTGATCATGTCAGCGCCTTCACCCAACGACAGCAAGCCGGTGTGTGCGTAGATGCCCAACTTGGCGCGTGTGTCCACGATGTCCAAGTTGCGCATGGTCAATTGGCCAATACGGTCGAGTGGGCTGAACGGTGCGTCCTCGACCTTTTCCATGCTTAAACGCTCTGGGGCGTATGTCAGGTTGGGGCTTTCGGTGTTCAAGATGCTGTAGTCGTTGCCACGGCGCAGCTCTAGGGTCACGGTGCCGGTCACGGCGCGTGCCACCCAGCGTTGGGCGGTTTCGCGCAACATGATGGACTGTGGGTCGAACCAACGGCCTTGGTACAACAAGCGGCCCAAGCGCAGGCCGTTGATGCGGTACTGCTCGATGGTGTCTTCGTTGTGAATGCCTGTGACCAAACGCTCGTAGGCGATGTGCAACAGCGCCATGCCCGGGGCTTCGTAGATGCCACGGCTCTTGGCTTCGATGATGCGGTTTTCGATCTGATCGCTCATGCCCAAACCGTGGCGGCCACCGATTTCGTTGGCTTTCAAGAACAGCTCGACAGGGTCAGCGTATTCCACACCGTTCAAGGCAACGGGTTGGCCTTCTTCAAAACGGATGCTGATTTCTTCGGCTTTCACCACGCAGTCTTCACGCCAGAAGGGCACGCCCATGATCGGGTTGACGATCTTCATGCCGCTAGAGAGGCTCTCTAGGTCTTTGGCTTCGTGTGTTGCGCCCAGCATGTTGCTGTCGGTACTGTAGGCCTTTTCGGCGCTCATCTTGTAGCCAAAACCGTTGGCGGTCATAAAGGCGCTCATTTCAGCGCGGCCACCGAGTTCGTCGATGAACAGTTGGTCCAGCCAAGGCTTGTAGATTTTCAAGCTGGGGTTGGTCAACAAACCGTAGCGGTAGAAGCGCTCGATGTCGTTGCCCTTGAAGGTGGAACCATCGCCCCAGATGTTGACGTCGTCTTCTTTCATCGCAGCCACGAGCATGGTGCCGGTGACGGCACGGCCCAAAGGCGTGGTGTTGAAGTAGGTGATGCCACCGGTGCTGATGTGGAACGCACCGCACTGAATGGCAGCAATGCCTTCGTGGGCGAGTTGTTTGCGGCAGTCGATAAGGCGGGCTTTTTCTGCGCCGTATTCCATCGCTTTACGTGGGATTTCGTTGTAGTCCGACTCGTCGGGCTGGCCGAGGTTGGCGGTGTAAGCGTAGGGCACGGCGCCCTTTTGCTTCATCCACAAGAGGGCAGCAGAAGTGTCGAGGCCGCCTGAGAAGGCGATGCCGACTTTTTGGCCCTTGGGGAGGTGTTGGAGGATGGTGCTCATGGTGTTTGTGTCCGCCGTCGATCAACCGAAGTGGCAGACGTAGTGGTAGGGCTCGGTCACGCGAATATCGAACTTCGAGTTGCCAGGCACGTTGAATTTTTCGCCAGCGCTGGATTTGACCCAGTCGTTGCTGCCGTCGAGTTTGTATTCACAAAAACCAGCCACGCATTCCATCACTTCGGGGGCAGCAGTATTGAAGGTGAGGGTGGCAGGCAAGATGACGCCGACCGACAGCTTGGTGCCGTTGGCTGTGGTGATGGCGTGGCTGATGCACTTGCCGTCAAAAAACACATTGGCTTTGGTGGTGATGCTGACGCTGTCGATTTTTTCTGTGGTCATGGTGTGCGCTCGGTATGAATTGCAAAACCATACATTTTAGGTGACCCAAAACAACAAAAGCCGCTGAAAGCGGCTTTTGGGTGGTCAAACGCCCAAATGAGCGTGTGAAAGGCTTAGTAGCGTGGGGCAGAGCCGGGTGGGGGCACATTGCCGTAGCTGGGGTTGGCGGCAGGCACCATGGGTGTGATTTGCAAACGCACAGTCGGGCCTGGGTCTTGTGGCATTTGCACGGTGTACTGCTTGCCAGCGAACTCATAAACCACGTTGTAAGCCATGGTGCGGTTTTCGTAGAACATTTGCTGGCTGCAGTTTTGGACGTTTTTTACTTCGGGGGTGCCCGGGCCTTCGATGTTGTCACCCAGCATTGCTCCGCCAATGAGGCCGGCCATAGTGGCCAATGCGTTACCTGTACCTTGTCCCATTTGGTTACCGATGACACCACCGGCAATTGCGCCCATGGCCGCACCAGCACCAGACTTTTGGCCGCCTGTCACGACTTGTTGGGTGTTGCACACCTGGCGCGGTACAGCCACTTGTTGAATGATGGGGGTGCTGGAGATGACTTTGCCCACTTCTTGTGCCTGTGCAGACACTGAGGTGAATGCAGCCAAGAGGCCTGCGAGTAATGTGGTTTGAATAGTGATGTGTTTCATAAATGACTCTTTTTAGCTTGTCGCAAAGTGTAGTGCTCAGCTAACAACGCCTAGCCAAGCCTCTGGGTTGACGCCCACGATGACTGATTGCCCTTTGACCACGACGGGACGCTTGACCACACTGGCATGCTCCATCATCATGGCCCGTGCTGAGGCGTTGTCCACCACGCTGGCTTGCAAGGCGGGGTCTAGCTTGCGCCAAGTCGTGCCTTTGCGGTTGACTAGCACTTCCCAGCTCACATGTTTGAGCCACTGATCGACGGCTTCTGGCGGCACGCCTTGTTTTTTGAAATCGTGAAACACGTAGTCCACGCCATGGTCTGTCAGCCATACGCGGGCTTTTTTGACGCTGTCGCAGTTGGGAATGCCGTAAACGGTGATGGTTGTTTTGCTCATAGGGCTGAATCATGCCGCAAACCGAATGGGCGGCATTGGTGGGCGACAATCGAAAGATGAATTCACTCGACAGCTGGCTCGCGCATTGCGAGCGTTTGCACCCCAAAAACATCGACATGGGCTTAGAGCGCGTGCGCACCGTGGCCGAGCGCATGGCGCTCAAGTTTGATTGCCCCGTCATCACCGTGGCGGGCACTAACGGCAAGGGCTCGACTTGCGCCATGTTGGAGGCCTGTTTGCTTGAAGCGGGCTATCGCCCGAGCGTTTACACCTCGCCACATTTGGTGCATTTTCAAGAACGCTGCCGCGTGCATGGTGAAACCGTGCAGCCCGACGACTTGCTGCCGCATTTTGAAAAGGTAGAAGCCGCGCGTACCCAAGGCGGTGAGGTGTCACTCACTTACTTTGAGTTCACGACCTTGGCGATTTTGAGTTTGATGGCGGCATCACCCATCGATGTGGCCATTCTTGAAGTGGGCTTGGGCGGCCGCTTGGACGCGGTCAATGTGATTGAGCCGACTTGCTCGATCATCACCAGCGTGGATCTAGACCACATGGACTTTCTGGGCCACGATCGCGAAACGATTGGCCGCGAGAAGGCGGGCATCATGCGCACGGGCCGGCCGGTCATCGTGAGCGACCCCGTGCCACCGCAAAGTGTGATTGACCACGCCACAGAAATTGGCGCTGATCTATGGCTGTTTGGCCGTGACTTCAACTTCACCGGCGACAAGCAGCAGTGGGGTTGGGCAGGGCGTGGCCGCCGTTACAGCGGTTTGGCGTATCCCGCGTTGCGCGGGGCTAATCAGTTGGTCAACGCCAGTGGCGTGTTGGCAGCGCTGGAAGCTTTGCGAAGCGAGATGCCTGTGACAGCCCAAGCCATTCGCAATGGTTTGGCCATGGTTGAGCTGCCAGGGCGCTTTCAAATCGTGCCTGGCCAGCCCGCGCTGGTGTTTGACGTGGCGCACAACGCCCACGCTGTTGCGGCCCTCACTGAAAACCTCGATGCCATGGGCTTTTATCCCACCACCCATGTGGTGTTTGGGGCCATGGCCGACAAGGATGTGGCGCCTATGTTGGCGCGTGTGGGCCCCTTGGTAGACCGTTGGTACTTTTGCGATTTGCCCACTGAACGCGCCGCCAAAGCAGCCCAGTTGCAAGAAGTTTGGCAAGTGGGCAACACTCGCAAAGACGTGCAAGCCAGCACCTATGCCAACCCCCAAGCTGCGCTGGATGCAGCTGTGGCTGCGGCGAACCCCACTGATAGAATTGTGGTCTTCGGATCGTTCTTCACGGTCGGGGGGATTTTGGCGAATGGCATCCCCCGTTTAGACGCCCCACATTTGAGCTCCTGAGACCCCATTCACATGGCTTTTTTCAAGTTTCGTCTGCCCGGTCAAGCGACCGGCGAGCCCCAAGGCAACACCAGCAATACCCCCGCTGAGAGCGTGGACGCCTTGCGTCGTCGCGCCCGTCACCGTTTGATTGGCGCTTCGGTGTTGGTCGTGTTGGGTGTGGTGGGTTTTCCATTGTTGTTTGACACCCAGCCGCGCCCTGTGTCGGTGGACATTGCGGTGGACATTCCCGATCGCGCCTCAGCCAAGCCTTTGGTCGATACCTCGACACCCAAGCCCTTGTCTGCTTCTGCTGGCCTCGATGCCAAAGAAGAAGTGGTGCCTGACGCCAAACCAGAAGTGAAGGCTGAAGCCAAGCCAGAACCTAAAGTTGAAGCCAAGCCGGACGTGAAGCCTGAAACGGCTATGGCTGCAGCTGCTGGGGCAGCCGCCGTGGCCGCGGTGGTGCCCAAGGCCGAAACAAAGCCAGAGCCAGCAAAAGCTGACGCCAAACCCGCCGCAAAACCAGAAACCAAGACTGCTGAAGCCAAGGCCGACGTTAAACCTGCCAAGCCCTCAGACAGCAAAGATGCAGGCGCACGCTTTGTGGTGCAAGCTGGTTCTTTCTCAGATGAAGCCAAGTTGCGTGAAACACGCAGCAAGCTTGAAAAAGCCGGCATCACCACCTACACCCAAGTCATCGAAGGCAAAGATGGGCGTCGCGTGCGTGTGCGCGTCGGCCCGTTCACCAGCCGCGATGAAGCCGACAAAGTGGCACGCAAGATCAAGCAGCTGTCATTGCAGCCGCAAGTCTTGACGCTGTAACAAGCCCGCTATGCAAGCGCTTTCGGCCGTAGATTGGATTCTGCTGGCCGTCTTGGGCCTGTCGTTCCTTCTGGGGATTTGGCGTGGCATCGTGCAAGAGGTGCTGTCTCTCGCTGGCTGGGTGGCTGCGTTTTATGTGTCTCAGATGTATGCCCCTGCTGCGGCCGCTTGGTTGCCCATGGAGGGCAGCAGCCAAATGTTGCGTTACGCCGCTGGCTTTGTGGTGGTGTTTGTGGCGGTGCTGGTGGGTACGGTGCTGGTCAGTGCCTTGATTAAAAAACTAATTTCAGCGGTTGGTCTTGGGCCTTTGGACCGATTGCTAGGTAGCTTGTTTGGATTGATGCGCGGTGTGGTCATCTTGTTGGCCGTGACCGTGTTGGTGGGCATGACGCCCATGCGTGACACCGAGGCTTGGAAGCAAGCGCAAGGCGCGCAATGGTTGCAACAGTTTTTGCATGTATTGAAGCCGGTGTTGCCGGCTGATTTTGGAAAGTACCTCCCCTAATGTGTGGCATCGTCGGCGTTGCAAGCAACGCACCTGTGAACCAGTTGATTTATGACGCCTTGTTGCTCTTGCAGCACCGAGGCCAAGATGCCGCAGGCATCGTCACCCAGCTGGATCGTAAATTCTTCATGCACAAAGCCAAGGGCATGGTGCGTGACGTATTTCGCACCCGCAACATGCGCGCCTTGCCCGGCAACAATGGTTTGGGCCAAGTGCGTTACCCCACAGCAGGCAACGCGTTCAGTGAAGAAGAGGCGCAGCCTTTTTATGTGAACGCGCCGTTTGGTTTGGTGTTGGTGCACAACGGTAACTTGACGAACGCCCACGCGTTGAAGGCGGAGTTGTTCTCAGAAGACCACCGCCACATCAACACCGAGAGTGATTCTGAAGTCTTGCTCAACGTGCTGGCCCACGAGATTGACAAAACCACGCGTGGCTTAGCCTTGAAGCCCGAAGATGTGTTTGAGTCAGTGCGCCGCGTGCACCGCCGCATCAAAGGTTCTTACGCTGTCATTTCGATGATTGCAGGTCACGGTTTGCTGGCTTTTCGCGACCCATTTGGCATTCGTCCTTTGTGTATCGGACGCGGTGCTGACGGTACTTACATGTTGGCCAGTGAATCAGTCGCTCTAGATGGCACAGGCCATGTGTTTGAGCGCGATATCGCACCGGGCGAAGCTGTTTACATCGACTTGGCTGGTCAAGCTCACTTCATGCAATGCGCCGATGCGCCGCAGCTCAAGCCATGTATTTTTGAATACGTGTACTTGGCCCGTCCTGACTCAACGATGGATGGCATCTCGGTGTATCAAGCTCGCTTGAACTTGGGCGAGACCTTGGCCAAACGCGTGATTTCGGTGGTGCCGCCTACAGACATTGATGTGATCATTCCGATTCCTGAGTCGAGCCGTCCTAGCGCCACACAGCTGGCGCATTTGTTGGGCGTGCCGTACCGCGAAGGGTTTGTAAAAAACCGTTACGTGGGTCGCACCTTCATCATGCCCGGCCAAGGCGTGCGCAAAAAATCTGTGCGCCAAAAACTCAACGTGATTGCCAGCGAATTCAAAGGCCGCAACGTGCTGCTGGTGGATGACTCCATCGTGCGCGGTACAACCAGCAAAGAGATTGTGCAAATGGCCCGTGACGCTGGTGCACGCAAGGTGTACTTGGCCAGTGCTGCACCGCCTGTGCGCTACCCCAACGTCTACGGCATTGATATGCCCACGCCCGAAGAGTTGGTGGCGCACAACCGCACCACCGACGAAGTGCGCGACTTGATTGGCTGCGACGCCTTGATTTACCAAGACGTGGAGGCCATGAAGCAAGCTGTGCGCGACGCTACAGCAGGCAGTGCGCCCAAGCTTGATGGCTTTGATGCCTCATGCTTTGACGGTATCTATGTGACCGGCGATGTGTCTGTGGGCGACATCGTGCGCTTGAACGAAAAACGCGTGGGCACAGAAGAGGGCGCTGAAGACAACTCGCGTCTCGCCTTGCCCAACCACTCGGAGTGAACAAGCCATGAGCCAACACCCTTTGCCCACTGATTTGCACTTAGAGACCTTGGCCGTGCGCTTGGCTGCTGACCGCAGCCAGTACGGTGAAAACTCAGAAGCCTTGTACCTCACCAGCGGTTATGTGCAGCCCTCAGCCGAAGCCTCGGCCCGCCGCTTTGCAGGCGAAGAAGACGGTTACACCTACGGACGTTCGGGCAACCCCACGGTGAGCAGCTTTGAAATGCGCTTGGCCGCCTTAGAGGGCAGCGAGGCAGCTTTGGCTACATCGTCGGGCATGTCTTCGGTCATGTTGATGCTGTTCAGCTTGCTCAAAGCGGGCGACCATGTGGTGTATTCGCAGTCGATGTTTGGTTCGACTTTGAAACTCATTGGTTCTGAGTTTGCACGCTTTGGCGTGGAATCCACCGTGGTGTCGCAAACCGATTTGGCCGCGTGGCAAGCTGCCATTCGTCCCAACACCAAACTCTTGTTTGCCGAGACGCCCACCAACCCCTTGACCGAGGTGTGTGACATCGCCGCCTTGGCCTATATGGCGCACAACGCGGGTGCTTTGCTGGCTGTCGACAACTGTTTTGCCACGCCCATCTTGCAGCGACCCATGGCCATGGGCGCAGACATCGTCATGCACTCAGGCACCAAGTATTTGGATGGCCAAGGCCGCGTGATGGCGGGTGCTTTGTGTGCGAGTGAAAAGCTCATCAAAGAAAAGCTGCTGCCTGTCATGAAAAACAGCGGCATGGTGCTGTCACCCTTCAATGCATGGGTGGTGCTCAAAGGATTGGAAACCCTCGACATTCGCATGCGTGCCCAAAGTGCCCATGCGCACGCGATGGCTCAGTGGCTGGAGCAGCATCCTGCTGTGTCGCGCGTGTACTACCCAGGCTTGGCTTCGCACCCTCAGCACGACTTGGCATTGAAGCAAATGTCTGGCATGGGTGGTGCGGTGTTGTCGTTTGATGTGAAGGCAGCTGACCCGCAGCAAGCGCGCACCCGCGCGTTTCATGTGCTTGACAGTTTGCGCACGCTCTCGCTGTGTACCAACTTGGGCGACACCAAAACGCTGCTCACGCACCCAGCCAGCACGTCGCACGGCAAACTGTCAGAAGACCAACGCCAAGCCGCTGGCATTGGCCAAGGCATGATTCGCTTGGCCGCCGGCCTTGAGCATTTAGACGACATGAAGGCCGACTTGTTGCGCGGCTTGGACACTTTGTAAATTTTGTAATGACTTCAAAAATTCGCACCCGTTTCGCGCCATCTCCCACTGGCTTTATTCACCTGGGCAATATTCGCTCGGCCTTGTACCCATGGGCGTTTGCACGCGCCACGGGTGGCGACTTCATTCTGCGCATTGAAGACACCGACCTTGAGCGTTCCAACCAAGCCTCGGTGGATGTGATCATCGAAGGCATGAAGTGGTTGGGCCTCGACCACGACGAGGGCCCGTTGTACCAAATGCAACGCATGGACCGCTACAAGGCTGTGTTGGAAGAGCTCAAAGCCGGTGGTCATGTCTACCCCTGCTACATGAGTATGGAAGAGCTCGACGCACTGCGCGAGCAACAAATGGCCAACAAAGAAAAGCCACGCTACAACGGCACATGGCGCCCAGAGCCAGGCAAGACATTGCCTGCCATTCCTGAAGGTGTGAAGCCCGTGTTGCGCTTTAAAAACCCACAAGGCGGCTCTGTCGTGTGGGAAGACAAAGTCAAAGGCCGCATCGAGATCAGCAACGACGAGTTGGACGACTTGGTCATTGCGCGCCCCGACGGCACGCCCACCTACAACTTCTGCGTGGTGGTGGACGACATCGACATGGCCATCACCCACGTCATCCGTGGCGACGACCATGTGAACAACACACCGCGCCAGATCAACATCTTCAAAGCGCTGGGCAAAGACACGCCGGTGTATGCCCATTTGCCAACCGTGCTCAATGAGCAAGGCGAGAAGATGAGCAAGCGCAATGGTGCGAAGGCCGTCACGCAATACCGCGACGAAGGCTACTTGCCCGACGCGATGGTGAACTACCTTGCACGCTTGGGCTGGAGCCACGGTGACGACGAAATCTTCAGCCGCGCTCAGTTCTTAGAGTGGTTCAACCTCGACCACCTCGGCCGCAGTGCTGCGCAGTTTGACGAAGCCAAGCTCAAATGGGTCAACGCCCAGCATTTGAAAGCCATGGCAGATGACGTGCTCGCACCTTTGGTGAGCGCCGAGTTGTCCAAGCGTGGCATCACCGCCGACGACCGTTTGCCCGCCATTTGTGGCTTGTTCAAAGACCGTTGCGACACCTTGTTGGTCTTGGCCGATTGGGCCACTGCTTTTTACAACGACGTCACCCCACAAGCTGAGGATGTGGCGAAACACATCACACCCGCTGTTTTACCTGCGCTTGATGTCTTGGCTGCCAAGCTCGGCGCTTTAGCCGAGTGGAGCACAGCCAACGTGAGCGCTGCGTTTAAAGACGTGCTGACAGAGCAGGGTTTGAAGATGCCACAACTCGCCATGCCTGTGCGCGTGTTGGTCATGGGCACGCCTCAAACACCCTCTGTGGATGCCGTACTTTTCCTGTGCGGAAAAGAAAAAGTTTTAGCTCGTTTGACCAAACGCTAAAATTCTTGATATACTATCGTTCTCGACACCCAACGGGGGTATAGCTCAGCTGGGAGAGCGCTTGCATGGCATGCAAGAGGTCAGCGGTTCGATCCCGCTTACCTCCACCAAATGTCGAGAAGTTTCGCAAGAAACAGTCCAGGTTATGACCCTATCGTCTAGAGGCCTAGGACATCACCCTTTCACGGTGAGTACCGGGGTTCGAATCCCCGTAGGGTCGCCAAGTTTTGTAGCACTTGGCTTTGGTTGCTAAAGCAACTAAGCAAAAGTTACAGCTACCAGGAGTGGTAGTTCAGTTGGTTAGAATACCGGCCTGTCACGCCGGGGGTCGCGGGTTCGAGTCCCGTCCACTCCGCCAAATAAAAAGCCTAAGTAGTTCGCTACTTAGGCTTTTTTCTTTGTCCAAACCACATTTAATAACTCGACGTTCGAATAAAAGTCTCTTTTATATTTGAAACGTTAAAAAGAAGCGCATAATGCGCCAGCACTTGGCATAAAACACCGAGTGCTATTTTGGTGATAGGTCAGTTTCGCGCGTTACGGCGTTACTTTTCGGTTTGTTGTGCTTTCGGGACCCCATCGCTTTTCTAATGTATTCAAGGAGTCCTCATGGGCAATAAACTTTACGTCGGCAATCTGCCATACACGGTTCGCGATGGCGACCTCGAGCAATCTTTCGGTGAATTCGGTTCTGTGACCAGCGCCAAAGTCATGATGGAGCGCGACACAGGCCGCTCAAAAGGTTTCGGCTTTGTCGAAATGGGCAGCGATGCCGAAGCACAAGCTGCTATCGAAGGTATGAATGGTCAATCATTGGGTGGTCGTAGCATCACTGTGAACGAAGCACGCCCAATGGAGCCACGTCCTCCACGTTCAGGTGGCGGCGGCTACGGTGGTGGCGATCGCTCAGGCGGTGGCGGCTACGGCGGCGGCGACCGTTCAGGTGGTGGCGGCTACGGTGGTGGCGGTCGCGGCGGTTACTAAGCCCTGCAGATCTCTTGACTCAGCCTTGCGCTGAGCCATACAAAAAGGCCTCGGAACTTACGTTCCAAGGCCTTTTTTACGTCTGGGTGTTGATTAATGTTTTTGCGCTGTGCGCTGCACCCAATCAATGCCTTGGGCTAGGGAAAACTTGGCCGCGTCATCATGTGTGGCGAATTGATCGGTGAAAGACATGATGCGTGCGGTGCTTGCACTGCCTTGGCCACTGGCCACAGACACTTGGGCTGTGAAGCGACCACAGGGCAGGGCGCGTGGGCTGGCGGCGATGCGGTATTTGCCATGCGTGATGGCGGGATGCTGGGTATGAATAGCTGGAATCATGAAAATCTTAAAAATAGAACGACAAAACTCAGTGCGGTTGGCACTGGTTGGAAATACGCGAAGAAGTGGGAATTTACTTAAAACGCCTCTTTGCTAAGAGGCTGGCACGCGCTAGGTAGAGGTAGCGTGCTAGAAGTCGACTAAAGCGATCAACTAATGTAACAGGCTTGTGCGCATCGTGTTTGTTTATTTTCGCCCGACCAAGCCAGAGGCCAAAGCTGTGCCCGCCACGATGACCACGGCGCAACCCATCATCCAATGGGTGACGACTTCATCCAAAAAGATCACGCCCAGTAAATTGGCGAAGACAGGAATTAGGTAGGTGACGGTCATGGCGCGTGCAGGGCCTGTGCGAGTCATCAAACGGAAATACAGAACATAGGCCAAAGCGGTGCATAAAAGGCCTGCTATGCCCAACGCTGCCCACGCATGTATCGATGGCATGACGCTAGGCCAACTCAGCAAGGCTGGAATGGCGAGTCCAATACTTGCGCCCCACAGGCTGCCCGTGGTGGTGACCAGCGAAGGCACGTTTTGCAAGTAGCGTTTGGTAAAGCTGCCAGCAATGCCATAGCAAAACGTGGCGACCAAGCATGCCACCACCGCCAAGCCAGAACCGCCTTCTTTGAACGAGATGCCGCCCGGCACATCGCTGGCCAACAGCACCACGCCTGTGAAACCCAGAGCCAAACCCAAAGCACGTGTGGCATTGAGCCTGTCGCCTAACCAAGCCCAAGCGATGAGCGCGCCAAACAAGGGGGTGGTGGCATTCAAGATCGACGACAAGCCAGTGCTGATGTGCATCAATGCATAGGCGTAACACGCGAAAGGAATGCCTGAGTTAAGCAAACCCGATGACAGGGTCGGACGCCAATGCGCATGTAATACCGGAATTTGTTGGCGCCATAACAAGATAGGTGTGAGCATGAGGGCGGCCAAGGTGATGCGCACCCACGCCGTGGGAAAAGGGCCAAATTCATACGCCCCTTCGCGCATGAACAAAAACGAAGAACCCCACAGCAGGGCCAGCAGCACAAACTCAGGCAACCATTCACGCCAATGCAAAGTTTGATCGGTCATGCGTGCGTGGCCTCATGCAACAGCAAATACTTTTTACGGTCTAAGCCACCCGCAAAACCTGTGAGTGATCCATTTGCACCCACCACGCGGTGGCAGGGCACGACGATGCTGTGTGGGTTCTGCCCAATGGCTGCGCCTACGGCACGTACAGCCTTGGGGTTGCCGATTTCGCGGGCAATGTCGCCATAGGTGCTGGTGTGGGCGTAGGGGATGCGCTGCAAGGCTTGCCACACGGCGCGCTGAAACGGTGTACCCCAAGCGGGTTGCAGCGGTAGGTCAAAACTTTGGCGCTGGCCTTTGAAGTAGTCGTGCAGTTGCTGGGCAGCGGCCAGCAAAATGGGGTGCGCCTCATCAGTCATCCACTGGCTGCTATCGGGCAAGTGCAGTTGACCATGCACAAACCACACGCCTGCCAAGCCTTGCTCGGTGGCGGCCAGCAATACATCGCCTAGAGGCGAGGTGGTGTGGCTTTGGAAGATACGAGGAGTGGACGTAGCAGGCACAAGAAGGTGTTTTAGAGGCTGGTGTTGGATCATCATAGTGGGCCC
Source organism: Burkholderiales bacterium 39-55-53 (assembly GCA_002282445.1). Lineage (GTDB taxonomy): Bacteria > Pseudomonadota > Gammaproteobacteria > Burkholderiales > Burkholderiaceae_C > Limnohabitans. The sequence goes on along the minus strand of NCJK01000001.1, from coordinate 522,634 downwards.
TAGAAAGCGGGGTTGGGCTCTCTACAATCTGAGCACTATGCAAGTCAACGCCTCTATCTTCAAAGCCTACGACATCCGCGGTGTCGTTCCATCCACCCTCAATGTTGAAGTCGCCGAAGCCCTTGGCAAAGCCTTTGGTACACATGCCGCTGCATGTGGCGAAACCACCGTGGCCGTAGGCCGCGACGGCCGTCTGAGTGGCCCATCATTGGTTGAAGCGCTGATGCGTGGCTTGGTCGCCGCAGGCGTTCAGGTGATTAATGTGGGCGCTGTGACAACGCCCATGCTTTACTTTGCAGCCAGCACCTTGTGCAAGAGCGGTATTCAAGTCACGGGCAGCCACAACCCCAAGGACTACAACGGTTTCAAAATGGTCCTCGGTGGTCGCGCCATTTATGGTGACGAAATTCAAGGCCTACGCGAGATCATGCAAGCCGAGAGCTGGACGCTCAAAGCCGGTGGCAGCATCCAACATGTGGATGTGACGGCCGACTACGTGGCCCGCATCGTGGGCGATGTGCGCCTGAGCCGCCCCATGAAAGTGGTGGTCGATTGCGGCAACGGCATTGCCGGTGCAACAGCGCCTGGCATCTTCCGCGCTTTGGGCTGCGAAGTGATTGAACTGTTCAGCGAAGTGGACGGCAACTTCCCCAACCACCATCCAGACCCCAGCAAGCCTGAGAACTTGAAAGACGTCATCGCGGCGTTGAAGACCACAGGTGCTGAATTGGGCTTGGCCTTTGACGGCGATGGCGACCGCTTGGGCATCGTCACCCAAGACGGCGAAACCATTTACCCCGACCGCCAAATGACGCTGTTTGCACAAGACGTGCTCTCACGCGTGCCCGGCGGTGCGATTGTGTTTGACGTGAAGTGCTCGCAGCGTTTGGCCCCAGCCATTCGCGAAGCCGGCGGCGAAGCTTTGATGTTCAAAACAGGCCACTCGCTCATCAAAGCCAAGATGAAAGAAGTCGATTCACCTTTGGGTGGCGAGATGAGCGGCCACATCTTCTTTAAAGAACGTTGGTTTGGTTTTGACGATGGCACATATGCCGGTTGCCGCTTGCTCGAAATCGTGAGCCGCAGCCCGGATGCCAATGCGGTGCTCAATGCCTTGCCCACCAGCTTCTCCACGCCTGAATTAAACGTTGGCTGTGCCGAAGGCGAACCACACCGTTTGAGTGCTGAGCTGCAACACATCGTGTCTAGCGAAGCTTTGCCTTCGCCCGAGTTCAAGCCAGAGGCTTGCGTGATTGATGGCTTGCGTATTGATTGGGCCGATGGTTTTGGTTTGATTCGCGCCTCTAACACCACGCCTGTACTGGTGCTGCGTTTTGAAGGCCAAACCCAAGCTGCGCTGGACCGTATTGAGCACGACATGCTGGCGCTGTTGCGTCGCGTCAAGCCTGATGCGAAGTTTCAAGAGGCCGCGCATTGAGCCTCGCCTTGCATGACCGACAAGCACCTTTAAAGGTGCTGATCGTCAAGCTCTCGTCACTGGGCGATGTGGTGCACGCCATGCCTGCGGTGATGGACATTCAAGCTGCGTTTCCCAATGCCCAGATCGACTGGGTGGTGGAACGTGGCTTTGCACCTTTGGCCGCACGATGTGCTGCGGTGCACCGCGTGATTCCCTGTGACCTGCGCCGCTGGCGTAAAGCTTTTTTGAAGTCGGACACCCGCGCCCAAACACGTGCCGAGTGGCAAACCTTCAAAGCCGATTTGCAGCAAGAAGCGTATGACGTCATCCTCGATTTACAAGGCCTGACCAAGTCAGCCTTGGTGGCATGGCTGGCGCGTAAAGCCAAAGGTGGCAAGCGCTATGCCTTGGCCAACCGAACCGATGGTTCGGGTTACGAACGCCCCACACGTTGGGTGGCTGATGTGGCTGTGTCCATCACGCCGCACATCCACGCTGTGGATCGTGGCCGTGTGCTGTGCGCCAAAGCCTTGGGCTATGACGTTCCTAAACATTTGAACTATGGCTTGGGTCAAGCTGCCGTGCAACGCAAGCCTTTGGTGGCTTTGGTGCATGGCACATCGCGTGCCGACAAAGAATGGCCCTTGTCGCATTGGCATGACTTGGGGCTGCGTTTGAAACAACAAGGCTTTGATGTGGCACTGCCTCATGGCAGTGAGGCAGAACGCTTGCGCAGCGTGGCTATGGCCGAGATGCTGCCGGGCGCTGTGGTGTGGCCCCGCTTGTCGCTGGACCAACTCACCACCGAGATGGCCCTATGCACGGGCGTGATTGGGGTGGACAGCGGTTTGAGCCATATCGCAGTAGCGCTGGATTTGCCGCACGTTCAGATTTACAACTTCGACACCGCATGGCGCACAGGCCCTGAAGGTTTGACGCGTCAACGCAGCGTGGTCGATTGCCCCACGCCCAGCGTGGATGCCGTGTGGGATGCGTGGCAAGCGTGCCTGCACGCTGAAGGTTCAGAGCCGTGATGCTGACAATTTACAGCGCAGCCATGTGGGCCTTGCAACCTTTGTTGCGCCGTAAGCTGCAACGTCGTGGACGCGAAGAGGCGGGCTATTTGCACGCGATTGAAGAGCGCTTTGGTCATTACGCACAGCCCGTCACTGAGGGCGGCTACGTGTGGGTGCACGCTGTGTCATTGGGTGAAACTCGAGCCGCTGCTGTATTGCTGCAAGCCCTGCGTGCCGCGCAGCCAGACATTCGCATCTTGCTCACCCATGGCACTGCCACCGGGCGTGCACAAGGCGTGAGTTTGCTGCAAGAAGGCGATGTGCAAGTGTGGCAGCCATGGGACACGCCTGCCGCCGTGCAACGCTTTTTGACGCAGTTCAAACCGCGTGTGGGCATCATCTTAGAAACCGAACTCTGGCCCAACTGGGTGGCACAGTGCAACAAAGCCCATGTGCCGCTGGTGCTGGTGAATGCGCGCATGAGCGAGAACAGCATGCACCAAGCGCAGCGCTTGTCGTGGCTGTCACGTCCCGCCTACCAAGGCTTGTCGGCTGTGCTGGCGCAAACGCAGGCGGATGCCGAGCGCTTGCAAACCTTGGGTGCCAAGGTCGATGCGGTGTTGGGTAACTTGAAATTTGATGCCAAGCCTGATGCGACACAGTTGGCAACTGCCTTGGTGTGGAAACAAAAACTCCAGCGACCTGTGGTCCTGTTTACCAGTTCTCGTGAAGGCGAAGAGGCCATATGGCTAGACACGCTGCAAGCTTTGAAAGATGCTCCGCGTGACCACCAAGATCACATCCATGCCGTGCATTGGTTGGTCGTGCCGCGTCACCCGCAACGCTTTGATGAAGTGGCGGCATTGATCGCAGAGCGAGGTTGGAAAGTGTTACGCCGCAGTCAATGGGTGGACGGGCCAGACGCCGAACATCAAGACCATGCCAACACCATTTGGCTGGGCGACTCGTTGGGCGAAATGGCTTTGTATTACGGCCTGTCAGATGTTGCTTTGTTAGGCGGCAGCTTTGCGCCTTTGGGCGGACAGAACCTGATTGAATCCACCGCCTGTGGCTGCCCTGTCATCATGGGGCCACATACCTTTAACTTTGCAGAAGCGGCTCAGTTGGCCGAAGAGGCCGGCGCGGCTTTGGTCGTGCAAGACATGGCACACGCCGTGACAACCGCTTTGCAAATGGTGAGGTTTGGCCCAGATGAAAATGCACACGTGCAAGCGTGCATGGTGTTTTCACAAGCGCACCGAGGTGCCGCACAGCGCACAGCGCAAGCGCTGTTGCCGTACTTGAAAACGAATTAAGGTGCGAGCAGGTCGTTGATCGGCTGCAAGTCTGCAGGCGTCAACGTGCCAGCGGCTTGGCGCAACTTCAAGTTGGTCACCAACACGTCGTAACGCGCTTTGGCCAAATCACGTTTGGTTTGGTAAAGCTGGCTTTGCGAGTTCAGCACATCGATGTTGATGTTCACACCCACCGAGTAACCGAGCTTGTTGGCATCCAAAGCACTTTGGCTAGATGCCTCTGCCGCTTCATAGGCTTTGACTTGGCTCAGGCCCGCGAGCAAACCGAAATAGGTGTTGCGCGTGGCTTGCTCTGTGCCGCGACGTGCGTTTTCTAAATCAGACTGTGCTTTGTCTTTCAAAGCGTATGCTTCTTTGACTTTGTAAACACCGCTGAAACCCGTGAACAAAGGCACGTTCAAGACGAGGCCGACGGATGGGTTCCAGGTGGTTGAGGGACCAACCAACGTCGTTCCGATGAACGATCCTTTGAGGTTTTCAGTACGCCCGTAAGTCATCTGCGCATCTAGCGTAGGCTTATGCAAGGCGATGGCTTTATCCATCTCATAGTCTGCTACTTCCACAGCCAATTGCGCTTGACGCACAGCAGGACTGTTGGAATGCGCTTGGCTGACCCATGCGTTCACGTCTTCTTTGGGGGCCGTCACCAAGGTGGTATTTTTGGCAAGGCGCTTGGGTTTTGCATCGCTCAAACCCACCACCATATTGAGTGCCAAACGCTTGGTACGAAGGTCATTTTCGGCAGCGATGGCTTGCGCGTTGGTCAAGTCATAGCGCGCTTGCGCATCGCGCACGCCGGTGATGGTGGCCGTGCCCACTTCAAAGTTGCGTTGGGCTGAAGCCAGTTGTTCGCTCACAGCTTTCTTTTGGTTTTGCACCAGTTCAAAGTTGTCTTCGCTGGTGAGAACATCAAAGTAAGCTTGTGACACACGAATCAACAAGTCGTGTTCGGCAGCTTCGTATTGCGCAGCAGCCTGTTGCAGTTGACGTCCACCTTGGCGGTAGCTAGCCCATGCCGCTGGGCGGTAGATGGGTTGCGTCAAAGTGGCGGCAGTGGTTTTGGTTTCTAGTTCTGTGATGGCTGATTTTTCGGTGCCTTGTGATTGGCGCTGAAAGTCTGTTCTGACTTGGCTCACCGACACTGCAATGTTCGGCAAGATGCCCCCCAAAGACTGATTGGCACGAGCCAAGTTAGCTTCAAACTGAGCCTTGGCCGAAATAAAACCGGCGTCATACCCACGCGCTGCTTCGTACATCTCCACCAAGCTTTGGGCTTGTGCGCTTGAAGCAAAAGCCAACATCACCGCAGCGGTGACGGGAAGGGTACGAAACACAGTGCGAGTGAGCGACATTCAGTTCTTTCAAAAATCAATACTTAGGCACGGATGTGTCTACTTGCGATGACCATGCGTTGATGCCGCCTGCGATGTTGGCAATGTGGCTGAAGCCTTGCTGCACCAAAAATGCAGCCACTTGCATGCTTCGACCACCGTGGTGGCACAACACAGCAATGGGTTGCTCGGGCTTGAGTTCGTTGATGCGAGGCGGGATCAGGTGCATGGGGATTTGCACCAACTCAAAACCTTGCGCTTTGACGCAAGCGGTTTGCACTTCCCACGCTTCGCGCACATCCAGCACCACGACGGATCCGTTGGGCGCTTGCGTGGCAATCCAGTCTTGCAGCTGAGAGGGTTGTACTTGATCAATCATGCTGCACCTCTCAGAACTTGAAGCGTGTGGGCTCTGCAAAGCCTTGCAAACGTGGGGCGGTGTGGTCCCACAAGGCTTTGCTGTCCCATGCGGCATCTGCCGTGCGTGTGAACAAGGTGGCAACCATGACGTGGTCGTGGCCCACGATGGCCATCAAGCGGCCGCCGATGGTCAGCTGTTGCAGCAAGGCTTGCGGCACTTCGGCCACGGAGCCGCCGAGCACGATGGCATCAAACGGGGCATCGCCCGAAGCGCCTGAGCTGCCGTCAGCCACGCGCACATCCACGTTGGTGATGCCAGCGCGTTGCAGGTTGTTGCGGGCGTTGCTGGCCAGCTCGGGGTTGATTTCCAAGCTCACCACGCGTTGGGCGCGGCCTGCCAACAAAGCGGCCATGTAGCCACTGCCAGTGCCGATTTCCAAAACTTTTTCTGTGCCTGTGAGTTGCAAGTCGTGCATCAAACGCGCCGCCACACGGGGAGGGGCCATGCTTTCGCCGTGGCCCAAAGGAATGTCAGTGTCGGTGTAAGCCATGGCTTGATAAGCCTGTGGCACGAACAATTCGCGTTGCACGTTGGACAACACGGTCAGCACTTGGGGGTCGAGCACTTGCCAAGGACGAATTTGTTGTTCGACCATGTTGAAGCGGGCTTGTTGGGTATTCATCTCAAAACTCCGAAATTGTTCAGTTGCGTTCAGTTCATGCTGGGCAAAATTTTAACGGGCGGGGCGGTCAGCGCCTGACGACCATTTGCGTTTCATCCATTCAGCCAAATCGTCCAAATAGCAGTACACCACCGGCACGACCACCAAGGTCAGCAAGGACGAGGTAATCACCCCGCCAATCACGGCCTGGCCCATCGGCGCGCGCTGTTCAGAGCCCTCTGACAGGGCGAAAGCCAGTGGCACCATGCCAAAAATCATGGCCAGTGTGGTCATCAAGATAGGGCGCAAACGCACTTCGGCAGCCAGTAGCAGAGCGTCGTGGCGGCTAAGTCCCGGTTTGATGGAGCCATCGGGTTGCTCTTGGGGCTCACGTGAGCGGATGGCAAAGTCGACCAACAAAATGGCGTTTTTGGTGACCAAGCCCATCAGCATGATGACACCAATGATGGAGAACATCGACAAGCTAGAGCCAAACATCAGCAAGGCCAGCACCACGCCAATGAGGGTGAGGGGCAAGGCCGTCATCAAGGCCATGGGCTGCAAGAAGCTTTTGAACTGGCTGGCCAGAATCATGTAGATGAACACGATGGCCAAGACCAAGGCCGAGATGGCGTAGCCAAACGACTCGGCCATGTTCTTGGTGGAACCGCCAAATTGGTAGCGGTAGCCGGGAGGCAGCTGTATGCCATCAAGTATTTTGCGAATGTCGCCCGACACTTCACCGGCGGAGCGATTGAACACGTTGGCATTGATGGCCACTTCGCGCATCAAGTCGCGACGGTTGATTTGGTTGGGGCCTGTGCCCTCCACAACTTGCGCCACTTGGTTGAGGCGCGCAACACGTGGGCTACCGTCGGCATTGGTGCCGATGGTGAAGGGCAGGCGCTCTAGGTCTTGAATGGCGTTGCGAGCGGTGGGGGCCAAGCGCACGTTCACGTCATAGGTTTGGTCATCGGCGGCACGCCAGTTGGTGACGGTGGAGCCTGCCACCAAGATGCGCAGCTGGTTGGCCACACTGCCCAGCGACAAGCCAAGGTCGTTGGCCGCTTCGCGTTGCACTTTGACTTCAATCGTGGGTTTGTTGGGTTTGACGCTGGAGTCCAAATCGACCAAGCCGGGCACATTGCGGATTTTGTCCATCACTTGGGGGGTCAGGCGTTCGAGTTCGCGCAGGTCGCTGCCCTGCAAAGAAAACTCCACTTGCTTATTGCCGCCCACAGCATCGAGCAAGCCCGCATGCGTGACGGTGATGCCCGGCACTTGACGCAGGCGCTCGCGCAGGATGGCCGACATTTGGTCGACGTTGCGCTTGCGGTCTTTGCGGTCGACCAAGCGCACATAAATGCTCGCGTAAATCTTGCCGTTGGCAGTACCCGTGTTGATGGTAGACAGTGTGTAGCGCACCTCTGGGAATTCGCGAATGATGGCTTCGACCTGTTTGGCTTTGGTCTCGGTCACTTCGAGTGAAGAGCCCACAGGTGTGTAAAAGCTGACGCTGGTTTCTGAGAAGTCGGCCTTGGGCACAAACTCAGTGCCTAGCAATGGAACCATGAAAATGCTCAATGCAAATGTGCCGACAGCCAAACCGACGGTTGCCCGTTTGTGAATGAGAGACCATTTCAAAATGCGTTGGTACAGCGCAATGAGCTTGTCGGTGGTGGTTTCAAACCAAGCGGTCACAGGGCCAATGGTGCGGTCGTAAAAGTTGTTGCTGTGTCCGTGTTTGCCATGCGCATGGATGGTGGGGTCATGCCAGATGGACGACAGCATGGGGTCGAGCGTGAAGCTCACAAACATGGAGATGAGTACCGCAGCCACGATGGTGATGCCAAACTCGTGGAAGAACTTGCCGATGATGCCGCCCATGAAACCAATGGGCAAAAACACCGCCACGATCGACAGCGTCGTGGCCAGCACGGCCAAGCCAATTTCTTGTGTGCCGTCCATCGCGGCTTGGTAGGGCGTTTTACCCATTTGTACATGGCGCACGATGTTTTCGCGCACCACGATGGCGTCGTCAATCAACAAGCCCACGCACAGCGACAAAGCCATGAGCGTGATCATGTTGATGGTGAAGCCAAAGATGTACATGAACAAAAACGTGCCGATGATGGCAATGGGCAGTGTGAGGCCGGTGATGACAGTAGAGCGCCATGAGTTCAAAAACAAGAACACGATCAGCACCGTCAACAGCGCACCCTCAATGAGTGTTTGACGCACGTTGGCCACACCCACGCGGATGGGGCGTGAGCCGTCTTGCACTTGTTCTAGGCGCAGGCCTGGAGGCAATTGCGCTTTCATCTCGGCCACGGTTTTGTTGAGGCCGTCAATCACATCAATCGTGTTTTCGTCTTGTGCTTTTTGCACGGTCATCAACAGCGTGCGTTGGCCGTTGTACAGCGCCAAGCTCTCTACCTCTTGCGCGCCGTCATTCACGGTGGCTACTTGGTTCAGTCGAATTGGCGTGGTGTTTTTGCGTGCCACGATGATTTGGCCAAAGTCTTCGGGACGCAGCATGCGGCCTTGAATTTGAATCACGCGGTCTTGTTGTATCGATCGCAAGCTGCCCACAGGCAAGTCTTGGGTTTCTGTTTTGACCGCGTTCACCACTTGGTCGGCGCTGATGCCCAAGGACTCCATGGCTTGCGGATTAAGATACAAATTTATTTCGCGTTTGGTTCCGCCCACCAACGACACCGAGCCCACGCCGCGCACGTTCTCAAGACGTTTCTTCAGCACTTGGTCTGACCAGTTGGTCAGCTCTACCGCTGAGAGCGGCTTGCCGCCTTGGGTTGTATCAGGCAACACCGCCAGCGACCAAATGGCGCGGCTGGATGGGTCAAAGCGCAACACCTTGGGCTCTTTGACTTCGGTGCGCAGGGTGGGGCGCAGGGCCGCTACTTTTTCGCGCACATCGTCAGCGCCTTTGCGGCCATCGATGTGGAGTTGGAACTCAATCACCACCACCGACATGCCTTCGTAGCTGCGTGAGGTGAGGGCGCTGATGCCCGCAATTGAGTTGACGCCTTCTTCAATCTTCTTGCTGACTTCGCTCTCCACGATCTCAGGCGAGGCGCCCGGATATTCGGTGGTGATCACCACCACCGGAAAGTCGATGTTGGGGAATTGGTCAATCTTGAGGCGTTGGTACGAAAACAAGCCCAACACCACAAAGGCGAGCATCACCATGGTGGCGAAGACCGGGTTTTTTAAACTGACTTTGGTGAACCACATGGTGTATCAGTCGCCTCAGTTGGCGTTGCTGGCGCTGGCGATTGGCGCGCTGGCAGCTGAAGCATTGGCGGCAGGGGCGTCTGCGGCTGTTGCTGTGAACTTCACAGCCATACCTTCACGCAAAGCACCCACATGGCTTTTGAGCACGGTGCTGCCTTCGGGCAAACCGGTCACACCCACCATGGTTTCAGATTCCGGTTGGGTCAAGTCCATGCCTCGCACACCAAGCGTGACGGTTTTGTGCATCACTTGCAGCTGGTCGCCTACTTGCTCCACCACTTGCACATAAGGTTGTGCGCGGTCGGTGCGCACAGCAGACAAAGGCACGGCCATCACTTGGCTTTTGCCCATGCCCAAAATGCCTTTGGCAAACAAGCCGTGGCGCAAGCCTTCGGCTTTGTCGAGTGCCAAATAAATCAGCACGCTGCGGCTACCGGTTTGGGCGCTGGGGCTGATGCGTTTGACTTTGGCTGCGAGGGTGGTTTTGCGGTCTTCCACTTGGAGCGCAGCCATTTGACCCACGCGGACATCCATCGACTCACTGGGGCTCAGTGGCACTTCCACTTCGAGTTGGCTCAGGTCAACCAACTCCATCACCTTGGCATCAATGCCCACACGCTCGCCGACTTGGGCAGCGCGGCCTGACACGATGCCGGCAAAGGGCGCGCGCAAGGTGGCGTCATCTAAGGCTTTGCGGGCGACATCGGCTCCGGCCATCGCAGCTTTGTGGCTGGCCATAGCACCTTGATAAGACGCCACAGAGTTGTCCATGGCGGCTTTCGAGATGAAGCCTTGGTCCACCAAAGCTTTGTTGTTGTCCCAAGCGCGTTGGGCAATTTCCATTTGCGACTTGGCGGCACTGGAAGTTTCAGACGCTTGTTCCCAGCGGCGTTGGTATTCGGTAGGGTCGATGCGGGCGAGTACGTCGCCAGCTTTGACGGCATCGCCTTCGCGCGCCACCACTTCTTTGAGCTCACCAGCCACTCGGGCTTTGATGACGGCATAGTTGACAGCTTTGACGGTGCCAGACACAGCCAAGCCTTGGGTGATGTCGCGCAATTCGGCTTTGAGCACATCAGAGCTGGCCAATTCAATTTGCGTCACGGCAGCAATTGGCGTGGCGGCAGCATCTTGTTTGGCGCGTTTGTTACTGATCGCGCGAGCAATGCCAGCCACCAGGGCCAACACAATGACGCCAATGACGATCCAGCGGGTAGGGATTTTTTTCATAAGGTGTTCTTTGCACGCACGCCGTTGATGAGCAAATCAACGTGCAGGTGAATAAATTCTTGGGGGTCAACAATGTTGGCGGACGCGGCGCAAGCGCCCATTGAGTGTTTCCACATCATCAAAAAAATCATGGGGGAGATGATGCTGAACACACTTTTGCTGGTGTCCATCGCGCAAAACTCGCCACTGTCGACCCCACGTTGCAAGATGCTTTGCAGCAGATGCGTGCCGGGCTCCACCACTTCGCGTTGGTAGAAGGCGGCGATTTCGGGAAAGTTTTGGGCTTCACTGAAAATCAGTTTGACAATGCCGCTGGCAGGTGTGTTGCCCACGTTGTTCCACCACAAGTCCATGGCGTAGTGCAGCATGTCAGCGCTGCTGCCCGAAAAAGCTTTGAATTCTTCGTTCCACGCGGGAAACAAATTGGCGATGTTTTCGGTGATGACCGCTTTGAACAAATCTTCTTTGCTCTGAAAGTACAAAAACAGGGTGCCTTTGGACACGCCGGCACGCGCCGCCACTTCATCAGCACGCGTCGCAGCAAAGCCTTTTTCAACAAACAAATCACGCGCAGCCGTGACCAATTCACCGGGACGGGCTTCTTTACGACGCTCGCGTTTGGGTGCTTGATCTGCGTGGCTGAGGAGTGTTTCGGATGTCATGTGCTGCTAATGACTGATTGGTTAGTAATGTACCAGCTTAATTCTTTTGATGCACTTAGGTGAGCAATAGCCCCAGCCATTCACGGATGATCCAGCCGCTGTCACGCAGGCCTTTGCCGCTGGGCAGCCATTGCAGCCAAGTCGAAAGGTCGCTACGCACAAAGCCCATGGGGGCAGGCGTGACTTGCAGACCTGCTGCTTCAAATTGCCGCACGCTGCGTGGCATGTGCCAAGCATGAGTGACCAAGGCAATGTGGGTGACATGGTCACCTTTGAGCAGGGCAGCTGTGAGTAAAGCGTTTTCACGCGTGTCGCGCGATTGAGTCTCTTGCCAACGCAATGGGGGAACGCCTAAACGCGTCAGTGCAAGGGCAGCCACCTCGGCCTCAGAGCTTTGGTTGTTTTGTCCAGCCCAACCAATGCCGCCGGTGTAGGCCATGGGCAATTGAGTGCTGCGAGACAGATGCACGCCATACAAAAGTCGAGACATTGCGTCTGGCGAGAGCGTGGGGCCGTTGTATTCAACAGCGTCGTTTTCAACCCCGCCGCCCAGCACCACGATGGCTTGGACGTTTTGGCGCTTAAGATCGTCTGGGCTGACCGGACTGACTTGCGGCAGCAAATGCAAGGACAACCAAATGGCGACGGCTTGACAGCTCAGCAGCCAAAGCAGCAGCGTGGTCATGCCAGCCAGTGCAATAGCCACACGACCCTGCACACATGCGCCGCAACGCCACGCCCACACCAACAGGGCGAAAAGAGCCAGTAATGCACTGCAGGCTGGTAAAACCAGTGTGGTGAGGATGGGTTTGAGTGCGAGCAGTGTGTCCATGAGATTCAGTTTGCCTACAAGTGTTGCGGGTATCTGTGCTTTGGCGTACACAATCATAGAATCAAGCCTTATGACAACACACACCGCGCTCACCCAAGCTTCCAAGGTCATCACCTTGGGTGGTGGCTGCTTTTGGTGTACCGAAGCCGTGTTTGTGCGTGTGAAGGGCGTTTTGGATGTGGAGTCGGGCTACTGCAACGGCCACACGATCAATCCCACTTACGCGCAAGTGTGCGAGGGCGACACCGGCCACAACGAGGTGGTGCGTTTGACCTACGACCCAAGCGTGACCAGCCTGCGTGAGTTGTTAGAAATTTTCTTTGTCATTCATGACCCCACGACCCTGAACCGTCAAGGCAACGATGCTGGCACGCAATACCGAAGCGGTATTTACTGGCGTGACGAAGCTGACCGCGCGGTAGCGCAGCAGGTGTTAGATGATGTCAATGCCGAACTTGCTGGGCGTGTGGTGACAGAACTGCAAGCCTTGGCCAATTACTCGGCTGCCGAGGACTACCACCAAGACTACTTTGAGCAACACCCCAACCAAGGCTACTGCGCCTTTGTGGTGGCTCCCAAGGTGCAAAAGTTTGTGCAGACCTTTGCCGATAAGGTGAACCATGGCTGACGCGTTGCGCTGGATGCCTTTGGCTTTGAGTCTGCGCAGCTTGCGTCAGATGATGCTGGCTTTGTTGACCACCTTGGTGCTGTTGCAAACCATGGGGATGGTTCACCGTGTGGTGCATCCCAACCCCAACTTAGTTACGCCCGCCCAAGCCGTGGAACAGAAGGTTGATGTTTTGGCGGCCATCTGGTGTGACCATCAAAACCCAGGCTTGTGCCAGTTGATTGACCATGCCTCTGCAGACGTGTTGGTGACATCCACCATGGCGTCAGTTGCGTTGCCAGCGTTGCACATTTGGTATGCGCTGAGCTTGCATGAGCGCTTTGCGCTGTTTGAGCGCTTCTATGCGGCCCGAGGGCCACCTGCTGCTTTGCTTTGAACAACTCATCAGCGCACCTAGCTTAAAGCGGGTGTGCTGATTTCTCATTGCAAAACATAAGGGGCGATGCATTCGCCCCGCAGGAATATCACATGACACACGTTTTTCAACGCAGCGCCGTGGCCGCTGCCGCTTATTCATTTTTCTCTCTCTCGCTAGGCACCGCATGGGCGCAAACGGCACATACCGATGATGCCCATCGTTTGGATGAGGTCACCATCACTGCTCGCAACCTAGAAGGTGGCGGTTTGTTGGTTCCCGCGCAGCAGCTCTCAGGCGCAGCGCTTACCCAACGCCAAGGCAGTACCTTGGGCGAAACGCTAGACAACCTGCCTGGCATTGCCAACAGCTCATTCGGTCCTAACGTGGGCCGCCCCATCATTCGTGGCATGGAAGGCGACCGCATTCGCATTCTGCAAAACAGTGGCGCGAACATGGACGTGTCGGGCCTCAGCAATGACCATGCTGTGCCGATTGACCCCCTCACCACCGAGCGCATTGAAGTGCTACGCGGCCCAGCCACTTTGCTTTACGGCGGCAGCGCCATCGGCGGTGTGGTGAATGTGATCGACAACCGCATTTCGCGCGAACGCACCTTTGATGCCAAAGGTGGCGTGATGGGCAAAGCCGAAGTGCGTGCTGGTGGTGCAGCCGATGAGCGCAGCACAGGTGCGCTGGTAGAGGCGGGCAATGACAAATTTGTGTTGCACGTCGATGCGTTTGACCGCAGCACCAAAAACTTGCGTGTGCCTAAAGACATGAACTGTGTCAGTGACACTGTTACAACACCCAACGGTCGTCGCGTGTGTAACTCAGCCAGCGACAGCAAAGGTGGCGCAGTGGGCGGCACATTGTTGTTTGATCGCGGCTACTTGGGTTTGTCGACCAGCGAATACCGCAGCACCTATGGCACGGTGGCAGAGCCTGGGGTGACCATTGGCATGTTGCGACGCCATCATGTGATGGAGGGCTTAGTGAGAGAGGTTGGGGTGTTTCAAGACCTCAAGTTTCAACTGGGCAACACCAACTACACGCACACCGAATACGAAGGTGCGGATGCCGGTACACGTTTTGACAACAAGGGGCATGACTTGAGATTGGAAGGTCGTCAGCGTGCTGTTCGACTGAGCAATGGCATGCAGCTTGAAGGTGTTGTGGGTATACAGGGCGAGCGCAATAAGTTGAGTGCCACGGGTGATGAGCGCTTTTTGCCGTCTAGTCGTACGCAAAGCACAGGTGTGTTTACCTATCAAGCGCTGAAAACAACTTGGGGTCAGCTCAGTGCAGGTGCGCGAGCTGAAACTGTGGAAGTCGTGTCATTTCAAGGCATTGGACCGAACAATGACAATGCGGCTCAATCCAAGAAATTCAAACCCCTCAGTTTTGCATTGGGTGCCATGCGCAACTTGCGTGTGGGCGAAGCGCAAAACGGTTGGCAGCTCACCACCAACCTCAGTGCCAGTCAACGCGCCCCCAAAGACTACGAGTTGTTTGCCCATGGCGAACACGTGGCCACAGCAGCCTATGAGATTGGTCAGCCCAGCAATGGTTTAGAAAAAGGCACGCAGTTAGATGTGGGCGGCGAATGGAAGCAAGGGCCACACAAATTTGGCATCACTGGTTTTGCATCACAGTTCTCTAATTACTTGGCGTTGCGGCCAACTGGGGAGGGATGGGATTCCACGAATGAAGTGTTCGTGAATCCTGTTGGTCAAGATGTGCCTGTGTATAGATTTGAAGGCGTCCGAGCCCGCTTCTACGGTATCGAGTCCACCGCCAAGCTACGCTTGGTCGGCGGTCAATCGGCTTTGCTCTCCCCCAACGCAGCGCACGGCGCGATGGACCTCGAACTTCGTGCCGATGTGGTGCGAGCCAAAGACCTGACGCACAACAGCTACTTGCCACGCATTGCGCCGATGCGCGTGGGTGCTGATGCCGTGTGGTCACGCAACGCGTGGGGTGCACGTTTTGGCTTTATGCATGCGGCGGCTCAAAACCGTGTGCCAGACAACGGTACTGAGCCAGGTATCGCCACCGCAGGCCACACGCTGTGGAATGCGGGCATCAACTACCACGCACATACCTACGGGCCTACGCATTGGCTGTTGTTTGCCAAGCTCGACAACATCACCAACAAGCTAGCGTACTCGTCCACGTCGGTGTTGACGCAGACGATGACAACCAATGCACCGCCTATTGCAGGGCGTAGCTTGAAGGTCGGCGCTCAAGTGAGCTTCTAAGCATCAGCAGCACCAACAACAAAAGCTGCCTCAGTGCCGCTTTTATTTTGTGTCACGCTGTTTGGGTCTGCTGATTTATGGGGCAAGTCGTTCGCGTATCCAATCGCCATCAGCCGATTGGCGGTAACGCAAGCGGTCATGCAAGCGGCTCTTGCGGCCTTGCCAAAACTCCCACTGGTCGGGCACCAAGCGATAGCCGCCCCAGTGTGGAGGGCGAGGCGGTTGCAGTAAAAACTGTGCGCCGTATTTGGCGGCGTTGGCTACCAACGTGCCGCGCCCGTCGATCACCTGGCTTTGTGGGCTGGCCCATGCGCCGATGCGCGAATCCAGCGGGCGGCTGTTGAAATAGTCGTCACTTTCGGCATCGCTGATTTTTTCTACGCGGCCTTCGATGCGCACCACGCGTTCTAGCTCGACCCAATGAAACTGCAAGGCCGCAAATGGGTTGCCTGCCAATTGCTGGCCTTTGCGGCTGTTGTAATTGGTAAACCACACAATGCCGCGCTCGTCATAGCCTTTGATGAGTACCACGCGGGTGCTGGGTCGCAAGTCGCTGCTGACGGTGGCTAAGGTCATGGCGTTGGGTTCTGGTAGCTCGCCAGAAATGGCTTCATTTAGCCATTGGTCAAACTGCTGCATCGGGTCGGCCGCAGAGGCTGATTCGTTGAGCTCTGCGCGTTCGTAGCTTTTGCGGATGTGGGCAATGTCATTCATGGGCAAAGGATAACGATTTCTTTGGCCCACGTTCACAAAAGGTTTTGATATCGATCAATCATTCACCGGCGACTGTCGTTAAGATATGCCAGCCAGTATGTTCTGGCCCAATTTCAAACTTTCCCAAGGGGACATTGATGAACAAACCAACCAACCGTCGCGTATTCATGATGCAAACCATTTCTGTTGCTGGCGTCGCCGCCTTCGCAACAACAGCTGCACAAGCCGCGATGGTGGACGAAAAAGACCCACAAGCTGCTGGCTTGGGCTACAAAGCTGACGCCACCAAAGTGGACAAAGCCAAGCAACCTAAATACGCTGCTGGTCAACTGTGCAACAACTGCGCTTTGTACCAAGGTAAAGCTGCTGACGCCGCTGCGGGCTGCCCATTGTTCCCAGGCAAGCAAGTTGCTGGCAAAGGCTGGTGCTCGGCTTACGCCAAGAAAGGCTAATTCAAGTCTTTGGCCTGCTTGGCCAAAACAAAAAGGGAACCCTTGGGTTCCCTTTTTTATTGAGTGAACTTTACTGACCTGTGAATTTGGGCTGACGGCGTTCGTTAAATGCGGCCCGGCCTTCAGCAAAGTCTTGGCTGTGTACCGATTGGCGCGACCGTTCTTTGAGTAGAGGCTCGCTGTACAAACCGGCTGCAATTTCATTCAAACTTTTCTTGGTTTGAGCCAAAGCCAAAGGGGCCATTTGGCTGATGGCGTCGACCAAGCTTTGGACCTCGGCTTCAAAGCTATCTTCATTCACCAAGGCTTCAAAAATACCCAGTGGTTCTAAATCTTCGTAGGGCATCGGTTGCCCAAGCAGAAAAGCTCTCTTGCTGGCTTGCAAACCAAAGCGGCTGACATAGCGTCTCAAGCCGCTGGGGTAATAGTGCAGACCCAAAGCCGCTGCGGGCATGCGCCATGTGTAGCCGCGTTGTGCCACCGTGAAGTCGCAAGCGAGCACAAGGTCGGTCGCACCGCCATACACGCTGCCGTTCAAGGCGCAAATCGTCACAGGGCGAAGACGCTCCAACGCTTCGGGGATTTTTTCAAAGAACAACGGGGCCATGGGGTCGTTGTCAAAGCCGCCCACGTTGTAGCCAGCGCTGAACACGCCTTGTTTTTGCGCGGTGGTATCTGCGCGCAACACGGTCACTCGGACAGCGGCGTTGTGGTTGATGGCTTCAAAGTGGGCCAGCAGTGTGTTGAGGTCATCGTCCGTCAAGCTGTTGCGCTGAGAGGGTCGGCGCAAAGTGAGAGTAGCCACAGCGCCAGTGATGTCGAGGAGGGGAGTGCCTTCAGTCATAGCCTTCGATGTTAGCCAATCAGTCCGTGGACAAACTGGGAGTAGAGTTACGAACAAATAAGAGAGGTGGAGGATTCCGTCATGGCTCAAGAAATTATGCAAGTTTCCCCCTTGCCGCCGTTCATGATGAAGGCACTGCAAGAGGCCGACTACATCGTGCATGATCACACGCACATCAAAGACCCAGGCGCTTTGAGCAAAGTCACCGCGCTGATCGGTACGGGTGCGGCCAAGGTAGACAAGAAACTGCTGACCATGCTGCCCAATGTGAAGCTGGTTGCCATATGTGGCGTAGGTTATGACGGTGTGGATGTGACTGCTTGCAAGGACAAAGGCATTGTGGTCACGCATACGCCTGGCGTCTTGACGGATGACGTGGCTGATTTGGCGATGGGCTTGGTGTTGTCCATTGGCCGCCGCATTCCACAGGTCGATAAGTTTGTGCGCAATGGCGATTGGGTGGATGATGAATTTCCGTTGGTCACCACCGTATCGGGTGCGCGAATGGGAATCGTTGGGATGGGGCGCATTGGCCGTTCAATTGCTAAGCGTGCTGCCGCTTTTGACATGCGGATCTCATACACATGCCGTGATCCCAAAGCTGATCTGTCGTACGCCTTTCACAAAACCGCAACTCAATTAGCCGCCCAAGTAGATTATTTGGTGGTCGCAGTTCCAGGTGGTGATGACACAAAGAACATGATTGGGGCTTCGGTGTTGCAAGCCTTGGGGAACAGGGGTTACCTCATCAATGTGGCAAGAGGCTCCGTGGTGGACCAGCCAGTGTTGGTGCAGGCGCTCAAGGACAAAGCAATTGCTGGTGCTGCCCTCGATGTGTTTTGGGATGAGCCGATCATCGATCCAGAACTACGTCGTCTACCCAATGTGGTGTTGACCCCGCATATCGCCAGCGCGACTATAGAAACGCGAAGTGCGATGGCAGCGCTCACCATGGAAAATTTGCAGGCTTTTTATGAGCGTAAACCTTTACCAAGCCCTGTTCCGGAATGCAGTGCGTAATTGACAAGGCGCTGCACCATGAAAAAAGCCAGTTCAGTGAACTGGCTTTTTTGTGCGCTTGTGAAGTCGCTTATGGCTTAGCGGCCGTAACCGCCGCCGCCACCAAAACCGCCACCACTGCGGCCACCGCCTGAACGGCCGCCACCACCACCACCGCCAGAGCGGTTGCCGCCTCCGCCACCGCCGCTAGGACGACGGCCAAAGCCACTACCACCGCCGCGTTTGCGTTCGGTCATGAGGTCCACGCTGGTGCGTGTAGGGTCAGGTTGACGTTGACCGCCACCCTGTGTTTTATGGCCAAAGGCGTTCACGCCACTTTGGGTACCCAAGTGTGCGTTGGCGCGTGGTTGGAAGTCGTCGTCGTCACGGCGAGGGGCGCGAGGCGCATCAAAGTCGCGGGGTGGACGTGGTGCGTCGTTGCGTGGGCCACGATTGTCAAACTGACGGGGTGGGCGCTGACCTTGGCCTTGAGGACGGTTGTTGCTGCGAGGAGGGCGGTCACCGAATTGTTCAGTGCGCTCACCGTCGCGTGGAGGACGGTCGCCCACACGTTCACGGCTCACGTGGCTGTTGGGGCGAGGGGCACGGCCACCTTCACCACCTTGGCCACCACGGCCGCCGCCACCATTGCGACCACCGCCAGCGGCTTTGGTGTCGCGAATGCGTTGCATCATCTCGCCGCGTGCGGCTTTGGCAGCGGCTGCCATCACGTCACGGCCTGGGGGCTTGCCTAAGCCGCCCCACAGGGTTTGGCGACCCATGGCAATGGGCTCAGCCTTTTCGTCGGCCTCAGGGCCAAAGCCCTCAACCGCAACGACAGGCACTTGTTGTTTGGTGAAGATTTCGATGTCGCGCATGAAACCTTGTTCGTCCAACGACACCAAGCTCACGGCTTCGCCGCTGGAGCCAGCGCGGCCAGTGCGGCCAATGCGGTGCACATAGTCTTCGCTGATGTTGGGGATTTCGTAGTTGACCACGTGTGGCAACTCGTCGATGTCAATGCCACGTGCGGCAATGTCGGTGGCTACCAAGGCGCGGATTTCGCCGCTCTTGAAACCAGCCAAGGCTTGAGTACGAGCCGTTTGGCTCTTGTTGCCGTGCAGCGCCATGGCGCTGATGCCGTTCTTGGTCAAGAACTCGGCCACGTTGTTGGCGCCAAATTTGGTGCGTGTGAACACCAGCACTTGGCTCCAGTTGTGCTCGTTGATGATGTGCGCGAGCAAAGCCTTTTTCTTGCCGCGACCCACAGGGTGAACCACTTGCGTGATGCGTTGCACTGTGGTGTTGCTAGGCGTGACTTGGATGCTTTGTGGGTCTTTGAGCAGGTTGTTGGCCAGTTCACGAATTTCGTCGCTGAAGGTGGCAGAGAACAACAAGCTTTGCTTGTCTTTGGGCACCAAGGCCAAGATTTTCTTGACGTCGTGGATGAAGCCCATGTCCAACATGCGGTCAGCTTCGTCAAGCACCAAGATTTCCACGGTGGACAAATCGAGCAAGCCTTGCTGTTGCAAGTCGAGCAAGCGGCCGGGGGTGGCCACCAAGATGTCAACGCCTTTTTTGATGCGGGCTACTTGTGGGTTCATGCCCACGCCGCCGAAGATGACGGTGGAGGTGAGTTGCAAGTATTTGCCGTAGTTACGCACCGACTCTTCCACTTGGGCCGCGAGTTCGCGGGTGGGGGTCAGCACGAGGGCGCGCACGCCGTACACGCCAAACTTGTTTTCTTTGCTGCGGCTCATGGTGAGCTTGTGCAACAAGGGCAGGGTGAATGCCGCTGTTTTACCCGTGCCGGTTTGGGCACCTGCCAACAAGTCGTGTCCGGCGAGAACCGCTGGAATGGCTTGGGCTTGAATAGGGGTTGGAGTTTCGTAGCCCTGTTCGGCCACAGCTTTTTGGATGGCCGGAGCCAAATTTAAATCTTCAAATTTCATGATGGAGCGCTTTATGTCAGCGCATGACACCAACCCGCTTGGCCCGAAGGCCACCCAGTCAAAGGTCGGCAATATTTACAGGTGAGCTCAAAAAATCACAAACAGAAGTGTTTGGAACCAGCTCCAGCAGAAGTGCTGATGTTGCGGCAACTGGCGGCGGCAACGATTCGAATTGTCGCACGGATCCAGATAGCTGGGATAATCGGCGTTTTATTGCTTCTGCTACCCGAAAGAAAAACAAATGGCTCAGTACGTTTTTAGTATGAACCGCGTCGGCAAAATCGTGCCGCCTAAGCGTCAGATCTTGAAAGACATCTCCCTGTCCTTCTTCCCAGGAGCCAAGATTGGCGTGCTGGGCACCAACGGCTCAGGCAAGTCCACCTTGCTCAAAATCATGGCGGGCATCGACAAAGAGATCGAAGGCGAAGCCATTCCCATGACGGGCCTGAAGATTGGATATTTGCCCCAAGAGCCTCAACTCGACCCCGAGCACACCGTGCGCCAATCGGTCGAAAGCGGCATGGGTGAGGTCAAAGAAGCGCAAGCTCGCCTCGAAGAGGTGTATGCCGCCTACGCCGAAGAAGATGCTGACTTTGACGCCTTGGCTGCTGAGCAAGCCAAACTTGAAGCCATCATTTCAGCCTCTGGCGCGGGTGACGGCTCAGACCACTTGCTGGAAATCGCCGCCGACGCGCTGCGTCTGCCCGCATGGGACGCCATCATTGGCAAGCTCTCGGGTGGTGAAAAACGTCGTGTGGCTTTGTGCCGCTTGCTGCTGTCTAAGCCCGACATGTTGCTACTTGACGAACCCACCAACCACTTGGACGCCGAATCAGTCGACTGGTTAGAGCAGTTCTTGGCTCGCTTCTCAGGCACTGTGGTGGCCATTACCCACGATCGTTACTTCCTCGACAATGCGGCGGAATGGATTTTGGAACTCGACCGTGGCCATGGCATTCCCTACAAAGGCAACTACTCCACATGGTTGGAGCAAAAAGAAGCCCGTTTGGCCACCGAGCAGCGCACCGAAGATGCACGCACCAAGGCCATGAAGAAGGAATTGGAATGGGCGCGTCAAAACCCCAAAGGTCGTCAAGCCAAGAGTAAGGCCCGTTTGGCCCGCTTCGAAGAGCTGTCTGACTACGAATACCAAAAGCGCAACGAAACACAGGAAATTTTCATTCCAGTGGCCGAGCGCTTGGGCCATGAAGTGTTTGAGTTCAAGAACGTCAGCAAGTCCTTTGGTGACCGTTTGTTGATTGACAACCTCAGTTTCACCGTGCCTGCAGGTGCGATCGTGGGCATCATCGGTCCTAACGGTGCGGGTAAATCGACCCTGTTCAAGCTGATTGCTGGCAAAGAGCAGCCAGACAGCGGTGAAGTGAAGATTGGCCAAACCGTCAAGATGGCGTTTGTGGATCAGTCGCGTGACGACTTGAACGACAACAAGACCGTGTGGGAAGACATCTCTGGTGGTTTGGACATCATGAACGTGGGCAAGTTCCAAATGCCAAGCCGTGCGTATTGCGGCCGCTTCAACTTCAACGGTGGCGACCAGCAAAAGAAAGTCGGCATGTTGTCTGGTGGTGAGCGTGGTCGCTTGCACTTGGCCAAGACCTTGATCGAAGGCGGCAACGTGTTGCTGCTTGACGAACCATCCAACGATTTGGACGTGGAAACCTTGCGTGCGTTGGAAGACGCGCTGCTGGAGTTTGCTGGCTCAGTCATGGTGATTAGCCATGACCGTTGGTTCCTTGACCGTATTGCCACCCACATCTTGGCCGCTGAAGGCGATAGCCAATGGGTGTTCTTTGATGGCAACTACCAAGAGTACGAAGCCGACAAGAAGAAACGTTTGGGTGAAGAAGGCGCTAAACCTAAGCGCGTACGTTTCAAAGCCTTGAAGTAATTTTTCAAGCTCAACTCACAGCCCAGCCACCTTGCGGTGGCTGGGCTTTTTGCTTTTTAAGTCTTTATGGAAAGTAAAAGAAGTTCCTCTTCATCATTTTTAACACTTTGATAGGTTTAATTGACTATACAATGCATACAAATGGTTACATATCTATATGTAGCTTTCCTCAGGTTAGTTAAGAGAACAGGAACTTGTAATGAATATGCCTCCATCCAAAGAGCCCTACGACGGTTACTGCGGTACCAGCTACGCAGCCAAAATGTTGGGTATCTCTGTGGGTACCGTCCAAGGTTTGGTTGAGAAGAACGACCTCAAAGCGTGGAAGACCCAAGGTGGTCACCGTCGTATTTCTTTGCAGTCGATCCAAGATTACCAACGCCGTCACAACTTGGCACCCGCTTCGATGCTGCAAGGTGAAGACCGTTTGCGCGTGTTGGTGGTGGAAGACGATGAAAACACCCGTTTGATGTTGCAAGCCAACTTTGACCAATGGGGTTTGCCTTTGGATGCTGTGATGTACTCATCCGCCATGGAAGCCTTGCTGGATATGCCCAGCTTGCAGCCTCAAGTCTTGTTGACAGACTTGAAAATGCCAAACGTCGATGGTTTTGAGTTTTTGAAAACACTTAGCACCCACAACTTGTTTAGCAGCTTGGCTGTGGTCGTTATGACTGGCATGAGCGCTGAAGAAGTACGCGCCAAGGGCGGATTACCAGATGGCGTGCAGTTGCTGCAAAAGCCCATCGATATGGACTGGTTACACGGTTTCTTTGACGCGCTGATGTCTGTGCGCCAAATCAACCGCCGCACACGCCAAGCTGCCTAATTTCGAACGTCTCAGCGCCTGGGTGACTGCAAGGGGATTTAGAGCCAGTTAAGCTTGCCCCGTGCTCAAACTCTCTGTCCTCGATCAATCCGTTGCTGCCGCTGGCCGAAGCCAAGACACGGCTATTTGCCAATCCTTAGATCTCGCCACTCAATGCGAGGCCTGGGGCTATCACCGCTTTTGGGTGAGCGAGCACCACAGCCACCCCAGTATCGTCGGCACTGCGCCCGAGGTGCTGATGGCAGCTATTGCCGCACGCACCAAGCGCATTCGCCTCGGCAGTGCAGGCGTCATGCTGCCGCACTACGCGCCGCTCAAAGTGGCAGAACAATTTCGTGTGCTCGATGCTTTAGCACCGGGTCGCATCGACCTCGGCTTGGGCCGTGCGCCCGGCAGCGATGGCCGTACTGCGCAGCTGCTCAATCCCGACCGACACGCCTCTGACAATTTCCCGCAGCAAGTGATGGAGTTGCAGGCTTGGGTGACGGGTGAACCCATTCCTGCAGGCCACCCAGGCCACGGCGTGTATGCCTACCCCAGCGGCCCCACATCGCCCGATGTGTGGATGCTCGGCAGCTCTGACTACGGCGCACAGCTGGCCGCCCATTTGGGCCTGCCGTATGCCTTTGCGTACTTCATCACCGAAGGGCAGGGCGTGGACACCGCGTTCAACCTCTACCGCGCCAACTACCGCCCCAACGAACGCAACCCCAAGCCACGCGCCACCGTCTGCGTATGGGCCTTGGCCGCAGACACCGAAGACGAAGCATGGCGTTTGTTCCAAAGCCGCGCCCGCTGGAAGATGGACCGCAACACGGGGCGCATTGGTGCTTTGTTGCCCCCTGATCAAGCTGTGCGCGACTACAACGCCTCAGAGCAAGTGGCCATGGCCGAGCTGCGTTCAGGCGCTTTGGTGGGTAGTGCCTCACAGGTGGCTGACAAACTGCGCAAGCTGGCCGAGCGTTTGCAGCTCGACGAAGTGGTCATCATCACTTGGACGCACAATCCCCAAGCACAGGCCCGTTCGTATGAGCTGCTGGCCAAAGAGTTTTCATTGACAACATCAACCTAAAACCAAAACGGAGACCAAACCATGTTTTCAACCGCAATCGCAGGCAGCTTACCCAAACCCGAATGGTTGGCCGAAACCAACAAACTCTGGCCCAAGTGGCAGGCTGAGGGCGATGCGCTCTTGCAAGCCAAAGCCGATGCCACGCTGTTGTGGATCAAAGCACAAGAAGATGCTGGCTTGGATGTGATTGGCGATGGCGAGCAATCGCGCCAACATTTTGTGCATGGATTTTTAGAGCAAGTCGAAGGCATCGACTTTGATAACAAAGTGACGATGGGTATTCGTAACAACCGCTACGACGCACAAGTGCCGCAAGTCATCGCGCCCCTGCGCCTCAAAGGCCGCGTGCACGCGTTTGAAGCGCAGTTGGCTCGCGCCCACACCAAGAAAAAACTCAAGTTCACCTTGCCCGGTCCTATGACCATCGTCGACACCGTGGCCGATCGTTTCTACGGCAAGGGTAAAGACGCCGTGCAAGGCCGCATCGACATGGCGTTTGCTTTTGCCGAGCTGCTCAACCAAGAAGCCTTGGCTTTGCAAGCTGACGGCGTGGACATCATTCAGTTTGACGAACCCGCGTTCAACGTTTACCTAGATGAAGCTGCCGATTGGGGCGTTAAAGCGCTAGAGCGTGCCGCGCAAGGTTTGACCTGCACCACCGCGGTTCACATTTGCTACGGCTACGGCATCGAAGCCAACAACAACTGGAAGAAGACACTGGGCGACGAGTGGCGTCAATACGAAAAAGTGTTGCCCGCGTTGGCCAAGAGCAGCATCCAGCAAGTGAGCTTGGAGTGTTATCACTCGCATGTACCGCCAGAGATGATGGCGTTGCTAGAAGGCAAAGACGTGATGGTGGGCGTGATTGACGTGGCCAGCGATGTGATTGAAACGCCAGAGCAAATTGCCGACACCATTGGTATGGCGTTGAAATATGTGCCCAAGAACCGTTTGATTGCTTGTACCAACTGCGGTTTAGCACCTATGAGCCGTGAGGTGGCTATGAAGAAGCTGGAAGCTTTGGCGGCTGGTGCTGCGTTGGCTCGTACGCGTTACGCCTGAGTTCGTTTTGTTGTTGTTCTGGAGGCGAGGGGTTTGGGCATCAGTTTACGCTCATGTCCCCCGATTCAGGCAGAGCCTGAATCTCCTCCTTGACTTCGCTACAACAGATACCCAAACCCCTCTCTTCGCTCACGAAGACGCTTGCTCGCCTTTGGCTTTGCTAGCAACAGAATCCACTGCTCATTGCAGAAGTCGCTGCTGCCAGACTTTCGTGTGCAAACCCAAAGGCTCATGCAGCTTGGGTGTCTTGTGAAGCGAAGTCAAGGAGGAGAGAGGCGCACAGCGCCTCTCGGGGGACATGAGCGTAACAAGGCGCCCAAGATGCGTGAGCCGTCTAACGCCAAAGAAGAAAAAGACGCTACTTAAGAAGTGCAGCCGCTATCACCACCGCTACCGCTGCCGTGAATTTCGTCTTCAGGCAAGGCCTCAGGCGCTGAGACGATGCCAGTGGCAGCGTCGTAGCCCACACGGCGCAAGTGAAGCGCCAAAGCGGCGTCCATGGTTTGCGCGTGTTGTGGAAACCAAATGCCCAGCTCATGTGCCATTTGGCGCATCACGGCCATGTCGCCTTTTTCACGACCACGGCGTAAGCCTTCCCGCATGACTTCTAGCACCACGTTGTGCTGCATGGTGTGGCAGTTGCTGGATGAAAACTTGGTGTCTTTCATCCATTTGTCTTCACCGCCAAAGTGATCTTCGGTGTGCTCGATCAAGGCAGCAAAGCGCTCGGTCAAGGTGTCGTCATCGGCCAGTTCGGTGGCGGCCAGCAAGTCGACAAATTCGCGGTGCGTGTCGTCCATGAAATCCAGCTCGAGTGACAAAGCGTCCGTCCAAGCGAGGGTGACTTCGAGGGTGGGCAGTGTGGCGGTGAGTGTGTCGGACATAAATGCTTTCGAATGAAACAGTGTGCCGGTTCGCAGCGAACGCGCCGTGCGTTGTTGTTGAACGGTTAGATGCGTTAGCTTAAATGTAAGAGGCTGCCACGCCTTTGCGCTGGGTCAAACCCCGCGCAGCCATGCTACAAATCGTTGCAAATAACTGGGCTCGGCCATGAAGATGGCCAGCGTTGCCACCGCGTTGGCTAAGCCTGTCCACAAGAAGATGTCGGGGATGCTCATGCCCGCGCTCAGCATGGCCCCTGCAATGAGTGAGCTGGTAATCATGAAAATCGCATTGATAATGTTGTTGGCCGCAATGATGCGGGCCACTTCATGGGCTTTGCTCTCGATTTGAATGAGCGCATACATGGGCACGCTATAGATGCCCGTGAACAGACTCAGCAACAGCAAATCAGCCATGATCCGCCAGTGTGCGCTCTGGGCCAAGAAGGCGCTGATGCTCATGAGCTCAGACGCTGGCAGATTGCTAGCAGCTACATACAAGTCCACGGCAAACAGCGTCATGCCAATGGCTCCCAACGGACTCAAACCAATCTCCACTCGGCCACGGCTCAATGCCTCGCACAAGAGTGAACCCGCCCCAATGCCGACCGAGAACAGCACCAACAACAGCGATGCCACCTGCGCATCGCCATGCAGCACCTCTTTGGAAAAGCTAGGGAACTGGCTTAAAAACACCGCGCCAAAAAACCACATCCAGCTGATGCCCAACAGGGTTTGAAACACTTTGGCGTTGGCGCGTGCCAAGCGCAGGTTGCGCATGGTTTCGGTGATGGGGTTCCAGTTGATAGCTTCGTCTGGGCGCATTGCATTCAGCGAAGGAATACGCCCACTCATCCAGCGACCAAACAGAGCCACCGCCACACAAGCCACGGCCACGGCGGCGGGGCCAATCTCAGGAATGGCGACCAGTAACCCACCCACCACATTGCCTAGCAAGATGGCAATAAATGTCCCCATCTCGGTCATGCCGTTGCCGCCAGTGAGCTCGTGCTCATCCAACACGCGTGGCAGGTATGAATATTTAGCTGGCCCGAACACAGTGGAATGCAGGCCCATCAAAAACGTGCATAAAAGCAGCACAGGCACTTGTTGTGTGACAAAGCCAACAGCGCCCAATAGCATGATGCCGATCTCACTGTTCTTGACCCATCGCATGATGGTCGTGTCTGAATACTTTTCAGCCAGCTGCCCACTGGTGGCAGAGAACAACAAATAGGGGAGGATAAACAGTGCCCCAATCACCAAGCCCGCTAATGAGACGGGCAACCAGCTCACGCTGAGCTGGTAGGTCACCATCACGGTGAAGGCGAACTTGAACAGGTTGTCGTTCGCTGCACCGCAAAACTGCGTCCAGAAGAACGGCCCAAACCGACGTTGATTTAAAAGTGCGAACTGGTTGGCTTCGCGTTGGATAAAGCTGTCGTCGGTAGGGC
Organism: Burkholderiales bacterium 39-55-53; assembly: GCA_002282445.1. Taxonomy (GTDB): domain Bacteria; phylum Pseudomonadota; class Gammaproteobacteria; order Burkholderiales; family Burkholderiaceae_C; genus Limnohabitans. Next base: position 495,138 of record NCJK01000001.1, on the reverse strand, counting down.
GGTTCATGTGGTTTTAAAGACGCTCAAAAATAGCAGCGATACCTTGGCCGCCACCAATACACATGGTGACCAAAGCGTACTTGCCGTTGATGCGTTGCAGTTCGTACAGGGCCTTAACTGTAATCAAAGCGCCGGTCGCACCGATGGGGTGACCCAAAGAAATGCCAGAACCGTTGGGGTTGACTTTGGCTGGGTCGAGGCCGAGCTCTTTGCTCACGGCACAGGCTTGTGCAGCAAAGGCTTCGTTGGCTTCAATCACGTCCATGTCGTTGGTGGTGAGGCCTGCCTTTTGCAAAGCCAGGCGAGACGCCGACACAGGGCCCATGCCCATGATTTTTGGGTCAAGGCCAGTGTGGGCGTAAGACACCAAACGTGCCAGTGGCTTCGCGCCACGTGCTTGCGCAGTTTTGGCGTCCATCAACACCACAGCAGCAGCTGCGTCGTTGATGCCTGAAGCGTTACCTGCGGTGACCGTGCCGTTTTCTTTGATGAAGACGGGCTTTAACTTGGCCATGTCTTCGAGTTTGCAGTTGGGGCGGAAGTGCTCGTCAGTCGCGTAGGCCACATCGCCTTTTTTGCTCTTGAGCATCACAGGCACGATTTGGTCTTTGAAGTAGCCAGCCTCTGTAGCGCGTTGGGCGCGGTTGTGGCTCTCGACGGCTGTGGCATCTTGCATTTCGCGGGTGATGCCAAATTTGGCAGCCACGTTTTCAGCGGTCACACCCATGTGGATGGTGTGAAAAGGATCATGCAAAGCGCCCACCACCATGTCGACCATCTTGGTGTCGCCCATGCGTGCGCCCCAGCGTGCGCTGAGAGAGGCGTAAGGGCCGCGGCTCATGTTTTCTGCGCCGCCGCCAATGGCGATGTCGCAGTCACCCAGCATGATGGCTTGGCTGGCAGACACGATGGCTTGCAGGCCCGAACCGCACAAACGGTTCACGTTGAATGCGGGCGTGCCTTCGGCGCAACCGCCGTTGATGGCTGCCACGCGTGAGAGGTACATGTCTTTGGGTTCTGTGTTGACCACATGTCCAAACACCACATGGCCCACATCTTTGCCTTCGACGTTGGCGCGTGCCAATGACTCGCGCACCACTTGGGCGGCCAACTCGGTGGGGGGAATGTCCTTCAGGCTGCCGCCGTAAGTACCAATTGCCGTACGAACACCGCTGACCACAACTACTTCACGCATTTCTGTCTCCAGTTATAAAAATTGAACCGAAGCAGTTTGCGCTGCTTTTGCTACAGATCTCTTACAGAAATGCGAGAAAACCTAGGGGTTTACAGCAGACCACGCCACGGGTGCGCTGAAAAACAGCGGTTCTTCCGTAAACGGGTGGGGAAAACCGATGTCTTGCGCATGCAGCATCAAGCGCGGCGTGAGTGCTTTGATTTCTGGCGGCGCATACAACGAATCGCCCAGTATGGGGTGCCCTACGCTTTGCATGTGCACGCGCAGTTGGTGGGTGCGGCCTGTGAAGGGCTCTAGTTCAATCAAACTGGCTGTGTCGCCCGCTTGCACCATGCGCCACAGGCTCAGGCTGGGCTTTCCGTCGGGATGAATGATGTGAATGGGGCGACGCTCCCAGTCGAGCATGATGTTGCCCTCAATGGCTCGCCAACCTTCTTCGTTGGTAGGCACATGCGTTTGGGTGAGCAGCGGGTTGCCCGCCACCACGGCCATGTAGCGCTTGCTCACCTGACGGGTTTCAAACAAGCGGCTGATGCGACGCTGTGCTTCAATGCCACGCGCCATCACGATGAGGCCCGAGGTGTCTTGGTCGAGGCGGTGCACCACCAGCGCATCGGTGTAAATGTCTTGCACGCGCTTGGACAAGCAGTCTTGCTTCTCAGGCCCACGGCCCGGCACAGACAGCAGGCCGCTGGGTTTTTCGAACACCAGCAGGTGTTCGTCTTCGTAAATCGGGTTCATGTTTAGGTAGCGCGAGCCTGTGTTTGCTCTAGCACCACATTCGAGGTGGGGCGTGCCACGCAGGGCAGCACATAACCCTCGGCTTTTTCTTCGGCGCTCAGGCCTGGCCACTCGATGGTGTAGGTCACTTCGCCGCTCACAAGGCGGCATACGCAGGTGCGGCATGTGCCATTGCGGCAAGAGCTGGGCAGCTCGATGCGTGACATCTCGGCGGCCTCTAGCAGGGTGAGGTCACCCTCGACGTCGTATTGCAGTCCAGCGGGCTCCACCTTCACGGTGAAGATTTCAAAATTCTCTGGGGCAGTCATGCTTAGATGGTTAATTCGAGGCGGTTAATTTCGCTTCCGCTTTGTCCAGCACCAGCGCGAGGTTGTCTAGCAAATCGGTTTGGCTGAATGAGCAGCTTTCTTCGCTGAACAAAGCGCTCGATTCCAGTCGGTCCACCAGCTCTAACCACACCTCTTCAAACTTGGGCGGCAGGGCTTTGAACAAAGCCTCTTGCGAGCGGGCGGTTTGTATGAACGCACGGTCCGTCAGTGCGTTGTTGCGCAAATCGGTCAGTGCAATGCGAAGGGTGGCGAGAGCAAGGGTGGCAGACATTACTTGTTCTTAATCTTGCCGCGTGGCGCGACGAAAGTGGTGGGAGGGTTGGGACGATCCGAGGTGGAGGTCTTGGGAGGTGACGTGTCCTTTTTAGGCTTCTTTGTCATTTTGTTGCTGTGTTGTTCGCCTTTGGCCATATCACCTTCGTTGTAGTTGTCTCGGATTGAGATGGTGTCATGGTAATTCAGTCTCTTGCCAAGTTGCCAGCGGTAAATCCTGCACGCTGTAGGGGCCGATGTTTGTACGTATCAAGCGCAGCGTGGGCAGGCCCACGGCGGCGGTCATGCGGCGGACTTGGCGGTTGCGGCCTTCGCGGATGGTCAGCTCTATCCATGAGGTGGGCTTGGTTTGCCGCACACGGATGGGAGGGTTGCGCTCCCACAGGTAGGCGGGGGCTTCTGCGGCGCGGGCGCGGGCGGGCAGGGTCATGCCGTCGTTGAGCATCACGCCACTGCACAGGGCTTGCAGCGCGGCGTCATCGGCAATGCCTTCGACTTGTGCGAGGTAGGTTTTTTCCATCTTGAAGCGCGGGTCGGCAATGCGGGCTTGCAGCTGGCCATCGTCGGTGAGCAGCAGCAGGCCTTCGCTGTCTGCGTCTAAGCGGCCAGCCACATACACGCCGGGCAGGGTGATGAAATCTTTCAGGCCGCGCCATTTCCCCTCGGGGGTGAACTGGCTCAGCACGCCGTATGGCTTGTTAAAACGAATCAGCATGGAGAATGTAAAGCGAACTAAGGCTAGAGCGTATCAGGCGCGCTGCAGTGCTCTGGTGCGGGCGGCTACCATGGCCACATGACTGCCCATTTTGAAAGCGTGCAAAACGCCGCGATGTACCCCGATGCCTTTGATGTGGCAGCCCCCGAAATTGCCTTTGAGCGCGACCTGTGGCCGCGCAAGCTGGGCGTGTTTGTGCGCAATGGGCCTGCGGCTGAAGGCGCTGAACCTGATGCAAAAACAGTGCGCGAACTCGGCGTAGGCCAGTTTGGCTTTGTGCCCCAGTGGGTCAAGTCGGCATCTGACGCCAAGTTGCGATCCACCAAGATGGTCAATGCCCGCTCGGAAACCGTCACTACGTCCAACAACTTTCGTGATGCGTGGCTGGCAGGCCAGCGCTGCATCGTGCCCATGATGGCGTTTTTTGAAGACGACTGGCGCAGCGGCAAAGCTGTGCCCACCCGCATCGCCCGTGTGGACGGCAAGCCCATGGGCGCGGCGGGCATTTGGGAGCGTTGGGCCAAGGACGGCACAGAAATCACCAGCTTCACGCTACTGACAGTGAACGCCAACAGCCACGCCTTGCTGCACCGCTACCAACAAAACGGCAACGAAAAACGCATGCCCGTCATTTTGGGCGAAGGCGCATATGACGCGTGGCTCAATACAAAAGCCGAGAAAGCCCGCGAATTTATGCGCGCTTACTCGACTAACTTGTTGACGGCCAATCCCGTCGAGAAGAAGTAATTACTTCACTTCGGTCACGAACTGCTCGCGTGGGCGGCGCACTTTCTTGAGTGGTGCAAGCCAGTCCTGCTCAGCCAAGCGGTAGCCCAAAGGCATGATGGCCACGCTGCGCAAACCGCGTGCGTGCAAGTTCAAAATTTCGTCCACAGCCTTAGGGTCAAAACCTTCCATTGGCGTAGCGTCTACTTCTTCAAACGCTGCAGCGATCAATGACGCGGCCATGCCAATGTAGGCTTGGCGAGCGGCGTGTTCGAAGTTCACATGCGCGTTACGCGCAGGGTAGTTGGCCAACAACATTTGGCGGTAGTTTTCCCAGCCTTCGTTTGTGCCGTCGCGTTGGGAGTTGGTCAGGTCAAACATCATGTTGATGCGGTCAGCCGTGTAGTTGTCCCACGCAGCAAAGACCAAGAGGTGTGAGCCTTCGGTGATCTGCGCTTGGCCATGTGCACTGGCTTGAATCTTGGCGCGCACTTCTGGGTTGGTGACCAACACAATTTCAAACGGCTGCAAGCCGCTTGATGTAGGTGCTAAGCGAGCCGCTTCGATGATGCGCTCCACTTTGTCTTGAGGCACCACTTTGGTGGCATCCATTTTTTTAGCGGCGTAGCGCCATTGCAATTTGTCGAGAAGCGTTGACATTGAATTAATTTCTTTGTGCTGCTAAGCATAACGAAGCCAGCAGTCGGTTGCTGGCTTGGGGCTATTGCGAGATGCTTATAACTAGGTGGTGTTTGATTGCCTATTTTCAAAGCAATGCTTGCCAAGCCTGATGAAATCTAGGCTTGAAGAGATATCCAAGATGTTGTCCATGGGTTCATACTCAGCCAAGTAAGATAGCTTTATATATTTGCTTGTTTCGTTTGATTTGTTATTTAATGCGTAACAAATTTAAGGGTTTTCGGCACAGAAACTGTAACTTCGAAATTGGCGTAGGGGACCCCCCCGAATTCCATTGTTGTGCGAGTTTGTGGATTGAATGAAGTGCTTGCACCAATTAGTTCTGCAATGCGTTTGACATTAAATAGTCCGAAACCATCTCCTGTCACTGCGAGTTTTTTGGCTGCTTCAGATCTGAAGCCCTTAAAACCAAGAGATGGTTTCTCATGGTTGGCGACTAAAGGCCCAATTGACGAGAAGCAAATCTTGCAAGAGTCGCCAATTAAAGTTGTAGTGATTTCGATAGACCCACCTTTAGGGGAGTACTTAATGCAATTCGAGATGATTAGATCCAGGAGTTGTTCAAAGTACGGTATATAAGTATCAATGACAATGCTAGATACATTGCTTGTATCAATCTTTATTGCGGAATTAGTCAAATCACGGCGACGTTTGAGTTTTGATCGATGAATTTTAGATGCAATATCTAATCTACCAGGTGCGCAATTTTTACGAGCCTCATTAGCATCCTCTAAGGTACTAATTAATACCCATCCAGAAAAATCTTGCCAATATTCTGTAACTTCATTAATCCCAGTTAATATTTTCTCGATTTCCGGCAATTTTTTATCTAATAAAATTGCTTCTGTATTTTTTTGAAGATTCTGCAAACTGTTTTGAATATCCCTTTGCAAAGTACGAAATCTTTCAAGGAATTGATTAGGGTCAATCATGCAACACCTCTCAGCTAGGAAAAAAAATTTGCGCTATTTCTATTGAATTTAAACCAACCATAAGTGTTGACTTAGGGTCAATGCGCGAAGCAGAGTTTGAAATTACATCTTGTAAATGCGCTTCGTTAAAAGATGGAAGAGAACTTATCATTTGACAAAATAAAATATTCTCTACAAAGACTTTTTGAATTGCATTTATTTTTTGTTGCGCCAAACCCAAATGATTTAATCTACACTGTATAAAGTCCCATCGATTTTTGGGTTTAGTGAAAATATCAAGAATTGGGCGAAAATTAATTATAAAATCATCCACTTGCCACTCTTTGGCGAATGTTTTATCTATGGTGTTTTGTTTCTTTAATTTGACAAGTATTTTTCCAGGATCCGCTGTGTAAGCAACAATAACTTTAAGTGGATGTTTATTGCGTAAATCTTCTAGGACGCTAATTCCTTCTGACCCAGGGTATATTTCTGTCCCTATGTCATTAATGTCACAAATAATTACATCGTAATTTTTTAATTGAATTATTTTAGATTTTTGATTTCTTTGGGATACTTTTGTCGAATAGTCATCAAAAATTTTTACGATACAGCCTTCAGCTTCTAGGGCAGGGGTATATGGAAAAGGTTGATCGTCAATTATTGCTACACGTATGGCGTGTCGCTTAGAAGTTATAGCAAATAAATCTAATTCTATTTCTTCAGGATGTGTAGAAGTAGATTTCCATTTAGCCCACAAGCGAAATAAAAAAATTTTAAAATTAGCAAACAAAATTAACCCTCTTGACAAAAAATGAGTCGAAAATTATTTTAACTCATTTTTAATTCTTAAGGATTACTTTTCTCGACTTTCTTTAAGTCCCGTAATCTTGTTAAACACCAACTTACCCCCCGCATGGTCCACGCGGTCGGTCACAAAGTAGCCGTGGCGCTCAAACTGGAAGTGCGCACCTGCGGGCACGTGGGCCAGTGTTGGCTCCACATACGCAGTCACCACTTTCAGGCTGTCGGGGTTGAGGGCGGCTAGGAAGTCTTTGCCGCCTGCGTCGGGTTGTGCGTCGGTGAACAAGCGGTCATACATGCGCACTTCAGCTTGCAGGCCGTCGCTCACGCCCACCCATGTGATGGCGGCGCTGGCCTTGACGGTGGCGCTGCCGGGCGTGCCGCTCTTGGTGTCGGGGATGACGGTGGCTTGCACCTCGGTGATGTTGGCAGCCGCGTCTTTTGTGCAGCCTGTGCACTCGATGACGTAGCCGCCTTTGAGGCGCACTTTGTTACCGGGGTAGAGGCGTTTGTAGCCTTTGGGGGGCACTTCGGCGAAGTCGTCACGCTCAATCCACACTTCTTTGCCAATTTTGAAATGGCGTGTGGGCACTTCAGCGCCTTCTTCTGCGTGGGGCAGTGCAGGTTGTGTGCAAGGCTCTAGGTGGCCTGCGCCCATCACTTCGTCCCAGTTGGTGAGTACGAGTTTGACGGGGTCGAGCACGGCCATGGCGCGGTGTGCGGTGTTTTCTAGGCTTTCGCGCAAGCAGCCTTCGAGCGTGCTGTAGTCAATCCAGCTGTCGCTCTTGGTCACGCCAATGCGTTCGGCAAACAGTTGCAGGCTTTCGGGCGTGTAGCCACGGCGGCGCAGGCCGACGATGGTGGGCATGCGGGGGTCGTCCCAACCGTTGACCTTGCCTTCGTTCACCAGTTGTGCCAGTTTGCGTTTGCTGGTGATGACGTAGGTGAGGTTGAGGCGCGAGAACTCGTATTGCTGGGGTGCAGGTGCAGCCAGCAGGCCGCATTCGCACAGGCGGTCCATCAGCCAGTCGTAGAACGGGCGTTGGTCTTCAAACTCCAGCGTACAGATGCTGTGTGTGATTTGCTCCAGCGCGTCTTCGATGGGGTGGGCAAAGGTGTACATCGGGTAGATGCACCAGGTGTCGCCCGTGTTGTGATGCGTGGCGCGGCGAATGCGGTAGATGGCAGGGTCGCGCAGGTTGATGTTGGGCGAGGCCATGTCAATCTTGGCGCGCAGCACGGCAGCACCATCAGCCAACTTGCCGTCGCGCATTTCGCGAAAACGTGCAAGGTTTTCAGCGGGAGTACGCGCACGGAAAGGGCTGTTCACGCCTGGCTTAGAAAAGTCGCCACGGTTGACGCGCATTTCTTCTGGTGTTTGTTCGTCCACGTAAGCGTGGCCAGCTTCGATCAAGGCCTCGGCAGCGCGGTACATGAAGTCAAAGTAGTCGCTGGCTTGGTAGGCCGCATCGTTGCCCGGTTGGCTCCAGCTAAAGCCCAGCCACTTCACCGCGTCGATGATGGAGTTGACGTATTCCGTGTCTTCTTTTTCGGGGTTGGTGTCGTCAAAGCGCAGGTGGCACACGCCACCGTAGTCACGCGCCAAACCGAAGTTGATGCAAATGCTTTTGGCGTGGCCCACATGCAAGTAGCCGTTGGGCTCTGGCGGAAAACGCGTGCGAATCTTGGCGGGGTCTGGCTCGCCCTTGGCGTGATGTGCGGCGTCGCCGGGGCTGCCCGCCCAGCGGCGGCTGGCGTAAGTGCCTTGGGCCAAATCGTTTTCGATGATTTGGCGCAAAAAGTTGCTGGGCTTGTGGTCTTGTTCTGTCGCGGGGTTGGCGGGTTTCGTCATGCCGTGATTTTAGGCGGCATGACGGGCTGAATCAGAGCCAGCCGAGCCATTCATGCCAAATCAATTGGCCCAAATAGCGCGACGGTAGCAACGTGAATGCCCCAGCCACCACGCAAGCACTGATGTAGAGGTATTGCATGGTTTGTCGGTGGGCCACAAATTCACGTCTGGCCAATGCGCGGAATGCAAAAAACAAGCTCACCAGCGTGACCGGAATAAGCACATGAATCGGGGTGTAGCCCGCGATGTTGGGCAGGTTGAAATCGCGGATGAAGATGGCGCTGATGGCAGCCACCAACATCAGCGTGGTCCACGCATAGCCCAGTGCGCGGTGCAGCCACGGTCTGATGTGTTTGCCCAAACGAGCCCAAAGCACAACGGGGCCAATGGCTAAGGCCGCGATGGCTGCGCTCATGTGGATAGCGATAACGGGCGAGAGTTGCATGTGTTTTGGATTTTAGGAGGCAAGCGTACAAGGGATAATTCAACCCATCTAAGGAGTTGTATGGATATCGTTTTATTGCTCAAAGCTGCAGCCATGGGTGTGGTCGAAGGTTTGACCGAGTTTTTGCCTATTTCATCGACGGGTCACCTGATCTTGGCTGGCGCTTTGCTGGGCATGGATGACGACAAAGCCAAGGTGTTTGACATCGCCATTCAGACCGGCGCGATCTTTGCCGTGATCATTGTTTACTGGCAAAAGATTTTCAGCACCGTGGTGGCTTTACCTACGCAGGTCGAGGCGCGCCGCTTTGCTCTGAACGTGTTCATCGCCTTTGTGCCTGCCGTGGTGCTGGGCTTGTTGTTTGGTAAGTTCATCAAAGCGCATTTGTTCACGCCTACCGTGGTGGCCAGTACCTTCATCATTGGTGGCTTCATCATTTTGTGGGCCGAAGGCTGGGGTCGTGCCAAGCCTGAGGGCGAAGAAGAGCCAGCGGTTGAGCCAGCACGCATTGAAACGGTGGAAGCCATGTCGGCTACTGACGCTTTGAAAGTCGGCTTGGTGCAGTGCTTGGCCATGATTCCCGGCACGAGCCGCAGCGGCGCAACCATCATTGGTGGCATGTTGCTGGGCTTGTCGCGCAAAGCGGCTACTGACTTTTCGTTTTACCTGGCCATCCCGACGCTCATTGGCGCGGGTGCGTATAGCCTTTACAAAGAGCGTGAGCTGCTGAGCATGGCCGATGCGCCCGTGTTTGCCGTGGGCTTGGTGTTCTCATTCATCAGCGCGTGGATTTGTGTGCGTTGGTTGCTGCGCTACATCGCCAGCCACAGCTTCATCCCATTTGCTTGGTATCGCATCGTGTTTGGCATCGTGGTGTTGGCCACCGCGTGGACCGGCACAGTGACTTGGGCCGCCTAAGACACTTGAAGTTGGTGAGCGTGGTCAGCGCTCGCGAAGGCGATTTTGAGGCGCGTAGCGACGTATGAGCCGCCGCGGGAGCTGGCCGCGCTTGCCAGCTTCAAGTCACTTAGTCGATCAAATTGAGCAGCGCGGTTTCCACAGCCGCTGCTGCCACCAATGGATGCTCCATTGGAAACAGATGCGTGCCATCTATCTTCATCACGCGGCCATGTGTGACACGACGGCTGAAATCTAAGCCCACTTGTTTCAACTCACGCGATTGCAAGCCGCCTATCAGGGCGGCTTTGCATTTGAGCGGATGGCGTTTGAAATAGGTTTCCAAATGGTCGGGAAGGCCGTTGTAAATGGCGCTTTCCACGTCGCGGTCAAAGCTCAGCACGCGGCGTGTGCCTTGTGCGGTTTGTTCGTCGTGCGTGCCGAAAGTCACGTAGTCTTTCAGTACTTGCGGATGCCATTTGGCAAACAGTTTTTTGCTTTGAAAGTGCTCCATCACCTCCGCTTCGCTGGCCCAAGTGGTGCGGCGTTTGCGGCTGATGGCCGCCGGTGAAAACACCTCTGCGCCTGGCACACGCTTGACCGTTTTGAGCAGCTTGGCTTTCCAGCCGCCCAACATGGGCGAATCGAGCAACACCACGCCGCGCACCAGCTCTGGGTGCTTAGCCGCCACCATCATGCTGAGGATGCCGCCCAACGAGTGGCCCACCAAAAACACGGGGCCGTTTTGCGCAACCAAGGGCGTGGCAAAGTCGGTCAACTGCTGCACCAAGTGCGGCCAGTTGTCTGTGACGGGGTAGCGCGGGTCGTGGCCAAATTTATCGATGGCCTCGACGCGAAAGCCACGCGCACGAACGGCTTCGAGCATGACGCGGTACGTGCAGGCCGGAAAGCTGTTGCCGTGCGAGAAAACGATGAGCGGTTGTGTCATGCCGGTCAGATGAGTTTGTCGTCAGGGGTTTGAATTTTCTTCAAAACTTGCACACGCTGTGCAGGTTGCAACAGAGGCGTGGCCGTGGCTGCACCGTCCCACACGGGATCTTCAATGCCGTCAAACACCTCGCGCAATTTCTGGCCCCAGCTGTTGTGCATCATTTGGAAGTACGGATTGTTCTCGTCGATGCAAACCACCTTGTCGCTTTCAAACTTGTCGGCTTCGTAAACCACCATGTCGAGCGGCAAGCCGACGGACAGGTTGGATTTGAGGGTGGAGTCCATCGACACCAGCGCGCACTTGGCGGCCTCGTCCAGCGGGGTGTCGGGGTGCAACACGCGGTCAAGTACGGGCTTGCCGTATTTGGATTCGCCAATTTGGAAGTAGGGCGTTTCAGCCGTGGCTTCGATGAAGTTGCCGGGTGAGTACACCTGGAACAAACGCATGCCTTCGCCTGCAATTTGTCCACCAAAGATGAGGGACACATTGAAGTCCACCCCCGAGGCTTTGAGGGCGGCTGCATCGCGCTCGTGCACACGGCGAATGGCCGCGCCCAAGACGCGCACGGCATCAAACATGCTCTTGGCGTTCCAGATGGTGATGGGTTCGCTCTCGGTTGTGTCTTTGAGTTGCTCGACTTGCAAGATCTCACGCACCGATTGCGAGATGGACAAATTGCCTGCCGACAACAACACCATGAAGCGGTCGCCCGGCTTCTCGTACACGATCATTTTGCGGAAGGTGCTGATTTGGTCTAGGCCCGCGTTGGTGCGCGAGTCAGACAAGAACACGAGGCCCGCTTTGAGTTTGATGCCGACGCAGTAGGTCATAAAAGTTTCTTCAGTTGATACAGGGCGTCCAACGCATCGCGTGGACTGAGTTTGTCGGGGTCGATCTCGGCCAGCTTGGCTTGCAGAGGGCTGGGGCCCACATCGTCTTGCAACGGCGGTGGCGCAAAGAGGTCGACTTGAACCTTCGATGCATCAGCTCCCGCTTCAAGCGAGGCCAAGGCATGGCGGGCATGGCTGAGTACAGCAGAAGGCATGCCAGCTAAGCGAGCCACTTGAATACCGTAGCTGCGGCTGGCGGGGCCAGGTTGAATTTCGTGCAAGAACACAATGCTCGCGCCACTCTCGGCCGCGCTCACATGCACGTTCACCGCAGCGCGGTGGTTGGCAGGGAACTCGGTGAGTTCAAAGTAATGCGTGGCAAACAGCGTGAAGGCTTGGGTCTTGTCATGCAAGTGCGTGGCGATGCCGCTGGCCAAGGCTAGGCCGTCAAAAGTGGATGTGCCGCGGCCAATTTCGTCCATCAACACCAAGCTGTGCGGCGTGGCAGCGTGTAAGATTTGCGCGGCCTCGGTCATCTCCAGCATGAAGGTCGATTGCGCGTTGGCCAAGTCATCAGCCGCACCAATGCGGGTGTGGATGGCGTCAATCGGGCCTAAGCGGCAAGCGGTGGCGGGCACATGGCTGCCAATGCTGGCGAGCAACACGATGATGGCCACTTGGCGCATATAAGTTGATTTACCGCCCATGTTAGGGCCGGTGATGACTTGCATGCGGTGCAGATGGCCCAACCGCGTGTCGTTGGCAATGAAGGTTTTGGCAGCGCCGCCAGCCACCACGCCATGCGTTTCGGCCAAGCGGGCTTCCACCACGGGGTGGCGGCCTTGCTCGATTTCGATGCACGGTGTTTTCACAAACTCAGGTGCGCACCAGCCCAGCGTGAGCGAGCGTTCAGCCAAGGCGCACAGCGCATCGAGTGTGGCCACAGCTTGCGCTAAGCGGGTGATGGCGGGCACAAACTGCTGCAAGGTGTCGAGCAGTTGCTCGAACAAAAACTTCTCTCGGGCTAGGGCACGCTCTTGCGCGCTGAGGGCTTTGTCCTCAAAGGCTTTGAGCTCGGGTGTGATGAAGCGCTCTGCGTTTTTCAAAGTTTGGCGGCGCGTGTAGTCGGCCGGCACTTTGTCGATCTGGCCTTGCGTGACCTCGATGTAAAAGCCATGCACTTTGTTGAACTGAACGCGCAGGTTGGCAATGCCAGTGCGCTCGCGTTCGCGGGCTTCGAGTTCGAGCAAGAAGCCGTCGCAGTTGTTTTGGATGGCGCGTAGTTCGTCCAAGTCGGCGTCGTAGCCGTGGCCAATGACGCCACCATCGCGCACCAAGACGGCGGGTTCGGGTAGCAAAGCGCGTTCCAGCAATGCACCGCATTCGGGCGGCACGCACATATGTTGGGCGATCTGCACCAGCAACGTGGGCGACAGAAGCGAGGGCGGCAGAGCGCTCTGCTGCGTGTCCCCCGCTCGCTGCGCGAGCTCCTCCTTGACCTTCGCAGAGCGCTCCACCGCCCTCGCTTCTGAGGCGATAGGAATGAGCGGCTGAATGCGTAGCGCTTTTTGTAGCGCTTGGCCCAGCGACACCAACTCGCGCGGACGCACTTGGCGTAGCGACACGCGGGCACTGATGCGCTGCACGTCGCCCGAGCCTTTGAGGGCGTCGCGCAGCACTTTGTAGCTTTGCGTGCGGTTGTCTTGCAGGGCTTCAATAGCGGCCAAGCGGTGCAAGGCTTGGGTGCGGTCGCGCTCGGGTGAGAGCAGCCAGTTTTTGAGCTGGCGGCTGCCCATGCCCGTCATGCAGGTGTCGAGCAACGAGAACAAGGTGGGCGAGTCTTCGCCGCGCAGGGTTTGGGTCAGCTCTAGGTTGCGACGGGTGGTGAGAGGCAGGTCGATCAGCGCATCGTTGCGCGCCACGTACACGCCGTGCACGTGTGTGAGGGCGCGGCCTTGGGTGTGTTCCGCGTAGGCCAGCAGTGCGGCGGCGGCGGCGTGGGATTGCAACACGTCTTGTGCGTTCCACGCGTTGAGTGAAGCGGCTTGCAAATGCTCCAACAGTTTGCGGCCACCCAAAGCGGCATCAAATTGAAACGCAGGGCGCACTTGGGTGGGCAGGCCAAGGTTTCTGCAAAAGTTTTTCAGCTGTTGCTCAAACGCAGGGCTGACTTCGGCGCTGTAAATGATTTCGCTGGGGGCCACGCGGGCAATCCAGTTGGGCAGCTCGGACGTGTCGCACTCGGCCAAATGCACCAAGCCTTGGGTGACGCTGAGCCATGCCAAGCCGCAACCTGCGCGGTCGCTTTGGTGAATGGCCAATACGTAGGCTTCGGTTTTGTCGCTGAGCAAGGCGCTGTCGGTCAGCGTGCCCGGCGTGACCACGCGCACCACTTTGCGCTCGACGGGGCCTTTGCTCGCGCCCACATCGCCCACTTGCTCGCAAATCGCCACGGATTCGCCGAGTTTGATCAGGCGCGATAGATAAGTTTCGAGCGAGTGAAACGGCACACCTGCCATCACCACGGGCTCGCCGTTGGACTGGCCGCGTTGCGTGAGCGTGATGTCGAGCAGGCGCGTGACCTTCTCAGCGTCCGCAAAGAACAACTCATAAAAGTCGCCCATGCGGTAGAACAACAGCGTCTCGGGGTGGTCAGCTTTGAGCCCCAAGTACTGCTGCATCATGGGGGTGTGCCCAGATAAATCACGCATCGCAGTGCCTGCCAGAAAGTATTGAGAGGTTTACAGCGGCGCGTCTGGCGCTTGGCGTGACAGGCTCAAGGTTTTGGCCGCTGTGCTGGCTGCACGCTTGTCGTCTGCGCCTGCAAACTTGGAGTACTTGGTGGTGAGTGGTACCAACTGTGCGTAGATGCGAGGAGCGGCGGCCAAGCACTCTTCATGCTCAAGGTAGGGGCCTTCGCCTGTGAAGTTGCTCACCAAACCACCGGCTTCGGTGATCAGCAAAGCACCTGCGGCCATGTCCCAAGGCTTCAAGCCGAGTTCAAAGAAACCATCGCTAAAGCCTGCGGCCACATAGGCCAAGTCGAGTGCAGCAGCACCGGGGCGGCGCAAGCCAGCGGTGCGTTGCATGACTTCGCCCATGAGGCTGAGGTATTTGTTGAAGTCGTCACCGGGACGGAACGGAAAGCCCGTGGCCAACAAACACTCTTCCAAGCGGGTGCGCTTGCTCACGCGGATGCGGCGGTCGTTCATGAACGCGCCACGGCCTTTGGTGGCGGTGAACAAGTCGTTGCGGGTGGGGTCGTAAATGACGGCTTGCTCTAAGCGGCCTTGCACTTGCAAGGCGATGCTCACGCAGTAGTAGGGGAAGCCGTGGATGAAGTTGGTCGTGCCATCGAGCGGGTCGATGATCCAGATGTGGTCCGCGTTGGGGTTGCCGTGCATGGTGCCTGACTCTTCGGCCAAGATGCCGTGATCGGGGTAGGCGGTGAGCAGGGTCTCGATGATGATGCGTTCGCTGTTTTGGTCAACTTCAGTCACAAAGTCGTTCACTTGCTTCTGTGAAATACGCACAGCTTCCACGTCGAGCGCGGCGCGGTTGATGATGGCGCCTGCGGCGCGTGCAGCCTTGACGGCCACATTGAGCATGGGGTGTACAGAAGAAGAGGACGACATAGATTTTGTGAAGAGCTGGCCTTGGCAGACCGAAGATGAACGCCCGGCGATGCGGGCGGCGACAATGGGACAGATTTTACGCGCTAAGACTTACAAAACCATCTATGAAAACCCGCTTCATTCTTTTAAATACCAGCCACGCCGGCAACGTGGGCGCTACCGCCCGCGCCATGAAGGTGATGGGTTTCACCGATTTAGTGCTGGTCGCGCCCCGCTGGGACAACGTGCTGCGCCGCGAAGAGACCATCCAGCGTGCCAGCGGCGCCCTAGACGTGCTGGCCAATGCCCGTGTGGTGGCCACTTTGGATGAAGCGATTGATGGACTGCACCACCTGTGCGCCACCGCCATGACACCGCGTGACTTTGGTCCGCCTACGCTTGAGCCGCGCCCCCACTTTGCCGCCTTGGCAGCCGAGCACAAACGGAACGCTGACTTTGGCGTGGGCTTTTTGTTTGGCTCCGAGCGCTTTGGCATGCGCAACGAAGATGTGTACCGCTGCCACACCTGCCTGAGTATTCCGACAGACCCGAAGTTTGGTTCGTTGAACTTAGGCGCTGCGGTGCAGGTGCTGGCGTATGACTGGCGGGAGGCTTTGGGCGGGCTTGCCACGATGTTGCCTTCTGAAGAAATTGCGCCTGCAGCGCAAGAACCTACCCCCTTGGCCGATGCCCAACAACTCGCAGGCTTGCTTGACCACTGGCAACAGTCGCTGACTGACATTGGCTTTTTGGACCCAGAAGCGCCCAAGAAACTCATGCCGCGCTTGAACCAGCTGTTCAACCGCGCACAGGTCACGCAAGAGGAAATTCACATCTTGCGTGGCATTGCCAAAACCATGTCGCAAGTCGCCAAAACAGCTGCTGAAAAAAGCAGCTGTTGAGGCAACGATAATCAAGCCACTATGTTTTCACGCCTACGCTCTGATGTTCAATGCATTTTGGACCGCGACCCCGCCGCTCGAAGCCGCTGGGAAGTGCTGACTTGCTACCCCGGCTTGCACGCGGTGCTGCTGCACCGTTTGGCGCACGGCTGCTGGAACATCGGCTTCAAGTGGTTGGGCCGCTTCATTTCACACATCTCGCGCTGGTTCACCGGCATTGAAATTCACCCCGCCGCCAAGATTGGCAACCGCGTGTTTTTCGACCACGCCATGGGCGTGGTGGTGGGCGAGACCGCCGAGATTGGTGACGGCTGCACGATTTACCAAGGCGTGACCTTGGGCGGCACTTCGCTCTACAAAGGCGAAAAGCGCCACCCCACATTGGGTAAAGACGTGGTGATTGGCGCAGGCGCCAAAGTGTTGGGCGGTTTCACCGTGGGCGATGGCGCCAAAGTGGGCAGCAACGCCGTGGTCACCAAGCCCGTGCCAGCTGGCGCGACCGCCGTTGGTAACCCCGCACGCATCATCCAAGCGGACACCGATGCCAAGCGTGAAGAAGCTGCTTCGAAGATGGGCTTCTCAGCCTACGGCGTGACTCAAAACGACGACCCTGTGAGCCAAGCCATGCGTGGCTTGATTGACAACGCCACCTCACAAGAACACCAAATTGCTTTGTTGTGGAAAGCTATCGAGCAGCTTTCTGCCGGCCAAGCCAAACCCGATTGCGTTCCGACCGATGCCGCTCGCCAAGAGCACTTTGCGGCGGCACGTATCAACCAACTGTTGGACTGACCGTGCGTTTTTTAAATGTCTATCCCAAGCGCCTGTGGGCCACTTTGAATCCTGTTGGGGCTTTCGAAGGGCAGTTCACGTTCGACCTTGAGCAATATGGACTCATCACCAACAACGTGGTGTGTGATGTCACCGTGACAGAAGACCCTGTGATGGTGGGGCAGTGGAAGATTTGGGTGAAACCTTTGTTTGACGTGGACATGCCGCACTTCGACAAGTTTGTGGACACCCTCAATCACTATGTGTTTGAGGTGCTGCAGTTCACGCCCAATCGAATTGCAACGGGCAAGGATTTAGCCGCAGTCAAAATTTTCTTTGATGGCATTTACTTTGACATGTCGGGAGACGATCCTGTGGTGCAAAAGATTGGCACTGACGCTAAGTAAATAAAAAAGCCCGCGACTCAGCGGGCTTTTTTGTAGGTGTGTGCTGCGTCACACACGCTTCGATTTCAGCGCAGTTTTAGGACGCCAGCCTTTGCAAAAATCGTCACGCGTTTCCATGTAAGGGCCGCCGATCAAGTCGATGCAGTAGGGCACAGCTGCAAACACACCGTCTACCAACTGCTTGCCGTCTGCGTCTTTCAAACCGCCCAAGGTCTCTTGAATGGATTTGGGTTGACCTGGCAAGTTGATGATCAGCGTCTCATCGCGAATCACCGCCACTTGGCGTGACAGGATGGCGGTGGGCACAAACTTCAAACTCACTTGGCGCATTTGCTCGCCAAAGCCTGGCATTTCTTTGTGGGCCACGGCCAATGTGGCTTCGGGGGTCACGTCACGTTTGGCAGGGCCTGTGCCGCCGGTGGTCAGCACCAAGGCGCAGCCCGCATCCACCAACTCAATCAACGCTTGGCTGATGGTGGCTTGCTCGTCGGGAATCAGGCGCTCGACGTATTCAATCGGGTTGTACAAAGCATGGCCTAGCCAATCGCGCAGGGCGGGCAGGCCTTTGTCTTCGTAAGTGCCGCTGGAGGCACGGTCGCTGATGGACACGATGCCCACCTTGATGGTGTCGCAACGTGCATCGGGGGTGGGCAGGGTGGTGTCTGTCATGGCTTGTAGCTTTCTTCGTCGTCTTCGGGCGTGTGCAACACATCGTCCACGAGGTTGAACTGCTCTTTGATGAGCTGGAAAATTTCGCGGAACGCGCGGCTTTGGCGCGGCAGCAAACCTTTGGCAATGTCGGCTTTGGTGGTGACGTCATCCTTGCGGGCTTGACGCACCAAGGCACGCAGCTGCTGGCTGTCGGTGCTGGGGTATTCGTTCATCCACTCTTGCAGTGCTGCGTCGTCGGCCATCAGGCGGTCACGCCAGCTTTCGGCCAAGTGCAGGGCCAAGGTGTCTTTGGTACTGCCCATGCGTTGCTCGTTGAGCGCGTCTTTGACGGCTTCCACAGATTCTTCGGTGAGCTTGCGCATGAGCTTGCCAACAAACTGCATTTGACGGCGCTTGCCTTCAAAGTTGGTAATGCGGCGTGCTTCGGCCAATGCTTCGCGCAACAGGTCGGTGATGTGGCCTTGCGTGTTCAGGCGGTCCATCAACTCAGTGCGCAGCGTGAGCAGCTCGACGCCCAAATCTTGGCGGTCGTCGCTGTCTTTTTTGCGGTCGGTGCGACTCAGGCCCTCAGTGCCTTTGAGTTCGGCTTTGAGTTCGAGGTCGAGTTCGCTGCCTTCGGCCACAAACTGGCCTCGGACAAAGTAACCTTTTTTGGGTTTACGTGACATAAATTGGGGAGCTTTAAATAGGTCGGGTTGCCCTTCAACACAAAGGACAAACGCAGTGACCAGTATCATAGCCGTCGATATGACCAAAGCCACCAAAACCCAAGCCTCATCCCACACGCCTGCTCAAGGTTTCAGCTACAGCCGCGAGCACTTCGAGTCGCTCGTCGATGCAGCCCTGAAGCACGCCAAAAAGCTGGGAGCCACCGATGCGGGGGCCGATGCGTCAGAGGGCTGCGGTTTGAGCGTGTCGGTGCGCAAAGGCGAGCTTGAAAATGTGGAGCGCAACCGCGACAAATCGCTAGGCGTGACGGTGTACTTGGGCCACCGCCGTGGCAATGCCAGCACGTCAGACTTTTCGCAAGCTGCGATTGAGCGCACCGTGCAAGCGGCCTATGACATCGCTCGCTTCACCGCCGAAGACCCCGTGGCTGGCTTGCCTGACGAAAAAGACATTGCCACGCACCACCCCGATTTGGATTTGTTCCACCCTTGGAACATCACCAGCGCAGACGCTGCCACCCTCGCATTGCGTTGCGAGGCTGCTGCCATGCAAACCGACAAGCGCATCACCAACAGCGAAGGCGCTGCGGTGTCGGCCCAACAAAGCCATTTCTTCAGCGCGCACACCCACGGCTTTCGCGGCGGCTATGCCAGCTCACGCCACACCATTTCGGTAGCGCCCATTGCAGGCAAAGGCGACGGCATGCAGCGCGATGCGTGGTATAGCTCCATGCGCGATGCCCATGAATTGGCCTCACCCGAGTCCGTCGGCCGCTACGCCGCCGAGCGTGCCTTGAGCCGCTTGAAGTCTCGCAAGATCGCCACGATTGAATGCCCCGTGTTGTTTGAAGCACCCGTGGCCGCAGGCTTGTTGGGTGGTTTTGTGCAAGCCGTGAGCGGTAGTGCGCTGTACCGCAAGAGCACGTTTTTGCTTGACTCGCTGGGTAAGACGGTGTTCCCCAAGCACATCGATATTTCAGAAGACCCGTTTGTCATGCGCGGCAAAGGCAGCTCGCCATTCGACGACGAAGGTGTGACCGTTCGCGCACGTCGCGTGGTGGATGCTGGCCGTGTGGAAGGCTATTTCCTAAGCAGCTACACCGCTCGCAAACTGGGCATGCCCACCACGGGTAACTCAGGCGGTTCGCACAACTTGGTGATGTCTTCACGCCTCACGCAAAGCACAGACGACCTCGATGCCATGTTGAAAAAACTAGGCACGGGCTTGTTTGTGATTGAGCTGATGGGCCAAGGTGTGAACTACGTGACGGGTGACTATTCACGCGGAGCCAGCGGCTTTTGGGTGGAGAACGGTCGCATTGCCTACCCTGTGCAAGAGATCACCATCGCAGGGAATATGAAAGACATGTTCCAAGGCATTGAAGCTATTGGTTCGGATGCATACACGATGGGTGCAAAGACGATTGGTTCTGTGCTGATCAATCGCATGAAGGTGGCTGGTAGCTAATCTATTTTGGCTCGATGCGATTTTGGTTTTGTAGTTTGACTCTGCGCGAATGCGGTGTGGCGTAACTGCCCTAGGCTCCTCTTCGCTGCGCTCAGAATGTCGCTACGGGCAGTCACGCCACACCGCATTCGCTACGGGCGCTCTACGTACGGCTTTATCGCTGCGCTCAAAGCCGCATCTTTGACTGAACTCCGTTGGTGTGAAAACGCTAAGCAGAAAAAACCGCTGTTGACGGGGCGAGGCCCCGCAACCCGTAGCGACATTCTGAGCAAAGCGAAGAGGAGCCTAGGGTAGTGGGGCCTAGCCCCGTCAACAGTCAAAGCAGGGGAGTCCTTCCCGCTCAACCGCAACAGTGAGTCAAGAGAGGCTAAGACTTAGCCCGCCAATGCCGCCTTAACAGCCGCAGACACCAGACCCATATCCGCCTTGCCCGCCAATTGCGTCTTCACAGCACCCATGACCTTGCCCATATCGCCTGGGCCAGCAGCGCCCACTTCAGCCACGATGGCCTTCACGGCAGCTGTGATTTCTTCGGCGCTCAAACGCTGAGGCAAATAAACCTCCAGCACTTTCATCTCGGCGCTTTCGATGTCAGCCAAGTCTTGGCGCTGGGCTGTGAGGTAAGCGGCCACAGAGTCTTTACGCTGCTTGATCAGCTTGTCCACGATGGCAATCACCATGGCATCGTCCAGCTCCACGCGCTCGTCAACTTCTTTTTGCTTCATCGCGGCTTGCAGCAAGCGGATGGTGCCCAAGCGCACGCTGTCTTTGGCGCGCATGGCGGTTTTCATGTCTTGGGTGATTTGTGCTTTGAGGCTCATGGTGCATTCCTAAAGGGAAAAATGATTCGAAAAAAAAGCCCGCTGAGGCGTCCCTAGCGAGCTTTTTTGGGGCAGAGGCTGCTTAGTACAGCTTCTTGGGCAACTGCATGCTGCGGATGCGCTTGTAGTTGCGTTTCACGGCTGCTGCTTTTTTGCGTTTACGTTCAGCGGTTGGCTTCTCGTAGAACTCGCGAGCGCGCAAGTCGGTCAACAGACCCAATTTTTCAATGGTGCGCTTGAAGCGACGCAGAGCGACGTCAAACGGTTCGTTTTCTTTTACACGGATGGTGGTCATTTACCAAAGTTTCCAAATATTTGCAGTCAGAGGGTGCCTAAGAAGATCGTGCCTAAGCGCCATGCCTGCGGTGTTCCCCAACATTAAGTTGATCAGGCCGTTGGGGGTTTGCCAGCAAAGACCGAAATTATAGCGACTAAACCGCCGGTTTTAAACGGGCGCCCAAGGCTTTTGCGCAGGCATGCGCGCTGGACCACGCCCACTGGAAGTTGTAGCCCCCCAGCCAGCCCGTGATGTCGACCACTTCGCCGATGAAATACAGGCCTGGTTGCTTGGATTCCATGGTTTGCTGCGATAAATCGCGCGTGTCCACGCCGCCTACGGTGACTTCGGCTTTTTTATAGCCTTCCGTGCCCGTGGGGGTGAGTGGCCAAGCGCTGAGGCGCTGGGCCAAGAGGTTCAGGGCTTTGTCGCTGGCTTCAATCACGGGGCGTTGCCAAGCGGGGTCTTGGCTGGCCCAGGTATCGGCCAAGCGAGAGGGAACCCAAGCGTTGAGTTCGTTGGCAATGAGTTTCTTAGACTGCTGCTTGGCGGTCATGAGCGCTTCTTGCAAGTCCACCTCTGGGGCGAGGTTGATACGTAAGTCAGTGCCTGCTTGCCAGTAGCTTGAGATTTGCAGCACGCCTGGGCCAGACAGCCCTCGGTGCGTGAACAGCAAATCTTCATCAAAGCTTTGCAGCGTTTTCTTCGTACCCGTTTCGATGCGCACAGGCAGCGAGAGGCCAGAGAGCTGGGCGTATGGCGCCCAAGCTTTGTCGTCAAAGGTCAGGGGCACAAGACCTGGGCGGGGCTCGACCAAGCGCAGGTTGAATTGCTTGGCCAGTCTGTAGCCGATGTCGGTCGCGCCAATTTTTGGGATGGACAAGCCGCCGGTGGCGACCACCACGGCTGCAGCGTGCACTGTGCCTTGGTTGGTGTCGACTTCGTAGCGTTGCGCCTCGGGGGCTGCGTCAGAGTAGCGAATGTCTTTGAGGCTGCAAGGTTGCCAGCGCGTGACGCTGCCGCCATTGGCGGAGCCGTTGCATTCGGCCAAGAGCATTTGAATCAGGTCTTCGGCGGAGCGGTCGCAAAACAGCTGGCCTTTGTGCTTTTCGTGAAACGGGATGTTGTGTTTTTGCATGAGCGCCACAAAGTCTTGTGGCGTGTAGCGCGATAGCGCGCTGCGGCAAAACTGCGGGTTGTCGCCCAAGAAGTGCTTGTGTGGGGCGCGAACATCGAGCTCGCGGTTGGTGAAGTTGCTGCGGCCGCCGCCTGAGATGCGAATTTTTTCGGCCACTTTCTCGCTGTGGTCCAACACAAGCACTTGCAAACCTTGTTGTGCAGCCACGCCCGCGCAAAACAAACCGGCTGCACCGGCGCCCACAATCACAACGTCAAAGGTTTTCATGACGTGAGTTTAGTTGGCGTTGCTTTGACGCTGCCGCACACGGGCACGAGTTTCGGCTCATACGCCGCTGCGCGGCTCGGAAGTGGAAAGCCTGCAATGGAGTGCTTGGGTGCGCGCTGAGGCGATTTCGAGCCGCGTAGCGGCGTATGAGCCGAAGCGCGTGCCCAAGCGCTTCATTGATGGCGTGACTGCGCAAGGGCGTCAGTTTTACCCGACAGAGGCTTGCAGCTCCGAGCCACTGTGCATGGCCAACAAACCCTTGAACACATCGCCAACGACGATGACAGACGGGCTAGCCAACTGTTCGCGAACGATGGTGTCATGCAGCTCTTGGAGCTCACACACCACATGACGCTGCGTAGGAAGGCTCACTTGGTGAATCACGGCCACAGGCGTATCAGCACGCATGGCTTGTAGTAGCGACTTTTGCAGCTGCGCAGCACCGCTCACGCCCATGTAAATGACCAAAGTGAGTTTGGCTTGTTGTACGGTTTTTCCCAAGGCTACCCAGTCCACACTATCTGCTGCGCCTTGTTTGGCATGACCTGTGATGAACACCACACCATGCGCGTGTTCACGGTGGGTGAGGGGAATGCCCAGTGAGGTGACACCAGCCAAACCAGAGGTGATGCCATTGATGACAGTGACGGCAATGCCTTGGGCTTGCAGGTGCTCGACCTCTTCACCACCACGGCCAAAGATGAAAGGGTCACCACCCTTGAGTCGCACCACGTTTTCGCCGGCAAGCGCTTCTTGTGCCATGAGCTTTTCAATGAAGGCTTGCGGGGTCGATTTGCAGCCGCCACGCTTGCCCACATAAACAATGCGTGCGTTGGCAGATGCGTGTGCTGTGATGGCATCGCTCACCAAATCGTCCACCAACAACACGGTGGCCGCGGCAATGGCTTTGACCGCTTTGAGCGTCAACAGTTCGGGGTCACCAGGGCCGGCGCCTACCAAGGTGACGTGGGGTTGGGAGTGCTTTGCATCAAACATATTGCGATTGTGTCGCGGGCTTGATAACTTAAAGCTATATGGCGAATTTCATGTGTGATGAGCGCACTTTCAGACCATCTGGTCAAGCAAGAGTCCGTGCAGTTGTTCGGTTCGATGCGTACCGACTGGGAAATGTGTGTATGACATCTTTCTAACGACTTCGCCGGAGGCTTTGTCCGTCATGACAACATGGAGCGATTTCGTTGCAATGTCATAGGCGAAAGACAGTGCGACATTGCTGGCTTTGATGGAGGTTTCGGTGGGCGTTTCAAGCTTTTGGATGTTCATGTTTGAGTCATGAACACGGGTTGCTGGCTGAACAAGGCTTGCTTTGAAGTCGTTCGCTCCTTCATCCGGATGCGCGGCAGCATTCAGGGGAAGAGTTAGAGATGGCGACATACTTGGCTTTGCTGAGTGTTGAGTCAACTCAATATCGTCAAAAAAGCTCCTAAGATGAATGACAAGTCAGCCATCGCTGATTCGATGACGCATATGTCATTTTGTATTCGAGTAATCTGATCCCTTGCCCTTGAAAATCTCAAAAACAAGAAATGGCAGGCTAAGTTGAAAATTTTGTTAATCGAAGATGAATACAAGATTGCCGAATTTGTACTCAAGGGGTTGACTGCGGCTGGACATCAAGTGACTCACGTTGACGACGGCGAACAAGGCTTGGCCCTGATTCTTGAAGAGGCTCACGATGTCGCAATCTTAGATTTGATGCTGCCAAAACTCAGTGGTTTTGATGTGTTGCAACAAGCCAAAGCCGCTGCAAATCCCGTTCCTATCATCATTCTGAGCGCCAAGGTAGACCTGCCAGATCGGCTCAAAGGCTTTGAAATGGGGGCAGATGACTATTTGCCTAAGCCATTCTTTGTGGAAGAACTGCTGGCGCGCATCACGCTTGTGTCTAAGCGTCAAAAGGCAGAGGAAATACGAGAAATTTCAGTGGGACATCTGAGTCTGGATGTCGTCACGCATCAAGCCAAATGGTTTGATGTCAATGCGCTGTTGAGCCAGCGCGAATTCAGTTTGTTGGCCTACTTGATGCGTTCGCCAGGACACATTTATTCAAGGCAACAAATTCTCAAGCATGTGTGGGAGATCCATTTCGACCCAGAAACCAATTTGGTGGATGTGTGCGTGCGTCGTATCAAGCGAAAGCTTGACAGGGGTTTGCGTGGGCAGCCTTCACCCATAGAGTCTGTGCGTGGCGTAGGTTATCGATTGCGGATGGAGTAACTATGTTTAGGCGGTCAATCAAAGGTCACCTCTTTATCCAATTGCTGTTGATCTCGTTTGGAATTATTTTGTCGAACCGCCTATTGGCGCAGCATTTCTTGACTGAGCAGTTAAGAGACCAAATTCATCAAGACATGGCGCGTGCTCTCACGACGTGTGGCAATGATTTCAATCACAGCAGTGCATTTTTAAATTGCTTCAAGGCGTTGGACAAGGGCAGCTTGCTCAGCAATGTCTCTGATTTTTATGTGCGTTGCAACACGGTCAATCAACCTGCGACAGACCCCCATACGCTTGCATGCCGAGGTCAATTGACGCAAGTCACATCTACTATCTTGAGTGATGTAAGTCATCAGGCGGTTGAACTGGTGCGTGGGCATCTGGGTGAGGAAATTGTGTTTTCGGTCAAATATGCGGACGCGTTCAATGGACAAGAGATCAGGCTCAAGCAAATCGATGCAGATCGCATGGTGATGCAAATGTGGCAACTGCGCGATCAAAATTTGTTTCGTGTGTTGCCGGTGGTCATTGTTCTATTGTTTTTGTCTGCGTGGTACATGACACGCTCTGTTTTGAAACCAGTGATCTCGATTGAAAAAAAGATGTCAGCCTTGGATGCCAGTAATTTGGGAGGCCCTAGTGGTTTGACTGCGCCTTTCCGAGAGTTTGAAACATTGGTCAGTGTGTTTGAGTCATTGCGATTTCGCTTGAATGACAGTTTTACCAAAGCGCGTCGCTTTGCATCGGATGCGTCACATGAATTGCGTACGCCATTGACCATTTTGCGTGGCAGTACTGAGCGATTGATACATGATTTGCCCACTGGCTCTGAGTTGCAGGTGCGGGTGAGAAACATGGGTGACGAGGTGGAGCGCCTGATTGACATTACCGAAAAGCTGTTGCTTCTCTCGCGGGCTGACGCCAATAGTTTGGTGCGTGCATTTACCCCTGTCGATATCAGCCAAATGCTGCAGGAAATGCTCATGTTGGATGAGGATGAGATCGAGGCCAGATCACGCTTGACGATCAGCAGCGACATTGAGCCCGGTATTTTTTGGTTATGTGACAAAAC
Organism: Burkholderiales bacterium 39-55-53; assembly: GCA_002282445.1. GTDB lineage: Bacteria > Pseudomonadota > Gammaproteobacteria > Burkholderiales > Burkholderiaceae_C > Limnohabitans. The sequence goes on along the minus strand of NCJK01000001.1, from coordinate 469,454 downwards.
CTTGGTTGTGCAGTTGATTCACAACTTGTATGAAAACGCGCAAAAGTACAACCAGCCTCAAGGTTGGATTCGTATTTCACTTGTGCGTGAGTCTCAGAAGTTTCGGCTGACCATAGAAAACCCCAGCATGAACACGCCAGCAGATTTAACGACACGTGCGTTTGATCGCTTTTACCGGGGTGATGCGTCACACACGCGCCAAATTGATGGGTTGGGTTTGGGGTTGAGTATTTGCTTTGAAATTGCCAAGATTCATCATGGCAGCTTGTCCTTGCACGTCACCAATCAGCAAACTGTGTTGGTCACACTCACAGCGCCAATCGCGGTGCTAGCCAACTGAATTGAGGTCAATGACAAATCCGTCATTCGGCGTCGTGATGATGCAGTTGTCACCCACCTAATTAGTAGTTTGAATAACGTGGCCACATGGTCACGAATACCCTACAAGTAAACTTTCAGGAGCACCTCAAGCGGGGGCTTGATGTAAGTGATGGCCGTAGCGAAAAAATCCAACTGACGCCATACCTGAGCCTTGCTTGCGCATTGCTGTACATGGCTTCATCAGATGGTGAGCTTGGCATTCATGAAAGCAGCCATCTTCAGTCTGTATTGGGTGGTGACGAAGAAGTTCTGCGGTACGGCGTGCATTTTGTTCAAACTGTCTCGTTTGATGTTTTCTTGCTGGATGCACCTGAGTTGCTGAGCATGAAAGACAAGTGGTGCATCCTTGCCAATGTGTGTGATGCCTTGCTGTCTGATGGACACGCTGACACAGCCGAATTGGCTCTTTTCGCGAGGCTTCGTCATGCATTTGGCGTGACAGAAAAACAGTTCGAACCCTATTTCAAGATTCTTGCGTTCAAAAACGATAAATCGATATTGGGCCGTTATGCCGGGGTTCGCGAAGATCGTCAGCCAATGACGCCCCACTTGGCTTTAGCGAGCGCCTTGTTGTACATGTTGACATCAGACGGCTCGATTGGTGCGCAGGAAATTGGACAGCTTGAATCTGTGATCGGTGAGTTTGAGAACTTGCAAAAGGTGGCTCTCAATTACGTTCGTGCTGTCAAGATGAAGGCGTTTCTGGACGAGGCCGCTGCGGTCTTAACGTCAGAGCAAACGCTCTACATATTGACCAATGTGTGTGACTCCATGTTGGCGGACGGCGAGGTTGCCAGCATTGAGGACAAGCTATTTTTATCGATGCTGCACGCCTTTGGCTTTAACGAGGCTTCGTTTGCTCGCTTCTATCAGGTGATAGAGATTAAGAATGTCAAACCATTTGACACCAGCAACTTTAAAAATCGCGTGAGGCATGAACGTTTAGCCGGTAGCGATGATGGTGAAGGTGTCACGTTTAACAATGAATTGAGCTCGCCAAACCTCGTGGGGGCTGACGCTTTAGTGCAAGCTGCTTTACCGCAAGAGGCTTGGCAAGTCGGAGCCGCTGAGCTTGAAATGAATCAATTCATTACTCGCCAAATGCAGGAGAACAAGCAATCGCTTTCAGAAGATTTCAAGGGTCAAGTCAATATCGCATTGGTTGAAAAAAACGCGCAAGACGGCTTGAATTTGCAACAGATAGAAAATCCGCAGTTTGATGCGAACCGACAGCAAATTGATGCTTCTCAGTCGCCTGCCAACAAACAGTTGATTGATTCAGGAGTCCTGGATCTCAATGTGCAAGATATTGGCGTGGATGTATTGAAAGCCCACCGCGAGTCGCTTGCTCCAGAGGTCCGCGCACAAAACATTCAAGAGGTGGTGGAGAAGGTCAACAAGCGACTGGATCATTTTGAGTCGACGAATTACAGCTTTCTTCAGCTGGGGCGCGCTCAAAAATTCACGGATGACTTTGTTTTGGTTGAAGAGGATGTGTTGCCTGCCAATCGACAGCTACTAGAGGCTTCGTTGAGCAGAATGGGTGTTGTGGCCCGTTCGATTTATTCAGATGAAAAGCCCGTCATCACTGACAAAGGCTTGACGCCGGTGCATGATGCTCAACCCGATGCGGGAGACCGATTCACGGTCTCTACCCAGAACAATTCTTTTCTCAAACTTAGCCCTGCATCCCAAAAGACATCGCCAGAGAATCGCTTGCTTCGTGGCTCGGCCCAATTGTCAAAGCGCCGTTTTGTGATGCCTTACAAACAAATTGCACTGGCTTTGGCTGCGTTGGTGTTTGCATCGCCGATCTACACCCGACCTGCCCAAGGTCGGATATCCACTGGCCCTTTGGTCATGATTGATAAGTCTGAGTTTTACGACTTCAGACCTGTGCTGGATGCGGAGCGGATTGCATCCTTGCAAGTGCAATAACTGTCCGGCTGGCAGGTAGTGCAGCTGCAGAGCGCATAAACTCTGCGGCTTATGTTGATCCTCGGTATTGAATCCTCTTGTGACGAAACAGGTGTGGCGCTGGTCCACTCCGACGGCCAAGCCTTGCCCGTATTGCTGTCACATGCGCTTTACAGCCAAGTGGCCATGCATGTGGCCTACGGCGGCGTAGTGCCCGAGTTGGCGAGTCGCGACCACATTCGCCGCGTCATTCCGCTGGCGCGTGAGGTGATGGCCGAGGCGAAGCACAGTTTGCAAGATGTCGATGTCGTGGCCTACACCCGTGGCCCAGGCTTGGCAGGCGCCTTACTGGTGGGGGCTGGCGTGGCCTGCGCCTTGGGCGCTGCGCTGAACAAGCCGGTGCTGGGGGTTCATCACTTAGAAGGTCATTTGCTGTCACCGTTTTTGAGCGAAGACCCACCCGAGTTTCCGTTTGTCGCGCTATTGGTCTCCGGTGGCCACACCCAGCTCATGCGTGTGGATGGGGTGGGTCGCTACGAGTTGTTGGGCGAAACCATTGATGACGCTGCGGGCGAGGCGTTTGACAAATCAGCAAAGCTCATGGGCTTGGGCTACCCCGGTGGCCCAGCCTTGTCAAAACTGGCTGAGCAGGGCGACCCAGCTGCATTCAAGCTGCCGCGCCCCTTGCTGCACAACGGCAACTTAGATTTTTCGTTCGCGGGCCTCAAAACCGCGGTGATGACCCAAGCCAAAAAGCTGGGCGATGACTTGGAAGCCCGAAAGGCTGACTTGGCGGCATCGACTGAGGCTGCAATCGTCGAGGTACTTTTGAAGAAATCTCTCACAGCGCTGCGCGAAACTGGGCTGAAACGCTTGGTGGTGGCGGGGGGGGTAGGCGCCAACCGCCATTTGCGCGAGCAGCTCAATGCGGCTTGCAAACGCCAAGGCGTGCGGGTGCATTACCCCGAGCTGCATTTGTGTACCGACAACGGCGCCATGATTGCCATGGCTGCGGCCATGCGCCTGCAAAGCGGCGAGGCCGGTATGGCCCAAGCCCAGCCGCGCTACAGCTTTGACGTCAAACCCCGCTGGCCACTGACCGAATTGACCTGATTTAAGCCCTAGGCCCCAAGGTGGCTGCGCCTGCTATACTCTGTGGGCTTTACCTTTTGGGGTAAGCAAAGCACGTTGCACCAACTTCCACGGTTCAACGCAAGTCAAATATTTAAGGAAAAACCATGTTGACAGTTAAAAAAGCCGAAGTCGTCAAAGACAACGCACGTTCAGCCGGCGATACAGGTAGTCCCGAAGTCCAAGTGGCTTTGTTGACTGCACGTATCAACGAACTCACACCTCACTTCAAACAACACGCCAAAGACCACCACGGTCGTCGCGGTTTGTTGCGCATGGTGAGCCGTCGTCGCAAATTGCTCGACTACCTCAAGTCCAAAGATTTTGACCGTTACGCTGCTCTGATCACTAAGCTTGGTCTGCGCAAGTAATCGTTAAAGTTCTAACGACAAACGCCTGAGTTTTCAACAAGCTCAGGCGTTTTGCACTTTTAAACACGCTTTTTCACCAACGGCAAGACAACAAGGCGCAGATTCGACAGCTGTGTCATTCCAAAAAAGCCCCAACTTTTCTGGAATGGCATCGTGTGCTGCACCGGTTGATTGCAAATTTCACAAGGAAATCACATGTCCATTTTCAATAAAGTTACCAAGACATTCCAGTGGGGCCAACACACGGTCACCATGGAAACCGGCGAAGTTGCTCGCCAAGCCGGCGGCGCTGTGCTCGTCAACATGGACGACACAGTTGTGTTGGCCACTGTCGTGGGTTCGAAGATCGCCAAAGCTGGCCAAGACTTCTTCCCCTTGACTGTTGACTACATCGAGAAAACCTACGCTGCAGGCAAGATCCCTGGCAGCTTCTTCAAGCGCGAAGCCAAGCCTAGCGAACACGAGACATTGACCAGCCGTCTGATCGACCGCCCCATTCGTCCTTTGTTCCCAGAGGGTTTCTACAACGATGTGCACGTCGTTGTGCACACCGTTTCATTGAACCCAGAAGTCGATGCTGACATCGCAGCTTTGATCGCTGTGTCTGCAGCTTTGAGCATTTCTGGCATTCCTTTCAACGGTCCTATCGGTGCCGCTCGCGTGGGTTACATCAACGGCGAATACGTTTTGAACCCAGGCCAAACACAACGCAAAGACAGCCAGATGGACCTCGTGGTCGCTGGTACAGAAGCCGCTGTGTTGATGGTGGAATCTGAAGCTCAACAGCTGTCAGAAGAAATCATGTTGGGTGCTGTGGTGTTCGGCCATGAGCAAGGCAACATCGCGATCAACGCCATCCACGACTTGGTGCGCGACGCTGGCAAACCAGCATGGGATTGGGCTGCTCCTGCCAAGGACGAGCCACTGATCGCCAAGGTTCAAGCACACGCCGAAGAAAAACTGCGCGCTGCCTATCAAATTCGCAACAAGCAATCACGCACCTTGGCTTGCCGCCAAGCCTACGCTGCTGTGATGGAATCCCTCAAGGCCGACGGTGTTGAGTTTGATTCGGTCAAAGTCGAAAACATGTTGTTCGACATCGAAGCCCACATCGTTCGCAGCCAAATCTTGGCAGGTGAGCCACGCATCGACGGCCGCGACACACGCACAGTGCGCCCCATCGAAATCCGTAACAGCGTGTTGCCACGCACCCACGGTTCTGCCTTGTTCACACGCGGTGAAACTCAAGCTTTGGTAGTCACCACTTTGGGTACAGAGCGCGACGCACAACGCATCGACGCCTTGGCTGGTGAGTACGAAGACCGTTTCATGATGCACTACAACATGCCTCCCTTTGCCACGGGCGAAGTGGGCCGTATGGGCTCTACAAAGCGCCGAGAAATCGGCCACGGCCGTTTGGCCAAGCGTGCTTTGGTGGCTGTGTTGCCAACCAAAGAAGAGTTCCCGTACACGATGCGTGTGGTGTCTGAAATCACTGAATCCAACGGTTCTTCATCGATGGCTTCGGTCTGCGGTGGCTGCTTGTCCATGATGGACGCAGGCGTGCCTATGAAAGCACACGTGGCCGGTATCGCCATGGGCTTGATCAAAGACGGCAACCGTTTTGCTGTGTTGACCGACATCTTGGGTGACGAAGATCACTTGGGCGATATGGACTTCAAAGTGGCCGGTACCACCAACGGTATTACTGCTTTGCAAATGGACATCAAGATCCAAGGCATCACCAAAGAAATCATGCAAGTCGCGTTGGCTCAAGCCAAAGAAGCTCGCATGCACATCTTGGACAAGATGCAAGCAGCCATGGGTGAAGCCAAGACCGAAGTGTCTGACTTCGCACCTAAGTTGTTCACCATGAAGATCAACCCAGAGAAGATCCGTGACGTGATCGGCAAAGGCGGCGCCACCATCCGTGCGTTGACCGAAGAAACCGGTACACAAATCAACATCGAAGAAGACGGCACCATCACCATCGCTGCCACAGACGGCGCGAAGGCTGAAGAGGCCAAGCGTCGCATCGAAGAGATCACGGCTGAAGTCGAAATCGGCAAGGTCTACGAAGGCCCCATCACCAAGTTGTTGGACTTCGGCGCTTTGGTTAACTTGTTGCCTGGCAAAGACGGTTTGTTGCACATCAGCCAAATCGCGCACGAGCGCGTCGAGAAGGTCACTGACTACCTCAGCGAAGGTCAAATCGTGCGCGTCAAAGTGCTCGAGACAGACGAAAAAGGTCGCGTGAAGTTGTCGATGAAAGCTTTGATCGAGCGCCCCCAAGCTGACCACGCACACGACGCAGCGCCTCAAGCCTGATCGTGCTTGAAAGGCGGTTGCGCACATGATGCACATCGTTGAAATCACCACGTACGGCGCCCCAGAGGTGCTGTGCGTTGGCCAGCGGTCTGTGCCGCAGGCAGGTGAGGGTGAGTTGCTGATTCGTGTCAGCGCCAGTGGCGTGAACCGCCCTGACGTGTTGCAGCGAATGGGCCACTACCCCGTGCCTGCCGGTGCGTCTGACGTGCCAGGTCTTGAGGTGGCGGGTGTCATCGAATCAGGCGATGCAGCAGCTTTGGCTGCTGCAGGTCTGAAAGTGGGTGACCGTGTGTGTGCCTTGGTGGCTGGTGGTGGCTATGCGCAGTATTGCGTGGCGCCTGTGGCTCAGTGCTTGCCAGTGCCCGCAGGGTTGAGTGATGTGGAGGCAGCGTCGTTGCCCGAGACATTCTTTACCGTGTGGAGCAATGTGTTTGACCGTGCGCAATTGCAATCGGGCGAGACATTGCTAGTGCAAGGCGGCTCTAGTGGCATTGGTGTGACGGCGATTCAAATGGCCAAGGCCATGGGCGCGACCGTCATCGTGACTGCGGGTAGCGACGATAAATGTGCGGCTTGTGTGGCGCTGGGCGCAGACCATGCGATCAACTACAAAACCCACGACTTTGCGGCCGAGGCCATGCGCCTGACCAACGGCAAAGGCGTGGATGTGGTGCTCGATATGGTCGCTGGCGACTATGTGGCGCGCGAGGTGGATTGTTTGGCAGAAGATGGCCGTTTGGTCATCATTGCTTTGCAAGGTGGCACCAAAGGCAGCTTTGATGCGGGCAAGGTGTTGCGTCGTCGTTTGCACATCACGGGTTCGACTTTACGTCCTCGCTCTGTGGCATTCAAAGCGGCGATTGCACGCAACTTGCGCGAACGCATTTGGCCATTGATGGCGTCTGGGCTTATCAAGCCTGTGATTCATGCAACTTTTGATGCAAATTCGGCGGATGGTGCTGCAAATGCGCACCGATTGATGGAATCCAATGGACACATTGGCAAGATTGTTTTGACTTGGGGTAAGTGATGAAGCAAAAACTTATTGCGGGAAATTGGAAGATGAATGGCAGATTGGCTGCCAACGAGGCCTTGGTGCACGGTGTGCAGCAAGGCTTGGCACAGGCTTTAGGTGGCAAGCACGCGGAGGTGGCGGTGTGCGTGCCTGCGGCGTATCTGTCGCAAGTGCAGCAACTCGTCAAGGGATCGGGTATCGACCTAGGTTCGCAAGATGTGTCGGCGCACGAGCAGGGCGCTTTCACGGGTGAAACCTCTGCCGCCATGTTGAAAGACTTTGCGGTGCGTTACGCCATCGTCGGCCATTCTGAGCGTCGTCAGTACCACGGTGAAACCGATGAGCAAGTGGCCACCAAGGCTCAACGCGCTTTGTCTGCTGGCATCACGCCCATCGTGTGTGTGGGTGAGACACTGTCTGAACGTGAAGCTGGTAAGACCGAAGAAGTGGTCAAGCGTCAGTTGGCGGCTGTGATTCATGCCAATGGTCATTGCATCAGTGAAATCGTCGTGGCTTATGAACCCGTCTGGGCGATCGGCACAGGCAAAACAGCTTCGCCAGAACAAGCGCAAGCTGTGCATGCCGTGTTGCGTGCTCAGCTCAAAGCAGCCACAGAGCACTCGGATCGCGTCCACATTTTGTACGGTGGCAGCATGAATGCTGCGAACGCTGCTGAACTGCTGACGCAACCTGATATTGATGGCGGTCTTATTGGTGGCGCTGCATTGAAGCCTGCAGATTTCTTGACCATCATTGCGGCTGCAGCGCGTTAAAAGTAATATTTTTTTCGGAGTTTTTATGAGTGTGATTTTGAATATTGTTCAAGTGGTCCAGTTGCTGTCTGCGCTGGGCATGATTGGTTTGATCTTGGTACAGCACGGCAAAGGTGCTGACATGGGTGCTGCATTCGGTAGTGGCAGTTCTGGCAGCTTGTTTGGTGCCAGCGGTGGTGCAAACTTTTTGTCACGCACAACAGGTGTGTTGGCTGCAGTTTTCTTTGTCTGTACCTTGACGTTGGCGTACTTCGGAAACTTGCGTCCCGCGAGCACTGGCAGTGTGCTTGAAGGTGCTGTAGTTGCGCCTGCGCCTGTTGCCGAAATGCCAGCTTCTGGTGCAGCGCAAATCCCCACAAAATAAGCTTAAAAAGCTAGATGCCTCGAAGCATTTGGCTCTCTTTTCGGGTTAAACTTCGAGGCTGTTCTTAGGCGTTATACCTCTTCGCTTTTATAGAACAAAACCCCAAAGCCGTCGTGGTGAAATTGGTAGACACGCTATCTTGAGGTGGTAGTGGCGAAAGCTGTGCGAGTTCGAGTCTCGCCGACGGCACCATCCAAACAAAGTTTGCACAACTCTGGTGATCCTAGAGTTATGCAGCTTCGCTGACTAGTGATCGACTGTCATACTGCGAGATTGAGATGAGCTTAGAGCAATACCTTCCCGTCCTCCTATTCATCCTTGTAGGCCTTGGTGTGGGGGTAGCTCCGCAACTCATTGGCTTCTTCCTTGGCCCTCGTCGTCCTGACGAAGCAAAAAACTCCCCCTACGAATGTGGCTTCGAAGCGTTTGAAGACGCTCGCATGAAGTTCGATGTGCGCTATTACTTGATCGCCATCCTTTTTATTCTTTTCGACTTAGAAATCGCATTTTTGTTCCCTTGGGCTGTTGCGCTCAAGGAAATTGGTTTCATTGGCTTCATCGACATGATGATCTTCCTTGCCATCCTCGTCGCAGGCTTCGCCTACATGTGGATCAAGGGTGCCATCGACTGGGAGTAACCCAATCGGCGTTCTGACCTATTGGGAATAAGGAATAACTATGTCACTTGAAGGCGTTTTCAAAGAAGGCTTTATCACCACATCGTATGACTCGGTGGTGAATTGGGCCAAGACGGGCTCGTTGTGGCCTATGACATTCGGTTTGGCTTGTTGTGCGGTTGAGATGATGCATGCGGGTGCTGCCCGCTATGACATCGACCGTTTCGGCATGTTGTTCCGTCCAAGCCCACGTCAATCGGATTTGATGATCGTGGCTGGTACGTTGTGCAACAAGATGGCCCCCGCGCTGCGTAAGGTTTACGACCAAATGTCTGAGCCACGTTGGGTGCTGTCCATGGGGTCGTGCGCCAACGGCGGTGGTTATTACCACTACAGCTACTCGGTGGTGCGCGGTTGTGACCGTGTGGTGCCGGTGGATGTGTATGTGCCGGGTTGCCCGCCTACAGCAGAAGCTTTGCTTTATGGCATCTTGCAATTGCAAAGCAAGATCCGCCGCGAAAACACCATTGCGCGCTGATTGCGCATTCCCTAGGAAAGATAAATGAGTCATTCCATTCAAACGCTTGAAGCGGCTTTGCACGATGTGCTGGGCGACAAGATCAGGCTTCTCGAGTCCGCCTTGGGCGAATTGACTTTGACGGTCTCTGCTGCCGATTACCACGATGTGTGCCAAACCTTGCGTGACGATTCGCGTTTGTGTTTTGAGCAGTTGATGGATTTGTGTGGCATTGACTACTCGGGCTACAAAGACGGTGCCCATTCAAAGTTCACAGATGTGCCACGTTTTGCAGTGGTCAATCATTTGTTGTCGGTGACGCACAACTGGCGTTTGCGTGTGCGTGTGTTCGCTGTGAGCGAAGACCTTCCGATGGTTGCGTCTGTCAATGATTTGTGGAACTCGGCCAACTGGTTTGAGCGCGAAGCGTTTGACCTGTTTGGCATCGTGTTCGAAGGGCATTTGGATCTGCGCCGTATCTTGACGGATTACGGTTTTGTGGGTCATCCCTTCCGCAAAGATTTCCCCACCACTGGTCACGTTGAAATGCGTTACGACGCAGAGCAAAAACGTGTGGTTTATCAACCGGTCACCATTGAGTTGCGCGAAATTACGCCGCGCATCATTCGTGAAGACAACTACGGTGCAACCCATGGCTGATATCAAGAACTACACCCTGAACTTGGGCCCTCAACATCCTGCCGCACACGGTGTGCTGCGTTTGGTGTTGGAACTCGACGGCGAAGTGGTTCAACGCGCTGATCCTCATATTGGCCTGTTGCACCGCGCCACTGAAAAACTGGCCGAGAGCAAAACCTACATTCAATCTTTGCCGTACATGGACCGTCTCGACTACGTGTCCATGATGTGTAACGAGCACGCCTACTGCTTGGCCATCGAAAAAATGATGGGCATCGAGGTGCCAGAACGTGCGCAGTACATCCGTGTGATGTATGCCGAAATCACGCGTTTACTCAATCACTTGTTGTGGTTGGGCGCGCACGGTTTTGACTGCGGCGCAATGAACATCTTGATTTACTGCTTCCGCGAACGTGAAGACTTGTTCGACATGTACGAAGCCGTGTCTGGTGCGCGTATGCACGCGGCTTACTTCCGTCCAGGCGGCGTATATCGCGACCTGCCAGACAGCATGCCTCAGTACAAGGCCAGCAAGGTGCGTAACGCCAAGTCGGTGGCGCGTTTGAACGAAAGCCGTTCAGGCTCTTTGCTCGACTTCATCGACGATTTCACCAAGCGCTTCCCCAAGTTGGTTGATGAGTACGAAACACTCCTTACTGACAACCGCATTTGGAAGCAACGTACTGTTGGTATTGGCGTGGTCACACCAGAGCGCGCGAAAAACCTTGGTTTTACAGGTGCGATGTTGCGCGGTTCAGGTGTGGCTTGGGATTTGCGCAAGCACCAGCCGTATGACGTGTATGACCGCATGGATTTCGACATTCCTGTGGGCAAAACCGGTGACTGCTACGACCGCTATTTGGTGCGCGTTGAAGAGTTGCGTCAGTCCAACCGCATCATCAAGCAGTGTGTGGACTGGTTGCGCGTCAACCCCGGCCCTGTCATCACGGACAATCACAAGGTGGCTGCACCTAGCCGTGAAGGCATGAAGTCCAACATGGAAGAGTTGATCCACCACTTCAAACTCTTCACAGAAGGCTTCCACGTGCCCGAAGGCGAGGCTTATGCCGCCGTTGAGCATCCCAAAGGTGAGTTTGGTATCTACCTAGTGAGCGATGGTGCCAACAAGCCCTACCGTATGAAGATTCGCGCGCCTGGCTTTGCCCACTTGGCGGCCATGGATGAAATGGCGCGTGGCCACATGATCGCTGACACCGTGGCGGTGATTGGCACGATGGACATTGTGTTCGGGGAAATTGACCGATGAGTTCTGTAAACACCCACCACAGCGCACCGCTGTCGGCCGAGGCTCAGGCGCGTTTTGCGCGTGAAGTCGCCAAATACCCAGACGATCAGAAGCAATCTGCCGTCATGGCTTGTTTGGCCATCGTCCAGCAAGAGCAGGGCTTCGTCAGTGCCGAAAGCGAACGCGTGATTGCTGAGTTGCTCGGCATGGCCCCTATGGCTGTGCACGAAGTGACCACCTTCTACAACATGTACAACCAACAACCGGTTGGTAAGTTCAAGATCAACGTGTGTACCAACCTGCCTTGCCAATTGCGCAACGGGCAGGGCGCTTTGATGCACTTGGTGAAGACCTTAGGCATTGAAGTGGGTGAAACCACCGCTGATGGCATGTTCACCGTGCAACCCGGCGAATGCATGGGCGCTTGCGCCGACGCGCCTGTGTTGTTGGTGAATGACCGCACCATGTGCAGCTACATGAGCGACGACAAGATCGACCAAATGGTCGCAGGCTTGCGCGCGGTGAAGGAATAAGCATGACTACCTCTAGCCAAGCTTTACAAGTTCTCTCCCAATTCCAAACGACCGCAGCGGAAACATGTTTCCACGACCGTCACATCGGCCCACAAATTTTGGCTGGTTTGAATGGCAATAACTGGTCTCTGCAAGACTACGTCGCACGCGGCGGTTACCAAGCCCTTCGCAAGATCTTGACCACGGGCATGACACAAGACGAAGTTATCGCCACCGTCAAAGAATCAGGTTTGCGTGGTCGCGGCGGTGCGGGTTTCCCAACGGGTTTGAAGTGGAGCTTCATGCCTCGCCAGTTCCCAGGCCAAAAGTACTTGGTCTGTAACTCGGACGAGGGCGAGCCCGGTACTTGCAAAGACCGCGAGATCTTGCAACACAACCCCCACATCGTGATTGAAGGTATGGCCATCGCCGCTTTTGCCATGGGCATCAGCGTGGGCTACAACTACATCCACGGCGAAATCTTCCAAACCTACGAGCGTTTTGAAGCTGCCCTCGAAGAAGCCCGCGCAGCAGGTTTCTTGGGTGACAACATCTTGGGGTCGACGTTCAGCTTCCAGTTGCACGCGGCTCACGGTTTTGGCGCTTACATCTGCGGCGAGGAAACCGCTTTGCTCGAGTCGCTCGAAGGCAAAAAAGGCCAACCCCGTTTCAAGCCACCGTTCCCCGCGAGCTTTGGTTTGTACGGCAAGCCCACCACCATCAACAACACCGAAACATTCGCAGCAGTGCCTTGGATCATCAACAACGGTGGTCAGGCTTACCTCGAATGCGGCAAGCCTAACAATGGCGGCACCAAGATCTTCTCGGTCAGCGGTGATGTCGAGCGTCCTGGCAACTACGAAGTGCCCATGGGCACACCGTTCTCCACATTGTTGGAGTTGGCGGGTGGCGTTCGCAAAGGTCGCAAGCTCAAAGCTGTGATTCCTGGCGGTTCTTCTTCGCCCGTGGTTCCTGGCGACTTGATGATGAAGCTCACCATGGATTACGACAGCATCGCCAAAGACGGCGGTTCAATGTTGGGTTCAGGTGCTGTGATTGTGTTGGACGACTCACGCTGCATGGTCAAGAGCCTGCTGCGCTTGAGCTACTTCTACATGCACGAGTCATGCGGCCAATGCACACCTTGCCGTGAAGGTACTGGTTGGTTGTGGCGCATGGTGGACCGCATTGAGCGTGGTGAGGGCCGCGAAAGCGACTTGGCTTTGCTCGACAACGTGGCAGAGAACATCATGGGCCGCACGATTTGCGCCCTCGGAGACGCAGCAGCCATGCCCGTGCGCGGCATGATCAAGCACTTCCGACATGAATTTGAACACCACATCACGCACAAGACCTGCACGGTCGCTGCCTACGTTTGACACGGATAAGTGCCATGATTGAAATCGAACTCGACGGTAAAAAAGTTGACGTCCAAGAAGGCTGCATGATCATGCATGCAGCTGAAAAGGCCGGCACCTATATTCCGCACTTCTGCTATCACAAGAAACTCAGCATCGCGGCCAACTGCCGCATGTGCTTGGTCGACGTGGAGAAGGCTCCTAAGCCCATGCCCGCATGCGCCACGCCCGTGACGCAAGGCATGATTGTTCGCACCAAGAGCGAACGCGCCATCAAGGCCCAACAGTCGGTGATGGAGTTCTTGCTCATCAACCACCCACTGGATTGCCCAATTTGCGACCAAGGCGGTGAGTGCCAGTTGCAAGACTTGGCGGTGGGCTACGGTGGTACCACTTCACGTTACGAAGAAGAAAAACGCGTGGTCAATCCCAAGGACGTGGGTCCTTTGGTGAGCATGCAAGAGATGAGCCGCTGTATCCAATGCACACGCTGCGTGCGCTTTGGGCAAGAAGTGGCTGGCATCATGGAGTTGGGTATGTCCCACCGTGGTGAGCACGCTCAGATTGAAACCTTTGTGGGTCAGTCGGTCGATTCCGAGCTCTCAGGCAACATGATCGACATCTGCCCCGTGGGCGCGTTGACCAGCAAGCCATTCCGTTACAGCGCACGTACTTGGGAGTTGAGCCGTCGCAAGTCGGTCAGCCCACACGATGCAACAGGTGCTAACCTGATCGTTCAAGTCAAGAACAACAAAGTCATGCGTGTCGTGCCTTTGGAAAACGAAGACGTCAACGAATGCTGGATTGCTGACCGCGACCGTTTCAGCTACGAAGCTTTGGATAGCGCAGACCGCTTGACCAAGCCCATGCTCAAGCAAGGCGGCGAGTGGAAAGAAGTCGATTGGCAAACTGCCCTCGAATACGTGGCCAACGGCTTGCAAGGCGTCAAAGCCCAGCATGGCCCACAAGCCATCGGCACTTTAGCCAGTCCACACAGCACGGCTGAAGAGTTGTTCTTGGCTGCCAATCTGACGCGTGGTTTGGGTAGCCAAAACATCGACACACGTTTGCGTGCTGCAGATTTCCAAACTGATGGCAAAGTCCGTTGGTTGGGTACTTCTGTGGCTTCCCTCACCACACTGCAACGTGCATTGGTGATTGGCTCAAACATCCGCAAAGACCAACCTTTGTTGGCCCAACGTCTGCGCCAAGCGGTGCGCAACGGCGGCAAGGTCAATGCCTTGAACGCACAAGCCTACGATTGGGCCATGCCTGTGGCCAACACCTTGGTGGCAGATGCCGCCAACTGGGTGCAAGCCTTGGCTGACATCGCAGCCGCTGTGGGCGCTATCACGGGTACTGCTGCCCCTGTGGCGGGCAACGCCAACAGCGCAGAAGCACAAGCCATCGCCAAGTCATTGACAGGCGGTGAGCGCAAAGCCATTTTGTTGGGCAACGCAGCGGCACACCATGCCAAAGCGTCTAGCTTGCTCAGCTTGGCCAACTGGATCGGCGCACAAACTGGCGCGACTGTGGGTTACCTCGGCGAAGCGGCTAACACCGTGGGTGCACAAGTGGTGGGGGCCTTGCCAAAAGCGGGTGGTCAAACTGCAGGCCAAATGTTGGCAGGTGGTTTGAAGGCGGTGGTGTTGCTCAACACTGAACCTGCTTTCGATGCTGCCAATGGCGCTGCGGCTGCACAAGCCATCGGTCAAGCCGAAATGGTCATCACCTTGTCTCCCTTCAAGGCCAACATGGACATCAGCGATGTGCTGTTGCCCATCTCGCCCTTCACTGAGACTGCTGGCACGTTCATCAATACCGAAGGTCGCGCACAAAGCTTCCATGGTGTGGTCAAGCCTTTGGGCGAGGCACGTCCTGCATGGAAAGTCTTGCGTGTGTTGGGTTCCATGCTCCACGTGCCTGGCTTCGAATTCGAAACCATCGAAGAAGTTCGCGTTCAAGCGATTCCCGCTGACGTACAAGCCTTGTTGTCCAACGCTTGCTCCGCAAGCGTGGACATGAGCCCAGCAACAGGCCAGCCTGCTGCAGCGGCGATTTACCAACTCGACAGCTTGGTGCGTCGCGCGCCATCGCTGCAACTCACCGCTGATGCGAAGCAACCTGCGGTTGCTGCCCAGTCGCAAGGAGGTCTGTGATGGTTGACAACATTTACAACGCAGGCTTTGGTTTGCTGGCTGATCCATGGTGGACCACCATCGCTTGGCCTGTGCTTTGGGCGTTGATCAAAATCGTGGCAGTGCTCTTGCCTTTGCTGGGTTGCGTGGCTTACCTGACTTTGTGGGAACGCAAAGCCATTGGTTACACCCAAATCCGTATAGGCCCTAACCGCACAGGTCCTGGTGGATTGTTGCAACCCATCGCTGACGCGCTGAAGTTGCTCACCAAAGAAATCATCATTCCAACCAAGGCAACCACCAGCTTGTTCTTCTTGGGCCCCATCATGACCATCATGCCAGCACTGGCTGCATGGGCGGTGGTGCCTTTTGGTCCTGATGTGGCTTTGGCCAACGTCAACGCCGGTTTGCTGTTCTTGATGGCCATCACTTCGCTTGAGGTGTACGGCGTGATCATCGCGGGTTGGGCATCCAACTCCAAGTACGCTTTCATTGGCGCTATGCGCGCATCGGCCCAAATGGTGAGCTACGAAATCGCGATGGGCTTTTGCTTCGTGATCGTCTTGATGATCTCGAACAGCTTGAACATGACTGACATCGTGATGAGCCAAGCCAAGGGCAGCATGGCCAACGCAGGTTTGAACTTCTTGTCTTGGAACTGGTTGCCTTTGTTCCCCGTGTTCCTGATTTACTTCATCTCTGGTTTGGCCGAAACCAACCGTCACCCGTTTGACGTGGTGGAAGGTGAATCTGAAATTGTGGCCGGCCACATGATCGAATACTCGGGCATGTCTTTCGCCATGTTCTTCTTGGCTGAATACGCCAACATGATCTTGGTTTCGATGTTGACCGTCATCATGTTCTTGGGCGGTTGGTTGTCACCCATCGATAACGCACTGTTCAACATGATCCCTGGCTGGATTTGGCTTGGCATCAAGACCTTCGTGGTCGTGACCATGTTCTTGTGGGTGCGTGCCACGTTCCCACGTTATCGCTATGACCAGATCATGCGCTTGGGTTGGAAGATTTTCATTCCACTGACCCTGATCTGGTTGTTGGTGGTGGGTGTTTGGATCCAAACACCTTGGAATATCTGGAACTAAGGCCGGAAAAATACCATGACCACAACTACACATTCCGCTCCTTTCTCGTTGCGCGACTTTTTGTCGAGCTTCCTCTTGATCGAGCTGTTCAAAGGCATGGCCCTCACCGGCAAGTACATGTTTTCAAGCAGCATCACCATTCAGTTCCCGGAAGAGAAGACACCGTTGTCTCCACGCTTTCGCGGTCTGCATGCTTTGCGTCGTTATGAAAACGGCGAAGAGCGTTGCATCGCTTGCAAACTCTGCGAAGCTGTGTGCCCAGCGATGGCAATCACCATCGAATCAGACCAGCGCGAAGACGGTAGCCGTCGTACCACGCGCTACGACATCGATTTGACCAAGTGCATCTTCTGCGGTTTCTGCGAAGAGAGCTGTCCCGTTGACTCGATTGTTGAAACACACATCTTTGAGTACCACGGCGAAAAACGCGGTGACCTGTACTTCACCAAAGAAATGTTGTTGGCCGTGGGTGACCGCTACGAACCCGAAATTGCTGCCAACAAGGCAGCTGACGCCAAATACCGTTGAAAGATTTCATGATGGACGTTCAATCGGCTCTTTTTTACGCGTTTTCAGCAGTCTTGCTGTTTGCCGCATTCCGCGTCATCACGGCGCGTAACCCAGTGCATGCAGCGCTGTACTTGGTCTTGGCTTTCTTCCAAGCATCTGGCATTTGGATGCTGCTCAAAGCAGAATTCCTCTCCATTGCTTTGGTGCTCGTTTACGTGGGCGCAGTGATGGTCTTGTTCTTGTTTGTGGTGATGATGCTTGACATCAACCATGACAGTATTCGCCAAGGGTTCTGGAAGCATTTCCCACTCGCAGCCACGATGGGTGCGGTGATTGCTTTGGAATTGGCCGCTGTTTTGTTAGGCGGTTTCAGAGTGTATGAACCACAGCAACCCGCGAAGGCTCAGCTCATATCGCCTGCAGCGGTGACGGCAGTCGCTCCTGTTGACGCTGGCTCTGCAGCTATGGATGCAGCATCAGCTGCGATGTCTGCTGCACCTGCAGCCGATGTTGGCCATATGGTGGTGGCGCAAGAGTCCAACACCAAATCCTTGGGCATCTTGCTCTACACCGAGTACTTGTACCCCGTTCAAGTGGCCGCCTTGATTTTGTTGGTGGCTTTGATTGCCGCCATCGGTTTGACACTGCGCAAGCGTAAAGACAGCAAGTTCCAAAACCCAGCTGATCAAGTTCGCGTCAAAGCCAGCGACCGCGTGTCGCTGGTCAAGATGGATGCGGTCAAGCCCGCAGCACCTGCCCCTGCAGCTGAGGAGACAAAAGCATGAGTATTACCCTAGGCCATTACCTCACGCTGGGCGCGATTTTGTTCGCACTCTCAGTGGTTGGAATTTTCTTGAACCGTAAGAACCTCATCGTGTTGCTGATGGCAGTGGAATTGATGTTGCTCGCGGTCAATATGAACTTTGTGGCGTTCTCGCACTATTTGGGCGACTTGAACGGCCAAATCTTTGTTTTCTTCATCTTGACCGTGGCGGCTGCTGAGTCTGCGATTGGTTTGGCGATTCTGGTTCACATCTTCCGTGAGAAGTCCAGCATCAACGTGGATGAACTCAACACGCTCAAGGGTTAATTCAACATGTCACAAACCCTGCAAGCTTCTACTTTATTGGCAGTGCCCATGGCACCGCTGGTCGGTTCAGCCTTGGCTGGTATTTTTGGTACGCGCTTTGGCGGTAACAAAATTGGCCGTGGCTTGACTCACTCATTCACCATTTTGGGTGTGTTCATTGCCTTCGTGTTGTCTGCCATGACGCTGCAAAGCGTGGCTATGGACGGCGCACGTTTCAACGAAACCCTCTACACATGGATGGTGGTGGGCGATCTCAAAATGGAAATCGGCTTCATGGTCGATGGCCTGACTGCCATGATGATGTGCGTCGTGACCTTTGTGTCATTGATGGTCCACCTCTACACCATTGGTTACATGCAAGAGGACGAGGGCTACAACCGCTTCTTCTCTTACATCTCCTTGTTCACTTTTTCGATGTTGATGCTCGTCATGAGCAACAACATGCTCCAACTGTTCTTCGGTTGGGAAGCAGTGGGCTTGGTGTCTTACCTGTTGATTGGTTTTTGGTTCAACAAACCCACGGCCATCTTCGCCAACATGAAGGCCTTCTTGGTCAACCGCGTGGGTGACTTTGGCTTCATCTTGGGTATTGGTTTGATCGCTGCCTACGGCGGTACTTTGAACTACACCGAAGCATTTGCCAAAGCTGGTGAATTGGGCGCGCTCACATTCCCTGGCACCGACTGGATGCTGGTGACTGTGATCTGTATCTGCTTATTCATCGGCGCGATGGGTAAGTCAGCTCAGTTTCCACTGCACGTTTGGTTGCCTGACTCCATGGAAGGCCCAACACCAATCTCTGCGTTGATTCACGCTGCGACCATGGTGACGGCCGGCATCTTTATGGTGGCGCGTATGTCACCTTTCTTTGAGTTGTCAGACACTGCGTTGAACTTCATCTTGGTGATCGGCGCCATCACAGCCTTGTTCATGGGCTTCTTGGGCCTGATCCAAAACGACATCAAGCGCGTGGTGGCTTATTCCACACTCTCGCAACTCGGTTACATGACCGTGGCATTGGGCGCATCGGCTTACTCCGTGGCCGTGTTCCACTTGATGACCCACGCATTCTTCAAAGCTCTGCTGTTCCTTGGTGCCGGTTCCGTCATCATGGGCATGCACCACAACCAAGACATCCGCTGGATGGGCGGCGTGCGCAAGTACATGCCCATCACCTGGATCACTTCCTTGTTGGGTTCTCTGGCTTTGATCGGTACACCGTTCTTCTCTGGCTTCTATTCAAAAGACAGCATCATCGAAGCTGTGGCTGAAAGCACCTTGCCTGCTGCTGGCTTCGCCCACTTTGCCGTGTTGGCCGGCGTCTTCGTGACAGCGTTCTATTCGTTCCGCATGTACTTCCTCGTGTTCCACGGTGAAGAGCGTTACGACCAAAACCCTGACGCGCACCACGACGATCACCATGGTCACGACGATCATGGCCATGACCACAGCCCACACGAGTCCCCATGGGTGGTGACTGTGCCTTTGGTCCTGCTCGCGATTCCATCTGTGCTGATTGGCTTCTACACCATCGACCCGATGTTGTTTGGTGAGTTTTTCAGTGACGCCATCTTCATCAATGCAGACAAGCACCCTGCCATGCACGAGTTAGCACACCACTACCACGGTGCTGTCGCGATGGCTTTGCATGCATTCAGCACTGCACCTTTCTGGTTGGCTGTGGCGGGTGTGGCAGCGTCTTACTACATGTACATGATCAACCCAGCTGTGCCTGCGGCGATCAAACGTGTGTTCAACCCCATCTATGTTTTGTTTGAAAACAAGTACTACATGGATTGGTTCAACGAAAACGTCTTGGCCCGTGGTGCACGTGCGTTGGGTACTGGTTTGTGGAAGGGCGGCGACCAAGCCATCATCGAAGGTGGTGTGGTGAACGCCTCATGGAAACTGGTGGATCGTGTGTCTGCCGTGACGCGTTTGTTGCAAACCGGCTACCTCTACCACTATGCCTTGGTCATGATCCTTGGCGTGTTCTTGCTGATGACGTGGTTCGTCTGGCTCAAATAAGGAGAATAAGAAATGGGTTTATTGAGCCTTGCCATTT
This sequence comes from Burkholderiales bacterium 39-55-53, assembly GCA_002282445.1. GTDB lineage: Bacteria > Pseudomonadota > Gammaproteobacteria > Burkholderiales > Burkholderiaceae_C > Limnohabitans. The sequence goes on along the minus strand of NCJK01000001.1, from coordinate 449,379 downwards.
GGACGCCAATTCTGTTCGGTGTCATCTTGCTCGCCTTCGGGCGTGACGAACACGCAAGGGCAGTGCGTTGGTTTGCTTTGATTGGTTCAGTGGTCAGCTTGGCTGTCACATTGCCTTTGTACAGTGGCTTTGACAACAGTACCGCTGCGTTGCAGTTTGTTGAAAAGGCGATGTGGATTGACCGCTTCAATGTGTTCTACCACCTCGGTTTAGATGGTTTGTCTTTGTGGTTCGTGCTGCTGACTGCTTTCATCACCGTGATCGTCGTGATCGCTGGTTGGGAAGTGATCACCGAGCGCGTGAATCAATACATGGGCGCGTTCTTGATCTTGAGCGGCTTGATGGTCGGCGTGTTTGCTGCTGCTGACGGCATGCTGTTCTATGTGTTCTTTGAAGCCACACTGATTCCGATGTACTTGATCATTGGTATTTGGGGTGGCCCCAACAAGATCTACGCAGCGTTCAAGTTCTTCTTGTACACGTTGTTGGGTTCCTTGTTGATGTTGGTTGCCTTGATTTATCTGTACACCCAATCGGGTGGTAGCTTTGATTTGGCTGCTTGGCACAAGATGCCATTGCCAATGTCTGCGCAAACCTTGTTGTTCTTTGCATTCTTTGCCGCATTCGCCGTGAAGGTGCCCATGTGGCCCGTGCACACTTGGTTGCCAGACGTTCACGTGGAAGCGCCTACGGGTGGTTCTGCTGTGTTGGCTGCGATCATGTTGAAGCTGGGTGCTTATGGTTTCTTGCGCTTCTCTATGCCCATCGCGCCTGATGCTGCACACGAATATGCATGGCTCATGATTGCTTTGTCACTTGTGGCGGTGGTCTACGTGGGCTTGGTGGCCATGGTGCAAGAAGACATGAAAAAGCTGGTGGCTTACTCATCGGTTGCACACATGGGCTTTGTGAGCTTGGGTTTCTTCATCTTCAATGACATCGGTGTGTCCGGCGCTTTGGTGCAAATGATTGCCCACGGCTTTGTGTCAGCTGCCATGTTCTTGTCGATTGGTGTGTTGTACGACCGCGTGCACTCTCGTGAAATCGCTGCTTACGGTGGTGTAGTCAACACCATGCCTAAGTTCGCTGCTTTTGCATTGTTGTTCGGTATGGCCAATTGCGGTCTGCCAGGTACAGCCGGTTTTGTGGGCGAGTGGATGGTCATCTTGGGTGCCATCAAATACAACTTCTGGGTTGGCTTTGCAGCGGCTTCTGCCTTGATCTTCGGTGCGGCTTACACCTTGTGGATGATCAAGCGTGTGTATTTGGGTCCTGTGACCAATGACCACGTCAAAGAATTGACCGACATCAACAGCCGCGAGTTCTTGATGTTGGCCCTGTTGGCAATCGCTGTGTTGGCCATGGGTATCTTCCCCAAGCCATTCACCGATGTGATGGACGTGTCCGTGGCTGAGTTGCTCAAACACGTTGCAATGTCTAAGTTGCCACAATAAAAGAGATTGAAAACATGATCGAAAAACTCAACCTTTTAGCGCTGCTGCCAGAGATGGTGTTGGTGTGCATGGCGATCTTGATTGCCATGGTCGACTTGTATGTCAAGTCACCACGCCGCACGACGACCTATGTGTTGACAGTGTTGACCTTGACCGTTGTGGCTGCGATGCAAGCGCATGACGCCTTGGAAGGCCTGACGGTTTACAGCTTCAACAACATGGTGGTCTCAGACCCCATGGGTAACTGGCTCAAGTGCTTCTCGACAGTGGCGGTACTCGTCACCTTGATCTACGGCCGTCCCTACGCTGCAGACCGCAACATGCTCAACAGCGGTGGTGAGTTGTTCACGCTGGGCTTGTTTGCATCACTGGGCATGTACGTCATGATCTCGGGCAACAACTTTGTGGTGCTTTACTTGGGTGTTGAGCTCTTGGCGCTGTCCAGTTATGCCTTGGTGGCCTTGCACCGCGATGACCCCAAAGCTGCTGAAGCTGCGATGAAATACTTCATCCTGGGTGCTTTGGGTAGTGGCTTCTTGTTGTACGGCATGTCCATGTTGTACGGCGCAACAGGCTCTTTGGATATCACCACCGTTTTCAAGGCGGTGTCTGCTGGACAAATCAATCACAAAGTGTTGATTTTGGGTCTGGTCTTCTTGGTCTGTGGCTTGGGCTTTAAATTTGGTGTGGTGCCATTCCACATGTGGGTCCCTGACGTTTACCACGGTGCTCCGACCGTCATCACCTTGATGATTGGTGGCGCACACAAGCTGGCTGGCTTTGCCATGACGGTGCGTTTGCTCGTCGAAGGCTTGATGCCTTTGGCCATTGATTGGCAGCAGATGCTCATGGTCATGTCCGTGGCGTCGCTGTTGATTGGTAACTTGGCAGGTATTGCGCAAACCAACATGAAGCGCATGATTGCCTTCTCGACCATTTCACAAATGGGTTTTGTCTTGATTGGTTTGTTCTCAGGCGTGGTCAATGGCAACACTGCGGCAGCAGCCAATGCCTATAGCTCAGCCATGTTCTATGTGGTGACTTATGTGCTCACCACATTGGCCGTGTTCGGCGTGATGATGTTGTTGACTCGTGAAGGTTTTGAGAGCGAAGAGATTGCAGATTTCTCTGGCTTGAACCAACGCAGTCCCTTCTATGCCGGTGTGATGGCGTTGTGCATGTTCTCCTTGGCTGGTATTCCACCGATGGTGGGCTTTGCAGGCAAGTTGTCAGTGTTGCAAGCTTTGATCGCGTCGGGGCAACCCGGTGCAATTGGCTTGGCCACTTATGCCGTGCTGATGTCATTGCTGGCAGCCTTCTACTACTTGCGCGTGGTTAAAGTGATGTACTTTGATGCACCACTGACTGCTACTACTGCTTCGGCAGCAGCTGATGTGCGCGTGGTGTTGTTGATCAACAGTGGCTTGTTGTTGGTGCTGGGTTTGTTGCCTGGTGGCTTGATGACTTTGTGTGCCAACGCCGTCATTTCAACCTTGGGCAGCTAAGCTTCAATGACTTTTTCAAAGCCAGCTTTCGAGCTGGCTTTTTTCATGATGCCTATGAAAACTAACTCTGATGAACATTTGGTTGAGCACACGTTAGACCACGTGGAGCTGCTCAAAGGCCACTTCTTGCACGCCTTTCGCGACACCGTTCGCTTGCCCAGTGGTGACACCGCCACGCGTGAGTTTGTGATTCATCCGGGCGCGGTGATGATCATCGCCATGCATGACGACGGTCGCTTGGTGATGGAGCGCCAATACCGCTACCCCGTGCAACAAGTGATGATCGAGTTTCCAGCGGGTAAGCTCGATCCGGGTGAAGACCGGTTGGTGTGTGCCCAACGCGAGTTGCTAGAGGAAACGGGTTATCAAGCCACCGAGTGGGCGCATGCGGGCGTGTTGCATCCCGTCATCAGCTATTCCACCGAGTTCATTGACATTTGGTTTGCACGTGGTTTGACGCAAGGCGAACGCCAACTGGATGAGGGTGAATTTCTGGATGTGTTTGATGCCAGCATGGACGAGCTGCTGGCTTGGGCCCGTGACGGTCAGCTGACCGATGCCAAAACCCTCACTGGCTTGCTCTGGCTGCAAAACCACCTCAGCGGCGCTTGGCCCCTGCAATGGCAGCGCGTGTGATGCGTGCACGGCTGCGGGGATAATTGAGCCATGAAAGTTCTAGACCTTCAATGCGCCCAACACCATGTGTTTGAAGGCTGGTTTGGTTCCGAAGACGATTACCAAAGCCAGCTCACACGTGGTTTGCTGACTTGCCCCATGTGCGGCGATGCCAGTGTGAGCAAAAAGCTCAGCGCGCCTCGTTTGAATTTGAATACTGCGCGTGGTGATCGTGAAGCAACAAGTGCTGCTTCGAAAGCGTCCTCTGCACATATCAGCCATGGTGCAGAGGCAGCATTGCCTGAACCAGTCTCAACTGACGCATCTGCTAACGTCGCTCCCACATTGCCCAGTTTGCAAGATGTAGCCAACTTAGAACCCGCACAACTGCAAGCAGCGCTGCTCAAGATGGTGCGACATGTTGTGGCAAATACAGAAGACGTGGGCAGCAGCTTCCCTGAAGAAGCACGCAAGATGCACTACGGCGAAACTGAGGCGCGAAACATTCGTGGCCACGCCACACCTGAAGAAACCGAAGAGTTGATCGACGAAGGCATTGCTGTTATGCCTTTGCCACTGCCCGACGCTCTCAAAGAGCCGTTGCAGTAAATCGCTGCACTGCAGCCAGTGTCTGCGCCAAAGCATCGGGCGCATCACAAGCAATGACGATGCGCTCATCCATGCCGCGCAACCACGTGAGTTGACGTTTGGCCAACTGACGCGTGGCGGCCACACCGAGTTCGTGTAGAGGCGGCAAGATGCTTTCAATTGGAGCGTTCGTAGCTTCGGCTCTGTCGAGCAACTCCCATGCTTGGCGATAGCCCACACAGCGGATGCTCGGTAAATCCATGTGCAGATCACCACGCGCACGTAGGGCATGCATCTCTTCTAAGAAACCACCCGCCAACATCAAATCAAAACGCTGCGCGATGCGCGCATGTAGCCAAGCACGGTCAACCGGCTCTAGTGATAGAAGTGGCATGTTCAGCGCAGGTTGCGCTGCTCGTGTGGCTTCACCTTCAGCAAACCATTGCGACAAAGCTTTGCCACTCACACGCCACACTTCGAGTGCACGCGAGATGCGCTGTGCATCGTTGGGCGCCAAACGTGCCGCTGTGATGGCGTCGACTTTGGCCAGTTCGGCATGCATGGCGGGCCAGCCCAAGGCCAGGGCTTGTTGCTCAATCTCAGCGCGCAGTTCTGGCTGTGCAGTGGGCAAGTCGTCAATGCCATCACGCAAAGCTTTGAGGTAAAGCATGGTGCCACCCACCAGCAATGGCAACTTGCCACGCGCGCGGATGTCGGCCATCAGCACAGTGGCATCACGCGCAAATTCAGCGGCGCTGTAGGCGTGCAGCGGGTCACGAATGTCAATCAAGTGATGGGGCACTTGGCCCAGTTCGTCAGCGTTGGGTTTGGCTGTGCCAATGTCCATGCCGCGGTACACCAAGGCGGAGTCGATGCTGATGATCTCAACGGGCCATGCTTGTGCAATGGCCAAAGCTGCTGCCGTTTTGCCGCTAGCGGTAGGACCAACCAAGGCGATGGCGCCTACTGTCCAACCGGTGGCTGTAGACGTTGCTTTAGACACGAGGGCCTCCACGACGCAGCACTAGCAGCCAAGCGGAGAGGGCTGTCAGTACCGACCAAAACGCAATGCTCTGCGCCATGGGCATGGCCGAGCCATCTTTGGCGCTGCCCAGCCATAAGCCTGTGGCAAAGGCTGCGGCCATCATCAAAAAACCACCCAGTGCAGATGCTGCACCTGCTGCCTTTGGGAAGGGGCCGACAGCACCGCTTTGACCGCAAGGCTGATGAATGCCATGTGCCAGCACAAACAAATAAAACGGCCCCATCAAACCTATCACGCTTTGCCAACCTAGCCAAGCGTTGAGCATCATCCAGCAGCCGCCTAGCAGGCTGAAGCCACCGCCAATTGCTACCGTATGTGTAACACCCCAACGTGCCAACAACCGACGGCATAACATGGTGCCTAACAAATAAGTGAAGGCCATGGAAAACAGCAGCAGCCCATATTCCCAACGTGCTAACCCAAGCAAATTGATGAACACAAATGAAGAGGATGCCAAGAACGCAAACAGTCCGCCGTAAGAGCCAATTGATACGCTAATAAACGCGACGAACGTGGGGTGACGCAAGATGTGCCACCATGTTTTTGCCAAGACTTGAAACTGCAAGGTATGTGGATTTTTACGGTGCACGGTTTCTTTGAAAGTCCATGCGACCAACGCCAGTGTGATTGCACCAAAGCCCATCACTAAACCCAGCGCTGCATGCCAGCTCCAGAGGTCCGTCAACAGTCCACCCAAGGGTGCACTGGCGCAAGCCAAGAGGCCCAAGCCTGAGAGCGCCTTCGACATCACGCCAGCGCCTGTTTCTGGGGTGTACAGGTCACGCACGATGGCACGGGCACACATCACCACTGCACCCATGGCTGCACCTTGCAAGGCGCGCCACACGATCAGCTCTTGCATGCTGCTGGCCAACACGCAGCCCAAGCCTGCGAGTGTGAACAAGCCTAATCCGCACAACAAAATCGGGCGGCGACCAAAGCGGTCAGACAGCGGCCCCCACGCCAGCTGAGATGTGCCGAATGCCAACAGCAAAGCGCTGAGGGTGAGTTGAACCTGAGACAACTCTGCGCCAAACTCAGCCTTGATGGTGGGCAGAGCGGGCAAATACAAATCGGTGGCCACTGGCTGAATGCCCAGCAGCATCGACAGCAAGACGATGATGAGTGTGGGTGACATCAACGACCGCGCAAAAACAGCGCGTCGAGTTCACGCATAGAGAGCTGTCGCCACGTAGGGCGGCCGTGGTTGCATTGATCAGAGCGCTCGGTCACTTCCATCTGACGCAGCAATCCGTTCATCTCGTCAAGGGTGAGTTTGCGGTTGGCGCGCACTGCACCGTGGCAGGCCATGGTGGCCAACAATTCGTTGCGTGCGCGTTGCACCACGGTGCTCGCATCGTGTTGGCTTAACTCGGCCAACACACTGCGTGCCAGCGCCACAGCATCGCCTTGCGCCAAGGTACTGGGCACGGCGCGCACAGCCAAGGTTTTGCTCGACAGGCTGGAGATTTCTAAACCAAGTTCTTGCAACGCCTCAGCACAGGCCTCAGCCGTGGCCACTTCTTGTGCGGTGGCAGGGAAGGTGGCGGGAATCAACAGCGGTTGGCTGCTGATGCGCTGTGCGTCAATTTGGGTTTTGAGTTGTTCGTACACGATGCGCTCGTGCGCCGCGTGCATATCGACCAACACCAAACCTTGCGTGTTCTCAGCCAAGATGTACACACCATGCAGCTGCGCAATGGCTTTTCCCAAAGGCCAAGTTTCGGGGGCTGCATCTTGTAGCGATGGTGCAGGTGTGTTGGCCGCGCTGAAAGCGCTGGGCGCGAAGCTTTGTGCACCTTGTTCTTCAGCCGGTAGAGCCGTGCGTGATGTGGATTGCCACAGCGCACTCACATCCGCCACGCGTGTGCCAGCCAAGGGCATGGGCGCTTGCTGCCAATTGGCGTTGGGCCAAGTGGGTGATGTGGCTGCACCCAAAGCAGATGTGCCGCTGACACTGCCACCGGAGCCAAAAGTGCCTGCCATCGGCAATTCATGGTTTTGCAGTGCATTGGCCATGAGCATGTTGGCGCGTGGCACAGCCAAAGCATTTTCTACCGCGTGGCGCACGGCTTGGTGCACCTCGCGGCCATCGCGGAATCGCACTTCAATCTTGGTGGGGTGCACGTTGACGTCCACGCGCGTGGGATCAATCTCCACATACAACGCATAAATAGGCTGGCGGTGGCCGTGCAGCACATCCTCATAAGCACTGCGTGCGGCATGGGTGATGACTTTGTCGCGAACATAGCGGCCATTCACATAGGCAAACTGGTGGTCGGCGCGTGAGCGGGCCGCGTCTGGAATTCCAGCACGTCCCACCACGGTCACGTTATCCGATTGGTAATGCACGGCGACTGAGTTTTGTAAAAAGTCGTCACCCAACACATCGGCCAAGCGGCGGTCTAGCGCGGCTTGGTATTGTGTGTTCAGGTCTTCACCTGATGCAGTGTCGATGGTTTGTGCGCGCCATTGCTCAACCAACTTGCCTTCGTGCCAAATGGCAAAACCCACTTCGGGTCGGGTCAGGGCATGGCGGCGCACGGCCTCTACGCAGTGAGACAGCTCGGTGTTGTCTGTCTTTAAAAATTTGCGGCGTGCAGGTGTGCTGTAAAACAGTTCTTTCACTTCCACGGTTGTGCCTTGAGCGCGGGCGGCGGGTTGCAACTCGCCGCTGCGTCCATCGAGCAGCATGGCGCTGTCTTGCGCAGCAGTGCGTGACAACACTGAAAGTTCGGACACCGATTGAATGGCAGCCAATGCCTCGCCCCTGAATCCCATCGTGCCCACGGATTCCAACTCATTCAAGTTGGTGATCTTGCTGGTGGCGTGGCGCTTCAAGGCCACGGGTAGCTCGTTGGCGGGAATCCCCACACCGTTGTCTTCCACGCTGATGAGGCGCACACCACCGGCGAGCAATCGCAGGGTGATTTGTGTAGCTCCCGCGTCGAGCGCGTTGTCTACCAGTTCGCGCACGACAGAGGCCGGGCGTTCGACCACCTCGCCAGCGGCGATTTGGCTGATCAGTTCATCTGGGAGTTCGCGGATGGCGCGTGGGGGTTGGGTAGCAGGGTGCACGGGCTCATTTTAGAGGCAGGGGATAATGCATCTTATGGAACTCATTACCTTCTTGATCGACTTCATCCTCCACGTAGACCGTTATTTGGAGGCCTTTGTGCAAGCCAATGGCACATGGGTCTATGCCTTGCTGTTTCTCATCATTTTTGTGGAGACCGGTTTGGTGGTGATGCCGTTCTTGCCCGGAGACTCGCTGCTGTTTGTGGTTGGTGCTATGTGCGGTGTGGGCTTGATGGACTATGGCTTGTCCGTGGCCTTGTTGTTGACCGCCGCAGTGGCCGGTAACCAGACCAATTACACGATTGGCCGCTTCTTTGGACCGAAGGTGTTTGCGTGGGAAGACTCCAAGTTTTTTAACCGCCGTGCCTTTGACCAAGCCCATGCGTTTTACGAGCGTTACGGTGGTGTGACCTTGATTGCCGCACGCTTCATGCCCTTTGTGCGCACCTTTGCGCCATTTGTGGCGGGTGTGGCGCAAATGACGCGCCGCAAGTTCACCTTTTTTGACATCACCGGTGGTGCGTTGTGGGTGGGCGGTATCGTGACGGCGGGTTACTTCTTTGGCAACATCCCTTGGGTGAAAACCCATTTGGACAAAATCATCTGGGCGATGATTTTTATTCCGGGCGCATTGGCTATTTATGGCTCTTGGAAAGCGTCGCGCTCAGCACAAGTTAAGGCTGATTAATACCCTTGTTCTGCGCGTCGCATGTCGCGCAGCATGAACAAATACAAGCTCTCCACCTTCTCACGGGCCCACGGAGTTTTGCGTAAAAACTTGAGGCTTGAGCCCACGCTGGGGTCGTGCGTGAAGCAACGGATGTTGATGCGGTCGCCCAAACCTTCCCAGCCGTAATAGTCGGCCAACTCGGTGACGATTTTCTCAAGCGTCATGCCGTGCAGCGGGTTTTTGGGTTGTGCGGGTACGTCGGTCATGCTTTAGGTATTTCGGGTTTTGGCCAACGGTGGGTTGCGTGAGAAATAACGCTCAATGCCTTTCATCAGCGCATCGGCCAAATCGTTTTGGTATTGGGGGCTGATCAAACGTTTCTCTTCTTCGGGGTTGCTGATGAAAGCGGTTTCCACCAACACGCTGGGAATGTCTGGGGCTTTCAGCACCGCAAAGCCTGCTTGCTCCACACGGCCTTTGTGCAGTTTGCCAATGTGTTTGATTTGACCCAGCATGGCACTGCCGAGCTTGAGGCTGTCTTTGATTTGCGCCGTGGTACTCATGTCGAGTAGGGCGCGTTGCACAGCTGCATCTTGGGTTTTGATGTTCAATCCGCCAATCAAGTCAGCGCGGTTTTCTTGCTTGGCCATCCACTTGGCCGCTGCGCTGGTGGCTGCGCCATCACTCAAAGCAAACACACTGGCGCCTTTGGCTTGGGGTGTTTGAAACGCATCGGCATGGATGCTGATGAACAAATCGGCTTGCACGCGTCTGGCTTTTTCAACACGCTGTTGCAGCGGCACAAAGTAATCGGCGTCGCGCGTGAGGTAGGCCCGCATCGGCAAGTTGCCATGTTTGGTTTTGATGACCGTGTTATTGATGCGGTCGCGCAAGCGGTGTGCAATTTTCAGCACCACCTCTTTTTCGCGTGTGCCGCTGGGGCCAATAGCACCCGGATCTTCACCGCCGTGGCCGGGGTCGAGTGCCACGATGATGAAACGCTCACCGCTTTGTGGTGGGTTCACCGAAGCTGCTGTGGTGATGGGCGCTGAAGCCGCTGAGGCTGCAGCTGATGCAGGTTCGATGGGTGTGTTGGGCTTGGCCATCAAGTCGCCCACAGGGTCTGCATGTGTGCCGAGCTTCGATGCGGGCGGTGGTGTGGGCGTGGCCGTCATGGATGGCGCGTTGTAGGTTGTGCCGCCTTTGAGTTTGTCGACGATCAAGGCTTCAAGTGGATCAGCCACTTCAGACGGGTAGAGGTCAAGCACCAAACGGTGTTGGTATTGCGTGTTGCCTGTTTTCACGGGCTGCAAGTTAAACACTTGTGGCTTGACCATGCGGCGCAAGTCCAGCACCAAGCGCACGGTTTTGTTGGCGTATTGGCCCACGCGTACGCCGGTGATGAATGGGTCGTCCGAGCGCACTTTGCCCACCAGCTCTTTGAGGGCGGGGTTGAGCTCGATGCCTTCAATGTCTACTGCCAAGCGCGGGGGGTTGGCCACAAAAATGGGCACGGTCTTGAGAGCTGTGTCGCTCTCAATCGTCACGCGCGTGTAGGCCGCGGCGGGCCACACGCGCACTGCCACGATGTTGGCGCCCCAAGCAATTTCGGCACTGCCCAGCAGCAGCGCGAGCGAGCCGCCCTGAAGCAGGCTGCGGCGGTTGATGCCGGTCATTTGTGTCATGCCAGCAGCTCCTGCCCGCGTGGGGTGAGGGCGCTGATCGTCACTTGGCGCTGCTCGGTGTCGTCCACTTGGATGTCGAGTTCTAGGTCGGGCGTGGGCATCACGCCTGCGGCGTTTTGTGGCCATTCGCAAAGCTTCAGGCCAGCACTGGCAAAGATGTCGCGAAAGCCTGCGTCTTCCCACTCGCGTGGGTCGCTGAAACGGTAAAAGTCAAAGTGCCACACCTCGCCTGCATTCACGGTGTAAGGCTCGACCACAGCATAGGTGGGGCTTTTGATGCGGCCTTCGACACCCAAGGCGCGCAACAAGTGGCGCACAAATGTGGTTTTGCCAGCGCCCAAGTCGCCATGCAAGGCAATGCAAGCATTCAGGTTGGCACGAGTCAATGCGGCGGCCAGCTGCGTGGCAAACGCGGCGGTGGCGGCTTCATTGGGCCAGACCAGAGTTTTTACAATGGGCAGATTATTCAAAGGTGTCCGTTGTTAATCGATTACAAATTGTTGCTCACGCAAATTCAAGCTTTAGGGCAATCTCTGGGATTTTCGCAAATTGCGGTGGCCCCTTTGGATTTGTCTTCGGCCGAGCCACATTTGCAGAATTGGCTGGCCCAAAACTTCCACGGCAGCATGGACTATATGGCCCGCCATGGGCTAAAGCGCGCGCGTCCAGCCGAGCTGGTGCCGGGTACCTTGAGCGTGTTGACCGCCCGCATGAACTACCTGCCGCGCGACACCGCCGAGGGCTGGCAAGACACCGAGTGGCAACGCTTGCGCAACCCAAATGAAGCCGTGGTGTCGGTTTACGCCAGAGGGCGTGACTATCACAAGGTGTTGCGCAACCGGCTGGACACACTGGCTCAACAAATTGATGCCTTGTTGGTTGAGAACCTCAAGCCCAATGGTTTTGAATATCGAGCCTTCACCGATTCAGCCCCTGTGATGGAGGCAGAGCTGGCCACACGCAGCGGTCAAGGCTGGCGGGGTAAACACAGCTTGGTGCTCAACCGCGAAGCGGGCTCCATGTTTTTCTTGGGCGAGATTTTTCTGAATGTGGCCTTACCTGCGTCTGAGCCCACCAGCGCCCACTGCGGCCAATGCACGGCATGCATGGATGTGTGTCCCACGCAAGCCATCGTGGCCGAAGGCTTGGTGGATGCGCGCCGCTGCATTTCGTATTTGACGATTGAGCACGAAGGTGCGATTGACGAAGCGCTGCGACCCTTGATGGGCAACCACATTTACGGCTGCGACGACTGCCAGCTGATATGCCCTTGGAACAAGTTTGCTCAGAGTTCAAGCTTGCCCGACTTTGATGTGCGTGCAGGCTTGGTGGGGCAGAGCATGGGGAGATTGCTGGCGTGGACTGAGGAAGAATTTTTGCGCTACACCGAAGGCAGCCCGATTCGCCGCATTGGTCATGTGCGCTGGTTGCGTAACTTGGCTGTGGCGTCGGGCAATGCGCTGCGCCAGTCGGACAATGTTGCTTTGCGTGCAGCTCTGCAGGCTCATCTCACGCACACCAGCGAGGTGGTGCGTGAGCACGTGCACTGGGCTTTGGCGCAATCTGTGCACGGGTAATATCGCCCCATGGCATTTTTCACTCGTTTTATCCTCGCGCTGCTGGGCATGGCCTTCGCTGTTTTATTTGCCGTTGGCGTCTTGAGTTGGCTGGCCTTGTATGTGGTATTTGCTTGTCTGCGTTGGTTGGCAACAGGCCAAAAGCCGCAAGTGCTGTTGATGTGGCAACAAATTCAAGCCATGCGTAAAGGCATGCAATCAGGGCAGGGAGCAAGTTGGTCCAGTTGGTCGCGCACCAGCGATGGTCAATGGCATGAAGCGCAAGGACAAGCCCCAAGTAGGGGCTCAAAAGCTGATGTCATAGAAGACGCGGTGGTGCGCGAAATTCATGACAAGCGCAGCTTGCCCAAAGACTGAGCGTCTTCTGTTTAACGTGCGTTGGACTGAATAAAGGTCAACGCACGGTTGACCTTGATCGATTGGCCCAACTCAATCTGAGTTACAAGCTTGTCAGCGGTAGCGAGGTAAGTCCACCTAACGCTTTTTGTTTCTGCACGAATGAATGTGTAAACATCTTTTGCTAGATGTATGTATTGGGTGTTACTGACATTCATGATCAAGTCCGGTTCATTAACTTAAACTTCGCACCTGTTAGCTAGGTTGATTATTTTTGTGTCAATGTGCAACTTGGGACCACATACTTGAAACTGGAGTGTTTAATGAATAAGCAATTGTTTGTGGTTTTATTTGCTTTCGCTATAACTGGATGTCAATCTATTCCGACGGCTAAATCAAGTGAAGGCGTAAACGCCATTAACTCGTTTTCATGGTTTTCTATTCCGGCTCCAGATCGTCCAATTCCGCTCAAGTTTCTTCGCTCAAAGGCAGATGGAAAGTCGCCAACCGTTTTTCTAGTCCATGGCACAAACGGTCCAGATGCGAGACAAGATCATTGGGCAAGGTATTTTAATGATCGAGGGTATAACGCATTAATTGTTGACTTCAAAACAGGTCGCTTCACAGGACCGCAAGATCGTGCAAATCTTTACCCTTATCCTCTTATTGATAGTGCACATGCTTGGTTGATTCAACAACCAAGTGTTGATCCAAGCAATGTAGTTTGGATGGGTTTCAGCCTAGGTTCAACGTTAGGACTAATGACGGAACAAGGACCTTGGAGTTCATTCGTATTGTTTTATCCATCCTGTTGGAACTTTACTAAAACTCAGCAACCTAAGCCTCCGCGTTACTGGGCTTACCTCGCTGAAAAACCTCGCGAAAAGCCAACACTCATCGTTTGGGGTAAGGCAGACGAGTACGGGGAAGGCGTGTATTGCCCCGAAATGCTGAAATTAATGTCTGGACCATTGGATAGTCTGGCCATCGAAAATGCACATCACGGATTTGATGGCAATATCAGCGCTTCCTTTAATGATTCTGCGAGTCCAACTGGCAGTGCATCTCTTCGTCCAGATGCGACGGCTCGAAGAGCTGCTGAAATAAAAGTAGGTGATTTTTTAAAAATTAATAAATCCCAATAATTTAGGGTTGGGTACAAGCTGGTCCAGTTGGTCTCGGACCAGCGATGGTCAATGGCATGAAGCGCACCGGCAAGACCCTTGTAGGTAACACAAAGCAGATGTCATTGAAGACGCGGTGGTGAGCGAAATTCATGACAAGCGTAGCTTGCCCAAAGACTGAGAGTCTTCTGTTCAACGTGCGTTGGACTGAATAGAGCTCAACGCACGGTTGACCTTTATAGCTTGCCCCAGCTCAATCACCGCCAGTGCATAGTAGCTACTCCAGTTGTAGCGCGTCACCACATAAAAGTTTTCAGTCCCCGCCACATAGCTGGGCGGTTCATCGCCATTGAATAGCTCAACCAATGCCAAGGGCCCTGCGTGCTTTTGTGCTTGTTCGTCCAGCACTGCACCTTTGGCGGTGAAGTTGCTCACGCTGAACGAGGGCAAGATATCGGGGGCCAACAAGGTGGGCTTATCCAAACGCGCTTCATCAAAGCCCACGGGGTAGTGCGTGGGCATGCCGGTTTGCCAGCCGAAGGCTTTGAAGTAATTGGCCACCGAGCCAATCGCGTCCACAGGGCTGTTGCGCAGATCAATGCGGCCATCGCCATCAAAGTCCACCGCAAACTTGGCCACGCTCGAAGGCATGAACTGTGGCCAGCCCATGGCCCCTGCAAAGCTGCCCGTGGCGCTGGCATTGCCTTGGCTGTGTGCTTGCGCCAAGAAGTGGCCCAGCTCTGATTTGAAAAACGCTTGACGCTCAGCCGCGCGTGGGTGTGCAGCAGGGAAGTTGAGGGTGAGCGTGGTCAAGGCGTCGAGCACGCGGTAGTTGCCCATGTTTTGGCCATAGAAGGTTTCCACACCGATGATGCCCACAATCATTTCAGCAGGCACACCGTAGGTTTGCTCGGCACGGGTGAGGGCGCTTTCGTAGGTTTGCCAAAACTGGGTGCCTGCATCGATGCGTCGGCTTTCAATGAAACGCTCGCGGTACGCGCGCCAGTTTTTGGCGGTGGGCACTGTGGGGGGCAGCACCATCTTGGGCACGCCCTTTAAATGTTGGGCCTTGCTGATTTGCTCGCGCACCCATGTTTGGGGCAGCTTGTATTGCTGGGCCAGCTCGTCTGCGAGTGCAGTGGCTTCTTTGGTTTTTCCATAGACGGGGCCACGGGTGGATGCTTTGTGGGCTGCAGCTTTGTGTGACACCGCCTTGTGCGCTTTGGCAGGCGGTTTGTTTGAGGCATGGCCAGACAATGTGGCCAATAGCAACAAGGTGGCAATGATTTGACGTAACGCAAGATTTGGCTGCAAAGCCATGTAAAACGGGGCTGTATGTGTTTTCACGCAGTATTTGCAAGGGAAAAAGCTAGGCCTACATGGTAAGCTGACTTGAATAAGAACCGAGGCAGACGAGATGAGCAAAACAGGTTATTACACGCATCCCCTGTGCATGAAGCATGAGATGGGCGAAGGCCACCCCGAGTGTCCCGAGCGCCTCAGCGCCATTCAAGACCGTTTGCTCATCAGCGGCGTTGATTTGGGCCTCACCGCGATTGAGGCGCCCGAAGCGCCCTTGGCCGATATTGAGCTGGCCCATGACCGCATGTACATCGCGTCTTTGCGCGGCTTGTCGGACCAGCTGGTGGAAGACATGGCTGCTGGTGGTCCTGCCTATGGCCACTTGGACTCTGACACCCATATCAATAGCTATACGTGGAAAGCCGCTTTAGCCTCTGCCGGCGCAGCTGTGGCTGCCACCGATGCGGTCATTGCGGGTGAGCTCACCAACGCGTTTTGTGCCATTCGTCCGCCTGGACACCATGCCGCACGCAACAAAGCCAGTGGTTTTTGTTTTTTCAACAACATTGCCATTGCGGCCAAGTACGCGCTAGAGCGCCACGGCTTGAAGCGCGTGGCGGTGGTGGACTTTGATGTGCACCACGGCAATGGCACGGAAGACATCCTCAGCGGCGATGATCGTGTGTTGATGGTCAGCTTCTTTCAGCATCCGTTTTATCCGCACAGTGGCACGGAACACCCCGCTGCCAACATGCTCAACATCCCAGTGCCGGCTTACACCAAGGGTATGGAAGTGCGTGAACTGATCGAGATGCACTGGGTGCCTCGCTTAGAAGAGTTCAAGCCCGAAATGATTTTCATCAGCGCGGGTTTTGATGCCCATCGCGAAGATGACATGGGCCAAATGGGTTTGGTGGAGCAAGACTATGCCTGGATCACCCACCGCATGCGTGACATTGCGGCGCGTCACGCCAAAGGGCGCATCGTGTCTTGCCTAGAAGGCGGGTACGATTTGAGCTCGCTGAGTCGCAGCGTTGAAGCGCATGTGCGCGTGTTAGCCGATATTTAATCCATGAATGAATTGCAAGAATGGTTGCTGGACTTGCAAAGTCCAGCGATTGCGTTAGAGCTCGCCGGTTTAGCGCTGTGTTTGGCGTTGGCTTGGGGGCTGAGTTGGGTGTTTGGGCGGCAATACACCGGTCGGGCGTCGATTTTGTTTGGTCGACGTCTGATGGATGGGGTGTTGTTGCCTGCGCTGGCGTTGGGTTTGACTTTTGCTTTGAAGTTGGTGCTGATGCAGTTCCAGCGCGTCCCATTGCTTAAGCTCGTGCTTCCCGTGCTGGTCTCGCTGGTGATGATTCGATTGATTGCTCGGGTGTTGACAGCGGTATTTCCGACTTCTCGCGGTGCGCGTGTTTTGGAGCAAGTCGTCTCTTGGGTGGCTTGGGGTTTGGCCGTGCTGTGGTTCACAGGTTTATGGACGCCGTTGATGACCGAGCTGGACAGCTGGCAATTCATGCTGGGTAAAACGCGTATCAGTGTGACCCATGTGTTTGAAGTGGTGTTCACCTCAGGCCTCGTTCTGGTGCTGGCTCTGTGGCTGTCGGCCACGTTAGAGCAGCGCGTGCTCAGCCGTGCGTTTGATGATTTGTCCATGCGCAAAGTGGCAGCCAACGCCATTCGGGTGTTGCTGCTGGTCATCGGTACTTTGTTTGCCTTGTCATCCCTGGGCTTTGACCTCACGACGCTGTCGGTCATCGGTGGTGCGCTGGGGGTGGGTATTGGCTTTGGCTTGCAAAAACTGGCTGCCAACTATGTCAGTGGTTTTGTCATCTTGCTTGAGCGTTCATTGCGCATTGGCGATTTTGTGCGCGTAGATGGCTTTGAGGGCCGTGTGACCGACATCAAAACCCGCTACACCTTGGTGCGCGCCGGCAACGGCAGCGAGTCGGTGGTTCCCAATGAATTACTGCTGACGCAACGGGTGGAAAACCTGTCTTTGGAAAGCCGCCATCTTCTGCAAACCTGTACTTTTTGGGTCGGGTTAGAGAGTAATGTTGAGCGTGTGCAAGCTGAGTTGGTCGGCGCAGCTTTGAGTGTGCAATGGGTATTGCCATCGCCAGAGCCGATGGCCTTACTGGCTGAAGTGGCACCACAAGGACTCAAGTTCAATTTGAATTTTTGGATGGAAGATCCGGCCAATGGCCAGTCATTGACGCGTTCCCGGGTCAATATTGCGGCTTTGGGTGCCTTGCGGGCGGCTGGTGTGGTGCTGGTGCATTCGCCACAAGAAGTGGTTTTGCGCCATCCCGCCTAAGTCATACCTAGGGACTTCCCTAAAAAGCACGGTCGTTCGCAGAAATGGGTGCTTTGATCTCTACAATGTGACGTTTACGTAAACGTCAATCTGTTTAATTCTAAAAATTGGAGCTTTTGCCATGAAAGTTTTGGTCGCTGTCAAACGCGTGGTGGACTACAACGTCAAGGTCCGCGTCAAGTCGGACAACTCAGGCGTTGACATTGCCAACGTCAAAATGAGCATGAACCCCTTTGACGAGATCGCGGTGGAAGAAGCCGTTCGCCTCAAAGAAAAGGGCGTGGTCACTGAAGTGATCGCTGTCTCGTGTGGCGTGGCCCAATGCCAAGAAACATTGCGCACAGCGATGGCCATCGGCGCAGACCGTGGCATCTTGGTTGAGACCGCTGAAGAGCTGCAACCCTTGGCCGTGGCCAAGCTGCTCAAGGCCTTGGTGGACAAAGAGCAACCAGGCTTGGTAATTCTGGGCAAGCAAGCGATTGACGACGATTGCAACCAAACTGGCCAAATGTTGGCTGCTTTGGGTGATATGCCGCAAGCCACATTTGCTTCCAAGGTTGAAGTGGCTGGCGATAAAGCCAGCGTGACCCGTGAAGTCGACGGTGGTTTGGAGACCATCTCCGTCAGCATGCCGGCTGTCATCACGACCGACTTGCGTTTGAACGAGCCACGCTATGTGACCTTGCCCAACATCATGAAGGCCAAGAAGAAGCAACTAGACGTGTTCAAGCCAGAAGACCTCGGCGTGGACGTAGCCCCCCGTATCAAAACGCTCAAAGTGATGGAGCCAGCCAAGCGCAGCGCCGGCATCAAGGTGCCAGACGTCGCCACTTTGGTAGACAAGCTCAAGAACGTGGCAAAAGTTATCTAAGGAAAAACGACCATGACATCCCTCGTTATTGCAGAACACGACAACGCCTCGATCAAAGGGGCAACTTTGAACACCGTCACCGCCGCAGTCGCGATTGGCGCTGATGTGCACGTGCTGGTGGCTGGTCACAACGCAGGCGCTGCCGCAGCCGCTGCCGCGCAAATCGCTGGCGTGAGCAAAGTCATTCACGCCGATGGCGCAAGCCTTGAAGTGGGCTTGGCCGAGAACGTGGCAGCCCAAGTCTTGGCCATCGCTGGCAACTACACCCACATCTTGTTCCCCGCCACAGCCAACGGTAAAAACGTGGCCCCTCGCGTGGCCGCCAAGTTGGACGTGGGCCAAATCAGCGACATCACCAAAGTGGACAGCCCAGACACGTTTGAGCGCCCCATCTACGCAGGTAACGCGATTGCCACTGTGCAATCGAGCGATGCTGTGAAGGTCATCACCGTGCGCACCACGGGTTTTGATGCCGCTGCATCTTCTGGTGGTTCTGCCGCTGTGGAAACTGCAGCAGCTGCCACAGACTCTGGCAAGAGCAGCTTTGTGGGCCGTGAAGTCACCAAGAGCGACCGCCCAGAGCTGACCGCAGCCAAAACCATCGTCTCTGGTGGCCGTGCCTTGGGCAGTTCCGAGAAGTTTGACGAAGTCATGATTCCTCTGGCTGACAAGCTCGGAGCCGCTATTGGCGCTAGCCGCGCTGCGGTGGACGCGGGTTATGCTGCCAACGACTTGCAAGTGGGTCAAACCGGCAAAATCGTTGCCCCTGAACTGTATGTGGCATGCGGTATCAGCGGAGCCATCCAGCACTTGGCGGGTATGAAAGACAGCAAGATCATCGTGGCCATCAACAAAGACCCAGAAGCACCGATCTTCAGCGTGGCAGACTTCGGTCTAGAGGCTGATTTGTTTGTCGCTGTGCCAGAGCTGGTTGCAGCGCTGTAAACCTTCTGTGAAAAGGCACTCTTCGGGGTGCCTTTTTTGTATTGAATTTTGGAGACATCAAACATGAGTTACATCGCCCCCATCAAAGACATGGTGTTCAACATGGAACACTTGGCAGGCCTCGATCAAGTGGCCCAAATTCCTGCGTTCGAAGACATGGGTGTGGAAACCGCCCAAGCTGTGCTCGAAGAATGCGCGAAGTTGAATGAGTCTGTGCTCGTGCCTTTGAACTGGGAAGGTGACAAGAATCCATCGTTCTTCAAAGACGGCCACGTCACCACCACTCCCGGCTTCAAAGAAGCCTACCAACAGTATTGCGAGGGCGGCTGGCAAAGCCTGCAGCATCCTGCAGACTTCGGCGGTCAAGGGTTGCCAAAGACTATTGGTGCAGCGTGTGGCGAAATGCTCAACTCAGCCAACATGAGCTTTGCCTTGTGTCCTATGTTGACCGACGGCGCGATTGAGGCCTTGCTCACCGCTGGCTCTGACGAGCTGAAAGCCACTTACCTTGAGAAGCTCATCTCTGGTGAGTGGACCGGTACGATGAATTTGACCGAGCCACAAGCCGGTTCTGACCTGGCTGCTGTGCGTACGCGTGCTGAGCCATTGCCAGACGGCACCTACAAAGTATTCGGTACCAAGATCTACATCACTTACGGTGAACACGACATGGCCGAGAACATCATTCACTTGGTGTTGGCCCGCGTGCAAGGCGCGCCTGAAGGCGTGAAGGGCATTAGCTTGTTTGTGGTGCCCAAGTTCATGGTCAACAAAGATGGTTCTTTGGGCGCACGCAACGATGTGCATTGCGTGAGCATCGAGCACAAGATGGGCATCAAAGCCAGCCCCACAGCGGTGTTGCAGTATGGCGACCACGGCGGTGCGATTGGCTTTTTGGTCGGCGAAGAAAACCGTGGCCTCGAATACATGTTCATCATGATGAATGCCGCCCGTTACGCCGTGGGTGTGCAAGGTATTTCGATTGCTGAGCGCTCTTACCAAAAGGCGGTTGCTTTTTCACGCGATCGCGTGCAAAGCCGCCCCGTGGACGGCAGCATGAAAACCAGCGCGCCCATCATTCACCACCCCGATGTGCGTCGCATGTTGATGACCATGCGCGCCTACACCGAAGGTTGCCGCGCCATGGCTACTGTGGCTGCTGCTGCGTATGACGCGTCGCACCACCACCCAGATGCCGACACGCGCAAAGATAACTTGGCGTTCTACGAATTTTTGGTGCCTTTGGTCAAAGGCTTTAGCACCGAGATGAGTTTGGAAGTCACTAGCTTGGGCGTGCAAGTGCACGGCGGCATGGGCTTCATCGAAGAAACAGGTGCTGCGCAGTACTACCGCGACTCCAAAATTTTGACGATTTACGAAGGCACGACCGCCATTCAAGCCAACGATTTGATCGGACGTAAAACAGGACGTGACGGTGGCCAAACTGCCAAAGGCATTGCCGCGCAAATCGCCAACACAGAAGCTGACTTGCTCAAGAGTGGCAGCGCCAACGCCACGGCGATGGCCGCTCGTTTGAAGGCCGCTCGCGAAGCCTTCTTGGATGTGGTCGACTTCGTGGTGGCTGGCGCCAAAGCCAGCCCCAATGCTGTGTTTGCTGGTAGCGTGCCTTACCTCATGCTCACTGGCAACTTGGTGGCCGGTTGGCAAATGGGCCGTGCCTTGTTGGTGGCTGAAGCTGAGCTGGCCAAGGGCAACGATGCGGTGTTCATGCAATCCAAAATCACCACCGCACGTTTCTACGCCGACCACATTCTGACCAAAGTGCCAGGCATGCGCGACAGCATCGTGGACGGTGCGGACAGCGTGACTGAGTTGGCGCTCGACGCGTTCTAAGTTTCGATCATCACGAAAACTTGCAATCAATCTCAGGGCACTTCACGTGCCCTGAACTTTCTAAAGGGTCTGATATGTCGCGTTTGCCTCCGGTTTTGCAGTCTCTCAAGTTCCCCGTCATCGCTTCGCCTTTGTTCATCATCAGCAACCCCAAGTTGCTGATCGCGCAATGCAAAGCGGGCGTGGTGGGCTCGATGCCCGCGCTCAATGCGCGTCCCGCTGAACAGTTGGAAGAGTGGTTGATCGAAATCACCGAGGCACTGGCAGCCCACAATCGTGAGCACCCAGACCAACCGGCTGCGCCCTTTGCGATCAACCAAATCGTGCACAAGAGCAATGACCGCTTAGAGCACGACATGGCTTTGTGTGTGAAGTACAAAGTGCCGATCATCATCACCTCGCTCGGTGCGCGTGAAGATGTGAATGCGGCAGCGCACAGCTACGGCGGCATCGTGTTGCACGACATCATCAACAACAAGTTTGCCAAGAAGGCGATTGAAAAGGGCGCAGACGGCCTCATTGCTGTGGCAGCTGGCGCAGGTGGTCATGCGGGCGTGAAGAGCCCGTTTGCCTTGATTCAAGAAATTCGCGAATGGTTTGATGGCCCAATAGCCTTGAGCGGCTCGATCGCCACCGGCGGTGCAGTGCTGGCTGCGCAAGCGATGGGCGCAGACTTTGCCTACATTGGCTCAGCCTTCATTGCGACCGAAGAAGCGCGTGCGGCCGATGACTATAAGCAGGCGGTGGTGGATGGCACCTCTGACGATATCGTGCTGAGCAATTTGTTCACGGGCGTGCACGGCAACTACTTGGCACCTTCCATCCGCAATGCAGGCTTGGACCCAGAAAACTTGCCTGAAAGTGACCCCAGCAAAATGAACTTTGGTGGCGGCGCACAAAAAGCGTGGAAAGACATTTGGGGCTGCGGTCAAGGCATTGGTGCAGTGAAATCCGTTGTGCCTGCGGCTGAGTTGGTGGCACGATTGAAACGTGAATACCAAGAGGCTAAGCAACGCGTGAGCGCTTAAACAATACCGAAGTCGTTCAGCCAAAGAAAAAGCCGCTCATAGAGCGGCTTTTTCGTGGAGCGTGCAGGGCGATTAACGCAGTACCAGTACTGGCACACTGGCGTGTGTCAGAACTTGTTGAGTCTCGCTGCCCAACAGCAAGCGTTTGATGCCACGGCGGCCGTGTGAGGCCATCACGATCAAGTCGGCTTTGTGTTTTTTTGCAGCGGCAATCAGAGCGTCTGAAACGATGTCGGACTTAACCACCACAGCTTTGGCATTCACACCTTGCGCTTTGGCAGACTTCACCACAGCGTCTAAGACTTTTTGTGCAGCATCTGCCCAGCCTTTTTCAACTTTAGAGACTTCGCTCGCGCTCAAGGGCAAAGAGCCTTCGAAGTAGCTTTGAGGGTAACGAGGTGTCACTTTCACAGCGATCAACTCTGCGCCGCTCAAAGCAGCCAATTCAATGGCACTGGTAATGGCCTTCTTGGATAATGTGGATCCATCTGTGGCGACCAAAATGCGTTTGTACATCAATTGCTCCTTTGTTGATTTCTGTGTTGGAGCTTACAGCATGAGCATGGGACGGTGTTGATACACGTCAAGTGCGCTTTAGATAGAACCGTTAGGCTACATCCTTTATGAATTCAGATACATCCATGGTTGAACTGCTCGACGACCGCCAAGAGTGGTTGCGCTTCAGTCAGCAGCACAAAAGCAAGCAAGCGAACAGCAGCAATGACTGTTGGGATTCGCACGTTGTGATTCAAGGCATGCATTGTGCGGCCTGTGCTTTCACGGTGGAAGAAGCATTGATGTCGGTGCCTGGTGTGCAGTCAGTCGAGGTCAATGCCGCTACTCACCGTGCCAAGGTGGTGTGGTCAGAAGCTCAAGTTAAACCTTCTGCATGGATAGCAGCCATCAACAAAGTGGGCTACGGAGCGCTGCCCGCAGCTGACAGCAGCCTGCGCCAAGCACGCCACGAAGAGGGTCGTCGTGCGCTGTGGCGTTGGCTGGTGGCTGGTTTTTGCATGATGCAAGTCATGATGTACGCCTACCCAGCATATGTGGCGCAAGAGGGCGACATCACGCCCGACATGGTGTTTTTGTTGCGTTGGGCCTCATGGGTGCTGTCACTGCCGGTGGTGTTGTTTTCATGCGGGCCATTTTTCAGCAATGCTTGGCGTGACATTCGTGCGCGTCGTGTGAGCATGGATTTGCCTGTGGCGCTGGGGATGGCGATCACTTTTTTGCTCAGCACGGTTGCCACGTTTGAACCCGAGGGCATGTTTGGTGCAGAGGTGTATTTCGACTCCCTGACCATGTTTGTGTTTTTCTTGCTCACAGGCCGATGGCTAGAGTTGCGCGCACGTGACCGCACGGCGGGCGCACTGGAAGCTTTGATGAACCGCTTGCCCGACAGCGTGGAGCGTCAGCTGCCCAGCGGCGAGTTTGAGCGCGTGGCCGTGCGCCGAGTGATGGTGGGCGATGTGATACGTGTGTCGCCCTCGGAGAGCTTTCCTACCGATGGTGTGATTTTGCAAGGCCAAACCTTAGCGGATGAGGCCTTGCTGACGGGAGAGTCACGCCCGCAAGCGCGAGGTGTGGGTGATACGGTGGTGGCGGGCAGCCACAACTTGAGCGGCATCGTCACGGTGCGCGTGGTGCAGGTGGGCGAGGGCACGCAGTTCTCGCAAATCGTGTCCTTGATGGAAAACGCCTCGCTGCAAAAGCCGCGCTTGGCGCAATTGGCAGACCGCATTGCCAAGCCGTTCCTGATTGGGGTCCTGGTGCTGGCAGCGTTATCGGCTGTGTATTGGTGGCCTGCCAACCCTAGCCACGCCTTGATGGTGGCTGTGGCTGTGCTGGTGGTGACTTGTCCATGTGCTTTGTCGCTGGCCACGCCTGCTGCGATGCTGGCTGCAGCAGGCAATCTGGCACGCCATGGCGTGATGGTGCGCAACCTGCAGGCCTTAGAGTCTTTGGCGGAAATTGACACCTTGATTTTTGACAAGACGGGGACGCTGACCCAAGACGGCCAGCGCATCTCACAGGTCATGACAGCCGATGGGGTGACGCCTGAAGCCGCCCTCAACCTTGCTGCCGCGCTAGCCAAACACTCTTTGCACCCGCTGTCTCGTGCCTTGGTGAAGGCTCAAGAAGTCACTGGGCAAAGTCTGGCGGCGGTACTGGATGTGCACGAAATCATTGGTTTTGGCCTAGAAGGGCGCTCTGATGGTCTGCTGCGCCTCGGTTCAGCAAAGTTTTGTGCGCCAAAAACCAAGGGGATACCCTCAAAAGCAAGCATTTGCCAAGTACACTTATGTACCGAAAACGAGTGGTTGGCCAGTTGGCAACTGACGGAAGACATACGGGCTGATGCGGTGCAAACCGTTCAAGCCTTGAGCCAGCTCAATGTCAATGTCTGGTTGCTTTCAGGGGACCGACCTGAATCAGCTCAGCAAGTCGCACAAGAGGTGGGCATCACCCAAGCTTTTGGTGCCTGCACACCGCAAGACAAACTTTCTCGCATGCAAGCCGCGCAGTCACAAGGTGCACGGGTAGCGATGGTGGGCGATGGCCTCAATGATGGCCCCGTGCTTGCTGGCGCTCATGTTTCCATGGCATTTGGCAACGCTGTGCCCTTGGCCCAGTCTAAATCGGACTTGGTTTTGATGGGGGGCAGTTTGTTGGTGGTGGCGCAAAGTATCAAGTTGGCTAGGCATACCCTGCGTGTGGTCAAGCAAAACTTGGTCTGGGCCGCTGCTTACAACGCCTTGTGCGTGCCTCTGGCTGTGGTGGGCTGGTTGCCTGCCTGGTTGGCTGGATTGGGAATGGCGCTGAGCTCGTTGTGGGTCGTTTTGAATTCTTTACGACTCACCAAAGGATTTTGATGGATATCTTGTATTTGTTGATCCCGCTGTCTGTACTGTTGGTACTTTTTATCTTGGGTGGTCTCTGGTGGGCCATTCACCGAGGTCAATTTGACAGCGTTGAGCAAGAAGGCGAGCGTATTCTTCGTGATGATTGATTTGAATCAATACGCCGCAAGGGCGATTTGAGGATACTGGTTTGAAAAATGAAAGGTGACCGATGAACTCAACAGAGCACGCCGTTTACAACGACACCGTTGTACGGCAGTTTTCCATCATGGCGGTGGTTTGGGGTGTGGTTGGCATGTTTATGGGGGTCTTTGTGGCCTCTCAACTTGCTTGGCCTGAACTCAACTTTGGCATTCCATGGTTGTCTTACGGCCGTTTGCGTCCGTTGCACACCAATGCGGTGATTTTTGCGTTCGGCGGTTCCGCCTTGTTCGCAACCAGCTACTACGTCGTTCAACGTACTTGCCATGCAGCGTTGTTCATGCCAAAACTGGCTTCCTTCACCTTCTGGGGTTGGCAGTTGGTGATCTTGGCTGCTGCGATCAGCTTGCCATTGGGCTTTAACCAATCTAAAGAGTACGCTGAACTCGAGTGGCCGATCGACTTGTTGATCGCTGTGGTTTGGGTTTCTTACGCCATTGTGTTCTTCGGAACGATTGGCATTCGTAAGGTCAAACACATTTATGTGGCCAACTGGTTCTACGGCGCTTTCATCATTGCTGTGGCCTTGTTGCACATCGTGAACAGCGCTGCTGTTCCCGCTGGCTGGATGAAGTCTTACTCTGCCTATGCTGGCGCACAAGATGCGATGGTGCAGTGGTGGTACGGCCACAATGCAGTGGGCTTCTTCTTGACCGCTGGCTTCTTGGGCATGATGTACTACTTCATTCCTAAGCAAGCAGGTCGCCCTGTGTACTCGTATCGCCTGTCGATCGTTCACTTCTGGGCTTTGATCTTCACTTACATGTGGGCGGGTCCTCACCACTTGCATTACACCGCTTTGCCTGACTGGACTCAATCAGTCGGTATGGTGTTCTCGTTGGTGTTGTTGGCTCCAAGCTGGGGCGGCATGATCAACGGCATCATGACCTTGTCTGGCGCATGGCACAAATTACGTGACGACCCTATCTTGCGCTTCTTGATCGTGTCTTTGTCGTTCTACGGCATGTCCACCTTCGAAGGCCCCATGATGGCCATCAAAACTGTGAACGCTTTGAGCCACTACACAGACTGGACCGTTGGTCACGTGCACTCTGGTGCCTTGGGCTGGGTGGGCTTGGTGTCCATGGGTTCTATCTATTACTTGATTCCTAAGCTGTTCGGCCGCAAGGAGATGTTCAGCGTCAAGGCGATCGAGGTCCACTTCTGGTTGGCCACTATCGGTATCGTGCTGTACATCGCTGCCATGTGGATTGCTGGTGTGATGCAAGGTTTGATGTGGCGCGCCATTAACGCTGACGGCACATTGACATACACCTTTGTTGAATCTGTCAAAGCCACGTATCCGTTCTACGTGATTCGTGTGATGGGCGGCTTGTTGTATCTGAGCGGCATGATCATCATGTTGTGGAACGTTGTGAAAACAGCCATGGGTGGCCAAACTGTCACCGTGAACATTCCAGCACCTGCGCACGCCTGAGGAGAAATAAATGTCTGATAACAATTCCAAAGGCTTTTCCCACGCTCGCGTGGAGACCAGCAACTTTTTGATGATCGTATTGATCTTGATTGCCGTCTCATTTGGTGGTTTGGTTGAGATCGTCCCTCTGTTCTTCCAAAAGTCCACCACTGAGCCTGTGACGGGTGTTAAGCCTTACACAGCTTTGCAGTTGGCAGGGCGTGACGTGTATCAACGTGAAGGTTGCTACAACTGCCACTCACAAATGATTCGTCCATTCTTGGCTGAAACTTTGCGCTATGGCCACTACTCGGTGGCTGGCGAGTCTGTGTACGACCACCCCTTCCAATGGGGTAGCAAGCGCACCGGTCCAGACTTGGCTCGCGTGGGCGGCAAGTACAGCGACGAATGGCACCGTGTTCACCTGAACAATCCTCGCGATTTGGTGCCTGAGTCCAACATGCCTGCCTACCCATGGTTGATGACTGCTTTGGTGGATGCTGAGGCAATGCCAGCACACATGAAAGCTTTGCGCACAGTGGGCGTTCCTTATAGCGACGAAGAGATTGCGAAATCGACAGAAGAAGTCAAAGGTAAAACCGAGATGGAAGCTGTGATTGCTTACCTCCAAGGCTTGGGCTTGGCCCTCAAATAAGGAGACACACCATGGATGTCAATGACCTGAGAGCCATCACAACGGTGCTGTCGTTTGCTGTGTTTATCGGCATCATGGTATGGGCTTTTTCTCGACGTAACAAAGAAGATTTTGAGGCAGCATCGAAGCTGCCCCTCGATCAAGACTAAGGCCTAGGGGCCTTTGTAAAGGAATCGAATCATGAGTGATTTCACAAGTAATTTTTGGTCGATCTTCGTATCAGCCATTTGTATTTTGGGTATCGTGTACTGCGCATTCTTGCTGTGGTTCTCGGCCCAAGTCAAAGTGTCTGCCCACGAAGTCGAAGATGGCACAACTGGCCACGTGTGGGACGAAGACCTGCGCGAAATGAACAACCCATTGCCACGTTGGTGGTTGTGGTTGTTCATCATCACGATGGTTTTCGCAGCTGTTTATTGGGCTGCGTACCCAGGTTTGGGTAGCTACAACGGTGGCTTGAACTGGACATCTCAAAACCAGTACGAAGCTGAAGTGGCTAAAGCTAACAAAGACCTCGAGCCTTTGTACGCAGCTTTCACAGCTCAAACACCTGAACAACTTTCACAAGACCCTAAAGCTGTGGCCGTAGGTGAGCGTTTGTTCATGAACAACTGCGCACAGTGCCACGGCTCTGACGCACGCGGTTCGAAGGGCTTTCCTAACTTGACTGACAAAGATTGGTTGCACGGTGGAGCTACCGACAAGATCAAAGAGACTCTGACAAAAGGTCGCATTGGTCAAATGCCTCCCATGGCTGCGGCTGTGGGTACACCTGACGACGTGCGTAACTTGTCTCACTATGTGTTGAGCTTGTCTGGCAGCCCACATGACTCTGTTCGTGCCAACTTGGGTAAGCCAAAGTTTGCGGCTTGCGCTGCATGTCACGGCCCAGATGGCACGGGTATGCAAGCCATGGGCGCACCTAATTTGACAGACAAAGTCTGGTTGCACGGTTGGGGCGAAGAGGCGATCACCGCGATGATCAACAACGGCAAGGTCAATCAAATGCCTGCGCAAGAAGGTCGTTTGACTGAAGCTCAAATCCATGTGTTGACAGCTTACGTTTGGGGCTTCTCTAATAAAACTGTTGCTGCCAAGTAATTTGTTTTGAAGTCTGCTGACGACTCTAAGCAGCATAAAACCATCCCCATCGTTCCAGAGCCTTCGGGCTCTGCTGACGAGGCGATGGTTTCTCTTTATGCTGCATCCAAAAAAATTTACCCTCGCTCTGTCGAGGGTATATTTACTTATTGGCGCTGGATTTTTGTTGCGCTAACCCAGTTGGTTTTTTATGGCCTGCCATGGTTAGAGTGGGGTACTCGCCAGGCGGTCTTATTTGATTTGGCATCTCGCCGTTTTTATATTTTTGGTTTGGTCTTGTATCCGCAAGACTTTATTTATCTCACCGGTTTATTGGTGATCTCAGCCCTGGCATTGTTTTTATTCACAGCAGTGGCAGGTCGCCTGTGGTGTGGCTTTGCCTGCCCACAAACGGTGTACAGCGAAATTTTCCTGTGGATCGAACACAAGATCGAGGGCGATCGATCGGCGCGCATTCGTTTAGATGATGCAGATTTTTCGATCGAGAAGTTGGTCAAGAAAGTCTACAAACACATCATTTGGATCTTTCTGTCGATTTGGACCGGTTTTACTTTTGTCGGTTACTTCACGCCTATCCGCGAGCTTGTCATGGAGTTTTTCCTCACGCAGATGTCCGCATGGGAGCTCTTTTGGGTTTTCTTTTATGCCTTTGCAACATACGGCAATGCGGGCTTCATGCGTGAGCAGGTTTGCAAGTACATGTGTCCGTACGCGCGCTTTCAAAGCGCGATGTTTGACAACGACACACTCATCGTGACCTATGACACAGAGCGTGGTGAGCCGCGTGGTGCACGTTCAAAGAGTGCTGACGTGGCTGCATTGAATTTAGGGTCCTGTGTGGATTGCACCCTTTGCGTACAGGTGTGTCCGACAGGCATTGATATTCGTGATGGGTTGCAGTACGAGTGCATTGGATGCGGTGCGTGTGCAGATGTGTGCGACACGGTGATGGATAAGTTGGGCTATCCCAAAGGGCTGGTGCGTTATTCCACACAAAATGCCATGGACAACAAGTGGACGCCTTCGCAAATGTGGCAACGCTTGATGCGCCCGCGTGTTCAGATTTACACCATGATTCTGGTAGCCGTCACGGTGGGCTTGTTTGTCTCGATCAGCATGCGTTCGCCGTTCAAGGTCGACGTGGTGCGTGACCGTTCAAGCCTGTCTCGCATCACAGAGTACGGAACCCTTGAAAACGTATATCGCTTGCAAATTATGAATGCATCCGAAGTTGAGCAAATCTATCGCTTAGGTGTGAAGGGTTTGCCTGAGTTGAAAATCACCACAGAAACACAAATCTCAGTTGCGCCTGCACAGGCGCGTTGGGTGGTGTTGAGTGCGGATATTCCGTATGGTTCAGCGCAAGCTGGTTCGCACAAAATAGAATTCGAAGTAGAGGCTTTGGGCATCGGTCATGCTGTGCTTGAAAAGTCTGTGTTTATTGTCCCGAGGTAAAACCATGAAACAAGAAAATTTAGATACCAAGCCTTGGTGGAAATATGGCCACGTATGGCTGATCATTTCTGGCCCAGCTGCCGTGATCATTGCTGGTTTTATTACTTTGGCAATTGCCATTGGCACGCCTGACCCTGTGGTGGCTGATGACTATTACCGTCGTGGCTTAGACATCAATAAAACCTTGGCCGCTGAAAAGGATTTGCAGCTCGCCCCCGCATTGCAAACGCGTAATCACGTCGTTACGCCAAAGCCTGAGGCCACCAAGCCTTAAATTCGTCGAGATTTATTGGCAGGTTTGCGAGTTCACAATGAGCTTGAGCCCGTCTGGGTTCAAGATCCGCACATGGCGTTGTTTGACCTCAACAATGCCTTCTTCCACAAACTTTGAGAAGGTGCGGCTGACGGTCTCAAGCTTGAGACCTAAGTAGCTGCCTATTTCTTCGCGTGTCATGCGCAGCACCAACTCAGATTGCGAGAATCCGCGTGCATGCAGGCGCTGAACAAGGTTGAGCAAGAAGGCCGCTAAACG
The DNA here is from genome assembly GCA_002282445.1 of Burkholderiales bacterium 39-55-53. GTDB lineage: Bacteria > Pseudomonadota > Gammaproteobacteria > Burkholderiales > Burkholderiaceae_C > Limnohabitans. Next base: position 419,160 of record NCJK01000001.1, on the reverse strand, counting down.
CTCTTCGGCGCGCATGCTGCCCAATAGCAACATCACACCGTTCTCACGCACGATTTCACGGCTCATGATTTTGTGAACATGGCGTTGTAGCGAGGTGATCTCGCGCGACAGCTCTTCAATGCGGTCAAACGGCATGACGCACACTTCGGCGTCTTCTAAGGCCACAGCATCACAGGTGTGGTGGTCACTCACGATGCCATCTAGGCCAATGATCTCGCCCGCCATTTGAAAGCCCGTGACTTGATCACGGCCGTCTTCTGCGGAGATGCGTGTTTTGAAGAAGCCGGTGCGAATGGCAAACAGTGCATTGAACTTGTCGCCGTTTCTAAACAAGTTGTCGCCCCGAGCTACTTTACGGCGTGTGGCCACCACTTCATCTACGCGTTCCATCTCGCTGTCGCTCAGACCTAGCGGCATACAGAGCTCGCGCAAATTACAGTTAGAACAGGCGACTTTGATACTGGTAGAACTCATGTGTGTGAAGACGTTTGTGTTGATGCAGGTCAACTTTTTAGAGCTGTCAGACATCTATTATGGAGCGTAAAAATAGGTGTGAACTTATGCATTCTCTTGTGTTAAATCCAGAACTCTTGCAACGCTACGATGTGGCGGGGCCGCGCTACACCTCGTACCCGACGGCTGACCGTTTTGTAGAGGCGTTTGGTGAAGCAGACTACCTGCAAGCACTTGAGCAGCGTCGAGATGGCATAGGGGCTAAAGCGTACCCACTGTCCCTGTATGTTCACATCCCTTTTTGTGAGTCGCTTTGCTACTACTGCGCTTGCAACAAAATCATCACTAAACACCACGAACGTGGGGCTGAGTATTTGCGCTACCTTGAGCGTGAGGTTGATCTGAACATTGCTCACTTGGGTCAAGGCCAAGTGGTGTCACAGTTGCACCTAGGGGGCGGTAGCCCGACGTTTTTGAGTGACGCTGAGTTGGCGCAGCTCATGGCCATGTTGCGTCGTAACTTTCAGTTTGCGCCGGGCGGTGAATACTCGGTTGAGATTGACCCACGCACAGTGACGCGTGAGCGTTTGGCACATTTGGCGCAACAAGGCTTTAACCGTCTCAGCTTTGGCGTGCAAGACTTTGAACCAGTCGTGCAAAAAGCGGTGCATCGTATTCAGCCCGCAGAGCAAGTGTTTGATCTAGTGGCTGCTTCGCGTGAGTTGGGTTTTGAATCGGTCAACGTGGATTTGATTTACGGCTTGCCCATGCAAACGCCAGAAACCTTTGAGCGCACCCTAGAGCAAATCACCCAACTGCGCCCAGACCGCATTGCGCTTTACGCCTACGCCCATTTGCCAGAGCGCTTCAAGCCACAGCGTCGCATCCACACACAAGACTTGCCGCCTGCAGCGTCTAAGCTGGTCATGCTGTCCAGCGCCATGCGTGTGTTGGTGGAAGCTGGCTATGTGTATGTGGGCATGGATCACTTCGCTTTGCCCAATGATGCGTTGGCTGTGGCCAAGCGCCAAGGTCGTTTGCACCGCAATTTCCAAGGCTACAGCACACAACCTGATTGCGACTTGATTGCCTTGGGCGTGTCTTCCATCGGCCGCGTGGGCCCCACCTTCAGCCAAAACGTCAAGACTTTGGATGAGTACTACGATTTGCTGAACCAAGGTCGTCTGCCAGTCGCCCGTGGCATGGCGCTGTCGCGTGACGATTTGGTGCGTCGCACCGTCATCATGGCGCTGATGTGTCAAGGCAGCGTGCTGTTTGAATCGGTGGAGTTGTCGCACCTGATCGACTTTAAGCAGTACTTTGCACCAGAGATGGCGCTTTTGTCCGCCATGCAAGAGCAGGGCTTGTTGACTATGGACGATGTGGGCATTCACGTGACCGAGCTGGGTTGGTTCTTTGTGCGTGGCGTCGCCATGGTCTTTGACAAATACCTGCAAGCCGACAAGAACCGCGCAAGGTTCTCTAAAATCATCTGATGAACACAACTTTGGCCCTCACCGCACTCTTGATGGGGCTCGCGGGTGGGCCGCACTGTTTGGCCATGTGCGGTGCGGCCTGTGCAGGCATCGGGCGAGCTGCACAGAAACAATCAGGCGGGCAGGGCGTCTCAGCCATGCTGTTATTTCAACTTGGTCGTGTCATTGGCTACAGCGCTTTGGGCGCAGTGGCCGCCAGCACCATGCAAGGTGTGGGCTGGCTCAGCACCCAGTCTGCTGTATTTCGCCCCGTTTGGACCTTGATGCACATCGTGGCCTTTATGGTGGGCGGCTTGTTGCTGTGGCGTGGTGAGCAGCCCATTTGGCTGGAAGACTTTGGCCGTGGCATTTGGCGTCGTGTGCAAAGCATGACGGCTCACCTCAAGCTGCGCAATGGCGGCGCGGTCATTCTTGGTGTTTTGTGGGCTTTGATGCCTTGCGGCTTGCTTTACGGCGCACTCTTGGTGGCAGCACTCAGTAATAGCCCTTTAGAGGGTGCTGGGGTGATGGCCTTGTTTGCTTTGGGGAGCGCCGTGGTACTGACGATTGGCCCTTGGGTTTGGCTGCGTCTGCGGGGTGGGCAAATAGTTTCGACCGGCAGCGGCGCATGGGGCGTGCGTCTAGCTGGCTTGGCACTCATGGCCAGCTCAGGATGGACCTTGTGGATGGGCTTGGTGGAGTACCAAGCCCCTTGGTGCATGGTGCCTCAATAGATGCTGCTGACGCCTTTGTAGAGCATGTAAGCAGCCAGAAGATAGAGCACGCTCGCAAAAATACGTTTGAGTTTTTTCACCGGCAGCATGTGCGCTGCTTTTGCGCCTATTGGCGCGGTGAGCACACTGCAAGCTGCAATCACAGCCAAGGCAGGCACCCAAATAAATCCGAAGGCATCGTCAGGCAAACCTTCTACAGACATGCCACTGACGATGTAGCCAGCCACGTTGGCTACGGCGATTGGAAAGCCCAAAGCCGCGCTAGTTGCCACGGCGTTATGAATCGCCACGTTGCACCAAGTCATGAATGGCACGCTGATAAAACCACCGCCTGCGCCCACCAAGCCTGAGATGAATCCAATCACGCCACCTGCGCCCATCAGGCCTGCGGTGGCGGGCACTTGGCGTGTAGGCGCTGGCTTCTTGTCTAAGAACATTTGCGTGGCTGAGAAACCCACAAACAAACCAAAGAAGATGGCCAAGTAAGAGCCTTTGAGCAAGGCAAACACGCCCAAGCTGCCAATCATGCTGCCCAGCACGATGCCAGGCGCCAAACCTTTGACCAAGTCCCAACGTACCGCACCGCGCTTGTGGTGGGCGCGCACGCTGGAGACGGAGGTGAAGATGATGGTGGCCATGGAGGTTGCAATGGCCATCTTCACGGCGAGGTCTGCATCTACCCCGCGATGCGAAAGCATGAACGTGATGAAGGGAACCATGATCATGCCACCCCCAATGCCCAGCAGACCAGCTAAGAAGCCGGTGCAAATGCCCAGTGTGGCGAGTTCAAGAATCAGTTGGGGTTGGAGGTCCATGAGAGCGCAGGCCTTGGTATAGAAGAAGGTGTCTGCAAGGCTCCTCAAGGCCGTCATCCTGAACCGGGGGTTCAGGTGGGCGAGGTCAGGTCAACGTTGGGTTCATCTGACGCGAGACGATCACGCTCATCGACCGATGTTCCAAGCCCGAGCTCTATGAGCATTGGTTCAAGGAAATATAAAGCCTCAAGGACTTGCAGACGCTTCGATTGTAGGCGTGCTTAGATGAGTTGGTTGTCGCGCGCGAGCACCGCATCCATTCGCTGCAACAAATTGTGCAGGTCGGTGCTAGAGGTCGTGCTGTCGCCACTGGCTTGTGTTGCAGCAGGACGATCGGTCAAGTCAAACGCCAAGTTGAGGGCAGCCAGCACGGCAATGCGGTCACGGGCTTTGATCTTGCCAGCATCGCGAATCTTGCACATGGCTTGGTCCACCTTACCCACGGCTTCGCCTAAACGTGTTTCGCCGCCTTCGGGGCAACCCAACACATAGCCTTGGCCCATGATTTGAACTTCGATTTGCTTCATGCGTTGTCCTTAGCCTCTGTGCCTTGGGGTAGGCGATCAATCAATGCGTCAATGCGGTGGCGAGCAGCGCCTAGGCGGGACTTGAGCAAGTCGCGCTCGTGCGTGAGTTCTTGCACTTGGCTGGCCAGCAGGGCATTGGTGCGTTGAAGTTCTTCGTGTCGCAGCAATAAATGCTCAACGCGCTGGGCAATTTGATCAATCAGGGGTGTTTGTGACATGGCCATTGGATTGTAAGGTGGCTGCAAGGTAAATCGTTAAAATTATCAATGTTGGTGCTCGAGGTGTGGTTCACACGCCTCAGTTCAACGGGAAGCAGGAGGGTTGCGTCGACCAGCTCGACAACACCTAGCCTGCGCTGCCCCCGCAACGGTCAAGCGGACGAGCCCTTTGGCTCCGCTTCTGTCACACAAGCCACTGAGCGCCTTGAACAAGTGCTTGGGAAGGCGACAGAGGTAGTCTCCGCCAGCCCGGATACCGGCCAACAAGGTGGCGGTGCGTCCAAAACGCACCGCTAAATCGCTCAAGCACTGTCGGGGAAGGCGGTGAGAGCATGCAAATGTTGGTATTTAAATCATGAAGAAATCTATTCGCGCACGCGCGTTTGCTCCTGCGCTTTCCGTTTTGTCTTTGGCTGTTGTTGCATCTTTGCAGGTTCAGGCTTTTGAAGTCAATCCTGTGGTGATCTCAGCAACACGTATGGAGCAACCTTTGTCGCAAGTGTTGTCTTCGGTGTCTGTGATCACGCGTGCTGATATTGATAAATCGCAGGCTGCGACTTTGGCCGACCTGCTGCAGGGCGAGACTGGATTCGAATTCGGACGCAATGGCGGCCCAGGTACTGTGACATCTTTTTTCTTGAGAGGCCAAAACAGTTCGAACGTAGCCTTGATGATTGACGGTGTTCGTGTTCAACCAGACAGTATTGGTAGCCTGACCCAGACAGACTTGCCCTTGTCCCAAATTGAACGCATTGAGGTTTTGCGAGGTGGAGCAGGCGCTTTGTATGGTGATGCCGCGATTGGTGGTGTTATCAACATTTACACCCGAAAAGGTAAAGGTCAACTGAGACCTTACGGCTCGGTGTCGTATGGGACATACAACACCCGTGACGTGTCGGTGGGGTATGGGGGGGAGGTGAATGGGAAAAGCCTTGACTTGAATGCCGGATCAACAAAGTCAGATGGTTTTTCCAGCATGAATAAACGTCAAAATACGAATACTGACCCTGCTGACAATGGCTATTCAAAAAATAATGCATCTCTGCGCTTTGAAGATAAGTTAACTCAAAGTTTGATGTTGGGAGTGCGTATTGCGACGTCGACGAGTGACACAAGTTATGACAAGAACGATGCAAATGCTTACGCGCTTAAAACAACAAACGACACATATAGTTTTTACGCACGTCAACAGATGAACGATGCATGGTTCAACACCTTAGATTTGACGCGCGCTGAATTGAAGTATGAAGATTTGAAGAATGGCAATCCATACCCAGCAAGTAGCCTTTCCTTCAGTTTCATCAATGGCAAGCAAAATGCATTACGTTGGGGTAATGTGTACGAAATATCCAAGTCACACAAAGCGAGTTTTGGTGCGGACATACTCAGAGATGACTATGACACCAGTGGCGATAACGGGTACAAAATCAATCGCAACACAAATGGCTATTACGCTGGTTTAACTAGTGTGTTTGATGCGTTGACTTTGCAGGCAAACGTGCGTCGAGACCTTATTGATATTGATTACACAGCCTATGGCTCACTCTCACAATCAAGTATTGGCGCAACTTCTACATTGTTTGGCGCTGGCTACCAACTCAATTCGAAATGGAAGTTGACAGGAACTACTTCGACAGGATTCAGAGCGCCAACCGCCTACGACATCTCTACCAACGCTGCAGTAAAACAAGAAGAATTTAAATCTGAAGAAGCAGGTTTGGTTTACGCTGATGCCAACACTTATGGCAGATTGGTGTATTTCAAAACCACAACCAACAGTGCGATCGGATATGACCTGAATTGGGCGGCTGTCAATATTGGAGAAACACGTGTTGATGGCATTGAGGCTAACTTGCGCACCAACTGGTACGGCAACCGCATCAAGTTGTCTGCCGTGCAGCAAGACCCTTGGAGCATTACTGACAATGAACAATTAGGTCGGCGGGCTCGTCATTTTGGTTCAGTTGACATCTCACGACAATACATGAGCTATGAAGTTGGCACACGTATTTATGCTGCCGGAGAACGCAAAGATAGTCATTACAACGCCCATATGTTGGCGGGTTACTCTACCGTGGCCTTCTACGTCAGTCGCAAAATCGACAACGAATGGACGGCTCGCGTGAAGTTAGAGAATGCTTTCGATCGAGAGTATCAACTGGCTTACGGTTACAACACCCCAGGGCGCGGCATATACGCTACCTTGCAATACCAACCCAAGTAAATTGAATGCTTGATCTATACCCCCAACGCATTGTCTGCCTCACCGAGGAAACGACAGAGTGGCTGTACATGCTGGGGGAAGAGGCGCGCATTGTGGGCATTTCGGGTTACACCGTGCGCCCGCGCCGTGCGCGTGATGAAAAGCCCAAAGTCAGCGCGTTCTTGAGTGCCAAGATTGACAAGATCTTGGCGCTCAAGCCCGATTGCGTGTTTGGCTTTTCAGACTTGCAGGCCGACATCGCAGCCTTGCTCATACGTGCAGGGGTGCAGGTCACGGTGTTTAACCAACGCAGTGTGGACGAGATTTTTTCGATGCTCTACCAAGTGGCTGCGATGGTGGGACAGGCCGAGCAAGGTTTGCAGCGCTTGCAGCAGATGCGTGCGCAGTTGGATGCCATTCAACAAATAGCAGCCACATTCAAACGTCGGCCCAAGGTGTATTTTGAAGAGTGGGACGATCCGCACATCAGCGGCATCCGCTGGGTGTCTGAGTTGATTGGTATTGCTGGTGGTGACGATTGCTTTCCTGAGTTGGCGCAAATGTCTATGGGTAAAGATCGCATCATTGCCAATGGTCAAACCATCGTGGACCGTGCGCCCGACATCATCATTGGCTCGCTTTGCGGCAAGAAGTTCCGAGCTGAAAAGGCCGCCGCGCGCGAAGGCTGGCAAGACGTGCCTGCGGTTCGCAATAACCAAATTTTCGAAATTAAGTCGACCGACATTTTGCAGCCAGGCCCTGCCGCCTTAACCGACGGTGTGGCGCAGTTGCACCGCATCATTCAGCAGTGGGAGGCGGCTTATGCTTAAACGTTTCCTCGCGTTTTCCGCAGTGTGGCTCATTGCCAGCGCCGCGCAAGCCTTGGTGTTGCGAGATGACCGCCAAGTGGAGGTGACCATTGCCAAGCCACCGCAGCGCATCGTCAGCCTGCTGCCGTCACTTACCGAAACCGTCTGTGCTTTAGGCCAATGCCAAAAGTTGGTAGGCGTAGACCGCTACTCCAACTGGCCCGACAGCATTGCCAAGTTGCCACGCATGGGCGGTGGCATCGATCCCAATATCGAGAGCGTTGTGGCAGCAAAGCCCGACTTGGTCTTGATGGCCACCTCAGCCCGAGGTGCAGAGCGTTTGACTGCGCTGGGTTTGACAGTGTTCGCGCTTGAGCCCAATTCACACGCCGATGTGCAGCGCGTGATGCGCATCGTTGCGCAGGCTTTGGATGTGCCGGTCGCTGAAAGTGACCGCGTGTGGCGTCACATCGATGCAGCGGTGAATGCGGCTGCGCAGTCAATTCCTGCACAGGCCAAAGGCCAGCGTGTGTACTTTGAAGTCAGCCCTGCGCCATATGGCGCAAGTGAGTCGTCGTTCATCGGTGAGACATTGCAACGTTTGGGTGCGCGCAATATCTTGTCTGCGTCGCTTGGGCCATTTCCCAAAATCAATCCAGAGTATGTGGTGCGTGCGCAGCCCGACATCATCATGGTGGGGGATAGCAACTTTGCAAATATGACGACCCGCCCCGGATGGCAAAACATGCGAGCCATGCGCACGCAGCGCGTGTGCCACTTCAAATCAGAAGAGTCTGACATGCTGGTGCGTGCGGGGCCTCGTATGGCAGAAGCCGCGCGCTTGATGGCCAAGTGCATGACTGACAAAGCCGATGCAAGCAAAGCCAACGACAAACCGAAAGGTCAGCCATGACGATTCAAGGTGCGCGTTGGTCGCCATTGCTAGTGGCACTAAGCCTGTTGTTGCTCAGTGCACTCGGCATTGCACTCGGCAGCGCCGTGGGTAGCACTGGCTTTGAAAGCTGGCTCACCGTCATGCAAGACGACACTGCATGGCAAATCGTGTGGGACATTCGTTTGCCGCGCAGCGTGGGCGCGTGTGCAGCGGGTGCATTGCTGGGGCTTGCAGGTGCACTGGCGCAAGGCTTGTTTCGTAACCCTTTGGCTGATCCGTATTTGCTAGGAAGCGCATCGGGTGCCTCGCTGGGGGTTGCTGTGGCCTTGACGCTTTTTGGTGGCAATCCGTTTGCGACTGAATTTTTGGTGCGTATGGGATTGACGGGCGCAGCGTTTGTGGGCGCGGTGTTGGCTGTTTTTCTCACACTGGTGTTAGCGCGTGGCGTACAACACACGTTGCGTTTGTTGTTGGCGGGCGTGATCGTGGGTGTGGTGCTGGGCGCTCTTGCTTCGCTTATCACCCTTATGCGCCCCGATGTGTTGCAAGGCATGCAAGGCTTCTTGTTGGGATCAACCAGCTTCATTGGTTGGAATTCTTGTGTGTTGATGTTGTGCGTATTGCTGGTGTGCATGGCAGTCGCCTTTGCATTGAGCCGTGTGCTGGATGCCTTGAGCTTGGGTGAATCCACTGCATTGAGTTTGGGTTTACCGCTCGCGCCCGTGCGAGTGGCGCTGGTGTGTGTGTTGGCGCTGGCCACGGGGACGGCGGTTGCTCAAACTGGCTTGGTGGCTTTTGTCGGTTTAGCTGCACCGCACTTGGTGCGCTCGCTGGTGAAGACCAAGCACAACTGGATGGTGTTGTTGTCGGCTTTAATGGGCGGTGTCTTGCTGCTGGCCGCTGACTTGTTGGCCCGCATGCTGCTGTCGCCTCAAGAGATGCCCGTGGGCGTGCTAACTGCCGTGTTGGGCGGTGGCTATTTGCTGTGGCTGATGTATCGCGGTCAAACAACGAGGGCTGCACGATGAATTCGCCGCTGATGGCTTTGCGTGTGCGCGATGTGCATGTGTCTCTTGCGGGGCAAGAGGTGTTGCACGGGATTGATATCTCGTTTGTAGCAGGGCGTTGGACCAGCATCGTTGGCCCCAATGGTGCTGGCAAGTCCACCTTGCTCGAGGTCATGGCTGGGTTGTTGTCTTTCAGTGGCCGCATCTTTTTGTTTGACCAAGAGTTAATGGCGATGGACCGCAAGCAGCGCGCGCAGCAGCTGTCGTGGTTGGGGCAAAACGAATCAACGTCTGATGACTTGCGTGTGTGGGATGTGGTCATGCTCGGGCGCATGCCTCATCAAGATTGGCTGGCTGCGCCCAGTGCGCATGATCATGCGGTGGTGGAAACTGCTTTGAAAGCCACACAAGCTTGGGAATGGCGCGAGCGCTCCATCGGTCAGCTCTCGGGTGGCGAACGTCAGCGCGTGTTGCTGGCCCGCGCCATGGCCGTGCAAGCGCAAGTGATGTTGATGGACGAGCCGCTTGCCAACCTAGACCCACCCCTTCAAGTGGATTGGCTAGAGCAAGTGCGCTGCCTCACCGCGAAAAGCACCACCGTCATTAGCGTTCTGCACGAAGTGGGTATGGCTTTGCATGCGGATGACATGGTGGTCATGCAAACTGGCCGTGTGGTGCACCAAGGTACGTGTGCCGATGCTGAAACGCACCGTGCTGTTGAAGCCGTGTTTGACAACCGCATTGCCATTCACTCCCTGGATGGTCAGTGGGTGGCTGTGCCCAAGCTTTGAAACCCAAAGGAATGCCATGACGGCCAAGTGTGTGATGGTGTTGGGCACATCCAGCGGCGCTGGTAAAAGCTGGCTGACCACAGCATTGTGCCGCTGGTATGCGCGTCAAGGCTTGAAAGTGGCCCCGTTCAAAGCGCAGAACATGAGCAACAACGCTCGTGTAGTGGCGTCGCACAACGGCCTAGGCGAAGTGGGCTCTGCCCAATACTTTCAGGCCCTCGCTGCCAAAGCCGAGCCCGATGTGCGCATGAACCCTTTGCTGCTCAAGCCCGAGGCCGACACACACAGTCAAGTGGTCTTGCTGGGCGAGGTGAACAACGAACTAACGAACACGCCATGGCGTGGCCGCAGCGAGAAAGTGTGGCCGCAAATTGCCGCATCCCTCGATGCTTTGCGCGCCGAAAACGATGTGGTGGTGATCGAGGGCGCGGGCTCGCCCGCCGAGATCAACCTGATGACCAGCGACATCGTCAATCTGCGCGTCGCGCGTCATGGCGATGCGCGCTGCTTGCTGGTGACCGACATCGACAAAGGCGGTGCGTTTGCCCACCTGTACGGCACGTGGGCCTTATTGCCACCAGAAGATCAAGCGCGCATCACTGGCTTTGTACTTAACAAGTTTCGCGGCGATGCATCGCTGCTTGCGCCTGCACCCGAGATGCTGCAAGAGCGCACAGGCGTGCCCACAGTGGCCGTGCTGCCCATGTGGTGGCAACATGGCTTGCCTGAAGAAGATGGTGTGTTTGATGACCGAAGTCGCGCCACAGGTGTGGTTAATAAAACCGTGGCCGTCATTGCCTACCCACGTATCAGCAACCTCGACGAATTTCAACCGTTAAAGAACGTGCCCGGTGTGCGCCTGTTATGGGCGCGCAGCCCCGCCGATTTGGCTTGCTTGCAGGCGAGCGATTGGATCATCTTGCCCGGCTCTAAGCACACCAGCAGTGATTTGGCTTGGCTACGCACACAGGATTTGGATGCTGCCATCGCCAAACACGCAGAGCAGGGCGGGGCAGTGCTGGGCATTTGTGGCGGCTTGCAAATGTTGGGTGAGGCTTTGATTGACACAAACGGTGTTGATGGCAATGCAGCTGGCTTGGGGCTATTGCCTGTGGTCACGCAATTTGCAGCTGACAAAACCGTGCTGCGCACCAGCGCCAAGTTTGGCCATCTGCGTGGTGCATGGTCTGCCTTGTCGGGCGTGCAGGTGAGTGGCTACGAAATTCACCACGGCCAAACGCAGGCTCACGCCGCCATGGCCGCTGCAGGACAAGTCGCGCATGAGGTGATGCAAAGCTTGGCGTGGCAAAACGAGGCAGGCAACGTGATGGGCTCGTACCTGCACGGTTTGTTTGAAGACCCTGCCGTGCTGCAAGCTTTGTTTGGTGCGCAAACGCCTACGCTAGAAACTGTGTTTGAAGGTTTGGCCGATTACCTAGACCAACACATGAGCACCGATGTGCTGCGCGGCCTGATCGCCTAAGCAGTTCAAGGCTTGGTCGTCTTCGGCTTGAAACTACAAAACTCAGACACCCCACACTGCCAGCACAGCGGCTTGCGCGCTTGGCACACATAGCGACCATGCAGAATCAACCAATGGTGTGCGTCCACCAAGTACTCGGCAGGTATGCGCTTCATTAATTTCATCTCCACCGCAAGTGGTGTCTTACCAGGAGCCAACCCCGTGCGATTGCCCACGCGAAAGATGTGCGTGTCCACCGCCATGGTGGGTTCACCAAAGGCCACATTCAGCACCACGTTCGCTGTTTTGCGGCCCACGCCGGGCAGTGCTTCTAGAGCTTCGCGTGTGCGTGGGACAAGACCTTGGTGTTGCTCCACCAAGATGCGGCAGGTTTGCATCAGGTGTTTGGCTTTGCTGTGATACAGGCCAATCGTCTTGATGTAGCCCTCAAGGCCTGCAAGGCCAAGGTCAAAGATTTGTTGAGGCGTGTTGGCCACGGGAAACAACAAGCGCGTGGCCTTGTTCACACCCACATCGGTGGCTTGGGCACTCAGCAGCACAGCGGCTAACAACTCGAACACACTGGTATATTCCAACTCGGTATTGGGCTGCGGATTGGCTGCTTTCAGCGTCGCGAAAAAAGGCTCAATGTGCTGTGTTTTCATACGACCATTATTCCCCACGCCATGCCCTCAACTATGAAGTTTGCTGACCGCCTCAACAACGTTGAAACCTCCGCCATTCGTGAACTGTTCAAACTGCTGGGCAAGCCTGGCATCATCAGCTTTGCCGGCGGCTTCCCCGACAGCGCCATGTTTGATGTGCAAGGCATTCGCGAAGCCAGCGAAGCCGCATTGACCCAAGAACCAGGTGCGGCCCTGCAATACGGCGCGACTGAGGGCTACAACCCATTGCGCGAACAACTAGCCGCTTTCATGACCAGCAAAGGCGTGAAAGGCTTAGACGCCAATGGCCTGATCGTCACCACCGGCAGCCAACAAGCGTTGGACTTGATTGCCAAGACCTTGCTCAACCCAGGCGATGTGGCTTTGGTCGAAGGCCCCACGTTCTTGGCCACCATCCAGTGTTTCCGTTTGTACGGCCCGCAAGTGGTGGGTGTACCCATCGACGCACACGGCGTGCAAGTGGACAAGCTCGAAGAAATGATGGTGCAACACAAGCCAAAGCTCGTGTACCTCATTCCTACGTTTGGTAACCCAAGTGGCGCAACATTGAGCTTGGAGCGCCGCCTGCGTGTGCTCGAACTCGCTGTGAAATACAAAACTGTGGTGGTCGAAGACGACCCCTATGGCGATCTGTACTTTGGCGAAGCGCCACCACCTTCGCTGCTCGCTTTGAGCGACCAAGTGCCGGGCAGCCGTGAGTGGCTGGTGTACTGCGGCTCACTCAGCAAAGTGTTGTCACCCGGCTTGCGCGTGGGCTGGATGATTGCCCCGCCCGAGCTGTTGGCCCGTGCCACCATGTGCAAGCAGTTCAGTGATGCACACACCTCTACCTTCGCGCAAGCCACCGCTGCACACTACCTCAAAGCTGGCCGCATGCCAGCCACCTTGGCGCATGTGCGCAGTGTGTATGCCGAGCGGGCACAGGCCATGGGCGAAGCCTTGAAGCGTGAGTTGGGCGATGCCTTGACGTTCACGCAACCACAAGGCGGCTTGTTCTTCTGGGCCAACCTCACAGGTGCAGGTGGCAAGGTGAAAGACGGCAGCGAACTGGCCAGACGCGCGATTGAAAAAGGCGTGGCCTTTGTGCCGGGTGCACCGTTCTTTGCGAACAACCCAGACGCGACAGCAATTCGTTTGAGCTTTGCGACGGCTGATGTGGAAAAGATCAAAGAAGGCATTGCGCGTTTGGGGCAGGCGCTTTAAACGCGACGCACACAAACTGCTTGGGTTAGGCTGCGCCGACCGACGCAATCGTGACGAAGTCTCTGAGGAGGGCGGCGCTGCCTAACCCAAGCAGCGCCACGTCAAAGAAGCAGCAGCGAACTCAGCCAGCAATGGCCTGATAAGCCGCAGCATCCATCAACCCATCCAACTCAGCCGCGTTGCTGAGCTTGACCTTATAAAACCAACCCGCACCCTCGGGGTCGCTGTTGGCCAGCGATGGGTCAGCGCGCAGGGCTTCGTTGTGTTCGAGGATTTCCACACTCGCGGGCATGTGCACATCAGCGGCGGCTTTGACCGACTCGACCACACCGGCCACGGTGCCTTGCGCGAATGTTTTGCCGACTTCTGCGAAGTCAATAAACACGATGTCGCCCAGCGTGTCTTGTGCGTGTTGGGTGATGCCCACCAAAGCGGTGCCGCCTTCGATGCGCACCCAAGTGTGTTCTGCGTGATATTTGTTCATAGTCTTTACATGCCGCTGTAGTTGGGGCCGCCACCGCCTTCAGGCGTGACCCACACGATGTTTTGTGTGGGGTCTTTGATATCGCAAGTTTTGCAATGTACGCAGTTTTGCGCGTTGATTTGCAAGCGGTCGGTGTTGTCGTCGTTCTTCACATACTCATACACACCGGCGGGGCAATAGCGGCTTTCTGGACCAGCGTATTTGGCGAGGTTTATGTTCACTGGTACTGACGCGTCTTTGAGCGTCAAGTGCGCGGGTTGGTTTTCTTCGTGGTTAGTGTTGCTGATGAACACGCTGCTCAAACGGTCAAACGTGAGCTTGCCGTCTGGCTTGGGGTAGTTGATCTGGGCGTGCTGTGCCGCAGGCTCCAAGCTCACATGGTCGGGCTTGCTGCCGTGCAGTGTCCAAGGTGGGGTGTCGATGCCGAGCTTGGGTAGCAGCCATTGCTCGATGCCGGTCATCACCGTGCCGACCAACATGCCTTTTTTGAACCACAGCTTGAAGTTGCGGTATTGGTTGAGTTCTTTGCTCAGCCAGCTCTTCTCGAACGCAGCTGGATAGGCGCTCAGTTCATCGTTGGCGCGTCCTGCAGACACGGCCTCGTAGGCGGCATCAGCAGCCAACATGCCGCTCTTGATGGCGGCGTGGCTGCCTTTGATGCGGGCGGCATTCAGGTAGCCCGCATCGCAACCAATCAGCGCGCCGCCTGGGAACACGGTCTTGGGCAACGCTTGTGGTGTGCCGTTATTGATGGCGCGTGCGCCGTAGCCAATGCGTTTAGCGCCTTCGAGGTGAGCAGCAATGGCTGGGTGTGTTTTCCAGCGTTGCATTTCTTCAAAGGGGCTGAGCCATGGGTTTTTGTAGTCGAGGCCGAGCACAAAGCCGAGGGTGACTTTGTTGTCTTCGAGGTGGTACAAAAAGCCGCCGCCAAAGGCGTCGTCTTGCATGGGCCAACCAGAGGTGTGCACCACCAAGCCAGGCTTGGCTTTGGATGGATCGACTTCCCACAGCTCTTTGATGCCGATGGCATAGCTTTGCGGGTCGCGGCCTTCGGCCAAGTTGTATTTGGCAATGACTTGTTTGCCCAAGTGGCCACGTGCGCCTTCAGCGAAGATGGTGTACTTGGCGTGCAGTTCCATGCCGAGTTGGAAGTTGTCGGTAGGCTCGCCGTCTTTGCCGATGCCTAGGTTGCCGGTGGCGACGCCCTTTACCGAAGGTAAACCGCCATGCTCAGCACCGTCGTCGTTGTACAAAACTTCTGCAGCCGTGAAGCCAGGGAAGATTTCCACACCCATGGATTCCGCATGTGCGGCCATCCACTTGACCACGTTGCTGAGTGATACCACGTAGCAACCGTCGTTGTGGAAGTTGCGAGGCAGCAGCCAATCGGGTGTGCGTTGCGCGCCTGTTTCGCTGAGGAACAACACGTCGTCGCCCGTGACTTCTTGGTTCACAGGGCAGCCAAGTTCTTTCCAGTTGGGGATGAGTTCCGTGATGGCCTTGGGGTCCATCACCGCGCCAGACAAGATGTGCGCGCCAGGCTCTGAGCCTTTCTCCAGCACCACCACAGACACGTCATTGCCTTTTTCGGCAGCGAGCTGTTTGATGCGGATGGCCGTGGCCAAACCACCGGGGCCGCCACCAATCACGACCACGTCGTATTCCATGGCTTCGCGTGGGCCGAACTGGGCGAGGATCTCATCAGTTGTCATTTTTTTGTCTCAGTCTGTTGTCAGAGGTGAGACAGATTTTAGGGCCTGTCGTAGACGTACTTGTCATAATGAAAGAACTCAACAATCTGGAGGTCAACATGGCGTACAGCATGGATTTGTCGGGCCGCGTGGCTTTGGTCACCGGTGCATCAAGTGGTTTGGGGGCGCAATTTGCCAAAACCCTGTCGCGTGCAGGTGCAGCCGTGGTTTTAGCCAGCCGTCGCATGGAAAAGCTCAAAGAACTGCGCGCCGAGATTCAAGCCGAAGGCGGTGATGCCCATGTGGTGAGCTTGGACGTGACCACTCTAGGCAGCATCAAATCCGCCGTGGCCCATGCTGAGACCGAAGTGGGCAGCATCGACATCTTGGTGAACAACTCGGGCGTCAGCACCACCCAGCGCGTGCAAGACGTGACCGAGGAAGACTTTGACTTCACCTTCAACACCAACGTGCGCGGCTCGTTCTTTGTGGCGCAAGAAGTGGGCAAGCGCATGCTGGCCCGCGCTAAAGGGGCAGCACCCGGCACGTATACCGGCGGGCGCATCATCAACATTGCCTCGGTGGTGGGCTTGAAAGTTCTGCCGCAAATCGCGCCATACGCCATGAGCAAAGCCGCCGTGATTCAAATGACAAAGGCCATGGCTTTGGAGTGGGGCCGGTTTGGCATTAACGTCAACGCGATTTGTCCCGGCTACATCAGCACCGAAATGAACGAACACATTTGGAGCACTGAGGCAGGCCAGAAACTGGTGAACATGCTGCCGCGCAAGCGTGTGGGCCATCCGCATGATTTGGATGCCTTGTTGGTGCTGCTGGCCAGTGCGGACAGTGCGTTCATCAACGGGTCCATCATTTCAGCTGACGATGGGTTTGCTTTATGAGATACGAAATTCCAGCCAACAAAAAGTTGGTGTACGAGTGCACCATTCCCATGCGCTGGGGCGACATGGATGCCATGGGCCACGTCAACAACATCATGTACTTTCGATACCTCGAAATTGCACGAGTCGATTGGTTGCACCAGTTCGATGCCGCGCCCGGCCCCAAGGGCGAAGGCCCTGTGATCGTGAATGCGTTTTGCAACTTTTACAAACAACTCGAATACCCGGGCGATGTGTTGGTGAAGATGTATGCCAGCGACCCCGGCCGCACCACGTTTGAAAGCTGGGCCACGATGGAGCTAGCCGCCAACCCCGGCGTGATTTACGCCGCAGGCGGGGCCACCACGATTTGGGTGGACTTCCCCAAGAAAAAAGCGGTGGATTTGCCTGCTTGGCTGCGCGAGATCGTCACGCCTTAATGCGCGAGTGGCGCGGTCTCCGCTTCCAGCTGAGTGAGCCACAGCAGTGCAGCATTGCGGTCTGCGCCACACATCTCGGCTGCGGGTTGTAGCCCGCCACAAAAGGCAGGCCGCTCAGGCATGCCAAACACCGCACAGCGCATATCGGGCAGCAATTGCACGCATGGCACACCCGCTGGTTTGCCATGTGGCATACCGGGTAGGGGGCTGGTGATGGAGGGCGCGATGCAACACGCGCCACATTCGCTGCGACAGTTCATGGTGGGATTATCCTAGGCACAATTTTTTGACGGAGTCGATATGACAGACAAACACGCACACCCCACCGATGCCGCATTTCAAAACGGCTTAGCCAAACGTACCCAAGTGATGGGCCAGCCGTTTGTGGACAAAGCATTTGACGGCATGACCGAGTTCACCAAGCCAATTCAACACCACATCACCCGCGCAGCGTGGGGTGACACATGGCAGCGTGATGGTTTGGATTTGAAGACACGCAGTTTGATCACGGTGGCCATGCTCACTGCGTTGGGTAAGTCGCACGAGCTCAAAGGCCATGTGCGTGGCGCTTTGAACAATGGCGCGACCAAAGAAGAAATTCAAGAAGTTCTGTTACACGCAGCCATCTACTGTGGCGTACCTGCAGCCGTCGAGGGCTTTAGGGCTGCGGCTGAAGTGGTTGATGCTTGATGTTGAGCAGCTTCTAGTCTTGTGACGATGGCTTCTAGCCGTTCAATCTGCATTTGTGATGCATGGATGGCTTGAAGCAGTTTGTGTTCTATTTGTCGTTCTTCGTTTTGTACAAACACTGCGGCGATTGACGCTGTGACCAGCGACAGCACTGCCAGGCCCAGCACCACAACCAATACCGCAAATGCTCTTGATGCGTCAGTGCTTGGCACATGGTCTCCATAGCCCACTGTTGCTGCAGTGGTGAAGGCCAACCAGAGCCCATCCGCAAAGGTGGCAACCTTTGGGTCTATCCACCAAAAGCCCAAGCCTCCCAGCACCATGATGACCATGGCGATGAGTGCAGATGAAATCAAACCCTGTCGAATGCTGCGGTTGATGCGTTGTGTGATTTTTTTCATAGGGTGAGCTGTCTCTCGCCGTTGTATTTCAATTATTTCTCATCCCACCACTAGCTTGTGCACCAAGTCTGCGGTGGTCGAGGCTTTGTATTTACGCATCAGCTTGGCGCGGTAAATCTCCACCGTGCGGTGACTGATGCCCAGCACCTTACCAATTTCTTTGGAGGTCATGCCCTCCATCAAAAACGCGGCCACTTCCCGCTCACGCGCCGTGAGCTCTGCGCGCACAGGGCGCGTAGCACTGAGGTCCTCAAAACTCCAAATGCCTGCTTCATGCGGTGACTCCAGGTTCAAGGCTCGGCCTGTCACATGACACCAAAACGGTTCGCCCTTCAAGCGGCCATCAATGCGCTTCATCAGCCGATCGTCGGCGTATAGGCCCTTGGCGTTCAGGCTGAGTTTGATGCGTGCACCTGTGCGCTCATATTCATCGGCGCTGGGGTAGAGCACTTGAAATGATTGGCCAATCAACTGCTCACGCGTCGCGCCAAACATGTCGCACACGTGCTGATTGCAGTCCACCATCGTGCGGTTGCGCGACAGCACCAGCCCTACGGGGGCGAGGTCAAAGGCTTGGCGGTAATCAATCATGTAGGTGGCCTAGGGGGTCTGTGCTTACGAAAAACTACGTAGTTCAATACGTAGTATCGTATAGCCATTCTGTTGTACTTTGACTGGAGCATCCCCTTGAACAAAGTTTTCCCTTCTGCTGCTGAGGCACTCAAAGACATCGTGGCCGACGGCCAACTGATGGCTGTGGGTGGTTTTGGCTTGTGTGGCATTCCTGAAGCCCTGATTGACGCCTTGCGCGACAGCGGCGTGAAGGACTTGACCGTTATCTCTAACAACGCTGGCGTGGACGGCTTTGGCTTGGGCAAGTTGCTCGAAACTCGCCAAATCAAAAAAATGATTTCCAGCTACGTGGGCGAGAACAAAGAGTTCGAACGCCAATACCTCTCTGGCGAGTTGGAGCTTGAGTTCACCCCTCAAGGCACGCTGGCTGAAAAGCTGCGCGCTGGCGGCGCTGGCATTCCAGCCTTCTTCACCAAAACTGGTGTGGGTACTTTGGTGGCCGAAGGCAAAGAAACACGCGAGTTCGATGGCGAAAAGTATGTGATGGAACGTTCTTTGGTGCCTCAGGTGTCGCTCATCAAAGCGGATGTGGCAGACCGTTCTGGCAACCTGCGCTTCAACATGACCGCACGCAACTTCAACCCAGCCGCAGCGACCGCTGGCAAGATTTGTATTGTGGAAGTCGAACGCATCGTGGCCACGGGCGAATTGGCCCCTGACGACATTCACTTGCCCGGCATTTACGTGCACCGCATCGTGCACAACCCCACGCCCGAGAAGCGCATTGAAAAGCGCACCACCCGCGATCGCAAAGTCTAATCAGGAGAATTACAAATGGCTTGGACTCAAGACGAAATGGCCGCACGCGCGGCAAGCGAACTGCAAGACGGTTTTTATGTGAACCTCGGCATTGGCATTCCCACACTGGTGGCTAACCATGTGCCGGACCACGTGGAAGTGTGGCTGCAAAGCGAAAACGGCATGCTCGGCATTGGCCCGTTCCCCTACGAAGATGAAGTCGACGCCGACCTCATCAACGCCGGTAAACAAACCGTCACCACCATCAAAGGCTCAGCGATTTTTGGCAGCGACCAATCGTTTGCCATGATTCGTGGCGGCAAGATCAACCTCTCCATCCTTGGCGCGATGCAAGTGAGCGAGAAGGGCGATTTGGCCAACTGGATGATCCCCGGCAAGATGATCAAAGGCATGGGCGGCGCGATGGACTTGGTCGCAGGCGTCAAGCGCGTGATCATCTTGATGGAACACGTGGCCAAGAAGAAAGACGGCACGGAAGATTTGAAAATCTTGCCTCACTGCACATTGCCTTTGACAGGCGTGGGTGTGGTGGATCGCATCATCACCGACCTCGCGGTGATGGACGTGGTACCTGAAGGCTTGAAAGTGATTGAGCTCGCACCCGGCGTGACTCGCGAGTTCTTGCAAAGCAAGACTGGCGTGACCTTGATCTGATTGGCACGCTAAACTCGGGCTCATCACTACAAGAGGAAACACCATGAAAATTTTGGTTGCTGTTGACGGATCTAAATCTTCATTGAGCGCGGTCAAGTACGCCGTGAAATTAGCCTCTAACTTTCGCACGCAAGATCGCATCACCTTGATCAATGTGCACGACGACCAAGGTTTGCGTCATGCTCAGCAATTCGTCGGTAAAGACGGCATTGCCGACTACTTGCGCGCTCTGAGCGACAAAGAGCTGAAAGCTTCCTTGGCAGTTTTGGAAAAGGCTGGCGTCAAGTACGACAGCATCATCCAAACCGGTCATGTGGCGGACGTGATTTCTAATGCAGCCAACAAGAAATTTGACATGGTGGTCATGGGCTCAAAAGGCCGCAGCGGCTTGGTTGACATGCTGGTGGGCTCTGTGGCGCAACGCGTCATGGCCACGTGCAAGAAGCCAGTGCTGTTGGTGAAGTAATGACCCGTTGAGATGCTCAGGCATCTCAAGCAAAAGCCCGCTAGCGAGAGCCAGCGGGCTTTTTTGTTTGGAGCGGGTGATGGGAATCGAACCCACGTTATTTGCTTGGGAAGCAAGAGTCCTACCATTGAACGACACCCGCATGACTTTGGATTGTAGGCGGGTGTGAGTCGCTGCCTTGGTGTGTGTCTGTTTCTGTAGTGGATTGTGTAAGGTGCGACTGGGTAGGGTGGTTGTGCGATTGCGAGCACTGTTGTGCAATTGACGCATTGAGTTTTCATTCAGTCGCTATAAATATTTTCGTTTTTATTATCAATCCCGTTACAATTTTGTCACTCTTACTTAAAAAACCCTTACTCGTATGAAACCTTCCAATTTACAAGACAGTTCTTTCAGTGCTATCAAAAAAATCAGCATAGTTTTATGTATGCTGGCTCTGACTGGCTGTTCAACCTTATCTGGAAGTGGTAGTCATCAAGCTGTTTCTGTACAAACATTTACCTCTGATGGATCTAGCCTTGACGGCGCAAAATGTGACATGACAAATGACGAAGGAACTTGGTTTGTAGTAACTCCAGCTTCAACTATGGTTCACAGATCAAACAAAGATTTGCAGGTGATCTGTCGTAAAGCAGGTGTTGATGTCGGTACAGCCCAAGTTATTTCAAGAACTAAGGGAAACATGTACGGCAATATCCTCCTTGGTGGTGGAATTGGAGCTGTAATTGACCACAATAATGGTGCTGCTTATGAGTACCCTGGGCTAATCAAGATTTTTATGGGTCGCTCTAATCAAAAAAATTGATGAAAGCTCGTCACAAGCTTCTTTCGATGCAAACACTACAACGATTCCAACTGTCGTTCAAACCAATACCCCCTCAGTAAGTTCGAATGCATTAAACTTTGAAACGGCAGAAAAAAAATGTGCCGAATTAGGTTTTAAAAAAGGAACTGAAAACTTCGGTAACTGTGTTTTGAAAATTGCCAAGTAATCATTGCCGACACTTCTTGTAATTCAATTTCCAAAAAAGAGCTGCCTAGGCAGCTCTTTTTCATTTCTGACGCCAAATCAACCACTGTTTGAACGTTATCACCTTGCGTCTTTGTTGTGTCATGTTGAACCTCATCTTTAGTGAAAGTATTTTTCCCTCGCAATCACCACGATGATTACGTTCATCGAACGACGTGGCTTGCCCTATGTGGGTTGCTACCTAAGCAAACGTCACACCCCTCTAAAGGCGCATGAATATTGGTGCTACGAAGGTGCTTCCATTTTGCTGGGCTAGTTTCTTAAGGGTTTCGGACCTTCAAATAGGTGATATCGCTCAAGTAAATCCTACTCAAGTCGATGAGAGTAGGTCGTATAGAGCTTTTAGATGTCACACCACAACAATAACAATTGGTCAAACTCGATCCGCAAGCCTGCAGTTGGCGTTGTGGCTGCATTGGTATTCGTGTGTGCTTTCCATCCTGTATCTGTCTATGCGGAGGATGCTGCTGCATTCAGGGCTAGAGTTATTAAAGAGGTGTTGCTCGAAGTGCCTGATTTAGAGTTGGCGAAGCAGATCGCAGAAATTCGAATCAACAGAGAATTCTTAAAGCAGCAGAGCCCTGCTGTAAAACCTGCACCCCAACAAGCATTGCTGCCCAAGGCTCCCATTGACAAACGAGTCCCGATAAAGCAACCAGTTCAAGGTGCTAGTGACCAACCCGCTGCAGTAACTACAAATCCAAAATCTAGAGACCAAGTAAATGACGTCTTGAATGCGCAGTCCGTCAAGCGTGCAAATGACGTTTATGTTGGAGTCGGTAATAGGGTAGTTGTCGGGTACGCCTATCCAATTTCGACTGAGTTCTCGATACGGGCTGATCTTGCAGGGCTGCCAACACGTGAAGGCAACAAGTCAATCGATGGCAATCAATTTGCTGTGACTGAAAGTAATACGAGTCTTGGTGCTTATTTGGACTGGTTTCCAAATGGGGGAGATTTCAGGCTCAGTCTTGGCATTAATGCAAACCGAATTAGGACAAGGCTGCAGTCAGTTCAGGGGACGAATGCCAACATAAATGGCAAAACGTTCAACACGGGCACCGAAGTACTCGACATCACGTATAAGTTTCCGTTGTACACGCCCTACCTAGGGTTGGGCTATCAAAGTGCGGCTTCGGACGAAGGTTGGAGTGTTTATGCAGACCTTGGGCTAATGTTCGGAAAATACGATGCACATGCACGAACAAGTATGGTTGGATTGCATACAGTAACTGCAGCGGATGTGGATACGGAATTGAATACCCTGCGGGGCAGTTTATTTAAGTGGTCGTATGTTCCAGTTGGGGCAGTCGGCATCAAGTACAGGTATTGAGATGAAACGACTGCTTGTATTTTTAACTATAACCTTGCTCCTGACATCTTGTGGCGGAGGAGGGGGTAATACTGTTGCGACGTTTGAAACACCTACGCTAACTGCGTATTACGGCGATACATCTGTTAAAGGTTTGATTTATGAAGCTTCACCGAGTGGGCTTAGCGGCGTAACCGATGAGAGAGGTGCTTTTAAATTCAAGCAGGGGGATATTGTTTATTTTTATATTGATCCTATAAATCGAATTTACCTTGGTAAGGTCTCGCCTGTAAGTGAACAGGTTACTATTCCACCTATTGCGAATTCATTTGACTCAGAAGTTGATGCTTCATTTGTTACTGCTATTTTGTACGCTTTTGATAAAGCGTTAGTGGGCTCAAATTACATGGATTTTACTGACTTGATATTCAGTTCTACAGTTTCAAATAAAATTAAAAATATCTTGTCAAGAAAAGAAACCCCCAACTTAATTGATGACACTTGGCAAGGTCTCGCAGATCTACAGTCGGAGGCGGTTGGTTATACATTTAGAAATTCTGGAGGTGGGTTAAGTAAATTAGAATTTAATTTAAGTTTATTCAACTCAATTAGTGAAATTGCTCCGCTTGACTTGATGAGTGAAGATTATATTGGCGTGTATTTTTTTAGCTATGGATTCACAGGGGCTTATGTGAATTTTTTGCCTAATGGAAGATTGGTTGCTGTACAAGATGACGGAACAATAGCTTCGGGAACTTATATCAAAAATTTAAATAAAATTAGTTATCGCTGGGATGATGATTCATTAATGGATTGTGATAATGTGATCAATCTCAGGCAAAGGGGTAAAGAATGGAACTTGATCACAATAGGTGAAAGTGAAATTCCAAATGGATGTAATCACAATATTAATCATAATGACGCACTAAAGACAGCAAAAATTAAAGAAACAGTGAATATCGAGTTTATTTCGGGTAAAACTTTGCGTTTGCCTTCAAAGGGTGCTTGCGCATTCGGCGAGGGTGAAATAGTTTTTAGTATCTCTTCTAGTGGCTCGACTTCCGGTCAAAGAAACGTGGACGCTATTTCATCATTATGTACTGGTAATCATTTGTTATCTGGAATTGTTAGAGAATCTGGTATTCTTGGGGTTCTATTGTTCGAGTTTAACGATGCAATCCCACGGAGTAAGTTTTATTTTAGTATCCTTCAGGATAGTGGAAGGGCAATGACGCAAATTAGTGCTGAGATAACAGTCCCAAATACAGAATTTGATTTCGTGTATGGAGCAGAAACGAACTTCACCCTTGAATAGCATGTCAAATGCTCTCGTAATAGTTCTCTTTTGAGATAGCCACGATCATTGCCTTCACGTTTTCTGTTGAACTGAAACTTGGACTAAATGTTAAAAATGCATTTCATTTTTGGTGAAGTAAGTGCGTTTACGTTGCGACAGCGAATAAGAGTGTCGGGACAAAAAGTTCGACACACAAGTAGCTTCCGTTGATGTGTGCGTGAGTCGCTGTCTTGGTTATGTGGCCAGCCAGGCTTCAACTTGCAGTGATCAGTCGCATGGAGGCTCTTTCAGATGCCCCTTCAACCAACAAGTTTTGATAAGCCTTCCAAGTGGCGTGCCCCACCCATGGCGCTGTCAACATCAGCAAAGGTTTGAACACGAACAGTGAGATGCCAATCAACATGACGACGAGTGCTGCCCATACCAAGCACGCTCCGAGGTTCTCCCACAAGGCCGTCAAACTGTTGAAAATCGCTTCCATGGTGTCTGCTTCTCGGTCAAGCAACATCGGGATTGAGACCACCGAAATGGCAAAGGCCAAGGTTGCAAATCCTGCGCCAACGCCCGTCCAAACCATCATGAACTCAAGGTTTTGTGGCGACACAATTTGTGACAGCATATTTTGCAGGTTCGGATAGTCATGGCTTGCAAACAGTGCAAACAACACCACGGACACACGTGCCCACACGATCATCAAAAACGTCAAGATGACGGCAAAGAGCCCGATCGATTTCCAATTTCCGCGCCAAGCTGTCAGGCTCTTGACCAAGCTGATCGGCTCGCCTCGTTGCAGTTGGCATGACAAAGCGTAAATGCCAGTGCAAATGACGGGCCCCATCAAGAAAAAGCTCGTGGTCAGCCCCATGGATGCTTTCCAGAATGTGCCGTAAACGAATTCGAGTAGATAGCCAATTGCAGTGAAGATCACGCCATAAAACACACCCGCAAACCGTGTGGCCACCATGTCAGACCATCCGTCTTTGAGCCAATTCAATGCACTGAACATGGGCAAGGGTTGATGAAATTGAGTCATGCTAATTTCTCCTTTGACAGCTGAGTGAATGCAAACGATTTATAAAGTAGATCGCTTATTCATCGGTAGCACCATCAGGGTTTTCGAGACTGCGGTCATTTCATAGGCGCGCAATGCAAAACAGCATCCACTAGGGATGCTGTTTTTAAGAAGAGCGCAGGGAGTGTTTAGGCTTCAGCAAGCGCCTGTTGCATAACCTGACCGACTTGGTCAAAGTAGTCATGCGCAGCTTGTGTGGGCACCAAATACTTGGTTCGGCGGTTTTTGCCTTCAAACACCGTGTCGATCATGCCGAGCTCGCGCAACTGGTCGAGTTTGCGGTGAATGGTGGCTGGTGAGGCAATGCTGTTCAAGGCCATGGCGTCGGTCACGGTCAAAGGCTTTTCGGCCGCGTGGCGCACAGCAATGACTTCCAGAAGCTTTTTGGCATCCAAGTCCATCGCAGGCGTGTTAGCACCACCATCCAATGCGTGGATGAGGTTCAAAAAGCGCAGATAAATTTGCTTAGATTCCATGCTAGATATGCCTTTTTTACATATGTAAGGAAGCGCATATTGTATACAGTCAATTTGTTTAAATCGCCGTAATACCACGTAGACCCACGAATCTAAAGTCTTTGTCATTATTTGAGGATATCTCCCAAGCAGAGGTATTTCATCTCCAAGTACTCATCCATGCCGTGGCTTGAGCCTTCACGGCCCAGGCCTGATTGCTTCACACCACCAAACGGCACATGCTCGGTGGCGATGATGCCGACGTTGATGCCCACCATGCCGTATTCCAGCGCTTCACCCACGCGGTAGATGCGACCAATGTCGCGGCTGTAGAAGTAGCTGGCCAAGCCAAATTCGGTGTTGTTAGCGGCATCAATGGCTTCTTGCTCCTTGTGAAAGCGGAACACAGGAGCGAAGGGGCCAAAGGTTTCTTCACGGGCACACAGCATGTTGGCACTGGCATCAGCGATGACGGTGGGTTCGAAAAACTGGCCATCTAACTTGTGGCCGCCCACCATGACCTTGCCGCCTTTGGCAATGGCGTCTTGCACATGGCGTTGAACCTTCTCGATCGCTGCGTCTTCAATCAAAGGGCCTTGGACCACGCCGTCGTCAAAGCCGTTGCCCACCTTCAGAGTTTTGACTTTGGCCGAGAACTTTTGCACAAACTCGTCATACACCGCGTCTTGCACATAAATGCGGTTGGCGCACACGCAGGTTTGGCCAGCATTGCGATATTTGCTGGCCATCGCGCCTTCTACGGCGCTGTCAATGTCGGCATCGTCAAACACGATGAAGGGGGCGTTGCCGCCCAGTTCTAAAGCCAGTTTTTTGATGCTGGGCGCAGATTGCGCCATCAAGATGCGGCCCACCTCGGTAGAGCCCGTAAAGCTGATGTGGCGCACGATGTCGCTGCTGCAAAACACCTTGCCAATGGCAATGCTGTTGTCGCTGTCTGCGCTCAGGATGTTCAGTACACCGGCAGGAATGCCCGCACGCATCGCCAACTCAGCTGCTGCCAAGGCTGTGAGCGGTGTGAGTTCGGCGGGTTTGATGACCACAGGGCAGCCAGCAGCCAACGCAGGTGCCACTTTGCGAGTGATCATGGCTAGCGGGAAGTTCCACGGCGTGATGGCGGCGCACACGCCGATGGGTTGCTTGAGCACCATCAAGCGGCGGTTGTTGTCAAACTGGGGCAGGGTTTCGCCGTTGACGCGCTTGGCCTCTTCGGCAAACCATTCCACAAAGCTCGCGCCGTAGGCTACTTCCCCTTTGGCTTCGGCAAAGGGCTTGCCTTGCTCGGCGGTCATGATGCGGCCAAGGTCTTCTTGGTTGGCCATGAGCAGGTCAAACCACTTGCGCAAGATGATGCTGCGTTCTTTGCCGGTTTTGCTGCGCCAAGCGGGCCATGCGGCATTGGCTGCGTCAAGGGCGGCTTCGGCGTCTTTGGCGGTGAGGTTGGCCACATCGGCCAATTTTTTACCTGTCGCAGGGTCATGCACGTCAAAGCGGCTTGCACCCTTGACCCAATGGCCGTTGATCAAGGCATCGGTCTTGAGCAAAGTGGGGTCGTTGAGCAAAGAAAGTGGCGCTGTCTTCATGTCCATGAGGGTCTCCAATTTAGATCTTGAGGAGCATACCGCTGCCCCAGTGCCCGTGATGACTCTGGGGTGACACCGAAACCTATAATTTGAGGATGACTACACCCAAATTCACCGTCGCTGATATTCGCAAAACATTCTTGGACTTCTTCGAGTCCAAAGGCCACACCGTGGTGGCCTCTAGCCCATTGGTACCGGGCAATGACCCCACTTTGATGTTCACCAACTCGGGCATGGTCCAGTTCAAAGACGTGTTCTTGGGCGAAGACAAGCGCTCTTACGTGCGTGCCGCCTCGGTGCAAGCCTGCTTGCGCGCTGGCGGCAAACACAATGACTTGGAAAACGTGGGCTACACCGCCCGCCACCACACCTTCTTCGAAATGCTGGGCAACTGGTCGTTTGGCGATTACTTCAAACGTGAATCGCTCAAGTGGGCGTGGGAGCTGTTGACCGAGGTCTACAAATTGCCAGCTGACCGTTTGCTGGCCACCGTCTACCAAGAAGACGACGAAGCCTATGACATTTGGACCAAAGAAATTGGCCTGCCACCCGAGCGCGTGATTCGCATTGGCGACAACAAAGGTGGCCGCTACAAGAGCGACAACTTCTGGATGATGGCAGACACCGGCCCCTGCGGCCCTTGCTCTGAAATCTTTTACGACCACGGCGACCACATCCCAGGCGGCCCTCCTGGCAGCCCCGACGAAGACGGCGACCGCTTCATCGAAATTTGGAACAACGTGTTCATGCAGTTCAACATGGCGGAAGACGGCAGCGTCACCCGCTTGCCCGCGCCTTGTGTGGACACGGGCATGGGCCTCGAGCGCTTGGCTGCCATCTTGCAGCACGTGCACAGCAACTACGAAATCGACATCTTTGATGCCCTCATCAAAGCCGCTGCACGCGAAACAGGCTGCCAAGACTTGGGCCACAAGAGCCTGCGCGTCATTGCCGACCACATCCGTGCCACCTCTTTCTTGGTGAGCGACGGCGTGGTGCCGAGCAACGAAGGCCGTGGCTATGTGCAACGCCGCATCATCCGCCGCGCCATTCGCCACGGGTATTTGTTGGGCCAGAAAAAACCGTTCTTCCACAAGCTCGTGCCAGACTTGGTCAAGCTCATGGGCGATGCGTACCCCAACATGGCTAGCCAAGCTGAGCGCATTGCGTCGGTGTTGAAGGCCGAAGAAGAACGCTTCTTTGAAACCCTCGAAGTGGGCATGTCAATTTTGGATGCCGCATTGCAAGGCGGCGCGAAAGTGTTGCCAGGTGAAGTGGCGTTCAAGCTGCACGACACCTATGGCTTCCCGCTCGACTTGTCAGCCGACGTGTGCCGCGAGCGTGGCCTGAGCGTGGACGAAGCAGGCTTTGCCGCTGCGATGGAAAAACAAAAGAGCCAAGCCCGCGCCGCAGGCAAGTTCAAGATGGACAAGGCCTTGGAGTACACCGGCGCAGGCAATGCGTTTGTGGGCTATGACGACCTAAAAGCCACGTCCAAAGTGGTGGCGGTGTATTTGGACGGCAACTCTGTGGCCGAACTCAAGCACGGCCAATCAGGCGTGGTGGTGTTGGACACCACACCGTTCTACGCCGAGAGCGGCGGCCAAGTGGGCGACGCTGGCGTGCTGGTCAGCGGCTCTGCCAGCTTTGCCGTGGAAGACACCTTGAAGATCAAAGCCGATGTGTACGGCCACCACGGCACTTTGACCCAAGGCACGTTGGCTGTGGGCGACCACGTGGATGCACAAGTCGACACCCAACTGCGCGCCGCCACCGTGCGCAACCACTCCGCCACCCATTTGATGCACAAAGCCTTGCGCGAAGTGCTGGGTGACCACGTGCAGCAAAAAGGCAGCTTGGTGAATGCCGAGCGCACACGTTTTGACTTTGCGCACAACGCGCCTGTGACTGATGCGCAGATTCGCGAGATTGAAGCCAAGGTCAATGCCGAAATTTTGGCCAACGCCGCAGCACAAGCGCGTGTGATGGACATCGAGTCCGCTCAGAAGACTGGCGCCATGATGTTGTTCGGTGAGAAGTACGGCGAGACAGTGCGCGTGCTCGACATTGGTTCCAGCCGCGAGTTGTGCGGAGGTACGCACGTCAAAGCCACAGGCGACATTGGTTTGTTCAAAGTGGTGGCCGAAGGTGGTGTGGCCGCTGGCGTGCGCCGTATTGAAGCTGTGACTGGCGCGAATGCGCTGGCTTATTTGCAGTCGCTCGAAGACTCCGTCGCTCAAGCGGCTGGCGCACTCAAAGCACCACCGACAGAACTGAACGCACGTTTGGCTCAAGTGTTGGAGCAAGTCAAAACACTCGAAAAAGAAGTCTCTGCCCTCAAAGGCAAAGTGGCTTCAGCTCAAAGCGACGAGTTGCTGACGCAAGCCGTGGACATCAAAGGCACCAAGCTCTTGGTGGCCAAGCTTGAAGGCGCAGACGCCAAAACTTTGCGCGACACCATGGACAAGCTCAAAGACAAGATGAAGTCTGCTGTCATCGTGTTGGCTGCTGTGGACGGCGAGAAAGTCAACATCGCCGCAGGCGTGACCGCTGACAACACTGGCAAGGTCAAAGCAGGCGAGATGGCTAACTTTGTGGCTCAGCAAGTCGGCGGTAAAGGCGGCGGCAAGCCCGACATGGCGATGGCTGGTGGCACAGATGCTGCAGCTTTGCCAAAGGCTTTGGCCAGCGTGCAAGCTTGGGTGACCGAGCGCTTGTGATGCGCATGAACGCACGTTCACAAGACCTGCAAGCAAAGGCCCAACCCGTGTTGGGCCTTTTTCTTGGCGTGCTCTTGGCTTTGTTCGTCACTGGCTTTGTAGCCCCCAATGCTTGGGCGCAGTTTGAGAAAACGCGTTGGCCTGCTCGTGTGCCCACGCCTGCGTTCACAGCGGTCGATTTGAATGGCCGCACTTGGACGTCTGCCGACTTTGCGGGCAAGGTGGTGGTGCTTAATTTTTGGGCTACATGGTGCCCGCCTTGTAAAGAAGAAATGCCTTCGCTGCAAACTCTTCATGACATCAGTGACAGCCACACCTTGGTGCTGGCGGTCAATGTCAATGAACCTGCCGCACGCGTGGCGCGTTATGCCCAATCCACCGGTTTGAGTTTGCCCATCGTGCTCGACCCAAAAAGTGAGATGGTGCGTCGCTTTGGTGTGACAGCGTTTCCCACCACGGTGTTGATTGGCTCCGACGGCCAAGCGCGCTGGCGCATCGTAGGTGATGTAGATTGGAGTGGAGCGCAGGCCAACTCATGGTTGGCTGATGTACGCCAAAACACCTCAGCCGCTAACGCAGCGGCCAAGCCCGCACCACGCAAGCCATAATCCATCCGCTTTGCGTGTTCTGCGCATCGTGACCTGCATTCGGGGTATCTTGGTATGTGCCGACAGGTCTCTTCACTTATTCGGAGCTCTCTTTCATGACTCTCGTGCGTCGTTCCCTTCTCAAGGGGGCCGCAGCTGCGTGTGCCCTCAGTGGTGTGCCTAGCTTTGCTTTGGCCCAAACATCTCCTCAGGCGGCTCGCCGTTTCGAGCCACAAGCGGGCCAATGGCGCACGTTTGAAGTCACCACCCGTGTGGACTTGGCCGATGCAAAAGGCGCGGCTTCACGCGTGTGGTTGCCAGTGCCCAGCATCAACTCGGATTGGCAACGTTCGCTGGAAAGCAGCTTTCAATCCAACGGCACCTCACGCATGGTGAGTGACGGCACGGACGGCGCGCGTATGGTCTACACCGAGTTCGCTGCAGGCGTGACCCCGTTTGTAGAGGTGACCAGCCGCGTGCAAACACAAAGCCGTTTTGTGAACATCAGCAAACCAGCCGCTCATGCGTTCACGCGTGAAGATGCAGACACTTTGCACTACTACACCCGCGCTACCAAGCTGTTGCCTATCGACGGTATCGTGCGCACCACCGCACTCAAAGCCACACAAGGCGCGAAGACCGATGCACAAAAAGCTCGTGCCATTTACGACTGGGTCGTGGCCAACGCATGGCGCGAACCCAAGACGCGCGGCTGCGGCGAGGGCGATATCAAAACCATGTTGGTGACAGGCAACTTGGGCGGCAAGTGTGCCGACATTAATGCTTTGTTTGTCGGCCTGTGCCGCTCAGTCGGTGTGCCTGCACGCGATGTGTATGGCATTCGTTTGGTGCCTTCGGCCTTTGGTTACAAAGAGTTGTCGGGCAACCCCGCCAGCTTGAAAGGCGCGCAACACTGCCGCGCCGAGGTGTATTTGCAAGCCCACGGTTGGGTGGCGATGGACCCCGCTGACGTGGCCAAAGTGATGCGCCTAGAAACCCCCACATGGATCAAACGCACCGACGACGCTGTGGTGCAGCCCGTGTACAACCGCTTGTTCGGCGGCTGGGAAGGCAACTGGATGGGCTGGAACACTGCGCACGATGTGGCTTTGCCCGGAAGCAAAGAAGACCGCTTGGGCTTCTTGATGTACCCCGTGGCTGAGACGGTGGATGGCCGCGCAGACTCTTACGCGCCTGACACCTTCAAGTACCAAATCACGGCACGCGAAATCAAGGCTTAAGTGCTTGAAGCGTCGGGCTTGCCTGACGCTTCTTCGTTTTGAGGTTTACAGCGCAATGCTCAAACGCAAAGCGCTGTGAAACTCTCTGGCTTCACCCGTGACAGGGTCGGTAAAGGCCACGCTTTTGGCCAGCAGTTGCAACGGGTTGCTGAAGTCTTCCTCCGCATCTGGCCCGCGTAGCACCGTGGGATAAAACTGGTCACCTTCTAGCGGCAAGCCCAACGCCATCATGTGCACGCGCAGCTGGTGGCGTTTACCGCTGACAGGCTCTAGCTGGTAGAGCGCACGCGCGCCTTCTACTTTGAGCGGGCTGATGCGGGTCTCGCTGTTGGGCTCACCAGCTACCTCTTGGGTTCTGAAAAAAAGTTCGTCGGGTTGCAGACGGCTGGTGTGCGTGCGTGGCAGCTCAAGCGAAGGGTTGTACGCCGCCACTGCTTCGTACACCTTGTGCATTGCTTTGTCCCGAAATAGCGCGTGGTAGGCATCGCGGTCTTGCAGACGCTTGCCAAACATCACAAGGCCCGCGGTTTCTCGGTCGATGCGATGCAGGGGCACGAGGTCGTCGTTGCCTGTGAGGTGCTTGAGTTGCACCAACAGGCTTTGCTGCACATAGCGGCCCGCAGGCGTGACCGGCATGAAGTGCGGCTTGTCGGCCACGATCAAGTGCTCGTCTTCAAACACGATGCTGGCTTTCTGGGGCAGCACAGGCTCGTTGGCGATGTGGCGGTAGTAGTAGAGCTTGGTGCGCGGTGTGTAGGCCTGTGAGGCCGCTACAGGCTGGGCATCAACGTTCAGCACCAAGCCATTTTCAAAACGATGCAGCCACTCGTCACGCGAGACGTCTGGCATGCGTTCCAACAAAAAATCGAGCACCGTGGGCCAAGGCCCAACGGGCAGCGACACGCGGCTGGCACCTATGCCGTTGCGCGTGGGGATTCGCATAGGCGTGGCTTTCAGACGCCTTAAACCTTGGTGAACACCAAGTCCCACACACCATGGCCGAGCTTCAAGCCTCGGTTTTCAAACTTGGTGAGCGGGCGGTAGGCGGGCTTTTCAGCAAAACCGCTGGGGTCGGTGGCGGTGTTTTTCAGCAAGGGTTCGGCAGACACCACTTGCATCATTTGCTCTGCGTACGGTTCCCAATCGGTGGCCAAGTGCAGGTAGCCGCCGGGCTTGATGTGTTTGGCCAAGCGGTTCACGAAGGCGCTTTGAATCAAGCGGCGCTTGTGGTGACGGCTCTTGTGCCAAGGGTCTGGGAAGAAGATGTGCACGCCGTCTAGGCTGTTTTCACCCAGCATGTGGTCCATCACCTCGACCGCGTCGTGCTGCACGATGCGGATATTGCCAATGCTTTCTTCGCCGCAGCGCTTGAGCAATGCTCCCACGCCTGGGGCGTGAACTTCGCAGCACAAAAAGTTGTCATCAGGGCGCGTGTGCGCAATCTTGGCCGTGGCGTCGCCCATGCCAAAACCAATTTCCAAAATCAGTGGGGCAGAGCGGCCAAAGGCGGCTGCTACATCCAAACGCTCAGGTGTGTAAGGCACTAAAAATTGAGGACCGAATTGCTCGAACGCACGCACTTGGCCCGAACCCATGCGGCCTGCACGCAGCACATAGGTTTTGATGACGCGCATGAAGGGGGCGTCAGTTTTTGGGGTGTCGGGGGTGGAGGGCGTATCAGCAGTCATGGCAGCAAGTCTTTGAATAACACGTGATTATCGCGGGACTGGACTGATCATCTCTTGCCATGCTTTTGTCCACTCGGCTAACGCCTGCGCCATCGATGCGCCATCGTTGGGCTTGTGCAGGCCTAAGACTTGCGCAGCAGTTTGCAGTGCCTTCAGTGGGTGGCTCACATCAAAGGCGGTTGCGCCGTTTTGCTTGCTGAGTTTTTCGCCGTTTTCACCCAATACCAAGGGCGTGTGCATGTAACTAGGTGTGGCCAAACCCAATGCACGTTGCAACACGATTTGTCGTGCTGTGTTGTCGGTCAAGTCTTCCCCGCGCACGATGTGGGTGATGCCTTGTGCGGCATCGTCCACCACCACGGCGAGCTGGTAGGCCCATAGGCCGTCGGCACGGCGCAGCACGAAGTCGCCTACTTCTTCAGCTACGTCTTGTTGTTGTAGCCCAAGCAAACGGTCTTGCCATGTCAAAGGCGTAGCGAGTCGCAACTCGTCGATGACGCGCTGCACGTTCAGTCGCCAAGCGCGTGCAGTTTTGCCATTCAGTCCATCTCGGCATGTGCCGGGGTATACGGCAGCGGAATGGCGTTGGCGGGTGTGGCCCATCAAGGCTTGTGCGTCTTCAATTTCTTTACGTGAACAGCCGCAGGGGTAGACCCAGCCTTTGGCGATCAAGGTGTCTAGTGCGGCTTGGTAGGCATCGCCGCGCTGCGATTGCCACATTACGGGGGCATCTGGCACAAGGCCACAGGTGGCGAGTTGTTGGAGGATGAGTTGGTCTGCGCCTGGTATGCAGCGCGGTGTATCGACGTCTTCGATGCGTACCAGCCATTGGCCGTTGTGTGCACGAGCGTCTAGCCAACTGGCGAGTGCTGCAACGAGCGAGCCCGCATGCAGCGGGCCCGTGGGGGAGGGAGCGAATCGACCGATGTAGTGCACAAGAACTTCACGCTCGTCGCGCGTGCGTGAACCGTTTCACAAACGTTTGGCGGATTGGCAAACAGCCAAGGCGAGTTCAAGGCCAGACACAAACGCGTCTTCCACGCGGTGGCCCAAGTGCCAGTCGCCACACGTACCCAAGCCATTGGCTGGGTTGTACTGGTGTGACACGCCCAGTGGCGTGATGGTTTTGGCATAGAGCCAGCGGTGCACTTGCGTGTGGGCGGGCTCGGCACGAATACCGGTGAGCTCGGCAAACGCTCGCAAAAGTTTGGCTTTCACACGGGCTTCGGTGTCGGTGATGTGTTCGGTCGACCAAGCCGCGCTGGCCTGCACGGTCCAACGCTCCACCTTGCCACGGCCTGGCTTGGATGACTCGCGGGCCAACCACGCAATGCGGTGGTGAATGCTGCGTGCAGCGTTCCACTGAGGGCCAATATGCAAGTTGGGCTGAGTGGCGTTGGGGAAGGCGAGCATCAAGGTCCAGCTAGGGGCCACGTCTACCGCGTCCATGGCTTTGAGCCATTGGGCGTTGGCAGCTTCTTTGCCGGAGGCCTTGAGCAAGTTCTCGGCTTGCACCGACGGAATAGCGAGCAACACATGGTCAAAGCCAGCGTACTTTTGCGCCACTTCTTTGCCTGATGTGCTGTTGACGGCGTGCACTGTCCACAGTCCTTTAGCGCCGCGCTCTAAGCGGTTGACTTGGGTGTTGTAAGTCACGGCATCGCCCAGTGGCTCGGCCCAGTGGCGCACCAAGGCGTTCATGCCGGGCTTGGCCACAAAATGCGCGTCTTTGGTGGCGCGAGCGGCTTCAAATACGTGGCCCAGTGGGTCGAGCACGCGCACGGCGTTGGCGCTCCAAGGACGGCAAATTTCGGTAGTGCCTGGCACGGCTTGAATGGCTAAAGAGAAGCGTGGGTCGCGCACCGTGAAGTATTGGGCGCCATGGTCAAACGTGCCAAAAGTGCTTTCGCGGGTGGACATGCGTCCACCTGCGCCTCGGCTCTTTTCAAACACATGCACATGGTGGCCAGCTTTGGCCAAAGTGCGGGCTGCTGTGATGCCAGCAATGCCGGCTCCGATGATGGCGATGTTTAAGGTCATGGTTGCACTCTACACCTTCCTAAGGGCTAATTTGGGTCGGGGGTTCACCAATAGCGCGGAGCGTGTGGTGGTGCTCTTGAGTTGTTTGAGCCACCACTGCAGAGCGCGACCACCGCGCTCACCCTCGCTGCCATCGGGGATGCGCCAAGCGTAACTGAGTTGGGCCACGCGTTGCGGGCGATCCACCTTGCGCACCACCAACACGCCTTGGTCAATCAAAGGTTGCACCATCAACTCGGGCACAAAGCCCACACCGAGTCCGCGCACTTGCGCTTCAATTTTGCTGTGCATGTTGGACACGGTGAATACATCTTGGCCGGGCAGCAAACCAATGGTCACGCCTGCACCGCGTTGCACCGAATCGGCCACAGCCACGGCGCGGTGTTGGCCAATGAGCGCATCGGTCAAGGGCTCTGGGGCTTGAGCCAACGGATGGTGGGGGGCGACCGCAAAAACAAAGTTCATAGGTCCAAGCGCGTGGCTGTGAATGCCCGAAGTCGTGCCGCTTTCGCTGAACGAGCCCGCTATGCCCAGAGCCAAATCGGCTTGGCCACTCGTCAATGCCTCGAGTGTGCCGGTGAGTACTTCATCGCGCAGCTTCAGGCGCGTGGGTGCGTTTAAGGCCATGAAGGCTTCGCACAACTCCATCACCGTGGTGCGGTCGATGATGCCGTCCACCGCAATGGTGAACTGGCTTTCCCAGCCCGTGGCCACGCGCTTGACGCGGTTGGCGATCGCGTCCATATCTGCCAGTAGCCGTGCGCCTTCGCGCATCAGTTCATGGCCTGCGGCGGTGAGCTTGGCTTGGCGTGAGCTGCGGTCAAACAGCAGCACATCCAGCGCATCTTCGATTTGGCGCACGCGGTAGGTGAGGGCGCTGGGTACCAGCCCTAGCGCACGCGCAGCAGCGGCAAAGCTGCCTGCTTTTTCGATCGCGTGCAGCATGGACAGCGAATCGGGGGTGAGGACGTCACGGGGAGAAGTCATGCAATGAGGCTTTTATCGTTCAAATAATTTGAATGATGCCATCAAATGAGATGCATGGCAAAAGCATGTGCGGAATCTACAGTTCATGCCTTACCCAGCAAGGAGCGCACGCTATGTTGACCATTCGCAAATCACAAGACCGAGGCTATGCCGATCATGGTTGGCTCAAGTCGTTCCACAGCTTTTCGTTTGCCCACTACTACGACCCCGAGTTCATGGGATGGGGCAATTTGCGCGTCATCAATGAAGACCGCATTGCACCAGGCACGGGCTTTGGTACGCACGGACACCGCGACATGGAAATCATCAGCTATGTGCTGAGCGGCAACTTGGCGCACAAAGACAGCATGGGTAACGTGAAGGGCATCCCGCCCGGCGATGTGCAACGCATGAGCGCGGGCAGCGGTGTGCAGCACAGCGAGTTCAACCACGCACCTGACGAGACCACGCATTTCCTGCAGATTTGGATTGAGCCCAATGTGCGCGGTATTCCCGCTAGCTATGAACAGCAACAAGTGCCACCCGCCTCCAAACGCGGTGCGCTCAGCCGTATTGCAGCACCAGACGGTGGTGTGGTGAAAATCCATGCTGATGCTGCGCTGTATGCAGGTTTGTTTGACGGCGACGAGACGGCCACGCTAAATATTGCGCCGAGTCGTAAGGCCTATGTGCACCTCATTCGCGGTAACTTGCAAGTCAATGGCGTGGCGCTGGCCACAGGCGATGCTGCATTGTTGGACAACGAACCGACCATTCACCTCACCCATGGCGACGATGCCGAGGTGTTGGTGTTTGACTTGGCGTCATAATTTTTTGAACCCATCTGTTCGCAGGAATTTTCATGAACAACGCACTCAACCTCATTGGTCGCCTATTGATCGCAGCACTCTTTTTACCTGCTGGCTTGGCCAAGCTCTCTGGCTTTGACGGCACAGTGGGCTACATCGAATCTGTGGGCTTGCCACTGCCTGCTGTGGCAGCGGCTGCTGCATTGGCATTAGAAATTTTGGGCTCTGTGGCTTTGGTCGTGGGTTTTCAAACCCGCATCGTCGCGGCTGTTTTGGCTGTGTTCACGCTTGTCGCTTCCATCTTCTTTCACGCGTTTTGGGCTGCAGCGCCTGAGCAAGCGTTTGTGCAGCAGCTCTTGTTCTTCAAGAACATTGGCGTGATCGGTGGCTTGCTGGTGTTGGTGTCGTCAGGCGCTGGCGCATGGAGCATCGACGCCAAAAAAGCAGCTCAATAATCCCGTCCTATTTTTCAACCCACTTTTCAACCCATCTTTCAACCACATCAAGGAAACACACCATGACTAAAACTGTCGTCGTTTACCACTCAGGCTATGGCCACACACAACGCGTGGCCCAATTCGTGGCCGAAGGCGCAAAAGCCACCATCGTCGCCATCGACGCAGACGGCAACATCACCGACGCCGAGTGGGAAGCCCTCAACGCAGCAGACGCCATCATCTTTGGTTCACCCACTTACATGGGTATGGCCTCATGGCAGTTTAAAAAGTTTGCGGATGCAACGTCCAAGCAATGGTTTGCCAGCGCATGGAAAGACAAAGTGGCCGGCGGCTTCACCATTTCTGCCAGCCCCAGTGGCGACAAGCTGTCGACCATCCAATACTTCATCACTTTGGCCATGCAACAAGGCATGGTGTGGGTGGGCCAGCCCGCCATGAATGACGGCAGCATCAACCGCATTGGTTCTAACTCTGGCGTGATGGCGCAAGTCGGCCCCACCAGCCCAGCCGCTGACATTCCACAAGGTGACTTGGACACAGCCAAAGCCTACGGTGAGCGCGTGGCCGCTGTGGCAGCAAAGTTGCGCGGTTAATTTCCGCTAATCAACGCCGTCAACCGCGTCACACCCGTGATGTGCGGGGCAAGAAATAAAAGGGCAGTTCATCAGAGCTGCCCTTTTTCTTTGGGTAGCATCAAGGCATGAAAATTTTGCAAATGCTGCCGTGGGCCGACTGGCTCGCCTTAGGATTTTTTATCTCTTTGTGGGTGGGCTACGCTTTGTTTGCGAAGTACAGAAGCGATGGTCAGCATTCCATCTTGGCCATGACCAACCGCTACCGTCACAAGTGGATGATGCAAACCACAGCGCGTGACCCGCGCATGCTGGACGGCATCATCACGCAAACCTTGTCGGCCACACCTGCATTTTTTTGCTCCACCACTATTTTGATTTTGGGTGGTTTGTTTGCCTTGTTGGGAACGACCGACAAAGCAGCAGAGCTGGTGCGCGAAATCCCGTTTGCCGAGCAAACGCCCATTCTGGTGTTTGAATTCAAGATCTTGGTCTTGGTGATGATTTTTGTGTACGCGTTTTTCCGCTTTTCATGGTCGATGCGTCAGTACACATTTGTGGCCTTGTTGATCGGCGGCATGCCGCCTGCAGAAGACTTTGCCAGCGGCGTGGCAGGTAATCGTGAACGCTATGCAGACCGAGCTGCTGCCATGACAGGCTTGGCTGCTGAGACGTTTAACGGCGGCTTGCGCGCCTACTATTTCTCGTTTGCTGCTTTGGGCTGGTTCTTCTCGCCCACCATGCTTGTGTTGGCCACGTTGTTGGTGGTGGGTATCTTGTACAGCCGCGAGTTCAAGTCTGAGGTGTTGGCTCTGCTGGAGGACTGATCGGAAAGCTGCCATCGGGTGCCAAGCCCGTGGCGCTGAGGTCCGCGCCCACGGCACGGCGCTCATCAAACACAAAGCAGCCGCCGTCGTAGTGGTCGTTGCCCACTTCTTCAAAGTATTTGAGGATGCCGCCTTCAAGCTGATACACATGGGGCAGGCCCGCGTTGCGCATGTAGATGGCCGCTTTTTCGCAGCGAATGCCGCCCGTGCAAAAGCTGATCACAGTTTTGTCTTGCAACTCGTCTAAGTGCGCCTGCACCGCATCTGGAAACTCGGTGAACTTGGTGATGCCCCAGTTGATGGTGTTCTTGAACGTGCCGGCATCCACTTCAAATTGGTTGCGCGTGTC
Source organism: Burkholderiales bacterium 39-55-53 (assembly GCA_002282445.1). Taxonomy (GTDB): domain Bacteria; phylum Pseudomonadota; class Gammaproteobacteria; order Burkholderiales; family Burkholderiaceae_C; genus Limnohabitans. The sequence continues at coordinate 379,759 of NCJK01000001.1, read as the reverse complement.
CAGCGTCACCACAGGGCGGCCTTCGTCGTCATGGCCTTGGTCCAACCAGCGTTTGGCGGTCTCAGGTGTGACAGCGGGTGCGCGGCCTTCGGCGGGGCGAATGCTGGGGTGGTTCATGCGGATGATTTCGTTTTTCACCTTCACCAGCATTTTTCGAAACGGCTGGGTGTTAGACCAGCTTTCTTTGGGGGCGAGGTCGGCAAAACGGGCGTCTGAGCGCAGCCAGTCCACAAAGCCGTGCACATCGTTGGCGCTGCCAGCCAAAAAGAAATTAATGCCTTCTTCTGCAATCAGAATCGTGCCTTTGAGCTGGCGCGCCAAGGCGTTGTCCAAACAAGGCTGGCGCAGGTCTTGGGCGTCGGGCAGCGCGACGAATTTGTAGCAAGAAATATTCAGGATTTGGTTCACCCAGCCATTCTAAGTAACGGGGTGTCCCTACAATCTCAACCCATGTTTGTTCACTTGCGCCTTCACTCCGAATTTTCTGTCGTTGACGGGACCAACCGCATCGACGAGGTGGTGAAAGCAGCCGCAGCCGACCAGCAGCCCGCGCTGGCCATCACCGACATCAACAACCTGTACGGTGCCATCAAGTTTTACAAAGAAACCCGCGGCAAGGGCGTCAAGCCCGTCATTGGTGCTGAGATTTACCTAGAAAGCCTGACCCAAGACGCCGCGCAGACCTCGCGCATGGTGTTGTTGGTGCAAAACCATCAGGGCTACTTGAACCTGTGCGAGCTCATCAGCCGTGGCTGGACGCAAAACGTGCACAAGGCGGTGGCCGTGACAAAGGTGGAATGGCTGCAAGAGTTGTCGCAAGGCTTGATCGCTTTGTCAGGCGCGCAAGCTGGTGTTGTGGGCCAAGCCTTGGTGCAGGGTGACACCACACGTGCTGGCGAAGTGGCTTTGCAATTGGCGGGCATCTTCCCGCATCGCTTTTACATTGAGCTGCAACGCGCAGGCCGTGCGGATGACGAAACCCATGTGTCTGCCGCCGTGCAACTGGCAGCTCGCTTGAGCCTGCCCGTGGTGGCCACACACCCTGTGCAGTTCACCGAGCCCGACGACTACGAAGCGCATGAAGCGCGTGTGTGTATTGCCGAAGGCGAAATCTTGGGTAACCAACGCCGTGTGCGCAAGTTCACGCGCGAGCAGTATTTCAAATCATCCGCGCAAATGTGCGAGCTGTTTGCCGATGTGCCCAGCGCCATTGCCAACACCGCCGAAATTGCCAAGCGTTGCAACCTGACCTTGGTGTTGGGTAAGCCGCAGCTGCCCAACTTCCCCATCCCACCCGTCAACGGTGTGGTGATGTCGGTGGAAGAGTATTTCCGTCACGTGTCGCATGAAGGTTTGGAAGAGCGCTTGCGTCACCTGTACCCCGTTGAAGCCAAACGCGATGAAGAGCGCCCACGTTATGTGGAACGCCTAGAGTTTGAGCTGACCACGATTTTGAACATGGGCTTTCCCGGCTACTTCTTGATCGTGGGTGACTTCATTCAGTGGGCCAAAGCCAATGGCTGCCCTGTGGGCCCCGGCCGTGGTTCGGGTGCTGGCTCGCTGGTGGCGTATGCGCTGAAAATCACCGACCTTGACCCGCTGCAATACAACTTGCTGTTCGAGCGTTTCTTGAACCCAGAGCGGGTATCCATGCCCGACTTTGACATTGACTTTTGCCAAACCAACCGCGACCGCGTGATTGACTACGTGAAAGACAAATACGGCCGCGAAGCCGTGTCGCAAATTGCCACCTTCGGCACGATGGCTGCACGTGCTGCGATTGGTGACGTGGGCCGTGTGCTCGACATGAGCTACACCTTCTGCAAGGGCATCAGTGGCTTGATTCCGAACAAGCCTGGTCAGCACATCACCATTGCCGGTGCGATTGAGGTCGAGCCCATCTTGGCTGAGCGTTTGGCCAAAGAAGATGAAGTCAAAACCTTGTTGGAGCTGGCGCAAAAGCTCGAAGGCATGACGCGTAACGTGGGCATGCACGCCGGTGGTGTGTTGATTGCCCCAGGCAAGCTGACCGACTTTTGCCCGCTGTACCAACAGCCCGGCAGTGAATCGGCGGTGAGCCAGTTTGACAAAGACGACGTGGAAGCCGCTGGCTTGGTGAAGTTCGACTTTTTGGGCTTGGCCACGCTGACCATTTTGGAGATCGCGCGCGAGTTCATCATGGCGCGTCATAAAGGCCAAGAGAACTTCGCCTTCGAGAACATCCCGCTCGACGACAAGCGCACCTACGAACTGTTCCAAGACGGCAAGACCGAAGCTGTGTTCCAGTTTGAAAGTCGCGGCATGCAGGGCATGTTGCGCGATGCGCGTCCCACGCGCTTGGAAGACTTGATTGCGTTGAACGCTTTGTATCGTCCAGGCCCGATGGATTTGATTCCAAGCTTTGTGGCGCGTAAGCATGGCCGCGAAGAGATTGAATATCCGCACCCCATGGTCGCGCAGATGCTGTCTGAGACCTACGGCATCATGGTGTATCAAGAGCAGGTGATGCAGACCGCGCAGATTTTGGGCGGCTACTCACTCGGCGGCGCTGACATGTTGCGCCGTGCGATGGGTAAGAAGAAGCCCGAAGAGATGGCGGAGCACCGCGAAATTTTCCGCGCGGGTGCTGCCAAGAACAACATCACCCAAGACAAAGCGGACGAAATCTTTGACTTGATGGAGAAGTTTGCGGGCTACGGCTTTAACAAGTCGCACGCCGCTGCTTACTCGCTGCTGGCCTATCACACCGGCTGGTTGAAGGTGCATTACACGGCCGAGTTCTTCTGCGCCAACATGACGGTAGAAATGGACAACACCGACAAGCTCAAGGTGTTGTTTGAAGACGCGCACAAGATGGGCCTCACGTTTGAAGCGCCCGATGTGAATCGCGGTTTCTACCGCTTTGAGCCTATTTCAGACAAAGTCATTCGCTACGGTTTAGGTGCTATCAAAGGCTCGGGTCAACAAGCCATCGAGGCTATCGTCGCTGCGCGCGAAGACGGGCCATTCACCAGCTTGTTTGATTTCTGCCGCCGCGTGGACCGCAGCCGTTTAAACAAGCGCACGGTCGAAGCCCTGATCAAAGCCGGTGCGTTCGACAACTTGCACCTCAACCGCGCCGAGCTGTTGGCCAGCGTCGAGCGCGCATTTGACTTTGCCTCTGCCAGCGAAGCCAACGCCAACCAAGGCGGCTTGTTTGACATGATGGGCGAAGACGCCCACGGCTCCAGCACGCAAGAGCCAGAGTATGTGGAAATGCTGCCTTGGGGTGTGAAAGAACGCCTCACGCACGAGAAGGTGGCCTTGGGCTTTTACTTGTCCGGCCATTTGTTTGACGAAGTCGAGCGCGAGGTGCGCCGCTTTGCCCGCACCCGTATTGAAGATTTGATGGATTCACGCGAGCCGCAGTTGCTGTCGGGCATCGTGAGTGATATGCGCGTGATCAACGGCCAGCGCGGCAAGCTGGCTATCTTCAAGCTCGACGACAAATCAGCGGTGATCGAAGCCACGGCAGACGAGGCCACCACCAACACCTACCGCAATACTTTGAAAGATGATGAACTGGTCATCATCATGGGCAAGGCGCAGCCAGACCGCTTCTCGGGTGGTTTGCGTTTGTCTATCCAACAGGTGTGGAGTCTTGAGCAAGCGCGTTGCCGCTTTGGGAAATACCTGAGTGTCACGGTCAACGGCACTTCGCCTGACATTGCGCGCATGTTGCGCGACCACCCAGCCAAAGTGGAGCAATCCGAGCAGGGCGAGCTGGTGCGGGGTATGGGCGTACGATTGAAGCTGCTGCGTGACGGGGCCACGGCTGACGTACAGTTGGGCGACAACGTCAAGTTTTTCCCCAGTGACGCGGCCTTGGCCAGTTGGATGGCACAGGCCCACGACGGACAATCACACATCATTTACGAGTAAACACATCTATGTGGACCATTCCCACGCTCATGACATTGACGCGCATAGCGGCCATACCGCTCATCGTGGGGTTGTTTTATTTACCGATCGAAACCGCCGAGCGCAACCTGTGGGCCACCGTGATGTTTGTGGTGTTTGCGTTGACCGATTGGCTCGATGGCTACTTGGCTCGCAAACTCAATCAGTCCTCGGCCTTTGGCGCATTCCTTGACCCAGTGGCTGATAAATTTTTGGTGTGTGCCTCGTTGCTGATCTTGGTGCACCTCGGTCGTGCCGATGTGTTGGTGGCGTTGATCATCATTGGCCGCGAAATTGCCATTTCAGCTTTGCGTGAGTGGATGGCCCAAATTGGCGCTTCTCGGAGTGTGGCTGTGCATGTGCTGGGCAAGTTGAAGACCATGGTGCAAATGGTGGCCATTCCTTTCTTGCTCTACGACGGCCAAATCCTAGGCGTGATTGACACGGCCTTGTGGGGCACGGTGTTGATTTGGATTGCAGGCGTGTTGACCGTATGGTCGATGGTGTACTACCTGCAAAAGGCTTGGCCTGATATCTTGGACCACGCCAAGTAATGCCTGAGCAGCGCAGGCTTGCATGGCTCAACGCCATGCCTTGGCTCTTTGTGTTGATTTGGAGCACCGGCTTCATCGTGGCGCGCTACGGCATGCCCAACTCGCCACCCTTCACCTTCTTGTTGTGGCGCTACGTTTTTTCCATTCTGTGTTTTGTACTGTGGGTCAAATGGGCGCGTGTGCCTTGGCCGCAGGGCAGGGCGCAGTGGTGGCATTTGGCTGTCACGGGCGTGTTGATGCATGCCGGTTATTTGGGTGGGGTGTGGGCCGCCGTGAAAGTGGGCATGGGCGCTGGTCTGACTGCTTTGATTGTCGGGTTGCAGCCGGTCATCACCGCCATTTGGTTGTCGGCCCGAGGCGGGCATGTGACCCGTCGTCAATGGCAAGGCTTGGCCTTGGGTTTTGTCGGTTTGGCCATGGTGGTGTCGCGCAAGCTTGAAGGTGGCATTGAAGTCACACCGTGGAGCCTGACCATGATCACCATGGCTTTGGTGTCCATCACCACAGGCACGCTGTATCAAAAACGATTTGTCCAGCCCTGCGATGTGCGCAGCGCCAATGCCGTACAGCTCATGGCCGCTTATTTGGTGACCTTGCCATTGGCCTTGATGGAAACAGAAGTTGCTTTGTGGAACTCTGAAATGATCTGGGCCATGGTGTGGGCCGTGTTGGTGTTGACCTTGGGCGGCAGCTCGTTGTTCTACATCCTCATCCAACGTGGCGCAGCGGCTTCGGTGACCAGTTTGTTGTACTTGGTACCACCGACCACGGCTGTGATGGCTTGGGTTTTGTTCAACGAGCCCATCACCTTGGTGACGCTGGCAGGCATTGTGGTGACCGCTGCAGGGGTGAGCTTGGTGGTGCGACCTCCTAAAATCGCCGCTTAATTTTTGAATGTTTGTGAATTTTTGCTAAGGGTTGAAGATGAGCCAAAAACGCATTGCAGTGATCGCCGGTGACGGCATTGGCAAAGAAGTCATGCCCGAAGGCATTCGCGTCATGGACGCAGCGGCCCGTAAATTTGGCATTGACCTAAAGTACGACCACTTTGATTTTTCGAGCTGGGACTATTACGAGAAGCACGGCAAGATGCTGCCCGACGATTGGAAAGACCAAATCGGCGGCCACGATGCCATCTTCTTTGGTGCAGTGGGTTGGCCCGACAAAATTCCAGACCACATTTCGCTGTGGGGCTCGCTGTTGATGTTCCGCCGTGAGTTTGACCAGTACATCAACCTGCGCCCCGCACGTTTGATGCCGGGCATCATCGCACCCGTGGTGCGCCGTGACGGCACACCGCGTCAGCCTGGCGAGATTGACATGTACATCGTGCGTGAAAACACCGAGGGTGAGTACTCCAGCATTGGTGGCCGCATGTACCCCGGCACTGAGCGCGAAATCGTGATGCAAGAAACGGTCATGTCACGCATTGGCGTAGACCGCGTGTTGAAGTTTGCGTTTGAGTTGGCCCAAACCCGACCTAAAAAGCATTTGACCAGCGCCACCAAATCCAACGGCATTGCCATCACCATGCCTTATTGGGATGAGCGTGTGGTTGAAATGGCCAAGAACTATCCTGGCATCAACGTGGACAAGTTCCATATCGACATCTTGACCGCGCACTTTGTGCAACGCCCTGACTTCTTTGATGTGGTGGTGGCCAGCAATTTGTTTGGCGACATCTTGAGCGACTTAGGCCCCGCATGCACCGGCACGATCGGCATTGCGCCCAGCGCCAACTTGAACCCGGACCGTAAGTTCCCCTCGTTGTTTGAGCCTGTGCACGGTTCAGCACCAGATATCGCGGGTAAAGGCATTGCCAATCCCATCGGCCAAATTTGGTGTGGCGCGATGATGCTGGAGTTCTTAGGCCATAAGGATGCACACGATGCTGTGATGGCGGCGATTGAGAAGGTGCTCGATCCCAAGAGTGGCGCACCTAAGACACCAGACATTGGGGGTAACGCTAGTACCGCCGATTTAGGACGTGCAATTGCTGAAGCCTTGTAATTTTTAGCTTCAAAAAACGACTAGAATTTCAAACATGCTGCGACACAAGGCGAGACACCTTCAGCAGCGACGCATACCGTAGAGCTAGTAAACTAGCACTCATCATTGACTAACATCACATCTCATTGAGAGGGGATTTTTGTGAATAAGACAGAACTGATTGAGCACATTGCCAAGCACGCAGACATTTCTAAAGCTGCTGCCACTCGCGCACTCGAGTCCACCATCGGCGCAGTGAAGACCACCTTGAAAAAGGGCGGCACAGTTTCTTTGGTTGGTTTCGGTACATTTGCAGTTGGCAAGCGTGCCGCTCGTACTGGCCGTAACCCACGTACAGGCGAAGCCATCAAGATCAAAGCAGCCAAGGTGCCAAAGTTCCGTCCAGGCAAAGGCTTGAAAGACGCCTTGAACTAATTCGCGGTTTCGGTTGGGTGCTTAGCTCAGTTGGCAGAGCGGCTGCCTTACACGCAGTAGGTCGGCGGTTCGACCCCGTCAGCACCCACCACCCATTCAAAAGGCGAACTCAGATGTTCGCCTTTTTTCTTGGCCCCTCACACTTCACGATGAGTCCACCACATGTTTGATTTTGTTCGCAAGCACACACGGATCATGCAGTTCTTGCTGTTCCTATTGATCTTCCCGTCCTTCGTATTGTTTGGCCTAGAGGGCTACAACAGCTTCCGTGAGGGGGGCGCGACTGTTGCCGTGGTGGCAGGACAAGACATCACGCAAGGTGAGTGGGATGCTGCTCATCGCAGTCAAGTTGAGCGCATGCAAAGCAGCATGCCCAATGTGGATGTGAAGCTGTTTGACACACCCGAGGCGAAATACAGCACATTGGAGCGTTTGGTGCGTGACCGCTTGCTGCAAGTTGCCGCGACTCAGTTGCGTTTGGGTGCTAGCGATGCACGCTTGGCTGCCGAGTTGCAACAAAACCCCACCATCGCCGCTTTGCGTCGACCAGATGGCACGCTGGACATGGAGCGCTATCGCCAACTGTTGGGCACACAGGGTATGTCGCCTGAATCATTCGAAGCACAAGTGCGCAGTGATTTGGCCTCACGTCAAGTCATGTCTGGCATCGGTGTGACGAGCTTTAGCTCAGCAGCTTTGGCGGATGTGACCTTGAACGCGTTTTATGAACAACGCCAAGTGCAAGTGGCGCGTTTCACGCCTGCTGATTTTGTGGCTCAAATCAACCCCACCGATGCAGACATCGAGGCTTATTACAAGGCCAACCCCGACAAGTTCCAGTCTGCCGAGCGTGCCGATATTGAATACGTGGTGCTGAACTTGGCCGCTGTGCAAAAAGACATCGTGGTTCCAGAGGCTGAACTCAAGACTTACTTCGAGCAAAACTCAGCCCGTTTGGCTGGCTTGGAAGAGCGTCGTGCCAGCCATATCTTGATCAATGCCGACAAAGGCGCACCAGCCGCAGAGCGCGATGCAGCTCGCGCCAAAGCACAGGCGTTGCTGGCCGAAGTGCAAAAGTCGCCCAATCAGTTTGCTGACTTGGCACGTAAAAGTTCGCAAGACACTGGCTCTGCTGCCAAAGGTGGTGACCTTGATTTCTTTGGTCGCGGCGCGATGGTCAAGCCCTTTGAAGACGCTGCATTTGCTTTGAAAAAGGGCGAGACCAGCGGTGTGGTGGAAACCGATTTTGGCTTTCACATCATTCGCGTGACCGACATCAAACAGCCTGAGCAAAAAAGCTTTGAGTCGCAACGCGCCAAGTTGGAACTTGAAGTGCGTGCCCAATTGGCACAGCGCAAATTTGCTGAAGCGGCAGAGCAGTTCACCAATATTGTTTACGAGCAATCAGACACCTTGAAGCCTGCAGCTGAGCGCCTGAAGTTGGATGTGCAAACTGCCAGCAACCTTGGCCGTGAGCCTGTGGCTGGCAATACCGCGGCGAACAACCCCAAACTTTTGGCTGCTGTGTTCTCGCAAGATTCGATTGAGAAAAAGCGCAACACCGAAGCTGTTGAGCTGGCCCCCAACGTGTTGGCCGCAGCGCGCATCACCAGCTACAGCCCCGCACGTACCCTTCCTTTGGAAGAGGTCAAAGCCCGTGTGCGTGAGCAAGTGGTAGCCCAACAAGCTGGTGAGCGTGCTCGCTCTGAAGGCGCGGCCAAACTGGCGGAATGGAAAGCCAGCCCTGATGCTGCCAAATTGCCAGCCGCCATCGTGGTGTCACGCGAAGCCAAGCAAGCACAGCCTTCAGCTTTGGTGGAAGCGGCCTTGCGTGCCAGCACGCGAACCTTGCCAGCATGGGTGGGCGTGGACTTAGGCGCCAGCGGCTACGCGGTGGTCAAGGTTGAAAAAGTGTTGCCGCGCGATGCTGCGAATGCCACTGGCTTGGCCCGTGAGCGCGACCAGTATGCACAGTGGTGGGCCTCTGCTGAAGGCTTGGCTTACTACAAGCTATTAAAAGAAAAATTCAAGGCAGAAATCAAAATAGCTAGGTTATAATTTTCGCTTCTACGGTGGCTGTAGCTCAGTTGGTAGAGTCCAGGATTGTGATTCCTGTTGTCGTGGGTTCGAGCCCCATCAGCCACCCCAAAATTTAAGCGAGTTCCCATTTAGGGAGCTCGCTTTTTTTTGGTGTGGGCACGTTTAGCTCCTGCCTCTCATTAATCAGACACTGGTTTTTTTAAGTAGATTTGAGCTGTCATCTTTCCAGCAAACGTCAGATCTAGTTGAGCACCAGAGTGGGACTGGTAGATCTTCACCCCATCTTGTTCTACAGGGTTGGTCTTTTCCAGTGTTAGTAAATTCGCAGGCCAATCTACTCTCAGGATGGCACTCATCGGTAAATATCCGTCTAGGTATTTCCGCATCAATGGTCCCGCATTCAATTTGAATTCATTTGCGGATAACGTGTCTAATGCACGCGATTCCAAATCTATACAAATGGAAGCGCCGCGTTGAACCGCCATCAGCGTGACACGATTGTCCTGAACCGTGGCAGATGCCATTTTTGAAAAACTTTTCACGTCAATTTTTTTAATTCTTTCCTCATTGAAAACAATCTCCACCTTTCTAATGGGGTCGAGTTGGCGGTGACATGTGGCAATAGTCACTACGCCGTTTTCCAAACTTTGATGCGTAATTTTTACGCGGGACTCATAGCGGTATGCGTCTGGGTCAGGTCGTATCTTTAAAAACTTGATTTCTCCCTCGTTGGCAAGATCTGAAAACTCCAAGGCAACAGCAGATTTTGTTAGTAAAGCCAAGGTCAGCACGATCAACTTGATAGAGCTAAGTGTGATTGTTTTCATAGAGATCTTTGTGATTGGGAGGCTCAGTTGCTGTGTGAGAAATAAACAGCAGCGCAATCTTGGCTTCAAGCCACACGCTTTTTATTCTCTAGAACGATAACAAACTAATGACAGCCGAGCTGATGAGCGGCTTTAGGCCTCTCAGGCCTGGGGTTTCGTCATTGACTAATTTTGGTGGTCTCTTTGGGGTGCTGTTTATTCATACAGTATCATGGCGTTATGAAAACCACGTCTGCATCTCAAAATCATCCAGTGTTGCTAGACCCTAGCCCGCTATGGCTGGATGTATGCGGTTGGCTCGTTCCTGCAGGCTTTCCTTCACCTGCAGCAGATCACACAGAAGAGCGGATTGACCTCAACAAGCAGTTGATCCGTAACAAAGCAGCCACCTACGTGTTTCGCGTCAAGGGCGATTCGATGACGGGAATAGGCATCTATGAGGGCGATGCGCTCTTGGTGGACCGCAGCATGGACCCTAAGCACAACCACATCGTCGTTGCGCTGTTGAACAACGAGTTCACAGTCAAGCGGCTTTACCGACGCGGTGGCGTGGTCAAGCTCATCGCAGAGAACCCCATTTACCCCGCACGCCTCATCAAAGAAGAAGATGACTTCGTGGTCTGGGGTGTGGTGACCAACAACATTCACAAGCTGTGTTGATTCATGTCGTCCATCAACGTCAAGCTGCTCGAACACAAGATTGATGCTGATAGCTTGGCAGCGTTGCCTCGCACACCTGGTGTTTACATCTTCAAAGGCGAGGGGACGCTGCCGCTTTACATCGGCAAAAGCGTTGACATTCGCACGCGTGTGTTGAGCCACTTAAGAACGCCAGATGAAGCCAGCATGATTGCGCAGACGCGTCGTATCGACTTCATCGAGACAGCGGGTGAGATTGGGGCACTGTTGCTTGAGTCCCGAATGATCAAAGAGCAAACCCCTTTGTTCAATCAGCGCTTGAGACGCATCAGGACGCTCTGCTCGATACGACTCAATCAAACGAATGCGGGCGCTTTGCCAGAGGTGGTGGACAGCAAGCAAGTCAACCTAGGCTCAACGCCCGAGCTGTACGGTTTGTATTCTTCAAGCCATGCTGCCAAGGCCAAGCTCAAGGAGCTGGCCCAGCAACACATGCTGTGCCTCGCACTCTTAGGCTTAGAGAAAACATCCACGCGTGGGTGCTTTGGTTTGCAGATCAAGACATGCCTTGGCGCTTGTGTGGGTAGGGAAGACCGACGCACACATGACCAAAGGCTCTTTTCTGCCTTGGTGGACTCGCAAGTGGAGGTGTGGCCGTTTGATGGCCCGATTGATTTGATTGAACAAGCGGGGGAGTGGGTACAACGCCATCGCGTGAACAACTGGTGCTACTTAGGGACGCAGTGTTCTAAGTCGAGCCATCCAAGTCAGATCAATGCGTACAAGCAGCATGACTTTGATTTGGATAGCTACAAAATTTTGGTCAAACCCATCATGCTCAAAACCGTGAAGGTCGAAGAAGTTGAGCCATGACACCGCAAATAGCTTTGGTGGACTGCAACAACTTCTATGTGAGTTGTGAGCGTGTTTTCCGTCCTGATTTAAAAAACGTACCGATCGTTGTGTTGTCAAACAATGACGGCTGTGCAGTCTCACGCTCTAACGAGGCAAAAGCTTTGGGTATTCGCATGGGGCAGCCATGGTTCGAGTGCAAACACCTTGCAGAAGAAAGTGGCATTCTTGCTTTGAGCTCTAACTATGCCCTTTACGCTGACATGTCGAACAGGGTGATGTCGATATTGAGTGACTACTCGCCTAGGCATGAGGTCTACTCAATCGACGAATGTTTCGTTGACCTCACAGGAACCCAGAAGCTCAGAGATGTGAGCTACGAAATGCGTGATCGTGTGATCTCTTGGACGGGCATTCCTGTGTGCGTTGGCATTGGACCAACCAAGACTTTGGCTAAGCTTGCGAACCACATTGCGAAGAAGCACCCAAGGTCTAAGGGCGTTTTCAACTACAACGATTTGTCTGAAGCACAGCAGGTGAAGTTGCTCAGCCAAATTGAAGTGGGCGAGGTGTGGGGGGTAGGGCGCAGATTGAGCCTTCGGCTGGCCGAGCACGGTATTCATACCGTTCAAGATTTACGCACTGCACATTGCGCAACGTTGAGAGCCGAGTTTGGCGTGGTGATGGAGAAAACTCAGCGGGAATTGCAAGGCGTGGCTTGCATTGAGCTACAAGAGCTAGTGCCAGGCAAAAAGCAAATTGTCAGCAGCAGATCGTTTGGCCACACAGTGCGTGATGTCGACGTGCTCAAAGATGCCATGAGCACGTTTGTGGCCAACTCTTGCGCCAAGTTGCGCGCTCAGGGTTCGCATGCATCGTTGATTCAAGTGTCTTTGTACACAAACCGTTTTCGCAAAGACTTGCCGCAATACAACCCAACATTCGCAGTGCCTTTGCCGCAGCCAACGAATGACAGCCTCGTGGTGAATCGCTGGGCGGACTATCTTGTGGAGCGCTTGTTCAAGCCTGGGTATGAGTACAAGAAGGCAGGCATCATGCTCGGAGAAATTCACCCGGCAGGAAGGTATCAAATGGATTGGTTAGAGCCTACTCAAGCAACGGACACCAGACTGATGGATGCACTGGACGGGCTCAACAAGCGATTCGGTCGAGGCACAGTCAAAGTCTCAACCCAAGGCGCTTACAAAGAGTGGCAGATGAAGCAAGAGCGGAAGTCACCGAGTTACACCACGGATTGGGAGGAAGTTCCGTTTGTTTGATGCAGGGCATCTAGACGGAAGGGTGGCGTATTTCAACCTCAGTGAGGCTGCTTTTGCGGCATATGACACCTCGGGTGTCATATGCGCACAAGAGCGGATTAAGCGCGAGCTTTGCGACGTGCTGGAGCTTTTGCGGCGGCTTTAGGTGCGTGCTCTTTCAGCTTGGCCAAACCTTCTTGAGCCAATTCAGCTGTTTTCTTGGCGTTTTTGCGTGCTTCTGCCAATGCTTTGTTGCCAGCATCCACTGCAGCTTTGACAGCATTCACAGCGGCTTCAGAGCCTTCTGGCGCTTTTTTCAAGTTTTCAGTCAAAGTTTTGTTGACTGAAGCATGGGCTTGGTCAAAGTGGCCTTCTGCAAATGCAGCTGACTCAGCTTGGAATTCTTGTGTCAATTCAAATGCAGTTGCGGCAAAACCAGCCAAGCTCTTGGCTGAGTCTTCCATTTGAGATTTCAACAGGTCCATTGCGGCGGCTGGGTCTTTGACTTCCAATGCCGATGTCAATTGTTCGTGGGCCAGTTCGGCGTTCACTTTGGCTTGCTCAAGGGTGAGTTGCGTCAGACGCTCGACTTGCGAGAAAGAAAGATTGGCCAGATCGAAAGCGGCTTTCAAAGAGGCTTCAACTTGTGGTTTGACTTGGTTTTGCATGATGAGTTCCTTCAGGTTGATAAAGATGACGAAATGGTATCTGTGCGTTTTGACAAATCAATGACCAGCGTGCTCTTTAGAGCCAATTCTCTAGTGAGGCGTGTTTCTTGGATCAAACAAGGCGTAAGTGTTGTCAACACTCGGCTGGTTGATTTGCTCTAGGTCTGCTTTGTATTTGCGAAGTGCTTTGATAAATTGAAGCGGTAGCAGTTTGGTATTCAACATGAACTGTGTCGTCAGCTCGTACATCGACAGCCCAGACTGCTGTAACAAGTCATTCAGCGTGATCGTTTGATCGAGGTGAGCATCAATCCAAGCAACAAGTTCCTCGAACTTTTGTCGATTGGCTGCAGGGCGATTGAGTTGATACCCTGTGTGTGATGGGGAGAGTTGTGCCAGTAAATTTTTGTATGAGGTTGGCATCTTTGCTCGCTTGGAATGTGTGCATTGTTACTTGCAAGCAATGTCAGTGCAAATGTTTGTTTTACCAAGTGCCCACGTTGGGCATGTCAGTCCAAGGAGCAGTGGGTTGTAAGGCATCACCCCGTTGAAGTAGTTCAATAGAAATGTCGTCAGGCGAACGCACAAATGCCATGCGGCCGTCACGGGGCGGGCGAAGAATCGTCACGCCATGCGCTTGCAATTTTTCACACGTGGCGTAAATGTTGTCGACGGCATAAGCCAAGTGACCAAAATTACGACCCCCTGTGTAGACTTCAGGGTCCCAGTTGTAGGTGAGTTCCACTTGCGCATCTTCATCGCCGGGGGCGGCGAGGTAGACCAAGGTGAAGCGGCCTTGCTCGGACTCTTTGGTTCGCAATACGTTCAATCCCAGTGCATCTCGGTAAAACTTCAATGAGGTTTCAAGGTCAGTGACACGCACCATGGTGTGAAGATATTTCATGTCAGTCTTTCATGTGATGTGTTGATCTGAGAGAGCCGCCTAATGCGTCCATCCAAACAAGTCCGTCGCGTGTGCCATTATTCACTGCGCCGCGAGCGGGGCGATATTCACAGCCGATCCAGCCATGCCAGCCGCATTGCGCAGAGACTTGGTCAATCACGTCAAACAGGTGGGGGTAGTTGATTTCACCTAAATTGGGCTCATGTCGCATGGGTACGCCTGCTATTTGGAAATGTCCCACGCGGCCAGTCGGGAGGTACTGACGAATTTGGGTGGTCAAGTCGCCTTCCATGATTTGGCAGTGGTAGAGGTCCATCTGCACTTTCAGGTTGGATGCGCCAATGCTGTCAACGATGCGGTGTGCTTGCGCTTGGTAGTTTAAAAAGTAGCCAGGCATGTCGCGGGTGTTGATGGGTTCGATCAGCACATCGCAGCCCGATGCACGTGCTTGCTCAGCGGCCCATGCGATGTTGCTGCAATAAGTGGCTTCGATGGCTGCGGCCTCTAAGCCTTGCGGGGCGATACCTGCCATGACGTGGATGCGTTTGCAGCCCAGCGTGTCGGCATAGGTCAGTGCCTGCCGAATGCTGGACTGAAACTCGTCTACGTGGTCACCCAAGCAGGCCAAGCCGCGCTGGCCGGCATCCCACTGGCCCGGTGAAGCATTGAAAAGCACCTGTGTGAGGCCGTTGTCCTTGAGCCTTTGGCGCAACTCATGTGCGTCAAACGCATAGGGAAAAAGAAACTCAACGCCTTCAAAGCCGTCTTGAGCAGCGGCTGTGAAGCGGTCTAAAAAGTCATGCTCGTTGTAGAGCATGCTGAGGTTGGCGGCGAAACGTGGCATGGCTAGAGTTTAATGATTGTGCGGTACATGACAACTTCAAGCTAAGTGCTTGAATTGATTAGGTATGATGCGTTATTCAAAGGAGCTGAACATGGCGGATATCAACCCAACCAACAACAACCTCGTGATCGGCGAGGGCGTCACTTTTAAAGGCTCTATTGCTGCGCCTGGCAAAGCTGTCATCAATGGCAACGTATCTGGCGAATTGACCGCTGATGACTTGTTGATTGGCACCAAAGGCCAAGTGACTGGCACCGTGCGTGCACGTGAAATCGATGTGCATGGCGAATTGAACCAAGACATCGTTTGTAAAGAACATTTGCTGATTCACAGCACAGGCAAAGTGTCTGGCACCTTGGAATATCACGAGTTGGAAATCCAACGCGGCGGTAAATTCAAAGGCAATATGAACCAAAAATAATCGGTTCTGAGTCGTGACTCAAAACCGGTTTGCCAATCGGCGTGAAGCCTTTTGGCATGGCATCCGTGATGCCATGGGTGCGCCCGTGTTAGTTCTGTTTGCAGGCATGGTCGGCTTTGGAGCCATGGGACGTACCCATGGTTTTGACGCATGGATGACTGGCCTCACCAGCTTGCTGATGTTTGCGCTGCCCGGTCAAGTGGTGATGCTAGAGATGTTCATCTCTGGCTCATCTTTGTTAGCGATCGGCTTTGCCGTGACGCTGACTTCGACCCGATTTGTCACCATGGTGGTGACCCTCTTTCCCCAACTCCATCGACGTGACCGCAACCCCCTCTTGTACTTGTGGGTGCACATGCTGGCCATGACCGCATGGGCAGTGTCGATGCGCGAGTTTCCCCGGATGCGGCCACAGCACCGTTTGAATTACTTCATCGGTTTGGCTTTGCCATGTTGGTTGATTTCGCCGTTGGGCACGGTGTTGGGTTATTACGTGGCAGGTTGGGTGCCCACGCCCGTGACCTTGGCCTTGGTGTTCATCAATCCCTTGTTCTTCTTGCTCACGTTCACCGATGTGAAGCCTTGGGGCAACCGATTGGCCATTGGCTTAGGTTGCTTGCTCGGCCCCTTGTTTTTCATGATGGATGCGGACAGCAGCTTGCTGTTGACGGGCTTGGTAGGCGGCACAGCGGCTTACCTCATTGATCGCCGCTGGTTGCGCCCACGCCCCGTGGAGGTGCAAGCATGAATGCCGACATGCAAGGGTGGGGTGTTTGGCTAGCGCTGAGTGCGGCCTGTATCGGCACCTACATTTGCCGTGCCGCAGGCGTCAAGCTGTCGGGCCATATTCACCAAGACAGCGAGGTGTTTCGTTGGTTATCGGCTGTGACTTACGCCATGGTGGCGGCCTTGACGGTGCGCATGATTTTGTTGCCTCTTGGTTTGTTGGCCAGTGTGCCGTTGTTGTTGCGCGTGCTGATTTGTGTACTTAGCGTGGCAGTGATGGTGTCTAGTCCGCAGCGCCGCTTGGTGCCCGCCTTGCTGACGGGGACTTTGCTCATGCTGGCTTACGGTGTTTACAGCGCAAGCCCTTAGTATTCAAAGCCTGCCGCTGTACGAACCTACAATTCGCGTGCAACCCTAAGGCATCATGAACATCCTGATTTCCAACGACGACGGCTTTCAAGCCCCAGGCATCGTGGCCCTGTACGAAGCGCTCAAAGATTTGGGGCGCGTCGAAGTGGTCGCGCCTGAGCACAACAACAGCGCCAAGTCCAACGCACTGACCTTGCATTCGCCTTTGTATGTGCACCAAGCCAGCAATGGTTTTCGTTACGTCAATGGCACGCCAGCCGACTGCGTTCACATTGCACTGACGGGCTTGCTCGATTACAAACCCGACCTCGTGGTGTCAGGCATCAACAATGGCGCCAACATGGGCGACGACACGATTTACTCAGGCACAGTGGGTGCTGCCATGGAAGGCTATTTGTTTGGCATTCCAGCCATTGCTTTTTCGCAGGTCGACAAAGGATGGGGGCATATTGATGCCGCCGCCGCCAAAGCACGTGAGCTGGTCCAGCAAATGTTGGCGCAAGGCCAAGTGGCGGGTACGCCATGGTTGTTGAATGTGAACATTCCCAATCAGCCCGTTGATCAAATCAAGCCTTTGCGCGTGACGCGTTTGGGTCGTCGCCATTCGGCCGAGCGCGTCATCACACAAACCAGCCCACGCGGCGAAACCATGTATTGGATTGGCAGCGCCGGAGCTGCCAAAGACGACAGCGATGGCACGGACTTTCACGCCACGTTTGAAGGGCATCTGTCAGTGACACCACTGCATGTGGACTTGACCGAGCACGTCAGCTTGCCTGAGTGGGCGCAACGTTTGGGTGCTCAATCGGCATGAAGCAGCGCCCTAGTTTTCCCGCGCGCTTAGACAGCGGTAAACCGCAAGCAGCGCCTAAAACCTTGATGGGTGCAACCCGCGTGGTCACCCCGCAGTCGCCCGCTCGACCAAAGCCCGCAGGCGTGGTCAGTCCCACGGGTGTTGGTCTAGATTCGTCGGCCATTCGCGCCCGCATGGTGCAAAAACTCACGGCTCAGGGCATTGATGATGCGGTGGTGCTCGAAGCCATGGGCCGTGTGGAGCGCCATCGTTTTGTGGACAGCGCCTTGGTGAACCAAGCCTACGAAGACACCAGCTTGCCCATAGGACTTGGCCAAACCATTTCCAAGCCCAACGTGGTGGCGCGCATGATTGCGCTGCTGCGCGAAGCGCCGGGCTTGCAAGGCGCACCGCAAATGGGGCGTGTCTTAGAAATCGGTACAGGCTGCGGTTACCAAGCTGCCGTGCTGGCTTGTGTGGCGCGTGAGGTGTACAGCATTGAACGCTTGCGAGGCCTGCATGACAAGGCTCGCGATAACTTGCGTCCCATGCGCCTGCCCAACGTGCATTTGATATTTGGTGATGGCATGTTGGGCTATGCACAAGGTGCGCCCTATAGCGCCATCATCTCGGCGGCGGGTGGTGAGAACGTGCCCCAAGCATGGATTGACCAGCTCTCCATGGGAGGGCGCTTGGTCGCACCCACACATACCAGTGCAGGGCAACAGGCGCTGGTGGTGATTGATAAAACACCGCAAGGTTTGCAACAGACCCTCCTCGAAGCCGTGAACTTTGTGCCTCTAAAATCAGGCATTGCTTGAACACAGGGAAATAACAATGTTTCGTGTCGGAATGTGGGGTCTTGCTGCCCTGATGACAGCGCTTGTGCTGTCGGGTTGCGCCAACAAAGGACGCCTTGCGCCTTTTGACGACCACTCCATTGGCGCTGCACGCAGTTCCAATCGTGTACTTCCAGGTGCTGAAAACGCAGGCAAGCCCGGTTACTACACCGTCAAGCCCGGCGACACCTTGATTCGAATTGGCATGGACCATGGTCAAAGTGGCCGAGATATTGCCCGATGGAACAAGCTTGACAACCCGAATTTGATTGAGGCTGGCCAAGTGCTGCGCGTGGTGCCTCCAGCACCCGAAGCACCGTTGGCCCGTGCTTCTGCATCGACTGGCAGCGCAGCCGCTCCTATGCCTGTTGCTTCTGCGCCTGCTGCTGCAGCTCCTATTCCTGCTCCGTCAGCCGCTGAAGATGCCATCAGCTTTCAGTGGCCTGCACGCGGCAACCTGATTTCTGGTTTTGATGAGTCCAAAAACAAAGGCCTAGACATTGGCGGCAAAGCGGGCGACCCTGTTTTGGCCGCTGCCGATGGTCGTGTGGTTTACGCGGGCGCTGGTTTGCGTGGCTACGGCAACCTCATCATCTTGAAGCACAACAACACTTACTTGACCGCTTATGCCCACAACCAAGCTTTGTTGGTCAAAGAAGACCAAGTGATCAAGCGCGGTCAGAAGATTGCCGAGATGGGCAGCAGCGATGCGGACCAAGTGAAGCTGCATTTTGAAATTCGCCGTCAAGGCAAGCCGGTTGATCCTGCGAAGTACCTATCGGCGAACTGATGACAGACACAACGACAGAAAAACAATGGCCTGACAACGCGCTCACCATCGAATCGATGGACATGGAAGCGCAGGGCGTGGGCCACCGCGCCGATGGCAAAGTGGTGTTTGTGGATGGTGCTTTGCCTTTTGAGGTGGTGCGCGCCAATGTGCACCGCAAAAAAGACAACTGGGAAAAAGCCTCGCTGCTTGAAGTGCTTCACGAATCGTCACAGCGCGTCACGCCAGGCTGTCCTCACTTTGGCTTGCACGCCGGTGCGTGTGGTGGCTGCAAGATGCAGCATTTGGATGCTTCAGCCCAAATTGCGGTCAAGCAACGCGCCTTAGAAGACAACCTGTGGCACTTGGGCAAGGTCAAGCCAGAAACCATTTTGCGACCCATTCAAGGCCCCGCTTGGGGTTATCGTTTCCGCGCCCGTTTGTCGGTGCGCTATGTGGTGAAAAAGGGCGAAGTGTTGGTGGGTTTCCACGAGCGTAAGAGCCGCTACGTGGCCGATATGCGCCAGTGCCCCATCTTGCCCCCGCATGTAGATGCCATGCTCATGCCGTTGCGCAAGCTCATTGGCAGCATGGATGCACGCGAGACTTTGCCGCAAATCGAATTGGCCTGTGGTGATGATGTGACCGCTTTGGTGCTGCGCCATATGGAGCCGCTGAGCCCAAGCGACATGAGCGCTTTGCGCGACTTTGCTGCCAAGCACAACGTGCAGTGGTGGCTCCAGTCCAAAGGCCCAGACACCGTGTGTTTGATGGACGGTGCTTTGGGTGAGCCGTTGTCTTATGCCTTGCCTGAGTTTGGCATCACCATGCCGTTCAAGCCGACCGACTTCACGCAGGTCAACCCGCACATCAACCGTGTGCTGGTCACGCGTGCTTTGCGTTTGCTCGATGTGCAGCCCACTGAGCGCGTGATTGACTGGTTCTGTGGTTTGGGTAACTTCACCTTGCCATTGGCGACCCTCGCACGCGAGGTGTTGGGCATTGAAGGCAGCGAAGCCTTGGTGGCACGTTCTGGTGAAAACTATGCAGTCAACCAAGCCAACCGCGCCAAGCCTTTGGCGCCGACCCGCTTTGTGGCGCGTAATCTGTTTGAAATGACCCCCGAATTGCTGCGCCAAGATGGCTCGGCGGACAAGTGGTTGGTAGATCCGCCGCGTGAAGGTGCTTTCTCTCTTGTGCAGGCCTTGGCTGAGCTGCATCAGCAACCTGAACTGCGCCAGGGCTGGACACCGCCCAAGCGCATTGTGTATGTGAGTTGTAACCCATCCACCTTGGCACGTGATGCCGGCGTGCTGGTTAATTCAGCGGGTTATCGCATTTCGTCGGCGGGGGCGGTGAATATGTTCCCGCACACAGCCCACGTTGAGAGCATGGCAGTGTTTGAAATGTAAAAAAGGGACCATGCGGTCCCTTTTTTGTGGTTGCTGCGAGTCGCTTAGTCGCGCTCACCGCCAAAGATGCCGAGCAAAGCCAGCAAACTTTGGAACACGTTGATGATGTCCAAGTACAGAGCCAGTGTGGCGCTGATGTAGTTGGTTTCACCGCCGTCCATGACGCGCTTCAAGTCATACAACATGAAGGCGCTGAAGATGGCCATGGACAACATGGAAATCACCATCATGCCAACCGATGAGCCGACGAAGATGTTGATGATGCTGCCTACCAACAAAACGATCACGCCAACCATGAGCCATTTGCCCATGCCGGACAAGTCGCGCTTGATCACAGTGGCCAAGCTGGCCATCACAAAGAACACGCCCGCGGTGCCTGCAAATGCAGTCATCACCAGCTCAGAGCCATTTTTGAAACCCAGCACCATGGCAATCATGCGAGACAGCATGAGTCCCATGAAGAAGGTGAAGCCCAACAGCACATAGACGCCAGTGGCGCTTTCTTTGGTGCGTTCGATGGCATAGATGAAGCCAAAGACGCCGGCCAGCATCAAAATCATGCCCATCACGCCAGAGATGGCGTAGCTGATACCTGTGGTCACGCCAACATATGCGCCCAAGACGGTGGGCAGCATGCTGATGGCAAGCAACCAATAAGTGTTGCGCACCACGCGGTTACGTTCAGCCGTCGGCAAGACGTAATAGTCAACGGTTTGAATGTTGTCATTCATGAGAGTTCTCCGGTAAAACCTGATCAATCAGATTGGTGTGGATTTTAGAGGTTTCAAGACCTTGCGCCAGATAGCTTACTTTTATTGAGGTTTCTTTTGTCTTGGGCGAGGGTAGTGGGGCTTTCAGAGTCGGTATGCTTGGGGTTTTCTTACTTTTCAAACAAGCCTTCCCATGAAAACCAAACACTTCCTTGAATCCGCCGATGTCAAAGCCATTGCAGCCGCTGCAGAAGCCGAAGCTTTGAAAAACAACTGGCCTGTGACCATTGCCATCGTGGACGACGGCGGTCATTTGCTGGCTTTGCAACGCTTGGATGGCGCAGCACCTGTGTCAGCCCACATCGCACCTGCTAAGGCCCACACCGCTGCGTTGGGTCGCCGCGAAACCAAGGTTTACGAAGATGTGATCAACGGCGGTCGTACATCCTTCTTGAGCGCGCCTGAAATCAAAGGCATGCTCGAAGGTGGCGTAGCCATTATCAAAGATGGTCAGTGCATCGGCGCTGTGGGTGTGAGTGGCGTGAAGTCGAATGAAGATGCGCAAGTTGCCAAGGCTGGCATTGCAGCGATCGGCCTGTAAATCACCGATTTTTCAAACAAAAGCCCCGCAGTTTTGGCTGCGGGGCTTTTTGTTTTTTGTGCTGCAGAACTTAGTAAATCAAACGCTCAGGTCGGATTTCTTGCAAGATCGTGGTGGCAATTTCCTCAATGCTTTTGTTGGTCGTCGACAGCCAACGGATGCCTGCGCGGCGCATCATGGCTTCCGCCTCGGCCACTTCATGGCGGCAGTTGACCAAGCTGGCGTACTTGGAGTCGGGGCGGCGTTCGTTGCGAATTTCGCTCAGGCGTTCGGGCTGAATCGTCAGACCAAAAATTTTGTTTTTGTGCGGCACAAGGGCAGGGGGGAGTTGGCGACGCTCAAAATCTTCTGGGATCAGCGGGTAGTTCGAGGCTTTGAGGCCATGTTGCATGGCTAAATACAGACTTGTGGGGGTTTTTCCGCTTCGGCTGACGCCTACCAAAATCACATCTGACGACTCCAAATCGCGGTTGAGCTGGCCATCGTCATGGGCCAAGCTGAAGTTGATCGCCTCAATGCGGTCGTGATATTCCTTGCTTTTGCTTGCATCTGAGAAGCGACCCACTCGGTGGTTTGACTTGATGCCCAGCTCTTGTTCGAGTGGGTGGACAAAGGTGCCAAACATGTCCATGAGCATGGTTTGCCCTTGGCAACCCTGCAAAATCACATCCAGGACTTCCATATTGACCAACGTGGTGAAGACAATCGGTTTGCGACCTTCAATCTCACCCACATGAAGAATTTGTCGAACTGCTTGGTGTGCCTTGTCCACCGAATCCACAAACGGAATGCGAACGTGGCGAAACTTCACTTCAAACTGGGCCAAGATGGCGTTGCCAAAGGTCTCAGCGGTGATGCCAGTGCCGTCTGACACAAAGAAAACGGTGGGATAGGGCATGAAAAACTTTCAATAGGAATCACTGGATGGGTAGGGTGAGGCGGGTTTCGGGCCACCTACAATGCTCCATTATCCGAATTTCGCCAAGCAGACTTTCGACCCATTCGAAAAAATAAAAAGTCGCCGCGCTGCATGGCCGCCAGTTTTAACTTTTGGAGCTTGTCTATGACTGCACTTTTCAGCCCAACCGCCTTGGTTGTTCCTTTTGAAAAACTTCGAATGACTGACGTCGAGTCGGTTGGCGGTAAAAACGCCAGCCTCGGCGAAATGATTTCGCAATTGCCCACTGGCGTTCGCGTGCCTACTGGCTTCGCCACCACGGCCCATGCCTTCCGTGAGTTCTTGGCTTACGACGGTTTGGCCGACAAAATCAACGCCCGTTTGGACAAGCTCGACACCGAAGACGTGCGTGCCTTGGCTGAAGCTGGCGCCGAAATTCGCGCCATGGTGGAAGCTCAGCCTTTCCCCGCTGACTTGCAAAAAGCCATCGCAGAAGCCTTTGCCACTTTGTCTGAAGGCAATGCTGCCGCCACATTCGCCGTGCGTTCATCAGCCACTGCTGAAGACTTGCCTGACGCGTCTTTCGCTGGCCAACAAGAAACTTTCCTTAATGTGCACGGCATCGACGAAGTGCTGCACAAGATGAAAGAAGTGTTTGCCTCGTTGTACAACGACCGCGCCATCAGCTACCGCGTGCACAAGGGCTTCGCCCACGCCGATGTGGCTTTGTCTGCTGGTGTGCAACGCATGGTGCGCTCTGACACGGGCGCAGCCGGTGTGATGTTTACCATCGACACTGAATCTGGTTTTGAAGATGTGGTGTTCATCACATCGAGCTACGGCCTGGGCGAGACCGTGGTGCAGGGCGCTGTGAACCCCGACGAGTTCTATGTGCACAAGCCAACTTTGAAAGCTGGCAAGCGCGCTGTGATTCGCCGCAACTTGGGCTCTAAGCTCATTGAAATGGTGTTCTCTACCGCTGAAGAGAAAAAAGCCACAGGCAAGTTGGTGAAAACCGTGGATGTGCCCACAGAGTTGCGCAACCGCTATTCATTGACCGACGCTGACGTCGAGCAATTGGCTCATTACGCCATGGTGATTGAGGCCCATTACGGCCGTCCCATGGACATCGAATGGGGCAAAGACGGCACTGACGGCCAGCTCTACATCCTGCAAGCGCGTCCAGAAACTGTGAAGAGCCAAGCCAAAGGCCAAGCCGAGCTGCGCTACAAACTCAAAGGCCACAGCACTGTGTTGGCCGAAGGCCGCGCGATTGGCCAAAAGATTGGTACTGGCCCTGTGCGCTTGGTACACAACATCAGCGAGATGGATAAGGTCCAACCCGGCGATGTGTTGGTGACCGACATGACTGACCCCAACTGGGAACCCGTGATGAAGCGCGCCAGCGCCATCGTGACCAACCGTGGTGGCCGTACCTGCCACGCCGCGATCATCGCGCGTGAGTTGGGTATTCCTGCCGTGGTGGGTTGCGGTGATGCGACCGAGCGCTTGAAAGACGGCACCTTGGTGACCGTGAGCTGCTCTGAAGGCGACACCGGTTTGATCTATGACGGTTTGCTCGAGACCGAAGTGACTGAAGTGCAACGCGGCGAAATGCCCAACATCAAGACCAAGATCATGATGAACGTGGGTAACCCACAGTTGGCGTTTGACTTCTGCCAGTTGCCCAACGAAGGCGTGGGCTTGGCCCGTTTGGAGTTCATCATCAACAACAACATTGGTGTGCACCCCAAGGCCATTCTTGACTACCCCAATGTGGATGCCGATTTGAAGAAGGCCGTCGAGTCTGTGGCGCGTGGTCACGCTTCTCCTCGCGCGTTCTATGTGGACAAAGTGGCCGAAGGCATTGCCACCATCGCTGCGGCGTTCTATCCAAAGCCAGTCATCGTGCGTATGTCGGACTTCAAGTCCAACGAATACCGCAAACTCATTGGTGGCAGCCGTTACGAGCCAGAGGAAGAGAACCCAATGTTGGGTTTCCGTGGCGCAGCACGCTACATCAGCGAAGACTTCGGCGAAGCCTTTGCGATGGAATGTGAAGCCATGCGTCGCGTTCGTGAAGACATGGGCTTGACCAACGTGCAAGTCATGGTGCCTTTCGTGCGTACCTTGGGCCAAGCTGAACGTGTGACCAACTTGTTGGCCGAGCACGGTTTGAAGCGCGGTGAGAACGACCTCAAAGTCATCATGATGTGCGAAGTGCCAAGCAACGCGATCCTCGCCGACGATTTCTTGAAGTTCTTTGACGGCTTCTCCATTGGTTCTAACGACTTGACGCAATTGACTTTGGGTCTGGACCGTGATTCCGGCTTGGAGTTGTTGGCCGCTGACTTTGACGAGCGCGACCCTGCTGTGAAAGCTTTGCTCAGCAAAGCCATCTCTGCATGTTTGGCGCAAGGCAAGTACGTGGGTATCTGCGGCCAAGGCCCCAGCGACCATCCCGACTTCGCACATTGGTTGGCAGATCAGGGCATCAGCTCTATCTCGCTCAACCCTGATAGCGTGATTGACACTTGGAAATCACTGGCTAAATAAAACGCCTTGATGCCGCAGCCCTCTACAGCCTCTGATTCAGAGGCGCCGCATCCAACAACGTTCGAAGTCACGGTTTTGCCACGACGTGCGTTGTGGGGTGTGGTGGGGCTGGTGGTTTTGACGGTGGGGTCTTTGGGTTTGGCTTGGTCCTTACCTGACGTGACCTTGCTGCACTTTTTGTGGGTGGCGCAAGCTGTGCCTGTTTTGTATTTGCTGCTCGCTTGGTGGGGCACTCAAGGTTCGCATCTGAACGATGAAGCACCTTAATGCTTTACCTTGGCGACTGTTGTCGCTCAGCTTTGCTGGGTTGGTGTTCTTAACACTCCTGCTGTTGCTGGCTGACTTTGCCGGCGTGCCTAAGGGCGTTGTCAACGGTTTCTTCTTGGTGGTGTCCATCATCGGCTACGCGCTGATCGGCATGTTTTGCAGGACCGCCAATCCGGAAGAGTATTTTGTGGCTGGCCGGCGTATCAGTGCACCTGTCAACGGCATGGCAACAGCAGCCGATTGGATTTCTGCTGCGTCATTCATTGGATTGACTGGCTTGCTTTTGTCAGATGGCTTTGTCGGCGACGGGCAGCATCCCGGTGGTTTGTCTTATCTTTTGGGCTGGACGGGTGGTTTTTGTTTGTTGGGCTTCTTATTTGCCGCCAAACTCAACCAGTCGCAAGCCATCACGATCCCTGATTTTTTGGGCCGACGCTTTGACAGTGCAGCTGTGCGTTGGTTGGCTGCGTGGGGTGCTATTTTGTGCTCCAGCATCTACTTGGTAGCCCAAATTTACGGTATCGGTTTAGTGGCCTCGATGCTTTCGGGCTTGACCTTTGAGTTGGGCGTCTTCTTGGCTTTAGGGGGCGTGCTGCTGTGTTCATTTCTGGGCGGCATGCGGGCAGTCACTTGGACTCAGGTGGTGCAGATTGTCGTGATTGTGGTGTCGATGGTGGTGTTGGCGATGGCGGTGTCGTTTAAGACGCATGGCCATCCATTTGTGACTGTGGCCGCAGTTCAGTCGCTGCCTGAGATTCAAGTGCGCGCCAAGCAAATTCAGGCTGATCCTGCCGAGCTAGAAACACGTGCTGCCATCCATCAGCGCATCTCTCAGCTTGATATCAAAATCGCTGATCCCATCAAAGCGCGTGAGATGGAGCGTCAAAGCATCGCCAAGCAAGTCGCCAAAGCGAAAGCTGAGAACGCACCTTTGCGTGAAATACAAAAATTAGAGGCCAATCCGGCTTGGCGAGAAATATCCGTCGATCGATTGGTCTCTGCTTGGCAAGTTGAGCGCGAGGTTTTGAGGCAGGCCATTCAGAGACCCGTTGGTTTTCAGGTGCCCAATTTAGAGGGATGGAACCCCGGGTGGAACAACACCCTAGCCTTGATTTTCTGTTTGATGCTGGGTACCGCATCCCTGCCTCACATCCTTGTTCGCTCCTACACCACTGCAACGCCACTACAAGCCCAACGTTCCGTGGTGTGGGCCTTGGCTTTCATTGTGGTGGTGTATCTCTGCGCATCGTCTTTAGCGGTCTTGCTCAAGTCTTATGTTCTGACCGATTTGGTAGGTGCACATTTAGACCATTTGCCAGATTGGGCAGATCGCTTGAAGCTGCGTAAGTTAGCACTTCTGAGTATTCAAGACCACAACCAAGATGGCATCGTTCAGTTTGCCGACATTCGACTGTTCAACGATTACTTGGTGCTCGGGCTGCCTGAAATGACCCATATTTCGTCGGTGTTCATTGGGCTTTTAGCTGCCGGTGCTTTAGCCGCGGCGTTGTCTACTGCTGACGGTTTGCTCTTGACGATTTCAAACGCTTTGGCGCAAGACCTTTACTTCCAGACTGCGTCACCTAATGCGCCACCTTTGCGTCGTGTGATGTTGTCCAAAATTTTGCTGATGGTGGTGGCTTTGTTGGCCGCATGGTTTGCGACCAACCGACCTGTGAGCATTTTGTTTTGGGTCACCAGTGCATTCTCGTTAGCGGCGGCAACGTTTTTTCCTGTTCTGTTGTTGGGCATCTACTGGCGCGGCATGAACCGCGTGGGGGCTTTGATGGCCATGGTGTCGGGTTTGCTAATCACGCTTTACTACATTGCGGCTAACCATCCTTGGTTGCAAATGCATTTGAAATTGCAACCTTCCGACACCGTGTGGTTGGGGTTGGATCCTGTTTGCGCTGGCGTTTTTGGTGTTCCAGTGGGCTTGCTGTTTGGTTATCTAGGCAGCAAGCTGTCCAAAACGCTTAAAAATTGACTATAATCGTGTGCTTTTCCCTTGCTGCCAGCGTCAGACGCCGCAGGCAGCTTCATATCCACAAGGAGTGTCCATGCGTCATTACGAAATCATTTTGTTGATCCACCCGGATCAAAGCGAACAAGTTCCAGCCATGCTGGAGCGTTACAAAGGCATGATCACCGCAGGTGGTGGTGCTATTCATCGTACGGAAGACTGGGGTCGCCGCCAGTTGGCCTACATGATCAACAAGCTTGCCAAAGCTCACTACATTTGCTTGAACATCGAAGCTAGCCAAGCTGTGATGTCTGAACTCGAACACGCGTTCAAGTTCAACGATGCTGTGTTGCGTCACATGACTGTCTTGCGTAAGAAGGCCGACACTGCGCCTTCCATCATGATGAAGACAGTCGAGCGCGAAGAAGCTCGCAAGAACCAGCAAGCTGAGTTCGCGGGCTAATTGCTGACTCATTACAAGGTTTGAACCACGTTGTTTTGAATGCTTGTGTTGTAGAAGCCTCGGCCCTGCGATACACCCCAGCCGGTTTACCCGCCATTGATTTGAGTCTCGAACACGAGTCTGAAATACAAGAGGCAGGGCAAAAGCGACAAGTCAAAGCAACCGTCAAAACAGTCGCCTTGGGATCCCTAGCTGAGCGTCTCGCTCAACTTCCCCTCGGTAGCCTTTGGCAGTTCAGCGGCTTTTTAGCCTCACCTCGTAACAGCAAAAACGTCGTTTTTCATATTCAAGATTTTCAGCAAATTTCATAGGAGGCCCAGATCATGGCCACATTCAAGAAATTCAACAAAGACAAGCGCCCAAAGCGCAACACGCAATCATTGCTTTTCAAGCGCAAGCGCTTCTGCCGCTTCACCGTCACTGGCGTTGAAGAAATCGACTACAAAGACGTCGATACATTGCGTGACTTCATTGCCGAAAACGGCAAGATCATTCCCGCACGCCTGACCGGCACTCGCGCCATTTACCAACGTCAGCTGAACACTGCCATCAAGCGCGCACGCTTCTTGGCCTTGGTGCCATACAGCGACCAGCACAAGATCTAAGGAGACCGACCATGCAAATTATTCTGCTCGACAAGGTCGTGAACCTCGGCAACCTCGGCGAAATCGTCCGTGTGAAAGATGGTTACGCCCGTAACTTTTTGATCCCATCAGGCCGTGCTCGTCGCGCCACTGAAACAGCGATCAAAGAATTCGAAGTTCGCCGCGCTGAACTCGAAAAAGCTGCTGCTGAAAAATTGGCTGCTGCACAAGCTCAAGGCGAGAAGTTGACTGGCAAAGTCATCAAACTCAGCCAAAAAGCGGGTGTGGACGGTCGTTTGTTCGGCTCCGTGACCAACCATGACAT
This sequence comes from Burkholderiales bacterium 39-55-53, assembly GCA_002282445.1. GTDB lineage: Bacteria > Pseudomonadota > Gammaproteobacteria > Burkholderiales > Burkholderiaceae_C > Limnohabitans. The sequence goes on along the minus strand of NCJK01000001.1, from coordinate 351,113 downwards.
CGCTGAAGCGTTGACAAAAGAAGGTTTCGCAGTGGCTAAAGCTCAAATCCGTATGCCTCACGGCCCCATCAAAACAGTCAGCGAAAGCGCTGTGGGCGTGGCACTGCACACTGACGTGATTGTTGAAATCACGGTCAACGTGCAAGGCGAGACAGCTTAAGTTTCTCCGCACCTCAAAAGCCGCTCTTCGGAGCGGCTTTTTTATTTGTTCTCTGCATTTCCCCAGCTAACCCACCTCTTATCCACAGAGTTATCCCAAGCGTTTGACGCCTCTGGGCTTAGGATGTGTGTTTTACAGGATCACTATGTCTGCCGCATCGCCCAGCTTTGAAGAAAGCTTCTCCCACGACCAGCAAATCGCACAACTGCGCATCCCTCCGCACTCCATCGAGGCCGAGTCCAGCGTGTTGGGCGGCTTGTTGCTGGACAACGGCGCATGGGATCGCGTGGGTGACTTGCTGGTGGACGGTGATTTCTACCGTTACGAACACAAACAGGTTTATGCCGCCATTGGCGCACTGGTGAACACCAGCCGCCCGGCTGACGTGATCACGGTGTACGAGCACTTACAAGCCTTGGGCAAGGCTGAAGAAATCGGCGGCTTGGGTTACCTCAATGCGTTGGCGCAATACGTGCCAAGCGCGAGCAATATTCGTCGTTATGCCGAGATCGTGCGTGAGCGTTCCATCCTGCGCAAGTTGGTGACGGCCAGCGATGAAATCGCCACCAATGCCTTCAACACACAGGGCAGGGCAGTGGCCCAAATCTTGGACGAGGCCGAACAAAAAATCTTCAACATCGGTGAAGAAGGCTCGCGCATGAAGCAGGGCTTTCAGGCCATGCCTCAGTTGGTGGTGGATTTGTTAGACCGCGTACAAGAGATGGCGGACAACCAAAACGACATCACAGGCGTGCCCACGGGCTTCATCGACTTTGATCGCATGACCTCAGGCCTTCAGCCCGGTGATTTGATCGTCTTGGCGGCGCGTCCGTCAATGGGTAAAACAGCCTTGGCCATCAACATTGCCGAGCACGTGGCCTTGAACGAAGGTCTGCCAGTTGCTGTGTTCTCGATGGAGATGGGTGCAGCGCAATTGGCGGTTCGTATCGTGGGCTCAATTGGTCGCGTGGACCAAGGCCATTTGCGTACGGGTAAGTTGAGCGATGACGAGTGGCCACGCTTGACGGAGGCCATTGAGAAACTACGCAATGTGTCGTTGCACATTGACGAAACGCCGGGCCTCACACCAAGTGAGCTGCGCGCCAACGCGCGTCGTTTGTCGCGTCAATGCGGCAAGCTCGGCCTCATTGTGGTCGACTATTTGCAGCTCATGAGCGGCTCAAGCAGCAGTGGTGGTGACAACCGTGCGACCGAGATTGGCGAAATTTCTCGCGGCTTGAAGATGTTGGCCAAAGAACTGCAATGCCCAGTGATTGCGCTGTCTCAGCTCAACCGAAGTGTGGAACAACGCACCGACAAACGCCCCATGATGAGTGACTTGCGTGAATCAGGCGCTATTGAGCAGGACGCGGACGTGATCATGTTTATCTACCGCGACGACTACTACAACAAAGAGTCCAAAGAGCCAGGCGTGGCCGAGGTCATTATTGGCAAGCAGCGTAACGGCCCCACCGGGACCGTCAAGCTGGCCTTCTTGAAGCCACTCACCAAGTTCGAAAGCTTGGCCAGTGGCTACAGCAGTGGTGGCGACTACTAAAAGCGACCACTCAAGCTTCACCTAACGCGGTTGAAGCGTTAAGTGAGCATCAAAGCACTTCGCTAGCGAAGTCCGCCAAGCGAGAGCGCTCGCCGCGAGCCAGCGTGATGTGGCCGCCATGTGGCCATCCCTTGAAGCGATCCACCGCATACGTCAAACCAGACGAGCCTTCGGTGAGGTAGGGCGTATCGATCTGCGCCAAGTTACCCATGCAGATGATCTTGGTGCCGGGGCCCGCACGCGTGATGAGCGTTTTCATTTGCTTGGGCGTCAAGTTTTGGGCTTCATCAATGATGAGGTACTTGTTCAAGAACGTGCGTCCGCGCATGAAGTTCAAGCTCTTGATCTTGATGCGGCTGCGAATCAAATCATTGGTCGCGGCACGCCCCCATTCGCCAGCGCTGGTTTCTGTTTTGGCCAGCACTTCGAGGTTGTCATCCAACGCACCCATCCAAGGGCCCATTTTTTCTTCTTCAGTTCCGGGCAAGAAACCAATGTCTTCGCCCACGCTCACCGTGGCACGGGTCATGATGATTTCGGTGTAGCGACGGTCGTCCAGTACTTGTGTGAGGCCTGCAGCCAAAGCCATCAAGGTCTTGCCTGTGCCGGCTGTGCCGGTGAGGGTGACGAAGTCAATCTCTGGGTCGGTCAGTAAGTTCATCGCGAAGTTTTGTTCGCGGTTGCGCGTGGTCACACCCCACACAGCATTTTTGAGATGCGTGAAGTCTTTGAGGGTTTTGAGGACCACGGTGTTGCCGCGAATTTCGGTCACGCGGGCGTAGAGGCTAGGCTCACCAGCAGACTCGTAATACACAAACTGGTTGATGTGCAGGTCGGGCACCAACGGGCCGCTCAGGCGGTAGAAGGTGTGGCTGCCGCTTTGCCAGCTCTCCACCTCTTTGGCGTGCTTGAGCCAGAAGTCTTCAGGTAGCGCGATGGCACCTGAATACAGCAAATCGCCGTCTTCCAAGGTCTTGTCGTTTTGGTAGTCTTCAGCGGCGAGCCCCAGCGCACGCGCTTTAACGCGCATGTTGATGTCTTTAGAGACCAACACCACTTCGCGCGGTGCGTGCCTGACGCGCAGTGCTTCGACCACGCCCAAAATTTGGTTGTCTGCCTTGCCCTGTGGCAGGCTGGAGGGTAGGGTGAAGTTCAGTGGTTCGGTTTGAAAGAACAAGCGGCCACCTACATCCATGTGGCCTGTGCCATCGAGCTTGATGCCCGTGATGATGTCTGCATTGTGCGAGGCCACCAACGCATCGAGTGAACGGCTGGTTTGGCGAGCGTTGCGCGCCACTTCTGTCATGCCTTTTTTGTTGCTGTCCAACTCTTCGAGCACGATCATGGGCAAATACACATCGTGTTCTTCAAAGCGGAACAAGCACATGGGGTCGTGCATCAGCACATTGGTGTCGAGCACAAACAGCTTGGTCGGACCGGTGTTCTTTTTCTTCGGTGAAGCGGCGCGAGCAGGGGCAGCTCTGCGCTCGCCTTTGTAGGCGGGCATGGGTTCAGATTTACGCGAAGGGGGTGGTGCGACTGGCGCTTTGGCCACCACGGGTACTTCAACTTCGTGGGTCTCTCGACGAGGAGCTGATTTGCGTGTGCTGCGCGATTTAGGCGTTGCGGCATCTAAGCCCTCGGTGTTCAACAAAGCGGCACGTTTGGCAGGGGCAGGAGGCAATGGCATAGATGAAACTTAAAGAGTTGAAACGCAGTTGGAAACCATGTACGTCGACGTAAAAAGCGAAAAAGCCGCCTGGAGGCCAAGGCGGCTTTTCGTTGGAAACGTGTTCGCTTCTGTCAATGTCATGAAGCCACTATAACCGAGCTCCGTGACACTTTGAGTGAGGGGTTTAAGCAGCTGCTGCTGCAGTGGCTTTCTTGAGGGCTTTGACGGCCTTGAGCACTTCGTCCACGTGACCTGGTACTTTGAGGCCGCGCCATTCTTCTTTCAAAAGGCCGTCTGCGCCGACGAGGAAGGTGCTGCGCTCAATGCCTTTAACCTTTTTGCCATACATGATTTTGTTTTTCACGACGCCAAACATGTGGCACATTTTTTCTTCTGTGTCGGCAATCAGCTCAAAGGGCAGTTCGAGTTTGGTTTTGAATTCGTCGTGCGACTTCATGTTGTCGCGTGACACGCCAAACACCAAGGCGCCGGCCTTGACGAAATCTTTGTACTTATCGCGAAACTGCATGGCTTCAGTGGTGCAGCCAGGCGTGTTGTCCTTTGGGTAAAAGTACAAGACCATCATTTGGCCGTTGTGCGAGGTGTTGCTTACCTTGATGCCGCCTGTTGCATTGGCTTCAAATTCGGGGAGGGGTTTGTTGACAACAATTGCCATAGCGCTCAATCAGGTGTGACAGTTCAGACGGCCGGATGAAGGAGGCGACTGTCGAGACAGCCCCCTTCCGGCAACTCAATATTTTAACTTAGAAACCAAGCTGATCGTCAGGACTGCGTCATCCCCAAGATGAGGGGCTTAGGCGTGTTCTTATTTACTACTTGCGGATGGCTCGATGATGAGTGCGGCGGCGACCTTACGGCGTTCGCCTGCCAAGATGTTGTAGGTGCGGCAAGCCGCTTGTGTGTCCATGGTTTCGAGGCCTAGGCGGCGCTGCATCAAACCTACTTGCCATTCGGGTTTGGGAAAACGCAGGCGCTCACCGCTGCCAAAAATGATCAATTCGACATCCAGTTCTGCCAATTGCGCAAAGTGCTGCGGACCTAAATCCTCAAAAGTTTGGCAATTCCAATCGAGGCGAAGCCCCTCTGAGGTGATCAACACACTGTGGGTGATTTTTTCGCCTTGGATGGCAATCCATCCTGGGCCATAGGCTGTGACGGACTGGGTCTCGATGCGATCGGGTTGTAATTTCATAAATGCCTTGAGATCTGTGGTCAAATTATAGGTTTCACACCGTAAAAGAGCCCTCGGAGGGACTTTGAAGAAGATCCAAAAATCCAACAAGCTGTCCAACGTCTGTTATGACATTCGCGGTCCCATCATGGACCGAGCGCGTCAAATGGAGGAGGAAGGCCACAAGATCATCAAACTCAACATCGGCAATTTGGCTGTGTTTGGCTTTGATGCGCCCGAAGAAATTCAGCAAGACATGATCCGCAACCTGCCGACCTCGGCGGGCTACTCGGACAGCAAAGGCATTTTTGGCGCCCGCAAAGCGGTGATGCACGAGACGCAAAAGCAAGGCATCAAAGGCGTCACGCTCGATGACATTTACCTCGGCAATGGTGCGAGTGAACTCATCGTCATGGCCACCAATGGCTTGCTCAACAACGGTGACGAGATGCTGTTGCCTGCGCCTGATTACCCACTGTGGACTGCTGCAGTCAGTTTGTCTGGCGGCACACCGGTGCACTATGTGTGTGACGAAGCGAATGGTTGGATGCCTGACATCGAAGACATTCGCTCGAAGATCACTAAGAACACCAAGGGCATTGTGGTCATCAACCCCAACAACCCAACGGGTGCTTTGTACTCCGATGAGTTGCTGATGCAAATCGTCGAACTCGCACGCAAGCACGGCTTGATCATTTTTGCCGATGAGGTTTATGACAAGGTCTTGTACGACGGCGTCAAACACACGCCCCTTGCCAGCTTGAGCGAAGATGTGTTGACGCTCACCTTCAACTCGCTATCCAAAAGCTACCGCTCATGCGGTTATCGCGCGGGCTGGTTGGTGGTGTCTGGCGACAAAAGGCCTGCAGCCGATTACATCGATGGCCTCAACATGCTCTCGAACATGCGCTTGTGTGCCAACGTGCCAGGCCAGTGGGCGATTCAAACAGCCTTGGGGGGTTACCAAAGCATCAACGATTTGGTGGGCGATGGTGGTCGTTTGCGCAAGCAGCGTGACTTGGCCTACGAACTCATCACCACCATTCCTGGTGTCACGTGTGTGAAGCCGCAAGCTGCGCTGTACATGTTCCCGCGTTTGGACCCCAAGGTGTACCCCATCAAAGATGACCAACAGTTTTTCTTGGAATTGCTCCAAGAAACCAAGGTGATGTTGGTGCAGGGCACGGGCTTTAACTGGAAGACCACGGACCATTTCCGTATCGTGTTCTTACCCCACGAAGACGACTTGCGTGAGGCCATCTCACGCATCGCAAAATTCTTAGAAAACTACCGAAACAGAAAAGTATGAAACCGATTCAAGTAGGCCTCTTAGGCATTGGCACTGTGGGCAGTGGCACTTTCGAAGTGCTCAAACGCAACCAAGAAGAAATCCAACGTCGCGCCGGTCGCGGCATTGAAGTCACCATGGTGGCTGACCTCGATGTGGCGCGTGCCAAAAGCATTGTGGGCGCGAATGTGCAAGTGGTGGACGATGCACGCAAGATCATCGCAAACCCTGACATCGACATCGTGGTTGAACTCATTGGCGGCTACGGCATTGCCAAGCAGCTGGTGCTTGAAGCCATCGAAGCAGGCAAGCATGTGGTTACGGCCAACAAAGCATTGCTCGCAGTGCATGGCACAGAAATCTTCGCTGCTGCCCACAAAAAGGGCGTGATGGTCGCATTTGAAGCTGCTGTGGCTGGCGGTATCCCAATCATCAAAGCTTTGCGTGAAGGCCTCACGGCCAACCGTATTCAGTGGCTGGCTGGCATCATCAATGGCACAACCAATTTCATCTTGTCTGAGATGCGTGACAAGGGCTTGACCTTTGATGATGTGCTCAAGCAAGCGCAAGCTTTGGGCTATGCCGAGGCAGACCCAACTTTTGACATCGAAGGTGTCGATGCCGCACACAAAGCCACGCTGATGTCAGCGATTGCATTTGGTGTGCCTGTGCAGTTTGACAAAGCGTATGTCGAGGGCATCACTAAGCTTGAGTCGCAAGACATCAAGTACGCTGAGCAATTGGGCTACCGCATCAAGCTCTTGGGTATTTCCAAGCGCACGTCAGCTGGCATTGAGTTGCGCGTTCATCCTTGTTTGGTGCCTGCCAAGCGTTTGATTGCCAATGTTGAAGGCGCGATGAACGCCGTCATGGTGCATGCAGATGCTGTGGGTACGACGCTGTATTACGGTAAAGGCGCAGGCAGCGAACCTACAGCGAGCGCTGTGATTGCTGACTTGGTGGACATCACACGTTTGCACACTGCAGATCCGTTGAATCGCGTGCCGCATTTGGCCTTCCAGCCCGATGCGATGAGCGACTTGCCTGTGTTGCCCATGGCCCAAGTGGTCACCAGCTACTACCTGCGTTTGCGCGTGGCCGATCAAGCCGGCGTGCTCGCCAAGGTCACAGGTATTTTGGCCAACGCCGACATCAGCATTGATGCCGTGTTGCAGCGCGAAGCCGGTGAAGGCGAGAGCCACACCGACCTCATCATCTTGACCCACGATTGCGTGGAAGCCAAGATGAACGAAGCTATAGCTGAGATGCAACAACTCAGCACTGTGTTGGCCCCGATCACCCGCATCCGCAAAGAAGAGTTGAACTGATGCTGTATTTGTCCACGCGCGGCCACGCCGAGCGCAAGCGTTTTTGTGAAATCCTCCTCGAGGGCTTGGCCCCCGATGGTGGTTTGTATTTACCCGAGCACTATCCACAGGTGGATGATGCAGCGCTCACACGTTTGCGCGACACATTCAAACGTCAAGGCTATGCCGCTTTGGCATTTGAAGTGCTGTCGCTTTACATCGATGACATTCCTGCGGCTGACCTGAAAGCCTTGTGCGCCAAGACTTACACCAAAGAGGTGTACGGGACCGAGGCCATCGTGCCTGTGCGCAAGTTGGAAGACGGTTTGCTGGTCGAGGCTTTGTCCAACGGCCCCACGCTCGCGTTCAAAGACATGGCCATGCAACTGCTGGGCAACTTGTTTGAATATGAGTTGGCGCGCCGTGGTGAAGAGCTGAATATTTTTGGCGCGACCAGTGGCGATACGGGCAGCGCGGCCGAATACGCCATGCGTGGCAAACAAGGTGTGCGCGTGTTCATGACCAGCCCACACGGACGCATGAGCCCCTTCCAGCAAGCGCAAATGTTCAGCTTGATGGATGAGAACATTCACAACATCGCCATCGAAGGCGTGTTTGACGATTGCCAAGATTTGGTCAAAGCCGTGTCCAACGATTTGGACTTCAAAACCAAATACAAAATTGGCACGGTCAACTCCATCAATTGGGCACGTTTGTTGGCCCAAGTGGTGTACTACTTCGCGGGCTATTTCCAAGCGACCACAGCCAACAGCCAAAAGGTGAGCTTCACCGTGCCGAGTGGCAACTTTGGCAACGTGTGCGCAGGCCATGTGGCGCGCATGATGGGCCTGCCCGTAGACACATTGGTGGCCGCCACCAATGAAAACGATGTGTTGGACGAGTTCTTCCGCACCGGCGTTTACCGCGTGCGCGGCAGTGCCGATACGCACGAAACGTCTAGCCCCTCGATGGATATTTCCAAGGCCAGCAACTTTGAGCGCTTTGTGTTCGATTTGCTCGGTCGCGATGCAGCGCTCACCAAAGACTTGTTTGGTGCGCAAATCTCGAAGAACGGGAAGTTCGACCTGAGTGGCAACCCACACTTTGCAGAAGCTGCAGCACGCTACGGTTTTGCCAGCGGCAAGAGCACACATGCCAACCGTTTGGCCACCATTCAAGACGTGCACAAACGCTTTGGTGAAATGATTGACACGCACACCGCCGACGGCGTGAAAGTGGCGCGTGAACACATGAAGGCTGGCGTGCCGATGATCGTGCTGGAAACTGCTTTGCCCATCAAATTTGCGGCCACCATCGTGGAAGCTTTGGGTCTAGAGCCCAATCGTCCGTCCAAGTTTGATGGCATCGAAGCCTTGCCCAAGCGTGTGCAGGTGATGAAGGCGGATGTGGCGCAAATCAAAGCGTACATCTCCCAGCATTGCGACCAGGCATGAAAGTCGTTGCCTTTGCCGGTTATTCCGGCTCAGGAAAAACCACCTTGGTGGAGCAGCTGATTGGCTGCATGCGCATGAAAGGTTTGCGCGTGTCTGTGGTCAAACACGCGCATCACAACTTTGACATTGATAAGCCCGGCAAAGACAGCTGGCGGCATCGCGAGGCGGGTGCATTTGAGGTGCTGGTGGCTTCAAACCATCGCTTGGTGTTGCAACGTCAGTTTGAAAACCCCACCCAACTCTCAGTGCATCATTTGTTGGCCGAGGTTTACGACGGTGTGGATTGGGTGTTGGTTGAAGGGTTCAAGACCAGCGATCTTTTGAAGGTTGAGGTTTGGCGGCAAGCCTCTCACCAACCTGTGCGCTACACGAATGACGACTTTGTTGTCGCTATAGCCACTGACTCGCCGCAAGACCTGCCAGAGGCTACATTGCGCCCTGTGCTTGATTTGAATGATCCCTATGCCATCACCGAATGGCTGGTGGCTCAAGAAGACCGTTTCGAATACAACCCACCATTGCTATGACCCGTCCTGCCTTGCTTTCACTCGATGACGCGTTGCCACAGTTGCTAGCGCAAGCCCATCCGTTGGCTTCCACTGAGTATGTCTCTACATTTGAGGCTGATGGCCGCGTTTTGGCGCACGATGTCATGTCCTCCCTGCAGGTGCCCCCCCAAGACAACAGCTCGATGGATGGCTACGCCGTGCGTGTGGCTGATTGCGCGCAAGCCGGTGCGGTGCTGCGAGTGACGCAACGCATTCCTGCTGGCACACACGGCACTCAGCTCAATGCAGGTGAAGCCGCACGCATCTTCACAGGTGCACCCATTCCCCCCGGCGCAGATGCCGTGGTCATGCAAGAGGACTGCGAAGCCCAAGAGGGCGATCAAGTCAAGGTGAGCAAGGCTGTGCCGGCAGGACAGTGGATTCGCCGCTCGGGCGAAGACGTCACACGCGGTGCGACGGTTCTGAGCAAAGGCACACGTTTGACACCCGCTGAGTTGGGCTTGGCCGCCAGCATTGGCTTGGCTCAGTTGCAAGTGTCTGCACGTCCGCGTGTGGCGTTGTTCTCCACCGGCGATGAATTGGTCATGCCTGGCGATGTTGCCCCTGAGGCCATGCCCGCTGGGGCAATTTACAACTCCAACCGATTCTTCTTACGCGCCATGTTGCAGCGCTTGGGCTGTGAGGTGACTGACCTTGGCATCGTGCCCGACAACCGCGAAGCCACCATTGCTGCGCTGCGCGATGCGGCTCAGCACCATGATTTGATTCTCACCAGCGGCGGCGTGTCGGTGGGCGAAGAAGACCACATCAAACCTGCGGTTGAAAGCCTGGGCGAATTGAATCTGTGGCAACTGGCGATCAAGCCCGGCAAGCCCTTTGCGTACGGTAAGGTGAACCGTGCTGCTAGCGATGTTGCTTGCCACTTCATGGGCTTGCCCGGCAATCCCGTGTCTAGCTTTATGACTTTCTTGTTGTTGGTGCGTCCGTTTGTGTTGGCTCTGCAAGGCGTCACGAAGACCGACATCGCACGCACTGAAATGACAGCGCACTTCGATTGGCCCCGCGCCGACAAGCGCCGTGAGTTTTTGCGTGTCAAACGCAACGCCCAAGGTGGTCTCGATTTGTTCCCCAACCAAAGCTCTGGCGTGCTCACCTCGGCAGTGTGGGGCGATGGCGTGGTGGATAACCCCGCTGGGCAAACGATTTCAAAAGGCGATACCGTTCGCTTTATTTCCTTTGCGGAGTGGCTGGCATGAACGTGACCTTGAAATACTTTGCGTCCATTCGCGAAGCCATCGGGCAGGGCAGTGAAAGCGTGAGCACACAAGCCGCCACGCTCAAAGCTTTGCGTGATGAACTGATCGCTCGCGGTGGCGCTTACGCCGACGTGCTGGCCCATGGCCGCGCCGTGCGCATGGCTCTCAATCAAGATCTGTGTGATGAATCAGCAGCACTGACCGATGGCTGCGAAGTGGCTTTCTTCCCGCCCGTCACCGGCGGTTAATGCATAAGGCAAACCATGTCCTTCACCGTCAGCATACAAACCCATGACTTTGATGTGAGCCAAGAGCTTGCCGCCTTGCGTGCGGGCGATGCGCGGGTGGGAGCGGTGTGCTCATTCTTGGGCACGGTGCGCGAACGTAACGACGGCAGCTCTGTGGCCAGCATGGAGCTAGAGCACTACCCAGGCATGACCGAGAAGTCCATCTCTGCCATGATGGATGAAGCGAAGAAACGCTTTGACATCTTTGCTGCGCGTGTGATCCATCGCGTGGGTTTGTTGCAGCCCGAAGATCAAATCGTCTTCGTGGCGGTGACTTCCGCCCACCGCGGCGAGAGCTTCAAAGCCTGCGAGTTTTTGATGGACTACCTCAAAACCCAAGCGCCCTTTTGGAAAAAAGAAGTCACGCCCGAAGGCGCACGTTGGGTCGATGCCCGGGTGAGCGATGACCAAGCCTTGGCTCGCTGGGGCATAGAAGCCAGCAATTCCGTCGCGCCATAACGGTGTGCGCCAGCGCACTGACGGCGTGGCTGGCAGATGGTTGAATGTGCGGTGCTTTGACCCACGTCAAGATCGTTCGGCTTGCTGCCACTTGAAATAACAGGCAGCAGCCTCAGTTATCTATTTATTCAATCAATTTCTCGGAGTTTCCATGCGTATTGACAAACTCACCACCAAGTTCCAAGAAGCTTTGGGCGACGCCCAGTCGCTCGCCCTCGGGGGCGACCACGCCTACATCGAACCTTCCCACGTGTTGGTGGCCATGCTGCGCCAAGACGACGGTCCTAAATCGCTGTTGCAGCGCGCAGGTGCCAATGTGTCGGGCTTGTTGTCGTCGGCCGAAGACGCGATGAACCGCTTGCCCAAGGTCGAAGGCCAAGAGCAGGTGCAGGTGGGGCGCGACACCGTGTCCTTGATTCAGGCCGCTGAAAAAGAAGCCATCAAGCGGGGCGACCAGTTCGTGGCCAGCGAATTGTTCTTGCTCGCCATGTGCGACAACAAGGGCAACTGGGGTAAGCTCGCCACGCAAAACGGTTTGAGTCGCAAGTCTTTAGAAACGGCGGTCACGGCTGTGCGCGGTGGCCAAAAAGTGGACAACGCCGAAAGTGAAGGCCAACGCGAGTCACTTAAAAAATACTGCATGGACCTGACCGAACGCGCCCGTCAAGGCAAGCTCGACCCCGTGATTGGCCGTGACGATGAAATTCGCCGTGCTATTCAAGTTCTGCAACGCCGCAGTAAAAACAACCCCGTGCTCATTGGTGAGCCAGGCGTGGGCAAGACCGCGATTGTCGAGGGCCTGGCCCAGCGCATCGTGGCAGGCGAGGTGCCAGATTCACTCAAAGGCAAGCGTGTCTTGTCGCTGGACATGGCCGCCTTGTTGGCCGGTGCGAAATATCGGGGTGAGTTTGAAGAGCGTCTGAAAAGCGTCTTGAATGAGCTAGCCAAAGACGAAGGTCAAACCATTGTGTTCATCGACGAGTTACACACCATGGTGGGGGCTGGCAAGGCCGATGGTGCGATGGATGCAGGCAACATGCTCAAACCTGCTTTGGCGCGCGGTGAGCTGCATTGCGTGGGTGCGACCACCTTGGATGAATACCGCAAGTACATCGAAAAAGATGCGGCCCTAGAGCGTCGTTTTCAAAAAATCATCGTGGGTGAACCTTCGGTTGAAGCCACGATTGCGATTCTGCGCGGCCTGCAAGAAAAGTACGAAGTGCACCATGGTGTCGAGATCACCGATCCCGCCATCGTGGCTGCGGCCGAGTTGAGTCACCGCTACATCACTGACCGCTTCTTGCCTGACAAGGCGATTGATTTGATAGACGAGGCGGCAGCCAAAATCAAAATCGAAATCGATTCCAAGCCCGAGGTGATGGACAAGCTCGACCGTCGCCTGATTCAGCTCAAGATTGAGCGCGAAGCCGTGCGCAAAGAGAAAGACGAAGCTTCGCAAAAGCGCATGGAGTTGCTCGAAGAAGAGATCGAGAAGATTGGCAAAGAGTACGCCGATCTTGACGAAATTTGGAAGGCTGAAAAGTCGTCTGCGCATGGCGGTGCGCAGCTCAAAGAAGAGATCGACCGCTTGCGCCATCAGATTGAAGAACTCACCCGTAAGGGCGATTTCAACAAAGTGGCTGAGTTGCAATACGGCAAGTTGCCAGAGCTTGAAAAGCGCATGAAAGAAGCCAATGCCCGCGAGAGTGGCAAAGCCAACGCTGCAGGCGGTAACCGCTTGTTGCGCACGCAAGTGGGAGCTGAAGAGATCGCAGAAGTGGTGGCACGTGCCACAGGTATTCCTGTATCCAAACTGATGCAAGGCGAGCGCGACAAGCTCTTGCAAATGGAAGACAAGTTGCACGACCGTGTGGTGGGCCAAGAAGAGGCCATCACGGCGGTGGCCAACGCCATTCGCCGCTCACGCGCAGGCTTAGGCGATCCGAATCGCCCTACAGGTTCGTTCTTGTTCCTCGGCCCAACGGGCGTGGGTAAAACTGAGCTGTGCAAGGCACTGGCAGGCTTCTTGTTTGACAGCGAAGACCACATGATTCGCATCGACATGAGCGAGTTCATGGAGAAGCACTCGGTCAGCCGCTTGGTGGGTGCGCCTCCTGGCTACGTGGGCTACGACGAAGGCGGCTACTTGACCGAAGCTGTGCGCCGTAACCCCTACAGCGTGTTGCTCCTTGATGAGGTGGAGAAGGCGCATCCTGATGTGTTCAACATCTTGTTGCAAGTGCTCGATGATGGTCGATTGACCGATGGCCAAGGCCGCACAGTGGACTTCAAAAACACGGTCATCGTGATGACCTCCAACATTGGCTCGCCCATCATCCAAAGCATGGTGGGCCAAGATCCGCAAGACATCAAAGACGCCGTGTGGGATGAGCTCAAGTCTCACTTCCGTCCAGAGTTCTTGAACCGCATTGACGAGACCGTGGTATTCCACGCTTTGGATGCCGAGCACATTGCCAGCATTGCAGGTATTCAGCTCAAGATCTTGGGTGCACGCCTGACCAAGATGGACTTGACCTTGGATGTCTCGCCAGCCGCATTGGCCGAGTTGGCCAAGGTGGGCTTTGACCCTGTGTTTGGTGCGCGTCCTTTGAAGCGTGCCATTCAGCAACGTATCGAAAACCCGCTGTCGAAGTTGTTGTTGGAAGGCAAATTCTTGCCCAAAGACACGATTGCGGTGAGCGTCGATCCGGTGCGTGCACCGGGTGAGTTTGCGTTCACCAAAGCCGAGGTTTGACCTAGGGTAGGTGAGGGGGCTTGTCCCCCAGTCGACCGTGCCAACTAAGCGCTGCAGTTAGGATGCTTGCATTCTTTCTGCAGCGCTTTTTTATGACCACTTTGAACCCTGCATCCAACCCTTGGCACGACGACGCTGCTGTGATCAGCTTGGTGGGCATTGCGCATGCCAGCTCGCACTTTTCGCACCTGTTGTTGCCCCTGATGTTTCCTGTGTTCATCAGCACCTTTGGTTTGAGTTATTCAGAGCTGGGTTTTTTGATGACGGTGTTTTTTGTGGTCTCGGGTGTGGGGCAAGCGACGGCGGGCTTTGTCGTTGACCGTCTAGGTGCGCGCCCTGTGCTGTTTGCAGCTTTGCTGCTGTTGGCTGCAGGTTGCATGGTGGTGTCGGTGGCCAATAGCTATGTGGGCTTGATGCTCGGCGCTGCTTTGCTGGGTCTTGGCAACTGTTCGTTTCACCCCGTGGACTTCACCATCCTCAACCAGAAAGTGTCCGCTCCTCGATTGGGTTATGCCTTCAGTGCGCATGGGCTGACTGGCAATTTAGGCTGGGCGCTTGCGCCTGTGTTCATGGTGGGCTTGAGCGCTGCGTTTGATTGGCGTGTGGCTTATCAAGGCGCGGCCCTTTTGTTTGTCGCCATCCTTGCGCTGTTGTTGTGGCAACGTGACTTGCTGCACGCCGAAGTGGTGAGCCACAAACCGACAACAGGCGATGCCAGCACCCTAGATTTTTTGAAAATCCCAGTCGTGTGGTGGTGCTTTGGTTTCTTCTTGCTCTCCACCATGACGTTGGCGGTGGTGCAAAGCTTTGCTGTGTCTATCTTGCAAGCGCTGCACCACGTCACCTTTGAGGCCGCCACTTTTACTCTGACGGCGTACATGCTGTGCGCTGCTGCAGGTATGTTTATGGGCGGCTTCGTGGCAGCGCGTTGGCCGCTTCACAGCGACAAAGTGGTGGCGGGCTGTATGACGGCAGGCGCTATCTGCATGGCTTTGTGCGGCAGTGGTTGGTTGAGTGCAGAGTTCACCATGGTCATCTTGGCTGCCACGGGCTTAGCCATCGGGGTTGGTGGGCCATCGCGCGACATGATGATCAAGAAAGCCACGCCCAAAGGTGCGACAGGCCGCGTGTATGGCATGGTGTATTCGGGGTTGGACACAGGCTTTGCCATCTCGCCGCTGATCTTTGGTGTGTTCATGGACCATGGCTGGTATGGAGCCACTTTGCTAGGGGCTGCGCTGGTGCTGATGCTCAGCGTTATCGTCGCGCTTGGCGTGGGGCGCAGGACAGTGCACGCATAAGACATGTAGATGTGCAATAAAAAAGGGACCGTGAGGTCCCTTTTTGTTTGGCAGAAACTGAATTACTTCAGGTGCTTGCCGATCAAACCAGCCAATTCAAACATGGTGACTTGGGCTTTGCCAAACACTTGCTTGAGCTTGTCGTCAGCGTTGATGTTGCGCTTGTTGACTTTGTCTTGCAGGCCGTGCTTTTTGATGTATGTCCACATCTTGCTCACGACTTCAGTACGAGGCACTGCAGTGTGGCCGATCACAGCAGCCAAAGCGGCGCTAGGTGTGAGGGCTTTCATGAACGCAGCGTTAGGCGTGCGTTTTTTGGCAGGGGCCTTTTTCTTAGCAGGAGCCTTTTTGGCTGCTACTTTTTTAGCTGGGGCTTTTTTCGCAACAACTTTCTTAGCTGCTGGCTTTTTAGCTGGAGCGGCTTTCTTGGCAGGCGCTTTTTTAGCGGCTACTTTTTTCGCTGCTGGTTTTTTAGCAGCTGGCTTTTTAGCAGCTACTTTCTTAGCAGGAGCAGCTTTTTTCGCTGCTACTTTTTTTGCGGGAGCAGCTTTTTTTGCTGCCACTTTTTTAGCCGGAGCTTTCTTTGCAGTTGCCATGGTTGTTTTCCTTCTAGAAGTTTTTTGCAAGCCCTTAGAGATATCGCTCTAGAGCATTGCGGATGCTAATTGAGAACATTGATCTTTCCAAGTGAAAAACGATCTTTTTCATAGGTAAATGTTGTTTTTTTCAATTGCGTTTTTCGTGCACAGAGTTGATGCACGAGTGGGTGCATGCAGACAAAGAATTTCAACGCGCGCTGATTGCATTCGTAAATTCTGAAAAGACATTTCTTATAGTGAAAAAATAACATGCTGCAACGCAATATTTTTTCTCGATATGAGAAAATCAATTTCACATATCGGAATTCAATTTGCAAAGTATTGTTTTTAAACAAGAAAAATATATTCTTCTATAAGACACAAGACATTGATTAGGTCTTATAGAAGACTTATAGTAGACCCATCGACAACCTTTTAACTTTCTGGAGTGAACCATGCCTCAATCACTGAATGAACAACTCAGCCGCGAACAACAAATCGCAGCCCTCGAAAAAGACTGGGCGACCAACCCACGCTGGAAAGGCGTGAAGCGTGGTTACTCTGCTGCTGACGTCGTGCGTTTGCGCGGCAGCATGCCTATCGAGCACACACTCGCCAAGCGCGGTGCAGAAAAGCTCTGGGAAAAAGTCAACGGCGGCGCCAAGAAAGGCTACGTCAACGCATTCGGCGCGATCTCTGCTGGTCAAGCCATGCAACAAGCCAAAGCTGGCTTGGAAGCTGTGTACTTGTCAGGCTGGCAAGTTGCTGCTGACGGCAACACATCTGAAACCATGTACCCAGACCAATCGCTCTACGCGTATGACTCTGTGCCAACCATGGTTCGCCGCATCAACAACACATTCAAGCGCGCTGACGAAATTCAATGGGGCCGTGGCATCAACCCAGGCGACAAAGAGTTCATCGACTACTTCTTGCCAATCGTTGCTGACGCTGAAGCCGGTTTCGGTGGCGTGTTGAATGCTTTCGAATTGATGAAGAACATGATCACTGCTGGTGCAGCTGGCGTTCACTTCGAAGACCAATTGGCTGCTGTGAAGAAATGCGGTCACATGGGCGGCAAAGTGTTGGTGCCAACACAAGAAGCTTGCGAGAAATTGATCTCTGCACGTTTCGCTGCTGACGTCATGGGTACTTCCACCATCGTGTTGGCTCGTACCGATGCTGAAGCTGCTAACTTGATCACTTCTGACCACGACGCCAACGACAAGCCATTCTTGACAGGCGAGCGCACGCAAGAAGGTTTCTACCGCGTCAAAAACGGTTTGGAGCAAGCCATCAGCCGCGGCGTAGCATACGCTCCTTACGCTGACTTGGTGTGGTGCGAAACAGGCGTGCCAGATATCGGCTTCGCTCGCGAATTCGCACAGGCTGTGCACGCTGCATGCCCAGGCAAGCTGTTGTCTTACAACTGCTCACCTTCTTTCAACTGGAAGAAGAACCTCAATGACAGCCAAATCGCTTCGTTCCAAGAAGACTTGTCTGCATTGGGTTACAAGTACCAGTTCATCACATTGGCTGGTATCCACATCAACTGGTACAACACATTCCAGTTCGCCAATGCATACGCCAACGGCGAAGGCATGAAGCACTACGTCAACATGGTGCAAGAGCCTGAATTCGCAGCACGCGACAAGGGTTACACCTTCGTGTCACACCAACAAGAAGTGGGCGCAGGCTACTTCGACGACGTGACTACCGTGATCCAAGGCGGTTCATCTTCTGTGAAAGCCCTCACAGGTTCTACTGAAGAAGAACAGTTCCACTAAGCACTTTAATTGAGGGATGGCCTGAAAGCGCTGTCTCTTGGATTGAACAAGGTTTGAGACCACTCAGCGCGGAAGCGTTGGGTGGTTTTTTTTAGGCTTTCAACGCTTGCACTTGTAGACCGCAAATATCTGTTTGCCAAATTCAGGTGTGACATCTTTCACCAATGTGTCGCCACCCAATTCAATAGCGTTGTTTTGGCCCAGTTGCAACAGGTTAGCTTCCACGGCATCTGCGTCGCGGTTGTAGATGCCCACTTTGGTGACGACGTTCACATTGACTTTGCCAATTGGCTGGCAGTGGGTCACTTGGTTGGCCTTCATCAGCAGCACGCGTTCAGAGCCTGCGGCTGGTTTGAGAAAGCTATTGGCGCAGCCACACAAGAGTGCGGCGCTGAGGCAGGTGAGGGCGGTGTATTTGTTCATAGTGATTTTGGATGATACCTATGTATCACGGGTGCATCGTGAGGGCGTAAAATTAGCGTTTTACCGCGATTTAAATAACATACACATGGTTCAGATTACTCTTCCCGACGGTTCGCAACGTGAATTTCCAGGCCCCGTGTCCGTGGCCGAAGTGGCCGCGTCCATTGGCGCTGGTTTGGCTAAGGCTGCATTGGCAGGCAAGGTCGATGGCAAGGTGGTGGACACCAGCTACACAATGAGCAGCAATGCGAGCTTGGCCATCATCACAGCCAAAGATGCTGAAGGCTTGGAGGTGATTCGTCACTCCACTGCCCACTTGTTGGCTTATGCGGTGAAAGAGCTCTACCCAGAAGCGCAAGTGACCATTGGCCCCGTCATTGACGACGGCTTCTTTTACGACTTCTCGTTCACCCGTGGCTTCACCCCCGAGGACTTGGTGGCCATTGAAAAGCGCATGACCGAGTTGGCCAACAAAGACGAGCCCGTGGTGCGCCGCGTGTTGCCACGCGATGAAGCCGTGGCTTACTTCAAGGGTATGGGCGAGCACTACAAGGCTGAAATCATCGCCAGCATCCCTAGCAATGAAGACGTGAGTTTGTATCGTGAAGGCGCTTTTGAAGACTTGTGCCGTGGCCCACACGTGCCTAGCACTGGCAAGCTCAAGCATTTCAAGCTGATGAAAGTCGCCGGTGCTTACTGGCGCGGAGACAGCAAGAACGAAATGCTGCAACGCATTTATGGCACAGCATGGGCCAGCAAAGACGATTTGCAGCTCTACCTGAAGCGCCTAGAAGAAGCTGAAAAGCGCGACCACCGTAAGCTGGGTCGTGAGTTGGACTTGTTCCATATTGACGAGCACGCACCCGGCTTGGTGTTCTGGCACCCCAAGGGCTGGAGTGTGTGGCAAACCATCGAGCAGTACATGCGTCAGGTCTACCGCGACAACGGTTACCTCGAAGTCAAAGGCCCGCAAATCATTGACAAGTCGTTGTGGGAAAAAACCGGTCACTGGGACAAGTACCGCGACAACATGTTCACCACCGAGTCTGAAAAGCGTGAATACGCTTTGAAGCCGATGAACTGCCCCGGCCACATCCTGATTTTCAAGCAAGGCATCAAGAGCTACCGCGATCTGCCGTTGCGCTACGGTGAGTTTGGCCAGTGTCACCGCAACGAGCCATCCGGCGGCTTGCACGGCATCATGCGCGTGCGTGGTTTCACCCAAGACGACGGCCACATCTTCTGTACCGAAGACCAAATCTTGCCTGAGTGCGACACCTTCACTAAGGTGCTCAAGAAGGTCTACGAAGACTTTGGCTTCACTGACATCTTGTACAAAGTCTCGACCCGTCCGGTAGCCCGCATTGGCTCCGATGAGTTGTGGGACAAGGCCGAAAAGGCGTTGATGGACAGCTTGACGGCGTCAGGTTGTGAATACGTCATCTCTGAAGGAGACGGCGCTTTCTATGGCCCCAAGATTGAATACACGCTCAAAGACGCGATTGGCCGTGAATGGCAGTGCGGCACGATTCAGGTCGACTTCAACCTCTCTGAGCGCTTGGATGCCGAGTACACGGCCGAAGACGGCTCACGCCAACGCCCCGTCATCTTGCACCGCGCCATCGTGGGCAGCATGGAGCGTTTCATCGGAATTTTGATCGAGCAGCACGCCGGTGCCTTGCCTACTTGGCTGGCTCCAACCCAAGTTTCGGTGCTCAATATCACCGATTCCCAGGCCGAATATTGCCAAGAAGTTGCAAAAACGCTTCGAAATCAAGGGCTTAGGGTCGATTTAGACCTCCGTAACGAGAAAATCACGTATAAAATACGCGAGCATTCAATGCAAAAGCTTCCCTACATCTTGGTCGTAGGCGATAAAGAGAAGGAAGCTGGCGCCGTCGCAGTGCGCGCCCGAGGCAATCAAGACCTCGGTGTGATGTCCCTCGAAGCCTTCTCTCAAAAGATTGCTTCTGACATCTCTCTCAAAAGCTAATTTCACTTAGGAATTGCCAAGAGTTGTGCGTCGCACACGTGTGTCGGTTTGTTTTTGATTTTTAAGGATAGTCACCATCGCTACAGAATTTCGCGACCGCCGCCAGCGCGAGGAACGCAAACACCGCCTTAACCGGGAAATCATGGCCCCGGAAGTCCGCCTTTCAGGCCCTGACAACGAACCCCTCGGTATCGTGAGCTTGGCAGATGCCTTGCGCATGGCCGGTGAGATTGACGTTGACTTGGTTGAAATTGCCGCCACGGCTGTGCCGCCGGTGTGCCGTTTGATGGACTACGGTAAGTTCAAGTACCAAGAGCAAAAGAAGGCTGCCGAAGCGAAGTCCAAGCAAAAGGTCATCGAGGTCAAGGAAATCAAGTTCCGACCTGGTACCGATGATGGTGACTACAACATCAAGATGCGCAACATCAAGCGCTTCTTAGATGACGGTGACAAATGCAAGATCACGCTGCGCTTTCGCGGCCGCGAGATCACGCATCAAGAAATCGGTATGGCGCTATTGCAGCGCATCCGTGATGAGTTGGCGGACCTGATCGTTGTTGAACAGTTCCCCAAGCTCGAAGGGCGTCAGATGATCATGATGATCGCGCCTGGTAAGAAGAAATCGGGTGGCGCCGCCAAACCCGCTGCAGAAGCTGCTCCGGCAGCGTCTGCATAAAAGGCGACGCAGATTAGTGTCTCGGGGCTTACAAGACTACGCACCCTGCGTAGGCGCCTCGCGAGCACAAATTAAAGGAGCATCTAAATGCCCAAAATGAAGACCAAAAGCAGCGCTAAAAAGCGCTTCCGCGTTCGTCCAGGCGGTACCGTTAAACGCGGTCAAGCCTTCAAGCGTCACATCTTGACCAAGAAGACGACCAAGAACAAGCGTCACTTGCGTGGTGCAGTGAATGTGCATGAGACCAACATGGGTCACATGGCGCAAATGCTGCCCAAGTGCGGCCTGTAATTAACTGACGAACAAGGAGAAAAAATATGCCTCGCGTTAAACGTGGTGTTACGGCCCGTGCCCGTCACAAAAAAGTTCTGGCTTTAGCCAAAGGTTTCCGCGGTCGCCGCGGTAACGTCTTCCGCATCGCTAAACAAGCGGTGATGAAGGCCGGTCAATATGCTTACCGCGATCGCCGCACTAAAAAGCGCGTGTTCCGTCAGCTGTGGATCGCTCGTATCAATGCTGCCGCACGTCAATGCGGTCTGACATACAGCCAATTCGCCAACGGCCTGAAAAAGGCAGCGATCGAAATCGACCGCAAGATGTTGGCCGACTTGGCCGTTCACGACATGGCTGCTTTCACCAGCATCGTGAATCAAGTCAAAGCCAAATTGGCCGCTTGATAGCCAAGGGTTAACCACCCACGAGTAAAGGGGTTGGGGCTACACAGCTTCAATCCCTTTTTTGTTTTCTCATTCCCCGAATTCTTATGAACGAGTTGGACTCTCTGGTCGCCAGTGCCCAGGCCCTGTTTGCGCAAAGCACCACACCGGCTGATCTTGAAAACGCCAAGGCCCAGTTCTTGGGCAAGTCAGGCCGCATCACCGAGATGATGAAAGGCATGGCCGCATTGAGCGTCGAAGAAAAGAAATCGACCGGTGCCGCCATCAACGTGGCCAAGCAAGCGATTGAAGCCGCGCTCACGGCACGCCGCCAAGCCTTGGCCGATGCCGAACTCGAGACCCAACTCAAAGCCGAAGCCTTGGATGTGACCTTGCCTGGTCGCGCTCGCATGGCTGGCGGTTTGCATCCTGTGACCATCACGCTCGAACGCGTTGAAGCCATTTTTGGCTCCATGGGTTTTGAAGTGGCCCAAGGCCCAGAGATCGAAACCGACTGGTTCAACTTCACCGCGCTCAACACGCCTGAAGACCATCCCGCACGCTCCATGCACGACACCTTCTATGTGGAAGGTGGCAGTGCCGAAGCCCCCAACTTGCTGCGAACGCACACCAGCCCTATGCAAGTGCGCCATGCCGTGCAACACGTCAAGCGCTACCAAGCGCGTTTGGATGCCGGTCAAGGCATGCCCGAAATTCGCGTCATCGCACCAGGCCGCACCTACCGTGTGGACAGCGATGCTACGCACTCACCCATGTTCCACCAATGCGAAGGCTTGTGGATTGGCGAGAACGTGAGCTTCAAAGACCTCAAAGTGGTCATCACCGATTTCTGCCGCACGTATTTTGAGAGCGACGATTTGGTGTTGCGCTTCCGTCCCAGCTTCTTCCCATTCACAGAGCCCAGTGCCGAGATTGACATCCAATTCCAAAGCGGCGCTTTGGCGGGCCGTTGGCTCGAAGTGGGGGGCTCAGGCCAAGTGCATCCGAACGTGGTGCGCAATATGGGCCTTGACCCTGAGCGTTTCATCGGCTTTGCCTTTGGCATGGGTATGGACCGTTTCACCATGCTGCGTTACGGCGTGAACGACTTGCGCTTGTTCTTCGATGGCGATATTCGCTTCTTGAGCCAGTTCCAATAACTTCACGCACACACGAGATTCATCATGCAATTCCCCGAATCCTGGTTGCGCGAATTCTGCAACCCCTCACTCTCCACCCAAGAGCTGGCCGACACCTTGACCATGGCTGGTTTGGAAGTGGAAGAACTCCAACCCGTTGCACCGCCTTTCACAGGCATCGTCGTCGGTGAAATCAAAGAAGCCGTGCAGCACCCAGACGCTGACCGCTTGCGCATTTGCCAAGTGGACGTGGGGCAGGGCGCGTTGCTCAACATCGTGTGCGGCGCACCCAATGCACGCGTAGGCATCAAAATTCCATGCGCCACCGTGGGCGCAGAGTTGCCACCTGGTGAAGACGGCAAGCCCTTCAAAATCAAAGTGGGCAAACTGCGTGGCGTGGAAAGCCAAGGCATGTTGTGCTCGGCCAAAGAGCTCAAAATTGCGGACGACAACGGCGGCTTGCTTGAGTTGCCAGCCGATGCACCATTGGGTCAAAACATCCGCGAGTACCTGAACCTCGACGACACCTTGATGACCTTGAAGCTCACGCCTAACTTGGCGCATTGCTTGAGCGTGTACGGCATTGCCCGCGAAGTGTCTGCCCTCACAGGTGCACCGTTGAAGGCGCCTACTTTCCCAGCCGTTGCCGCGACTAACGCGGACAAAGTTGCTGTGAACATCAGCGCTCCCGATTTGTGTGGCCGTTTCTCAGGCCGCGTGGTGCGTGGCGTGAACACCAAAGCGCAAACACCCGCTTGGATGGTGAACCACTTGGCACGTTGCGGCCAACGCAGCGTGAGCCCTTTGGTCGACATCTCGAACTACGTGATGTTCGAGCTGGGCCGTCCTTCACACATCTTCGACCTCGACAAAATTCAAGGTGGCTTGGATGTGCGTTGGGGCAAAGCCGGTGAGCAGCTCAAACTCTTGAATGGCAACACCGTCACTGTGGACGAGAAAGTGGGTGTCATTGCTGACGCGCACCAAGTCGAATCACTCGCCGGCATCATGGGTGGTGACGCCACAGCCGTGGGCGACGACACGCAAAACATTTACATCGAAGCCGCCTTCTGGTGGCCCTCGGCCATCGCAGGCCGTTCACGCCGCTTCAACTTCAGCACCGATGCTGGCCACCGCTTTGAGCGTGGTGTCGATCCTGAGTTGACGGTAGAGCACATCGAGCGCATCACCCAGTTGGTGATCGACATTTGTGGCACACCCAACACCACTGTGGGTCCGATTGACGACCAACGCGTGAACATGCCGGTGGCCAAGCCTGTTACCTTGCGCGTGGCACGTGCTGAAAAAGTCATTGGCATGCCGCTGACCCAGCAACGCGTGGCTGATGCTTTGCGTGGCTTGGGCTTGCCCGTGACAGAAGGCGAGGGCACTGTCACCGTGCAGCCCCCATCCTTCCGTTTCGATTTGCAAATCGAAGAAGACCTGATCGAAGAAGTGGCACGGATGGTGGGTTACAACAACCTGCCCACCACACCACCTTTGGCACCCATCACGGCCAGTGTGTGCAAAGAAGCACAACGCAGCCCGCACGCCTTGCGCCACCACTTGGCCGACTTGGGCTATCAAGAAACCATCAACTACAGCTTTGTGGATGAGCGTTGGGAACACGAGTTGGCAGGCAACGCCAACCCCATCAAATTGCTCAACCCCATCGCCAGCCAAATGAGCGTGATGCGCTCCACCTTGTTGGGCTCCTTGCTCAATGTGGTGAAGTTCAACGTGGACCGCAAAGCCTCACGCGTGCGCGTGTTTGAAATTGGCCGCGTGTTCCACAAAGACGCATCGGTGCAAAACACTGACACCACCGTGCAAGGCTTTGATCAACCCATGCACGTGGCAGGCATTGCCTTTGGCAGCGCTGCACCTTTGCAATGGAGCACCAAAGAACAAGCCGCAGACTTCTTCGACGTGAAAGCCGATGTGGAAGCTTTGTTGGCCCCCGCTGTGCCGCAGTTTGAAGCGGCTGAGCACCCTGCTATGCACCCCGGCCGTTGTGCCAAGGTCTTGGTCAATGGGCAAGCCGTCGGCCATGTGGGTGAGTTGCACCCACGTTGGCGTCAAAGCTGGGAGCTGACCCAAGCGCCCGTGATGTTTGAACTCTCACTCGATGCCGTGTTGCATCGCGATGTGCCTAAGTCCACCGGTGTGGCCAAGTTCCCCAACGTCGAGCGCGATATTGCGGTGATCGTCAAAGACAGCGTCACGCATGCCCAGTTGATGGCTGCGGTGCATGCTGCCAAAACACAAGGCTTGCTGCGCAATGCCGTGTTGTTTGATGTGTATCGCCCTAAGGCCGAAAGTGCTGCCATGGCGATGGACGAGAAGAGCTTGGCCGTGCGCCTCACGCTCAACAGCGATGAGGCCACGTTGAACGAAGCCCAAATCGAAGGCGTTGTGCAAGCCGTGCTGGCCGAGTTGGCCGCTCAAGTGTCTGCACGTTTGCGCGCTTGATGTTTTCACGTTAAAAAGAGAACCGTATGGAACTGTCTTTTGAAAGCCTAGAAACGCCAGCGCTCACCAAAGCGCAGCTGGCTGATTTGTTGTTCGAGCAAATCGGTTTGAACAAACGTGAATCGAAGGACATGATTGATGCCTTCTTTGATTTGATTGCGCAAAGCTTGGTCAACGGCACTGATGTGAAGATTTCTAGCTTCGGCAATTTTCAAATTCGAACCAAAGCACCTCGCCCCGGTCGTAACCCACGCACAGGGGAGGCCATTCCCATTCAGGCACGACGTGCGGTGACTTTCCATGCAAGCCACAAGCTGAAAGAGCAAATACAGGGTGACAGTAATCCCAAAGTTGACAACTGATTGAGAAAGAGGCCCACGCGGCCTCTTTTTTTTGACAAAACTGTCAAGTGAAGCGTCGCAAGGTCGAATCTTCGTGTAACCTCTGCGGTCCCGTTCACAAGCTACTGATTTTCATGGAGAAATCCCTCCCTCCCATTCCAGCCAAACGCTACTTCACCATCGGTGAAGTGAGCGAATTGTGCGGCGTCAAGCCGCACGTGCTGCGCTATTGGGAGCAGGAATTCACGCAGCTGCGGCCCATGAAGCGTCGCGGTAATCGCCGCTATTACCAGCGCCACGAAGTGCTGATGATTCGTCGCATTCGCGACCTCTTGTATGACCAAGGTTTCACCATCACCGGCGCACGCAACAAGTTGCAAGAGTTGGTGCAATCCGAGCGCGAGCGTCGCCGCGTAGGTGGTGAGTTGATCGATGTGGACTTGCCCGACGACGATGGCTTTGATGACGATTTAGATGTCGACTCAGACGACGTGCAAGAGTTGCCACCACTTGCCTTGAGCAGCAACGATGAAGCGCTGCAAACCTTGCGTAAAGAACTCACACAAATTCGCGATCTGCTCTCTGAGCTGCACTGAGTAAGCGTTATAATTTCAGCCTGATTCGGTGTGTGGCGCAGCCTGGTAGCGCACTTGCATGGGGTGCAAGGGGTCGAAGGTTCGAATCCTTTCACACCGACCAAGAATGACCAAGGACTAGCAATGAAAGTTGCTAGTCCTTTTGTCTTTTGTGGCTACGTAGAACGCTTTTAAACAATGTCTACGTGGTGCAACTCAAACTTGCCCTGCTTGGCATCTGCAAAGTAGTGTTGCAAGGTTTCTTTGACGGTGCGAAACGCAATCTCGTCCCACGGTATTTCATGCTCGGCAAACAAACGTGCTTCTTGTGTTTCGTGGCCGGGGTCAAAGGTGTCGCTGGTGAGTTGAGCGCGGTAAAAGAAATGCACCTGGCCCACACGTGTGACGTTCATCATGGTGAACAGCTCTTGCATTTCAAACTGCGCACCGGCTTCTTCTACCGTTTCACGTGCAGCGCCTTGGGCCACGGTTTCGTTGAGCTCCATAAAGCCAGCTGGCAGGGTCCACTTGCCTAAACGTGGTTCGATGTTGCGCTTGCATAGCAACACTTTGTCGCCCCACACAGGCACGGTGCCCACCACGTTGAGTGGGTTTTCGTAGTGGATGGTGTGGCAGGCGTTGCACACCGCGCGCTCGCGTGTGTCGCCATCATCGGGCAGACGGTAGGTCACCGCGCTGCCGCAGGCTTTGCAATGTTGAATGAGGGGGCGGTGCAGCATGAGGTTTAAACCAAGCGAACTTTGAGTTCGCCCAAGCCTGCCACTGAACCCACCATGACATCACCAGCCACCACAGCACCCACGCCTTCAGGCGTGCCGGTGTAGATCAAGTCGCCGGGTTGCAGCTCCCAAGCCGCAGACAAATGTTCAATCGTTTCTGCGATGTTCCAAATGAGTTGGCTGGTGCTGCTGCGTTGGCGGTCTTGGCCGTTGACTTGCACATAAATCTCAGCGTTGGCCACGTCGCCAGCCTGTGCTGCAGGTGTGATGGGGCCAATGGGCGCGCTGTGGTCAAAGCCTTTGCCAATGCACCAAGGGCGGCCTTGCTTTTTCATGTCGTTTTGCAAGTCGCGACGTGTCATGTCTAGGCCCACGGCGTAGCCGTAAACATGGTTCATGGCGTCAGTTGCTTGGATGTTCTTGCCACCTTTGCCAATGGCCACCACCAGCTCAATTTCATGGTGCAAATTTTTTGTGAGGCTGGGGTAGGGCATGTCGCCTGTTTCACCGGCGTTGACTACCAGCACTGCGTCTGCGGGCTTCATGAAGAAGAAGGGCGGTTCACGGCCAGTGAAGCCCATCTCTTTGGCATGCTCTTCGTAGTTGCGACCCACGCAGTAAATGCGGTGCACTGGAAAGCGCTCAGCCATGCCCACCACGGGCACAGATACAACGGGCGTAGGTTCGAATGCGTAGCTCATGCGTGTCTCCAGTGACGCAAGGCTTAGCCTTGCGATTTGCACACCAGTTCAAAGTGCTCCACCATAGGAGGCTGTGCAAAGAAGGGGCCAACGATGGCGCGCCACTCAGCAAAGGCGGGCGACTCGCGGAAGTCCACCGTGTGGTTCTCCAGCGTGGTCCAGAAAATTTGCAGCACATAGCGCTCGGGCGACTCGATGCCGCGATTGACTTTGTAGCCTTCAAAGCCTTTGGCTTTGGCGATGACGCTTTCTACGCCACGCTGGATGGCTTCATCGAATGCGGCTTGTTGGCCAGGTTGAATGCGGATGTCGACGAGTTCGAGAATCATGATGAGTATGTGTGTGAGTTAAAACTTGTCTCAAGTCTAACGTGAGCCAGCGTTGGCCATCGTCGCATTCGGGATATCCTTTGTCCCTATGAGTCACGCCACCCACACACCTGCTACGCCTTTGTTCTGGCCCATAGATTGGGCATTGCCCGCAGGCGTGCAAGCGGTGTGCACCACGCGTGTGGGCGGTGTGTCGCAAGCACCGTTTGATGGATTCAATTTGGGTGACCATGTGCAAGACGATGTGCATGCCGTGGCGCAAAACCGCGCTTTGCTACAAGCTCAGCTGGGTGGGACGCGGCCTGTGTTTCTGAGCCAAGTGCATGGCGTGGATGTGGCACAGCTCAGCGCATCAACGCCAGATGGCACGAAGGCCGATGCTTGCATCACGTCAGAGCCGCAAGTGGCTTGCACCATCATGGTGGCCGACTGTTTGCCCCTGTTGTTTACCGATGACGCTGGCCAAGTGGTGGCAGCTGCACATGCGGGCTGGCGTGGTTTAGCGGCGGGGGTGATAGAGCAGACGGTGCATGCAATGTGCGGGCAAGTAGGTGTTGCCCCCGAGCAAGTGCGTGTGTGGCTTGGTCCTTGCATTGGCCCAGATGCTTTTGAAGTGGGTGATGATGTGCGCGTGGCTTTTACTGCGCAGGGCAATGCATCAGGCGCTGACCGTTATTTCAAGCCGCATCCCACACATGCGGGCAAGTGGCTGGCAGACCTTGCAGGTTTAGCGCGATGGCGTTTGCAGACTATGGGCGTTGGCTCGGTAGCTGGCAACGACAGCACGCCTGAGTGGTGCACGGTCGCGCAGCGCTCAAGGCTCTTTTCTTTCAGGCGCGATGGCTTGACCGGCCGCTTTGCTGTGTGCATCTGGCGTCACTGACTCGGCGTTGTCACAAATAGTTTGTACATTTTGTGACGCAATAGCTTGTTCTCGTTCTGCGGCTTCTTTGGCCTTGATGGCGCGCCGCCTTGCTGGCGTGCCCATGATGTAGCCAACCACGCTCATGGGCAGCAGTCCGTAGAGCACAAAAGTAAAGGCCGCGCCGAGCAAAGAGCCCACTGGGCTTGTTGCTTCAGCGATGGCCATCATGAAAGCCACGTAAATCCACGCGATCAGGACCAAATACATCTAGGGGTTTTCTCTTGAGTTTGATTTGTGTCAGCAAATCGAAGGCTTTTCACTGACATACTGGTGACAGTATTAGCACAGCAGCGACTGTATAGGAGTTAGAGATGGATCAGAATGCGGCCCTTAAGAGCCTAGGGGATAGCTGGCTCAAAGCCTTGGCCTCATTTCAAACAATTGGTGGAGGGGATGCAAAAGCACCTTCCTTGAGTTTCTCGCCAGACAAGCTCGAAGCGCTGCAAAAGCAGTACATCGAAGAAGCGACTGAGTTGTGGAACCAAAGCTTGCATGGCACGGCTGAAGTCAAAGATCGCCGCTTCAAAGGCGAAGCTTGGTCGCACAATCCCATGGCGGCATTCACTGCCGCAGCGTATCTGCTCAACACCCGCACGATGATGGCGCTCACCGAAGCTGCCGAAACTGACGCGAAAACCAAAGCACGTATTCAATTCGCCGTCGAACAATGGGCTGCTGCCGCAGCCCCCAGCAACTACTTGGCACTCAACGCAGAAGCACAGCAAAAAGCGATTGAGACCAAAGGCGAGAGCATTTCCAAAGGTATTCAAAACTTGTTGCACGACATGCAGCAAGGCCATGTGTCGATGACCGACGAAAGCCTGTTTGAAGTGGGCAAAAACGTGGCCACTACCGAAGGCAAAGTGGTGTTTGAAAACGAGTTCTTCCAACTGCTCGAATACAAGCCACTCACCGCCAAGGTGTACGAGCGTCCGTTCTTGTTCATCCCGCCTTGCATCAACAAGTTCTATATCTTGGACTTGCAGCCTGAAAACTCATTCATCCGCTACGCCGTGGCCCAAGGCCATCGCACCTTCGTGGTGAGCTGGCGCAATCCTGATGAGAGCCTGCGCAACACCACATGGGACAACTATGTGGAAGACGTGGCCATTCAAGCCATCAAGGTGGTGCAAGAAATTGGTGGCGCAAAGCAAATCAATGCATTGGGTTTCTGCGTGGGCGGCACGATTTTGTCTAACGCACTGGCTGTGCTGGCCGCGCGTGGCGAAAAGCCAGTGGCCAGCGCCACTTTGCTGACCACGCTGATTGACTTTACCGACACCGGCGTGTTGGATGTTTTCATCGACGAAGCGTTCGTCAAGTTCCGTGAAGGCCAGTTCGCTGAAGGCGGGCTGATGAAGGGCAAAGACATGGCGTCGACCTTCAGCTTCTTGCGCCCCAACGATTTGGTGTGGAACTACGTGGTGGGCAACTACCTGAAGGGTGAAACACCGCCACCGTTCGACTTGCTCTACTGGAACAGCGATTCCACCAACTTGCCCGGCCCCATGTATGCCTGGTACTTGCGCAACACCTACCTTGAGAACAACCTCATCAAGCCCGGCAAGGCCACGGTGTGCGGCGAGAAGATTGACCTGCGCAAAGTGGACATGCCTTTGTACATCTATGGCTCGCGTGAAGACCACATCGTGCCCATCGGCGGCGCGTATGCCAGCACGCATGTGTTCCCCGGCAAGAAGCGTTTTGTCATGGGGGCCTCTGGCCACATTGCCGGCGTGATTAACCCACCCGCTGCCAACAAGCGTTGCTATTGGACGGGCAGTGACACCAAGTTTCCAAAAGACACGGAGCAGTGGATTGCAAGTGCCAAAGAGCACCCAGGCAGCTGGTGGACAGATTGGTCCGCTTGGCTCAAAACTCACGCAGGCAAACAAATCGCGGCACCCAAAACCTATGGCAAGGGTAAGCACAAAGCGATTGAGGCTGCACCTGGTCGTTACGTCAAAGAACGCGCCAGCCACTGATTTTTAGTTTCATTTATTTTTTCGGGAGACAAAAATGGAAGACATCGTCATCGTTTCAGCCGCACGCACTGCCGTGGGCAAGTTTGGTGGTTCACTTGCCAAAATCGCAGCCACTGAGCTGGGTTCTATCGTCATTCGCGAAGCTTTGGCGCGTGCCAAGGTCGATCCTGCGATGGTGGGCGAAGTCATCATGGGTCAAGTGTTGGCCGCTGGTGCAGGTCAAAACCCAGCCCGTCAAGCTTTGATGAAGTCTGGCATCCCTCATGCAGTGCCTGCTTTGACCATCAACGCGGTGTGCGGCTCTGGCCTCAAAGCCGTGATGTTGGCTGCACAAGCGGTGGCGTATGGCGACAGCGACATCGTGGTGGCTGGCGGTCAAGAAAACATGAGCGCTTCTGGTCATGTGCTGTTGGGTTCGCGCGATGGCCAACGCATGGGCAACTGGAACATGATTGACACCATGATCGTCGACGGTTTGTGGGATGTGTACAACCAGTACCACATGGGCATCACGGCCGAGAACGTGGCCAAAGAATTCAACATCACACGCGACATGCAAGATGCCTTGGCTTTGGCCAGCCAACAAAAAGCATCGGCTGCTCAAGACGCGGGCAAGTTCAAAGACGAAATCGTGTCGGTGCACATCCCTCAGCGCAAAGGTGACCCCATCGAGTTCAACGCTGACGAATACATCAACAAGAAAACCACTGCCGAAGCCTTGGCCGGTTTGCGTCCAGCCTTTGACAAAGCGGGTTCGGTGACGGCCGGTAATGCATCAGGCATCAACGACGGCGCTGCGGCTGTGGTGGTGATGACGGCTAAGAAAGCAGCGGCTTTGGGCCTCACACCTTTGGCTCGCATCGCCGCATTCGGTACCAGCGGTTTGGACCCAAAAATCATGGGCATGGGCCCTGTGTCTGCTTCACGCAAAGCTTTGGAACGTGCAGGCTGGAAAGCATCAGACGTGGATCTGTTCGAACTCAACGAAGCTTTCGCCGCACAAGCTTGCGCTGTGAACCGTGAGTTGGACATCGATCCCGCCAAGGTCAACGTCAATGGTGGTGCGATTGCCATCGGTCACCCCATCGGTGCATCAGGCTGCCGCATCTTGGTGTCTTTGTTGCACGAAATGCAACGCACCAATGCCAAGAAGGGCTTGGCCGCACTGTGTATCGGTGGCGGCATGGGCGTGTCTTTGGCGCTCGAGCGTTAATTTAAATTTCTTTCACTAAAAACTCATAAATCAGGAGACAAAAAATGAGCCAAAAAGTAGCGTACGTCACAGGTGGTATGGGTGGTATCGGAACCGCCATTTGCCAACGCCTGCACAAAGAAGGCTTCAAAGTCATCGCAGGCTGCGGCCCAACTCGTGACTTCAATAAGTGGTTAGACGAGCAAAAAGCTTTGGGTTACACCTTCTACGCGTCTGTCGGTAACGTCGGCGATTGGGACTCTACGGTGGAAGCTTTCACCAAAGCCAAAGCCGAGCACGGCCCGATCGACGTGTTGGTCAACAACGCCGGTATCACCAAAGACCGCATGTTCTTGAAGATGACACGCGAGGACTGGAGCGCAGTGATGAGCACCAACCTCGACTCCATGTTCAACGTGACCAAGCAAGTTGTGCCAGACATGGTGGAACGTGGCTGGGGTCGCATCATCAACATCTCTTCGGTGAACGGTGAAAAAGGCCAAGCCGGTCAAACCAACTACTCAGCTGCGAAGGCGGGTATGCATGGCTTCTCCATGGCTTTGGCCCAAGAGCTCGCCACCAAAGGTGTGACGGTCAACACCGTGTCACCTGGCTACATCGGTACAGATATGGTCAACGCCATCCGTCCTGACGTGTTGGAAAAGATCGTGGCCACCGTGCCCGTCAAGCGCTTGGGCAAGCCGGCTGAAATCGCATCCATCATTGCATGGATGGCCAGCGAAGACGGCGGTTACACCACAGGTGCTGACTTCGCCGTGAATGGCGGTTTGCACATGGGTTAATTTGCCTGACGCCGTTTGGCGTTTGCATCTTTGCCAAAGCCGCAGATTCGTCTGCGGCTTTTTTGTTGTCTATTTGGTTTAAGTATTAACCCGTCACTCAACTTTGTTAGAGTGGCCAAATTAATAACAAACATGGCAGAAATGCTGGGGGAAAATGGGCGATTACACCAACATGGCCGGCTACTACGACGTCATCATGACTTCGGGTTACTACGACTACGCCAAGATTGTCGATAGCTTGGTTTCACACCATCCAGAGCGCAACGTTTTAGAGATTGGCTGCGGTACGGGTTTGATTCTGGAAGAGCTGGCCAAACGCCAGCCTAAGTTGCCCATCACCGGCATTGATCTGACAGCGCCCATGTTGTCGATTGCACAAAAGCGTTTGGCCCCTTTTCCAACGGTGTCACTCTCACAGCAAAACATCACCGAGCTGGCGCTTGACGACAAGCATGAGTTGGCTTTTTCTTATGGTGGTGTCTGGTACTTTGTGATTGACGGCGACAAAGAGCCTTTCTTGGTGAGCCACATCGCCGATCAACATGCCAATGAGTTGGGTTTTGAGCATTTGGCCAAACACATCGCGGTAGGCGGCACTTTGCTGCTGGGCATTCAAGGCCCGCATCACAACTACGAAACCACCATTTCAAATGGCATGAAGTATTCACAGCAAATTGACCCGACTGACATTGGCTTTACCAAGCACTATTTCTTGCACGATGGCGAGCAAAAGCTGATGGACCAAACCGTGCACTACCGCACCTACACCTTCGCCGAGGCTAAAGCGCTGATGGGTGCGTATGGCTTTGAATACGTGGCCGAGAAAGATGCCAACCAACTGTTTTTGCAGTTCAAGAAAGTCAAATGATGAGCGCTGCAAAACCGAAATTGTTTTTCATCGGTGTGGGCAACATGGGCAACCCCATGGCGGCCAACTTGATCAAAGCGGGTTACCCCGTCACTGTGTTTGACGTGTCGCGTGGCAAGGCCGATAACTTAATCGCTTTGGGAGCCACATGGGTCAACAGCTTGGCCGAAGGCGCTGCTGCGGCTGACGTGGTGATGGCTTCTTTGCCGGGTCCTGTGCAAGTGCGTGAAGTCATGTTGGGCGAGCAGGGCGTGTTGGCCCATGTCAAAGCGGGCGCAACCGTGATTGACACCTCCACCAGTGCTGTGGAGTTGGTGCAAGAGTTGGTGGCCTTGGCTTCTAGCAAAGGCGTAGGCTTTTTAGAAGCACCCGTCACCAACGCGGTAGACATGGCAGCACTCGGGCGCTTGTCTATTTTTGTGGGCGGCGACCCAGCGACCTTTGAAAAACACAAACCCATCTTCGACGTCATCGGCGAAAAAATCTTTCACGTGGGCGAGCCCGGCAACGGCGCGACCATCAAGCTGCTCACCAACTTGTTGTGGTTCGTCAGCGCTGCTGCGATTGGCGAAGGTTTGATGCTGGGCGCAAAGGCAGGCATTCCGCTGCACACGGTGTGGGAGGCGATCAAGTCAAGCGCGGGCAACAGTTGGGTGGCTGAGCATGATGTGCCATCCATCTTTGCCGGTCACTACGACCCCAGTTTTTCGCTGGCCTTGTGCTGCAAAGATTTAGGTCTTATCAACGGCATTGCCAAATCACAGGGCTACGATTTGCCCATGGGCGGCATGGCGCAACAGTTGTTCCAACAAGCCATGGCCACCTACGGTCCAGATGCGGCTGAGCTGCATGTGGTGAAACTTTTAGAAGAGCGTGTCGGACACATGCTGCGACCATGACACACCAATCGCGTTTACTTGCCGAGGCCCATTTGCACATGCCACAAGGCGTGGCCGAGAACTACCGCTATTGGGGCGAAAAAGACACGGTGTTCATCGCCAGTGCCAAAGGCTGCATGCTCACCGATGTGGATGGCAAAACCTATGTGGACTTTCGCCTAGGCTACGGCCCCATCATCTTGGGTTACCGCGATGAACGCGTGGACAACGCAGTGATTGAGCAAATCACACAACGCGGCACCCTCTCAGGCTTCTCGACCGAGCTCGACACCACGGTGGTCAAGCAAGTCAAAGCCATGTGCCCCAACATTGACAAGATGCGCTTTGCCAACTCGGGCACCGAGGCGGTGATGGGCGCAGTGCGCACCGCACGCGGCTACACCAAGCGCGACCGCGTGGCGATCGTAGAAGGCTCGTTCCATGGCTTGTATGACGAGATGATGTGGAAGTCCGACATCGAGCATTGGCAGCCAGGCAGCAATGTTGCGCCTAAGGTCATCCCCTTCGGCGGCGGCATTCCAGAGCGCAGCCGTGAGTTGCTAAGCATCATTAGCCACAACGATTTTGAAGCTTTAGAAAACTTGTTTGCCACGCAAGGCGATACTTTGGCCTGTGTGGTGATTGAACCCATCATTGGCAATGCGGGCAGCGTGGCTGCTAGTCAAGAATGGTTGCAGCGTTTGCGCGACCTGTGCACGCAGCACGGCACGGTGCTCATCATTGATGAAGTGAAATCAGGTTTTCGCGTCGCGAAGGGCGGGGCGCAAGAGTTGTATGGCATTCATGCCGACCTCACCACTTACGCCAAAGCCATGGGCAACGGTTACCCTGTGGCGGCCTTTGGCGGCAAAGCGCACGTGATGGACGTGGTGGGCTCGCATCCCGGCGGTGTGGTGCATGGCGGCACATACACGGCTAACTTGGTCGCCCTCAGTGCGGCTCATGCGACGCTCAAAATTTTGGCCGAGACCAACGCGCAGCAAACCATCAACCATGCGGGTGAACAGATTCAAGCAGTGCTTGGTCGTGTGTTCACAGCTGCTGGTCTAGAGCATGCCTTCGCAGGGCCACCTGCGATGTTTGGGATTCACTTCAGCGCCACCGTGCCCACCAATTACCGCGATTGGCGTGTGACCAACAGCGAGCTATATCGCAAGTTTGCGTGGGAGTTGATTGCGCGTGGTGTGATGCTTGAGCCCGACTCACGCGAGCCGTGGTTCATTTGCGAAGCGCATCAGCACATGGATTTGGGCTGGCTCGAAGAGGTGGCCACGCAGTCCATCCGCGTGGCCATGGCAGCGAAAGATTAAGACGCCGACTTGCCAGTACTGACCATTTGCATGGCCGAGGCAATGAGGCCCGACACTTCGGTCATGTTGCCGGGCACGATGAGTGTGGTCTTGGCGTCAGACGCCACTTTGGCATAAGCCTGCACGGCTTGCTCGGCCACTTTGAGTTGCACCGCTTGTTCACCACCGGGTTGGCGAATGGCGGCTGCAATGCGTTCAATCGCTAGCGCCGTGGCATTGGCCATTTCTGTGATGGCCGCAGCATCGCCCTGGGCTTTGTTGATGGCGGCTTGCTTTTCACCTTCAGAGCGTGCAATGAATGCTTCGCGTTCACCCGTGGCGATGTTGATTTGTTCTTGACGACGGCCTTCTGAGGCCGCAATCAAGGCCCGCTTTTCACGCTCAGCCGTGATTTGCGATTGCATGGCGTGCAAGATTTCTTTAGGCGGT
Organism: Burkholderiales bacterium 39-55-53; assembly: GCA_002282445.1. Classification (GTDB taxonomy): domain Bacteria; phylum Pseudomonadota; class Gammaproteobacteria; order Burkholderiales; family Burkholderiaceae_C; genus Limnohabitans. The sequence goes on along the minus strand of NCJK01000001.1, from coordinate 315,094 downwards.
GTCAGGTCTTTGATTTCGTAGCGCAACACTTTCACGCCCCAGTTCAAGGCAGCTTCGTCGATGGCTGCCACCACTTGCGCGTTGATGATGTCGCGTTCTTCAAAAGTCTTGTCGAGTTCTAACTTGCCAATCACGCTGCGCAAGCTGGTTTGTGCCAGTTGCGTCACCGCCATGATGTAGTTGGATGAGCCATAGCTGGCCAAGCGTGGGTCGGTCACTTGGAAATACAAAATGCCGTCAACTTGCAGTTGTGTGTTGTCACGTGTGATGCAAATCTGGCTAGGCACATCGAGCGGGATTTCTTTGAGGCTGTGCTTTTGAATCACGTTGTCAATGAAGGGCACGACAAAGTTCAAGCCCGGTGTGAGGCTGGCGTGGTACTTACCCAAGCGCTCAACCACCCAGGCATTTTGCTGCGGCACGACCTTGACCGTTTTGATGATGAACAAAACGGCGATGGCCAAAAAGAGAACTGCGATTTCCATAGCGAAGCCTTTGAGAGAAGTTAAATTTTTTCCAATACCAAGCGATTGCCTTGCATCTCGCTGATGCGGTGCAAGCCAGGCTCTGGCGTTGTGCCTTGGACACATACTGCCGCCCACTGAGCGCCACGGTGCTTCACTTGCGTGTGACCTTGGGTGTCCCACGCATCGACCGTCACAGTCTCGCCAATGTCGAGGTGCACATTGCTGTCTTGTGCGTCGTTGTTGAGTGGTTTTTTCAAGTGCCACAGCACGGCAGCGCCGCCGCCCACGGTGGCTGCTGTGACGATTTGCCAAGTGAGCGTGCCGTCTGCATAGGCTGTCAGTGCAGCGGCAGTGGCGCCTAGCGAGAGCATGAGCAAATAAAACGTGCCGGTCAGCAGTTCGGCCATCACGAGCACGCCTGCGACGATCAACCAGAGGGTTGGGTTATCCATCATTCACACCTTGAACTAAATATTTTTAGGTACATCACCATTGTGCCCAATTTGAAAAGGGCGGCACGGGATAATTGCGCCATGAATTTTCCTGATGCCTCGCTTTGGCGCACGTCCGTCGCCCCCATGATGGACTGGACAGATCGTCACTGCCGCTATTTTCACCGCCTGCTTAGCCGCAACACATTGCTCTACACCGAGATGGTCACCACCGGTGCGCTTCGCCATGGCGATACACAGCGGCATTTGCGCTTCAACGCGGAAGAGCATCCGGTGGCTTTGCAGTTAGGTGGCAGTGACGCGGCTGATTTGGCGCACGGCGCGAAGTTGGGCGAGCAATGGGGCTACAACGAAATCAACCTCAACTGCGGTTGCCCGTCCGACCGAGTGCAGCGCGGTGCATTTGGCGCGTGTTTGATGAACGAGCCACGCACAGTGGCCGATGGTGTGAAAGCCATGATGGATGTGGTGAGCATTCCTGTGACGGTGAAGCACCGCATTGGCATTGACCGCATCGAGAGCTACGACTTTGTGCGTGACTTTGTGGGCACGGTCAGCGATGCCGGTTGCAAGGTGTTCATCGTCCATGCACGCAATGCGTGGCTCGATGGTTTGAGTCCCAAAGAAAACCGCGAAATTCCGCCGCTGCGCTACGAGTTGGGTTACCAGCTGAAAAAAGATTTTCCGAATTTGGTCATCGCCATCAACGGTGGCATCACCACCAACGCGCAAATGGCCGAGCATTTGCAGCACGTCGATGGTGTGATGCTGGGGCGCGAAGCCTATTACCGTCCGTGGCTCATGACGACATGGGACGCCGAGTTTTACAACGACCCGCATGAGATTCTTAGCCGCGAAGCGGTGGAGGAGGCGATGGTCGCTTACATGGAGCGAGCCCACGCCGAAGATGGCTGCCCGTGGTACCCGATTGCGCGACACATGCTGGGCTTGTTCCATGGTCAACGCGGTGCGCGTTTATGGCGACAGACTTGGAGCAACCACAAGCTCAAGCCTTTGCCACCGCGTGAGGTGCTTAAGATTGCACGCGAAGCATTGGCCCTAGGCGCAGCTGAACGTCCCAACGAGAACCCTCCCGATGCCGTCTGAAGTGGTCAGTGCACGCACGCGCCGTTGGGCGCTGGCGCTGATTTGGCTTATTCCTCTGCTGTGGACCGTCAACATCGTGGCCGCGCGCCAAGCGCCGGGCGTTGTGTCGCCACATGTGTTGGCCTTGGGGCGCTGGGGTTTGGCGGGCGCGATCTTGTCCGTGCTCAGTGCGAGCGAGTTGTGGGCGCAGCGTGCCTATGTGTGGCAACACCGCTGGCGCTATGTCGCCTTGGGCGCGTGCGGCATGTGGATTTGTGGGGCGTGGGTCTATCTGGCGGGCGAGAGCACGGTGGGTATGAACATCTCCCTCATCTACGCCTCTTCACCGGTGTTGATTGCGGTGGGCTCTTTGCTCTGGTTGGGTGAGCGGTTTTCTAAACGGCAAGCCCTAGGCGTTGTTCTGGCCATGACCGGCGTGGTGCATGTGGTGGTGAAGGGCGAGTGGGCGCATTTGTCACAAGTGCAGCTTGTCCCTGGTGATTTGTGGATCGTGGCAGCGGCTATCTCTTGGGCGGCTTACGCCTTGCTGCAAAAGCGCTGGCCCACCACACTCAGCCCTACGGCGCAATTGGCTTGCATCTGTTGGGGCGGTGTGGCGGTGTTGTTGCCGTTTGCCATTTGGGAACTCAGCCTTGCCAGCACGCCGGTGCTGACCCCACATGCTTGGTTTTTGATGGCCATCACGGCCTTGTTGCCGGGCGTGGGCGCGTATTGGATTTATGGCTGGACCCAAAAAGTTTTGGGCGCAAGCCGCGTGGCCATGACGCTTTACCTTGGGCCGCTTTACACCGCGGTGGTGGCGTGGCTGGTGTTGGGCGAGCCCTTGGGCTGGCACCACTTGGCAGGCGGCGCTTTGATTTTGTCTGGGGTGGGGTTGGTGATGGCTGTGCAAGCCGCCCATCGCGCACAAAGCCAAACCAAAGAGGTTTAGCTAGAAGCTTGCGGCTTAGCTTGCGGCCTCTAAGCCGTTGGCAAAGTGCTCGTTCATGCGCTGCACACTCTGCGCTGCATCACGTGCCATCAACGCATCCATGATGGCTTGGTGTTCTTTGAGCGATTCTTCGAGGCGACCACTTTTGAACAGCGAGTTGTGGCGGTTGAGCTTCATCACCTTGCGCAAGTCGCCCACCATTTGATCGCGCCAACGGTTGTTGGCAATCTCTAGCAAACGCATGTGAAAGCGCTCGTTGATTTCAAAGAACTTTTCGCGGTCTGTCACAGCCGCGGTGAGCTCGGTGTGCAGAGCATGCAATTCTTGTAGCTGCTCGGCCGTTGCCTGGGCAGCGACAACGCCCGCAGCGTCTGACTCTAATAAAGACAGCAGGTGATACACATCGCGCTGATCTTTTTCGTTGACCTCGGTCACATACGCACCGCGGCGCACCTTCATGGTCACCAAGCCTTCAGCGGCCAGTACCTTGAGTGCTTCGCGCATGGGCGTGCGGCTGATGCCGTATTCCTCGGCCAAACGCATCTCGTCAATCCAGCTGCCTGGCTCCAATTCGGCCGAAAAAATACGCTGACGCAGCAGTTCAGCGACTTCTTCGTAAAGGGCACGAGGGGTGAGGGTGACGGCGGACATGGGTTTGAATTGTAAGCTCAGATAAGATTTTGAATCAATAATTATGAATGATATGATCCTATCATTGATCAAACCCGTGGGTTAACCTTGGGCTTTCTTGATCGCTGCACACCTATTTCACGAGTGATTTGCCATGAGCCAAAAGCCGACCGAATTCAACGCCGCTAACTTAGAAGCATGGGCCAAAGCTGCCGCCAAGTCTGCCCCCGGTGGTGACATCCAAGCGCTGAATTGGAAGACTTTGGACGGTATCAGCGTCAAGCCGCTGTACACCGCCGAAGACACCCAAAACCTCCCTTACGCCAACACCTTGCCAGGCTTTGAGCCCTATGTGCGAGGCCCTCAAGCCACCATGTATTCGGTGCGCCCATGGACGATTCGCCAATACGCAGGCTTCTCCACCGCTGAAGAATCCAACGCGTTTTACCGCAAGGCTTTGGCCGCAGGTGGTCAAGGTGTGTCGGTGGCGTTTGACTTGGCCACTCACCGTGGCTACGACTCTGACCATCCCCGTGTGACGGGCGACGTGGGCAAGGCCGGTGTGGCCATTGACTCGGTCGAGGACATGAAGATCTTGTTCAACGAAATTCCGTTGGACAAAGTGTCGGTCTCTATGACCATGAACGGCGCTGTATTGCCAGTGTTGGCTGGCTACGTGGTAGCGGCTGAAGAGCAGGGCGTGAGCCAAGAGTTGTTGTCTGGAACGATTCAGAATGACATTCTGAAAGAGTTCATGGTGCGCAACACCTACATCTACCCGCCAGAGCCTTCGATGAAGATCATTGGCGACATCATTGGCTACACCGCCAAGCACATGCCCAAGTTCAACTCGATCTCGATTTCGGGTTACCACATGCAAGAGGCCGGTGCTAACCAAGCACTGGAATTGGCGTTTACCTTGGCCGACGGCAAAGAGTATGTGAAGACAGCCATTGCTTCAGGCTTGGATGTGGACGCCTTTGCGGGCCGCTTGTCGTTCTTCTGGGCGGTGGGCATGAACTTCTATTTGGAAATCGCCAAGATGCGCGCCGCGCGCCTCCTGTGGTGCCGCATCATGAAGGGCTTTGACGCCAAGAACCCAAAGAGCTTGATGCTGCGCACGCACAGCCAAACTTCTGGTTGGTCGCTCACCGAGCAAGACCCCTACAACAACGTGGTGCGCACCACCATCGAAGCTATGGCGGCGGTGTTTGGTGGCACACAGTCGCTCCACACCAACTCGTTTGACGAAGCCATTGCTTTGCCGACCGAGTTCTCGGCACGCATTGCACGCAACACACAGCTCATCATTCAAGAAGAGACCCACATCACCAACGTGATTGACCCATGGGCTGGCTCTTACATGATGGAGTCGCTCACGCAAGAAATGGCCGACAAAGCCTGGGCCATCATCGAAGAAGTCGAAGCCATGGGCGGCATGACCAAAGCCGTGGACAGCGGCTGGGCCAAGTTGAAGATCGAAGCTGCGGCTGCTGAAAAGCAAGCGCGCATCGACTCTGGCAAAGACGTCATCGTGGGCGTGAACAAATACAAGCTCGCCAAAGAAGACCCCATCGAAATTTTGGCCATCGACAACGTGCGTGTGCGCGACGGTCAGATCGAACGTTTGAAGCACATCAAAGCCACGCGCGACACAGCCAAAGTGCAAGCTGCGCTGGACGCGCTCACTGCATCAGCTGAGTCTGGTGAAGGCAACTTGCTCGACTTGTCCATCAAAGCCATTCGCTTGCGCGCCACAGTGGGCGAGGTGAGTGATGCTCTCGAAAAAGTGTTTGGCCGTCACCGTGCCGACACACAAAAGGTCACAGGCGTTTACGCCGCGGCCTATGACGACGGCGAAAACGTGGGAGACACCATGGAGTATTGGAACGCGCTGAAAGCCGACATTGCCGCCTTTGCCGAAAACCATGGCCGCCGTCCTCGCGTGATGATTTCTAAGTTGGGCCAAGACGGCCATGACCGTGGCGCCAAAGTGGTGGCCACAGCGTTTGCCGACCTCGGCTACGACGTGGACATGGGCCCCTTGTTCCAAACGCCTGAAGAGTGCGCTCGCCAAGCGATTGAAAACGACGTGCATGCCGTGGGTGTGTCCACCCTCGCTGCTGGCCACAAAACCTTGGTGCCCGCCATCATTGCTGAGTTGAAAAAACAAGGCGCAGACGACATCATCGTGTTCGTGGGTGGCGTGATTCCACGTCAAGACTACGACTTCTTGTACGAGGCGGGTGTCAAAGGTATTTACGGCCCCGGCACTCCCATTCCAGTCAGCGCCAAAGACGTGTTGGAGCAGATCAAAAAGGCCGTCGGGTGACGCCTGCACAGTTGCTCGATGGACTGTTGCAGGGCAACCCGCCCGTGCAACGCCGTGCGATGGCCAAAGCAATCACCTTGCTTGAGTCCACTCGCACGGATCATCGCGCATCTGCGGATGAGTTACTCACCGCCATGTTGCCGCACACCGGCAACTCGTTTCGCTTGGGCATCAGTGGTGTGCCGGGTGTGGGCAAATCGACCTTCATCGAAGCCCTGGGTTTGTATTTGATTGGTCAAGGCCACCGTGTGGCGGTGCTGACCATTGACCCATCGTCGACCGTGTCTGGTGGCTCCATCTTGGGTGATAAAACTCGCATGGAGTTTTTGAGCGTGCATCCGGATGCCTATATTCGACCTAGCCCATCCAGCGGCACTTTGGGTGGCGTGGCTGAGAAAACGCGCGAGTCCATGTTGGTCTGCGAAGCTGCAGGCTACGACGTGGTGATTGTGGAAACCGTGGGCGTGGGCCAAAGCGAAACCGCCGTGGCCAACATGACCGACATGTTTGTGTTGTTACAGTTGCCCAATGCGGGCGACGACCTGCAGGCCATCAAGAAAGGCGTGATGGAGATTGCCGATTTGGTTGTCATCAACAAAGCTGATATCGATGCCTCCGCTGCCACGCGAGCGCAGTTGCAAATCACCAGCGCTTTGCAGCTGCTGGGTATGCACGGTGGCTCGGGCCATGCGCATCGCAATACCGAGGTGTGGCATCCTAAGGTGGTGCAACTCAGTGCGTTGTTGGGTCAAGGTGTAGATGCGTTTTGGACGGCTGTGGGCGAGTTCCAAACGCTTCAAAAACAAAACGGTCGCTTCAACATGCGACGCCAAAATCAAGCACTGTCTTGGATGTGGGAACGCATCGATGCCGGCTTGAAACAAAACTTCCGAGCGCAGCCGCGTGTGCAAACACTGCTGCCTCAACTCAGTCATCAAGTCGCGGCGGGCCAAGTGGCCGCTTCGACGGCTGCCCGTCAACTGCTCGGCGCTTATCAAGCGCAGGGTTAACTTGAAAATCTTCCTGGAGTAAAGAAAGAACAACCATGCAAGACATCATCGAACAACTGGAACAAAAGCGCGCTGCGGCCCGCTTGGGTGGCGGCCAAAAGCGCATCGACGCACAGCACGCCAAAGGCAAACTCACCGCACGCGAGCGCATCGAAGTGTTGTTGGACGAGGGTACCTTCGAAGAGTGGGACATGTTTGTGGAACACCGTTGCACAGACTTCGGTATGGACAGCGACAAAATTCCAGGTGACGGCGTAGTCACTGGCTACGGCATGATCAACGGCCGTTTGGTGTTTGTGTTCAGCCAAGATTTCACCGTGTTGGGTGGTTCGCTGTCCGAGACGCACGCTGAAAAAATCTGCAAAGTCATGGACCAAGCCATGAAGGTCGGCGCACCTGTGATTGGCTTGAACGATTCGGGCGGTGCGCGTATTCAAGAAGGTGTTGCCGCATTGGGTGGTTACGCCGACGTGTTCCAACGCAACGTTTTGGCCAGCGGTGTGGTGCCTCAGATCAGCATGATCATGGGCCCATCCGCAGGTGGCGCGGTGTATTCCCCCGCCTTGACTGACTTCATCTTCATGGTCAAAGACACGTCGTACATGTTCGTGACCGGCCCTGATGTGGTGAAAACAGTGACCCACGAAGAAGTGACCGCCGAAGAGTTGGGCGGTGCTTTGACGCACACCACCAAGAGCGGTGTGGCAGATATGGCATTTGAGAATGACGTGGAAGCACTGCTGATGTTGCGCCGCTTGTTCAACTATTTGCCATTGAACAACAAAGAAAAAGCGCCTGTTCGCAAGAGCGGCGACCCGACCGATCGCATGGACATCAGCTTGGACACTTTGGTGCCCGAGAACCCCAACAAAGCCTACGACATGAAAGAACTCATCGTCAAAACGGTGGACGATGGTGATTTCTTCGAGCTGCAACCCGACTACGCGAAAAACATCCTGATCGGCTTTGCCCGTATGGAAGGTCAAACCGTGGGTATCGTGGCCAATCAACCTTTGGTGTTGGCCGGTTGCTTGGACATCAAGAGCTCAATCAAGGCTGCGCGTTTTGTGCGTTTCTGTGACGCGTTTAACATTCCTGTGGTCACATTTGTGGACGTACCCGGCTTCATGCCCGGTACCTCACAAGAGTACGGCGGCATCATCAAGCACGGCGCGAAGTTGTTGTACGCGTATGCTGAGTGCACGGTGCCAAAAATCACCGTCATCACACGCAAAGCTTACGGCGGTGCGTATGACGTGATGGCGTCTAAGCATTTGCGTGGCGATGTGAACTTCTCATGGCCTAACGCTGAAATCGCGGTGATGGGTGCTAAAGGCGCGGTGGAAATCATCTTCCGTGAAGACAAGAACGATCCAGAAAAACTGGCCGCCAAAGAAGCCGAATACAAAGCCCGCTTTGCCAACCCCTTCGTGGCTGGCGCACGCGGCTTCATCGACGACGTCATTCAACCGCACGAAACACGCAAGCGCATCTGCCGCTCGTTGGTGATGTTGAAAGACAAGAAGCTCGAAAACCCATGGCGCAAGCACGGCAACATTCCGCTCTAAGCCGCTAGGAGAATAAGAACATGTTTACAAAAATTCTGATTGCAAACCGTGGCGAAATCGCTTGCCGCGTCATCGCCACCGCTCACAAAATGGGCATCAAAACCGTGGCCGTTTACTCTGAAGCCGACAAAGAAGCACGTCATGTGCAACTGGCCGACGAAGCCGTGTTGTTGGGCCCCGCGCCATCACGCGAGTCTTACCTTGTGGCTGACAAAATCATCGCGGCTGCCAAGGCGACGGGCGCACAGGCCATTCACCCTGGCTACGGTTTTTTGAGCGAGAACACCGACTTCGCCAAGCGTTGCGAAGAAGAGGGCATTGCCTTTATTGGTCCTAAAGCGCACTCCATCGCGGCGATGGGTGACAAGATTGCATCTAAGAAATTGGCCAATGAAGCCAAGGTCAACACCATCCCTGGTTACAACGATGCGATCGACACAGCAGAACAAGCGGTCGAGATTGCCAAAGGCATCGGTTACCCCGTCATGATCAAGGCTTCGGCTGGTGGCGGTGGTAAAGGCTTGCGCGTGGCGTTCAACGACAAAGAAGCCCTTGAAGGCTTCACCTCTTGCCGTAACGAAGCGCGTAACAGCTTTGGCGATGACCGTGTGTTCATTGAAAAATACGTGCTCGAGCCTCGCCACATTGAGATCCAAGTGTTGGGCGACAGCCATGGCAACGTGGTGTATTTGAACGAGCGCGAGTGCTCGATCCAACGCCGTCACCAAAAAGTGATTGAAGAAGCACCATCGCCTTTCATCAGCGACGCCACGCGCAAAGCGATGGGCGAGCAAGCTGTGGCGCTGGCCAAGGCTGTGAAATATCAATCCGCTGGTACGGTTGAATTCGTGGTTGGTAAAGACCAAGACTTCTACTTCCTCGAAATGAACACCCGTTTGCAGGTGGAACACCCTGTGACTGAGGCTATCACCGGCCTCGACTTGGTGGAGCAGATGATTCGCGTCGCCGCAGGCGAGAAGCTGGCCTTTGGCCAAGCTGATGTCAAGCGCGATGGTTGGGCCATTGAGTGTCGTATCAACGCCGAAGACCCGTTCCGTAACTTCTTGCCCTCCACAGGCCGCTTGGTGCGTTTCCAAACGCCCAAACAAAGCATGTTCCAAGGCAACACCCAAGACCTGCACGGTGTGCGTGTGGACACCGGTGTGCAAGACGGTGGCGAGATCCCGATGTTCTACGACTCGATGATCGCCAAACTCATCGTGCACGGCAAAGACCGCAATGAGGCCATCGCCAAAATGCGCGAAGCATTGAACGGCTTCGTCATTCGCGGCATCAGCTCCAACATCCCGTTCCAAGCGGCGTTGTTGGCCCATCCCAAGTTTGTGACAGGCCAGTTCAACACAGGCTTCATTGCAGAGCACTACGCCCACGGTTTCCGTGCTGAAGATGTGCCTCACGATGACCACGATTTCCTCGCAGCATTGGCTGCTTTCGTGCGCCGCAAGTCACGCGAACGTGCGGCTGGTTTGAGTGGTCAGTTGCCTGGCTACGATGTCAAGATCGGCCAAGACTATGCTGTGGTCGAGTTGGGCCAAGCTGGCAACAACCGCTACGTGCAAGTGCATGTGGATGAGTTTGCAGGCAAGCCTGGCGTGGCGCAAATCACCATTGCTGGCAAAACCTATGCGATTGAAAGCAACTCACGCTTGAACGACATTCGCATTGAAGGCACTTGCAACGGCAAGCCTTTCACAGCGCAAGTTGAACGCGGTACTTTGAAAAACCCATTGGTCTTGCAGGTGCAACACAACGGCACGCGCATTGATGCCTTGGTCATGTCACCACGCATGGCCGAGTTGCACAAACTCATGCCTTTCAAAGCACCACCAGATTTGAGCAAGTACGTCATCTCTCCAATGCCCGGCTTGCTGGTCGAAGTGTCTGTGACACCCGGCCAAAAAGTACAAGCGGGCGAGCGCGTCGCCGTCATCGAAGCGATGAAGATGGAAAACGTGTTGTTTGCAGCCGCAGACGGCGTGGTCAAAAAAGTGGTGGCAGCTAAGGGCGAATCACTGACCGTGGACCAAATGATTGTGGAGTTCGAATAAATGAGCGCCGCAAGCCGCCCATTCAAAGTTCTCGGCATTCAACAAATCGCCATTGGCGGCCCCGACAAAGGCCGCTTGAAAAAGCTGTGGGTTGACATGTTTGGCCTCGAAGTCACGGGCACGTTTCAAAGTGAACGCGAGAACGTGGACGAAGACATCTGCGCCATCGGCGTTGGCCCTTTCAAGGTCGAAGTCGATTTGATGCAGCCCATGGACATCGAGAAAAAGCCTGCGGTGCACGCCACGCCACTGAACCACATTGGCTTGTGGATCGATGACTTGCCCGTAGCTGTGGAATGGCTCACATCGCAAGGTGTGCGCTTTGCCCCCGGCGGCATCCGCAAGGGCGCGGCTGGTTTTGACATCACCTTCATGCACCCCAAGGCGAACGACGAGTTCCCCATCGGTGGCGAAGGTGTGTTGATCGAGTTGGTGCAAGCGCCGCCTGAAGTGGTGAAGGCCTTTGCAGCCTTGGCTGCTTCGCACGCATAACCCACATGGTCAAAGAAAAAGCCGCTCAGTGAGCGGCTTTTTTCATGGGATTCGATCCATCCTGCCATGGTCATCGACGCGCCCATGTCATTCGTGCATCGACACGCGCTTGGCTAAGACATAAGCCAGCAAAGATGCAGAGGTGGCGACCACAGCACACAACCAATAGTGCGTCACTTGTCCGCTAGGCTCGTTTTGCAGCAGCATGCCGCCGACCCAAGCGGCAATGCCCATCGAGAACGATTGAACCGCACCGTTGAGCGACATGAACGTGCCGCGAAATTTGGGGTTCGCAGCTGAGGTGAGTAAAGCCATGCCCGGAATCATGCGTGCGTTCATGGCAAAGAACAGCGCTGTGGTGATGAGAAGCACAAAGGGCAGGGGCATGGGTTCGATCAATGTGATGGCAAACATGGGAATGATCGAGAACAACACGGCCCGTTGAAAGGTTTGGCGTTTTCCTAAGCGGTCGGTCAGTCCACCCACCCAACGGCCACTGAACAGTGTCACCACACCACCGCAAAAATACAGCCATGGGATTTCGTTGGGGGCCATGATCTGGTTGTTTTGCAAATACAGCGTGATGTAGGGAATGATGGTGAACGCAGCAAACATCATGGTTGCCGATAAGAGCAAGGCCATGCGTTGGTTGGGCTCACCCAGCACTTGCCCCATGGCGTGCAACACATGTTTGTCTTTGGCGTGGGCCACATGGGCGTCGAGCTTGGGCAGGCTGAAGTTAGCTAACACGCCCACAGCAACACACATCACACCAATGGCAAAGAAGGCAAAGTGCCAGCCCCAGAGGTTGGCAAAAAACAAACCTGCGGGCACGCCCGCCACGGTGGCTACAGAAAATGAGGTCATCACGATGCCGGTGGCGCGACCACGGCGCTCAAACGGTACAACGTCACCAATGATGGTTTGCGTCATGGTGGACAGCACGCCACCAAAAAAACCAGAGGCGATGCGAGCGGCCATCAACCAGCCATAGGTGGGCGCAAGGCCACAGGCCACCGTGGTGAGGGCAAACAACACATACAGTGTGAGCAACAAACGTTTGCGGTCAAAGCGGTCAATGAAGGTGGTGGCGAATAAGCCAGATAGTCCTGCTGCCACGGTGTAGGCCGAGACCAACAAACCAAACTCTGCGAAGCTGATGCCAAACAAGCTGGTGAGCTGGGGGCCCAGCGGCATCATGATCATGAAGTCCACGATGTGTGTGAACTGAATGCCTGCGAGAGACAGAAGAAGCAGAAGTTCTCTGCGTGCAGTGAGTTGGGTGTGCATGTAGGTCAAGCTTTTGTGGCTTGGCGCGCTTTGGCTTTGGCGAGTGCTGCCTCGATGATCGCACGTTTGCGATCCACCTCGGGTGCATGCTCCGTGCCTTTGGTGTGTGCTGGCAGGTCAGAGAGTTTTTCGATGGCCTCTGCTTGTAGACGTGCGTCGTGTTCAATCGCTTCACGCTTCAAACGGACTGAACGTGCGTCATAGCGTTGACGGGCAAGGTCAGCCATCTCTTGGGGCCATGAGGCCCAGCCGCTCAGGTTGATATCGATGGGTTCGAGAGAGATGCAATCCACAGGGCAGGCAGGAATACACAGCTCGCAGCCGGTGCAATAGGGCTCCACCACGGTGTGCATGCGCTTGTTGGCGCCTACGATGGCATCGGTCGGGCAAGCCGCGATGCACAGCGTGCAGCCAATGCACCATGCCTCATCAATGACAGCGATAGTGCGCGGGCCTTCTAGGCCGTTTTCAGGGTTCAGGGGTAGCGCAGGCTTGCCTGTGAGGGCTGCCAGCCGTTCAACGCCTTCTGTGCCGCCTGGAGGGCACTGGTTGATGTCAGCCTCGCCTTGGGCGATGGCCTCGGCGTAGCGCTGACAGTCGGGGTAGCCACAACGCGTGCATTGCGTTTGTGGCAGGGCGTTGTTGATCTGCTCGATCAGACTCACTTTTGAGCAGCAGCGGCTTTTTGGGCAACAGGCTTGGCTGCTGCTTTCACAGGCGCCGCTTTCTTAGCGATGGGAGATGGCTTCTTGGCTGCAACTTTGGCTTTGGGCTTGACCGCAGATTGGCTCTGACCGCTGTTGTGCTTCAAGATGAAGCCCTTGACGTGTGGGTACACCATGTCGCGCCAACGACGGCCACTGAAGATGCCGTAGTGGCCAGCGCCTTTGGCTTCGAGGTGGTGCTGCTCTTGGCGCACGATGCCGCTGCACAGCTTGTGGGCAGCTTCGGTTTGGCCTGAACCCGAGATGTCGTCGAGTTCGCCTTCTACTGTCAACAAGGCCGTGGTGCGAATGTCTTGTGGGCGAACCAGCTCCAATTTGCCTTCAGGGTTTTTGACTTCCCAAGTGCCACGCACCAGTTTGAATTCTTGGAACACCGTGTTGATGGTTTCCAAGTAGTAATCGGCATCCATGTCGAGCACCGCGTTGTACTCGTCATAAAACTCGCGGTGCGAGTCCACGCTGGAGTTGTCACCCTTGATCAAGTCTTGAAAGTAGTCGTAATGGCTCTTCAAATGGCGATCGGGGTTCATGGCCACAAAACCTGTGTGCTGCAAGAAGCCTGGGTACACGCGACGGCCTGCACCTGGGAAGTTGTCTGGCACGCGGTAGATCACGTTGTTTTCAAACCAGCTGTGACTCTTGTTCATGGCCAAGTTATTCACTGCGGTGGGTGATTTGGTCGCGTCAATTGGGCCGCCCATCATGGTCATGGTGATGGGGGTCTTCTCGCCACGGCTGGCCATCAGTGACACAGCAGCCAAAACGGGCACAGTGGGCTGGCACACGCTCATGATGTGACAGTTGCCGTATTTGCTTTGCAAATCACGGATGAACTCTTGCACATAGTTCACATAGTCATCCAGGTGGAACTCACCCTCGCTCAGTGGGACCAAGCGTGCATTCTTCCAATCGGTGATGTAGACCTTGTGATCTTTGAGCATGGTGCGCACGGTGTCGCGCAACAAAGTCGCATAGTGGCCAGACAAAGGCGCGACGATCAATACCACAGGATGACTTTTGAGTTTGGTCAACGTGTCAGCGTCATCTGTGAAGCGCTTGAAGCGACGCAACTCACAAAACGGCTTATCCATCTCAATGCGTTCATGGATGGCGACTTCAGTGCCTTCGACTTCAACTGACTTGATGCCAAAGGCAGGCTTCTCGTAGTCTTTTCCCAAGCGATACAACAAGTCGTAACCCGCTGAGACCCGCTGCGACATTGGGTTTTGCGCAATTGGCGAGTTGGAGTGACCGTAAAGTTTAGAAGCAGCCTGCGCAAAGTCTGCGAACGGCTCCATGAGGCTACGTTGAGTTTCGAAGATTTGGTAAAGCATGGTTTAGTCTTAAAAATTGTTGCAGTGCAATATAGCAGCTGTAGCTCGTTACAAATTGGAGTCTGTCCCCCAATTTACTAGGCAAGGCCATTTGTCTAAGACCTTAGAGGGCATTTTTCGTTGCAAGCGTTGACAAGAAAAAAAGGGCCCTGAAGGCCCTTGATTTTTTTGCAAAAAGCTGACGATCACATGACGGTGGCAATCGCCTTGCACACGTAGTCGATGTTTTTGCTGTTGAGCGCAGCCACACACATGCGGCCAGTGTCTGTACCGTACACACCAAACTCAGAGCGCAAACGCACCATTTGGTCTTTGCTCAAACCCGAGTAGCTGAACATACCGATTTGGGTGGTGATGAAGCTCATGTCTTGCTTCACGCCGGCGGCTTTGAGACCGTCGACCAAGGTTTGACGCATGGCTTTGATACGCACGCGCATTTCGCCCAATTCTTTTTCCCACAAAGCGCGCAACTCGGGGTTGTTCAACACCGCAGCCACCACAGCACCGCCGTGGATGGGTGGGTTGGAGTAGTTGGTGCGAATCACGATTTTGAGTTGAGACAACACACGGCTGCACTCTTCTTTGTCGGCGCACAAAACGCTCAACGCACCCACGCGCTCGCCGTACAAGCTGAAGCTCTTAGAGAATGAAGTGGACACAAAGAAGTTCAGGCCAGCTGCCACGAACTTTTGAATCACAGCGCCGTCTTCGGCAATGCCGTGGCCAAAACCTTGGTAGGCCATGTCCAAGAATGCAGTCAGATTTTTGGCTTTGATCACAGCGACCACTTGGTCCCATTGGGCCGCAGTGATGTCGTAGCCGGTTGGGTTGTGGCAGCAAGCGTGCAACACCACGATGGTCCCTGCAGCGGCAGCGTTCAACGAAGCCAACATGCCTTCGAAGTTCACGCCGCGTTTGTCAGCGTCGTAGTAAGCGTAGGTGTCAACCTTGAAACCGGCGTTGGTGAACAAAGCACGGTGGTTTTCCCAGCTAGGGTCAGAGATCAACACAGTCGCGTTGGGGCTCAAGCGCTTCAAAAAGTCAGCACCGATCTTTAAGCCACCAGTGCCGCCAATGCCTTGCACCGTGGCCACGCGGCCAGAGGTAACGGGCTCAGAGTCAGCGCCGAAGACCAAACCTTTGACGGCTGCGTCGTATGCCACGATGCCGTCGATGGGCAAGTAGCCTCGGGCAGTGGGCGTGGCCATCATGGTTTTTTCAGCGGCTTGCACGCATTGCAACAGGGGCAGTTTGCCGTTGTCGTCGAAGTACACACCCACGCCGAGGTTGACCTTGTTGGGGTTGGTGTCGGCGTTGTATTGCTCGTTGAGACCCAAGATAGGGTCGCGGGGTGCCATTTCGACAGCGGTAAACATTGACATCGTCAGTCCTTGATCACGGATAAAGAGGGGAGGTTAGGTAAACAGTCGCAGTCTGCGGTAGGCTTGCGTGTTCGGCCCTAATTTTAAGGGTCAACCCGTATGATTTTTGAATTCATGCGTTTTTTTCGAGCTATACCGTTTGCACCACCATGTCTGACACCGCAGAAACACTTCCTGACGCATCGCCAGCCGCCACAGAAGCGCCAGAACAGCCAAAGGGCACGATGGTCAGCTACCCGGGCTCGCCGTTTGAGCTGTTTCAGCCATACCCGCCTGCGGGTGACCAACCCACGGCCATTGCCCAGTTGGTGGAAGGGGTGAACGACGGCGAGGTGTTTCAAACCCTGTTGGGTGTGACGGGCTCGGGCAAAACCTTCACCATGGCCAACGTGATTGCCCAGCTAGGGCGTCCAGCCATCATCTTTGCGCCCAACAAAACCTTGGCTGCGCAGCTCTACAGCGAGTTTCGTGAGTTTTTCCCCAATAACGCGGTGGAGTATTTCGTCAGCTACTACGACTACTACCAACCCGAGGCTTATGTGCCCCAGCGCGATTTGTTCATCGAAAAAGACAGTGCCATTAACGAGCACATCGAGCAAATGCGACTCTCGTGCACCAAGAGCATCTTGGAGCGCCGCGATGTGATCGTGGTGGCCACGGTCTCTGCTATCTACGGTATTGGTGAGCCCGAGAGCTATCACCAAATGATCATGACGCTGCGTGCTGGCGACAAAGTGGGCCAGCGCGATGCCATCGCACAGCTGGTGCGAATGCAGTACGAGCGCAACGACCAAGATTTTTCCCGCGGCAAATTCCGCGTGCGTGGTGACACGATTGATGTGTTCCCCGCAGAACACTCCGAGCTGGCGATTCGCATTGAGCTGTTCGATGACGAGATTGAAAGCCTGCAACTGTTTGACCCCCTCACGGGCCGAATTCGGCAAAAGATTCCACGCTTCACCATTTATCCATCCAGCCATTACGTCACGCCGCGTGACCGCGTGTTGGCAGCGGTGGAGACCATCAAGGTGGAGTTGGCCGACCGTTTGAAAGAACTGGTGGGCATGAACAAGCTGGTCGAAGCGCAGCGCTTAGAGCAACGCACACGCTTTGACCTTGAGATGCTCAGTGAAGTCGGCCACTGCAAAGGCATTGAGAACTACACCCGCCATTTGTCGGGCGCGCCCCCTGGTGCACCGCCCAGCACCTTGACCGACTACATGCCTAAAGACGCGGTGATGTTTTTGGACGAAAGCCACGTCATGATTGGTCAGCTTGGCGGTATGTACAACGGTGACCGTGCGCGCAAGACCACGCTGGTGGAATACGGTTTCCGATTGCCTAGCGCCTTGGATAACCGTCCCTTGAAGCTGGAAGAGTTTGAAAAGCGCATGCGCCAAGTGGTGTTTGTGTCGGCCACGCCCGCCGAATATGAAAAGACCCATGCCAGCAAAGTGGTGGAGCAGTTGGTGCGTCCCACAGGTTTGGTCGATCCTTTGGTGGAAGTGCGCCCAGCCACGCACCAAGTGGACGATGTGCTGCAAGAAATTCGCATCCGTGTGGAGCTGAACGAGCGCGTGCTCATCACTACGCTCACCAAGCGCATGGCAGAGCAGCTGACCGATTACCTGACCGACAACGGCGTGAAAGTGCGCTACATCCACAGCGATGTGGACACGGTGGAGCGCGTTGAAATTTTGCGTGACTTGCGCTTAGGTACCTTCGATGTGCTGGTGGGCATCAACTTGCTGCGCGAAGGCATTGACTTGCCCGAGGTGTCGCTGGTGGCCATCTTGGACGCCGACAAAGAAGGCTTCTTGCGCTCAGAGCGCAGCTTGATTCAAACCATTGGCCGTGCGGCGCGTAACCTGAGTGGCAAAGCCATTCTTTATGCCGACCGCATGACCGAGTCGATGAAAAAAGCCATTGGCGAAACCGAGCGTCGTCGCACCAAGCAAATCGCGCACAACCTAGAGATGGGCATCACCCCTCGCGGTGTGTTCAAGCAAGTACGCGATTTGATCGATGGCGTTTACAGCGAGAAGGCGGGCAAAGAGGCGCAAGAGCGCGAGATTCAACGCGCCGCCATCGAAGACATGAGCGAACGCGATGTGGCCAAGGAGATCAAACGTCTAGAGAAGCTGATGATGGAACACGCCCGTAACCTCGAATTCGAAAACGCCGCGCGTGTGCGTGACCAGCTGGCCACTCTGCGTGAGCAAGCTTTTGGCGGGGCAGGGCACGACAACGTGGTGGTGCTGGCGCAAAAACCCTGACCTGCGCCCTCCTGAGGACTTGTCATCGACAAATAGGGGTATTCGCTGAGTACCCGAGCAATTTCGTCTGGATTAGCTATACTTGACCTAATTAGTCGACAAAGCCCAAACCTGAAGGAGCTTGCCATGCGTCTCACCACCAAAGGCCGTTTTGCGGTCACTGCCATGATCGATTTGGCCCTGCGTCAAAACAGCGGCCCCGTCACCTTGGCTGCCATCAGCCAGCGCCAACAAATCTCGTTGTCTTACCTCGAACAACTGTTTGGCAAACTGCGTCGCCACGACTTGGTCGAGTCCACCCGTGGCCCTGGCGGCGGTTATTCGTTGGGTCGCAAAGCTGCCGACATCACCGTGGCAGACATCATTTTGTCGGTGGATGAACCCATCGACGCCACCCACTGCGGTGGCAAAGAAAACTGTTTGGGCGAAACCGGCCGTTGCATGACGCACGAGCTTTGGGCTTCACTCAACCAACGCATGGTCGAGTTTTTGGACTCGGTCACACTGCAAAAACTGGTGGACGAGCAGATCGCCAAGGGCTTTGAGATCGAAAACAAACCCACGTTGAAGCGTGCGATTCAACCCATGCCCGTGGTCAAACCCATTCGTGTGAACGCGCCTAATTCGGTGTTCGCTTTGGGCAACGCCTTCGCGAAGCCTCTTTAATTTTTTGGATCCATCATGGACATGACACCCCATTTCCCCATTTACCTCGACTACGGTGCGACTAACCCGTGCGACCCCCGCGTTGTGGACGCCATGATTCCTTGGTTGCGCGAGCACTTTGGCAATCCCGCTTCTCGCAGCCACGCATGGGGCTGGGAAGCCGAAGCCGCCGTTGAAAAAGCCCGTGAAGACGTGGCGTCACTCATCGGTGCTGACCCACGCGAAATCGTGTGGACTTCTGGCGCGACCGAGTCAAACAACCTCGCCATCAAAGGCGCGGCACATTTCTACAAGTCCAAGGGCAAGCACCTCATCACCGTGAAGACCGAGCACAAAGCAGTGCTCGACACCATGCGTGAGTTGGAGCGCCAAGGGTTCGATGTGACCTACCTCGACGTGCAAGAAGACGGCATGCTCAGCATGGACGCGCTCAAAGCTGCCATTCGCCCTGACACCATTTTGATCAGCGTGATGTTCGTGAACAACGAAATCGGCGTGATTCAAGACATCGCAGGTATTGGTGCGATGTGCCGCGAAAAAGGCATCATCTTCCACGTGGATGCAGCACAAGCCACGGGCAAGGTTGAGATTGATTTGGCGACATTGCCCGTCGACTTGATGAGCTTGGCCTCTCACAAAACCTATGGCCCCAAAGGCATTGGCGCTTTGTATGTGCGTCGCAAACCTCGCGTGCGCCTCGAAGCGCAAATGCACGGCGGCGGTCACGAGCGCGGCATGCGCAGCGGTACCTTGCCAACGCACCAGTGCGTGGGCATGGGTGAAGCTTTCCGCATTGCCAAAGAAGACATGGCCAAAGACTTGGCCAAAGCCAAAGCACTGCAAAAGCGTTTGCTCGATGGCTTCAAAGACATGGAGCAGGTCTTCATCAACGGCAACATGGAACACCGTGTGCCGCACAACTTGAACATCAGTTTCAACTATGTGGAAGGCGAGTCGCTCATCATGGGCATCAAGGGCTTGGCGGTGTCGTCGGGTTCTGCTTGTACCTCGGCCAGCTTGGAGCCCAGCTATGTGTTGCGTGCCTTGGGCCGCAGCGACGAGTTGGCCCACAGCAGCTTGCGCATGACGATTGGTCGCTTCAGCACCGAAGAAGAAATCGATTACGCCATTGAAACCATTCGTCTCAACGTGGCCAAGCTGCGTGACTTGAGCCCCTTGTGGGACATGTACAAAGAAGGCATTGACCTCAGCACCATCCAATGGGCTGCGCATTAATTTAGGAGATTCACCATGGCATATTCTGAAAAAGTGGTTGACCACTACGAAAACCCCCGCAACGTGGGCTCCTTTGACAAGGGCGACGACTCTGTGGGTACCGGCATGGTGGGCGCGCCCGCTTGCGGCGACGTGATGAAGTTGCAAATCAAAGTCAACCCGACAACGGGCGTGATTGAAGATGCACGTTTCAAAACCTATGGTTGCGGCTCTGCCATTGCTTCTAGCTCACTCGTGACCGAGTGGGTCAAGGGCAAAACTTTGGATGAAGCAGCAGCTTTGAAAAACAGCGAAATCGCTGAAGAGCTGGCGCTGCCACCTGTGAAAATTCACTGCTCCATCTTGGCGGAAGACGCCATCAAAGCGGCGGTGGATGATTACAAAAAGAAACACGCAGCGTAACGTTATGCCCCCACGCTCATCATTTCATGTATTCGCTGCCCCCCGAGGGGGCTGGTCCTCCTTTGAGGCGGCTCTGCAGGAGGCCCGCTAAATGGCGATCACACTGACTGAAGCTGCGGCACGACATGTGACCCGCTACCTTGCCAAACGTGGCAAGGGCTTGGGCGTGCGCTTGGGCGTCAAGACCACGGGCTGTTCGGGCTTGGCTTACAAGCTGGAGTACGTGGACGAGCAAGAACCAGAAGACGTGATCTTTGAAGACCACGGCGTGAAGGTGTTGATCGACCCCAAGAGCTTGGCCTACATCGACGGCACGCAGCTCGACTTCGTGCGCGAAGGCCTGAACGAGGGCTTCAAGTTTTTGAACCCGAACGAACGTGACCGTTGCGGTTGCGGCGAATCGTTCCGTATTTAAAGCGAGGCGTGACGTGAGCGAACCGGCCAAGCCGTTGTCGGCCCAGCTCGCGGTCAGCGACTTTGAACTCTTCGGTGTACCCGCGCAGTTTGCACAAGACCGCGCTCATCTCGATGCGCGCTGGAAAGACTTGCAACGCGAAGCCCACCCCGACAAATTTGCCTCTCAAGGCACTGCCGCACAACGTGTGGCCATGCAATGGTCGGTGCGCATCAACGAGGCCTACCAACGCCTCAAAGACCCAATGCGCCGCGCTGCCTATTTGTGCGAACTGGGTGGTGCACCCATTCAGGCCGAGAACAACACCGCCATGCCCGCTGCATTTTTGATGCAGCACATGGAATGGCGCGAAGCCATGGACGATGCCGCCGATGTGGCCGCACTCGAAGCCTTGTTTGAC
Organism: Burkholderiales bacterium 39-55-53; assembly: GCA_002282445.1. Classification (GTDB taxonomy): domain Bacteria; phylum Pseudomonadota; class Gammaproteobacteria; order Burkholderiales; family Burkholderiaceae_C; genus Limnohabitans. The sequence goes on along the minus strand of NCJK01000001.1, from coordinate 293,910 downwards.
GAAGTGCAGCAAGCCCACAAAACTGCTTTGCAGCAATGCGCCCAGCTTATCGATGCCGCACACGATCTGCCCGCTGCCGCGCAGCAGGTGAGGGGGCTGATGTTCATCGAGAAGTTTTTGCACGACATCGAAGCCCGAATTGACCACTAGACGCCTCCTGAAAGCGACAATACACATCTATGGCGTTGTTACAAATTTCCGAACCTGGCCAAGCGCCAGACCCACATCAGCGACGCATCGCGGTGGGTATTGACTTAGGCACCACCCACTCGCTCGTAGCTTCTATGCGCAACGGCTTCGCCGAGTGTTTGCCCGATGCAGATGGTCATGTCATCCTGCCGTCTGCCGTGCGCTATCTTGAAAACGATGGACGTCAAATTGGCCGCGCTGCATTGGCATCGCAAGCCGAAGATCCGCAAAACACGCTGGTGTCTGTGAAGCTCTTCATGGGCCGTGGTGTGGCTGACATTGCCAACCGCGATCAGTTGCCCTACGTGTTTGTCGACAAGCCCGGCATGTTGGCCATTCAAACCCGTGTTGGTGAGAAGTCGCCCGTCGAGGTGAGCGCCGAAATTTTGGCCACCTTGCGCTTCCGTGCCGAAGACACCTTCAACGACGATTTGTACGGCGCGGTCATCACTGTGCCTGCGTACTTTGACGATGCCCAACGCCAAGCTACCAAAGATGCTGCGCAACTTGCGGGCATCAACGTTCTTCGCCTCATCAACGAACCTACGGCTGCAGCCATTGCCTATGGCTTAGACCAAGCCAGCGAAGGCGTGTATGCGGTGTACGACCTAGGCGGTGGTACGTTTGATATCTCTGTGCTGCGTTTGACGCGCGGCGTGTTTGAAGTGCTGGCCACCGGCGGCGATTCCGCTTTGGGCGGCGACGATTACGACCGTGCCTTGGTCGATTGGGTGCAAACCCAAACCGGCTGCGTCATTGCCACACCGGCTGATAAATCGAACGTGTTGGTGGCTGCGCGTGCTTGCAAAGAGGCTTTGTCTGCGGCTGATAGCGCCACGTTTGAAGTCGCTTTGTCGAGTGGCGCATTGAGCCACATCGTCACACGCGCCGAGTTTGAAGCAGCCACTGCCGCTTTGACCCAACGCACCTTGTCTGCCGTACGCAAAGCTTTGCGCGATGCCAAGCTGAGCAAAGACGACATCCAAGGCGTGGTCATGGTGGGCGGCTCTACCCGTATGCCGCAAGTGCAGCAAGCCGTGGCCGATCTGTTGGGCTGCGCACCGCTGAACAACCTGAACCCTGACGAAGTGGTGGCCCTCGGTGCTGCCATTCAAGCCAACCAGCTGGCAGGCAACAACCCCGATGGCGAGTTGCTGCTGCTTGATGTGATTCCTTTGTCACTCGGTATTGAAACCATGGGCGGTTTGGTGGAGCGCATCGTGCCGCGCAACCAAACCATTCCCACCGCGATGGCGCAAGACTTCACCACCTACCAAGATGGTCAAACCGCTTTGGCTTTGCATGTGGTGCAGGGCGAGCGTGACATGGTGGCCGACTGCCGCAGCTTGGCGCGCTTTGAGCTGCGCGGTATTCCACCCATGGCCGCAGGTGCTGCGCGCATTCGCGTGACCTTCACGGTCGATGCCGATGGCATGGTGAGTGTGGGCGCGTTAGAGCAGCTCAGCGGCGTCACAGCCAACATCACCGTCAAACCGTCGTACGGTTTGTCTGACGACCAAATCGCAGCCATGTTGCAAGACAGTTTCAAAACCGCCGAGCAAGACATCAAGGCCCGCGCTTTGGTTGAAGCCCGCGTGGATGCCGACCGCATGTGGCTGGCCACGCAAAGTGCCTTGCAAGCCGACGGCGATTTGTTGTCTGCCGAAGATCGCACACGCATTGACGCTTTGATGGTTGCTACGCTGGATGCCAAAAAGTTGGAAGACGCAGCCGCCATTGAAGCCATCACCGAAGCACTGGCCAAAGGCACAGAGGCCTTCGCAGCCCAACGCATGAACCGAGGCATTCAACACGCCTTGGCTGGACAAAACATCGAGAACATCTAAATGCCTGTCATTAAAATTTTGCCCCACGCCGAACTCTGCCCTCAGGGTGTAGAGCTGCAAGCCGCTGCTGGTAGCACCATCTGCGAAGTGCTGTTGGAGAACCACATCAACATCGAACACGCCTGCGACATGAGCTGCGCTTGCACCACCTGTCACGTCATCGTGCGCGAAGGTTTCAAGTCGCTCAACGAAGCCGATGAAAACGAAGACGACTTGCTAGACCGTGCTTGGGGCTTGGAGCCCAATTCACGCCTGAGCTGCCAAGCCATCGTGGCGCAGCAAAACCTGGTGGTGGAGATTCCAAAGTACACCATCAACCACGCCAAAGAAAACCACTGACCATGCGCCAGATTTTTCTAGACACCGAAACCACAGGCCTGTCGGCCGACAACGGCGACCGCGTCATTGAGATTGGATGCGTCGAGTTGCTGCATCGCAAGCTCACGGGTAACAACCTGCATTTCTATTTGAACCCCGAGCGTGACAGCCATGAAGATGCTTTGCGCGTCCACGGCATCACCAACGAGTTCTTGAAAGACAAGCCCAAGTTTGCTGAGGTGGTCGATCAGTTTCTGGAATACATCGAAGGCGCAGAAGTCATCATTCACAACGCGCCTTTTGATGTGGGCTTTTTGAACAAAGAGCTAGAGCTGCAAGGCCGTAAACCTTTCACCAGCTATGTGGATAGCATCACCGACACCTTGGTGATGGCCAAAGAAATGTTCCCAGGCAAGCGCAACTCGCTTGACTCCTTATGTGACCGCTTAGAGGTCGATAACTCTGGCCGCACGCTGCACGGCGCGTTACTCGATGCCGAGCTGCTGGCCGATGTGTACATCAACATGACGCGCGGCCAAGATGCTTTGCTGATGGAGGTGGAGAGCAACGACGAACAAACCCGCACGACAGAGCGCGTGGACCTTAGCAGCTACCAGCTGCCCGTGATTGCTGCTACTGAAGCAGAGATGACGCAACACGACGATGTGCTGGCTCAGTTGGATAAATCGAGCGGCGGGAAAACTGTTTGGCGAAAACTGGAAAATTCTGTGGCATAATTGCTGTCTTTCCAGAGATGGAAACGGTAAAGATGGGCGATTAGCTCAGGGGTAGAGCACCACATTCACACTGTGGGGGTCGCAAGTTCGAAACTTGCATCGCCCACCATTTTTGCCAAATCAAAAGCTTCGTAAGCACATACCAAAGGTTCCGCAAGGAGCCTTTTTTGTTGGGCGCAAGATAAGGCAAACTACGCATATTCCTATTCATCTGGAGATGGTTTTGAAAATTCTTGTGCTGCACGGCATCAACCTCAACATGTTTGGCAAACGCGACCCGGCTCAGTACGGCACGGTGACGTTGGATGAGATCAACCACAAGTTGGTGGCTCAGGGGCAAACGCTGGGTGCACACGTGGATTGTTTTCAAACCAACCATGAAGGTGAGTTGTGCGAACGCATTCATCAAGCGTTTCACGACCAAGTGGATGCGGTGGTCATCAATGCAGGTGCTTGGACGCATTACAGCTATGGCATTCGCGATGCCTTGGCTATTTTGAAATGCCCCATCATTGAAGTGCATATGTCCAACATTCACGCGCGTGAGGAGTTTCGCCATCACTCGGTGTTTGCCGACATCGTGAAAGGCCAAATCTGTGGCCTAGGTGCAGAAAGCTATGTGCAGGGCTTACGCGCTGCGGTGGATGCCGCTCAGATGTCTGCTTGAGCGCAGCGCTCGGCCTCGGCGCTCATGCCTTCTTTTTCAACGCTGAAGAAGCCTGGCATGTTGAAACGGTTCAGGCTGGGGTAGCTAGAAAAAGCCATGGTCCAGTCGCCAAAACGGCGAGTCTCTTGGGGGCCTCGTGCCAACAGCTCTAGGTCGTAATGGCGGTGGTCACGTTTCAAGCTTTTCCACAATGATTCGACGGCCTCGGGCGTGCCCTCGATGCACTGCACAAAGACCTCTTCGGTGTAGAGCAAATGCCCAGTGATGCCCATCCGAGCATTCTTTGCGCGCGCTTCCGACAACATGTTGAACAGATGCAGACTGCCCAAGGTGTTGGTGGCTTTGGATCGATAAAGTAAGCGTTCGAGCACGGCAGTGGACGGGGTCGATAAAAAATTAATATTACAAATCAGTCTTTATGCGGCCCTTACAAAGCCGTTCAAGACAAATCAACTTGCGCTATAAAAAATCCCGCCAATTTGACGCTGGCGGGATTTTTTGACTTCGTTTGACTTACATCGTGTCGATGAAGCTGCGCAGTTTGTCACTGCGGCTGGGGTGCTTCAGCTTACGCAAAGCCTTGGCTTCGATTTGGCGAATACGCTCGCGCGTGACGTCAAACTGTTTGCCCACTTCTTCCAACGTGTGGTCGATGGCCATTTCGATACCAAAGCGCATGCGCAGCACTTTGGCTTCGCGTGGGGTGAGGCCATCCAAGATGTCTTTCACCACATCGCGCAAGCCTGCTTGCATCGCAGCTTCCAATGGTGCAGTGTTGACGCTGTCTTCGATGAAATCACCCAAGTGGCTGTCGTCATCGTCACCGATTGGCGTTTCCATAGAGATCGGCTCTTTGGCGATCTTCATGATCTTGCGGATCTTGTCTTCTGGAATTTCCATCTTCTCGGCCAAGACGCTGGCATCGGGCTCGAAACCAAACTCTTGCAAGTGTTGGCGGCTGATGCGGTTCATCTTGTTGATGGTTTCGATCATGTGCACAGGGATACGGATGGTGCGCGCTTGATCCGCGATAGAACGCGTGATCGCTTGGCGAATCCACCACGTGGCGTAGGTCGAGAACTTGTAGCCGCGACGGTACTCAAACTTGTCCACGGCCTTCATCAAACCGATGTTGCCTTCTTGGATCAAGTCGAGGAATTGCAAACCACGGTTGGTGTATTTCTTAGCGATTGAAATGACCAAACGCAAGTTGGCTTCGATCATTTCTTTCTTCGCGCCGCGTGAGCTGCGCTCACCGGCGTTCATGCGCTTGTTGATGTCTTTGAGTTGCTCCAAAGGCACTACCACGCGTGACTGCAAGTCAATCAGCTTTTGCTGCAAGTCCTGCACGGGCGGGATGTAGCGGCCCATGGTGGTCGACCATGGCTTACCCGCGGCAGCTTGCTTTTCCACCCACTTGAGGTTGAGCAAGTTGGGTGGGAAGTCTTTGATGAACGTGGCTTGCGGCATGCCGCACTTGTCCACGATGATGCGACGCAGTTCGCGCTCATTCTTGCGCACATCATCGACTTGGCTGCGAACAGATTCGCACAGCTTTTCAATGGTTTTGGCGGTGAAGCGAATGCCCATCAGTTCGGCGGTCAAAGCTGTTTGAGCTTTGACATAGGCAGGTGTGCCGTAGCCTTCTTTGTCGTAGGTCTTGCGCAGTTTTTCGAACAACACAATCATGCGGTCAAAGCGCTCGAGGGCTGCGTTCTTCAGCTCTTCCAATTTCTTGGTCAGAGCTTTAGAGCCGCCTTTGCCGTCGTCATCGTCTTCTTCGTCAAATTCGTCAAAGTCTTCTTCGGCCACGTAGTCATCGGCTTCGTTGAGGTTGTTGAAACCGTCCACGATGGTGGAGATGACCACTTTGTTTTCACGGATGTCTTCGGCCATGGCCAACACGGCTGCGATGGTGGCAGGTGAGCCGCTGATCGCAGCCATCATGTCCATCAAGCCGCCTTCGATGCGCTTGGCGATTTCAATTTCGCCTTCACGTGTAAGCAGCTCGACCGTACCCATTTCGCGCATGTACATGCGCACGGGGTCGGTGGTGCGGCCGAATTCGCTGTCCACTGTGGACAAGGCAGCTTCGGCTTCTTCTTCTGCTTCTTCTTCAGTGGCGGCAGTCGGCGTGTTGTTGTTCAGAAGCAGGGTTTCTGCGTCAGGCGTGTGTTCGTAAACGGCCACACCCATGTCGTTCAACATGCTGATCACCACTTCAAGGGTTTCAGCATCGACCAATTTGTCGGGCAAGTGGTCAGAAATTTCGCCATGCGTCAGGTAGCCGCGTGTCTTACCCAGTTTGATCAGGGTTTTGAGACGTTGGCGACGCTTTTGCATGTCTTCTTCAGACAGCACGGTTTCGTCCAAACCAAATTCTTTCATCAAGGCACGCTCTTTGGCCTTGCTGATCTTCATGCGCAGTGGCTTCGCCTTTTCTGCACCGGGTTCGACGACGGGTTCGCCTTCGAGATCAGCCTCGATGTCACTCATGTCTTCGTCATCACCTGCGGCTTTTTTGCCTTTGGCTTTGCTGACCTTCTTTGCAGGCGCTTTTTTTGCGGCTGTTTTTGGGGCGTGGGCCTCTACGGCTGATGCTTTTTTCTTGGTGTCCTCAGCTTTGGCTTTAGGCGCTGTTTTGGCTGCGGATTTGGTGGCTGGCTTTTCGGCAGCTTTTGTTTTTGGTGCGGGCACTGACTGGGCTTTCGTTGCTGGCTTGGTTGCTGGTTTAGCGGCGGTTTTTGCAACGGGTTTTGCGGCTGACTTGGTAACTGCTTTGGCTGGGGCTTTCACAGCTGGCTTGGCTGCAGCCTTGGGGGCGGCAGCGGCTGGCTTTTTGGCCACAGGCTTGGCAGGCTTCTTGGACTTACGGTCAACAGGCATGGAAACTCCTAGACTTCAAAGAAACGAATACACAGCGCCACATAAACCCGGCGCGGGAAAAGAGAAAAGGGGGGTGAAGTGTGAACTTCTAGAAGCAAGCGGATTGGGCGAACATTTGGAATGCAGTCCTTGCGGTGAGGTGGCGAGTCGTGCGCTTGTGTCACGGTTGGCCGGGCCCGGAGGTGCTGCTGTCGCACTTGCTAAGTGTGGATTATACCCAAAAAGGTGGCACTAGATTGGCCACAGCCGCATCAATCTTGGCTTTCGACCAGTTTTTGCGGGATCAGGCCTAGTTGCTTACGCCGCTCAAACAGGGCTTTGTAGCGCTGCATGGCCGTGGGATCGGCGGCAGCTTCGGCGATGGCCTCTTTCATTTGCGCGTCTAAGCTTTCAAACAAAATTTTGTTCAAGATGCCACGCAGTTCTAGGCCAGCTTCTTTGCGTTGTTGCTCGGGCGTGAGACTTTCGGGCATGGGCTTGCCCTCATCATCCAACAGGGGCGTAAAGGCGCTGGCCATGACGCGCAAGGCAAGGTCTTCTGATTCATGCTCGCGCAGGCCTTCGCGTAGTGCGCCCCAAGCTTGGTTGCCGTGCTCGTGGTGCTGCTGGTCGAGCCACACAAACAGCGGGCCGTGGGGGGGGGCGAGTTCGCACAAGAGGTTGTGGTCTTCGGTGGAGAGGTCGTCCCACAAGTCCATGTGCGAGAGCAGCACGCGCGCGGCGTGATCGGCGCGGCCTTGCGGAATCAGGCGTGTGCCGCGCTTGTAAGTCTTGGGTGCATAAGACTCTCGAGGTTTGAACTTGGATGACTTTTTAAATTCACCATTGCGTGCGGGGGCTGCTGCTGGTGCAGGCATCCACAGGTCTTGCAGCTCGTGGTTGCCTAGGTCGGCCAGCTCGGCAATCTCGCTGAGCAACTGGCGCTTCAAAGCACCATCGGGCAAGGCCATCCATAAAGGCTTGGCGTTGCTGGCCATGTGGGCGCGGCCCTCGGCCGTGTGCAGGTCGCAGCCTTCGCGGGCTACTTCGATGAGGAAGCGGCTCAGGGGCATGGCTTCGGTCACGCAGTGGGCAAAGGCTTCTTTGCCAAATTCGCGGATGTAGCTGTCGGGGTCGTGCTCGGCTGGCAAGAACAAAAACTTCACACTGCGCACGTCTGTGGCGTAGGGCAGAGCGCCATCGAGCGCCTTGCGTGCAGCACGGCGGCCTGCGCCATCGCCGTCAAAGCTGAACACCACGTTGTCGGTGAAGCGAAACAGTTTTTGTACATGGTCGGTTGTGCATGCCGTGCCTAGGGTGGCCACTGCATTGGGAAAGCCCAGTTGTGCCAAGGCCACCACGTCCATGTAGCCCTCGGTCACCAGCACATAGCCTGCGTCTCGCAGTGCGTTACGGGCTTCAAACAAGCCGTAAAGTTCGCGGCCTTTGCTGAACACAGGGGTTTCTGGCGAGTTCAAATATTTGGGTGTGCCCTCAAACAGCACGCGGCCACCAAAGCCAATGCACTCGCCCTTGACGTTGCGGATGGGGAACATTACGCGGTCGCGGAAGCGGTCGTAGCGTTTTTCTTCTTCGCCGTCCTCTTGGTTCACGATGACCAAGCCGCTCTCAGCGAGCAGCGGGTCTTGGTAGTCTGGAAACACACTGGCCAAGCTGCGCCAACCTTCGGGCGCATAGCCCAAGCCAAAGTCTTTGGCAACTTGGCCGCTCAGGCCACGGCCTTTGAAATACTCAATTGCTTTGGGCGAGTTGCGTAAATGCTTGCGATAAGCCTCGCCCGCTTTTTCCAACACATCGGTGAGGGTGGCTTGCTTTTGGCGCTGCTCGGCAGCGCGGGCGCGGTCTTGTGGGGATGCATCGTCTTCTGGCACTTGCATGCCGATGTTTTGCGCCAAGTCCTTGACGGCCTCGACGAAGGTCATGCCCGCATGCTCCATCAAGAAGCCAATGGCGTTGCCGTTTTTGCCGCAGCCAAAGCAATGGAAAAACTGTTTGGCAGGGCTGACCGAAAACGACGGCGACTTCTCGCCGTGGAACGGGCACAGCCCCATGAAATTGGCCCCACCTTTTTTGAGCTGCACATAGCGGCCCACCACCTCGACAATGTCGACGCGGGCTAAAAGCTCTTGAATGAAGGACTGGGGGATGGCCATATGTAAAAAGGGTGAAGCCTGATTTTAGGCTTCACCCTTTTTCGGGACTTTGAAGAACGTTTTGGCTTACTTCGGTGCCAAACGAATCGCACCATCCAAACGAATCACTTCACCGTTAAGCAAATCATTCTCAAAGATGTGCAGGGCCAGCTTGGCGTAGTCCTGTGGTGTGCCCAAGCGTGAAGGGAAGGGCACGCCTGCGGCGAGGGCGTCTTGTACTTCTTGGGGCATGCCAAAGAGCATGGGCGTGCCCATGATGCCGGGGGCGATGGTCATGTTGCGGATGCCGTTGCGTGCCAAGTCGCGGGCGATGGGCAATGTCATGCCCACGATGCCGCCTTTGGACGCGCTGTAAGCGGCTTGCCCAATTTGGCCGTCGTAGGCTGCGACTGATGCGGTGGAGATCAACACACCACGCTCGCCTGTGGCTTCTGGCTCGGGTTTTGCTGAACGATGCCAAAGCATGTGCACCGTTTTTGCCCACGGTTTTTTCGGCAGGGGCAATGCCCGCGCAGTTGACCAAGCCCATGAGCTTGCCCAACGACACGGCTTTGGCCACCACGGCTTGGCCGTCGGCTTCGTTGCTCACATCGCATTTCACAAAAGCGCCGCCAATGTCTTTGGCCACGGCTTCGCCTTTGTCTGCTTGCATGTCGGCGATGACCACAATGCCGCCATTGGCGGCCAGCGCACGTGCCGTGCCTTCGCCCAAGCCTGAGGCTGCGCCAGTGACGATGAAAACTTTGCCTTTGATGTCCATGAGGGTCTCCAGAATTTTTGAAAGTTGCTTTACGTTTACGTAAACGTCAATTATGCGGGATGACAGAGGGCTGCGGCGGCCATCTAGGACAATCCCTAGTTAGATATGAATGGCATTGAATTGTTTTGATGAAAGTCGCTGGCATGAATTTGGGTGTGTTTGCTTTTTGGCGTGGTTGGATGTTTGCTTTGGGTTTGGCTGTTTTGGCCGGCTGTACTTCTCAAGGTCCACTCGCGCCTGTGGAAGGGGTGAAACCAGAGCCGCCCGTGGTTCAGCCCAAACGTGTGCCTAAATTGGGTTTGGCCTTGGGGGGCGGCGCAGCGCGTGGCTTTGCGCATGTGGGCGTGATTCAGGTGCTGGAAGAGGCAGGACTCAAACCTGATTTAGTGGTGGGTACCTCAGCCGGTAGTGTGGTGGCCGCGTTTTATGCCAGCGGCAAAGATGGCGCGCAGCTGCAAAAAGCCGCAGAGACCATGGAAGAAGCCACCATCACTGACTGGACTGTGCCACTGCTCGGGCGAGGCATGATGCGTGGCGATGCTTTGGCCCGTTACATCAGCAAGCAAACGGGTGGCCGTCGCATCGAAGAATTCAAGATGCCGCTGGGCATCGTGGCCACCGATTTGAAAACGGGCGAGGGCGTTTTGTTCCAACGTGGTGACACTGGCACAGCGGTACGTGCGTCTAGCGCAGTCCCGTCGGTTTTTGAGCCTGTTCGAATCGGTAGCCGAGAGTTTGTGGACGGTGGCTTGGTGTCGCCTGTGCCTGTGCGTTATGCGCGTCAGATGGGGGCCGAATATGTGTTGGCCATAGACATTTCTAGTCCGCCTGAATCGGGCAAAACAGGCGATATGTTTGACATCTTGATGCAGACCTTCACCATCATGGGCAAGAGCATCAACACGCTCGAACTGCGTGATGCCGACTTGGTGGTGCGACCTGTCTTGCACGACGTGGGCAGTGCCGATTTCAAAGCGCGTCGCCGAGCCATTGAAGCTGGCCGCGCTGCCATGCTGCAAGCCTTGCCCAAGCTCAAAGCGGCTTTGGCAGTTCAATAAACGACAGGCAAAAAAAGGGGCCCACCTTGCGGCGGGCCCTTCAAGGGATTCTGCACCCTGAGGTGACGAAGAATCCGAGGAGACAATCGTTACAAATTAACGCTTCTTGGCAGCAGCTGTTTTGGAAGCTTTCACGGCTGTTTCAGTGGCAGTTTGGATGTGTGACTCGGCCATGTCAGCAGCTTGCTTGACGGCTTTTTGCACAGATTCCACAGCAGTGTTGCTAGCAGTCACAGCTTGCTTGAAGAAAGCCACAGCTTGCTCAGAGCCAGCAGGTGCGTTTTTCAAAGCAGATTCGATGTAAGACTGAACAGCGTGTTGGCCTTCAGCAGCTTTGCCTTCGAGGCCTTTGGTGAATTCAGCGCCAGTACCCTGAGCGATGTCATACAGGTGACGGCTGTAAGCAGCAGACTTCTCAGCCAAAGGCTGAACGAAGCTGGTTTGCAAAGCGATGAATTCTTGTGCGTCTTTCACGCCCATCACGGCTTGTGCGTGAGCAGCAGACTCAGCCAAAGCAGCGCGGCTGGCAGTCAGGTTGAGTTCAACCATTTTTTCAACGCCAGCGAAGGCCTTGTGTGACAAACCGAACAGGTTGTCGAGGTTGGCTTTGTTTGTAGCTGCGATTTGTTCGACGTTGATCATGGGGAACTCCAGTAGTTAAGTTAATTTGCAAAAAATGTTGCGGTGCAGCATTGGGATGAAGTTTAGGTGGATACCGCAGCTTTGCAAGAGGGTTTGGGGCTTCGGCGGCTTGATTAGAGGCAAGGTTCTAAACCCTAAGGTTTTTGCAAATTGGTCACAATACAGCGTTGTTTCATGCGGTTTCCAAGGGATATGCGCGCTTTTTATTCGGACCAATTCGTGTTGCCCTTGCCGCAAGGCCATCGTTTCCCGATGGCCAAGTACCGCCTGCTGCGTGACCGACTGACGGCTGAATTGCCCCAAGTCGAGCTGGCCGTAGCTGAGCCCGCCAGTGATGGCGAGCTGGCGCTGGTGCACACGCCCACCTATATCCAGTCCGTGGTGAAGGGTCAGCTGAGCGACGCCCAGCAAAAGGAAATTGGCTTTCCGTGGACCCCAGCGATGGTTGAGCGATCACGCCGCTCGGCAGGAGCCACTGTGATGGCTGCGCGCACAGCCTTGTTTGGCGGTCAGGGCGTGGCGGCCAATTTGGCAGGTGGCACGCACCATGCCTATGCAGACAAAGGCAGCGGCTTTTGCGTGTTCAACGACGCCGCCGTGGCCACGCGCCTCATGCAAGCTGAGTGGGGGCGCTTGCACAAGCAGCCTTTGAAAGTCGCCATCATCGATTTGGATGTGCACCAAGGCAATGGCACAGCGCGCATTTTTGAGCGAGACGAACAGGTGTTCACCTTGTCCATGCATGGCGCTCGCAACTTTCCATTCGACAAAGAAGTCAGCGATTTAGATATTGATTTGCCCGATGGTTGCAATGATGCGGCGTATTTAGAGGCGCTAGAACATGCCTTGGGCGAGCTAGAGGCCCGTTTCACGCCGGGCTTGGTCATTTACTTGGCTGGCGCAGATCCACACGAGGGCGACCGACTAGGAAGGCTCAAACTGAGCTTTGATGGCCTAGAGGCCCGCGATCGCCGTGTGTTTGACTGGGCATGGTCTAAGCGCATTCCCTTGGCCTTCTCGATGGCGGGCGGTTATGGCCGCGAAATGACTGACACAGTTCAGGCGCAAGTCAACACTTACCGTGTCGCCTATGCGTACTGGCAACGCTGGCAAAATCTGTCGCAATGAGTTCCGTATCAACTTCCCGTCCACAACCTGAATCACGTAGCGCTTTCAAAGTGTTTCGTCGCATCGACACGCGTTGGATGGACAACGATGTGTATGGCCACGTGAACAACGTCGTTTACTACAGCTGGTTTGACACGGCGGTCAACGCACATCTGATTGAACAAGGCGCATTGGATATTCATCACGGCGAGACCATTGGCTTAGTAATTGAAACCCAGTGCAACTACTTTGCGCCGCTGGCCTTTCCGCAAACCATCGAAGCTGGTATTCGTGTGGCGAAGTTGGGAAGTTCAAGCGTGCGCTACGAAATTGGTTTGTTTGCGCAGGGTGAAGACTTATGCGCTGCACGTGGCCACTTTGTGCACGTGTACGTCGATAAAGAAAACCGTCGGCCTGTGAAGGCCTTGCCTTTGAAATTAAAAACAGTCTTGGAGACACTTGTATGACCAGTCCAGCCAATACGGCAGCAGTTGACCACGCCATCACCTCACGCATGTCTGCCCGTGCATTCACGCAGCAAGAAGTGTCTCGTGAATTGATCACGGAAATTTTGCAAGTGGCAAGCCGCGCACCATCGGGCACGAACACGCAACCTTGGAAGGTCTATGTGTTGCAGGGCGCTACACGTGATTCGTTGGTGGACAAAGTGTGTGCGGCCCATGAAGCCATGCGTGGTAACCCAGACGTGGCCAAACAGTACACCGAGCAATACGACTACTACCCCGCGCAATGGGTCAGCCCCTACATCGACCGTCGCCGTGAGAACGGCTGGAGCCTTTACGGTTTGTTGGGTATCGGCAAAGCCGACAAAGACCGCATGCACGAACAACAGCAACGCAATTTCAAATTTTTTGATGCGCCTGTGGGCTTGATGTTCACCATCGACCCCATCATGGGCCGTGGCTCTTTGTTTGACTACGGCATGTTTGTACAAAACATCATGTTGGCTGCACGTGCACGTGGTTTACATACCTGCCCCCAAGCGGCATGGAACGGTTTTCACAGCATCATCCTGCCGCACATTGGTGCGGGTGAGGGTGAAATGATGGTGTGCGGCATGGCGCTGGGCTATGCCGACGAGAGTGACAAAGTCAACACACTGGTCACGCCCCGTGTGCCCGTGAATGAGTTCACCCACTGGGTGGCCTGAGTTTTATTTAGTTAGTTTGCGATGATCATCACCAGCCTGCTCGACACCGACCTGTATAAATTCACCATGATGCAGGCTGTGCTGCATCAGTTTCCGAGTGCGCAGGTGTCGTACAAGTTCAAGTGCCGTAACTCAGGTGTGGCGCTGGCCCCCTACGTGCAAGAAATTCGTGACGAAATTCGCTCCTTGTGCAGCTTGCAGTTCCAAGACGCCGAGTTGGCTTGGCTACGCAGCCTTCGTTTCATCAAGAGTGACTTTGTCGATTTCTTGGGGCTATTTCGCCTGAACGAAAAATACATTCAGGTGAATGCGCTCTCGAATGGTGAAATTGACATCAGCATCCAAGGCCCTTGGCTGCACACCATTCTTTTTGAAATTCCGGTGTTGGCCATCGTCAACGAGGTCTACTTTCGCAACACGCAAAATGTGCCAGACTTTCTTGAAGGTCGAAAGCGCCTCGATCAAAAGATTGATGCCCTCCACGCCGAGCGTTTGAGTGATTTGAAAATTGCCGACTACGGCACGCGTCGCCGCTTCTCAAGAGCTTGGCACGAAGAACTGTTGCGTGTGTTGACTTCTAAGCTGGGTACGGGCGCCTCGGGTCAGTTGGCAGGAACCAGCAATGCCTTGTTTGCGATGAAACTGGGCCTCACCCCCTTGGGCACGATGGCCCATGAGTACTTGCAAGCGTGTCAGGCCTTGGGGCCACGTTTACGAGACAGTCAAGTGTTTGGCTTTGAGACATGGGCGCGTGAATACCGTGGTGACTTAGGCATTGCCCTCAGCGATGTGTATGGCATCGAGCCGTTCTTGCGCGACTTTGACATGTACTTTTGCAAGCTGTTCGATGGCGCACGTCACGACAGTGGCGATCCCTTCACATGGGGCGAACGCATGATTGCGCACTACCGCAACAACCGCGTGGACCCGCTGACCAAGACGCTGATTTTTTCTGATGGCTTGACCGTTGAGAAAACCATCGCCTTGTACCAACAGTTCCGTGGTCGCTGCCAGCTCGCGTTTGGCATCGGCACGAATTTAACCAATGACTTGGGTTACGAACCTTTGCAAATCGTCATTAAGATGACGCAGTGCAACGGTCAGCCTGTGGCTAAGTTGTCAGACACTCCTGGTAAGGGTATGTGTGATGACGAAAATTACCTAGCCTACTTGCGCCAAGTGTTTGACATTGCCCACCCAAATTAATAGAAGAAGGAGAAACCTATGTTGACTGCATTAGTCATTGTTTTTGTGCTGGCGTATGCCGCAATCGCTTTTGAGCATCCCCTCAAAGTCAACAAGTCAGCGTCCGCCTTGGTCGGCGCAGGTTTGTTGTGGACGATTTATGCCGTCAACACCGGTGATGTGCATTTGGTGGGTGAGCAGCTCAGTGAGTCATTGGTAAGCACCGCACAAATCGTCTTCTTCTTGATGGGTGCTATGGCCATTGTGGAAGTGGTGGACGCCCACAATGGTTTTGAAGTCATCACCTCGCGTATCAAAACCACCAAGCTGTCTAGCTTGATGTGGTTGGTGGGTTTTGTAACGTTCTTTCTCAGTTCGATCCTTGACAACTTGACTACCACCATCGTGATGGTGTCGTTGATGAAAAAGCTGCTCGATCAACGCGAAGACCGTTTGTTCTTTGCCGGCATCATCATCATTGCTGCCAATGCGGGTGGCGCATGGTCGCCGATTGGTGATGTGACCACCACCATGTTGTGGATTGGTGGGCAAATCACGGCTTCTGAGATCATGAAGGGCTTGATCCTTCCTTCCCTCATCAACATGATTGTGCCGCTGGCCGTGACCAGCATGTGGTTGCGTGGCAAGCCTGTGATTGCACCCGTGCGTGATGAAAGTGCTTTGTCAAATCAAAACACGACTGCGTTTGAACGTAACTTGATGTTCTTCTTGGGCTTGGGTGCTTTGGTGGCTGTGCCGGCATTCAAAACATGGACACATCTCCCACCCTTTATGGGCGTGTTGTTCGGCCTGGGTATTTTGTGGTTGGTTGGCGACTTGGTTCACCGCGACAAGGCCGATGAGGACAAAGAACAACTCACACTCGCCAGTGCACTAACTGGCATTGACATGCCCTCGATTGTGTTTTTCATTGGCATTTTGTTGTCAGTGGCGACACTAGAGCACAGCCACATCCTCACATCAGTGGCAGGCTGGTTGGACAACGCCGTGGGTCGCCAAGACGTGATCGTGATGATCATTGGTGTGGTCAGTGCCATCGTAGACAACGTGCCCTTGGTGGCCGCTGCCATGGGCATGTACAGCTTGCAGCAATATCCGGTTGACAGCTTCTTGTGGGAGTTTTTGGCCTACTGCGCAGGCACGGGCGGATCGATTCTGATCATTGGCTCTGCAGCGGGTGTAGCAGCCATGGGCTTAGAAAAAATTGATTTCATTTGGTATGTGAAGAAGATCAGCGGTTTGGCCTTGTTGGGCTACTTTGCAGGTGCGATTTTCTACATCATTGAATACTCGTTGACCCACTGAAAGCCGCTGCCATGAAGACCAAAGTCATTGTTGCGCGTCCTATTTTTGAAGAAACCTTGGTTCGTTTGCGTGAGCATTTTGATGTGACCGACAACCAAGCAGACATAGCTTGGACCAAGGCTTCTTGGGCGCAGGCTTTGTCGCAACATGCGGGCGCGCTCACCACAGGCTCTGACCCCGTGGACGCCGAAGTGCTCAAAGCATGCCCCAGCCTCAAAGCTGTGGCCAACATGGCCGTGGGTTTCAACAACTTTGATGTGCCGGCCCTGACAGCCCAAGGCGTACAAGCCAGTAACACCCCCGATGTGTTGACTGAAACCACCGCTGACTTTGGCTTTGCCTTGCTGATGGCCACGGCCCGTCGCATGGCTGAGAGCGAACACTACCTGCGCCGTGGCGAGTGGACACAGTGGCGCTACGACATGTTTGCGGGTGCAGAAGTGCACGGCAGCACCATTGGTATTTTGGGTATGGGCCGTATTGGCCAAGGCATTGCCCGCCGCGCTGCACATGGCTTTGGCATGAAGGTGATTTATCACAACCGTTCACGCTTGAGTGCCGAGTCTGAAGCCGAATGCAAAGCCACGTATGTGAGCAAAGACGAGTTGCTCAAAACCGCAGACCACGTGATGTTGGTCGTGCCTTACAGCGCTGCTTCGCACCACACCATTGGCGCGGCTGAGTTGGCGCAGATGAAACCCACAGCCACGCTGATCAACATTGCACGCGGCGGCATTGTGGATGACGCAGCTTTGGCATTGGCTT
This sequence comes from Burkholderiales bacterium 39-55-53, assembly GCA_002282445.1. GTDB lineage: Bacteria > Pseudomonadota > Gammaproteobacteria > Burkholderiales > Burkholderiaceae_C > Limnohabitans. Next base: position 277,099 of record NCJK01000001.1, on the reverse strand, counting down.
TGCATAACAAGCAAATTGCAGCAGCAGGCTTGGATGTTTTTGAAGGCGAACCTAAAGTGCATCCAGATTTGTTGACTGTGCCCAATGTGGTGCTCACACCGCACATCGCCAGTGCGTCGATTCCTACACGTTTGGCTATGGCCAACTTGGCTGCTGACAACCTCATCAGCTATTTCACGCAAGGCAAATCTGTGACCCCATTGAACACGGTGACTGCGTAATGGAAGTTTGGATTGCGGTTGGCGTTGGCGCGTTCAATGCTTTGCTCTTGTTGGTGTTGTTGCGCAGGCCCAGCGGCAACAACGAAGCCGCCGTCCAAGCTTTGCAGCAGAGCCTGCAAAGCATGCATGAAAAGCTAGAGCGCATCGAAAGAGAGTTGCGCACCGAAATTACCGAGTCTTCTCGCGGTGGTCGTCAAGAGTTGACGCAAAACCTCGCGCTGTTTCAGCAGAGCCAAGTGCAGCAACTCACGCTGATGCAAAAAAGCATTGGCGACACGCTCAACCAACAGTTGCAGCAGCTGCAAAAGAGCAATGCCGATAAGCTGGATGAAATGCGCCGCACGGTGGATGAGAAGCTGCAAACCACGTTAGAAAAACGTTTGTCTGAGAGCTTCAAGCAAGTGGCGGAGCGACTGGAGCAAGTGCACAACGGTCTAGGTCAAATGCAAAAGCTGGCCGATGGCGTGGGCAGCTTGCAGCGCGTGCTGACCAACGTCAAAACACGTGGCATGTTTGGCGAGGTGCAGTTAGAGGCCTTGCTCGAACAAGTGCTCACGATTGAGCAATACGCTAAGCAAGTCGAAACCAAACCTCGCAGTAATCAGCGCGTGGACTTTGCGATCCGTTTTCCCGGTCGAGGTGGTGCAGATGGCGAGCCCGTGTGGCTGCCGATTGATGCCAAGTTTCCCCGCGAAGACTACGAGCGTTTGCTGGACGCACAAGACCGTGCCGATGGTGTGGCTGCTGAAATAGCAGCCAAAGCGCTAGAGGTGCGCATCCGCACCGAAGCCAAGAGCATTGCCGAGAGCTACCTTGCGCCGCCGCACACCACTGACTTTGCCATTTTGTTTTTACCCACCGAAGGCTTGTATGCCGAGGTGTTGCGCCGCCCCGGCTTGATGGACACCTTGCAGCGCGACTACCGCGTCACGCTGGCTGGCCCTACCACCTTGTTGGCCATGCTCAACAGCTTACACATGGGCTTTCGCACATTGGCGCTGGAGCAACAAGCCTCTGAGGTTTGGAAAGTCTTGGGCGCAGTCAAAACCGAGTTTGAACGCTACGGCGACTGGGTCGAGAAGGTGCGCGAGCAAGTGCAAAAAGCGGCCGACACTTTGGACCGTGCCGATACGCGCAGCCGTCAAATGCGCCGTGCATTGAAAAACGTCGAAGCGCTGCCCGAAGGCGAAGCGCAAGCCTTGCTGCCCAAGTTTGACGACGCTTTGGATGACACGGATGCCAAGGTATAAAAGCTTGGCTTGGTGACACCCTCAGAGTTCGTAAAACGTACGGATGGCATCCCAAGCGTCATTCACGCTGTCGACATAGGTGAACAAGTCCAGGTCTTCCTCTGAAATCACGCCTTCTTCTACCAGTACATGCGGGTTGAACAGGCGTTTCCAGTAGTCACTGCCGTACAACACGATAGGCACGGGCTTGGCTTTCTTGCATTGCACTAAGGTGAGAGTTTCAAACAACTCGTCCAGCGTGCCAAAGCCTCCGGGAAAAGCCACCAAAGCTTTGGCGCGCATCATGAAGTGCATTTTGCGCAGCGCGAAGTAGTGAAACTTAAAGCTCAGATCTGGCGTGATGTAGGGGTTGGGTGTTTGCTCATGGGGCAGGGCAATGTTCAGTCCTACGCTGATGCCACCCGCTTCTTGTGCGCCGCGGTTAGCGGCTTCCATGATGCCAGGACCACCGCCTGTACAGATGAAAAACTTGTTGTCGGCGTGTTGCAGCGCACTGAATTTGGTGATGTTGTGCGCCAAGGCGCGAGACTGCTCGTAATAGCGTGCATTGCGCACCAGTGTTTCCGCTTTGGCAATTCGCTTGTCATCGCCAGAGGCACGTGCTCGAATCAGCTCTAGGTGAGAGTCTTCTTCGCTGCGAAACCGCGCACTGCCAAACACCACCACGGTGTGTTCGATGCCGTGTTCTTTTTGTGCCAGGTCGGGTTTGAGCATTTCCAGTTGAATGCGCAAGCCACGCGTTTCGCGGCGCAACAAAAACTCGGGGTCGGCAAAAGCCAAGCGGTTGGATTCGGGTTTGAGGGAGTCGCCGTTGTCGTAGTGCGCTTTGAGGGTTTCCCAAGCTTCGGCAAGGCGTCGGTCGTGAGGGTCTAGCGGAGCATACATGGCGCGATGTTACATGGCGGAAATGCCCAATGACCGGACGTAAAAAAGGCCTCGTAAGAGGCCTTTATTTTCTAGACTAGTGAAAGTTTAGACGCGCTTGCGGTATTCGCCTGTGCGTGTGTCGACCTCGACTTTGTCGCCTTGAGCCACGAACAATGGCACAGCCACTTCGAAGCCTGTTGCGATTTTGGCGGGCTTCAACACTTTGCCTGAGGTGTCGCCTTTGACAGCTGGCTCAGTCCAAGTGATTTCGCGCACCACGTTGGTAGGCAATTCAACAGAAATAGCTTTCTCGTCGTAGAACACCACTTCGAGTTCCATGCCGTCTTCGAGGTAGTTCAGGGCGTCGCCCATGTTGCTGGCTTCGACTTCGTATTGGTTGAAGTCAGCGTCCATGCACACGTACATGGGGTCAGCAAAGTAAGAGTAGGTGCACTCTTTCTTGTCCAAGATGACTTGGTCCATCTTGTCGTCGGCCTTGAACACGACTTCGGTACCGAAGTTAGCGATCAAGCTTTTCAATTTCATGCGAACGGTGGAAGAGCCACGGCCGCCACGTTGGTATTCGGTGCGCAGGACAACCATAGGGTCCTTGCCGTGCATGATGACGTTGCCAACGCGGATTTCTTGAGCGGTTTTCATAGTGTGAGGTTTTCTTAGAGGTATGTGGCCCATGCAGCTCAAGCTGCGACGGGGTTCGCAAAGCCACTTATTTTAGCGTTTTTGAGCCACAAAACTGACCAATTGGCTGGTCAGATCCGTTTGGGCCGATAAACGCTGCTGTGTTTGATGACTCCAACCACGCCAATCGTCAATGGCTGTGCGGGATAGCGCAGGAAGCGGCCCTGTTTCAAGGCCATTCCAAACCGCGTGAAATTTTCTTAAATCGGCGGGCATGTCCAGCGCCGTTTCAAAGGCTTGCAGCTTGTCGTGGTGTGCCAAATCATCCTGCGGGTAGATGTGCCATGCAAACGGTTTGCCTGCCCACAGGGCGCGCACTAGCGAGTCTTCGCCACGCACAAAGTTGAAGTCGCCAGCCCACAGCAAGTGGTCAAAGTCCGTTTGGCTGAGGTAAGGCAGTTGGCTGATGCGCAACTGGCCTGTGCCGCTGCTGGGCATGTGCAGGGCTTGGGTAGCTGCTGCTACGGCTGCGCTGGGGCGACCTTGGGCGAGCAGCAAGCGGGTGGGGGCGTCTGCTTGGCTGAGTTGCTTTAGCAAATCGGGCAAGGCTGCGGGTTCGTAGCAAAACAGGCTGATGAGTTGTTCGTTGGCTGCAATAGGTTTGTCGAGCCGCAGTGCACTTAGCCATGCTTGGCGTTGAAATGCGGCTTGTCGTGCAGGTAAATCTGCCTCGCGCAACAAACCGCCCGTGTCGGGTGTGAAGCCCGGAAAGAAAAACCATTTGGTCATCCCGCGTGCAGGACCACTCATCACAGGTGAAGCCAAACCATGCGAGCGTGCCACATAGCTTTCGGCGCTCAAGTATTCGAGGTTGATCCACACAGGCGATGTGCCTTGCGTCATCAGTGCTTGAAACGCTTCGGGAAGTTCGCAGCCGAAGGCTTCGACCACTACGTCGCCGATCTGGAATGTGGCGTCTTGCGCTAAAGCTTGCAGTGCTGCAGTGTCGGGCCACGCATGCACGGCGACACCTGTGCAGCCCTGCGGAGCCATCCAAGTCAAAGCCGATGCATCGTCCACCCACAGCCGCACGGTGTGGCCGCGCTGCGTTAGGTCAGCGCACAGTCGCCAGCACACGCCAAGGTCGCCGTGGTTGTCGATGACTCGACAAAAAATATCCCAACGCAGGCTGGGTGATGAATGGGTATCGGATTTCACGCCTCAGATTGTCCACAATACAGGGATGGAAGAAAAAACCGCACCACGCCACCCGCCCGAGCTGTTAGAGCTGGTGGCAAGCTTGCCTGCGTTGCCCGGCGTGTACCGCTACTTTGATGCGCAAGAGCAAGTGCTGTACGTGGGCAAGGCCATCAACCTGAAGAAGCGGGTGACTAGCTATTTCCAAAAAGACCACGGTGGCTCACGTATCGGCCACATGGTCAGCAAGATCGTGCGCATGGAAACCACGGTGGTGCGCTCTGAGGCAGAAGCGCTGCTGCTGGAAAACAACCTCATCAAAACGCTCAAGCCTAAGTACAACATCTTGTTCCGTGATGACAAGAGCTACCCGTATTTGAAGATGACGCGTGGCGTGGCAGTCAAGACAGACGAGACACCTAAGCCAAGCGTCAACCCCAGCCCCCAACAAGTTCCCCGCGTCGTGTATTACCGAGGCGCGGTGGATAAACGCCACGATTACTTTGGCCCATACCCCAGCGTGTGGGCGGTGCGTGAAGCTATTCAGCTTTTGCAAAAAGTGTTTCGCTTGCGCACCTGTGAAGACACGGTGTTCAACAACCGCACGCGTCCGTGTTTGCTGTTTCAAATCAAGCGTTGCTCAGGACCATGCGTGGGGCTGATTTCTGTGTCCGACTACCAGCGCGATGTGGACAGCGCCATGCGCTTATTGCGTGGCGAAACCCAAGAGGTGATGGGCAGCATCGAAGCGCGGATGATGGCGCATGCCGAGAAGCTCGAGTTTGAACAAGCTGCAGAGCTGCGCAACCAAATGAGTGCGCTCTCCAAAGTGCTGCATCAACAAGCGGTGGACACCGTGGGCGACCAAGACGTGGACATTCTCGCCGTCAAAGTGCAAGGTGGCAAAGCTTGTGTCAACTTGGCCATGGTGCGCGGTGGCCGCCATTTGGGTGACCGGCCTTACTTCCCTGTGCATGTGGACGATGCTGAGCCCACCGAGGTGCTGGAGGCGTTTTTGAGTCAGCACTATTTGGATGTGCCAGTGCCGCCCGCGCTCATTACCAGCCACGCGGTAGACAAAGAACTGCTGCAAGCGCTGACCGAACAAACCGGCGTCAAGATCACGGCCGTGCACAACCCGCGCGAGCAGCGCCGTGTATGGCTAGAAATGGCGCAACAAAACGCAGATATTCAACTGGCCCGCTTGTTGGCTGAAGAAGGCTCGCAACAAGCGCGCACGCGTGCTCTGGTAGACGCGCTTGATTTAGCGCCAGAAGATTTAGAACAGTTCCGTGTGGAGTGCTTTGACATTTCGCACACCTCGGGCGAGTCCACGCAGGCTTCGTGCGTGGTGTTCCATCACCACAAAATGCAAAGCGCGGAATACCGCCGTTACAACATTGAAGGCATCACGGGCGGCGACGACTACGCCGCCATGCGCCAAGTGCTGGTGCGCCGCTACAGCAAGCTGGCCGAGGCCGTACGTGCAGGCGAGGGCAAGCTGCCCGACCTCGTGCTCATTGACGGCGGCAAAGGCCAAGTGTCAATGGCGCGTGAGGTGTTTGAGTCGCTCGGGCTTGACCTCTCGCGCATCGTGGGCGTGGAAAAAGGCGAGGGCCGAAAAGTAGGCCTGGAAGAACTGGTGTTTGCCGATGGTCGTGAGAAGGTGTACCTCGGCCGTGACTCCGCCGCCTTGATGTTGGTGGCACAAATTCGCGACGAGGCCCACCGCTTTGCCATCACCGGCATGCGTGCCGCACGCGCCAAAGTGCGTGTGGGTGGCAGCAAGCTAGAAGAAATTCCGGGTGTGGGGCCAAAGAAACGCGCCAAGTTGTTGCAGCGTTTTGGTGGCGCACGCGGTGTGGGCGATGCCAGCGTGGCAGACCTGTGTACCGTGGAAGGTATTTCGGAAGAGTTAGCGCAGACGATTTATAACGCGCTGCGCTAGCCACTAGCTTTAGGCTTGGACGACTTCCAGCAAACGGTCTAAGCCACCCTCGTTGATAGCCACCATGGCTTGTTCGCGCACTTTGGGTTTGGCGTGGTAAGCCACGGACAAACCCGCTTCGCCCATCATCAGCAAATCGTTCGCGCCATCGCCCATGGCAATGGCTTCGCTTGACTGAATGCCCATTTGCGCGCAGATGTGCAGCAGCATCTTGCGTTTTTCTGCGCCGTCGCAAATATCGCCCCAGTCTTGCGTGACCACATCACCTGTGAGGTGGCCGTTGTCAATCGCCAGCACGTTGCTGCGGGCGTAGTCGATGTTGAGCATCTCGCACACGCGGTCGGCAAAGAAGGTAAAGCCACCGCTGACCAACAACACTTTCATGCCGTGGGCTTTGCAGGTGTCTACCAATGTTTTGGCGCCGGGGTTCAAACGCAGGCGCTGTTCAAACACCTCGTGCAAGGCGGCTTCGGGTACGCCTTTGAGCAGCTCCACACGGCGGCGCAAGCTGTCTTTGAAATCGGTGATCTCACCGCGCATCGCCGCCTCGGTAATGGCGGCTACCTCGGCCTTGCGGCCTGCGGCATCGGCGATCTCGTCAATGCACTCGATGTTGATGAGCGTCGAGTCCATGTCAAACGCGATGAGTTTGAAGTCTTGGAGTTTCAGGGGGGCGGTGAAGCCTTGAATGACTAAGCCAGGAGCGAATTCTTGTTGCATACGTGAATTAAGACTTGAGATACAGATTGTCAGACCAAGTGGCCAACCAATAAGGCTTGAACGCCACAAAGATGGCGCACATCATGCCCGTGATGAACGCGTCACCCCAGGCCATGAGCCAAAACGCGATGACGGACAAGCCGCTGCTCACATTGGGTAGATCGTGGCCTGTCCACTGGGCCAACAGGCTGGCTGCAAAGATGCACAGCACCGAGCCCAAAAAGCCTCGGCCTAGCACATACACAAAGGGGTGGTGCGTCACCCAGCGGCGCAAGGCTGCGCCCAACAGCAGAGCAAAGGTGGCAGGTAGCAAGCCTTGCCAAACGATGAGGGCGGTCGCGGTGTCTACCGATGTGGCCGATATCAAGGTGGTGATGATGCCCACCGCCACGAGGGCCAGTACCGCCAAAGGCCAACCCAGCATGAGTGTGACCAGTGGCGCACCCGACCAATGCAGCTGCAGCGGCATGTGGTGCAAGCTGGGCAGCGCCCAAAGCCACGGCAGCAGCACCAAGGTGGCTAGCAAGGGCGTGAGCAGCTCAGTGCCCACCAGCATGCGCCAAGGCTTGAGCCACAGCGATGCACACAGGCAAGCCAAGATGACGGCGATTTCAAAGTCCATATTTATGACTGAGCCTCTGCTGTTTTAGCCACAGGAGCGGTGGGTGTGCCGAGTGAACGCAACACATCACGCACCATTTGTGCACGGGCTTGTGGTTCGGGCAGCTCGCGTTCGATACGCAAGCGGTCGTTGCCAGCCAGTTTGATGTGTTTGTTTTTTTGCACCAGCTCGATGATGCGCATGGCGTCAAACGGTGGATTGGGCTTGAAGCTGATGTGGGTCACACTAGGTGCTGCGTCTACCTTGGTCACGCCATAGTTACGGGCTTGCACGCGCAGGCGGTGCACGTCGATGAGGGTTTGCGCTTGCGCAGGCAGTTTGCCAAAGCGATCCACAATTTCTTCCAGCAGCGCGTCAATTTGGTCGCCTGTTTTAGCCGTGGCCAATTTTTTGTAGAACGACAAGCGCAGGTGCACATCGCCGCAGTAGTCGTCTGGCAGCAGGGCGGGGGCGTGCAGGTTGATTTCGGTGGTGGCGCTTAAGGGGCTGAGCAAGTCTGGCTCTTCGCCGTTCTTCAACGCGCGCACGGCTTCAGACAACATTTCGTTGTAAAGCTGAAAGCCCACTTCCAGCATGTTGCCGCTTTGGTTTTCGCCCAGTACTTCGCCTGCGCCACGAATTTCAAGGTCGTGCATGGCGAGGTAGAAGCCTGATCCAAGTTCTTCCATTTGTTGAATGGCATCCAAGCGCTGCGACGCTTGCTTGGTCAGGCCTTGTGTATCGGGCACCATGAGGTAAGCGTAGGCTTGGTGGTGGCTGCGACCCACGCGACCGCGCAACTGGTGCAGCTGGGCCAAACCAAATTTGTCGGCGCGGCTCATGATGATGGTGTTGGCGCTGGGTACGTCAATCCCGGTCTCGATGATGGTGGAGCACAGCAGCATGTTGTAGCGCTGGGCCACAAAGTCGCGCATGACGCGCTCAAGCTCTCGCTCTGGCATTTGGCCGTGGGCTACCGCGATGCGTGCTTCGGGCAGCAGCTCTTCCAATTGGGCGCGGCGGTTTTCTATGGTGGCCACATCGTTGTGCAAGAAATAACACTGGCCACCGCGCTTGAGTTCGCGCAACACAGCTTCACGAATCACGCCATTGCCTTCGTTGCGCACAAAAGTTTTGATGGCGAGGCGGCGTTGGGGTGCTGTGGCAATGACGCTCAAGTCGCGTAAGCCTTCCAGCGCCATGCCGAGTGTGCGCGGAATGGGTGTGGCAGTGAGCGTGAGCACATCGACCTCTGCGCGCATGGCTTTCATGGCTTCTTTGTGGCGCACGCCAAAACGGTGCTCTTCGTCGATGATGAGCAGACCCAAGTCTTTGAACTTGACCGACTCACTCAGCAGCTTGTGCGTGCCCACCACGATGTCGACTTGACCTTCAGCCAAACCTTTGGCGGCAGCGGTGATTTCTTTGGCCGAGCGAAAGCGGCTCATCTCGGCAATTTTGATGGGCCATTTGCTGAAGCGGTCTACCAAGGTTTGGTAATGCTGCTCGGCCAACAAAGTGGTGGGGGCCAAGAAGGCCACTTGTTTGCCACCCGTCACGGCCACAAAGGCAGCACGCAGGGCCACCTCGGTTTTGCCAAAGCCCACATCGCCGCACACCAAGCGGTCCATGGGGCGTGGGCTGATCATGTCTTGCATGACGGCGTGGATGGCGGCGCGTTGGTCGGCGGTTTCTTCAAAGCCAAAATCGTTGGCAAAGGTTTCGTAGTCTTGAGGCGAGTAGCGGAAGGGGTGGCCTTGTCGTGCGGCGCGGCGGGCGTAGATGTTCAGCAGCTCGGCAGCGGCATCGCGCACTTGTTCGGCAGCGCGGCGTTTGGCTTTGTCCCACTGGGCGGAGCCGAGTTTGTGCAACGGTGCTTCGTCGGCACTCACGCCGGTGTAGCGGCCAATCAAATGCAACTGGCTTACTGGCACATAGAGCACGGCGTTGTCGGCGTATTCAAGGTGCAAGAACTCTTGTAGCGCGGGTGTTCCGTCGGCGTTCTTCTCGCCCAAGTCCATGTTGATCAGGCCGCGATAGCGGCCGATGCCGTGTGCGTTGTGCACCACGGGGTCGCCCAAGTTGAGCTCGGACAAGTCTTTGATGAGCGCTTCGACATCGCTGACTTGTTCTTGCTTCTTGCGGCGGCGGGTGGTCGCACCGACGGCAAACAGTTCGGTCTCTGTAATCAGGTCTAAGCCTGCTTCGGTCCAGCTAAAGCCAACTTGCAATGCGGCGGTGGCAATGCCGATTTTCTCGGCGCTGCCTTCGAACTCGGCCAGCGAATCAAACGCAGGTGGGCTGACGTTGGACGAGCGCAAGAAGTCGAGCAAGCTTTCGCGGCGGCCATCGCTCTCGGCCAAGATGAGCAAGCGGTTGGCTGTTTTGCCAGCGTACGCTTGCAGCTTTTGCAGCGGGTCTGCCGCACCGCGCACCACGGTGAGGTCGGGCAGGGTTTGGGCAAACGCGTTGTCGATCACGTCGGTGACGTGCGGGCGCAGTGCAAATTGTGCGTAGCTGTTTGCAGAGGCGTAAAACTGTTCGGCGCTTAAAAACAAATTGGCAGGTGGCAACGCAGGGCGCTCGGGATCGCCTTGCACCAAACGATAGCGATCTTGCGTGTCTTGCCAAAAGCGTTGGAACACGGGCTCTAAGTCGCCATGCAACACCACCGTGGCTGATGTGCCAAGGTAGTCAAACACCGTAGCGGTTTCTTCAAAGAACAAAGGCAGGTAGTACTCAATACCGGCGGTGGCGACGCCGTTGCCAATGTCTTTGTAGATGCGGCTCTTGGTCGGATCGCCATCGAGCATTTCGCGCCAACGGTTGCGAAACAGCGCACGCGCGGCATCGTCCATTGGGAACTCGCGGCCTGGCAACAAGCGTACTTCGGGCACGGGATAGAGGCTGCGTTGGCTGTCGGGGTCAAAGGTGCGGATGGAGTCGATTTCGTTGTCAAACAAATCTACGCGGTAGGGCACGAGTGAGCCCATGGGGAATAGGTCAATCAAGCCGCCACGCACCGCGTATTCGCCTGGGCTGACTACTTGCGTGACGTGCGTGTAGCCCGCCAGCGTGAGCTGAGATTTGAGCTTGGCTTCGTCCAGCGCCTGCTTGACTTTGAAGTGGAAGGTATAACCCGCCAAGAAGGCAGGCGGAGCCAAGCGGTAAAGGGCGGTGGTGGCTGGAATCAGCACCACATCGGCATCACCCTGCGAGATGCGCCATAAGGTGGCTAAACGTTCGCTGATGAGGTCTTGGTGAGGTGAGAAGCTGTCGTAGGGCAGCGTTTCCCAGTCTGGGAACAGCACGCAGCGCAAGTCAGGGGCGAAGAACGCCATCTCGTCTTGCAGGCGCTGCGCATCCACCGCATCCGCGGTGATGATGGCGACATGTTGTTGTTTGGCTTTTTCGCGCGTGCCCAGTTGAGCGAGCAGCAATGCGTCCGCAGAGCCGACAGGGCGGGGCATGGCAAATCGTTTGCCGGGACTCAAAGAGGGCAGGTGCATTGGGGTAATTCTAGAATGGGGGCTGAGCTTTCTATTTGCTGAGGCTCAAACCTATTCAATGTCCTTACATACCCACAGTCCTCTTCGTTTTTTTGCCGTCATTCCATGCGCAGGCTTTGGCAGCCGTGCTGGCACGGTCATGCCTAAACAATACCAAGCCATTGCAGGCTTGCCCATGGTCGTGCACACGCTCAAAGCTTTTGCAGGTGTGCAGCGTATGGCCAAAGGTGTGCTGGTGTTGGCCCCTGATGATGTGCCTATGGATGGCGTGCTGAACACGCATCCGCAGCCTTTGTTCGATACATCGCGTACAGGTGGGGCGACTCGCGCAGAGAGCGTGTTGGCGGGCTTGCGTGAACTGGTGAAGCAGGGTGCACACGACACCGATTGGGTACTGGTGCATGATGCTGCGCGTTGCTTGGTGACGCCTGAACAAATCAACGCATTGATAGACGCTTGCCAAGACGATGCAGTGGGCGGTTTGCTGGCCCATAAGTTGGCCGATACCCTGAAGGCTGAAGCCAATGGCCGCGTGGCCCAAACGGTGGACCGGTCTGACAAGTGGTTGGCGCAAACGCCGCAAATGTTTCGCATAGGCGTGTTGCTACAAGCCTTAGAACACGCAGGTGCTGCAGTAACGGATGAAGCCAGTGCCATCGAGGCAATGGGTTTGAGCCCACTGCTCGTGCCCGGCAATGCGCAAAACTTCAAGGTGACCTACCCCGAAGACTTCGCCTTGGCAGCTGCTATTTTGAATTCGCGTCAATGACGCATCGATTTATTGAAAGAACACACGATGACCGTACCCTCATTTCGAATTGGTGAAGGCTGGGATGTGCATGCGCTGGTGGAAGGCCGCCCGCTGATGCTGGGTGGTGTGCGCATTGAGCACACACATGGCTTGCTAGGTCATTCGGATGCCGATGTGTTGCTACATGCGATTACCGATGCTTTGTTGGGTGCTGCAGCGCTAGGTGATATTGGCAGGCACTTCTCAGACACAGATGCTGCCTACAAAGGCGCAGACTCGTGGGTGTTGCTACAAAAGACGGCCGAGATGGTTCGTGAAGCAGGTTTTCAGATTGGCAACATCGACAGCACCGTGATTGCGCAAGCTCCTAAGTTGGCAGCCCACATGCCAGCCATGTGCCAACGCATTGCTGAGGCGTTAGAGATTGATGTGTCGCGCGTGAATGTGAAGGCCAAGACAGCCGAAAAAATAGGCCCTGTGGGACAGGGCCTAAGTATGGAAGCTCGTGCAGTAGCGCTGATTTATTGATGGCTAGGAGGTTTAGGGCCTAAGGCCGCTAAACCTTCGACCACTTCGCGCACCACACGACGGTGTTCGGGTTGTAAAGCGAAGTAGCGTGAAATCAGCTGTTGGTCGACCAAGTTGATGCGCTCGTCGGTCAAAGCTTCATCTGCAGGGCGGGGTGGTGGCGTGCCAAACAACAAACCTTCAGGCGAAATTTTGAGCCACTTCGACAAGACCAAGAGTTTGTCTTGCTTGGGGATGGACACACCCATGAGCCAATTGCGTGCGGCGTGAGATGAAATTCCCTCACCCCAGTAGCGCAAGTTAAACTCGTTAGCTACGACAGTTGCAGAAACGCGCACACCCGCATCTTTGAGCGCAGCGCGAAAGCGGTCTGCAAATTTGCTTGTTTCTTTTGGGTAGATTTGTGTCATACCTCGAAGGTAAGTCAGATTTAGCTAGTACGTTGTAATTGTAAGTAGAAAAATGTTTGAACATAATTATTTAGTATTACAAATATAGCTAAATCTCCATAAATATTTTACTGCGCCGTCCAGCCCCCATCCATATTCCAAGCCACGCCTCGCACGTTGTTTCCAGCTTTAGAGCAAAAGAACACGGCCAACTCACCCAGTTCTTCTGGTGTGGTGAATTGCATAGAAGGTTCTTTTTCACCCAAGAGCAGCTTGATGGCTTCATCATTTGAGATGTTGAGTGCAGCGGCCTTGGCATCCACTTGCTTTTGAACCAAGGGGGTGAGCACCCAGCCTGGGCAGATGGCGTTACAGGTCACGCCAGTGGTTGCGTTCTCTAGTGCAGTGACTTTGGTCAAGCCCACAATGCCGTGTTTAGCCGCCACATAGGCAGACTTTTGCGCAGAGCCCACCAAGCCGTGAATGGAGGCTACGTTGATGATGCGGCCCCAGTTTTGTTTTTGCATGTAGGGCAAGGCCAAGCGCGAGGTGTGGAAAGCGCTGCTGAGGTTGATGGCGATGATGGCGTCCCAGCGTTCGACGGGAAAGTCTTCGACCGAAGCCACATGCTGAATGCCGGCGTTATTCACCAAAATATCCACGCCACCAAAGGTGTCAGCAGAAAATTTCATCATGGCTTCAATGTCAGCGGCTTTGCTCATGTCTGCGCCGTGGTAAGCCACTTTGACGCCCATGGCTGCTACTTCTGCTTTGGGGCCGTCGACGTCACCAAAGCCATTGAGAATGATGTTGGCGCCTTGTTGAGCCAAGGCTTTGGCAATACCCAAACCAATGCCACTGGTGGAACCGGTGACCAAAGCTGTTTTACCGACGAGAGTGCGTTCTGACATTTTTGAAAACTCCATGCATTACGATGAGAAACCTATAGACATTATGCGGTTTTGCGGCTTACATGAAACATAACGGAGAAACGCAGCGCAGCTCGCTCTTGAGCGCCACGTTGCAAGATTTGCCAGATCAGCTTGAGGCGCTGACGCGGGCGCGGGCCTTTGCACAGCCTTTGCTGATGGGCGCGACGCTGGATACAGGCGAAGACGTGTTGGCGCATGCGGATGCGGCCGCCCAAATCTTGAGTGTGATTGGCGGCTCTGAGGCTATGCAAGCCGCTTGCTACTTGGTTTATGCCTCAGAACATTTGCAAAAGCCAGAGGAGGTGATTGCCAAAGCCTTTGGTGCAAGTTACGCCGAGTTGGCTTTGGAAACCACGCGCTTGATTCGTGTGCAGCGCCAAGCTCGTGCTGTGGCAGCTGAATCACAAGTGGCAGCTTTGCAAACCGAGAACGTGCGCAAGATGTTGCTGGCGTTTTCTCGTGATTTGCGTGTGGTGCTGCTGCGCTTGGCTTCGCGCCTGCAAACCTTGCGCCACTTTGCCGCCAGCAAGCTGCCAGTGCCGCACAGTTTGGCGTATGAGTCCTTGCATGTGTTTGCGCCATTGGCCAACCGTTTGGGTATTTGGCAAATCAAATGGGAGATGGAAGATTTGTCTTTCCGCTTTCTTGAGCCTGATACCTACCGTGAAATTGCCAAGCTGCTCGACGAAAAACGTGTCGAGCGCGAGAACTACATGGTGCAGTTGCGCGAAAGCCTAGAGGCTGACTTAAAAACCCAAGGTGTCACGGCGCAAGTGGCAGGGCGACCCAAACACATCTACAGCATTGTGAAAAAAATGCGTGGCAAGTCTCTGGACTTTTCACGTGTGTTTGACGTGCGTGCGCTGCGTGTGGTTGTGCCTGCTGTGCCCGATTGCTACGCCACGCTTAGCTTAGTACATACACAGTTCTCACCGATTGATTCGGAGTTTGACGATTACATCGCCAAGCCCAAATCGAATGGCTACCAGTCCTTGCACACGGTGGTGCGGGATGCGCAAGGCCGTCCGATTGAAATTCAAATCCGCACCCAAGAGATGCATGACCATGCCGAGCATGGCGTGGCTGCGCACTGGGCGTACAAAGAAGCGGGCACCAAAGGTTATGCGGGTGTGAGCGCCTCTGGCGATTACGACGCCAAGATTGCTGTGCTGCGGCAACTCTTGGCGTGGGAGCGTGAGCTGTCGGCCGATGCGCAAAGCCAAGCCACCACCGATGCGCTGAGCGATCGCATTTATGTGCTCACGCCAGATGCTGCCGTGGTCGAGCTGCCCCAAGGTGGCACACCGATTGACTTTGCCTACACCTTGCACACCAATCTCGGCCACCGTTGCCGCGGTGCGCGTGTGGATGGCGCGATGGTCCCGCTGAACACGCAGCTCAAAAACGGCCAGACGGTGGAGGTGACCGCCATCAAGGAAGGCGGTCCTTCGCGTGACTGGCTCAACCCCGAATTGGGCTTCTTGGCCAGCTCACGTGCGCGTTCGAAGGTGAGGGCGTGGTTCAACGCCCAAGCCATGCAAGAAACAGCGGCCAAAGGGCGCGAGGCTGTAGAAAAGCTCTTGCAGCGCGAAGGCAAAACCGCGATGAAGCTGGACGACTTGGCTTCGCAGTTGGGCTTTAAGTCGGCCGAAGCCTTGTTTGAATTGGTGGGCAAGGACGAGTTTTCGCTGCGCAACATTGAGACATTGCTCAATCCCCCAGCCGCGCCCATGGTGGCGGATGACTATGTACGCCTGAAGAAAGCCAAGCCTAACGACAAAGCTTCTAAGAGTGGCGTGTTGGTTGTGGGCATTGATTCGCTGCTCACGCAACTCAGCAAATGCTGCAAGCCCGCGCCGCCTGATGAGATTCGTGGTTTTGTCACACGCGGCAAAGGCGTGAGCATTCACCGTGCCGATTGCGGCAACTTCCGTCAAATGGCGTTGCGCAGCGGTGACCGTGTGATTGAGGTGGACTGGGGGCAGTCAGCTTCGGCGCAAGCCTTGGTCTATCCGGTGGATGTGAACATCGAAGCTTTGGACCGTCAGGGCTTGCTACGCGACATTTCGGAAGTCTTTGCCAAAGAAAAGATGAACGTGATTGGCGTGCAAACCCAGTCAGTGAAAGACTTGGCGTGGATGACCTTCACCGTGGAGGTGGGCGATTCACGCCGCTTGCAAAAGGTTTTGGGCTTGGTCAAAGAGGTGCGTGGGGTGCGGACGGCGAAACGTCGCTGAAGTCTGCTATACTTTCAGCTTCGAACAATGTAGGCGCGTAGCTCAGTTGGTTAGAGCACCACCTTGACATGGTGGGGGTCGTTGGTTCGATTCCAATCGCGCCTACCATATTGTTCCCCGTCAAGCCCGGCACTGTTTGAACAGTACTGGGCTTTTCTCTTTCAACGGGAGCTGACTTCATGAGCAGCAAAAAATCAAGCACTTCAGATGACACGCAAGAACGCGTGATCAAGAAGTATCCCAATCGCCGCTTGTATGACACCGCGTCATCCAGCTATGTGGCCTTGGCGGACATCAAACAACTGGTGATGCACAACACCCCGTTTCGGGTGGTCGATGCCAAGTCGGGCGAAGACCTGACGCGTAGCATCTTGTTGCAAATCATCTTGGAGCATGAGTCAGAAGGTGCACCCATCCTGACCGAACAGGTCTTGGCCAACATCATTCGCTTTTATGGGCATTCGATGCAGGGCTTCATGGGTTCTTACCTAGAGAAGAACGTGCAAACGTTCATGGACAACGTTCCACAACTGCCCATCGTGCCTACATTGGTGAGCAGCTATGCCGAACAATTGCAAAAACAAACCGAACACATGATGGATGTGATGGGGCTGAACCGTAAATGACCGAAGTAATGAACGCACCAAAAGTTGGCTTTGTGAGCTTGGGCTGTCCCAAGGCTTTGACCGACTCCGAATTGATCTTGACGCAACTCAGCGCCGAGGGTTATCAAACCTCTAAAACTTTTGCTGGCGCTGATTTAGTCATCGTCAACACCTGCGGCTTCATTGATGACGCCGTGAAAGAAAGCCTAGACACCATTGGTGAAGCTTTGGCCGAAAACGGCAAAGTCATTGTGACTGGTTGCCTAGGCGCACGCCAAGCCGAAGGCGGTGCCAACTTGGTGATGGAAATGCACCCCAGCGTGTTGGCCGTTACTGGCCCACACGCCACGCAAGAGGTAATGGACGCCGTACACGCGCATCTGCCCAAGCCGCATGACCCCTTCATCGACTTGGTACCCAATAGCTTTGGTGAAGCGGGCGTCAAGCTCACGCCCAAGCACTATGCATATTTGAAAATCAGCGAAGGCTGTAACCACCGTTGCACGTTTTGCATCATCCCGTCCATGCGTGGTGATTTGGTGAGCCGCCCAATTGGTGATGTGCTCAAAGAAGCACGCGCTTTGTTTGAAGGTGGTGTGAAAGAACTGTTGGTGATTAGCCAAGACACATCGGCCTACGGTGTGGATGTGAAGTACGTCACTGGTTTCTTTGATGGCCAGCCCATCAAGACGCGTACCTTAGAGCTGGCGCAAGCCTTGGCCAAGTTGGCTCAAACCTATGGCGCGTGGGTGCGTTTGCACTATGTGTACCCATACCCCAGCGTGGATGACATCATCCCTCTGATGGCCACAGGTCACGTGTTGCCTTATTTAGATGTGCCGTTCCAGCACAGCCACCCCGATGTGTTGAAGCGTATGAAGCGCCCAGCCAGCGGCGAGAAAAACCTGGAGCGCATTGCACGCTGGCGCGAGCTGTGCCCGCAAATTGTGATTCGCAGCACCTTCATTGCAGGTTTTCCGGGTGAGACTGAAGAAGAGTTTGAGCACTTGCTCAACTTTGTTCGTGAAGCCGAAATTGACCGTGCGGGTTGCTTTGCCTACAGCCCTGTGGACGGCGCTGCTGCCAACGACATTCCGGGCATGTTGCCGCAAGAGGTGCGTGAAGAACGTCAAGCCCGCTTCATGGCGGTGGCCGAAGAGGTATCGATTGCCAAGCTCAAGCGTCGCATTGGTTCAACCATCCAAGTGTTGGTCGACTCAGCGCCTGCCGGTGGCCGCAAAGGTGGCGTGGGCCGTAGCTATGCCGATGCGCCTGAGATTGATGGTGTGGTGAAGCTCTTGCCGCCTGAAAAACTCAGCAAAGTGCTCAAAGTGGGTGAATTCACCCGTGCCAAAGTGGTGGCGACAGACGGTCACGATCTTGTCGCATTACCGATTTAAATTCACAAAAAACAAAAGCCACCTGAGAAGGTGGCTTTCATTTAACTTATATTGGTGCCCAGGAAGGGACTCGAACCCCCACGATGTTACTCGCTAGTACCTGAAACTAGTGCGTCTACCAATTCCGCCACCTGGGCATTTCAGGAAAGAGAGGCATTGTATCAAGAATTCCGCGCATACCAGTGGTTTACTGGAAGAGTTTGAAGGAACCGTCTCGGGTCACCGTGATGGACATGGCTTTGTGCAACGTGATGATGGCGCGCCAGACATCTTTTTGCCCCCCAACGAAATGCGCGCGGTGTTGCACCGTGACCGCGTCAAAGCACGTGTTGTTCGCTTAGACCGCAAAGGCCGTCCAGAGGGGCGTGTGGTTGAAATTTTGGAACGCTCGAAGCAACCCATCATTGGTCGTTTGCTGCAAGAGAGCGGTGTGTGGTTGGTGGCGCCCGAAGACAAGCGTTACGGCCAAGATGTCTTGATCAACAAAGGTGCGACCGCCAAGGCGTTGGTCGGCCAAGTGGTGGTGGTTGAACTGACCGAGCCACCCAGCTTATATGGCCAACCTGTGGGCCGCATCAAAGAAGTGTTGGGTGAGGTCGATGACCCCGGCATGGAAATCGAAATTGCTGTGCGTAAGTACGGCGTTCCGCATGAGTTCTCAGACGCCTGTTTGGCCATGGCGCGCAGTCTGCCAGACAAAGTGCGCCCCGAAGATAAAAAAGGCCGCGTTGATTTAACCGATGTGCCCTTGGTCACCATTGATGGTGAAGATGCGCGCGACTTTGACGATGCTGTGTATTGCGAACCTGCCAAAGTGGGCAAGGGCAAAGGCTGGCGCTTGTTGGTGGCCATTGCCGACGTGAGCAACTATGTGGAAACCGGCAGCGCGATAGATGTGGACGCCTATGACCGCGCCACCAGCGTGTACTTCCCGCGCCGTGTGATTCCGATGTTGCCCGAGAAGCTCTCGAATGGTTTGTGTTCATTGAACCCAGATGTCGAGCGCTTGTGCATGGTGTGCGACATGATGATCAACGCATCAGGCAATGTAGAGGCTTATCAGTTTTACCCAGCAGTGATGTTCAGCCATGCGCGCTTCACGTACACCGAAGTGGCGGCGATTTTGTCGAACACACGTGGGCCGGAAGCGGCCAAGCGTAAAGAACGCATTGATGATTTGATCAACCTGCACGATGTCTATGGGGCTTTGCTCAAAGCCCGTCATGAGCGTGGTGCGGTCGACTTTGAAACCACTGAAACACAAATCGTGTGTGACGAGAGTGGTCGCATTGACAAAATCATTCCGCGTGTGCGCAACGATGCGCACAAACTGATTGAAGAGGCCATGTTGGCCGCCAACGTGTGTAGCGCAGACTTTATTTTGCAAAGCAAGCACCCTGGTTTGTTCCGAGTGCACGAAGGCCCAACGCCCGAAAAGATTGATGTCCTGCGCGGCTATCTCAAAGCGACGGGTGTGGGAATGACGGTCGGCGACAAGCCCAAGCCTTCAGAATTTCAAGCGATTGCTGATGCGACCAAAGAGCGCCCAGATGCGCAGCAAATTCATTCGATGTTGTTGCGCTCCATGTCGCAAGCGGTGTACACGCCCGACAACAATGGCCACTTTGGCTTGGCGTTCGAGGCTTACACCCACTTCACTAGCCCAATTCGTCGTTACCCCGACTTGCTGGTGCATCGCGTCATCAAAGCAATTCTGACGAAGCGCAAATACACCTTGCCTACGCTACCCACGCCAGGTGAGGCGCATGCCAAACTGGCGCGTCGATTGGCCTCGCGGGTGCGCGAACCAGAAAACAAATTGGTTGTCAAAACCAAACCGACGCCAGACCAACAAGCGTGGGAAGCTGCTGGCTTGCATTGCAGTGCCAACGAACGCCGTGCCGATGAGGCGAGCCGTGATGTGGAGGCTTGGCTGAAGTGCAAATACATGCGCGAGCATTTGGGTGAAGAGTACGGTGGCGTTGTCACTTCGGCCACAGGCTTTGGTTTGTTTGTGACTTTGGATGCGATGTATGTCGAAGGCTTGGTTCACATCACCGAACTCGGTGGTGAATACTTCCGCTTTGACGAAATGCGTCAAGAGCTGCGCGGTGAGCGCACAGGCATTCGCTATGGCATTGGTTCTCGCGTGCGCATTCAGGTGAGCCGCGTGGATCTCGATGGCCGCAAGATTGATTTCCGCTTGGTGCGTGAAGCCGATGAGCTGTTGCCACGCAATGGCAAAGACGCTGCGGGTTCTCCCATGCAAAACTTCAAAACGGCGGTGAAAAAAGCTTTTACCAAAATAAGTGGCAAGGGCGGACGTGGTGAACCCAAATCGTCTTCTGGACGCTCAGGTAAAACCGCTGACAAAAAAACCGGCGCGAAGAGCCGACGTTCTCGAAAGTAATTCGCGACAGCGTTTTTGCTTCAACGCACCGAAGCAGCTAGCAAGGCTGCATCGAGTGCAGGCCCCGCTTCAGGCCAAACATCTGCCACATGTCCATGTGCGAACACAGCCTGGCAGGTTGCTTCAAATGCATCTTCATGGCGAGTGATGTACGCACCCGTTAAACCAGCCAATACATCGCCCGTACCCGCTGTGGCCAGCGAGGCATTGCCTGTGCTGTTGATCACGGGCGTGTGGTGCGGGCTGGCAATGATGCTGCCAGAGCCTTTGAGTACCACCACGCATTGAAATTGATCGGCTAATTTTTGAGCGGCGAGAAGGCGGTTCTGCTGAACATCTTTGGCAGTGCAGTTCAGAAGGCGCGCTGCTTCAAGCGGGTGGGGTGTGAGTACAGTGGGTTTGTGTCGTGCGCTGCGTTTTATCAATAAGCTTTGTAGCGATGTATCGCGTGCCACAGCGTTGAGTGCATCGGCATCAAGCACCAATTGTGTTGAGGATGAAAGCACATTCGGCAAAAGTGCGTGAATCTCATCGCCGCCACCGCAGCCGCACACCACGGTGGATGTTTGTAGATTCAAGTCTTCAGGTGCACGCACCATCAAGGGTGGGTGTGCTGCTGAGATGGCATGTCGCGCAGATACGTCCATGACGCCCGCAAATACACGGCCTGCACCACCGTGTAAAGCGACGACAGCTGCTAAAGCTGCAGCACCACTCATGCCTGTTGCACCGCCAATCACCGACACATCACCAAAGCTGCCTTTGTGGGTGTTGTGTGGCCGGTCGCTTGGTGTCGTGATGTGCTGTTGCAGCCTGGCGGTGCATGTTTGTGTGGTTTCAACGCGCAGATCGTTGAACCAAACTTGGCCAGATGCATCGCGCCCATCGGCCGTGAATAAACCAGGTTTCAAGGTGAGCAAACTCAGCGTGTGACGTTGTGAGTTAGTTGGTTTTGGTTTGACGGTTCCCAACCATTCGCCTGTGTCTGCATTCAATCCTGTGGGGATGTCTACGCACAGCACAGGCGCAACGGTTGTTTGCAACGCGTCTAGCCAATCCGCAATCACGCCGTCAGGAGTGCGTTGCGCACCGATGCCAAGCAGTGCGTCAATGGCGAGGTCAAATTGTTCTGGGATTTGCTGGGCAAACGTCACGCCTGCTGCTTTGGCGCGTTGCCATGCTTGCTGCGCGTCAGCTGGGCAGCGTCCGTCTTGGTCTAGCCAAGAGACGATGGGGTGTTTGCCCCAAGCTTGTAAATGCACTGCAGCCTCAAGACCATCGCCGCCGTTGTTGCCAGGGCCGCAGGCGATCCAAATTTTTTGTGCATGCGGAGCAATGGCCAGTGCCAGTTGTGCGGTGGCCAAACCCGCTCGCTGCATCAGCGTGTAAGCGGGCAGTGCGGCTTGTGCTTCGGTTTCAATGATTCGTGTCTGCGCTACGTTGTACAGCGGCCATTTGTCTTGGCTGTGTAGGCGTTGCGTCAGACCGAGGGAGTTCATCGTTGCAGGTGCAAACGTTCAAGGCCTAGACCTTGCAAATCAATGTCTGGGCTTTTGCCGTTGATGCTGTCAGCCACCACGCGGGCGCTGCCGCAGGCCAAGGCCCAGCCGCTCGCGCCGTGCCCAAGGTTGAGCCACACGCCAGATATGCCACAGGCTCCAACGATGGGTGGGCCATCGGGCAGCATGGGGCGTGAGCCTTTCCACACCTGCACGTTGTCTTGCGTCCGCGCTGCGCCCGGAAACCAGTTGTCGAGCACGCGGTATAGCGTTTTGATGCTGGCGGGGTCATGGCGCTTGGCGTTGCCGCCAATTTCTGAGCCACCCGTCACGCGCACGCGTTGTCCTAAGCGGCTGATGGCCACTTTGTATTGTTCATCAATGACGCCGCTGCGTGGTGCATCCAGAGGTTCACGCACTGCAGCGCTGATGGCGTAGCCGTGCACTGCGGCTAGGGGAATGCGTAGCCCTAATGGGCGCACGATTTGCGCGCTGGCCAAGCCTGCACACACCACCACCGCATCAAACTTTTCACCCATGTCTTGCTCAGAGGTGCGAATCGTTTTGGGTTGCGCATTGGAGAGCGGTTGCACAGGGGTGTTGAAGTGAAATTTCGCACCCAAGGTTTCGGCTTCGCTCTTGAGTAGCAGCGTGAACTGGCGGCAGTTACCGACTTCGTCGTCTGGAAAATAGATGGCTTGAGCCAAAGGTGTTTCGGGGTTGAGTGCCGGTTCGATACCCCGTGCCTCATCTGCGGTCAATGACTTGAAGCTGAATCCTGCATCGCGCATGACTTGCAAACTATCTTGCATGAGTTTGATTTCGTGCTCGGTGCGCAATAACACCATGAAGCCTTGGCTGCGCTCGTGTTCGAGGTTTAGGGTGTCTGTCAAGGTGCGCATGCGGTGGCTGCTGTACTCGGCCAAGCGCAGCATGCTGGCCCGGTTACGGGCAAACGTGGCGGGCTTGCTAGCTTTGCGCATTTGCCACAGCCAGCGCCAATCGGCCATGCTGGGGCTGGAAATGCGCAGAGGCGTGTCGCGTTGCCAAAGATGAGACAGGATGTGTTTGACCACGCCCGGATGCGCCCAAGGCGCGGCATAGCCCGCAGACGCAACGCCAGTGTTGGCAAAGCTGCATTCTTCAGCAGCTGCGCCATTGCGCTCGAAAACGCTGACTTGATGACCTTGAGTGGCCAGTTCATAGGCGGTAGTGATGCCGATCACACCAGCGCCAATCACGGCGACCTTCATGGGCGAATCCTTGCTGAAGGCTGCTGGGTAGGGGTAAGGGGCATGTCTGGGTGTGCTAGAATCATTGGGTTTTTCCGACGTTGAGGCTTTGTCTCAAATTCGGACAAACATCACTCGCAAACCAGTCCAATCAAGGTGTTGCCAAAAGTTTTTCAAGAATGAAAACTGGCGGTGATGATGGGCTGGATTTTAGACCCAACCTTTGGAGTATCTCTATGTCAGTCACTATGCGCGATATGCTGGAAGCCGGCGTCCACTTTGGTCACCAAACTCGCTTCTGGAACCCCAAGATGTCACCGTTCATCTTCGGTCACCGCAACAAAATTCATATCATCAACTTGGAAAAATCTTTGCCGATGTTCCAAGACGCCATCAAGTTCGTCAAGCAGTTGTCTGCGAACCGTGGCACTGTGTTGATGATCGGTACAAAACGTCAATCACGCGAAATCGTTGCCGCTGAAGCACAACGTGCTGGCGTGCCTTATGTTGACCAACGTTGGTTGGGCGGCATGTTGACGAACTTCAAAACTGTCAAGACTTCGATCAAGCGTTTGAAAGACATGAAAATCCAGCAAGAAGCTGGTTTGGACGCTTTGTCTAAAAAAGAACAACTGATGTTCAAGCGCGAAATGGAAAAGCTTGAGAAAGACATCGGCGGCATTCAAGATATGGCTGTGTTGCCTGATGCGATTTTCGTGATCGACGTTGGCTATCACAAGATTGCCATCGCTGAAGCCAAGAAATTGGGCATCCCATTGATCGGTGTGGTGGACTCTAACCACTCACCAGAAGGCATCGACTACATCATCCCAGGTAACGATGACTCTTCTAAGGCTGTGACTTTGTACGCTCGCGGCATTGCTGACGCGATCATCGAAGGTCGTGCCAACGCCACCAACGACTTGGTCAAAGCTGTGACCGAAGGCGACGAAGAGTTTGTTGAAGTCGCTGCTTAATCACGCGGCCCAAACTTGAAAAGGGGCTTGTCAAGCCCCTTTTTCACACCCACTTGTTTTGAACTGAATACGGAGAAATTAAATGGCTGCAATTACCGCAAGCATGGTCGCTGAACTGCGCGCAAAAACCGACGCCCCCATGATGGAGTGCAAAAAAGCTTTGACTGAAGCTGAAGGCGACATGGCCAAAGCAGAAGAGTTGTTGCGCGTCAAGCTCGGCAGCAAAGCTGGCAAGGCTTCTAGTCGTGTGACCGCCGAAGGCGTTGTGTCTAGCTTCATCAGCGGCAACACTGGCGCTTTGTTGGAAGTGAACTGCGAAACCGACTTCGTGACCAAGAACGACAGCTTCTTGGCTTTGGCCCAAGCCGCTGCCAAGTTGGTGGTCGAGCACAACCCAGCTTCCATCGAAGCTTTGGGTGCTTTGGCTTACGAGCAAGACAGCTTTGGCCCTACGCTCGAAGACGTGCGTAAAGGTTTGATTGGCAAGATCGGTGAGAACATGAGCTTCCGCCGCTTCAAGCGTTTCGACGGCGCACACAAGCTGGCTGCTTACTTGCACGGCACACGTATTGGCGTGTTGGTCGAGTTCGACGGCGACGAAACAGCTGCTAAAGATGTGGCCATGCACGTGGCTGCGATGAAGCCAGTGGCTTTGACCAGCGCTGATGTGCCTGCTGACTTGATCGAAAAAGAGCGTTCAGTCGCTGCAGCCAAGGCTGCTGAGTCTGGCAAGCCTGCTGACATCGTCACCAAGATGGTGGAAGGTTCTGTGCAGAAGTACCTCAAAGAGGTGTCTTTGTTCGACCAAACTTTCGTCAAGAACGACAAGCAGACCGTTGAGCAAATGCTCAAGGCTGCTAACACCAAAGTGGCTTCTTTCACCTTGTATGTCGTGGGCGAAGGCATTGAGAAGAAGGTCGACGACTTTGCAGCCGAAGTGGCCGCCCAAGTCGCTGCCGCTAAGCAAACTGCTTAATCACAAAGGGGGGCTTAGGCTCCCCTTTTGATATCCCCCGTACATCACATTCAACTGCACACATCAAGGAGCCTTTTCATGACCTCACCAAAGCCAGCCTACAAGCGTATTTTGCTCAAGCTGTCAGGGGAGGCCTTGATGGGCGATGATGCGTTCGGTATTAACCGTGCCACCATTGTTCGCATCGTGGACGAAGTGGCTGAAGTCATCAACCTCGGCGTCGAGGTGGCCATCGTCATTGGTGGCGGCAACATCTTCCGCGGTGTTGCAGGTGGCTCTGTGGGTATGGACCGCGCCACGGCTGATTACATGGGTATGCTGGCCACAGTGATGAACTCACTGGCCCTGGCTGATGCCATGAACAAAACAGGCCTGACCGCACGCGTCATGTCTGCCATCGCCATTGACCAAGTGGTTGAGCCCTATGTGCGTCCCAAAGCTTTGCAATACCTCGAAGAGGGCAAGGTTGTGGTGTTTGCTGCTGGTACAGGCAACCCTTTCTTCACGACTGACACAGCGGCTGCATTGCGCGGCGCTGAGATTGGTGCAGAGATGGTGCTCAAGGCTACCAAGGTTGACGGTGTGTACACCGCTGACCCTAAGAAAGATCCCAACGCCACGCGTTACAGCGAAATCAGCTTTGATGACGCGATTGGCCAAAACCTCGGCATCATGGACGCCACCGCATTTGCGTTGTGCCGTGACCAAAAATTGCCGATCAAGGTGTTCTCAATTTTCAAGAACGGCGCGCTCAAGCGCGTTGTCATGGGTGAAGACGAAGGCACTTTGGTGCACGCTTAATCCCCCAGTTTTTTCGAACCTCACACTGCGCTGCTTCAGGAGCACAACATGACTATCGCTGATATCAAGAAAACCACCGAAACCAAAATGGGCCAATCCATTGCGGCCTTCAGCAACAGCTTGACCAAAATTCGCACTGGCCGTCCCAGCCCATCGTTGTTGGACACCGTGCAAGTCGATTACTACGGCTCTATGGTGCCGATCAGCCAAGTGGCCAACGTGTCTTTGTTAGACGCCCGCACCCTGAGCGTGCAGCCTTGGGAAAAGCCCATGGGTGCCAAGATTGAAAAAGCCATTCGTGACAGCGATTTGGGTTTGAACCCTTCGTCAATGGGCGAGTTGATTCGCGTGCCCATGCCTCCGATGTCGGAAGAGCGCCGCAAAGAGTTGACCAAAGTGGTTCGCACTGAAGGCGAAAACGCCAAGATTGCGGTGCGCAACTTGCGCCGTGATGCCAATGAATCTGTGAAGAAATTGGTGAAAGACAAACTCGCTTCTGAAGACGACCAAAAACGTGCAGAAGCCGACATCCAAAAAGTAACCGACAGCCACATTGCTGAGATTGACAAACTCATCGCCAGCAAAGAACACGAAATCATGGCGGTCTAAGCCAGATGTTGAAGCAACGCGTCATCACCGCGCTGGTTTTGTTGGCGCTGTTGCTGCCGGCTCTGTTGGCAGATACGGCGGAGCCTTTGGCTGGGCTCACCCTTGTTTTGATTGCTGCAGGTGCATGGGAGTGGGGCCGTTTAAATGGTTTCGCCATGCGTGGCTCATTGCGAGTGGCTGCAGTGTGTGTGATGCTATGTTTATACACATGGTCTGCACGCTGGGCGTATGACGCGCCTGCCAATGTCTGGTCCATCACAGGTGCTGCTTGGGTGCTAGTGGCTGGCTGGTTGATTCGCCATGGCGTTGATCGTTGGGCCAGCATTTCTCGTGCCTTGCGTTTGGTGGTGGGCGTGTTGGCTTTGTGGCTCACTTGGGTGGCCATGTACCAAGCCAAGGTCATGGGCGTGAACTTCTTGTTGTCAGTGCTCTTTCTTGTGTGGATGGCGGACGTTGCTGCATATTTTTCGGGACGTGCGTTTGGTCGTCGCAAACTTGCACCCGCCATCAGTCCTGGCAAAAGCTGGGAAGGTGTGTGGGGCGGCATGGTGGGCGTTTTGCTGATGGCTTGTGTGTGGATTTGGATTGATACGCAATATGCGGTAGACAGCGAAAGTCTTTACACCCATTTGTATAACCGTGGCGCAGCATTCTTGGTGCTAGCGACGCTGTTCCTCACCATGATGAGTGTGGCGGGTGATTTGGTTGAGTCATTGGTCAAGCGCAGTGCCGGTATGAAAGACAGCAGCCAATTACTCCCTGGCCATGGTGGTGTGCTGGACCGCGTGGATGCATTGCTGCCAGCCCTGCCATTGGCCATGATGTTGGCGCAATCGGTTTGACAAATACACACATGGGCATGCAGCCACAACGCATCACGATACTGGGCTCGACGGGCTCAATTGGCACCAACACCTTAGACGTGATTGCACGTCACCCTGATCGTTTTCAAGTCTTCGCGCTTTCTGGCGCCACGCAAGTGGATTTGATGCTGCGCCAATGTGCGCAGTTCAAACCGCGCTTCGCCGTGATGGTGCAGGCCGCTGCTGCACAACTACTCAAAGACAAAGTTCAAGCAGAAGGCTTGGCCACTGAAGTGCTCAGTGGCCCTGAGGCTTTGGATGAGATTTCTGCTCACCCCGAGGTCGAAGCTGTGATGGCAGCCATCGTGGGCGCTGCTGGTTTGTCACCTTGCTTGGCTGCAGCGCGCGCTGGCAAACGTTTGTTGCTGGCGAATAAAGAAGCCTTGGTGGTTGGCGCTGAAGTATTTTTAGATGCCGTCAAACAAGGCGGTGCCACACTGCTGCCTATTGACAGCGAACACTCAGCCATTTTTCAGTCGCTGCCAGAAGATCCATCGACTTGGGATGCGCGCGTGCAAAAAATCATCCTCACAGCATCGGGTGGGCCGTTTCGCACACGCGACTTGGCCACGTTGAAAGATGTGACGCCTGAGCAAGCCTGTGCGCACCCCAATTGGGTGATGGGGCGCAAAATTTCGGTGGACTCCGCCACCATGATGAACAAAGCGCTCGAGGTGATTGAGGCGCGTTATTTGTTTGGTCTTTCACCTGAGCGCTTGGAGGTGGTGATTCACCCCCAAAGCATCATCCACTCGATGGTGCAGTACCGCGATATGTCGGTGGTGGCTCAGTTGGGCACGCCCGACATGCGCGTGCCCATTGCTTATGGTTTGAGCTGGCCTGAGCGTATGGCGTCTGGCGCACAAGCCTTGGATTTTCATGCGCTGTCGGCCATGACGTTTGAAGCTTTGGATGATCACGGTCACCCCGAACGTTTTGCAGGTCTTCAATTGGCGTGGGATGCTTTGCGTGGTCCACGCGGTACAACCGCGGTGCTGAATGCGGCCAACGAAATTGCAGTGGCTGCATTTTTAGACCGCCGCATTCGCTTTGACCAAATCCATGTGGTGAATCAAAACTGCATGGCGCACCTGTCACCAGCTGCACCGCACAGCTTGGACGATTTATTGGCACTTGATACGCAAGCGCGTGCAGTGGCTCAAGACGCTGTGCGTCTGTTGGCTAAATAAACCATGACCCTGTTGGCTTTTTTGCTTGCGCTCGGTGTGCTCATCACCGCGCATGAGTGGGGCCACTATCGCGTGGCGGTGGCATGTGGTGTGAAGGTGCTCACATTCTCGATTGGCTTTGGCAAACCGTTGCTACGCTGGAAATCGCGCAAACCCCATGCAGGACAAGACACAGAGTTTTGCATCAGTCTGATCCCATTGGGCGGCTATGTGAAGATGCTCGATGAGCGTGAAGGCGAAGTAACACCTCAAGATCTGCCCATGGCGTTTAACCGACAGCCTTTGTGGGCGAGAGCGGCCATTGTGTCCGCAGGACCGTTGGCTAATTTGTTGCTCGCCGTGTGTTTGTATGCTGCTACGTTTTGGGTGGGGCAGTTTGAGACGCAGGCCACACTGGCCGCGCCTGTTGTTGGCTCGGTGGCCGATGCTGCGGGCTTGAGAACTGGTGACACCGTTTTGCGCGCAGGTGTCGATGCCAATGATTTGCAGGACATCACCTCTTTAGATGCCTTGCGTTGGTGGATGCTGCAGCAAGATGCATCTCCTGTGTATTTGGAAGTGCAAGCGCAAGACAAGCAAACGCCGCATGTGGTGCAGTTGCCAGCGTTGCCTGATGACGCCATCTCGAAAGAAAGCAACGCGTGGCAAGCACGAGGATTCACGGGTGCATGGAGTCGCGCAGTGCTTGGCGATGTGCAAACTGGCTCACCTGCACAGGTTGCAGGTTTGCAACGTGGTGACGAAGTGTTGCGCCTTGACGGCCAATGGGTAACTGATGGCCCCTCTTTGAGAGCTATGGTTCGACGCAGTGGCCACACACAAGCGCCAAATACACAGTTGTGGGACATATCGCGTGAAGGTCGTCAACTAACTTTGTCAGTAACGCCTGAACGTTTGGCAGAAGGATCTGAGTTCATTGGTCGCATTGGCGCTCAAGTGGGGGAGCCGCCTGCCAAGGTCTGGGTGCAATCTGGCTTCTTTGCTGGGTTACAAAAGGCTTTGAGTCAAACATGGCAAGTCATTGTGATGACGCTTGATATGTTGGGAAGATTATTGACGGGTAATGCGTCTTTCGATAACTTGAGTGGCCCGCTCACCATGGCCGATTACGCTGGTCGTTCAGCAAGCCTTGGGATCGGTGCTTATTTGAGCTATTTGGCTTTATTGAGTGTCAGTCTTGGCGTGTTTAACCTGCTGCCTTTGCCAGTGCTCGACGGTGGGCACCTGTTGTATTATCTTTATGAAGCCTTAACAGGGCGTCCTCCCTCGCCCGAATGGCTAGACACCATGCAGCGTGTGGGTTTGGCGGCACTTGTGGCACTGATGGTTTTTTCTCTTTTTAACGACGTGGTTCGCCTTGGTTGGCTACCTTAAGTTCTTCGAAACACCCTATAAACATGCAACTTTCACAATTTCGTCGCACCACACTGGCTCGCTCTGCTGCATTCATTGCTGGTTCGGTGATCGCCTTTCATGCTCTGGCGGCTGATCCTTTCAATGTGCGTGATATTCGTGTTGAAGGTTTGCAACGTGTGGAGCCGGGTACCGTATTTGCATCCATCCCATTTCGCGTGGGAGATGACTACACCGCAGAAAAAGGCGCTGCTGCCATCCGCAGTTTGTTTGCCTTGGGCCTTTTCAAAGATGTGCGTATTGAGGTGAATGGCGATGTCTTGGTGCTGATTGTCGAAGAACGCCCCAACATCGCAGCGGTTGAATTTATTGGCACCAAAGAATTTGACAAAGATACGCTGAAAAAAGCGCTGAAAGACATTGGTTTGGCTGAAGGTCGTCCGTTTGACAAAGCGCTGGCCGACCGAGCCGAGCAAGAGCTCAAGCGTCAGTATGTCAACCGTAGTTTGTATGGCGCGGAAATCATCACCACGATCACGCCAGCTGAACGTAACCGTGTGAACTTGTCGTTCACGGTGGTCGAAGGTGACTTGGCCAAAATCAAAGAGATGCGTGTGGTGGGTGCCAAAGCCTTTGACGAATCCAAATTGTTGGACCAGTTCGATCAAGGCACGGGTAACTGGCTGAGCTGGTACACCAAGTCAGACCGTTATTCACGCACCAAGCTCAATGCCGACTTAGAAACCCTGCGAGCTTGGTATTTGGCTCGTGGTTTCTTAGAGTTTCGTATTGACTCGACGCAAGTCGCGATTTCTCCGAATAAGCAGGACATCAGCATCACCATCAACGTCACTGAGGGTGATCGTTTCGTCGTCTCTGAAGTGGCAATGGAAGGCTACTTCTTAGGGAAAGACGATGAGTTCAAATCCCTAATTGAAATTCAAGCAGGTAAGGCCTACAACGCGGATGAAGTGACGCGAACTACCAAGGCCTTTAATGAATATTTTGGTAACTTTGGTTTTGCTTTTGCGCGTACCGATGTTCGTCCAGAGATTGATCGTTCGACCAATCGTGTGAAATTAGTTTTGGTCGCCGATCCTTCTCGTCGAGCTTATGTGCGTCGTATCAACATTGTGGGTAACAACAGAACGCGTGACCAGATTGTTCGCCGTGAGTTCCGCCAAACCGAATCGTCTTGGTATGACGGTGAAAAGATTCGTCTTTCACGTGACCGTGTGAATCGTTTAGGCTATTTCAAGGATGTAGATATTGACACCCAAGAGGTACCCTCGACACAAGACCAAGTAGATTTGAATGTGAATGTGGTTGAAAAACCAACGGGCATGTTGACCTTAGGCGCTGGTTTCTCGAGTGCTGAAAAGGTAACGTTGTCATTTGGCATTCAGCAAGACAACGTATTTGGCTCAGGACATAACCTAGGTCTTCAGGTTAGTACAAGCAAGTTTAATCAGTATTACATCCTAAATACGACAGATCCTTATTTCACAGATGATGGCGTTTCTCGTACGTTTGAGTTTTACCACCGCTCTAGCAAGCCTTATGTAGAACAAGGCGGTAATTACCGTTTGGTAACGTCGGGTTTGGGATTACGCTTTGGTATTCCATTTAGCGAGTTGGATCGCATTTTTGTAGGCTCTGCTGCCGAGCGAACTGAGTTGGTGCCTGGTACAAATATGTTGGGCGTTCACGCTGAGTTATGCCGACAGTTTGGTTGTATCGCTCAGAATGTGCCGTTAACGGCTGGGTGGGCGAGGGACAGTCGCGACAGTTACTTGAATCCGAATAAGGGCAAATTCATTCGATTGAACTCAGAAGTGGGTGCGATGGGGGATGCTCGTTATGCAAAAATCAGCGGTCAATATCAGCAATACTTCCCAATTACTAAGCAATACACATTTGCATTCAATGCCGACTTAGGGCTTGGTAAAGGTTTGAATGGGCAAACATTGCCTTTTTATAAGAACTACTACTCTGGTGGTTTAGGCTCAGTTCGAGGTTTTGAGCAGGGAACCTTGGGGCCGCGCGACATCACTGGGCCAGTGATTGGCGGTGCGAAGAAATTAACTCTGAATACTGAGTTCTTAATGCCTTTTCCAGGCGCAGGAAACGATCGCACACTGCGCTTGTACGGTTTCTACGACATGGGCAACGTCTTTGGCGAGTTCCAAAAAATTGAAGCTAACCAATTGCGTAGTTCATTTGGCGTCGGTTTGAGTTGGGTCTCGCCGATGGGGCCTTTGCGTTTTGCTTGGGCGCGCCCAATTCGTTCCTTCCCAGGCGATAGAATCCAACAATTGCAATTCCAAATTGGGACTTCTTTCTGATGACTACGTTGACCCGTCAAATTTCCTTAGCCGTTGTGTTGGGCTTTGCTGCATTCTGTGCGCAAGCCGAAGAGATTCGCATTGGTTTTATCAACACTGACCGAATTTTTAAAGAGTCCACAACAGCCAAGCAAGCGCAGGCCAAGTTGGAACAAGAGTTTTCAAAGCGCGAAAAAGATTTGGTGGATGCAGAAAAATCATTGAAGGCATCCGTTGAAAAATTCGAGCGTGATGCGCCAACGTTGTCTGAGTCTCAACGCGTTTCTCGTCAAAAACAATTGGGTGAACAAGACCGCGATTTCCAACGCAAGCGTCGCGAGTTTCAAGAAGAGCTCAATGCACGCAAGAACGAAGAATTCCAGCAAGTGCTGGAGCGTGCCAACCGTGTGATCAAGCAAGTGGCTGAGAGTGAAAAATACGACTTGGTGTTGCAAGAAGCTGTGTATATCAACCCCAAGCACGACATCACCGACAAAGTGCTGAAGGTCATCAACGCCGCTAAATAATCTGCCGTGGCACTGAGTCTCGGCCAGATCGTTGAAAGCTTGGGTGGTCGCCTGATTGGCGACTCCCAACACATCATCCAAAAACTCGCGCCGCTTGACACTGCTCAAGCCGACGCGCTGAGCTTTTTAAGCAACCCCAAATACCAGTCTCAACTCGCCACGACACAAGCGGGTTGTGTCATTGTGTCGCCCGCAGTTGCAGAAACTGTCCAGGTCAGCATGGCCTTGATCGTGGCAGACAACCCCTATCACTACTTTGCACGTTTGACCCAGCTGTGGCGTCAACACACGCGAGTGAGCGATGAGCCTTTGGTGCATCCCAGTGCCGTGATTCATCCTCAAGCCCATGTGGACGCCAGTGCTCGCATTGGCCCGCTGTGTGTGATCGAACGTGGTGCATCCATTGGCGCAAACACTTGGCTCAAATCAGGCATCACTGTGGGCGAAGATTGCCACATCGGTGAGCGTTGCATCGTGCACGCAGGTGTCGTGATTGGAGCCGACGGCTTTGGCTTTGCCTTGTTTGAAGGCCGTTGGGAAAAAATTGAGCAGCTTGGTGCGGTTCGCATTGGCAACGATGTCGAAATCGGTGCCAATACCTGCATCGATCGTGGCGCATTAGATGACACCATCATTGAAGACGGCGTCAAGCTAGACAACTTGGTTCAAATTGGCCACAACGTGCACGTGGGTGCAAATACGGCCATGGCCGGTTGCGCGGGTGTGGCAGGTAGTGCGCGCATTGGTGCCAATTGCACTGTGGGTGGCGGCGCAATTGTGTTGGGCCATTTGGAACTTGCTGATGGTGTGCATATTTCTGCCGCATCGGTGGTCATGCGATCGATCCGCCAGCCTGGTCAATACAGCGGTGTGTTCCCAATCGACGACAATGCGTCGTGGGAGAAAAACGCCGCCACGCTGCGTCAATTGCACCGCTTGCGCGACCGTATCAAATCTCTTGAATCCGTTTTAGAAAGTCAAAAAAAATGAGCATGGACATTCATCAAATCTTGAAGCAGTTGCCACACCGTTATCCATTTTTGTTGGTGGACCGCGTGATGGAAATTGAAAAGGGCAAAAGCATCAAGGCGCTCAAGAATGTGACCATGAACGAGCCATTTTTTGGTGGTCATTTTCCGCATCACCCAGTTATGCCTGGCGTGTTGATTCTGGAAGCATTGGCGCAAGCTGCTGCTTTGTTGGCATTCGATACCTTGGGCGCTGCGCCCGATGACAAGACCGTTTATTACTTTGCGGGCATTGATGGTGCGCGTTTCAAACGCCCCGTTGAGCCAGGTGATCAGCTCATCTTAGAAGTTGAGTTGGACCGCATGAAGGCTGGTATCTTCAAATTCAAAGCGCGCGCCAAAGTGGGCGATGTTGTGGCCACAGAAGCCGATTTGATGTGCACCATGCGTTCCATCGCCTAAGCACTAATCAACCAACAAGCCAAACAGCAGACGATGAGCCTCATTCACGCCACAGCTATTGTTGACCCCAAAGCCGAGCTCGACAGCTCGGTGCAGGTGGGGCCTTACACCATCATCGGGCCCAATGTGCGCATTGGTGCAGGTACGACCGTGGGGCCGCATTGCGTGATCGAAGGTCACACCACGATTGGCAACGACAACCGGATTTTTCAGTTCAATTCTTTGGGCGCGATTCCGCAAGACAAGAAGTACGCAGGCGAGCCTTGCGAGTTGATCATCGGCGACCGCAACACCATCCGTGAGTTTTGTACGTTCAACATTGGCTCACCCGGCGATGCTGGCATCACTAAAGTGGGCAATGACAACTGGATCATGGCTTATGTGCATTTGGCGCACGATTGCATCGTGGGCAACCACACCATCTTCGCTAATAGCGCGCAGTTGGCAGGCCACGTGCATGTGGGTGACTGGGTGATCTTGGGTGGATTTACCGTGGTGCATCAGTTTGTACGTATTGGCGCGCACAGCTTCTCGGCCATGCACTCACTCTTGTTTGCCGATGTGCCCCCGTTTGTGATGTGCCAAGGCCAACCCGCAGAACCGCGCTCGATGAACTTCGAAGGTCTTCGTCGTCGCGGTTTTTCTCCTGAGCGCATCAGCGCCGTCAAGGCCATGCACAAAGCTTTGTATCGCGACGACTTAACCTTGGATCAAGCCAAAGTCCGTATCGCTGCATTGACCCAAGAAAAACCAGAAGCCGCACCCGATGTGGCCATGATGCTGGACTTCTTGAACCACACTTCGCCGCAACGCGGCATCATTCGCTAAATCTTATGGCCGAGGCCCTGTCTTTCTCGCTCGTCGCAGGCGAGGCCTCGGGCGATTTGCTCGCGGGCCTGTTGCTGGGTGGCATGCGCGATAAATGGCCTGACATGCACAGCGCCGGCATTGGTGGCCCGCGCATGGAGGCACAGGGTTTTGAGCCTTGGTGGCCATACGAAAAACTCGCAGTTCGCGGCTACGTCGAAGTTCTGCGCCACTACCGAGAAATAGTGGGTATTCGTAACCAGCTGCGTGAACGCTTGCTGTCCAATCCTCCCAGCGCGTTCATTGGTGTCGATGCACCAGACTTCAACCTTGATTTAGAACGCGACCTCAAAGCCCAAGGGATTCCCACCATTCACTTTGTGTGTCCGTCCATCTGGGCTTGGCGGGCAGATCGTGTGGAGAAAATTCGCCAAAGCGTTGACCATGTGTTGTGCATCTTCCCGTTCGAAACCGATTTGCTCGCGCAGCATGGCATCGACGCCACTTATGTGGGCCATCCTTTAGCCAAAAATATTCCCGGTGTGCCAGACCGTGCTGCTGCTCGGACTGCACTAGGCTTGCCGCATGACGCCACGGTGGTGGCTTTGTTCCCAGGCAGTCGCAGTTCTGAAATTGAGTATTTGGCGCATCGCTTTTTGCAAGCTGCGCAGCGCATGGCCAAGCAGCAGCCAGGCATTCACTTTGTTTTGCCCGCCATGCCAGCGTTGCGTGCGCGCATTGAAGCCATTGCCAAGGATGTGGGCGAGGTGCCCAATCTCATGGTGCTCAACGGCCAATCGCATGCGGCATTGGCCGCTTGCGATGTGACGCTCATTGCCAGCGGTACGGCCACGCTAGAAGCTGCATTGTTCAAGCGCCCCATGGTGATTGCCTACAACATGAACTGGCTCAGCTGGCAAATCATGCGCCGCAAAAAATTGCAGCCTTGGGTTGGTTTGCCCAACATCTTGTGTCAAGACTTTGTGGTGCCTGAGCTGTTACAAGACGCAGCCACCCCCGATGCATTGGCGCATGAAGTATTGCAATGGCTGAACAACCCTGCGGCAGCTACCGTAGTTCAACAACGCTTTGCGACGCTGCACGACACGCTGCGCCGCGATACCCCCGCACTGGCGGCTCATGCGATCGAAAAAGTTCTTGCGCGCTGAACAAGCCGCGCTCATTTGGGATGCCCCAGGCTTAATCGCTGGGGTGGATGAGGCTGGTCGTGGTCCGTTGGCTGGGCCTGTGGTGGCTGCTGCTGTGATCTTGGATGACTTGAACCCCATTGCGGGCTTGGCCGACTCCAAAAAACTCACTGCCTTGAAGCGCGAGCGTTTGTACGATGAGATTCGCGCCAAGGCTTTGTGCTGCTCGATTGCCGAAGCGACGGTGGAAGAGATTGACGAACTCAACA
Source organism: Burkholderiales bacterium 39-55-53 (assembly GCA_002282445.1). Taxonomy (GTDB): domain Bacteria; phylum Pseudomonadota; class Gammaproteobacteria; order Burkholderiales; family Burkholderiaceae_C; genus Limnohabitans. Next base: position 240,890 of record NCJK01000001.1, on the reverse strand, counting down.
TCTTGCAAGCCACCATGTTGGCCATGCGTCGTGCGGTGGAAGGTTTGCGATTGAAGCCCACCAAGGTGCTGGTCGATGGCAACCGCTTGCCCGTGCTGGATGTGTTGGCTGAAGCCATCGTCAAAGGTGATAGCAAGGTGCAAGCTATTTCTGCAGCATCCATCTTGGCCAAGGTTCATCGTGACCGCTGGTGTCAAGAACTGCATGTGCAGTATCCGCAGTACGGTTTTGATGGTCACAAAGGTTATGGCACAGCGGCGCACTTGCAAGCCCTCCAGGAACACGGTGCTACGCCTTGGCACCGTAAATCGTTTTCTCCTGTGGCCGAGGTTTTGAAATGAACTTGATCACCTCGCGTGACAACCCAATGGTCAAAGACCTGCGTCGTTTGTCGCAAGACAGCACGGCCTACCGCAAACTTGGCCGCGTGTGGCTTGAGGGCGATCACCTGTGCCGTGCTGCGCTCACGCGTGGCGTGAAGCCTGAGCACGCGGTGTTTGCCGAATCGCTGTGGGCCACAGCGCCACGCGAATGGACGCAAGCAGCCGAGCGCAACACGGTGTTGCCCGATGCGCTGTTTGCCGAAATCAGCAACCTAGAGTCACCCGCCAAGATGGGTTTTATCTTGGCGGCACCCAGTGCCCTTGACATCCAAGCCAAGACGCCTACGGTGGTGCTTGACCGCGTGCAAGATGCAGGCAACGTGGGTTCAATTTTGCGCAGCGCCTCGGCCTTTGGTTTCAAGCAAGTGTTGGCCATTAAAGGTTCTGCCGCTTTGTGGTCGCCCAAGGTTTTGCGGGCCGGCATGGGCGCGCATTTTGGGCTGCATTTGGTCGAAGGCCTGAGCGCCGACGATTTGAATGCCTTGGACATGCCTTGGGTTGCCACCAGCTCACACCAAGGCCCATTTCTGCATACCTTGCTGGCGGAGGCTAAGCTGCCCATGCCTTGCGCATGGCTCATGGGCCACGAAGGGCAGGGCGTGTCTGCCGCTTTGGCGGATCGCGCTGCTGTGCATGTGCGCATTGCCCAGCCAGGTGGGGAAGAGTCGCTCAATGTGGCCTCGGCTGCTGCTATTTGCTTACACGCCAGCGCGACCTGTCATTTGGCTTAATTCGCCTATTTGATTCGGGAAAACCAGTGCCTCGGATATAATGAGAGGCTTTCCCGCATCAACCTGTACGCCCCAGCTCAAACCTAGGCAAATTCCTCGAACAAAGCAGCCAAAGAGACACGTTCTCTTGTGAGCGCTGAGGCGTACCCGAACTATTCCGGAGAACCCAGTGCTTTTGTCTCTTCAGGGAACCTTCCCGCCCGCCATCTTGGCGCTCGCAGACGGCACGGTCTTTATCGGCAACTCGATTGGAGCCACCGGCTCCACAGTCGGCGAAGTGGTGTTCAACACCTCACTCACCGGCTATCAGGAAATCCTCACTGACCCTAGCTACTGCCAGCAGATCGTCACTTTGACGTACCCGCACATCGGTAACTACGGCGTCAACGTGGAAGACATCGAAGCTGACAAAGTCCATGCTGCTGGCTTGATCATCAAAGACTTGCCTTTGGTCGCAAGCAACTTCCGTTCTAGCCAAACCTTGTCGGCCTATTTGGTTGATGCAGGTACCGTGGCCATTGCCAACATCGACACACGTCAACTCACTCGCATCTTGCGCACCAAGGGCGCGCAAAACGGCGCGATCGTGGGCTTGGCGAAAGGCCAAGAAGTCACACAAGCTATCATCGACCAAGCGGTTGCAGCCGCCAAAGGCGCGCCTAATATGGCCGGCCTCGATTTGGCGCAAAAAGTCACCGTGTCCAAGTCGTATGAGTGGACACAAACCGAGTGGGCATTGGGCGAAGGCTATGGCAACTTGACCGCACCTAAGTTCCATGTCGTCGCATATGACTTCGGCGTGAAGAAAAACATCTTGCGCATGTTGGCCGAGCGCGGTTGCAAAGTAACCGTGGTGCCTGCGAAGACACCAGCGGCTGACGTGCTCAAGCACAAGCCTGACGGCATCTTCTTGTCCAACGGCCCTGGCGACCCTCAGCCTTGCGACTATGCAATTGCTGCGGCTGCTGAGTTGATCGAAACTGGCATTCCCACCTTTGGCATTTGCTTGGGCCATCAAATCATGGCCTTGGCCAGTGGCGCGAAAACTTTCAAGATGAAGTTTGGCCACCATGGCGCGAACCATCCTGTGAAAGACCTCGACTCAGGTCGCGTGTCTATCACCAGCCAAAACCACGGTTTTGCAGTGGACGAAAAATCATTACCCGCGAACTTACGTGCCACCCACGTGTCTTTGTTTGACGGCACTTTGCAGGGCTTGGCCCGCACCGACAAGCCCGCGTTTTGCTTTCAAGGTCACCCTGAAGCATCGCCCGGACCGCACGACATTGCTTACCTCTTTGACCGCTTCATCAAACTGATGGAGGCGAAATAATCATGCCAAAGCGCACCGACCTAAAAAGCATTCTCATCATTGGCGCAGGCCCGATCATCATTGGTCAGGCCTGTGAGTTCGATTACTCTGGCGTGCAAGCTTGTAAAGCTTTGCGTGAAGAGGGCTACAAAGTCATCTTGATCAACAGCAACCCCGCCACGATCATGACCGACCCTGCCACGGCAGATGTCACCTACATCGAACCCATCACTTGGCAAACGGTCGAGAAGATCATTGCCAAAGAGCGTCCAGATGCCATCCTGCCCACCATGGGCGGCCAAACGGCGCTGAACTGCGCATTGGATTTGTGGCACCACGGCGTGTTGGCCAAGTACAAGGTTGAGCTGATTGGCGCGACGCCTGAGGCCATCGACAAAGCCGAAGACCGCTTGAAGTTCAAAGACGCCATGACGAAGATTGGTCTGGGCTCTGCGCGTTCAGGCATTGCGCACAGCATGGAAGAAGCCTGGGATGTTCAAAAGCGCGTGGGTTTCCCCACCGTCATTCGCCCCAGCTTCACGCTCGGCGGCACAGGCGGCGGTATTGCCTATAACCCAGAAGAATTTGAAGTCATCTGTAAGCGCGGCCTTGAGGCTTCGCCCACCAACGAGTTGTTGATTGAAGAGTCATTGCTCGGTTGGAAAGAGTACGAGATGGAAGTGGTGCGCGACAAGGCGGACAACTGCATCATCATTTGCTCGATCGAAAACTTGGACCCCATGGGTGTGCACACTGGTGACTCCATCACCGTGGCGCCCGCACAAACCTTGACCGACAAGGAATATCAAATTTTGCGTAACGCCTCTTTGGCTGTGTTGCGCGAAATTGGTGTGGACACGGGCGGCTCGAACGTGCAGTTTTCAATCAACCCCAAAGACGGCCGCATGGTCGTCATTGAGATGAACCCACGCGTGTCTCGTTCATCTGCATTGGCTTCTAAAGCTACGGGTTTCCCGATTGCTAAAGTCGCGGCCAAGTTGGCTGTGGGTTACACGCTCGATGAGTTGCGCAACGAAATCACGGGTGGTGCAACGCCAGCTTCGTTTGAGCCATCGATCGACTACGTGGTCACTAAGATTCCACGTTTTGCGTTTGAAAAATTCCCAACAGCCGACAGCCGCTTGACCACTCAAATGAAATCGGTGGGTGAGGTGATGGCCATGGGCCGTACCTTCCAAGAGTCCTTCCAAAAAGCCCTGCGCGGTTTGGAAGTGGGCGTGGATGGCATGAACGAAAAAACCCAAGACCGCGAAGTGCTCGAAAAGGAACTGGGCGAGCCCGGTCCCGAGCGTATTTGGTACGTGGGCGATGCTTTCGCCATGGGCTTGAGCGTGGACGAGGTGTTTGCCTTGACCAAGATTGACCCTTGGTTCTTGGTGCAAATCGAAGAGATCGTGAAGATCGAACTCGAAGTCGAAACCACCACGCTTGAAGCCATCACGGCCGAAGAGTTGCGCGCATTGAAAAAGAAGGGCTTCTCAGATCGTCGTTTGGCCAAGTTGCTCAAAACCACTGAGCATGTGGTGCGTGCACGTCGCCATGAACTCAACATTCGCCCTGTTTACAAACGCGTGGACACATGTGCGGCAGAGTTCTCGACCGACACCGCTTACATGTACTCGTGCTACGAAGGCCATGGTGATGGTGAGTGCGAAGCTGAACCCACCAATAACAAAAAGATCATGGTGCTCGGTGGCGGCCCCAACCGCATCGGCCAAGGCATCGAATTTGACTACTGCTGCGTTCACGCTGCGCTCGCCATGCGCGAAGACGGCTACGAAACCATCATGGTCAACTGCAACCCTGAGACCGTGTCTACCGACTACGACACTTCTGACCGTTTGTACTTCGAGCCATTGACGCTCGAAGACGTGCTCGAAATCGTCGACAAAGAAAAACCAACCGGCGTCATCGTGCAATACGGTGGTCAAACACCTTTGAAGTTAGCGCTCGATTTGGAAGCGGCTGGCGTGCCCATCATCGGCACCAGTCCTGACATGATTGACGCTGCTGAAGACCGTGAGCGTTTCCAAAAGCTGTTGCATGACCTCGGTCTGCGCCAGCCACCGAACGCCACGGCACGCACTGAGCCAGAAGCTTTGGAAAAAGCGGCTGCATTGGGCTACCCCTTGGTCGTTCGCCCCAGTTATGTGCTGGGTGGCCGCGCCATGGAAATCGTGCACGAGCAACGCGACCTTGAGCGCTACATGCGCGAAGCCGTCAAGGTGTCGCATGACTCACCTGTGTTGCTTGACCGCTTCTTGAATGACGCGATTGAGTGTGATGTGGATTGTTTGCGCGACCCTGAAGGCAAGACCTTCATCGGTGGCGTGATGGAACACATCGAACAGGCGGGCGTACACAGCGGCGACTCGGCTTGCTCCTTGCCTCCGTACTCTTTGTCTGAAGCCACTGTGACCGAGCTCAAGCGCCAATCTGCTGCGATGGCCGGTGCTTTGAATGTGGTCGGCTTGATGAACGTGCAATTCGCCATTCAACATGTCGACGGCAAAGACGTCATATACGTGCTCGAAGTCAACCCACGTGCTTCACGCACTGTGCCTTATGTGTCCAAAGCCACTGGCATCCAGCTGGCCAAGGTCGCTGCACGTTGCATGGCGGGTCAAACACTCGCGTCGCAAGGCATCACCAAAGAAGTCACGCCACCTTATTTCAGCGTGAAAGAAGCGGTGTTCCCGTTCGTGAAGTTCCCAGGCGTCGATACGATTTTGGGTCCAGAGATGAAGTCCACGGGCGAAGTCATGGGCGTGGGCAAAACATTTGGCGAAGCCTTTGTGAAGAGCCAGCTGGGTGCAGGCACCAAGTTGCCTCGTCCTCGTGATGCCGATGGTCGCTCCACCGGCAAGGTGTTCATTTCTGTGAAGAACAACGACAAGCCACGTGTCATTGAAGTGGCGCGTCAGTTGTCTGCCATGGGCTTCGAGTTGTTGGCGACCAAAGGCACAGCGGCATCCATTGTTGAGGCCGGCGTGCCTTGTGATGTGGTGAACAAAGTGACCGAAGGCCGCCCACACATTGTGGACAGTATCAAGAACAACGAAGTGGTGTTGGTGATCAACACTGTGGAAGAGCGTCGCAATGCGATTGCTGATTCACGTCACATTCGTACCTCGGCATTGCTCAACCGTGTGACCACCTTCACCACCATCGCAGGCGCAGAAGCGGCTGTGGAAGGGATGAAATATGTGGACAAGTTGGATGTCATTTCTGTGCAGGAAATGCACGCTCAACTGACTGCCTAAGGACGCATGATGAGTACAGTTCCCATTACCAAACGCGGTGCAGAAAAGCTCAAGGACGAGTTACACAAACTCAAAACCATCGAGCGCCCCTCTGTGATCGCTGCGATTGCCGAAGCACGCGCACAAGGCGACTTGAGCGAGAACGCCGAATACGATGCAGCCAAAGACCGTCAAGGTTTTATCGAAGGTCGCATTCAAGAGATTGAAGGCAAGTTGTCGGTGGCCAAGATCATTGACCCGTCCGAGCTCGATGCTGGCGGGCGTGTCGTGTTTGGTGCCACGGTAGAGTTGGAAGAAGAAGAAACGGGTGACAAAGTCACCTATCAAATCGTGGGCGAAGACGAAGCCGATTTGAAACTTGGCCTCATCAACATCAGCAGTCCCATTGCCCGTGCCTTGATTGGTAAGGAAGAGGGCGATGTGGCTGAAGTGCAAGCGCCGGGCGGTGTGAAGCACTACGAAGTGGTCACGGTTTCTTACCTTTAACCCCTTACATGGCGCGGCTACAAATCTTTTTGGCAGCGTTGTGGTGGGGCAGCATCACCACCGTGGGTTTCATGGTGGTGCCTATGCTGTTTATGAATTTGGAAACACCCGCCATCGCGGGACAGATGGCTGGCAAATTATTCAGTGCCCAAACATGGTTGGCAGTGGCTTGCGGCGTTCTGCTGTTGTTGGCAGCCAAGCGCCAAAACTTAAGCCAAACCCACGCACCTTCGCCTTGGGTGATTTCTGGCATGTTGTTGGCTTTGTTGATTGAGTTGGCTGTGAAGCCGCACATCATGGCCCGAGACAACTTGGCTTTGTGGCACAACCTAGGCTCTGCGTTTTATGTGTTGCAGTGGTTGTGTGCTGGCAAGGTGCTGTGGGCTCTAAGCCCGATGAAACCAGAGCCTGCCATTGCAGCAGACTCTGCGCAAACCGATTAACCCAGTGTGCGTTTTTTGACCGAAATCTTTTTCGGTTTGGCGCGTTTGACTTGACCGCCAGAGGTCAAGCGTTGGTTACCCAACACGCGCAAAGTTTTCACTTCGGGACGTTGGCCGCCACGGCTGCTGTACTTGAGCACTTTGACATCGCGTGGACCTGCCATCCGGTCTTCGTCGACAGTGCGTTCTTTTTCGGCGCGTGGACGCCACAACACAAACAGTTTGCCGATGTGTTGAATGGGCGCTGCATTGAGCTGGTCGGCCAAAGCCACAAACATGGCTTCACGTGCTTGGCGGTCGTCGCCCAAGACGCGGATTTTGATGAGGCCGTGCGCGTTGAGCGCCATCTCGGCTTCTTTGATCACGGCAGGCGTTAAACCATCGTTGCCAATCATTACGACTGGGTCTAAATGGTGCGCTTCGGCGCGGTGAATTTTGCGTTGAGCAGGTGTGAGTTGTATTGCGGACATGCGGGTATTATCCCCGCTCGCTCAAAGGTATGAATTGAAAGCTAAAACTAAAAGCAAAAAGGTCAATAAAACATGGTTGAACGACCATGTGAACGACACCTACGTCAAGCTTGCCCAAAAAGAGGGCTATCGCGCCCGTGCGGCCTACAAGCTCAAGGAAATAGACGAGCAGCTCAGCCTCGTCAAGCCGGGCAACGTGGTGGTTGACTTGGGCTGTGCGCCGGGCGCATGGTGTCAATACCTGCGCCGTCGCATGTCGCCTACAGGCGCGGCATCTGGTACGTTGAACGGCAGCATCATTGGTTTGGATATCTTGCCCATGGAGCCCGTGGAGGACGTCACCTTCATTCAGGGCGACTTCCGTGAGGAAGAGGTCTTGGCGCAGTTGGAAGCGGCCTTGCAAGGCCGTATCGTGGACGTGGTGGTGTCGGACATGGCCCCCAATCTGACAGGCATTGAATCGACTGACGCAACTCGTATTGCTCATTTGATAGAGCTGGCAGTGGACTTTGCACAAAACCACCTCAAAGACGATGGCGCTTTGGTGGTCAAGCTCTTTCACGGCAGCGGCTACAGCGACTTGGTGAATCTCTTTAAAGCCACATTTCGTGTGGTCAAACCCATCAAACCAAAGGCCAGTCGTGACAAATCAAGTGAAACCTTTTTGGTTGGTATGGGCGTGAAAAGCCGAGTTCCGCTAAATCCTTGATGTTTCTAAGGCTGCTTCAGGTGAATAAAGCTGCCTCTGGCGCTTGAAACGCCTAAAATCAAACCCATCTCAGTACATCTCGTACTCTTTTTTATTTCGGAGCCCACATTGAATAATCAATGGTTCTCAAAAGTCGCTGTTTGGTTGGTCATCGCGATGGTGATGTTCACCGTGTTCAAACAGTTTGAAACTCGTCCAGGCGTTGGTTCTGGTTACATGGGCTATTCGGACTTCCTCGAAGAAGTTCGCGCCAAACGCATCAAGGCGGCCACCATTCAAGAAGGCCAAGGCGGCACAGAGATTTCTGCTGTCACCAACGACGAGCGCAAGATCCGCACAACGGCCACTTACCTCGATCGTGGTTTGGTGGGCGACCTCATTGCCAATGGCGTGAAGTTCGACGTCAAGCCACGCGAAGAAGGTTCACTCCTCATGACCTTGTTGGTCAGCTGGGGCCCCATGCTGCTGTTGATCGGTGTGTGGGTGTACTTCATGCGCCAGATGCAAGGTGGCGGTAAAGGCGGCGCGTTCAGCTTCGGCAAGAGCAAAGCTCGCATGCTGGACGAGAACAACAACCAAGTCACGTTTGCGGACGTGGCGGGTTGCGACGAAGCCAAAGAAGAAGTGAAAGAAGTGGTGGACTTTTTGAAAGACCCACAACGCTTCCAAAAATTGGGTGGTCGTATTCCTCGTGGCTTGCTGCTGGTCGGCCCTCCCGGTACTGGTAAAACACTGCTAGCCAAAGGCATTGCGGGCGAAGCCAAAGTGCCGTTCTTCAGCATCTCTGGCTCAGACTTCGTTGAAATGTTCGTGGGCGTGGGCGCTGCCCGTGTGCGCGACATGTTCGAGAACGCCAAAAAGAACGCACCTTGCATCATCTTCATTGACGAGATTGATGCCGTGGGTCGTCAACGTGGCGCTGGTGTAGGCGGCGGTAACGATGAACGCGAACAAACCTTGAACCAAATGTTGGTTGAGATGGATGGTTTCGAAACCAACCTCGGCGTGATCGTGGTGGCTGCGACCAACCGTCCCGACATCTTGGACGCCGCTTTGTTGCGCCCCGGTCGCTTTGACCGTCAGGTGTATGTGACCTTGCCTGATATCCGTGGCCGCGAACAAATCTTGAATGTGCATATGCGCAAAGTGCCAATTGGCCAAGACGTCAATGCCAGTGTGATTGCACGTGGCACTCCCGGCATGAGCGGTGCTGACTTGGCCAACTTGTGCAACGAAGCTGCCTTGATGGCCGCGCGTCGCAACGCACGTGTGGTGGAGATGCAAGACTTTGAGAAAGCCAAAGACAAAATCTTGATGGGCCCCGAGCGTAAGAGCATGGTGATGCCCGAAGATGAGCGTCGCAACACGGCTTATCACGAGTCTGGTCACGCTTTGATTGGCAAGTTGTTGCCCAAGTGTGATCCTGTACACAAAGTCACCATCATCCCGCGTGGTCGTGCTTTGGGCGTGACCATGAGCCTCCCTGAAAAAGACCGCTACAGCTACGACAAAGAATACATGTTGAACCAAATCAGCATGTTATTCGGTGGCCGTATTGCCGAAGAAGTATTCATGAACCAAATGACCACGGGCGCAAGTAACGACTTTGAGCGTGCCACATCCATCGCCCGCGACATGGTGACGCGCTACGGCATGACCGACGCTTTGGGCCCCATGGTGTATGCCGAGAATGAAGGCGAAGTGTTCTTGGGCCGTTCAGTCACCAAGACCACCAGCATGTCTGAAGCCACGATGCAAAAGGTGGATGTCGAAGTGCGCCGCATCATTGATGAGCAATACAACTTGGCACGCCGCTTGATTGAGTTCAACAGCGACAAGATGCATGTCATGGCCAAAGCTCTGCTTGAATGGGAAACCATCGACAAAGAGCAAATTGACGACATCATGGAAGGTCGTGAGCCACGCCCACCCAAAGACTGGACACCGCGCGCACCATCAGGCGGCGATGGCACAGGCGGCACCCCTGCGGTGCAAGCGGACCCATCACCCAGCGCGGCTTAAGCGAATTGGGTTTAACCAAGAACGGGGCGCAAGCCCCGTTTTTCATGGAGCATTTATGTTTTGGCAAACCACACGTTTTCGCATTGACCTAAGCCAACCGCAGATCATGGGCATCGTCAATGTCACGCCAGATTCGTTCTCGGATGGTGGTCAACACGCATCCACACGCGCTGCTTTGACACACTGCGAGCAGTTGCTCAAAGAAGGCGCAAACATCTTGGACATTGGTGGCGAATCCACCCGTCCGGGAGCGCCCGCCGTGTCGCTGGACGATGAGTTGGCGCGTGTGCTGCCTGTGGTGCGCGAAGCGGTGCGTTGGAAGGTACCGGTTTCTGTGGATACCTACAAGGCTGAGGTGATGCAAGCCGTTCTGGATGCAGGTGTAGACATCATCAACGATGTGTGGGCTTTGCGTCAGTCAGGTGCGCAGCACGTGGTGGCTGCACATGCGAATTGCGGCGTGTGTTTGATGCACATGCACGGCGAGCCTCAAACCATGCAAACCTTGCCCATGCAAGGCTCTTCGATTCAGCCAGTGGCTGAATTTTTGAAAAGTCATGCGCAAGCCTTGCAGACGATGGGTGTGGGGCACGACCGCATTGCACTCGACCCTGGCGTGGGCTTTGGCAAAACTGTGGCGCAAAACTTTGAGCTGCTTGCGCATCAAGATCAGTTGTTGGTCTTGGGCTATCCCTTGTTGATAGGCTGGTCGCGCAAGTCTTCTATTGGGGCTGTGACTGGGTGCAAGGTAGGCGAACGAATGGTACCTAGTGTGGCGGCTGCTGTGTTGGCGGTTGAGCGTGGTGCGCGAATCGTTCGTGTGCATGATGTGGTTCAAACAGTGCAGGCACTGAAAGTCTGGCAGGCTGCCCAAGTTTGAGACAATGCATCAAACCGATAACAAACAAAAATAAATACCAAGGTAAAACAAGATGACACGCAAATATTTCGGCACAGATGGCATTCGCGGTACGGTGGGCCAAGCTCCCATTACCCCTGACTTTGTGCTGCGTTTGGCCCATGCGGTGGGTCGTGTGTTGAAGCAAACCGAAGCTCACCCCACGGTTCTGATTGGCAAGGACACTCGCATCTCTGGCTATATGTTGGAGTCTGCGCTGGAATCTGGCTTTAACTCCGCAGGCGTGAACGTGGTGTTGCTTGGTCCTTTGCCAACGCCCGGCGTGGCCTACCTCACACGCGCACAGCGCGCGAGCTTGGGCGTGGTCATCAGTGCCAGCCACAACCCTTTTGCTGATAACGGCATCAAGTTCTTCAGCGCCCAAGGCAACAAGCTCAGCGATGCATGGGAGTTGGCAGTAGAGGCGGCATTGGACGAAGCGCCCGTGTGGGCCGATTCAGCCAACCTTGGCAAAACAAAACGCTTGGATGATGCGGCGGGCCGCTATATTGAGTTTTGCAAGAGTACCTTCTCGAATGATCTCACGCTCAAAGGATTAAAGATCGTGGTCGATGCCGCACATGGTGCTGCGTATCACATCGCGCCCAAAGTGTTCCACGAGTTGGGTGCTGAGGTGATTGCCATTGGCTGCAGCCCCGACGGTTTGAACATCAATCATGAGGTGGGGGCTACACATCCAGACGCCTTGGTTCGCTCTGTGAAAGCTAATCATGCTGACTTTGGCATTGCTCTAGATGGCGACGCAGACCGCTTGCAAATGGTGGATGCACAAGGCCGCTTGTATAACGGCGATGAGCTGTTGTATTTGATGGCAGATGATCGCTTGGCCAATGACGAAGTCGTGCCAGGCGTGGTGGGTACGCTTATGACCAACATGGCCGTAGAAGTGGCTTTGAAAAAACGCGGCGTGCAGTTTGTGCGAGCCAAGGTGGGTGACCGCTATGTGTTGGAAGAGCTAGCCAAACACAAATGGATTTTGGGTGGCGAAGGCTCCGGCCATTTGCTGGCCTTGGACAAGCACACCACGGGTGACGGCTTGGTAAGCGCACTGCAGATTTTGCAAACCTGCGTGCGCAGTGGCAAGGCCATGGCTGAGTTGCTCAAAGATGTGACCTTGTTTCCGCAAACCCTCATCAATGTGCGTTTGCGCCCCGGCCAAGATTGGCAGTCCAACACACGTATGAAAGAAGAAGTGCAAAAGGCCGAGGTCGAGTTGGCCGATACGGGCCGTGTGCTGATTCGCGCCAGTGGCACCGAGCCCTTGGTACGCGTGATGGTGGAGGCCCGCGATGAAGCACAAGCCAATGCCTGCGCCAAGCGCATTGCAGATACCTTGTCGGCTTAAGTCGTCGGCAAGATCTCCAGAACCACCTCCGGCGGGCGGCACAAGCGTGTGCCTTTAGGGGTGACGACGATGGGCCGGTTCATCAGCACGGGGTGGGCCAGCATCGCATTGATTAAGGCGTCTTCTGTGAGATCGGGGTTGTCTAGCCCCAATTCGCCATAAATGGCCTCTTTGCTGCGCATCAAGGCTCGCGCCGAAACGGCCGTGGCTTGAATGATGTCTTGCAATTCTTGGCGCGTGGGCGGTGTGTCCAAATACAAAACAACTTCAGGCTCATAGCCGCGCTCTCGCAGAAGAGTCAATGCATTGCGTGAGTTACTGCATTTTGGGTTGTGATAAATCTTGATTGGACTCATGGTTATATTTATTCAATGATGAGCATGGGTGCTTTGTGATGGACGATAAGCTGCACGGCACAAAACTGGCAATAAAACAGCGGTGGTCACATACAAGGCCAAGCTGCCGGTTTGCCAAAACGCAATGGGGGACTGCGGTGTGAGCCATGCCAAGCGCGATACATCTACGCCTGCACCATAAGCTACCACATAGCCACCTGCCAAACCCAAGCCCCATAGCAACACCGTGTAAGTGATGAGCGGCAGCACCGTGATGCCATAGCAACGCAGCGTGAACACACAAAACACTTGAATCGCATCGGCCACGTGATACAGCATCAACCACAACAGCAATGTGGCAGCCAATGCCGCCACTTCCGAGGACTGGGTATAAAACTGCGCAATGGCTTGATGCTGCCAGCCAATCAAGCCTGCCAAACTCAGGCTGAGCAACAGCACCAAGCTCAGGCCCGTTCGAAGTGCCTGACGCGCACGATGAATTTTCCCAGCACCTATCCAATAGCTCACACGCGAACTGCTGGCGATGGAGAGGGACAAGGGAATCATGTAGAGCACGGCAGTCATGTTCGACACGATCTGATGGCTTGCGGTGGCCACCACGCCCAAGCGTGCAATGAACAAAGACATAAGAGTGAATGAGGTCACTTCCACCCCGATGGCCAGCCCGCTGGGTAGGCCCAATCTCACGAAGCGCAGCAACGTGGGGGGATGTGGTTTTTCCATCGCAGACCAGATGCGATAGGGCTTGTAGAAGTCTTGTGAGCGCAGCAGCCACACCGCTAGGCTGATCATCATCAGAGTCACAGCCAAAGTTGCCCATGCGCAACCTGCCAACCCGAGTGGCGGGATGAAGTCTGGAATGCCAAGCACCAGCGCAATCGACAAGGGCACCTTGATGATGAGTGCAGCCACTTGTACCCATGTCACTAATTTGGGCTTGCCCAAGCTTTGGTTGAGCGTGCTGTACATGCGAAACAGCAATGAAGCAGGCAAGCCAAAGGCGATGATGTTCAGATAGCCGCGAACCTCAGATTGCAAGTCGACTGGGACTTGCGTCCAGTTCAGTAAAAAGTCAGGGCATAGCAGTGCCCACATACCTAGGCTGGCGGTGATGGCGCACAAGTACAAAGCTTGTCGAAAAGAGCGTCCCACCTCGGCATGACGTTGTGCGCCATGCAGTTCAGCCCAAACAGGTAGTAAGGCTTGCAGCATGCCCATCAACGAAATATGCACGGTGACATAGGTAGCCGATGCAACCGCCAGTGCCGCAAGAGCTGTGTCGGCAAAATGCCCCGCCACCAATGTGTCGGTGATGCTGAAAGCCATCACGGCGAGTTGGCCGACCATCACTGTGCCGGCGTGCCGCATGATGGTGGCGCGTTCGCTGCTCATTGAGATATCAGGGTTGGCGGCGATAGTAAAGCGTCACATTTTCCTTTCGATCCGCTGGGCGATAGATGCTTCGCACGCGGGTCCATTCGTTGAGCTTCACCACATGAGGTAACTCGGGCCGCAAATCATTGTCGACTACAAGCCAAGGACACGAACGTTCTTGAGTTGGATTGGTCATCTCAACCTTTTTCACATCAAATCCACCGTGGTAATGAAATGCCATCATTTGGCTTGTAGTCAAGCCGTAGCTCAACACGCACACGTTGCGTGTCTTGTTCGGGTCTTGCTTATTCATCACACTTTGAATTTGATGCACCCAGGGTTTGTAACTGAAAGCAAAATCTAAAAGGGGCATCCACAAGGTCAGAAGTAAAAGCCAGCTCAATGCAGCACCACCAGCAGGTAGGACCAAGCTTTTCCATAACGCGTGGCGATGTCTAGCCGAGCGCCAAATGACCAGCCAACCCCAAATAATCGTTGCCGCTAAAGCCACGACAAATGCAAGCCACTCAAATGCAGGTTCGAAACCAGGCGCTAAACGCGCAACGTTTGCAGCTGGCTTTGTGGGCCAGCCTGTCAGCATTGCAATCCACATGATCCAAATCAACAAAGCTGATCCCGTGAAAAACAACAGGGTGAACCAATCGATCAAAGCTGCGACGCTGCGTCTTAGGGTGGGCAGGGCGAAAGCAGCCAATGTGGCAAAGGCCGGCAGTGATAGTAACAAGGTGCGGCTTGAAGATGGGGTTAGCAGAGCCGTGCTGACTGTCAGCAATACAAACCACATCGGCAGGACTAAATGGCGACTCCAATGCAACGATGCCCATTGGCGACGCCAATGCCATAGGGTCCATATTGCCAACGGCCATGCAGGCCAAGTGAACCAAGCCATCAGGCGCAACAAGTTACGCCAAGCTTGTAAGTCTTGATGCAGTGGCAAAAGCCGCCAATGCCAAATGTCCATTAGGGTAGCTAGTGCTGCGACTGCCATGCCCACGATCAGCAACCAAAGTGCATGCCGTCTCGCTGTTTTGAGCGACGTACTTTGCCGGTCCAAAAGGCACAAAAGGCCACTTCCCACCGCCATTAAAACAGCGAAGCTAGGAGCGCCACTGAGGCACAAGCCCAGCAGCCCCAAGGTCAATGCAGTCAAGCTGTATCTGGGGTGGTATGGCAAAGCGGCCACACCATAGAAAACCAAGCTGACCATCGACAGTTGCATCAAGATGGGACTGGCTTCATGCGAGAGTAGTGCTAATCCCAAGCATGCGATGAGGGCAAGCACTGCACCATCAGCAATGGTTCGTGCGTAGTCCTTGGGTTTTGCTTCACCCCCAAACGCAAAAGGCACGGGCTGAGCTTGAGGACTCAACGCCAAGTAATACACACCATGCCAAGTGCTTGCCAGTGTCAGTGCCAACAGCAATGCGAATGGGATCCTGACGGCGAGTCCAGCTGATATCCAGTCGGGGGCGATTTGAATAGCCCATGCACCCAGCCAATAAGGCAGTAAAGCATCAAGTTCAGGAAGTTGACCCCAAATATTCGGATTCAACCAATCGCTACTTCCTTCGGCAAGTGCCAACATGTAGCTGAAGGCGTTGAATTCATTTCCCCTCCAGGGTTCACGCCCAAATAATCCAGGCAGCACATACGCTGCACAGAACAACCACAGCGCCACGCGCGGCAATCGGCGCACGGCACTTTGAGGAACGATGGCTGGGGTGGGATGGTTCACAACTTTTTAAATAAAAAAGGCAGCGCGGAGGGCCGGGCTGCCTTGTTTGAAGTGAGCGAGTGGCTTACTTGGCGATGGTCTTGCCGTACTTGTTGCGGAAGCGCTCGACGCGGCCGCCCATGTTGTCGACAGACTTTTGTGTACCTGTGTAGAAGGGGTGTGACTCGCTGGTGGTATCCAGCTTGTACAACGGCAGTTCGCGGCCGTCTTCCATGGTGATCATTTCTTTTGTGCTAGCGCATGAGCGTGTCACAAATTTGAAACCGTTAGACATGTCCATGAAACAGATTTCACGGTAGTTGGGGTGAATGCCTTCTTTCATCGCTTTTCCTTGAGCAGCTGCGGTAGCCACGCCGACCTATTTCGACACACTTTCCGCAAAACGCGTCATTATGCCATGAAAGCGTGCACTTTTATCGCAACACACCTAAAGCAAAGGGCAGGCTGAGCATGCCCAGCAAGGTCGACAAGGTCACCAACCCAGCCACAAATGCCCCGTTGTAGCCCATGCGAGCCGCTAGCACATAGGCGCTTGAGGCCGTGGGCAGCGCCGAAAAGGCCAGTAAAACGGTGGTTTGTGTGGTGTCCAAGCCAAAGGCCAGTGCCAATGCGCAGGCGAGCAAGGGCGTGATGAGGTGGCGAATGGTCAGCAGTGAAACGGCCAACACCTTGGCTTTCTTCAAATGCCCCAACTCCATGCCTGCGCCCGCAGCCAGCAAGCCCAAGGCCAGAGATGCGGAGCCAATGCGTTGTAGTGTTGGTTCGGTCCAGCTGGGGATGTTTAGGCCAGCCATGTTGGCCAACAGGCCAGAGGCGGTGGCCAAGATGAGCGGGTTGCGAATCAGTTCACGGCCAAAGTGGCTTTGCGCATGCTTGGCCATGGGCCAAACCGCAGCCACATTGAACATGGGCACGCACACACCAATGAGCACAGCAATCAACAACAAGCCTTGCGGGCCCGCGATGCGCTCGGCCAAGGCCAAAGCAATGAAGGAGTTGAAGCGAAAACCCACCTGAGCGCTGGCTGCATGTAGACGCGGGTCAATGTGCGTGCGCAACAAAGGCAGTTTGGGCAGCAGATACGACAGCGCAATGCTGCTGAATCCCAGGATCAAGCCCGCCATGATCAGGTGCGAGGCCGCCACCAAATCCAAGGGCGTGCGCACGATGGAATAAAACAGCAGCAAAGGAAATAAAAAGTAATACACCAAGCGTTCCACCGGCTCCCACACGCTCCGGTCGAGGGCGGTGTAGCGGCAAACCAAGTAGCCACAGAGGATGAGCGAGAAGTCGGGAAAGAGGAGTTGGGCGTAATTCACCCACTGAGAATAACCGCACGCGAAGGCCTGGCCGCTTCTTCAGCGTTTACGATTGACGCTCGCATGACACATCCCACGCCTTTGCAAGTCGCAGCATCCGACGCCAACATCGACATCTTCATTGATGCCTTGTGGCTCGAACACGGCTTGGCGCCCAATAGCTTGGCAGCCTATCGGCGCGATTTGAATTTGTTGTCTGCATGGCTTAACGCGCAGGGCACGCACTTGTTGGCAGTGCAAGAGTCAGATTTGCAGCAGTACTTTGCGCATCGTCATGCAGAGACCAAGGCCACAAGCGCCAATCGTCGCTTGACCGTGTTTAAGCGCTTTTACCGTTGGGCCTTGCGCGAGCGCATGTTGGTGGCGGACCCCACGTTGAAGCTGCTCACCGCCAAGCAGCCTGCGCGTGCCCCCAAAAGTTTGACTGAGGCGCAGGTTGAGAGTTTGCTCAATGCGCCCGATGTGTCCACAGGCCTAGGCATGCGCGACCGCGCGATGCTGGAGTTGATTTACGCCAGTGGCTTGCGCGTGAGCGAGCTGGTCGACCTCAAAACCTTGCATGTGAGCTTGAACGATGGCGTGCTGCGCATCATGGGCAAAGGGAGCAAAGAGCGCTTAGTGCCGTTTGGCGAAGTAGCGCGCGATTGGTTGCAGCGTTATTTGAATGAGGCGCGTCCAGCGCTGCTGGCGGGTCATCAAACCGAAGCTTTGTTTGTGACGGTGCGCGGCAAGAATGCAGGTGAATCCATGACGCGCGCCATGTTTTGGCAGCTCATCAAACGCTATGCCTTGCAAGCACAAATCCATGTGCCGATTTCACCGCACACCTTGCGCCATGCGTTTGCCACGCATTTGCTGAATCACGGGGCTGATTTGCGGGCAGTGCAAATGCTGTTGGGGCATGCCGATATTTCCACGACCACCATTTACACGCACATTGCGCGTGAGCGTTTGAAGAGCTTGCACGGGCAGCATCACCCGCGTGGTTAAGTCTCAGGCGCTGACTCAGCTCCCCAACAAGTAGTTCAGCTCTGTCTCGGTAAATCCTGCGCGTTTGCGAGCTTCTTCGTTGAAAGGTGGGCGCAGTTTTGGCGCTTCGTAGCGTTGTACCAACTCGCCGTATAGCGACAAGGGGTCGAGGCCGCGTTGCTCACACAGCCAGCGGTACCAGTGGTTGCCAATTGCTACATGGCCTACTTCGTCGCGCAAGATGATGTCGAGCAGTTCAACCGCTTTCAACGATCCGGGCGTGGCAGCTTTTCGCAGCTTGGTTTGAATCAAGGGCGTGGCATCGAGTCCGCGTGCTTCCAAGGTGCGGGGAACCAGCGCCATGCGGGCCAAAACATCGGCCGCTGTTTTTTGGCACATGTGCCAAAGGCCATCATGCGCATCAAAGTCGCCGTATTGGTAGCCTAGCTCATTGAGAAGCTCATGCAGGATGCTGAAGTGGTAGGCCTCCTCTTGAGCCACACGCAGCCAGTCTTGGTAAAACGTCTCGGGCATGTGGCTGAAACGCCAAACTGCATCCAGCCCTAAATTGATGGCGTTGAATTCGATGTGACACACCGCATGAATCAACGCAGCCAAGCCTTCGGGGGTAAAGGGCGTGCGTGTGGGTACGTCTTTTGGAGGCAGCAAACGTGGTTTTTCAGGCCGCCCGGGCAAGGCGTGCGCAGGCGTCAACACCTCGCTTGGCGTGAGGGGCAATTGGTGTTGTTTGGTCCAAAGGGTTTGGACTGCGGCCACTTTGTCTTGTGGCTGGCAAATGCACAGGGCGTCTAGGGCGTGTTGGCGTAGCGACATCCCTACAATTGTAGGAAAACACATTCGCAAGGAGACTTTCATGGCTGTTTACCAACTCGATGACTTGACCCCACACCTCGCAGACTCTGCTTGGGTGGCTGACAACGCGCAAGTGGTGGGTGATGTGCACATGGCTGCCGACAGCAGTGTTTGGTTCAGCTCGGTGGTGCGGGGTGACACTGCCACCATCCGAATCGGCGAAGGCACGAACATCCAAGACGGTAGCGTGTTACATGCAGATGTAGGTATTCCGCTCACCATCGGCAAGCATGTGACGGTGGGTCATATGGTGCAACTGCATGGCTGCACCATTGGCGACGAATCGCTGATTGGCATTGGTGCCATTGTGCTCAATGGCGCGAAGATTGGTAAGAACTGTTTGGTTGGCGCGGGCTCGCTCGTGACCGAAGGTAAAGAGTTTCCAGATGGCTCCATGATTTTGGGAAGCCCTGCCAAGGTGGTGCGCGAGCTGACGCCTGAGCAAATTGAAGGGTTGCGCCGCAGCGCGCAGCACTATGTGACTAACAAAAACCGCTTCAAAGCGGGTTTAAAGAAAATAGCTTGATGTCTCAACTGCATAAATTTTTGTTTGATGGTCTGCCCGTGCGTGGCATGTTGGTGCAGCTCACCGACGTGTGGCAAGAGGTGCTCAAGCGCCGCGCGGCCAATGCAGAAACCGGCCCCTATGCCGAGCCTGTGCGCCACTTGTTGGGTGAGATGACAGCGGCAGCCGTGTTGATGCAGTCGAACATCAAATTCAATGGTGCTTTGGTGATGCAGATTTTTGGCGATGGCCCTCTGAAGCTGGCCGTGGTCGAAGTGCAACCCGACCTGAGTCTGCGCGCCACCGCCAAAGTGGTAGGCGACTTGGGCAATGCCAGCACCTTGCCCGAGATGGTCAACGTCAACAACGAAGGCAAATGTGCCATTACGTTGGACCCGCTCAACAAAATGCCAGGCCAGCAACCTTATCAAGGTGTGGTGCCTTTGTTTGACGACCATCGCAACAAGCTCGACAAGTTCAGCGATGTGTTGCAGCACTACATGCTGCAAAGTGAGCAGCTCGACACCACCTTGGTGTTGGCAGCCAACGACACCACTGCAGCAGGCTTGTTGATCCAACGCTTGCCCATCAAAGGCGAAGCCAACTTGGCAGCCCAAGCCAGTATGGGCGATGAAGACGGCATTGGCTTGAGTGAAGACTACAACCGCATCTCCATCTTGGCCTCTAGTTTGACGGCCGATGAGTTATTGAATTTGGATGCCGAAACAATTCTGCGCCGCTTGTTCTGGGAAGAAAAATTGGTGCGCTTTGAACCCATCACGCCCAGCTTTGCCTGTTCATGCAGCCGCGAGCGTGTGAGCAACATGATTCGCAGCTTGGGGACTGAAGAAGTCGAAAGCATCTTGGCCGAGCGCGGCGATGTGGAAGTGGGCTGCGATTTTTGTGGCCAGCAATACCGATATGACGCGGTGGATGCTGCGCAAATCTTCACTGGTACACCAACGCCCCCACCAGCACCCTCATCGTTGCAATAAGGCGGCTCAGCCTTTGACCAGGCTGGTGAACAAGCGGTGTTCACAGTCGCCATCACCACAGGTCTCGCAGGGGCCGCTCCAACGTGTGGGTGGCTCGGGGCGCTCTAGCTGCTTGGCCCAGTCTGGCGCTTGGCGGCCAATGCAAAACAAAGCGTTTTCTAAGCGTTGCTTGCCCGTGCCGTACACCACTTGGTAAGGCAGGCCAGCCAAGCCCAGCATATGACGCACGGCAGCATCGACGGGCTCACGCACGTGTGGGCCATCGCGTTGCAAACCGTCACTGATCCAAGGCACATCAAGTCCCGTGAGCAGAGTCACGTCATACAACGCTTGATGCGCCAAGGCCAAAGCATTCAAGCTGTCGTCGTTGAACAGAATTTGGCTAAAGACAGCCGTCATCAGTGGCGTGGTGTCTGCAATCACCACCGCACCTGTTGGCGCTGCGAGCACCCGTGCAATTTGTGTATCGACAATGTGTAACTGTTCGTCTTGGCGTGGTGTGCGCTGATGGGTGTCGCACCATTCGCGCAAGTATTCATCGACGAGGTGCACCGCCAAGCCCGATTGCTGCAATCGTGCGCACAGGGCTTGAGCCAGTTGTGACTTGCCTGTACTTTCAGCGCCGAGCAGAGCAATCTTCATGCGGTTTCCACTTGGGCGTGCTTCGCCCATGTGTGCCAACCCACCGCACTGAGTGCAATGAACGCGAGGTAGAGCAGGGTAGTCAGCCAGAGGCCTTTCCAAGCAAACAACCCAGCGGCGACGAAGTTGACAATGATCCAAACTACCCAGTTTTCTAGGCGCTTGTGTGCGAGCAAATATTGGCCAACCAAGCTGAAGGCGGTGGGGAAGGCATCCCACCAAGGTACGTCGGTATCCGTGAAGTTCAGCAGCACGGCCCCAGTGCTCAACCAAAGCAAGGAGCCCATCCACGCCAAGGTGAAGCGCTGGCGGGCAGGCATGCGTGTGACGGGCAACGGCGCACCTTCCACGCCGCGCAACCACACTGACCAGCCCCACAGGGCCAAGATGACGAAGTGCACTTGCAGCAGCGCCTCGCCATACAAGCGTTGGCTCCAAAACAAAAAGAAATACAGCACCGAGCTGATGGCGGCCAAAGGCCATCCCCAATGCAGCTCAATGATGTTGCACACGATCATCGCAAAGGCCATTAGCACAGCGATGAGTTCAAGCCAAGAAGTGTCGAGGCCCCAGAGGGTGAATGCGGTCGAGAAAAGGAGTTCGGTCACTTCGCGATTTGCACGAAGACTTCGTTCGGCTTGACCATGCCGATCTCAGAGCGGGCGCGCTCTTCGACCATTTCCAGACCGTCTTTGAGGTCGTGGAGTTCTGCGCTGAGGCGGTCGTTGGCCAATTGCGCGGCAGCGTTTTGCTGCTTTTGTTCTTTCAGGGTCTGACGTAGACGCATCACGTCAGGGATGCTGCCGCGACCAAACCACAGCTGGCCCTGCAGCACAAGCAGCAGGGCAATCAGCACAAGGTGGAGTGGTCGAAGCATTCGGTTCGTCAGACTGCGCGGCGATTAACGCAAGTTGTAGAAGGCAGAACGGCCTGGGTACACAGCCACGTCACCCAAGTCTTCTTCGATGCGCAAGAGTTGGTTGTACTTGGCCATGCGGTCAGAGCGGCTCATCGAACCTGTTTTGATTTGACCAGCGTTCAAGCCCACAGCGATGTCTGCAATAGTGCTGTCTTCGGTTTCGCCAGAGCGGTGGCTGATCACGGCGGTGTAGCCAGCGCGCTTGGCCATCTCAATGGCTTCGAAGGTTTCGGTCAAGGTGCCGATTTGGTTGATCTTGATGAGGATCGAATTGGCGATGCCTTTGTCGATGCCTTCTTTGAAGATCTTGGTGTTGGTCACGAACAAGTCGTCACCCACGATTTGCACTTTCTTGGCCAAGCGGTCGGTCAACACTTTCCAGCCGTCCCAGTCGTTTTCGGCCATGCCGTCTTCGATGCTGATGATGGGGTACTTGTCGCACCAAGTGGCAAGCATGTCAGTCCATTGCTGAGCCGTCAATTGCAAGCCTTCGCCAGACAAGTGGTACTTGCCGTCTTTGTAGAACTCGCTGGCAGCGCAGTCCAAACCGATGGCGATTTGCTCACCAGCGGTGTAGCCCGCAGCAGCGATCGCGTCCAAGATCATTTGAATAGCAGCTTCGTGGCTGGTGACGTTCGGTGCGAAACCACCTTCGTCGCCCACGGCAATGCTCATGCCTTTGTCGTGGATGATTTTCTTCAAGGCGTGGAACACTTCAGCGCCGTATCGCACGGCTTCGCGGAATGTAGGTGCGCCGACTGGGATGATCATGAACTCTTGCAAGTCCAAGTTGTTGTTGGCGTGTGCGCCACCGTTGATGACGTTCATCATGGGCACTGGCAATTGGTTGCCATTCATGCCACCGAAGTAACGGTACAAAGGCAAACCAGACTCTTCAGCCGCAGCACGGGCCACAGCCATGGACACAGCCAACAAAGCGTTAGCGCCCAAGCGGCTCTTGTTGTCCGTACCGTCGAGGTCGATCAAGGTTTTGTCGAGGAACGCTTGCTCAGAAGCGTCCAAGCCCAAAATAGCTTCAGAGATTTCGGTGTTGATGTGTTCAACTGCTTTCAACACACCTTTGCCAAGGTAACGGCTCTTGTCACCGTCGCGCAATTCGATGGCTTCGCGGCTACCGGTGGAAGCGCCAGATGGCACAGCGGCACGGCCCATCGTGCCGGACTCCAACAACACATCACATTCCACGGTGGGGTTGCCGCGGCTGTCCAAGATTTCACGGGCGACGATGTCGACGATAGCGCTCATTTGTGTTTTCCTATTTCAAGTTTTTTAAATGGGTTTGTGGCTGCGTGCAGAGCACTCAGGCCTCAAAGTTGTTTTCTAAGAAGGGGTGTTTTTTGGTCACGGCATCGAGCTCGACCAAGGTTTCTAGCAAAGCTTTCATCTTGTTCAAAGGCACGGCGTTCGGACCGTCTGACCAAGCCTCTGAAGGGCAGGGATGAGTTTCCATGAACAGGCCAGCCACGCCAGCGGCAACGCCCGCGCGGGCCAATACGGGCACCATCTCACTAGCGCCACCGCTCACAGTGCCTTGGCCACCTGGCTTTTGCACTGAGTGGGTGACGTCGAAAACCACTGGCGCGCCAGACTTGCGCATCTCTGCCAAGCTGACCATGTCTGCCACGAGGTTGTTGTAGCCAAAACTCACGCCGCGTTCGCAGGCCAAGAAGTTGTCTTCCGGCAAGCCAGCTTCGCGTGCGGCGTCGCGGGCTTTATCAATGACGTTTTTCATGTCCCAAGGGGCCAAGAACTGACCCTTTTTGATGTTCACCGGTTTGCCCGATTGCGCCACGGCTCGGATGAAGTCGGTTTGGCGGCACAAGAAAGCGGGTGTTTGCAACACATCAACCACGCTGGCCACGGTTTTGACCTGTGACTCGTCATGCACATCGGTGAGGATGGGCAGGTGCAGTTGGCGGCGCACTTCATCGAGGATCTTCAAGCCCGCATCCATGCCCACACCGCGCTTGGTGTTGCCAGAAGAGCGGTTAGCTTTGTCGAACGAACCTTTATAGATCAAAGGAATACCGAGACTCGAGCAGATTTCTTTGAGCTGGCCCGCCACGTCGATGGACATTTCCAAGCCTTCGATCGAGCACGTGCCTGCGATCAAAAAGAAACGTTGGTTCAGGCCAACATCAAATCCGCAAAGTTTCATGGGGTTTCCTGTGTTTTAAAAGTTAGGCTTTTGCCAAAGCTTTGTGGTCCAACGCCGCTTTCACGAAGGCGTTGAACAAGGGGTGGCCATCCCATGGGGTTGATTTGAACTCGGGGTGAAACTGCACGCCCATGTACCAAGGGTGCACGGTTTGAGGCAGCTCGACGATTTCGGTCAAGTGCTCGCGCTGTGTGAGCGCTGAAATCACCAAGCCCGCTTTGCGCAGGGCGTCGAGGTAGTTCACGTTGGCTTCGTAGCGGTGGCGGTGACGCTCGGTCACCACGTCGCCGTAAATTTTGTGTGCCAAGGTGCCAGGGGCCACATCTGAGCTTTGTGCGCCCAAGCGCATGGTGCCGCCAAGGTTGGAGTCGGCGGTGCGGGTTTGAATGCTGCCGTCTGCGTCTTTCCACTCGTTGATGAGGGCGATAACAGGGTAGGGGCCATCTGGCACAAATTCGGTGCTGTTGGCGTCTTTCAAGCCAGCCATGTGGCGAGCGTATTCGATGGTCGCCACTTGCATGCCTAGGCAGATGCCGAGGTAGGGCACTTTGTTTTCACGGGCGAATTGGGCAGAAGAAATCTTTCCTTCCACGCCGCGGATGCCAAAGCCGCCGGGCACCAGAATAGCGTCGAATTTGCTGAGGTCTTTGACGTTCTCGGGTGTGATGAATTCAGAGTCCACGTACTCGATCTTCACGCGTGCATGGTTCTTCATGCCAGCGTGGCGCAGGGCTTCGTTGAGTGACTTGTAGCTGTCAGACAGATCGACGTACTTGCCCACCATCGCGATGGTGACTTCTTCTTTGGGATTGGCCACTTCGTGGACCAAGTCGTCCCAGCGTTGCAAGTTGGCGGGTTGGGCGTTGATGCGCAACTTGTCGCACACCAAGTTATCCAGCCCTTGCTCGTGCAACATGCGTGGCACTTTGTAGATGGTGTCCACATCCCACATGGAGATCACACCAGATTCAGTCACGTTCGAGAAGAGGCTGATTTTTTGGCGTTCTTCTTCAGGAATTGGGCGGTCAGCACGGCACAGCAGCGCATCAGCTTGGATGCCGATTTCGCGCAGTTTTTGTGCGGTGTGTTGTGTGGGCTTGGTTTTGAGTTCGCCAGCGGCGGCGATCCAAGGTACGTAGCTCAGATGCACAAACGCGGTGTTGTGCGCGCCGAGCTTCAAGCTCATTTGACGAGCGGCTTCGAGGAAAGGCAGTGACTCGATGTCACCCACCGTGCCGCCGATTTCAACAATGGCCACATCCACGGCGTCAGGTGTGTCATAGGCTGCACCACGTTTGACGAACTCTTGAATTTCGTTGGTGATGTGCGGAATGACTTGCACCGTTTTGCCGAGATAGTCGCCGCGGCGCTCTTTGTCGAGCACACTTTGGTAAATCTGGCCCGTGGTGAAGTTGTTGGCCTTTTTCATGCGCGTCGTGATGAAGCGCTCGTAGTGGCCTAAATCGAGGTCGGTTTCTGCGCCGTCTTCGGTGACGAACACCTCGCCGTGTTGCAGGGGCGACATGGTGCCTGGGTCTACGTTGATGTAGGGGTCCAGCTTGATGAGGGTGACTTTGAGGCCGCGCGACTCAAGCAGGGCGGCGAGTGAGGCGGCTGCAATTCCCTTACCTAGGGAAGAGACAACACCGCCGGTGACGAATACAAATTGGGTCATGCCAGATCGGGAGACTGTCTCCCGGTAGGTGGAAATCGAAATTATAGGCGCTCTGCTACATTGCGAGCCATGTCTGATCTGTCAAATAAACACATTGTTTTGGGTTTGAGTGGTGGCATCGCTTGCTACAAAGCGGCGGAGCTATGCCGTGCCTTGGTCAAAGCTGGGGCGACAGTACAAGTGGTCATGACGGAGGCTGCGGCCCAGTTCATGACGCCCGTAACCCTGCAAGCCTTGTCCAACCGGCCGGTGTATGTCTCGCAATGGGATGCCCGTGAGCCCAACAACATGGCGCACATCAATTTAAGTCGCGAGGCCGACGCCATCGTGGTGGCTCCTGCCAGTGCCGACTTCATGGCCAAACTGCTGCATGGTCGCGCCGACGATTTGCTCGGCCTCATGTGCTTGGCCCGCCCGATTGAAAGCGTTCCCCTGATCTTGGCTCCTGCGATGAACCGCGAAATGTGGCAGCACCCTGCGACCCAACGCAACATGGCACAACTCACCGCGGATGGTGCGCATGTCTTAGACGTAGGACAGGGCGAACAAGCCTGCGGCGAAACCGGTGATGGCCGCATGCTGGAGCCAGAAGAAATTTTGGAAGACCTCATTGCTTTCTTCCAGCCCAAAGTTTTGGCAGGCCAACATGTGCTAGTGACGGCTGGGCCTACCTACGAGGCGATGGACCCCGTGCGCGGCATCACCAATTTATCGAGCGGCAAGATGGGCTTTGCGATTGCCCGCGCTGCACGCGAAGCGGGTGCTGAAGTGACTTTGGTCGCTGGCCCCGTGCATCTGCCTACCCCGCGTGGTGTGCAACGTGTGGATGTGCGATCGGCCTTGGACATGCAAGCGGCTGTGGCCCAGCATGTGGATGCGGCTTCGGTGTTTGTGGCGACCGCTGCCGTGGCCGATTGGCGCGTGGCCGATGTGGCCGGACAGAAAATCAAGAAGGACGGTTCGGGTCAATTGCCGCAACTTAACTTCGTCGAAAACCCAGATATCTTGGCTGGTGTAGCGCAATCAGCCCGTGCCAAAAGCGGTGCTTTGTATTGCGTGGGCTTTGCGGCTGAGAGCCATGATTTGCTCAAGCACGCCACGGCCAAACGCGAACGCAAAGGCGTGCCGTTGTTGGTGGGCAATATCGGCCCTGCAACCTTTGGGTTGGACGACAACGCCTTGTTGTTGGTCGACGCCCAAGGCCATCAAGAACTGCCGCATGCCAACAAGCTCACATTGGCGCGTCAATTGGTCGGCGAGATTGCCCGCCGCTTGAAAGCTTAATTTTTCACATTCACTTTTTCATTGAAGCAACATGAAACTCGACGTCAAAATTCTCGATCCCCGCATGGCCGAGCAATTGCCGCAATACGCCACGCCTGGCAGCGCTGGCTTGGATCTGCGCGCTTGTTTGGATGCCCCCATCACGTTAGAGCCTAATGCTTGGCAATTGGTGCCCACAGGCATCGCCATCCATTTGGCTGATCCCGCTTATGCCGCACTTATCTTGCCGCGCTCTGGCTTGGGTCACAAACACGGCATCGTGTTGGGCAACCTCGTTGGTTTGATAGACAGCGATTACCAAGGCCAACTCATGGTCAGCGCTTGGAACCGCAGTGATGTGGCGTTCACGTTGGAGCCGATGGAGCGCTTGGCTCAGTTGGTCATCGTGCCGGTGGTGCAAGCCCAGTTCAATGTGGTGAACGAATTTGCCGCACCGACTGAGCGCGGTGAGGGCGGTTACGGCTCGACAGGTAAAAAGTAAATCAGTGCAACAAATCGTTGCCCGGCGCTTGGGCCTCAATCTTGAAAAAGCCAGTACCCAAAGTGCCGCGCTCTTGCTCTTCTTGCGTGGCTTCGCGCACCGATTGCACATCGAGGTGAATGCGAATCGCAATGCCGGCCAGCGGGTGGTTGCCATCTAACACCACATGCTCGGGGTAGAGCTCGGTCACGGTGTAGAGCAAGTCTTGTGGTGCGTCGGAGTTGCAGCCTGCGGGCAGGGCGTGGCCCTCAACTGTGTGGCCTTCTTCCAGTTCTTTGGGGAAGCGCGAGCGGGCTTCTAAAAACACCAAGTTTTCGTCGTAGTCGCCAAAGGCTTCTTCGGGTTCTAGCTGCAAATCGATGTGGTCGCCCACGCTATGGCCTTGCAGGGCTTCTTCGATCTTGGCCAGCAAGTCATCGCCGCCCACCAAAAACTCGACGGGGTTGTCTAATTCGTCCAGCACCTCGCCCAATGTGTCTTTCAAGGTCCAAGTTAAGCCGACCACGCAGTGTTGTGTAATTTCCATAAGGCAAAATTGTCGCACGATGAATGTGAACAAACCCCTGACCCTGCTCGGCGGCATCAGCCCCGCTGAATTTATGAGCACCTATTGGCAGCGCAAGCCCTTGTTGGTGCGTCAAGCCATCCCTGAATTCAAAGCCTTGCTCAGCCGCCCTGAGCTGTTTGATTTGGCCGAACAAAACGAGGTCGAGTCCCGCTTGGTCATCGGTTCGAACGGCGGCAAGCGCGATTGGCAGATGCAGCGCGGCCCCTTCAAGCGACGCGCCATCCCCAAGTTGGCTGAGCACGATTGGACCTTGTTGGTCCAAGGCGTGGATTTGCACGACGACCGCGTGGCTGCTCTGATGCAGCAATTCCGGTTCATTCCAGACGCCCGTTTGGACGATGTGATGATTAGCTACGCCACCGAAGGCGGCGGCGTGGGCCCGCACTTTGACAGCTACGACGTGTTTTTGTTGCAAGCCCACGGTCAACGCCGCTGGCGCATTGGCCGACAAAAAGACCTGTCGCTCGTGCCCGACATGCCATTGAAGATTTTGGCCAATTTCAAGCCAGAGCACGACTGGGTGCTCAACCCGGGCGACATGTTGTACTTGCCACCGCGTTATGCCCACGACGGCATTGCACAAGGCGAGTGCATGACCTATTCGATAGGTTTTCGTGTGCCCCAAACTGGCGATCTGGCCCGTGAGTTGTTGGTGCGTTTGAGCGAAGGCGCGGAAGAAATCGCCGGTTGTGATTTGTATAAAGACGCCGCTCAGCCTGCTGTGTCCAAACCTGCTGCCATGCCTGAAGGTTTGGCTGAATTTGCAAAATCAGCCCTTCAAAAAGCATTACAAGATCCCAAAGCGCTCCAACGTGCTTTGGGTGAGTATCTGACCGAGCCCAAAGCCAATGTGTGGTTTGAAATTGGCGATACGCCAAATAAGCTCAAATCTGTGCGTTTAGACCGACGAAGCAAGATGATGTACGACGCGCATCACATCTTCTTGAACGGTGAAAGCTGGCGTGCTGCTGGAAAAGACGCAGCTTTGATGCGTCAACTGGCAGATTCGCGTGAATTAAACGCAGATGAGATTCAAAAGGCCAGTCCTGAGGCTTTGAGCCTGTTGATGGAGTGGTGCGACGACGGTTGGCTTCATGCTGATTAATAAACTGCACAGTTTGACTCGGAACTGACAAGGATATTTAAAACTCCTAGGAATTACCCTATAATCTTGTCTGGACTAAAAGCTCGAGCTTCTTAGCCCAGTTGTGGTGCAAACCACAGCAATTTCCGGAAATTGTTTTCATCCCCTTAAGGAATATTCACATGAACAAGTCAATCCTGTTGGCATCTTTGTTGGCTGCTGCCGCTCTCGTCGCTTGCGGCAAAAAAGAAGCTCCTGCTGTTGAAGCCGCTCCTGCTGTGGCCGCTTCTGCACCAGTTGAAGCTGCTTCTGCTGTGGCTTCAGAAGCCGCTGCTCCAGCTTCTGACGCTGCCAGCAAGTAATCAGTTTTCGAACTGACTGCAAAAGCCACCTTCGGGTGGCTTTTTTCATGGGCGTTTCAAGATCGCTCTAGACCGTGACCCATACTGAGCCAGTCACGGGGTCTGCCACGTTCACCTCAGATGGCGCACAACTCAAGGCCTCACTCAGGCTGGCTCGGGCGAGTTCAGGGGTATTGTTGCGCTCACTCAAGTGCGCGGCTAAGACGTAGCTAAGTTGGTCGTGCAGAACCCGTTTGAGTAAGTCGGCTGCGGCATGGTTGGCTAAGTGCCCCCAAGGACCCGCCACGCGCTGCTTTAAAAAATTGGGATAAGCCGAGGCTTGCAGCAAGTCTGGGTCATGGTTGGCCTCAATCAATAAAGCGTGACAGCCCTGAAGCGAGGCCACCACATGGGATGATGGGTGGCCCAAATCTGTGACGATGCCCAAATGCCGGTTGCCATCACTACAGCGCAGTTGCAATGGCTCGCGTGCATCGTGCGGCACGGTGAACGGCAGGGCTTGCAAGCTGCCGATCTCGATGGTGCAGCCATCACGCGCCACATTCAGCAAATGCGAGTGGGGTTCCCAAGCTTCATCGCTGACTGCCAGCCACGTACCTTGGCTCATCCAAAGCGGGGTTGAATAGCGGTTGACAACACTGCGTGCACAACCAAAGTGGTCGCCGTGTTCGTGCGTGATGAAAATGGCGTCAAGGTCTTCGGCACAGGTGCCTGCTTCGATCAAGCGCGCTTCAATGTCGCGCAGGCGCAGACCGCAGTCAATCAATAAGCGGGTGGTATGCGCGCCACTTTGGGCTTCAACCAAAGTGGCGTTGCCTGAGCTGCCACTGCCCAGACTTCTAAAGCGCAACATGGCGCATCTGATCAGACCTACGCTGGATCAGCGGAGGTCGTCGGCCAACAGCTTCAAGATGCGCTGCGCGACCGGCGTGTTCTCTGTTTTTCCAGCAGCATCTTGAACAGTCACTTCAGTGGCTGTTGAAGTTTTGCGAACAGCAATGCGGTATTTCACAGGGCCTGTTTCAGGCTTGCTGCTGCTAAACATCTTGCCGAAGAAGCCTTTTTCTTCTTGAACCGCAGTGTCGACATAGCGAACAAAGTAAATCCCTTGAGCGCGATCACGGTCTTCCACTGTGAATCCTGTGCGATCGAGTGCCAAACCAATACGTCGCCATGCCACATCAAATGAATCAGGAATATTCAAGATGGTGGCATCACCTTTGGCAGACAAACTCGTTTTGTTTGATGAGGCGTCTGGTGTTGCTTTCGCAACGGCCGCTTGTTCAGCAGAAACACCAAGTTTGATCATCAAACGTGTCAAAAACTCGGCTTCTAATTCAGGATCGTTGGGGCGTTGGACCCAGATTGTGCTGGTCTTACTTTGGTCTTTGAATTCCTCGACCATACCGCGATGCGTGACAAAAATGTCCACGCCGCCAACGCTGTTGCGTTCTATGCGTGTGCGGAATTTATCTCGTTCACCTGATGAATAAAGGCCGTCCAAGACCTTGCCTAATGTGCGACGGACTAAGTCTTGAGGAATTTTTGCGCGGTTCTCTGCCCATTCAGTCTCCAGCAAGCCAAGTTGCTGCTGTTGGATGGTGTATTCGAAACCGTTCTCTTTCCAGAACTCTTGAACGATGGGCCACACTGAGTCGGCATTGCGGTTGACAACCAACCAACGCTGTTTGCCATCGCGCTCGATTCGCACATCGTTGACTTGCTTGGCTGCTGTTGCCGCCACCGCAGGGGCAGGACGAACAGCCATGCCGCTGGCTGTCACTGGGCCGCCAGGCACAGCGTAGCGGGTGTCACGGTTGAGTTGGGTCAAGTCTGGTGGGATGTCGAGCGGCACAACCTTGGTGCCGCCTTCTGTTTTGTAGTTGACCTTATCGCCATCCAAGATGGAGGAGCAACCGCTGAGCAATGCCAGTGTTGCCAGTGCAACTGCAGCGCGATTTGAAGCAAAAGAATTTTTCACAGCCAAGGCCTTTTTAACAATCAGATCAAACCAGCAGCGCGCAATGCGCCTTCCACCACAGGTTCGTTGGCCTTGGTGAGTTCGGTCATGGGCAAGCGCAGCGTTGGGCCTGCAAGGCCCATGCGGTGCATGGCCCACTTCACGGGGATGGGGTTGGCTTCCACAAACAAGTGTTTGTGAACAGGCATCAACTTAAATTGGATGTCCATGGCGCGTTTGACATCGCCCGCAATGGCAGCCATGCACAACTCGTGCATCAAGCGTGGTGCCACGTTGGCGGTCACGCTGATGTTGCCTTGGCCGCCGCACAGCATCAATGCCACAGCGGTGGGATCGTCACCTGAGTAAACGGCAAACCCTTTGGGCACATCACGAATCAGCCACTCGGCGCGTTCGATGTTGCCTGTGGCTTCTTTGATACCCACGATGCCTGGCACTTGGGCCAAACGCAGCACGGTGTCGTGCGCCATATCGGCCACAGAGCGGCCGGGCACGTTGTACAAAATCACGGGCAAGTCCACCGCTTCGGCGATGGCTTTGAAGTGCAGGTATTGGCCTTCTTGCGTGGGCTTGTTGTAGTAGGGCACCACTTGCAGTTGGCAATGCGCGCCAACCTTCTTGGCAAACTTGGCCAGCTCAATCGCTTCAGCGGTCGAGTTAGCACCGCAGCCAGCCATGATGGGCACATGACGTTCGGTGTGTTTGGCCGCTTGCTCCACGGACACGCGGATGATTTCGCAGTGCTCTTCCACGTTAACGGTGGGTGACTCGCCGGTCGTGCCCACGACGCCGATGCAATCGGTGCCTTCTGCGATGTGCCAATCAATGAGTTTGCGCAGGGTGGGGTAGTCGACGCTGCCGTCTGTGTGCATGGGGGTGGTCAAAGCCACGATGCTGCCGGTAATGGGTGTCATGTCCGCGAGTTCGGTCAAGGAAAAACGTTCATTCTAGCGATTGCGAACGCTGTTTTTAGTGGACCAGTGGGTAACGAACAGGTGTTTCTGTGCCTTGCGTCTCGCGCACAGCCACGATGCGTTGCACAAAACGCTCGGCTTGGGCTAAAAAGCCTTCTTCAAACGCCACCACGCGCAGGTCTTTACAGACGGCCAGCAGTTCTGAGGGGTGCAGCAAAAAGTCTGGGCGCGAGGGCTTGCCCACGGTTTCGTTGCCAGCAGAGAAGGTTTCGTAAATCAGCACCCCGTTGGGTGCGAGGCTGTTCAAGATATGCGGCCACAGCGGACGCCACAGGTAATTGGTGACGACCACGCCACCAAAAGTGCG
The DNA here is from genome assembly GCA_002282445.1 of Burkholderiales bacterium 39-55-53. Classification (GTDB taxonomy): domain Bacteria; phylum Pseudomonadota; class Gammaproteobacteria; order Burkholderiales; family Burkholderiaceae_C; genus Limnohabitans. Next base: position 208,183 of record NCJK01000001.1, on the reverse strand, counting down.
GCCTTGCAGCGGCCAAGGCCCGTTTTCGATGTCCGCGCACATGGCTTCGCCTAGGGAGTTGACGGCGTTAATGGCGTCTTGGTTACGGTCCACGCCTGTAACGGGATGGCCAAGTGCAGCAAAGTGGCGCATGTGACGGCCGTGTCCGCAGGCCAAGTCCAGCACGTGGCAGCCCGCAGGCAGCAGGTGTGACCAACGGGCTACCCAACTCGATGTGGGCTCTTGCCCGTGAAGCACAGTGCTCATTTCAGAAACATCCCCAAACTTGGTCGGCCAAGGTCAGCAAGAACTCAGGCCGTAAATACATAGACAAAACCGCCAACAAAATGGCCACGCAGACCAAGCCAATCGCAACTTGGCGAATCAAGGTGGGGCTGATCAAGCGGCGCATCTTGGTTTGGATTTCAGGTGCTTAAGCCGCAACGGTCTTTGGCGCATCGTTACGCTCAATTGCGTTTTCATTGACCGGCATGTTGATGAGCGCAGCAAATACGCCCAGCGCAATCGAGATGTACCAAACAATGTCGTAGCTGCCCGTCTTGTCGTACAAGTAGCCGCCCAGCCACACGCCCATGAAGCTGCCAATTTGGTGGCTGAAGAACACAAAGCCGCCCAGCATCGACAAATGCGCCACGCCAAAAATCTGCGCCACCACCGCATTGGTGGGCGGCACGGTGGAGAGCCACAACAGGCCCATCACGCTAGAGAAGATGTACACGCTCATGGGAGTGAGCGGCGCCCACAAGAACAACACAATCGCCACCGAGCGTGAGAAATAAATGAAAGACAATATCTTGCACTTGGAAATGCGCTGGCCCAAGCTGCCCGAAATGTAAGTGCCAAATACGTTGAACAAGCCAATCAGCGCCAAGGCAATGCTGGCCACTTCGGGCGACAAGCCATGGTCTTTGAGATAGCTGGGCATGTGCACGCCGATGAATACCACCTGAAAGCCGCATACAAAGTAGCCCGCCATCAGCAGCTGAAAACTGCGGTAGTTAAATGCTTCACGCAGCGCATGCATGATGGACTGGTCGCGGTGCGGCGTTGCCCCACCTGCAAAGCCGGGCTCACGCAAACCGTAGGCGAGGGGAATGATGAGCATGGCCGACAGGGCCAACCACACAAGCGCTTCTTGCCAACCAAAAGTGCTGATCAGGTAGCCCTCAGTGGGCACCATTAAAAACTGGCCAAACGAGCCCGCCGCGGCGGCCACCCCCATGGCCCACGAGCGCTTGGCCGCACTCACGTTGCGGCCAATCACGCCGTAGATCACGGCATAGGTCGTGCCCGCTTGGGCAATGCCAATCAAGACGCCCGCTGTCGCGGTGAAGAGGGCCGGCGTGTCTGAATAGGCCATGCCAATCAAACCCAGCGAATACATCACCGCGCAGGTCACGATGACACGGAACGCGCCAAAGCGATCGGCCAACATGCCCGAGAAGATGCCTGCCACACCCCAAGTCAGGTTTTGAATGGCAATCGCCATGGCAAAGTTTTCGCGTGTCCAGTCTTGCGCTTGAGTGATGGGCTGCAGCCACAGGCCAAAGCCGTGGCGCACACCCATGGACAAGGTAACGATGGCGGCCCCGCAGGCCAGCACTTGCCACATGGGCAGTGTTTTGTGTTGGTTGGTCATGTGGTCGACTTTACCCAATGTGGCGCAAAGCCGCTGTCGCGGGCGTTTTGCCAAGTCGTCTGATCACATCAAATGCGATAGTTTTCAGCGAATCAGCTGTGCCTAAAAGCTAAGTCTGTTGTTTTATACAGTATCACTTCTGAATCTGTCTACAATTCCGCCCCATGGCAACAAAGCAACCCACTACACCGCCCCAGTACTCGGAAGGCTCGATTCGCGTCCTCAAAGGACTCGAACCCGTCAAGCAACGTCCGGGCATGTACACCCGCACCGACAACCCGCTGCACATCATCCAAGAGGTGTTGGACAACGCGGCTGACGAGGCTCTCGCAGGTCACGGCAAGAAGATCAGTGTCACCCTGCACAGCGATGGCTCGGTCAGCATCGAAGACGATGGCCGTGGCATTCCGTTTGGCATGCACCCCGAAGAAAAAGCACCTGTCATTGAACTGGTGTTCACCCGTTTGCACGCGGGCGGCAAGTTTGACAAAGGCTCAGGCGGCGCATACAGCTTCTCCGGCGGTTTGCATGGCGTGGGTGTGAGCGTGACCAACGCGCTGGCCAAACGCATGGAAGCCACCTCGCATCGCGAAGGCCAAGTGGCCCGCTTGGTGTTCTCAGGTGGCGACGTGGTGGAAAAACTCACCACCCGCAAACAAGAATCAGGCGACCGCAAGCAAGGTACCACCGTGCGCGTGTGGCCCGATGCCAAATACTTTGAATCCTCGGCCTTGCCGATGAACGAGCTGGTGCATTTGTTGCGCAGCAAAGCCGTGCTCATGCCCGGCGTGAGCGTGACGCTCATCAACGAGAAAACCAAAGACACGCAAAACTGGCTCTACAAAGGCGGCCTGCGTGACTATTTGATGCAGACACTGCATGGCGACCCCGTCATTCCTTTGTTTGAAGGCGATGGCTATGCCGATAGCAACCACGACAGCTTTGCCGAAGGCGAGGGCGCAGCATGGGCCGTGGCCTTCACCGAAGACGGCCAGCCCGTGCGGGAGAGCTATGTCAACTTGATTCCCACCAGCGCCGGCGGCACGCATGACAGCGGCCTGCGTGATGGCTTGTTCAACGCGGTCAAGAGCTTTATCGAGCTGCACGCTTTGCTGCCCAAGGGCGTCAAGCTCTTGCCCGAAGACGTGTTTGCCCGAGCCAGTTATGTGCTGAGCGCCAAGGTGCTTGACCCGCAGTTCCAAGGTCAAATCAAAGAACGCCTCAATTCGCGCGACGCTGTGCGCTTGGTGTCAAGCTATGTGCGCCCTACCATGGAGTTGTGGCTCAACCAGCACGTTGAGTACGGCAAGAAACTGGCTGAACTGGCCATCAAGGCCGCACAAACGCGCCAAAAAGCCGGCCAAAAAGTTGAGAAGCGCAAAGGTTCAGGCGTGGCCGTGTTGCCGGGCAAACTGACTGACTGCGAAAGCAAAGACATTGCGCACAACGAAGTGTTCTTGGTCGAGGGTGACTCTGCGGGCGGTAGCGCCAAGATGGGCCGCGACAAAGAAAGCCAAGCCATCCTGCCGCTGCGCGGCAAGGTGCTGAATACTTGGGAGGTCGAGCGCGACCGCTTGTTTGCCAATAATGAAATTCACGATATTTCGGTGGCCATTGGTGTGGATCCACACGGTCCGAATGACTCGCCTGATTTAAGCGGTCTGCGCTACGGCAAGGTGTGCATCTTGTCGGACGCGGACGTGGACGGCTCGCACATCCAAGTGCTGTTGCTCACGCTGTTCTTCCGTCACTTTCCCAAGCTCATCGAAGCGGGCCATGTGTTTGTGGCGCGCCCCCCGCTGTTCCGCGTCGACGCACCAGCGCGCGGCAAAAAGCCAGCCACCAAGGTGTATGCCTTGGATGAAGGCGAGCTCACCGCCATCCTCGACAAGCTGCGCAAAGACGGCGTGACTGAAGGCAAATGGAGCATCAGCCGCTTCAAGGGTTTGGGCGAGATGAGCGCCGAACAACTGTGGGACACCACCCTCAACCCCGACACCCGTCGCCTCATGCCCGTGCAACTGGGCTTGCTGGACTTTGCAACCACCGAAGGTTTGATCACACAACTCATGGGCAAAGGCGAAGCCGCTGCACGCCGTGAGCTGATGGAACTGCATGGCGATTCGATTGAGATTGACGTATGACCGATTTGTTAACCCCCGAACTGCCTACCGCTGATAACGACGGCGACATCGCGCTGGGCCACTACGCCCAACGCGCCTACCTTGAATACGCGCTCAGCGTGGTCAAAGGCCGTGCTTTGCCCGATGTGTGCGACGGCCAAAAGCCGGTGCAGCGGCGCATTCTGTATTCAATGTCCCGCATGGGCCTGGGTTACAGCGGCCCTAACAACAACACTGGAGCCAAGCCCGTCAAGTGCGCCCGCGTGGTCGGTGACGTGCTGGGCCGTTACCACCCCCACGGCGACAGCGCCGCGTATGAAGCCCTCGTGCGCATGGCGCAAGACTTTGCGCAACGCTACCCACTGATTGACGGCCAAGGCAACTTTGGCTCACGCGACGGCGATGGCGCTGCGGCCATGCGCTACACCGAAGCCCGCTTGGCCAAAATCACCACGTTGTTGCTGGACGAGATTGACGAAGGCACGGTTGACTTCCAACCCAACTACGACGGCTCTACCGAAGAACCCAAGCAGTTGCCTGCCCGTTTGCCATTTGCCTTGCTCAACGGCGCAAGCGGTATCGCGGTGGGCATGGCTACTGAAATTCCAAGCCACAACCTGCGCGAAGTGGCTGATGCGTGCGTGGCACTCATCAAGACACCTAAGCTGAGCGACGAAGAGTTGCTGCAAATCTTGCCAGCGCCCGATTACCCCGGTGGCGGCCAAATCATCAGCAGCGCGTCTGACATTGCCGATGCGTACCGCACAGGCCGTGGTTCACTCAAAGTGCGCGCCCGCTGGGTCATTGAAGACTTGGCCCGTGGCCAATGGCAGTTGGTGGTGAATGAACTGCCACCTGGCGTGAGCAGCCAAAAGGTGCTGGAAGAGATCGAAGAACTCACCAACCCCAAGGTCAAGACAGGCAAGAAGGCGCTGAGCGCTGAGCAAACTCAACTCAAGGCAACCATCTTGGCAGTGTTGGACGTGGTGCGCGATGAGTCAAGCAAAGACGCCCCTGTGCGTTTGGTGTTCGAACCCAAGACCCGCACGATTGAGCAACAAGAACTCATCACCACCTTGCTGGCGCACACGAGCCTTGAAACATCATCGTCCATCAACCTCACCATGGTCGGTATCGATGGCCGTCCTGTGCCGAAGTCGCTGCGCGAGATGTTGACCGAATGGATTGAATTCCGCTCTGCCACCATCCTGCGCCGCTCGCAGCACCGTCTGAACAAAGTACTGGACCGCATCCATATCTTGGAAGGTCGTCAGTTGGTGTTGCTCAACATCGACGAGGTGATTGCCATCATCCGTCAGAGCGACGAGCCCAAACAGGCACTGATGGAGCGCTTCAAACTCAGCGAACGACAAGCCGAAGACATCTTAGAAATTCGCTTGCGTCAGCTGGCGCGTTTGGAAGCGATCAAGATTGAGCAAGAGCTCAAAGAGTTACGCGACGAACAAGCCAAGCTTGAAGACATCGTGGGCAACCCATCGGCGCTGCGCCGCTTGATGGTCAAAGAAATTGAGGCCGACGCCAAAACCTTTGCCGACCCACGCCGCACGCTGATTCAAGAAGAGAAAAAAGCAGTGGCAGAAGTCAAGGTGGTGGACGAGCCAGTGACCGTGGTGGTCTCTGAAAAAGGCTGGGTGCGTGCACGCACAGGCCACGGCCACGAAGCCAGCGCCTTTGCCTTTAAGTCGGGCGACGGCTTGTACGGCACTTTTGAGTGCCGCACGGTGGACACCTTTATCGCGTTTGGCTCAAACGGCCGCATCTATTCGGTGCCTGTGGCCGCCTTGCCGGGCGCACGTGGCGACGGCCAGCCCGTGACCACGTTGGTTGATTTGGAATCAGGCACTCAGTTGCTGCACTATGTGGCTGGCCCTGCAGGCGCGACGTACTTGCTCAGCAGCTCCGGTGGCTATGGTTTCATGGCCAACATCGAGCACATGATTTCGCGCAATAAAGGTGGCAAAGCCTTCATCACCGTGGGCGAGGGCGAAACGGTGTGCCGCCCATCACCTGCCAGCGGTGGCTCGGGCGCGCAGCCTGTGGCAGCTGCCACGCATGTGGCTTGTGCATCCACGGGCGGTCGCTTCTTGACCTTTGAGTTGTCAGAACTCAAAGCCATGGAAAAGGGCGGTCGCGGCTTGATGCTGATCGACCTAGAAGCCAAAGATACCTTGGCCGGTGCGGCTGCGTACACACGCAGCGTGCGCATCGAAGGCATTGGCCGTGGCGGCAAAGTACGCGAAGAAACTCTAGAAATTCGCAGCTTGAACAATGCCAAAGCGGCTCGCGCCAAAAAGGGCAAAGTGGCAGACTTGGGCTTTAAACCTAATGCTGTGGTGCGGGTGGAGTAACGCGACGCACCGGCTAGTCAAATAGAAACGGCCCTTGCATGCAAGGGCCGTTTCTTTGAGTCAATAAAAAAAGCGGCTCAACGAGCCGCTTTTTTTGTGGGGTACCAAAAATTAAGCTTTGGCTTTTTCTTTGGTGGCTGACGCTGGGGTCGCGCCGTCTGCAGGTGCTGCCTCTTTTTTGGGAGGGCTGCAGTCGAAGCACACAAACATGGATGAACCCAAGATGCGCTTAAATGAACCGTTGTTGCGGGGCTTGTGAACGCCGCACTTGATGCAGCTCATGGTGTCGCCGGTGCGGCCGAGGCCTTCGAAGGGTGAACCGCCTTTTTTCGATTTGTAGCGCAAACCGTCGTTGGAGATTTCTGTTTTTTCTGGGCGTGACATTCGTTTTAGTTCTCGAGGCAAAGATGCTATTTTCGCAAATTAATCAACCGTTCTGACAACCGGCCCTCAAAAACCTCAAAATTCACCGCAAAAAGCGCTTAGAAAACTTTAAAACGCTGGGCCCAATGCGTTTTGAGATGGCTTGGCGGTGTTTGGCAAACAGCACATAGGCCGGTTGCAGCAACGGCATGAGCCATTTGCGTGACAACACCCAAGCCAAAACAGGCAGTTTGGCCAGCCGGTAAGCGGCAGCAAAAACCGGAACACCCACCAACACTTGTCCATCGGCGGTGCGGCCATGAATCTGCGCCATGGCGGCTTCGCATGAGATGTTGTGGCCCGCAGCCTCAAAGCCAGTGTGGGTCACGTCCACAAAGGCCAATTGGCCCTGCGCATTTCGGCTTTGCAAAAAATCTATCTCAGCCACGCACAGCGGGCACTGGCCGTCGTAGTACAGCGTGAGTTCGGGTGTGGCAGTGGCAGTTGTGGTTTGCATCGGGACGTAGGCTAGCACGCCTGCACAGGGCAGGGCTTGCCAAAGGGTAATCGGGCAGAATTGATCGCATGACCCAAGCTTGCTTTGATACATCCACCACCGCCACACAACGTGTGGCCAGCGCGCTAGAAGGCGCAGCCAGCCCAGCCGCGCAACATGTGTTCACGCAGCTCTATGCCGATGCCGCACGCGCCTCTGCGCAGCACTGTGATGCGCAGGTTCAAGCAGGCCGCAGCCTAGGTGCTTTGCATGGCGTGTGCATCACGCTCAAAGACAACATCGATGTGGTGGGCGAAACCACCATGGCCGGTGGCGTGGTGTGCGCGGGCGAAGCGCCTGCGCTGCACGACGCAGCCGTGGTGCAACGCTTGCGTGATGCAGGTGCGGTGGTGCTGGGCAAAACCAATATGAGCGAGTTTGCGTTCTCGGGCGTGGGTATCAACCCACATCACGGCACGCCTGCCAATCCTGCTGATCCAGCGCATGCACGCGTGCCCGGAGGCTCGTCGTCGGGCGCTGCCGTGTCGGTGGCTTTGGGGCTGGCCGAGGTGGGCATTGGAACAGACACGGGCGGCTCCATTCGCATTCCCGCTGCGCTGTGTGGTTTGGTGGGCTACAAGAGCACGCAGGCGCGCATACCGTGCACCGGTGTGATGGAGTTGTCGCGCACGCTAGACACCGTTGGCAGCATCACCCGCTCGGTGCGGGCGTGTTTGGCGGTGGATGCGGTGCTGTCGCAGCAGCCGTTGCACACCAATGCAGCTAACTTACGCGGCCTGCGTTTTGCCGTGCCGCAAACTTTGATGATGGACGATGTAGATACCACCGTGGCCCAAGCTTTTGCTCGCACGCTGCGACGCATCAGCGAGGCGGGCGCACAGGTGGTGGAGTTACCGTTCACAGCGTTGGGCGAAATTGCCGCGCTCAGCATGCCCGGTGGCTTTTCGCCGATTGAAAGCTACGCAGCACACCATGCACGACTAGAACGCGGCGCACACCAAATTGACCACCGCGTGGTGGCTCGCATGATGCTGGGCAAAGGTATCAGCGCCCAAGACTACTTAGAGCTACACAACCGCCGCCATGCGTGGATTGCAGCAGCCGAGCAAACGCTGCAAGGCTTTGATGCCATGTTGTGCCCCACAGTGCCAATGGTCGCGCCACTGACTGAGCCTTTGCTCAAAGACGACGAGGCATTTTTCAAAGTGAATCGCTTGTTGCTGCGCAACCCCTCGGCCATCAACTACATGGATGGCTGCGCGTGGAGCCTACCGTGCCACGAAGCGGGTGAGTTGCCTGTGGGTTTGATGGTCTCTGGTTTAGCAGGGCAAGACGCGCATTTGGCGCGCGTGGCGTTGGCTTTAGAAAACTTAATCAATTCTTGACGCGCTTAGACCACAATGAGCGTATGGAGAGAAAGAGAGCAAGCTATGACGATTAAATTTCGCACCTTGGCATTGAGCCTGTTGCTCGCTGTGACGGCGGGCTCAGTCATGGCGCACGGCCCGTATGGTGGCTACCGTGGGCATACCAGTGTTTATTACGGTGCTTATGGCAACAATTTTTGGGGCCCAGCTTTGGTGGGCGGTGCGATTGTGGGCACGTCGATTTATTTGTCGCGCCCCGTGCAGCCTTCTACCGTGATCATCACAAGTCCGCCAACCGTGGTGATGACCAACCCACAACCCACGCAATGGGTCAACAGCCAGCCCGTGCAGCAGCCGGTTGAGGCTTACTTTTGCCGTGAGACGGGTCAGTACTTTCCGATGGTGCAAACCTGCGTCAGCCCTTGGTTGGTGGTGATTCGATGAAAATTTCTTTTTTGTGCGTCTTGATCGCCGGCTTGTTGCCTTACATGGGCACGATGGCCGCGAAGTGGGGCTTTCGCCGCTACGATAACCACAACCCCCGCCAATGGCTGGGCGAGCAAACGGGTTTCAGAGCGCGGGGCAATGCCGCGCAGGCCAATAGTTTTGAAGCGTTTCCGTTTTTTGCCGCTGGCGTCATCATCGCCACCATGGCGCAGGTGGATGTCGCTGTGGTGGAGGGGCTTGCGGTCACGTTTGTGGTGGCACGTGTGGGCTACATCGTTTGTTATGTGGCCGACAAGGCCGCTTGGCGCTCCATCTTTTGGCTGGTGGGTCTGCTGAGCGTGGTGGCTTTGTTTGTCGAGGCCTTGCGCGTTTGAACGTGCTTGTCATCCAAGTCGCGACTTGCTGCGTTGTAGGGTGACATTTTTCACAAAGTGAGTTTGCTATGAAACGCGTATCTGCCTTGTTAGCCTGTTTATTGACCTTTGCCGTGGTTTTGCCTGCGCAAGCGGGTGGTCATGGGCATGGCGGTGGCCGAGGTGGTCACAGCGTTCAGCACTTTGGTGGTCATGGCCATGTGCAAAGTCATGTGTTTCGTCATGGCGCAGTCCAAGGTCATGGTTACGGCAGCCATTACCGCGGTTCCAGTAACCATTGGTTGGCACCCGTGTTGGGCGCGGCCATTGTGGGCAGCGTGATTTACTCAGCCACTACCCCCAGCTATGCAGCACCGGTGGTGGTGCAGCAGCAATATGCACCGCCTCACCGTGTGGCGTACTTCTGCTCAACCTCGCAGCAGTACTACCCCAACGTACCGACTTGCCAAGTGCCTTGGCAGCCCGTGAACTACTAAACGACGTGCAACACAAACAACAAAGCCGGGCTAGCCCGGCTTTTTGTTGTGCGTCATGCGCTAAGTTGACGGCATTACCTGTTTAAAGCGTCACCACTTCTTTGTGGCCCACACGGTTGGAATAGCGCACTTTGCCGCCCGTGGTTTCTAGCTCCACGCGAGCACTGCGGCCCGCGTAAACATGGTGCTTGAGCCATTCCAGCTCTTGCTTGGTTTCGGCTTCACCAGCCACTACGCGGCTCCAGCAGCGTAGCTCGGCAGACCAGCGGTAGTTACGGGCTTTGAGTTTGTCTTTGGTCTCAAACGGCGAGTTGATGGCGTACACCTTTTGCTGTGGCTTGTTCAAAGTCATCAGCACGGCAAGCAGGGCCGTTTGCTGGCTTTGCGGCAGCACTTGATTCAGTAGTTCTAACAGCGCCCAGCAATCGGCCTCGGCGCGGTGCGCTTCGTAAAAGTAGCCTTGGGTGCTGAGCAAATATTCCAGCTTGGCAGAGCCAAAGCCTTCTTCGCGCCAGTCAATGTCTTTGATGCTGCATGCCCAGTTGAGTTGTTCAAACAGCGGCCAGCGAGCTTCGACGAAGGGGCGGTCAAATTGGGCGTTGTGCGCAATGACAACATCGACGTTTTTCAAAAACTCAGCCACGCGTGCATCGTCAATGCGCTGGCCTTTCACCATCTTGTCGGTGATGTGGTGCACGGCAATGGTCGCGGGGGGAATGGCAAAGCCTGGGTCTTCCAGCTCGTCAAACACATCCACCACGCGGTAGACCACGCCTGTGACGGGGTCGAATTCAAAGGCCAACATGCCCAGCTCAATCACGCGGTCTTGGGCAACGTCAAAGCCTGTGGTCTCGGTGTCGAGCACCACGCCTTTGCTGAGCTTTTGGCCGGGGGCGGGGGTGTTGAACACACGGCCAGGGATGAGGCGGCGAAGAACGCGGTAGTCAGGGTGCTGTTCGAGTTGTTGGGCGAGTTGTTCGATGTCTTGAGTCATAGGGGCTAATGTTAAGCGTGGTCGGCCTGTGTGGCGTTTCGCTTGGCAATGGCGTATGCAAAAAAAGCGCCCAGTCCCATCACGCCCACAGCCACTGCGCCCAGAACATGGCTGGAGTCAAACACACCGATGAGTGCCGCCAGTACCAACACGCCGATGGCTTGTCCTAAAAACAAAAAGCCTGCAAACAGCGTCACGCCAGTGGCACGCGCCGTGGGCACCATTTGTGTGGCCTTGGCTTGCATGGTGTTGTGAAACATGGCAAAACCAAAGCCCGCCACAAAGCAAGCGGGCAGGGCCAGTTGCCACCAAGGGCAAAACGCAATCACCAAAAACGCAAGGCCAAAGTACGCGCCGCCCCAACGGGCCAAGCCCACTTCACCAAATCGGCGAATGGCAAATTTGGCTACCGCCATGTAAGCCATGCCACCCAAGCCATACAGCGCGGTCGTCCCGCCTGCCAGCGTGAGCGAGATGTGGTGCATGTGATGCAAGTGCGATGCGGTGACGGCAAGCAAACCAAAAATCATGGCGCCTTCGACCAGCGCCACGCTTAGCAGCGTGCGCGCCCAAGCGTTGTGCGCGACTTGTTGGAGTTGTTTGAAAAACCCAGCAGGTTCGTGCCCGTGTTGCGCGACGGGCTCTAAATGTTTGAGTTGTTTCAAGAGCAAAAAGCTAACGACAGCAAACGCAAAGGCCATCAGCGCAAATGCCCAACGCCAGCCAAAGGTGTCGGTCAGCAAGCCGCCAAACAACTGACCGCCCGTCATGCCCAGCGTAGTGCCTATGCCTACACGAGCCAGCGTTTCTTGGCGTTGCTCGTAATGCACCACATCGCCCACCCAAGCTAAGGTGAGTGGAATGATGGCGGCCGCAGCCAGTGCGGTGGCGATGCGAGCCGTCACAAGAATTTCTAAATTGGCGCTGAGTGCCGACAACACACTGCCCACGCCGCAGCCCATGCAGGCCAGCATGACCACGCGGTACTTGCCAAAGCGGTCGCCCACAGGGCCGTAAAACAACTGCATCAAGCCGTAGGTGAGGGCGAACAGGGAGATGACTTGTGATGCCTCGCTGATGGGCACGTCAAACACGCGTGACAGCTCGGGCAGCATGGGGTCGCAAATGCGCTGCAAGGCCATGCTACAAAAAGTGGCTAGCGACAGCAAAAAAATCGCCCTTTGCGTATTGGGCGACAGCGCGTGTGTGGAAGTATTGATTTTCAAAGCGTGTTGACTGTAGCTGTCTGCAAGGCTTTGGCTTGTCGCCTTTAAGTCAAAGTCGATAAATGTGTATGCAACGGTTTAGCATTGGCACTATGAAGTTTTTCGTGTCTTTGTTAATTGGGCTGCTCGGGGTGGTCGCCGCACCTGCCAGAGCGCAGTCTGATAACCCAGACATGACGGTGGAGGTGTTGGGTGTGTATTTCACGCCGCCTGCCAACGCCGTGACAGCCATCATCAAAGCCATTGATGCGAGCGAGCGCGAGGTCTTGGTGCAGGCCTATGGCTTTACGCACAACGGCATCGCCCAAGCTTTGGTGCGGGCACATCAGCGAGGCGTGAGGGTTCGAGTGCTGCTGGATAAAAAGAGTCGACACGCCAACCGATACGTCATCAAGGTTTTGGACGATGCGCAGATCGAAGTGCGTCAAGATGGCAAGCACGCCATCGCTCACAACAAAGTGATGGTGATTGATTTAGACAAGGTCATCACGGGAAGTTTCAACTTCACCAATTCAGCCGCCACCCGCAATGCAGAGAATTTCTTGATTTTGAAATCTGAAGATTTGGCCCAGCAATACCGGCTGCAATGGAAAAACCATTGGGCGCACGGCGTTGAATAAGGGCTTTTAAGCCCAGATTTAGTCTGTCAGCTCTAAAAGCGCACCATTTGGGCGCAAAACCCTTGTCTGCGTACAACTTCTCTTTAGAATACGTTTCATGCTGCACTGCAACATAAATTCAGCTTAGGCCGGGTTCAGAGCAGTTTTAACCATCCTTTTTAAATTTTGGAGATATGAAATGACTTTGACACCTGAACAAGTGATCGCTGCTAACAAAGCTAATTTGGAAACTTTGGTTGGTTTGACCACCAAAGCCTTCTCTGGCGTGGAACAACTCATCGAGTTGAACTTGGCTGCTGCTAAAAGCACTTTGGCTGATTCACAAAAACAAACTCACGCTGCTTTGAGCGTGAAAGACGCACAAGAGTTGTTGGCTTTGCAAGCTAGCTTGTTCCAACCTTTGGCTGAAAAAGCTGTTGCCTACAACCGTCACTTGGTTGAAATCACCACAGGTACAGGTTCTCATTTCACTGGCCACGTTGAATCCAAAGTGGCTGAAGCTCAAAAAGCTTTCCACGACATGGTGGACAACGCTGCTAAAAACGCACCTGCTGGTTCTGAAGCTGCTGTGGCCGCTTTCAAAACAGCCGTGTCTGCTGGCAACAACGCTTTGGAATCTGTGCAAAAAGCTGTCAAGCAAGCCACCGATGTTGCTGAAGCCAACTACAAAAACATGACAGAAACAGCTTTGAAAACAGCTAAGCCAGCTGCTAAGAAGCGTTAATTTCTAGGTTTTCCAAGACCTCAGAAACGGCTCCTTCGGGAGCCGTTTTTCATTGCAGCATCGCTTTGATGGCCTTGCAGTAAAGTTCTGGGTATGAATAAACGCTTGTTCCTCAGTGCTTGCCTCTCACCATTTTTGGTGGCGTGCTCGTCGCTGTCGCGCAAGCATTCATCCAATACGGCTACTTCGCAAAGCTATCCCAACAACCCCGCCAAGCGCCAAGATATCGTCATCCAAGCCATTGCCATGCTTGACCGCGGCTACACCTATGGCGGCAAAAAGCTGCACACGGGGTTTGATTGCTCGGGGCTGGTGACCTTTGTCTACAGAGAGTCAGCTGGTATTGCCCTCAAGGGCAATGCCGCGCAAATGGCGGCTGCGACGCGTTCGATTGATGCGTCGCAGGCACATCCCGGTGACTTGGTGTTTTTCAACACGCTTGGCCCATCGTTTTCACATGTGGGCATCTACATCGGCGACGGCAAATTTGTGCACGCCGCCAACGAGCGAACCGGTGTGAAAACTGAGCGCATGAGCAATGGCTATTGGTCGAAGCGCTTTGAGGGTTATCGCACGGTCTTTGCATGAGGTTTGGCCTTAGGCCGGTTCGGCATTTAGGCGAGATCGCGGATGGCCAACGCGGCCTCTTTCACAAGCGCTGGGCCTTTGTAAATCAGACCGGTGTAAATCTGCACCACATCAGCACCCGCTTTGATTTTGGCCACGGCATCGTCGCCGCTCAAAATGCCGCCCACCCCAATGATGGGGAAGTTAGGGCCCATCGCCGCACGCAGCTGGCGTATCACTTCATTGCTCTTTTCAAACACTGGTGCGCCCGAGAGGCCGCCAGTTTCATCGGCATGCGCCATGCCTTGCACCGCATCGCGGGCAATCGTTGTATTCGTCGCAATCACGCCCCATGATGGCGTGCCTTCATGCACGCAATGGCGCTTGAGGGTGGCCGCAATTACCGCGATTTGGTCACTGTCTAAATCAGGCGCAATCTTGATGAACACCGGCACTTGCTTGTTGTGCTGCTGAGCCAGCTCAGAGCGGCGTTTGGCCAGTGTGCCGATGAGCGCATCCAGCGCTTCGTCGCTTTGCAGCTCGCGCAGGTTTTTGGTGTTGGGGCTCGAGATGTTCACGGTCACGTAGTCGGCGTGGGGGTACACGCCGTCTAGGCAAATCAGGTAATCGTCGGCAGCGTTCTCAATAGGCGTAACGGCGTTCTTGCCGATGTTCAGGCCCAGTAACATTGGCATGCCGGCACTTTTCTTTCCAGATTCACTGCGGAACTTTGCCAGCTTCACATTGGCCAAGAAGGCGTCTAAGCCTTCGTTGTTAAAGCCAAGGCGGTTGATCAGGGCATTGGCTTCTGGCAAGCGAAACATGCGCGGCTTTGGGTTGCCAGGCTGGCCCTTGGGGGTGACCGTGCCCACCTCTACAAAGCCAAAACCCATCGCGGCCAAGCCGTCGATGCAGTGTGCGTTTTTGTCTAAACCCGCGGCCAAGCCCACACGGTTGGGGAAGTTCAAGCCTGCCAGTTGCACGGGGTCTTGCACGCGCTCTTGGCAATAGGCCCAAGCCAGCGGCGTGTTTTGCGTACGGGCCAGCATGGCCAGCGTGTGCTCATGGGCGGTTTCGGCATCCATGGCAAACAGAAAAGGGCGGGCAAGTGAATAAGGCAACAACGACATGGATAAACTCAGGCTTTTGATTGAACTCTGGATTTTCGCCGATGAACACCCCTGCTAATGCTGCTTTGACGCAAGATGAATTGAAAACTTTGGTGGGCCAAGCTGCCCTGCAATATGTGGTGCCCGGCGAAGTGGTGGGCGTGGGCACGGGCTCAACGGTGAACAAGTTCATTGACGCCTTGGCCACCATGAAAGACCAAATCAAAGGCGCGGTGTCTAGCTCGGTGGCTTCCACTGAACGTTTGCAAGCTTTGGGTATTCAAGTGTTTGAAGCTGCCGAAGTCGAAAGCGTGTCGGTCTACATCGACGGTGCAGACGAAATCGACCACCAAGGCTACATGGTCAAGGGCGGCGGCGCTGCATTGACGCGCGAAAAAATTGTGGCTGCGCAATCCAAGATGTTTGTGTGCATTGCCGACGAAAGCAAACTGGTTGACGTCATGGGTACATTCCCGCTGCCGGTCGAAGTGATTCCCATGGCCACCGCTCGCGTGATGCGCCAATTTGTCGCGATGGGTGGCAGCGCCAAGGTGCGTTTGAAAGATGGCCAACCTTTGGTCACCGACAACGGCCAACACATCGTGGACGTGACGGGTTTGAAAATCAGCGATCCACTGCAGTTTGAAACCGACGTCAGCCAATGGCCGGGCGTGGTGACCGTGGGTGTGTTTGCACATCAAAAAGCGCAGGTGTGTTTGTTGGGCACATCCACCGGCGTGAAGACGCTGAAATTTTGAAAAGCTTAGGCACTTCTTATCGGGCTTTGGTGCTGGGTGCATCGGGTGCGCTAGGGAGTGCGTTTGTTGAGGCTTTGCAGGTCGATGCAGCTTGCTCGCAAGTGGTGGGCCTGTCGCGCAATTCGCAGCCTGCATTTCGTTTAGAAGACGAAGCCAGCATGGCTGCTGCGGCTACTGAGCTGACCGCCCAATCACATGGCCCGTTTCACCTCATCATCGATGCCACAGGCGCGCTCACCATTGATGGGCATGGGCCAGAAAAACACATGGGCGCACTCAACGCCACGCAGCTAGCCCGTGCCTTTGAAGTCAACACCATTGGCCCTGCGTTGCTGCTCAAACACTTTGTGCCTTTGCTTGCCACCGAGCAGCGCAGCATCTACGCCAAGCTCTCGGCACGTGTGGGCAGCATCAGCGACAACGGCAAAGGTGGTTGGTATGGCTATCGTGCAGCCAAAGCGGCATTGAACATGGTGCTGCAAACTGCAGCGATCGAGGCTGCTCGTAAACGTCCACAACTCGTGGTAGCGGCCATGCAGCCGGGCACAGTGGCATCCAATTTGTCAGCGCCGTTTGTGCCTGCGCAAGACTGCCTCACACCCGCGCAATCGGTGGCGGGTTTACTCAGTGCTTTGGATGATTTGCCAGCGAAAGCCGCTGCGCACTTTGTGGATTACAAAGGCGCGCCGATTCCTTGGTGATGGTTGGTTCAGCTCTCGGGCTGATGGGTTCTGCGGCGATGCGTTTGGTTGTAACCAATCGCTGCTTCATTCGATCGCAAAGCCAAAATGAATTCACCTTCTTTTTTAGAAATTTCATCTTTGTCGTTTGACTCAAAAAGAATTTCTTTACGCAAGGTGAAGTCGCTCAATTGTTCTTTGGTGAAGTCTTGAGCGACGAGTGCATTGCTCCATGAACCAAAGTAATTGAGCGCATGACCGATTCCGCCTACATCTTTCCCAACGTAAATTTTTCCGTTGGGAAAGGTGATTTTGTAGATGACGTAGTCAAAGTGCATCGTCAATGCGCGGCGCTCATGCCTTGGTGGCGCAGCAGTGCATCGAGTTGAGGCTCACGACCACGGAAAGCCTTGAACGATTCCATCGCTGGGCGGCTGCCGCCGACTTCTAGGATGGTTTCGCGGTAGCGGCGGCCTGTGTCAATGCTAGGTTCGCCATCTGCGCCTACGGTTTCTTCAAACGCGGCGTAGGCATCGGCGCTCAGCACCTCGGCCCACTTGTAGCTGTAATAGCCGGCCGCATAACCGCCGGCAAAGATGTGGCTGAAGGTGTGCAGCGTGCGTCCCCATGCAGGGCTTTGCAGCACGGCCACTTCGGCGCGCACATCGCGCAGCACTTGCATGAAGTCTTGCGCTTTTTCACCGTCAGAGTGCAGCAGCATGTCCACGAGTGAGAACTCGATTTGGCGCAGCGTTTGCAAACCGCTTTGGAAGTTTTTGGCGGCCAGCATTTTGTCGAACAAGGCGCGTGGCAAAGGCTCGCCCGTGTCCACGTGTGCGGTCATGTGGCGCAGCACACTCCACTCCCAGCAGAAGTTTTCCATGAACTGACTAGGCAGCTCGACCGCATCCCACTCGACACCGCTGATGCCAGACACATCGCGCTCGTTCACTTGCGTGAGCATGTGGTGCAAGCCGTGGCCGCATTCGTGGAAGAGGGTGATCACGTCGTCGTGCGTGAGCAGCGGTGGCTTGCCACCGACGGCTTCGGAGAAGTTGCACACAAGGTGTGCCACGGGCGTTTGCAACGCACCTGTGTCGGGGCGCAACCAGCGTGCGCGCACATCGTCCATCCACGCGCCGCCGCGCTTGCCTGCGCGAGCGCCCGGATCCAGGTAGAACTGGCCTACCAGTTGTCCAGCGCGTTCAATGCGATAGAACTCCACCGCTGGGTGCCACACCGGCGCGTCGTCGCGACGAATGCTCACCTCAAACAAGGTTTCCACAATTTTGAACAAACCCGCCAACACCTTAGGCGCAGTGAAGTACGGCTTGACTTCTTGCTCGCTGAACGCGTAACGCGCTTCTTTGAGCTTCTCGCCGATGTACGGCCAGTCCCAAGGTTGTGGGTCTTGCAGGTTCAAGTGCTCAGCAGCAAAGGCGCGCATCTCGGCCACGTCTTTTTCGGCGTAGGGGCGTGCTCGTTTGGCGAGGTCGCGCAAGAAGGCCATCACCTCGGCGGGCGACTGCGCCATCTTGGCAGCCAACGACACCTCGGCGTAGTTGGCATAGCCCAAGAGCTGAGATTCTTCTTGGCGCAAGGCCAAGATTTCTTTCACCCAAGGTGTGTTGTCTTGTTCTGTTTTTCCAGCTTGAACAGCTTCCGATTGGTCAGAGGCACGCGTGGCGTAAGCGCGGTACAGCTTTTCACGCAGCGCTGAGCTGTGGGCAAACTGCATGATGGGCAGGTAGCACGGCATTTTCAAATTCAGTTTGTGGCCTGCTACGCCATCCTTCTCAGCAGCTGCGCGTGTGGTTTGCAACACGTCGTCTGGCACACCGGCCAACTCATCGGCGGTGACGATGGCCGACCATTGGTCAGTCGCGTCCAACACGTTCTCGCTGAACTTTTGGCTCACCTCGGCTTGGCGTTCTTGGATGGCGGCAAAGCGTTCTTTGGCAGCACCCACCAGCTCAGCGCCCGACAACACAAAGTTGCGCATGGCCAGGGTGTGGGCGTGTTTTTGCTCGGCATTCAAGCTCGCCACATCGATGGCTTTGTACTTGGCATACAAGCGCTCGTCAGCACCGAGGCGCGTGTAGAACTCAGTCACGCGTGGCAGCGCTTCGGTGTACGCAGCGCGCAGCTCTGGTGTGTCAGCCACAGAGTGCAAATGGCTCACTGCACCCCAAGCGCGGCTGAGTTTTTCGGTGGCCACATCTAGTACCGAAGCAATCGCTTTCCACTCGGTGGGGAAGTCGGCAGCTGTCACTTGCTCTAACGCGGCATCGGCCGCAGGCAAAAGTTGATCAAGTGCAGGCGCGATGTGCGATGGTTGGATGACGTCGAACAACGGGTGATTCGAGAAATCGAGAAGCGGATTGTTCAGTGACATGCAAAACTTTCAAAAATAGATGGCCGAAATTTTCGTCATACCCAGCACCGTCGCCAAGCTGAGTGGCCAGCGCTTGATGCAGCGACATTCGCCCCGCGAGGAGCGCAGCAAGCGCTGGCCACTCAGCTTGGCAGAGCGAGCATCAACACGCAACGAACGCAAAAGCTCAGTGCTTCTCAGATAAGGCCCGTTGCGCCGATTCCAAGGTGTTGACCAGCAACATTGTGATGGTCATCGGTCCAACCCCACCCGGTACAGGGGTGATGTAGCCTGCGACTTCTTTCACGCCATCAAAATCCACATCGCCGCACAGCTTGCCTTCATCGTTGCGGTTCATACCCACGTCCAGCACCACAGCGCCCGGCTTGACCATGTCAGCCGTCAACACATTGCGCTTGCCCACGGCGGCCACGATCACGTCGGCTTGCAAGGTGAGCGCTTTCAAGTCCTTGGTGCGCGAGTGCGCCACCGTCACCGTGGCGTCTTTTTGCAGCAGCATGAGTGCCATAGGCTTGCCCACGATGTTGCTGCGGCCAATCACCACGGCGTGTTTGCCCTTCAAGTCGTAGCCAATGCTCTCGAGCATCTTCATGCAGCCATACGGTGTGCAAGGCCAAAAGCCTGGCATGCCGGTCATCAATGCACCTGCGCTGGCAATGTGAAAACCGTCCACGTCTTTGGCGGGGCTGATGGCTTCAATCACTTTTTGCGCATCGATATGCGCAGGCAAGGGCAGCTGCACCAAGATGCCGTGAATGCTGTCATCGTTGTTGAGTGCTTCCACGCGGGCCAACAAATCGGCCTCGGTCATGGTGGCTTCGTATTTTTCGAGGACTGAGTGCAGGCCTGCGTCTTCACATGCTTTGACCTTGTTGCGCACATACACCTGGCTGGCTTGGTTGTCGCCCACCAACACCACGGCCAAGCCCGGTGTCAAACCCTTGGCCTTTAATGCGGCTGTGTCGGCTGCCACTTGGGCGCGCAGTTGTTTGGAGAGGGCGTTGCCGTCAATCAGTTGTGCAGTCATGGTCTTGTGTATACAGAGAAGAAGTTGAATTGAAAACGCCCGTGAAATACGGGCGTTTTAAGGGGCGTTTAAGAGGTTGCCAAATGCTTGTGTTTAGGCTTTGCCCGCGTTTTGACCGAGTGCAGTTTTCAGCAAGTCGGCCACGGTGTTGGCATTGAGCTTTTCCATGATGTTGGCACGATGTGCTTCCACGGTTTTGATGCTGATGCCGAGGTCATCAGCAATTTGCTTGTTCAAGCGGCCGGCCACGATGCGCTCTAGCACTTGCGATTCGCGTGTGGTCAGTTTGGCCATCAGCGCATCGCGGCTGGCGGCTTGTTGGTATTCGGCAAAAGCGGTGGTGGCTTGGGTCAACATGCGTTCCACCAAATTGACCAAAGCTGTTTCGTCGAATGGCTTTTGGATGAAGTCCATCGCGCCTTTTTTCATGGTGTCCACAGCCATGGGCACGTCGCCGTGGCCAGTGATGAACACGATGGGCAAAGGAGACTTGCGTTCCACCAAGCGGTCTTGCAGCTCAAGGCCTGTCATGCCACCCATGCGGATGTCCACAATCAAGCAGGCGACTTCACGTGGGTCGTAACGGCTCAGGAAAGTTTCGGCGGAGTCAAAGCATCGAACTCGGTAGTCCTTGCCCTCTAGCAACCATTGCAAGGAATCACGTACAGCCTCGTCGTCGTCCACAACGTAGACCGTACCTTTTTTGGGAATCAAACTCATCAAAAAAACTCCAACCTATCGGACCGGTAACCAGAAGGAAAAGCGACAGCCCGTTATTTCCTCAACATTGTAGATGTTCTCAGCCTTCATCCTGCCTTGGTGCGACTCGACGATGGAACGGCATAAATTCAGGCCAATACCCATGCCTTCTGACTTGGTGGAGAAGAAAGCTTCAAACAAACGTTCTAACACTTCGGGGGGTAAGCCACAGCCCGTGTCAGTGACGGTGAATTCCACCACGGGCTGACCACCTTCGGTGCGCGGCAAGACCTTGAGCTCCACATCACGCCGAGTCATGGGGCGTTGGGCCAAATCAATTGACTCTGCTGCATTGCGCATCAAATTGACCAAGACCTGTTCAATCAAAATTGGATCAACGTTGATCTCAGGCAAACGCGCTGCAACCACTTGGTTCAAGCGAACTTGGCGTCGGCGCATTTCAATGCCAGCCAGCTCTACCGCCTCAGCCACGATGGATGTCACATCTGACGGGGTACGGTTGGGTTCACTGCGCTTCACAAAGCTGCGAATGCGCTGAATGATTTGACCTGCACGTTGTGCTTGGTGCGCCGTTTTCTCAAGAGCCTTGAGCAAGTCTTCCTCGTTCAAGTTGTTGGCCTTGATGCGCGAGATCATGCCGCTGCAATAGTTGTTGATGGCCGTGAGTGGTTGGTTCAACTCATGCGCCACGCTTGACGCCATTTCACCCATGGTGATGAGTCGGCTGGCCGTTTCCGCACGCTCTGCTTGCAGCTTCGCTTGTGCTTCGGCTTGTCGTCGTGGTGTGATGTCTGAGGCAATCACCATTTGCGCCAATCGACCATCCACCCAGTTGAGGTAACGAGAGCGCACCTCTAGCCACTTGTCGAGCTCCGGCACGTAGATTTCGGCGTTCTCTGCTTTGGTCTCTGTCAATGACTCTGTGGGTAAACCCATCAAACCATCGTCTTGATCTTGGGCGTCATCGTCAGATGCATCAGACATGCCCAACGTGCGTGGTTGACCCGCTTGCGACACCAAGCTCAGATGTCCCTGTGTGGTGCTGGCAAACCATTGGCGATACAGCTTGTTGGCAAACAACAATTCTTTGCTGCCCAAGGGGGCAACAGAAACCGAAGCGTCCAAGCCCTCGAGCACCGTGGTGAAACGGTCATGTGCAGCACTGAGCTGCTCGCGCACGCGGTTGGGCTCAGTGATGTCGGTCATCGACGTCATCCAGCCAGTTTGTTGACCCCGCGCATCGACGAGGGGCGACACATACAAACGGGCTTCAAACAGTTCACCGTTTTTGCGTTTGACGCGCACTTGAAAACCGCTGCTGGTGGTTTCGCCTTGCAGTTCTTGGGCGAGTTTTTCCTCCAGCACTTCGCGGTCTTCGTCAGGCCAGTAGGGAAAGGGCGGTTCACGACCCACCAGCTCTTCTTCGGTCCAGCCCGTCATTTGGCAAAACGCAGCATTCACATAGGTGATGCGGCCCTTCATGTCCATCGCACGCATACCGGTGAGGATGGAGTTTTCCATTGCACGACGAAAGTTGGTCTCGGCCACCAAGGCTTGCTGTGCTTGCACACGGCGGCGCGTGTGACGCCAAGTACCTATCAGCATCCATGCCGTCATGGCGCTGAGCAGCGCGACCAACCAAAACACACCATTGCCAATCAAACCTTGCGAGGTGCGATAAGGCTGTGCGTGCAGCGATAAGGCGTAGCCCACAGGCGTGATGGGTACTTCGTATTCGTTGGTTTGAAAGAGCATCGGCAACACTTCAGTCACCTTTGGTTTGGCCTTGTTAGCTTGGCCAGCCAGCACTTGGTTGTTGACATCGCGTAATGACACGGCGTAACGGTTTGCAATTTCGCTGGGCACGGCATACCGCAGCATGCCATCCATGGTGTATTCGGCCAGCAACACGCCTTCAAATTTGCCATGGTTCACGATGGGCACATGCAGTTGCAGTTGCGTATAGGGCGCTGCATTGGGGCGCTTTTCCACGATGGGTGGCGAGTAAATGGGCTGCAATAAATCCCGCGCAAGCTGGAAGGTGTTGCGCGTTTCATCTTGCGTGATCGCGCTGCCCACGTTCAGACTCATGGTCGAGTTGTTGCTGGTGCTGATGTAAGTTGTGAGCACTTGCAGATGGGGGTCTAACCAGGTCAAGCTGGCTAACTCCGGACTTTGGTTCAGCAAAGTTTGTGCTTCGGCCAAAAAGGTTTTGTTGTTTGTCTCGCGGCTGGCAATGTCACGAGCCATGCGCATGATTTGTTCTTGCTTGTCCAGCAGACGCACGCGCAGGCGCTGTTGTGCGTACTCCACATCGCGACGCACCACCTCTTGCTCACGAGCGATTTCTTCGTATCGCAAATACCAAAAGGCAGTCGTGATGGCTGCCATGAACAGCACCACCGCAGCCAGCGGGGCCATAAAGGCAAACCGGTCTTGGCGATTGGGTGTTTGCTTGCGCCACCATGCGCGCCAATTGGCTGTGAGCTTTTGGATGAGGGAGGAAGGTGTCTGATTCAGCATGTGCTGAGAGTTTATGCGGCAGTGAAAACCCGAGCTCTGGATAATTATTGAATTTCATAATAAGAAATCAATACCCGCTATTTGAAATTTTTAAATTTTGTGAGAAACTCCCTACATTCGAGTCAAAACAAGTGCAACAAGAGGAGACAAGCATGTCAGCACAACCGAACGATCTGCGCACCGACGTGGACAGCCAAGAAACGCGTGAATGGATGGACGCGCTGTCCGCCGTCATCAATGCAGAAGGGCCTGAACGTGCGCACTTCTTGTTAGAGCAATTGCTCGAACATGCACGCGAGAGCAGCATCGACATGCCGTTCTCTGCCACCACGGGTTACGTCAACACCCTAGAACCTGACCAAGAAGCCCATTGCCCCGGCAACATTGAAATTGAAGAGCGCCTGCGCGCTTACATGCGCTGGAACGCGATGGCAATGGTGGTCAAGGCCAACCGCCACAACCCAGAAGACGGTGGCGACCTTGGCGGTCACATTGGTTCGTTCGCATCACTTGCCCATATGTTTGGTGCGGGCTTTAACCACTTCTGGCACGCTGAAAACGAAAACCACGGTGGCGATTGCTTGTACATCCAAGGCCACGTGTCACCCGGCGTTTATGCCCGTGCTTACCTTGAAGGCCGCTTGACTGAAGAGCAGTTGCTCAACTTCCGTCAAGAAGTCGATGGCAACGGCTTGTCAAGCTACCCACACCCCAAACTCATGCCTGAGTTCTGGCAGTTCCCCACCGTGTCGATGGGTCTGGGCCCATTGATGGCTATTTACCAAGCGCGCTTCTTGAAGTACTTGCACGCACGTGGCATCGCCAACACCGAAAACCGCAAGGTCTGGGTGTTCTGTGGTGACGGTGAGATGGACGAAGTCGAATCCTTGGGTGCGATCGGTTTGGCTGCTCGCGAAAAACTCGACAACTTGATCTTCGTGGTCAACTGCAACTTGCAACGCTTGGACGGCCCCGTGCGTGGCAACGGCAAGATCGTGCAAGAACTCGAAGGCGAATTCCGTGGTGCTGGCTGGAACGTCATCAAACTCTTGTGGGGCAGCGAGTGGGACAAGCTCTTGGCGCGCGACAAGGACGGCGCACTGCGCAAGATCATGATGGACACCTTGGACGGCGACTACCAAGCGTTCAAAGCCAACGATGGCGCTTATGTGCGCAAGCACTTCTTCGGTCGCGATCCACGCACGCTTGAGATGGTCTCGCACATGAGCGACGACGAAATCTGGGCTTTGAAGCGCGGCGGCCACGACCCACAAAAGGTCTATGCAGCTTACGACGCAGCCGTGAAGCACAAAGACCAACCCACTGTGTTGCTCATCAAAACCGTCAAAGGTTTTGGTATGGGTAAAGCAGGCGAGGGCAAGAACAACGTTCACCAAACCAAGAAGCTCACGGATGAAGACATCAAGTACATGCGTGACCGCTTCAACATCCCAATCCCAGACAGCGAGCTGTCAAAGATTCCTTTCTACAAGCCCGCAGACGACACGCCCGAAATGCGTTACCTGCACGAGCGCCGCAAGGCCTTGGGCGGCTACTTGCCACACCGTCGCACGAAAGCAGAAGAGCACTTCACCGTGCCATCGTTGGACATCTTCAAATCGGTGATGGAGCCCACAGCCGAAGGCCGTGAAATTTCGACCACCCAAGCCTATGTGCGCTTCCTCACGCAGCTCTTGCGTGACCAAGCTTTGGGCCCACGCGTCGTGCCAATTTTGGTGGACGAAGCCCGTACCTTTGGTATGGAAGGTTTGTTCCGTCAAATCGGTATTTACAACCCAGCAGGTCAGCAATACACACCGGTCGATAAAGACCAAGTGATGTATTACAAAGAGGACATTGCTGGCCAAATCTTGCAAGAAGGCATCAACGAAGCCGGCGGTATGTCGAGCTGGATTGCAGCAGCGACCAGCTACTCCACCAGCAACCGCATCATGGTTCCGTTCTACGTGTACTACTCGATGTTCGGTTTCCAACGCATTGGCGACTTGGCATGGGCTGCTGGCGACATGCAAGCACGCGGCTTCTTGTTGGGCGGCACATCGGGCCGTACCACTTTGAACGGCGAAGGCTTGCAGCACGAAGACGGTCACAGCCACATCATGGCCAACACCATTCCTAACTGCGTGTCTTATGACCCCACCTTCGCACACGAGGTCGGCGTCATCCTGCACCACGGTTTGAAGCGCATGGTCGAGAAGCAAGACAACGTCTTCTACTACATCACCTTGTTGAACGAGAACTACGCGATGCCCGGCCTCAAAGCTGGCACGGAAGAGCAAATCATCAAGGGCATGTACTTGCTTCAACAAGGCGAGGGCAAGAAAACTGCACCACGCGTGAACTTGTTGGGCTCGGGCACTATCTTGCGCGAATCCATCGCTGCACGCGACTTGCTCGCTGCCGATTGGGGCGTTGCTGCCAACGTGTGGAGCTGCCCAAGCTTCAACGAACTCACACGCGACGGCCAAGACGCTGAGCGTTACAACTTGTTGCACCCCACCGACAAGCCAAAAGTGCCGTTTGTCTCTGCACAGTTGGACCCCTACGTTGGTCCAGTCGTTGCATCGACCGACTATATGAAAGCCTATGCCGAACAGATTCGTCCGTTCATCCCCAAAGGCCGCACCTACAAAGTGTTGGGCACAGACGGCTTCGGTCGTTCCGACTTCCGCAGCAAGCTGCGTGAGCACTTTGAAGTCAACCGCCACTACATCGTGGTCGCAGCCCTCAAAGCCCTCAGCGAAGAAGGCACTGTGCCAGTGGCACAAGTGGCTGAAGCCATCAAAAAGTACGGCATCAAAGTCGACAAGATCAACCCGCTGTACGCATAAAAATTCGGGAGACACAACATGGCATTGGTAGAAGTAAAAGTCCCGGATATCGGGGATTTCGACGAAGTCGCAGTCATTGAACTGCTGGTCAAAGTGGGCGACACCGTGAAAGCGGAACAGTCCCTGATCACCGTCGAATCAGACAAAGCCTCAATGGAAATTCCATCGAGCACCGCGGGTGTGGTCAAAGAGCTCAAAGTGGCTTTGGGCGACAAGGTCAAAGAAGGCTCTGTGGTGTTGGTGGTGGAAGCCGCTGGTGCTGCCGCCGCTCCTGTAGCCACCGCACACGCAGCAGCTGCTCCTGTAGCCGCCGCTGCTGCACCTGTAGCAGCAGCCCCCGTGGCCGCCGCCGCTCCATCGGCATCCGGCCCCATCGAAATTCACGTGCCAGATATTGGCGACTTCAAAAACGTCGCTGTCATCGAAGTGTTCGTGAAGCCGGGCGACAGCATCAAGGTGGAGCAATCGCTCATCACGGTTGAGTCTGACAAAGCCTCGATGGAAATTCCATCCTCACACGCGGGCGTGCTCAAAGAGCTGAAAGTCAAAGTGGGCGACACCGTCAACATCGGTGACTTGCTGGCTATTTTGGAAGGCACAGTGTCTGCCGCTGCTGCACCTGTGGCTGCTGCCGCATCTGCAGTTGCCGTTGCTGTGCCAGCCGCAGTCGCTGCAACCACCGCAGTGGCTTCCGCAGTGGCTGCCGTGGCCGCGCCATCGCACACACCAGGCGCACCCACATTGGGCTTGCCACACGCATCACCTTCTGTGCGCAAGTTCGCACGCGAGCTCGGTGTGCCGTTGGAAGAACTCAAAGGCTCTGGCCACAAAGGCCGCATCACACAAGACGACGTGCAAACGTTCACCAAGTCCGTCATGTCGGGCTCGACACAAACCAAGGCTCAAGCAGCCAAGGGTGGCGCATCAGCGGGTGGCGATGGTGCAGCCTTGGGTCTTATCCCATGGCCGAAGGTTGACTTTGCGAAGTTCGGCCCGATCGAGCGCAAAGAAATGGGCCGCATCAAGAAGATCAGCGGCGCGAACTTGCTTCGCAATGCCATCATGATTCCAGCCGTCACCAACCATGACGACTGCGACATCACCGACCTCGAAGCCTTCCGTGTCTCGACCAACAAAGAGAACGAGAAGAGCGGCGTCAAGGTCACGATGCTGGCGTTCTTGATCAAGGCCTGCGTGGCCGCGCTCAAGAAATACCCAGAGTTCAACAGCTCGCTCGACGGCGATGCACTGGTCTACAAAAACTATTGGCACATCGGCTTTGCCGCTGACACGCCCAATGGTTTGATGGTTCCCGTCATCCGCGATTGCGACAAAAAAGGCGTGCTGCAAATCAGCGCTGAAATGTCAGAGCTGGCCAAGAAAGCCCGTGACGGCAAACTGGGGCCCGCAGAAATGACAGGCGCAACCTTCACCATCTCTAGCCTTGGCGGCATTGGTGGCAAGTACTTCACGCCCATCATCAACGCGCCCGAAGTGGCCATCCTCGGTGTGTGTAAGAGCACCATGGAACCCGTGTGGAACGGCAAAGAATTTGTGCCACGTTTGATGTTGCCTCTGAGCTTGACGTGGGATCACCGCGTCATCGACGGCGCAGCAGCGGCACGCTTCAATGCGTACCTCGGTCAAATCCTCGGCGACTTCCGTCGCGTGCTTCTTTAAGGATTTGATATGGCAATGATTGATATCAAAGTTCCAGACATCGGCGACTTCGACGAAGTGGCCGTGATTGAGTTGCTGGTCAAACCCGGCGACACCGTCAAAGCAGAGCAATCGCTCATCACTGTGGAGTCCGACAAAGCGTCGATGGAAATTCCATCCTCACACGCGGGCGTGGTGAAAGAGTTGAAAGTCAAGCTGGGCGACAAGGTCAAAGAAGGCTCAGTTGTGTTGGTGTTGGATGCAGAGGGTGCGGCTAGCGCTCCAGCTGCCCCAGCTCCAGCAGCGGCTCCAGCCGCAGCAGCACCCGCTGCCCCAGTGGCATCAGCCCCTGCACCCACAGCATCATCCTTCGGCGAGAACTATGCAGGGGTGGCCGACATCGAGTGCGATGTGCTCGTGTTGGGCGGTGGTCCTGGCGGTTACTCGGCGGCGTTCCGTGCGGCGGATCTCGGCTTGAACGTCGTCATCGTCGAGCGCTACGCCACCTTGGGCGGTGTGTGTTTGAACGTGGGTTGCATCCCGTCTAAAGCGCTGTTGCACGTCGCGGCCGTCATGGACGAAGTCAGCCACATGGCCGACCTCGGCGTGGACTTCGGCAAGCCGGTGGTCAACATCGACAAGCTGCGCGGCCACAAAGAAAAAGTCATCGGCAAACTCACCGGCGGCTTGGCGGCCATGGCCAAGATGCGCAAGGTCACGACCGTGCGCGGCTTGGGCCAATTCGTGGGCGCCAACCACCTCGAAGTGAGCGAGACCACGGGCACCGCACAAGAACAAAACGGCAGCAAAAAAGTGATCGCCTTCAAGAAGGCCATCATCGCTGCAGGCTCTCAAGCGGTGCGTTTGCCTTTTATGCCCAACGACCCCCGCGTGGTGGACAGCACTGGCGCTTTGGAACTCAAAGAAGTGCCTAAGCGCATGCTCATCTTGGGCGGCGGCATCATCGGCCTAGAGATGGGCACGGTCTACAGCACGCTGGGCGCACGCCTAGACGTGGTGGAAATGATGGACGGCCTCATGCAAGGCGCTGACCGCGACTTGGTCAAGATCTGGCAAAAGATGAACGCCAAGCGCTTTGACAACATCATGCTCAAGACCAAGACCGTGTCCGCACGCGCCTTGCCCGAAGGCATTGAAGTCACGTTTGCACCGGCAGAAGAGGGCGGCACAGCCCCCGCGCCGCAGGTGTACGACCTGGTGTTGCAAGCCGTGGGCCGCACGCCCAATGGCAAAAAACTCGCGGCTGAAAAAGCAGGCGTGGCTGTGACCGACCGTGGCTTTATCAACGTCGACATTCAAATGCGCACCAACGTGCCGCACATCTTTGCCATTGGCGACATCGTGGGCCAGCCCATGTTGGCGCACAAAGCGGTGCACGAAGCCCATGTGGCGGCCGAAGTGATTGCGGGCGAACTGCAAGGCAACAAAGAGCTGGCTGCCGCGGCGTTCAACGCACGCGTCATCCCAAGCGTCGCCTACACCGACCCCGAAGTGGCATGGGTGGGCTTGACCGAAGACCAAGCCAAAGCCCAAGGCATCAAGGTGAAAAAGGGCTTGTTCCCTTGGACCGCCTCGGGCCGCGCCATTGCCAACGGCCGCGACGAAGGCTTGACCAAGCTGCTGTTCGACGATTCACCCGAGGCCCACGGCCACGGCAAGATTCTCGGCGGCGGCATGGTGGGCACGCACGCAGGCGACATGATTGGCGAGATCGCTCTGGCCATCGAGATGGGCGCCGACGCGGTGGACATCGGCAAAACCATCCACCCCCACCCCACGCTGGGCGAAAGCATCGGCATGGCGGCAGAAGTGGCGCATGGCAGTTGCACTGACTTGCCGCCCAGCAAGAAGTAAACGCTTCGCGCTGCAAACAAAGAAGCCGCCAACCTGAAAGGGTTGGCGGCTTTTTTATTCTGCGAAGGTTTTTTTAATCACCGCATTTCATGCGGTGATTAAGCTCTGTATTCACCGCACTCAATGCGCCCCGAGGTAACACCCCTCAGCCCGCTCCCCATCCACTTCATCACCTTCTTCGCTGCACAGCGCAGCAATCAAGGCAAGGTCTGCCACTTGGCCAGGTAGCAGCAGCTCTTCATTGGTCCAGCGCTTGACCAAGTGGCCATTGGCCACGCCTCCGGTGTGTGGGGCTTGGTAGGCGCGGCGGTGTTGCATGGTCACGCCGCTGTTGGCGTTGGCAATAAAGCGGCTTTCGCCCAAGGCCCAAGGTTCAAAGTAGGCATTGGCCTTTGCATCCACTTCGCGGAAGTAGCTGCGTGCGCCTTCGGCGTTGAGCTTCTTGCGCACGGTGCGCGTGATGAGGCCTTGCAAGTGGTCTAGCGCGGCGTAGTCCATTTGCTCCAAGGCTTTCGGGCTCATATCTTGTGTGGTCAGCGCAGATGTGGCGGCCAGCTCGGCAGGTAGAACTTGCACCATGGCTTTGACCACATCGTGATGGGGCGCTACAGCGGTGGCCACGCCGCGTGTTTGCGGCTGGATGGGGCAGCGAATTTCTACAAAGCGTGGCTTGACGGGGCCTGTGCAGCCGTCGTGGTGGTAGTACTCGCCTTGGCTCAGCCGCCCTTTGCTAGAACGCCCGCGCACATCGCGGTAGGTGGGGTGTTGGGTGTGTACGTTCAGGCACACCACCAAGCCCGTGGCATCGACCAGCTTGTAAAAGGCTTCGCGCCATTCAGGCAACAGCAGTTTGTTGTGCAGGTAGTCGGTGGGGGCAGGGGGTACATGGCCCTTAAAGTCTTTTTCCTCGCCTTCAATCACCAACACAAAGGGCTTGGGCCTGTGCACGCGCCACTGGCAGTTGGCAAATTCCAGCACCGAGCTGGTTTGTTCAGATGGAGTGGCGGCGCTGTGGCCCGAAGGGGTGGACATGGTGAAGAGGGGTAAGGGCTAGGCCCGAGCAACGGGCGAGTGATGTGCCAATTTTAGGGCTTTGCCTCAGGGCATCTTGACCGCTTGCTGCGCAACAAGGGCAGCTTGTTTAGACTCGATGCATGTCTAAAAAACACGCTTTATCGGTCCTCTTGTTGGTTGCATCTGCCGCGCACGCGCAAGTACGAATGGATGAGGGGCGCGTGGTGTTGCCAAGCTTTGCGATAGACCGAACCGAGGTGACCATCGCGCAGTTTGAGCGCTATGTGCAAGCCACGGGCACGGTGACGCGGGCCGAGAAAGAAGGCGGTGGTTTTGAGTACGGGGCAGGGTGGGAGCGCCGCCCCGGCTGGAGCTGGCGAAAGCCCGATGGGCAGGCGACCCGTGCCGACATGCCTGCGGTGCATTTGGATTTTGCCGAGGCACAGGCTTATTGCCGCTGGGCGGGTGGCCGTTTGCCCACGGGGGACGAGTGGCAAAAGGCAGGCTTTACCGAGCTGCGCGATGCGCCGCCTGCACCGTGGACCAAAGGCCGCACTTACCCGTGGAGCACAGGCGACAACCCGCAAGGCGCAAACACCAGTGACCCCGACCCATGGCCACGTGCCGCCCCTGCAGGTGCAACGCGCCAAGGCGTGAATGGCTTGTACGACATGGGCGCAAATGTGTGGGAATGGACCACCGACAGCACCGACGCCACAGGCCGCGAACGCAGAACGGTGGGTGGCTCTTGGTGGTACGGCGCGTTTAATATGAGGGCCGATGTGAAGGCGTTCAAGCCGGCAGATTTTTATGCGGTTTACATTGGCTTTAGGTGTGTCTATGACCGGTAATTTAAAACCAGCGTTTTTTCAATCTTTGTTGGCGATTTTTTTCGCTGTGTCGTTTAGTGCGGCACAAGCTCAAAGCGCCAATGACTGCCGACCCGCACCAGCTGATGTGGCCCGTTTGATTGAGATCCGTTCAGGATTTCATTATGTAGAAGGGGCCTTGGCCGAGTTTGATCCGTGTCATTCCTCCGTGCGTTTATCCATGCCCTCGTTTTGGGCAAAAAAGCTAGGAGACAAGCCGCCCTTGATGATCATTGCGCATGGCGGTGGTGGGCCTGGCGGTGCAGAGCTAGAGATGGTTCGTCGGCTTAATGGAGAGGGCGTTGCGACCTTGCTATTTGATGCCTATGAATTGAATGGGTTTCGTTACAAAGGCACGATGCGCTTTGTGCTGGGTGTGACCAATGAGTCGCGTCAACGCATGATCTTTAAGGCGACGTTGGGAGCCTATCAATGGGCCCTGACGCAGTCGCAAATTGACACGACTCGCATCTATGTGAATGGTCTTTCAAACGGCGGAAGTGTGGCCTTGAACATGGCCGCAGTGGTTGACCCCAAGCATGTCCGCATGGTGTTTGCAGAGGGTGCGCCATCGACGGGTATTGGGATGCCCGATGAAATCAAAGTGCCTTTAAAGTTAATCTTTGGACGCTTGGATAACTACGGTGGAAAAACGGCCGACGATTGGATGTTTAGCCGAACGGACCCGTGTTTTTTAAACCGGCCTTCTGATTTGGCAGCAGCAGGAACTGCGCTGCGCTGTAACCCAAAGGCCAATCGCGATGCTGCGACCATATCGACGCAAGCATGGGGTGAGGGCTTGGCATCAAAAGGTTTCCCCGTCTCGTTTTGGTATTACGACGATGCGGCGCATGGACTACTAGCGGGGCCGCTCAACAGAGGCATGCGTGTCTACGGTACGGGCCCAACTGCGATGACACGGTATGGGTGGACTGGGGCAAGTCCAGATGCTGCTAATCAATTCATCAAGGACATCATGACTGAGATCCGCGGTCAATAAATCACGGTTTCCAACCGAGGGCTTGCGTTTCTTCCCAAACCCGATATGCGGCATACGCATCGTTGGCGGCGTAAACCAGCTGTGATTCGCTCAAGCGCAAATTGGCCCAGTTGCTGGTGGCTGCTTTTTTAGACTTCTGAAAACGCTGGTTAAACAGCACAGCCACCGCGCCCTTAACACCCATTTCTTTGCGATAGCCCTGCGCTTTGAAAATGGTGTTGAGCTCCAAAATGCCCGCAGGCTCCACACCAAATTTTTGGATGATGCGTTTGCGGTCGTCGCCCAAACCAAAGCCAGCTTTGGCAATGCCTTCGCGCGCCAACAAGTCGGCCGCTACAGCACGGCACTCCGGGTCGTGCAGCTGAAACACCCAAGCCCGTTCACCCGTGGAGAGCTGCAACACATGCGGGCCGTCAGACGCTTCGCCCACGCGGAACGTTGGCTTTGATTCAGTGTCAAAGCCCCAAGCGGGTGAGGTGATCAAGGCATCGTGTGCCTGCTGCGCTTGCTTGCCTGTGTTGACCAAGGTGATGCGGTCTAGCCCCAAACGAGGGAACTCTGGAAGTAATGCGATGGCTTCTTTGTCGGGGGTGTCACGGCGTTGTGTCATGTGTGGCTGATCTCAACGCTTCTTAGATTTGAACGCTGTTTTCTTGTTTTTCTCAATTGCCTCTTTGCGCACGGCGCGTTCGGCATCGGCAATCTTGCCTTCGGCCAACCATGCGGCAAATTCCTCTGGCGTTTCTAGTGTGACGCGGCCCAGCGCCGCAGTGCGGAAATCGTGGATGACGATGTGCGCGGCTTTGGTGGTGTTGATGCGTCCACCGCTTTGCACCGCGCCGCGTTGGCGGCCAATGGCCTCGAGCATTTCTTCGTCGGTGTGGCTGGCCACGTCGTCGATGTTGTAGCGCTGCTTGAGCTCGTTGGGGTAGTGCGGGATGAGGTAGTTGAGCAGCTCAAGCGCCACGGTTTCTTCGTCAAACGCGTTCACGCCAATCGCGCCACTGGCGGCTAGGTTGAAGCCGCTTTGCTCAACGATGATGCGCGGCCACAGCACGCCGGGTGTGTCGTACAAATAAAAGTCATCGGCCAAGGCAATGCGTTGCTCGGTTTTGGTGATGCCGGCTTCGTCGCCCGTTTTGGTGGCGCGTTTGCCTTTGAGTGTGTTAATGAGGGTGGACTTGCCCACGTTGGGAATGCCGCAAATGAGCACGCGCATGGGTTTGACCATGCCACCACGGTTGGGGGCGAGTTGCTGGCAGTTGTCGATCAGCGCTTTGGCGGGCGACGACATGCTGGTGTCGAGGCCAATGGCGCGCACGCCGGGCATGGCGTTGTAGTGGGCCAGCCACATCGCGGTGCGAGTGGGGTCGGCCAAGTCTTGCTTGCTCAGCACCTTGAGTGCGGGCTTTGTTTTGATGAGCTCAGCCAGCATCGGATTCGCGCTAGAGCCGGGCAAGCGGGCGTCGAGCATTTCGATGACAACGTCAATCTCTTTGATGCGCTCCCCAATCGCTTTGCGCGTGAGGTGCATGTGTCCGGGGAACCATTGAATAGCCATAGTCTTGATTGTCGTTCACGCGGAGCCACAACTTTGTTAGGCGGCTGTTATTCGTGTGCGCTTGGTATTTCGCTTTAATCGAATTTCGACAGTACGGCCTACGGCACTGGCGGCCTTGATGAGTGTGTCGAGTTGAATCGATAAATTGGTGGGGTCAAGCACGCGGTCAAGCTGTGAGCGGCTGGTAGCCATGCGTTGCGCCATATGGACCTTACTGAGCTTGCCGCTTTGCATGGCTTCATCCAGTTGCTCTGCCAAAGCGCGTTTGAGGGCACGTGCTTGGACATCGCTGTAGATGCCTTCTTCTTTCAAGAAGTCATCAAAGTTGCTACCGCGATGTGGATTTACTTTAGATGCCTTAGTCATTTTTCCATTCCTTCAAACGCTTGATGGCTAGTTCAATATCTGCAGGATTTGTCTTTTGTGTTTTCTTGATGAAGCCGTGAAGCAGGAACATTTCTGAGTCATCAACAGCAAACAACACGCGAGCAATCCGATTACCAATCTTGCTTCGAACCTCCCATATGGGGCCGCGAAGGTGGTCAACTATGGGTTTACCGATGGGCCACTTGTATTGAACATAAGCAATGTCTTCACCCATGGTTTGTCGGTCTGCCTTGTCGAGCGAGATCAGCCAATCACGAACCGGTTCATCACCACTTGATTGTCGAAAAAAGGTGGCTGGTATTTTTCGCGTTACCGTCATTGGAATAGTACCTTAAAAGGTGCATATCTATGATTTGAATATGCGTTTCTTTAAGGTAATGACGTTAGTGATGGGTGGTGAAAAGTGTTCCAACCAAGACGCGAGAAGTTTGGTGCTAAAGCATTCGTGCTTGTAGCCGCAAGTGGATGTCATCTGTCAAATCGACGGGGAGTTGTTGCTTGGCTTTGAGGTAGTGCTCGGTGAACACTTCAAAGTAGGCGTTGAGGGCTTCCGCGGCTTGGGTGTCGTTCGCTAGTGCCAAACACATCGCGCCCACTTCGGCGGTGCACAGGTGCGCTTCGCTTTGGGCGCGGCGCAGTTTGTAGCGTGAGAGGTGTTCTGGCTGCAGGCTGAGCACGGGGAAGTTTTGCAGGTAGGGGCTTTTGCGAAACATCTTGCGCGCTTCGTCCCATGTGCCGTCTAGCAGGATGAACAAGGGGCGCTTCTCAGGTTGCGTGTTGGCGTTGTGCGAGACCTCATGCACCACGCGCGCGTCATCTGCAAATTCAGCAGGGAACACCACATAGGGTTGCCATTGCGGGTCACTCAACAGCGCCAACAGCGCAGGGTCAACTTCGGTGCGCGCCCAGCCAAAGGCAAAGGTGTCGGCCACCACATCGGCAATCAACCAGCCGGTGTTACTGGGTTTGAGTGGCTCGATATCAGCCATGAGCAAACACATGCCGGCGCGGGTGGGCACGTTGGGGCGTAGCTTGCAGAGGCAGTGTGAGGGCACTAGGCGGCAACCGCTGCAGCGTTCACCTTTGGGGCCGCCACGGGCTAAAAAGGGTTTGACGCTGCGGGCTAGGCGTGTGGCCCGGAGGCTGGCGACGGCATGAGACATGGACAGGGAGAGGGAAAAGATCTTTATTTTTTGATATTTGATGATGAAATCGTCAGATGTGCATGATTTAATACTTTGTAATTCATATCAAATATTGCTCATGAATTTAAAAAGTAGAACCTGTCTGGGACTCTTCATGGTGGCATTGTCGGTCATGCATGGCAATGCCAATGCATCGGAGACTGGCCCTGCCATCTGGCACTGCACAAAGATGCCTCAAGCTGAGACTGCACAAAGTGGCAGTGAAATGTCTTTTACGATGGCCTCGGTGAATGGCACGATTGACGTATCCCTCGATGATTTACTAGCGACATATTCAGGTTATCCAATTCGTATCTCTGGCAAGCCTTTGTTTGCCTGTTTTATGCCAGGGCAAGAGGCTTTGTCTATCAGTGCGCTAGAAACCTTAGGTTTGAGTTCGGCAGCGATGCAAATGTTGGCGCGACGCAGTGCCATTGTTCAGCGCAGTCTGAAGTTGGTCACGGATGAAGACGAGATGCAGCAATGTTTAGAGAAAAACGGACCTGCATTTGGTTATCTGTCTAAACCGATCAACAACGAAAAGGTTGCGCCATGTTTTTAAAAAAAGTGGCATCGCTGATTTGTATCTTGACGGGAAGTGCGTTTGCACAAATTACGGCTGAAACCGAACACCAATGGACAGATGATGCGGTGGGCAGTCACAGCTTGCAAGTTGGGGTGGATGCTTGGCATATCGACACATCTGCCAGCGAAGACACCACCGCCAATATGAATTCCTTATCGCGGCTGCAGTTAGCAAATAGTTATCCAGTGTGGAGTTATCGAAATCCCTCTGAATGGGCGCGATTTGAGGGGGCTATTCGTGTAGGGCGCGATCTTTTGCTGAGCATGAAATATCGAAGTGACCAATCGACGGGAAGTCGTTTGGATGAAGCCAGTGTGGACTGGGCGTTCCATACATATGGCGTTAAATTGGGCGTGGTAGATCCGAAGATCAGTTGGTGTCGCACCTATGATGTGGATTCACCTTGGGTGCGAGAAAACAACCCGTTTTGTTCGATTCAGCCTTTGAACTTCACCAAGGGGTCAGCGCCGGGCGCACAAACGTATGCCAACTTCATCGTCAGTGATTACAGCATTCAAGCCATCGCGGGTTTATATAGGCCGCTTTGGCTGAACTACGCACCGAAAGAGTCGCCAACCATCACCTTGGCATCTCATTCAACCATCACGAGCCACACCAAATCAGGCATTGCAGTGAGTGCGACCAATTTGCGAAACGGCACAGAATTTCGACTGAGTTTCTTGCGCGATGATTTCACGAGCAACAGAGAGTCCATCAATCAAAGCGTGCCCTACAGCAACGCCGTGCATTCCGAGGTGATGTTTCTGGGTGCAAACTGGTACGCCACGCCAAAGATTGCATTGCGCGCAACGTACTTTACTTATGCAGGACATTTGACGCGAACCAAGCGTGACTCGGTTCACTATGTGAGCTTGGATAAATTGAGCGCATACAAAGCCAAAAGTCTTGAAGCTAACTACCAAGTCAATGCGAGAGATGTCATGTCCGTTGCACGTGTGGTGTATGACTTCACAGGGAACCCAGACAACTATGAGCTGCAGTTGGGAGTTCCGGTTCTGATTTCATCGTATCAAGGTGTGCCGCATTTTGTGACCACCAATATGTCTGTGAGTTGGCGCAGGGATTGGGGTGGTGGATTTTTCACAGTGGCGCAATTTTCCAAAGCAATGACGGATCAACATGATGCGTCATTGAATAAGCATCTTTCTTCCGATGGAAAGGCGCTAGGCCTACGTCTAGGCTACCGTTTCTAGTGCTTACTCAGCCACATTGCACTCGCGCCTGAGCAGCGACAGCGCATCATGCAGTTTGTAATCGTGGTCACTCGCCAGCGTGTCCAGCGATTCGTCGATGAAGGCTTCCCACATGTCGATGTAATCGTCTTGATGCTCAGTCGGTGCATTAGCTTGGATGAACTCAGTGGCCAGCTCGGGCTGCACGCCTGATTTGCGGATTTTGCGAATCAGCGTGGCAGCGGTTTTTTCGGTCAGCAATGTTTTGCCTGTGCTGCCCGTGGCAATGCACAAGAAGAGCGTGAGCAACGAGCTGTCGTCGCTGTGGCCGCCGGTGGCTTTGGTCCACGCGGCAGAGGTTTGGCGGTCAAAGTGGTCGACCTCGGACAAACCGTCTTCCACCCAAAAGTAACGGCCTACAAAAGCCGGTGTTTGGTTGAACAACTTTTGCGGTGTGAGTTTGGCGTCCAAAATTTTGGGTAAGTCGGCTTCCACGCTTTGTCGCACTTGTTCGACTGCAGCCTTGAACTCAGCTGGCAGGTTTTTAGGCGCAGCCAAGTTGATGGCTTTGGTGGCGCTGGGTTTGCGCAGGGTGGCGATGATTTTTTGGAAGGCCACCCAGTCTGGCATTTCTTTGTGTTTGGTGGCAGCTGCCAACAAGGCCGTGCGAATGACGGCTTCGGCATCGCAGCCGGCTTCTTCTAAATCGTCGGCGTGGAGGCCCAGCTCGTCGGCCATCCAAATGGCGGCGTCGATGACGTGGGCCACTTGTTGGCGCTTGGCCAGCTCGGCTTGGTACTCGGCCAAATTGCACAGCGACCACTTGGCTAGTTGTGGAATGTGTTTGTCGCTAAAGCTGCCATGCTCGTTCATCCCAAAGTGCGTGTTTTGCGGCATGACGATGAGGGCTTTGAGCATATCTGATGCTGCTTTAGAGCGTGACATGAACGAATGCTCGCGCAAATGCTCTGCAGCTTTTCTCAAGTCCCCACCGCTTTGAATTTGCAGGGTAAGGCTGACCATGTTGACGATGCGGTCCTTGGCTTTCTCAAGCTCGGGGCGCAAGAACTCGCTGCCAAAGTAACGCGCAATTTGCACCATCCCTTTGGGTGCATCGGTTTGGATGGCGTCTAGTTTGGCTTGGTCCAACACGCCGTGTTGCACACCGTAGGCAACCGCCTTTTCAAAGAAAGGGCGGTCATCAAAAAGGGCAACAACAGATTGCGTCATGGTCACTACGCTTAGATGGCTGACTCTTCGTCCGAGTCACGCGCGGCGGGTGTGGCTTGGCCACGGTCGGTGGCGCTGGTTTCGACCTTGCCATCGTCTTCTTCCTCGTCTTCTTCCGACAGGCCCGCATCGTGGGCGCGTGCTTTGGCGCGCAGCACCAAGAGCATTTCGATGAAGAGGTCTGGAATTTTGTGGCGCAAGATCCAAGCGAGTTGCATCCAGTCTTGGTCGGCTACTTCGTCTTCTTCAACGCGGGGCTTCACATAGGCCGAGCCGAGCAGGGCGCTTTCAGACAGCATGTCTCCGTCGTCTTCCATGGTGTCGAATGTGCCTGTGCGGGCGAAGGCTTCGATGCGGCTCCACTTTTCGCTGAAGTAGTCGGCCAGGGCTTCAGCGCCGCCTTCAAGATCGCCAATGGCGGTGAGGAACTCAACCGTGTCTGCGTCTTCGCGAAAGATGATGGAGTTCATCATGCCGCGCAAGTGAGTGCGGGTGAGGTCTTTGTATTGTTTTTCAATCACCACGGCGCGGGCAAATTGCTCGGGCGTGACCAGCAGGTTGATGACCGATTCTTTGGAGGTGTCGTACTCGCGAATAACGGCCAAGATGTCTTTGGGTGGGAGCTGCTCCAGCACCACCATCAGTGCTTGATCGCCTTCGGCATCGGCTAACTCAACCAACGCAGCTTCAGCGCCCGTGATGTCGCCAGCGGCGATGAGGCTTTGCGTTTTGGTAATCAGTGCGATGGCGTTTGTTTTGTCGGTCATGGCAATTCCTTATTCTTTGCTGTCGAAGCCTTGTTCGACCATCCACGCGTTGCCCGCTTCTTCGCGTTCACGGGCTTCGCGCTCTTCGTCATCCTCGGCTTGGTCGCCACGCTCGACGTTTTGCAAATCTTCATCGGCATCAGCCTCGTTTGACTGTGCACCACCGTGTAATCCAGCTCGCATAGGCGTGCCATGCATGTATTCGAGTGCAGCGGCCACGGTCATGAACCAAGCGCCCACAGGCTCGGCCAAGATTTGATTCACCATAGGCTGTGCCCACGGTGCAATGCGCACGCCTTCAGACAAAGCTTCCCAGCTCAGCAAGTCATCCGCATCGCGAGTGATGAAGTGGGCCATCAATTCGGGCTCATGAAACTCAAACGCTTGGTGCAAGACCACG
The DNA here is from genome assembly GCA_002282445.1 of Burkholderiales bacterium 39-55-53. GTDB lineage: Bacteria > Pseudomonadota > Gammaproteobacteria > Burkholderiales > Burkholderiaceae_C > Limnohabitans. The sequence continues at coordinate 168,588 of NCJK01000001.1, read as the reverse complement.
GCCACCATCTCGGGGCTGAGGTCCATCATTTGCAACAAGAAGTCCAACTCTTTGCGCTTTTCAGCCAAGCGCTTGTCGAGGATGTAGTGGCCTTCGGAGTCAGAGTTGAGGTCGTCCAACTCGGCTTGGTAGGCAGAGCGCAGCTCTTGGAAGAATGGGGAAATGCTCATGGTTGTTTATGTCCGGTTCAGCACTTGCTGAAAGTAGCCTAGCCAAATTTCGCGCGCGGTTTGTGCGGGGTCGTCCAGCAGGTTGCGGCGACGGTTGTCGTCATAGGCTTTGCGTTTGTCGTCGTCTGACAGCACGTCATAGGCCTCTTGCACTTCGCGAAAACGAGCAGGCGCATCGGGGTCGCTGTTGCGGTCCGGATGAAACTGCGAGGCTTTTTGGCGAAACGCTTTTTTGATGTCCGACAGCGTGGCATCGCTTTTGAGACCTAAGGCGGCGTAGTGTTCAGACATGAAAAATTAAAGCGGTTGTTTCAGGCGAATCTCTTCGACCTTGACGGGGCCCATGGGCACGGTCTTGGCGCTAGACATTTCGCGTTTGAAGCCAGCCAACTCGTGAAAGCGCATGGCGCGGTCGTTGGCGATGGGCACCCAGATGGACACATGGGTGCAGCCTTCTTCTTGCAGGCCTTCGCGGGCAGCGTCCCACAAAGCTAGGCCCACGCCTTTGCCCCAGTAAGCGGCATCCACATAGATGTCCCAAATTTCGCCGAGTGTGTTGGGTGTGCCTTTGTCGCGTGAGCGGTCGTAGCCCACAAAGCCCACGATCTTGCTGCCGTCAACGGCGACTTGCACTTGGGGCTCGGTGTATTCAATGGCTTCGCGCCAGTAAACGGTGTTTTTTTCTTCGGGCACAGGCAGCACTTTGGCGCCTGTTTGCATGGTTTTGAAAGCTTCTTTGGCAGTGGCGGCGTACAGCTCGGCGATTTTGGCGGCGTCGCGCATGGTGGCGGGACGGACTTCAACAGTAGTCAATTCGGACATGGAGAGAGGGAATTTCGGGAAACAGATAAGACCGCTATTGTCCCAGTAAAACTGCCCCTTGCTTGGAGTTAGGTAGAGTACAGACTTCGCTGCTTGCAGCCTTCTTTTTCAAACTCCCGAACCCATGCTCATTCTTGCCCCGATGGAGGGCTTGCTCGACTTTGTGCTGCGCGACGTGCTGACCCGCATCGGCGGGGTGGACCGTTGCGTGTCAGAGTTCATCCGCGTCACCAACACCTTGCTGCCCGAGCGCACGTTTTTGCGCATCGTGCCCGAGCTGACCAATGGCGGCCGCACCTTTGCGGGTGTGCCTGTGCGCCCACAGTTATTGGGGTCAGACCCCCAATGTTTGGCCGACAACGCCGCGCGTGTGGCGGGCATGGGCTGCGATGGGGTAGACCTGAACTTTGGCTGCCCCGCCAAACAAGTGAACCGCCACGGCGGTGGCTCGGTGCTGCTGCAAGACCCAGAAGTGCTGTACCAAATTGTGCGAGCCGTCCGTGCCGCAGTGCCCGCGCACCAAGTGGTGTCGGCCAAGATGCGCTTGGGCTTTAACGACGACAGCACGGCGGAAGAGTGCGCTTTGGCGTTAGAGGCGGGTGGGGCCAGCGAGATCGTGGTGCACGCACGTACCAAGGCCGACGCCTATCGACCGCCAGCGTATTGGCATCGCATTGCCGACATCAAAGCCAAGGTGAAAACACCGCTGGTGGCGAATGGCGAAATTTGGAATCTGCAAGACGCCATCAACGCGCGTGCTGAATCAGGCTGCTTTGATTTGATGTTGGGCCGCGGCATTGTGACCAACCCCGGCCTAGGCTGGGACATTCAAGCGAACGATGCTGCTGCGAATGGTTTGGCCGCACCCTCTGCGCAAGTGCGCTGGCAAGACCTGCCGCCGCACCTGCTCACGTTTTGGCAAATCGTGTCGGGCCATGTGAGCGAGCGTCACCAAGCGGGGCGCTTGAAACAATGGCTGAACTTCTTGCGCAAGCATTACCCCGAGGCTGAGGCCGCCTACATGCATGTGCGCACCTTGACCAGCCCTAAAGACATCAATGCTTGGTTTGATGCCATGCCTGCACAACAATGAACGACGACAACACCCAACACGCTCTCGATGACAACGCCTTCGCGCAAGAGCCGCGCCTCTGGCAAAACGAAATGTGGACGGCCAAGGTCATCAAAAACGACGATGACGACGGCTGGGCGGTGGCGATGTTCAAAGACGGTGAATCTGAAGCTGCCCTCATTGGCCCGTGGACCATGGGCCGCGACAAAAAGAACCCCAAGCCGCTGGATAGCAATGCGTTCATCACCTTGGTGAAAACCGCGTCTGAGTTTGTGCGCCGCAGCGAGCAGCAATTGCACGCCACGCTGCACCAGTCGGTCACGGTGAATGGTCGCGAGGGTCGCATCACGGTGCTGCTAGACATCGTGCCCGATGACGACAACCCCCACGCCACACTCAGCGCGCAAGACGAGGGCGGTGACACACTGGCCGAAGTGCGTGTGGACGCGGGCTACAAGCTCAACCGCAATACGGCGCAGGCGTGGGTGGATGCTGGCTTTGCAAAGCCAAAGGGTGCGCGAGATTAAGGAAACATGTCGCACAAACACCTTCATCCTTGGCAAGTTCTCGCAGGCGGCATTTGCGGCTTGGTGTTGACCATTGGCTTGGCGCGTTTTGCCTATACGCCGCTGCTGCCTAGCTTGCAAACGCAAACCGGATTGACCGACGCAGCAGCAGGTGGCTTGGCCGCCATCAACTACGCCGGCTACATGAGTGGCGCATTGGCGGCCACATGGATAGACGATGTGCGCTGGCGGCATTGGCTGTACAGCGCTGGCTTGTGGATGGCCTTGGTCACGGTGGCGGCGATGGCGCTGACTACTTGGATGCCCGCGTGGGCTTTGATTCGTTACATCGGGGGTTTGTGTGGCGCAACAGGCATGTTGCTGGGCTCAGGATTGATTTTGGGTTGGCTGATGCGGCAAGGCCGCAGGCCTGAGTTGGGTTTGTATTTCATTGGTTTGGGGCTGGGCATTGTGGTGTCGGCGCTGGGTGCTTGGGGCTTGTCGCAGCTGTGGCCTACATGGTCGGACCAGTGGTTGGCGTTTGCTGCGCTGGGCTTGTTGTTTTTTGTACCCGCTTGGAAGTGGCGTCCACCCGTGCCGCCGCAGGTGGTGGTGTCGCATGACGCAGCGCCTGCAGCAGGATTGGGCTCACGCCGCTGGGCGTGGACCATGCTGACCAGTTACTTTGCGGCGGGCTGGGGCTTTGTGATCAGCGCCACCTTTACCGTGGCGATTGTGGAGCGTGAGCCTGCACTGGCAGGGCTTGGCCCGTTGGCTTGGGCGATGGTGGGGTTGGCAGCCATGCCCGCAGTGTTCATTTGGGATTTGGTGGCGCGGCGTGTGGGTGACAAGCGAGCATTGCTGTTGGCGTTTGGTTTGCAAACCCTTTCTGTCATTTTGCCGGCCATGTCTGGCGAGTTGTGGGCGGCGTTGGCGGGTGCTGTGGGCTATGGCGCGACGTTCATTGGCATCGTCAGTATGACGCTGGCCTTGGTGGGGCGCAGAGCGCCCAACAACCCAGGGCAAGCGATGGCCAAACTCACACTCAGTTATGGCGCGGCGCAAATGCTGGCACCTGTGGTGGCGGGCTATATGGCGCAAAGCACTGGCACGTTTAAAAGTGCGTTGTGGCTCACCGCTGGGGTGATGGTCGCAGGCATGGCCCTGTTGGCGACCTTGCCCAAAGACGACTAAGGACGCAACACGTCTGCTGTCTTGCGCGAAAACCCCAGCCTGCGACGGGGTGGCTAAGGCCTCACAATAGATGCCTGCTCTAGGGCGCCCCTGCTATTTTTTTATAAGCGAACGAACGTGCCCACACAAAGTTTTATTCTTGGCAAAGACGCGCCACTCGAATCCACCATCAACTCCATGCAGGCCAAGTTGCAGGCGATGGGTTTTCACATTCAAGAAAAGAGTTGGCTCAATCCTGTTGAGGGAATCTGGTCAGTTCATATACGCGATCGCGATTGTCCTGTGCTCTTTGCCAATGGCAAGGGAGCCACGCGCTTGGCATGTTTGGCCAGTGCGCTGGGCGAGTTCTTTGAACGTCTGGCCACCAATTATTTTTGGACGCATTTCTATCTTGGCCCCCTCACGTCAGATGCCTCGTTTGTGCATTACCCGCAAGAACGCTGGTTTGATTTGACTGACGATGGTTCATGGCCCAAGGGCTTGCTGAATGACGAGTTGCATAAGTTTTACAACCCAGAAGGCAACATTGACTGCGCCAACTTGGTGGACTTCAATTCTGGCAACGTGGATCGCGGCATTTGCGCCATACCGTACGTGCGCCAGCGCGATGGCGAGACCACGTACATTCCTGTCAACATCATCGGCAACTTGTACGTGAGCAACGGCATGTCGGCCGGCAACACCGCGCTAGAGGCGCGCACGCAAGCTTTGTCTGAGATTTTTGAGCGCCATGTGAAGGCCAAGATCATCAGCGAAGGTATTTGCTTGCCTGATGTGCCAGAGGCAGTGATCAACCGCTACCCACGCATTGCCGCAGGCATTGCTGCTTTGCGCGCGGCGGGCTTTGGCATCTTGGTGAAAGACGCATCACTCGGCGGCAAGTACCCCGTGATGAACGTGACCTTGTTGCACCCCGAAGACCAAGGCTGCTTTGCCAGTTTTGGGGCTCACCCGCGTTTTGAGGTGGCCCTCGAGCGCGCCTTGACAGAGCTGCTACAAGGGCGAGCGCTGGACACACTGGGCGGCTTTCCTGCCCCCACGTTTGATTTGGACGAGGCTGCGAGCGCCCCCAACATCGAGATTCACTTTGTGGATTCGAGTGGTGTGATTCATTGGGAGTTCTTGGGCGAAATTCCAGACTATGTGTTTGTGGATTGGAACTTTTCCAACACCACTCCTGAGGACTATGCGTATTGTGTGAAACGCATTCACGACGACGGCTTTGACATTTACATTGCCGACTTTGAACACTTGGGTGTGTACGCCTGTCGCGTGCTCGTACCGGGCATGTCTGAGATTTACCCAGTTGACGACCTCGACTTTGAGAACAACAGTATCGCCAACGAGATGCGCGAAGCTATTTTGAACTTGACCGATCTTGACAATGAGGAGTGCAGCGATTTGTTGGCTTCGTTGAACGAGTCGAGTTTGGCTGATCAACGCCCTGTTGCTGGATTGATCGGTATGTCGCCCGATGCTGGCAGCTTTTGGGCTGACTTGCGCGTGGGAGAACTCAAAACCCTGCTGGCTTTGGCTTGTGGTGAAGAGGCCGCCACCGTCGAGGGCTGTGAGTGGATTCGCCACTTTGACCAAATACCGCAACAGCGTCGTTCGGTATACGCCTGCATCGAAACGCTGGTGTTGCTGACTGATCGGGGTGACACTGCGCCTTATGTGGGTGCGATTCGGCAGTTGTATGGCGCGGGTGTGTTTGAGCAAGCGCACGCGCTCATCATGCAGACCGACCGATTCATGGGTATCTCAGCGCCGGGCTTGATGATGGAAGGCTGCGAGATGCAGCACAAGCTATGGGCTGCCTACGAAAAAGTGCAATTGCATAAATAGGCGAACCCCCACAAGAAAGCCGCTTTGTAAAGCGGCTTTTTCATGCGTGGTTGGGATGTCAGCGCTGCGGGATTAGATGCCTAAACTTTCCAACACCACCACACCTTTAGGCGTCTGCAGCGTCGCTTTCAAGTTGGCAGCGCCTTCGGTCACCGTCACACGGTTGAGCTCAATCGCGTCATAGGCGGCCTGCAGTTTGGCGGCACTGGGGTGAACCACCTCAAGGCTTTGCAAGGTCACGCCTGAGCGGGTGAGGGTGTTGCGGGGGTGGAGCTTGAGCGGGTCGGTTGCTTCGGGCTTGCCCCATTGAATGAGGGTGGGCATGCAGCCGTCAAACAAGCGCTGACCATCGGCACGAACCGAGATTTGCCAGTTGAGCGTGCCGCGATTCGTGCGGCGGCTGGCCGAGATGGCTGGGCCCCGGTCAATGCCTTGCATGCGAATGGCCATGCGTGCCGCGCGGATGTCGGGTGTGTTGACCACAAAGTGCACCAAGCGCGGCTCTTTAGCGACGACCTTTTGCAGGGCTGGGTTGTCCATGTCGAACCAGCGCGTGGGGCAGGCGCGTTTGGGGCGCACGGCTTTGGGATCGATGGCGATGATTTCGACATAGGCCATCGGGTTAGCGGGCGAGGCCACTTTGAACAAACGGTTGTGTGTGCCGTACAGCGTGTGTTCGCCGCCAGGGCCGGGCGTGATGCCCAGTGTGTCTTCGCACCATTGCACGCCTTGTTCTAGGCTTTGGGCAACGATGACGAGGTGGTCTATTTGTGTGTGCATGGGGCAGCACGATACCACTAGGGCTGAGTGAGTCTGAGTCGCAGCTCGGTTTTCAGCACTTTGCCGTAGTTGTTCTTGGGCAGACTGTCGACCAGTTCGTAGCGTTTGGGCCGTTTGAAACGTGCGATTTCGTTGAGGCAATACGCGTCTAGGTCTTGGTCCCTGACTGTGCTGCCTTGTTGTAGCACCACAAAAGCCACGATGACTTCACCCCACTCGGGGTCGGGTGCGCCGACCACTGCCACTTCGCTCACGCCTGGGGCTTGCAACAACACTTCTTCTACTTCGCGCGGGTACACGTTCGAGCCGCCGCTGATGATGAGGTCTTTGCTGCGGTCTTTGAGTGTGAGGAACCCATGTGTATCTAAGCAGCCCATATCGCCCGTGAAGAGCCATCCATCACGGATGGCGGCTTGGGTGGCTTCAGGGTTGCGCCAGTAGCCAGCCATGACGCTGTCACCTTTGATGAGCACTTCACCCACTTCGCCCAAAGGCAAGTCTTGGCCTTGTTCGTCGGTGATGCGGATTTGCACTGGTGTTTGCGCCACGCCGATAGAGGCCAAGCGTTGGGCGTGTTCGGGGTGCGTGCTGTCGCTCAAATGAAAGCGCGATAGGGCTGTGCCCACCATTGGGCTTTCGCCTTGTCCGTAAATTTGCACAAAGCGCGGACCCATGATGCGCAGGGCACGCTGAATGTCTGCGGCGTACATGGGTGCACCGCCGTAGACGATCGTTTTGAAAGCGCGCGTGCAGTCTTGTGGAGTGAGTGAAGTTTGTTCGGCGTGATCGACCAAGCGTTTGACGATGGTGGGGGCTGCAAACATGGAAAGCGGCCCAACCGACTGACCGAGTTCAAACAACTCCGCTGCATCAAAACCGCCTGAAGCTGGCACCACATGGCGTGCACCAGCCATCAAATGCGGGATGGCGTACAAGCCAGCGCCGTGTGACATGGGTGCGGCGTAGACGATGGCGTCTTGCGCTGATACTGCATCTACATCGGTGAAGTAGGCGAGGCCCATGGTCATCAGATTGCGGTGGGTGATCATCACACCTTTAGGGCGGCCCGTCGTGCCGCTGGTGTAGAACAACCAAGCGAGGTCGTCTGACTGGCGTTCAATGATGGGCTTTGTTAGTCGCGAATCGCTGGTGTGAGGCATGGTCCATAAGGTATTGGCCTCTGCGCTGTCCACATCAATGACACGTTGCAAGCCCGTCAATTGTTGGCGTGTGTTGGTGGAGACGTCGGCCATCACGTCAGAAGTCACAAAGGCCCAGCTGGTTTGCGCGTTGTCGATGATCCACTGCGCTTCTCGCACATGGAGCTTGGCGTTGATGGGCACTACGGCCAAGCCTGCCCACCATGCGCCAAACAGAACTTCTAGGTAACGCGGGTGGTTGTGCATGAAGATGGCAATACGATCACCTGGCAGCAAGCCTGCGTTTTGAAACTGTTGGGCCAAATGCGCGCAGCGTTGTGCCCATTGCGCGTAAGTAGCCACAGCCTGTGTGCCATGAAAAATAGCAGCGCGTTTGGGAAACTGACGCGCCATGCGCTGGAGTGAATGAGCCAAGTTCAACGAAATCTCTCCACAAAGAGCTGAATGGGTGAACGATACAACGATTAACTGTGGGAGGATTCAGCCCTTATGAATTCCAGCAAATCTGTGGGCGAGCGCCCAGCCGAAGGCGAACGCCTTTCCAAACGCATCATGCAACTGCGCGACTGTTCGCGCCGCGAAGCCGAGCAATACATCGAAGCGGGCTTTGTGCGCGTGGACGGGGCGGTGGTGCAAGAGCCGCAGTTTCGTGTGACCACACAAAACGTGGCGGTGGATGCGCATGCCAGTTTGCTCAACCTCATGTCGGTCACACTGATCTTGAACAAGCCTGCGGGGTGGACCGATGGCTTAGAACCTTTGCCATTGAAAAAACCGTTAGCTCGGTCAGCACCAGCAGGGAAACTTAGTGGACCAGTCCGCGCACCCAGAGGCCCGCAAAACGTTCGCACTTTGCTCACCCCTGAGCAGCACAGCAAGCACGACCAAAGCGGCGTGCGCTTTTTGAAAAGCCATTTGGCCAAGCTTGATGCCAGTGTGCCGCTGGAATACGAGGCGAGCGGTTTGGTGGCGTTTACCCAAGACTTCCGTGTGCAGCGCAAGCTGATGGAAGACATGGCCTTCATCGAACAAGAGCTGATCGTGGATGTGCGTGGAGAAGTGTTGCCCGATGCCTTGCGTCCGATTGAACGCGCCATGCGCGATGAGCGCCTGCGTTTGCCTGATTTCAAAATCAGCGTGGGCAGTGCCAACCCCGAGCGCAGCAAACTGCGTTTGGCGGTGAAAGGCTCGCAGCTAGGCTTGGCGCCTTATTTGTGCGAATTGGCAGGCTTGGAAATCTTGGCGCTGCGACGTATCCGCTTGGGACGCGTGAGCTTAGGTGATTTGGAAGAGGGGACTTGGCGCTACCTTGCCGAGGGTGAGCGTTTTTAAGTTGACAGCTTGCAGCGTTTAGCCCTGCAAGGGCTTAGTTGTTGTCGGTGTTGCCTGCAGCTGGCACACGACGAGCGCCCGTGAAGCGGCGCGCCCAGTAGGCATCGCGCATGTCTTCCACACGCACGCTTTTGCCAGAACGTGGGGAGTGGATGAACTTGTTGTCGCCCACATAGATGCCCACATGGCTGAAGGTTTGGCGCATGGTGTTGAAAAACACCAAGTCACCGGGCTTCAAATCTTGCTTGTCGATCTTCTCAGTCGCTGCTGCTTGTTCGCGAGCGCTACGTGGAAGGACGCGGCCAACCGTTTGTTCAAACACAGAACGTACAAAGCCACTGCAGTCGAAACCAGTCTCTGCACTGCTACCACCGCGACGGTAGGGCACACCTAAAAACGTCATGGCATTCATGACTAAGTTTGACGCGCCATCTCCCACTGATTGACGCATTTGGTCCATCTGCGCGACGATGCCGCGCTCGGCCAAATAGCGCTCAATGTCGTCTGCAGCATTGTTCGACGGTGCAGCATGTGCACTGGCGACGCAGCAGAGAATGAGGAGGAAATGTTTCAACATAAGATTTGATTCTATCTCTTTATCTGTGAAATATTCTCATAAGAATCTTGTAACTTGTTGATTTAATTAGGGTTAATCCTAAAGTAAACGAAATCAAGCCTCGCAAAACAAAGCATCGTCGATACTTCTAGGTATTCATTCACTCATTTTTAAATTGCATGTTGCTCGACGACCAAGAATCCCAACTCGTGCTGGTGGACTACCAAGCGCGTCTGATGCCCGCCATTTTTGAAGCTGATTTGGTGCTGGCCAATGCCATGCGTTTGGCCCAAGCTGCGCATTGGATGGAAGTGCCCACCTATGGCACTGAGCAAAATCCAGACAAGCTTGGTCAGAACCCTGCCGAGCTGCGGGCCTTGTGCCGCCGCACCATCCCCAAGATGAGTTTCAGTGCTTGCCCAGACGGCTTGAGCGAAGTGTTGCGCCCTGCAGCGCGTGCACCTGCTGGTAACGCCCGCAGTTTGCCCAAGCATTTGCAAAAGGCTGTGCCGCAAGAGCCCACGCGCCAGAGCATCGTCATCGCGGGTTGCGAAGCGCATGTGTGCTTGCTGCAAACCGCTTTGGATTTGCTGGAAGAAGAATATTCAGTGTGGGTGGTGACCGATGCCTGCGGCTCGCGTACCGAGCGCAACCGCGATGCGGCGTTTGATCGTTTGGCTGGGGCAGGTGCCGAGTTGGTCACGACCGAGATGGTGTTGTTTGAATGGCTGCGTACGGCTGAGGCCGACCCGTTCAAAGAAATTCAGGCATTGATCAAATAAGTCAGCGATTTTGGGAGGGAGGGTATTTCCCCGTCTGTAAAGTCAGCTTCTTGCAAGTCCTTCCTTCTCATAATTATGAATTCAGAACTAGTTTTACCTTTAGAGGAGTGTTAGATGGTTGCTTTTGCAGATTTTCACCGCCGTTCCATTGAGGACCGCGACGCTTTTTGGTCAGAGCAGGCCAAATTGGTGGATTGGGAGACTCAGCCCCAACAAATCTGTGATTACAGCAACCCTCCTTTTGCCAAGTGGTTCGTAGGTGGCAAAACCAATATTTGCCATAACGCCATTGACCGCCATCTCAAAGACCGCGCAGATCAAGCTGCGTTGATCTTTGTTTCAACAGAAACAAACCAAGAACACACGTATACATTCCGCGACTTGCACGCCGAAGTGCAACGCATGGCGGCGATTTTGAAAGACTTGGGCGTTGTCAAAGGCGACCGCGTCTTGATCTACATGCCCATGATTGCCGAAGCGGCATTTGCGATGTTGGCTTGTGCGCGTTTGGGCGCGATCCACTCGGTGGTGTTCGGCGGTTTTGCCTCTCACTCCTTGGCGACTCGCATTGAGGATGCATCACCCAAAGTCATCATCAGCGCGGACGCAGGTTCACGCGGCGGCAAAGGCGTGCCTTACAAGCCTTTGCTCGACGAGGCCATCAAGCTGTCTGCACACAAGCCCAGCAACGTGATCATGGTGGACCGTAAATTGGCGGCCTTCACGCCCGTGGCCGGCCGCGACGTGGACTACGCCACTGAGCGCGCCAAGCACATGGACACGGTGGTTCCTTGCGAGTGGGTCGAGTCGACTCACCCCAGCTACACCCTGTACACATCAGGCACCACAGGCAAGCCAAAAGGCGTGCAACGTGACACCGGTGGCTACACCGTGGCCTTGGCCGCCAGCATCCCTAATATCTACCAAGGCAAGCCTGGTGAGACCTTCTTCTGTACCAGCGACATCGGTTGGGTGGTGGGCCACAGCTACATCATCTACGGCCCACTGATTGGCGGCATGGCCACCATCATGTACGAAGGTCTGCCCATCCGCCCAGACGGCGGTGTTTGGTGGAGCTTGGTCGAGAAGTACAAAGTCTCGGTCATGTTCAGCGCGCCCACCGCGATTCGCGTGCTCAAAAAGCAAGACCCAGCATTGCTCACCAAGTACGACTTGTCAACGCTCAAAGCCTTGTTCTTGGCGGGCGAGCCTTTGGATGAGCCAACTGCCAAGTGGATTTCTGAAGGTCTGAACGGCAAAGCCATCATTGACAACTACTGGCAAACCGAAACCGGCTGGCCTATCTTGACCATCTGCAACGGCGTGGAAAAAGCGCCAAGCAAGTTTGGTTCACCCGGCAAGGCGGTGTATGGCTACAACGTCAAGTTGGTCGACGACCAAACCGGCGAAGAGCTGACCGGCGCAAACCAAAAAGGCGTGTTGACCATCGAAGGCCCATTGCCTCCCGGCAACTTGCAAACCATCTGGGGTGACGACAACCGTTTCGTCAACACCTATTGGAAGACTGTGCCTAACAAGCTCGTGTACAGCACCTTCGACTGGGCTGTGCGTGACGAAGACGGTTACTACTTTATCTTGGGCCGTACCGATGACGTGATCAACGTTGCCGGTCACCGCTTGGGTACCCGCGAAATTGAAGAGAGCATTTCTAGCCACCCCAACATTGCTGAAGTGGCGGTGGTCGGTGTGGCCGATCAGCTCAAAGGTCAAGTGGCCATGGCGTTTGCCATTGCCAAAGACACCTCTGGCTTGACCGACGATGCGGCTCGCAAAGTCTTGGAAGCTGAAGTCATGAAAGTGGTGGACAACCAGCTCGGTGCTGTGGCCCGTCCTGCACGCGTGATCTTTGTGACGGCATTGCCCAAGACACGCAGTGGCAAATTGCTGCGCCGTGCCATCCAAGCGGTGTGTGAAAAACGCGATCCAGGTGACTTGACCACCATCGACGATCCAACTGCACTGCAACAAATCAAAGACCAAATCGTCTGATGTTTGGCGTGAAGACGAGATAACGATAACAAAAGACGACCACGGCTAGGGTTTCGGTGGCACAATATTGGATGCTACTTAGGTCAGTCTTGGCCACAGTCGCATCCGCTATCCGGTCCAGCCGTGTCGCGGAGGTTTTTTTTCAACCAACTAATGTTTCCTGCAGGGAAACGGAGGTCAGCGCAAATGAGTGAGACAACCGTCTATCAAGCCTATTCAGGCAATACCCATCTCTTCGGGGGCAACACCCCTTATGTCGAAGAGATGTACGAAAACTATCTAGCCAATCCTGGTAGCGTGCCCGATTCTTGGCGCGAATACTTCGATGCGCTGTCGCATGTGCCCGCAGTTGATGGCTCAAACGCCAAAGACGTTCCCCACTTGCCCGTCATCAACGCCTTTGCTGAACGCGCCAAATCTGGTGGCACCAAAGTCGTCATGGCCAGCGAAAACATTGAAATGGGCCGCAAGCGCACAGCGGTGCAGCAGCTCATCGCCGCTTACCGCAACGTCGGCCAGCGCTGGGCTGACCTCGATCCTTTGAAGCGCACAGAGCGCCCGAACATTCCTGACCTCGATCCCGCTTTCTACGGCTTCACCGATGCCGACCAAGAAACTGTGTTCGACACCAGCAACACCTTCTTCGGCAAGAACAACATGTCCTTGCGCGAATTGCTCAACGCTTTGCGTGAAACCTACTGTGGCACTTTGGGCGCAGAGTTCATGTACACCTCCGAAATGGGTGAAAAGCGTTGGTGGCAAGAGAAGTTGGAGAGCATCCGCAGCAAACCCAACTTCAACTCTGACCAAAAGAAAACCATCCTCGAAAACTTGACCGCAGCCGAAGGCTTGGAGCGTTACCTCCACACCAAATACGTGGGTCAAAAGCGCTTCTCGCTCGAAGGTGGTGAGAGCTTCATCGCCGCGATGGATGAATTGATCCAACAAGCCGGCGTCAAAGGCGTGCAAGAAGTTGTGATCGGTATGGCTCACCGTGGCCGTTTGAACGTGTTGGTCAACACCATGCGCAAGTTGCCAGCCGACTTGTTTGCCGAGTTCGATCACACCGCCCCCGAAGAACTGCCAGCGGGTGACGTGAAATACCACCAAGGTTTCAGCTCAGATGTGTCTACAGCCGGTGGTCCAGTTCATTTGTCTTTGGCGTTCAACCCATCACACCTTGAAATCGTGAACCCTGTGGTGGAAGGCTCTGTGCGCGCCCGTATGGACCGCCGTGCTGACCCACATGGCAAGCAAGTGTTGCCCGTGTTGGTGCACGGTGACTCCGCCTTCGGTGGCCAAGGCGTGAACCAAGAAACACTGGCTTTGGCTCAGACCCGTGGCTACACCACAGGCGGCACGGTGCACATCATCGTGAACAACCAAATTGGTTTCACCACTTCTGATCCACGCGACATGCGCTCAAGCGTGTTCTGTACTGACATCGTCAAGATGGTCGAAGCACCTGTGTTGCACGTCAACGGTGACGATCCAGAGGCCGTGGTGTTGGCTACTCAGTTGGCCCTCGAATACCGCATGACCTTCAGCAAGGACGTGGTCCTTGATATCGTGTGTTTCCGCAAACTCGGCCACAACGAGCAAGACACCCCAGCGCTGACTCAGCCGCTGATGTACAAAAAAATTGCCGCTCATCCTGGCACTCGTAAGCTGTTTGCCGACAAGTTGGCCACGCAAGGCTTGGGCGAGACATTGGGCGACGACATGGTCAAGGCTTACCGCGCCGCTTTGGATGCAGGCAAGCACGTGGGCGATGTCGTGTTGACCAACTTCAAAACCAAGTTCACCGTGGACTGGGCCCCTTTCATGGGCAAGAAGTGGACTGACGCTGCTGACACAGCCATCCCCATGGCCGAGTGGAAGCGCTTGGCTGAGAAGATCACCACCATTCCTGATTCTGTCACGCCCCACCAGTTGGTGAAGAAGGTGTACGACGACCGCGCAGCCATGGGTCGTGGCGAAGTCAATGTCGACTGGGGCATGGGCGAGCACATGGCTTTCGCATCATTGGTGGCCAGCGGCTACCCCGTGCGTTTGTCGGGTGAAGATTGCGGTCGTGGCACGTTCACACACCGCCACGCTGTGATCCACGATCAAAAGCGTGAAAAGTGGGACACAGGCACTTACGTTGCTCTGCAACACGTGACTGAAAACCAAGCGCCTTTCACCGTGATCGACTCGATCTTGTCGGAAGAAGCGGTGCTCGGTTTCGAATACGGCTATGCCTCTAACGATCCCAACACCTTGGTGATTTGGGAAGCCCAGTTCGGCGATTTCGCCAACGGTGCTCAAGTGGTGATCGACCAGTTCATCGCCTCTGGTGAAGTGAAGTGGGGTCGTGTGAACGGCTTGACCGTCATGTTGCCTCACGGCTACGAAGGCCAAGGCCCAGAGCACAGCTCTGCTCGTCTCGAGCGCTTCATGCAATTGGCCGCTGACACCAACATGCAGATCGTGCAGCCCACCACGGCCAGCCAGATCTTCCACGTGTTGCGTCGTCAAATGGTGCGCGACTTGCGCAAGCCATTGATCATCTTCACACCGAAGTCCTTGTTGCGTAACAAAGACGCGACATCGCCTGTGTCTGAATTCATCAAGGGTGGTTTCCAAACCATCATTCCTGAAAACAAAGCGCTCAAGGCCGATAAGGTCAAACGTGTGTTGGTGTGTTCAGGCAAGGTTTATTACGACTTGGTCAAGAAGCGTGAAGAGTTGGGTGTTGACGACGTGGCTATCTTGCGCGCCGAACAGCTCTACCCATTCCCACACAAAGCTTTCGCGGCTGAACTCAAGAAGTACCCCAATGCCACTGAATTGGTGTGGACGCAAGACGAGCCACAAAACCAAGGCGCATGGTTCTTCGTGCAGCACTACATCCATGAAAACATGTTGCCAGGTCAAAAACTGGGTTATTCAGGTCGCGCCGCCTCTGCGTCGCCTGCCGTGGGTTACTCACACCTGCATCAAGAGCAACAAAAGTCACTGGTCGAAGGCGCGTTTGCCAAGATCAAAGGCTTTGTGCTGACCAAATAAATCGTTGAATCGAAACACCCGAATACAGAAAGAATAGATATGGCAATCGTAGAAGTCAAAGTTCCACAGCTGTCTGAATCCGTGGCAGAAGCCACCATGCTGCAATGGAAAAAGAAAGTGGGCGAGTCAGTTGCTGCTGACGAAATCTTGATCGACATCGAGACTGACAAAGTTGTGCTTGAAGTGCCAGCACCTGCTGCTGGTGTGTTGTGCGAAATCGTGGTGGCTGATGGCGGCACTGTGGCTGCTGAGCAGCTCATTGCGCGCATCGACACCGATGGCAAAGTGGGTGCTGTTGCAGCTCCCGCAGCCGCAGCACCTGCTGCCGCTCCTGCAGCCGCCGCAGCTGTTTCTAGCAGCAAAGCTGGCGTGGCGATGCCCGCTGCAGCCAAGCTGATGGCTGACAACAACTTGGCTGCTGGCTCTGTGTCTGGCACAGGCAAAGACGGCCGCGTTACCAAAGGTGACGTGCTGTCTGCTGTGGCTGGTGGCGTGCAGTCCACTGCCGCTGTGATTCCTACAGGCGCACCCACCAAAGTTTTGGCTCAAGTGGCTGCTCCTTCCGTGAACCTCGGCGACCGTCCAGAGCAACGCGTGCCCATGACTCGTCTGCGCGCTCGCGTGGCAGAGCGTCTGTTGCAATCGCAATCGACCAACGCCATCCTGACCACGTTCAACGAAATCAACATGGCTCCGGTCATGGACATGCGCAAGCGCATGCAAGACAAGTTCGAAAAAGAACACGGTTGCAAGTTGGGCTTCATGAGCTTCTTCGTCAAAGCGGCAGTGCACGCCTTGAAAAAATTCCCAGTGTTGAACGCTTCGGTCGACGGCAACGACATCGTCTACCACGGCTACTTCGACATTGGTATCGCTGTGGGCTCGCCACGCGGTTTGGTGGTGCCAATTCTGCGCAACGCTGACCAAATGAGCTTTGCTGACATCGAGAAGAAGATTGCTGAATTCGGCGTGAAAGCGCGTGATGGCAAGTTGGGCATCGAAGAGATGACTGGCGGTACTTTCTCTATCTCTAACGGCGGCACTTTCGGCTCCATGATGTCGACTCCGATCATCAACCCACCACAGTCAGCCATCTTGGGCGTGCATGCGACCAAAGACCGTGCCATGGTGGAAAACGGCCAAGTGGTGGTTCGCCCCATGAACTACTTCGCGATGTCTTACGACCACCGCATCATTGACGGCCGTGAAGCTGTCTTGGGCCTGGTGGCGATGAAAGAAGCGCTGGAAGATCCAGCTCGTCTGTTGTTTGATATCTGATCAAAGGATTCACATGTCTAAACAATTCGACGTCGTCGTCATTGGTGGTGGCCCTGGCGGCTACATCGCAGCCATCCGTGCTGCACAACTCGGTTTCCAAGTCGCTTGTATCGACGAGTGGAAAAACGCAGCCGGTGGCCCAGCGCCCGGCGGCACATGTACCAACGTGGGTTGCATCCCGTCCAAGGCTTTGCTGCAGTCCAGCGAACACTTTGAGCATGCCAACCACCACTTCGCAGAACACGGCATCACGGCCAAAGACGTGAAGATGGATGTGGCCAAGATGATTGCCCGCAAGGACAACGTTGTGAAGCAAAACAACGATGGCATCTTGTACCTGTTCAAGAAAAACAAGGTCACGTTCTTCCACGGTCGCGGCAGCTTTGCTGGCAAGGCTGAAGGCGGCTACACCATCAACGTGGCTGGCAAAACCGAAGAGGCCATTACTGCTAAACAAGTCATCATCGCCACAGGCTCTAACGCCCGTGCGTTGCCAGGCACCCCGTTTGACGAAGTCAACGTGTTGTCTAACGACGGTGCATTGCGCGTAGGCGCTGTGCCTAAGAAACTGGCCTTGATCGGTTCAGGCGTGATCGGTTTGGAGATGGGTTCTGTGTGGCGTCGTCTCGGCGCTGACGTGACCATCCTCGAAGGTCTGCCTACATTCCTCGGCGCTGTGGACGAACAAATCGCCAAAGAAGCCAAGAAAGCATTCGACAAGCAAGGCTTGAAGATCGAACTCGGCGTGAAAGTTGGCGAGATCGTCAACGGCAAGAAGGGCGTCACCGTCAACTACACCAACGCCAAAGGCGAAGCCATTGTGTTGGATGCTGACAAGCTCATCGTTTCTATCGGTCGCGTGCCCAATACCATCGGCTTGAACGCCGAAGCCATAGGCTTGCAACTCGACGAGCGCGGTGCGATTGTGGTGGACGGCGAATGCAAAACCAACGTTCCCGGCGTGTGGGCGGTGGGCGACGTGGTGCGTGGCCCGATGCTCGCGCACAAGGCTGAAGAAGAGGGCGTTGCCGTGGCTGAACGCATGGCTGGCCAACACGGTCACGTTAACTTCAACACCATTCCTTGGGTCATTTACACCAGCCCCGAAATTGCTTGGGTGGGCCGCACAGAGCAGCAGCTCAAGGCCGACGGTGTGGCGTACAAGGCTGGCACATTCCCGTTCCTCGCGAACGGCCGTGCACGCGCTTTAGGCGACACCACGGGCATGGTGAAGTTCTTGGCCGATGCCACAACCGACGAAATCTTGGGCGTGCACATGGTGGGGCCACAGGTGTCAGAGCTGATCTCTGAAGCTGTGGTGGCGATGGAGTTCAAGGCTTCTGCCGAAGACATCGCACGCATTTGCCATGCACACCCTTCGTTGAGCGAAGCTACCAAAGAAGCAGCTTTGGCTGTCGATAAACGCACGCTGAACTTCTAATTCGTTTGTGCTGTTTTGCTTCTAAAAAGCCCGTTGCACACAGCGGGCTTTTTTCTTGAGCAAGGCACAATAGAGACCTATGTCAGATCAGCTACCTGTTCACCAAAACTACCTCAAAGAGCTTGAAGTTCGAGGTTTCAAAAGTGACCCTGCGCAACTTCGTGCCATCGATGCACTCGAGCGTTGCGCATCTGAGTGGGCTGTCTACAAAGACAAGCGATCCAATTCATTGAAGAAATTGGTCAATCGCCCGCCCATTCCGCGAGGCGTTTACATGTATGGCGGTGTAGGGCGTGGCAAAAGTTTTTTGATGGATTGTTTTTTTGAGGCTGTGCCCATCAAGCGCAAAACCCGTTTGCATTTTCATGAGTTCATGCGTGAGGTTCACCGAGAGTTGCGCGAGTTGCAAGGCACTGTCAACCCTCTGGATGTGTTGGGCAAACAAATGTCTAAGCGCTTCAAGCTGATTTGTTTTGACGAATTTCATGTGGCTGACATCACAGACGCGATGATCTTGCATCGTTTGCTGGATGCTTTGTTTGATAACGGTGTGGGCTTTGTCACGACTTCTAACTTCAAGCCGGATGATTTGTACCCAGGTGGTATGCACCGCGACCGCATCATGCCTGCGATTGCTTTGCTGAACAAAGAGCTGGAAGTCATCAACGTTGACAACGGCACGGATTACCGTCGCCGCACGCTAGAGCAGGTCGAGCTCTACTTACGTCCTTTGGGTGAGAAGGCCGATGCTGCGATGACCGATGCCTTCAATCGTTTGGCCGAGCGCCAAGATGAAGATCCAGTGCTGCACATTGAGGCACGCCAAATCAAGGCCCGTCGTCGAGCGGGTGGTGTGGTGTGGTTTGATTTCAAAGACTTGTGCGGTGGTCCCCGCTCGCAAAACGATTACTTAGAAATTGCCAGCCAATTTCACACGGTGCTGCTGAGCGATGTGCCGCTGATGCCTGTGAACAAAGCCGCTGAAGCACGCCGCTTCACCTGGCTGGTGGATGTGTTGTATGACCGTCGCGTCAAACTCATGTTGTCTGCAGCCGTGCCACCTGAAGAGTTGTATACCGAGGGGCCGATGTCGCATGAGTTTCCGCGCACGGTGTCTCGCTTGAACGAGATGCAATCGGCGGAATTTTTGGCGCTGGAGCGTCGTACCGTGGATACGGGGCTGACATGAAGAAGTTCATCGTTGTTTTGAATTTATATCTGTGTATGGCAGTCTTTGCTGCGGACGCTGATGTGCAGGGCGAGCCGGCAACTCAGGCTGTCACTGCTGCATCACATGCTTTTGTTTATCCCTCGGAGGAGGCGCGTGCACAAGAGCGTCAACGTTTGGATCAAATCAGTCAACAGATTGAGGACCAATACAAGCAAGACATGAAGCAGTGCTACCAGCAATTTGATGTCACGAGTTGCAAGTTAAAAGCCCGTGATCGCCGTATAGATGCCAAGGCTGCTTTGCGCAAAGAAGAACTGCCCTTCAAGGCCATGGAACGACAAATCAAAACAGAGGAAGCTAGGCAACGATTGGCTGAGCGCCAAAGCGAAGCAAAGCTCAAAAAAGAAGAGGCCGATCGTGCTGAGGCGATTGCGGCAGCCAAAGATCGCGCCGATGCCAATGCCCAAAAGCAAATCGACCATGCGCTCAAAGGTAGCAAACGCGGTGAGTACGAGCAAAAGCAGCGTGAAGCTGAGCAGCATCGTGAAGATGTTGCGAAGAAACTGCGTGAGCGCAACAAAGAACCTGCAGCGCCGCTGCCCGTGCCAGGCCGATGAGTCACCCACTGCGTGACTTGGTGCAAGAGGCTTTTGCGCCTCTAGGCGTTCTTGCTCGCGCCACCGATCACTTCAATCCTCGTCAAGGTCAAACTGAGATGGCGCTTGCCGTGGCCGATGTGGTTGCGCACGGTGGTAGCTTGGTGGTGGAGGCGGGCACAGGTGTGGGCAAAACTTTCGCATACCTCGTGCCTGCATTGCTCAGTGGTGAACGTGTGTTGCTCTCCACCGCTACCAAGGCTTTGCAAGATCAGTTGTTTGCGCGTGATTTACCGCGCTTGGTGCAAGCGCTCAATTTACCCATTCGCCTCGCCTTACTCAAAGGGCGCTCCAGCTACTTGTGCACCCACCGCATGGAAATCGCACGACGCGACACGCAGATTCCTGATCGCCACACCGTGCACTTGTTGTCACGCGTTGAAACCTGGTCGCTCAGCACACGCACGGGCGACTTGGCTGAGCTGCCAGGCTTGGATGAGCGATCGCCCTTGATTCCGCTGATCACATCTAACCGTGAAAACTGCTTGGGCTCGCAATGCCCGAAGTTCAAAACCTGCCACGTCAATGCCGCGCGTCGTGAAGCTTTGGGTGCCGATGTGGTGGTGATTAACCACCATTTATTTTTTGCCGACATGGCTGTGCGCGAAACTGGCATGGCCGAGTTACTGCCCAGTGTGCGGGTGGTGATTTTTGATGAGGCACATCAGCTCAACGAAGTGGGTGTGAATTTCTTAGGTCATCAGTTGGGCACAGCGCAGCTATTGGATGTGACGCGCGATATGTTGGCCACGGGTTTGCAATTGGCGCGTGGCTTGGCCGATTGGCAAGGTGTGTGCTCAGGCTTGGAGCGAGCCGCGCGTGAGCTGCGTCTGATTGGTGGCAAGCGCATGGGGCAGGTCAAGCTTCGTTGGACCGAGGATGCGCCAGAAGGTATTCACGCGGGTGCGTGGGAGCAGTCTTTGCAAGACGTGGGCGCTGCATGTGTGCAGGCCTTGCAAGCCCTCGACACCGTGAGCGAAATCGCGCCCGACTTCATGCGCTTGCATGACCGCGTGGCTGAGGTGGCTAAACGCGTAGATGCGTTCTTAAATCCTTGCGCGCCCGATGCTGTGCGTTGGGTAGACGTGAGCGCATCGCAAATGCGCTTGATGGAAGCACCTTTGGATATTGCAGAGACTGTACGTGAGCGCTTGATGAAACAGTCGCCCGTCCTCGCACAAGACGACGTAAGCCAAGAGCCACCCCCTTGGCATGATGAGCCTACGTTTGAAGAATACTCAGCATCACATGATGCAACCGTTGCCCAGGGTGATGATCTTGATGGTTCAGCATTCGACACCGCCTTTCCCATGCGACCAGAGGAAGACACGCGTCCCCGCGCTTGGGTGTTCACATCTGCCACCTTGGGCGATGATCCACGCTTGCGTTGGTTCACCGAGCCTTGCGGCTTAGAGTCTGCCACGGTGCTTCGCGTGAGCAGCCCGTTTGATTACCCTGCGCAAGCGTCACTTTATGTGCCACGCGACATCGTCCGCCCAAACGATCCTGCACATAGTGCCCAAGTGGCCGCCATTGCCAGCGATGCGGTGCGGCGCTTGGGTGGACGAACCTTGGTGCTCACCACGACGTTGCGTGCTTTGCGAGCCATTGGCGATGTGATGAAGCAGCAGCTCGAAGGCGCAGGGGTTGAGGTGTTGGTACAAGGCGAGTGGCCCAAACGTCATTTGATGGAGCGCTTCCGAGAAGGCGCCAAAGTGGGCGAGGGCGGCTGCGTGTTGGTGGCCTCAGCCACCTTCTGGGAGGGTTTTGATGTGCCGGGCGATGCGCTGCAGTTGGTCATCATCGATAAGCTGCCGTTCCCGCCCCCGAATGACCCGCTGGTAGAGGCACGTAGCAAGCGCCTAGAGTCACAAGGCCGAAGCCCGTTCAACGATTACTTTGTGCCCGAGGCTGTGGTGGCTTTGAAGCAAGGTGCTGGTCGATTGATTCGCACCGAGTCAGACCAAGGTGTGTTGGTGTTGTGTGACAACCGTTTGGTCACCACAGGCTATGGCCGACGTTTGATTGCCGCTTTGCCACCCATGCATCAGCTGCAGACTGCAGAAGCTTTGGCTGAGTCGCTGGAAGCGCTCAACCAAGACTTTATTTCCAGAGCTTCCACCACGACTTTTTAGTCGTCGCTTGTTCGCCGCGAAGAAATGCGCTGGCGGGATATGACTTCTCTAACACGCGCTTGGTGTCGTCTCGCAGTTGCACCAAATTCAGCTTGTCGTAGCTTTGGTACATGATGAACAAGGCTTCTTCGACGGCAGGCACATCGCGAAACTCTTGCACTGTGGTTTGCGCACGATTGATGGCAGCAACATAAGCGCCGCGCTGGTAATAAAAGCGAGCCACGTGCACATCGGAGCGCGCCAATGAGTTCTTGATGAAGGCCATTCGTAGGCGTGCATCCTCAGAGTATTTAGAGGCAGGAAAGCGATTGATCAGTTCGCGAAAGGCTTCAAATGATTCTTTGGCTTGTTTGGGGTCACGTTCTGCCAAGTCTTGTTCGGCTAGGGAGGACATCAAGCCGAGGTTGTCATTGAAGTTCACCAAGCCTTTGAGGTAAAGCGCATAGTCAAGGGCCGGACTAGCGGGGTGAAGTTTGATGAAGCGATCTAGCGTCGCAACGGCTTGCACGGGCTCGTTGGTTTTGTATTGAGCCCAAGCTTTGTCTAATTGAGCTTGTTGAGCCAAGGCGGTACCTGCTGCACGGCCTTCGAGCTTCTCGTACATGCCAATGGCTTTGTCATAGCCGCCAGCGGCCATTTCGTCTTTAGCCTCGTTGTAGAGCTTGTCATTGCTCCAATCTTTGGTGGCGTCGTAGTTGCTGTCAGCACATCCTGTGAAAAGAAAAGCTGTTGACAGGCCAATAGCCATCCACACCGTCGATAATTTGAGTCGTAACACCACAGGTCAACCTCTTGAAGCAAAGTAAATCCATTCTATCGGCTCAGCCACCATCCGACACGCCTATTCAGGAGGATGTTTTATTGGACGAGCATGTCGACCTGATTGATGGTCCTGAGGTGGAAACCCGCGAACTATCGATCCCTAACGATTTGCACGGTGAACGCTTAGACCGCGCGTTGGCCGTGTTGTTGCCCGAGTTCTCGCGCAGCTATTCTCAGCAACTGCTCAGCGAAGGTTGTGTAAGTTGCGTCATCCCCGCACCGCGCGTGATGAGCAAGGCTTCAGCCAAGGTCCGTATGGGCGAGCGTTACCAGCTCACCTTAAGGCCTACCCCTCAAAGTCAAGCCTTCAAGCCCGAAGATATCCCGTTGAATGTCATTTACGAAGACGATGACTTGCGCGTGCTCTTCAAGCCCGCAGGCTTGGTCGTGCACCCCGCACCCGGTAACTGGAGCGGCACGCTGCTCAATGGTTTGTTGGCATTGGACCCACAAGCGGTGATGCTGCCACGCGCGGGTATCGTTCACCGCTTGGACAAAGACACCAGTGGTTTGATGATTGTGGCGCGTAGCCGCCGAGCCATGGACGCCTTGGTGGCCATGATTGCTGAGCGCGAAGTGCACCGTGAATACTTGGCCGTGGCCTACCGCAAATGGAGCGGCACACCTGTGCGCGACATCGTGGCCGCCATTGGCCGCGACTACCGCAACCGCCTGCGCATGGCAGTGGTCGATTTGGAGCGTTTGCCAGGCAAAGAAGCCCACACCACGTTTGAGTGTTTGAGCAGTCAAGAAGAAGCGTGTTTGGTGCAATGCACCTTGCACACAGGACGCACGCATCAAATCCGTGTGCACATGGCGCACTTTGGTCATCCGTTGGTGGGCGATTCGCTCTATTCGGGGCCCATGACCTTGGGTATCGATCGCCAAGCTTTGCATGCTTTCCGCCTGAGCTTTGACCATCCCATCACGGGTGAGCCGCTCAAGTTTGAAGCGCCGTTGCCCGACGACATGGTCAATCTGATGGCCGGTTTGGGCCTCAAGCGGCCTGAATCCGCCTAAAAGCAGCCTCCGTTACAATATGGGCTCACGCTTGTGAAAGCGGTGAGCCCTTTGGCTCTGACTCGTGTGATGCCCCGCATCACCCTTACCGCCTCGAGATGAATTTTCGTAGGCCTTTTCCTCGACCCTTGACCCGGAACTCTCACGATGAACACCGTGGATGCCAAGCGCGTACTAGAGACCGCCCTGATTTGTTCTCACCAGCCCATCCAGATTCGCGATTTGCGCGTGCTGTTCGCTGACGCCTTGGGCGCAGACACCATTCGTACTTTGCTCGAAGAAATGCAACTCGATTGGGCGCAGCGCGGCGTTGAGTTGGTGCAAGTGGCCACCGGTTGGCGCTTCCAAAGCCGCCCAGAAATGCGGGAGTTTTTGGACCGTCTGAACCCTGAGAAACCCCCTAAATACTCTCGCGCCGTGATGGAAACCTTGGCCATCATTGCCTACCGCCAGCCTGTGACCCGTGGCGACATGGAAGACATCCGCGGCGTGACCGTGAACTCACTCGTCATCAAACAACTTGAAGACCGTGGATGGGTCGAAGTCATTGGCCACCGCGAAACCGTGGGCCGTCCTTCTTTGTATGCCACCACGCGCCAGTTTTTGGACGACTTAGGCTTGGCCTCGCTTGACCAATTGCCTGTGTACGACAGTGCCCAAGCGCAAGCCAATGCGTTTGCCCGTTTGGGTGAAGACGATCCTTCATTGCAATTAGACATGGCGCTCGAAGGCGCTGAAACTGCCGAAGCCACTGCGTCTGTAGAAGGCGAAATGGCAGCTGAAGTATCCGCACAAGCTACATCGGCGCTCAGCGAAGAAGCCCCTATTTTTGAACTTTCCTCTCCCAGAGACCCCGCCCCAACCGGCGACGACACGCATGAACACTAAACACCACGACCTGGGTGGCAAGCCAAGCGAACCACACGACGAATTTTTGGATGACGACGACACGGCGTTTGACTTTGACGATGTTGTTTCTGGTGAGTTTGATGCCGAGCTGATCCGCGCCGAAGCCGCTCCTGAAAAGCGTGTGCTGCTTCCGCAACCCGAATCTCCAAAATTGCACAAAGTCTTGGCTCAGTCGGGCTTGGGCTCACGCATCGAGATGGAGCGCCTGATTGCCGAAGGCCATGTGGCCGTGAACAACGAAGTGGCCCACACAGGCCAACGCGTGCAATTTGGTGACCAAATCAAGGTCAACGGCCGTCAGCTCAAGGTGCGCATTGCGCCACCGCCACCGCGCGTGATCGCGTATCACAAGCCTGCGGGCGAAGTGGTGACGACCGACGATCCGCAAAACCGCCCCACGGTGTTCCGCCGCTTGCCCCGCCTGTACCAAGGCAAATGGCAATCTGTGGGCCGTTTGGACTTGAACACCGAAGGCTTGTTGTTGTTCACCAGCTCGGGTGAATTGGCCAACCAGCTGATGCACCCACGCTTTGGTTTGCAACGCGAATACGCGGTGCGCTCGCTGGGCAAACTCAGCAAAGACCAAAAAGAACAACTCATCACCGGCATTCAACTGGATGACGGTCCAGCTCAATTTGGCTCGATCGAAGAGGGCGGTGGCGAAGGCTCTAACTGCTGGTATCGCGTGACCATTTCTGAAGGTCGCAACCGTGAAGTGCGTCGCATGTTCGAGGCGGTGGGCCACGCCGTGAGCCGCTTGATTCGTATCCGCTACGGCGCCATGGTGTTGCCACGCGGTTTGAAGCGCGGTGCGTTTGTGGAGCTGGGTGAGCGCGACATTCGCGCTTTGATGGAAGCCGCAGGTGCTGAAGCCCCGATGCAAAGCGGCCCTTCACGCCATGACCGCAGTGAGCGCGCCAACAGCCGCCGCCGTGGCAACAGCATTGGCCCACGTCCTTCTACGCCGCGTGCGGCTGAAGAGCGCAGCGGGCCAGAGCGTTTGGTGCGTACCGAGCGTCGCCGTGGCGGCAAAGCCCCTGAGCGTGCGGCTCAACCTGATCCAATGCAAACCTCCGTGGGCTACATCGGTGCAGACAGCTACGCCGAGGAGCGTCAACGCAAAAAAGACGGCCAAAAAGCCTTCAAAGCTGGCCTAGTAGGTGGGCCTCGCCCATCTAGCGCAGCCCCACGCCGAGGTGGCTCAGCCGGTGGTGGTTTCGGCGGTGGTCGCTCAGGTGGCGGTAATCGCGGCCAAGGTGGCAGAGGCGGCCGATAAATCACAGCGAAGATGCACCAAAAACGCTTGTTCGTTCAAGGGAAATCCCTTGAAACGGTTAAAATAGCAGGCTAAGCGCATCGCGCACAAAAGTTTCAATCACAGTCAAACTAGGGAAAATCCAAATGACCGAACGTACTCTCTCCATCATCAAGCCAGACGCAGTTGCTAAGAACGTCATCGGCCAAATCTACGCACGCTTCGAAGCTGCTGGCTTGAAAGTTGTGGCCGCTCGCATGGCTCACCTGTCACGCGGCGAAGCCGAGCAGTTCTACGCTGTGCACAAAGCACGTCCTTTCTTCAAAGATTTGGTTGACTTCATGGTCTCTGGCCCTGTCATGATCCAAGTGCTCGAAGGCGAAGGCGCTATCTTGAAAAACCGCGACTTGATGGGTGCTACCAACCCTAAAGAAGCCGCTGCTGGCACCATCCGCGCTGACTTCGCTGACAGCATCGATGCCAACGCTGTGCACGGTTCTGACGGCCCAGAGACAGCAGCTGCTGAAATCAGCTTCTTCTTCGCTGGCATGAACGTTTACGGTCACTAAAAGCCAATCGACGCGGTGGGCAACCATCGCGTTGGCGAATAAAAATGACGGCCAACCTGCTTGATTTTGATCTCGACGGATTGGCCGTTTTTTGTGAGCGCTTGGGCGAGAAACGCTTTCGCGCCACACAGCTGTTTCGGTGGATCCACCAAAAAGGCGCACAAGACTTTGATCAGATGTCTGATCTCGCCAAGTCTCTGCGCGAAAAGCTGAAAACCTGCGCACAGGTTCAGCCACTGACCCCCATTTCCAGACACGACTCCGCCGACGGCACCATCAAATGGCTGTTCGATGTGGGCGACGGCAATGCTGTTGAAACCGTGTTCATTCCCGAAGACGATCGAGGCACTTTGTGCGTGTCGTCACAAGCCGGTTGCGCTGTGGGCTGCCGCTTTTGCTCCACAGGCCATCAAGGCTTTAGCCGTAACCTCACCACCGGTGAAATCTTGTCGCAGCTGTGGTTTGCCGAGCACACGCTGCGCAAACAGTTCAACACGACTGAGCGCGTCATCTCCAACGTGGTGATGATGGGCATGGGCGAGCCGCTGCAAAACTACAGCGCCTTGGTGCCTGCGCTGCGCTCGATGCTGGATGACCACGGCTATGGCTTGTCACGCCGCCGCGTGACGGTGTCTACCTCGGGCGTTGTGCCCATGATGGACCGCTTAGGTTTAGATGCGCCAGTGGCATTGGCCGTGTCGTTGCATGCGCCTACCGATGCTTTGCGCGACAACTTGGTGCCACTTAATCGCAAATACCCCTTGCATGAGTTGATGGATGCTTGCCGCCGCTATTTGGCGCACGCGCCGCGCGACTTCATCACCTTTGAATATTGCATGTTGGATGGTGTGAATGATCAGCCCGAACACGCGCAAGCCTTGATTGATTTGGTCAAGCCAAAACGCGGTTTAGGTGAGGGCGTGCCTTGCAAGTTCAACCTCATTCCGTTCAACCCTTTTCCTGCGTCGGGCCTCACACGTTCGAACGCCGCCACGGTCAAAGCTTTTGCAGCGCAGCTCAGCGAAGCCGGCATCATCACCACGGTACGCAAGACGCGCGGGGACGACATTGATGCAGCGTGCGGCCAGCTTGCTGGCGATGTGAAAGATCGCACCAAGGTTGACGAGCGCATGGCCAAGCAACGCGTGATTTCGCTCACACAGGTGCCCTCATGAGCGTGTGGCGTATGGCAACTGTTGTGGGCGTGTTGTTTGCGAACGTGTGCGGCTTGAGCGCTTGCGGCTCAACATCGAAGCAGCTCGACACACTCACACAAGCTGAGCCCGACAGCACCCGCCAACGCGCCATGCGCCGCCTGAGTTTGGCGAGTGCGTATTTCGAACAAAACCAAAACGACGTGGCGCAACAAGAAGTGCGCGCTGCTTTGCAAATTGATTCGAACTATGCAGATGCCTATAGCTTGCTGGGGCTGATTCACCAGCGCGCCAATGCGCCTGTGTTGGCACAACAAAGTTTTGAGCAAGCGCTGCAGCTAGCTTCTATGCCGCCTGTGCGTTCCACTGAACTTGCAGCCATTCAACACAACTACGCTTGGTTTTTGTGTGAACAAAATCGCTTCGCTGAAGCGCAAAACCAGTTCGCACAAGCGATGTCTCAGCCGGGTTATGCCAGTGCAGATAAAACCAACAAAGCCATTGCATTTTGCAAACAACGTGCTGCTCAAACAGTCACGCGCTAACGCAACCATCGAACAAATCTTTCATTCTTTTAAAGCCTGATGACTGAAGAAACAACCACATCGACACCTTCCAGCACCACAGCGGGTGCCTTGCTGCGTCAGCTCCGTGAAGACGCAGGTTTTAAGCTTGATGTGTTGGCGCAAGCACTGCGCGTGTCACCCGCTAAATTGGAAGCGCTGGAGACAGACCGCTTGGACGATTTGCCAGACGCCATGTTTGCCCGTGCTTTGACTTTGGCTGTTTGCCGTCAATTGAAGACGGACGCTGCACCTGTGTTGGCCTTGCTTCCAGGCCAAGATGTGTCGCGCCTCGCGGCTAAAAACGAGCGTGGTCTGGACTTTCCATTGGACAGGCCCTCGTTTTTGCCTCAGTCCAGCTTTGTGGTGGTCGCACGTTTGTTCACGCCTTTGCGTTGGGCTGCGATGGCGATTTTGGGCGTGGCGCTTTTGATTGGTTTTTGGCCCGAAATTCATGGTTTGCTGGTGTTCAAAGAAGAGCCAACGGCAGGTACGGTTTTAGTGCCTGTCACGCCAGCTGTGGCGCTGCCTTCTACCGATGCACCAGTGCCTGCGATGGAAAACGTGTCTGGCAATGTGGTGGTGACCACGGTGCATTCGGCCGCTGTGGCAGCACAAGCTGCGCAAGCTGCCAGTGCTGCATTGCCCGCCAGCGCTTCAGGAGTGCCCGATGTCAAATAACACTCAACCGCAAGGCATTGCTTTGTCGCTGCCTCAGGCGCGCCGTAGCTTGCAAGCCCGCGTGTCGTGGGGCGACCATGTCGTGACGGTTGGCGGCGATGCGCCTGTGCGCGTGCAGTCCATGACCAATACGGACACCGTGGACGCGATTGGCACAGCCATTCAAATCAAAGAGCTAGCGTTGGCAGGTTCCGAGTTGGTACGCATCACGGTCAACACACCCGAAGCCGCTGCCGCTGTGCCCTATGTGCGCGAGCAGCTCGACAAGATGGGCATCAACGTGCCGTTGATTGGCGACTTTCATTACAACGGTCACCGCTTGTTGACCGAGTTCCCAGACTGTGCGCAAGCATTGTCCAAGTACCGCATCAATCCCGGCAACGTGGGCAAGGGCGATAAGCACGACAAACAATTTGGCCAAATGATTGAAGCTGCGATGCGCTACAACAAAGCCGTGCGCATTGGGGTGAACTGGGGTAGTTTGGATCAAGAGCTGCTTGCCAAGTTGATGGATGAAAACGCATTGCGCGCCAATCCCTTCGATGCCAAACAAGTGATGTACGAAGCGCTCATCACCTCGGCCATCGACTCAGCCAAATTGGCACAAAGCATGGGCATGCCGCCTGAGCAAATCTTGCTCAGCTGCAAAGTCAGTGGTGTGCAAGACCTCATTGCCGTCTACCGTGAGCTGGCACAGCGCTGCAACTACCCATTGCATTTGGGCCTCACCGAAGCGGGCATGGGCACCAAAGGCACGGTGGCTTCGGCCACGGCCTTGTCCATCTTGCTGCAAGAAGGCATTGGCGACACCATTCGTGTCTCGCTCACACCGCAGCCAGGCGAAGCACGCACGCAAGAGGTGGTGATTGCGTCTGAAATTTTGCAAGCCTTAGGCCTGCGTACCTTTGTGCCCAGCGTCACCGCATGCCCCGGTTGCGGTCGCACGACCAGCACCACCTTCCAAGAGATGGCCAAGTCGATCGACGATTTCTTGCGCGCCCAAATGCCTGTGTGGCGTTCGCAATACCCAGGCGTGGAAAACCTCAAAGTGGCCGTGATGGGCTGCATCGTCAATGGCCCCGGTGAGAGCAAGCATGCCGACATCGGCATCAGCCTGCCCGGCAATGGCGAAGCGCCTGCGGCCCCCGTGTTCATTGATGGCGAAAAAGCCATGACCTTGCGCGGCGACAACATCGCGCAAGAGTTCCACCAAATTGTTGAAAACTACATTGAAAAGCGCTTTGGTTAAATCCCGCGCAGCCTGACCGTGACAACAGAAAACAAAACAACAAAACCTGCCAAAGCCCAAGCCTTGACCGCTGTCAAAGGCATGAACGACTTGCTGCCACCCGCCTCAGCTCAATGGGAATGGCTCGAAGACAAAGTGCGCGGCCTGATGGCGCGCCATGCCTATCGCAACCTGCGCACGCCCATTGTTGAACCCACCGCTTTGTTTGTGCGTGGCCTGGGCGAGGTGACCGACATTGTGGAAAAGGAGATGTACTCCTTTGAAGACCGACTGAACGGCGAGCAACTCACCTTGCGCCCCGAAGCGACTGCCGGTGTGGTACGTGCTGTTGTCGAACACAACATGTTGTACGAAGGTGGCAAGCGTCTGTACTACATGGGTCCGATGTTCCGTCATGAGCGTCCACAACGCGGCCGTTATCGCCAATTCCACCAAATTGGCGCGGAGGCCTTGGGCTTTCCCGGTGCTGAGGTGGATGCCGAACTCATTGTGTTGGCCGCCACGTTATGGCAAGAACTGGGTTTGCAAGACGTTCGCTTGGAGCTCAACAGCTTGGGCCAGCCTAACGAACGTGCTGCACACCGCACAGCTTTGATTGCGCACTTAGAAGCCCACGCCGATGTGTTGGACGAAGAAGCCAAGCGTCGCTTGCACACCAACCCTTTGCGCATCTTGGATACCAAGAACCCAGCGATGCAAGCGGTGGTGGAAGCCGCTCCCAAGTTGATCGACTTCTTGGGCGAAGCCTCGCTCGCTCACTTCAATGCCGTCAAAGCCATTTTGGATGCGAGTGGCGTGAGTTACCGCATCAACCCACGCTTGGTGCGTGGCATGGATTACTACAACCTCACTGTGTTTGAGTTTGTGACCGATCGATTGGGCTCGCAAGGCACCATCTGCGGTGGTGGCCGTTACGACTACCTGATTGGGCAAGTGGGCGGCAAGACCGCACCCGCTGTAGGCTGGGCATTAGGCGTGGAACGTGTGCTGGAGTTGCTCAAAGAGCAGGGCACATTGCCAGAGGCCACTGGGCCTGACGTGTACGCCATCGTGCCGGACGCAGCAGCTTTGCCTGTGGTGTTCAAGACGCTCCAAGCTTTGCGTGCGCAAGGCGTGTCTGTGCAAATGCACGCAGGGGCGGGCGAGGGCATGGGCAGCATGAAATCGCAGTTCAAAAAAGCCGATGGCAGCGGTGCACATTTCGCCCTCATTTTTGGCGGCGACGAGTTGGCCCGAGGCGAAGTCACCCTCAAAGCCTTGCGCGATGGTGCAGGCGCGCAAGAGGCGGTGCCCTTGGCTGATGTCACGGCCCGTGTGGCCGCCAAAATGAAGCTGGGCAAGGCTTGATAGCACCCCCCTACAATTCGCTCAATTTTTACGTCAAAGCATTCACACCATGTCATCGCACCTCAACCTAGAAGACCAAGAACAACTCGACGAACTCAAGCACTTTTGGAAACGCTGGGGCGACCTCATCACTTGGGTGCTGATTGCGGTGTTGGGTGGCTATGCCTCTTGGATGGGCTGGCAGTCTTACCAAGGCAAGCAAGCCGCGCAATCGGCCGCGTTGTATGACACCGTTGAACGCTCGGCCCTCAACGGTGACTTGGCTTTGCTTGACCGCTCGGTCAACGACATTGAAGAAAAATTTGCCAGCACCACCTACGCGCAGCAGGCCGCAATGTTGGCCGCGCGCGTTTACAACGACAAAGACCGCAAGGCCGATGCCAAAAAACAATTGACGTGGGTGATCGACAAAGCCAGCGACGAGGGTTACCAAGCCTTGGCCCGGTTGCGATTGGCTGCTTTGTTGGTGGAGGACAAAGCCTATGACGAAGCACGCAAACAGCTCACTGTCAAAACGCCTGAAGCCTTTGCGCCGTTGATGTCGGATCGCTTGGGGGACCTGGCCATGCTGCAAGCGCAACCTGCTGAAGCTGTGCAACATTACAAAAATGCATGGAAGGGCTTTGAGCCCAATGCCGATTACCGCCGTTTGGTGGCTGTTAAATTGGCCGCTTTGGGTGCAGACCCCGAAGACACAACCGCTGTGGAGACCAAAAAGTGAACACAACTCCGTCTCGCTGGACATCTTTCATGCGCCTGAGCTTGCTCAGCGCGTGCGTGGCTTTGGTTGCCTGTTCAGGCCCATCGCGACCCAAGCCCACTGAAATTCCGGGCGTACCCGTGCTGCAAGATGTGCGCAGCAATTGGACTGCCAATATCGGCAAGGTTGATTTCCCCTTGGTCGTGTCAGCCCGAGAAGACCGCATTGCTTTGGCCAATAGCCAAGGCGTGGTGGCGGTGTTGGATGCCACCACTGGCAAAGATGTGTGGCGTATCAAGCTTGACCAAGCCATTTCTGCTGGTGTTGGCAGCGATGGCCAGCAACTGGCTGTGGTCACCCGCAACAACGAACTCGTCACACTGCGTGACGGCAAAGTGCAATGGCGTAAGAGCTTGCCCGCACAGTCATTCACAGCGCCATTAGTTGCTGGTGCACGTGTGTTTGTGTTGACGGCGGATCGTTCAGTTATTGCCTTTGACGGCGCAACAGGTCGCCAGTTGTGGACACAGCAGCGTCCAGGCGAGCCTTTGGTCTTGAAGCAAGCGGGTGTGATGCTGGCTTTTAAAAATACCTTGTTGGTCGGTTTGTCTGGCCGCTTGGCGGGTCTTGACCCCAACACTGGCGTGATTCGCTGGGAGTCTGCCATTGCGACGCCACGTGGCACCAATGACGTTGAACGCTTGGTCGACCTGGTCGCGCCATATGATCGCGTAGGCGATGTGGTGTGCGTGCGTGCCTTCCAAGCCGCTGTGGGCTGCGTCAATGCCGAGCGAGGCCAAGGTGTATGGACACGTCCTTCTGCGGGTGAAATGGGCGTGAGTGGCAATGAAACGCTCCTCATCGCGCCTATGTCTAACGGCGTGGTGCAAGCGTTGAACCGCAGCAACGGCGAACGCCTGTGGGACACCGAGCGTTTGAAATACCGCATCTTGAGCGCACCGTTGGTAACGCCGCGTGGCGTGCTGATTGCCGACAACGGTGGTTGGTTGTATGTGTTGTCGTTGGCCGATGGTGCATTGCTCAACCGCATCAAGCTCGACTCGGAAGAATTGGCAACTGCGCCTGTGTTTGCAGGCGGTCGCTATGTGGTGGTCACACGCGAAGGTCGCGTGACTGGCCTCCAAATCCCGTAAATGGGAACGTTAAAGGATTAAGTTTTGAAACCCGTATTGGCTCTGGTGGGCCGCCCCAACGTCGGCAAGTCCACGTTGTTTAACCGTTTGACCAAATCGCGTGATGCGATCGTGGCCGACTTCGCGGGTCTGACGCGCGACCGTCACTACGGCAACGCCCGTTTTGACAAACACGAATTCATCGTCATCGACACCGGTGGCTTTGAGCCCACCGCTGACAAAGGCATCTACAAAGAGATGGCGCGTCAAACACAGCAAGCTGTGGCTGAGGCTGATGTGGTGGTGTTTGTGGTGGATGCCCGTGGTGGCATTTCGGCCCAAGACCACGACATCGCCAACTACCTGCGCCGATTGGGCAAGCCCACCATTTTGGTGGCCAACAAAGCCGAGGGCATGAAAGAGGGCGCACAGCTGGTCGAGTTCTATGAGCTGGGCTTGGGAGAAGTGTTGCCCGTGTCTGCCTCGCACGGGCAAGGTATTCGCGACATGATGGCGCAAGCCTTGGCACCTCTGAATTTGGCCGATCCAGATGATGAAGATGCCGATTCCGACAGCGGCATCATCAAGCTGGCTGTGGCCGGTCGCCCCAACGTGGGCAAGTCGACCCTCATCAACACGTGGCTGGGTGAAGAGCGCTTGGTCGCGTTTGACATGCCGGGCACCACGCGTGACGCCATCAGCGTGCCGTTTGAACGCAACGGTCAGATGTTTGAGCTCATCGATACGGCAGGTTTGCGTCGTAAAGGCAAAGTATTTGAAGCCATCGAGAAGTTCTCGGTGGTCAAAACTCTGCAAGCCATTGAGTCCGCCAATGTGGTTTTACTGTTGCTCGATGCCACCCAAGGTGTAACCGACCAAGACGCGCACATTGCAGGTTACATCTTGGAAAGCGGCCGTGCTGTGGTGATGGCCGTGAACAAATGGGATGCGGTGGATTCGTACCAGCGCGAACTGCTAATGCGCTCGATTGAGACGCGTTTGCCGTTCTTGAAGTTTGCGGCCATGCATTTCATCTCGGCCAAGAAACGCCAAGGTTTGGGCCCGTTGTGGGGCGCCATCGCACAAGCGCACCGCGCGGCCATGTGCAAGATGCCAACCCCTTTGCTCACCCGCCTGTTGTTAGAAGCTGTTCAGTTCCAGTCGCCTCAGCGCGGCGGTATGTACCGTCCCAAGTTGCGTTATGCCCACCAAGGTGGCATGAATCCGCCCATCATCGTGATTCACGGCAATTCTTTGGAGCATGTGACTGAAACCTACAAACGCTTCTTGGAAGGGCGCTTCCGCAAAGCCTTTAATTTAGAAGGTACTCCCTTGCGAATTGAGATGAAGACCTCAAGTAACCCTTACGCAGGCAAAGACGATTGATTTCAAAGGCTTTACGTTGATGTGGTAACGTGCGATTTCTTTCAACTTTATAGACACGGAGCATATCGTGAACACCGACAACTCAAAGAACAAAGGCCAACTGTTGCAAGATCCATTTCTCAATATCCTTCGCCGCGAGCATGTGCCCGTGTCCATCTACTTGGTCAACGGCATCAAGCTGCAAGGCCAAATCGAATCGTTTGATCAATACGTTGTATTGCTGCGCAACACTGTGACGCAAATGGTCTACAAACACGCTATCTCGACCATCGTGCCGGGCCGCGCTGTGAACTTCAACCCAACCGACGGCACTGGCAGTTCGCCAGAAGTCTGAGCTTGAACGCTCTGCAAAAAGGGCTGTTTCAGCCCTTTTTTTATGTCTCACTTTTCTTAGACTGACCGCTTGAACGACACCCCTGAAAAAACCGCCGGCACCACTATTTTGGTGGGGGTCGATTTCGGCTTGCCGCATTTCGATGGCGAGTTAGAAGAACTGGGCTTGCTGGCCGAAACCGCAGGCTTAAAGCCTGTGGCACGCATCACCTGCAAACGCAAAGCACCTGATGCCGCATTGTTTGTGGGTAGTGGCAAAGCCGATGAAATCAAAGAGCTGGCTCTGATGCATGGTGCGACAGAGATTTTGTTTGACCAGTCGCTCAGCCCCGCTCAGCAGCGCAACCTTGAGCGCCACATGGGCGTGGCGGTGAATGACCGCACCTTGCTGATTTTGGAAATCTTCGCCCAGCGCGCGCGCAGCCACGAAGGCAAGCTGCAAGTCGAGCTGGCTAAGCTGCAATACCTCAGCACGCGCTTGGTGCGCCGTTGGTCGCACTTGGAGCGTCAAAGCGGCGGTATCGGTATGCGCGGCGGCCCCGGCGAGACCCAGATTGAGCTGGACCGCCGCATGATCAACGATTCCATCAAGCGCACCAAAGAGCGTTTGGACAAGGTCAAAAAGCAACGCAGTACTCAGCGCCGCCAGCGTAACCGCCGAGATGCTTTCACCATCTCGCTGGTGGGATACACCAACGCTGGCAAGTCGACGCTGTTCAATGCCTTGGTCAAAGCCCGCGCTTATGCGGCCGACCAGCTATTCGCCACGCTCGACACCACCACGCGCCAGTTATATTTGGGCCATGCCGATGGCTCGGGCCGTTCTGTGTCGCTGTCAGACACGGTGGGTTTCATTCGCGATTTGCCCCACGGCTTGATTGATGCTTTCCAAGCTACCTTGCAAGAGGCGGCAGACGCCACGCTGTTGATGCATGTGGTCGACGCCTCCAACACGAATTACCCCGAACAAATGGTCGAGGTGCAAAAGGTTTTGGCCGAGATTGGCGCGGCCGATGTGCCGCAAGTCTTGGTGTTCAACAAGCTAGACGCCATGAGCCCTGAAACCCGTCCCGTTCAGCTGAATGACCACTTCACCGTGGACGGTCAAAGTGTGCCGCGCTTCTTCGTCAGCGCCCAAACAGGCGAAGGTTTGGCTGCTTTGCGTGAGTTTTTAGCCCACGAGGCCGTCATCAGCGAACCCGAAGACCATGTAGATTCACCGGAATTGGAATGAGGCCCTAAACCTTAGGCACAATCAAGGACTTCAGAGATAAAACAACCATGCGCATGAACTCAACTACCCACACGGTCAGCCCCAAGTCTTGGCGTGCCCGACTGCTCGGCATGTTCAACCTCAACGATGGCCGCTGGGGCCGCGACAAAGACGGCAACCCTACGTTTGACCCGAGCGGCACTCAACCACCCCAAGGCTCGGCTGATGATAAAAAACCATCAGCACCTCAGCGTCCATCCGCAGGTGCAGGCGGCCCACCTGACTTGGATGAACTGTGGCGTGACTTCAATGCCAAGATTTCTGGCTTGTTTGGCAACAAAAATGGCGGTTCTCAGCCTCCGAACAACGGTGGCCCGAGTGGCCCTCAAGGCCCTGACTTCAAAGCTGCTCGCTTAGGTGTGGGTGTCATTGGCGCTGTCGTGTTGGCCATTTGGCTCAGCACGGGTTTCTTCATCGTCCAAGAAGGTCAGCAAGCGGTGATCACGCAGTTTGGCCGTTACCACTCCACCGTGGGTGCGGGTTTCAACTGGCGTTTGCCTTACCCGTTCCAGCGCCAAGAACTGGTGTTTGTGACGCAAATCCGCTCTGTTGATGTGGGACGTGACACCATCGTCAAGTCCACAGGCTTGCGCGAGTCAGCGATGCTGACCGAAGACGAAAACATCCTCGAAATCAAATTTGCCGTGCAATACCGTTTGACTGACGCACGTGCTTATTTGTTTGAAACCAAGAACCCCACTGAAACCGTGGTGCAAGCTGCCGAAACAGCCGTGCGCGAAGTGGTGGGCAAGATGAAGATGGACGCTGCGATGTCTGAAGAGCGTGACCAAATTGGTCCACGTATTCGCACCATCATGCAAGCTATCTTGGATCAATACAAAGTGGGTGTTGAAGTTGTCGGCATCAACTTGCAGCAGGGTGGCGTGCGTCCCCCAGAGCAAGTGCAAGCCGCGTTTGACGATGTGCTCAAAGCTGGTCAAGAACGCGAACGTGCCAAGAACGAAGCTGAAGCCTACGCCAACGATGTGGTCCCACGTGCCGTGGGTGCCGCTTCGCGTTTGAAGCAAGAAGCAGATGGTTACAAGGCCCGTATCGTGGCGCAAGCTGAGGGTGATGCCCAACGCTTCAAGTCACTCGTGGGCGAATACCAAAAGGCGCCGCAGGTCATGCGCGACCGTTTGTACATCGACGCCATGCAGCAGATTTACAGCAACACCACCAAGGTGTTGGTGGATACCAAGCAGGGTTCAAACCTGTTGTATTTACCCTTGGACAAAATCATGCAGCAAACCGGTCAAATGAATGGAGCCGCTCAGGCTGCTGATGCTGCGGCGCAAGCCAACACGGCCAACAACAGCACCAGCCCGGCCGCTCAAGCGGCTGACACCCGCGTACGCGATGGCCGCGCCCGTGAGCGCGATGGCCGTTGATAGGGGACACGAACATGCAACAAAACAAAATTGGTTTTTATATTTCCTCAGGCATCGTGGTCTTGGCACTGCTGAGCTCTATGCTGTTTGTGGTGGACCAGCGTCAATTTGGCGTGGTGTATTCATTTGGTCAAATCAAGAGCGTCATCACTGAGCCTGGTTTGAATTTCAAACTACCGCCTCCTTTCCAAAACGTGAGCTACATCGACAAACGTTTGCTCACCTTGGACAACGTGGACACCGAGCCTATGCTCACGGCTGAAAAGCAACGTGTGGTGATTGATTGGTATGCCCGTTGGCGCGTGACCGATCCTTCTCAGTACATCCGAAACGTCGGTTTGGATGAGAACGCTGGTTCAGTGCAATTGGCGCGCGTGGTTCGTAACGCATTCCAAGAGGAAATCAACAAGCGCACGGTGAAAGAGCTGCTTTCGTTGAAACGCGAAGAGTTGTTGGAAGATGTGAAGCGCGAAGTGCTTGAATCCGTCAAAGGTGCCAAGCCTTGGGGCGTGGACGTGATTGACGTCCGCATCACCCGTGCCGACTATGTGGATGCCATCACTGAATCGGTCTATCGCCGTATGGAGGCCGAGCGTAAGCGCGTCGCCAACGAGTTGCGCTCTACGGGTGCTGCCGAAGGCGAAAAGATCCGCGCCGATGCAGATCGCCAACGCGAAGTGACTTTGGCCAATGCCTACCGCGAAGCGCAAAAAATCAAAGGTGAGGGAGATGCCGAAGCCGCACGTTTGTATGCGGATTCGTTTGGCCGCGATGCCAACTTTGCCCAGTTCTACCGCAGCTTAGAAGCCTACAAAACCACGTTCAGCAAAAAGAGCGACGTGATGGTGGTCGATCCATCCAGCGACTTCTTCAAAGCCCTGCGTGGCAGCGGTGGCGGTAGCGCCCCAGCGCCGAAGAAGTAAAAGGCTTCTCGTATGAGCTTGGACAGCGATACGCTGTGGGTCGCGTTTGGGTTGATGCTGATTTTTGAAGGCATCTTCCCGTTTATTTCGCCCCACGGTTGGCGCGACAAGATGGCCCAATTGATGGTGCTGGAAGACGGACAAATCCGCTTTTTTGGCTTGGTCTGCGTGATCGCCGGTCTTTTGATGCTTTGGTGGCTGGGTTGAGGGCGTTTAGCCCTGTAAAATCTCGGTTTTAACAGCCTCCCTTAATTTCATGTCTGCTTGGGTTCTGCCGGATCACATCGCCGATGTTCTGCCTTCTGAGGCCCGGCACATCGAAGAGCTACGTCGTCTATATCTGGACACGGCTAGAGGCTATGGCTACGAGCTGGTGATGCCGCCATTGCTCGAGTACCTTGAATCCTTGCTGTCAGGTACAGGCCGCGCACTCGATTTACAAACATTCAAACTGGTCGACCAACTCTCTGGTCGTACCTTGGGCTTGCGCGCTGACACCACGCCACAAGTGGCCCGCATTGATGCCCATTTGCTCAACCGTGCGGGTGTGACGCGTCTGTGCTACTGCGGCCCCGTGCTGCACACGCGCCCAGACCGCCCATTTGCCACCCGTGAGCCATTGCAGTTTGGTGCTGAAATCTATGGCCATGCAGGCATCGAGGCCGATCTCGAAGTGCTGCATTTGGCCTTGGACAGCTTGAAAGCTGTCAAACTGAAAAACTACACACTCGACCTGAGCGATGCGCGCATCGTGCCAGCCTTGCTGGCTGGCGTGAATCTGAGCGTGCAAGACCGCGATGCCTTGCACAGCGCTTTGGCCGCAAAGGACACCTCTGGCGTTCAAGCCCTTACCAAAGACCTGCCTGCCAATGTGCGCAGTGCTTTGGTGGCCTTGGCCGGTATGTACGGCGATGCGTCTGTGTTGGACCAAGCTGAGAAGGCTTTTGCTGCATGGCCCGTGGTCATGCAAGCTTTGGCCGAGTTGCGCCAAATCGCAGCGGATATGCAAGACGTAGCCATCACCTTTGACTTGGCCGACTTACGCGGCTACGCCTACTACAGCGGTGTGCGCTTTGCCATCTTTGTGCCGGGTGCCAGCGATGCCTTGGTGCGCGGTGGTCGTTACGATGAAGTGGGCGCGGTGTTTGGCCGTAAGCGTCCCGCCGTAGGATTTAGCTTGGACCTGAAAGAGCTGGTCAGTGTCGTACCCCCATGCGCCCTCAAAGCTGCCATTCGTGCGCCTTGGGGAACTGCCAATGGGTTGCGTGAAGCCATCGCCGCTTTGCGCGCCAATGGTGAAACCGTGGTCTGCGTGTTGCCGGGCCATGAGAGTGAAGTTGATGAATTTAACTGCGATCGTGAACTGATCGAAGTGGCCGACCACTGGGTCGTGCAAGCCCTTTAATTTTTTTGAGTAATCGAGTCGATATGAGCACTACCCAAGGACAAACCGTGGCCGCTACCAAAGGCCGTAACGTCGTCGTGGTCGGCACCCAATGGGGTGACGAAGGCAAAGGCAAATTGGTTGATTGGCTGACCGAAACAGCCACCGGCGTGGTGCGCTTCCAAGGCGGTCATAACGCTGGCCACACCTTGGTCATCAACGGCGTGAAAACCGCATTGCATTTGATTCCTAGCGGCATCATGCGCCCCGGCGTCAAGTGCTACATCGGCAATGGTGTGGTGTTGTCTGCCCCCAAGCTGCTCGAAGAAATCGCGGGCCTCGAAAAAGCAGGCGTGGAAGTACGCTCACGCTTGCGCATCAGTGAAGCTTGCCCACTCATCTTGCCTTACCACGCCGCCATCGACGTGGCCCGTGAAGCCGCCAAAGAAAAGGCTGGCACTGCCAAGATCGGTACCACAGGCCGCGGCATTGGCCCTGCCTACGAAGACAAAATTGCACGCCGTGCTTTGCGCGTGCAAGACCTGAAGCACCCAGAGCGCTTCGCCACCAAATTGCGCGAGAACCTCGAGCTGCACAACCATGTGTTGACCGACATCTTGCACGCACCCGCAGTGGACTACGACACCGTCTACAACGAAGCCATGGCTTACGCCAAAGAAATCTTGCCGATGGTGGCTGACGTGTCACGCGAATTGAACGAAGCTCACAAAGCCGGTGCAAACCTCTTGTTTGAAGGCGCACAAGGCACCTTGCTCGACGTGGACCACGGCACTTACCCCTTCGTCACTTCTAGCAACTGCGTGGCCGGTAACGCCGCTGCAGGCGCAGGCGTGGGCCCCGGCATGTTGCATTACATTTTGGGCATCACCAAGGCCTACTGCACACGCGTGGGCGGCGGTCCATTCCCCACCGAACTCGATTGGGAAAAAGAAGGTACACCCGGCTACCACATGTCAATCGTGGGCGCAGAGAAGGGCACGACCACTGGCCGCTCACGCCGCTGTGGTTGGTTTGATGCCGCCTTGCTCAAGCGCAGCGCTCAGGTGAACGGCCTCACAGGCTTGTGCATCACCAAGCTCGACGTGCTCGACGGCTTGACCGAATTGCTCTTGTGCGTGGGTTACGAATTGGACGGTGAAAAAATCGACATCTTGCCCATGGGCGCAGACGAGATCGCACGTTGCAAACCCATCTACGAAACCATCCCCGGCTGGACCGACAGCACGGTGGGTGTGACCGATTACAACAAGCTGCCTAAAGCTGCGCAGCACTACCTCAATCGCATTGCCGACACCACAGGCGTGCCCATTCACATGGTGTCAACCAGCCCAGACCGTGACCACACGATCTTGCTGACCCACCCCTACATCGCTTAATTTTTAAAAGGACCAAACCATGTTGACCGAAGACGGCAAACACCTGTACGTGTCTTATGACGAGTACCACAACCTGATTGAAAAACTCGCCATCAAGATTCACCAATCTGGCTGGGAATTCGACACCATCCTGTGCTTGGCCCGTGGCGGTATGCGCCCAGGCGACATCTTGTCGCGCATCTTCGACAAGCCTTTGGCCATCATGTCGACCAGCTCGTATCGCGCTGACGCGGGTACGGTGCAAGGTCACTTGGACATCGCTCGCTTCATCACCACACCCAAAGGCGAAATCGCCGGTCGCGTGTTGTTGGTGGACGACTTGGCAGACACAGGCCACACCTTGAAGGCTGTGGTGGACCAACTCAAAAATAACTACGCTCCCATCACTGAGTTGCGTACAGCTGTGATTTGGACCAAAGGTGTGTCGGCATTTGCACCTGACTACTCGATGGACTACTTGCCCACGAACCCTTGGATTCACCAACCCTTCGAGCCGTATGACAGCATGCGTCCCGCGGCTTTGTTGGAGAAGTGGAAGGTGTAATCTTTCACTGCACAAAATTGAAAAGGACTTAGATCGCTCTAAGTCCTTTTTTCTTGTCGGTAGGAATTGCAGCAAAATGCATTTATGTGATGTGTTTGGCAACGTTTGAAGTGATGGGATGGAGTTTGCGATGACGGAAAAAATTGTCAGAAGCGTGACGGCTCATTCGGTTGTAACGAGCGACGTCACCAAAAACGCGGTCAATCCTCGCAACAGCTTCATAGATCAAGACAAGGCCACCCTCGCAGACCCTGCGATTGAGATGGATGCCTCCGAAACCAAAGATAAAACGTTGGTCGCGTTTCTTGAAAGTCAACCTATTGAGACTGGTCCAGCACCGTCTTACCCCAGCATCGTCGAGCACTTTGACACACGAAGCGGGTTTGTTGAGGCGAAGAAACACATCCAAGATAACCGCCAAAAATTGACGCTTGAAAATCCCACGGACAACGATAAGTTTGTGGAATCCCTCCACCGGATCGAGGAGCGGATCAGCACGCTTCGCGAGAAACATCCCAAGGACAACCACCAAAGCACAGGCCCCTTGCCGCACTTTTCAGACAACATCCAGCCCTTGGATAAGGTTTCGTACAAAGACAATATTCTTTTTCGTGAAAAAAAGAACATCGGTACAAATATTCAATCGGTGAGGGATGGCTTACCGCGCGACGCACTGAGCTTGCCCACAGATGCTTCATTGCCCGATGTGGACAGAACTCTTGCGGCTTTAGACGCTGCGCAGACGACGGATGCTTTGAGCGATGAAATTAACTTGGATGATGCTCAATTCCTGCTCAATGGTGAGCTAGGCGCTTTTGATGAAGACGAACTTAGAGCGAGAGTGAGGAAGATGCAAGAGAAGTTGACGCGTGTGAATCAGACACTCAAAGACATCGAAAACAACAAAGAATCAACTTAAGTCAAAGTATGTCGCGAAGCACAGACCTCATTCACCACGCCTACCTTCCTCCCGCTGAGTTTGAAGCTCCTCAAGTGGGTGTGTTCAAAGCGTCAACGGTGATCTTCCCCAATGTGGCTGCCATGCGCACCCGCGAGTGGATGGACAAGTCGGCTTACACCTATGGTTTGCACGGCACACCCACCACGTTCACGCTGGAAGAACGCTTGGCTACGTTAGAGGGTGGCAAGCATTGCATCCTCGCACCCAGCGGTCTGGCGGCGATTGCGCATGTGGATTTCGCATTGCTCAAAACAGGCGACGAGGTGCTGATTCCGGACAACGCTTATGCGCCCAACAAGTCCTTGGCTGAGGGCGAGTTGGCGCAGTTTGGCATCACGCATCAGGTGTACGACCCGCTGGATGTGAATGACTTGGCCGCTCGCATCACACCGCGCACGCGTTTGGTATGGCTTGAGGCGGCGGGCTCGGTGACGATGGAGTTTCCAGACCTTGTGGCCTTGGTGCAGCTCTGCAAAGCACGTGGGGTGCTGTGCGCGCTCGACAACACGTGGGGCGCAGGCCTCGCCTTCAATGCGTTTGACCTCACACCAGGGCACGGGGAGGTCGGAGTAGACCTGACCATCCATGCACTCACCAAATACCCCAGTGGCGGTGGCGATGTGTTGATGGGCAGCATCGTCACGCGCAGCGATGAATTGGCGCGTGTGTTGAAACTCAGTCACATGCGCTTGGGCACGGGCGTGGGCCCGAACGATGCTGAGATGGTGCTGCGCTCATTGGCCAGTATGCCGCTGCGCTACAAAGC
Organism: Burkholderiales bacterium 39-55-53; assembly: GCA_002282445.1. GTDB lineage: Bacteria > Pseudomonadota > Gammaproteobacteria > Burkholderiales > Burkholderiaceae_C > Limnohabitans. The sequence goes on along the minus strand of NCJK01000001.1, from coordinate 124,867 downwards.
TCAAGATATGGCTGCACGCACCTTAGCTGCTTGTTGTACATCGCAAACTGCGTTTAGCCAAGTGCTGCATCCTGCCCTGACCAGTTCGCCTGGCCACGAGCACTGGCAGCAGCTGTGCGTGACATCACAAGAACCCGAAGGTTTGGCGGCTGGCATTTTCAGTGTGGTGATAGATGCTCGTTTCCCCGCTCACCAAGTGGATGCTTTTTGCGATAGCCTGAAGCTGTTCAAGATCGGTTACAGCTGGGGCGGGCCTATGAGTTTGGTCATGCCTTACAACTTGGGGACTAGCCGTACTCGCTCAACTGCGCACATGAAGTGCGGGCGAGTGGTGCGGTTTTGCATAGGCCTAGAGGATGTGAACGATTTACAAAGAGACATCGCGCAAGCCTTGCATGCAGGGGGTTTGCTACCTTAAATACAGCTCAAGGACACCGCATGCAGCCACAAGACGACGAAGCCCCTCGTGATCGTATCGATATTGAACCGATTGGACTGCTAGACCCCTTGCGGTGGCTATGGATGGGATGGCGAGACATGTTGTCGCAGCCTTTGATTTCCTTGTTTTACGGTGCATGCTTTTGGGTCATGGCGCTGATTGTTGCCACTGTCTTTCACAACAATCCGGAATACACCTTGTCTGCCATTTCTGGGTGCTTGTTATTGGGACCGTTTTTGGCCATGGGCCTATACGACGTGAGCATGCACAAAGAGCGTGATGAGCCACCGAGTTTTACCAGTTCAATGATGTGTTGGAAACCCCATATTCGCAGCATGAGCATGTTGGTCATGGTGATGGTGGTTCTTGAGTTGGTGTGGGGGCGAGCTTCGCTGGTGGTGTTTGCGGTTTTTTATAACTCGGGTGGCATGCCTACGACCGCTTCGGTGTTGGAGGCCGTGTTCAACCCCCAAAACTGGGAATTCATTGCGGCCTACATTTGCGTCGGTGGTTTTTTTGCCGGCTTGGTGTTTGCCAGCATGATGGTGTCAATTCCCATGATTTTGGACCGTGACACCGATGCCATCACCGCATGCATTACCAGCCTTCGCGTGTTTTTTGGTCGCACCGACGTCGTCTTGTTTTGGGGCTTACTCATCGCCGTCTTGGTCGTGCTTGCCATGATGCCGTCGGCAATAGGCTTGCTGCTGGTAGGGCCGTGGCTAGGCTTTGCCAGTTGGCATGCTTACAGAGGAACAGTGAGAGTCACTGAACCTGCTGAGGCTTGAGGTTTTAAGCGCCTACTTGTTTACACAAAGCCTGCGCGACATGGCGCAGTGTGTCGGGGTGGCGATTGGCCGCAACGCACGCCGTGGCTTCGGCGCCTTGCGTGAAGTTGCGCACCATGGACGCTGCATAGGTTGGGTCGTAGTGCAAGACCAACAAGTCGCGCACCACTTGGTCGATGTGCCCGCTCTGAATCTGCTCCTTCCAAGCCTCCACCACGGCTTTGCCGCGAATGGCCACCAGCGCATCGAGGCGTCGACCAAATAAGTCTTGGTCATCCACGAAAAATTTGTAGTCTTCCATCAGCAAGGCTACGCGCTCTTCAAGACTGAGCTGAAGCTCAAAGCATGGACTGCCGCGCATGGCCAACATCAACGATTCGGGGATGGACAGGTTGCCCACCTTGCGGCTTTCAGACTCCACAAACACGGGACGCGCTGGGTCAAAGCTGCGCAAGGCTTGCCACACCAACGTGTCAAAGCGTTTTTGGCTGGGTTGCGGTTGGCCTGGGATATGGCCGAGCACCGAGCTGCGGTGGCTGGCGAGGTCTTCTAGGTCCAGTACTTGCGCGCCTTCGGCCGCCAGTGCATAAAGCAAACGTGTTTTGCCAGAGCCCGTGGGGCCAGAGATGACTTTGAATTGCAGCGGAGCCACGCGCGTAGGAATGTCTTCCACCATGGCTGCACGAAACGCCTTGTAGCCACCTTCGATCAAATTCACCTTGAAGCCAATTTGCCCCAGCACCATCGAGAGCGAGCCACTGCGTTTGCCACCACGCCAGCAGTAAATGAGCGGCTGCCAGTTTTTGGGTAGCTCAAGCACTTCGCGTTGAATGTGGCGAGCAATGTTGGCCGCCACCATGGCCGCGCCATGTTTTTGGGCTTCAAACGCGCCTTGCTGCTTGTACATGGTGCCCACGAAGATGCGTTCTTCATTGTTGAGCGAGGGCCAGTTGACGGCGTGGGGCAGGTGGTCGAGTGCGTATTCGCCCTCGCTGCGTGCGTCGATGATGGTGCTGAAGCCGCCGGGCTCGCCCAGTGGAATGGCCATGCGGGCCAAAGCGTCTTGCGCCGAGATAAAGGTAACGCTCACGGTTTATAAATTCTTTTTAATTTCGGGCCACACATTGGCCAGCATGCGCGGATGCGCCTCGGCTTTGGGGTGGATGCGGTCGGGTTGAAATTGTGCGGTGGCATCGGGCACATCGGCAATGCCTTTGAGGAAAAACGGAACCAAGCCTGTGCGGTATTTCTTGGCGAGGTTGGCAAACATGACCGAGAACTTGGCGCTGTAGTCGGGCCCGTAGTTGGGTGGTATTTGCATGCCCACCAACACCACGCGCGCATTGACCGCGCGGCAGGCTTGAATCATGGCTTCAAGGTTGTTTTGGGTGCTGTTGAGATCGAGGCCACGCAAGGCATCGTTGCCGCCTAGTTCAATCACCACTTGCACAGGCCTCACTTGCTCCAGCATGGCGGGCAGGCGAGAGCGGCCCCCTGCAGTGGTGTCGCCGCTGATGCTGGCGTTGACCACGCGCACATCGGGGCGCTCGGCTTGCAGCTTGTCAGCCAGCAGCGCCACCCAGCCTTTGCCGCGAGGGATACCGTACTCGGCACTGAGCGAGTCGCCCAACACCAAGATAGTGGCTGCAGGCATGGTGCCCGGTGCAGGTGCCGAGCCGGGCGGTGGCACGTTGTTTTGTGGAGGCTGGCCACGGCGGCGGTGTGGGCCGGTGGAGGTGATTTCGCCCTCCATGCCTTGGCCGGTTGACGTGATGATGCTTTGCTGTGCAGAGGCTTGGCTCACGCCCAAAGCCCCCAACAAAGCAGCGCCCAGTGCGCCCAAGTTAAAGTCACGTCTTAACAACCCATTGCGCTTCATGACCCAGCCTTCATTTGAAAATTCATCCACATCGCCTTTGATGGTCGTTTCACACTTGTCGAAATCAGTGCAAGACGCCAGCGGTACCCTGCACATTCTCCGCGATATCGACTTCCATCTAGCGTCCCAGCAATCACTGGCCATTGTGGGCGCTTCGGGGTCGGGTAAAAGCACCTTGTTGTCCATCATGGCGGGGCTGGATACACCCACGCAGGGCACGGTCTGGCTGGGTGGCGTGGACATGTTTGCGATGGATGAAGACGCACGCGCCGCAGTGCGCGCCCGCCAAGTGGGCTTTGTGTTTCAAAGCTTTCAGCTCTTGGGCAATATGACCGCGCTGGAAAACGTCATGCTGCCGCTAGAGCTGGCAGGCCTGCCCAACCCTCGAGCCGCTGCCAAAGACATGCTGGTGCGTGTGGGCTTGGGTGAACGCTTGGGCCATTACCCCAAAGTACTGTCGGGCGGCGAACAACAACGTGTGGCCTTGGCCCGTGCCTTTGTGGTCAAGCCAGCTCTGCTGCTGGCCGATGAGCCTACAGGTAGCCTAGACCATGCGAGCGGCGAGCGCATCATGGATTTGATGTTTGAGCTCAACCAAGAGCTGGGTACCACGTTGGTGTTGGTCACCCACGATTTAAAGCTGGCCGCAAGGTGTGATCAGGCCATCACGATTGAGGCAGGGCAGGTCAAGGGATAATCAGGGCATATGTCTTCAGCCCCTAAAGTTCTCTTCGGCTTTCATGCCGTTGGCGTGCGCGTTAAAACAGCGCCGCAATCCATCATCGAAATCTACTTTGACCCCACGCGCCGCGATGCACGTATGCGTCAATTCATCGAGCGGGCTACCGAATCCGGTGTGCGTTTGATCGAGGCCGATGGCCCACGTTTGGCCAAGCTCTCGGGCGGTCACGGCCACCAGGGTGTGGCAGCGCGTGTGAGCGAAATCAAGCAAGTGCATTCGTTAGATGAGTTGCTCGAAGGCATTGAAAAAATCGAAGCCCCCTTGATCTTGGTGCTCGATGGTGTGACCGACCCCCACAACCTCGGCGCGTGTTTGCGTGTGGCCGATGGTGCGGGTGCGCATGCGGTGATCGCCCCCAAAGACCACGCTGTGGGCATCAACGCCACGGTAGCCAAAGTGGCCAGCGGGGCCGCAGAGACAGTGCCTTATTTCATGGTGACCAACTTGGCGCGTACCTTGAATGAACTCAAAGAGCGCAATATTTGGATCATCGGCACCAGCGACGATGCACCGAAAACCTTGTACCAAGTGGATCTCAAAGGCGCGACGGCTTTGGTGTTGGGCGCAGAAGGCGATGGCATGCGTCAACTCACACGCAAAACGTGTGACGAGCTCATTAGCATTCCGATGTGTGGCGGTGTTGAGAGTTTGAACGTGTCGGTGGCCAGTGGCGTTTGCTTGTATGAGGCACGTCGTCAGCGGACTGCTGGCTGATTTATTGCTGGGCGCGCTTCGGCAGTTAGGCATTGGCCGCTGCCTCATGCTGGGGTACCAGAAATCGTGGCGGCCAATACCTAACCGCCGAAGACTGCGGTTTGCATTTATTTAGATCTGGCTTTTTAGATCCAGCCTAGCCCACCTAGTAGGGCACCAAACCCAAGTAACACCAGCATATGTGTTTTGGTTTTCCACACGATCAGTGTGGTGGCAGCGGTCAGTGCCCATAAAGGCCAATCACGCCCAGGGTTTTCGTGGTCGCCCGTCAACAGCCAGCCTGTGGCAATGAGCAGCGCAATCACGATGGGGGCCATGCCGCTCTTAAACGCTTTGACGGCCAACATCTCGCGGTTGCGGTGTGCCCATTGGGTGGCCACAAAGGTCAGGGTGCACGACGGGATCATGATGCCGACCATGGTGATCAGCACGCCCCACAGGGCCATCGCCACAGCAGGCCAGCCTGCGCCTAAGCCGCCCGCCGCATTGAGACCGACATACCAACCGATGAGGGCGATGTACATCACATTGGGGCCAGGTGCGCCTTGGGCTAACGCGATGGAAGAGGTGAACTGTGCTTCACTGAGCCACTGCGTCTCATCGACCAAATAGCGGTGGATGTCTGGCGCGGTGGTCATCGCGCCACCGACGGCCAGCAACGAAAGCGAGATGAAATGTAAAAATAAGGAGCCCCAATCGGCCAGCGTGAGTGCAATGCTCATGGCTGTGTGGTGCTTCGCTTTTGGATGCAGTGTCCAGCCCACACGCAGCTCAGTGGGCCAAGTGTGAGCAGCACCCAAGCCAAAGGCAACCGCAGCCAAGCGATGCCAATGAAGCTCAGGCTGCCAAGCACAATGCAGCTCAGCATGCCCATGGGGTTGTTTTTGAGAGCTTCCATGAGCTTGACGCCTAACGCTGCAATCAAACCCGCCGACACAGCCCCCAGGCCACGCAACATGCCTTGTGCTGTGGTCGTGTCAGCCACGCCTGCTACGGCAGCAGCTAGCAACAAAACCAAGACGGTGGGGGCTAAAAGCAAGCCACTGAGTGCTGCCAGTGCACCTGCGATGCCAAAGTAACGCCCGCCAATCATGAGCGAGAGGTTGACCACATTGGGGCCAGGCAAGATTTGCGCAACTGCCCAATCCTCTACAAACTCATCAACTGTGAGCCATTGTTTTTTGTCTACCAATTCGCGCTGCGCCACTGCCAGTACGCCACCAAAGCCTTGTAAGGCCAGTAGTGTGAACGACACAAATAAATCTGTTTTATTTTGAGGCGCGTGAGGTGCAGCGTGATGGGCTGTGGTCATAGCGTCAAGCCACCTGCTACCTCAATCACAGTGCCGTTGATATAGGCGGCCTCGTCGCTTGCTAAGAAGGCGTAAACGTTGGCAATGTCTTCGGGTTGACCAATACGTTTGAGAGGGACGCGGTCTTTCATTTCATGAATGACCTTCTCAGGGATGGTGTTGAGAATGGGCGTCGCAATAAAGCCGGGTGCGACTGCATTGACGCGAATGCCTTTGGGGCCCAGTTCACGGCTCCACGTTTTGGTGAAGCCAATCACCCCAAATTTGGTCGCTGCATAGTTGGTTTGTCCAAAGTTGCCGTAAATACCTACGACCGATGACGCATTCAAAATTACGCCGCTGCCTTGGGCCACCATGGCATCCGTGACAGCCTGCGTGCAATGGAACACACCGCGTAAATTGACGTCGATCACGAGGTCAAACTGTTCCAAGGTCATTTTTTGTAAACGCGCATCTTGGGTGATACCCGCGTTATTCACCAGCACGTCAACACGTCCAAATTTGTCGATCACCGCTTTGACCGTGGCATCGACCATGTCGCGCTGTGTGACATCCATGACAAAGCCTATGGCTTGTGCACCTGTGGCTTGGCACTGATGGACGGCTTCATCAACAGCAGCCTGCTTCACATCACACACGATGACGATGGCGCCTTCTTGTGCAAATTTGATGGCGGTTGCTAAGCCGATGCCTTGGGCAGCGCCAGTGATGAGGCTGACTTTGCCAGCTAAACGATGAGTGGGAGTTGGGGATGTAGGTTTCATCCCTCAAGTTTAATGACTTCGGAGCGCTGACCCTTAACCCGTGTTGCGCAAACCCGCTGAAATGCCGTTGATCGAGATGTGAATGCCGCGTTGGGCTTTCTCATCACGGTCTTGCGGGCGTTTACCTTCGCGGTAGCGGCGAATCAACTCGACTTGCAAATGGTGCAGCGGGTCGATGTAGGGGAAGCGATGACGCATAGAACGCTCAAGTGCTGCGTTATTCACCAAGCGCTGTTTATCGCCTGTGATGAGCTTGAGTGCGTCGGACGTGCGATGCCATTCGGCCTCGATCAGGCTAAAAATCCTTTTGCGTAATCGGGCGTCGCTTACCAACTCGGCGTAGCGCGAAGCCAAATCAAGATCGCTTTTTGACAGCACCATGTCAAGGTTAGACAAGAGTGAGCGGAAGAACGGCCATTGGTGTTGCATTTTTTGCAGCAAGGCCAGCGCCTCTTTGGGTTTGAGCGTGGGGTGTTGGTGGATGAACTGATCCACAGCCGAACCAAAGCCCAACCAGCCCGGCAAGGTCAAGCGGCACTGGCCCCAGCTGAAGCCCCAAGGAATTGCACGTAAGTCTTCGATGCGCGGCTGAGCATTGCCACTCTTAGGGCGTGCAGCGGGCCGCGAGCCAATGTTGAGTCCGGCAATTTCTTGCAAAGGTGTGGCTGCAAAAAAGTAATCACTAAAGCCGGGCGTCTCGTACACCAAGCCTCGGTAGGCGGCCATGCTGGCCGCTGACAGCCATTGCGCAGCATCCAAAAAGGTTTGTGGTGCGGGCTTGGTGGTTTGCAGCATCGTGGCTTCCAAGGTGGCGGCTACGAGGGTTTCTAAATTGCGGCGGCCAATCTCTGGATTAGCGTATTTGGAGCCAATGACTTCGCCTTGCTCAGTGAGGCGGATTTGCCCGCGCACTGTGCCAGGGGGCTGCGCAAGAATAGCTTGATAGCTGGGGCCGCCACCGCGACCCACTGTGCCGCCACGGCCGTGGAACATGCGTAGGGTGATGTCGTGATGTTTGGACAAGCTATCAAACAAAGTCACCAAGGCAATTTCCGCGCGGTACAACTCCCAGTTGCTGGTGAAGATGCCACCGTCTTTGTTGCTGTCCGAGTAGCCGAGCATGATGTCTTGTTCTCCACCACTGCGCTTGACCAAGTTGGCCACACCCTCGATGGCGTAGAAGCCGCCCATGATGTCAGCGGCACAGCGTAAGTCTTCGATGGTTTCAAACAAAGGCACGACGATCAAATCGCACGTGGATGTTTTGCTGCCCAGCGTGCCGCGCATCAAGCCGGTTTCTTTTTGCAGCAACAACACTTCAAGCAAATCGCTCACAGTTTCGGTGTGGCTGATGATGTAGTGGCGAATGGCGTCTTTGCCAAATGTTTCCAACATCTCGCGTGCGGTCTCGAAAATGGCCAGTTCTTTCAGGGCAAGTTCTGAGTAGCTCGCACCCATCACACGTAAAGGGCGTGCATCGTGCAGCAACTTGTTGAGTACGTCGACGCGTTGGGCTTCATTGAGCTTGGCGTAATTCTTTTCCACACCTGCTGTGGCCAACAACTCGGCTACCACCAACTCATGTTGGTCAGAGCTTTGGCGCAAGTCCACGGTTGCGAGGTGAAAGCCGAAAACGTCCACTGCTCGCATCAGCGGTGTAAGGCGTTGCGCCATCAACGCACCGCCATGTTGAGCTTGGAGGGACTGCGCAATCACACGCAAGTCGGCCAGTAACTCTTGGGCTGACAGGTATGCGTTTTGTGGGGCCACGGCATGGCGGGCTGCATCACCACCGGTGAGGTCTTTGAGTGTCGCGGCCAAACGTGCGTACATCCCAGTGAGCGCGCGTCGGTAGGGCTCGTCTTGGCGATGCGCATTGGTGTCGGGTGAGCGGTTTGCCAAAGCATGCATCTCAGGCGTGACATCGACCAGCATGGCCGACATGGACAGCTCGGTTCCCAGGTAGTGAATCTCTGTCAAATAGTGGCGTAAGGCCACATCGCATTGGCGGCGCAAAGCAAAGCGCAAGGTGTCGGCGTTGACATTGGTGTTGCCATCGCGGTCGCCACCAATCCATTGGCCCATGCGCAAAAAGCTGTGCACATGCGCTTGTCCCAATTCGGCTTCAAGGTCGGCGTAGAGCTTGGGAATTTCGCTTAAGAACGTGGATTCGTAATAGCTCAGCGCGTTTTCAATTTCATCCGACACTGTGAGCTTGGTGAAGCGCAGCAAGCGGGTTTGCCACAGCTGTAAGACACGTGCGCGCAATTGCATTTCATTGGCAGCCAATTCACGGACTGCCAATGCATCGGGTGTTTTGGCGGGGGCGTGCAGGGCTGAGCGAGATTTGATGTCGTCTCGCAAACCCAAGAGTTGCGCAATGCCACGCTCGGCATCCAAGATGCTTTTTCGTTGCACTTCTGTCGGGTGAGCGGTCAGCACGGGTGACACATGGCTGCGGGCCAGTGTTTGCACAATATTTTTTGACGAAATGCCAGCAGCCTTGAGTCGGCTCAAAGCAACGGTGAGACTGCCTTCTTGTGTATCACCCGCACGCTCATGAATGGCGCGACGGCGAATATGGTGGCGGTCTTCAGCAAGGTTAGCCAAGTGGCTGAAATAGGTGAAGGCTCGAATCACGCTGACCGTGGCTTCTGCGCTGAGCGAGGCCAAGAGTTTTTTCAGTGCTTTGTCGGCGTTGGCATCTGAGTCACGACGAAAAGCCACCGAGAGCTTGCGCACTTGTTCGACCAGTTCATAAGCCTCTTTGCCTTCTTGCTCTCGAATCACGTCACCCAAGATGCGGCCTAAGAGCCGAATGTCTTCGACCAAGGGACGTTCGTTTTCTTTGGCTTTGGCTGAAGTTTTGTCAGACATGAGTTGCTCGTTAAGTGAAATATGAATAGGGTTGTGTTTACTGCCATTGCGTCAGCGACAAGGCCTGAGAAGCCCCTTGCAAGGCGGGTGATACAGGGCTGTGAATCACCCATGTAGGCACTTCTTGTAAATACTTTTTGAACCGGCCTTTGGCCTCGAAGCGTTCACGAAATGGCGACGCATCAAAGCGCTCGCCCAAGCGCGGCACAATGCCACCGCCGATGTAGATGCCACCGCGTGCACCCAGCGTCAAAGCCAAGTCGCCCGCTACCGAACCTAAGAAGCCGCAAAACATATCCAGCGCCTCGTTGGCGGTAGAGGTGGGTACTTCTTGGGCGCGTTCAATCACCTCGGCGGGCGTTGTGATTTCTCGTCCTTGACCATCCTTTAAATCACACAGCGCGTGATACAGATCGACCAAGCCTGCGCCAGAAATGACACGCTCAGCAGACACATGGCCGTAGCGTTTTTGCAATTGCTGGATGGCTGCAAATTCGTGTTCAGTGGTCGCGGTCAAACTGACATGGCCGCCTTCACCTGCAATCGGAATCCACTTGTGCTGATAACCCACGGGAAACAAACCTGACACACCCAAGCCAGTGCCTGGGCCAATCAAACCTATCGCTGCATCTGGCGCTGCCACGCCGCTACCAACTTGACGTTTTTGGGCATCAGGCAACAGCGTGAGTGACAGAGCCAATGCCGTGAAGTCATTGAGCAACAAAAAGCGCGAAACGCCCAAGCCTTCACGTAAGGCATTCACTGAAAACTTCCAGTGGTGGTTGGTCATGGCCACTTGGTCGCCCGTGACGGGGTTGGCAATGCCAAAAGCAGCGCAGGGTGGTGGTGTTAAGCCTTGTTCGCTGAGATAAGTTTGAGCCGCTGCCAATAACGACGCGTGCTCGGCACAGGGCAACACTTGCACATGGGTGATGGGTGCATCTTCAGCGGCTTGCCAGCCAAAACGCGCATTCGTGCCACCGATGTCGCCGAGTAAGCGGGGATAAGCCGCTGTGTGGTTCACGTTTGGGTCGCGAGACTCAAACATGCATCAAGCTTTCAGGCGCGCTGCTTCAGCAGCTTCAATGTCTTTGGCCATTTTCTTGCCCAGCTCAACGCCCCATTGGTCGTAGGCGTGGATGCCCCAGATGGCGGATTGGCAGAACACTTTGTGCTCATACAAGGCCATCAGCGCACCCATACTGCGCGGCGTGAGCGCATCCACCCAAATGGTGGTGCTGGGCACGTTGCCGGGGTAGCTGCGATGAGGGGCCAAGCGTTGCACTTCGGTTTCATCCATGCCACTGTCACGCAATTCTTGGATGGTTTCTTCGGGTGTGCGGCCAATGGCCAAAGCTTGCGCTTGGGCTTGCATGTTGAGCAGCACCACGCGGTGGTGTTCAGCAGCAAATGGCAGCGGGCTGCGCTCGGTGCGCAATCCAATGAAGTCCATCGGCACTAGATGCTTGCCTTGGTGAATGAGTTGGAAGTACGCGTGTTGACCGTCGATGCCTAAGCCACCCCACAGCACGGGTGCTGTGGCCACTTCGACGGGGCTGCCATCGACGTGTGTGCCTTTGCCGTTGGACTCCATGTCCATCTGTTGCAAGAACGACGCGAACTTGCCCAAGGGCGAAGCGTAGGGCGCAATGTTGTGCGTGGTCGCACCTAAGAAATTGCGGTTCCACACGCCGAACAATGCCATGAGCAAAGGCAGATTTTGGTCAGACGGTGCAGTCATGAAGTGCTCGTCCATGGCACGTGCACCCAAGAGCATGTCTTGGAACGCAAACGCACCGATGGAGATAGCCAGTGGCAAACCAATGGCAGACCATACCGAGTAACGGCCGCCGACCCAATCCCAAAAGCCAAACGTCTGCTCAGGCGTGAAGCCTTGTGCTGCAGAAATTTGTGGGTTGGCCGTTACCGCAATCAGGTGCTTGCCCAGTTGTTCTTCGGGGCAGCCACCATCGGTCAACCAACGCTTGGCCGAGGCAGCCAAGGTCATGGTTTCTTGTGTGGTGAAGGTTTTACTTTGCACCACAAACGCGGTGCGAGCAGGGTTGAGGTAGGCCAGTGCGGTGTACAGGCTCCATGCGTCCACGTTGGACACATAGTGCACGCGCACCTTGTTTTTGAAGCTGTCGCGTGTCAAGTGGCTCAGCGCTTCCGTGGTCATGCGAGGACCGAGGTCTGAGCCGCCAATGCCGAGGTTGACCACATCGGTGATGGACTCGCCGCCATGACCTTTCATCTGGCCTTCGCGCACTTTTTCGGCAAAGGTACACACACGGTGCAACTCATTGGCCACTTGCTTTGAAATTTCATGGCCCCAAGGTGGGTTGGGCACATGACTGCCGCGCAAGGCCACATGCAAGACCGCACGTTGTTCGGTGGCGTTGATGGGTTCGCCTTTGAACATCGCTTGCGCTTGTGGCATGACGTGCGACTCTTCGGCCAACGCCAACAACTGTTGCATGACTTCACGCGTCACGCGTTGGCGTTCGTAGTCAATGCTGATGCCCGCGCCGCTGGCGTGCAAGGCGGCATTGCGCTCATTACTTTTCAGAAGTTCACGAAGGTGAGGTTGGGGACCTTGCGCCAAGGCTTGCAAGGCTTGCCAAGCTTGGCGTTTGTGAGGAGGCACGAAAGAAGTCATGGGGTAGATTTTCGTCAAATTTATTGGGTTTCTTGGTTCAGAGACATGTTTCTTTTGAAGGACTGATTAAATTAAATTAACTTTGTCGCCTCGGTGGCCTCACGTGCCAGTCGGGTGATTTCCGCCCAATCGCCGTGCTCGACCGCATCCACAGGTGTCAGCCACGAGCCACCGACCATCGCCACATTGGGCTGTTTTAAGAACTCACCCATGTTGGCCAACGATACGCCGCCCGTGGGGCAAAAGCGCATATCTCCCAAGGGGCCGCCCAAGGCTTTGAGCATGGCCAAGCCACCAGCTTGTGCCGCAGGAAAGAGTTTGACCAAACCAAAACCGTAGTCACGTGCAGCCATCACTTCACCGGGCGTCATCACACCGGGCACGAAGGGCAGCTTGCACTCGATCGCTGCTTGCACAAGCGCATCGGTCATGCCTGGCGAAAGTGCAAAGCTGGCCCCTGCGGCTTGCACGCGCGCCATTTCTTCGGCGCGTGTGACCGTGCCTGCGCCTACATGCATTTGCGGTACATGCTTGGCCACTTGCTCAATCGCAGGCAAGCCTGCAGCGTGTCGCAGTGTGATTTCCATCACGTCCACGCCGCCTTCGAGCAACGCGTGCGCCATGGGCACGGCTTGGTCCGGGTGGGTGATAACGATGACAGGCACCACGCGTGACGTGAATGCGGGGCGGGTGAAAGCGGGGTTCAGTTGGGTCATATCGAGTGAGCTTTAAATATTTGTGAACAAAGGCGATGCGCCTTCTTCGGCCAGCGCAGCATTGGCGCGGAACAGGGCAAAAATGTCACGGCCAGTGCCGTGTCGGTTGCCAGACAAATCAGGGGTAGGTGCGGTGCGTGCTGCGAGTTCAGATTCGCTCACCTCAAGCTGCAAAGTTTGTGTATCGCAGTCAAGCGCAATCATGTCGCCGTCTTGCACTTTGCCGATCAAGCCGCCGTTCACAGACTCAGGGCTGAGGTGAATCGCTGCAGGCACTTTGCCTGATGCGCCCGACATGCGGCCATCGGTGACCAATGCCACTTTAAAACCCTTGTCTTGCAACACGCCCAACACGGGCGTAAGGCGGTGCAGCTCGGGCATGCCATTGGCTTGTGGGCCTTGATTACGCACCACGGCTACAAAGTCGCGCTCGAGTTTGCCTTCTTTGAACATCACACCGAGCTGCTTTTGATCGGTGAGCACGATGGCAGGCGCGCGCACTTGGCGATGCTCTGGCTTAACTGCAGATACCTTGACCACGGCACGGCCCAAGTTGCCTTTGAGTAAACGCAAGCCGCCGTCGGCGCTGAAGGGTTGTGTGACAGGTCGCAACACAGCTGCGTCAGCAGACTTGGCAGGCACATCGCGCCAATCGAGTTGGCCACTTAGAGCGGGATTAAGCCAAGGCTCAACGGTGTAACGATGCAGGCCCTGGCCCATGATGGTGTGCACATCGTCGTGCAACAAACCTGCGCTGAGCAACTGGGCAATCAGGTATCCCATCCCGCCTGCGGCTTGGAAATGGTTCACATCGGCGCTGCCGTTGGGGTACACACGAGCCAGCAATGGCACGCAAGCAGAGAGATCAGAGAAGTCATCCCAGTTGATGATGAGGCCAGCCGCGCGAGCCATCGCCACGATGTGTAGCGTGTGGTTGGTCGAGCCGCCGGTGGCCAGTAAACCCACGATGCCGTTGACGATGACTTTGGCGTTGATTTGATGACCCACACCTGCATCTTTTTCTTGTGACAAAGCCACTGAACGCTTGACTGCTTCCACCGTCAAGGCTTCACGCAACGGTGTCCCTGGGTTCACAAAGGATGAGCCAGGCAAATGAAGACCCATGATTTCCATGAGCATTTGGTTGGAGTTGGCCGTGCCGTAAAACGTGCACGTGCCTGCGCTGTGGTACGCGGCTTGTTCAGCTTCAAGTAACACATCGCGGCTGACCAAACCTTGTGCATATTGCTGACGCACTTTGGCTTTGTCGTCATTCGACAAACCCGAAGTCATAGGACCCGCAGGCACAAACACCGCAGGCAAATGGCCAAACTGCAACGCACCGATGAAGAGGCCGGGCACGATCTTGTCACACACGCCCAAGAACAGCGCCGCATCAAACACGTTGTGCGACAAGCCCACAGCGGTGGCCAAAGCAATCACATCACGCGAAAACAACGACAGTTCCATGCCGTCTTCGCCTTGGGTCACACCATCGCACATGGCAGGTACACCACCTGCCACTTGGGCTGTGGCTCCTGCGTCTCTTGCGGCGGCCCGGATTTTTTCTGGATAGTGCTCATAGGGCTGATGGGCCGAGAGCATGTCGTTGTAGGCAGTGATGATGCCCACATTGGGCTGACGCTCTTGGCGCAGCACCAGCTTGTCATTCGCGGGCATGGCTGCATAAGCGTGGGCCGCATTGGCGCAACCCATGCCGCCACGGTACGGGCCAGGCTTTTTGGCTTTTGCTAATACATCCAAATAGGCTTGGCGCGTTTTGGCGCTGCGTTGCTCAATGCGTGCGGTGACGGCGGCGAGTGTGGGGTGTAGAGGTGAGGTCATGGTGGTTCAGTTCGCAAGCCAAAGCGCCACTGGCGTTTGGGTTTGTTGCAACACAAATGAAATAGGCAGTGCAGGTGTGGCTTGTTGCCAAGCTTGTTGCAAGGTGTTTAGCTTGTCCGTGCCCGTGAGTGGCAACACGATGTGACGTGCCGACAGAATTTGCGCCAAGGTTTGGGTGATGCGTGCATACGGCGCATTGGCAGGTGGATGTGCCAACTCAATGGATACACAGGTTTGGGTGTTGCGCATGTCGAGCGCGTCAGTCAAATTGGGCGCTTCAGGAAACAGCGAGGCCGTATGGCCGTCTGCCCCCATGCCCAGCACCAGCACATCGGCCACGCCCACTGCAGACAACGCGATACTGGCGGCTTTTGCTTGTGCGGCAGGACTGCCCAAAGGTTCTGATGAGCCTGTCACCATGAACACCAATTGCGCTTTGGCTGCCAGGTCTTGCAACAAATGGGTCTGCACCAGCAGTGCATTACTGTCGGGGTGAATGCGAGGCACACAGCGTTCGTCGACCAAGGTCACGCGTACGCGCGACCAATCGATGTCAATGACGCGCAATGCTTCAAACAAAACAATGGGTGACTTGCCGCCAGACACGCTCAGCACAGCATGGCCGCGGGCTTGAATGCCTGCAGCTAAACGTTGCGCGATGTCTTGTGCCAAGCGCACATTTAGCTCGGCTTGGCTGACAGTGTGTACCGTCAATGAGCCGCGTGATTCAGGATGCCAACTGTTGGTCATCAGGCTTCCTCAAACCATGACAGTTCTTCACGTGCCATCAAGGCCGACGAAGCTGCGGGGCCCCAGCTGCCGGCTGAGTATGCGCGTGGCTTGTCGTCCAACTCGGCCCAGCCGTTGATGATGGGCTCGACCCACATCCATGCGGCTTCCAATTCGTCACGGCGCATGAAGTGCGTGAGGCGACCTTTGATCACGTCCATCAACAAACGCTCGTAGGCCTCGGCGCGGCGTTTGTCGGACGACTGTTGCAAGTCAAGGCCCAACTTCACGGGGTGTAGTGACATGCCAGAGCCCGGCTCTTTGACCATCATCTCCAGTTGAATGGACTCTTCAGGCTGCAAGGTGATGATGAGTCGGTTGGGCTCTTGTTGTGCACTTGCACCAAAGATTGAAAACGGTTGGTCTGCAAACTCAATGATGATTTGCGATTCGCGTCGCTGCATGCGTTTGCCGGTGCGCAAGAAGAAGGGCACATTGGCCCAGCGTGCGTTGTTGATCTGCGCACGCAAGGCCACGAAGGTTTCGGTGCGGCTGTTGGCGGGCACGTTGTCTTCTTCCAAATAGCCTTTGACGGCTGCGCCTTCAGAAGCGCCTGCGGTGTATTGGCCGCGCACGGTGTCGCGTTTGATGTCGGCCAAATCCATCTTGCGCAGCGAGCGCAAGACCTTGAGTTTTTCATCGCGCACATCATCAGCGCCTAAAGAAATAGGTGGCTCCATCGCCACGATGCACAAAAGTTGCAACAAGTGGTTTTGAATCATGTCGCGCATCGCACCTGCGCCGTCATAAAAGCCGGCACGGCTACCCACACCAACGCTCTCAGCCACTGTGATTTGCACGCTCTTGATGTAGGGCGCACGCCAGAGTGGTTCAAAAATGGCATTGCCAAAACGCAGCACCATCAGGTTTTGCACTGTCTCTTTGCCGAGGTAGTGATCGATTCGGTAGATCTGTTGCTCGTCAAAGTAACGTGCCACATTGGTGTTGATTTCACGCGCAGAGGCGAGGTCTGTGCCCAGTGGTTTCTCAAGCACCACACGTGACTGTGCATCGACCAAGCCCGCACCCGACAAATTGGCACAAATTTGTGTGAACAAGCTAGGTGCTGTGGCCAAGTAGTAAACGCGAAGTGCAGGTGTGTGGCACAACTCTTTGAGTTTTGCAAAGTCTGCGGCGTTGGTGACATCGATGCTCACATAGGCCAAGCGGTTCAAGAAGCTTTGCCAGTCGTCATTGTTAAAGGCTTCTTTCTCAATGAAGGCAGGAGAGTTTTTGTCAATGAAATCCAAATAGGCCTGGCGCGTCCAATCTTGACGGCCCACGGCAATGATGCGAGCCGATGGGTCGAGCTTGTCATGCAAATGAGCCATGTAGAGGGCAGGCAAGAGTTTGCGAAACGACAAGTCGCCTGCGCCGCCAAAAATCACGATGTCAAGTTTGCCAGCGGGTGGGGTGGTGTGTGTCATGAGTAACGTTTGTTAAGGAGGTTTTGTTTCATGTTGCGCAGCATGGGTTGCAGCTGTGTGCTACCTATGCGCAATGCCACGGTAGTGGCCAACACGTCGATGATCATCAGGTGCAGCAAGCGCGACACCATGGGGCTGAACTTTTCATAACTCTCGGGGTGATCAGCCGCGAGGTGAATCTTTCCAGCATTGGCTAGCGGTGAGCCAGAAGCTGTCACCACAATCGTGGTTGCGCCATTCTTTTTGGCGATTTCGCATGAGTCGAGCAAATCGCGGGTGCGGCCCGAATTAGAAAAAACGACCAAACAGTCGCCAGGACCAAGCAGTGATGCGCTCATGATTTGCATGTGCCCATCGCTGTGTGAGATGGTGTGAAAACCTAGACGAAAAAATTTGTGTTGTCCGTCTTGTGCCACGATGCCAGAGTTGCCCACGCCAAAAAACTCAAGGCGCTTGCCTTTTTTATGGGTGAGTGCGATGGCTTCAGCTGCTTTGTCGATGGCGGCTGATGATGCGTCGTTACGGTATTTCAAAAATGCAGTGACCGTGTTGTCAATGACTTTGACCAACACATCGTTGCTGCTGTCTTTTGCGCCCACATTGCGATGAATGAAGGGCACACCTTCACTGAGACTGCCTGCGAGCTTGAGTTTGAAATCACTCAAGCCTTCGTAACCCATGCTGCGACAAAAACGCACCACAGTGGGCTTGCTTACTTGTGCGCGTTCCGCCAAGTCTGCGACCGGGGTGCTTGCAAAGCTGCGAGGGTCACTCAACAGCACCTTGCCCACCCGCTGCTCTGCGGGGGCCAATGACTGCAAGGTAGATTGGATTCGGTCAAGCATGAATGTAACTGGATGGGTTTAGTCCATTTATTTTAATGTAATTAAGTTACAAAGCAAGCGCTATTTAGCTGATGTAACGAGGTGATATTTAAAAATTCAGAGGATGGCCCACGGACCAAGCATGCGCTTGTTCCCATGATGGCGGCACGCAGCCCTTTTCTTGAACGCACAAACTGGCGCTGGCTACGGCATGGCGCAAGAGCTGTTCGAGCGCCGCTTGACTGCTGATGTCTAGGTTCTGATTGAGCAAGGCTGCGAGTAAGCCAGCCAAAAAACTGTCTCCTGCACCCACCGTATCGGCAATAGCCAGCTTCGTGCTTTCACGCCCAAAACACAGCAAGCCATTGGCAGACATCAGCCAAGCACCGTGTTCGCCCAATGTCAGGGCTAAGAGTTGCGCAGAAGTTTGTCGCAGCAATTGCTGCGCGCTCTCAACGGGTGATGCACCTTCTAACCCGAGGTAAACCAAATCTTCATCACTGACCTTGATGATGTCAGCCAGGGCCAAAGCCTGTTGAATGGTAGCGCGGTAGCTTGGCAAATCAGGCATGACCGATGGTCGAAGATTGGCATCGACTACCACCCAGTGGCCGGCCTGCTTTTGAGTCTTTAGCCAAGGTAGGTAATGGTCTTGGTCGCGTGCATCGAGGGCGAGTGCGCCTGTGCAAACCATCTTGAGTTCTGAGAGTTGACTGCAACTGTCTTGCAACGACGTGGCACTGATTTTTCGATCAGCCACACCTTCGCGGTAGAAGGCGTAATCGGGGTGTCCTGTGTCGTCTAAGTTCACCACGGCGAGTGATGTGACCTCCTGCACAGGAGTTGGCTTTGCAAGTGCGACGCCATCTTGTTCGAGTTGTTGTGCAAGCAAACGGCCAAAGCGGTCTGACGATAGAGGGTTGAGATACATAGCCCCCACACCTTGGCGCGAGAGTGCTCGTGCTAAGTTGTAAACCGCACCACCCAAACAGGGTGTGAACGTTCCGTCAGGACTGGCAATGAGGTCAATCAATGCCTCACCAGCGAGTGCAACGCGTGTGGGCTTAGTCATTGGTTTTCACACGAAGCGTGAGCAATGCCGCAATACCCAAGAAGCAACCGGCCAATTGAATGACATGCCTTGGGTCGCTGCCCAACAAGCTGTCGTAGAACAAAGGCAATGTGAGCATTTGGATGATCATGGGCAAGACAATGAACATGTTGAAAATGCCCATGTACACGCCGGCGCGCTCAGCTGGAATGCTGCGAGCCAGCATGATGTACGGGTTGCCCATGATGCTGGCCCAAGCCAAGCCAATGCCCACCATAGGAACAAACAACAGCGCTGTGTCTTGGATGTTTGGCAAGTACCACATGCCAACCGCTGCAAGAGACAAACATGCAGCATGAACGAGTTTGGGGCCAAAGCGTCGCGTCAACGGAATGAGCGCAAAGGCCGCGCCGAAAGCCACAAAGTTATAGAAGCCACCAATTTGCCCATTGAGCAAACCCGCATCGCGAAAACCTTGTGACGAAGCATCCGATGTGTCAAAAATCGACTTGGCGATTGAAGGCACGATGTAAATCCAATAGCACATCATCCCGTACCACTGGAACAACTTCATCCACCAAAGTTGGCGCATAGCTTGGGGCATGTCGCGCACAGCTTCCACAATTTCTGCCAGCGTGGCTTTGATGCCCGTAGGCTTGGCCAAGATGGCTTCACGTTCTTGGGTTGTCAAAGGCAGTTCTGGCGTCGAGTGCACCGACCACCACACCGTGGTCAATGAGAGCACGGAGCCAATCAAAAACGCAATGACGGTGATGTGTGGAATGTTGCTGTCATTCAGCGCATCTTTGTTCAGGCCAAACCAAAACAAGAGTGAGGGCGTGAGGTAGGCCAAGGTTTGCGCCAACCCTGTGAATGCGCTTTGGGTCAAAAAGCCCAATGAGTGTTGGTTGGTGTTGAGCCGGTCACTCACGTAGGCGCGGTATGGCTCCATGGTCACGTTGTTGGCGGCATCCAAAATCCACAGCAAGCTCGCAGCAAACCACAGGGTGGGGCTGAATGGCATGAACAGCAAACAGATGCTGCACAAGATCGCGCCAATCATGAAGTAAGGCGTGCGTCTGCCCCACCTGCTGATGGTGCGGTCACTCATGGCTCCAATGATGGGCTGCACCAGCAAGCCTGTCATGGGCCCCGCCAGCCATAGCAACGGCAGGCTGGCCTCGTCCGCACCTAAGTATTTGTAGATGGGGCTCATATTGGCTTGTTGCAGGCCAAAGCTGTATTGGATTCCGAAGAATCCAAAGTTCATGCTGAGGATTTGCCAAAACGACAGATGCGGTTTGAGGTGTGTGCTCATTTTTTTAGCCAGATGGCTGAGTAGGGGGCGAGCTGCAAACCTTGCAGATCAAGTGCCTTGCCTGAAATTAAATCAGTGCCATGCGTCATGCAATTTTGCGTGATTCCTGGCGTGGGCGACAAGGTTTGTGGTTGACCCGAGAAATTGAATAAGCCTAGGACATGGCTGCCGCGCTTCAAACCCAGCACCGCGCTTGTGCCGGTATGCCAAACGCTCAATGGATGTGTGGCACTCAAACTGCTGTGTTGCTTTTTGGCTTGAATGAATGCACGCAGTGCGGCATAAATTTGGCCTTGCATCGTGGATTCGTCATGGCGATTGGCAAAGCTATGTTCATCAAATATGGGGCGATGTAACTCACGGCCATCGGGGCCTTGACGCTGGGCAATTTCTTGTGCCGAAGTGTTGCCTTGGCCCCATTCGTCGCCCATGTAAATCAGCGGCAAACCGCCGACAAACAACGACAAGGCCTGCATCATCACCAAGCGTGATTTGGCGGCTTCTTGCTCTGCTGGCGTTTGTGCGGATGTCAAGCCTACTAAGGCAGCGGCCATGCCGTTGGTACCGTGCACAACCGTGGGGTCGCTTGCCTGAAAGGCTGCGCCCTGCGCATAGCTGCCAGCCACGTCGCCCGCAAAGAATTGCGATGCATGTAACAGGCGTGCACGCTGATCGGCGCCGCGTGCATCCACCTCGGGGCGCAACACGTTCCAGCCAATGTCGTCATGGCAACGCACATAGGTCATCCATGCGCAGCCATCGGGCAGGGCGGGGGTGTGCGACAGCACATCTTGAATGATTTGTGTGTTTTCTTCAGCCAGAGCCACCCAGCTTGCAGACATGAGGCTGGAGTGATAAGCCACATGGCACTCTGGGCCTTGGGTTTCGCCGAGGCCAAAGTAGGGTGGCAAATCTTGCGTGGGCATGATGGCCTCGGCCTTCAGCAACACGCCGGGCGCGGCAATGTTGGTCAGGCTGCGCATGGCTTGCAAAATCCAATGCACTTCGGGCTGGTTCATGCAGTTGGTGCCTGGGCGCTTCCACAAGAAACCTGTGGAATCTAAGCGGAAAGCCTCTACGCCTAAATTGGCCAGTTGCAACAACGACTGAGCCATTTCTGCAAACACATCGGGCTGTGTGTAGTTCAAATCCCATTGGTAGGGGTAGAACGTGGTCCAAGCCCAAGCCTTGACTTCTGGAATGAAGGTGAAATTGCCAGGGGCGGTGTTGGGGAAAATTTGAATCAGATTTTTTTCATGCGCAGCCACGTCCTCGGGTGTCTTTGCCCAATGGAAATATGACTGATGGTGCGCATCGCCCCCACGAGCCTTCAATGCCCATTCGTGTTCGTGTGAAACGTGGTTCAACACAAAGTCGCTACACAAGCTGATGCCTGCGGCACGCAACTCTTGGGTGAGTGTTTGTAAATCGTGGTTGTTGCCCAGCGCTGGGTCAACTTCGTCATAGCTGGCTACTGCAAACCCACCATCGTTGGGTGGTGTACCGGGCTTTAAGAAGGGCAGGAGGTGCAAGTAGGTCACACCCAACTCTTGCAAATGGGGAATGCGTTGACGCACCCCAGACAAGTTACCAGCAAACTTATCAACGTAGGCGCAATAGCCCAATGAACCATTCAAATGCCAGTTGGGCTGTGAGGCGCGCTGCATGTCCAATGCCCACAAATCATTGGGGCGTGACAACGCGAGTTTGACTGCCTGAGCAACCACTTGGCTCAGCCAGTCAGAAAAATTGTCGTGGCAGTCATACAGACGTGCAAGTCTGTCCTGGAGCACAGGAAATTCGGTATTCAGGCGTTCGCGCAGCACATCCGCGCGAGCAGCAGGGGCTTGGTCAAGCAGCTCAGTGATGCGAGCTGGAAGAATAGCCTGTCCGGATGCGACGGGACAATCTTCGATAAGAGACATGGTATTCACAATTCGGTAAAAGATGCGCTGAACCTTTTGGGCTCAGCGCAATAGATGCACAACTGAAGCATCCAAGTTGCTGGAGCAACTTGGATATGGATAGAGTTTTTAGAACTCGTACTTCAAAGTGGCTTTGGCACTGCGACCTGCCAGTGCACGCGCTGCATGACCATCGCCTTCAACTTCTGTATAAGCTAATTTGTTGAACGCGTTGTTCACGCTCAAGATCGCAGAAGCTTGTTTGTTGATACGATAGTTTGCAAACAAGTTCGTGATCATGTAGCCATCCATATTGATGGTGTTGGCGTCATCGCCATACGACTTACCAGAGCCAATGAATGCAGCGCCAAGCTCGAGGTCGCCAGTTCGATATGAGGGTGACACTGCATATACCAAATCAGATTGGCGACGTGGCTTCTTGCCCACTTCAGCTGCATTCAAAGAACTCTTGATCTTTGCATCAGTGATGGTTGCACCAGCACCCAAGCGGAATCCGCCAGAGCGGTAGCTAGCTTCAAGTTCAAAACCTTTGGCTTCGTAGCTATTGGTTGTGAATTTTTGAGTTGTCGCTTCGAAGTTTGATTCGTCTGTTTGGGCCATAAAGAAAGTGCCAAACAAACTCAAATTACCTTCGCGGTGTTTAACGCCAAATTCTTGTTGTTGCAAGCGGTTAAAGGAAACGGGCTTGCTTCCATTCAAAGCACCTTTGGTACCGTAGAGCAAGCGGTCGGCTGCAAAGTTATAACCATCACTGATGCGTCCGTACAAAGACGTGTCTTTTGACAGTGCGTAGTTTGCGCCACCAGAATAAGACATTTTGTTTTGCTTATAGTTAATGGTATCAACCGAGCTTGCATTCCATGAAGCTGCAGACAGTGATGTCGCATTCGTTGGTGTGCTACCGCCGAATGTTTGACCTGTCGCAGACATGCTGTTTTGACGGACGCTACCTTCAACAGTCAACTTGTCCTTTTCCCAGCTCACAGCAGCGTAAGGAGCCGTGACGTTGTAACGCACGTCATAAGTGCGTGAGCAGCATCCGCCCCATGTGTTCCAGCCGCTAGAGACGGGTGCGGAGTAAGTGCCGTTTGTACCAACTGTGTATTGATTCCAGAACCATGTTTGGCCCAAGTTTTGTGAACCTGTGAATAAACCACCTGTAAATACTGACTTACCACCGCTCACGTCAAAGGACTTAGATGCCTTCAAGTCGTTGAACATGTTGTCCATGTTGTCCAAAGACGTATTGAACATAGTGCCTGTGAAATCTCCGCCTGCGCCGTTGCCGTTGTCGGCAGGGAATAATGCAATGAAACGACCGCTATTGGTGCTCTTACGCATCTTCTCTTCAACAGTCCAACCATTTTCGAGATTCAACTTTGCTTCTAAACCTATAGAGCGGCTTGTAACATGCAAGCCGTTCGCTGGATTTGAGGTAACTTGATTTCCATTACGGTCAACGGTGGTATCCCGCGTCATGTTTGGGGTGATGAAATATGCATTACGCGGGTCCACACCTGCGATGGTTTGGATGTTGCCATTTGACAAGCGAGTTGGCACAGGCATGTTGCTTGGCGTTTTGTCATCCAAGTTTTTGAAGTTCACGCGAACATAGCTGCCTTTGTCAAATTCTTTGGTTACGCTGGCTTTGAATTGACCGCCGTCTTGTGAGTTGAAGCCGGTCTTGAATGGACCGCCTTCACCTTGACGAGTGAAACCACCCATGTTGAAGTAGGTGTCTTTGCCCAAGGCGCTACCGAAGTTGAAATCGTAGCGATTCAGTCTTGAGCCCAAGCCAGTGGTCACGCCGACAGCATTGCCAACGTCGCGGCCAGTTTTACTGACGAAGTTAACGATTGCGCCTGGTGCATTGCTCGCCAAGGTAGATGCGCTACCACCACGAACTACTTCTACGCGATCTGTTGTGTAGTCTGTACGCAGGAATTGATCTGGTGTGCCAAAGGCGATATCGCCAAACAGCAAAATTGGCAAACCATCTTCTTGCATTTGCACATAGCGGCTACCGCCAGCAGACACAGGTGCGCCACGAACAGTGATGTTGGCGTTACCTTCGCCGCCTGATGATTCAGCGCGGATACCAGGAACTGAGCGCAAGATTTCTGCTGCGCTTGTTGCACCGCTACGCATGATGGCTTCTTCGCCAACGGAAGTCACGGAATCGCTTGACTTCATCTTTGTACGGCCTGTAGGGGAGGCTGTCACAACGACTTCATCAAGGTTTAAGTTTTGGGCATAAACAGCGCCAATTTGCATAGCTGCCAGTGAGGCGGCTACTGCAATCGTTTTTGGACTGATTGTCTTTTTGTTTGTTTTCACAAACGTCTCCTTTACAAGTTGATAAAACCCCAGTTTTGCTAGTGTTTGAAGCTAACTGGATGGGTGACTCTTTGTCGTGCCTTGGATGCATTGCAATGAGTGATGTGAATTTTGTTTTGAATTGCAAACGTTTGCAACAATATTTGTCACCAAACGACCAGTCAAATTAAATGTCCAATCTCTAAATATTTTCTAACTCTTTGATTTTTTTTGAAAATACTGATGTAATCGGGACTTTCCCTAGTGTCATACGGGTGCAACAAAATAATTTCACAAGCAAGGGTTTGCACCAATGCGTGGAGGTTTTTCATGAATTTAGAATTGCAAACGATTGCAAAGAGTCTTAGTCCTCTGTTGCTGCAATTGATAACCAGGAGCCACACACACATGAAAGACTACGCCAGTCAACAACGCAATCCAGGCAAGCATGTTGTCGGATTGAGTCTGGTGGTTTTGTTGCACATCATCTTGTTTTGGGCGATCAGTTCTGGCTTGGCCAAGAAGTTCGTCAAAGTGATCAAAGGGCCTGTTGAGGCCCAGCTGATTGAAGATGCCAAGCCCGACATTCCACCGCCACCTCCACCGCCTCCACAAAAGAGTGCGCCACCACCGCCCGAATACGTGCCGCCAGTTGACATCGCAGTCAATGCAACCACTGGCGCTAATGCAATTGCATCAGTATCAAATGCGCCAGTAGCACCTGTAAGAACAGCTGCAGTAATCAACGCAGCCGCAAGTTGCCCCAAGCCGGAATATCCCAGCGCCTCGCGACGCAACGAGGAAGAGGGCACGGTTCAGTTGCGTTTCTTGATTGGCACCGAAGGCCAAGTGCTCGAGTCACAGGTCGAAAAAAGCTCTGGCTTTACGCGCTTAGACGAAGCAGCACGCGTTGCAATCTCGCGCTGTCAGTTCAAGCCAGGCACGCTCAATGGCAAGGCTGAACAAAGCTGGGCCAGCATGAAATACACATGGCGCTTGGAATAAGCGACACATCAATAACCACCGAATTCAAAAAATTTCTTAGGAGTCATTCATCATGATTAAACAACTCAAAACTCTCGCGCTAAGCGCTGGCCTGGTAGCAGGTTTGCTGTTTGGCATGGTTGGTCAAGCACAAGCTGCCAAAGACAAAGCACCTGCCGCTGCACCTGCAGCCGCAGAAGTGGCTGCACCCGCACCTGTGGCAACACCTGCGCCAGCACCCGCTGCAGCAGCTCACGCTGGCGAAGAAAACCCATACGGTTTGAGCGCTTTGTGGGCGCAAGGCGACGTGGTGGCCAAGGGCACGTTGCTGATCTTGGTGATCATGAGCATGGGTAGCTGGTATGTGATTTTCACCAAGTACTTTGAGCAAGCCAAGATCATGCGCTTTGCCAAAGCCGCACAAGACAGCTTCTGGTCAGCAGGCAATGTGCGCCAAGGTGCAGACTCATTGGCTGAGGACAGCCCATTCCGCTTCATCGCTGAAAAAGGTTTGGAAGGTGCTAGCAAGCACACAGGCATGTTGGGCGCGATCAACTTCAACGACTGGGTGACCATGAGCATTCAACGCGCGATCTACAACGTGCAAAGCCGCATGCAAGATGGTTTGGCTTTGTTGGCTACCGTGGGTTCTACAGCGCCGTTTGTGGGCTTGTTCGGTACGGTTTGGGGTATCTACAACGCCTTGGTCAAGATTGGTATGTCTGGCCAAGCCAGTATCGACAAAGTGGCTGGCCCCGTGGGTGAATCACTCATCATGACTGCCATCGGTTTGGCTGTGGCTGTGCCGGCAGTGTTGGGCTACAACTGGTTGGTGCGTCGCAACAAGTCGGCCATGGAAGATGTGAATGCTTTCGGTTCTGACCTGCACTCTGTGCTGCTCGGCACGAACAACAAGTAATCAGGAGTCACCATCATGGCGATGAATGTTGGATCTGATGGGGATGACGAGATCATCAGTGCCATCAACACGACCCCACTTGTGGACGTGATGCTGGTGTTGCTGATCATCTTCTTGATCACCATCCCCGTGGTGACTACATCGGTGAAGGTTGACCTCCCCAAAGAGAAAAACCTGATCCGAGAAACCAAGCCAGAGAACGTGATCATTTCGGTGAATGCACAGGGCAATATTTTCCTGTACGACACACCGATCAAGAACTCTGCTGACTTGGTAGACCGCATGAAAACTTTTGCGGTGAAAGACCCGCAACCCGAAGTGCAAATTCGCGGCGATGCGCGCAGCGATTTTGAGTCGGTGGGTCGTGTGATGTATGCCGTGCAACGTGCAGGCATTGTCAAGGTCGGTTTCATCACCGAGCCGAACTGATCTAAGGAGCTAAACATGGGAATGAATATCGGCCAAGGATCAGGCAGCGGTGAACCCGAAGTGATGATGGACATCAACACCACGCCATTGATTGACGTGATGTTGGTGCTGTTGATCATGTTGATCATCACCATCCCTGCGCAGCTGCACAGCGTGAACTTGGACATGCCAGTGTCTAAGCCGCCCACCAAGAAGGTAGACCCTGTGGTGATCAAGATTGATGTGGACGCCAACAGCGTGATCAACTGGAACGGAAAGCCTTTGGCAACGCGCGCAGACTTGGACCTCAAGCTGCAAGAGGCGACCAGGATGGACCCACAACCAGAGTTGCACTTGCGCTCTCACGCCAAAGCCAAATACGAGGCTGTGGCGGCTGTGATGGCCAATGCGCAGCGTTTGGGTTTGAACAAGCTCGGAATCGTTGGGTCTGAGCAGTTTGTGAATTAATTTCTTCAAGGTTTCTGCAAGAGGGAAACCCTTTACCCCTCCTCGTCAGAGGCGGGGCTTTTTTTTTAAGGAGTGTGCAAATGACAACATCATGGAAAAAATTGTTTGCATTGAGTGTGTTGGGTGTGGCTTTGCATTCGGTGGCGCAAGTCAATATGCGCCCTGAGGTGTCCAAGCCATTGCAAGCAGCACAGGAAGCGATTCAGGCCAAGCAGCCAGAAGTGGCGCTGCAACGGATTCAAGAAGCTCGCGCTGCACATCAGCTGACTGAGCCAGAAAAAATGTATCTTGAACGTTTGTCTGTCGTTGCGGCGATGAACGCGCAAAAGTTTGATGTGGCTTCTAGCTCGCTAGAGTATTTGCTACAAAACAAAGAGCTTTCAGCCGCAGATCGCGCCACGCTGACTGAGACGATGGTGAGCGTGAGTCAACGCAACAAAGACCACGCCAAGGTGGTGCAATGGGCGCACCGATATGCGCAAGATGGTGGCAAGAATCAACGCGTGCACATCATGAAAGTGCAGGCCTTGGCCTTGCAGGGTTTGCACAAAGATGTGGTGCAAGAAATGCAAGAGGCCTACAAGGCAGCAGGCTATCTAGCCGAGGAATCAGAGCTGCGCATTTATGCGTTTAGCTACAAACAGATCAAGGACGAGGTGGGTTATGCCAATGTTTTGTCTGATTTGGTGACGCGCTTTCCAAACAAGGACTATTGGTCAGACTTGCTCAACAGCATGGGACGCGTGCCTGGCATCAATGCACGCACACAGTTGGATGTGTCGCGTTTGATGGAGGCAACTGGCACGATGGAAGAGGGCGAGGACTTCATGGATACCGCCCAATTTGCCATCAAAGCAGGGCTGCCGCACGAGGCTTTGCGTGTTTTAGAACAAGGCCAAGCTGCCGGCCTCTACAAAGGTGCTTTGGCGGCGAATGCAGCCAAACTCAAGCAACAGGCCCAACAGCGTGCCGCAGAGGACGACAAAGCCATGAAGTCGTTGAACATGGCTTCAGACAACGGCCCAATGCTGGTGCAGCTGGGCGATGTGTTGCTGTCTAAGGGGCAGTGGGCTGAGTCGGCCGAGGCTTACCAAAAGGCGTTGAGCAAAGGTGGGCTCAAGCGTGAGGCAGATGCACGACTGCATTGCGGCATTGCATTGCTCAAGGCCAAGCAGGTGGAACAAGCGAAAACCATGTTGCAAAGTGTGGCGGGTGACCCCACTGTCGTGCAGATGGCCAAGCTGTGGATTTCTTTGGCGAAATGACGCCCTATGATTGGAAGGTATTCAAGTGGTGAAACCAAATTCCAAACGCATGGCCAGTTCAGACAACGACAAACGCAAAATTCAGATGATCGACATCGCTCGCATGGCGGGTGTGTCGACGTCTACGGTTTCGCGTGCATTGAATGGCAGTTCGTTGACGAACGACGAAACGCGTCAGCGCATCATTGAGCTGGCCCGTTCGCTGAACTACACCATCAACCAAAGCGCTAAAAGCTTGCGCATGGGCGACAACCGCACCATCGGCGTGGTGATTCCCTACGACAGCAAAACACGTCAGCACATTTCTGACCCATTCTTCTTGGGCATGCTCGGTAGCTTGGCTGATGCGTTGACGGACCGTAACTACGATTTGTTGCTGTCTCGTGTGGATGCTGATCATCTGGACGACATGGCCTCGTTGTACGACACGGGCCGTGCCAAAGGCATCATCGTGATTGGTCAGTGGGGTCATCATGACCAGCTCAATGAATTGGCCCGTCGTCATGTGCCTATGGCCGTTTGGGGCGCACAGCTGCCTCGCCAGCTGTATTGCAGCGTGGGTAGCGACAACAAGTCGGGTGGGGCGCTGGCCACGGAGCACTTGCTGGGCTTGGGCCGTCGCCGCATTGTGTTCATGGGCGATACCGAAATGCCCGAAGCCGCCAAACGCCACGAAGGCTATTTGCAAGCGCATAAAAAAATGGGCGTGCCGGTTGATCCCAAGCTCTACATCAAGTCGCCTTTCACTGCCGAAGAGGCACAAGCTGCGTTGCTTGGCTTCTTAGAAACAGGTGTGGCTTTCGATGCGATTTTTGCAGCCAGCGATTTGATTGCGATCAACGCCATGGGCGTGCTCAAAGGGCAGGGCGTCTCTATTCCAGAGCAGGTCAGTGTGGTGGGCTACGACGACATTGACATGGCGTCTCATAGCTTTCCGCCACTCACCACAGTTCGCCAACCCATCGATTTAGCGGGTGGCGTTTTGATGGACTCCTTGCAAGAGGTGTTAGACGGCTATATCGCTGACTCCAAGCTGCTGCCCACGTCCTTGGTGGTGCGTGGTTCCACGGTGTGAGGTTTGAGTGACTCACAGCTTGCGCGGCTCCATTGGTGTGTTTGATTCTGGCGTAGGCGGATTGTCCGTCCTGCGCGCCATCCACGCCGCTTTGCCGCATGAGCATTTGGTCTATGTGGCTGATTCCGGTCATGCACCGTATGGCGACCAATCCGAAGCGCACATCATCCACCGCACGCTCACCGTCGGCAACTGGCTGGCCGAGCAAGGCGTGAATGGCATCACCATCGCATGCAACACGGCCACCGTGGTGGCTGCCAAAACCTTGCGCGATCAAACGCATTTGCCCGTGGTGGCGATTGAGCCCGCCATCAAACCCGCTGTGGCTCTCACGCGCAGCGGCGTGGTGGGTGTGCTGGCCACGCGCCAAACGGTGCAAAGCGCATCGGTGGCAAGGTTGGTTGAGCTGTATGGCGCAGACAAACGCATCTTGCTGCAAGGCTGCCCGGGTCTGGTGGAGCAAGTGGAGCGTGCTGATTTGCACAGCGCGGAAACCGAAGCCTTGCTGCGTCAGTTCATCACGCCGTTGATAGAGCAGGGCGCAGACACCTTGGTGTTGGGATGCACGCATTACCCATTCTTGCGCGACACCATCCAACGCGTGGCGGGTGAGGGCGTGACCTTGCTAGACCCTGCCGAGGCTGTGGCCCGAGAGTTGGCCCGTCGCCTGGCGGATAGAGGCGCTTTGTCTACTTCAACCAAGCAAGGCTCCGTGCAGTTTTTCACTTCAGGTGATGTGGCGCAGGCGCAAGCTGTCATGTCGCATCTGTGGGATGCGCCACTCACCGTGCAGGCGCTGCCCTAAAGCGCTGGGGTCAATAAGCCCTTGAAGCCCCTAAAACCAGAAGGGATGGGGCTAACCCGTACACTTATGCCCTTCATGAATGCCTTTGCCGACGTCTCCCTTTTTCCCCGCAACGCCAAGCCGCTGACCAGTTACCGCAAGTACTGGGCGGCGCGTTTTGGCACGGCTCCGTTTTTGCCGATGTCCCGCGAGGAAATGACTCAACTCGGCTGGGACAGCTGCGACATCATCATCGTCACAGGTGACGCCTATGTGGACCACCCCAGCTTTGGCATGTCGGTGATTGGCCGCATGCTCGAGAACCAAGGATTCCGCGTGGGCATCATTGCCCAGCCCGATTGGCAAAGTGCTGACCCGTTCAAAGCGCTAGGCAAACCGAACCTGTTTTTTGGCGTGACCGCTGGCAACATGGATTCGATGATCAACCGCTACACCGCGGATCGCAAAATTCGCAGCGACGACGCCTACACCCCAGGCGACGTAGGCGGCAAGCGCCCCGACCGCGCCGCGCTGGTGTACAGCCAACGCTGTAAAGAAGCCTACAACGACGTGCCCACCGTGTTGGGTGGCATCGAAGGCTCTCTGCGCCGCATTGCGCATTACGACTATTGGTCAGACAAAGTGCGCCGCTCCATCGTGGTGGACAGCAAATGCGATTTGCTTTTGTACGGCAACGCTGAACGCGCCATTGTGGAAATTGCCCATCGTTTGGCGGCCAAAGAGCCTGTGCAAGACATCACCGACGTGCGCGGCACGGCCTTTGTGCGCCGCGAAACGCCTGAAGGTTGGTTTGAAATTGACTCGTCCAGCATTGATGTGCCGGGTAGGGTAGAGGCCCACGTCAACCCGTATTTGATGGTGAGCGAGCAAGCCAAAGCGCAAGGCGAAACTTGTGCGCGTGAAGACGAAGCCAATGCGGTGGCAGTTCAACACAACGCAAAGTCAGGCGCGAAAGCCGATGCAGGTTTCACCGTGTCGCCACTGAACTTTGTGCCAAATCCTAACTTGCCCGCATTGCAAGTCAACGGCAAGCTCAAAGTGCCACCGCGTGACCACAGCGTGATTCGCTTACCTGCTTTTGAGCAAGTCAAGTCAGACCCCATCCTTTATGCCCACGCCAACCGCGTGTTGCATTTAGAAACCAACCCCGGCAATGCCCGCGCTTTGGTTCAAGCTCACGGCGAAGGCCACACCGCACGTGATGTGTGGGTCAACCCACCGCCTATCCCGCTGACCACCGCTGAGATGGACCATGTGTTTGACTTGCCCTATGCGCGCAGCCCGCATCCAGCTTACGCGGATGAGAACGGCAGTCATGATGGCGCGACCAAAATCCCTGCGTGGGAGATGATTCGCTTCAGCGTCAACATCATGCGCGGCTGCTTTGGTGGTTGCACGTTTTGCTCGATCACCGAGCACGAAGGTCGCATCATTCAAAGCCGTAGCGAAGAGTCGGTCATTCGAGAGATTGAAGACATCCGCGACAAAGTATCGGGCTTCACCGGTGTCATCTCTGACCTTGGTGGCCCAACAGCCAACATGTATCGCTTGGGTTGCAAGAGCCCAGAGATTGAAGCTGCTTGCCGCAAGCCCAGCTGCGTGTACCCCGGCATTTGCCAAAACTTGGGCACCAACCACACGCCGCTCATCAACATTTACCGCCGTGCGCGAGCCCTGAAGGGCATCAAGAAAATTTTGATTGGCTCAGGCCTACGTTACGACTTGGCCGTGAAGTCGCCCGAGTACGTCAAAGAGTTGGTGCAGCACCACGTGGGTGGCTACCTCAAGATCGCGCCTGAGCACACCGAAGGCGGCCCACTGTCAAAAATGATGAAGCCCGGCATCGGCACATACGACCGCTTCAAAACCATGTTCGACAAGTTCAGCGAAGAAGTGGGCAAGAAGCAATTCCTTGTGCCTTACTTCATCGCCGCCCACCCCGGCACAAGCGATGAAGACATGATGAACTTAGCCCTGTGGCTCAAGCGCAATGGTTTCAGGGCCGACCAGGTGCAAACCTTCTACCCCAGCCCCATGGCAACGGCTACGGCCATGTACCACTCAGGCCGCAACCCATTGGGCCGCATCACGCGCACCAGTGAATCAGTAGACGTGGTGCGCGGCGAGCGCCGCCGTCGTTTGCACAAAGCGTTTCTGCGCTACCACGATGCCAACAACTGGCCTTTGTTGCGTGAGGCTTTGAAGGCCATGGGTCGTGCAGACCTCATTGGCAATGGCAAGCAGCATTTGATTCCGACCTTCCAACCTTTGACGGATGGTGGTTACACCAGTGCACGTCGCAAGAACAGCACGGTCACGCCTAAAGCAGGCTTGGCCAAAGCCGGTGTGGCTAAGACGTCAATGCGCAATGAGCCCACCAAGGGCCGTGTGCTCACGCAGCACACCGGTTTGCCACCTCGCGTGAATGGCGCAGCAAAGCCCAGCGCCAACGCTGCCAAGCGTAAACCCAACCGTTGATGAGAGAGGTCTGAGCGAGAACCGCTCAGACGAGTTTGCTTATCGGCTGCGGGACTTCATCGCACGCTCCACCTCACGCTTGCCTTCGCGGTCTTTGATGGTGTCACGTTTGTCGTGCTCGGCCTTGCCTTTGGCTAGTGCAATTTCGCATTTAATCTTGCCGTTTTTCCAATGTAGGTTGACGGGCACGAGCGTATGGCCTTTTTGCTCGACCTTACCGATGAGACGTTTGATCTCGTCTTTCTTCATCAGCAGCTTCTTGGTGCGTACTTTGTCGGGCGTGACGTGGCTAGATGCCGTGTGCAGCGGGTTGATTTGGCAGCCAATCAAATACAGCTCGCCATCGCGAATCACCACATAGCCATCTGTCAGCTGGACCTTGCCTTCGCGGGCGGCCTTGACCTCCCAGCCTTCCAGCACCATGCCTGCCTCGAACTTTTCTTCGAAGAAATAGTTGTACGCCGCCTTTTTGTTGTCGGCGATGCGCGAGGGAGTTGCAGGTTTTTTGGTAGCCATTTAGGTAATGTGGGGACAGTAGAGCTTCTTACAATGTGGACCATTCTATGAAAACCGTACACAAGTCCGTTCTTATTTGGTTCAGCGCTGAAGAAATGTTTGCGCTGGTCACCGATGTGGCCCGATATCCTGAGTTTTTGCCTTGGTGCGACCGCGCCGGTGTGCTCGAAACCCATGCCGATGGTGCAACGGCCCAAGTGGGCATGACCTTTGGTGGCTTTCACAAAAGCTTCACCACGCGCAACGTGCACATCGAAGGCCGCCAAGTCAAGCTAGAGCTGGTCGACGGGCCTTTCAAGCATTTGGATGGCACATGGGATTTCCATCCGCTACTCGACCCCAATACCCAAGAGCCACAACGCGCTTGCCGCATTGAGCTGACCTTGAACTACGCTTTCGAGAGTATGTTTGGCAGTTTGGTAGGCCCCGTGTTCGACAAAATCGCCGCCACCTTGGTTGATGCCTTTGTCAAGCGCGCAGAGCAGGTGTACGTCGCGTGAGCACCTTGCAGGTCACCGTCATGTATTCACCCGCGCCGCGAGTGGTGCACGAACGTGTGCTGGCCCTCAGCGCAGGCGTGACCGTGATGCAAGCGTTGCAGCAAAGTGGTTTACTGTCTGAGTGCCCAGAGATTGACCTCAGCCAGCCCGAAGCCTTTACTGTGTGCATTTGGGGCAAGAAGACCATGCCCACCCATGTGTTGCGCGATTTAGACCGTATTGAAATTTGCCGTGCTTTGACCGTTGACCCCAAGGTAGCGCGTCGTGAGCGATTCCAAAAACAAGGCACCAGCCGTGCAGGCTTGTTCTCCAAGCGCCGCGCAGGCGCTAAGCCCGGCTACTAAGCGTAGCCAAACTCAGGCAAACCACCATGACACACCCACTCTGGCCCACCTGCGGCTATTCGCTGCTCACGCCTAACGAAGCCGGCCACTTGGTGGTGACCGACGACTTTTTGCGTTTTCTCTTAGAGCGTCCTGAGCTGGCTCCCATTGCCAGCTCATGTGCCGCCGAAGTGGCGCTGCACCAAAGCTTGGTTGAGCAGCCACGTCGAGAAGTGCCTGCGCAAGAACTGGCTGAGCTGCAAGACAAAGACGCGGCGGATAACTACGCTGTGTGGCTGCGCTTTCGCCAGCGCATCACCACGCTGCCTACCTTAGAAGCCAGCTACATCGCCTTGTTCAAAGGCGAGGGCGTAGATGTGCCACCGTTGTTGGTGCAACACATCACACACATCTTGTTGCGCCATGTGTTGGGCGAAGAGCCCACCGCCATGCAAGCCCGTGCGGCTGAGATGCTGATGCACACGCAAAAAATCACCGTGCTTGAAGACGGTGCTGTGATGGCGGCTGATGACGAGACGGTGGAGCGCCACGCCACACAAAGTGGCTTTGGCTCGATTGGTGAGCTGCTCAAGCAAGGCGGTATCAAACTGCGTAGCGTGGACCTGGATGTGCTCAACGAGGATAACCAAGACGCGTATTGGCCCCGTAGCGAGAGCTTTGACTGGGTGGTGAGCCTCAACCGTGGTCAGCCCGCGTTGAACGCGCTGTGCGAGGTGCTGGCCAAGTGGGTGCAACACTTCTTGGGCGTGCAGGTGCGCATCCAAACAGAGCGCGAAATCAACGACGACCACTGGGTGTGGCATGTGGGCTTAGACGCCCAAGCCAGCGGTGTGCTGAACGACCTCTACCAAGGCAAAGAAGTGGATGCAGACCGCATGGAGCGCTTGCTGTGCTTGTTCAAGTTGGAGTTTGTAGAGCCCAACGACATGCTGGCTGATGTGCGTGGTAAGCCTGTGTACTTGGCCATGGCGGTGGACGCCAACCAGCGCTTGAAGCTCAAGCCGCAGAATCTGCTGCTGAACTTGCCTCTGGCACAGCGCTCATAAAAAAAGCCAAGCAGATTGCTTGGCTTTTTCTTTATAGCGCTGAAAGCTCGCATGCGTTATGTATGCGGTCAATCATGAGTCCTCTCAAGGCCGCTCGATAGGCCCCGCTACCGACTTGTACAAGAACACCGCACGTGTGATGTCGGTGACCCACACCAGGCCATCGCCAATTTGGCCGATCTGCGCGGTGTGAACAATCAAGTCCACGATGCTGTCGCAGATCTCGTCGGGCGCAACAATTTCAATGCGCACTTTGGGGGTGTAGTCGGTCAGCTCTTCTTTCAAGTTGGCTGGGCTGTGCAGGCTAGGGGCTGAGCAGCCTTCAGCTTTGCTCACGGTCATTCCCGGAAAGCCGGGAAGGCCGCGCAGTTTTTCGCGCAGGGTGGGCAACTTAGAGGGGCGAATGATGGCTTTGATTTCTTTCATGTCTGTCTCTCTCTTGAATTAAGCCTCGGGGTCTTTTTCGTCAAACCAGTGGTAAATCGTGGGCACGACCACCAAGGTCAACAACGTACAGGTGATCAGACCACCAATCACCACAATAGCCAAGGGGCGCTGCACTTCAGAGCCTGGGCCATTGGAGATCAAGAATGGAATCAGGCCCAGCATGGCCACGGTGGCGGTCATCATCACGGGGCGGAAGCGCTGTCGTGCGCCCTCGAGCACCGCATCTTTCACCGACATGCCGCCTTCACGCAAGCTGCGGATGTACGACACCAACACAACGCCGTTCAGCACCGCAATGCCCCACAGCGCGATAAAGCCCACAGACGCAGGCACAGACAAATATTCGCCTGAGATGAACAAACCAATCACGCCGCCAATCGACGCAAACGGCAGCACCGTGATGATGAGCGTGGCGAACTTGACCGAGTTGAACAGCAAGAACAGCAAGAAGAAAATGGCGGCTACGGTGATGGGCACGATCACTTTCAAGTGGCCCAGCGCACGTTCCATGTTTTGGAACTGGCCGCCCCACTCCAAGTAGTAGCCTTCAGGCAGCTTGACTTTGTCACCCACTTTCGCTTGCAACTCGGTCAC
This sequence comes from Burkholderiales bacterium 39-55-53, assembly GCA_002282445.1. Lineage (GTDB taxonomy): Bacteria > Pseudomonadota > Gammaproteobacteria > Burkholderiales > Burkholderiaceae_C > Limnohabitans. The sequence continues at coordinate 88,633 of NCJK01000001.1, read as the reverse complement.
AAAGCTGCCCAAGTCGCGGTCTTTCACGTTGATGCCCACCACAATGCGGCGCTTGGCCATTTCGCGTGAAATCTGTGCTGGGCCATCCAGCACTTGGATCCTGGCCACGTCGTCTAAGCGAGCTTGCGCACCGTGCGAAGAGCTCAGAATGATGTTGGAAATGGCTTCGATGTTGTTGCGGAAGTTTTCAGGCAAACGCACCACGGCAGAGAAGCGGCGCTCACCCTCGAACACCTCTGACGCGACCTTGCCGCCAATCGCGGTTTCAATGATGTCGTTCACATCAGACACGTTCAGCCCCAAGCGCGCAATCGCTTGGCGGTCGATGTCAATTTGCAAATACTGCTGACCCGAGATGCGTTCCACGCGCAAATCTTGCGCGCCTTGAATGCCTTGCGCCACTTTGGCAATTTGGTTGGCCACGCGTTTGAGGTCGTCCAAGTCGTCGCCAAACACCTTCACGGCGATGTCTGAGCGCACGCCTGTGACCATTTCGTCCACGCGGTCAGAGATGGGTTGCGCCATCACAATTTGCACGCCTGGCAAGACTTTGAGCTTTTCGCTCATGGCGTTGGTGATGTCGGTTTGGTCCCAGCCCGAGGGCCATTCACTGCGCGGCTTTAGGCTGACGATGGGCGTGGACTCATTCACGCTTTGTGGGTCTGCCGGTGATTCACCACGACCCAAACCAGAGATGGCCGACTTGACACCGGGCACGGTCATGATGAGTTTCATGGCCTGCATTTCCATCTTGATGGATTCGTTCAGCGAAATATTGGGCACGCGGTTGATACCGGGAACGATCGATCCTTCTTTCATTTCTGGAATGAACGCCGTGCCCAAGAAGGGCAGCACCATGACAGCCAATACAAACGAGGCCAGTGACACTTGGACCGTGCGTTTTTGGTTGGACATGGCCAAGTCCAGCAACTTCAAGTAGCGCGACTTGAGCGCTTTGATGAGCGGTGTGTCGTGGTCGCCATCGCCAACGGGCGGCTTGAGCAAATACGAAGACAGCACAGGCGACAAGGTCATCGACAGCACCAAGGACACAGCCAGCGCAATGGCAATGGTGTAGGCGAGGGGAGCAAACATCTTGCCTTCCATGCCTTGCAAGGTCATCAGGGGCAAGAACACCAAGATGATGATGCCTACGCCAAAAATAACGGGCGTAGCCACTTCCAGCACAGCATTCAAAATACCGCGCACCTTGCTCTCGCCCAGCTCTGCGGCGCGGCCCAGACGGGCATAGGCGTTTTCTACCACCACCACGGAGCCATCCACCATCAAGCCAATCGCAATGGCGAGGCCCCCCAGAGACATGAGGTTGGCTGAGATGCCCAGCTTGTTCATGGCCATGAAGGTGAGCAGGGGCGTGAGTACGAGTGTTGCAACCACGATGAGCGACGAACGCACATCGCCCAAGAACAAGAACAACACAATCACCACCAACACCACGCCTTCAATCAGCACCTTGGTGACGGTCCACAACGCGGCATCGACCAACTCAGACCGGTCGTAGTAGGGCACGACTTTGAGGTCGCCAGGCAGCATGTCACGGTCGTTGATTTCTTTCACGCGGGCTTTGATGCGGCCCACCACCTCTTTGGCATTGCCACCGGTCATCATCATCACAATGCCGCCGACGGCTTCGGTCGTCCCGTTTTTAATCACTGCGCCTTGGCGCACATCATGGCCAAGCTTGACTTCGGCCACATCGCGCATGTACACGGGTGTGCCGTTGATTTCTTTCAACACGATTTGACCGAGGTCGCCCACGCCTTGAATCAGGCCCACGCCGCGGATCAAATATTGCTCGGCCGCTTGGGGCAGCACACCGCCGCCAGAGTTGGCGTTGTTGCGCGAGACAGCGTCGTACACATCTGACAAACTGATTTTGTAATGGCGCAAACGTTCTGGGTTCACCAACACGTGGTACTGCTTGACGTAGCCGCCTTGTGAGTTGATTTCGGCCACGCCAGGGATGGAGCGCAACAGCGGGCGCAATACCCAGTCTTGCACCACGCGGCGTTGGGTCAGCTCTTCTTCGCTCAGTTCGCGGTTGCCGTCTGCAGCGTGTTCCAGCGTGTATTGGTACACCTCACCCAAGCCCGAAGACACGGGGCCCAGCACTGGTGTGATGCCTTGGGGCAGGCGTTGGCTCACCTCCATCAGGCGTTCCATCACCAGCTGACGTGCAAAGTAAACGCTGGTGCTGTCCGTGAACACCAAGGTGATGAGTGACAAACCAGGTTTGTTCAAGGACCGCAGCTCTGTCAAACCGGGCAAGCCGGTCATGGCCACTTCGATGGGCACAGTCGCAAAACGCTCAACTTCTTCAGGTGAGCGTCCAGGCGCTTCGGTGGCAATTTGCACCTGCACGTTGGTCACATCGGGGAAGGCGTCGACCGAGAGTTTGGTAGCGGCATTCAAACCAAAAAACAGCAGCATCACCGCAATGACGCAGACCACCAAGCGCTGCTTGAGCGCGCCACGAACGAGGGATTCCAACATGGCTTAGCCCCCGTTTTCCATCTCAGCGAGATTGCGATGGTTGTTCACGTGAAATGCACCTTCTGACACGATGCGCATGCCGGGCTTGAGACCTTCGAGCACCACGCGTTGGCCGTTTTGCTCGGCAGCCAATTTGACGGGCGTGAGTTTGAAGCTGTTTTCGGCTTGTTCAACAAACACATGGTCTGTGTCGTCTTGGCGAACGACCGAAGTCACAGGCACGACGACGCGCTTGACAGGGCTGGATTGAATCAACATGGATGCCAGCATGGACGGCTTGAGGCGGCCGCCTTTGTTGTCAAGCTCAGTCCTCACCAGCACAGTGCGAGTTTCGGGGTTGACGGTTTGGCCCACATAGATGAGTTTGCCCACCAGCTTTTCGTTTTCAAGCGCCGGCACTTCAATGCTGACTGCTTGACCCACTTTGACTTGGCTAATTTGCTGCTCTGGCACTTGGGCCACGGCCCAAACGCGGCTCAAATCGGCCACCGCAAACAACACATCGGAGGGCTGCACCACTTGACCTGCAGCAATTTTGCGCTCGACGACCACACCTTTGATGGTGGCGACCACGCCTGCAACCGAATCAATCGTGCCTGTCGCGCCCAAGCGCTCAATGGATTTGGCGCTCACACCAAGTACGCGCAGCTGGTCTTGGGCTGCGCGGGTTTCAGCCGCTGCAATTTCATACTCGCTTTCGCGACGGTTCATTTCTGCGGCACTGATCACGTCGGCTTCAAACAACGTTTTGGCGCGGTCCATGTTGCGGCGGTGCAGTTCTTTTTCAGAGCGGGCTTTCAGGTATGCCAATTGGGAACCCGATAACTCGCTGCTGTTGATCAAGGCCAGGGTGTCGCCTTTGTTCACGACTTGGCCCAGCGTGGCTTGAATTTGCGTGACTCGGCCCGTCACACTTGCCCCAATTCGGGTGAGGGCTTGTTCGTCAAAATCGATTTGACCAGCCACTCGCAGCGTGTCCGACAACTCTTGACTGGTGACCTCAGCCACTTGAATTTGCTCACGCAAGCTCTCTGGAACGAGCACAAGCATGGCGTCGTTCTCTGCTTGGGCGGTTTCTTGCACGGTGGCTTTCTTGCAAGCCGATAACGCCAAAACGCTACACAGAATGACTGCACTGAGGGTGTGAAGTTTGGGGTGTTTCAAGGTCATGGTGTTTTTCATATCAGGGTGCATTGGCACGTAGGCGTTCAATCTCAGCCCACGCGCTGGCCAACTCAAATTGCGCAGTGATTAATTCGTTACGCGCTGCGCGATAGACGCGTTGCGCATCCATCACTTCTAAAAAGCTTTTCTCGCCTGCCTTGTAAGCGAGTTCGGCAATGCGCAGGGCATTGGCTGCATTGCGCACAATCCCACCTTCCAAGGCGATGGCCTGCGCGTTGGCAATTTCATATTGTTGGTATGCGGCTTCTAGCGACTGAAGGAGAGAGAACTCTTGGTAAGCCAGCTGGTTGTCGGTTTGCGAGAGCTTGGCAGCTGCTTCGCCCACAGGGCCACCGCGCCAGTCCCACAGGGGCAGGTTCATGGCCACGCCCACGCGTTTGCTGCGCCATTCAGGGTCTTGGTCTTGTTCGGCGCGCAAGGCAAATTTAGGAAAGCGCAGGGCTTTTTCCTCGCTCAATTTGCGGTCGAGTTGCTGGCGTTCAGCGCGTGTGCGTTGGAGTTCGGGGTTGGTTTTAAGGACTGCGTCTCGCACATCGCTCAAAGGCGCAGGGGCGGCAAAGGTGTGGGTTTGCTCTTTGACCTCGAATGACTCTGGCAAATGCACGCCCACCAAGGCGCGCAGCGCGCCTCGCGATTGGCGTACGCGAAGAATGGCAGACTCTTGCATTTTTTGTGCATTCAGCAATTCAGCATTTGCCTTGACAAGCTCAAAGCGAGCTTTTTCGCCAGTTTCTACTTGCAGCGCAATGCGCTTGTGAATGCCTTCCATGAGCTTCACATCTTCACGAGCCACGCGGTTTTCTGCAGTGCGGCGCACAAGATCGTAATAGCGCAAGCGCAACTGGGCGCGCATATTGGCCCTGAATGAGGTTTCGTTGGCTTGGGCTGCGTTGAGACCAGCCAATGCGGCATCCACGCGGGGAAAGCGATGCCAAGGCATGTCTAGGTCTTGGGTGACGCTGATGGTTTTTAAGTTGCCTTGTGGATTACTGTTTTCAGGTCGCGGCTTGCGTGTGCCATTCAACACTTCCACTTGTGGGTTGGGAATAGTTCGTGCTGTTTCCACAGCAGCACGCGCTGCGTCGACTGCATTGGCCGCACCCAGCACGGCAGGGCTCTGACTGAACATCAAAGCTTCTAAGTCAGGCAAGCTCAGTTTGTGGGTTTCGGCGAACGCCCAATTTCCCAATGTGGCGGAGATGCAAAGCAGCAAGGCGGTCAGTTGTTTTTCGGGGCGCAATGTCAAACGAATCACCTTTGTGCAAATTTCGCAAATCGATGTGCCATTGTCGCGGATGTGCGAATGCCATCCATTCATTAAGGAATTGGGCATCTCTCGCTCTGTATACAAGCAGTATTTACCCCATACGTACAATGCTGTTTTTGGAGCTATCAACATGCGCCTGCTTGGCAAAGCCCTCACGTTTGACGACGTTCTGCTCGTCCCCGCCTTCTCTGAAGTCCTGCCCAAGGACACCTCCCTCGCAACGCAATTCACCCGCAATATCCGTTTGAACTTGCCCTTGGTCTCTGCGGCCATGGACACGGTCACTGAAGCGCGTTTGGCCATTGCGATTGCCCAAGAGGGCGGCATCGGCATCGTGCACAAAAACCTCACTGCGCAAGAGCAAGCCGCTCATGTAGCCAAGGTAAAGCGCTACGAGTCTGGCGTGTTGCGCGATCCAGTGGTGATCACCCCTGACACCACGGTGCGCCAAGTCATGGCCCTGTCGGATGAACTGGGTGTATCAGGTTTTCCTGTGTGCGATGGTGGCAAAGTGGTGGGCATCGTCACCGGCCGCGATTTACGCTTTGAGACCCGCTACGACCAAAAGGTCAGCGAGATCATGACGCCTCAAAACCGCTTGGTCACCGTGCCTGAAGGCACGACACCTGAGCAAGCCAAAGCCTTGTTGAACAAACACAAGCTTGAGCGCTTGCTGGTGGTCAACGACGCGTTTGAGCTCAAAGGCCTGATCACTGTCAAAGACATCACCAAACAGCTTAACTTCCCTAATGCTGCCCGTGATGCGGCTGGCAAGCTACGTGTGGGCGCTGCGGTGGGTGTGGGCGAGGGCACAGAAGAACGTGTAGAAGCTTTGTCCCGCGCCGGTGTAGACGCCATCGTGGTGGACACCGCGCACGGGCACAGCAAAGGTGTGATCGAGCGCGTGCGCTGGGTCAAGCAAAACTACCCGCACATCGAAGTGATTGGCGGCAACATCGCCACGGGTGCAGCGGCTTTGGCCTTGGTCGAAGCGGGGGCTGACGGCGTGAAAGTCGGCATTGGCCCTGGCTCCATCTGCACCACCCGCATTGTGGCGGGCGTGGGCGTGCCGCAAATCATGGCGGTGGACAGTGTGGCCACGGCCCTCAAAGGCACAGGCGTGCCCCTCATCGCTGACGGCGGTATCCGCTACAGCGGCGACATTGCCAAAGCCATCGCCGCAGGCGCAGGCACGGTGATGATGGGTGGCATGTTTGCGGGTACCGAAGAAGCACCGGGCGAAGTGATTTTGTTCCAAGGCCGCAGCTACAAGAGCTACCGTGGCATGGGCTCCATCGGTGCCATGCAGCAGGGCAGTGCTGACCGTTATTTCCAAGAGTCCAGCACCGGTAACCCCAATGCTGACAAGCTCGTGCCCGAAGGCATTGAGGGCCGCGTGCCCTACAAAGGCTCTGTTGTGTCCATCATTTACCAAATGGCGGGCGGTTTGCGTGCCAGCATGGGCTACTGCGGCTGCGCCACCATTGAGGCTATGCACAACGAAGCCCAGTTTGTGGAAATCACGGCTGCGGGCATCCGCGAAAGCCATGTGCATGACGTTCAAATCACCAAAGAAGCGCCTAACTATCGCGCCGAATAAGGGCTGAATAAGCTTTTAGCGTTCACAGCAGGCCACCCTTCGGGGTGGCTTTGTTTTTTGAGACAATAGCGGGCTAGGCCATTTGAAGGCCCTTTTTTATTTATGTCGCACCAAAAAATCCTCATCCTCGATTTCGGCTCTCAAGTCACCCAACTCATCGCCCGCCGCGTGCGCGAGGCTCATGTGTTCTGTGAAGTCCATCCTTGTGATGTAACCAGCGAATGGGTGCGCGAATACGCCAAAGACGGCAACCTGAAGGGCATCATCCTTTCAGGAAGCCACGCCAGCGTGTATGAGGTGGACGACCGCGCGCCTGACGCCGTGTTTGAGCTGGGGCTGCCCGTGTTGGGTATTTGCTACGGCATGCAAACCATGGCCACCCAGTTGGGCGGCAAGGTAGAGGCGGGCACTACCCGTGAATTTGGCTACGCCGAAGTGCGAGCACACGGCCACACATCGTTGCTGAAAGACATTGAGGACTTCAACACGCCTGAAGGCCATGGCATGCTGAAAGTTTGGATGAGCCACGGTGACAAAGTGACCGAAATGCCCGAAGGCTTCAAGGTCATGGCATCAACGCCAGCTTGCCCCATCGCCGGCATGGCGGATGAAGCGCGCAAGTTTTATGCGGTGCAGTTCCACCCAGAAGTCACGCACACGGTGCAAGGCCAAGCCTTGTTGAATCGTTTTGTGCTGGATATTTGCGGCACGCGCCCTGACTGGATTATGGGCGATTACATCGAAGAAGCGGTGGCCGCCATTCGCAAACAAGTGGGTGACGAAGAAGTCATCTTGGGCCTGTCGGGCGGTGTGGATTCATCCGTGGCCGCAGCGCTGATTCACCGCGCCATTGGCGACAAACTCACCTGTGTGTTTGTGGACCACGGCCTGTTACGCCTGAACGAAGGCGACATGGTGATGGACATGTTTGTGGGCAAGTTGCACGCCCACGTCATTCGCGTGGACGCGAGCGATCTGTTCTTGGGTAAATTGGCTGGCGTGAGCGAGCCAGAAGCCAAACGCAAAATCATCGGCGGCTTGTTTGTGGACGTGTTCAAAGAACAAGCGGCCAAACTCAAGGCGGGCGACGGAGGCCACAAAGGCGCTACCTTCTTGGCCCAAGGCACGATTTACCCCGACGTGATCGAGAGCGGCGGTGCTAAGAGCAAAAAGGCTGTCACGATCAAGAGCCACCACAACGTGGGCGGCTTGCCCGAGCAGTTGGGCTTGAAATTGTTGGAGCCATTGCGCGAATTGTTCAAAGACGAAGTCCGCGAACTCGGCGTGGCGCTTGGGTTGCCCCGTGAGATGGTGTATCGCCATCCGTTCCCAGGCCCAGGCTTGGGCGTGCGCATCTTGGGCGAAGTGAAGAAGGAATATGCCGACTTGCTGCGCCGCGCTGATGCGATCTTTATTGAAGAGTTGCACAACTTCAAAGATGAAGCCACTGGCAAATCTTGGTACGACCTGACCAGCCAAGCCTTCACCGTGTTCTTGCCCGTCAAGAGCGTGGGCGTGATGGGCGATGGCCGCACCTACGACTACGTGGTGGCCTTGCGCGCTGTACAAACCAGCGACTTCATGACGGCAGACTGGGCCGAGCTGCCTTATGCCTTGCTCAAGAAAGTGTCTGGCCGCATCATCAATGAAGTGCGTGGTATCAACCGCGTGACTTACGACGTTTCATCGAAGCCACCAGCGACGATTGAGTGGGAGTAGTTTTTCGAGCGTAAGTTGTTGATTTATATAGGTTTTCAACTTACACAAAAGTGGCACACGGCAAAATAAGTTGTTGATTTTATTGGGCGCAGGTTTTACAGTTGCACATAAACCTGCACAAAAAAGTGCTTATTGAAATTCGCAAGTGCTCCTGCCCCAAAAATGACACTCAAAAAAACTGCATACGCTGACGACGAAATCCCAATCTTTGATGAAGCAGTCATCTACAAACGTGGTGACTACTGGCAAATGCGTATGTGGTTGGGCAAAGAGAAAAAGTACGCCCGCTTCAGCTTAAAAACTCGAAATCGCGACACAGCGATAGACAAAGCCAAAAAGCAATATCACATACTTGTTGGTATGGAGATGGCTGGCAAGACTTATTACTCGCTTACAGCAAAGCAAGGCGTTCAACTGTACTTAGAGCAGCGTAAGAAGGATATTGAAGTTGAGCTTATTACAGAAGGGCGCTGGAAGACGATTTACACGCACTTGCAGCATTGGCTGAAATATATTGGCAAGGACACTAAGCTGAAAGAGCTGCACAGGACTGACTGTGAAAACTACTTTAGCGAACGCCGCCAAACTAAAAAGCGCAATGACATAAAAATCAGTCAAAGCACTATCGTTAATGAGCAAAGCACTATTAATGCAATGGTGTCTTGGCTTTTTAAGCGCAATGAAACATATATCGAAGCCTTTGATTTCAAGAAGTTGAAACCTATCGACGCTGGTGACTTAGCTCTTAAACGTCCAATCTTCACAAAAGATGAGCTAAAGCGAATTGACGAAGTTCTGCGTGTCTATGTACACGAGCCTGCCGATGATAAAAACGATAAAAACAACGCTACTAAAGCTGTGTGTGGCTACTTCAACGCCATATCAATGCTTACTGGAATGCGACGTGGAGAAATGTTGCAGCTTAAATGGAAGCACATTAGCTTCAAAGATAGCGCACAGGAAGTGCGAAACGCAGACGGAAGATTTGTTGATAACGTCTTTCACATTACTGTGCCTGGTGCCATAAGCAAAGTAAGGCGTACACGCCAATTTATGGTCGGCGACGATAGATACGTGTATGGATTGCTGCACCTAGCTGCAAAGCGTATTAAGTTCAAAGATTTGCCAGCAAAATACACAGACAAAACAGAGCGATTTTTAGAAAAGAATCTAATTGCTATACAACGTGAAATTGCTGAAGATTTAATTTTTAGCATCGATGGCGAGACTGCAATTACGCCACGTGCACTCTATGTGCACTTTGATAACTTGCTTGAAAGAGCCGGTATTGAGGATGCAGCTGTGCGTGGCATAGTTCATTACAGCTTTAGGCACTCATTTATCACTCATAAAGTAAACAGCACTAAAGACATTGTTGCTGTTGCTGAAATGGCTGGTACTAGCGTATCGCAGATTGAAAAAACTTATTACCGCACAACGCCTGAGAAAATGCTCAAAAATGCGCTGGCTTTATAACGCAGCTTAAACAAGCTCAACAGCGTTGCGTAGTACTCCGGGTCTCAAGTCAATGTAACGTTGGGTTGTTGCCATATTTGCGTGTCCAGCAAGTGCCATCATTACGCGAACACTAACGCCTTTTTCTGCCAAGTTAGTTAAAAATCCTCTGCGTCCACTGTGGCTGCTAGCGCCATCAAAGCCAGCGTGTTTGTAAATGCCGTTCACAACCTGTGTAAGCGAGTTAGCTGTAAACGCTGCGCTTCGCTGTGTTGCAAACAATGCTTGTTTTGGGTCGCGTACACGGACTGTGCGGATGTACGTAGCGAGTTCTGTCTGCATCCGTTCGTTTAGCAATACGCTACGACTTTTGTTGCCCTTTGTTTGGGCTGCACTCAAATTAATTTCTTCGCGAACTGTGCCATCGCTCGCGAGCACATCGCAAATGCGGACAGCAGCTACTTCGCCTATTCGCATACCAGCCAAGTGTGTAAGCAGCAAAATTGCACGATTGCGTGTTGCATTTTTTGTCGTTTTTACAAAATCTAGCAAACGTTGCAGTTCGCGTTCGTTTAGTGTTTTGGCTTGCTTGGACATTTGCACCTTTCGCGTTGATATGTTTAAAGTGCTATTAGTGTGTTTTCTTATGTCCAAAATTCCTACCCCTTTTTTGCCTGTCTATAAACCTATATAAATCAATGACTTAGCTGCACTGAGTATGTAATGTGCAATTTATGCTCAGTGCTATTTAGCCCAAACTTGTGGCTAAAGTGCCACATTTCGAGGACTAACTTGCAAGTTGCAAGTTAGAAGCCCTACAAGCTGTTTTGCTGTTTTGGACTAGCGTTGGTAGCTGAGTTGCGTTTTGCGCCGCGTGTAGGGCTTGTAAAACGGTGCACTTTGCCCAAAAAAAGGGTTGCTGTACCCAAAAAACCTGCTGCGTAAAAAGTTGCTGGGGAGTACTTACGCTTTTGATGTGGTGATTTTTGACCGTTGCACCAAAAATGTCCGTCCGTATCCGCGATTGTTCTCGAACATTACAGTTATGCCCGAATCAAACCAATTCGCAAGCCTAGACGGTCTCTAAATTCAGTTGGCAAATCCTGCCAATGTTCAACTAGCAAGTCCACTAGCTGCTTGCCGTTAATTAGTCCAATGCGTGGAAATCCAGCCTCTACAGCAACTTCTGCAGCTGCACTTTGAAAATCGGCAGTAGTAATGAATGCACCTTGTCCACCAACAGGGATTGCTGTACGTAGCTGCTTCACTACATTGGCATTTATTTTTGAGCCTCGCTTATAGCGCTTGGCTTGCACAAAGACTTTTACTTTGGCTAAGTTAGCAACATTCAGTACTCCAGTTGCATCAACACCACCATCGCCTGTTTTGCCAGTAACTTGGCTTTCTTCAAAGCCGATTGCTGTCAACAGGTAGCCAACAAGAATTTCAAACTCTTTGTCGTGTAGCTCAAGAACTTGTTCAAGAACAGATTCATAGGGGTCGTACACAGCTGTGTGCTTTTGCGATACGTGCCCGTCAGCTTTAATTACAGTTAAAAACTCGTCTTGCTGGCTGATTGCAAAGACTGTTAGTGATGAGCGGATTGTGTTTTGGAATGGGACAGAAAATGCGCTACGACTTAGCTTTTCCTTGTGCCACTCGATGCCTTTGCGATGTGAGTAGGGACAACCGTCTGTTTTGCTTTCGTCAAACCAGTAGCCTTTGCTCGTGACACGCCCGTAGTGCAGCCATTCAGTGTCAGCAGCAGGGGTAACGACATAGTCACCTTCTTGCATTTCCAGCAAAAATCTAGCTACTTGACCTACTTGCTGCCCAACGACTAGGTTGCTAGTCTCATCGGGATGTGCAGCTTTGTATAAATTTGTAAGTTCTTCCCGAGTCGTCACGTTAGCAAGGCTTGAAGTTAGGCCGTAGCCAACCGCAACATAGCCGCCATTTACGAACTGATTCGTGTAAGTGCCGAAATCAGCTCTCACGCACCAAATATTTTTCATCTCTAGTCCCATCAAATATTTCTCAAGTCTATACCATATGCTAGAGTGTGGATACACATTGTGTGCCTATTTGAGCTTGAGGATGCTATGAAAGACGTTGGAATGCGGATACGGGTAGAGCCTGAGCTGCGGGAGCAGTTCATCAGCCTTTGCCACGAACATAACGTGCCAGCTGCACAGGTCTTGAGGTCGTTTATGCGCGACTTCGTTCAAGGCAGCAACTCCAAAAACAAAACACGCCTTCAACAAGTAGCCAATCCAGCTGCACAGTTGATGCCCAAAACAAAAACACGCTAACCACGACTGACGACGAACAATGCTTGACGACATTAAAAAAACACTTTGGGCATCAGCCTGCAAACTCTGGCCAGTTATGGATGCGGCAGAGTACAAGCACTATGTATTGGGCTTGATTTTCTTGAAGTACATATCGGACACTTTCGCGGCGAAGCAGCAAGAGTTAACTGTTCGTTTGCGTGACCCCAAAGACGAGTACTACTTTGGCGATGCAAGTGATGCAGACATTACGGCAGAGCTGGAAGAGCGTGACTACTACACAGCAACAAATGTGTTTTGGGTTCCCGAATCTGCACGTTGGGAAACAATTCGTGCCGCTGCCAAAGCCCCTGACATTGGCAAACGCATTGATGAAGCGTTGACTGTGATTGAGAGTGAGAACCCTAAGCTCAAAGGCATTCTTGACAAGCGATATGCAAGAGCACAGTTGCCCGATGGCAAGATGGGTGAACTGGTTGACTTGATTTCTACTATTGGCTTTGGCGATAACGCCAGTACTGCACGTGACGTACTAGGACAGGTATACGAGTATTTCCTCGGTATGTTTGCCAACGCAGAAGGTAAGCGAGGAGGGCAGTTCTATACGCCAGCATCAATTGTTAAAACACTTGTGGCTGTTCTGTCACCGCACGAGGGCAAGGTGTATGACCCTTGCTGTGGTTCGGGTGGAATGTTCGTACAAAGTGAAAAGTTTATTGAGGCACACGGCGGCAAGATTGGTGACGTAGCCATTTACGGGCAGGAAGCAAACCCAACAACTTGGAGATTGGCTGCGATGAACTTGGCTATTCGCGGCATTGACTTTAATCTTGGTCGCGAGCCTGCTGATACGTTTATTAAAAACCAACACACAGACCTTCGTGCTGATTACATCCTTGCGAACCCACCGTTCAACATTAGCGATTGGTGGCACGGTAGCTTAATGGGAGACCCGCGTTGGGTTTACGGCGAACCACCACAAGGCAATGCCAACTATGCGTGGTTACAGCATATGCTGTATCACCTCAAACCTACTGGTCGTGCTGGCATTGTGTTGGCAAATGGTTCAATGAGTTCCAGCCAAAACAGCGAAGGCGTGATTCGTGCAGCAATGGTGGAGGCTGATACTGTTGAGGTGATGATTGCATTGCCTAGCCAGTTGTTCTTCAACACCCAAATCCCAGCTTGCTTGTGGTTCTTAGTTAAGCAAAAAACCAAACGCAAGGGTGAAGTGCTTTTCATTGATGCTCGTAAGCTTGGCACGATGATTAGCCGTATCCAAGCTGAATTTACTGATGACGTGATTGCACGGATTGAGCAGACTGTTAAAGCTTGGCGTGGTCAAGGTGGTGTGTATGAAGACGTTGCGGGTTATTGCCGCAGCGTTAGCTTAGCTGAAATTGCTACACACGGACACGTACTCACTCCGGGTCGCTATGTTGGTGCTGAAGAAGTTGCGGATGATGACGAAGCGTTTGCAGACAAGATGCAAAAGCTGACTGAGAGATTAGGTGAGCAGATGGCTAAGGGTGCTGAACTTGATGAGGTGATTAAGCAAAAACTCGGGAGTCTTGGCTATGAGTTTTGAATTAAAGCTATCTCGGCTAGACGAGATAGCTCAAATCAATCCAAAGCGTCGAGTTACCAAAGGAGTCCAGGTCCCTTTTGTTGAAATGGCGGCGCTTCCACAAAATTCCCGAGACATACAGCGCAGTGATGTTGAAGTTCGTGTTGCAAAGTCAGCAGGAGCACATTTTAAAAATGGCGACACTTTGCTTGCCCGAATCACTCCGTGCTTAGAGAACGGAAAAACTGCGCAGGTTAATTGTCTTGATGCGGAGCTTGTAGGTGAAGGCTCAACAGAATTTATCGTTCTATGTGGCATTGACCCTAAAGATGATGACTACATTTACTATCTTTGTCGTGACCCTGAATTCCGTAAGTATGCAATTGGGCGTATGGAAGGTACTTCTGGTCGTCAACGAGTTTCTTGGCAATCAATTGCTGCTTACGAATTCCAACACATCCCACCAAATGAACGTAGAGCATCTGCAAAAGCATTGGCTGCGATGGATAACCGCATCACACTATTACGTGAAACCAATGCAACACTAGAAGCTATTGCTCAAGCATTGTTCAAGTCTTGGTTCGTGGATTTTGACCCTGTACGTGCAAAGTCTGAGGGCAAGTTGCCCGATGGAATGGATGTATCTACTGCTGCACTTTTTCCTGATGCGTTTGATGAGGCTGAGTTGGGTTTGCTTCCGAAGGGTTGGCAGGTTGAGGCTTTAGACGATGTCGCTGAATTTTTGAATGGCCTTGCATTACAGAAATTTCCACCAACAGGTGTTAATGATTTACCAGTTATCAAAATAGCCCAGCTTCGTAAGGGAGACACAGCAGGCGCAGACTTGGCTTCTGGTTTGATTAAGCCCGAGTACGTCATTCAAAATGGTGATGTTTTGTTTTCTTGGTCTGGAAGTCTTGAGGTTGAAATTTGGTGTGGTGGAGTTGGTGCGTTGAACCAACATTTGTTCAAAGTTTCTTCAAGTCGCTTTGATAAATGGTTTTACTATTTGTGGACTAAGCATCACCTCGAAAGTTTTAGGCAGATAGCTGCAAGCAAGGCTACTACTATGGGGCATATTCAACGAGGACATTTGTCGTCAGCTAAAGTAAACGTCCCCAATGAGTCAGTGTTAAAAGTAGCAAATGCACTATTCACGCCACTAGTTGAACGCATTGTGCATAACGCCTTACAAGCAAATACACTTGCTAACCTACGTGACACATTACTGCCACGTTTAATCTCTGGGCAAGTGCGTATTACTGACGCAGAGGCAGAGCTGGAAAAGGTAACAGCTTAAATGACTGAAGACCAACTAGAACAAGAGGCATTAGGCTGGCTAAGTGACGTTGGTTATACGTTGCTAAGTGGCTATGACATTGCTTTTGACGGTGTAACGCCTGAACGGGCTGACTACAAGAATACGTTGCTACCGTTTCGTTTGCGTGAGGCAATCAACCGTTTAAATCCAAGCATTCCAGCAAACGCACGTGAAGATGCTTTGAGACAAGTGCAAGACCTTGGCATTCCATCGCTGCTAAGTGCTAATAGACATTTTCACAAGTTGCTAGTTAATGGCGTGCCCGTGCAGTACCAAAAAGATGGTGAGACACGTGGTGACTTTGTTCGTTTGGTTGATTTGGAAACGCCAGCGAAAAACGATTGGGTTGCAGTCAACCAGTTCACTATTAAGGGCGCACGACACACCCGCAGACCCGACATTATTTTGTTCGTGAACGGCTTGCCGCTTGTGTTGCTGGAGTTAAAAAACCCAGCTGACGAAAACGCTGACATTTGGAAGGCGTTCGACCAAATTCAAACGTACAAAGAGCAAATACCCGATGTTTTCCATTACAACGAGGTGTTAGTCATCTCGGATGGAACAGAGGCATTGCTTGGTTCGTTGTCTGCCGATGCTGAGCGATTTATGGCTTGGCGTACGATTGATGGCAAGACTATCGACCCGCTTGGACAGTTCCAAGAGCTTGAAACTTTGGTGCGTGGTGTCCTCGCGCCTGAGTATTTGATTGACTACCTGCGCTATTTTGTCTTGTTTGAGGACGATGGCAAGCTAGTTAAAAAGATTGCTGGCTATCACCAGTTCCACGCAGTACGTGCAGCGATTGAGCAGGTTGTTCAAGCATCGCGTCCTGACGGTTCTCATAAAGGTGGCGTTGTTTGGCATACGCAGGGCAGTGGAAAGAGCATCACAATGACTTGCTTTGCTGCGCGAGTGATGCAATCTACTGCAATGGAAAACCCAACGGTTGTCGTCATCACAGACCGCAACGACTTGGATGGACAGTTGTTTGGCGTGTTTAGCTTGAGCCAAGACTTGCTGCGCGAACAGCCTGTTCAAGTTAGTACTCGTCAAGACTTACGTGCAAAACTTGCCAATCGTCCATCGGGCGGCATTGTGTTTGCCACCATCCAAAAATTTATGCTGGGCGAGGACGAAGACACGTTTCCTGTCTTGTCCGACCGTAGCAACATAGTGGTTATCGCGGACGAAGCACACCGCACACAATACGGCTTTGATGCCAAGCTGAAGGGCAAGGCTGGTGAAGAGCGTTATCAAGCTGGCTACGCACAACACCTGCGTGATGCTTTGCCAAATGCAACGTTTGTGGCATTTACTGGTACTCCCGTTAGTAGCGAAGACCGTGACACCCGCGCTGTGTTTGGTGACTACATCCACATTTACGATATGCAGCAAGCCAAGGAAGATGGCGCTACTGTTGCTATCTATTACGAATCGCGGCTTGCTAAGTTAAAGCTCAACGAGCAGCAAATGCCCACGATTGACGCTGAAGTGGACGAACTAGCTGAAGACGAAGAGGACAGCGCACAGGCAAAACTCAAAAGCCGGTGGGCTGCATTGGAGCGTGTTGTTGGTGCAGAGCCGCGTGTTGCACAGGTTGCAGCTGACTTGGTTGCACACTTTGAAGAGCGTAACAAGGCAATGACTGGTAAAGCAATGGTTGTGGCTATGAGCCGTGACATTTGCGTTCACTTGTATAACGAAATCGTCAAGCTGCGTCCCGATTGGCACGATGAAGACCCTGAAAAGGGTGCAATCAAAATCGTGATGACTGGCTCTGCAAGCGACAAGGCTTTGCTGCGTCCACACATTTACGATGGCAAAACCAAAAAGCGGCTTGAGAAACGGTTTAAAGACCCAAGCGACAAGTTGAAGCTAGTTATCGTCCGCGATATGTGGCTAACAGGTTTTGATGCTCCCTGTGTGCATACGCTGTATGTGGACAAACCAATGAAGGGGCACAACCTGATGCAAGCCATTGCACGGGTCAATCGCGTGTTCAAAGACAAGCAAGGTGGCTTGGTTGTGGACTACATCGGTATCGGCAATGAACTTAAAGCCGCGATGAAGGAATACACGAACAGCAACGGACGTGGAAGAACAACTGTTGATGCACACGAAGCCTACAGCGTACTAGCTGAAAAAATGGACGTATTGCGTGGGATGCTGCACGGATTTGACTACAGCAACTTTATGACTGCTGGGCACAAAACACTTGCTGGTGCAGCTAACCACGTGCTTGGTTTGAAAGACGGCAAGAAACGTTTTGCTGATACGGCTGTGGCATTGAGCAAAGCATTCACCTTGTGCTGCACACTAGATGATGCTAAGGCTGTGCGTGAAGAAGTGGCATTTATGCAAGGCATCAAAGTCCTGCTAACTAAGCGTGACATAACCAAACAGCGTAAGACGGATGAGCAGCGTGACTTGGCTATACGGCAAATCATCAGCTCTGCTGTAGTCTCCGACAGCGTGGTTGATATATTTGATGCTGTGGGCTTGGATAAGCCAAACATTGGGCTGCTTGACGATGAGTTTTTGGCACAAGTCAAGAACCTGCCAGAACGTAACCTAGCTGTTGAACTGCTTGAACGCTTGCTGCAAGGGGAAATTAAAAGTCGCTTTAGCAGCAACGTGGTGCAGGAGAAAAAGTTCAGTGACTTGCTGACGAACGTTATCCAGCGTTACCAAAACCGTGCCATCGAAACTGCACAAGTAATGGAAGAGCTGATTGAGATGGCTAAGAAGTTTCGCGAAGCAAGTGGTCGCGGCGAACAACTTGGGCTGACTGATGACGAGGTGAAGTTTTACGATGCGCTGGCAAATAACGAATCAGCTGTGCGTATGCTTGATGACGAAATCCTTAAAAAGATTGCACACGAACTGACGGAGAATCTTCGCCAAAACATCAAGGTCGATTGGGCAGAACGTGAAAGTGTCCGTGCCAATCTGCGGTTGATGGTTAAACGCATCCTGCGCAAATACAAGTACCCACCCGACCAGCAGGATGGTGCTGTAGAGCTAGTGTTGCAGCAGGTTCAAGCATTGGGCGATGAGTGGGCTGAAGCTAGCTAAGAAGAGGGCTGCAAATGGCAACTAAGAAACGAAAAATTTCAGCAGCTGAGAAAAATCTTGACGATCAGTTAAACACTTTGCAAGACAGCTGCGTACAAGAGTTGCGAATGCACTACGTAACTCAGCAGCAAGAGCGTGAAAATCTCGCCAAAATATATTACTGGTGGCAAGAGGCTCACAAACTCCCTGACTACTACAACGCAAAGCTGGCTCATTTGCCGCAAGAGCAACTTAGAAAGACGAGTACAAAAATTAATTTTGCGCCAATACTGCGTTTGTTTTACGGCGTGAATACGTTGAATGACAGCAAGCGCAGCAGAATGAGTAGCGCCCTTAATGCAATACACGAGGAGTGGCAAGCTAAGCCTAAGCTATACAAAAAAAATGTTTCCAAGCTTGCAAACTACATTGACCAAAACAGTGGCGTGACTGGGCTTGCTAAGCAACAGGCTAAGATTTCCCCACCATCAACTGTCAGCCCTTCTTTAACGAGTGACCTTTTGCTTGATGAACACGAGGCAGATGAGACAGCAGACAAGGCTGCAAATCCAAGCAATTACACATCTGCCCCAAATCGTGTTTCAAAGCCCAGACCTGAAAGGGCAGCAATAGTTGAAGTTACTGATGTTCAGCGTAGACAAGCACTATTGGAAGAAGCAGAAGAGTACTGGCGCAAAGCAAGCGGAATTGCTAGTTTTGACTTGGATTTTGGAGTCAACGCGAACAAGCGGAAATATTCGCTAGCTTTAGTCCGAGTTGATGGAAAGCAGATGCATTTCATCGATAGCAGCATCGATGAGCAAGTTATCAAGTCAGCATTGCTTGCTTCATATCGCAGACAATTTCCACCAGTACCTAACAATTTGCGCTGCATTCTAGAAATGCTACGAACCCAATTTGTTACTGGAAAATTCAGAGAGCAACTTGATAAAGTGCCTGAGCTTGGATACGAAAGAGATGCAAACGGTAAGTACGTTGAAGCCAGAAAAAGACTAGCTTTCATTTCGTCATCAAACGAACTTCTCATAAGCCCAATTGGTAGCCGCAGTGGTGTTACGACTTCATCTAAACCAAGAAAAAAATTAATTAAATTTGGTAACAACGATTTTTATTTGCCAAGTTACAGCAAGTTTTACTTGGAAAAGAGGCTGTTAGGCAATGAAGATATCAATCAGTTTGGTGTCACCAATGTAGGGAAAATTATGGCCATACACAAAGCGCCAAGTATTGTGTATGCAATGAAATTGACAAACAAGGCAATGCCAGCAGACTTTGCATACATTGACATTGTTTCTTTTGCTGCTGGTGAAGGGAAAGAGTTCACACAAGCTAAGCTGAATGAAAAGTACGTTGCATCAATAAAAAATCGATTCAAAATCAATGCGCCTACGATGCATAAGCTTGCAAAGTTATACGCTGAGAAATGGATTGACAGTAAGGGCGATCACGCAAGTCGTCCTGAAAATGACTTATGTAGTTTTGCCGTTGCAAGTGACGCACTTGAATTTGAAATATTTGATAAAGCCGGTGATATTGGGGCAGACACGGTTTGCTCTTTGAACAATAAATTAAAGCTAACTCGCAAACTCAAGTTTCTCTTCAAGTGCAGGGATTTGATGCCAGCGTTAAGTGGTATCGGTGCTTTGCAACTAGACGGTGAAGTTGAGCTAATTCTTGACAAAAATGTGCTGGTCTTTAAATACGAGACAACAGCTGCAAGTTACATAACAGCAATACCAACATTCAACAAGCAAACAAAAAAACGCAATGAAGGTGCGTTTGTTGTGTACCAGCCAAAAGCATATGCAAAACAATCTTCCGTAGCTCCCTCTGCAGCAAGCTTTGACGAATTGAATGAACCAATTGTTGAAGACGATTTGATACCTGTGTACTGCTATGCGTAGCGACTTCAATATCACCGACTACGCAGTTTTTTTGCCAGCAATCAACGATACCTATGCTCGTTGCTTGGTAACCGAGACGCTAGGCAATCGTCCATTTCCAGCAGGACTTAGCATTGAAGATTTGGAATACTGGAATGAAAGCAATAAGCTGTGGCATTACCCATATTTGCTACATTCAATCGGGAACTACCAAGTTGGAGCGAATCCCGACAATGCAGTAACAAGAGCCGACAGGAACACAGCAGTTGTTATTGGCGATAGTGGAGGTTATCAAATTGGGCAGGGCTCTTTAAAGGGCTATAACGCTTTAACGCCTCATATGCCAGCAGCAGCTGCAATTGATGCTTGGAATGGTGCTGATGATGTGCGTAGCTGGATTTTTGGGTGGCTTGAAGCCAACTCCACGTACGCAATGAGCATCGATATGCCTTTGTGGGCTGCAGAAGAAAAAACCGAGTCACCATTTAGCAACTGCACTCGGGAGCAGCTGCTACAAATGACTGTGAACAACTTGCAGTACATAGACGTGCGAAGGCAAGGGCACACTAAGTGGTTGAATGTAGTGCAGGGCATTGATAACGTTGCAACTGAGCAATGGTGGAATGCAGTTAAAAAATTCCGCTGGGGTGGTTGGGCTCTTGCTGGCGGTGCTGGCAGCAAGGGCGGACTGGCTCAATTGCTATATGCCGTCTTACTAATGCGCGATGACGGAGCTTTTGCAGAAGGTTTAGATTGGGTTCATACGCTTGGAGTCTCGGAGCTTAAATGGGCTATTGTCTTGACTGCTATTCAGCGCAATCTTCGCAAAACCAATCCAAAACTAAACGCTTACGTCAGCCCCGTGTTAACAAATGATGCAAAGACTTGGGTTCTTCCAAGTGAGTCTAGTCCTCAGTCATATAAGAAAGTTGGTAGCACTGAGCCATTTCCATTTAGCTCAGCTATTGGTGACAAGATGACTCTCGGGCATTTGAACGTTCAAGATTGGGATGCGTTTGATAAGCGGCAATACGACAACGTAAGCCTTTTGCTCCTGTCAAATCACAACATTTGGGTGACACTTGATGCTGTGCAGAGGGCTAACGAAAGTGCATTTAGTACTAATCGCGAAGACAACACACCTAAGCTATACATCGACTGCATTGACTTAATTGATGCGGCATTTGCAGCTAGAGATTGGCGTGGTTTTATTGCGAAGAACAAGGGTACTTTTGATGCTCACTCGCGGAGCATATATGACAAGAAAAGTTAGTGGACAAACACAACAGCACCACGCTTGTCGATAACACGTACCAACAAAGCGCCGCGTTTCTTTTTGTGCATTGCACTTGAAATTGCGTTAGCTTCACTGTTGTAAATGCCAAGTATGTTCCACGTTTCGTGTGGGCTACGTGTCTTATATTGTGCTTTGAACATTCTATATTTACATTCGAAAGCGAACGCTGTTCGCTGCGCTTCTGCAATGTTCAATCGCTAGCTCTTTCACATTGCTTCGCACACTTTCTGAGTGTTTATTTTTTAGACAAAGCGATGCTATTACTGCTGTTAAAACGCAGTAAAGAAAAAAAGCAAGCGAGCAAAGGCTCTAACTTGCCCAAGCCTGATTTGGAATAAAAGTTGAGTGAATGTCTAAGCCTAGCTGTGCGCCTAGTCTGTTTTCGCGGTGCCCGTAAGTAATCCAGCCTTTGTTTTCATTGCTAGCTTTTTGAAGCCAAATGCTTTTTGATGATTGTTTTGCCTTGTGTACCCATAGCTCTTCAAACACAGTCATCATTTCCTGTTGTGTAATGCCTGTTGGTATGTTGCCAAATGCAAAGTGATAGTGAATAGTGCTGCTTGTATTGTTTAGTTTGCCTGTGTGCAGATGACTGATGATGAGCGGATTGTTTGGATGTGAGCTGTTAGATAAGCCTTTGCGACCGTTGAAAAATTGAACGAATTTACGAGTAAAAAACCTGCCTGTAATTTTTGTGCCTTCTAGCATTCCGTGAATTTGTGCCTCTGTTTTGTTGTACGTATGCATATGTGTATGTCCAACTGCAACCCACTGAACTTTGTTGCTGCAAGGCAAAGCAATAAGGTTGTCTAATCGGCTGTAGTTCTGTTTGTTCATATGCAAATATTTAGTCGCACTGATATGAATAGCCATTAATTGTGGTTAAGACCAGTTCAGTCCTAATCTTTTAGGTTGTCCACTACGTGCCCTGAAACTAAATTTGTGTTTCCACATTAACTTTTTGAAGGAAACACAAATGGCAACCCTTGCATCACTCAAGCTTGTAGCAGCTAAAAAACCAAGTAACCAACCACCGGTTGTTCAACGCCGGAACAAATTGAGCAGCAAAGTGTTTGAGCAAATCCAACTTGCTCGCGCACAAAGTTTGGGCGAAACATACTCGCCAACAAAGAACAAAACGGTCACGAACACGGACGGCGAACGGGTGACTGTCGTAGTACCAAAACGCATCAAACCTTGGTGGTTTGTTGCTGAAAACGGTAAATGCTGTATTGCTGTGCGCTACGGCGCAAAGGTGATTGAGCTTGCAAAGGGCAAGTCTGCGATTGAAGTTGCAAGCCCTGACGCACTGATTGAGGCATTGGAAGCTGTAAATACTGCCGTTCTTGCTGGTGAGCTTGATACGCAGATTGAAGCTGTATCTGGTCAGTTACGTAGTGGTTTTCTCAAGTAACGGCTTGGGGGTGTTGTCGTTTCAAGCGCCAGCATCCCCACCAATAAATACAACAGGAGAAGATAAATGCGTATAAATGAAATCGTTGATGGCGCAAGCCAGCAAGTCAACTTGTTAAAGCAGCAAGCAAAGATAGCGCAGAAGAGGGCTAAAGAAGCTGCGCTACGTTTGAAGATGCGTAATGCACAGCAGTCATTGGCTAAAGTTGCAGCAAAGCCGCTATGAAAAAAAATGCTGCTGAATTGCTTGGTAATCTCAGCCAATTTATTGGCTCGGAACACTACTACAGGCTATTACCAACGTTTGTTGTAACTGACGGGCTTCGATACTTAATGGATAACGCTGACTGCTATTGGCTAGCGCAGCTTTATGGTTTGCATTTGAGTGACGTTGACTTTAATCAAAATCCGTTCACTGTTCTTAAGTTCACGAGAAAGAACAACGGCGGCATCGTGAACATTGAGGATGGAAATGGCAACTTGCTAGTACAGCAACGATTAGACTACGCGGACTTTCCGTTTGATGAGTACAGGCTATACGCTTGCTGGGATGGAAGGTACTGGGTTGGAATGCTGGTAAGCGAATACTAAAACCATTCAAACGAGTCAAAATCGCCGATTTTTAGCTCCAACCGTATGGGTTGCATAGGTAGTCACTTTCTTTGTAACAGGCATAGTTCAAATGGTTTCAGCCTAACTTGCAAATTGCAAGTTACCTTGTTCTTCCTCAGGGTAGGGGATAGGCATTTTGTACTTTCTTGCATATTTGTTACCCATTTTTTTTCCGTGTGCAAACAACTGCATTTCAGCTTGAAGAATGTTTGGAGCTAAGCCTTGCTCAACTATGCTGTTTAGCAATGATGTGTACTCGAGATACCCCATATAAGAGAGCTTTTTCCCCTCGTAATCAGCATTTACTTGATTGCGTATTTTTCCAAATATGTTGTTTAACGGCTTGGAAATTGATGGAGGCATAAAAAACTTACGTTTGAAATTTACTTCATCTAGCAAAGCATTCAGTGACATTGCAACCCGTGCATCAAATATTGCGTACTTATCACTGTCTGCAAAAGCTAGTACTTTGCTCCAAGATGCAATACGATCAATTTTGTGTTTAACAATAAACTGCTTAACGTCAGCATCAGCATAGTCGTTTAGCTCTGCGCACATTTTGAAAAGGCGGTCTTCGTCTTGTTCTGCTTTTGGTGGAATGTTTCCCCAGTCATAAACAATCCATTTAATAGCTGCATTTCTTTTTCTAATGTCTGCGCTACGTAATGGTTCTCGCAACAACGTTCTAAGTTGTATGTTTTGAACTTGTGAATCAGCTATGCCATAAAACGCATCTGTCGCAGCTTTTCCAACGATGCTAGCTAGGAGTTCCCGATCAAGAGGTACAGCCCAATCTTGATGCTGGTAGGTGCCTAGTAATGGCCAAATTTTTGCTGCCACATCAACGTCGATTGGGCGAAAAATATGGACAGAACCATTTCTTCGTTCTTGTCGTATTCTTTTCATTGATAGAAGGTTACCAGCAACATAGCGTTCCTAGTAATTCTTAATGATTTTTCAGCTTGATGAAATAGCACAGCGTGTAACTTTTAGTACACGTACAATGCTGGAATTCGCTTGGACGACGTAACTATGAGAACACAACAAACCAAAAAGTTGCACAAAAGTTACACACAAAAAAATTACGCTTGTAACTCGTTGTTATTAAACAACTTTTTGCAAGGTGATTATTGAGTGGGAATAACAGAAATGACGCCTTCAACCTCAAGCCGTTCGGAGCTGACCGCAGAGCAGCTGGCAGCCTGCGCGCCGATTGAGCAATATTTTTTTGGCCATGCGCATGACGATGCGAGCTATATGCGTCAAGCGTTTTTGCCCAGCGCCCACATCGAATCCATGCGCGAAGGTGTGTTCACTTCTTGGCCACTGAACGTTTACTGTGAACGCTTTGGCGGCAAACCAGCAGCGGACGAAGCCACACGCCGCCGCAGCATTGATTGGATTGAAGTGGCTGGAACAGCCGCGAGCGCACGCGTGACGTTGGTCCACGGGGCGATCACCTTTACCGACTACTTCGTGCTGCTGCAAACCCAAGACGGCTGGAAAATCGCGAACAAGGCCTTCGTGGGCCAGCCCACCCAAGCATAAATCTGCTCAACGCCAAACGTCCTACAATCGGAGGTTGTTAGCAATTGCCCGATTTGGGCTTAAATTTTTAATTAGAGAACACTGAGTACATGGCAAAAGAAGAAATGATCGAAATGAAGGGTGTCGTACACGAGGTCTTGCCCGACTCTCGCTACCGCGTCACCCTGGAAAACGGTCACTCACTGATCGCATACACCGCAGGCAAAATGCGCCTGCACCGCATCCGCATCATCGAAGGCGACAAGGTCACGGTTGAACTGTCGCCTTACGACATGAACAAAGCCCGCGTGACCTTCCGTCACATCGAAGGCAAGGCCCCAGGCGGCCCAGCCGTTAAGCGTCGTTTTTAAACGGACCGTCAGCGGTCATTTGGCATGTACCTGCCTCCGCAGTTCAAAGCCAAAGATGAGGATCATGCGCTCGCTCTTATGCGGGCGTATCCATTTGCAAGCCTTATCAGTGTGGATGACGGTGGTTTTCCAGCCGTCACACACATCCCCCTTCATTTGACGCAAGCCAATGGCCAACACGTGTTGTTGGGCCATTGCGCCAAAGCCAACCCCCACTGGCGCTACTTGCAAGCGCGCCCCCAAGCCTTGGTGACGTTCATGGGCCCGCAGGCCTATATGTCGCCCAAGGTCTATCCAGACCTCACGCGTGTGCCCACATGGAGCTACTTGGCGGTGCATGCCAAGGTTGAAGCGCAACTGGTTGAAGAACCTGAGGCCAAAGACCGTTTGCTCAAGCAACTCATTGGCGACCACGAGCCGCCTTATGCCAAACAATGGCGTGGTTTGGCCGAGGACTACCAAAACAAAATGCTCAGTGCCATTGTGGCGTTCGAGCTGCGCATCACTGATGTGCAATGCGCCATCAAGCTCAACCAACATCGACCCGAATCGCACGTTGCCATGCATGCTGCATACGCACAGGGTACAGAAGATGAACAGGCTTTGGCCGATTGGATGGTTAAGCTCGGCATGGTTCAACCATGACTCATTCGCCTGAAGACATAGGTTTTATGCAACTGGCCCTGCGCCAAGCGCAAACCGCCGCTGATGCGGGCGAAGTTCCCGTAGGCGCGGTGGTGGTGAGGGCAGGGCAGGTGATTGCCTCTGCGCACAACGCCCCACTGGGCAGCCTTGACCCGACGGCACATGCCGAAGTCAATGCCATGCGTGCTGTAGCACAAGTGCTGGGCAACTACCGGTTGGACGACTGCACTCTCTACGTGACGCTTGAGCCTTGCGCCATGTGTAGCGGCGCTGCGTTGCATGCGCGATTCAAGCGCGTGGTGTTTGGTGCGACCGAGCCCAAAACAGGTGCTGCTGGTTCGGTGCTCAATTTATTTGCAAACGAACATATCAACCACCAAACCCACGTCACGGGCGGTGTGTTGGCCGATGAATGTGCACAAGTGCTGCAAGGCTTTTTTGAGCAACGCCGTGCTCAGCAACAACTCAGCAAAGTGCCTTTGCGCGAAGACGCTTTGCGCACACCTGATCGTGCGTTTGCTGGGTTGGATGTGCCTTTGTCGCTGTCGCATTTCACAGCCGAATTGCGAGCTTTGGAAGGCTTGCGTTTGCATTGGTTTGACAACCGACAAGACTCACTACAAGCGCCGCACGTTTATTTACACGGGCTCGATGGCTGGAGCGCGCAATACATCGCTCAGTTGCAATCCTCAGAGGCAGTGATCGCGCTAGATTTGCCAGGCTTTGGCTTGTCCGACAAGCCTAAAAAAGTAGCGATGCATCGCATTGGTTGGCACGCCCAAGTGCTCAGTGAATTTTTGGCCAGCGTGCAGCCTGCACCTGTGGCTTTGCACGCGCCTCGTTTGATGGCTCCTATTTTGTCCAAGTTGACTTTACCCATTCATTGGATCGACACGCCTGAAATTCCAGCAGACCTACGTGACGCCCCATATCCCGACCGTGGCCACATGGCCGGTCCTCGTGCTTTGAGCACCTTGTTGGCTGCGCCCGCACCCACACCTCCGCCAGAACGAAGTTAAATATGCCCAACGCCACACCACCCATCGGTTACGAAGTGAAGTTTCAGAGGGTCGGTGTAGGAGGCGGGGCTGATTTGCAAATTCGCTCGTTGCTTGACAAGCAGCAGTTTTACGATCCATTGGGTTTTGCATTCGATGCCGGTATTTCTTCGGCCACATGGCCCTTGTTTGGTTTGGTGTGGCCTTCGGCACAAAAGCTGGCAGATCTGATGCAGACGTGGGATCTCAAAGGCAAACGCGTGCTGGAAGTTGGTTGCGGTTTAGGTTTGGCCAGTTTGGTGGTGCATCGCCGTGAAGGCAATATCACCGCCAGCGATTGCCACCCATTGACTGAGACTTTCCTAAAGGCCAATGTGCTACTCAACGATTTGCCACCACTGCATTACGAAACAGGTAACTGGGGCAGGGTTAACAAAGGGCTGGGTGCTTTTGATTTGCTGATTGCGAGTGATGTTTTGTACGAGCGTAGTCACCCTGCGCAGCTTTCTGGCTTCATCGAGGAACACGCGGCAGAGGGCGCTGAAGTGCTCATCATTGATCCCAACCGTGGCAACCGCAGCGCGTTTCACAAAGACATGGCAAATATGGGGTTTGGCGTGTCTGAGATCATCATCAACGAACCCTTAGAGGATTTGAGCGCTTACCGAGGGCGCTTGCTTCATTACAAACGCGGCTGATTCATCCACATTATTTGCCGCGACAATGTGGGCATGGCACACATTTACATCTATTCCCCTAGTGGCGCGGTACGCGACAAAGCAGCTTTCAAACGTGGCATCACACGTCTGAAAAAACTCGGTCATGAGGTTGAGATTGACGCTGATGCGCTCAGCAGTCACACCCGCTTTGCTGGGGACGATGCCACCCGTTTGGCAGCCATTCACCGTGCAGCCGATAGCGGCGCAGATGTGGCTCTGATATCGCGTGGTGGTTACGGCCTCACACGTATCTTGCCCAGCATCAAATACAAACAGGTGGCCAAAGCGATTGCCAAAGGCACGCAGTTTGTGGGCCTGAGCGACTTCACCGCCTTTCAAAATGCACTATTGGCCCAAACGGGTGCTGTCACTTGGGCGGGTCCTGCCTTGGGCGAAGACTTTGGTGCAGAGCTGCCAGATGACATCATGGAAGCCTGTTTTGATGACATGGTCAGCGGGCAGGGGGAAGGCGCGGGTTGGCAGTTATCCAAGGCTTGCGCGGCGGCTAACGAGAAGCGTCGCCCTGGCGTATGGGCCCACGATGCGGTGCTGTGGGGCGGTAACTTGGCCGTGTTGGTTTCTTTGCTCGGCACGCCCTATTTCCCGCAGATCAAAAACGGTGTTTTGTTCCTCGAAGATGTGGGTGAACACCCATACCGCATTGAACGCATGCTCACGCAGTTGTTGCACGCCGGTGTTTTGGCTCAACAGAAAGCCATCGTCTTAGGGCAGTTCAGCAACTACAAACTGACGCCACACGACAAAGGGTTCAAGCTTCAAAGCGTTGTCGATTGGTTGCGCACCCAAATCAAAGCGCCTGTGCTGACAGATTTACCTTTTGGTCATGTATCTACCAAGCTGTGTTTGCCTGTGGGTCAAATGATCGATTTGGTCGTTGAAGAACGTGATGCTTTGCTGCTTTGGGCGCATACCGATTATTAACTTGAATTGATTTTAGTTTCATACGACGTATATTATGTTAAGTTAACTTGCATCGTACGAAAAATGAGTGTGAGTCAATAAACAGCGCTGCGCTTATTTAGCCGTTTCAACGACTGGGTTTTGAATAAACCAAGCTTCGATGAATCCCCGAATGTAGAAAGCAATTTGCGAATTGTCTTTTTGAACTGCTAAGTCGAGGGCAGTTAGATGATCTTGGTTGGCCAACGTCGGGTCAGCCCCCTCCTCGAGCAGCAATTTAACCGCCAAAGGTGAATTGGATAAGACAGCCATCATCAAAGGCGTTGTTCCATTCGGAGACTCACTGTCGAGATAAGCTTCATTCTCAATCAGCAAACGCATCATGTCTTTATGACCCTTGGCAGCCGCGTAGTGAAGCGGTGTCCAGCCAGGTTTGTTGACATCGGCTTCACGTTTGATCAGTAACTGTGCTAACTCCATTTGGTTGTTGAAAGCGGCCAGCATGAGTGGTGTTTCACCGGCCGACGTTTGCACATTGACATTTGTTAAAGGGTGCTTCGCGAGCGCCAAAGCCGCTTTGCTGGATTCTGATTGCAGTGCGACCAAGATGCCCGGTATACCTTTTTCGTTGACGGTATTGGGATCAAATCCCCGCGCTAAAAGCCGCTCTATCGTGGTCGGCTGGTCAAAGGTGACCGCCGCAATGAAGTCATCATACGAGCCAGCATTGGATAAAGAATATCCAATAAAAACATATAGATATAAAAAATACTTAAAGTACTTTCTCATTTTAAAACAGCGCTAAAAAGTTGGTCAAAATTGCGGCTTGTGGTCTCGGCGACCTCCTCAACAGACATGCCTTTGATCTCAGCAATCTGCTTAGCCACAAACGGCACATAGGACGGATTGTTGGTCTTGCCTCGATGTGGAACAGGCGCCAAATATGGGCTGTCGGTCTCAATCAAGATGCGGTCCATCGGTACAAATTGAGCGACATCGCGCAAGTCTTGGGCATTTTTGAAGGTCAAGATGCCTGAAAAGGAAATGTAAAGCCCAAGGTCCAAGCCAGCACGGGCCACGTCAGCCGTTTCGGTGAAGCAATGAAACACGCCCCCTGCACTGCCTGCTGATCCGTCTTCGCCCTGCTCTTTCAAAATCGCCACGGTGTCAGCCGACGAGCTGCGCGTGTGGATGACCAAAGGCAGTTGGGTATGCTGCGCGGCTTGGATGTGGATGCGAAAGCGGTTGCGCTGCCATTCCATATCGGCCACAGTGCGTTCGCCCAAGCGGTAATAGTCAAGGCCTGTCTCACCAATGCCCACCACTTTGGGCAGTTGGGCGCGAGTCAGCAGGTCATCGAGCGTAGGTTCTTGCACGCCTTCGTTATCGGGGTGCACCCCAACGGTGGCCCAAAAGTTGTCGAACTGCGTGGCTAATCCGTGTACCTCAGGAAAGCGCTCCAGCGTTGTGCTGATGACCAAGGCGCGTGTGACTTGGGCCTTGGCCATGTCGTCGCGGATGGCGTGGATGTTCTCAATCAGTTCTGGAAAGTTCAGGTGGCAGTGGGAATCGGTGAACATGGTTTTCTTTTAGTCTTTGGCACGCAAAGCGGTTTGCGCACGCGCTACCAAGGCTTCAAACATCAAGCCTGCGTTGTACGGATGTTCGGAGGTCCGGGCACCATCCATCAGGTCTTTGGACCATTGGGTGAGCGAACTTACAGTGCCTGCTGCGGGTAAATCTGCCGCCATAAAAAAGCGTGGCTCAGCACCTGTTCGCAACGCCAGCAGGTCGTGACACAGCTTTTGCAGCATGGCGATGGCTTGCGATGGCGTGGCATCCGACACAGCGCCCACATCACCACGCATGACGGCCTTGGGCAGGGCTGCCCAGTGTGCGGCTTTGAGGCCTGTATTGGCTAGGTCGAGTGCATCCTCGGGTCGGCCTCCGGCTGCGCGCAGCAACACGGCTGCATCTGCCGCTGGTACGCCTTGGGCTTGTAGCCAGCTCAAAGCCTCGGCTTCAGTGGGCCAAACCATGGTGTGGGTTTGGCAACGGCTGCGGATGGTGGGCAGCAGCTGGTGAGCGGCTTCGCTGGCCAGTACAAAGCGGCATTCGCCTGGCGGCTCTTCGAGGGTTTTAAGGATGGTGTTGGCCGTCACATGGTTCATGCGCTCGGCGGGATACACAAACACCACTTTGGTCGATCCGCCTGAGCGGGTTTGCTGGCTGAAAGCCACCATGTCGCGAGCGGCTTCGACGCGAATCTCTTTGCTGGGCTTGCGCTTTTTGTCGTCTAACTCTTTTTGAGTTTTCTCGTCCAAGGGCCAGTTGAGTTCAAGCGCCAAAGCTTCCGGCATGAGGGTGCGCAGGTCGGCATGGGTGCGCACATCCACCGCGTGGCAACTGCGGCATTGGTAACAAGCGCCCTGCTTCGTGGGTGCCTCGCACAGCCAAGCGCGGGCCAGTTCTAGCCCCAATGTGTATTGACCCAAGCCCGATGGGCCTTGCAGCAGCCAAGCATGGCCGCGTCGCTCAAGCAAAGTCGTGAGCTGGCCTTGTAGCCATGGGCTCAAGACGGGCCGAACGTGTGTGGTGGTTTCGGTCATGCCGCGCTAGATCTCAATTCGCGCTCAACCAGCCGCGCTGCACAAAGTTCTGGTGCAGTTGCATCCACACGGCTTCACGGGTTTGGGCGGCGTCTAGGCGCACAAAGCGCTGTGCATCGGCTTGGACGCGTGCTGCATAGCCGTCAGATACTTTTTGGAAGAACTCCACGGGCTGCGCCTCAAAGCGGTCTGGCACGCGTGCACCCGCTAAGCGAACGGCGGCGATGGCGGGATCGAGTTCAAACCATACGGTCACATCGGGTTGGCGCAACCCGTTTGGTGTTTTTTGAACCCAAGCTTCTAATTGTTGCAACACGCCCAAATCAAACCCACGACCGCTACCTTGGTAGGCAAAGGTGGCGTCGGTGAAGCGGTCGCACAACACCACATCGCCTCGTGCCAAAGCAGGTTCAATCACGTTGTGCAAGTGGTCGCGGCGGGCTGCGAATATCAGTAGCGCTTCGGTCAGCGAGTCCATCGCGTCGTGCAGCACCATCTCTCGCAGCTTTTCGGCCAAAGGTGTGCCGCCGGGCTCGCGGGTGAGCGTGACTTGGCGGCCCTGCGCTTTGAACGCGGCGGCCAAGCCATCGATGTGCGTGGACTTGCCAGCACCATCGATGCCTTCAAAACTGATGAACAGACCTGTTTTTGTCATAGCCCGCTATTTTGCCTGTTCGGCATCACTGGCCAGCAGCTTTGCGTTGGTAGCGATTGACGGCGGCATTGTGCTCATCCAGCGTCGCGCTGAAGTAGCTTGTGCCGTCGCCCTTGGCCACAAAATAAAGCGCGTTGCTGGATGCTGGCTGTACGGCCGCTTTGAGCGCGTTGCGCCCAGGCATAGAAATGGGCGTGGGCGGCAAGCCTTTGCGGGTGTAGGTGTTCCACGCGTGGTCGGTGCGCAGGTCAGCGCGGCGCAGGTTGCCATCGAAGCTGTCAAACATGCCGTAAATCACGGTGGGGTCAGTTTGCAGCGGCATGCCCAGCTCTAAGCGGTTGTGAAACACGCGGCTGATGGTGGTGCGGTCGCTTTCTCGGCCAGTTTCTTTTTCGATGATGCTGGCCAAGATCAAGGCTTCGTCGATTGTTTTGATTTGAATGTCCGGCTGGCGTTGGCCCCATGCGGCGGCCAGTTGTTTGGTCATGGCGTTTGCTGCGCGTTGCATCACATGCAGCTCTGATGCGCCTTTGCCATAGGTGTAGGTGTCTGGGAAAAACCGGCCTTCAGGTGCCACGCCCGGCATGCCCAGCTTGGCCATGAGTTCGTCATCGCTCAGGCCTTTGGTGTCGTGTTTGAGGCCTTCGGCTTTGGCCAACGCAGCGCGGAATTGGCGAAATGTCCAGCCGTCGATCAGGCTGATGGCTTTGAGGCTTTCTTCTCCGCGGGTCAACTTGCGCAGCAAATCCATAGGCGTGTTGCCTTGGCTGAGTTCGTAACTGCCAGCACGCAGCTTGCGCGACTGGCCGCTGGCACGGAAAAACGCGAACAAGACAGCCGGCTGAACATCCACCCCTGCGTCCACCACGGCTTGGGCGATGCCGCGCACCGGGGTTTGTGGCTCGATGGACACATCCACAGTCGGTGTTTGCATCGGCAGTGGTGTCAATACCCACCAGCCCGTTGCGGCTGACAGCAACAGGGCGAGACTCAATACCGTCCAAAAAATTCGCTTGATGAGACGCATCACAACCCCATGTTCAATCACGTTAATCAAGCGAAGATGATAATTCACGTCATGTCACAGACCACCTACGATCCTTCCGCGCCATTCAACGGCATCGCCCCCCTGCCCCACCTCGGCATCATCCGCGCAGCGGGCTCGGATGCCGCCAGCTTTTTGCACAACCAGCTGACCAACGATGTGCTGTTGATGAAAGAAGGCCAATCGCGTTTGGCTGCTTTTTGCAATGCCAAGGGCCGCATGCTAGCGAGCTTTGTGGTTTACAAGCGATCAGCCGAAGAAGTGCTGTTGATTTGCCGCAAAGACCTGATCGCCCAAACCGTCAAACGCTTGTCGATGTTTGTGCTGCGTGCCAAGGCCAAGCTGAGTGATGCGAGTGAAGAGTTTCAATTGTTGGGCTTGGCGGGTGATGCCGCGCTGGCGGCTTTGAACGGTGCATCCACTGACGCATGGCAGCGCCATGCAGTGGGTACAGCAGATGTGTTGACGCTCTACCCTGCCTTAGGCCAACCCCGTGCTTTTTGGATCGCTCCCAAAGACGAGGCTGCACCAACTGGCCCAGCCCTCAGTGCAGACTTGTGGCAAGTAGGCGAAGTGATGAGCGGCATTGCTTGGGTCGAGCTGGCCACCTTCGAAGCCTTTGTGCCACAGATGCTCAACTACGAATCGGTGGATGGCGTGAACTTCAAAAAGGGCTGCTACCCCGGTCAAGAGGTAGTGGCACGCAGCCAGTTTCGTGGCACTTTGAAGCGCCGTGCGTTCATTGCGCAAAGCGAAGTACCAATGGCCGCAGGCCAAGAAGTGTTTTCAAGCTTGGATGCCAGCCAGCCTTGCGGCCTTGTGGCGCAGGCTGCGAACGATGGTGCTAGCCATGTGGCGGTGCTGGAGTTGCAACTCAGCGCCACTGAAAACAGCAACTTGCATTTAGGTGCGGCAGATGGCCCCTTGCTAAGCCTGCTGCCGCTGCCTTACGCCTTGCGTGACGATATTTGAGTTGCTTAGAACCTCACACCAGCTTTGATGCTGGCTGATGTGTGTTTACCGGTGCGGTCAACTTCAGCCGACAGGTTAAGAATCGCCACATTCCAGCTCACGCCCACAAATGATTTGCTCTGTGTGAAGCTCTCATCGCTTTTGCCTGTGGCTTGGGCGCTAGAAATCACTGAGCCGACGCCTGCATAGGGTGTGAAACCAACCAAACCTTTAGAAACCAACACATCAACACCCGTGTTGCTGAGAGTCATCCCTGACACGCCACCCAAACGGCTGTAACTTGCACGCACGGCAACGGCTGGCGTGATGGCATTGCCTTCCAGCAACGCGTATTTCACATGCACACCCAAGGCTGACACATTGCTATTTGGCACTTTGGATACAAAGCCGCCTACATCTAAGCCGCTTGATAAACCTTTGCTGATGGCCACTTTGGTTTGCATCAAGTTACTTGTACTGTCGCCAGAAACTTTGGCCCAGGCTGCACCGTCTTGAATCTTAGTGACGCTGGTCGATGCGCTGACATCAAAACCAGTCAGACCCAATGGCGCTGCAGGTTCAATAGATTTGGTACTGGTGACGGCCACCAAGTCTTTACTGACAGCTAAAAACTCTGTTTGGCTGAGTGCACTGAAGTTGGTCACATCACCCGCGTTGGCTGTTGCGGTAAGTGCCATAGATAAGGCAATGGCTAAAGTGACAGGAGAAAAGCGGTGAGTATTTTTCATAAGACAAGGTTTTCTAAAGTTTTAATCACGTGTATTTTTGCACGGTTGGATGAATGTTTAGCTCAGGCTTAGGCGCATTTCCATATGTGGGATACCCACCTCATCAAACGGCTCACCCACCGCGACGAAACCATGCGCTGCATAAAAGCTCTCAGCTGTACGTTGCGCACTCAGGCGAACTTCTTTGTGGCTGCGTTGTCGGGCGCAGCGAATTAAGGCCTCCAACAACCTTGCCCCATAACCAATACCTCGGGCATCTTTCACTACCGCCATGCGCCCCACTTTGGTCACGGTTGCCGAGGGTTGTAACAAGCGCGCATTGCCCAAGGCTTGGCCATTCACATCAAACAGCACTGCATGCAAAGCGGTGGCGTCTTCTGCATCCCATTCGTCTTCAGGGGCAATGCCTTGCTCAAGCACAAACACTGCGGTACGCACGGATTGCGCTGGTGCTTGCATCAAAGCCCATTCACCAATCTCGATGTAGGTCAGTGCCATTTGTTACAACCCAAACGCGTGCCGTAGGGCACGTGCTGCATCCATGTGGGCGGCTAGCGCTTCGGGAATCACTCGGCCCATTTGGATGAAGCTGTGCACCACGCCTTTGTAAATTTCTAGGTCTACCGCCACACCACCCAAGCGCAGGTGGTCGGCATAGGCCACACCTTCATCTACCAACGGATCGCACTCTGCCAAGCCCAGCCATGCGGGGGCCACGCCTGACACATCCGCCAACAAGGGTGAAAAGCGTGGGTCGTGGCGGTCTGCCGTGTTGGGCATGTAATGGATATAGAAGTATTCGATGCTGGCTTTTTCTAGCAAGAAGCCTTTTTCAAACGTGTGTGCAGATGCCATGTGTTCGGGCGAACAGCCGGGGTAGAACATGAGTTGCAGCTTCAGGTCAATGCCTGCATCACGCGCTGCAATGGCCGTGGCTGCTGTGAGTGTGCCGCCCGCGCTGTCGCCACCAATGGCGATGCGTGAGGCATCTAGGCCTAGGCTTGAGGCGTTGGCTGCGAGCCATTGCAAGGCATCAAATGCGTCGTTATGTGCCGTGGGGAATGTGTGCTCAGGTGCGAGTCGATAGTCCAGCGATACCACGGCACAGTGCGCCAAATGGGCCAAATGTTTGCATAGCGCCTCGTGGGTTTCGGGACTGCCAACGGTGAAGCCGCCCCCATGAAAGTACAGCAGCACGGGCAAGTTGGGTTTGGGATGTTCGGCCCACAGTTTGGCGCGCAGTGTTGCGCCGTCACGCGTGGGGATGTGTATCGTGTCGTCACGCGTCATTTTTTGTGCGTTTACCTCCAGCACACCTGCGCCTAAGGCATAGGCTTGTTTGGCTTGCTCGGGTGTCATCAGTGCCATGGGCGGGCGGCCTGCTTTGGCAATGGCATGCAGAACATCTCGCATGGCGGGTGTCAGCAGGCTTTGCGGGTTACGTGGGTGACTCATCGTGGTTTGCTTTTTTGAATGTGGCTTTTATAGTGTGCCATGGCTCAAATTCTTTACCTCACCAACATCCAGATTGACTTTGGCGTGCTCGCGACCCTTGGGGCGGAGTGTGAAAAGGCCAACATCAAACGACCACTCATCGTGACTGACCAAGGCGTGAAAGCCGTGGGCATTTTGCAAAAGGCGCTAGATGCGTTGCACGGCACAGAGGTGGCAGTGTTTGATCAAACCCCTTCTAACCCTACTGAAGCTTCAGTACGTGCCGCTGTGGCGGTGTATCACGCCCATCAGTGCGACGGCCTCATTGCGGTGGGTGGTGGATCTTCCATCGACTGCGCCAAAGGCGTGGCCATTGCTGCCACACACGATGGCCCGCTCAAAACCTACGCAACGATCGAAGGTGGCTCGCTCAAAATCACACTAGCCGTTTTGCCCATCATTGCAGTGCCCACCACGGCGGGCACTGGCAGTGAGGTGGCGCGTGGGGCCATCGTCATCGTGGACGACGGGCGCAAGCTGGGTTTTCATTCGTGGCACTTGGTACCCAAGGCGGCCTTGCTTGACCCTGAACTCACACTCGGACTACCCCCTGCCCTCACCGCCGCCACCGGCATGGATGCCATCGCCCATTGCATGGAAACCTTCATGGCCGTGCCGTTCAATCCGCCCGCCGATGGCATTGCGCTAGATGGCCTCACACGCGGCTGGGCGCATATCGAACGCGCCACTGCAAACGGTCAAGACCGCGACGCACGTCTCAACATGATGAGTGCCTCTATGCAAGGCGCCATGGCGTTTCAAAAAGGTTTGGGCTGCGTGCATTCGCTCAGCCACAGCTTGGGCGGCGTGAACCCTCGTTTGCACCACGGCACGTTGAACGCGATGTTCTTGCCCGCTGTCGTGCGCTTCAACGCCGAAGCAGAGTCGGTTCAAAAAGATCGCCGCATGCAGCGCATGGCCTATGCCATGGGCTTGGGTGAAATTCACCACCCGCTCGAAGCGGCCGAGGCAATTGCCCAAGCCATCACCGCCATGAATGCGCGTTTGGGTCTGCCCAAAGGCTTGGCCGAGCTGGGGGTGCAAACGTCTTGGTTTGACAAAATCATCGAAGGCGCAATGGCTGACCATTGCCACAAAACCAACCCGCGTTTGGCCACAGCGCAGAAGTATCGTGAGATGCTGCAAGCGGCCATGTAGGCCTTGCGTTCTCGTTAAAGTCTTTGTACAGCACTGATTTCAGAGTTTGTCAGCCAGTTAGCAACCTCCTGAGCCATCTGCTCACTCGCACTCACCGCCTCATTCCAAACCTTCACCCGCCCCTCAAAGTCAGAGGCATAAGTCACAAAGTCGCTGCGGTCTGGCAGTTTGCCGTTGGGCAAGGTTTTGACCCACTCGGGGTTAGGGGCCAAGACGATGGTGTTGTCTAAAAATGGGGTCGCTTTGTGCCGCCACTTCAGGGCTTTGTCTAGCCAGCCAGGCACGACAGCTTGTTGAAAGTGTGGATAAAGAACCAAAGGACTTTTAGCCAGCCAGTTGTAGTTAAGGTGCAAGTGGTAGTCGGTGATGCCGCCATCCCAATACGCGCCCGTGGGGGCATCAGGAATGTCGTGCACGGCTTGCAGCACAAACGGAATGGAGCAACTGGCTTGCAGCGCGGCCATGAAGTTGCGCTCGGTCAAGGCCATGTGTTGGGTGGCAAAGTCATCCGTAGCAAACGGCAGTTCGCCACGGCTAGAGAACACCACACGCTCTAACCATGCTCCCATGGTTTTGCGTTGCACGGCGTTGCTTAGATACGCACCTGCGTAGCCCAAGGGCGTGAGCAACGTGTGTTCGCGGTGCAAGATGTGTTTGCCACGCGAGGTCACCATATGGAGGCGATATCGCGGGTTGTTGAGCACTTCGCTGACATGGCCACCATAAAACGCTTGCAGGGTTTGGCTGAACTCGTCGCTCACCTGCTTGGCGCTGGGCCGCTTTTGGCCCTCGGGTATTTTGTACTCTTGGTGGATGTAGTCGTGCGACAAGCGTTCAAAACCGAGAACGGGGTTGTCCAAACACGCCGTGGTCATGCGCCATGCGCCGATGGATGCGCCAACGAGGTCGATGGGTTGCGTGCTTTGCGGCAGCCATTCCCCAAATAAAAAGCGGTCCAGCGGCCCGAGGATCAAACCCTTGGGCCCACCCGCCGCAGCGGGGATCACGCCGATGTGTTCGGGCTTCAAGCCATTGGCCTCGATGTGGGCCATGGCTTTGGGGCCTGCGTAGATGTGGAGGGCTTTCAACGCGCGGCCTCGGGCTTACTTCTTCAAACCTTGCAGCTTGGCAAAGGCACTTGCCATGGCCGAACCTGCAGCCGCTTGTGGCGTTGCGGTGTAGCCACTGCTGTAGCTGCCACCGCCACCTGACCCGGTTCTTTGACGGTTATCACGGCCAGCATGCTCAAAGCGGTTATCGCGAGGACCATCGCGCTTGGCAGGTGCGCCATCCATCTTCATGGTCAGGCTGATGCGCTTGCGGGCCACGTCCACTTCCAGCACTTTGACCTTGATGATGTCGCCGGTCTTCACCACTTCGCGAGCGTCAGTGATGAACTTGTTGCTGAGTTGGCTCACATGAATCAAGCCGTCTTGGTGCACGCCCAAATCGACAAACGCGCCAAAGGCGGCCACGTTGCTGACCGTGCCTTCGAGCACCATGTCCACCTTTAGGTCTTTGATGTCTTCCACGCCGTCTTGCAGCTTGGCCACTTTGAAGTCGGGGCGCGGGTCGCGGCCTGGCTTTTCGAGTTCGCTCAAGATGTCTTTGACGGTGATCACGCCTACGGTGTCATTGGCAAACAGCTCAGGGCGCAAAGTTTTGAGCATGTCTGCGCGGCCCATGAGCTCGGCCACGGGCTTGCCCGTTTGCGCCATGATGCGCTCGACCACGGGGTAGGTTTCGGGGTGAACGGCGGTCATATCCAGCGGGTTGTCGCCATCGCGGATGCGCAAGAAGCCTGCGCTTTGCTCAAACGTTTTCGCGCCTAGGCCTGTGACCTTGAGCAACTGCTGGCGGTTAGCAAACGCGCCATTGGCTTCGCGCCAACGCACCACGGCTTTGGCGGTGGTGGTGCTCAGGCCCGACACGCGGGTCAGCAGCGGCACGCTGGCCGTATTCAGGTCCACGCCCACTTTGTTCACGCAGTCTTCCACCACGGCTTCAAGCGTGCGGGCGAGTTCGCTTTGGTTCACATCGTGTTGGTACTGGCCCACGCCGATGGACTTGGGGTCAATCTTCACCAACTCAGCTAAGGGGTCTTGCAAGCGGCGCGCAATACTGGCTGCGCCGCGCAGGCTCACGTCGACATCTGGCATCTCTTGGCTGGCGTATTCACTGGCGCTGTAAACCGACGCGCCTGCTTCGCTGACCACCACTTTGTCGATGACTTTGCTCGCGTCATGCTTCGCCATGAGTTTGATGAGTTCACCGGCCAGTTTGTCAGTCTCTCGGCTGGCTGTGCCGTTGCCAATAGCAATCAGGTTCACGCCATGTTTCTCGGCCAATTTGGCCAAGGTGTAGAGCGAGCCGTCCCAGTCTTTGCGGGGCTCGTGTGGGTACACAGTGGATGTTTCCACCAGCTTGCCCGTGGCGTCGACCACAGCCACTTTCACGCCAGTGCGGATGCCTGGGTCTAGGCCCATCACCACGCGTGGGCCAGCAGGTGCGGCTAGCAGTAAGTCACGCAGGTTGTCGGCAAACACTTTGATGGCCACTTTTTCTGCTTCTTCACGCAAACGTGTGAACAAGTCGCGCTCTGTGGAGAGGCTGAGCTTCACGCGCCAGGTCCATGCTACACATTTGCGAATCAAGTCATCCCCTGCCCTGCTGGAATGGCTCCAGCCGAGATGCAAAGCAATCTTGCCTTCGGCCAAGCTGGGCTTTCCGGGTTCCGGCTCAACGGGAAGAACCAATTTAGCGTCGAGCATTTCCAACGCACGGCCACGGAACACGGCCAAGGCGCGGTGGGATGGGACGCGGCCGATGGGTTCGTCGTAATCAAAGTAGTCGCGAAACTTCGCCACGTCGGGGTTGTTTTCGTCTTTGCCCGCAGCGATCTTGCTGCGGAACAAGCCTTCGGCCCACAGCCATTCACGCAAGCTTTGAATCAGTGCGGCGTCTTCAGCCCAGCGTTCGCTCAATAGGTCGCGAACTCCATCCAGAACGGCGGCAACGGTGGTGAAGTCGGCCCCTTCAATCTTGCCAGCGGGCAAGATGAACGCTTCGGCTTCCACATTGGGGTTGAGCGTGGGGTCGGCAAACAGCTTGTCGGCCAGTGGCTCCAAACCCGCCTCTTTGGCAATCATGCCCTTGGTACGGCGCTTGGGCTTGAAAGGCAAGTAAATGTCTTCCAGCTCTTGCTTGGTGGGCGCAGCTTCGATGGCGGCCAACAGCTCTGGCGTGAGCTTGCCTTGTTCTTGAATGCTCTTAATCACCGCTGCGCGGCGGTCTTCGAGTTCGCGCAGGTAGCTCAGGCGCGCTTCGAGTTCGCGCAGCTGAATGTCGTCTAGGCCACCGGTCACCTCTTTGCGGTAACGAGCAATAAATGGCACGGTCGCGCCACCGTCGAGCAGCTCAACGGCAGAGCGCACTTGCGCTTCGGAGATCTTGATTTCGTCCGCCAGTTGGCGGGTAATTTTTTGCATGTTTTCAGTCAGTCGAATTCGCTAAAGCGGGCAATTTTGCCTTAGCTCTCTGGTTCGCTTGAAAACATAGCTTCCCTTCGTTGGCTTGGGTTGTGGTAAGCCAAGACGGCTTACATCGCTGCGCGACGAATGGCGCCGCCTTGGCTCACCCCAACCCACTTGCTTTGGTGGGAGTTAACTTGTTATAAATATTCAGTCTGTGGGGATTTCGTGCAGTTCTGTGGGCGCTACATCACGCTTGACATACTTAAATGTAGCCGTGGCATGGGCACACGCATGGCCTTCTGCGTCGTACAACGTGCCTTCTGTAAACGCCATGCTGCCCGTGCGGTGCATCAATCGTCCCTTCGCCGTCAGCGTGCCTTTGGCGGGTTGCATGAACGAGGTTTTCATTTCGATGGTGACCACGCCCATCGCGCGGTCCACACTGCGTGCGGCCGTGGCAAGCGTGACATCCAGCAGCGTCATGACTGCGCCGCCATGCGTCACATTGAACGAATTCATGTGCTCAGGCTCGGGGGTGTAGCGCAGCTCGGACTGTCCTTCATCAAAGAACACCAGCTCGAAACCTAGATGGTCGACAAACGGTATGTAAGCGCCAAAGCTTTCTTGCATGTTCAGTTCTCCGTGTTACGCAAGGCTTGGCGCAGTGAAGCGCCCAGCTCGGGTTTGGTCACGAACGGGTCACGTGGGTTGGCACCCTCCACCACCGCCTGCATACGTTGGGTCACCAAGCTCAAAGCTTGTGGGTGGCTGTAGATATAGAACTGCCCCGCTTGAACCGCATCAAACACCTTTTGTGCCACTTCGGCGGCGCTAACCTTGCCACTGCCCACGGCTTTGTCGCTCATAGCTTGGCCAATCAATTGGCTTTGTGTCGGCTTGTTGGCCGCTACATCCGCGGGACGGTTGCGGTGGCTTTGGCTGATGCCTGTGGGCACAAAGTAAGGGCACAGCACGCTCGCCCCCACTTGGTCGCTGACCAATTGCAAATCTTGGTAGAGGGTTTCGCTCAACGCCACCACGGCATGCTTGCTGACGTTGTAGACGCCCATGTTGGGCGCTGCCAGCAAGCCAGCCATGCTGGCGGTGTTCACGATGTGGCCTTGATAACTTGGGTCTTGCTTGGCCGCTTGCAGCATCATGGGTGTGAACAAACGCACGCCATGCACCACGCCCCACAGGTTGACACCCAGCACCCATTGCCAATCGGCCACAGAGTTTTCCCAAATCAGTCCGCCTGAGCCCACGCCTGCGTTGTTGAACACCAAATGCGGCGCACCAAAGCGCTGTTGGACTTGCAAGGCCAGTTGCTCCATGGCCGTGGCGTCTGAAACATCGACTTTGCAAGCCAGCACGTTGGCTCCCTGAGCGGTCAACTCGTTGGCTGTTTGTTCGAGCGCGTCTTGCTGCACGTCGACCAACACCAAGTTCATACCTAAGCGAGCGGCAATGCGTGCGCATTCCAAACCAAAGCCCGAGCCTGCGCCCGTGAGCACAGCAGTTTTGCCTTTGAAGTTGTCAATCATGGGCGGGGCTTAGATGAGTTTGACCAGTTGCTTGCCAAAGTTCTTACCCTTGAGCAAGCCCAAAAAGGCATCAGGCGCAGCTTCTAAACCTTGTGCCACCGTTTCACGCGGGCGCAGTTTGCCTGTGCCCACCAAGGAGCCCAGCTCTTGCAGCGCTTCGGGCCAAACCTCCATGTGCTCGCTGACGATGAAGCCCTCAAATCGGATGCGGTTCACCAAGATCAGTGCGGGGTTGGTCATGGGCAGTGGCGCACCGTCATAGCCCGCAATCATGCCGCACAGAGCAATGCGTGCAAAGGCATTGGTGCGCAACATCACCGCGTCAAGCACCATGCCACCCACGTTTTCAAAGTGACCATCAATGCCATTGGGGCAAGCTTGGCGCAGCGCTTTGGAGAGGCTCAGGTAATCTTTGTGTTCTTTGTAGTCGATGCAGGCATCAAAGCCCAGTTCATTGACCACATAGTCACACTTGTCTTTGCCCCCTGCAATGCCCACGACTCGACAACCTCTAGCCTTGGCCAGTGCACCGTAGGCACTGCCCACAGCCCCGCTGGCAGCACTGACCGTCACGGTTTCGCCGGCTTTAGGCGCAATGATTTTGACCAAGCCATACCAAGCGGTCACGCCGGGCATGCCCACAGCGCCTAGGTAATGCGACAGCGGCACATGGGTGGTGTCTACTTTGCGAAGCGCACCAAACACATTGGCATCCACCACGCTGTGGGTTTGCCAGCCGCCCATGCCGACGACCGCGTCGCCAGCTTTGAACTTGGGATGACGGCTTTCCAAGACTTCACCGACCGTGCCGCCAATCATCACCTCACCCAATGGCTGCGGATCAGCGTAGCTTTTGCTCTCGTTCATACGCCCACGCATGTAGGGGTCAAGGCTGAGGAAGTGGTGGCGCACCAGCACTTGTCCTTCTTGCAGTTCAGCGATCGGCGTTTGCACTAGCTTGAAGTTGGCGGCAGTGGCTTCGCCCGCAGGACGGTTATCAAGCAAGATTTGCTGGTTCATGGTCATGGTGTGTTCCTTGTGTGAGAGATGTTTGTTAACCACCCAAGACGGCGCTGACGCCGCCATCGACGGCAAGCCATTGGCCTGTGATGTGTTTGCCTGCATCGCTGGCATAGAGCAGCGTCAGGCCTTTGAGGTCTTCGTCGTCGCCCAAGCGATTGAGCGGTGCCTGCGATGCCAAATGATCGGCACCTAATTTGTCCAACAAACCGTGCGTCATCTTGCTGGGGAAAAAACCGGGGCAAATGGCGTTGACGGTGATGCCATAGCGCCCCCACTCCCCTGCCAAGGTGCGAGTGAAATTAATCACAGCACCCTTGGAGGTGTTGTAGGCAATGGTGTGCATGCCCACAGGATTGCCTGCCAGCCCCGCAATGGAGGCGACATTCAAGATGCGCCCGCTGCGACGAGGAATCATGCTGGCTTTGGCCACGGCTTGGGACAACAAAAAATAGCCGCGCACATTGAGGTTCATCACCTTGTCCCATGCCTCTAGCGGATGGTCTTCTGCGGGAGCTCCCCAACTGGCCCCAGCGTTGTTGACCAAGATGTCAATGCTGCCCATGCGGCTGAGGGTTTGTTCGGTTAGGCGGTGAATGTCCGCCTCTTGGGCGCAGTCAGCGGAGAGCCACTGTGCATCCAAGCCTTCGGTCTTGAGTGTGGCTACTGTTTGTTCTAGGTCGGATGCCTTGCGCGAGCTGATCATCAGCCTCGCGCCTGCTTCACCCAAAGCGCGCGCCATTTGCAGGCCCAAACCACGCGAGCCTCCGGTCACTAACGCGGTTTTTCCAGATAAATCAAAGAGTTGTTGGACGGTGCGTGTCATGGTTTGAGGCTCGTGAAAAAATCTAAAAGGCGTCTTCGGCCAAGTCAGCGCAGGTCTGATCGCGGCTTTTCACCACGGCCAACCAGGCCTGAATTTGCGGCAGCTCGTAGCGGTAAAAGTAGCGACATGCGGCACGTCGGCCATCGGCCGACGCTGAGTCATCCGCGCCTAAGGTGCTGACCACATCTAGCCAAATCCAAGCCACCACGGTGTGACCAAAAGCCTGTAAATAAGGCACCGCGTTGGCCAAAGCTTGTGCAGGTAATGCCCCTATCCATGCCGCTTGCGTGGCTTGGCCCACCTGTTGTAAAGCTTGTCGCAGCGCTGCCGCTTCGTCAGGCCAATCCGCCTGAGCTTTGTCAGCGGTAGCAGACATGCGCTGAGCGAGGAGTTGCAGTCCACGCCCGTTTTCCATCAACACTTTGCGGCCTAACAAATCCATGGCTTGGATGCCGTGTGTTCCTTCGTGGATCATGTTCAGGCGGTTGTCACGCC
Source organism: Burkholderiales bacterium 39-55-53 (assembly GCA_002282445.1). Taxonomy (GTDB): domain Bacteria; phylum Pseudomonadota; class Gammaproteobacteria; order Burkholderiales; family Burkholderiaceae_C; genus Limnohabitans. The sequence continues at coordinate 44,234 of NCJK01000001.1, read as the reverse complement.
AATACTGTTCGACGGGAAAGTCGCGTGTGTAGCCATAACCACCGTGAATTTGAATGGCCAAGCTGTTGGCTTCTAAGCACCATTGGCTCGGAAAGCTTTTGACAATGGGCGTGAGCACTTCTAGCAGCAAGCGCGACACATCGGCATCTTCAGCACTCGCGGTGTGTTGTTCATCTACCAAACGCGCACAGTACAAAGCCAGTGCCAACGCACCTTCGCAATAGGCTTTTTGGGCCAACAACATGCGCTTGATGTCCGCGTGCTCGATGATGCGCACTTGAGGCGCTTGCGCGTCTTTGCCCGCAGTGCCAAGTGCACGCCCCTGTGGTCGATTCTTGGCATAGTCAAGGCTGGCGTAGTAGCCCGCCAGCCCGAGCATGGTGGCTGCCATGCCGACGCCGATGCGCGCTTCGTTCATCATGTGGAACATGCATTTGAGGCCTTCGCCGGGTTGGCCAACGAGGTAGCCCACTGCGCCTCTTTGACCACCGACGGGGTACTTGCCTTCGCCAAAGTTCAGCAAGGTGTTGGTCGTGCCACGCCAGCCGCATTTGTGGTTCAGTCCGGCCAAGGCGACATCGTTACGCTCCCCTGTGAGTTGCCCTTCGGGGTTCACTAGCTTCTTAGGCACGATGAACAAGGAGATGCCTTTGACACCCGGCACCAGCTGTCCGTTGGGATCAGGAATTTTGGCCAAGACCAAGTGGATGATGTTCTCTGACAACTCATGCTCGCCAGCAGAAATCCACATCTTGTTGCCCTTGAGGCGGTAGCGTGGCCCCAATGCGTCAGACTCAAACCCAGCGCCATCAGGTATGGCGCGGGTGGTGATGTCGCTCAGGCTAGAGCCTGCTTGCGGTTCGCTCAAACACATGGTGCCCGAAAAGCGTCCCGAGAATTCATTGAGCGCAAACACCTGCTTTTGCCGCTCAGTGCCGTGCGCCATCAGCAAATTGGCATTGCCACTGGTCAAGAGACCTGAGCCAATGCTGACCGAGGCCATCGAGAAAAAGGCGTTGGCTGCTGCCTCGACCGTGTACGGCAACTGCATGCCGCCCACGTCGTAGTCTTGTGCCGCGCTGAGCATGCCGGACTCGGCATAGGCTTTGTAGGCCTCATGCGTGGCTTGCGGCAGGATGACTTTTTCGCCGTCGAACTTTGGCTCTTCAATGTCAACCAAGCGGTTGAACGGCGCGAACTTGTCGCGCGCAATGCGTTCGCAGGTGTCCAACACCGCATCAAAAGTCTCACGGGAGTGGTCGGCAAAGCGCTCTCGTGACTGAAGGTTGTTCACCTTCAGCCAGTCGTAGAGCAAAAAGTCAACCGTGGGCCGCAGACTCATGATGGGTGTGAGATGGCGAGATCAGAGCACTTCAAAAATACCGCAGGCTCCCATGCCACCACCAATACACATGGTCACAGCCACGCGTTTAGCACCGCGACGTTTACCTTCAATCAGGGCGTGGCCTACCAAGCGCTGGCCGCTCACGCCGTAGGGGTGGCCCACCGCAATCGCACCGCCGTTGACGTTGAGGCGGTCATCGGGGATGCCCAGTTTGTCGCGGCAGTACAGCACTTGCACAGCAAAGGCTTCGTTGAGTTCCCACAGGTCAATGTCACCCACGCTCAGGCCTAAGCGGTTGAGCACTTTGGGGATGGCGTACACGGGGCCAATGCCCATTTCGTCAGGCTCGCAACCTGCAACGGCAAAGCCGAGGAAGCGGCCCAAGGGCTTCAAGCCGCGTTTGCTGGCGAGCTCTTCGCTCATCACCACGCAAGCGCCCGCGCCGTCCGAGAACTGGCTGGCGTTACCAGCCGAAATCAAGCCACCGGGCATGGCGGACTTGAGGTTGGCCAAAGCTTCGACGGTCGAGCCTTCGCGGATGCCTTCGTCTTTGCTGACTGTGACTTGCTTGGTCATCAAGCCCATCACTTTGTCGGCAATACCGGCTTTGACAGTGATGGCGGCGATTTCTGCATCAAACAAACCCGCCGCTTGTGCAGCAACCGCGCGTTGCTGGCTGCGTGCGCCGTATTCGTCCATGGCTTCGCGGCCGATGTTGTATCGCTTGGCCACGTTTTCGGCAGTTTGCAACATGTTCCAGTAGATCTCGGGCTTCTTTTTATTCAGCGCCAAGTCCATCAACATGTGCTGGTTCATCTCTTGTTGCACACACGAGATGCTTTCCACGCCACCGGCCACATACACATCGCCCTCGCCCGCAATGATGCGCTGGGCGGCAGTGGCAATGGTTTGCAAGCCTGAGGAGCAAAAACGGTTGATGGTCATGCCCGACACAGAGACAGGGCAATCGGCCATGAGTGCGATTTGGCGGGCAATGTTGGTGCCGGTTGCGCCCTCGGGCAAGGCGCAACCCATGATGACGTCGTCTACCTCGGCGGCTTCAATGCCGGCGCGTGCAATGGCGTGTTTGACGACGTGACCACCCAAGGTCGCGCCGTGGGTCATGTTGAAAGAGCCCTTCCAGCTTTTGGCAAGCGGTGTACGGGCAGTAGAGACGATGACAGCGTTGGTCATAGGGGTTCCTTAATTCTGTGTTCAGTTGAAGGTTTTGCCTTCGGCGGCGAGCTTGGCGAGCAAAGGTGCTGGCTTCCAAAACTCGGCGTCATCGTGGGGGTTGGTGGCAAAGCGCTGCATGGCTTGCACCACGTTAAACAGGCCCAACTCGTCGGCGTAGTTCATGGGGCCGCCACGGAAGATGGGGAAGCCGTAGCCGCTGATGTAGACCATGTCGATGTCGCTGGCCTTGCTGGCAATGCCCTCTTCCAAGATGTGGGCAGCTTCGTTCACCAAAGCAAAATTGAGGCGTTGCACGATTTCTTCATCGCTGATCTTGCGTGGTTTGATGCCCAACGATTCGCGGTGTTTGACAATCATGGCCTCCACGTCTTTGTTCGGGATCGCGTCTCGCTTGCCTGGCTTGTAGTCGTACCAACCTGCGCCTGTCTTTTGGCCAAAACGCCCCAGTTCACACAACAAGTCGGCCGTTTTGCTGTAACGCATGTCGGGTTGTTCTTGGTAGCGGCGTTTGCGGATCGCCCAGCCGATATCGTTGCCTGCCAAGTCGCCCATGCGGAAAGGGCCCATGGCCCAGCCAAATTTTTCAATGGCGCGGTCGACCTGTGCGGGGGTGCAACCCTCGTCGAGCAAGAAACCGGCTTGACGGCCGTATTGTTCAATCATGCGGTTGCCAATGAAGCCATCACACACGCCTGAGAGCACAGCAATTTTCTTGATTTTCTTAGCCACGTCCATCACAGTGGCCAGCACGTCTTTGGCGGTGTCTTTGCCACGCACCACCTCAAGCAACTTCATCACGTTGGCAGGGCTGAAGAAGTGCATGCCCACCACGTCTTGCGGGCGTTTGGTGAAGCTGGCGATTTTGTTCAGGTCCAAAGTCGAGGTGTTGGACGCCAAAATCGCGCCCGGTTTCATCACCGCATCGAGTTGTTTGAACACCGCTTCTTTGACGCCCATGTCTTCAAACACAGCCTCAATCACGAGGTCGGCATCTTTGATGTCGTCATAGCTCAGGGTGGTGCTGAGCAGCGCCATGCGCTGGGCGGCTTTGTCTTCTTTGAGCTTGCCTTTTTTGACGCGGTCTTCGTAGTTTTTCTTGATCGTGGCCACGCCACGGTCCAAGGCTTCTTGCTTGGTTTCAATCATCTTGACTGCAATGCCTGCATTCAAGAAGTTCATGGCAATGCCGCCACCCATCGTGCCCGCACCAATCATGGCCACGAGTTTGATGTCACGCACGGGCGTGTCGCTGGGTACATCGGCTATCTTGCTGGCCGCACGTTGTGCGCCAAACAAGTGGCGCAAAGCACGGCTTTCAGGCGTCCACATCAGGTTGATGAACTGCTCGCGCTCGTACATCATGCCTTCGTCAAATTTCTTCTTGGTGGCCATTTCCACAGCGTCCACGCCTTTGGGTGGTGCGGGGTAGTTTTTGGCCATCCCCTTGACCATATTGCGGGCGAACTGAAAGTACGCGTCGCCTTGTGCGTGCTTGCAAGGCAGGTCACGCACTTTGGGTAGTGGGCGCACATCGGCCACTTCACGGGCATAGGCAATGGCCTCGTCCATCAGGCTTTGCGCAGACATGGCCATTTGGTCAAACAGCTTTTGGCCTGGCAACATGTTGAGCATGTCGCTCTTGATGGCTTCCCCGCTCACAATCATGTTCAAAGCAGGTTCCACACCCAAAGCGCGTGGCAAGCGTTGTGTGCCGCCTGCACCAGGAATCAGCCCCAACTTGACTTCTGGCATGCTGATGCTGGTGTCTGGCGCGCACACACGGTAGTGGCAACCCAATGCCAATTCCAAGCCTCCGCCCATTGCCACGCTGTGCATGGCAGCCACGACAGGCTTGCTGCAGTTTTCAACGCAAGAGATCACGCTGAGCAAGTTAGGTTCTTGAAAGGCCTTGGGCGAACCAAACTCGCGCACATCTGCACCGCCACAGAAGGCTTTGCCGTGGCCTGTAATCACCACGGCTTTGACCGCTGCGTCGGCTTGGGCTTGCGCAATGCCGGCCACAACGGCGCGTCGAGTCTCGAGCCCCATGCCATTGACAGGCGGGTTATTCAAAGTGATCACAGCAACATCGCCGTGTACTTGGTAGTCTGCACTCATTGCATTTCCTTCTTTAAACGAATTGGTCGGGTTAAACGGTGGGCAGCTTGTAGTCTTTGAGCTGCTCTCTTAATTTGGTTTTAAGCATCTTGCCGGTGGCCCCAATTGGGATGGCATCGACAAACACCACATCGTCTGGAATTTGCCACTTGGCTGTTTTTCCTTCGTAGAAAGCCAGCAGTTCTTCACGGCTAACTTGCACATCTGGCTTTTTCACCACCGCCACGATGGGGCGTTCGTCCCACTTAGGGTGAGCCACGCCAATGCAAGCCGCCATCGCCACAGAGGGGTGTGCAACGGCGATGTTTTCAATGTCAATCGAGCTGATCCATTCACCGCCCGACTTGATGACGTCTTTGCTTCGGTCCGTGATCTGCATGAAACCATCGGCGTCGATGGTGGCGACGTCGCCTGTGGGGAACCAATCTAGGCCGTCTTTGTCTTTGACCAGCGGATTGCCCTCGCCTTTGTAGTAATTGGCCACCACCCAAGGGCCGCGCACCAGCAAGTCGCCGTAGGCTTTGCCATCATGGGGTTGCGCGTCGCCCATCTCGTTGATGATCTTCATGTCCACGCCATAAATGGCGCGACCTTGCTTCATCAGCAATTTCATTTGCTCTTCTTTGGGTAGCTTGAGATGTTTGTTCTTCAAGGTGCACAAAGTGCCTAGAGGGCTGAGCTCGGTCATTCCCCACGCGTGCAAGACTTCCACGCCGAAGTCTTCACGGAAGGCATCAATCATGGCGGGTGGGCATGCCGATCCACCGATGACTGTGCGCTTCAACGTCGAGAACTTCAAACCATTTGGCTTCATGTAACCCAGCAACATTTGCCACACGGTGGGCACGCCTGCGGCATAGGTGACGCCCTCGTTCTCAATCATCTCGTACACCGACTTGCCGTCCATGCCAGGGCCTGGGAACACGAGTTTGGCGCCTGTGAGCGCCGCGCTGTAAGGGATGCCCCATGCATTGACGTGAAACATGGGTACGACAGGCAAGATGGCATCCCGTGCAGAAATGCACATCACATCGGGTAACGCCGCAGCATAGGCATGCAAGGTGGTGGAGCGGTGGCTGTAGAGCGCGGCTTTGGGGTTGCCCGTGGTTCCGCTGGTGTAACACATGCTTGAAGCTGTGTTTTCATCGAACACCGGCCATTGGTAGCTTGTGCTTTGATTGCCCATCCACGCTTCGTAGCTGAGGAGGTTAGGAATGCCAGTGTCTGCAGGCAGTTTGTCGGCATCGCACAGGGCCACCCAGTGTTTGACTGTGGTGCATTTGCTGTGCACCGCTTGGACGATGGGCAAGAAGGTCATGTCAAAGCAGACCACTTGGTCTTCAGCATGGTTGGCAATCCATGCAATTTGGTCTGGGTGCAAGCGCGGATTGATGGTGTGCAACACGCGGCCAGAACCACTGACACCAAAGTACAGTTCGAGATGACGGTAGCCGTTCCAAGCGATGGTGGCCACACGGTCGCTGAAACCCAGTTTCATGCCATCCAGCGCATGAGCCACTTGGCGAGAGCGCCGGGCCACATCAGACCAGGTGTAGCGGTGGATGTCGCCCTCTACACGACGGGATACGATTTCACCATCGCCATGGTGTTTGTCTGCATATTCAATCAATCCTGATATCAGCAGGGGTTGGTCTTGCATCAGTCCTAACATGGTGTCTCCTCGCTTTTTTGCTTTTCGCACGGTCGTGCTTTTTTAACTATTGTGCCAACACTTTAGGCGTTTTGTGGAAAGCCCACAAAAAACCAGCCTATGGATTACCCGACACAATGCAGGCCATGTTTCACCGTCCCGCCACACCAACTGCCGAGCTAGCTTGGCTCAAAGCGTCTGAGGCTGGGTTTGCTTCTCTTGGTGCAGCGTTCGCCACACCCACCGAGCCCACGCCCTTACCCTCCGCCCATTGGGTAGGCTGCAACGACAGCTTGCGAGGTGAACTGGGCTTGCCCCCTGAGCTTTGGCAGCAGCAAGACGCGCTAGATCTACTCACGGGCAATGCGCTGCCTGAGAACAGCGCCACATACGCCAGTGTCTACAGCGGCCACCAGTTTGGCCAATGGGCTGGGCAACTCGGAGATGGCCGAGCATTGAACTTAGGCGCTATAAAAACGCCCAAGGGTCTGCAAGAGCTTCAGCTCAAAGGCGCAGGACCCACGCCCTACTCTCGCCGAGGCGATGGCCGCGCGGTGTTGAGGTCGAGCATTCGCGAGTTTTTGGCCAGCGAGGCCATGCACGGTCTGGGCATACCCACCACGCGTGCCTTGTGCGTGACGGGCTCGCCCGCCCATGTGCGACGTGAAGAAATAGAAACTGCAGCGGTGGTGACCCGTGTTGCCCCAAGCTTTGTGCGCTTTGGCCACTTTGAGCATTTCGCATCAAACGGCCAAATTGACGAATTGCGCGCCTTGGCCGACCATGTGGTGAGCGCACATTTCCCAGAGATACAAGACAAACAAGGCGCTGATCGCTATGTGGCCTTGCTGCATGAAGTCACCCAGCGCACCGCCGCACTGATGGCCCAGTGGCAAGCCGTGGGCTTTTGCCACGGCGTGATGAACACCGACAACATGAGTGTGCTCGGCCTCACGTTGGACTATGGCCCATTCCAGTATTTGGATGGGTTCGATGCCAACCACATTTGCAACCACTCCGACCACCAAGGCCGCTACGCCTATGCGCGTCAGCCGCAAATTGCTTACTGGAATTTGTTCTGCCTTGGTCAGGCTTTGATGCCGCTGATCGACGAGCAAGCCCCTGCCTTGACTGCGCTAGAGAGCTACAAGCAAGCTTTCCCCGAGGCGATGGACCAGCGCATGCGCGACAAACTGGCACTATCCGGCGCACACGAAGGCGACCGAGCATTGGTCGAAGACCTACTGCAAGCCCTGCAACAAGACCGTGTGGACTACACCGTGTTTTGGCGACGCTTGAGTGTGGCCGTGCGCGAATCAGCTCACAGCACCCATGCGTTTGAGCCTGTGCGCGACCTCTTCATGCATCGCGAGGTGTTTGATGCTTGGTGCGCTCGCTACCTTGACCGCTTAGGCGCTACCAATCGTCTCGCCACGGGCGACACCATGCTTCGCACCAACCCCAAGTACATTTTGCGCAACCACTTGGGCGAGTTGGCCATTCGCCAAGCCAAAGCCGGTCACTTTGCGATGGTGCAAGACCTGCTGCATGTGCTCCATACCCCCTTTGACGAACACCCCACTTACGAAGCTTGGGCTGGCCTTGCGCCAGAATGGGCATCGTCCATCGAAATCAGCTGCTCCTCATGACCATCGAAAAAACAGAACAAGAATGGCGCGCCCTGCTCGCCACTAAAAATGCCGAACCTGTGGCCTTTGAAGTCACTCGCAAAGCTGCCACCGAGCGCCCCTTCACTGGCAAATACGAAGACCATTGGGAGAACGGCAGCTACCACTGCATCTGCTGCGACGCCAAGCTGTTCGACGCGTCCACCAAGTTTGATGCGGGCTGCGGCTGGCCCAGCTTTCACACGGCTGCCAGCGAAGAAGCCATTGCCGAGCATCGCGACACCAGCCACGGCATGGTGCGGGTAGAAACTGTGTGCAGCCAATGCGGCGCGCACTTAGGCCATGTCTTCAACGATGGCCCTGCTCCTACGGGTCTGCGCTACTGCATGAACTCGGCTTCGTTAGACTTCGTGCCTAACAAATAATTGCGTTTATGAAATTACTGCTCGACTTCTTCCCCATCATTCTGTTTTTCGTCACGTTCAAAACCTGGGGCATCATGGCCGCCACAGCCGTGGCGATTGCGGCTACTGTGCTGCAAATTGGCTACCTGTGGCGCAAAAACGGGTTTGTGGAACCCATGCAATGGGTCAGCTTGGGCGTCATCGTGGTGTTTGGCGGAGCCACACTGCTTACTCAAGACGAAACCTTCATCAAGTGGAAGCCCACTGTGCTGTATTGGCTCATGGCCTCTGCCCTGTGGATTGGGCACTATGTGTTCAAACGCAACTTCATCCAAAAGTTCATGAGCGCTCAGGTGACTTTGCCAGACCACGCTTGGGGTGTGTTGCTACACAGCTGGGCGTGTTTCTTCGCGGTCATGGGCTGCATCAACATTTGGGTGGCCAACCACTTTGACACCGACACTTGGGTGAGCTTCAAACTGTTCGGTGGCTTGGGGCTGATGCTGGTCTTTGTCGTTGCTCAAGGCGTGTACATGAGCCGTTTCATCAAAGAGCAACCAGAGGATCAAGCGTGAACTTTTCCGCACAAGCGCTGACACAGCGATTACAAGAACGTTTAAACCCCGTTTTTCTTGAAGTTTTAGACGAAAGCGCAGCGCATGCAGGCCATGTGGGGGCTAATGACAGCGGCTCGGGAACACATTTTCGCGTTCGCATCGAAAGTCCTGTTTTCACTGGTAAATCGAGGGTTGCCCGCCATCGCCTTGTGTATGATGCATTGCAAGAATATATGGATCAAGGCCTGCATGCCTTGGCCATCGAAGTCATTGAAAACCCCTGAGACCTGACATGAAAAAACAAATGATTTGGACCGCTGTTGCAGCCGCTACGTTCGCGGCTTTCAGCATGGGCGTGAACGCTCAAAACATCGCCATCGTCAATGGCAAAGCTGTGCCTAGCAGCCGTGTGGAAGCTTTGAAGCAGCAAGTTGCTCGCTCTGGCCGCCCCATCAACCCAGAGGTTGAAGCCCAAATCAAAGAAGAAGTCATTGCTCGCGAAGTCTTCATGCAAGAAGCCCAAAAGCGCGGTTTGGATGCGTCTGAAGAATACAAATCGCAAATTGAGCTCGCCCGTCAAACCATTTTGATCCGCGAGTTGTTTGCTGAGTTCCAAAAGACGGCAGCTGTGACGGACGCGGACGTTCAAGCCGAATACGACAAGTTCGTCGCAGCCAACGGTGGCAAAGAGTACCGTGCTCGCCACATTTTGGTGGAAACGCAAGCCCAAGCCGATGCCATCCTTGCCAGCCTGAAAAAGGGCGGCAAGTTTGAAGACATCGCCAAAAAGCAGTCCAAAGACCCAGGTTCAGGTGCCAACGGTGGCGACCTTGATTGGGCTGCTCCTGGCAACTACGTCAAAGAGTTCTCTGACGCGATGGTTGCTTTGAACAAGGGCCAAGTGTCTGCACCTGTGCAAAGCCAGTTTGGTTTTCACATCATTCGCTTGGACGACGTTCGCGAAGCCCAGTTGCCACCTTTGGCAGATGTGAAGCCACAAATCGTGCAACAAATGACACAGCAACGCTTGGCCACCTTCCAGCAAGAATTGCGCGCCAAAGCCAAGGTCGAGTAACTCAGCCTTTGCCTCAAGCACACAGCGGCCTTCGGGCCGCTTTTGTTTTTCTAGATAATTCGCACTATGTCTTTGCTCAACCACCAACTCGAACTGCTTGCGCCTGCGCGTGATGCCGACATCGGCATTGCCGCCATTCACCACGGCGCAGATGCGGTGTATATCGGAGCCCCAGCCTTTGGTGCGCGAGCCAGCGCCTCTAACACCTTGCAAGACATTGAACGCTTGTGCAAACAAGCACACCGCTTCAACAGCAAAATTTTCATCACCCTCAACACCATCTTGCGCGATGACGAGCTAGAAGCCGCGCAGAAAATGGCTTGGGATGTGTACCGCGCAGGCGCGGATGTACTGATCGTGCAGGACATGGCATTTCTGGAAATGGACTTGCCGCCCATCCAGTTACACGCCAGCACGCAAACCGACATTCGCACGCCTGAAAAAGCCAAGTTCATGCAAGACGTGGGCTTCTCGCAAATCGTGTTGGCCCGCGAGCTGACACTACCGCAGATCAAAGCCATCCACGATGTGCTCGACGCTGAGCGTTGCAAGCTGGAGTTTTTTGTCCATGGCGCTTTGTGTGTGGCTTACAGCGGCCAATGCTTCATCAGCCATGCCCACACCGGCCGCAGCGCCAACCGAGGCGACTGCAGCCAAGCCTGCCGCCTGCCCTATCACGTCACCGATGCCCAAGGTCGCTTCATTGCGCACGACAAGCATGTGCTCTCGATGAAAGACAACAACCAAAGCGAGAACCTCGCTGCCTTGGTGGATGCGGGTGTACGCAGCTTCAAGATCGAAGGCCGCTACAAAGACATGGCTTATGTGAAGAACATCACCGGCCACTACCGTGTGTTGATGGACGAGCTGATTGAAGCCCGTCAATACTCGGCCGACCCCGAGCGTCCACCGCTCAGTCGTGCATCGAGTGGCAACACCACGCTGTACTTCACGCCGAACCCCGAACAAAACTTCAACCGCGAGTTCACCGACTACTTTGTGCAAGGCCGCAAAGAGGACATCGGTGCGTTTGACTCGCCCAAAAACCCCGGCATTGTGTTGGGCGAAGTGATGGGCACAGGTACTAATTGGCTGGAAGTTCAGCCTTACGATAAAGCCGCTGTGCTGCACAACGGCGATGGCCTTTGCTACTACGACCTGCAAAAAGAACTGGTGGGCGTAGCCATCAACCGCGCAGAGCCCAGCCCCAAAAAGGGCGTGTGGCGCTTGTACCCCAAAGACCCGATTGAAGGCTTTCGCGATTTGCGCGCGGGCATGGTCATCAACCGCAACCGCGACATGGATTGGGTGCGCGGGCTTGAGAAAACCTCTAGCGAACGCCGCATTGGCGCATGGGTGGAGTTTGCTGAAACCCCGCAAGGGTTCGAGCTCAAGCTCACCGATGAAGACGGCCACACGGCCAGCGCGACTCTGAGCTGCACCAAAGAACCTGCTAATGATGCGGTACGCAACGACGCCAGCTTGCGCGAACACCTGAGCAAATTTGGCGCAAGTGTCTTTGAAGTGTTGAACATGCAAATCAATATCAGCCAGCCTTGGTTTGTACCAGCCTCCTCACTCAATGCTTTGCGCCGCGATGCTGTTGCAGCCTTGGAACAAGCGCGCTTAGAGGCTTATGAACGCCCCCAACGCGCCGCAGCCGTTGAGCCCCCCGTGAGCTACCCCGAAGACTCGCTCACGTATCTGGCCAACGTCTACAACCAAAAAGCGCACGATTTCTACGCCAAGCACGGCGTAAAAGTGATTGAAGCCGCTTATGAGAGCCACGAAGAGCTAGGCGAAGCCAGCTTGATGATCACCAAACACTGTGTGCGCTTCAGCATGAGCCTGTGCCCTAAACAAGCCAAAGGCGTGACGGGTGTGCAAGGCACAGTCAAGGCCGAGCCGCTGATGCTGATCAACGGCAGCGAAAAACTCACTCTGCGTTTTGACTGCAAGCCGTGCGAGATGCATGTGGTGGGCAAGATGAAAAAGTCGGTGCTCAACCAACGCATCAAAGAGATGGCTGAGTCGCCCATCACGTTTTACAAAACACGTCCTTAAAGCTCAGCCTTCAGAATGGCCAAGGTCTCGCTCTTCATCGGCCAAGTGCAAGCGCTGCCCGTGTCAGGACGGCCTACGGGCATTTACAAAATAAGCGTGCACGAGCCCATTGCATTGGGTTTAAATGGATTTGCAGGCGACCACCAAGCTGACCTGCGTGTGCACGGTGGCCCCGAAAAAGCCGTGCATCTTTACCCCAGCACGCACTACGCCAAGCTCGCCGCGCAGTTTGGCGATGCAGCCCCCTTGCTAGTGCCTGGCAGCATGGGCGAAAACATCGCTACAGCTGACCTAGATGAACACGATGTGCGCTTAGGCGACGTGTGGCAACTCGGCACAGCGCTGATTCAAGTCTGCCAACCACGCAACCCGTGCTGGAAGATTGACGAACGTTTTGGATGCGATGGCATGGCCTTGTTCATCGACCAACACCTGCTCACAGGTTGGTACTGGCGCGTGTTGCAAACCGGCACGGTCAACCCAAACGACAGCTTGGTACTGCATGAAGCCGCAAGCCAAGCCCCTACCCTGCACCAAGCCATGACGCTTTGGCGTGAGCACCGCCCAGATCTGGATGCGTTGAGCCAACTGGCCGAAACACCAGGCATTGCTAAGGTGTGGCAAGACAAAATCAAGCAGCGGGTCAGCTATTTGATGAAATAAAAAACGCAGCCGTGGCTGCGTTTTTTATTGGGGCTTTGTGTATCAACCCACCCACTTGCGCGCATTGCGCCACATCCGCATCCAAGGGCTGAATGCGTCTACACCACCCGATGCATCCATGTCTGTCCAGCTCATTTGCACGTTGCGGAACACGCGCTCGGGGTGCGGCATCATGGCGGTGAAGCGGCCGTCTGCCGTGGTGACAGAGGTCAAGCCACCTGCACTGCCGTTGGGGTTGAACGGATAGGCCTCAGTCGCTGCGCCGTGGTTGTCGACAAAGCGCATGGCGGGCAATGCTTTAGATGCGTTGCCGCGTTGGCTGAAGTTGGCAAAGCCTTCACCGTGCGCCACGGCAATTGGCAAACGTGCACCGGCCATACCTGCGAAGACCAGAGACGGTGATTCCAACACTTCCACCATGCTCAAACGTGCTTCAAAGCGCTCGCTTTGGTTGGTGGTGAAGCGCGGCCAGTGTTCAGCGCCTGGGATGATGTCGGCCAACTCTGCAAACATTTGGCAGCCGTTGCACACGCCCAAACCAAAGGTGTCGGTGCGTGCAAAGAACTGCTGCATTTGCTCAGACAACACGGGGTTGAACGTGATGCTGCGGGCCCAGCCAATGCCAGCGCCCAAGGTGTCGCCGTAGCTGAAGCCGCCGCACGCCACCAAACCTTTGAAGTCTTGCAGCTTGGCTCGGCCTGTTTGCAGGTCGGTCATGTGCACGTCGTAGGCGTCAAAGCCGGCTTCGGCAAACGCATAAGCCATTTCGATGTGTGAGTTGACGCCCTGCTCGCGCAGCACAGCCACTTTGGGTTTGGCGGACACGTTGATGAAGGGCGCTGCCACGTTGTCGGTGATACCCGCAGGCAAATGCACATGCATGCCGGGGTCGGATGGGTTACCTGCTGCGGCGTGCTCTGCATCGGCACACGCAGGGTTGTCACGTTGCTGGCAAATCTTCCAGCTCACGCTGTCCCACACTTGGTGCAGGTCGGCGAGCTTGGCCACAAACACTTCTTTGGTGTCGCGCCACACGCTGATCTCGCCCTTGCCTTTGGCTATGGTGGACGACTCGGGGCGTGTCTTGCCCACAAAGTGGCTGTGCTTGGACAAGCCATGCTCACGCAAGGTTTGCATCACCTCGTTGCGTTCAGACGTGCGCACCTGCAGCACCACACCCAGCTCTTCGTTGAACAAGGCTTGCAGCGTCAGCTCTTCGCGACGGGCGCTGACCTGTGAAGCCCAGTTCTTGGTATCACCGTATTCGGCACGGCTGTCGTTGATGCCGTCGCCTTCGGTGATGAGCATGTCCACATTCAGCGCCACACCCACTTGGCCTGCAAACGCCATTTCGCACACGGCCGCTATCAGGCCACCATCGCTGCGGTCGTGGTACGCCAAGATCTTGCCTTGTGCGCGCAAGGCGTTGACGGCGTTGACGAGCTTGACCAAGTCTTGTGCATCGTCGAGGTCTGGCACGTGGTCGCCCGCTTGGTTCAGCACTTGACCCAAGATGCTGCCCGCCATGCGGCGATTGCCCTCGCCCAACTGCACCAACACCAAGGTGGTGTCTTCGGTGTTGTTGAGCTGCGGCGTGAGCGTGCCGCGCACATCGGGGATGGACGCAAACGCGCTGATGATCAGACTTACTGGCGAGGTGACTTTTTTGGTCTCGCCGTTCTCACTCCACTGCGTGCGCATAGACAAACTGTCTTTGCCCACGGGTATAGAAATGCCCAAGGCGGGGCAGAGTTCTAAGCCAACCGCTTTGACGGTGTCGTACAACGCAGCGTCTTCACCAGCCTCGCCACACGCGGCCATCCAGTTGGCGCTGAGCTTGACGCGTGGCAACTCAAACGGTGCAGCTAATAAATTGGTGATGGCTTCAGCCACAGCCATACGGCCTGAGGCCGGTGCGTCGAGTGACGCAAGCGGTGTACGCTCGCCCATGCTCATGGCTTCGCCAGCGAAGCTTTGGTAGTCGGCCAAGGTCACGGCCACGTCGGCCACAGGCACTTGCCATGGGCCCACCATTTGGTCGCGGTGCGTGAGGCCACCAACGGCGCGGTCGCCGATGGTGACGAGGAATCGTTTGCTGGCCACCGTGGGGTGGCTCAACACGTTGATCACGGCTTCTTGCAAGCTCACGCCTGTGAGGTCCATGGGGGCGCTGGTACGCTCTACACGCGTCACATCGCGGTGCATCTTGGGTGGTTTGCCCAGCAGCACGTTCATGGGCATATCGACGGGCTGCACCGCTGCGCCTTCGTCGGCCAATGTGAGGTGACGCTCTTCAGTCGCCACACCCACCACCGCAAACGGGCAACGTTCGCGTTCGCAGAAGGCTTTGAATTGCTCAAGCGACTCGGGCGCAATGGCCATCACGTAGCGCTCTTGGCTTTCGTTCGACCAAATTTCTTTGGGAGCCAAGCCAGACTCTTCCAGCGGCACAGCGCGCAAATCAAAGCGTGCGCCACGGCCGGCGTCGTTGGTCAGCTCAGGAAATGCGTTGGACAAACCGCCCGCGCCCACATCGTGAATCGCGAGGATGGGGTTGGCCTTGCCTTGCGCCCAGCAATGGTTGATCACCTCTTGCGCACGGCGCTCGATCTCGGGGTTACCGCGTTGCACTGAGTCAAAGTCGAGTTCTGCTGCGTTTGTGCCACTGGCCATCGAGCTGGCTGCGCCGCCGCCCATGCCAATGCGCATGCCGGGGCCGCCGAGTTGAATCAGCAATGTGCCTGCTGGGAACTCAATCTTCTTTGTTTGTTCGCTGTCAATCACGCCCAAGCCGCCCGCAATCATGATGGGCTTGTGGTAACCGCGTGTCACGCCGGCCACGTCTTGTTCGTACTCGCGGAAGTAGCCGGTCAGGTTAGGACGGCCAAACTCGTTGTTAAATGCAGCGCCACCCAAGGGGCCTTCGGTCATGATTTGCAAAGGGCTAGCCATGTGTGAGGGGCGGCCTAGTTTGCTGTCCCAAAGCTTTGACACGGTGAAGCCAGACATACCAGCCTTGGGCTTGGAGCCTCGGCCTGTTGCACCTTCGTCGCGAATCTCTCCGCCATTGCCGGTGGACGCACCGGGGTAAGGTGAAATGGCTGTGGGGTGGTTGTGGGTTTCGACCTTCATCAACACATGGTTGGTGGCTGACACTTTTTCGTACTGAGGCAGGTCTTTGCCATTGTTGGTGGCGATGAAGCGCTCGACCTGGTGGCCTTCCATGATGGATGCGTTGTCCGAATACGCCACCACCGTGTATTGCGGGCTGGTTTTTTCGGTGTGGCGAATCATGCCAAACAGGCTGTGCGATTGCGCTTCGCCGTCAATGGTGAACTCGGCATTGAAAATTTTGTGTCGGCAGTGCTCGCTGTTGGCTTGCGCGAACATCATCAACTCGACATCAGTGGGGTTGCGCTTGAGCTGGGTAAAGGCATTCACCAAATACGCAATCTCGTCCTCGGCCAAAGCCAAGCCCCAGCGCTTGTTGGCGTCTTGCAATGCGGCTTCGCCACCGCCCAGCACATCCACTTGCTCCATCGGTGCGGGGTGCAGTTCGGTGAATAAGCCCAGCGCCTCGTCGCGCGTGCGCATGACAGACTCGGTCATGCGGTCGTGCAACACATCGGCCACGGCGGCCAGTTTTTCGGGTGTGAGCGTGGCTTTGCTCAGCAAGCCGTCTTTGAGTTGAATGTGGAACTCGGTGATGCGCTCAACGCGCTTGAGCTGCAAACCGCAGTTGTGCGCAATGTCGGTGGCCTTTGATGCCCAAGGCGACACCGTGCCAAAACGTGGCGTCACCACCAGCAGCGTGCCTGTAGGTGATGTGTGAGCAGGCTCGCCATAAGTCAGCAAAGCAGCCAGTGTTTGTTGCTGCGAGGCATCCAGCGTGGCCTCGGTCGCAGCCAAATGCACAAAGCGGGCACTCAGGCCTTGGATTTGCGGGGAGATTGCCGCCAAACGGGGCAAGAGCTGTTGAACACGGAAATCGCTGAGGGCGTTGCCGCCTTCGAAAATGCTGATGTGCAGGGACACGAGGGAGCCTTGAGAAAAAGACGGAAATCGAATCGGGCCGGGCCGCTGACTGGGGCTGGTCGGCAAAGGCAAGATTTTACGTGTCGCTAGAGGGTGTTTTGTACACAATCAGTGCGCGAGCGGGTGTTCTTCGATGAATTGGCGTAATGCCGCATCCATACGTGTTTGCCAGCCAGCGCCCGTGGCGCGAAACTGCGTGACAACATCGCGCGACAAACGGATGGTGATGCGTTCTTTGGTCACCTCTGCAGGGGGGCGGCCAATGCGAACTGTGGGTTTGACTTTCTCCCACTCTTCGTCGGTCAAAAACCAAGTGTCGGGGTCTGCATCAATGCCCGTTTGGATGATGGCATCCTCCTCGGGAGTTGGAATGATGGTTCCGGCTTTAAGTTTTGGCATAGCGCTTCACCTCTCTGTAATTTGCTTTGCGTAAGCTGATGATTCTTCGTTGATCATCACGGTCTACAAAGACAACGACACATAGTCGGTCAGCCAAATAGGCAAACGCGACGATTCTGGTTTCCCCGTATTCATGGCGTTGATCTTGAATATAGGCCGCTTCACACCATTCAAGGTCAGCAGCTTCAGCCAACGACAGGCCGTCATGTTTCAACTGGTTGAGCTTGTCTTTTTCTGAATCGAAAACAATCTTTAACTTATTGTACATACACAAAGGCTGAGATGTGAAGATGAACAAGCTTAGGGACTTGAGTTGGAAAGCATGTGAGCAGCTCATGGAAAAACTGCAATAAACAAGGTCTACAACCTCAATGGGATAATTGCGATCATGACCATCTCCATCAAAGACGCCCAAGGCGCACAAGGCATGCGCATCGCGGGCAAACTGGCCTCCGAAGTGCTCGACTTCATCACCCCGCACGTGGTGCCGGGCGTGACGACCAACCAGCTCGACAAGCTGTGCTACGACTACATCACACAAGTTCAGCAGGCCATTCCCGCCCCGCTCAACTACAACCCCAGCGGTGATAACCCCTACCCCAAGTCCATCTGCACATCCATCAACCATCAGGTGTGCCACGGCATTCCCAATGACAAGCCGCTGAAAAAAGGCGACACGGTCAATATCGACATCACCGTCATCAAAGACGGTTGGCATGGCGACACCAGCCGCATGTTCTCGGTGGGCGATGTGTCCATCGCGGCCAAACGTTTGTCTAAGTTGACTTACGAAGCCATGTGGCACGGCATCGTCAAGGTCAGGCCCGGCGCACGCTTGGGCGACATTGGCTTTGCGATTCAACGCTTTGCTGAGAGCCACGGTTTCTCAGTGGTGCGCGAGTTTTGTGGCCACGGCATTGGCCAGGTGTTCCATGAAGAGCCGCAAGTGCTGCACTACGGCAAGCCCGGCACAGGCGAGACGCTGCACGAAGGCATGACCTTCACCATTGAGCCCATGATCAACGCGGGCAAGAAAGACATCAAAGAGCTAGGCGATGGTTGGACCATCGTCACGCGCGACCACTCGTTGTCAGCCCAGTGGGAACACACCATCCTCGTCACGCCCACGGGCTACGAGGTGTTGACCCTGTCCGACGGCAGCCCCGCCCTGCCCGACTTTGTGACCACCACCTGCTGTTAAGCACCCCCACGCGATGAACGCCTTGGCTAACCTTTACCGAAAGGACAAGGCGGCATTGCTGCTGGCCGCGTCCGGCTCTATCACCCCACGTAGCGTGAAAAACTTGTTGCACAAGCTGTGCAGCATGACCGACGACACCTTGCGTCACCTCTGGGACGCTGCTGGCTTTGACCAGCAGCTGTGCTTGGTGGCAGTGGGCGGCTATGGCCGTGGTGAGCTGTTTCCGTATTCGGACGTGGATGTGCTCTTGCTCATGCCCGATGGCACATGGCCGGAAAAAGATGAAACGCTCAAAGCGCAGATTGAAAAGTTCATTGGCAGCTGCTGGGACACAGGCCTAGAAATTGGCTCTAGCGTGCGCACCGTGACAGAGTGTGTGCAAGAAGCCTCGGCTGACATCACCGTTCAAACCTCGCTGTTGGAAGCGCGCTTTTTGGTGGGCAGCGTCAAGCTGTTTAAAACCTTCCAAAAGCACTACGCGATCGCGCTCGACCCCAAAGCTTTCTTCTTGGCTAAGACGCTGGAGATGCGTCAGCGTCACACCAAATTTGAAAATACCCCTTACTCCCTAGAGCCCAACTGCAAAGAGTCGCCGGGTGGTCTGCGTGACTTGCAAGTGGTGCTGTGGGTGGCCAAGGCCTCAGGTTTGGGCGACAGCTGGGAAAGCTTGGGTCGCAAAGGCTTGGCCACCGAGTTTGAAGTCAAGCAACTCAAGCGCAACGAAGACGCCTTAGCTCTCATTCGTACCCGCTTACACCTCGCTGCCAAACGTCGTGAAGACCGCTTGGTGTTTGACTTGCAGCACGCCGTGGCTCAAAGCTTGGGGCTGGGTGTGGAAGAAGACGGCACGCTCAATGCACGCGTAGCCAGCGAAGCGCTGATGAAGCGCTACTACTGGGCCGCCAAAGCGGTGACCCAGCTCAACCAAATTTTGTTGCTCAACATCGAGGAGCGCTTGAGCAGCAATCAACACGTGCTGCGCCCCATCAACGAGCGCTTTGCCGACAAGGCTGGCATGCTCGAAGTGACGAGCGACGACGTGTATGTGAACAACCCGCACGCGATTTTGGAAACCTTCTGGTTGTACGAATCCACGGTGGGCATCAGCGGCCTGTCGGCCCGGACATTGCGCGCGTTGTACAACGCGCGCACCTTGATGGATGGCAAGTTCCGCGCTGATCCGGCCAATCGTGAGATGTTCATGCGCATCTTGCAAGCGCCCAGCGGTGTCACGCATGCCATTCGTTTGATGAACCAAACCTCGGTGCTGGGCCGATATCTGTGGCCCTTCCGCCGCATCGTGGGCCAGATGCAGCATGACTTGTTCCATGTCTACACCGTGGACCAACACATCTTGATGGTGCTGCGCAATGTGCGCCGCTTCTTCATGGCGGAGCATTCCCACGAATACCCGTTTTGCTCACAACTCGCGGCGGGCTGGGACAAGCCTTGGATTTTGTATGTTGCTGCTTTGTTCCATGACATTGCCAAAGGCCGAGGTGGTGACCATTCGCAACTGGGCCGTGGCGAGGTGCGCAAATTTGCACGTGACCACAGCTTGAACAAAGAAGACGCCAAGCTGATCGAGTTCTTGGTGGGTGAACACCTGACCATGAGCCACATCGCACAAAAGCAAGACTTGAGCGATCCCGATGTGATTCAAGCCTTTGCCAAACGCGTCGGCAACGAGCGCAACCTCACGGCTTTGTACCTGCTGACTGTGGCCGACATTCGGGGTACCAGCCCCAAGGTGTGGAATGCTTGGAAAGGCAAGCTGCTAGAGGACCTGTACCGCTACACCTTGCGTTTCTTAGGCGGCCGTGCCCCAGATGCCGACGCCGAAGTGGAACAACGCAAGACCGAAGCCCTCACCATGCTCGCCTTGTATGCGCTGCCGTTTGAGGCGCACAAAGACTTGTGGGAAACCTTGGACGTGGGCTATTTCATGCGCCACGATGCGGCTGACATTGCATGGCACACACGCCAGCTCTCGCGCAGCTTGTCGATTGCCAAAGCCCAAGACAAACCCATGGGCGTGACCGTGCGTGCGCGCTTGTCACCCGTGGGCGAAGGCTTGCAGGTGATGGTGTATTCACCCGACCAACCCGATTTGTTTGCGCGCATCTGCGGCTACTTTGACCAAGCGGGCTTTAGCATTTGGGACGCCAAAGTGCACACCGCCACCAATGGCTATGCGCTAGATACCTTCCAAGTGGTGAGCGGCCATTTTGAAGAGCACTACCGTGACCTCATTAACTTGGTGGAAACCGGTTTGAGCGAAGCCATCAACGAAGCCAAGCCTTTGCCTGCTGCAGGCAAAGGCCGCCAATCTCGCCGAGTCAAGAGCTTCCCTATTGCACCACGCGTGAGCTTGCAGCCCGATGAACGCGCGCAGAAATGGCTGCTGAGCATCTCCGCCAGTGACCGTGTGGGCCTGCTCTACAGCGTGGCGCGTGTGTTGGCCAACCACAAGGTGAACTTGTTGCTGGCCAAGATCAGCACTTTGGGTGAGCGCGTGGAAGACACTTTCTTGATTGATGGCGCTGAATTGCAGCAAAACAAAGCGCAGTTAGAGATAGAGACTGAGTTGTTGGCAGTGCTGCAGTCTTAATCAATCGTCCGCGTCATCCAGCCCCGGAAACAACACCTCGGTATAGCCAAAGCGCGAGAAATCGCGCACGCGCATGGGGTACAGCTTACCAATGAGGTGGTCGCACTCGTGTTGCACCACGCGCGCATGAAAGCCATCCACCGTGCGGTCAATCGGCTGGCCTTTTTCGTCGAAACCTTGGTAGCGCAACCGCTTGAAACGCGGAACCACGCCGCGAAGGCCCGGCACTGACAAGCAGCCCTCCCAGCCCTCTTCTTCCTCATCCCCAATGGGCGTGAGCACAGGATTGATGAGCACGGTGTAAGGCACCACAGGTGCATCGGGGTAACGTGGGTTGACCTCGCCCGAACCAAACACCACCACTTGCAAATCCACACCAATTTGCGGTGCGGCTAGGCCAGCGCCATTGGCGGCCAGCATGGTGTCGTCTAAGTCTTTGAGCAGTGCGTGTAGCTCTGGCGTGTTGAAAGCCTTCACGGGTTGCGCCAAACGAAGCAGTCGCTCGTCGCCCATTTTCAAGATTTCGCGAACGGCCATGTCGTGTCCTTATTCAGCTGCGTGTTCAGCCACCAAGGCCAACAAGCCGGCTTCGTCCAGCACCTTGATGCCCAACTCTTGCGCTTTGTCGAGCTTGCTGCCAGCTTCAGCACCAGCCACCACACAATGCGTTTTCTTGCTCACACTGCCTGCCACTTTGGCGCCCAAAGCTTCGAGCATGTCTTTGGCTTGGTCGCGGCTGAGTGTGGGCAGTGTGCCAGTCAACACGAAGGTTTGGCCTGCCAGCGGCAAGCTTGCGCCCGCAGTGGGTTCACCTTCAGTCCATGTGACGCCACAAGCACGCAGCTGCTCCACCACTTCGCGGTTGTGCGGTTGATCAAAGAATGTGCGCAGGCTTTGCGCCACGATGGGGCCCACGTCTGCCACTTGCAGAAGTTGGTCCACGGTGGCGTCCATGATGGCGTCCATCTTGCCGAAGTGACGTGCCAGCTCTTTGGCCGTGGCCTCGCCCACATGGCGAATGCCTAGGCCAAACAAGAAGCGCGGCAAGGTGGTTTGTTTGGATTTTTCAATGCTGATCAGCACGTTGTTGGCTGATTTTTCAGCCATGCGCTCTAGCGTGACTAAGGCGGTAAAGCCCATGCGGTACAGGTCGGGCAAGGTTTTGACCACGCCTGCATCCACCAGTTGCTCGACCAACTTGTCGCCCAAGTCTTCAATCTCCACGGCGCGTCGATGTGCAAAGTGCAGGATGGCTTGCTTGCGTTGCGCGCTGCAAAACAAACCGCCCGTGCATCGGTAATCGGCCTCGCCTTCTTCACGAACAGCGGGGCTGCCGCACACAGGGCACTGGTGCAGCATGGTGAAGATCTGTGCGTCTTGCAGGCGTTTTTCTAAAACGACAGACACCACTTCTGGAATCACATCGCCTGCACGGCGTACCACCACGGTGTCGCCCACCCGCACGTCTTTGCGGCGGGCTTCGTCCTCGTTGTGAAGCGTGGCGTTGGTCACAGTCACGCCGCCCACAAACACGGGCGCGAGTTTGGCCACGGGCGTGAGCTTGCCCGTGCGGCCCACTTGCACCTCGATGGCTTGCACGGTGGTGAGTTGTTCTTGCGCGGGGTATTTGTGGGCCACGGCCCAGCGGGGTTCGCGGGTGACAAAGCCAAGGCGTGCTTCTTTTTGAATATCGTTGACCTTGTAGACCACGCCATCAATGTCAAACGGTAAGGCATCACGCAGTTGAGCGATCTTTTGATGAAAAGCCACTAGGCCCGCACTGCCCTTAACCACCTCAGTGTGTTGGCAAACAGGGAAGCCCCATTCACGAAGTTTGTCGAGTGCTTGGCTTTGTGTATGGATACCGTTGCGAATCAGTCCGTCCAAATTTCTTTCTAGAGTTGTTCCCAAACCATCTTCTGTATTTATTCGAAGGTAATAGGCGAAAAAGCTCAATGGTCGCTGAGCGGCAATGGTGGAATCGAGCTGACGCACAGCACCGGCTGCGGCGTTGCGCGGGTTCACAAAGGTTTTTTCGCTCTTCTCACCTGAAGCAATGCGGGCGCGTTGTCGCTCGTTCAGAGCTTCAAAATCTGCGCGGCCCATGTAAACCTCACCACGAACCTCTAGCTCTGCCGGAACATTGCTTGGTAAGCGCAGCGGAATTTGCCCAATGGTGCGGATGTTTTGAGTGACTTCCTCACCCATTTCGCCGTCGCCGCGTGTGGCGGCTTGCACCAGCATGCCGTTTTCATAGCGCAGGCTCATGGCGAGGCCGTCAAACTTCAGCTCGGCCACATAGTCAACCAACGGGTCGGCTTCAGTCAGAGCCAGCTCTTTGCGAATGCGTGTGTCAAAGTTTTCTGCGCCGCTGGCTTCGGTATCGGTCTCGGTGCGAATGCTGAGCATGGGCACCACGTGTTTGACACTGGCAAAGCTATCGAGCGGCTTGCCGCCCACACGTTGCGTGGGAGAGTCAGGCGTGAGAAGTTCGGGGTGCGCAGTTTCAATCGCTTGCAGTTCTTTGAACAAGCGGTCGTATTCGGCGTCGGGGATGGTGGGCGCGTCCAGCACGTAGTACTGGTGGCCATGGTGGTGAAGTTGTTCGCGCAGAACAGCTGCGCGGGCGGCAACGCCGTTGCCGTTCGAGGTGTTGGCATCTAGTCCGCCAAATAAGTCAGCGGTGCTCATGCTGCGTGACCTTGAAATTAGCTGAACAAGCGGCGCGCTTGCGGCGAACCTGCCGACAAGTCACGCGCATCCAGCGTGTCGTACAACGCCAGCAAGTCGCGGGCAATCGCGCCGATGGCGGTCTCTGACAAGGGCTGGCCGTTGTCATCCGAAATCGCACCGTCCATCACACGCGCCAGTTCGTAGGCAGTTTGAATCATGCGGGCGTACGGCTCTTCTTTGCGGTCTACCTGTGGCACATCAAGTGACAAGGTGAGCTCGTAAATGGCAGATTGAGTGGGGTCTTCCGACATCGCGGCTTGCGAGTCAAAGGTCAAAAGCAAAATGGGTGGCAAGCCATGGACGGGTGCAGGCACAACCATACGGCCTGGCAAAACACCAGCGATAAAGCCCAAACGCGCAGCGTTTTGTTGCACATAGCCAGGGCTCCAAGCGGCTTTGGTGGCCTTCAAGGTGAAGCTCAGTTGTGCGTCGTGGGCGCTGGCAAAGTGGTCAAGCTCGCGGGCGCGGCTCACTTCTTCGAGCATGTCTGGGAACTCGGGCGCGCCGTTGATGGCGTCGGCAAAGTTTTGTGTTTTGGTGACGAACTCGGAGAACTCAATTTCGTTCAACGGGCCGGTGCGGTTGGCCAACTGCACACCCGACTGGAACGCGCTGTAGCGCTGGCCATTGCGTGGGTGTTCCCACAGACCGGTTTCGGTGTTGAGGCCTTCCAAGCTGAACAATTTGCTACCCACACGGCGCGTAGCGGGCATGGCCTGCAAAGCGGCATCGCCAGACACGGGGTGGTCAATTTCAACCGCAGCAATCACGTCAATCAAGGCATCTAAAGCTGGGCGTTTTTCTGGCTGGGGCAAGTCAGATGCAGCAGACTCCATCACTTGGGCCACAACGGGCTTCAGGGCGGGGGCTTGGGCAGCTTGTTGTGCGGCACGCTCAGCAGCAGCTTTGGCCGCAGCGGCTTTGCTCTGGGCAATTTGGGCCATTTCGGCTTCATCAGGCACGCGTTGGGCGTGGGCGGTTGCCTCTTCCATCATGCTGCGCGCCATGTCGGTCACGGGGTCAAGGCTGCCTGTGGTTTGGTACGTTGGCGTAGCGACTTGCGCCATCACTTCAGGTTCGTGATGGACGTCATAGCTCACGCTAGGGGCAGCGTCAAACGATGGCTCTTGCGATTGTCCGTAGTCAGGGGCATAGGCGGCAGGCTCGATGCTTTTGTCTTGCGGCAGCGGCTCGGCTTGACGTGGCTTGTTTTTGCGTGAAGTCCATGTGCTGTGTGCCACCACACCCGCCAGGACCACGCCACCTGCAATCGCTAAACCAATTTGAAGAGTACTCATGTTCTTATTTTGCTATCAAGCATCTGCCATGGAAACAGCAGACTCCATATCCACTGCCACGATACGGGAAACGCCTTGTTCTTGCATGGTCACGCCAATGAGTTGCTCGGCCATTTCCATGGCGATCTTGTTGTGCGAGATGAAAAGGAATTGGGTTTCTTTGGACATGCTCGACACCAGCTTGGCATAACGCTCGGTGTTGGCGTCGTCGAGTGGCGCGTCCACCTCGTCCAGCAAACAGAAAGGCGCTGGGTTGAGTTGGAAGATCGCAAACACCAAAGCAATCGCAGTCAGCGCTTTTTCGCCGCCTGAGAGCAAATGGATGGTTTGGTTTTTCTTGCCAGGAGGCTGGGCCATCACCTGCACGCCAGAGTCCAAAATTTCCTCGCCGGTCATCACCAACTTTGCATTGCCACCACCGAAGAGCTCGGGGAACATGCGGCCAAAGTGTTCGTTGACGATCTTGAACGTGCCGCCCAAGAGCTCGCGGGTTTCGCCGTCGATCTTGCGAATGGCGTCTTCCAGCGTGTTCATCGCGTCGGTCAAGTCTTTGGTTTGCGCGTCCAAGAACAGCTTGCGTTCGCTGGCAATGGCCAGTTCTTCCAAAGCGGCCAAGTTCACAGCGCCCAAGGCGGTGATCTCGCGGTGCAAGCGGTCAATATCACCTTGCAAACCACCCAAGCGCACGTTGTTGGCGAGGATGGAGGCTGACACGGCTTCGAGGTCGGCCTCGGCGTCGGCCAGCAATTGGCTGTACTGCTCTAAGCCCAGTCGAGCCGCTTGCTCTTTGAGTTGGAAATCGGTGATGCGTTGGCGCAAGGGCTCCAACTCACGCTCCAGCTGCAAGCGGCGTTCGTCGCTCGCACGCAGTTTGGTGGTGAGGTCGTCGTACTCGCTGCGCTTGGCGGCCAAGGCGGCTTCGCGCTCCATTTTGATGTTCAACGCGTTTTGCAAGCCAGCTTGTGCCGCGGCATCGGTCAAACGTGTGAGGTCTTCTTGCACACGCGCTTCTTCGGTAGACACCGAAGCGGCTTGTTGCGTGGCGGTGTCGATGATGCGTTTGAGTTCGGCTTCGCGGGTGGCCAAGCTGCGTTGGGCAAACTGGGCCTCTTGGGCTTGACGCTCCAAGCTGCGTTGTTGCTCACGGCTGTCGTTCAGGCGGCGCTCGGCGTTGATGACGGCTTCATCTAGCTGGGCATGGCGTTCTTGGCTGTCGGCCAATTGCATGTCCAGCTCTTCAAAGCGGGCTTCAGCGGTGGCGCGGCGTTCTTGCAGGTCGGCCAGTTGGGCTTCGACCTCAGACAAATCACCACTGATTTGTTCGCTACGGGCGCGTGTTTGTTCAGCCAACTGGCTCAGGCGCAAGGTTTCCACTTGCAGCTCGTGGGCTGTGGCTTGTGCCGCAGTAGCTTCAGCACGGATGCTGATCAAGCGCTGCGAAGACTCGCTGTACGCGGCCTCGGCACGCACCAAGGTGTTGCGGGCTTCATCGGCGATGAAGATTTGCGCCTTGCTGCTCTTGTCGAGGTTTTCAATTTCTTGGGCACGGGCCAACAAGCCAGACTGCTCGTTGTCTTGTGCGTAAAAGCTCACGCTGTGTGCGCTGATGGCGTGGCCGCTCGGCACATAAATCACTTGGCCTGGTTGCAAACTGCTGCGCTTGGCCAAGGCTTCGTCGAGGTTAGGTGCTGTGAAGCAGCCGTTGAGCCAGTCGGTCAACAGGGCTTTTTGGCCTGCATCGTTCAAACGCAAGAGGTCTGACAGACGAGGCTGAGCACTTTGCGAATCATTGGAAGCGCCTTGCGGCGCGGGCGCTGCCGCGCTAGGTGCGGTGTAGAAAGCCAGCTTGGTGGGCGGCACATCCGTTTGGAAGGCGCGCACGATGTCTAAACGGGACACTTCCAGCGAAGCCATGCGTTCACGCAAAGCGGCTTCGAGGGCGTTTTCCCAACCGGCTTCGATGTGGATACGGCTCCACAAGGCTTGCAAACCATCCAAGCCGTGCTTGGCCAACCAAGGCTTGAGCTTGTCGTCGGTCTGCACTTTTTCTTGCAAGGCTTTAAGGGCTTCCAAACGGGCCGACAAATCGGCTTGCTTGGCTTGTTCGTCGTTCACAGTCTGTTGAGCGGTGCGGCGTGCTTCGTCGAGCACAGGCACATTGGCTTGCAGCTCTTCCAGCTGAGCCGCCGTCACTTCGGCGTGCGCTTGCGCTTCTTGCAGTTGCTCTTTGAGGTTGTTCAGGCGCACTTCATCGGGTGCAGCCAAAGCATTTTTGTCGGCACTCAGGCGCTCTTGGCGAGCATTGAGGTTGCGGCTTTGCTCTTCGATGTTGCGCTGGTCTGCGGCCAAGACTTGAATTTGTTGCTGCACTTGGGCCACGCTGCCGCGTTGCTCGTTGCTGCGTTGTTGGGCGACGCGCAAGGCTTCTTCCAACTCGGGCAGTTGCATGGCCTGCTCTTCCACTTGCGCGGCGAGCATGACGGCTTTTTCTTCGCCGTCCATGGCCATGGAGGCCAAGTTTTCAATCTCTTGCTGCGCTTGTTCGCTCTGGGCTGCCCAATGCGCGGTTTGTTCTTTGATTTGAATCAGGCGTGCTTCAGCGCGTTGGCGGCCTTCCACCACAAAGCGAATCTCGGCTTCTAAGCGGCCCACTTCGGCGCTGGCTTCGTACAACGCGCCTTGCGCTTGGTTCACTTGGTCGCCCGCGGCATAGTGGGCTTGGCGAACGGTTTCTAAGTCGGCTTCTATGTGGCGCAAATCGGCAATGCGCGACTCTAGGTCGTTCACCGCTTTGTCGGCTTGGGTTTTGATGCCCACTTGGTCGGCTTCGGCCTCGGCGCGACGCAAGAACCACAGCTGGTGCTGCTTCAAGGTCACATCGGCATTGAGCGCGTGGTAGCGCTGTGCCACTTCGGCTTGCTTTTCGAGCTTTTCGAGGTTGGCATTCAACTCGCGCAAGATGTCTTCTACGCGGGTCAAGTTCTCGCGTGTGTCGCTCAGGCGGTTTTCGGTTTCGCGGCGGCGCTCTTTGTATTTAGAAACACCGGCAGCCTCTTCCAAGAACAAACGCAGTTCTTCGGGCTTGGATTCAATGATGCGGCTGATCGTGCCTTGGCCAATGATGGCGTAGGCGCGTGGCCCCAAGCCTGTGCCCAAGAACACGTCTTGCACGTCACGGCGACGCACGGGTTGGTTGTTGATGTAGTAGCTAGAGCCGCCATCACGCGTCAGCACACGCTTGACTGCGATTTCTGGGAACTGGCTCCATTGGCCGCCTGCACGGTGGTCGGCGTTGTCAAACACCAACTCCACGCTGGAGCGGCTGGCCGCTTTACGGGTGGTCGTGCCGTTAAAAATCACGTCTTGCATGGACTCGCCACGCAACTCGGAGGCTTTGGACTCGCCCAGCACCCAGCGCACGGCATCCATGATGTTGGATTTGCCGCAACCGTTGGGGCCTACCACGCCGACCAATTGGCCGGGCAATAAGAAATTGGTGGGTTCCGCAAAGGACTTGAAACCCGATAACTTGATTGAATTCAGACGCACTGAAAAGCCTCTCTAGACACAGCCTGAATCATAAAGCGCTGAGGCACGCGCGAACTTCGACCAGCAAGGCATCCAAACTAGGTACTAATGCAGTAAAGATGGGGCCTGTCACGTCCAGTGGCTTCTCGCGGCTGGTTTGGTACAGGTCAGTCATGGCTTGGGCCAAAGACTCTGCAGCAAACAAAGGCATGAAGCCTTTCAGGGCATGCAACGAATGCTCCACCTTCAAAGCGTCACCAGATGCCAAACCCGCTTGGATGATGGCCATTTCTTGGGCCAAGCTTTGCTCAAACGTCACCACCAATTCGCGCAATTGGTCCGCCTCGAAAGCGAATTCTTTGGCACGGGTCAGGTCAAGCAGGGAATTAGTAGACATTGCGTTCAGTTTGAGAGGTAAGCGCAGGGATAATAGCAGCCATGAACCCCCTTCTTTCGAGTCTGCAGCCCTATCCTTTTGAGCGGCTGAAGCAACTTTTCTCCACCGTCACACCCAACCGCGCGTATGCGCCCATCAGCCTAGGCATTGGCGAGCCACGCCATGCCACGCCGCAGTTGGTGTTGGATGCTTTGGCCAAAGCCACCGCACAGTTGGCCGCCTACCCTGCCACCGCTGGTTTGCCTGCGTTGCGCGAGTCGTGTGTGAACTGGATGCAGCGCCGCTACGGCTTGAAGCTCGACGCCGCCACGCAAGTACTACCCGTCAACGGCTCACGCGAGGCCTTGTTTGCCTTTGCGCAAACGGTGATTGACCCCACCAAAGCTGGTGCCACGGTGGTCTGCCCAAATCCGTTCTACCAAATCTACGAAGGCGCTGCCCTGTTGGCCGGAGCCCAAACCTATTACGCACCCAGCGACCCCGCGCTGAACTTCAATGTCAACTGGGACAGCGTGCCTGCCGACGTGTGGGCCAAGACCCAGCTGTTGTTTGTCTGCTCACCCGGCAACCCCACGGGCGCTGTGATGCCCCTGAGCGACTGGGAAAAGCTGTTTGCCCTGAGCGACAAATACGGCTTTGTGATTGCCAGCGACGAGTGCTACAGCGAAATCTATTTCCGCGAAGAAGCGCCCTTGGGTGGCCTAGAAGCCGCGACCAAGCTCGGCCGCACCGACTTTAAGAACTTGGTGGCCTTCACCAGCTTGTCTAAGCGCAGCAATGTGCCGGGCATGCGCAGTGGTTTTGTGGCGGGCGACGCCCACATTCTCAAACAGTTCTTGCTGTACCGCACCTACCACGGCTCAGCCATGAGCGGCATGGTGCAAGCCGCCAGCATTGCGGCGTGGGACGACGAAGCCCATGTGGTGGCCAACCGTGAGCAATACCGCCAAAAGTTTGCGGCTGTCACCCCACTGCTAGAAGCCGTGATGGATGTGCGCTTGCCCGACGCTGGTTTTTACCTGTGGGCTTCGGTTCCTGGTGGGGACGATGTGGCCTTTGCCCGCGACTTGCTGGCTCAATACAATGTGACAGTGCTGCCGGGCAGCTACTTGGCGCGTGAGGCCCAAGGTTTTAACCCCGGCGCAGGTCGAATTCGCATGGCTTTGGTGGCCGAAACCGCCGAATGCTTAGAAGCCGCGCAGCGTATCGTTGCTTTCATCCAATCATCAGCTTCCTAAACTTCAACCCCTTATTTCAACGAGAGAAGACAAGACCATGGCTCAACACCAACTCCAACACATCATCGACAACGCTTGGGACAACCGCGCCAACATCAGCGCGACAGATGCATCACACGAAGTGCGCGAAGCTGTAGAACACGTGATTGCCGAATTGAACGGTGGCCGCCTGCGCGTCGCCACCCGTGAAGGCGTGGGCCAATGGACTGTGCACCAATGGCTCAAAAAGGCCGTGTTGCTGTCCTTCCGTTTGAACGACAACCGCCTCATCAAGTCGGGTGACTTGGCTTATTACGACAAAGTGGACACCAAGTTTGGCCACTTGAGCGAAGACGAACTCAAAGCTGCTGGCGTGCGCGTAGTGCCACCAGCTGTGGCGCGTCGCGGTAGCTTTGTGGCTGCTGGTGCGATTTTGATGCCCTCTTACGTGAACATCGGCGCCTATGTGGACAGCGGCACCATGGTGGACACATGGGCCACTGTGGGTTCATGCGCACAAATCGGCAAGAACGTGCACTTGTCTGGCGGCGTGGGCATTGGTGGCGTGTTGGAGCCATTGCAAGCCAACCCCACCATCATTGAAGACAACTGCTTCATCGGCGCTCGCTCTGAAGTCGTGGAAGGCGTCATCATCGAAGAAAACTCCGTGCTCGGCATGGGCGTGTTCATCGGTCAATCGACCCCCATCTTCGACCGCGCCACTGGCGAAATCAGCTACGGCCGCGTGGCTTCAGGCTCTGTGGTGGTGGCAGGCAACATTCCTAAAGTCGCAGCCAACGGCGCGCCTTACAGCATGTACGCCGCCATCGTGGTCAAACGCGTGGACGCACAAACCCGCTCGAAGACCAGCATCAACGACTTGTTGCGCGACTGATTTTTCGCACAGGTCATATCGATGTCTCGCACACTCCAGCTCACCGAGCAACTCATCTCGCGCCCTTCGGTCACACCCGAGGACGCGGGCTGTTTGGACATCATCACCGCGCGGCTTAAGCCACTCGGTTTTGAGTGCGAGCGCATCGACAGCGGGCCAGACACATTTCGCGTGAGCAACCTGTGGGCTGTCAAACGCAGCGCACAGGCAGAAGCCAAAACACTGGTGTTTGCAGGCCATACCGATGTGGTGCCCACTGGCCCCATCGACCAATGGACCAGCGACCCCTTCACCCCCACCCACCGCGACGGCAAATTGTTTGGCCGTGGTGCCAGCGACATGAAAGCGTCGTTGGCAGCGATGGTGGTGGCGTGTGAAGAGTTTGCAGCTGCTCAAGCGGATGCCAATATCAACATCGCCTTCTTGCTCACCAGTGACGAAGAAGGCCCAGCACTCGACGGCACCGTCAAGGTCTGCGAAGCCTTGAAAGCCCGTGGCGAAAAGCTCGACTGGTGCATCGTGGGTGAACCCACCTCGGTAGAACGCACCGGCGACATGATCAAAAACGGCCGACGCGGCACGATGAGCGGCAAGCTCACCGTCAAAGGCGTGCAAGGCCATATTGCCTACCCGCAACTCGCCAAAAACCCCATCCATTTGCTCAGCCCGGCATTGGCGGACTTGGTGGCGATTGAGTGGGACGATGGCAACGACTTCTTCCCGCCCACCAGCTGGCAAGTGAGCAACATCCACGCTGGCACGGGCGCGAGCAACGTGATTCCCGGCGAATGCGTGGTGGACTTCAACTTCCGCTTCTGCACCGAATCCACGCCTGAGCAGCTGCAACAGCGCCTCACTGCGGTGCTGCACAAACACAGCTTAGAGTTCGACCTCAAATGGACCATCGGTGGTCTGCCCTTCCTCACCACACCTGGTGACTTGGTAGGAGCTGTACAACGCGCCATCCACGACGAAACCGGCATTGACACCGAGCTGTCCACCACCGGTGGCACGAGCGACGGGCGCTTCATCGCGCAAGTTTGCCCACAAGTCATCGAGCTTGGCCCACCCAATGCCACCATCCACAAAATCAACGAGTTTGTGGCCGTGGCTGATTTGGATCCCCTGAAAAACATTTATCGCCGTGTGCTGGAACAGCTGCACGGCTTGGCCTCACAGGCCAACACGTCCGCACAATGAACCCATCTTTCACTCTCAGCGCGCTCATTGCACAGAGCGCGCAGCAGCTTGACGCTGCCCACACTGCAGGCAACTTGAGCTTCGGCCACGGCACCACCAACGCCGCCGACGAAGCCGCATGGCTGGTGCTGTG
The DNA here is from genome assembly GCA_002282445.1 of Burkholderiales bacterium 39-55-53. Taxonomy (GTDB): domain Bacteria; phylum Pseudomonadota; class Gammaproteobacteria; order Burkholderiales; family Burkholderiaceae_C; genus Limnohabitans. The sequence continues at coordinate 11,885 of NCJK01000001.1, read as the reverse complement.
GAAGCTGGGTTTGCCGCTCGACACCGATGTGTCAGATGAAGTGCACGACCTCGAACTGCCCGCCACCCAAGTGGCCAGCGTACAAGCCTTCATTGAGCACCGCATTGCCAGCCGCAAGCCTGCGGCTTACCTCACGCAAGAAGCATGGCTGCAAGGTGTGTCGTTTTACATTGACGAACGTGCCATCGTGCCGCGCTCGCTCATTGCTGAAGTGTTGGCTGAAGGCAGCATCGATCCTTGGCTAGACCCCAACACCACGCGCGTGCTAGACCTGTGCACGGGCAACGGCAGCCTGGGCATCTTGGCGGCGCTGGCTTTCCCCGACATCACAGTGCAGGGTTTGGACTTGTCCAAAGACGCTTTGGATGTGGCCCAGATCAACATCGAGCGTCATGGCCTTGAAGGACGCATGACGCTGGCCGAATCGGATGGCTTAGCCAAGGCCGATGGCGTGTTTGACCTCATCTTGTGCAACCCACCTTATGTGAATGCACAAAGCATGTCCGAGTTGCCTGCCGAATTCAAAGCCGAGCCCGCGCTTGCTTTGGCCGGTGGCGATGACGGCATGGACTTTATTCGCCAAATGCTGTGCGACGCCCCAGCACACATGAGCGAGCACGCGGTTTTGGTTTTAGAAATTGGCCACGAACGCGATTACTTTGAAGCAGCCTTTCCTAATCTAGATGTCGTGTGGCTATCGACCAGTGCTGGTGACGACCAGGTCTTACTCCTCACACGCCAGGCGATTGTCGAAGGCGCAAATACAAAATGATCACGATTAAAAATGTCACCTTGCGCCGCAGCGCCAAGGTGTTGCTCGAAGGCGCCACCGTCACCTTGAACCCCGGTGAAAAAGTAGGCTTGGTGGGCCGTAACGGCGCAGGCAAATCTTCGCTGTTTGCTTTGCTCAACGGCAACTTGCAAGAGGACTCGGGCGAGTTCTACATCCCCACGCAATGGCGCATGGGCCAAGTGGCCCAAGACATGCCAGAGACCGAACAAAGCGCCACCGAGTTCGTGATTGAAGGCGACACCGTGCTGAATGACGCACGCGCCGAAGTTGCAGCCGCTGAAGCCACCGAAGACGGCGAGCGTTTGGGCAACGCCTACATGGCGCTGTACGACGCGGGTGAGCACGATGCGCAGTCACGCGCACAAGCGCTCATCCTCGGCTTAGGTTTTAAAACGACAGAACTCGACAACCCTGTGAACAGCTTCTCTGGCGGATGGCGCATGCGCTTGCAATTGGCGCGTGCGTTGATGTGCCCGTCTGATTTGCTGCTGCTTGACGAACCCACCAACCACTTGGACTTGGACGCTTTAGTGTGGCTCGAAGCTTGGCTCAAGCGCTACGAAGGCACGATGGTCGTCATCAGCCATGACCGCGAATTTTTGGATGCGGTGACCAACGTCACCTTGCACATCGACGCAGGCAAGCTGGTGCGCTACGGCGGCAACTACAGCAAGTTTGAAGACATGCGCGCCGAGCAAATGGAACTGCAACAAAACGCCTTTGCCAAGCAACAAGACAAGATTGCGCATTTGCAAAAGTTCATTGCACGCTTCAAGGCCAAGGCCAGCAAAGCCAAGCAAGCGCAAAGCCGTGTCAAGGCCTTGGACCGCATGGAAAAGATTGCGCCGTTGTTGGCCGATGCTGACTTCAGCTTCGAATTCAAAGAACCCGCCAACTTGCCCAACCCCATGCTGAGCATGCAAGGCGTGAGCGTGGGCTACCCCGCTCCTGAAGACGCGCCTGCGGGCACCCCGCCCACGGTCATCGTGCAAAACGTCAGCCGCTCAGTGCTGGCGGGTCAGCGCATTGGTATTTTGGGTGCCAACGGCCAAGGTAAATCGACGTTGGTGAAAACCATTGCACGTGATTTGCAAGCCATCGGCGGCGACATGACCGAAGGCAAAGGCCTGAACATTGGCTACTTTGCGCAGCAAGAACTCGATGTGCTGCACCCTGCCGACAACCCGCTGCAGCACATGATTGACCTGTGCAAAAAGCTCACCGCCGACGGCAAGTTGGCGGGCCAAGCCACGCGCGAGCAAGACTTGCGCAGCTTCTTAGGGCAGTTCAACTTTGGCGGCGACATGGTCAAGCAAGCCGTGGGCAGCATGAGCGGTGGCGAGAAAGCACGTCTCGTGCTGTGCATGTTGGTGTGGCAACGCCCCAACCTCTTGCTGATGGACGAACCTACCAACCACTTGGACTTGGCCACCCGCGAAGCGCTGAGCATGGCGCTCAACGAATTTGAAGGCACAGTGATGCTGGTCAGCCATGACCGCGCTTTGTTGCGAGCCGTGTGTGATGAGTTCTGGATGGTGTCACGCGGTGGCGTCGAGCCGTTTGACGGCGACTTAGACGACTACCAACGCTATCTGCTGGAAGAAGGCAAACGCTTGCGTGCGGAGGCTGTGGCTGCGGCCAATGCAGCGGCGCTCAAGCCTGCGGTGGCTGTGGCAGAAGTAGCTGCGCCGGTTGTTCAAGCTGCAGCGCCGGTAGCCTCTCGCGACCAACGCAAAGAAGACGCTCAGCTGCGCAAAGAGATCAATGAGAAAAAACGCCCGTTGAAAAAAGAGATGGATGGCGTGGAGAAAAACATGGCCACGTTAGAGGCTGAAAAAACTGCGCTGCACGACAAACTCGCCACGCCCCTGCCTCCTGCTGAAATAGCCGAAGCAGGCAAACGCCTCAAAGCAGTGGAAGACGAATTGGCCGATCTAGAAGTGCGCTGGTTAGAACTGACCGAGGCGATGGATGCGATTGAAGCCGCGATGGCTTAAACAAAGCGCGCACTGAACTGCGCGCTGCACCAAATGATGGCGGGGAACGAACACACCCACGCCCAGAAGAATCGGTTCAAGCCAAAGAACCAAAACACCAAGAAGTGAAACAGCCCCGCCACGGCGCAAAACACGGCGGCGAGTCGTGGGTCAAGCAAGCTGAAGGGAAACAAAATTTCCCACACGATAAAGCCCCACGAGCCCAGCATGGCCAGCCCCTTGTTGCGCAGCGGGTGTGAAGCAGACAGCGGCCCGTAAATGGCCCCATTCAAGAAAATGGTCATGGCCGAACCATTGCGCCACTCAGGCCGCAGCAGCTTTACTGCCCCCGACATGAAGTACGAGGTGATGGCCTGAATGGCGATGTACCAAAAGCCCGCTTGCCACCCCAGCTCAGCATTGCCAAATGCGCCCACCACTTGCGAGATGAACAAACCGGTGAGCACCACGAGCGTTAAGAAATCGCTACCCCCGTTGAACGCGCCGCGCCAACGGATGAGGATGAGCAAGTTGCCTACAAACAAAAAGCCAATCAGTGGCAACGATGCGCCATGCACTGCCAACAAAACAGCCGCACAAAGGCGCAACACCAAATGCAACTGATGCATGTGCGGCTTGAACAGCACGTCCAGCAAAGCACGGATAGGCGCATTGGGAATATCAGCCCGCTGCAACTGCCAAGACCAAAACGAATCGTTGGCGGTGTACTTGCCCATGCGCAAGTATTCGAGCGTTTGAATAGTCAAGCTCAAAGCAAACACTAGCTCGGTGGCGCGAATCGCCATAAGCATGGGCGCCTCCACCCCCGCTTCAATCCAAGCTTGAATGAATGCGGCGCTCAGCATGCTGCGGCCTCCACAGGCGAGGTCATCATCACTTGCGTGTCCACGTTTTCGCTGCGGCCGTCCAAGACCATGCGTAGCTCAAACTGGCGATGCGTAAAGTTCACATCACGCGCACGCAGCACTTGGTCACACAGGCGCTGCATCATCTTGTAGCTCACCAGTCCGCGTGGATCGACGCCCTCGGGCAAGTCATGCAGGTCAGCCCAAAAGTGGTCCACCATGTTTTGTTGGCCCAAGCCAATGTTGGTGTCGGGGTTGTGCACCAAGTGGCTCAGGCGGCGCACACGGCGCGGGTAAATCAACACCCAGTCTGACCATTGCATCTCACCCGAAGCCAGCTGCACAGCTGAGCGAGCATACAGGTGCGGCACATAGCCCACCGCATGAAAGAACTTCCAATTCGGAAAAAACGCGCGCAGCAAAAACAGCCACGGCCCTTTGATGATGGGAGTTTTAATCAGCAGCGAAGCAATCAACGCCACAAAGTAGAGGGCAACGAGCAGTTCAGTCATCTTTGTTCAGCAACATTCGTCTAAATGAGAATCTGTTCGTTTTGTAAAAAGTAGGGTTTAACTAAAAACTATGCTGCACGAAGGCCAAGCTGACGTTTGACTGCCTCGATTCCCAGCCCACCACGCTGCTTGATACTTGAAGCACCTGTCTCTGTCCGATGATCTGTCGTGGCATTATTTGAAGTGCTGCGTTGTGCTTCGTCGTGGTCGTAAACACCAACGAAACCAAAGGCCAGCCGAGCGCACTGGACTAGGGCCTTGTGCCTGAGCATTCGTCTTGGATGCGTGAGCCAAGGCTGACTTACTCCACGGACTTCATCAAAGTACTCTCGAACTGATGTAGGTACACGCCTGTCCCACCTGTGCAGGGTGCACTCAATCCAAGTCGGTACACCCTCGACAAGTTGATCTGACTCTATAAACTGCATGCCGGCAAATTGTTTGTGGCTGTTGAGAACATGACTCCACCCGTCGACACCCAAGACGACCATCGGAGCATCGTCGGGACGGTCATCGCTTCGGATCAAAAAAATCTCCCTGCCGACAGGGTTCACGCCAAAGCGCTCAGATGACAAGAGTAAGAGCTCTAGGTCGACCTGCCCCCAAACAGCCAGAGAAGATAACGATGTCTGTGTAAGTGCTTTAACAAAGCTCTCTGGGCTCATGCCCGACCTACTGACGCTGCGCTTGAATACCTCAAGCTCGGCGGCCTTGATATGTGGCTGGACGTATTCCTGTGAATGACACTCAAAGCTCTTATGCATCTCTTGCCCCTGATAAAACTAGCCTACGCGAGGGCGTACCCTCGACAACGTACTCACTCACGAGATCTGGCCTCTCGCGCCTCAGCCTTGGAACGTCTATCCTCTGCGGGGGACTAGACGCGCGCCAAGTCGCCAAGGTCTTGCCCTGAGAACATATCCGCTCTGCGTCTTGCATTCGCAGTGTTAGCTGCTCGTTCAAATATGCTGATCGAATTTCTAGTCGCTTTTGAAGTCGTTGGGTACGCCCCAGGGACCGAATTTGGCCAAGAAGTTCATCGTCAGCCTCAATGTCTCGGCCCCGAACCTCGCATGGATAGAGCTTGGCAACCTCCAGCCTTGATACTGGCTCTGGCGGGACTTCTGCCAACACGTTGAGCTGCCAAAAATTATTGGCGGACTCAATTAGTGCCTCCTCCAACTCGATATCCCTCAAGAGCTTGTAGACCCTAAAGTCGCTGTTACCCAAGAGCACGGCGAGGTGGGCCTCATTGCAGCCAGTGATCGCCATGTACCAAGCGCACTGTGCGATGTAGGCTGGAGGGACTTGGTCAGACCATTCGGGCCCCCACTGGTCTGATGTAAATGCGCTCGCTGTCTTGCACTCGAGGAGTGTGTCTGTGCTTACAGACCCGTCAGCATTAGTTACTTCACGGCCGCCCTTGCTCACGAGCCTGTCGATATGTGCGAACAAGTGCGGGTGGCCTTTGTGGTGCAGTGTTTGTGGCAAAACTACCGTGGCGTGGCCTGTGACCCTCTCGTACTCGCTCGCAACGAACGGTTCGAGGTGGTGCCCAAAGCGCAGGTGTATGCCCTGCTGGGCAGCTGCCTCCCTGCGTCCGACCTTCTCTAGCCACACGTCTACGGCAGACTTGTAGGGAGAGAGTCCAACGATCGCGCCGATGTCCGAGCCGCCTATGCCCCAAGGCCTCGTCAGTACATGCTGCATGTCACTTTGTTCGTTATGGCCCTGCACTCCTGCCCCCGAAAAATGGTTTTTATGGAACTAATTCTTGATCTATATTACTGTACAAATACCCAGGAAACAAGGAAGCTTCAAAATTTATTCAGACTGAAATTACAAGTCAGCAAGGTGGGGGGGGTTTGTAACAAATGACTAGCGCTTCTTTGATTTTGGGTTGTGGATCCGCTCGGCCTCTATGTACTTGATATCTCGAACAGCAGCTAACTGATTTAGCGCGCTGGAGAGGTTTGAGTTCACGTGCTTCTTTGCTCGGCTTAAGTTAACGTCAGTCAATACGGTTACCTTGAGGTCGTTACGCATTTCGTGGATGCACATGGATAGTTCAGTCCTGTGGACGATCAGCCAGTAGTTCACCAGCATGATCTCCCTGCCACGATCTGCGATGCGCCTCCCGAGGTAGTTTTTGCCGCGCCTTGCTGAGTCCATTACCCGGCCTATCTTTTCAATGAACTCTTCGTGTAGGTAGGGGTTGCACTGCGGGGTCTTGAGCAACTCGCAGCCGTTTTTGTATGCCCTGACAACAAGGCCGTCCTCCTTGGTCTCGAGCTCGCCCACCGCGCCAGATGCAGGGGGCGATGCCAACTCAATCCAGTCCCTTCTAAAGTCGTTCAAAAGTTCAAATGTATTCTTGGGCTCGACCAATATGTGGTGGTACTGAGGTCCGAAAGGAAAGCCGATACGCCTTGCTAACTCACTGGGGTCGATCCGCTTGTAGTCACTTGCCCTGATGCGCTGTACCTCAATATCTTCCAGCAGGCCTCGTCTGTAAACCTCATGCGAGACCACGCCAACGCATGCGGTCTCGATAAAGCCTCTGGGCTGCAGTTCAAGCTTTGCTGCGTTTTGCAGATCGTAGTAACCATCTCCCTCAGGCAGACGTTTGGCGTAGGCCCCGTGCTTGAACGAATTGAGTGAAGACCTTGCCTTACCCTCCGCCGTCTTGGGGCCACCAGACCTTGGCAATCTGCGCTTTAGTCTCTCGTCAGTTTTTCGCACCGAGGTAGTCGAGGGTGCAACGACGGGTGAGTTCTTTTTGCCTTGCTTTGGCCTCGTTGCCTCACAAGCCGGCTCAGTCACTGCCGTCACTGTAGCCACTGCACCAATGTACTTTGCCCGAGGCAATTTCGCTTTGGGCTTTGGCGCGAGGTCCAGCTTTAGTTTTTGATTCGTCACATTCAACTCCCATTGTTGGCGGCGACCAAGGGATGCGCCGCGGTTAGCTTTGGGAAGATGTTAGCGGAAATCCGAAAATTTGTAACTATTTTGTTTCTTTAACAATTTATTATAGTTACAGATTGAATTCCAAAGATCATTTCTTTGGTTTTTCTTGGATCACCATAACCGACTCCACTCCACCAACGGATACCTTCAACTGCAACGGGAACGCGCCCGCTGGGACGTTTGTCGCATTGAAGGTCTTAGAGGCTGCGTCGTAGCTCAGCCACTCGGGCATGGACTTGCCGTCTAATTGACCTATGCGTACCTCGGCATCTTCAGGTTGGTCAGCCAATGCGTGCGGGTCCAATGCGAAGCTAAAGCTGCTGCCCGGTGTTGCCACATCAGCTGAAATTTGGACATCGATCAGCCCCGGCACTGTGCTGGTGGGCTTGCGGCCAACTGCGACGGTGATGTCCGCGCCTAGTGAGCTCGCTTTGCTGGTGGTGGTTGGCATTGGTTGCGCAGACTCTTGAATCTTTGACTCCACACGGACCAGCAAAGCGCCTGCAGAAACGGCATTCAACAACTGTGGGTGGTTGATCTGCACGATCTTGCCCTTGTACAGGATGCCGCCCTTCCAAACGTTCTTGGGATCCATCAGGTAGATATCGCCAGTGCCGGAGTCAAAGTCAGTCTCTCCGCCCGTGTACATAGGTCCAGACTGTGTGATGTAGAAGCCACCGCTATTGACCTTCAGGTCGCCAATGAAGGTGATGTCCTTGCCTAGGTTAATCAATCCCTTACCCATCAGGTCCGCGGTCTTGCCGACGCTCACCTTGCCGAGAATAAAGCCGCTTGCCGCTGAGATTTGCAGCTTTCCTGGGGTGCTGATGGACATCTCACCGGGGCCAAAGTTATTTGCTGCGGTGAGGAGGATGTCACCGTCTGGGGTCAAGAAGTCTGACGCGCCATCGATGCTCAGGGGGCCTGACTGTGTGATGTCGCCAGAGATGGTCCTAGCAACCAGCGTGCCTGTAATCTGGCTGGTCGCCAAGATCAGACCCGACTTGTTGGTCACGGCCACCGAGGCCCATGTGCCGCCGTTTGCCTGCTTGAACGAGACGCCGCCGGTGAAGTTGTTTTCAGCCACGGTCAGGTCCGCGGCTTGGTTTGTTGCGCCGTCCGCGGTGAACGTTGTTAGCCCGCCAACGGAGATGGTCGTCCCTGCTGCCTGTTTCACGCCGCCCTTGGCCTTTGCGGTGCCCGTCGTGACGCTGAAGTTGCCTGCGACCTTGACGTTGCCCAAGAGTTGGTCTGTCTTGCTGACCAGCTTGACGTCGACCCCACCCGAGGTGGCCGTGATCGACTTGAAGTCGATGCGCTCGCCGCTTAAGGTTGACGTCGCTGAGACGGTGATGGGGTCGGCGTAGGTCTGTGCGCCAGTTGTGAAAATCTCAACACCGTTGAGTTGAGTGGAGCCGGCGGCGTCTGTGGTGATGCTCTTGACTGGAGTTGTGGCCCCGACCTTGCCGCTGAATGATGTCACGCCCGCTGTGTTGAGCCACAGATCAAATTCGCCGTCCACCGTGGAGGCAAGTTTGAGTTCTCCGGCGCTTGCGCTCTCGAACATCGTGGCAGCTTCAAGGACAACCGCATCGTTGTAGCTCTGAGCTCCCGTTGTCTTGACGTAGGTCCCTGTGAAGCTCTTGCCTGACAGGCTGGTAACAGGGGCAGCCCCGCTGAACTTCACGCTGCCGCCCGTGTCCGTCGTGACGCTGGTAAGCGTTGTAACAGCCCCGATGGTCTTCGCAAAGGTCGTCACGCCCGTGGTGTTAACTGTCAGGCTCTGCGCACCGTCGACCGCGCCGTTAAACGTGACGTCGCCCTGCCCTGAGCTCTCAAAGACCACATCCGCGCCCAACTCGATCGCGTCGTTGTAGGTCTGCAGGCCCGTTGTCTTGACTGAGCTCGAGCTGACGCGCACCGAGCCAGGCTCGTCCGTGATCAGGCTCGTGAGTGGAGATGACGCGCCCACGTCAGACGTGAAGGTCGTGACGCCTGACGTCTTGACCTCCAAAGCTTGCGCGCCGTCGACTGTCGTCATGAAGGTGATGTCGCCACCGCCCGTGCTATCCAGAACTGCGTCTGCCTCAAGTGTGACGGCGCCCTTGTACGTCTGCGCGCCGGCGGTGGTAACTGTTGCACCCTTGATCGTCGCGGCCCCATCAACGGTCAGTGCGCCCGTGCCGGTCGCGGCTGCGTTGAACTTCACAGCAGAGCCCTTGAGTGTGGTGTCGCCCGTCATCTTCAGTGCATCGTTGTAGACCTGCTCGGCCGTGGTCGTCACCGAGCCACCGTTGACATTGACCTCGCCGCCCGCGTCGGTTGTCAGGCTTGTCAGGGCAGCTGTTGTGCCCACCGCGCCTGTAAAGGTAGTGATGCCCGAGCTGTTGACCTCTAGCTTGAAGCCGCCGTCAAGCGTGCCACCAAACATGGCCGCGCCGCCTTCAGACTTCAGGGTGGCGTCAGCGATCAGTGTCACGGGCGTGTCGGTGTCACCCAACGTGATGTCTGTGTTGCCAGCGGTCTCAATGCCGCCTGCGATGCTGACTGTGCTTGGCGCGACTGCCTTCAGGCCGCCCGCGAATACCAGCTTGTCGGTGGCCGTCTTGCCGATAGCAAGTGTTCCCGTGTTCAAGAACTCCGTGGCGGCCGTCACGTTGGTGCTGCTGCCTGAGAGCTCGACGTTGTAGCCATTCGCTGTGGTCGTGAGTGCCGGTGTCGTCAGGCTGCCCAAGAATGCGATCGTCTTGCCAGCAACGGTGTCTGTCAGAACCACGCCCGTATTTGCGTTCACGGCTGATGCGAACGTCGCGCCAAAGCTGTTGACCAGCGTCAGGGTTCCCAGTGCGTGCTCGTCACCCACGGCGCCGACAACACTGACGACGCCCTCGGTACCTGAGTTGAGGGTCAGGGACTGTGCACCGTCAGCGATACCGTTGATGGTGTCGCCAAAGGTGATGTTGGCGCCGGTCGCTGCGACCTGCGTGGTGTCAAAGGTCGCGTCATTCATCAAAATGGCCTTGTCGTTGAAGGTCTGGGCGCCGGTCGTGTTGATGATGATTGGCGCGGCCACACCTGCCGTGACAGGGCCTTGGAAGCGCACTGAGCCTGGCGCATCAGTTGTGATAGTCGTCAAGCGATCGGTATCACCGATCAGGTCATTGAACTGTGTCTGGCCTGGGGTGTTGACGCTCAGGTCGAAGGATCCATCGATCTTGTTGTTGAAGTGAATATCGGCAGGAACAAGAATGTTCGAGCTTACAAATGTGGCGTCAGTTTCCAAGTAGACGTGGTCGTTGTAAGTCTGAGCACCTGTCGTCGAGACGTTGATCAGCGGTGTCGCGACAGCTGGGTCTGTGGCGGTGTCATTGAACCTCACTGAGCCAGGCAGGTCGGTGGTGATGCTGGTCAATTGTTCATTCATACCGACTTGGTCGTTGAACTTGGTCACGCCGGCGGTGTTGACCACCAAGTTAAAGCCACCGTCGAGCTTGTTGTTGAAAACGATGTTGGCCACAGCTGGAGCGCCAACGGTCGGTACGCCGGAACTGGCGAAGGTGACGTCACTGCTCAAATAAGCATGGTCGTTGAAGATCTGTGCACCTGTCGTGTTCACATTCAACAGGTAGGACGTGACACCAAGGTTAGTGGTTCCTAAAACATCTTGGAAGCGCACACTACCCAAGACATCGGTGGTGATGGTTGCCAGTGGCGTGGTTGCGCCGACTTGACCGTTGAATTGAGTCTGACCAGCGGTATTGAGCGTGAGATTGAAGCCACCATCAACGGTTGAGCCAAAGGCCAGATTGCCCTCGTTGCTGCTCTCGAGCATCGTGTCGGCGACAAGCGTGACCGTGTCGTTGTAGGCCTGCGAGCCCGTAGTTCGAACGTAGGTGCCGGTGAAACTTGAGTTTGAAAGCGTGTTCACTGTTGAAACCCCGCCGAACTGCACGCTGCCGCCTGCATCGGTTGTCACGCTGGCGAGAGTCGTCACGGCACCGATTGAGTTATTGAAGTTAGTCACACCCGTGGTGTTCACGGTCAAGTTAAAGCCGCCGTTGATCGCGCCGTTGAAGCTGATGTCGCCCTGTGCGATTGCGGGCGGGCCTGCTTGTCCGAGGCTTTCAAAGGCCACATCGACTTCTAAATTCATTGGGTCGTTGTACGTCTGGGTACCGATTGTCTTGACATGTATCGGGGCGGCCCCTTGGAAGCTTACAGAGCCAGCAGCGTCTGTGGTTATGCTGGCCAAGGCTGTTGCTGAGCCCACTTGGTCGTTGAACTGAGTCTGGCCTGCGGTGTTGACCACCAAGTTAAAGCCACCGTCGAGCTTGTTGTTGAACACCACGTCGCCTGCACCGCTTGAGTTCAAGGTGGTGTCGCTGCCCAAATACGCTTGGTCGTTGTAGGTCTGTGTGCCGGTGGTGTTGACGTTCAACAAGTGTGTGGTGACGCCGCCCACCGTGGTGCCCACGACATCTTGGAAGCGTACAGAGCCAGCAGCGTCTGCGGTGATGCTGGCCAAGGCTGCTGCTGAGCCAACTTGGTCGTTGAACTGAGTCTGGCCTGCGGTGTTGACCACCAAGTTAAAGCCGCCGTCGAGCTTGTTGTTGAACACCACGTCGCCTGCACCGCTTGAGTTCAAGGTGGTGTCGCTGCCCAAATACGCTTGGTCGTTGTAGGTCTGAGCACCGGAGGTGGTGATGCGAGCGCCTTGGATGATGGCTTGGCCGCCGGCGTTGGTGGTGAGGCTAGCGGCGTCGACGGCGCT